>OZ242051.1:2802500-3470891 GCA_965205255.1 Pseudomonadales bacterium | reverse complement strand
ACCAATATCTGATACACAGATTTTTAAAAAGTTAAATTTAAACTTGAATGGCTAAAAATCCTGCGATGTCTATACGGAGCTTGGTGAGTACAGGGCTATTGTTGCGTAGCTGAGTAAAAGTATCTGAAGTATTTTGTTCATAGCAAATGTATAATACCAAAATCTTTTTTTCAGCTACGATTCAGCAGGCTTTGATATAAGCTTGTGTCATCGTTGGCGATTGAATTATAAAAAAAAGATGTGAGAAGATTTGGTTTGCAACTATTCTGCGTTTACTGATACTATTTTTCCGTAATCTGTAATTCTTGGTATGAGTTATATGAGCCTTATGACCGACCAGTCTATGGTAGGGGTTGGTGGTTTTACATGATGCAACTTACAGTATGGGTTGCCACTGAAATATTAAAGGATGTTTATTATGCCTGTTATCACTTTGCCAGATGGTAGTATACGAAAATTTGCAAACCCTGTTACCATAATGGAAATCGCCCAGGATATTGGTCCAGGACTTGCAAGGGCAACATTGGCAGGAAAAGTCAATGGTGAACTTATGGATGCCTGTGAAACTATTTATGAAAACTCCACTCTTTCGCTGATAACGCCAAAGGATCAGGAAGGGCTTGATATCATTCGTCACTCCTGCGCTCATTTAATTGGTCATGCTGTTAAGCAAATTCGTCCTGATACTAAAATGGCAATAGGTCCTGTGATTGAAGATGGCTTCTATTATGATATAGAAACTTCAACACCCTTTACACCTGAAGATTTAAAAGCACTTGAAGAGCGTATGAAGTCTTTGATTTCCCAAAATTACGATGTAGTAAAAAAGTGGACGCCAGTTAAAACAGCCAGAAAAATCTTTGAAGAAAAAAATGAACCTTATAAAGTTGAAATTATTGATGGTCTTGATAACTCAGTGAAAGAGGTTGGATTATATTATCATCAGGAGTACATGGACATGTGTCGTGGTCCGCATGTGCCGAATACCCGATTTCTCAAAGTTTTCACCCTGACAAAATTTGCAGGTGCCTATTGGCGTGGCGACAGCAAAAATACTATGTTAACCAGGATATATGGTACGGCATGGGCTGATAAAAAGGATCTGAAATCGTATATAAAACGTATTGAGGAAGCGGAAAAAAGAGATCATAGGAGGCTGGCCAGACAACTTGACTTATTTCATTTGCAGGAAGAGGCTCCAGGCCAGGTTTTTTGGCATCCGAAGGGCTGGACTATTTATCGGGTGGTTCAAGATTATATGCGCAAAAAACAACAAGAGCATGGTTATCAGGAAATAAACACACCACAGCTAGTGGACTATTCATTGTGGCAAAAGTCAGGACATGCTGATAAGTTTGCTGATGATATGTTTACGGTAGTGTCTGATGAACGTAAGTATGCCGTTAAACCTATGAATTGTCCATGCCACGTACAGGTCTTTAATCAAGGGTTGCGTAGCTACAAAGACTTGCCTTTACGTTTGGCTGAATTTGGGTCATGTTATCGAAATGAGCCCTCTGGTTCTCTGCATGGACTCATGAGAGTGAGAGGATTTACCCAGGATGATGCTCATATTTTTGTGGAAGAAAATTATATACTTAAAGAAGTAGGTAGTTTTATTGATATGCTACATGAAGTATATAGTGATTTTGGTTTTGGGAAAGAAAGTCTTTTATATAAACTTTCAACGCGTCCTGAAAAGCGCGTAGGCTCTGATGAGGTTTGGGATAAAGCAGAAAAAGCATTGGCGGATGCTCTTGATTCTCATGGAATTGAATGGCAGAGGTTATCAGGTGAGGGAGCCTTTTATGGACCGAAAATTGAATTTTCTTTAAAAGATTGTCTTGGCAGAGTCTGGCAATGTGGTACAATGCAGGTCGACTTTTCCATGCCGGGGCGACTCGGGGCTGAATATATTGATGATCAGGGTGATCGTAAAACGCCTGTGATGTTGCATCGAGCGCTACTTGGTTCCTTTGAGCGTTTTATTGGAATTCTGATAGAGCATTACGAAGGTAAGCTACCTGTATGGCTTGCGCCACAACAGGTTGTTGTGATGAATATTACCGATAGTCAGGCAGATTATGTGAGAAAAGTTGAAGAAAAGCTTAATAATTTAGGTTTTAGGGTCTTTTCTGACTTGAGAAATGAAAAGATCAGCTATAAAATTCGACAGCGTACGTTAGAAAAAATTCCTTATATGCTCATTGTCGGTGATAAGGAAGTAGTTAGCAATCAAATTGCAGTTCGAACATGCGCTGGCAAAGATTACGGGGCAATATCCCTTAATCAGTTTTGTGACCAGTTAACTGCTGAGATTAGCTCGCTTGGTCGCATTTAGTTTAATTATCATTGAGGAGTCACAACAATCAGACGCTCTAGTCCACGCGACCGTCGCCCAGTGGCCGCACCTATTAATGAAAACATTCGTGCGCGGGAAGTTCGCCTTATCAATGCTGAAGGAAGCCAGGTTGGTATTGTTTCCTTACAGGAAGCATTAATTAATGCACAGGAGTCAGGTCTTGACTTGGTACAGTTGGGTGGTAATGCAGAACCACCTGTGTGTAAGGTAATGGACTATGGCAAATATCAGTACGAGCAAAAGAAGCAAAAAGTACTTGCCAAGAAAAAGCAAGTGCAGATGCAGGTAAAGGAAGTCAAGTTCCGTCCTGGAACAGAAGAAGGGGATTATCAGGTAAAACTACGCAACCTGATACGTTTCCTTGAAGATGGGAACAAAGCCAAGGTGTCTCTGCGATACCGTGGAAGAGAGATGGCTCACCAAGAGCTGGGCATGGTGCTGTTTAGGCGGGTCGAAGCAGACCTCGAAGAATACGGTATTGTGGAACAGCGTCCAAAAATGGAAGGCCGTCAGCTCATTATGATTTTTGGTCCCAAAAAAAAGAAGTAACTCGGTCATAAACCTTATTTCTGATCGGTTTTTTTATTCATAATGCGACCATTTAATGATAAATATGGAGCGCATAAATGCGGAGTATTTTTATAATGCCAAAGATGAAAACCAAAAGTGGTGCTGCCAAACGTTTCAAGAAAACGGCTAATGGCTTTAAGCGTAAAAACGCCTTTAAGAGTCACATTCTAACGAAAATGACAACCAAACGTAAGCGTCAGCTTCGTGGTGTACATGCAGTAAGTGCTGCAGATAAGCCATTGGTTGCTCGTATGCTTGGTAAGTAAGCATCATCATTTCGTTTTTATGAAAACTCAGTTAAAGGAGATTTGTTAGTATGGCTCGTGTAAAACGTGGTGTGGTTGCACACCGTCGCCACAAAAAAGTATTAAAGCAGGCTAAAGGTTACTATGGAGCACGTTCCCGTGTTTTTCGTGTAGCCAAGCAGGCTGTTATCAAAGCAGGTCAGTATGCTTACCGTGACCGTCGTCAGCGTAAGCGTCAGTTTCGTGCTTTATGGATTGCTCGCATTAATGCAGCATCCCGTCAGTGTGGAATGTCATATAGTCGTTTTATTAATGGTTTAAAGTTGGCTTCAGTAGAAATTGATCGTAAAATACTGGCTGATATTGCAGTGCATGATAAAGATGCTTTTGTGAAGATTGCTGAAATTGCCCAAAGTGCGTTAGCAAAATAAAAAAACCATTCTGATCAATTGGTCTGCTAAAGGATTAAGTGTAAAAACTTAATCCTTTTTTGGTAGTGCCTCCAATGTGCAGTTACCCTAAAATTAATACTGCTCAATGTAAGCCCAGATTACTGTTCTGGTCTACCCTTGCCAGAACAGTTCTGCACATAAATAATATTACCTGTATAACAGAAAGGAAACATTGGTTCTCGGTGATTCCCAACCGAAGCAAAGGTTTGAACACAACCGAGCTTCATGAATGCTACCTTAGCCAATAAGCGGCCGGCAAAAAATTCAATCTGCCGACTACACGCTGCTTTAATAATTTGTTCTGGAAACTGGATATCAAGGTGCGCTTGACGCATGTCGCCAAATCTCGCCTCATCGACTCGCATCATCAGACACACCGAGTTTGAGTCCTCAATGACAGGCATGCGTTCTACTCGCCAAGGGCAACTCAACATGATTCAAGCACCTGATTTAACTGAGCCCGCCCAGATTCAGAGTTGGTGAGTTCCACAAAGTGAGCGCATTGCTAGGTTTTAGATCGCTTCGCTTGTGCTGCCACAGGCTCAGTCCAAGGAACATATACCCTGAACGCACGTTTATACCCTTTCGATTGCTCTGAAAAAATGTCCTTTTTAATAAGCAACTGGGACTGAAACACAAACACGCCAAAACGAGATTGTTCATCGGCAAAAATGATCACTCGATCGATGCCGTCAACTCGGTCAAACGGCGCAATTTCACTGTCCGGTGTCGAACGTTTCCAAAGCGTAACAAACTGACCGATTTTCTTCGGTGTGTGTTTGGCTTGACGAAACAAAACCGTTTGACCATCCATCTTAAACCGGATCGCTCCATATTCGGCACTTTCTTGTTCTCGTTCAATGCCTGTGACCGTTCTCCCCAATGGCGATAAGAACCGCTCTCGGATGAATTTAAATGAATTAGGCAGTAGGGTTTACCTTTGATAATGCTGACTGAGTTTGTTCATTGGGGTATCCAAAACAATTATTGATGTATTTAATTTCGTCCCGTTTTGCATTGTAGCTACATTAATGTGACTGAGACCATAAATGTATACATTTGGTTGCAACCGATTAAGCTGTTGCCCTAATACCGTAGATCCCAAAATGGGCCACAAATAGTCAAAACGTTTTGGAATATAGTCCAGCAGTACTTTCTTCAAAAGAAAATGATTTTATGATAATTGTCGTTCAGTGAACGAGATTATAGCAGTTGATAAAAAGCATTAGAATTCATCACAGGCTTTTGTGATTATGTCTCTTGCAATACCAAAGCGTTATAGTTTATCAACTGTTCTTTCCAAATAGCGCCTACTGGTTACTGCTCAACTTTTAATGCAGGAGACCTACTAAGATCGTAAACGGTCTTTACATTGAGCTGTTTTTTTATAATAGAGTATAAAGCAGCATGCACTTGAGCTGTGGGGTGAAGCCGATCCCAAAAAAGATAATGCTCAGGATCGCTGCAGGGTTTTGTTTTACTGGTTTTTTTTGCAGATGATAAGCGAGTATCAGCATTATCTGGTAATAAGCTGAGTATATTAAAAATGTCGCTTTGAGCTGGGCTTGGTGTGTCTTTTAAGTTTGCAGTATAACCTCCATTCCAGCACGAAGATTTGACCTTATTAATTTGTAAGTGATAGGTTTGATCGAATTTTTGTGTATGTGTTACTAGGTCTGTAAATACTTGTCCAATATCAACGTAATAAAATTTTTCGCCACGATATTGAGGTAGCTTCTTATTATTTTCAATCAGTGTTTTTAATTTTTCATTATGTAATTGTGTTAACCGAGCAGTAGCCTTATCATTATGTAGGTCCTGACTGGACTCTAATGTATAATTAAGCATTGGCAGATTGACTACTACTATTTTTTTAAGTCCTTTTTTAACTAGGTTATTTATCAGCCACTGTATATTTCCAATAACATCACTTGTTAATTTCTGCATATTTGATTCGGATATGTTTTTGCTTACAGTAGCATAATCGTTTGCACCCATAAAAATAAAAGCAAGCTGCTGACTGCCACTTTCAAATCCTTTTATGTGACTGTTGGCATTATATGCCTCATACTCTCCCTTTATAGAGTAAGGTAGATATGCCCCGACGTGTAGTACTGCTGTCGCACCACCAATGGAATAATTACTTACATTAATTTGACCTTTTAATTCATTTTGTAACAAAATAGCCCATGAATCACCATTGGAAAACACCCCATCGTAATAAGGAGGACTCTTTGGTATAATTCCTTTGGAGACACGATAAAGAGTACCCTTATCGCTTATGCTATCGCCAAAAATAAGTATTCGCTGAATACCTGATAATATATCGCTCTCTTTTGTGTTAATGTGAGTTGGGCAGGCTGTGATTGTGAATGATGGCGTACCGTACCATAAGTTATTCCATTTCATTCTTTCATGATCAATAGAGATGGCACCACTGATATTGTTAGTGTCCAAATGGTTTTCTAACAAATTGCTGTGTAACTTGAAATTCAGCAAGCCAATAATTTGACCGCCATGTGTTACCTGAACTCCTTGCCTGCTTTCAGAAAAATAACCAGCCTGAACCGTTTGATAGGGGTTGACATTCATGACCTGATTTATGGCTGACAGTGAGTTGTTGTCAAAAAGAAAGCCAACAGAGTAGGGGCAGTTGTTTTTAAGGAGTATATTCGCTCCTGCTTTGGCATGAACTTTGCAGGGTAAAATGGAGCATGTTATGCCTATACAAATGGCTAAACAAAAAACAAAATTTTTTAAATGTTTATGTATGCAATGTGAATGAAACATAGTTTTAAGCACTCGTTAAATTTTTTAGTGTATTTCTTTTGCATCGTTTCATCGTTTACGTCGATTTCAATATGTCCATATAATAGACTGAAATTCTTTTTTAGGCTTTTATTATTTTCTGATATGACGTGAACAACTTAATTTATACGCCAATAATTGTATAGAATAAATTAAATAAATAGACAGTTCTTTTGTTTATACAGCTATTACCCCATCAAATCTTTTGATTAGTTAACGGCCATGTGGCTTTCTACTTTGCTGGATGAAACGGTTAGCCATGACAAAATTAGTAGTTTCCTAGCTAACAAAGTATAAAACCGGTTATCAGGTAGGTAGAGTCTGTCGAGGCAGTTTTATCTATGGATGATACCGTTCAAAAAAAGTCGAACTGTGCCAAAAGTGAGCTGATTTGGTAGTATCATGACCATAGTCTCGACTAGATGGTAAGGGGGATTAATACAAAAACCATCGTCTAACTTTTTATTGTGCTATTTTTATGTTTTATGGTTTTGTGTTATGCCTTGAAATCTTGCTATGACTCATTAATTTTGCTGCGTCTTTCATGGGTTTTCTTCTGTTCTTGTTGTTGAACTAACAGATAATACTCATGAAAGACAATGAATTAAAAACTGTCCGAAGTATCGATACTGCAGATTATTATGCTATTTATGCTTGTGCTTTTGCATCTTTTACCTATTTATTTTTTCGATTCAGCAACTAATGGTTTTATTATATTGTTATTGCCGGACGGGTGAGTACGAGTCGGTTTTGTGATCGTTGAGTGTCGTAAACATTGCTTGTGTACTTGGTAAAAGATAGGTGATCTTGGTGTGTAATTTGGTTCGTTTTGTGTTTCATTATGTTGCTAAGTTTTTTCTTTCCTTAACTTTCATTCCTGCATTTTTACTACCCTTTGAGCAAATCGTTTGGGCAACGCAAAATAGGAGTTTTACGACAGAGCATGGAGTGAAGGTTTCTTCTGTATCAGCGGGTAAAACTTCTTTTTCAGGTCCTGTGGGATCTGTCTCTTCCAGGTTATCTCGGCGTGGGCAGGCGTGGCGATTACCTAACCACCCTCAGTTGCCGGTTTCTCCCATAACTGGGCTATCTGTTCTGGCTGACGGACAAAGTGCGCTTCCTTCTAATGCCAATAACTTTCATAGTGCTGTTGATGCTTCGGTGAACCCCCGTACCGGCAGTTCGGCTTTTTCCATGCCCGTTGCCAGCGTGCTCTATGACGAGGGTCAGGGCAGGCGAGATTTGAGCCTGTCTTATTCAGGTGGTTCTTTCGAACCGGGGTCAGATGCTTTGGGGTTGGGGTCTAACTGGACTTTTAATTTAGGTGTAGAACATCCGTCAACTACTGAAATTGCAGGTCATAAAACTACTGATATCACCACTGGAGATGGCCATGGTTTTACCATGGAGTCTGTTCGGAACAGTGATGGAAAAACTGTTTGGCGACCTCTTCGCCATAAATTGAAGGATGTTGTCATTACCGGCACACCCGGTAACTGGCTTATTGCCATGGCTACCGGTATTCGTGAACATATTTTTCACGGTTATGAAGACTGGGAAGAAGGTCGGGATGGTCAGCGGGTATGGTTCTACTATGACCGTAATGGATCAAAAGACACCATACGTCGTTTGCTTTATATCTGTGCGCATCCACTGACAGATAACGATATACATAAAACAGGCAGTAATACCTGTCTTTACGACGGAGTGCATTTAACTTATCAGGGCAGGGATGTGACTATTCATGGTCAGCAAACATTGGTACTACATCTGTTTGATGTGAAAGGGTCTCCCATGTTGAAGTCTTTGTCTATGCCCTCGTTGTCTAGCCATGGCGTAAACAATAGCTCTCAGTCGACTGAAATGCGTTTTGATTATGATGTACGGGGAAATCGTCCTTGGTTATTACAACAGGTCACTGAACCCTCTGGTCAGCAGGATATTTTTTTGTATAATCAGGAATCGGGTTCTTCTTCCGATCAGCCACGGGGTTTACCTGCAGGGTTCAGCAACCGTTATATTCCAGTCGTAACAGAACAGATTACCATTCCGCCTCAGGCAGTCAGAAAATCGTTGCCGGTCAAACATTTGTGGTATCGCTATAGTCGAGGGACAGGTGATCTACATAATTATACAGGTTACCAAGCGGGAGTGAGTTCTGCGCCGGGCAAAGACAATCTGATGGACCGAGCTGACAGCTATACCTATACGGTTGTACAGGACAATGGTTTTACAACTACCGAAACCACGTATAACAAGTATCATCTGCCGCTGACTATGGTACAACGGGATGATGTGTATCATACCAAAATAGCCGGCAATGACATTACCTATACGCCGTGGAGGGGTACCACCTTTGCCAGATTACCAGCTACTTATTCTTTGCCACAACAAAACAGTAAAACACTCTATTTTCTCACAGCCCGTGGCAATGAAGATACCACCGCCCCTGCAAAAGTGGTTCAACAAAAACGCTATAATGATAAAGGGCAGGTTATCTGGCAGGAAGACGCCTATGGTCGCCAGGTGTTTACTCAGTATTGTCCAGTGAAAGGTGATCAGCACTGTCCGGTTATGGATCCTTTATGGCCACAGGTGACTTTGCCAGAGAAGGTACTGATGCTTCCTGCTGCACACACTCCGCTCGGCAGTGCACCTTATCATGATTTTGCCGTCACTGCTGATCCCGCTCCAGCAACGGAGGTTGTGTATGACTACACTCGGCTACCAGTAGCAGCGGTTTATAAGGATAAACTTCGTACTTATCAGCAGTTGTTAAAACACCGAAAATCATTGCAAGCCGATGTTCAGGTGTCTGACAATGCGACAGGAGAAGACACGTCGGCACTGGCGGGGCAATGGCAGGTAAAAGCTAAAACAGAGGGTACTTTGCCGTTGGACAGTGTTGCCGGTCTGAAGCCGGGTGTAGCTCTGCCGGAACTGATGCCATCACAGATTGGCACTCGGACAGACTATCAGTACAATCATGAGCAAAATAGCCTTACCTACGGGCAACTGACCCAGCTTACTCTGACTAAGATAGCAGATACTTCTCGTAAATATCGAGTTGATGGTCTGTTACCAGAGTTGATAAAAATGCCGGTCGCTGCCAGACAGACACAGGATAAAGTGACCATTAATGTCACCACGACACTCACGCCTGAAACTCATACGCGCAAGACAACAATGGCCGTTTTATCTGCAACATCACCGGAGAGTATCAGGGAAGCAAAGGCGCAATTGCATGTTGGTCGGAGCATGGCTGATGGAAATAGCTTTTCGCTGGGTACATCGGTGTATTCGCTGGTCAGTGGCGTAAAGCTGGCCAGTGATGATACGCTAAAAAATCTTCACTCAATCAAAACCTATGATGTCTGGCAACGACCAGTGAAAGAGGTGATTACTCCTTTGACAGGTGGTCGCCCGCAGACGGTGACTTGGAGTTATATTAATACAGACCGAGAGCAAGCGGTGGTGAGAACAGCTCCGGATGGCACTCAACAAAAGATTGTATATGCAGGCACAGGCAAAAACAGAAAAATTCTTTCTGCATGGCACCGATTCAAGTCTGAGAGCAAAGCGGGTATGGAAGGTTTGTCAAACTGGATTCCTGACAGCAAAACCACCTATACCGTAGCGGGTAAGCCTGCCACACGAACCGTGTATCATGCCGCCGATCCGGATAGCTCAACGCCGGGAAAAACTATTGCATTGACCACCACTTATGGTTACGACGCGTTAAACCGCCAAGTATGGAAGAAAACTCCTGATGGGGTAATCAAATTTACTGTGCGTAATGATCCGGCAATGTGGCTGATCGATTATCAGGTAGCCACTGGGTGGTCACATGCAAAATCACAGGAGAAAACGGGTACAATTTTGACTGTCATTCAATCCAATATACTGGGAAAGCCGGTAGGACAGTATACCTTTTCTCTGATTCCGTCGCTGAAACTGAATGGTAAACCTGTCTATAACGATTTTCTACAACATCAGCTACAAGGGGTAGAAGATCAGCTTAAGCCTTCCTCTTCACTGCATACCACAAAAAGTTATGGGCTGATGCCGTTGGTGGGCAAACATGGTTTGTCTGCTTTTATTCGTGCAGCTATCAAAGACCGAGCGTGGTTAACGCGTGTTGTTACCACCTATGATGGTAATGGTCGACGCATTGCGCAAACCCAGCCTAACGGAGCGACCACACACTGGACCTGGAGACGTGGACGTCTGGTGGCTGTGACAGCACCGAATGGCAGTATGATTCACGATACATTTAATGTGTTTGGTAAAAAAACGTCCCGGTGTGTGCAACCCTCCGGCAGTAATATTTGTCATTCTCTAGGAGAGCGGGGTTATGATCGAGAGGGAAACCTTGCCTGGCAGGAGGATGAACATGGTAACCGGATAACATATCACTACGATGCTGATGGCCGGTTGCTTAGTATGATAACACCTGCCACGAAAAATGCCCCAAAAGGGCACATCTTCACTTATACATACAGTAGTATCGGGCAGACAGGTGCAGCTATTGATGGTGTGTTGTACGTAAAATACACTTATGATCCGGTAACATGGAAGCTCACAGATAAAGAAGATGCCATCAGTCATGTGCACTACAGCTTTGATGAAAATACAGGGCAACTCATTAAAATTACCCGTAGCACTCCGGTCACCTTTAAAACCATGGCTGGCATTTATTACCCTGTCGGAACTGAGAGCATTGTTTATGACCGCTATAATAAACCGGTAAGGCGCACTGACCTTGCCGGCAATGTTTTTGTGACAACCCATGATGTTTTAGGACGGCCAATCAAAACGTCAGTTTTTCTTCCGGGGCAACGCAAAGCTACCGTTTTAACAAGTACTCGGTACGATGACTATTTCAACCGACCAACAGAAATAACTAACGGCATGGGAGTGACTCGAACATTTACCTATGACCCGCTAAATTTATTAAAAAAAACCACTGACAGGCGAGCAGGTGTACTGCTCGAATCCCTGAAATACAACTATGACACCGAAACCCGAAATATCATTGGGATGACCAGAGTTGAGGGTAATGCCAGCGCTACTCAGTCGTATACTTATGATAGAGACACCAATGATCTCACCCGTATGACCTGTAGTGCCACAGGTAAAGCAAATGCACTTAGTTTGCTCTGTCCAAGGGATACTGATCTGGTTGGTAGTGCAAACACAAAACCGCTCATTATTTTATCTCAGAAATATACGTTTGATCACTGGAATAACATTCAGAGTGTTACCGAAAAACTGCTGGACAAAGAGGGTAAAAAATCCACAAAGATTGTGCATTACGCCTATACCACAGGTAACCCAGCTTCCGGCTCGGGTTCCTTGAGATATCGTTACGACCCGCATCAGATGACATCTTTCAGTCGCCAGTGGCAAAACAGCGGGATTAGTGAGCCACCACAAACCATAACTTATGATGTTTTAGGGCGAGTTATAAAAGATGCTGATGGTAACACCATTCACTATAATGCCTTCGGACAGCAGGACAGTTTTACTTCTTCCCTAACCGGAGAGAAGGCCCGCTATACCTATGACAGCAGTGGTCACCAAGTGGAAGAACAGCCTTTTGATGCCAAAGGTAACGCTTTGCAGTCACCACTGTATATGCTGTATCAAGGTAATACTATTACGGCTCAGGTGCAAAATGATAGTTTTCACCATCAGCATATCAGCGTAGAATTTGGTGTAGCTCATAGTGAGGATGGAGCCATTACCCGCTGGTATACCCATGACTATAAGGGGGATGTAATCAGCACCTTTGGGGCAGAGGGAAGGCGAAGAAATGACTATGTTTACAGCCCCTACGGAATGAGTTATGACCGTCTGGCAAATGCTCATCAGGCGCTTGCGACGAGACTTCATCTCAGTGAGCAGAAACCTTGGTGGAAGAATCATTCGCCGGGGTTTGATAAACAGATGAATGATCCGGCCACAGGGTATCAGTTTCTGGGAGGTGGTTTACGGGCGTATAATCCGGTTTATCGTCACTTTATGAGCCATGACAGTTACAGCCCGTTTAAAATTATTGATGGTTATGGTTTTGGCAGCAATAACCCTGTCATGAACACCGACCCTACCGGACACATCCCAAAATGGCTTTCCTATACCCTGGGCGGGATAGGTATTGTGGCAGCATTAGCTTCTGCAGCACTGCTTCCGGTAGTTTCTGTGGTTTTGCCTTCCAGTATGGGGTTAACCCTTACAGGTTTTAATTCTATAACAGCAGGAACAAGCGCAGTTGCCAGTGCAATAGCAGGTACAGCAGCAGGCTCTCTGCAAATTGCCAGTACAGCTCGTCCGGAAAATCGCAATCTTGCAATTGCAAATAGCTCCTTTGGAATAGTCAGCAGTGTTTCAGCCATTGGAATGGGGTTATTTGTGGGACCTGTTTCTATGTGGCTTTTCTCTCACGGCCTAGAATGTGCAACTACGACTTTTATTATTACGTCATCAATCACAGGGACTATATCCGGAGTATTTAATACGGCCATTTACGGAGCATCCGTGGCTAGTATCAGCCATCCAGAGAAATTAAGAGAAGCAATGATTGATGAAGAGTTAGCAATACTAAGTTATATATCTTTGGCTTTGACTGCTGTTTCGGTGACTACAGCACTTTTTGGTATGATCAATGGTGTACAAAAAGCATTTCTTCGTCGATTTCCTTCAGAAATTTATCATAGGGATGTGCATGAATTGCAGATAGAGTTAAAATCACCGCCTATTGGAACTGATGCAACTACTGTTTTTGAAAATTCGGGCCCTTTGTCTTTATTGACTGAAAAGTATAAACAAAGCGGTGCATCCACCAACGTTAGTGAACAACCTACTGTTTCTCCGATGACATTACATGATACTTCTTTAGGGGATGAAAATTTTCAAACCAACTTAAAAGATGAGGTTACAAGTCAGACTACTATGATAAGTCAAATCGGTAGCGAAATGCCCAGATCATATACCCAGCTAACACCATTAGAAACATCAAGCGAACCAAATATTTCATCCGAAAAGCAAATATTTATATCTTCTAATAGTAAGAAAAAAAGCGCTTCAGCTATGCGCATTACCGGATCAGGTAGACTTATCCTAGTTAAAAATTATAGCACAGGTACTTTATAAATTAATTGATTCTAAAATATACTTTTGACTATTGTTGATATGTATTTCATGCAAAATACCTTTCAGATTTGGGTAGCGTATGCTACCCATTTAAGAGCAAAAATGGCAGAGAAAACAGCTGTTTTTTTCACGCTTCAATAATTAATTTACTAGAGAAACATTAGGTGTAGCAGATGTCACCGGATCATTTCTCCACTGCTTTGAGCCATTAGTGTTGCATTACCACCAATAGCTGTTGTATTTATGCTGCGATGTTTTTCTACGACAAAACGATACAAATAATGCGGCCCACCGGCTTTAGGTCCTGTACCGGAGAGCCCCATACCTCCGAAAGGTTGTACGCCAACAACAGCACCTATTTGGTTACGGTTAACATAAATATTGCCTGCATTAATTCTGTCTGCAATGTATTCAAAAACTGTTTCGTTGCGTGAATGGATACCCAGTGTTAAACCAAAGCCAGTTGCATTTATGTCATCGATAACCATGTCAAGTTTATCAGCAGGAAAGGTGATGACATGCAATACAGGGCCAAAGTTCTCTTTTGTAAGTTGTGAAATAGTTTTGATTTTAAAAGCTACAGGGGCTATATAAAATCCTTTATCATATGCCTTTGTGATGGGTGTGCGCATAATTAACTCAGCCTCTTTTTCCATAAGGTCAATATGAGCCTGAAGTGCTGTTACAGCTTCCTTGTCTATGACAGGGCCAACATCGGTTGCCCGGTCAGAAGGCTTGCCTATAACTAATTCTAGCATGGCACCTTTAAGTATATTTATTACCCTGCTGGCAATGTCTTCTTGAACATACATCACCCGCAATGCGGAACAGCGTTGTCCAGCACTAGCAAATGCTGAGAGCACTGCGTCCTGCACTATTTGTTCAGGCAGAGCGGTGGAATCAACTATCATGGCATTTTGTCCACCGGTTTCAGCAATAAAGGGAATAATAGATCCATTGCGTTCAGCCAGCTGGCGATTGATGATCATGGCTGTATCTGTTGAACCGGTAAAGCAAACTCCTGCCAGACGCTCATCTGATAAAAGTTGTTTGCCAATGGTGGCACCACTGCCAGTCAACAGTTGGAGAGTATCACAGGGAATACCGGCCTCCCATGCTAATTCAACCGCTCTGCCCGCAATCAGTGATGTTTGCTCAGCCGGTTTTGCCAGCACAGTATTACCGGTAGCTAAAGCTGCAGTGATTTGTCCGAGGAAGATTGCTAAAGGGAAGTTCCAGGGACTTATACAGAGAAATACTCCTCTGCCCTGCATGGAAAGTTCATTGATTTCACCTGTAGGTCCTTGCATGATTTGAGGTTTCGATAATAATTTGATAGCCTGTAGTGCGTAGTAACGACAAAAATCTACAGCCTCACGAATTTCATCAATACTATCCTTTACTGTTTTTCCTGCTTCACACTGACACAGTGCTATAAGCTCATTTCGGTTGGATTCTAGTAAATTGGCTAGGTTATTTAACACTTCTGCACGCTTTTCTACCGGTGTTTTATTCCATCCGGCAAACCCTGTATGAGCGATACTCAGGGCTGCTTCAACCTGATTGTTATCAGCCCAGAAAGTGGTGCCTGGACTGTCTTCATTATTTGCAGGGTTTACTACCTGATGCGCTTTGCCTATGGTATGGTTGTGGCCGTTAATCATGGGCCCAAATGTCCAACTACTTTTCATGTTTTGACGGACTCCGTTAAATAATAACTGCCATTGATTTTCAATGGCAATGTTTATTCCTGAAGAATTTTTTCTATCTGAAAAAATATGTTCAGGTAAAGCAATGCGTGGGTTATGTAAGGTGTTTTTTGATTCAATGATCTGTAATGGATGACGAACCAGCTCAGAAACGGGTGCATTAGCATCGGCAAGCCGGTGCACAAATGAAGTGTTGGCGCCATTTTCAAGCAGGCGCCGAACCAGATAAGGAAGGAGGTCTTTATGATTGCCGACCGGCGCATAAATTCGTACACAAATATGTTCTTTCTCAATGAGTTGATCATAAAGGGCATCACCCATACCGTGTAGTCGCTGCAATTCAAAATTACTGGTACCACTGGCCATTTCCAGTACGCTTGCAACCGTTTGCGGGTTATGTGATGCAAACTGCGGATAAATATAACAGTTTGTATCGTTTTTCAACAAAAACCTTGCACACACCAGATAGGAAAGATCGGTCGATTCCTTGCGGGTGAATACGGGGTAGGACTTTTCTCCCAACTGCTGAGCATGTTTGATTTCACTATCCCAGTAGGCCCCTTTGACTAGTCTAACGGGAATTTTATCTTCATGCTTTTTAGCTAAAGCTCTTAACCAGGTGAGCACTACTAGCGCCCGATTAGAATATGCCTGTACCACCAAGCCAAACATCCCCCAGCCTGCACAATCTGCATTAGTGTATGCCTGTTCAAAGAGTTTAAGGGAAATTTCAAGCCGGTCTACTTCTTCTGCGTCGATTGTTATGCCAACATTATATTTTTTCCCCATAAGGATAAGTTCATTAATAGTTTTTCCTAACTCATCCATAACACGTTGTTCGTGTGCTTTTTCGTAACGGGGGTGAAGCGCTGATAGTTTGATGGAAATGCTTGCAGGTTCAACATTTTTGAGATGCTTATTACTGTTTCCGATGGTTTTAATTGCCTCGCAGTATGATTTTTTATATTGGAGGGCATCGTCCATGGTTAATGCGGCTTCCCCCAGCATGTCAAAAGAATAGGTATAGCCTTTTTGTCTGTAAGAACCGCCATTGTTTAAAGCTGAGTTGATTGTTTGTCCGAGAACGAAATGATTGCCAAGTACCTTCATCGCCTGTTCTATTACAGTACGTATTACGGGTTCGCTAAGCCTGCCCGTTAATCGGTTCCAAATGGCACCAGAATTGTTTTTTTGTAAGTGGTTTAATACCTTGCCACTGATGAGCAGTCCCCAAGTGGAGGCATTTACAAATAGTGAATCACTCTTTTTAAGATGCTTGCTCCAGTCTGCCCTAGTGAGGCGATCGCGAATAAAGGAGCTTCCTGTTTCTTTGTCCGGTACACGGATTAATGCTTCTGCCAGACACATTAGCAAAACTCCTTCATCAGTATTTAAACTGTATTGCTGCATGAGAGAGTCAATCATGCTGGAGGCATTTCTGTCAGTTCGAATGCTTTCTATGAGTTTGGTTGATCTTTCGGTTATTATCTCAATTTCATTTAACTTATCTTTACAGGCTTTTTCGCTATCAATAAGTTGTTGAATGTAACAGTCTTCATCAATTTGAAATGCGCAAGAGACACCTTCCCATAAGGAATCATGCTCTTTTTTTAGGTAGTTGGCATCAAATGCATCACTGACTTTGAACATGGCCTCTCCATAAGCAGATGTGCAGCCGTTTTTATTACTGTAAATATTAAAAAAATCATGGCTGTTTTGATTTTTTTAAATCAGACGCAGCATTCTAAACCAGCTAGGATGTTAACTGCAAATGATAAGAAAAAATAGTATTTGTTAATACAACATTCCCGTGAAAAAATAGCTAAATTTAACAGAAAAACAATGTAATATACTGAATCAGTATGTCTTGAAAAGGTCGTGTTATTTTAAAGTTGGTTTTGTCAATACTCCGGACAGTTTTTGCCTCATTATCTTCCTTGAATATCATCTCTTAGTTTAACAATGGGAACAAAAGATAACTCATGCAAGATATAGTAAGTATGATTTGATAGTGGGAGTTACGCTGAGGCTGAAGCTGAAGCTCTGAACATTAGATACGTACTAATGGATGTATACTGCTGCGAATTTGTTGCTGATTACCTAATTAAATTCAGGAAGGATAAAAAAAATTTATCTTTAATTATCAAAAAAATAAAACTAGCGACTAGTAATAGGATATTAATTTTTTCAACATGAAAGAAATGGTTTATACGTATGGTTAATATGTAGTTGTCAACCTACCCTACTTAACATTATGACTAATAATGAAAGGAACCTGAAATGATAAAACAATCAGTGTGATATAGGCAGTTGTGTTTGTTTGTCTTTTTTATTTGTGTATTTAAGTGTTACTTATTTATTCAATAACAATGCCAAACCATGAAATTTTAAATACCATGAGCTTTAACGAAGAAAAATTCCGAGGGCTTGCACCCTGGATGTAGTTTGACTCTGAAAATTTTGGTTAGCCTAAGACTGATAAAATCAGTGAAAGCTCAGTCACTTGTGTTTAGGTAGCTTATATTTAAGGTTGTTTTTACAATAAGATGCGTGGTGTCTTTTGGATCGCAATTACACGCTTACTCGGATATTTGTAATAAGGCTTCCTTTATTGGTACAAAAATGATCTTTATTTTTATCTAAATGACAGGGTATTTATGTAGCTTAAAATTCATTTGACAGTTTTGGTGTAATAGTTAGCCAGATTATCCGAGTTATTTCACGTTGTTTTATTAAGTGAATATCCTGGAAGATAGTAGAAATAGGTTAATTCTTCCGTAGATGTCATTAAATTATTTAACAATTAATACTTAATTTTTTATATAAGGTAGATAATAATGAATGTATTACGAACAATGGTTGTCTTTATGACTACAGGGTTATTAGCTGTTGCATCTTGCGTAACCTTTGCCTGTAATGGGTTTAATGTAAGAATTGCACAAAATGCTATTGGTTCTATCAGTAGTGTCGGTGTAGATGTTGGTGTAAAGAGTGGAACTGAAGTATATGACCATAGCTACAAAAAAACTCTTTCATTTTTCTATAACGGTATGGCCGGAGGCTTTTATACAAAAGGAGATTTTTGTTTCAACGATATTTTAAATCCACTTAGCAGTGGTAATGAAACAGGTAATGCTACAGCCACCGTTGAGATGAATTTCATGGATGGCAAAGGGAAAATAATTTTCACCGTTAGTGGCAATCTGTTTACCCAAAGGAAAATAATTGGTCCACATGGCCCAGTTTATGTACAAACTGGGTTATTTTCAGATTTGAGATCGAATGCAGATAAATACAAGGTAAATTATGATCATAATTCGTACAATCAAACTCCAACTGCAGTTATTTCAAAGTAACTTTAAATTAATACTTTAGACAGTTTTTGACTAATTGAACTCCATGAGTATTATCTGTAAGCGTTTCAATTCAAGACAGAAGATAACTCATGGAAGACACAGTAAAAAATATTATGAAAGCAATGCCCAGTATAATAAAACCACAAAGAACGTTTGTTGCAGTACTACTATCTGTGTTGATGATGTGTTGGTGGGTTTCAGGATAAAGCAATGTTCAGAAATATGAGCCTCTACTGTTAGATGAGCGAAAAACGTCTGAGTCGTTGGTATCGGAGAATCGTCGACTTTATTACAGACTTTCACTTCCTTTTCTTAGTTAGAAATTAGCAGGGAAAAGAACACTGATTACAGTTATTGATGCCAGCTTTATGGAAAAAAACGGCAAAAGGACGGAAGGTCTGGCCAAGTTTCATAATGGTAAAACAGTGGCTAGTGAGCATGGCCTTGTGTTCTCTTCAGTCAGTATTATCGACCTTCAGCCTAACACTACCTATAATCTAGATATCCGACAAACACTGGATTATCCTGCCCACTCGAGTAATCATGCTTTGTGTCAGGGGAAAATACGTACTTCTGTTCAGTGCGGATATAGCACGGGAAGCTAAAACACTGATTATCAAGTGCAGAGTATTTTTTTAGATTGAGTATATCTTTTGTTATGCCTGACAGAATACCGGCTTAACTTACTGTCCGTCGCTGAAGAAAGAGGCAATTCACTCTCAAATTAATGCGTCGTTTACAACGCTTTACTTCGTGAAGCTTCAGGATCGAAAAACAAAAAATATGGATACCCTGATAGTGATTTTCATTGCCCGCTAGATACAGCACAAACGTAATAGATACCAGATGTGGAGACTCTGCAAAAGATTAGATTTAAACCTGAATGGCCAAAAAGTCAGCGATGTCTATACGGAGCTTAGTGAGTACAGAGCAATTATTGCATAAAAGTATCTGAAGGATTGATCGTATATATTATTAAAGAATAAGTGGACTTACGCATCGTTCATGTTTAAGATGATTTATTTTTAATAAATGAGAATAATTATTGTTATCAATAAGTTTTTTTGTTTTTGTTTTTGTTTTTGTTTTTGTTTTTTTGGGTCAAGTTGCGTCCTTTTTAAGGAAAGGTTCTGAAAAATGAGTGAATGGAGAAAGTCAATTATGCTGACGCTATATTATAGATTAGTACTCTTTTTTGTTTTCAAGTTACGCCATACAGCTTTGTATTGTTGATACTATTCCTGATTCAAATTTAGCACTAAAACTTTTTAAGTTTTATGTTTTAAGTTTTAAGTTTTATGTTTTGAGTTTTATGTTTTGAGTTTTATATTTTTTAAGGGGTTTGTGGTCGTGTTTCAATGTACAGCTCATAGTTTGCTTTTAACGCTTTTAAGTTTGATCTTTTTTTTATTGTTGATTTATTTGCAATGGCGGGAAGTTTCTTTTACAAAACGAGTTCTTATCGCTCTGTTTTTGGGCATAATTATTGGTTTTCTCGGGCATTTTTTACTTCCTTGTGAAAGTAAAAAATACGGGTTTATGCAGTTATTAAGTTTTGTGGGTGATGCATATATTGCATTGCTGAAGATGATTGTCATTCCTTTGATTTTCACTTCTTTAATTAGTGCCATTTTAAGCCTTAGCCAAAGAGAAGTTGCAGAGTTCGGTAAATCCGCCGTCCGTTTTATTGTTTTATTACTTTTAATGACCGCCATTTCAGCAGGTATAGGTATGCTGGTAGCGAGCTTAATGCATTTAGGTGAGAATGCAATTATTCCGGCCGGTGTCGAGGCACCACATAAAGTGGGTACTCTGGCTCAGACATTAATAGGCCTGTTGCCATCTAATCCTGTTAAGGATATGGTAAATGGCAATGCGGCAGCGCTGGCTATCTTTGCTGTCTTATTTGGTTGTGCAGCTTTTGTTGTTAAAAAGCGTAAATTAGCAGATGTTTCTTCATTTGAAAATTTTATGCAGTCCGGTTTTGAAGTATCCAAACAGTTAGCGCGCTTCGTTATTGCATTGACTCCTTATGGCGTGATGGCTTTATTAGGTCTTGTTTTTATTACCACAGGCAAAGCAACGCTGATGACTATGTTAAATTATGTATTTGTCATGTACCTTTCAATGATTTTGGTTTTAGTAATGCAAGTGTTGTTGGTATGGACGCAAGGAATTACACCTGTTGCTTATTTTAAAGGAGTTTATCAGGCACTTCTGGTTGCTTTCACGACGCAATCAAGTCTGGGTGCGCTACCTGTTACTCAATCAGTTCTTCGCAATAAAATGAATGTGCATCAGGATATTGCCTCTTTTGCACCTACTATGGGCGCTTCAATGGGAATGAATGCCTGTGCTGGTGTATTTCCGGCAGTGCTTGTGACTATAGCAATGACGGTGTCGCATTACCCAATAACATGGGAGAGTTATTTAATGATTATGATTGTTAATTCGATTGCATCGTTAGGGTTATCAGGTATTCCGGGTACAGCATTTGTTGCTGCGTCCGTTACCTTGTCAACATTAGGCTTGCCTTTTGGTGTACTGGCATTAGTTCAGGGCATTGATTCATTAGTGGATATGGGAAGAACAGCTACTAATGTGAGTGGGGTGATGAGTGCTGCAATTGTTATTGATCGCCAGTATAGTAAACACTTAATGCGCGAAACATAAGGCAACCACGCAAAAGCCTGCACAAGAAGAAAAACCCAGTTTCATTCGTATTAATACTGTCCATCAAGGCAATAAGGACAACATAAAAGTCCTTTATCTCATTAATGCGGTTGACGAAAGTATTTTCCAAACCTAAAATGAGCCTGAACGACACTGAATCAGTGCTTTCAGTGCTTTCAGTGCTTTCAGTGCTTTCAGTGCTTTCAGTGCTTTCAGGTCTTTCGTTCAAACATGGTTTTAATTAATGCCTCTCTGGCAGTCTGTAAATATTCTTCTGTTTTTTATCGCTCATTTATGTTGCTTGTGCTTTGAGTTTTTCGAGCCTCACTCCTTCTTTCAGATACTGCTTGCTGTTGGTGATGCAGAGGAACTTGCTGAAAAGAATCATCATGTTTTTGTAAAGGTCCTCCTTTTTCTTTCTTTGCCTTTCTCATCAACGATAGACTTGAAAGCGTCAGGCTCATTTCATATTGAAAGAGATTAGTGATACCAATCCATCTGTTTTTGATTTAAACTACTGTAAAGTCTTTTTGTCACCGCACTAACCCAGTATCTAGGCATGAATATATAAATGTGGGGGTAATCCCCCCATTATTAACCGCTTTCAAAAGTAGAATTCAATTGCTCAAGTTTCTGTTTTGGGGTTATTCCGCCTAAAGCCATATTAGGCCTTTCATTGTTGTATTGCCAGAGCCATTGTGTTGCCGTTTCTCTGGCGTGATCCAGTGATTCAAACAAATGTTGATTCAGCCATTCATGTCTGACAGTTCTGTTGTATCTTTCCACATAAGCATTTTGTTGTGGCTTGCCCGGTTGAATATATTGCAGCACAATACCTTTTTTCTTTGCCCATTGACGTATCTCAATACTGATATACTCCGGACCATTGTCGCATCGAATCCTTGATGGCTGACCTCGCCATGTCATAATACGTTCCAACGTTCGAATAACTCTTAAAGAAGGTAATGAATGATCCACTTCAATACCCAAACCTTCACGGTTGCAGTCATCCAGAACATTAAACGTCCTGAAGTTTTTTCCTGTTGCCAGTGTATCCTGCATAAAGTCCATTGACCAGGAATTATTGATATTTGCAGGGACCTCTAATCTTTCTGGCTTATCTCGTTTTAATCGCCGTTTAGGTTTGATCCGTAGATTCAATGCAAGCTCGCAATAAATACGGTAAACCCGCTTATGATTATATGGACAGCCTTGAACATTACGCAGATATAAAAAGCACAAACCAAAACCCCATGTGCGGTGTTCATTAGTCAGGCGCATTAGTTCATTGGCTATGAGTTCATTATCTGAACTCAGTACAGACTTGTACCGATAGCAGGTTTCACTGATTTTAAAGCAGCAACATGCCGTTCGTATACTGATGTGACGTTTGTTTACTGCCCTTTGTGCCAGTACCTTTCTTTGACAGGGCTTTACCACTTTTTTTCGATAGCCTCCTGAAGAATATCTGCTTTCAATCGCTCTTCAACATACATCTTTTTTAAACGCCGGTTTTCTTCTTCCAGTGTCTTAAACTGCTTCATCAGCGAAACATCCATACCACCGTATTTTGCTCGCCATTTATAAAATGTTGCTTCGCTCATCCCTTGTTTGCGACATATTTCAGCCACTGGCAAACCATTTTCACTTTCTTTCAGGATGTTAATAATCTGTGTTTCAGTAAAACGTGACTTCTTCATCGCAGACCTCTTTTCTCATTTCTTAACAGTCTACTTTTAAATACGGTTATTTTCTGGGGGGATTACCTGGGCATTTTCCCACGCGCTAAAAACCCCAGGTTACACATATGTGAAACTGCATGTAGCCTGAATTCATTTGAGTATTTTTTACACACGCCTTTTTAAAATATATTTATATGATTAGGCTTGAATGATAACCCTGAAATCTCAGTAGTATTACGAGGCTTAGAATAATGGTGCTAAAATCATTCTTAACATTAGTGTTTTTTTCTGCGGGGCTTGTTTTTTTACAGACCATAGAAGCTCAGGGCTCTGTTGAATCTTTATCCAAAAAAGCTCCTCTATCTGTAAAAACAAACCCATGGAAAGGACAGTTTGAATTGGGGTACAGCAACCAATCAGGCAATACGAACAGTGAAACACTTCATGCAGTATTAAATCTCATATATAATTACTCCAGTTGGCAAAACACTTTAGCGCTTCAAGCAGATAATCAATATACCAATAAACAGCGTACCGTTGAAGAATATCAGGTCTCCAATCAGTTTGACTATATTCTGAGTGAAACAAAGTATATATTTGGGCGTCTGAGTTATGATAAAAACCAATTTTCAGGTTACGATTTTCAGTCTCTGGCAACAGTAGGTTACGGTTATAAATGGCTAAATGGACCCATAAATTTTCTTTCGATGGAAGCCGGTGCAGGATATAGCCACAATAAAACTAGCTTAAATCAAAAACAGTCAGGTATGGCTGGAAGAATTGCAAGCACATATATATGGAAAATTACCGCTCTAACAGATTTTACCCAGCTATTATCACTTGACACAAGCTCAGAAAACAACAAAGTTCACTCTGAAACGTCGTTAGAAACTTCGATTATTGGCCCTTTGTACTTAAAAATAAGTTATATTCTCGATTACAACAGTAAAATACTCAGCACATTTAAACACACAGATAAAAAACTAATTGCCAGTGTTCTCTACAAATTTTAATTTAACCTGACGTGGCATCCTGAAGTAGTGATAGATGGATAGATGAAATAGCAATGGTTACTACTTTACTCAGGCTGAGTTTTCTGGGGGGATTACCGAGCTATGCTGTGTTCAACTGTTGATATTTCCAGTGAACGACAATATTATCTTCCCTCCTTTGCAGTGTAAGGGATATATGCTCTGTTACAATACGACGACAGTCTAAATAAAGAGGCATATAACGTGAGGTAATGCCATGAATAATTCCTGAAATCTATTGCTTCAGATGACTATGCCATGCATTCACTTGCTGAATATGAAAAATACCTTCCCGCACATGCTTACTTTTTGAATTCTCCAGAAGTTTTAGCTCAAAATTTAGCTTTTTTACCAATGTTTCATGAGACTTGAATGCATCGGCACAAACTAATACTTCTTCTTTTTAATGACGCCCGCGACAAGGCTGCTTCTACTTGGTTATCAGATTTTTCAGCATGCTGATCCTATGCCCTTTATATCGGTCACGAACTACTAGACCTGTGATTTGTTACATTCTTTTGCTGGTGCGCTTCCTCATATTTTTGCCACGCTGGGCAGCCTGTATTTCGGCTAATCTTAAGCGAAATCATGACAATTGTTGTGCAGTTACTTCAGGCTATAGCAGCTTGATAAATACGGGGTCGAACTTATCACTACCTAGAAGAAAAACATGAAGCGCAAAATGCTCACACTCTTTGACATTATACTGCTCCGAGGGCGATTGATCATTGAGACCATCAATAATCAGTTTAAAATATTATTCAGTTTGGGCTTTTAAGGCATCACTCAAAAAACAACTTTATGGTGGATCTTATCATCGACCTTATTGCCTATATCTACATTGAAAAAAAGCCTGAAGTTGAATAGGTATATTCTGGACATTGCCTTTATAATCTTGTTTACTACAGTTTTTTACGCACTGTTTTCTATTGGTTTTTATAATGCATGCATTAAAGCAAAAAAAACTTGAAGTCTTGTTGTAAATAGCAAGTCTGATACTATGTTCCTGAGTTTTTGTTAATTATTACAAAAACTGTCGGATTTGGTATCACTAAAATTTCCTTTTTTATATTAACTAAACAGATTTCCTTGGGTCTTAAAATAGCATGTAAGAGGTTCAAGAAGAATGAATAACAGAAAGGAATAGTAATACATAATGAAATTATTAGTAATTGGTCGTAAGGGACAAATAGGTGCTGAGTTGTGTCAGCTTCTTGTGTGGAATCATATTCCTTATGTGGCTCCTACTAGGGATGAGCTTGATATCACCAAGGAAGAGACAATTAAAGCTACTTTGAAAAAATATAAGCCAACTATTGTTGTTAATACAGCAGGATATCGTTCTCCCTCAAGGGCTGAAATAGAGCCTTCGGTTTGTTTTTCTTTAAACAGAGATGCAGTGCAAACACTTGCAAGAAGCTGTGAAGCGAATAATTGTGTCTTGATTCATATTTCTTCATGGAGAGTCTTTAACGGAAAAAGACTAACTCCCTATGAAGAAAGTGAAGAGCTCATGCCAGTTGATGTATTAGGTACAAGCTTTCTTCAGGGTGAGCAAATGGTAAGGAAGTACTGTTCCTCATATATTATTTTAAGGCTTTCCTGGGTGATAAGTTTTCGTAGTCGTAATCGTCTTACTATTTATCTTGATTGCATGCGCCATCACAAGCAACTACCTGCATATCCAGAGCGTTATGGTAATCCGACAACTGCGTGGGACGTAGCAAGGGTGATTTTGGCTGTTTCTCGGCAAGTTGATTGTAATGCAAACGTATCAGGAACCTATCACTGTAGTGCATCAGAGATGGTGAGTGAAACATTTCTTGCTGAAACTATACGAGCAGAGGTAAACAAGGCTGATACAGCCTATAACTGGAAAGCCATTATTCCTGATAATAAAGTGAATTTTAATCAAAAGCGTTATGCTTGCTTAGATTGTACATTGCTCAGAGACACTTTTGGTATCAGGTGTCGCCCTTGGCGTGAAAGTCTTTCCACTCTTGTGCACACCAATCTTTCTCATCAGTTTTCACTTGATGAAAGTAATTAGCACTATACCAGATTTAGAAAAACAATGAGGCTAGAAAGGAAGAACTGAAAACACAAACCATATACAATCCACATTTTTATCGAGATTATGTATATAATAAAAGAAATAATTATTTTTTTATAAAAATTATAATACAGGTTCAGGGAATGATCCGCTTATCTTCTATTTGCGTCTTGTTTTTTATTCTGGTTGCTTCTTGTGTCAGTCATGCTGGTGAGGCTTCTCAAACTACTGTTGTTTCAAATGGATTACCTGGCACTCTGAGGCAAAGCATTGTTTCGTTTCTTAATACACTGGATACGATGATTAAGAGTTATCCTTCTGTTGTTGCTCTTCCATTGAAAAAAGAAATCAACATTCAAAAGAAAGCATTAAAGAAAAAGTCTCTAAGCTGGAGTACCAAGGCCTCATTATCACTCCTATCAAAGTTATTGATGCAATCGCATGAGATAACTTTGAATTCAGGTGTTGTAATGTCAAAACAGGCTAGGTTTATGTCGATAGGAAATCTAGTTTTTTACGCTTTTTATGAGAAAGGGGAGGGAGCATTTGTCTGGAATAAAGTGAAAAAAAGCTGGGAAACAGTGGATAATGATGGATTACGTCATCTAAAAACTGCATGGCGAATCAAAAAAATGCAGCAACCACACACATGGTTTAGTATCCCGGTGAAAGATATGACAGCAGAGTTGTACGAGCCAGAAGAGCACTCTTATGCTGATGAAGAGTCCATATTTTTATCACCAGAAGATCAAGAGGTTATTGATCAGTTGGTTCATGATATTTATGATCAGATCAGAGACTCATCTCTTTCTCTGCTTCTTTCTGACTCAGATTTAATGAAAGTTACTTATCCTGTAGATATGAGTAAGCTGGTGGTTCTTTTTACCGAAGTGACAACACTTTTGCAACTTGCTGAAAAAGTGAGTTATATATCGTTGAGTGCTGAACAAATCGAAGGAGATTTACCCCATCGTCGTTTTCTCTTTATAGGTCCTTTTGCAGTAATAGCTGATGATCTGTTTTTTTATAAGTCATATGATTCCGGACTTTTAGTTAAAGCAGAGGAACAACCTGGATTAGGCTTGTCCTTACAGGCAAACTCTGTCTTTAATCAAAGGAAAATATCATTATTGCCGGTAGATCCGCTTGCTGGTGGCGTACTAATAAAAGAAAATAATCTGTCTAATTTTTCGGATCTCATGGAAGGAGAAGGCAAAGCGTCATGGGCCTTATTTTTTATAGGTATACTGATCTGCATATTATCGCTATTTCGGTTGGGAAAAGTAGGGTTAATGAGTTGGAGAGTGTCTCGACAAGTAAAGCAACAGGATAACTACCGGCTTAATAATCCTCTGGGAAAAATTATTATAAACTGTTTTTACGAACCTTCTGATAGATGGATAAATACCTTTCACGAAAATATTTCGAACGAAAAAAAGAACCAAAAAAGGTGGGAAATCTGGTTGTTTCGTATGATTATTGCTGTATTAATATTAGGTGGGTTACTTACGGTAATCAGTCTTCTTAAAGCGATGATGTTTTCCTCTATAACGGCTATTGTGCTTGCAAAAGCTTTAATACCCCTGTCTTTTTGTATAGTATTTTGCGTTTTTTTATTGTTAAGTCAGGCGATTTTAATTATTTATCACCAATACTTTTTACTTAAGCTTGAAAAAAATAGTTGGAATATTTTATTTAAAAACCAGAGCAAGGTATAGGTGGAATGATGTTTTCTGAGTTTTCATTAGCTGAAGTAATTAACATATCTGGATGGTCACTTTGGCTGGTATTAGGGTGTAATAGTCTGCTGGTAACCTTGATTTATGAGAGGCTTTGGTATGTGTGGAAGCCATTTCAAATGCGAAAGCGCTGGCTTTACCCGAATAAAAAAAACGGCTTCAGCCGTCAGGAGTGGGAACAGTTGTTTTATAAAGAGCAACGTCGTATACATATTGGATTACCTTTTATTAGAAACCTTATTATAATCTGTCCATTGATTGGTTTTTTGGGGTGTTTAATTAACCTCATATTATTATTGCAACAGGAAGGCATGATGCCTTTTTATACGCCGGCCATGTCTGGTTATCTGGTGATTAAATTACTTTTACCAATAATCATAGGGTGTTGTTCAGCACTTCTCGGCTTTATTGCTTTAAAACTTTATTCAGTTGGAATTCATGCATTTATACGGCATTATCCAAAAATGTTTATTAAGTGACCTTGCTAACTATACGATTAAACTTATTTAAGTTTTTCAAAATTAGCTCGCTTTCATCATTATATGCTTTTTTCTGAACTGTCTCGTCTACAATAAGAGCAGCCTCGGTTGACTCCATCTCTCTGATAACAGGCTTTACTTCCTGCTAGAGATCTTTAGATGTGAACTCGCTATCAACCAAAAATCGACTGATTTTGTCATGACTGACGGCTTCGTCCAGTAGAGCAGAAAGACCCGTAGCTATGACCTGACCAAAGAAGTTGACGAGATAATCGCTGTATATATTTAGACGTTGTCTGTTCATTTTACGTATTATGGATTTAAATGATCGTATAAAAATATCTTCTTTGCATAACACCAGTTATGAAAAGCGAATAAACTTATCAAGCTATACTGTTATTTTCTGCAAATACCGGTATTATATTTCTCGTTTATGTTTTTTTAGTGGGGATTGAAGTATGCGTATCGGTATTGACTTGGGTGGCACAAAGATGGAAACGGCCTTCCTTGATCAAAAAGGTTCTTTTGCTTATCGTTATCGTATACCAACACCATCTGATTCTTATGAGAAGTTACTTCAGGCAATGGCAGAGCAGATAAGTCGCTGTGAAGAAAAAATAGGTCATCAGGTATTTAAAGCAGGAATTTGTATCCCTGGAACCCCAGTGGGTGATAGTGGATTGATTAAAAATGCTAATTTACAGATTTTGAATGGGAAGCCATTGCAATCTGATCTCGAAAAGCTTAGCAATAAATCTATATCCCTGATTAATGATGCCAATAGTCTGGCTTGGTCTGAATATGTCGATGGTGTGGCAGCAGATGCGACGAGTTGTTTCGGTGTTATTATTGGAACAGGAGTCGGTGGTGGAGTAGTGATTAATGACCGTGTAATCACAGGTATCAATAGCGTTGCGGGAGAGTGGGGGCATAACCCTTTACCTGATTATGACGAAAAAAAGGATGGTTCAGCCGAGGTTTGTTATTGTGGGCGTAAGCATTGTATTGAAAATTTTCTTTCTGGTACTGCTTTTGCCAAACGTTATAATCAACAGTATGACGTAGATCTTACATCGAAAGATATAATGGTGCTTTTCAGAAAGGGTGATAAATTAGCACAGTTACATTTTCAACTGTATTGTGACCAATTGGCAAGAGCACTGGGTACTGTGATTAATCTGTTTGATCCTGAAATGATTATTTTAGGTGGTGGTATGAGCAATATTGATGAGATTTACCCCAAAGTTCAAAAATTATTAAGTAAATATATTTTTTCAACAGATAGTGTTCTAAGCACTAAATTAGTCAAAGCAAAACACGGCGACTCAAGTGGAGTAAGGGGTGCAGCCTGGTTATAGATCAGTTAGGTGATAGTTAATGGCATATTATATTGGCTTGATGTCAGGTACAAGTGCAGACGGTGTTGATGCTGTACTGATTAAAAGTGACAATCAAACTGACTGTCATGTGGTGGCTCATGTTTATGCTTCTTTTACTGGTGGTTTGGATCGAGAGTTACTCAGATTGCAACAAACACCTGAGTGCTCCATTAAACATTTAGGGCAATTAGATCATCGTTTAGGTCTGTCTTATGCAAGTGTTACGCAAAGATTGTTAAAAAAGTCGGGTCTTTTCAGTAATCAAATTACAGCTATTGGTTGCCATGGTCAGACTATCTATCATGACCCAAAAGGGAAATATCCGTTTACATTACAAATAGGCGATTCAAATCTTTTGGCGCAACTGACCGGTATTGTTGTAGTTTCAGACTTCAGGCGAATGGATATGGCCGCAGGTGGCGATGGTGCGCCTTTGGCTCCTTTGTTGCATAAGATACTTTTTTCTCACCCAAGTGAGGTTAGGGTGGTTGTTAATCTAGGAGGCATTTCAAATACCACTATTTTGCGACCAGGTAAACCTGTAACTGGGTTTGATAATGGTCCGGCAAACTGTTTAATGGATGGTTGGGTGCAACAGGAAATGCCGAGTGAACTCTTTGATTATAATGGGGAATGGGCTGAGAGTGGAATATGTTGCAAAAAATTACTGCGAGCACTTCTAGAAGAGCCATATTTTGATACCCCTCCTCCTAAAAGTACGGGTAAAGAATTGTTTAATATGCAGTGGCTCAAGCATTACCTTGAAAAGTTTTCTTCGCTTTCAACAGCTGATATTCAGGCGACTTTGTGTGAATTAACTGCAACCATTGTAGCTAGGGATATATTGAATTTTGCTGAAGATACTTCAGCTGTTTATGTTTGTGGTGGTGGATCAAATAATCTTTATCTAATGAAACGATTAGCATTATTACTTAAAGGTATAAAAGTGACCTCTACAGAGACTCTGGGCATGCCGGCGGAGCATGTTGAGGCAGCAGCTTTTGCAATATTGGCGAAACATCGTATGGAGCAAAAAGCAGGAAATATTCCCAGCGTTACCGGGGCAACATCGCCTGTGCTTTTGGGTGGTGTCTATCGCCCTCGTCCCATGATTCAATAGTCCATTTTATCATGTTGTTATAATTATATACTAAAGCTTTCTTCTAACTTCTTATTGCGCTACTTTTCTGATCTTGTTTATGAATTGAAGTTCCTCAAAATAGCTAGTTATCACTCGTCACTTCGCCTCTAACAGCAACATATAAAACCATGCTCATAACCGTAGTTAGAAGCAGGTTCTTGTATTTTATTTAATTATCCATTGGTTGTTTAACTCTTCTCATATAAGGCTTAACTGTTTCCCAACCATCAGGATAAAGTGATTTTGCCTCTTCATTAGAGACAGATGGAACAATAATGACTTTTTCTCCGTGTTTCCAGTTAACAGGTGTGGCAACTTTGTGACGTGCTGTCATTTGCATAGAGTCCAGAACCCGTAACACTTCATCAAAGTTTCTTCCAGTGGTCATAGGGTAAGTCATTATTAGTTTGATATTTTTATTAGGGTCTATAACAAATACTGATCTTACGGTAGCATTAGTCACGGCAGAACGTTCAGATGAAGTACCGGATTCATCAGCTGCAAACATGCCATACAGTTTGGCAACTTTTAAATCAGTATCAGCTATCAGCGGGTAATCAACTTTCACTCCACTGACTTCCTCAATATCGCCCAACCACTTATTATGATCATCAACAGAGTCTATACTCAAACCCAAAACTTTACAGTTCCTTTTGATAAACTCTGATTCTATCTTGGCCATATAACCTAACTCTGTTGTGCAAACAGGTGTAAAGTCTTTCGGATGAGAAAATAAAATGGCCCATTTATCACCAATCCACTGGTGAAAGTTCAAAATTCCTTGTGTCGTTTCTGCCGTAAAATCAGGCGCTTGATCATTAATTCTCAGCATAACAAAATCACTCCCAAAAATAATAAACGCCCTTAAGAAGGATTAATCATGGTAACTATAGGCTATAGTTTCAAATTTAACACATTACTATTTTTTTTAAAGCAAAAAGTAACAATACAAGTTTTAATTTTCTATATTTTGCTGAAAAGTTATGACTCAGTTGCCTTTTATCTTTTTTCAGCGGAAAAAGATTTCATCTTTCCCTGCACAATCTGAACCAAATAGTCCACTACATCCAGCATTTTTTGTGGATCAAAATTGCCATCAGCATCTTTAATCATTGATCGAGTTACAATGTATTGTCCATTAATACCTGAAACTATAAAAGCAGGAATCGAATCAATACCAATTTGATCAGTCAATCTTTGAGCCTCATTCACTTTTACTTCAGTTGCGTTAGATGAAAGAAACGTTTTAATTTCTTTTTTGTCTAGGCCAAAAACAGTATTCATCATTTTACTCATATTTGCATCTGACTGCGGAGAGTTTTTTAGTTGTGTAAATTGTGTAGCCCATCCAAAAACAAGGAGTTTATGAGGATCGTCCAGCATGTGATAATGGTCCAAAGCAAAATAAAACTTCGCAAAAGGCTGATACCACTTTTTACGTTTTTTAAAAACGGCCGGAGAACTCATCCATTGAACTGTAGAGGGTAGTTTTCTTTTCCATTCGGGCAATAAAGTTCCAATATGAGCACAGTGAGGGCAAGCAAAAGAAAAGACTTCTTCGACAAATACCTTTGCTTTAGGATTATTTACCGGAAAATATAAATTTTCTGACAGCTCTCGAAAGTCTTTACCTGAATAAAATTCTGCAAATGCGGTTTGTGTCCACAAAGAAAAACACAAAAGTAAGAAACTCAGCATAATCAAAATTAATTGATGAGCTGATTTTTTAATATCCAATACTTTAAAAATAAACGCATAAACTTTCATAAAGATTCCATGAAATACAAAAACAGAATCTATAGACAAAAACCGCCTGATATCATACTTTCTCTTTAGATTATTTTACAATAAGCTTGTCAATCAATATCATACAATACTTTCTTAAGTGTACTCTTATCAACGTGCTCAAAATTTTTATCGTAAATATAGAGTTGTGTGACCTGCTTATAAGTGATTTTGTTATCAGTCACAGACATAGTCATCTCAAAAGATCTGGTAAATGCCTTTTCTAACATAAAAGGTGATTGTGCAATAGTGAAGCTGTCACTGGTAGAATCGGCTCTAACGCTAAATATATTTTCTTCCTTTTCCTGTTTGATGCAACCACCAGCTAATAAACAAACACCGCGTGGAATAGATAATGAATGCATTAACAGCCCTGTTGCAGGTTCATACAACCAATGCCCAATTTGATCATGAAAAATGTTTCCGTCCTCTTTCTTTCGCACACTATGACGATAACTGACAGTGACAAGCTGCTGTTTATCGGCATTAATCGTGGGCCCAGAAGGCATAAACACCAACTCATCAATAAACGAGGTATGTTTAGTTCTGTCTGGCTCAGGCGCTGTATCCAGCCCACGCGTACCAATCCACTTCCCAAGCAACTGACTGAGTGGGCCATAATCAACTCCATCAATAAGCATATATTCCAATAACCCCCTTATCTTATGTACACGACAATGCGTAAATAAATTTTATCGTATTAAATAAGTGCCAATAATCAACCATAGATAAAGTTTCAGTATAACAAGGAGGTATATAATAGTCTAAGTGTTATTTTAATAACTGATACCACGCGCGAAGGCGTGTTTTTATACGGTAAGCGAAGTGTACAATGCAGTGTATAAACAAGCAATTTTATGATTTGTAAAGTGATTATCTGATCAGATTCTTCGGAAAAATTTATGCAACAGGGCTGTCTGCTATTGTTGACGGTTTATACAGTCTTCATAAAGTGAGGCATTTTCTTTCTCACTGAGAGCATTCTTCCAAAGACTGGTGACAAATTGTACGAATTGATTCATTTGATTATGTTATTTTACAAACAAAGATAGTAGTTAAACAATGCTTTATCTGAGCTGTAGTTATCTTCAATGTACTAGCTCACAGATCAAAGCACTTTACAAAAAACGATGGAATGCAGAAGCTTTTCACAAGACAATAAAATCAAATACTGGCTTAGCAAAATCACTATCCCAAATAACCCTGACATTAGGAAATCATGTATTTATGTCAATTTACTAAGAGTTTAAACAGGAGTATTTATCATTGAAACATGGACTGAAGCACTTCGCATTGAAGTCAAAACTCTTCATGAGGGCTCTAAAACAGGCTTTTGATGAACTTGAAGGTCTTATGGCGTGGAACATAACATCTATTAATTAAGTGCTTAATTCTAATATGGCTGAACACAGCTATTTTTTTTCTGAAAAAAACCTCATACTAGGTTTTTTTTTGGTGAATTAAGGTTAGGGAGTTGTGTCAAAATTGTTAGGAAGTAATATGCGATATGCGGTAAGTATCAGCTACGAAGGAACAAACTATTATGGCTGGCAACGTTTAAATACAGGGCTTTCTTCTGTGCAGGCAAAAGTGGAAGAAGCATTTAGTACTGTGGCCAATCACTCTATAGCGGTTGTTTGTGCAGGACGAACGGATGCAGGTGTACATGCAACAAAACAAATAATTCACTTTGACACCACAGCTGAGCGCAGTGAGCGAAACTGGGTATTTGGGGCAAACCGATATCTTCCCGATGATATTTCAGTTAATTGGGTTAAGCCTGTAGAAAATACATTCCACGCACGGTTTACAGCCTACAGTCGAAGATATTTGTATATAATATCCAATCATGTAGTTAAAAATGCTATTGAATGTAAAGGCTTAACTTGGTGTCATAACCCTTTGAATGTTGAACAAATGCAAGAAGGTGGAAAGCACTTGATTGGTGAACACGATTTTAGTGCTTATAGAACAGTACGTTGTCAGGCAAGACATGCAAAAAGAAATATTATGCGACTTGAAGTAAAACGTTTTGGACGTTTGGTAATGGTTGATATTCAGGCCAATGCCTTTTTGCATCATATGGTTCGAAATATTGTCGGTGTACTCATTTCCATTGGTGAAGGTAAGAAATCACCAACGTGGACAAAAGATATTCTAAACTCCAGAGATCGTCGTACGGGAGGAGTAACAGCTCCGGCTCATGGTTTATACTTTGTGGATGTAACTTACCCTGAAAAATTTAATCTTCCTTGTGAACCTGCTGGACCACCGATGTTGTCACCTTTTATCAGCTGATTATTTTAAATAATATGTATGACTTTATATAAGCTTGAGGTAGTGGTAAACACAGTAAAGGATTTATTCACATGTTTTTCGATAATACGAACAATTATATTAAGATAAAAATTTGTGGCATTTGTGATGTTGACATAGCCCGTTTTGCTGTAAATGAAGGCGCTGATGCCATAGGGCTTATGTTTTATAAGCAAAGCCCCAGATTTGTTACCCTAGAGCAAGCAGCACTGATTATTGATGCGGTTGAAGGTAAAGCAGATATTATCGGTGTATTTGTCAATGCGGATGAAATACAAATTGAAAAGGCAATAGCACTTGGTATAACAGGTTTACAGTTTCATGGTAATGAGTCTTTAGAGTTTTGCTCCCAATGGTCGCTTCCTTGGTTGAAAGCTATTTCCGTTGATAATAACACCAATATAAATTCTGAAATCAGGGTCTGGAAACAAGCTTTTGCCTGTTTACTGGATACTAAAGTTTCAGGGATTTATGGTGGTTCAGGCAAGGTGTTTGATTGGTCAGTGATTCCTGACAAAATAAAATGTTTTATCGTCCTTTCCGGAGGTCTGACATCTCATAATATCGAGAGTGCAATTGAACAGGTGAATCCATTTGCGTTGGATGTTAGTAGTGGCGTAGAATCCTCACGTGGTGTTAAATCAAAAGCATTAATTAAACAATTCATATCTAAGGTTAAACATGATTAATACAACAGCATCAGAAGATGTGTATGCTTATCCGGATGAAAGGGGACACTTTGGACCCTTTGGAGGGCAGTTTGTTGCTGAAACATTAATGCCGGCTGTCCATGAGTTAAATGAAGCTTTTGAAAAATACATAAAAATGCCAGATTTTCAAAAAGAATTTGATGAAGATATGGCTCACTATGTAGGTCGTCCTTCGCCGTTGTATTTTGCTCGGTGCTGGTCTGAGCTGATTGGTGGTGCAAAAATATACCTTAAACGAGAAGACTTAAATCACACTGGTGCACATAAAATTAATCATGCAATTGGTCAGGCTTTGCTGGCAAAAAGAATGGGTAAAACCCGGATTATCGCTGAAACCGGAGCAGGGCAACACGGCGTGGCAACGGCAACTGTTGCAGCAAGATTAGGTTTACAGTGTGCTGTGTATATGGGGGAAAAAGATATTCATCGGCAGGCCTCTAATGTTTATCGAATGAAACTATTAGGGGCACAGGTAATTCCAGTTACTTCGGGCTCGAGAACTTTGAAAGACGCGGTTAACGAAGCCATCCGTGACTGGGTTTCAAATGTTGATGACACTTTTTATTTACTTGGGACTGTCGTGGGCCCCAAGCCTTATCCCAAAATGGTGCGCACCTTCCAAAGTATTATTGGTCGTGAAGCGAAGCGTCAGTGTCTTGAGTTAACAGGAAAGTTGCCTGATGCGCTTGTTGCTTGTGTTGGTGGTGGTTCTAATGCTATGGGCTTATTTTACCCGTTCATTAATGACAAAAGTGTAAAAATGTTTGGTGTTGAAGCCGGTGGGCAAGGCGTTGCTAGCGGAAAACATGCTTGTAGACTTAGTGATGATGGTGGCCGTTGTGGTGTGTTGCATGGTAATCGAACATACATTATGTCTGATGATGCAGGTAATATTATCGAAAGTCACTCTGTTTCAGCTGGACTCGATTACCCTGGGGTAGGTCCTGAACATGCCTGGCTAAAAGAATGTGGGCGTGTGATATATGTAAATACCAAAGATGATGAAGCTGTTGATGCCTTTCGCATGTTGACAAAAATTGAAGGTATTATTCCTGCACTTGAAAGTAGTCATGCCTTGGCTTATTCAGCAAAACTGGCATCGCATATGAGTAAAGATGAAGTTCTCATTATCAATCTTTCCGGTCGGGGTGACAAAGATATAAAGACTATTGCTGAAATCGATGGAATAACCTTATAAGGATAGTTAAATGAGTCGTATAACATCTTGTTTTAAGAGCATTAAAAAACAAAATAAAAAAGCGATGATTCCCTACATTACTGCGGGATACCATGATTTTAACCACACTGTTAATCTGTTTCATATCCTGGTTAAAGCAGGATCAGATGTTCTGGAAGTAGGTGTACCGTTTTCTGACCCTGTAGCAGATGGCCCTGTGATAGAAAAAGCGCACCACAGAGCTGTTGAAAGAGGTGTCACTTTAAAAAACGTATTAGCTATGGTGGCTAAATTCAGAGAACAGGATGATGAAACTCCTGTTGTTTTAATGGCCTATCTTAATTCTATTGAAACCATGGGTTATGAGAAATTTGCCAGAAAAGCCTCAGAGGCCCGTGTTGATGGGGTTCTGGTGGTTGACTGTCCGCCTGAAGAAGCGCAGCCCCTTATTTCTATGCTAAATTCTGTAAATATTGATATAATCTATCTCGTTTCGCCAAATACATCAGATGAGCGGATCAGGCAACTGGTAAAGGTAGCCTCAGGTTTTGTCTATTGCGTGTCTCTTAAAGGGGTTACAGGCGCTTCAGATCGGCTTGAAATTACTAATGTTCAGCGCAGGGTTGAACATCTGAAGAAATTTACAGAGTTACCTGTTTGCGTTGGTTTTGGTGTGAGAGACGGCAATACGGCAAGAGTGATTAGTAAAGTGTCTGATGGTGTTATTGTGGGGACTGTACTGGTTAAAACCTTGGAAGAAAATGATAGTAAGATCGCCCCTGCGATAATCAAGCAACAAATTCAAGAGATGCGCTCTGCTATAGATGCATCTTAATAGCACATCAAGAGAAATCAGAATGAGTAACTGGTTAAACAGACTGATCCCGTCTTTATCACGACAAATCAGTGGTGACACAAAGAGTACAGTCCCAGAAGGTGTATGGGATAAATGTAAAAGCTGTGAGGCAATCCTTTATCGCCCTGAACTTGAGCGTAATATGGAAGTGTGTCCGAAATGTGATCATCATTTCAGGCTTGGAGCACGCCGCCGTCTTGAACTATTTCTTAATAATGAGCATCATGAAGAACTGTTTGTTGATATAGAGCCTCTTGACCGCCTTAAATTTAAAGACAGTAAAAAATACAAAGACCGCATCAGTCAGGCACAAAAAAACACTGGTGAAAAAGAAGCAATGCTCTGTATGAAAGGGCAGGTAGAAGATATTGAGCTAATTGCTCTTGCCTCTGATTTTAATTTTATGGGTGGCTCTATGAGTAGTGCCGTGGGTGAAAAATTTGTGAAAGCAGGAGAGTACTGCCTTATTCACCAATTACCTTTGGTCTGTTTTGCTGTGAGCGGTGGGGCAAGAATGCAGGAGTCTCTCTTTTCTTTGATGCAGATGGCGAGAACTTCTGCTGTTATTGAGAAAATGAAGAAAAAAAGTTTGCCATTTATCTCGGTGCTTACAGACCCTTGTTATGGTGGAGTGACAGCCAGTTATGCCATGCTTGGAGATGTAAATATTGCTGAACCGAAAGCCTCTATTGGTTTTGCCGGACCTCGCGTTATTGAGCAAACTGTACGAGAAAAACTTCCTGAAGGTTTTCAAAGCAGTGAGTTTCTTGTTGAACATGGAACAGTCGATATGATAGTTCACCGCAAAGATCTTCGTGGGACTGTTGCAAGAATCTTAGGTCGCCTTATGAGCAGTAAAGATGTGCAAAATCGTTTACTGAATCAATCTGTTTAATTGATGGTTAGTCGAATAAAAAAACCAACGACTCTTGACATAGTTGAGGTTGATTGTTGGGTTAAGTTCTTAACTTTTTGAAAAATAAGGAAATACAACAATGCCTGTCACACTTGACGAATGGCTTGAAATGTTAGAAAACCGTAGGCCTGAGCATCAGGTGTTATTCGGCACGGATAGAATCGCACAAGTATTGCCGTTATTGACTTCAGGTAAACCTGTTGCGAAAAAAGTTATAACCGTCGCTGGTACTAATGGAAAAGGTAGTACTGTGGCATTTCTAGAAAGTATGCTGTCTCAAACAAAACTGAACTACGGAGCCACATGTTCACCACATTTATTCAGCTACAACGAGAGAATTCGTATAAATGGTGATCCGGTATCGGACGAATTAATATGTGCTTCATTCGAGCGTATAGAAAAGTTTAGGCAAGATACGTTTATCTCTTTCTTTGAGTTTTTCGCACTGGCTTCCTTTGATATTTTTGCCCAAAGCAATTTAGATGTTGTTGTTTTGGAGATTGGTTTAGGTGGCCGACTGGATGCAATGAATGTTATTGACCCGGATGTGGCCGTCATAACTACGGTGGATTTCGACCATCAGGAGTGGCTGGGTAACACTATTGAAGAAATAGCTGCGGAAAAGGCTGGAATAATAAGACCAGAGATTCCCGTAATATATGGTGACAGCCCTGTGCCAACTAGTATTCAGAAAAAAATATCATCGCAACAAGCCATGCCATTTTACAGAAATAAACATTTTTCTGCTCAACTAAGATCAGCAACTTGGGATTTTCATGGGCTTGATTTACAAATGAAATCCAGAATAATTACTGATATTCCTGTATCAACTTTACCGTTAACCAGTGCATTGTGCGCCGTTGAGGCTATCATCATGTCGGGCGTTGAAATTTCAGATACAGCAATCATCGAGGGTGTTGCAAACACCAGACTTTGTGGTCGTAACCAAAATATTACCCTGACTAACAAGCGTGGAAAAAAAGTAGCTTTACGGTTAGATGTAGCCCATAACCCACAGGCTACTAAGCATCTGGCTGCCATTTTAAAAGATAATCCATGCAAAGGTAAACGTATAGCACTGGTTGCCATAAAAGAGGGTAAAGATTATGCAAGCACACTATCACCACTATTGCCTTTAATAGACCAATGGAAGGTATCTACCATTGATTATAAGTCCATAGCACTAAGTGGTGAAATATTGTATGAGTGGCTACAAAACCACCATAAGCAATCGACACTATTCCCAAGCATTGAAAAAGCAGTTAAGACCTCAGTTGACACCATGAACTCTGACGATGAGTTAGTAGTTTTGGGTTCTTTTCACACAGTACAAGAAGTATTGAAGGTTTATGGATTAGATCATTTTTAGGTGTAAGTTTATTGATAATCTCTCCTTTAGCATTGACGATCAAATATAGCTTAAATCCATAAAAGCAACAGGTAGAAGACTGTTCCAGCCAGATTTTTCCAGACCGGTAACAGGCTTTTATCCTTATAAAGAACATATGAACAATGTTTTTCATCCTGAGCAGACACAGAGTTATTGATACTATCGTTGTCTGCTTATTTTACGCATTATACATTTCAAACATCGTATAAAAATATCTTCTTTACGTAATATCAACTACATAAGTGTTAATACCTGAATCATTAAGAAGATTTATCATTTACTCAAGAATTTCTTTGTATTATGATATTCAAATCAATGATTCTATGAGTAAAAATTGTGGACATACCCTTACCCTTACCCTTAGTAAGTGAAATTATATTGTGGATGCCGTTGACGGTCATTATTATTGCCTCAGCCCTGAACTTTATATTTAATCGCTAAATTTCAGATCATCATTTTCTTGTTGTCAATCCTATTGTACTGTCGCTAAAGGTCTAAAGCTTGCCATGCAACAATTAATAATAACATTTGTTGTTTACATTTTGGTTATTGTGGGTTTTGTAATCTACTCCAATATACGAACAAAAAATTTATCTGATTACATCCTAGGAGGGAGAAATTTAACTGGCTCTGTAACCGCACTTGGAGCAGGCGCTTCAGATATGAGCTCTTGGTTAATACTTGCACTTCCGGGAGCTGTAATGCTCAATGGATTGAATCAAATATGGCTTCCGATTGGGTTATCATTGGGACAGTTTCTTAATTGGCAGTTTGTAGCAAAAAGGCTCCGTGTTTACACAGAAGTGGCTAACGATTCGTTAACAATTCCTGCTTATTTTGAAAACAGGTTTCATGACTTTACCAAATCGCTGCGCATGATTACTGCTATTGTAATTTTAATTTTTTTTGCTTTTTACAGTGCTGCTGGCTTCGTTTCAGGGGGATTACTCTTTCAGTCAACATTTCATGTTTCTTACGAAACAGGGTTGATTATTACTGCAATTATTGTAATTGGTTACACCTGTATTGGGGGATTTATTGCTGTTTCATGGATTGATTTTTTTCAGGGAACATTAATGTTCTTTGCCTTGTTAGTGGTGCCTGCTGTTACACTGCAATCGTTGGGTGGGCTGGATAATACCCTCCGAATTATTGGCAGTCATGGATCTGCAAATTATTTTGATGTATTTCATGGAACTTCCTGGATTGCTATTATTTCGTTTCTTGCTTGGGGGCTAGGGTATTTTGGTCAACCCCACATTATTGTTCGTTTTATGGCAATAAAAAAACACACTGAAGCTCCCAAGGCGCAATTTATCTGCATGACATGGATGAATATTGCATTATATGGTGCAGTGTTCACAGGTTTATTCGGTATGGCATTCTTTGCCTCCAGCCCCTTAAAGGATCCTGAAACCGGTTTTATTCATCTCTCAACAACATTGTTTAACCCTTGGGTAGCAGGCGTTCTTTTAGCAGCCGTGTTATCAGCCACTATGAGCACGTCTTCAGCGCAATTGCTAGGTTCATCAAGTGCCTTTGTTGAAGACTTCTATCATCGCTTTATAAGGCCGTATGCAAGCAATAAAGAGCTGCTGTGGGTTAGTCGTTTGGGTGTGGTAGCAATATCCCTTATAGCACTTTATATGGCGTTATCTCCTAAAAGCTCAATATTGCATTTAGTGAGTTATGCTTGGGCCGGTTTGGGCGGTGCTTTTGGGCCGGTTATCCTTATTTCTTTATTTTGGAAACGAATGAACTTAATCGGAGCTCAGTGCGGTGTGCTTACAGGTGCATTGGTGGTAATTGTCTGGCCTTATCTGAAAAGTTTTGGTCAAGTTTTTCATTTGTACGAATTACTACCCGCATTTGTGCTTGGATGCCTAGCAATTATCATAGGGTCTCTTTGTTCAAAAGCACCATCTAAAGAAATTCTGCGTGAGTTTGATGAAACCATGATAATACTCAAAAAGCACCCTTGAAAGGTGCTTTAGTATAATATTAATAACTAACCATGATTCATGGTTAGTGGAAATAATTTTCCCCCTTTTATTCGATCTTTCCAGCCTTCTCGCCACCCGTTATTCCAAGCCTGTCTTTGAAGTAGAATGCTGTGAGGGCACTGTTCTTTTGATTTGCCTTTTATTCCAAACTGATAACCTTTGGAAAAAGCTCTTTTTGTCACATCTCTTTTGCTTTTTTTCATTGATTAGCACTCCTTATATTGCTTACTGTCAGAGATTGCTTCTATGTTATAATCTTATGTTACAGTTTCATTTTAGGTTGTGTTTTTGATAATGTTTATCTCTTTTTATGCGATTATTTCATTAATAGTAAAACTCAGTTCAGGCCAAATGAAGCGATTTATAATAAAGTCAGCAAGTGCTAGGCTTATGGGAATAATATTGGGAAACATACACTTTTTAAAAGCGAATAATCATGGCAGAGAAACTGGATAAAAAACTCGTTATTGCTATTTCTTCCAGGGCGTTGTTTGACCTTGAAGAGAGTCATTATGTATTTGAGCGTGAAGGGCTGGATGCATACCGGAAGTATCAAATTGCCAACGAGGATCAAACTTTGGCACCTGGTGAAGCCATGCCAATAGTGCAGCGGTTATTGAATCTAAATAGCATGCTTAATGAGTATCAGGTGGAAGTGATTTTGCTTTCACGCAATAGTGCAGATACAGGCTTACGGGTTTTTAATTCTATAAAGGAACATGACCTAGATATTATTCGTGCAGCTTTTTGCGGTGGTGAAAGTCCACTCTCTTATGTCTCTGCCTTTGATTGTCACTTATTTCTCTCTGTCGATGGAAAGGATGTGCAAGATGTTCTTTCAACCGGTGTAGCGGCAGCTCAATTATGGCCCAGAACAGATCGAACTGAATCAGATGTTGATGAGTTGAGAATTGCCTTTGATGGTGATGCGGTATTATTTTCTGATGATTCAGAGCGGATTTACCAGGAACAAGGGCTTCAGGCATTTGCAGAAAACGAAAAAAGTAAGGCGAACAATCCGTTACCCGGAGGACCGTTTAAGCCTTTTTTGAGCATGCTGCAAAAAATTCAGGCCGAATGTGGTGATCTTTGCCCTATTCGTACAGCTCTAGTAACTGCACGCTCAGCCCCTGCACATGAACGGGTGATCCGGACTCTCAGATCCTGGAATATAAGGCTGGATCAGGCACTTTTTTTGGGTGGACTGAATAAAGGGCCGTTTCTTAAAGCTTTTAATGCTGATATTTTTTTTGATGACCAACGAACTCATTGTGATTCTGCATACCAGCAGGATATTACCACTGGACATGTTCTTCATGGCATCACCAATGAAAAAACATCAGAAAAAAATATATCTGACTCCAAAAAAAAGAAGCATTGTCGCTAAAATATATTTAATAAGGTTTACTGGCAGATATTTAAGTAGATAGGTACTAAAAAAAACACCTGGCACGGATCCAATAACCAGATAGCAGAGCAACTTAAAGTCTACGTTTCCCAAGTAAAGATGTCCAAAGCTGGCTATGAGAGTTAGTGGTACAGCATGTGCAATTTCTGTTCCGATAACTCTTTTGGCAAGCATTGCCGGAAATGCAAAGAATAACACGGCTGTACCTATTACACCGGCACCAACTGAAGATAACGTTACTAAAACGCCAGTACATACTCCAAAACCAATACAGCAGATAGTTCCTTTTGTGTTATTTACTTCATTTGTTTTTAGTTCTGTATTTTTGCTGAATTTATTCCCTTTAACCTTGAAATAACCGTGAAAAAAGATAGAAAGTGAACTGATTATCAGCATTGCTCCTAAAACATAGGTAATAATTTCATCATAGTAATGGCGATTATCAGCAGTATACTGTAAGAGAACGATACCAATAAGCACCCCTGGAAGACTCCCTGTTGCCATCATAAACACAATACGCCAGTTGACATTTTTATTGCGATGGTGAGCAATAACGCCACTAACCTTTGTTATTGCGGCATAACAGAGGTCAGTTCCGACAGCTATATGCACGGGAACACCAAATACAAGCAGTAAAGGCGTCATAAGTGAGCCGCCTCCAATGCCGGTTAGACCTACAGCGCAACCTACGGCTGTACCAAGAATAATAGTGATAACAGGATCAATAATCATAAGCTTCCCTAATATTTATTATAAATTATTGGCAAAGATTCGTATTGAATGCCATAGTAAATTGTTATTTTTATAACAAATGTGTATAGAAACTGATATTTTATTTCTTAGCTTTGTGTTATGAAGGCTATTGGCAAACGTTTTTATGGAGTTATATATAATGAAGCTGCAGCAATTGAGATATGTTTGGGAGGTAGCTCATCATAACCTTAATGTTTCTGCTACGGCGCAAAGCTTATATACATCTCAGCCTGGTATTAGTAAACAGATAAGGCTTCTTGAAGATGAACTTGGGGTTGAGGTTTTTACTCGAAGTGGTAAGCATTTTACGCAAATTACTCCTGCCGGCACAAAAATCATAGAGAAAGCCGGAGAAGTATTGCGAATGGTAGATTCTATTAAGCAGGTTTCTCAGGAATTTTGTAATCAAAATAAAGGTAAGATAGTTATCTCAACTACTTATGTACACGCACGGTATAAGTTGCCATCTGTGATTAAAAAGTTCACATCAAAATATCCAGATGTGGCTTTGCATATGTATCAAGGAAGTTCTGAGGAAGTAATCGGCATGATGATTAACAATAATACTGATCTTGCTATTACTGCAGACTCAACAATTCTCCAGCCACATGGTGAGTTATTGATGATTCCCTGCTACCAGTGGCGATATTCTATTATAGTTCCTCATGGTCATGCATTGACAAAACTTTCCCGTAAAATCACTTTGTCAGATCTTGAAAAGCATCCTCTGGTTACTTATGTTCAGGGTGGTAGTGGAAGATTACATGTTGATAATGTTTTTGCAAGAGCAGGCTATCAGCCACATATAGTTTTTACGGCAGCTGATGCTGATGTGATCAAAACTTATGTTAATCTTGGTTTAGGTGTTGGCATTATTGCCCAAATGGCTTACAACGAAAAACAAGATAAAAATCTTGTTTGTATTGATGCTTCTCACATTATCGCTTCGGGAACAGCGCAGATTTGTATTCGTGCTGGTGGTTTTTTTCGTGGTTTTGTCTTCGACTTTATAGAAATGTGTACAGGAGTTTTAGATAGAAAAATGATTGAAACTATCATGAATTGCCATCATCAGGACGAAATAGACGAGATATTTAAAGGTATTAGTTTACCTGAATTCTAATATTTTGATCACCATTCAATTGGATTTAACAGAGTTGAATTTAAGCGATAAATTAAACTTCTTAAAGTTGGAGGTGTACTAAGAATCATCACAAAAAAACATATCGTTTACTACCAAGACTTCGGACATTTCTTGATTCATGTAAGTTATGGAAAATAAGATTCTAGAGGCAATATCCAATATAAAAAAGCCTCAAAGTACGTTTATTGTTGTGCTGCTTTCTGTACTAATAGTTTTTCATGGTAGAGCAATATTCAGAAGTCGTGAGATAAATGAAAAAAGTCTGAATTGCTGATACTGACAAAGCGTCGATTTTGCAGGTTTTAGCTTTCGTTTGCTTAACTGAATAACTATCAGAGAAAAGGGTATTGATTTCAGGTATCAATGTTTGATATATGGAAAAAATGGTAAGAAGACCGACGGGCTGACTATGTTTCATTATGGTATAGAAGACAGGTTTAAATGTGTTGGGGAAGCTACGTACAGATGCTGATCTATGCTTTGGTGGTTGGCTGTATGAGGTGAATACAGAGTGGCAGTAGAGTGCGACCAAAATATCTATGACGGCAGGTTAATGTAACAGCTGACAAGCACTGTTTTATCTGCAAAAGAAAAATCGATAACGGCGAAAGCACCTTATACGAAGATTGCCTATTTAAACATTAAAACCAGATATAAAAGCCTCAAATTTCATACTCAATGGAACTTCAGGCTTTTTTATTGCTGATCTTTAGATCATATAAACTATTCTATCTCGGCAACCTTGTCTTTAGTTTCTTTAGTTTCTTTAGCTTCTTTAACTTCTTTAGCTTCTTTAGCTTCTTTAGCTTCTTCAGAGTCTTTCTTCTCATTGCGAAGACGTTCTAACTCTAACTTCGAGCTTTGTAGCTGCTGCTGTATTTGCTTTTGTTTTGCCTTTAGCGTGTTGTTTTCAACAACCATCACACGATTTTGTTCTTGCAATCGCTTAATCTGTTTTTTCATTCTGTCAGGGTTGGATGCGCGGTGAGCTTTAAGCTCATTATCAAGTGCTTTTACCTGACCTTCAAGTTTGTTAGCTTTGCGTTCGGCACTTTCCAGTTGGGACAGCAAACCCTGAACTTCTTTTTTATGACTGGTGGTTAGCTGAATCAAAGCCTCAAGACGCGCTTGTTCAAGAGTATGTTGGTCATTTTCCTGTACAGAATGGTCGCCCATACTGAGTGTCGACATATATTTTTACCTCAAAGTATTTTTAGTTACAATTTAGCTCTATGAATAATTTAGAATTTCACCTGATAAACCCATAAAATCGGGCTGTAGGAATGGAGTAAGTTTAATCATTTTTTTTAAAAAGCAACAAAATGTAACCGTCGCCAAATCTCAGTTAACAGTAAATATAATAAAAAACTCTCTACGGATAGAAACATAATACCACTATTATTTATTTTATCAAGCATAATTTAAGTAAGAATAATATTAACCTGTACAGGTTAATATTATGTGAAGGTTTGAATGTCATCTGTTTGAGCCGATTATATCTTTTACATAGGTTAGTCCCTGCAAATTACAGCATAGTTGATAAGTGTTGCATTTATTCACGGTTTTTCCATGGTAATCCCCCCATTATTAACCGCTTTCAAAAGTAGAATTCAATTGCTCAAGTTTCTGTTTTGGGGTTATTCCGCCTAAAGCCATATTAGGCCTTTCATTGTTGTATTGCCAGAGCCATTGTGTTGCCGTTTCTCTGGCGTGATCCAGTGATTCAAACAAATGTTGATTCAGCCATTCATGTCTGACAGTTCTGTTGTATCTTTCCACATAAGCATTTTGTTGTGGCTTGCCCGGTTGAATATATTGCAGCACAATACCTTTTTTCTTTGCCCATTGACGTATCTCAACACTGATATACTCCGGACCATTGTCGCATCGAATCCTTGATGGCTGACCTCGCCATGTCATAATACGTTCCAACGTTCGAATAACTCTTAAAGAAGGTAATGAATGATCCACTTCAATACCCAAACCTTCACGGTTGCAGTCATCCAGAACATTAAACGTCCTGAAGTTTTTTCCTGTTGCCAGTGTATCCTGCATAAAGTCCATTGACCAGGAATTATTGATATTTGCAGGGACCTCTAATCTTTCTGGCTTATCTCGTTTTAATCGCCGTTTAGGTTTGATCCGTAGATTCAATGCAAGCTCGCAATAAATACGGTAAACCCGCTTATGATTATATGGACAGCCTTGAACATTACGCAGATATAAAAAGCACAAACCAAAACCCCATGTGCGGTGTTCATTAATCAGGCGCATTAGTTCATTGGCTATGAGTTCATTATCTGAACTCAGTACAGACTTGTACCGATAGCAGGTTTCACTGATTTTAAAGCAGCAACATGCCGTTCGTATACTGATGTGACGTTTGTTTACTGCCCTTTGTGCCAGTACCTTTCTTTGACAGGGCTTTACCACTTTTTTTCGATAGCCTCCTGAAGAATATCTGCTTTCAATCGCTCTTCAGCATACATCTTTTTTAAACGCCGGTTTTCTTCTTCCAGTGTCTTAAACTGCTTCATCAGCGAAACATCCATACCACCGTATTTTGCTCGCCATTTATAAAATGTTGCTTCGCTCATCCCATGTTTGCGACATATTTCAGCCACTGGCAAACCATTTTCACTTTCTTTCAGGATGTTAATAATCTGTGTTTCAGTAAAACGTGACTTCTTCATCGCAGACCTCTTTTCTCATTTCTTAACAGTCTACTTTTAAATACGGTTATTTTCTGGGGGGATTACCCTACTACTTCAATCTGACAAAGCGTGTAGGCGTTTGTGCATTTTCTTTTACCAAGCCCTAGTCAATATCGCTCAAATTTTAGTTTATAGGTGTGGTAAAAACGATTAACATCGCTGAAAATAGAGTTTAGTGTAGTAAATTATTTGTTTTTATATTGTTGGCAGAATCCATGCTATGTATTTTAAACTCTTTTCTTATGCCGAACCAAGGTAACTTTAGAACTAAAAAACTCTGGGAGTTATACGAATGAAATTAATTACAGCAATTATTAAGCCTTTTAAGCTGGACAGTGTCAGGGAAGCACTGGGGGATGTAGGGGTTTATGGCATGACTGTTACCGAAGTTAAAGGCTTTGGAAGACAAAAAGGCCATACAGAACTTTATCGTGGGGCAGAATATGTGGTGGATTTTTTACCAAAAATAAAAATAGAAATGGTAGTTGGTGATAATTTATTAGATCTTGTCATCGAAGCTGTACAAAGGGCAGCTAATAGCGGGAAAATAGGAGATGGAAAAATTTTTGTTTCAGAGTTGGATCAGATTATTCGTATCAGAACAGGAGAGTGTGGTGAAGACGCTCTCTAGTTTGTAATCAGTAAAATAAAATAGATATTCCCGGCTTGTTTGTTTTCTGACTTTTGCTTTTTTAGCGTTGCTTGAAAGGCTTATTTTTTTACAAAACCATCAGTTAAATGACAGAATTTTATTGAGCCGGGATAGCACTAAATAGCTAATTCCAACTGGAATGTTTTACTTTTTTATTTTTATTTTTATTTTTATTTTTATTTTCATAATGAATATAGTTTGTGATAATCACACCGGCTTCTTTTAGATAGTCATCATTTTTTGGATCCTCTTTTTTTGGGGAAAAAATGATGGGTGTTTGTTCCTTTTCCATTTCTTTCAGGGTCTTGATTGGTGCTTGTCCTTTTGATTTTCTCAACTTGTTTTCAATGGCTAACTGTTTTTCCTGTAGTGAATTAAACTGACTTTTTCTTTCGGCAAAATTTAGACTCAGTAACGTTTGGTTTTTATAAGCCTGATTTAATTTTTTTAATGCATAGACATACTGAAAATAAGGCGAGGTTTTTTCTTGCTGAATAAAGTTTTTATTAATAACTTTAATGGCATTTTTTAAAGTGGGTTCTGGCTTATAGTTACCAGGTTTGATGGTATCCCAAGTCAGCGCATTCTTTTGCGTGCTTTCTCCAATGATTTTAGTATCGATCAGAGAAGGGAATTTAATATCCGGCTCCACGCCTTTATTTTGTGTGCTTTGACCTGAAACACGGTAAAATTTTGCGATTGTTAGTTTAATCTGACCGCTATTAAGAGGCTTAATAGTTTGCACCGTCCCTTTACCGTAAGTTCGACCACCGATAATAATGGCTCGATTATAATCTTGCATTGCACCTGCAAATATTTCTGAAGCCGAAGCGCTTAATCGGTTAACGACCACCGCTAGTGGACCTTTGTAGATAGTTTTTTCATTATTGTTTTGTTGTGAATCAATTTTTCCATGGCTATTTTTCACAATCACAGCAGGTCCCTTCGGAATAAACAATCTTGTAAGACTAACGGCTTCCTGTAATGCTCCACCCCCGTTACCACGAAGATCGATAATAATGCCATCAACTTTTTCTTTTTTAAGATTCATTAATAATTTTCGGACATCGCGTGTGGTGCTTTTATAATTTACAGACCCTTGCATTGCTGCTTTAAAATCGAGATAAAAAGTAGGTATGCGTAACACACCGATTTTATAATTTTTATCATCCAACTTCACATCGAAGGTTGTCTCTTTAGCCGACTGCTCTTCCAATTTAACTTTATTGCGAACTATGGTGTAAACACGAGTTTTATCTTCTTGTGAAGCTGGCATCACTTCCAGCCGAACAGTACTTTCTTTAGGCCCTCTGATAAGGTCAACTACATCATCAAGTCGCATGCCGACCACATCTTCGAACGCACCTTTTTCACCTTGAGCAACGCCTAAAATTTTATCTCCTGGCTTTAATTGACCGGCCTTGTCAGCAGGGCCTCCTGGGACAATACTGACAACTTTTGTATAACCATTGTCAAATTGAAGTACAGCACCGATACCTTCAAGTGAAAGGCTCATATCAATGTTGAAATTTTTCATTTTGGCAGGAGAAAAATATTGTGTATGTGGATCATAAAGAGTGGTGTAGGCGTTTATATACAGTTGAAATACATCTTCAGCTTTAGTTTGTTTTAGTTGTTTTAATTGGTTTTTATAGCGCCTTGTTAATTGTTCTTCGATGCTTTTAATCTTTTTTCCGTTAATTTTCATGCTGATAACGGTGTTGATCAATTGCTTTTTCCATAATTTTTTTTGTGCTTTGGTGTCAAAAACCCAGTCGCTTTTTTCTCGGTTGGCTAGTAAGGTTTCGTCGGTTTTAAGATCCAGTTTATCTAGCCCGGTTTTAATTATGCCCAGCTGATAATTCAAATACTCTTTATACCGTTTCTGATAAATTTGAAAGATAATAAATCCTGGGACAATATGACCACTTTTTAAATCAGTGAGCAAATCATCTTTATAAGCTTTTATAGTATCAATATCAGAGCGAGTAAAGAAAGTGTGTTGCGGATCGAGATCATTCAAGTAAGCCTTGTAAAAAAGCTGGGATGTTGCCTTATTCTGAAGAAGTTTACTATAGGCATTTTTAGATAAAATCTGTGTTGTATTAACGGCCACAATCGCCTGGCTTAAACTAGGCTTGATATTAAGTTGAATAGGTGGCAGTGATGATTCAGCAAAGAGTAATGCCGGACATAAAAGCACGAAAACAAGAAGCGACCATTTTGGCGTTATTAGTAATTTAAATCTCATTCGTACCCCATCATAACGATGTTATAATCCACTCACTACAAAAAGACATGAAGACGTGTCATATAAAGCTAATAAAAGGATATAACAAAAGTAACGCCCATCATAGAGTGAGTATCATATTTTTTTGTTGTCTAGTGTGTCGAACAACCTAGCAAAAAAAAATAAAAGAAAAAAGTGAATGCCAACATACTTCTAAGCTTTATAATACTTGATTATTTACTACTTGTACTAATTTTACTACTATTTTTTTCTTTATGGTCAGGAGCGAATAATAATGAACAGCAATTTTTATGAATCTTTACAACAGAACATCCAAACCCTAAAAGCACAGGGCTTATATAAAGATGAAAGGGTAATTACCAGTCAGCAACAAGCTCTGATTGAAGTCAGTTCAGATAAGCATGTATTAAATTTTTGTGCTAATAATTATCTTGGTTTAGCCAATGCTCAAGAATTGATTGAAGAAGGTAAACAAGCATTGACTCATTACGGATACGGGATGGCCTCCGTGCGGTTTATCTGCGGTACGCAAGATATTCATAAAACCCTTGAGAAAAAGATTTCTGATTTTTTAGGTATGGAAGACACGATTCTTTATTCTTCTTGTTTTGATGCCAATGGTGGTTTGTTTGAAACATTGTTAGGTGCTGAAGATGCAATTATCAGTGATGCACTTAATCATGCAAGTATTATTGATGGCATCCGCTTGTGTAAAGCCAAACGTTATCGTTATAACAATAACTGCATGGAAGACCTAGAAGCAAAATTGAAGCAGGCTGATGCCGATGGGGCAGTTTATAAGCTGATTGCTACCGATGGTGTTTTCTCCATGGATGGTATAATTGCTGATCTGCACGCTATTTGTGACCTTGCCGACAAATATAATGCGTTAGTAATGCTCGATGACTCTCATGCAGTAGGTTTTATTGGTGAAACTGGCAGAGGTACTCACGAGTACTGTAACGTAATGAATCGTGTTGACATTATTACCGGCACGCTGGGAAAAGCATTAGGTGGAGCTTCAGGTGGTTATACCAGTGGAAAAAAAGAACTGGTTGACTGGCTGCGAAATCGTTCGCGTCCTTACCTGTTTTCTAATACCCTTTGCCCAACAATTGCAGCCGGATCGGTAAAAGTAATTGAAATGCTGGAATCAGGTCACGAAAGACGCCAGAAACTTAGAGACAATAGTATTTACTTTAGAGAACAAATGCAAAACCTTGGTTTTACCCTTACAGGGAAAGATCATCCGATTATTCCTGTAATGCTAGGTGATGCCACCTTAGCTAAAAACTTTGCAGAAGAAATGTTAAAAGAGGGTATTTACGTGATTGGCTTTTCTTTTCCTGTTGTACCAAAAGGTCAGGCACGTATCAGGACGCAAATGTCAGCAGTACACACTAAAGAGCATATTGATAAAGCAATTGATGCGTTTAAAAAGACAGGACGAAAATTAGGAGTAATTGGCTGACTGTAGCACTCCTGCTCCTATCTGTGGATATGAGAGCAGGTATGAAAAGATTCATTTTGGTTTGATTATTTACTGCACACAAGTTGATGCTCCTTATTCCAAAAAATGTTTTTGCAGGTTTTTCCTGTCAAATCAAGATAAGAGAAATAAGTTGTATTGAGAAACTTTATAATACGCGTATCATCATAGAGGGTTTTTATATCTGGATATGTTTCTGCCAGAAGAATATGGTGAGACCGATCAAAATAGGTCATGCTACTATTATTAAGATAGTCACCCTGTGGCAGATCCTGCTTTTTTGCTCCGGGAGTTAACATTAAAAGGTCGCAAATCCCATAACGGTTAATGACGCATCGAATTTCTGAATTTTCAAGCTGTAAAGGCAGGCTACCTGCCAATTTACTTGCCTGTTTCAGTGCTTTCACCCCTACAAAAATAGCGCTGTTGAGATCATAAGATCCCGATCGACAACGAGCATGTATTTCATCCTCGTTCGGACTATTCAAAAGAGAGCACGTTTTTATAAAACTTCCGTATACCTTGTTTGAGGTCAGATTCAGAGAAAAATATTCGTAGCCACCAAATACACGAGCATACTTTGAATGAGTTGAATAAACAAACGTAAAAAGCTTGTTTATAATATGTGAAATATTGCCGACGGCATATACTCCTTCATTTCTTACGCGAAAAGCTACCGTCATTACTGACGGAAACTGATCATTTTTTTCTTTTACAGTAAAGCCTGAAAGTCTTCTTCCTGATGTAGAATCGAGCCAGTTGATATGGAATTCCTGATTAGGTTTAAGGGTAATAACTTTTCTTGCTTGAATAGAGACAAACGTTAAGGAAACTTCAACTGGGGCTATCAGTAAGTTTCTGATAGTAAATGAACCTTGTTGTGCTTTGGCGCTACTTTCTCCTAACAGAAGAAGAAAAATAATCATCAATAGAATGCGACTAGCTTTTGGCATAACGTACAATCCTTTTACTCTAAAAATCAATTTATAAAAATTTCACAGTGGAAAGCATTAATAAGTAAATTTGCCTTTTTTTGTACACTCAAGTATTCCAGAGTTGTTGCAAATAACATCAGCACAATCTTTGTTTTTTGTTAGATCCAGCATGGAAACCACATATTTTGATGTTTGCTGAGCCCAAGGTGCTAAACCTTTTCGTTTATTTCCCCATGAGCGCCTATTACCCTGCAACAGGCATACAACTATCAAAGTAAGCCATGGAAGCATGACTCTTATACCCTCATTCTGGCAACTTAGCACCCCAGCCCTCTGCTTTTAACTCATCCGCAAAATTACCAAAATGGGAAGCAAAATTGCTTTTGAAGATTTCTTTTGATTTGATTATTTACTGCACACAAGTTGATGCTCGTTATTCCAAGAAATGTTTTTGCAGGTTTTTCCTGTCAAATCAAGATAAGAGAAGTAAGATATATTGCGAAGCTTTGTAACAAGCTTGTCAAAAAAGATGACTGTTATATCTGGATATGTTTCTGCCAGAAGAATATGGTGAGGCCGATCAAAATAGGCCATGCTACTATTGTTAAGATAGTTACCCGGTGGAAGATCTTTATTTTTTTCTTCTGGAGTTAACATTAAAAGGTCGCAAACTCGGAACTGTTTAATGGTGCACTGAAGTTCTGAATTGTCAAACTGTAAAGGCAGGCCGTCTGCCAGTTTACTTGCCTGTTTTAGTGCTTTCATCCCTATAAAAATATTGTTGTTCATTGCATAAAATTTTGATTCACAACTGGCATGAATCTCATTCTCGCTTGGACTTTTCAAAATATTGCATGTTTTTCTAAAATTTCCGTTTAGCTTGTTTGAGGTAAGATTCAGAGTAAGATATTCGTAGCCACCAAATACGCGAGCATACTTTGAATGAGTGGAATAAATAAACGTAAAAAGTTTGTTTGTAATATTTGAAATATTGCCGACAGCATACACTCCCTCATTTTTTGTGTTAAAAGCTACCGTCATTACTGATGGAAACTGATCATTTTTTTCTTTTACCGTAAAGCCTGAAAGTCTTCTGCCGGACATAGAATCGAGCCAGTCAATATGAAATTCATCACCAGGTTTAAGGCTAATAACTTTTTTACCTTGTGAAGAGACAAACGTAAAAGATACCTCAACTGGGGCTATCAGTAAGTTTCTGATAGTAAATGAACCTTGTTGTGCTTTGGCGCTACTTTCTCCTAACAGAAGAAGAAAAATAATCATCATTAGAATGCAACTAGCTTTTTGCATAACGTACAATCCTTTTATTCAAAAAATCAATTTATAAAAATTTCGCAGTGGAAAGAATTAATAAGTAAATTTGCCTTTTTTTGTACACTCAAGTATTCCAGAGTTGTTGCAAATAATATCAGCACAATCTTTGTTTTTTGTTAGATCCAGCATGGAAACCACATATTTTGATGTTTGCTGAGCCCAAGATGCTATACCTTTTTCGTTTATTTCCCCATGAGCGCCTATGACCCTGCAACAGGCATACAGCTTTTTGTTTTGATGATCAAAGTAAGCCATGGAAGCATGACTCTTATACCCTCCCTCTGGCAATTGAGAACCCCAACCCTCCGCTTTTAACTCAGCCGTAAAATTACCAGAGTGGGGAGCAGAATTGCTTTTGAAAAAGGCGTTAGTAATATTAACGGTTTTAGGAATGGCGCTTGTGCTGATTCCCTGATCAAAAATATCAAGGCCAGTTAAAGTGGCATCGTAAAGACAGTTTGTGTGGCAATTATTAATTCTACATTTTATGGATAGCGTCAACTTGTTTGGCGTATAACTTGCTGTATTACAAGTAGACTTATAAGTGCCTAGAGGTAAGATGTTATCGACAGTGAGAGAGATATTTTTATAACCACCAAAAACTTTAAAACCGATCGTGATTTTTTTGCCTGAAAAACCCCACAATGATTTGTTGTTATTATGAAGATCAAGAATGTCACCAACAGCATAAACACCCTCATTCACAGTCTTTAATTTTCCGGACAAAACAGCAGAAAAATTATCGGTTTTAATTTCAAAGGATTTCAGCCTTTTTTTCGCAATCCAATGAATGCCAAAGCTTTGAAGAGGATTAAGGATTACATGCTGATTATAATCAACTTTTTCAAATAAAATAGTTAAAGATAATTTATTATTTGAGTTGTTAACAAATTTTATACCTCCATCCTGACACCAAGCATAAGTACTTAAAAACATTGAATAGAAGACCAAAAAGAAAATGCTGAAATATGATCTGATAATATTCATTTGATATAACATCCTAAATTTGAAAATATATTTTTGGATTTAAGGGGCTAATGTCAATCACTCAAAAAAAATGAAAACTATTTATCTAAAGCAGGCTTTATTAATTTACTGTATAAACTAAGCCACTTTTCATTGAGAATTTTACAAAAATTCATAGTCGTGTAACCTTCCAGTTCTGTTCAGAGAGAGATGAGAAAAATCTATGCTTGCCAATCTGCTTGACAGTTTGTCGGTATGTTGAGCTAACTGATCTGTTTCTGGTTATATTTTCAACACTAAACCCAAGTTCTTTAGAAAGATTTCTGAAGTCATACTGATTCCCTGCCATATTGTTTTTAAAATACATCACTCCACCTGCTTTGAGGGTTCTGAAAGCAGCTCGAAATTCCCTTTGAGTCGTTAGCGTATATTCAAAACTAAGTACTTCAAACTGACCATCCAAATTGCCTGTTTCAGCATATGGTTCAAAGCTACCGAGCAGGTGGGGTCTTCTTGTGCGATTTGAACTGAAAGTTAGTACACCAGATTCATCTGCATGAGCACAACTATTATTTACAGATTCTCTTCCACAGCCTACAACTGCACGTGTATAGGGTTTGTACGGTCCGGTTTCTTCTGAAAATTCAGTCAGTTCAGGTATGTCATTCCGGTCTCTGGTACTCTCATTTAACAAAGATGCAAACCCTTCACTTGCCTGTGCCGGTAATGTTCTGCTAAAGTTGCCAGCCATTCCGATATGAGCAGCTGTGGTTATGCCCGCTCCAATGCTCCCAATGAGAGATGGAATCGTAAAGATCATGGAAAAAAGCTTAAAAGTATCTGTTGCAAGAACTATTCCAGCTCTGTGGCTAAGGTTTGCGTTTGATATTTCTGCCATGTCAAGTCCGGATGAAGCCACACTTGTGGCACCTGTACTAAAATTGGCTAGCCCTGAATAAGCAACAAAACCACCAACCACTCTTGCGGTGCTTTGGACAACGTTTGCAAGACCAACTAAAAGCAGGTCTGATCCTATACCTATATCAGAAAGGCCACCGACAAGATTAAGGGCCTCAGAAGCAAGAGATAATTGCTTATCAGGATGTGCTGTTTTAGCAATTTGTAGAGTTCCTGCAATTATATTGATGGGTGTTACTGCTATAGAGGTAATGGCTGCTGCTATGGTTACACTGACTGCTAAGCCAGCCGCTGCAACAGGAAGGATAATGGCAGATGCAATTGACGCTGCTATTCCAAGAATCCCCTTCATATATGCAATTAATAGTTCTCTATGTCCGGTAGGATCTATATTCATTATTGGATTATTGTCACCAAATCCATACCCATTTATTTTCCTGAATGGACTATAACTATCATGGCTCATAAAATGCCGGTACACAGGATTGTACGCACGATAACCTCCACCTAAAAACTGATACCCGGTAGCTGGGTCATTCATTTGATTATCAAATCCCCTGTGATGAATTTTCCACCATGAGTTTTGTAAAGATAAGGTTAATTTTAGTGGTAATATCTGGCTTGATTTACTTAACAAGTCATCATCCATACCATATGGACTGTACACATGATCACTTATTCTATTCCCTAAATTATCAAGTGTGGTGATTACATCTCCTTTGTAATCATGTAAATACCACCTTTTTATGTTGCCATCTTCACTATGGGCTATATCAGCAAGTTCCACACTTGTATGAAATTTACCATGCATGTCCTTTTGCATCTGCTCTGTAATATTGTTTCCCTGATAGACCATATATAAAGGTTGCTGTAGAGGATAGTTTTTGGCATTAAAGGGCTGTTCTGCAATCTGGCGACCACCGCTGTCGTAAGTATACTTGCTATGCTCACCTGTCTGTGCATTAGTAAACTCATCCTGTTGACCAAAAGCATTGTAATGAATGGTATTTCCCTCAGCATCTTTAATTACTCTACCCAACGTGTCATAACTTATAGTTTTTGGGATGGAGCTAAAGTTTGAAACAGTTGATTGCCACAGAGTATTGAATGCAACCATTCGGTGCGGGTCATAGTTGTCACCACTGCCGCTTGCGTAGGTATAATGGGTGACTTTGCTGATTCTTTTTCCTGTGCTTGTTATTAATTGTTCATTAACTGTTTTAATATTATTCCAGTCATCAAAAGAGTATTCTTGATTAATAATAATGGGTGGTGCTGTCAGGCTGCTACCTGATAAATCGGTATCTCTCGGGCACAGTGTACTTACTTTATCTGGTTGACCTGTCGTACCACAATGCATACTTGTAAGATTGTTGGTTTTTTTATCGTATGTATAGCTTTGTGTAGCACTGTTTTTACCTTCAGAACGGGTGAAGCTTCTGATATTATTTGTTTTTGGGTTGTAGCTATAACTTAGTTGCTGTAAAAGGGTGCTACCTTGTTTATCAACAGTATCAGCCAATTGCCCCAGATCATCATAATGAATTGTCCTTTCGACACCTATGCCATTAGTAATCGACACTGGTCGGTTAAAGTATTTGTCGTAAGTGGTGGTACTCAATAGGGTTGGCTTTTTCTGATTAAAAAGATTAACCCACAATTGTAATACTAACCCGAGTTTATTATGAGTTTCCGTGTATTTATTACCAGAAAAGTCACTATGCGAAATAACGTGACCATAACGGTCATAACTGATCATTAGCGTCCCTGGTGGGTATTTAATTCCGGCAGGGGATTTAAGTTTAAATGGTGAAGTGCGGGTGATTTTAATCACCAAGCCTGTATTCGGATCGTAATCGTAATGCAGATGGCTTATGTTGTCTTCAGTATCAGTGAGCTGCCATGTTTTAGGATCCCAGTGTTTGGTAACAAAAACAACTCCATCAAGTGCTTCACTAGTTTTTGCAAAACTATTGTAAGTGTAAGTAAAAACATGACCCTTAGGACTCCCTTTTTCTGGGGGTGTTGTCATACTCAGAAGGCGGCCATCGGCATCATAGGTATAATGAATTTTATTTCCGTACTCATCAGCCTGCCATTGCAGATTACCTTTAGAGTCATAGCCCCGTGTGCCCAGTACATGGCATAAAGGTTGGTCAGAGGGTTGTATGCAACGTGCAATTTTATTGCCTTGAACATCAAAGGTATCATGAATAATACTTCCTTGTGGCGTTATAGTTGCAATTAAGTCACCATTTTTCCATTTCCAGTGTGTTTTAGCTCCCGATGGTTGAATTTGACTGATCCGCCTGCCATCGCCGTCATATTGCGTAGCCCCCTTAGATAACCAAGATTTAGAAGCAATTGCTGCATTGATAAAAGAAAATAAACCATCTCTTCCTTCTAGGGGAAGCAATCCATAACCAGATGATGATTTTAACTTCTTCACCGGCTTTAACTTTTCTTTCAAGGCCTTTAGCATGGATTTCATTTGTTCAGAATATATAAATTTACCATCTGTTTTAGCTTCAGGGTCAAAAGAAAAAGAGTAATGCGACAAAGGCATTCCAATGGTATTTGATTTAATCACATTAAGTATAGGAGCAAGTTTTTCTCCCTGATTATCATCCGTTGCAACCTGATAATGGATTAATAAAAGTTGGGGATCATTAATCACACTCATGCTAATAATACCGTCAGGCGTTTTTTTCCAGGTAAGGCGATTTAAAGCATCATATCCATAGGTAGTTGTCAGGGCTATTGTAGAACCATTATTATCTGCGGCATGATAAACAGTTTTACTGGCCAGTTGACCGGTAGCTGTATATCTCATTAAACTGTCTGGTATCCAGCCAGCAGTTCCTGTTACAGGCTGACCGGACATCTTTTTAAATCTGTGCGATGTAGAAATGAGTTTTTGGTTTTGGCCACTATCGGCATAAATAACCTTTTGCTGAATACCGCTTGGCAACGTTTCAATAACTGACTGCTCATTACCAGTTACAACATAAGCCCAGCTTATTGATTTAGATTGACCACCTGCCATTGGAGTAACTGTTTTTTTTATGGGTCGTTGCCAGTTGTCATAAACCCACTGAGAATGTAACGTTTTTAGTGTGTCATCATTAGATAGCTTTACGCCAGAGGTAAGTGAGTAAGTTGATATTCCCAACGATAAATTATTACCGGTGTCATAACTGCTGTGATTTAACAAACTTTGTATACCTGTTATATCAGAGGAATGGGAAGAGGGAGCCACGCTAACTGTTACTGTCTGGGTATGTGAAGTTAAATCAATTTTATGTTTAAGGTTAAGTGTAATACTTTCTGAATGATAATTGTTGCTTTTTAGCAGTTGAACTTTATTCATCCGAAATAGTTTACCATTAATAACCGGATCAGGTTGCTGATACTTAGTAACTGTTGCCTGTGTTAACTGACCATAAACAGGGCTGTTATGTTGCAGATTGTATTTGTAGCAGGTTGTGGTCAATAACTGACTTTGCGTTAATTCAGGTAATGTCTGACCTGGTTGTAATGTTGAAACAAGTGATGCAGGTAGTGTACCGACAGACTTCATTGCCACCTGCCAGTTGCCTGCAAAAGGAGATGTATCTTCACCTACATCATTGATGAAATGGTTGCGGCTGTAAAAATTTAATAAATATGTATTATGATTTTGAGTTTGAGTTTGAATCTGTTTTATTCGATTCCACTGTTCCTGCAATAACTTTCGGTATAGCATTAAACGCTTTTTATTCTGCTCGGATACAGGTAACAGCTTATAATTGAATTCAACTTCTTTTGCATAACCCTTGTTATCATCATCCGAAGCAAAGATTAAAAAGGGTCTGCTTTCGTCCGGTGTTTGTTTTGCAGGCAACCGCATTATTTTTTCCGGCAAAGTAACCTGTGGCCAGTTGGGATCCATTTTTGGGCAATGAGCATCGCCTTGCAGAGGGCAATATTGTATAAAGATTTGCCGGCCATAAGCATCTTTCCGCCAGATCATCTGGCCGTTATTATTGTATCTTTTTTGTTGTAATACCTTCGCAGGAATAATTGTTTTATCGTTTCCTGTCTCTGTAAGACTATATAGAGTTTTAGTTGTTTTTTTTGGAAAAGAATAAACGGAAGGAAGCTGTGCAAACGTTGTACCTTTCCAGGGAAGGTAGTCTATATAATTAGACGAAATCCTAGTATGATAATGGTCATCTGTTTGTATCATACTTAATGGTAAATGATACTTATTATACCTTATAGTGGTGGTTGTTAGGCCATTATCCTTTTTAACCGTATATGTATAGTTGTCAGCACGGTCAAATAGATTATCTTTTCCAGGTTCGCTATTTACACCGCTTAAATAACCAGTAAAATTATGTTGATCATTTGCACTACTACTGTATTGATACCAGATATGTTTAGCAGGAATGGTATAACTATTGGCTGGTGATGAGCTGGTTATCATTTCGGTAACTACCGGTAGGTGTGCGCCATTATATCCTGTAGGCAGTCCCTGAGGCTGTAATGTATGGCTAGCTTCAGTGTTGTATAAAAATTCACTCTTAGATCCAGTTGGATATATGATTTTTTTTAATAACCAAGGTTTTCCACCCTGCTGATCATAAATAAAACCGATCTTGTTATCTTGTTGTGTCAATCCTTCATTTTTAGAATTTAACGACGGCATGCTAATAGACTGAACCATTGGCTGTCCTTCAACATCCATCATGTGCAGGGTAATATTTTGGTGTCCATGCACAACAATGGCATCACCCTGATAAGTAATGTGAATGCCATTATCAGGACAACTATCTTTGTCGCTTATCAATTGGGCAGTTGTTAATGGATGACCACAGATATAAATCAGACGACGAGAAGTATCGATCGGACCATTACGATCATAATAAAACCAGACACGCTGACCATCACGACCTTCTTCCCAGTCTTCATAACCGAACTGTATATGTTGCCTAACACCTGAAGCTGTCGCAATAGTCCAGTTGCCTGGCTCGCCTGTAATAGTGACATCATCTAGCTTATGTCTAAGCGGATGCCAGCTCATGAGACCCTTAGAATTTTTTTCATTTACCATAGTAAAACTATGGCCATCACTGGTGATAATGTCTGTTGTTTTGTGACCTGCAACTTCAGAAACAGATGGGTGTTCCAATCCTATATTAAAACCCCAGTGTGAACCAAGGTTTAAAGAATTCGGTCCTTTCGCAGAGGCTCCACTCTCATAAGAAAGTGTTAGTTCTCGTCGACCCTGCCCCTGATCAAATAACATACTTGCCACTAAAGTAGTATATGTTGCACTACCTGTTCGGGCATCAACAGATGCACTCATTTTTCCATGGAAGTTGTTGGCGTTAGATGGCATTGCAGACGAACCGTCTTCTAATACAGGTAAATGTGTAATGGGTGATGTATTAAGTATGGGCAGACGATTGCGTGTGTATGAAGACCATGATAAACGGGAAATATTATTAGTATTTGCGTGATTATGAGAATTTATAATTTGAGGCTCTACATTAGATAAACTAACGGAAAATGCTGTTTTTGCTAAGCTAAAAAAAAATAATATTACACTTGCTAATAAATAACTAATTTGTAGTAATTTCTTACTATTAATCATAAGAATTCCCTTTCAAAAACATCAGGATTAAGCACTAATAAATTTAGAATCTTCAATATCGTAGTTACAAAAAGGTTTAAGTTCATTAATTAAAATACGAACAAACCTTAGTAAATACTCTGCCAAAGGCTACTTAACATATAACTATAAAAAACTTATACATAAAGCTTTTTATTACAGAGATTCTTATGATGGATAGTTAATTATATATACTTATTCCAACTGGAAATATATTATTAAAATATAACATTAAAATAATTAGTTTTATAAACTACAGGCAAACGACATTTTAATTTTAGTTTTTTGACATTGCTTGTCAGGGAAATGTCTCAAAGTTGAAGTTTTTTAAGGATATGTTGATTTGTTTTATTACCTGTTCTTGTTATTTTGATTAAGCCTGAAATAATACAAAAATCTGCTTTTGACTTCTTATTGATCGACCTTTCTGATCTTGCTGTATGCGTTGAATCTCGTCTCAATATTTGGTTGTTACTCTTCACTTAGCCTTTAAATAGCAAGCCATAAAAGTATGCTCGTAACAGTGGTTAGAAACAGGTTTTTATATAACTTGACCATCATTTAAGTAATGAAAATGCATATTATCAAATATTCTTCGGCCGAGGATGAAAGCCTTAAAAAAAATATTGGGAAAGGCTAATAAGGCATTCATAACTGGCAGGTCTCAGTACACAAAGACTTCAAATAAATATTTTCTATGATATTCTTCTATTTGCTTTCTTTGAAACTCGTATAGAACTATGATACCTGTTTATTAATATGTTTGAGTCGAATATTTAGATTTAATTTAATGTGTGTTATTGTTCTCAATTACTCTAAAAAATAAAGAGCCGTAACTAAACATCTGTTGGTTGTAAGTATACTAATTAAGATTAAAAGGATTAATGAATGGCAAAGGCTATGAAATCTTTAGCGAAACTAAAGCCTGAGAAAGGAATTTGGATGAATGAGGTACCTGTACCTCGTGTGGATTATAATGATGTCCTGATAAAAATATCAAAAACAGCCATTTGTGGCACAGACATGCATATTTTTCAATGGGATAGCTGGGCGGCACAAACTATTCCCATTGGTATGACAGTTGGCCATGAATTTGTGGGTAAGGTCGTTGAAACAGGTAAAGGTGTTAAAGGCTTTAAGGTGGGTGATCGTGTATCTGGTGAGGGACACATTGTCTGTGGGCATTGCCGTAACTGTAGGGCAGGGCGAAGACATTTATGCCCCAATACCATGGGTGTGGGTGTTAACCGGCAGGGGGCTTTTGCCGATTATTTGAGTATTCCATATGAAAACGTGTACCCTGTTTCTGACGCTATTGATGATGAGCTGGCCTCTATTTTTGACCCCTTTGGTAATGCAGTTCATACGGCTTTATCGTTCGACCTGGTAGGTGAAGATGTGCTCGTTACTGGCGCAGGTCCTATTGGTATTATGAGCGCATTGGTAGCTAAAAAGGCTGGAGCCCGTTATGTGGTTATCACCGATGTTAATGAGTATCGTCTTAAACTTGCTAAAGATCTAGGTATCAAACATGCGTATAACTCAAAAGATATCGACTTTAAACAATTGATGACAACCCTTGGTATGACTGAAGGGTTTGATGTTGGTTTTGAAATGTCGGGTAACGGGAAGGCGTTTGATCAAATGCTGAATGTTATGGATAATGGAGGAAAAATTGCTTTATTAGGAATTCCTAGCAAGGACACTATCATTGACTGGAATCAGGTGATTTTTAAAGGTCTTATCATAAAAGGAATTTATGGTCGTGAGATGTTTGAAACTTGGTACAAAATGACCAGTATGGTTCAATCAGGATTGAATGTAAAAGGTGTTATTACTCATTGCTTTAAGGTGGATGATTTTGAGAAAGCCTTTGAAATAATGGAAACAGGAAAAACCGGAAAAGTCATTTTAGAATGGGACTGACTTTCCATAGGTTTATTTTTTCAAGGCTTAATACTAACGTGTAATATACTGCATAAACTCTGAGCGTGTCAGAGGGTTGATACGGAAAGAACCAAGCATTACAGACGTTGTCATTGCAGAATTTTGTTTTTCAACTCCTCTCATCATCATGCACATATGCTTGGCATCAACACATACGCCAACACCTTGTGCATTGGTTGCTTCCATGACCGCTTCTGCAATCTGCTGAGTCATGTTTTCCTGAATTTGCAGGCGTCGGGCAAACATCTCAACGATGCGGGCAAATTTTGATAGTCCAAGCACTTTTGAACCTGGAACGTACCCTATGTGACACTTTCCGATAAAAGGCAATAAATGATGTTCGCACATTGAATAAAGCTCAATATCCTTAATAATAATCATTTCATCTGTATTCGCTGGAAACAAAGCACCATTAACGATCTCATGTAATGATTTACTGTAACCACTGGTTAGATAGTGCATAGCTTTAGCCGCGCGTTTTGGTGTGCCTTGGAGGCCATCCCTTTCAGGGTTTTCACCCAATGATCGAAGAATTTCTTGATAAAGTTCTTCCAGATTATTTTTCATAAAACTACTAAGAATCGAATAAATTAAAATTGTATATCAATTGCTGGCAAATATGGATTGTCCGCAACTGTCATTTCACCATTAACGGCCTATTGTATGAATAACATGCGAGAAAATCCAGTTTTTTGAATGTATTGATTGTATTTATACGGCTGATATAAATAGCTGTTATAAACATCTTGTATAAAAATATGCCTCTGTTACTTTTCTTATATTACTGTTATATCTCACAACAGCAGGGCTGCACTCATTACCTTACCGTTGAAGTACTTTTTTAACTGGATTACACTCTCAAATAAACAACAGTATAATCATAAAACCCAGCCGTAAGTTACGGACGCTTCATTTTGTAAAAGTTTTTTCATATTTTAAATAAGTTTTCACTTTTATCCGAAAATAGCAGATGGGCTGCTCTAATCGTCCTCCTGAAGTAAGCTCACCATGCTATTATTGGGTACAGTAGGAATATGATTAGTTTTTGATCTTCTTAGACTGTGTAAAGTTCTGACTGCTAAACCTGAAATTAAGCTGTTATCTGTTTGACTTAAAGTCCTTAGTATAGACTTGGGTGTTTTCTCATTACTGGCAACTAGTTCTACTACTTGAGGCCTTTCATCCTTCGCAAGAAATCTCAAGGTACTAGGTGATGTTTTAGAGTTCCTTGCAACTGCTTTTCTTACCTCTAGGCTTCTTGATTTAGACAATGTTTTCAGTGCGTTTGGTGTCGCATCAGATCGCATAGCTATGTTTTGCTGAATGGCATGATTATCATCGTGTGCAAGCTGTTCTATTAGCTGGGGATCGATCCCTTGTTTTAATGAGACCTCCCCTCTAATTTGTAGCTCTGGGCTGTCTGCGTAGATTCTGAGTAAATGATCGTCGTTAATATTGCGTACAATTAAAACGTCGGAATGAATTTTTGCATTTCTGGCATTTTTTCGTATTGATAAGGCTGTTCCAAATGTTGAAACAGCTGAGGTGGCTATAGATGCTACCATAAGCCCCAAAGATGCATACCCTAAATATTCAACAGCTTTTGCTAAGCCGGCTTTGTTCGCAAGGTTAGGGCTGACTGACATACCCAAGCTGATATCAGAGCTTGCTTCTCCAGAAAGACCATCTGCACTGTCTGCTACACCTGAGGCGATTACCATGGCACTGGTTAGCTTACTGACACCTGTCACCGCATCAGCTGCGCCCAAAAAAATCGTGACGCCCCCCATTTGCATTGAGGATAAACCACTGGCAATGCCCAGTATCTGGTTGGTCATTGCCAACCCTTTATTGTGAGGCATTGCTGTACCCGCAATTTGTAGCGTGCCAGAAGCTGCACCCACGGCACCTAGTGCAACTCCGGTGGCCGCTCCGCTGACACCCGCCTCTGTTATCGAGGTAGCACTTGCTGCTATGGCTGTTGTGGCCGCAGATGTGGCTGCCGCACCAGCGGCAAAAGGAAGCAGAACCGCTGATGCTATTGACATAACAATGCCAACAGCGCCTAAAGCATATCCTAACCATTGAGGCATATGACCTGTGGGATCAGTATTCATGATCGGGTTATTATTACCAAACCCGTAACCGTCTATTTTTGTAAACGGGCTATAGCTGTCATGACTCATAAAATGTCTGTACACGGGGTTGTATGCACGATAACCCCCTCCGAGAAACTGATAACCTGTGGCAGGGTCGTTTAGCTGGCCGTCAAAACCTGGCCGATGATTTTGCCACAGCGGTGGCTGTGCTGAGAGAGCCCGCTTTTGCAAAAAGGCCTGATTGTCTGTATTTAACAGATCATCATCCATACCATACGGACTGTAGACATGGTCGCTTACCTTCTGACCAGAACTATTATAAGTGGTTATTGTGTCATCTTTATAATCGTTCACATACCAAGTGTTGAGTACACCATCTTCACTGTGGGCAATGCCTGAAAACTCATGTGATCTGTGTGTTTTTCCGGAGGCGTCATCTTGTACCTGCTCCGAGACGCTGTCACCCTGATAAATCATGTAAAGCGGTTGCTGTAAAGCTTTTCCTGTTGCATCTGTCAGTTGTTCTGCTATCTGGTTGCCTGTGCTATCGTAGTAGTAAAAACTGTGTTCTCCGGTATTAACATTGGTAAATTCATCCTGATTACCAAAAACGTTATAATGGAGTCTGTTGCCTTGAGCATCTTTAATTATTCTACCTAAATTGTCGTAAGTTATCGCATTGGGTGCATGGCTGAAAGTCGATACATTGTCCTGCCACTGAGTACTCAGTGCTGTCATGCGGTGGGGGTCATAGTGATCATTGTATCCGGTGTCATAGGTATACACGGATGTTTTTCCTGTCTTTTTACCCTTCGCGGTAATCAGCTGTTCATCAACACGGCTGATGTTGTTCCAATCATCAAACTGATACCGTTGTGACATAATAATAGGAGGTGCTATTAACTGACTTCCTGATAAATCAGTATCCCTAGGACAAAGCACATCGGGCGTGCTAGATTTGCCTGTGGCACTGCAAACCATTGAGGTAAGACTGTTTGTATTTTTGTCGTAAGTATAAGTCTGGGTTGCACTGTCTTTTCCGTTAGAACGGGTAAAGGTAAGGATGTTGCCGGTTTGAACATCATAGGTATAGCTGAGCTGATCTAGTACCTGATTATTTTGTTTGTCGAGCGTGCTTTGAACATTACCCAAGTCATTATAAATATAGTATCTGATAATACCAATACCGTTAATAACAGAAACGGGGCGGTTAAAATAGGGAGAATAGGTAATAGAACTCAGTAATTTTGGCGTGCTTTGATTGTTAAAGGTGACATAAGTTTGTAAAATTCGACCATATTTATCGTGAACAGCTGAATAAATATTGCCTGACAAATCAGTATAGCGGGTAGCCTGTCCATAACGATCATACTTAATTTTGATGGTGCCGGCAGGGTAGTGAATACCCGCTGGTGATTTAAGTTTTTCCGGAGCACTGCGGGTAATACAGGTTAACTCTCCGGTATTGTCATCATAGGTGTAGTGAAGATGACTGATAGTATCTTCTTTGTCAGTGAGTTGCCACGTATCGGGGTTATAGGTCCATCTTGCATAAATGACCCCGTCGACTGAAGCACTGGTGACAGCATAGCTGTTATAGGTATAGGAAAATACATGTACACTACCTTTTTTATTGTCGGGTACAGTCATCGTTAGCAGTCTGCCATCGGCGTCGTAAGTGTAAGTGATTCTGTTGCCATATTCATCGGTTTGCCAAGCAAGATTACCCTCACCATCATACCCACGGACGCCTAATGCGTGACAGGTAGATTTGTCAGACGGTTGCACACAGCGGGCAACTTTATTGCCAAAAATATCATAGGAGTCGTGAATAATGCTGCCGTTTGGTGCGATAGTCGCTGCAAGGTTGCCATTTTTCCATTTCCAGTGGGTTTGAACACCATTGGGTTGAGTGAGAGCTGTCCGGCGACCATTACCGTCATACTGGGTGCTGATTTTATTTAACCAAGCACCGGCACTGATGGCACTGTCCACAAAAGAAAATAAACCCTGTTGACCTGCAAGCGGAAGTAAACCATAACTTTGACTTGTTTTTAAATGCACAACAGACTTAAGTTGACGTTCAATAGCCATCAAGGTTGTTTTGAGTGAGGCTGAATACAAATACTTACCCTTGACGTTTATATCCGGATCAAGAGCGAACGTATACCGAGCAACAGGTTTGCCTGTTATATTGGATTTAACCACACTAAGCAGAGGCGAAAGTTTCTCATGCGTGTTATTTTGGTCTGTCACTACCTGATAACTAATCAATAACATTTTTGGATCGTTGCGTACAGTGACATTAACAGAACCATCTGGGGATTTTTGCCATACAGGGCGGTTAAGTGTATCGTAACCGTAGGTTGACGTCAGGGCGATGGTTTCTCCGTCATCGTCTTTTGCGTGATAAACGGTTTTACTGGCAAGCTGACCTGTTTTCGTGAAAACTGAACTGCTGTCTTGTATCCAGTGAGACGCTCCCTCCAAAGGCTGGTCACTCATCGCTTTAGTGCGGTGCCAGGTGGCTGTTATCTTTTGCTCATCACCGGCTCCGGCATAACTGATTTTTTCCTGTACGCCTCCTAGCAGTGTTTTCACTACCGCCTGTTCGCGAGTATCGTTAAGGTACGTCCATAAAATCGTCTGAGGGTTACCGCCATCGCCGGCGCTCACAACTTCTTTGACTGGGCGTTGCCACAGGTCATACGTCCATGTGGTATGCAGAGTTTTTAAAGTGTCGTCTGTAGATAGCTTCACACCGGTTGACAGAGAATAAACTGTTTTACCTAACGATAATCCACCTTCATCGCCCAGCGCCATTAACTGAGTCTGATTTTTAATATCACTCAGCGACTGTGTGGGAGCCACTTCAATATCTGTTGTTCTTGTCTGAGATTGCGGGTTGATTGTATGGGTGACCTTTAAGGTGACCTGCTCTGTTTGAGCAGGTGGTTCGGCCAGCAGGACCGAGGGTCCTGGGTGTAGTAATTTACCATTAATAACTGGTACAGATGGATTGTATCTGGTGACAGATAACTGTGTCAGCTGACCATAAGTTGGGCTACTTTGCTGCAAATTGTACTGATAATGAGTGGCAGAGGACAGTTCAGTTTTATCAAGCTCTGGCAGTGGCTGGCCGGACCTTACCCCTGAAACCGCTAACGCCGACAAAGTCCCCACTTTTTTATCAGCCACTTGCCAGTTACCGGCAAGTGCTGAAGTATCTGCTCCTGCATCATCTGTCAATCGTTGCTGGCTGAATAAATTAAAGCGGGTGATACCGTCTTGAATTGTAGCCACCTGTTGCGTGTGTGCCCGCTGTTTTTGTAACAGTTGCTGATACTGATACACCCGGTTTTTATCTGGCTGTGCTATGGGTATCAATTTATAGTCAAAGGTGACTTCTACAGCTGGTGCCGGATCGTCAGACGTGGCTAGTGTGATGAAAGGTTGTTCGCCTGCAGGAGACTGTTTGGCAGGGAGCCGTAATACCTTTTCCGGTAAAGTGACCTGCGGCCAGTTCGGGTCCATTTTCGGGCAGTGGTTGTCTCCTTGTGGTGGGCAATACTGGATAAAGGTTTGCCGACCATAAGCATCGTCCTGCCAGATAACCTGGCCATTGCTGTTATATTTTTTATGTTGAATCACTTTTGCCGGACTGACTACGCTGTCATTACCTAGCGTTGTCTGTGCATATAGTGTTTTGGATGTTTGAGTGGGTAAAGAGAATGTTGAAGGTAGTTGCGCAAAGGTGGTGCCTTTCCAAGGTGAATAGGTGGCTATACTCTGATTCGTCAGACTGTTGTGTATATCGTCTGTTTGTGTGATGGTTAACGGTAGATGATATTTGTTGTAGGTGGTGGAGGTGGTAGTCAGGCCATTATCTTTAGTGACGGTATAGGTGTAGTTATCGGCACGATCAAACAAATTGTCTTTTCCGGGTGCATTGCTCACACCACTTAAATAACCGGTAAAGTTATGCTGATCAGCGGTGCCGGCACTGTACTGATACCAGACATGTTGTTCTGGAATGATATTTTTATACATAGGAGCAGGGGTGTTTGTTTCCTCAGTTACTACCGGAATGTGTGCCTGATTAAAGCCGGTGGGCAATCCCTGAGATTGTAGGGTAGGGTGGCTGGATTCTTTATTATACAAAAATGTTGTTTTTTGGCCGGAAGGTTGCAAAATACTTTTTAACAGCCACGGATAGTCTCCCTGATCATCATAGCTAAATTGCAGTTGTACCTGCTGGTGATGGGTAATGGCATCATCTGATAAGCCTGGCATGGAAATAGACTGCACCGTTGACTGCCCTAAAACACTTTTCATATGCAAGGTTATTTTCTGCTGCCCATTAATGAGCACATCGCGCCCCTGATAAGTAATGTGTATGCCATTATTTGTACAGGCATTATTGGGGCTGTGCAGCTGATCTGTAGTCAGCGGATGCGCACAGATATAAATTAATTTACGTGTAGAATCAGATGGACCCTGGCGATTATAATAAAACCAGACGCGCTGACCATCGCGACCTTCTTCCCAGTCTTCATAACCATATTGCAGGTGTTCGCGTATTCCACCGGCGGTGGAAATTGTCCAGTCGCCGGGCATGCCGGTAATCGTTACATCCCCAAGTTTATGGCGCAATGGATGCCAATAAATTTTTCCACCGGAATCACGGTCACTTTCCATGGTGAAACTATGCCCATCGCCTGTGGTAATATCAGTGGTTTTATGACCGTTAACTTCAGATGTTGAGGGTTGTTCAACGCCAACATTAAATGCCCAGTGTGAACCCAAACCCAGGCTATTGGGTCCCTGTGGAGAAGGGTTGCCAGAATAAGCAAGCATTAAATCACGTTTACCCTGACCTTGATCATACAATGTGCTGGCAACCAGTAAGCTAAAAGATGCGGTACCAGTGCGGGGATCAACAGCACCATTCATGGCGCCATGAAAGTTACCGGCATTAGATGGCATGGCTGTATCACCATTAGATAATGCGGGAAGATTTGTAACCGGCGATAGTTTAAAAGAAGCACGATCAGAACTGCTAACATGTTGCCACGAATCAGCAAAATGGGGGTTTTGCTTAACTTGGCGATTAATGTTGCTCCCAAAATTATTTTTAACAGGAAGGGCAGCAACTTGCGAGGCCCAGACAGCCTGTTCAAATGGTATTAAAAAAACAGGGAGTATCGCCAAAGAAAAAATAAAATGTTGTAGAAACTTCAGCCTGAGTTTATTGTTAAGGACTGACCTGAATGTTCTTATTTTAGTTGAAGTACGCATAGCTGACTTAACCATATTTTTTGATAGATTTATATTTCATATCAAAATGTTAGCTTTTTTTGTTGACAAAAAAAGTAAAGACATTACGAAGATAGAAAAAACAAAATACGTAATTTTTAGATTAATTGCTTATTTTTTGTATTTTTTAGTGTTGGGTGCTAAATGAGCGTAGATACAGCAAACTTGCAGACGAGCATTTACAATATTTTTTATGGTGAGTTTTACGTTTACTAAACAGTATTTTGGCATTTAATGCGTATCCATGCTGAACACAAGTGCGTACTGTTCCTCGACACAAAACATAACCACATGAAGGGGCTGTTTAAACATTTTTAAATAGACAATTGTTGTATAGATGTCTTCACCGTTATTGGTTTCCCCTTCGCAGGTAAAACAGTGTTTGTCAGCCTTTACATTAACCTTGCCATCATGGGGTTTCTGGCGCCCTCTGCCACTGTATTTATCTTCATAAAAGAGACATCAATAGTTGTAATCAACACCCTTTTCTCTGGTAGTTGTTCAGTTACGCAAATGACAGTTGAAATCTGCAAAATTAAAGCTTATCTAGTACCAGCGACTCAGATATTTTTCATTCATCTCACAATAACGACTAAGATTTTTGAACGTTACTTTGCCATAAAAAACCATTAGTATAATAATCAGCACTAAAATAAACGTCCTTAGTGGTTTTTCTACGCTGAACATTGCCTCTAGAATCTTATTTGCTGTGTTTTCCATGGGTTATCTTCTGTTCATATCGTTAAACTAACAGATAATACTCATGGAAGAAAATGAGTTAAAACTATCCGAAGCATTGCTTTAGCAGCATGCCATAAAAGCATGCTTATAACATTAGTTAGAAACAGATTTTAATATTATTATCTTTTTCAAAGATCTCTAATACTATCTAGATTTCTGGTATCTTCAATAGGAGGATGATAAGGTAATGCTTTAGTCTGTTTTTTCTGTCGACGAATAGTAAGAGAAGCAATTGATGTCAGTGCTGGGTCATCTCCATTAGCAATGCTTTCCAAGTTTTCTTGGGGTGTATTTTTATTACCAGAGGCAGCTACTACAACACGGGCTTTTGAGTCATGAGTGAGACGAGCCAGCGTCTCAGGAGATGTATTTGAATTTCCTGCAACAGCTGCTCTTATAGTTTCATCTGGTGAATTTGCTAATTCATTAAGTACGTCTTTTGAAACATCAGGGCGTGAGGCTATATTGCGTCTAATAGAATAATCAGAATCATTTGCCAGTATTTCAATGGTTTCTTGTTCTAGATGAGCTTTTTGTGATACAACAGCTTTGACTTCAGTCGATTCCATCCGTGCATAATAGTTGATTTCTCGAACATCAGTGGTATCACGTGCAGCGATGCACAGATAATTCACCTGTGCATTTCTGGCATTTTTTCGTATTGATAAAGCTGTTCCAAATGTTGAAACAGCTGAGGTGGCTATAGATGCTACCATAAACTCCAAAGATAGATACCCTAAATATTCAACAGCTTTTGCTAAGCCCGCTTTGTTCGCAAGGTTAGGGCTGACTGACATACTCAAGCTGATATCAGAGCTTGCTTCTCCAGAAAGACCATCTGCACTGTCTGCTACACCTGAGGCGATTACCATGCCACTGGTTATCTTACTGACATCTGTCACCATATCAGCTGCGCCCAAAAAAACCGTGACGCCCCCCATTTGCATTGAGGATAAACCACTGGCAATGCCCAGTATCTGGTTGGTCATTGCCAACCCTTTATTGTGAGGCATTGCTGTACCCGCAATTTGTAGCGTGCCAGAAGCTGCACCCACGGCACCTAGTGCAACTCCGGTGGCCGCTCCGCTAACACCCGCCTCTGTTAGCGAGGTAGCACTTGCTGTTATGGCTGTTGTGGCCGCAGATGTGGCTGCCGCACCAGCGGCAAAAGGAAGCAGAACCGCTGATGCTATTGACATAACAATGCCAACAGCGCCTAAAGCATATCCTAACCATTGAGGCATATGACCTGTGGAATCAGTATTCATGATCGGGTTATTATCACCAAACCCATAACCGTCTATTTTTGTAAATGGGCTATAGCTGTCATGACTCATAAAATGTCTGTACACGGGGTTGTATGCACGATAACCCCCTCCGAGAAACTGATAACCTGTGGCAGGGTCGTTTAGCTGACCGTCAAAACCTGGCCGATGATTTTGCCACAGCGGTGGCTGTGCTGAGAGAGCCCGCTTTTGCAAAAAGGCCTGATTGCCTGTATTTAACAGATCATCATCCATACCATACGGACTGTAGACATGGTCGCTTACCTTCTGACCAGAACTATTATAAGTGGTTATTGTGTCATCTTTATAATCGTTCACATACCAAGTGTTGAGTACACCATCTTCACTGTGGGCAATGCCTGAAAACTCATGTGATCTGTGTGTTTTTCCGGAGGCGTCATCTTGTACCTGCTCCGAGACGCTGTCACCTTGATAAATCATGTAAAGCGGTTGCTGTAAAGCTTTTCCTGTTGCATCTGTCAGTTGTTCTGCTATCTGGTTGCCTGTGCTGTCGTAGTAGTAAAAACTGTGTTCTCCGGTGTTAACATTGGTAAATTCATCCTGATGACCAAAAACGTTATAATGGAGTCTGTTGCCTTGAGCATCTTTAATTATTTTACCTAAATTGTCGTAAGTTATCGGGTTGGGTGCATGGCTGAAAGTCGATACATTGTCCTGCCACTGAGTACTCAGTGCTGTCATGCGGTGGGGGTCATAGTGATCATTGTATCCGGTGTCATAGGTATACACGGATGTTTTTCCTGTCTTTTTACCCTTCGCGGTAATCAGCTGTTCATCAACACGGCTGATGTTGTTCCAATCATCAAACTGATACCGCTGTGACATAATAATAGGAGGTGCTATTAACTGACTTCCTGATAAATCAGTATCCCTAGGACAAAGCACATCGGGCGTGCTAGATTTGCCTGTGGCACTGCAAACCATTGAGGTAAGACTGTTTGTATTTTTGTCGTAAGTATAAGTCTGGGTTGCACTGTCTTTTCCGTTAGATCGAGTAAAGGTAAGGATGTTGCCGGTTTGAACATCATAGGTATAGCTGAGCTGATCTAGTACCTGATTATTTTGTTTGTCGAGCGTGCTTTGAACATTACCCAAGTCATTATAAATATAGTATCTGATAATACCAATACCGTTAATAACAGAAACGGGGCGGTTAAAATAGGGAGAATAGGTAATAGAACTCAGTAATTTTGGCGTGCTTTGATTGTTAAAGGTGACATAAGTTTGTAAAATTCGACCATATTTATCGTGAACAGCTGAATAAATATTGCCTGACAAATCAGTATAGCGGGTAGCCTGTCCATAACGATCATACTTAATTTTGATGGTGCCGGCAGGGTAGTGAATACCCGCTGGTGATTTAAGTTTTTCCGGAGCACTGCGGGTAATACAGGTTAACTCTCCGGTATTGTCATCATAGGTGTAGTGAAGATGACTGATAGTATCTTCTTTGTCAGTGAGTTGCCACGTATCGGGGTTATAGGTCCATCTTGCATAAATAACCCCGTCGACTGAAGCACTGGTGACAGCATAGCTGTTATAGGTATAGGAAAATACATGTACACTACCTTTTTTATTGTCGGGTACAGTCATCGTTAGCAGTCTGCCATCGGCGTCGTAAGTGTAAGTGATTCTGTTGCCATATTCATCGGTTTGCCAAGCAAGATTACCCTCACCATCATACCCACGGACGCCTAATGCGTGACAGGTAGATTTGTCAGACGGTTGCACACAGCGGGCAACTTTATTGCCAAAAATATCATAGGAGTCGTGAATAATGCTGCCGTTTGGTGCGATAGTCGCTGCAAGGTTGCCATTTTTCCATTTCCAGTGGGTTTGAACACCATTGGGTTGAGTGAGAGCTGTCCGGCGACCATTACCGTCATACTGGGTGCTGATTTTATTTAACCAAGCACCGGCACTGATGGCACTGTCCACAAAAGAAAATAAACCCTGTTGACCTGCAAGCGGAAGTAAACCATAACTTTGACTTGTTTTTAAATGCACAACAGACTTAAGTTGACGTTCAATAGCCATCAAGGTTGTTTTGAGTGAGGCTGAATACAAATACTTACCCTTGACGTTTATATCTGGATCAAGAGCGAACGTATACCGAGCAACAGGTTTGCCTGTCATATTAGATTTAACCACACTAAGCAGAGGCGAAAGTTTCTCATGCGTGTTATTTTGGTCTGTCACTACCTGATAACTAATCAATAACATTTTTGGATCGTTGCGTACAGTGACATTAACAGAACCATCTGGGGATTTTTGCCATACAGGGCGGTTAAGTGTATCGTAACCGTAGGTTGACGTCAGGGCGATGGCTTCTCCGTCATCGTCTTTTGCGTGATAAACGGTTTTACTGGCAAGCTGACCTGTTTTCGTGAAAACTGAACTGCTGTCTTGTATCCAGTGAGACGCTCCCTCCAAAGGCTGGTCACTCATCGCTTTAGTGCGGTGCCAGGTGGCTGTTATCTTTTGCTCATCACCGGCTCCGGCATAACTGATTTTTTCCTGTACGCCTCCTAGCAGTGTTTTCACTACCGCCTGTTCGCGAGTATCGTTAAGGTACGTCCATAAAATCGTCTGAGGGTTACCGCCATCGCCGGCGCTTACAACTTCTTTGACTGGGCGTTGCCACAGGTCATACGTCCATGCGGTATGCAGAGTTTTTAAAGTGTCGTCTGTAGATAGCTTCACACCGGTTGACAGAGAATAAACTGTTTTACCTAACGATAATCCACCTTCATCGCCCAGCGCCATTAACTGAGTCTGATTTTTAATATCACTCGGCGACTGTGTGGGAGCCACTTCAATATCTGTTGTTCTTGTCTGAGATTGCGGGTTGATTGTATGGGTGACCTTTAAGGTGACCTGCTCTGTTTGAGCAGGTGGTTCGGCCAGCAGGACCGAGGGTCCTGGGTGTAGTAATTTACCATTAATAACCGGTACAGATGGATTGTATCTGGTGACAGATAACTGTGTCAGCTGACCATAAGTTGGGCTACTTTGCTGCAAATTGTACTGATAATGAGTGGCAGAGGACAGTTCAGTTTTATCAAGCTCTGGCAGTGGCTGGCCGGACCTTACCCCTGCAACCGCTAACGCCGACAAAGTCCCCACTTTTTTATCAGCCACTTGCCAGTTACCGGCAAGTGCTGAAGTATCTGCTCCTGCATCATCTGTCAATCGTTGCTGGCTGAATAAATTAAAGCGGGTGATACCGTCTTGGATTGTAGCCACCTGTTGCGTGTGTACCCACTGTTTTTGTAACAGTTGCTGATACTGATACACCCGGTTTTTATCTGGCTGTGCTATGGGTATCAATTTATAGTCAAAGGTGACTTCTACAGCGGGTGCCGGATCGTCAGACGTGGCTAGTGTGATGAAAGGTTGTTCGCCTGCAGGAGACTGTTTGGCAGGGAGCCGTAATACCTTTTCCGGTAAAGTGACCTGTGGCCAGTTCGGGTCCATTTTCGGGCAATGGTTGTCTCCTTGTGGTGGGCAATACTGGATAAAGGTTTGCCGACCATAAGCATCATCCTGCCAGATAACCTGGCCATTGCTGTTATATTTTTTATGTTGAATCACTTTTGCCGGACTGACTACGCTGTCATTACCTAGCGTTGTCTGTGCATATAGTGTTTTGGATGTTTGAGTGGGTAAAGAGAATGTTGAAGGTAGTTGCGCAAAGGTGGTGCCTTTCCAAGGTGAATAGGTGGCTATACTCTGATTCGTCAGACTGTTGTGTATATCGTCTGTTTGTGTGATGGTTAACGGTAGATGATATTTGTTGTAGGTGGTGGCGGTGGTAGTCAGGCCATTATCTTTAGTGACGGTATAGGTGTAGTTATCGGCACGATCAAACAAATTGTCTTTTCCGGGTGCATTGCTCACACCACTTAAATAACCGGTAAAGTTATGCTGATCAGCGGTGCCGGCACTGTACTGATACCAGACATGTTGTTCTGGAATGATATTTTTATACATAGGAGCAGGGGTGTTTGTTTCCTCAGTTACTACCGGAATGTATGCCTGATTAAAGCCGGTGGGCAATCCCTGAGATTGTAGGGTAGGGTGGCTGGATTCTTTATTATACAAAAATGTTGTTTTTTGGCCGGAAGGTTGCAAAATACTTTTTAACAGCCACGGATAGTCTCCCTGATCATCATAGCTAAATTGCAGTTGTACCTGCTGGTGATGGGTAATGGCATCATCTGATAAGCCTGGCATGGAAATAGACTGCACCGTTGACTGCCCCAGAACACTTTTCATATGCAAGGTTATTTTCTGCTGCCCATTAATGACCACATCGCGCCCCTGATAAGTAATGTGTATGCCATTATTTGTACAGGCATTATTGGGGCTGTGCAGTTGATCTGTAGTCAGCGGATGCGCACAGATATAAATTAATTTACGTGTAGAATCAGATGGACCCTGGCGATTATAATAAAACCAGACGCGCTGACCATCGCGACCTTCTTCCCAGTCTTCATAACCATATTGCAGGTGTTCGCGTATTCCACCGGCGGTGGAAATTGTCCAGTCGCCGGGCATGCCGGTAATCGTCACATCCCCAAGTTTATGGCGCAATGGATGCCAATAGATTTTTCCACCAGAATCACGGTCACTTTCCATGGTGAAACTATGCCCATCGCCTGTGGTAATATCAGTGGTTTTATGACCGTTAACTTCAGATGTTGAGGGTTGTTCAACGCCAACATTAAATGCCCAGTGTGAACCCAAACCCAGGCTATTGGGTCCCTGTGGAGAAGGGTTGCCAGAATAAGCAAGCATTAAATCACGTTTACCCTGACCTTGATCATACAATGTGCTGGCAACCAGTAAGCTAAAAGATGCAGTACCAGTGCGGGGATCAACAGCACCATTCATGGCGCCATGAAAGTTACCGGCATTAGATGGCATGGCTGTATCACCATTAGATAATGCGGGAAGATTTGTAACCGGCGATAGTTTAAAAGAAGCACGATCAGAACCGATAACATGTTGCCACGAATCAGCAAAATGGGGGTTTTGCTTAACTTGGCGATTAATGTTGCTCCCAAAATTATTTTTAACAGGAAGAATAGCAACTTGCGAGGCCCAGACAGTCTGTTCAAATGGTATTAAAAAAAAAGACAGTATGGCCAGTGAAAAAATAAAATATTGTAATAGTCTGAATCCACAATGTTTATCAGCAACCAGAATAAATAAAATTCTGTAGATTATGGATGACATAACAAAATTAACCGCCTTTATTTTAGTTGAAGTACGCATAGCTGACTTAACCATACTTTTGATAGATTTATATTTTAAATCAAAATGTTAGTTTTTTTTTTACAAAAAAAGTAAAGACATTACGAAGATAGAAAAAACAAAATACGTAATTTTTAGATTAATTGCTTATTTTTTGTGTTTTTTAGTGTGGGGTGCTAAATGAGCGTAGATACAGCAAGCTTGCAAACGAGCATTTACAATATTTTTTATGGTGAGTTTTACGTTTACTAAAGAGTGTCTTGGCATTTAATGCGTACCCATGTTGAACACAAGTGCGTACTGTTCCTCGACACAAAACATAACCACATGAAGGGGCTGTTTAAACATTTTTAAATAGACAGCCGTTGCATAGATGTCTTCACCGTTATTGGTTTCCCCTTCGCAGGTAAAACAGTGCTTGTCAGCCTTTACATTAACCTTGCCATCATGGGGTTTCTGGCGCCCTTTGTCACTGTATTTATCTTCATAAAAGAGAGATCAATAGTTGCAATCAACACCCTTTTCTCTGGTAGTTGTTCAGTTACGCAAATGACAGTTGAAATCTGCAAAATTAAAGCTTATCTAGTACCAGCGACTCAGATGTTTTTCATTCATCTCACAATAACGACTAAGGTTTTTGAACGTTACTTTGCCATAAAAAACCATTAGTATAATAATCAGCACTAAAATAAACGTACTTAGTGGTTTTTCTACGCTGAACATTGCCTCTAGAATCTTATTTGCTGTGTTTTCCATGGGTTATCTTCTGTTCATATCGTTAAACTAACAGATAATACTCATGGAAGACAATGAGTTAAAACTATCCGAATTATTGCTTTAGCAGCATGCCATAAAAGCATGCTTATAACATTAGTTAGAAACAGATTTTAATATTATTATCTTTTTCAAAGATCTCTAATACTATCTAGATTTCTGGTATCTTCAATAGGAGGATGATAAGGTAATGCTTTAGTCTTTTGTTTCTGTCGACGAGTAGTAACAAAAGCAAGTGATGCCAGTGCTCTATCATCTCCATTAGCAATGCTTTCTAAGTTTTCTTGGGGTGTATTTTTATTACCAGAGGCAGCTACTACAACACGGGCTTTTGAGTCATTAGTGAGACGAGCCAGCGTCTCAGGAGATGTATTTGAATTTCCTGCAACAGCTGCTCTTATAGTTTCATCTGGTGAATTTGCTAATTCATTAAGTACGTCTTTTGAAACATCAGAGCGGACTGCTATTGCATGCTTGATAGAGATATCTTTATCAGTTGCCAGTATTTGAATGACTTCTTGTTCTAGATGAGCTTTTTGTGATACAACAGCTTTGACTTCAGTCCATCGCATCTGTGCATAAAACTTGATTGCTCCAACATCAGTGGCATCACGTGCATCGATGCACAGATAATTCACAAATGCCTTTTTGCTATTTTTTCGTAATGATAAGAATGTTCCAAATGTTGAAACAGCTGAGGTGGCTATAGATGCTACCATAAGCCCCAAAGATGCATACCCTAAATATTCAACAGCTTTTGCCAAGCCGGCTTTGTTCGCAAGGTTAGGGCTGACTGACATACCCAAGCTGATATCAGAGCTTGCTTCTCCAGAAAGACCATCTGCACTGTCTGCTACACCTGAGGCGATTACCATGGCACTGGTTAGCTTACTGACACCTGTCACCGCATCAGCTGCGCCCAAAAAAATCGTGACGCCCCCCATTTGCATTGAGGATAAACCACTGGCAATGCCCAGTATCTGGTTGGTCATTGCCAACCCTTTATTGTGAGGCATTGCTGTACCCGCAATTTGTAGCGTGCCAGAAGCTGCACCCACGGCACCTAGTGCAACTCCGGTGGCCGCTCCGCTGACACCCGCCTCTGTTATCGAGGTAGCACTTGCTGCTATGGCTGTTGTGGCCGCAGATGTGGCTGCCGCACCAGCGGCAAAAGGAAGCAGAACCGCTGATGCTATTGACATAACAATGCCAACAGCGCCTAAAGCATATCCTAACCATTGAGGCATATGACCTGTGGGATCAGTATTCATGATCGGGTTATTATTACCAAACCCGTAACCGTCTATTTTTGTAAACGGGCTATAGCTGTCATGACTCATAAAATGTCTGTACACGGGGTTGTATGCACGATAACCCCCTCCGAGAAACTGATAACCTGTGGCAGGGTCGTTTAGCTGGCCGTCAAAACCTGGCCGATGATTTTGCCACAGCGGTGGCTGTGCTGAGAGAGCCCGCTTTTGCAAAAAGGCCTGATTGTCTGTATTTAACAGATCATCATCCATACCATACGGACTGTAGACATGGTCGCTTACCTTCTGACCAGAACTATTATAAGTGGTTATTGTGTCATCTTTATAATCGTTCACATACCAAGTGTTGAGTACACCATCTTCACTGTGGGCAATGCCTGAAAACTCATGTGATCTGTGTGTTTTTCCGGAGGCGTCATCTTGTACCTGCTCCGAGACGCTGTCACCCTGATAAATCATGTAAAGCGGTTGCTGTAAAGCTTTTCCTGTTGCATCTGTCAGTTGTTCTGCTATCTGGTTGCCTGTGCTATCGTAGTAGTAAAAACTGTGTTCTCCGGTATTAACATTGGTAAATTCATCCTGATTACCAAAAACGTTATAATGGAGTCTGTTGCCTTGAGCATCTTTAATTATTCTACCTAAATTGTCGTAAGTTATCGCATTGGGTGCATGGCTGAAAGTCGATACATTGTCCTGCCACTGAGTACTCAGTGCTGTCATGCGGTGGGGGTCATAGTGATCATTGTATCCGGTGTCATAGGTATACACGGATGTTTTTCCTGTCTTTTTACCCTTCGCGGTAATCAGCTGTTCATCAACACGGCTGATGTTGTTCCAATCATCAAACTGATACCGCTGTGACATAATAATAGGAGGTGCTATTAACTGACTTCCTGATAAATCAGTATCCCTAGGACAAAGCACATCGGGCGTGCTAGATTTGCCTGTGGCACTGCAAACCATTGAGGTAAGACTGTTTGTATTTTTGTCGTAAGTATAAGTCTGGGTTGCACTGTCTTTTCCGTTAGATCGAGTAAAGGTAAGGATGTTGCCGGTTTGAACATCATAGGTATAGCTGAGCTGATCTAGTACCTGATTATTTTGTTTGTCGAGCGTGCTTTGAACATTACCCAAGTCATTATAAATATAGTATCTGATAATACCAATACCGTTAATAACAGAAACGGGGCGGTTAAAATAGGGAGAATAGGTAATAGAACTCAGTAATTTTGGCGTGCTTTGATTGTTAAAGGTGACATAAGTTTGTAAAATTCGACCATATTTATCGTGAACAGCTGAATAAATATTGCCTGACAAATCAGTATAGCGGGTAGCCTGTCCATAACGATCATACTTAATTTTGATGGTGCCGGCAGGGTAGTGAATACCCGCTGGTGACTTAAGTTTTTCCGGAGCACTGCGGGTAATACAGGTTAACTCTCCGGTATTGTCATCATAGGTGTAGTGAAGATGACTGATAGTATCTTCTTTGTCAGTGAGTTGCCACGTATCGGGGTTATAGGTCCATCTTGCATAAATGACCCCGTCGATTGAAGCACTGGTGACAGCATAGCTGTTATAGGTATAGGAAAATACATGTACACTACCTTTTTTATTGTCGGGTACAGTCATCGTTAGCAGTCTGCCATCGGCGTCGTAAGTGTAAGTGATTCTGTTGCCATATTCATCGGTTTGCCAAGCAAGATTACCCTCACCATCATACCCACGGACGCCTAATGCGTGACAGGTAGATTTGTCAGACGGTTGCACACAGCGGGCAACTTTATTGCCAAAAATATCATAGGAGTCGTGAATAATGCTGCCGTTTGGTGCGATAGTCGCTGCAAGGTTGCCATTTTTCCATTTCCAGTGGGTTTGAACACCATTGGGTTGAGTGAGAGCTGTCCGGCGACCATTACCGTCATACTGGGTGCTGATTTTATTTAACCAAGCACCTGCACTGATGGCACTGTCCACAAAAGAAAATAAACCCTGTTGACCTGCAAGCGGAAGTAAACCATAACTTTGACTTGTTTTTAAATGCACAACAGACTTAAGTTGACGTTCAATAGCCATCAAGGTTGTTTTGAGTGAGGCTGAATACAAATACTTACCATTGACGTTTATATCTGGATCAAGAGCGAACGTATACCGAGCAACAGGTTTGCCTGTTATATTGGATTTAACCACACTAAGCAGAGGCGAAAGTTTCTCATGCGTGTTATTTTGGTCTGTCACTACCTGATAACTAATCAATAACATTTTTGGATCGTTGCGTACAGTGACATTAACAGAACCATCTGGGGATTTTTGCCATACAGGGCGGTTAAGTGTATCGTAACCGTAGGTTGACGTCAGGGCGATGGTTTCTCCGTCATCGTCTTTTGCGTGATAAACGGTTTTACTGGCAAGCTGACCTGTTTTCGTGAAAACTGAACTGCTGTCTTGTATCCAGTGAGACGCTCCCTCCAAAGGCTGGTTACTCATCGCTTTAGTGCGGTGCCAGGTGGCTGTTATCTTTTGCTCATCACCGGCTCCGGCATAACTGATTTTTTCCTGTACGCCTCCTGGCAGTGTTTTCACTACCGCCTGTTCGCGAGTATCGTTAAGGTATGTCCATAAAATCGTCTGAGGGTTACCGCCATCGCCGGCGCTTACAACTTCTTTGACTGGGCGTTGCCACAGGTCATACGTCCATGTGGTATGCAGAGTTTTTAAAGTGTCGTCTGTAGATAGCTTCACACCGGTTGACAGAGAATAAACTGTTTTACCTAACGATAATCCACCTTCATCGCCCAGCGCCATTAACTGAGTCTGATTTTTAATATCACTCGGCGACTGTGTGGGAGCCACTTCAATATCTGTTGTTCTTGTCTGAGATTGCGGGTTGATTGTATGGGTGACCTTTAAGGTGACCTGCTCTGTTTGAGCAGGTGGTTCGGCCAGCAGGACCGAGGGTCCTGGGTGTAGTAATTTACCATTAATAACCGGTACAGATGGATTGTATCTGGTGACAGATAACTGTGTCAGCTGACCATAAGTTGGGCTACTTTGCTGCAAATTGTACTGATAATGAGTGGCAGAGGACAGTTCAGTTTTATCAAGCTCTGGCAGTGGCTGGCCGGACCTTACCCCTGCAACCGCTAACGCCGACAAACTCCCCACTTTTTTATCAGCCACTTGCCAGTTACCGGCAAGTGCTGAAGTATCTGCTCCTGCATCATCTGTCAATCGTTGCTGGCTGAATAAATTAAAGCGGGTGATACCGTCTTGAATTGTAGCCACCTGTTGCGTGTGTACCCACTGTTTTTGTAACAGTTGCTGATACTGATACACCCGGTTTTTATCTGGCTGTGCTATGGGTATCAATTTATAGTCAAAGGTGACTTCTACAGCGGGTGCCGGATCGTCAGACGTGGCTAGTGTGATGAAAGGTTGTTCGCCTGCAGGAGACTGTTTGGCAGGGAGCCGTAATACCTTTTCCGGTAAAGTGACCTGCGGCCAGTTCGGGTCCATTTTCGGGCAGTGGTTGTCTCCTTGTGGTGGGCAATACTGGATAAAGGTTTGCCGACCATAAGCATCGTCCTGCCAGATAACCTGGCCATTGCTGTTATATTTTTTATGTTGAATCACTTTTGCCGGACTGACTACGCTGTCATTACCTAGCGTTGTCTGTGCATATAGTGTTTTGGATGTTTGAGTGGGTAAAGAGAATGTTGAAGGTAGTTGCGCAAAGGTGGTGCCTTTCCAAGGTGAATAGGTGGCTATACTCTGATTCGTCAGACTGTTGTGTATATCGTCTGTTTGTGTGATGGTTAACGGTAGATGATATTTGTTGTAGGTGGTGGCGGTGGTAGTCAGGCCATTATCTTTAGTGACGGTATAGGTGTAGTTATCGGCACGATCAAACAAATTGTCTTTTCCGGGTGCATTGCTCACACCACTTAAATAACCGGTAAAGTTATGCTGATCAGCGGTGCCGGCACTGTACTGATACCAGACATGTTGTTCTGGAATGATATTTTTATACATAGGAGCAGGGGTGTTTGTTTCCTCAGTTACTACCGGAATGTGTGCCTGATTAAAGCCGGTGGGCAATCCCTGAGATTGTAGGGTAGGGTGGCTGGATTCTTTATTATACAAAAATGTTGTTTTTTGGCCGGAAGGTTGCAAAATACTTTTTAACAGCCACGGATAGTCTCCCTGATCATCATAGCTAAATTGCAGTTGTACCTGCTGGTGATGGGTAATGGCATCATCTGATAAGCCTGGCATGGAAATAGACTGCACCGTTGACTGCCCTAAAACACTTTTCATATGCAAGGTTATTTTCTGCTGCCCATTAATGAGCACATCGCGCCCCTGATAAGTAATGTGTATGCCATTATTTGTACAGGCATTATTGGGGCTGTGCAGCTGATCTGTAGTCAGCGGATGCGCACAGATATAAATTAATTTACGTGTAGAATCAGCTGGACCCTGGCGATTATAATAAAACCAGACGCGCTGACCATCGCGACCTTCTTCCCAGTCTTCATAACCATATTGCAGGTGTTCGCGTATTCCACCGGCGGTGGAAATTGTCCAGTCGCCGGGCATGCCGGTAATCGTTACATCCCCAAGTTTATGGCGCAATGGATGCCAATAAATTTTTCCACCGGAATCACGGTCACTTTCCATGGTGAAACTATGCCCATCGCCTGTGGTAATATCAGTGGTTTTATGACCGTTAACTTCAGATGTTGAGGGTTGTTCAACGCCAACATTAAATGCCCAGTGTGAACCCAAACCCAGGCTATTGGGTCCCTGTGGAGAAGGGTTGCCAGAATAAGCAAGCATTAAATCACGTTTACCCTGACCTTGATCATACAATGTGCTGGCAACCAGTAAGCTAAAAGATGCGGTACCAGTGCGGGGATCAACAGCACCATTCATGGCGCCATGAAAGTTACCGGCATTAGATGGCATGGCTGTATCACCATTAGATAATGCGGGAAGATTTGTAACCGGCGATAGTTTAAAAGAAGCACGATCAGAACTGCTAACATGCTGCCACGAATCAGCAAAATGGGGGTTTTGCTTAACTTGGCGATTAATGTTGCTCCCAAAATTATTTTTAACAGGAAGGGCAGCAACTTGCGAGGCCCAGACAGTCTGTTCAAATGGTATTAAAAAAAAAGACAGTATGGCCAGTGAAAAAATAAAATATTGTAATAGTCTGAATCCACAATGTTTATCAGCAACCAGAATAAATAAAATTCTGTAGATTATGGATGACATAACAAAATTAACCGCCTTTATTTTAGTTGAAGTACGCATAGCTGACTTAACCATACTTTTGATAGATTTATATTTTAAATCAAAATGTTAGCTTTTTTTTTACAAAAAAAGTAAAGACATTACGAAGATAGAAAAAACAAAATACGTAATTTTTAGATTAATTGCTTATTTTTTGTGTTTTTTTGTGTTGGGTGCTAAATGAGCGTAGATACAGCAAACTTGCAGACGAGCATTTACAATATTTTTTATGGTGAGTTTTACGTTTACTAAACAGTATTTTGGCATTTAATACATATCCATACTGAACACAAGTGCGTACTGTTCCTCGACACAAAACATAACCACATGAAGGGGCTGTTTAAAAATTTTTAAATAGACAGCCGTTGCATAGATGTCTTCACCGTTTGTCAGCCTTTACATTAACCTTGCCATCATGGGGTTTCTGGCGCCCTCTGTCACTGTATTTATCTTCATAAAAGAGAGATCAATAGTTGCAATCAACACCCTTTTCTCTGGTAGTTGTTCAGTTACGCAAATAAAAGTTGAAATCTGCAAAATTAAAGCTTATCTGGTACCAGCGACTCAGATGTTTTTCATTCATCTCTTAATAACGTCTAAGATTTCTGAACGTTACTTTACCATATGCTGTGTTTTCAATGGGTTATCTTCTGTTCATATCGTTAAACTAACAGATAATACTCATGGAAAACAATGAGTTAAAACTATCCGAATTATTGCTTTAGCAGCATGCCATAAAAGCATGCTTATAACATTAGTTAGAAACAGATTTTAATATTATTACCTTTTTCAAAGATCTCTAATATTATCTAGACTTCTGGCATGGTTAATAGGAGGATGATAAGATAATGCTTTAGTCTTTTGTTTTTGTCGAACAATAGTAGTAGCAATTGATGCCAATTTCATATCTCCTTTCTCAATTATATTAAACAATTCTCTATTAGGTGTATTTTTATTCTTAGCTACAGCAGCCACTACCGCAGGGTCCTGATCTTTGGAAAGTTCTATTAGAATTTCAACAGATGTATTTAAATTTGATGCCACAGACTGCCTTACTTCAGAGTCTTGTGACTTTGATAATTCAGCTAGTAGTGTTGGAGTGGCATCAGGGCGTGAGGCTATATTACGTCTAATAGAATAATAAGTATCACTTGCCAGTACGTTCATTAAGTGTTCACTAAGATCCTCCCTTACTGACACCGCACCTCTGACTTCTATCCATTCATGCCTAGCATATAGACCAAGTTGTTGCATGTCAGTGGTATCATGTGCATCGATGCGCAGATAATTCACCTGTGCATTTCTGGCATTTTTTCGTATTGATAAAGCTGTTCCAAATGTTGAAACAGCTGAGGTGGCTATAGATGCTACCATAAGCCCCAAAGATGCATACCCTAAATATTCAACAGCTTTTGCTAAACCGGCTTTGTTCGCAAGGTTAGGGCTGACTGACATACCCAAGCTGATATCAGAGCCTGCTTCTCCAGAAAGACCATTTGCACTGTCTGCTACACCTGCGGCGATTACCATGGCACTGGTTAGCTTACTGACACCTGTCACCGCATCAGCTGCGCCCAAAAAAATCGTGACGCCCCCCATTTGCATTGAGGATAAACCACTGGCAATGCCCAGTATCTGGTTGGTCATTGCCAACCCTTTATTGTGAGGCATTGCTGTACCCGCAATTTGTAGCGTGCCAGAAGCTGCACCCACGGCACCTAGTGCAACTCCGGTGGCCGCTCCGCTAACACCCGCCTCTGTTATCGAGGTAGCACTTACTGCTATGGCTGTTGTGGCCGCAGATGTGGCTGCCGCACTAGCGGCAAAAGGAAGCAGAACCGCTGATGCTATTGACATAACAATGCCAACAGCGCCTAAAGCATATCCTAACCATTGAGGCATATGACCTGTGGGATCAGTATTCATGATCGGGTTATTATCACCAAACCCATAACCGTCTATTTTTGTAAACGGGCTATAGCTGTCATGACTCATAAAATGTCTGTACACGGGGTTGTATGCACGATAACCCCCTCCGAGAAACTGATAACCTGTGGCAGGGTCGTTTAGCTGGCCGTCAAAACCTGGCCGATGATTTTGCCACAGCGGTGGCTGTGCTGAGAGAGCCCGCTTTTGCAAAAAGGCCTGATTGTCTGTATTTAACAGATCATCATCCATACCATACGGACTGTAGACATGGTCGCTTACCTTCTGACCAGAACTATTATAAGTGGTTATTGTGTCATCTTTATAATCGTTCACATACCAAGTGTTGAGTACACCATCTTCACTGTGGGCAATGCCTGAAAACTCATGTGATCTGTGTGTTTTGCCGGCGGCGTCATCTTGTACCTGCTCCGAGACGCTGTCACCTTGATAAATCATGTAAAGCGGTTGCTGTAAAGCTTTTCCTGTTGCATCTGTCAGTTGTTCTGCTATCTGGTTGCCTGTGCTGTCGTAGTAGTAAAAACTGTGTTCTCCGGTATTAACATTGGTAAATTCATCCTGATTACCAAAAACGTTATAATGGAGTCTGTTGCCTTGAGCATCTTTAATTATTCTACCTAAATTGTCGTAAGTTATCGGGTTGGGTGCATGGCTGAAAGTCGATACATTGTCCTGCCACTGAGTACTCAGTGCTGTCATGCGGTGGGGGTCATAGTGATCATTGTATCCGGTGTCATAGGTATACACGGATGTTTTTCCTGTCTTTTTACCCTTCGTGGTAATCAGCTGTTCATCAACACGGCTGATGTTGTTCCAATCATCAAACTGATACCGCTGTGACATAATAATAGGAGGAGCTATTAACTGACTTCCTGATAAATCAGTATCCCTAGGACAAAGCACATCGGGCGTGCTAGATTTGCCTGTGGCACTGCAAACCATTGAGGTGAGACTGTTTGTATTTTTGTCGTAAGTATAAGTCTGGGTTGCACTGTCTTTTCCGTTAGAACGGGTAAAGGTAAGGATGTTGCCGGTTTGAACATCATAGGTATAGCTGAGCTGATCTAGTACCTGATTATTTTGTTTGTCGAGCGTGCTTTGAACATTACCCAAGTCATTATAAATATAGTATCTGATAATACCAATACCGTTAATAACAGAAACGGGGCGGTTAAAATAGGGAGAATAGGTAATAGAACTCAGTAATTTTGGCGTGCTTTGATTGTTAAAGGTGACATAAGTTTGTAAAATTCGACCATATTTATCGTGAACAGCTGAATAAATATTGCCTGACAAGTCAGTATAGCGGGTAGCCTGTCCATAACGATCATACTTAATTTTGATGGTGCCGGCAGGGTAGTGAATACCCGCTGGTGACTTAAGTTTTTCCGGAGCACTGCGGGTAATACAGGTTAACTCTCCGGTATTGTCATCATAGGTGTAGTGAAGATGACTGATAGTATCTTCTTTGTCAGTGAGTTGCCACGTATCGGGGTTATAGGTCCATCTTGCATAAATGACCCCGTCGATTGAAGCACTGGTGACAGCATAGCTGTTATAGGTATAGGAAAATACATGTACACTACCTTTTTTATTGTCGGGTACAGTCATCGTTAGCAGTCTGCCATCGGCGTCGTAAGTGTAAGTGATTCTGTTGCCATATTCATCGGTTTGCCAAGCAAGATTACCCTCACCATCATACCCACGGACGCCTAATGCGTGACAGGTAGATTTGTCAGACGGTTGCACACAGCGGGCAACTTTATTGCCAAAAATATCATAGGAGTCGTGAATAATGCTGCCGTTTGGTGCGATAGTCGCTGCAAGGTTGCCATTTTTCCATTTCCAGTGGGTTTGAACACCATTGGGTTGAGTGAGAGCTGTCCGGCGACCATTACCGTCATACTGGGTGCTGATTTTATTTAACCAAGCACCTGCACTGATGGCACTGTCCACAAAAGAAAATAAACCCTGTTGACCTGCAAGCGGAAGTAAACCATAACTTTGACTTGTTTTTAAATGCACAACAGACTTAAGTTGACGTTCAATAGCCATCAAGGTTGTTTTGAGTGAGGCTGAATACAAATACTTACCCTTGACGTTTATATCTGGATCAAGAGCGAATGTATACCGAGCAACAGGTTTGCCTGTTATATTGGATTTAACCACACTAAGCAGAGGCGAAAGTTTCTCATGCGTGTTATTTTGGTCTGTCACTACCTGATAACTAATCAATAACATTTTTGGATCGTTGCGTACAGTGACATTAACAGAACCATCTGGGGATTTTTGCCATACAGGGCGGTTAAGTGTATCGTAACCGTAGGTTGACGTCAGGGCGATGGCTTCTCCGTCATCGTCTTTTGCGTGATAAACGGTTTTACTGGCAAGCTGACCTGTTTTCGTGAAAACTGAACTGCTGTCTTGTATCCAGTGAGACGCTCCCTCCAAAGACTGGTCACTCATCGCTTTAGTGCGGTGCCAGGTGGCTGTTATTTTTTGCTCATCACCGGCTCCGGCATAACTGATTTTTTCCTGTACGCCTCCTGGCAGTGTTTTCACTACCGCCTGTTCGCGAGTATCGTTAAGGTACGTCCATAAAATCGTCTGAGGGTTACCGCCATCGCCGGCGCTCACAACTTCTTTGACTGGGCGTTGCCACAGGTCATACGTCCATGCGGTATGCAGAGTTTTTAAAGTGTCGTCTGTAGATAGCTTCACACCGGTTGACAGAGAATAAACTGTTTTACCTAACGATAATCCACCTTCATCGCCCAGCGCCATTAACTGAGTCTGATTTTTAATATCACTCGGCGACTGTGTGGGAGCCACTTCAATATCTGTTGTTCTTGTCTGAGATTGCGGGTTGATTGTATGGGTGACCTTTAAGGTGACCTGCTCTGTTTGAGCAGGTGGTTCGGCCAGCAGGACCGAGGGTCCTGGGTGTAGTAATTTACCATTAATAACCGGTACAGATGGATTGTATCTGGTGACAGATAACTGTGTCAGCTGACCATAAGTTGGGCTACTTTGCTGCAAATTGTACTGATAATGAGTGGCAGAGGACAGTTCAGTTTTATCAAGCTCTGGCAGTGGCTGGCCGGACCTTACCCCTGCAACCGCTAACGCCGACAAAGTCCCCACTTTTTTATCAGCCACTTGCCAGTTACCGGCAAGTGCTGAAGTATCTGCTCCTGCATCATCTGTCAATCGTTGCTGGCTGAATAAATTAAAGCGGGTGATACCGTCTTGGATTGTAGCCACCTGTTGCGTGTGTACCCACTGTTTTTGTAACAGTTGCTGATACTGATACACCCGGTTTTTATCTGGCTGTGCTATGGGTATCAATTTATAGTCAAAGGTGACTTCTACAGCTGGTGCCGGATCGTCAGACGTGGCTAGTGTGATGAAAGGTTGTTCGCCTGCAGGAGACTGTTTGGCAGGGAGCCGTAATACCTTTTCCGGTAAAGTGACCTGCGGCCAGTTCGGGTCCATTTTCGGGCAATGGTTGTCTCCTTGTGGTGGGCAATACTGGATAAAGGTTTGCCGACCATAAGCATCATCCTGCCAGATAACCTGGCCATTGCTGTTATATTTTTTATGTTGAATCACTTTTGCCGGACTGACTACGCTGTCATTACCTAGCGTTGTCTGTGCATATAGTGTTTTGGATGTTTGAGTGGGTAAAGAGAATGTTGAAGGTAGTTGCGCAAAGGTGGTGCCTTTCCAAGGTGAATAGGTGGCTATACTCTGATTCGTCAGACTGTTGTGTATATCGTCTGTTTGTGTGATGGTTAACGGTAGATGATATTTGTTGTAGGTGGTGGAGGTGGTAGTCAGGCCATTATCTTTAGTGACGGTATAGGTGTAGTTATCGGCACGATCAAACAAATTGTCTTTTCCGGGTGCATTGCTCACACCACTTAAATAACCGGTAAAGTTATGCTGATCAGCGGTGCCGGCACTGTACTGATACCAGACATGTTGTTCTGGAATGATATTTTTATACATAGGAGCAGGGGTGTTTGTTTCCTCAGTTACTACCGGAATGTGTGCCTGATTAAAGCCGGTGGGCAATCCCTGAGATTGTAGGGTAGGGTGGCTGGATTCTTTATTATACAAAAATGTTGTTTTTTGGCCGGAAGGTTGCAAAATACTTTTTAACAGCCACGGATAGTCTCCCTGATCATCATAGCTAAATTGCAGTTGTACCTGCTGGTGATGGGTAATGGCATCATCTGATAAGCCTGGCATGGAAATAGACTGCACCGTTGACTGCCCTAAAACACTTTTCATATGCAAGGTTATTTTCTGCTGCCCATTAATGAGCACATCGCGCCCCTGATAAGTAATGTGTATGCCATTATTTGTACAGGCATTATTGGGGCTGTGCAGCTGATCTGTAGTCAGCGGATGCGCACAGATATAAATTAATTTACGTGTGGAATCAGATGGACCCTGGCGATTATAATAAAACCAGACGCGCTGACCATCGCGACCTTCTTCCCAGTCTTCATAACCATATTGCAGGTGTTCGCGTATTCCACCGGCGGTGGAAATTGTCCAGTCGCCGGGCATGCCGGTAATCGTTACATCCCCAAGTTTATGGCGCAATGGATGCCAATAAATTTTTCCACCGGAATCACGGTCACTTTCCATGGTGAAACTATGCCCATCGCCTGTGGTAATATCAGTGGTTTTATGACCGTTAACTTCAGATGTTGAGGGTTGTTCAACGCCAACATTAAATGCCCAGTGTGAACCCAAACCCAGGCTATTGGGTCCCTGTGGAGAAGGGTTGCCAGAATAAGCAAGCATTAAATCACGTTTACCCTGACCTTGATCATACAATGTGCTAGCAACCAGTAAGCTAAAAGATGCGGTACCAGTGCGGGGATCAACAGCACCATTCATGGCGCCATGAAAGTTACCGGCATTAGATGGCATGGCTGTATCACCATTAGATAATGCGGAAAGATTTGTAACCGGCGATAGTTTAAAAGAAGCACGATCAGAACCGCTAACATGTTGCCACGAATCAGCAAAATGGGGGTTTTGCTTAACTTGGCGATTAATGTTGTTCCCAAAATTATTTTTAACAGGAAGAATAGCAACTTGCGAGGCCCAGACAGTCTGTTCAAATGGTATTAAAAAAACAGGCAGTATCGCCACTGAAAAAATAAAATATTTTAATAGTCTGAATCCACAATGTTTATCAGCAACCAGAATAAATAAAATTCTGTAGATTATGGATGACATAACAAAATTAACCGCCTTTATTTTAATTGAATAATCTAACAGATTAAAAATCTGTAACTATTACAAAAAATGAGTAAGTGTAAAACGAGAACAAAACTGCTCAATAAAGCAAACTCGAAAGATTTGGCTCGTTTTTCTATCCTGATTTTGGTAATCCAGCTTGAGGTTTTATTTGCATATAAAAGTTTAGCTATTAACTAATATTTTGCTTAAGTCTTTGACACTGTTTTAAAAGAATGTAAACAAACTTCCTCATTGAGTAAGCATACTTTGTATTTGAAGATTTTATAGTTACCATGAAAAATTAAATTTACACCGGTTTTGATTTTTGGGTTTCAACACATTTATCAAAGCAGCTGACTTTCCTTTTTTTAAGAAGCCGTGTCAGATTAAGTTTTATTTACTACATTTTATCGAAAAAGAATTTGTTATTTCATCAAAAGTAATGATAGCCTTGCCCGTTTTTAATAAATACAAAACCTGCTCTGTTTTCTCTTCTAAAGACAGCATGTCACCATTATCCGTTCCTTCGGTAGAAACTTCAGTTTGAATGAGATTAATGAGAGTGCTTTTATTTATTTTTTCCCAGGGAACAATCATGCAATACCTGTTGTAGTTTGATAATAATAAGCAACATCATTTACTATAATTTCATTGTTTTGTACATACCAGAGGATGTTTGCATCATATAAAGCGATGGCAAATTGCCTGTATTCGTGATGCTTCATGTGGCCTGGTCTGGGGTCATGCTCCAGTGTTTGGATAATTAATGTTTTTAAATCCCTACCAGTTTTTTTCATGTGTTTTTCTAGGAAGGTGTCTGCTGATAATGAAAATATAATATCAAAGCGCTTTGGTGTTTTTAGAGAAAACTGTTCAGTCGCATCTGATACTTTATCAGCGTATGGTAGGTAAGGTTTTATATCAACAACAGGTGTTTTATCCAGTAAGTCAACGCCTGAGATGTGTAAAATAACGCCATGTCGAGTGCTTTTCTCAATTTTATCAAGCTTAACGACAGACATTCCCAAGGGATTAGGTCGATGAGTTGATCGGGTAGCAAATACACCTCGTTTTAATTTTCCGCCTAAACGCGGAGGGCGAACTTTTGGTCGCCAGCCTTCCTTTATAGTCTGATGAAAAATAAAGTGCACCCATATATGAGAGAAAACCTCTAACCCTTCAAAAAGAAAGGGATGTTTGTAATCTGTAAAAAACTCTATGGTTGCTTTAGCTTTACTGACCAAGCCAGGTTGTCTGGGAATGCCAAATTTTTGTTTAAAGCATGAGTGAACAATACCAACAGGCCTAAAAGTGTAACTGGATTTATCCTGATTAATCATCGACATGTTCATTTATTTTGCGTATATCTCATTTGAATTTTCAAGTTAAGTGAGTGTGAAAGTACATCTTTGATAAAGTGGCATTATAAATGATTTAGAGTTTAGCTCAAGCCAGAGGGCAGTTCCTAGCTCATGTTATACAAACAACTGTTTTTTATACGATGATCGTGGAGTTTAATGCGTTGAATAAATAGACAGACTTTCAATTTATACATTAATGTCAAAGCCTTTCCATAACAAAACAATAGTAAGACGCCTATTTTTGCATTATTTATATTACGGAACTGTTGCAAACTGAAACAAAATGTATGACTATTATCCATAAATGTATAAATTACAACTGTAAAATATTAATAAGTTATTATATAAAAGTCATTCAACACTTTTATTTCAGTATGTTTTTTTGGGTTTGCAACACGCTTATTATTATAATAATCTGACCAATAGGTTTCTACTCAACTTTTTCTGGGACGCAGTATGTTTTTTAAAGTATGAAAATGGCTATTTGGCATTTAATGTCGATATCTTATTGGAAATCCTTTGTTGTTTGTTTCACAAGTACTTGTTTGAGTTAAAAGTTTTCGTTATGAGTTTTGTTTTCAATATAGTTGCAGAAAATTAAATAAAAAAAAGGGGTATAAGCATGAAAAGATGGTACATAGTAATGATACTCATTGTATTTTTACTATTTGGAACTGTCATTACATTTAATGTTGTCAAAGATAAAATGATTGCAAATTTTATCGTCGGCAGACCTGCTCCGGTTTACCCTGTAACTGTGGTGACAGTTAAAGCCTCGTCTTGGCAACCGGAAATTGATGCAATTGGTTTTATTAAGCCTTCTCAGGGCGTAGAACTCAGCAATGAACAAGCTGGAAAAATAGTTAGCATTAATTTTAAATCAGGGCAAAAAGTAAATAAAGGAGACTTGCTTGTAGCACTAGATACCAGTGTTGAGCGTGCCAACCTTAAAGAAGCTGAAGGACAGATTCCCTCTATCAAAGGGCAGATGGAACGTACCGATAAACTTTACAAGCAACGATCAGTCTCTAAACAAACATTAGATAATGCTATTTCAGCTTATAACACTTTGCTTGCCCAAATTGATGGATATAATGCAACTATTCAACGACGTTTAATTACAGCGCCTTTTGATGGGCATGTGGGAATTAAAAATATTTATTCCGGCCAGTACCTGTCTGAAGGCACCGATGTTATTCGGCTGGAAAACACCGATACCATGCATATTCAATTTACAATATCTCAGGTTGATATGGCTAATGTTAACCTAGGGTTACCCATACGAATTATGGTTGATGCGTATCCGAATCACCCGTTTAATGGAAAAATAACAGCCATTGAACCTGCGGTTAACAGTGATAGTGGCGTGGTAGACGTACAAGCTTCTATTCCTAATAACAACGGTAAATTGCGTTCTGGGATGTATGCCAAAGTAACTATTTTGCTTCCTAAAAAACAACAACAAATGATTGTTCCGGTAAGAGCTATTAACTTTCAGTTGTATGGTCAGAGTGTTTATGTCATTAAAAAGGTTCATGATAAAAAGAAGAAAGCTGATTATTACATCGTTACACAAAAGGTCGTTGAAGTGAATGGAAGAAATAAAAATAATGCCCGAATAATCAAGGGTTTATCGTTTGGAGACCAGATTGTTACCTCTGGTCAGGTGCGTTTGACTAATGGCAGTCACATTAAAGTGGTGTCAGATAAATCACTAATTTCACCTCAAACAATCCCACAATTATAAAGGGCGGTTTTAGCATGAACATAACTGATACTTTTATAAGAAGACCCGTCCTTTCTGTCTCAATCAGCCTGCTTATTTTATTGCTGGGTTTATATGCTGTTATCAATACCGCTTTTCGGCAGTTTCCTGAAATGACCAACACCGTCATTACTGTTTCAACCACCTATTACGGTGCTGATGCTAATCTTGTGCAGGGATTTGTTACAACCCCTTTGGAGCAAGCGATTGCACAAGCTAATAACATTGATTACATGACATCAAACAGTTCTATCGGTACCAGCACCATTAATGTCTATATGAAGCTTGACACTAACCCTGACAGTGCATTAGCTGAGATTCTTTCCAAGGTAAATAGTGTACGCTCTGAGTTACCTCAGAATGTACAGGATCCAGTTATTTCATCTTCAACAGGAGCTTCTGTTTCACTACTTTATATTGCTTTTACCAGCAAAAAACTAAATAGCAGCCAAATAACAGATTTTCTTTCACGAGTGGTGCAACCAAAAATGTTAACAGTACAGGGTGTTGCAACAGCCACCCTTTATGGAGGTAGTGATTTTGGCCTGAGGATCTGGCTTAACCCATCAAAAATGGCAGCATATGGCTTAACTGCTGATGAAGTCACGGAGATACTTCGAAGTAACAATTATCTTTCAGCCACAGGACAAATTAATAATTATTTTGTACAAATGAATACAGTTGTTAATACTCAGGCATCAAATGTTAAAGAGTTATCAAATTTAATCATCAAAACGAATACTGATGGATCTGTTATCCGCTTAAGTGATATTGCCAAAGTTGCGTTAGCTAAAGAAAGAGATACTGTTCGTGCATATTCCAATGGTAAAAATGCCGTAGTAGTTGCCATTAACCCAACTCCAAGTGCAAACCCATTGAAAGTGGTGGAAAGAGTTAAAAGTGAACTACCTGGCATTAAGCAAGTATTACCTTCGGCTATTCATATGCGGGTACTTTACGACTCGACTCAAGCTATTAATGAATCAATTTATGAGGTTATTAAAACACTGGCTGAAGCTGCGATTATTGTCATGATTGTTATGATATTGTTTATGGGCTCTCTACGTGCAGTGGCGATCCCTGTTGTTACAATTCCTTTGTCGTTAATTGGTGTAGTTATACTGATGAACCTGTTTGGTTTCACTTTTAACTTACTTACTTTGTTGGCAATGGTACTTGCCATAGGGTTGGTTGTGGACGATGCTATCGTGGTTGTTGAAAATGTTGACAGACATATTAAAAATGGGGAATCACCTTTTCGGGCTGCCATATACGGAACCCGTGAAATTGCTGTGCCTGTAATTTCCATGACGCTTACCCTAGCGGCAGTTTACTCACCCATCGCATTGATGAATGGAATCACGGGCGCTTTATTTAAAGAATTTGCATTAACTCTGGCTGGAGCCGTGTTTATCTCTGGCATTATTGCGCTGACATTGTCACCAATGATGTGCTCAAAGCTTATGAAGCCACAAATTGAACCTAATCGTTTCGAGTTATTGGTAAATGCTTTTTATGAATGGTTGTCAAAAAGTTATACAATAGCATTAAAAGCGGTCATGTTGCACCGACAAGTAATCGTTGTTTTTGCCATATGTGTATTTATTGCTTTACCTCTCATGTTTAAGTTAATTCCAACTGAACTTGCACCAAAGGAAGATAATGGTGCTTTTTTAATGATTGGTAATGCACCACAAACAGCCAACCTTGACTACGTTCAAAAAGGAATGCAAGAAGGCATGAACAGCTTAAAAACGACTTCTGCTATTGCCTCAACTCTTTCTTTTTCAGGTATACCTAATAACAACCAAGGAATGGCTCTCGTCATGTTAAAACCATGGAGTGAGCGAAGCGATAATGAACAAACGATTGTTAAAAAGGCTAACAATAAGATGAAAAACAACCCAACAATCGCTTTATCAGGGTTTGGATTTCCGGCGGTTCCAGGTAGTGTAAGTGGTATGCCCGTTCAATTTGTTATCACCTCATCAGATTCTTTTGAAAATATTTATAACGTAGCAACAAAAGTAGCAAAGCTTATTGCCAACAGCTCCCGTTTTATTTTTTCCAGATTAGATCTTAATTTTAGCTCCGGTACACTGAGTATTAAAATTGACAAAAATAAAGCCGGAGCCTACGGAATTACAATGAAACAGGTTGGTGACACGCTTTCAGCGATGATGACCAGTGGTCTTGTTGGGAGAACAAATCTTAATGGTCGTCCATATGAAGTTATACCTCAGGTTGAACGCAAATTTCGCTTCACATCTGAAAGTATTGGAAACTACTATCTGAAAGCAAAAAACGGTACCATGATTCCACTGAAGAGTTTAATTACAACTACAATTTCCGGTCAGCCTCAATCATTTACCCATTTTAATCAGATGAATTCAGCCACCATCAGCATGGTACCAATGCCAGGTTCTACAATCGGCCAGGCCGTACAATACCTGAAAACAAAAGCAGTACCTTTATTACCAAAAAATTATCAATATAATTTTTTAGGTGAAGCCCGCCAGTACGTGCAAGAAGGGGGTGCTTTGTATATTATCTTTGTATTGGCATTATGCATTATTTTTCTTGTGTTGGCTTGTCAGTTTGAAAGTATGCGTGATCCGGTTGTTATTCTTATCAGTGTTCCATTAGCTGTCTGTGGCGCGTTACTGTTTATGGCTTGGGGAATGGCTAGTATGAATATTTATACTCAGGTTGGGTTAGTGACATTAATTGGTTTGATCTGCAAACATGGTATTTTAATTTGCGAGGTCGCAAAAGAGCAACAAATTTGTTATGGATTAAATCGTATGGATGCGGTAATGAATGCATCAAAATTAAGGCTTCGAGCTATTCTGATGACAACTATCTCCATGTTAGCAGGGTTATTTCCACTCTTATTTGCTACAGGGCCGGGTGCTGCCAGTCGTTTTGATATTGGTCTGATTATTATTGCTGGCTTGGGAATTGGTACTATTTTTACCTTATTTGTATTACCCGTTATATATACATTCATTGCGTCTGAGCATAAGCCATTACCGCAAGTCAGTTAGTGATCTGCTACACGTTCTTGATTTTATAAAATCGAGAATGTGTAGCGTTGTAAATAATTTCTCATATACCGGAAACTTTACTGTAAAAACTACTTATCCTTATACAAAAACCAGTTTCCAGTTATGGTTATTAGCATGCTTTTATGGGCTTACTGTTAAAGACGAAGTGACGAGTAATAGCCAGCTATTGCAGGGAACTTCAACGCATAACAGCAAGATAAGAAAAGTTACGCAAATAAGAAGTTAAAAGAAGGTTTTGGTATTATTCCATCTTTTTTTTATCATCCTGTAATTGTGAAGCTTCAAGCGTATTTTCCAACAAGCAGGCTACAGTCATTGGACCAACTCCACCGGGAACCGGGGTGATCCATGACGCACGTTTTCTGGCAGCTTCAAAGTCTACATCACCACATAAAGAACCATCAGACAATCGTGTAATACCTACGTCAATAACAATAGCTCCAGATTTAATCCAGTCACCCTGAATTATATTCGCCTTACCAACAGCTACAATAACAATATCAGCTTGAGAAATTTTCTGTGGTAAATTTTTTGTAAAACGGTGAGTAATGGTAACAGTACATCCTGCCAGCAATAACTCCAAAGCCATAGGACGGCCAACGATTTCTGAAGCACCAACAACTACAGCATCTAAACCATAAAAATTTATGTTGGTTTTTTCAAGCAGACGCATGACACCTTTTGGAGTGCAGGGCCGTAATAGCGGACGACGCTGGCAAAGCCTGCCAAGGTTGTAGGGATGAAAACCGTCTACATCTTTTTCTGGTAAAATCCGCTCAAGAATGAGTTCTTTATTAATATGTTCAGGTAGGGGAAGTTGCACAAGAATACCATTTACAGACTCATCTCTGTTAAGTTCGTCCACAAGGTTTAATAGGTCTTGCTCAGTAACAGTGTCACCCATATTGTATGAGAAAGACTTAAGTCCGGCGAATTCACATGCGCGCCTCTTGGCGTTGACATAACTGTGTGAAGCTGGGTCATCTCCAATAAGAATAACGGCCAGTGTTGGAGGCTTTTTATCCTTAATACCTTTAGCCTTTATTTTAAGTGCTACAGTATTTTTTATTTCTGAGGCAAGTTTTTTACCATCAAGAATCTGTGCTGACATGGGCTATTTATACCATATGTTATGTGCAAGAGTTACTGAGTTTACAAAGTGTAATTTGACTATCTGAGGAACTATATTCTAAATGATTAATTATGTCAGATATTTTTACAGTATTATGAAAATATTTTTTCAGATTTCGTTAATCCTACCAAATTCTTTTCGTTAAATTATGGATTTTATTGTGCACTTCCATCATCAATGGTCGCAGAGCTGATTGCGGTATAATCAACAGCTCAGGTAATCCTCCGGTTAAAACAGTAGAACAAAACAGCAGGGATAAATTGAGTTCTTCAAGTATCCCGGCTAGAGTTAATCCGTCAAAATCGCTTGGTAATTATACCGTCAGTTTCCCCTGGTAATCACACTAGTACAGATCATCCTTATTTTTTTATTATCAAGAAGATATGGTGTGATTAATCATTCTATGATTAGTCTTTATGTTGATGCAGAGCCGAAATTTTTCTCTTTAAAGTAGTCTTTGACAGCAATGGATAAACTGCAATCGTTTTGGTGATTTGTCCATTTTCATTGATATAACCTATACCTAGGGACATTGCGTGACCATAGGTTTTATCAATTTTACTTTTTTGTTTTAAGTATGATTTTATATACTCTTTCCTAACTGCATTTGTAGTCTCTGTAAGCAATGTGATGCAGGGGAAACACGGTTGAGAAAGCATATCAGGATTTTTATACTTATTGATCAATACCTTTCTTTCAGAATAAAGCTTTAACCCATCTGGGTCTTGAGCATTATTTACATGTGATGGAAATAGATGGCTGATAATTTTCCTTTTTAAAGCTTGCAAGTTATCGCTATCTTTAAATGTCATTACAGCCATGTTTCCCTGAGTGAAAGATATGGCAGAAACATCCAGTCTAAACAAGTATTGATGTTGGGCGATTTTTTTTATAATACGCTTTATTTCAGGGATGGTACCTAAAGGTGCATTTATTGGGAAAATCGTAATTGGTGGCACAAATCGTTGCTGATACAGAGGTTTTCCACCAAGTTTTTTCAGAGCATAAGATTGATTTTTTACTTGCTGAACAATACCGTAAGATGGTAGTAAAAATACACCTAATGAGACATCGTTAGGTGTATTTTTTGCTGAGCAATCAAAAGAAAAAAAAACGACTACAATTACCATTGGTCTGAGTAATAATAGCCTGACAGTTTTTTTAAATGTACCTTCTCCACGGGTATAAAAGCTCATAAAAAACCACTCCTTTTCAAATAACAGCAAGAAAGCTGGAGTATAAACTAATAAATCTGGACTAACTGAGAGTTTTACTTTTTAATCCATTCTGTCTCAAGCCTCTTAAGATAATCATCAAATTGAGTTTCTTTATCTTTAAGATCCAGCTCTGAACGTTTGCTAAGCAAACGCTCATGCAGTTTTTCAATAATGAGTTTGTGTTGAAGATATTGTTCATTAATGCGCTTATCCTCCTGTATTTCCTGGCGCTCAGTTTCAGCCTTACGCTCTTCGGCTTTTTCATGGGCTTTGATGATGTCGCCCAGAGCAGTTAAAATAACGGCCACTTCATTATTTAATCCAGCTGCCATTAATGTATCTGCAAATAATGCCAAAGTCGTTAGAGTGGAAGTGTAAACATCGGAGTAGGGTTGTGTTTCAATGTTGTTTACTTGGTTTACTAATTTTTTTACAAGGGTCGAGGAAGAAGATAAAGAATCTTGTGAAGTGCTGGTTTGGCGATTATTGGAATCATCAATGTTAACACTCACTTTATGTCTTCCATATTTTCCTTCTTTAATGGCAGGCTCTACTTCAGTTCTAATATTGGTTGTAGAGTTAACAGTACTATTTACTGATTTTGGTGTATTAGACATATCAGACATAATTAGTTTTCTTTTTTTTGTCAATAACACTAATAGTATATATCAGAGGTGTCTCATCTAAAAATTCTTAAGCATAATCAAGCCCAGAGCAGTATTATCTTAGCCTGCGGTTTTTCTAGGCCATTAAGGCTGGACTCGATAGCTTGGCATTGCCAAAGTTGAGATAATCTCGCCAACTCTCAGCACCACAGATCGCTCTTCGCAGCACAACCTATAATACTTCTGAGAGAGGGGAATCAATTTGACCTTGATTTCTCGGGTCTTTAAGGTTAAAAAATGCTTTGTAAATGCAACAGTTTCAGCTAACGTTTCCATAGAGCATCCCTTGTTTAATTTTACCCGGGTATTACCATGAAATCCTATTCAAGACCTAAATTTCTGATAGGACAGCCCAGTGCCCACTCAGTAATGAATGGAGACGTTTACCCATTGATTATGCTATTGTGGAAGCCTCCTCTTTAAAAAGACGGTATAGTTTTCTTTGAAGTCAAATATTGATTTCGTGTACAGTCTGGAACTGTTTTGATTTATCAGAAGTGTTTTCGTGCTGTTGCAGAAAATCATAAAATAGTTCTCAAGTTAATGTAAGGAATGCACGGAAAAACGAATACACTTTACGTTATAGTCTATCTTGTATTTGTCTGTTTTATTTTCAACAAATAGTGAATAAGGTTAGTTTTCTGTTGGTAACACAAATTTGCATTGTCGCCCACTTTGTCTATAAAATGGGATAAAGTCGGAATTTCTGCAAACCTTCTTTCATGCAAAAACATGCTCCTATTTGATTATAAAGGTATTTTATATATCAAAACGTATGAACATAAAATAATATTGGAGAAAATTATGAGTGTTTACAAACATCTATTGGTAGCCCTCGACTTGTCAGATGAGGCAGGCGCAGTTCTTGAAAAAGGTAAAGAGATAGCTGAACAAAATAATGCAAAAATGACTATAGTACATGTAATTGAGCCCTTAAGTGTTGCTTATGGCAGTGATATACCGCTAAATGTGACCACGTTGCAGGAAGAAATAACAGAACACGCAAGAGACAGAATCACATCTCTGACTGAAAAAATCAATATAGAAAAGGGCGAGCAACATATTGTTTACGGAAGACCAGAAAAAGAGATCCATAAAATAGCGCAAGAAACTGATGTTGATTTAATTGTTGCCGGAACTCATGGAAGGCATGGTCTTTCACTTATTTTAGGCTCAACATCCACTGCTATCTTGCATGGTTCTTGCTGTGATGTTTTAGCTGTTCGCGTAAATAAGCATTAGAGAATACGTGTAGACATGCCTTAATCCTATTTTAAGTTTAAGTTAGTTTTTATATGTAATCTGGAGCAAAAAAGCGTCGCTCTATCTATCCGAGCGCTGTTTCAATGCTTTCGATATTTTTAATCATCACAGTAACGTCTGGTTTATTATGCTTTTTTTCTGTCCAGCCTAAATGTCTGTAAAGTGATAAGAACCTAGCATCATGATTATGATTTTGAGAAATCATCACTGAAGAACACTCTCGCTTAGCTGCTTCTGATTCAGCAAATTCCACTAAAAATCGAGCCAAACCCTGATCTTTATATTCAGCAGAAATCATAACATAAGCTATACGAATTGTGTTTTTATTTAAATGTAATGCCATGCAACCAATAGCATGGTTATTTAACTCAACTATCCATACGGGATTTTTTTTGATTTCATCACGCAAGTTAACACATCCAGTATGAAAACTATTTTTTTCTGCGCACGTTTGAAGTTCATCAACATCATTCAGGTTTGCCCTGCGTATAATCCAACCTTTATTTTTCATATGCGTTTTCCCTCCGCTCTACCTATTGTGTCCAATATTAAAAACATTATTATTATGACTAACTAAGTTTTGTTCGAGTGGGTCACAATATAATGCAATATTTAAAAGTAAAGATCAAACAGTAATGTTAACTTTTGCGACATTGTCTTTGTATAAACAACACGTCTATCAAAATACTCTTTCGGAGAGTATATGAAATTAGTGCGTTAAAACATAGTTATAAGTACTTATTATCATGTAGTATCTGATCATGCGCTTTCCACATAGGCATAAATTTATCCATCAGCTTATAAAAATGCGTATTATGGTGTTGCTCAAACAAATGAACCATTTCATGGACAATAACGCATTCAAGGCATTCAACAGGAAATTTGATTAACTCCAAGTTTAGCCATATGCGTTTTGCCGCAGGATTACAGGTACCCCATCTTGTTTTCATTCGTTTTACACCAAAGTTTAAAACATTTACACTCATTATCCTTTCGTATTTTTTAATCAAATCAGGTATAATTTCTTTTATTTTTTGTCGTCGCCAGTTTTCCAGAAGTTGTTGTTTTTTCTCTGTGCTTATTCCCGATTTACTATAAATAATTAAGCAATCATAACCCTCAATAACTCTATTAGAGTAAGATTGTTCAATAACTTTGAGCGTGAACGGTTTACCAAGGATATAGCACTTATTGTTATGTATATCACTGGATGCTTTTGCTGCTGATTCAGAAGTAAATTTCTTCTTATGTTTTTTAATCCATTCAAGATGCTTTGAAATAAATTCATGTACGTCCTGCTCAGAAAGTTGTATTGGTGCCGATACAGTTACCTGCGCATTTTCAGGATGAATTCGTAGATGTAAATTTTGAATCCTTTTTCTTAAAAGGGTAATATCAAGATCATCTACAGAAATGGTTTTTCGTGAAATTATTTTTGTGGCCATGTTAACGAATACAATCTAAAACCTGTTATTTTAGAGGATAAAAATAACCTATGCTAAGTAATATTTACTATAGGGTAGTTATTAAAACCTGTTTCTAACTACTGTTATGAGCATGCTTTTATGGCATGCTGCCAAAGGTGAAGTAACGAATAATAGTAAGATCACAACAGTAGCGCAATAAGAAGTTATGGGAAGGTTTTGGAATGATATCTGAAATATGCATATTATTATGGACCTCGCTATTTCCGCAAAAAACAAGCAGCGCATAGAAAAGCTTGTGCCATTAACAATAAAAAAATCTTCATGCGTTAAATTTTGCCATGTTTATTATGTGAAGTGATTTTCATTACGTGAAGAATACTGGATGTTAACAGTGGTCGGAGCGAGAGGATTTGAACCTCCGACCCCCACAACCCCATTGTGGTGCGCTACCAGGCTGCGCTACGCTCCGACTAGAAGAGCATTATATAAATCAACAAGTTAAAGTCAAGCATCAAATAAGGTTTGTATAACATTAATAATTGTTTCCGGCTCTTGATTCACCTGTTTTTCTGGTGTGTCTGTTATCTGCCAGATAATTTCACAGATCAGACGGATAATAACTTTTTGCGTAATTTTGTCAGTGAAACTATAAGTAAATTAATACAAAAATCAGGGTGTTCCATGGAAAAAAGACTGTTATCTATATTTTCAACAATGATATTAATATTACTTTGCTGCTTTTTATTTAATCGGGATTGAATAAACTGTGAGTTACTCCATGAAATCAGAGATTGTCTGATATGCTTTAATTTATAAGAGTGACAGGCCTTCATGAGCAGTTTCCAGAGTTTCTTTTCATTTTGTTTTACTGATCTGTTTTTTTGATTTTGTGCTTTTTTAAGCCAAAAAGTACAAAACCAAATTATTCCCGATACTATTATTCCCAACACTATTATTCCAATGAAAACTTTGCTTCTGATATATGTTTTATTATCAGTCGGTGGAAAATTTTTCAAATATGCAGGTTGTGTGTGTGCAATATTTGAAGTGGCTTCTGTAACAAAAAAAGGTTCTGGTGACAGCTTGGTATAACTTATGTTCAGGAGACTGGTATTCCACCAGCGTTGAGAGATCGAAGATAGCACTTGATGACCGGTTTTCTGGGGTGTTATTTGAAATTGCGTGATTCGCCTGCCAATGATGCCAGACTCTTTCGATATATTGTTGATCCGAACTGATTTAACGGAAACGCGATAGGCTGGATTTTCTAACAGATTTACAGGCTTAATCAATTGCGCTGGTAAGTTATGAGTTTGTGTAATAACCTCAAAAGTCAAAGGTTCTCCAAGGTTTGCCTTAAAAGGGTTGGAAGCCCAACTGGCTGTGATGGTTAAGTTTTTACATGCGGATAAACCATTATTTTTTTCAACGCTAACTTTAATAGGCGCTGAAGCAGCACTTGTGTGTTGTTCTTTGGTGTTGGTAATTGTATTATCTGGTATGAATCCTAGATCTAGAGAGGGTTTAATACCTCTTACGGTTGAAGAAAGTTTGAGTGAAGGAATGGTTAATAATCCTTCGTGTAATGGAAATAAAGCAAAACGTACTGTCGCTACATGTGCATATTTCGGATCATCAGAGATCTGCTCTTTAACCTGTCCCAGTTTAAATACCATGGCTTTATCTGTTTCAGGTGGCAATAAAACAGGATCTACAAGTTCTCCGTTGTAATACACTTTTACATCCAATATGATCTGCTCAAAAACTTTGGCGTGAGATTTATCTGAGGTTACTTTCAGAAAAGAGAGTGAGTCTTTCATCGCAGTAGCTGGGCAAGTCACCAGAAAACAAAACCAAGTCAGTATTCTCAAGAAGAAGAATATATTTCTCATGGTACTATCCTTTTTTCTTTTTGTTGTTTCTCCCATTCAAAAGCCAATTTTCGTTTGAGAAATTTTCTGATGTTTTCAACTGAAGTCAAAGGTAAACCCTGTCCCTCGTATGAAAAAAATGATGAATATTGTTGTCTTGATTGATTAAGTTGAGTCTGTTTTGCAAGCAATTGAATGACGATATTTTTGTTATACAAAGCGTCTTCAAAAACAGATGACTGTTTTAGCACCTTGTCGTATGCTGCAATGGCTTTTTCAAAACGGTGTGATCGGGCAAGCGCATTACCCTGATTATAGTATCCCTTTGAAGAGTTTAACTTTTCGTAAAGTCTTGCAGCGTTTTCATAATCTTTGTTATGCCATGCCTGATTAGCCAGTTCAACAGGGGTGACTTGAGTTGCTTGCACAAAAGTAGGATAACTTCCTGACAGGGTAATGCAACCGGCAATGAGCCATATATGAAATGCTCTTTTTCTGCACATCAATAAGAATGAAACCAGAACAATGATCAGAAAATAATGGCTGCACTCTGTATAAAGGTAATGATTTTTATGTTGCTCTATCAGGTTATTAGTCAACGGAGCGGCAAGGCCTTTATCTTGCATGATATTGATTATTTTCAGTGAATAACCATGTTTTTTTACAATATTTAAGATATGTTTTCTTTTTTTATGTATTCCATTTGATAACAGCCATATTTGACCATGATCAAAGCCCGATGATGCTAACAAGTCAATCGCTTTAATGATCCCTGCCTCAGAGAAACTTCCTTTAACCGGCATAATGTCTTGTGAAATTGCACCGGCTAAGTGGTGTATTGTTTTTTTATCTTCAGTTATCGGTACAATGACATGAGCACTACCACTATAAGCGATAATGGCTGTGGGTGCTGGTGAGGCATAATCAACAGCTTTTGTGAGAATATTATGAAAGTATTCATGTTCGTGCTCGTGCTCATAAGGCGGATGTACAACTATAACTACTGGCTGAAAAACATTTTTGATGCCTTCTTTTTTCCAAGATGGTCCGGCTAAAATTATAATAATGCCAGTCATAAATACACAAAAAGGTAGTTTGTATATAATCTGTCTTAATGAAACTTTATGCCAGAGAAATGGTTTTGTCTCTATAGTAGAAAACAGCTTATACCAGCTACCTGTGCTTGCATGACGGAGAAAGCATAACCAAACGAATATAACCAAAGGGAGAGCTAGCAACCACCAGGGCCTTATGAAAACAAAATAGCTCACAGTAGCTCTCCCTTCATTTGACGAAAAAGCCAAGGAAGGCTCAATAGCAAAAGCAAAATTATTATCCAGTGCAGCAGAGGGTAAGTTTTTGATTTTTTATGTACAGTTTCTTTATTCTTTTTTTGTTTATTGATTTCATTAACCAGTAAACTAAATGTTTGATTGTTTTCTATATGATAGTATTTTCCACCGGTATACTCGCTGATCTGATTCAGGAGTTTTTCATCAGACTCTTCTTTGTTGGGTTCATTTTTACCAACGCCTAGTGTGTATATTCGGATGCCTTCATGTTTTGCTATAGTGGCTGACTCAAGTGGTGGTAACATACCTGTGGTGTTAGAACCATCTGTTAGCAAAATTAAGGTTTTTTGAGTTTTATGGTCAGCCGACTGCTTTGTTTTTAGGGCCTCAATTGCAAGATAAATAGCCTCACCAATTGATGTTTTTTCACCGGCCATACCCGTTTTACTATAACGCAGGTAATCTTTGATTACTGCGTGATTATGTGTCAGTGGTGATATGAGATAAGGTTGCGTACCAAATAATATTAACCCTGCCTTTTCCTGACCGTAATATTCCAGCAGTTGTGTTAAAAATGTTTGTGTAAATTCAAAGCGGGTAATAAACCTGCCATGGCTCAGTTTTACATCTTTTGCAGACATACTGTCGGAAATATCCAGAGCGACCAGTAAATGATGCTGATTAGACTGAAAGTTAATGTCGTATTTTATAAACACTGGCATACTTAGAGAGAGCAATATAAGCAGCCATAAAATAATAAAGTAAGGCTTATATACAATCGCTGATGAATAGCTTGTTTTTGGGTTTTGTAATTTGGCAATTCTAAATAGAAAAGGAGCCACTAATGCTTTAAAGTTGGGGGTTACCGGTGGAATAAAATGATAGACAAGCCATGGTAAAGGCAATATTCCTATCACCCAAGGATTATTAAAGTGTAAAGAAGACAGCCAGCTCATCGTGAGCATTGCCTTTTAACGGGTTTGGGGTTTTCTTCTGTTATAAGGCGCAAAAAATGGTATACGGTTTTTATACTGCTATATATTTGTGATGTACTCAGAAGTTGTTGTTTATAATAACAACCCAGAAATCGACCATTACCTTTAGTAAAGTTCGTTGACCCTGCTTTCTTGTCAAGGTATTGAATCCAGTGCTCACCATATAATGTTGTAATAGATTCATCAGGAAAGTATTTTCTTAGCGTGCTTTTAGTTAATATATTAAGGCTTTTCAGCACCTGATTTGGATTTTTGTCTTGTTGATACGCCTGAAGTATATTATTGCACTGATTTTTTAATTTACTGTATTGCTGTTTTTTTATATAAAAATGAATAAAACACAATACTGTGATTATCAGAAGTAATGCAAAAATTAAAACCACTAATCCGGGAACAAGAAAGTCAAATATATTTATCTGCGAGCTAGCTTCTGTGGTAGTAATATTTGCATTAGGTCTTAATGCTTCCAGTCGATGATTTATTTCATACAAAGATAAAGAGTTTGTCATGTTACACCTCATACAACTGTTTTTTTTTACAAATTAGTTGTTTCAGAGCACTACACTGTGTTGATAATTCATAAAGCACAATACCTTGCTGACTAAAATAGTGTTTCTTTTTATTAAAATGCTGTTTCGCTTGGGTATTAAAAGTATTTTGTGTTTTCTTATTAATACAAATCAACGATGTTATCTCTGATCCATTAGAAACAGGATAGAATCCAGGCGGACATTCTCCCGTCTCCATCGGGTCGTTTATTCTGAAAGCTGAAATGTTTGTTTTTGATAAAGCTACTCTTAAGCGTGTCAATGTGCTGTTGTTCACTGACAAAAAATCACTGATTAACACTAGCTTAATATCTGTAGTTTTTTTCTGTGTTAATATTGCAATGGCATGGGTAAAGCAATAATTATTTTGTAATAGGTGTTTTTTAGTATAAAGACATCTTTTATAGATATCTGTTACCTGACGTAACAAATGATAAAAGTGTTGTTCGCCTCGGCCAGCAGGAAGATGAATTATTCCACCTGCAGTAATGATAATACCAGATACCTTATTACCTGAGTCTGTTGCCTGCCAGCCCAGTAACGCAAATATTTCAACAGCAATCACTGACTTACAGAAAGACTTACTGCTAAAAAAAAGGCTTGTAGTTAAGTCAAGCAACAAGTGAATGGAGTGATTGTTTTCTTCATGACAGACCTTCACCCAAGGTGATTGCATTTTAGCTGTCATTCGCCAGTCAATATTTTTAGGCTTATCGCCAGGCTGGTAGGCTCTGTGCTCAACAAAATCTACACCATGATTATTTGGATGCCTGCACATGAGTAAATCTGATGTTTCATTTGTTTGAAACAGATCCAAATTTCTCAGTAATGATGCCTGCTCTCTCAAGTTGCAAAGTTGTTCAAAAGTGATGTTACGAATGACTCACCTCCTCAGACAATAGTGACACTATTGAGTAGTTGATTCACAAGAGATAAAGAGGTAAGTCCCTGAGCTGCCGCCTTAAAAGTGAGTTTCAAACGGTGACTTAGTGCACTGCCTGCTATTGCTCTAACATCTTCCGGAGTGACAAAATTACGACAACTAAGCCATGCGTGTGCGCGTGAACAAATATCTAGTGCTTGTGTACCCCGTGAACTGACACCAGCACTAAGATGCTCTTTTGTTCTCGATGGGTGCGATATATTTCTTGTAGCATCAATTAATCTAATTATATAGTCTTCTACTGACGCATCCATGTGCAATGACAAAATGCTTTTTCTTGCAGCCAGAATATTACTCAGATTAATAATTAACGGAATTTGTTGATCAATATTTCCAGGCTTGTTATTGAGGTGGTGTAAATGTTCGTTTCTTGATAAACGCAGAATTTTTTTCTCATCCTCTGCTTTCGGGAGTTTTGTTTGAATACTCAATAGAAAGCGATCAAGCAGAGCATCAGGTAATACATAGGTACCTTCGTGATCTAAAGCGTTTTGGGTTGCCATAACAATAAACAAATTCGGTAAGGAGTAGGTGGTATTACCTGCGGTTACCTGTTTTTCAGCCATTGCTTCAAGTAATGCTGACTGAACTTTGGCCGGAGCTCGGTTAATTTCATCTGCCAATATCAGATTGTTGAATAAGCTTCCTTTGCAGAACTGAAAACTACCATCCGACGGTCTGTAAATATCCATGCCGGTCAGATCAGCGGGTAACAAGTCAGGAGTAAACTGTATACGCTGAAACCCTGCATCCAAAAAACCTGCCAATAATTTAACAATACGGGTTTTAGCTGTACCCGGTGCACCTTCTGTAAGGATGTGCCCTCCGGCAAGCAATGCTATGATAAGACATCTAGTTAATTTTTTTTGTCCAACAACTAGCTCATTTAGATGCTTCTCAAGTAATGAAAACTGTTTTTGTAAGTCATTTATCATTCTCAGTCCTTCGTTTAACTAAATGAGTTTTTTTATTGTAATTAATGATGGATTTTTAACTAAAGCACTTTCTATGACCTAAAATGTGTTAGGTTGTTTCAATGAATAACTGCTTTGTTAAAAGCAGTGAATGTTTTATTTTTGCACACATGAAAAATAAAGTTTTTATTTAAAACCAGTTGGTGGTAAAAATATCACCAACAACCAGATGTGATCTTTTGTAGCGTTTTTAATAGGGCTATACTCAATAATAAAAGAGATAGCTTCTTTATTCGTATAATGTTTTCAGGAAAAAGACTTTATGAATCGATGGAAAAACTGGTCAGAGCTCGTTGATGAGTTAAAAACACACCTTTTGCCTGATGTTCCAACTGTTTATCATGAAGCATTTGAGGATTATGTTTATGATTTGTTTGCGATTGTATCAAAAGAAGAATTGGCATCGTATGCATGGAAAGATATAGTCGGAACAACGCTTTGTATGTGGAAACGTCTGTTAGAATTTGATGGAAAAACACCTGAAATTTCAGTTTTTGATACTGATGAATCTATAGACTGGAAAGCTGAGCATACTTCATTTATACACGTTATTCAAAACGACACCCCTTTTATGGTTGACTCCATAAGAATGAAATTAAGCGAACTTGGGATTTGTACGTATCTTATTCTTAACTGCTCTGTTAAGCATCCAAAGCTTAGCAAAAATAACGGTGATTCTCTGGTAGGTCTTGTTGTTATTGAAATAGATCGCATTGAAGAACCTAAAAGAATAAAAGAGATTCAAAAACAAATTTCTGATGCCATGGCTGATGTTCGTCGCTGCGTTTATGATTTTAAACAAATGAAAGAGCAGGTGGTCGATATTGCAGACTACCTGAAGGCAAGGTCAGAAAAACAGCCGGAACTTGAAGAGATAGAAGCTTATCTTCGCTGGCTTTTAAACGAAAACTTCACCTTTCTTGGGTTTGAAGAAATTTGTGCAAAGCAAATAGCTAACCGTACAACTTTTACCAGACCTATCAATAAACAGTTTGGTCTACTTAAAGATGCACCTGATGCAAAAACCAGGGAACAGCTGGAACCTGAAATGGATGTGGATTTCTTTTCTGATAAAGCTGTATTATCGTTTGCCAAGGCGTCTTCGAGATCAACTGTTCACCGTCCGGCTTATCCGGATTTTATTATCATAAAACGGTTCGATGATAAAAATAATGTTATAGGCGAATACAGAATATTAGGTTTATACACATCTCCGGTTTTTAATCAGAGTGTAAGTAAAATTCCTATTCTAAGAAAAAAATGCAATGCAGTTATTAAGCGTTCTAATTTTATGCAAGGAAGTCACATAGGAAAAGAGTTGGTTCAAATACTTCAGGTTTTTCCAAGGGAAGAACTTTTTCAGATTAGTGAAGATCAACTTTTTGAAACAGCAATGAGTATTTTGCAAATACAGGAACGTAACCAAACTAAAGTGTTCATGCGTCAGGACAGAAATGGTTTGTTCTGTTCTTTTCTTGTTTATGTTCCCCGCGATGTTTACAGTACTGCTCTACGAATAAAGATTCAAGAAATTCTGTGCAAAGGAATGGGTGCAACTGATGCGGAGTTTTTTACCTTTTTTTCTGAATCAGTGTTAGCTCGAGTACATTTTATATTACGTTTGGCAAAATCACACAGAAAAGAAAATGATGTGCAATCGATTGTTAATGAGATAATTGATGCAGCGTCATCTTGGGATAATGAGTATCGTCGTGCGATATCAGCCTCTAGTGAAGAAAATGAAGGGATTACTGTTTATTCTCGTTTCTGTGCTGGCATACCAACAAGTTATAAAGAGCAATTCTCCCCGGTAACGGCAGTATTTGATACAGGTAAATGTCTGGAGCTCGCTGAAAACAAAAAAGTTAAAGTCCAATTTTACAAACTACCTTCTGATAATGATGGATTGAGGGCGAAGGTATTTAATTATGGTGAACCCTTGCCTCTTTCTGATCAGATTCCAGTTATGGATAACATGGGGCTGAAAGTTATTAGTGAACACCCTTATTGTATTAAAAACACAGATGGAGAGAAATTCTGGATTCATGATTTTTATCTGAAGTATTTTGTAGAAACAGAGCTACCTTTAGAGCAAATTGCAGACCATCTTCAAACAACCTTTTGTCAGGCATGGCACCAACAGATAGCAAATGATAGCTTTAATCGTCTGGTTCTAGTTGGTGCCATGAATAGTATACAGGTAAGAATGTTCAGGGCCTATGCTCATTATATGAAGCAAATTAATGGTGGTTTTAGTCAGACATTCATTGCATCATGCCTATACAATAATGTTGATATCACTGTTCTCATCTGGGAATTATTCCAGACACGCTTTGACGTAGATAGTAAAACAACTTTTGTACAACGTGTGGCAAGACAACAACAAATACAAAAGGAAATTCTGGAACGATTAGAGCAGGTTTCTTCGTTAACCGAGGATAGAATTTTACGTCGTTATGTTGAGCTTATCATGGCAACGCTGCGAACAAACCTCTATCAACAGGCTGAAAATGATACCATTAAGCCTTGCTTGTCTTTTAAAATTTCCACAAAAGAACTGTCAGAGGTTCCTAAACCTGTCCCACAGTTTGAGATCTTTGTCTACTCACCTCGTTTTGAAGGTATACATCTTCGATGCGGAAAGGTTGCTCGGGGTGGTTTGCGCTGGTCAGATCGTCAGGAAGATTTCAGAACAGAGATTCTGGGGCTAGTAAAGGCGCAACAGGTGAAAAATTCTGTGATCGTTCCGGTCGGAGCTAAAGGAGGGTTTGTTTGCAGACACTTACCTGCAATGGATGACAGAGAATCATTTATGCAAGAGGGTGTGGCCTGTTATAAGCTTTTTATTCGAGCCCTGCTTGATGTAACAGATAATCTTGTAAACGATAAAGTTGTAAGGCCTGATCGGATTATTGCGTATGATGATGACGACTATTATCTTGTTGTTGCTGCTGATAAAGGAACAGCAAGCTTTTCTGATATTGCAAATAAAATTGCCGCTGAGTATAACTTTTGGTTGGGTGACGCTTTTGCCTCAGGTGGTAGTGTGGGTTATGACCATAAAAAAATGGGTATTACCGCAAAAGGTGCTTGGGTTTCAGTACAGCGCCATTTTGCCGAGTTAGGCGTTGATGTTCAGAAAGAGAGAGTATCTGTTGTTGGCATTGGTGATATGAGTGGTGATGTATTTGGTAATGGCATGCTCTTATCTGAAAAGATTGAATTAGTAGCTGCATTCAATCATTTACATATTTTTATTGATCCCAATCCTGATGTTGAGGCTTCCTTTAAAGAACGGAAAAAGTTATTTGAACTTCCCCGTTCTGGTTGGTCAGACTACAACAAAAGATTGATTTCTAAAGGAGGTGGCGTATTTTTACGTTCTGCCAAATCTATTCAGGTAACACCTGAAATGAAAGAGCGCTTCAATATTAGTAAAAATATATTGACTCCGGCTGACTTGGTTTCTTTGCTGTTATGTGCGCCGGTTGATTTATTATGGAATGGCGGTATTGGTACATACGTTAAGGCTTCTTCTGAAAATAATGAAACAGTGGGTGATCATACCAATGACGGAGTTAGAGTTAATGGTAGCCAGTTACGCTGTAAAGTTGTAGGAGAGGGTGGAAACCTTGGTTTTACTCAGCTGGGTCGTGTTGAATATGCTCTGAACGGTGGCATTATGAACACTGACTTTATTGATAATGCTGCCGGCGTTGACTGTTCTGATCATGAAGTAAATATTAAAATTCTGCTTAATCGTCTGGTAGATCAAAAAAACATAACACTTAAACAGCGTGAAAGAATACTTGAGCAGATGACTGACGATGTTTCTTCATTGGTTTTGAAAAACAATTATCGTCAGGTGCTAGCGATAAGTTTGGCCGAACATAATATGGAGTATAAAATTGATCAGTTCAGGCGACTTATTCGTGAGCTTGAACAACAAGGTCTTTTAGATAGAAGTGTAGAATTTTTACCGGATGATGAAGAGCTAAACGAGCGGATTTCTAAGGGAAAGTCACTGACACGACCTGAAATATCATTAATGATTTCCTATAGCAAAGGAGTTCTTAAAGAAGAATTGCTTAATTCTCCTGTGTGTGACGATCAGTATCTGATGAAAGAGATGTTTACGGCTTTTCCTCAAATTCTGATCAAAAAGTATCAGTCCGCATCGCTTGAGCATCGCCTTAAACGTGAAATCGCCATTACACAACTGGCTAATTATGTTTGTAATGCTATGGGTGTAACATTTATAAACCGGTTGAAACAATTTACTGGCGTGTCATCCGATCAGGTTCTCAGGGCATTTATTATTGTTCGAGATATTTATGACCTTGGCTGTATCTGGAAAAAAATTGAGAAGCTTGATTTGAAGATAGAGAGTAAGCTTCAGATGAAAATGTTAAATGATCTGCGTCGATCCATGCGAAGAAGTACTCGCTGGATGTTGCAAATGAATTTAATGCAAGGTAGTGCTGAGGAGACCGTAAGCTATTATAAAGAGGGTGTTGCTTATTTAATAAAAAATATTAAACATATTGTATCTGATCATTTGCATACGGATCTGACGAAACAAATAAATGCTTTAATTGACCAAGATGTTCCTCAAAAACTTGCTACAGAATTTTGCTGTTTAACCAAGCTACCTAGTATGCTGTTTTACATTCAGACAGCTCATGAAACGGGTCAATCTCTTCAGGAAGTAGCAAGGGGCTATATGTGTATGGCAGAGTCGTTATCACTCGACTGGGTATTAAATGAAATTAATGAACTTGATTTTAAAGTTCACTGGCAGGTAAGAGCAAGGGAAGCTAGTCGGGATGAATTTATCTCATACCTTAAATTATTTGTTGGTGCGATACTGAAATGTAAGTCAGAAAAACAGCCCTTTGATGATTGTCTGGAAAAATGGCAGGAAAAAAATCAACTTCTTCTGGAGCGCTGGAACAATACCATAGGTGAACTTAAACTGGAAAGTCATATAGAGCTTTCCATGCTGACGGTATTAGCTCGAGATTTATTAGAGCTGTATGAACAAAGTATTTCTAAAGGATAAATTTTACTTTCAGTGAAAGCCGGCAAGTATTATAATACGTCATAAATTTACAAAGTTTAGAGAAGTGAAACAGCAGTGAATATAGAATTTACTCAGGATGCACAGGACTACCTTTGGGAGTTATTAAAACGCCAAAAAACAGAAGGGATTTCTGTGCGTGTATTTGTCACAAAGCCAGGTACGCCTAGTGCGGAAACATGCCTTGCCTATTGCCGTCCCGGAGAAGAAAAGTCTGATGATATCAGGTTAGAACTAAAATATTTTTCCGCATGGATAGAAGGAGCCAGTGAGACTTATCTTGAAGAAGCGCTGGTAGATTTTTCGAAAGATAAAATGGGAGGACAATTAACTATTAAAGCTCCTAATGCCAAGCTTCCAAATCTTGATGAAAACAGCACACTGACAGATAAAGTTAATTATTATCTCACTGTTGAAGTAAATCCGAATCTTGCCAGCCATGGTGGAATGGTAAGCCTTGTGGAAGTGGATGAAGATTACGCAATATTACAGTTTGGTGGTGGGTGTCAGGGATGTGGAATGGTTGATACGACATTGAAAGATGGTATCGAGAAAACCCTCACAGATAATATTCCAGAACTTAAAGGAGTTAAAGATATTACTGATCATAGTTTTAAAGATAATGCTTATTACTAAAATTTTTGCGAAAATGGATGAAATTATCTAATCACTTAAACTGTCTGATCCTTTTGAGTATGCAGAGTAGGAAATAAGAAAGTTACTGATTTCATTGACACCTGATTGATCCATTGAAGGTAATAAATAATGTCGGTTTGTCTGGTTTGCTGATTTCATAGCTTTGTTATTTTCCAGTTATGATCCGAATTATTAGAGAAAAAAGCTTTTCTGGATACTGGTTTAAATGTGGTATTGTATTTAGTTTCAGTTTCTGCATTTTTAGTTACATTTTCAAATGCAAAATTAAGTTTTGTAGCAAGAGGTCTAAAATCGAAATCATGAAATTCCATATTTGTCTTAACGTAAATACTGCCTCCAGATTTTAGCATTCTGAGTGCTGCGTTTAGTTGTCGTTTACTAAAGAGTGGGGTTTCTAAACTAATTTCTTCAAATTTCCCATCAAAACTGCCAAGTTCCGCAAACTCTTCAAAAGCACCCCTTATGTGAGGGTTTTTTTTCCAGCTAAGGCTAAAAGTAAGTATGTTGCCATCAGGATGCGAACAACTACCCATAATAGATTGTCTGCCACACCCAATAACCGCGCGGGTGAAAGGTTTTTCAGAGTCTTGTTGTCGGTAGACTTGTTCCATTTCAAGAGAGCCTTCCTGATCGTCAGCCGAAGAGTTATATGGTAAAAGGGGAGTGAATTCATCAGAGTTTGTTATTTCCTGTTCTCTGGCAATATTCATACCGTTTTTTCTGCCTAAAGATATACTGCTTAACATTCCTGCCCCGATACTTGAAATAACAGAAGCTACCATGAGCCCCATAGAGGCATAGCCTATAACCTTGGCTGTATGAGAGAATCCAGATTTATAACTAAGGTTTGGGTTTGCTGTCGCTGCTATATCCATTCCAGACATAGCTTCACTTGTCACACCAGAAAAACCACTATTAATACCTGAGGAGATCGTAAAGACCTTGATAGCATATTCAATGCTTGTTAAAACACTTTTACTGCCGGCAATTATAATACCTCCAGCCATGTACATGGTTGTTAAACCACTGGCAAGACCAAATGACTCATTAGTAATCGCAAGGCTTTTGTTTTCTGGGTATGCTGTTCCAGCAATTTGTAGTGCACCTGTTGCGACACCGATAGGAGCCAGCGTCATACTTGCCAAGGTTGCAGAAGTTATTGCCACTACGCTGGCATAACCTGCGGTGACAACAGGTAAAACAACAGCAGAAGCAATAGCCATTGTCACTCCTAAACACCCCAAAGCATACCCGAGCCATTGTGGTAAGTGTCCGGAAGGGTCTGTATTCATTACCGGATTATTATCAGCAAACCCATATCCATTTATTTTTGTGAACGGACTATAACTGTCATGGCTCATAAAGTGTCTATATATAGGGTTGTATGCTCGATAGCCACCGCCTAAAAACTGATAACCGGTGACAGGATCATTCATTTGATCATCAAATCCCGGTAGATGGTTCTGCCACCACGGCGTTTGTGAAGACAAGGTAAGCTTTCCTTGTAATCTCTGATCAGAGTTGCTTAATAAATTATTATCCATGCCATATGGGCTGTACACATGATCACTGGTGCGCTTTCCTGCACTGTTAAAGGTGGAGATCAGATCACCTTTATAATCATGCAGATACCACTGCGTAATATCACCATCTTCGCTATGCGCAATACCTGCAAGCTCAGCTGTGGTATGAGTGATACCGCCGGCATCTTTTTGTGTTTGTCCGGTAATGGTATCTCCCTGGTAGGTCATATATAAAGGTTGTTGTAACGGCTTCCCTTTGGCGTCGAAAGGTTGTTCTGCGATTTGATGTCCATTGGCATCATAAGTGTATGTTGCGTACCCGCCGGTTTTTGTGTTGGTAAATTTGTCCTGTTGGCCAAAACCATTGTAATGAATGCTATTGCCATCGGCATCTTTAACTACACGTCCTAGTGTGTCGTAACTGATGGCTTTGGGAACCGCACTAAATGTTGAGGAATTTGTCTGCCATCGTGAGCTAAATGCGATCATACGATGGGGATCATAGTTGCCGGTTATCTGACGGGCATAAGTGTAATTTGTTACTTTGCCTGTTTTATTACCCCTGACCGTAATTAGCTTTTCATTAACTGTTTTAATATTATTCCAGTCATCAAACGTATATTGCTGATCAGTGATAATAGGAGCTGATATTAAAGTACTGCCTGATAAATCAGTATCCCTCGGACAAAGGGTACTTGCTTTATCTGGCTGACCGGTTACGCCACAATGCACACCAGTTAGGCTATTTGTATTTTTATCGTATGTATAACTGTATAAAGCGCTTTCCTTACCTTCTGTGCGGGTAAAGCTTGTTATGTTATGTGTTTCAGGATCATAACTGTAACTCAGTTTTTGCAAAAGCGTATTAGCGTATTTATCTGTAGTGCTAATTACCTGACCGAGATTATCATATTGAAATATTCTGACGATTCCCATACCGTTGGTAATAGATAATACTCGACCAAAGAGATTATCGTAAGTGGTGGTACTTAACGGTATTTTTTTGCTTTTGCCATGCAAGACAACATTTGTTTGTAGTACTCGTCCAAATCTATCATGTACTGACGTGTATTTATTGCCTGTAAAATCCAAGAATGAAATGACATGTCCATAACGGTCATAGCTTATGAGGCTACTGCCTTGCGGGTAGTGTATGCCAGTAGGAGATTTCAGCGTAACTGGAGCACTACGGGTGATTTTAATCACTTGTCCTGTATTTGGGTCGTAGTCATAGTGCAGATGGCTGATAGTGTCTTCTGCATCGGTGAGATTCCATGTCTTTGGGTTCCAGTGCCAGGTTGCATAAACAACACCATCGATGGCTTCACCAGTTTTGGCAAAGCTGTTATAAGTGTAAGTAAAAACATGTCCTTCAGGACTGTCTTTCGTTGCAGGTGTCTTCATGCTTAAAAGACGACCGTCTGCATCATAGGTGTAATATATCCTTTTGTGATACTCATCTGCCTGCCATTGCAGGTTGCCTGTACGATCATAATGACGAGTGCCCAGCACATGACATGAAGACTGATGCGCTGGCTGAACACATCGTGAGATTTTATTACCTCGGATATCAAACGTATCGTGAATAATGCTCCCGTTGGGTGTGATGGTGGCGACAAGATTACCGTTTTGCCATTTCCACTGTGTTTTAGCACCATCAGGCGCAATCTGGCTGATTTGTCTACCGTTGCCATCGTACTGCATGGTCATTTCAGATAACCAAGATTTAGCTGAAATAGCTGCATTAATAAATGCAAACAAGCCTGTTTTGCCTGATAAAGGAAGCAATCCGTAACTTTGCAATGTCTTTAAACTATTTGCCGGACGTAACTGACTTTTCAGTGCTATCAGGGTGGCTTTCAGTGTATCCGAGTAGATAAACCGGCCTTTTATCTTTGCCTGTGGATCAAGCGCAAAGGAGTATCTGGCTACAGGTTTACCAATCGTATTTGACTGAACAACGCTAAGTATGGGTGCAAGTTTTTCTTGCTGATTATTATTACCGGTTGCCACTTGATAGTTAATCAATAACAGCTGAGGATCATCAACTAGGTGAATGCTGATTATGCCATCCGGTGTTTTAGTCCATACAGGACGATTCAGGGCATCATACCCATAGCTTGTTGTTAAGGCTATTGTTGAACCATCATTATCTGTTGCATGATAAACAGTTTTACTAGCCGGTTTGTCAGTAGCAGTATAAGTTATGGAGCTAGCTGGTATCCATTCATTAATACCAATCATCGGTTGAGTGGCCATACTTTTAGGTCTGATCCAAACAGACATTACTTTCTGATTTCGGCCAATGCCGGCATAAATGATTTTTTGTTGCACGCCATTGGGTAGGGTTTTAACCACAGACTGTTCTTTATCTGTAGAAATATAGGCCCAGCTTACCGATTGAGGCTGCCCCCCTTCCTCCGGAGTGATAATTTTTTTTATCGGTCGTTGCCAGTTATCATAAACCCACTGTGTATGCAGAGTTTTCATAGTGTCGTCACTGGAAAGTTTCAGACCACTGCTCAGTGAATAGGTTGACTGCCCCAGGGGAAGGCCATTGCTATCGTGTGAAGTATTATCAGCGTTAAGTAGCTGGTATGCGTGCGAAATATTTGTTGGCGGGAGCGTTGGATCGACTTTCAGGGTTGTGGTTCGAGTCCGAGTGGCAAGGTCAATGTTATGTGTCACATCTAGCATTATCGTTTCTGGATGACCGTTATCTTTAATCAGTGAATCCGCTCTGTTTACTTGTAATAACCTGCCGTTAATTATTGGGTCTGGTTGTTGATATCTGGTCACACTTATCCGTGTTAAGAGACCATAAAAAGTACTGTCTTGCTGTAAATTGTATTGATAGTTTGTGGTCGTTGATAGCTGACTTTTCGTCAGTTCAGGTAATGGCTGGCCCGGTTGTAAGCCTGCAACCGATGTTGCAGGTAATGTACCTGTTACTTTAGTGGCTACTTGCCAGTTACCGGCAAGAGGAGAGTTATCTTGTCCAATCTGATGAATAAAATGCTTATGGCTGTAAAGACTGAGTAAGTTAGCATCGTGTCTTATAGCTTCGGATGTTTTTGTCTGAACCCACCGCCTGTGCAATAACCGTTGGTATAATGCTATACGCTTTTTATTACGTTGCGCAATCGGTATCAATTGATAGTTAAATTCAACCTCCACCGCACTGGAAGCCTCATTAGTGACAGGAAACGTCAAGAAGGGAATGCTGCCTGCCGGTGTTTGTTTTGCGGGCAGTTGCAGTACTTTTTCCGGCAGGGTAACCTGTGGCCAGTCAGGATCTGTTTTTGGGCAATGACTGTCGCCCAGAGGTGGACAATACTGGGTAAATATCTGCCTGCCGTAAGCATCCTGTTGCCAGATTACCTGACCGTTATCATTGTATTTTTTTTGTTGCAATACTTTTGCCGGAGTTATAGTTGTGTCATTTCCTTCACTGGTAAGACTATATAATGTTTTGGTTGTCTGTAGTGGGAAAGAGTAGACAGGAGGAAGTTTATTGAACGTAGTGCCTTTCCAGGGTAAGTAGGTAATATCATCCGACGCAATCAGCGAGTGACGCAGGTCATCATTTTGTGATATGTCTAATGGTAAGTGATATTTGTTGTACGTTGTTTTAGTAGTCGTTAATCCGTTGTCTTGCATGACGGCATACGTATAATCATCACTGCGATCAAACAGATTATCTTTTCCAGGTTCATTGCTGACACCACTTAAATAACCAGTAAAATTATGGGGGCTACTGGTTCCTCTGCTGTACTGATACCAGATATGACGAACAGGAATACTTAGATTGTTCACAGACGAGGGTGTGACTGTTAGTTCAGTAACCACTGGCAAAAAGGCTTTGTTGTATCCGGTTGGCAGCCCTTTTGGTTGTAGTGTATGGCTAGCTTCATCGTTGTATAAAAATGTACTGCTGGCACCCGAAGAGCCAATAATCGTTTTTAGTAACCATGGCCTGCCACCTTTTTCGTCGTAATTAAAGTCTATTTCACTGTCACTCTGATCAGCGCCGGTATTATTGCTAGACAGCGAAGGCATAACAATCGATTTGACTATTGACTGACCTTCAGTATCTGTCATATGAAGCACAATATTCTGCTGTCCGTGTATGGTAATTTCATCACCTTGGTAGGTGATATAAATACCGTTCTCTGAGCAGTTGTTTTTATTACCGGTGAGTTGGTTCTGGGTTAATGGATGACCACAGATATAAATCAGGCGACGGGAAATATCCTGCGGACCATGACGATCGTAATAAAACCACACCCGCTGTTCATCGCGCCCTTCTTCCCAGTCTTCATAACCGAACTGTATATGTTGCCTGATACCAGAGGCTGTTGCTATCGTCCAGTCACCCGGTTCTCCCGTAATATTAACATCACCCAGTTTATGCCGGAGAGGGTGCCAGATAGTATTTCCCAGAGCGTTTTTATCACTTTCCATGGTGAAACCATGGCCATCACTCATGGTAATATCAGTGGTTTGATGACCTGAAATCTCTGAAATAGAAGGATGTTCTAATCCAATATTAAACGTCCAATGTGACCCTAGGTTTAGCGAATTTGGTCCTGTTGCTGAAGAGCCACTCACGTAGGAAAGTGTTAATTCCCGCCGAGCCTGTCCCAGATTATACAGCATGCTTGCCAGTGTAATGGTGTATCTTGCACTACCTGTCCTCGGGTCAACAGAGGCATTCATTTCTCCGTGAAAATTATTGGCATTTGATGGCATGGCAGAAGCCCCATCAGCCAGTACAGGCAGGCGGGTAACAGGTGAAATACCAAACGGGGAAGGGCGACTCAATGCGTATGATCGCCATGATGTACGAGCAGTATTATTTATATCTTTATTTCGGTGATAATTAACAATTTTAGTTCCAACAGCAACCAATACTGCTAGTTTTGGATTAAAAACTACCAAAAAAACACTTGTAAATAAAATGATTCTAATAAAACGACTAGGGGAGGGCATGAAAATAAAACCTATTTATGAATAGCAATGCCTTATACTGTCCATCTGCAGTTAATTCGTATCATAGTAGTTAATTTATTAATGCTCATTAACAAGAACTCACTTTTTTTTACTTATTCCACATACACTATTAAGTCTATTAACTAAATAATAAGAGTTTATGTCTAATAAAAAGAGAGTAATATTAAGTGTTATTATCATTAGCTAGGTAAATATTTTATCTCTTTAAATTATTTTTTATGATTCATATTATTGACCAGAACAAAACAGTGTTTCGTAATATAAACATAATATCATGGTGTAAACGTACATGGTTTAAGCGGACATAGTGAAGAATAGGTGTTTTTGTGATATAAGTATATTTCTTTTTTTTTATTCGGTATGTATGATTGTTATGTTGCCATCTATTGAGAAACTCAGTCCAAGTCCGCTATGGAAACATTTTAATAATCTTTGTCAAATTCCAAGACCTTCAAAGCACGAGCAAAAGGCTGTTAACTATTTAGTAAACTTTGCAAAGCAAAATAAGCTTGATTATACAGTTGATGAAGTTGGTAATGTTATCATCAGAAAACAGGCCACACGTGATTTAGAAGACCTGAAAGGTGTAATATTTCAAACCCATATTGATATGGTACCGCAAAAAAATAATGATACAGTACATGACTTCACAAAAGATCCTATTAATGCTTATGTCGATGGTGAGTGGGTTACAGCAAGAGGTACAACATTAGGTGCTGATAATGGTATTGGTGTGGCTACAGCTTTAGCTATTTTAGAAAGTGGAGATGATATTGCTCATGGTCCTCTTGAGGCGCTGTTTACTATTGACGAAGAAACAGGGATGACGGGCGCCAAAGCTTTAAAATCTGGTCTTTTAACCGGTGAAATAATGCTCAATCTTGACACTGAAGAAGAAGGTGAGATTTACGTAGGATGTGCCGGAGGAATGGATATTGATGCAACATCTTCATATCAGCAGGAAAATATCAATGATAAAGATTATACGTTTTTGCAGCTAGAACTAAAAAGCCTGAGAGGAGGGCATTCGGGCATTGATATTGAAAAGGGTCACGCTAATGCTAATAAAATGATAGCTTCTCTGATAAAGCGTTTACTTCCCCTGTCTATCAGGGTTGCATCATTTGTCGGCGGCACCTTACGAAATGCAATTCCTCGTGAAGCGAGCGTCATCATTGCTGTTTTAAATAGTAATAAAGAAGAGCTTCTTTGCATTATTGACCAGTGTCTGAAAGAGTTTATTAATGAATATAAGCATATTGAATCTTCTATTGTGCTCAATGTTTCAGAGGCTACTTCTCAGCCGGTTATACCCAAACAGCTTGTCTGCAATCTGCTTAATGCTATTGATGTTTGTCCGAGTACGGCACTTCGAATGAGTTCAAATTTTGAAGGAGTCGTTGAAACATCAAATAATTTAGGTGTTGTCATTATACAAAATGAAGAAGTTAAAATTAGTTGTTTAACTCGAAGTTTGCTCAATAGTACGATCCGAACAGTGTCTGAAAGTATCGCCGGATTATTTCGTATGATTAATTTGGATACCACAATCAGTGGCTTTTACCCTGGCTGGACACCGGACATACACTCCAAAGCACTGGCAACTACAAAACAAGCGTTTATGAATCTTTATCAGAAAGAAGCGAAAGTTAAAGTGATTCATGCGGGTCTTGAGTGTGGGTTATTTAGTGATAGTTATCCGGATATACAAATGGTTTCAATTGGTCCAACCATCAGAGGAGCACACTCACCAGATGAAAGGGTAAATATTGCCTCCGTGGACCGTTTTTGGAATTTGCTGAAAGAGACATTAAAAGGTATACCAGTTGTAGAATCCTAAGCTATCTCAATAGTAAATTTTCTTGTCTTTTGCTGGTTTCAAGGTCATGTTGAATTGCGATCCTTCTGTCGATTGTGCAAGAAATTTGCTTTATTTAAGATCAATAGTAAGAAAAAACACCAGTAACATGGTGACTTTCTAATTAATACAAAAACCTGCTTCATAACTACTGTTATGACCAGCGGTATCTTGCGATTGTGATAGATTTGTACTCTCGTCGTATTGTAGGTTGGCACATTAATAAACGGATGACCACTAACCTTGCCAGCAAAGCTATGATGAAAGCTTTTAATTTAGGCACTTGCTTCCTTTGCCGATCCATCACAACTCTTAAAACTGATTTCCCTTATCCGGTCTGGAGCTTACTACAACAGGTTATGCATTACACTGAGCAGACATAAACTGGTTTTAGTATCAAAAGTGATAATTTGTTGATAATTTACTCATCTACACTTCAAACTGCTTACACAAAGCCATATAATTCGAAGAATCATCATTTTTTTTGTTATCAATCACAACGTCTAATGAGCAGCTTCAATGAGACTATCTCCCATTAAAAAATTGTATATAAGTCTTGAGATTGCCATTGTCTCACTTATTTGTTATCTCATCGGGTTCTCGCTTTCTTTTAATCTTCATCAAGGGCAATCGGTGATCGGCGGTTTTTGGTGTATGGTCAGTGCGTTAACGGCCCTTCAAGTTGGGGCTAATGACTCAGTAAAAGCCTGCAAAGAAATAATTATCGGTTCAATTATCGGGGCAGGTACTGCCTGCCTAGCCTCCTGGATACTGGGTTATCATTATTATGTGGTGGTGGTTGCGGTTACCTTAAGTGTTTTTATAACTATCTCCTTAGACTTTATCTCGTCTGTAAAGATGAGCAGTGCCAACGCCGGAATTGTTGTGGCGCTTGGTTTATATTTCCCGAATTATCCCCCCCTTTATAATGCTGGGTTACGTGTTTCAGAAACACTAATAGGCACCTTTATTTCCATACTATTTCTTTATATCAGCACTAAGATTCATATTCGCCCGAGGCCTAAAAAATAACAGACTAGCGCTGTGGCTATTTGTTCACTGACAGAGTGCTATATTAGGGTCTGTTGATGTTTTGTCATTTGATTCAGTGAATTATAAATGCATCCTATGCAAGAAAGAGTTACGCAGATGTAATTATTCTACAACAAGCGAACCTGACTCGGCATATGGTGCGTCTATGACTCACCCGAAGAGTGAGTCATCGCTAAAAAAGACCATATTCTCATTTCCATTTACTCTGCAACCGTCCTGATGGGTTTTAGCGTATCAGTTCAATACGATTGAAACCACTAACGATCAGATTAAAAATATCTGTCAGATTGAGCATTCAAGACACCGTTCCAAGCCCAATTTTATGGTCAATCTGATCAGTGGATTGATTGCTTATACTTACAAAGAGAAAACACCTTCACTGAACATTCAATATACAGGCTTAGTTTCTGTGTAGTTACGCCGAACTGAGGTTATTAAGGGTAGATTTCAATACTCCCATAAGAGGTTAAAATGCAAAATTTATGTAGCTTCGAGCCTGTTAGCCTGCATTAGAAGTCTTTGTTATTCAAGGGTTACGACAAGATAAATATCAGCATTTTCAAATTGAACGAGTATATAACAGTAGGGGTAAAGAAGGATAATACAACAAAAGTTTGATGCATGCCGACTGTCAGCCTGAATATTTGTTTTGAACTGCAATTACCTGATTTTTCTACTGAAGAAAACTTCCAGCGCCGTTGTAAGGTTTTGCACTTTGATGATTGACTCGTTGTATTCCTGTTCTGCCACAGAATCAGCAACAATACCACCGCCCCCCCAGCAGTTAAGATGTTTTCCGTCGCCTACCAGTGTTCGAATAGCAATACTTGTATCCATAGAACCGTTAAATCCGATATAACCAATAGCACCACAATATACAGATCGTGCCACAGGCTCTAGCTCCCTGATAATCTGTGAGGCCCGAATTTTGGGAGCACCTGTAATAGAACCACCCGGAAATGAGCTTTTCAGCAGTGATAAAGGTGTAGCATCATCTTTAAGGATTCCTTGTACTGTACTTACCAAATGATGCACATTGGCATAACTTTCAAGCGCAAAAAGCCTGGGGGTTTTCACGCTGTTTAGCTTGCAGTAATGACTTAGATCATTTCTCAGTAAATCAACAATCATTAAATTTTCTGCATGGTCTTTTTCAGAGTTTTGCAGGTTTATTGCTGACTGTTTATCAGCCTTTTTGCATAAAAACCTAGGTGAAGTTCCTTTTATGGGTTTTGTTTCTACTTTACGATTTTTAACCTTGATATAACGTTCCGGCGAATGGCTCAGAACTGTTACAGGTCCACTCTCAAGATAGGCCGAATAGTGAGTTGGACTGATTTGTCTTAAATGTTTATAAGCCGACCATAAGTCACCGCTGTATTGTGCAGTCAAACGTTGAGTCAGATTAACCTGATAACAATCTCCTGCATAAATATACGCTTTGATGGCATTAAATGCTTCATTGTATGCTTGCTTTGACATAAATGTCTTAAAGGGGCTATTTAAATAAAATGATGTAGTATGATTAATGGCAGCCTGTTCAATTGCCTGAAGTATTTTGGTTTTTTTAATACTACTAAGAGAATGGTGAAAGTAGACAGTAGCTGTTTGTTGCTGGCTGTTAACATTCAGTGACCATAAATATAAACCTATCGCCATATCTGGCAAATGACTAGTACGAGGACTTATACAATCAGGTTCTATTAAGTGATTAAGCTCGTAACCTAAATACCCTAGAAGTCCACCCTCAAAAACGGGTGACTTTTCATTTGAATTATATGAATATTTTGATAATAGTGTTTCTAGGTAAACAAAGGGATCCTCCTTGACTAATTGTGTTTTTTCGGAATCTGGGTAATAAATCTTTAGTCGATGTTTTTCTACGTATAGCATTAATTCAGGAGCAGCTGTAATAATGTCAGTATGACTTTCTGAATTAATACTGACATTATTACTGTTATCCAAAAAAGCCATATAGCCTAACGGTCTTAACCTTTCAGCAAACTCTATCGTGGATCGCAAAGGTAAAGATAATGCCTGAAAACCTGTTTGTTGCATGAAGCCCGGAGCCAAAAAAAATTTATTTATATCGAAGCGTAGTATATACACATACATAACAAAAATAATCAATGCTTAAAAAAAATAATGGGAAAGGCTCTAGTCTTAAAGATGTTTATGCTCGGAGATAGCTATAATTAAAGCTATTTTAAGAATGGGTAAATTCTTCATATCAATATAATTTCTATTATCATGGCATTGGGAGTATATCCTTGCAGAGTGCCAATTTCAGTCACCGTTTTAATCTTGTGGCACTAAAACAATTGGCGTAGTATCTTTGTATATTCAAAACAAGATAAACATGTTGTGTACTATAAAACTGAGTTCTCTTGCTTTTAAAATTAAATAGTTATTGTTTTTAACCATACAACATAACATTTCAGGCCTTTATGTATAACCTGGATGTGGGGATGGGAATGATGCAGGATATGACACCTGGCATGCGGTTCAGAAGACGAGTTGAAAAAAACAGCCCCTTGCAGATTGTAGGAACAATAAATGCATATACTGCACTACAGGCAGAACAAGCCGGACATAAAGCAGTCTATCTTTCCGGAGGTGGTGTTGCTAATGCTTCTTATGGTTTGCCTGATTTAGGTATTACTTCACGGGAAGACGTCTTACAAGATGTTCGTCGTATAACATCTGCAACAACAGTTCCTTTGTTGGTAGATATTGATACTGGCTGGGGACATGTATTTAATATTGTTCGCACTGTACAGGAAATGATTGCAGCAGGTGCGGCAGCTGTACATATAGAAGATCAGGTGAGTGCTAAACGTTGTGGTCATCGCCCAAATAAAGAGATTGTAACCACTGGTGAGATGAGTGACAGAATTAAAGCTGCCGTTGACGGACGCACAGATGATACTTTTGTTATTATGGCTCGCACTGATGCTTTAGCTAATGAAGGATTAAGTGCTGCCATTGACAGAGCCTGTGCTTATGTAGAGGCAGGTGCTGATATGATTTTTCCGGAAGCGATGCAAACGATTAAAGAGTATCAAACTTTTTGTAAGGCAGTAAAGGTACCTGTGCTGGCAAATATTACTGAGTTTGGAAAAACGCCATTGTTCAACTGTAAAGATCTGAACATGGCAGGTATTAAAATGGTATTGTATCCGTTAAGTGCATTTAGGGCGATGAGTAAAGCAGCCGAAACTGTTTATCAGTCTATTTTGGAGCAGGGTGATCAGCAAGCTGTTGTCGATATCATGCAAACACGTAACGAATTGTATGACGTATTAGGTTACAAGGCATATGAAGATGTAATCGATCGACTGCTTATCAGAGATAAATAAAATAGTGTTGTGTTGAATGAACTGGCATTGTAACTCCAATTAATAGGTTTTTTTATGAGCAAGGTATTAAGTGGCGCAGGGCTGCGAGGTCAGAAAGCAGGTGAAACATCTCTTTCTACTGTAGGTAAAGATGGGGTAGGGCTTACATATCGAGGCTACAGCATTGAAGATCTGGCTGAGCATGCAGGCTTTGAAGAAACTGCATGGCTTTTGTTTAACGGTGAACTGCCGAATAAGCAAAACCTTAATGCTTATAAATCCAAGTTGCAACGTCTTCGGGATATTCCTGCCTCGATAAAAGAGTGTCTTGAGAAAATACCGTCGAATACTCATCCCATGGATGTAATGAGAACAGCTTGTTCATTACTTGGAAATTTTGAACCAGAAGAAAATTTTACCCAACAACAAGACGTTGCAGATCGTCTATTGGCTGTCATGCCTTCCATGCTATTGTACTGGTATCGTTATAGTCATGATGGTGTTCGTGTTGATACCAATACCGGTGAAGATACAATTGCCGGTCATTTCCTGCATTTGCTTCTTGGAAAAACCCCAAAGAAGAATCACCAACGTTGTCTCGATATCTCATTAATACTTTATGCCGAACATGAGTTCAATGCCTCGACATTTACCGCCAGGGTTTGTGCTGCAACCTTGTCAGATATGCACTCTTGTGTAACAGGTGCTATCGGTTCACTAAGGGGGCCTTTGCACGGAGGTGCCAATGAGGCTGCAATGGAAATGATTGAATCTTTTACTACACAGGAAGAGGCAAAAAAAGAACTTTTGTCCATGCTCTCTCGTAAAGAAAAAGTGATGGGATTTGGTCATGCCATTTATCGTGATAGAGATCCGCGTAATGCCATTATAAAAGAGTGGTCGTCACGCCTTGCCACAGATTGCGGAGACAAACGTTTCTATCCGGTATCAAAAACAATAGAACAAGTTATGTGGGATGAGAAAAAATTGTTTGCCAATGCGGATTTCTTTCATGCCTCAGCTTACCGGTTCATGAATATCCCAACCAAAATTTTTACACCTATCTTTGTCTGTTCAAGGCTGAGTGGCTGGTGCGCACACGTAATAGAACAACGTGCAAACAATAGGTTAATAAGACCTTCTGCTGATTATATAGGAAAAGAGCCTCGCTCATTTGTTCTCATGAGCGAGAGGTAACTATTATTTTGTCATCTGCAATCATCTAGGTGACCTGTTTTTTTTCTATAACTTATAAAATAGGTGTTGAATGAATATTAATAATCAGGTTGATCAGAATATTCGCCCTGAATATGATGAAGTTATCCAAACTATTGCCAGTTACGTTATTGAATTTAACGATTATTCTGAAGAAGCACTTAATACAGCATCTGTCTGCCTGATGGATACTTTAGGTTGCGGTTTTCGGGCTTTACAGTTTCCGGAGTGTACACGTCATTTAGGTCCTTTGGTAGAAGGTGCAGAGATTGATGATGGCGCACGAGTGCCAGGCACATCGTTTCAGCTAGATCCTATTAAGGCCGCTTGGGATATTGGCTGTATTATCCGCTGGCTTGATTTCAACGACACATGGCTGGCAGCAGAGTGGGGTCACCCCTCAGATAACCTTGGAGGGATTCTTGCTACCGCCGATTATCTTTCCCGAAAAAATAGAAAAAGAGGAAAAAAACCATTAACAGTCAGACATGTGCTTGAAGCAATGATTAAAGCACATGAAATTCAGGGTTGCCTGGCACTTGAAAATAGTTTTAACAGTGTTGGTCTGGATCATGTTTTTCTAGTCAAGGTTGCCTCTACCGCTGTTATTGCGAAACTTTTAGATGCAACCCGTGACCAAATATTATCTGCACTCTCTCATGCATTTGTGGATGGTCAGTCGTTAAGAACATATCGTCATGCACCTAATACCGGCTCCAGGAAGTCTTGGGCTGCAGGAGATGCAACCAGTCGGGCTACACGTCTTGTTGACATTGCCATGCGTGGAGAAATGGGTATTCCTGGGGCTTTAACCGCCAAAAAATGGGGTTTTTACGATGTTTCTTTTAAGGGTAAACCCTTTAGATTTCAGCGTAATTATGCTGATTATGTGATGAAAAATGTGCTCTTTAAAGTCTCTTTTCCAGCCGAGTTTCATGCACAAACGGCCGTAGAATGTGCATTGAAGCTACACCCACAAATTAAAAATCGGATAAATGAAATTGAACGTATTGAATTAACCACTCATGAGTCTGCTATTCGCATTATCTCTAAACAAGGACCTCTGGCTAATCCTGCTGACAGGGATCATACATTGCAATACATGGTGGCCGTTCCATTACTCTCTGGTGACTTAACCGAAAACCATTACTCCGATGAGTTTCATTATGCTCATCCTGAAATTGATATTCTGCGTGAAAAAATGGTAGTTTCAGAGGATAAGCGTTATACCAGTGAATATCATGCACCTGAGAAGCGAGCAATTTCTAACGCTTTGCAAATTTTTTTCAAAGACGGATCATCTACGGAAAAGGTAGAAGTTGAATATCCGCTTGGACATCGTCAACGCAGAAAAGAGGCCATTCCTTTATTAAAAACAAAGTTTGTGGCAAGTGTCGATAAACACTTTTCAGAAGAGCAGGCAGATCGAATTAAATCATTATTTATAAATCAATCTGATCTTGACCAAATGCCGGTTGATAAATTCATGGATCTGCTTGTTTGTAAATAGAAATAATACAAAAATGTTCTTCTAACTTCTTATGGCGCTATTTTTCTAATTTTGCTGTGATGCGTTGAAGTTCCTTGTATTTGGTAAAACATAACATGAGTCAATAGCTTTTATACTGTTGACTCTTTATTATTTATGGCTGATCACTAAAAATAACCTGAAAAAGTATCAGAATTTTTTTTCTCACTAATGTGACCACTGCCCAGATAAACTGATGTTCCGCCGAAACAATCTGTCAACCATGTTTGATGGTGGCAGTTTATAAGGTTCTCCACCAAACCCTTCGAACTTAGTTTTAATGCCAAAATCATCATATAATATTGTTTTTTTATATTTTTTATTCTCCCATTCTCCTTCAATTATTCTTTTGCCAGATGTATCATACTCTACTCCCGGCTTGGGCTTCTTTACATCATTTTCCCAGTGGCCTGCATACGTTTTTTTTTCTCTATCAGGGTTGTACAATATGCCCCATCCATGTTTTTTACCATTTACCCATTCACCCTCATAAAGTTTTGTACCAAGAAGTCCAAAATAGCTTGTTCCCTGACCATTTCGCTTATCGTTTTCCCACTCTCCTTCATAAAGTTTATTGCCCTCAAAATAGTAACTTGTTCCAAATCCGTGTCTTTGTCCATTTTCAATATTCACTGAACCTTCATAGGTTTTCCAGCGACCTAAAATAGGATCATTATCCCACTTTTCTACATATTTTGTACAAATGTTATGCACTAAAATTTGATCTTTCCCCACAAAATACTGATGTTTTTTATAAACTTCCAGATTATATACGGCTATAGGCACTTTTTGATGATTACGTTTTACACCACAATGATCTTTTTTTCCGTCTGTACATATCAGTTTAATGTCATCACCGGCCATATTAATTAACCGGTCTTCAGAAGCTATCATTTGTATGGGTTCAAAGTATTGTTTGTTAGCCACATAAAATTTATGTCTGGGTGTAGCATTAACAATACTGACGGCTCCGGTTTTAATATTTTTAAAAGTGTAAGTTCTGATGGTTAGTGTATGTTGCTCAATAGTGGAAATAACGGGGCTTGACTGGTTTTTAGTCTGGTTTACTGCTGTAGTATTCAGTGTAGTGGCTTTAATGGCGGTAATATATCCATGCACGTTATTAATACCAATATCTTTAATATTAACTGGTACCCAGCCATACAGTTTTTGCAATCGTTGCCACCTTTCGACCAGAGTTTTAGGGCGTAATAAATTAATACGCTCTGTACATCTCAGAACAAACTTCTGCTGGCTGTTTATATATTTTTTACAATCAGGAATTACTTTGTTGGAATAAGATGATCTGTAAGGAAAGTCATCATAATAGATAAAGTCAATTTCCTTCCAAGTATCCGGTGTAATAGCCTGATAATCATAGTTTGGTAAAGACTTGATGATAGCTTGTGAAAATGATTGTTTGTTATCTGCATTTCCGAGATGACAGATTGTCAAAAGCAGCATTAGTATTAAAAAGTTCAAATAAACCTTCATAGTTGATTTCACCACTGCCCTGATAAGCTAATATTTCGACGAAACAACCTGTCAACCATGTTTGATGGTGGCAGTTTAAAAGATCCTTTACCAGTTCCTATAAATTCCAATGGAATACCAGTCTTATCATACTGTATTCCATATAAATATTTGCCGAAAAGTAAAGTACCTTCATATTCTATTCTACCACTATATACATAGTAGATTGTTCCTGGACCAATAAATTTACCTTCTTCCCATTTTCCTTCAAACCTTTTTAGGCCTGTATCTATCTGATATAAGATTCCTGAACCATGCTCTAAATAATTTTTCCACTCTCTCTCATAAATTTTTGTGCCAAGAAGTCCAAGATAGTATGTTCCCTGACCATGTGGCTCATCGTTTTCCCACTCTCCTTCATAATGTTTATTGCCATCAAGATAGTAACTTGTTCCAAATCCGTGTCTTTGTCCATTTTCAATATTCACTGAACCTTCATAGGTTTTCCAGCGACCCAAAAAAGGATCATGATCCCACTTTTCTACATATTTTGTACAAATGTTATGCACTAAAATTTGATCTTTTCCCACAAAATATCGGTGTTTTCTATAAATTTCTAGGTTATACACAGCTACCGGCACTTTTGAGCGGTTAAACTTTACGCCACAGTGATTTATTCTACTACCATTGCATAGTAGCTTAACTTCATTGCCGGCTGCATTAATCAGCCGGTCATCAGAATCTATCATTTGTATAGGTTCAAAAGCCTGTATGTTAGTGACATAAAATCGGTGTTCAGGGGTAACATTAATAACACTGATGACTCCGGTTTTAATGTTTTTAAAGGTATAAGTTCTGATGGTTAGTGTATGTCGCTCAATAGTGGTAATAACAGGGCTTGACTGACATTTAGTCAAGTTTGCTATTGTAGTATTCAGCGTAGTGGCTTTAATGGCGGTAATATATCCATGCACGTTATTAATACCAATTTCTTTAATGTTAACTGGTACCCAACCGTATAGTTTTTGCAATCGTTGCCACCTGTCGACCAGAATTTTAGGACGTAATAAATTAATACGCTCTGTACATCTCAGGACAAGCTTCTGCTGGCTGTTTATATGTTTTTTACAATCAGGGATTACTTTGTTGGAATAAAAGGATCTGTAAGGAAAGTCATCATAATAGATAAAGTCGATTTCCTTCCAAGTATCCGGTGTAATAATCTGATAATCATAGTTTGGTAAAGAGTTGATGATAGCTTGTGAAAATGATTGTTTGTTATCAGCATTTCCGAGATCGCAGATTGTCAAAAGCAGCATTAGTATTAAAAAGTTCAAATAAACCTTCATAGTTGATTTCACCACTGCCCTGATAAGCTAATATTTCGACGAAGCAACCTGTCAACCATGTTTGATGGTGGCAGTTTATAAGGTTCTCCACCAAACCCTTCGAACTTAGTTTTAATGCCAAATTTATCATATACTATTGTTTTTTTATATTTAGTATTCCCCCATTCTCCTTCAAGTTTTCTTTTGCCAGATACATCATACTTTATTCCCTGCTTGGGCTTCTTTTCATCATTTTCCCAGCGACCTTCATACAATTTTTTTTCGTAATAAGGGTTGTATGATATGCCCCATCCATGTTTTTTACCATTTACCCATTCACCCTCATAAATTTTTGTACCAAAAGACCCCATATAGGTTGCTCCCTGACCATTTCGCTTATCGTTTTCCCACTCTCCTTCATAATGTTTATTGCCATCAAAATAGTAACTTGTTCCAAATCCGTGTCTTTGTTCATTTTCAATATTCACTGAACCTTCATAGGTTTTCCAGTTACCAAAAATAGGATCATAATTCCACTTTTCTACATATTTTGTACAAATGTTATGCACTAAAATTTGATCTTTTCCCACAAAATATCGGTGTTTTCTATAAATTTCTAGGTTATACACAGCTACCGGCACTTTTGAGCGGTTAAATTTTACGCCACAGCGATTTATTCTACTACCATTGCATAGTAGTTTAACTTCATTGCCGGCTGCATTAATTAGCCGGTCATCAGAATCTATCATTTGTATAGGTTCAAAGGCCTGAATGTTAGTGACATAAAATCGATGTTCAGGGGTGACATTAATAATACTAATGACTCCGGTTTTAATGTTTTTAAAGGTATAAGTTCTGATGGTTAGTGTATGTAGCTCAATAGTGGAAATAACGGGGTTTGACTGGTTTTTAGTCCGGTTTACTGCTGTAGTATTCAGTGTAGTGTCTTTAATGGCGGTAATATATCCATGCACGTTATTAATACCAATATCTTTAATATTAACTGGTACCCAGCCATACAGTTTTTGCAATCGTTGCCACCTGTCGACCAGAGTTTTAGGGCGTAATAAATTAATACGCTCTGTACATCTCAGAACAAACTTCTGCTGGCTGTTTATATATTTTTTACAATCAGGAATTACTTTGTTGGAATAAGAGGATCTGTAAGGAAAGTCATCATAATAGATAAAGTCGATTTCCTTCCAAGTATCCGGTGTAATAGCCTGATAATCATAGTTTGGTAAAGAGTTGATGATAGCTTGTGAAAATGATTGTTTGTTATCTGCATTTCCGAGATGACAGATTGTCAAAAGCAGCATTAGTATTAAAAAGTTCAAATAAACCTTCACAGTTGATTTCACCACTGCCCTGATAAGCTAATATTTCGACGAAACAACCTGTCAACCATATTTGATGGTGGCAGTTTAAAAGATCCTTTACCATTTTCATTTCCTGTAAACTCCCATGGAATACCAGTCTTATCATACTGTATTCCGCAGTAATATCTGCCTAAAAATAAAGTACCTTCATATTCTCTTATACCACTATAAATATTGTAGATTGTTCCCGGGCCAATAAATTTACCTTCTTCCCATTTTCCTTCACGTCTTTTTAGACCTGTACCCATGACATATGTAATTCCTGAACCATGCATTAAATCATTTTTCCACTCTCCCTCATACGTTTTAAAGCCATGATCTGCTCCGTAGATTATTCCCTGACCATGCCTTTTATCGTTTACCCACTCTCCTTCATAATCTTTATTGCCATCAAGATAGTAACTTGTTCCAAATCCGTGTCTTTGTCCATTTTCAATATTCACTGAACCTTCATAGGTTTTCCAGAGACCCACAAAAGGATCATGATCCAACTTTTTTACATATTTTGTACAAATGTTATGCACTAAAATTTGATCTTTTCCCACAAAATATCGGTGTTTTCTATAAATTTCTAGGTTATACACAGCTACCGGCACTTTTGAGCGGTTAAATTTTACGCCACAGTGATTTATTCTACTACCATTGCATAGTAGCTTAACTTCATTGCCGGCTGCATTAATCAGCCGGTCATCAGAATCTATCATTTGTATAGGTTCAAAAGCCTGTATGTTAGTGACATAAAATCGATGTTCAGGGGTAACATTAATAATACTGATGACTCCGGTTTTAATGTTTTTAAAGGTATAAGTTCTGATGGTTAGTGTATGTCGCTCAATAGTGGAAATAACAGGGCTTGACTGACTTTTAGTCAAGTTTTCTATTGTAGTATTCAACGTAGTAGCTTTAATGCCAGTAATATATCCATGCACGTTATTAATGCCAATTTCTTTAATGTTAACTGGTACCCAGCCGTACAGCTTTTGCAATCGTTGCCACCTTTGGACAAGCATTTTAGGGCGTAATAAATTAATACGCTCTGTACATCTCAGAACAAACTTCTGCTGGCTGTTTATATATTTTTTACAATCAGGAATTAGTTTGTTGGAATAAGAGGATCTGTAAGGAAAGTCATCATAATAGATAAAGTCGATTTCCTTCCAAGTATCCGGTGTAATAGCCTGATAATCATAGTTTGGTAAAGAGTTGATGATAGCTTGTGAAAATGATTGTTTGTTATCTGCATTTCCGAGATGACAGATTGTCAAAAGCAGCATTAGTATTAAAAAGTTCAAATAAATCTTCACAGTTGATTTCACCACTGTCCAGATAAACTGATGTTCCGCCGAAATAATCTGTCAACCATGTTTGATGGTGGCAGTTTATAAGGCTCTCCACCAAACCCTTCGAACTTAGTTTTAATGCCAAAATCATCATATAATATTGTTTTTTTATATTTAGTATTCCCCCATTCTCCTTCAAGTTTTCTTTTGCCAGATTCATCATACTCTACTCCCGGCTTGGGCTTCTTTACATCATTTTCCCAGTGACCTGCATACATTTTTTTTTCGCTATCAGGGTTGTATAATATGCCCCATCCATGTTTTTTTCCATTTACCCATTCACCCTCATAAAGTTTTGTATCAAACAATCCCAAATAGCTTGTTCCCTGACCATTTCGCTCATCGTTTTCCCACTCTCCTTCATAAAGTTTTGTACCCAACAATCCAAAATAGCTTGTTCCAAATCCGTGTCTTTGTCCATTTTCAATATTCACTGAACCTTCATAGATTTTCAAGCGACCTAAAATAGGAACATAATCCCACTTTTCTACATATTTTGTACAAATGTTATGCACTAAAATTTGATCTTTCCCCGCAAAATACTGATGTTTTTTATAAACTTCCAGATTATATACCGCTATAGGCACTTTTTGATGATTACGTTTTACACCACAATGATCTTTTTTTCCGGCTGTACATATCAGTTTAATGTCATCACCGGCCATATTAATTAACCGGTCTTCAGAGGCTATCATTTGTATAGGTTCAAAGTATTGTTTGTTAGCCACATAAAATTTATGTCTGGGTGTAGCATTAACAATACTGACGGCTCCGGTTTTAATATTTTTAAAAGTGTAAGTTCTGATGGTTAGTGTATGTTGCTCAATAGTGGAAATAACGGGGCTTGACTGGTTTTTAGTCTGGTTTACTGCTGTAGTATTCAGTGTAGTGGCTTTAATGGCGGTAATATATCCATGCACGTTATTAATACCAATATCTTTAATATTAACTGGTACCCAGCCATACAGCTTTTGCAATCGTTGCCACCTGTCGACCAGAGTTTTAGGGCGTAATAAATTAATACGCTCTGTACATCTCAGAACAAACTTCTGCTGGCTGTTTATATGTTTTTTACAACCAGGGATTACTTTGTTGGAATAAGAGGATCTGTAAGGAAAGTCATCATAATAGATAAAGTCGATTTCCTTCCAAGTATCCGGTGTAATAGCCTGATATTCATAGTTTGGTAAAGAGTTGATGATAGCTTGTGAAAATGATTGTTTGTTATCTGCATTTCCGAGATGACAGATTATCAAAAGCAGCATTAGTATTAAAAAGTTCAAATAAACCTTCATAGTTGATTTCACCACTGCCCTGATAAGCTAATATTTCGACGAAGCAACCTGTCAACCATGTTTGATGGTGGCAGTTTATAAGGTTCTCCACCAAACCCTTCGAACTTAGTTTTAATGCCAAATTTATCATATACTATTGTTTTTTTATATTTAGTATTCCCCCATTCTCCTTCAAGTTTTCTTTTGCCAGATACATCATACTCTATTCCCGGACCAATAAATCTACCTTCTTTCCATTTTCCTGCAAACCATTTTCGGCCTGTATCTATCTGATATAAGACTCCTGAACCATGTCGCTTATCGTTTTCCCACTCTCCTTCATAATGTTTATTGCCATCAATATGGTAACTTGTTCCAAATCCGTGTCTTTGTCCATTTTCAATATTCACTGAACCTTCATAGGTTTTCAAGCGACCAAAAACAGGATCATGATCCCACTTTTCTACATATTTTGTACAAATGTTATGCACTAAAATTTGATCTTTTCCCACAAAATACTGATGTTTTTTATAAACTTCCAGATTATATACGGCTATAGGCACTTTTTGATGATTACGTTTTACACCACAATGATCTTTTTTTCCGTCTGTACATATCAGTTTAATGTCATCACCTGCCATATTAATTAACCGGTCTTCAGAAGCTATCATTTGTATGGGTTCAAAGTATTGTTTGTTAGCCACATAAAATTTATGTCTGGGTGTAGCATTAACAATACTGATGGCTCCGGTTTTAATATTTTTAAAAGTGTAAGTTCTGATGGTTAGTGTATGTTGCTCTATAGTGGAAATAACGGGGTTTGACTGGTTTTTAGTCCGGTTTACTGCTGTAGTATTCAGTGTAGTGGCTTTAATCGCGGCAATATATCCATGTACGTTATTAATACCAATTTCGTTAATGTTAACTGGTACCCAGCCGTATAGTTTTTGCAATCGTTGCCACCTGTCGACCAGAGTTTTAGGGCGTAATAAATTAATACGCTCTGTACATCTCAGAACAAACTTCTGCTGGCTGTTTATATATTTTTTACAATCAGGAATTACTTTGTTGGAATAAGATGATCTGTAAGGAAAGTCATCATAATAGATAAAGTCGATTTCCTTCCAAGTATCCGGTGTAATAGCCTGATAATCATAGTTTGGTAAAGAGTTGATGATAGCTTGTGAAAATGATTGTTTGTTATCTGCATTTCCGAGATGACAGATTGTCAAAAGCAGCATTAGTATTAAAAAGTTCAAATAAACCTTCACAGTTGATTTCACCACTGTCCAGATAAACTGATGTTCCGCCGAAATAATCTGTCAACCATGTTTGATGGTGGCAGTTTAAATGATCCTTTACCAGCTCCTGTAAATCTCCATGGAATACCAGTCTTATCATACCGTATTCCGTAGAAATATCTGCCTAAAAATAAAGTACCTTCATATTCTCTTCTACCATTATGAAAATTGTAGATTGTTCCCTGACCAATAAATTTACCTTTTTCCCATTTACCTTCATATCTTTTTAGACCTGTACCCATGACATATGTAATTCCTGAACCATGCTTTAAACCATTTTCCCACTCTCCCTCATACATTTTAAAGCCATTATGTGCATAGTAGCTTATTCCCTGACCATGCTGTTTATCGTTTACCCACTCTCCTTCATAATCTTTATTGCCATCAAGATAGTAACTTGTTCCAAATCCGTGTCTTTGTCCATTTTCAATATTCACTGAACCTTCATAGGTTTTCCAGCGACCCAAAAAAGGATCATGATCCCACTTTTCTACATATTGTGTACAAATGTTATGCACTAAAATTTGATCTTTTCCCACAAAATATCGGTGTTTTCTATAAATTTCTAGGTTATACACAGCTACCGGCACTTTTGAGCGGTTAAACTTTACGCCACAGTGATTTATTCTACTACCATTGCATAGTAGCTTAACTTCATTGCCGGCTGCATTAATCAGCCGGTCATCAGAATCTATCATTTGTATAGGTTCAAAAGCCTGTATGTTAGTGACATAAAATCGATGTTCAGGGGTAACATTAATAATACTGATGACTCCGGTTTTAATGTTTTTAAAGGTATAAGTTCTGATGTTTAGTGTATGTCGTTCAATAGTGGTAATAACAGGGCTTGACTGACTTTTAGTCAAGTTTGCTATTGTAGTATTCAGCGTAGTGGCTTTAATGGCGGTAATATATCCATGCACGTTATTAATACCAATTTCTTTAATGTTAACTGGTACCCAACCGTACAGCTTTTGCAATCGTTGCCACCTTTGGACAAGTATTTTAGGGCGTAATAAATTAATCCGCTCTGTACAACGCATAACAAACTGTTGGTGGCTGTTTATAGCCTTTTTACAACCAAAAATCACTTTGTTGGCATAAGATTCACTATAGGGAAAATCATCATAATAAATAAAGTCGACTTCCTTCCAAGTACTAGGTGTAATAGCTTGATAAGCATAATCTAGTAAAAAGCCGGTGTTAGCTAATGACAGTTTATTGCAACTAAAACCTATGAGTGTGGTTGCCAGAAACAAAATCAATATTAAATAGTTAAAATAAATTTTCATACCAACATGGGAAAAAATAAAATACTGAAATTTATCGAATAATCTTGTAAAAAAAGAGATTGTTCATTATCAATACTTCGGTTAGTTTTTGTATAGTAGCTTCAAAGGTTGTGGCGTTATGAGGTATTTAATTGCAAGTCGGCGTTAATCCTAACTTGCCATCAAATGGCAACCTTACAGCACAGGCCTTGCCACACAGGTATTAGGCTTTGTAAAAACCATCTACAGCATTTCATTATTTGCATTTTCTAAAAGTGTTTTTGCAGAAAATCTTCAAACACCCTTTTACCTTTTAAAGTAGAGGAAAGCTATAGTTGAAAATGATAGTAAACAACTCTTCAATTAACTCCTGAGGGCTGGTAATTCTTTAAATATTTTCAGTACATCTGCATTTGCTAATGCAGATGTGTTTTTAACAGATTCCCCGTGAATAACAGCTTTAATTGCGATTTCACTGACTTTACCGCTACGTGTTCTGGGAAAATTAGTGACTTGGATAAGTTTAGCCGGAACGTGCCTTGGTGTTGTGTTTTTTCGGATAATACTTTTTATTTTATTTTCTAATGACTGATCTAACGTTACGTCTGTTTCAAGAATAACAAATAATATAATTCGCTCATCGCCACACCATTTTTGCCCCACGGCCAAGGACTCCTTAACTTCTTCAAGTTTTTCTACCTGACGATATATTTCAGCAGTCCCAATGCGAACACCACCAGGGTTTAAAGTTGTATCTGATCGACCATGTAGAATAATACCTCCTTGCGGAGTAAGTTCACCATAGTCGCCATGCGCCCATATATTGTCAAAACGGTCAAAGTAAGCTTTATGATATTTTTCATTCTGTTCATCATTCCAGAAACATACCGGCATAGATGGAAAGGTCTGCTTGCATACAAGTTCACCTTTTACACCTGTGTGAGGCTGTCCGTAATCATCAACAAAAGCAACATCCATGCCAAGACCACGGCACTGAATTTGTCCACGATGCACAGGTAGAACAGGGCTTCCAAGAACAAAGCAGGAAACAATATCAGTTCCACCGGATATAGAAGAAAGACAGATGTTTTTCTTTATATGCTGGTATACAAAGTCAAAATCACCAGGTGCTAATGGAGAACCGGTAGACAATACGGTATCAACAGAATTAAGATTGTGCAATTTTTCCGGATAGTACTTTTCTTTATTTAGTGCAGATAAATATTTGGCACTGGTACCAAATACATTTATATTCTCCTGTTCTGTCAGTTCCCAAAGTTTTTCAGGGCCAGGATGAAAGGGAGAGCCGTCGTAAAGGATCGCACAGGCACCCGATGCAAGCACTGAAACAAGCCAATTCCACATCATCCAGCCACAGGTAGTAAAATAAAAAACTCGATCGTTTTCTTTGATGTTTGTGTGTAATTGATGCTCTTTCATATGCTGTAGCAAGCTACCTCCATGCCCGTGCACAATACATTTGGGCACACCTGTTGTACCGGAAGAATACAAAATATAAAGCGGGTGATTAAAGTCTACAGGGGTAATGTCTGTATTATGTTTAAGATTACCCTCTGTCAAAAACTCATTCCAAGTTACATTCTTCGGCTGCCCTGTTTTTGAAAAAGAAGTTTTGTCAAAATTATCACCGGAAAAGGGCACTATAATTATTTTTTCAATCGATGGGATCCCGCTAGCAATAGCTAATATTTTATTTCCTGTTTTATGTAGCTTGCCAGAATAGTGGTAACCATCAACAGTGAGAAACAGACGGGGTTTTATCTGCCCGAAACGATCCATAACTCCCTGAATACCAAAATCTGGGGAACAGGACGACCAAATAGCACCCACCGTCGCACAAGCAAGAAATAACACAACAGTCTCAACAGTATTTGGCATATAGGCAGCTATACGATCGCCCTTAGTAATATCATTACTTCTTAGAGAAGCTACTGCTTTAGTGACCATATTATTTAGCTGGTCGCGTGAAATTTCACGTCGGATTCCTCGTTCACAGTGTGCGATAAGAGATGGTTGACTGCCCGTAAACGTAGAAATTTTTGCTACATAATTAGTTTTGGCACCAGAAAACCACTGGGAAGTTTCCATTTTACCTAGTTGTGAAACTATGGAGGAGGGTGGTTCCATAAAGGGGAACTTACAATATTCAGCCCAAAAAGACCAAAAGTCTGCAAGATTATCAATACTCCATTGATAAAGACCCTGATAATCGGTCAGATTCTTCGAAAAACGTCGATTCACCGCCTGCATAAATTGGGCAATAATACTATTTTTCATGGATTCTTGAGTAGGGTACCACAAAATATTATCGGGCATAAAAAGCTCTGGCTTAGTGTTATGTGTATAAATTTTTTTAAGGTCAATCAGTTAAACTTACTATCAATAATTAAATAGTCAACGGTATGGCAACACTTTAACCAATTTATTTTTTTACCTTTTGGCAGTATCCCAAACTTGCATCCATATTATTCAGAGAAGAAGATAGTACATATTAGGCTTAGTGCCCACGAAACTATAAAAACTACAAAATTTTCATTCTTGTTTTCTTTTTGATCCTGTCAATCGTAGCTACTACTTAATTAAAATGACAGTAAATACCCAAATTGACTGACCTTCTTTTAGCATGACTTTCACCGGCTCTGGTGAAAAAAATGTTCAAAGCAAGCTTTTTCCATCGCCTTTTCTCTTAGAAAACGAACTGGTCCACGTACAAAATTAATTAGCCGTTTTAGCTTGCCGTGATCTGACGCAATTGGGTTGTTTAGATACCGAACCTACCACTAACTGATAGACTCAGAGCGAATGCCTTACTCTTGCAGTGACTAAATAGCAGGAGCGTACGCCTTATATTCATCAGTGTTTAAAGTGATGGGAGCTTATGAAACTTGATGCTATTTAACGCCTTAGACAGAAAGCATTTAGCTGCTTTCTGATTGCGGGTACTGGAAAGGCAAAAGTCGAAAATTTTACCTTTTTTGGTTAAATCCAGCTGCTAATAACAGTAGTGAGAAACAGGTTTTGGCATTATAACTTTAACAAGGATCATCAGTATCATCTGTTTTATTGTAAGTCTTTTTTAATGTAACCGGACCGTTATAATCAGAGTGCGAATGTTCTCCGCCTGTTAAGGAAACATTAATAATATCGCTCGCCTTAGCATCACTATTGACCTGAAATTTAAAACAGCGGTTTCCTGAATCAACTAAGTAAAAGTAAAAATTGTGGACTGTAAAAGTATCGTTTGGAGAATATGTTTTGTTACAGGATCTGTCCAAATTTAGTTTTCCGCAAGGTGAATACATAACCAACCCTGAACCTCCAGGGTTTGAAAAATGCACCGTAACTGCACTTGCCTGAAAATAGAAAAAAAACACTGTAAACGAAAATAATAGTGAAAAAGATCTAAATGGAATTTTTATTAAACTTTGCATTATAGAACCTCTTTATAAAATAAAACGAATTTAGCAAGATATTTTATGGTTTGTTTTTAGAAAAATTGCAAGTTTTATACCTGATGATAATACTTTGATTAATTGCATTTCCAAGATGAACCACATGGCTTTTTTGCTACTATAATTTCCATGCAAAACGGTGCCCTTTACTTTTACAATTCTCATAACGATCTTGTCATTAATAGACTGACAGAGGTCTGGAGCGATTAACAATTGTAATTTACTGCTCAGACTGTGCTATCTTGTCGGGTCAATAATAATTAAGGATTAGCTTGATATATGTATACACTTAAGTTTTTTTGCATTTTATTAATTTTATTAAGCACTGCTATTGCTGCCTTTATTCCATTTTTCAAACGCATAAAGTCTGATAAAGGTTGCGACTTTCCTGTTGGTGAAGCTCTGGCAAGTGGAATATTTTTAGGTGCAGGACTTATTCATATGCTAAGTGATGCATCTAATGAATTTAAAGAACAAGGATATACTTATCCTCTGGCGTTTCTCTTGGCAGGCAGTACTTTTTTATTTTTGTTGTGGTTCGAGCATATTGGTCGTCATATGTATGAACATAAGCATGATGATAGTGTAGGATTTACATATCTAAGTGTTGCCATACTTGCCATACATAGTTTTCTTGAAGGAACAGCCCTAGGTTTTAGTGATTCACTATCATTAATGTTGGTTATTCTTATAGCGATAATGGCGCATAAGTGGGCTGCGAGCTTTGCTCTTGCTGTGCAACTCAACAAGAGTACTTTATCGTTAAAATCATCTTTTATGCTGTTTGTGATTTTTGCTTTAATGACACCCATAGGTATTTTATCTGGTACAGCCACGATGCGTCATATCAGAGAATTTCCTTTACTTGAGCCTGTATTTATCTCTCTGGCAGCAGGTACTTTTTTATATCTTGGTACATTACATGGGCTTAAGCGGGCTGTTATGATAGAAAAATGCTGCAACCTGAAACATTTCAGTTTCGTGGTGCTGGGCTTTATTATTATGGTTATTGTTGCCTTATGGACCTGAGGCTTGCTATGGGAAAATATTAAGGCTTTATGCACTATAGAAGCAAAGGGGATTTGACTTCGTAAGCATCAGTCTTTTTGAACATTTTTAGCCAGTGTAACTCTGGACCGGTTTTCACAACCAAGTACACTACAAATAAACTGACTAGTTTGAATTATGCTGTTTAAATCAACCCCAGAATTAATTCCTAGCCCATTTATCATATACAAAACATCTTCTGTTGCTACATTGCCACAGGCACCGGGGGCATAGGGACAGCCACCTAAGCCTGCCACAGATGCGTCAATGGTTGATATACCTTCTTGCAATGCCGCATAAACGTTAGCGAGAGCTTGACCGTAAGTATCATGAAAATGCACAGCAATGGATGACAAAGGAACCAGTAAAGAAACCTCACTCAACAATTCTATTACCTGATTAGGAGTGCCAACCCCAATGGTATCTCCTACAGATATTTCATAGCATCCCATATCTATCATTTTTTTTGCAAGGGAGGCCGTTTTTTTATAGCAGACCTCTCCTTCATAAGGACAGCCCAGTACACAGGAGAGATAACCCCGAACTGATATATTATGCCTGAGAGCCATTTCTGTCACTTGCGAAAAAATAGCAATGCTTTCGTTAACACTACATCCGATATTTTTTTGGCAAAAGGTTTCTGAGGCAGAACCGAACACAGCGATATCTTTTGCACCTGCGTTGATAGCATCTTCAAGCCCTCTGATGTTGGGCGTAAGAACAGGATAGTGACAGAGTGACCGCTTGTTAATTTGCTGTAAAACTTTGTCTGATAGAGACATTTGAGGTACTTTTTGGGGAGAAACAAAGCTCCCAACCTCTATATAAGTCAACCCTGTTTCAGAAAGCCTGTTAATCAGCTCAATACGGGTATTTACAGACAAAGTGCGTGAAATATTTTGCAATCCATCTCTTGGTCCAACTTCAACCAATGTTACTTTTTCAGATAGCGCCATGAGATTTACCTGATATCTTCAGCATAAGAGGCAAGAATATCACCTTCAGAGACAGAATCACCTGTAGTAAAGTTAACTTTATCGATAGTACCTGCTTCAGGTGCTTTTATGCTTATTTCCATTTTCATTGCTTCAAGAGTTAGTAAAACCTGATCCTTGTGTACCTGTGTACCCCCGTTGATATTAACAGAAGTAATAATGCCATTCATTGGTGCTGTTAAAGATTCCGCATCCTGTTCGCTTAATTTGTAACCGGGAAAGTCTAGCGCAAATACATATTGTTTGCAGATAACAGTTACACCAGAATTATTTTCGAAAATTTTAAACTGATGGTCATCATTGATGGTCTCAATATCAACACAGGCATAATCGTTTTCAGAAGTTAATTTTATTGAGTTAATTTCAACAAGATAATTGTTGACATGAATATTCCAGCCATCTGATAGGTAATTGAGTGCAACATCAAATATTGATTTTTCACTTTCCCCAGTGCTTGAGCTCCATATACTTCTGGCACTGTAGCCTTTGTTTATCCGCCAGTTTTGTAATATGTGTTTATGTCTGTTGTGGCGAAAATATGTAGTAGCAATTAGTGCTAAACGAAGGGCTTGCTCATTGATTTTCGTCAGTGAAGTGATGTTACGATCAATAAATGCCGTATCAGGATTTGCAAATAGTACATCAGGTTCTGACAACAGCCTGATAAGAAAATCACGATTTGTTGGCAGACCACAAATATCTGTATGTTGAAGTGATTGTGATAATAAGCTAAAAGCGCTGTCTCGGTTTTCTCCCCAGGTAATCACTTTGGCTATCATCGGATCGTACCAAGGAGAAATAGTATCACCAAAAGCAATACCCGTATCAATCCGAAGATGAGTACTTTCGTCCGGCCATGCAAGGTAATTAATACAGCCTGTTGCCGGAGCGAAGTTCTTAGCTGGTTCTTCCGCATACAACCTCGCCTCAACAGCATGTCCGTGAACGGCAAGTTCTTCTTGCCGGACAGGAAGAGGTTCACCACAAGCTACGCGAATCTGCCACTCGACCAGATCAACACCTGTAATCATTTCGGTTATAGGATGTTCAACCTGAAGGCGAGTATTCATCTCCATAAAATAGAAATTATGCTTATCATCCACTAAAAACTCTACGGTTCCAGCGCCTGCATAATTTACAGCTGACGCTGCCTTTAATGCAGTCTCTCCCAATGCCTGATGTATTTCTGGAGAAAGACCAGGGGCAGGTGCTTCTTCAATAATTTTTTGGTATCGACGTTGTAGCGAACAATCTCGGTCAAACAAATAAACACCATTGCCATGCTTATCAAAAAAAACTTGTACTTCTACATGGCGAGACTGCTCAATATAAGACTCTACTATCATGTGAGAATCACCAAAGGAATTTTGAGCTTCACGTTTAGCGCTACTCAATGCCTGAGATAATTCATCAGGGTGCGAAACAATGCGCATGCCTTTTCCTCCGCCTCCGGCAGAAGCTTTCAGAAGTACGGGGAATCTCATAGCTGATGCTATTTTAATCAGCGAGGCATCATCACAGGGTACGTCGCATCCTGGAATTAAAGGCACGCCTGCTTGAGTCATTATTTGCTTTGACTTTGATTTGCTGCCCATTGATGCAATAGCAGAGGAGGGGGCACCAATAAATATAAGGCCGGCTTTTTCTACAGATTCAACAAAAGATGCATTTTCTGAAAGAAACCCGTAACCGGGATGAATTGCCTCAGCACCGGTTAAAATTGCTGCATCTATGATCTTCTTTACGTTCAGGTAACTTTCTTTTGCAACCGATGCTCCTATGCAAACCGTAGTATCAGACAACTTAACGTGCATCGCATCAGCATCTGCCTCTGAATAGACAGTGACAGTTTTAATGCCCATTTTTTTGGCTGTCCGAATGATACGGCAGGCAATCTCTCCACGATTAGCTATCAGAATTGTCTTAATCATAAACACCAACTCGGTTTTCTCTTTTCTAAAAATGCAGTAGTACCTTCCTGACCATGCCTACTTGTGCGGGTATGTGCAATCATTTCAGCCGTATATTGTACAAGTTGCGGGTTAATGCTCTTCGTGTTCACATAACGCAACAGTGCTTTGGTTTGGCCTTGTGATTCAGGACTGCCATTACGCAAATTTTTGATTAGTTCTTCACTATATTGACTAAATGCCTGTTCTTCAATAACTTCATGAATCAAACCAAGCGTTTGTGCTTTATGGGCGCTAATAGTTTCAGCTGACAGGGTATAACGCCTGGCCTGACGTAAGCCAATTGCCTGAACAATGTAAGGGCTTATTACGGCAGGTATTAGCCCGATACGCACTTCACTCAGGCAAAAAACAGCATCAGGCTTTGCCAATGTAATATCGCTTGCGGCAATAATTCCCAAAGCTCCGCCGTATGCAGATCCATGAACTAAAGTAATAACAGGGCGCGGGAAGTGATATAAAAGTTCAAGAAGATTACCTAATACTTTGGCATCTTTAACATTTTCTTCATAAGAGAAATCAGTTGCTCGTTGCATCCACTCAATATCAGCGCCAGCACAAAAACAGGAGCCACTAGCATCTAGTATCAATGCATGAATACTATCATCACCTGACCATTTAAAAAGTTGTTCAGTGATAGAAACCATCATCTCTTTGTTTAAAGCATTCCGTTTTTCCGGTCGGTTTAAAGTGAGCCTGGCAACTCCATCAGGTTGTTTAATGACCTTAATCCAACGATTACTTTTATCTGACATTTTGTATTCACCTTGAGTGATTATCCGACGATAACATTTAAAATGAATGGTAATGTGTCACCATATTATACAAAAACATGCATCTAACTTTTTATTGTGCTATTTTTCTGATCTTGCTGTACTCGTCACTTCGTCTTTAACAGCAAACCATAAACGCATACTCATAACAGTAGTTATGAAACCGGTTTTGGCATTACATGCGAAAAACGCCAAAATGAGACTTTTCTTTGGGTGATAATGAAGTAATTAAAAGTGAAAAGCCTAAAATGTTACGTGTTTGTGCAGGGTCTATAACACCATCATCCCACAATCTTGCGCTCGCATAATAAGGAGAACCTTCACGCTCATAGCGGTCAATTACGGATTGACGATAATGTGTTTTTTCCTCTTTACTCTGAGTTTTTCCCTGTTTCTTTAGTGAATCTGACTTAACCAAAGTTAATACATCTGCGGCCTGTTCGCCACCCATTACAGAAATTCGCGCGTTAGGCCATGACCATAAAAAACGCGGATCATAAGCTCTACCACACATACCATAGTTACCAGCACCAAAGCTTCCTCCAATGATAACTGTAAGTTTAGGTACTTTTGCACAGGCAACTGCATTTACCATTTTTGCACCATCTTTGGCAATACCACCAGCTTCATACTTTGAACCAACCATAAACCCTGAAATATTCTGCAAAAATACCAAAGGAATATTTCTCTGACAACAGAGTTCAATAAAGTGGGCACCTTTTTGAGCTGACCCAGAGAATAAAACACCATTGTTAGCTATAATCCCGACAGTTTTACCCCAAATATCTGCAAACCCACATACCAGCGTTTTGCCGTATAGGGGTTTAAATTCATCAAAATCAGAGTTATCGATCAGTCGCATAATAATTTCTCTGACGTCGTAGGGTAGACGATTGTTTTTAGGAACAATACCATAAATCTCTTTAGTCTTATATCTGGGGGGTGGAAAAGCATCCAACGCAGGTAGTGAAAAAAGAGGGCGATTTAATCGGGAAACAGACTGTTTTGTAAGTTTAATGGCATGACAGTCATTTTGAGCCAGATAATCAGATACTCCTGAAACTTTTGCATGAATATTACCACCACCTAACTCTTCGGCAGATATTTCTTCACCCGTTGCAGCCTTTACCAACGGAGGACCTGCCAAAAAAATTGTGCCCTGATGCTTAACAATAATACTTTCATCTGCCATTGCAGGTACATAGGCACCGCCGGCAGTACAAGAGCCCATGACTACAGCAATTTGAGGTATGTTTTTTGCACTCATTCTGGCTTGATTGAAAAATATACGGCCAAAATGTTCTTTATCAGGAAAAACCTTGGCCTGATGTGGTAAATTTGCACCACCAGAATCTACTAAATAAATGCATGGCAGGTGATTTTCTTCTGCGATAGTTTGTGCTCTTAAATGTTTTTTAACCGTCAATGGATAATATGTCCCACCTTTAACAGTGGCATCATTGGCAATAACCATACAGGCAACACCAGATATAATACCGACTCCTGCAACTAAACCTGCTCCGGGAACAGCTTCTTTATAGACATTGAAGGCAGCAAGCTGTCCTATTTCAAGAAATGGTGAGCCTTCGTCCAACAACAACTCAATGCGATCTCTGGCAAGAAATTTTCCGGCTTTTGTGTGTTTGTTTCTGGCAAACTCACTTCCACCCTGAGACACGTCTGAAACATACTTGTATAGTTCATCGGTGAGAGACTTCATTTTGGAGCTATTTTGCTTAAACTCTTCAGAGTTTATATTAATTTTAGAGGTTAATCCTGTCATCTGTTTTAAGCTCCACCACTTTCTTTGAAAAGCTCCCGCCCGATAAGCATACGACGAATTTCGGAAGTTCCGGCACCTATTTCATAGAGTTTGGCATCTCTTAGAAATCTGCCCGCAGGATAGTCGTTTATATAACCATTTCCACCTAAAATCTGAATGGTCTCCAGTGCTATGGCTGTTGCTTTCTCTGAACAATTTAAGATAACAGCTGCTGCATCTTTTCTGGAAATCCGATTATTGTCACATGCTTTAGCGACGGCATACAGGTGAGCTCTTGAGCTGCTTAAAGCAGTATACATATCTGCCAGCTTACCCTGAATAAGCTGAAAATTACCAATTGGTTCATCAAACTGCTTTCTTTCATGGGAGTAAGAAAGTGAAATATCCATACAAGCTTTCATAATGCCTACAGGACCTGCAGCAAGAACAACTCTTTCATAGTCGAGACCACTCATCAACACCTTTACACCTTGATTTAGTTCTCCAAGTATATTTTCTTTGGGTACAATACAGTTGTTAAATACCAGTTCAGAGGTAGACGAGCCACGCATACCCAGTTTGTCTAGCTTTTGCGCATGACAGAAACCATCAAATGATTTCTCAATAATAAAAGCAGTAATCCCTTTGGCACCTTTATCGGGAGATGTTTTTGCATAAGTCACTATTATGTCCGCATCCGGTCCGTTGGTAATCCACATTTTACTACCGTTAAGTATAAAGTGATCGCTTTTTTCTTTGGCAGAAAGCTTCATGCTAATAACATCTGACCCCGAGCTGACTTCACTCATAGCAAGAGCACCTATATGATCACCGCTAACAAGCGCAGGAAGATATTTTTCTTTTTGCACTCCAGAGCCATTTCTATAAATCTGGTTAACGCATAAGTTTGAATGTGCGCCATAACTAAGACCTACAGATGCTGATGCTGCGCTAATAGTCTCCATAGCAATAACATGAGCAAGATAGCCTGCATTGCTACCGCCATGATTTTCATCAACAGTAATTCCCAGTAGCCCCATTTTACCCATTTTTGTCCATAAATATTTTGGAATCTGACCTTTTTTGTCTATTTCCTCGGCTAAAGGTGCTATTTCAGAAGTAGCAAATAGCGATATCTGTTCCTGAAACATAGTGAGATCTGAAGATAAATTATGGTTTAAATCTGAGTAAAGCGAAGACATAACAGAGTTCCTGTTGGTATTATATAAAATATATATTTTACATATCATAAAAGTTACAAAAAGTGTAACCTGTTATATTTTCTAAAAAATAACATACATCCTAGCATAGAGACGGCTGATATTGTATGTTCATATTGTGAACTATCACTAAAAATAATCAGTCTTATATAGATAATTTTGTATTTTAGGCTACTATATTTGTCTATATAGAAATATGCTGATTGACAATGTTTTTATAATAAATGACGTATAGCTAAGAGAAATTGAGTATATTAAGTTTTTTTAAGCAATTAAATAGCTAACTAACAGCCTACTAGTAAGTAGAGCTTTTTATAACTAACATAAAAATATAAACGAGCATGTTGAAATATCTGTTAGTATATGCCTAGTATAAGTAATGCATGGTATCATCAGTATACTAAAAATTGACAATAAAACAGTTTATGGATTTTAAATAATTAAAAAGACCTTGTTCTATTGGTTACTATGGTTAATAAAATTGAAAAGAGGGTAGTATTATGACAATTAAGAATTTGGTTAAACTTATGATAATCATGCAAGAACATAAGTTAACTATTATTCAATGGCAAATTTTACTAGTAATCGCTGAGAACCCTGGCGAAACCATTACTGATCTAGTCTATGATGGAAAACTCACTTGTGGGACACCCAGTGATATTGCTGTAAGCGTTAAGCGATTGGGAGAGGGTCGTCATGATCGTCCCGGTTTAGGTCTTATTCGCAAGCAAAAGCATGAAGATGATGGCAGGTATTTTCGTTTATCTTTAAGTGCTAAAGGGAAAAAATTAGTTGAAAAACTTAAGACAAAAATAAAAAATCTTCGATAGATTTTATTATCTTGCGAAACAATAAAAGGTAGTTTCTAAACAGGGATGTTTTATAGTGACTACCTTAATCCTTTTTTTCATTACTAATGTCATCAGGCATATCAGTATATCGACACAGGTGGAACAGGTGAGCTCTGCTATTTATCATAATAACCTTTCAATGGATGCGTATAAAAGTCTGTAGTAGCGTGCTGGAAAGAACTAAAGTCACCTCAACCTTCAGATTTAAATATCCACCTGTGCAATTTGACAAGATCTGTAGACTCTTAGACCACATAAGAAAGCAGGGCACATGCATTTGTTTTTCTGTTTTTTTTCATAAGCAACAAAATTAAATTCAACTACTTTTTTGCATATCCTTTAGTCCCTCTATATAAGCTTTTAGCTTGATTATTTCCTTTTCTTGGTTTTTATTGTTATCTATCATCTCGTTTATTTCATTGAGTTCACTGGCTAATTCTTTATTTTTACTAGCAAGCATTGATGCTTCTTTTTCAACTTCTAACAGTTGAATAATTCTAGTTTCAGGAGTTATTGGTTCACCCAACATGGAAATTAATTGCTTTAAATTAGAGGCTTTCTGCTCAAGTATTCTACTATTCGCTTTGTAACTATCACACGACTTTTGCAGTGTTTTTGTTTCAGTCGAAAGCTGCTTACGCTCGTATTCCAGAGACGAAATTCTTTTATTAAATTCAACCTCTTTCATTTTTAATTTATCCAGCTGACGGGATAGTATCGTTTTTTCTTGCCTTTCAGTATCGGTTGCTTTAATCCAGTGATTAAGAAGCTGCTGATGTGACTTGTCTAGTTGTGCTTCCTGATCTTTTAACGCTTCTCTTTTATCTTTTTCGCTTTGCGTAATCTGATTACGAAGCTCTGCGATTGTGGCCACTTCACTTTCTAGTTTTTTTTCAAGTTTGTGAATAAGTGCCTGTTGTTGATCTAAATCTTTTGCGTTACCAGACAGAGTTTCTTTAAGTGACTGTATATTGTTTTTTTGTAATGTCAGTTCTTTATCAAGCTGTTTCAACCTATCATCTTTGTCACAAATATCTTCTTCCAATAGTTGTGCATGTTCAGCCAATCTGAATTTTTCTTTAGCAAACTCCCGCTTAATTGCATGTAAAAGCCTTTCTGGTAAGTCTATCTTCTCTGCTTCTGAAATATTTTCCATTTCAAGCCACTCCCGGTAAACGGGCAGAACTGTTTGTTTGCCCATATTTACTATGGCAGCGAGCTTTTGTGCAGATATTTTTTCTTGTTTTTCTTTCATTTCATCCAATGCATTAAAAATTTTTTGACGGCGTGCAATTATCTTATCTTCGCTCATATTCCTAATCCTAATCTTAATCCATTTATCTCTAAAAAAAATACTTTAGATACTGGTATTATAATACCAGTATCTAAAGTATCACAAAATACCAATAACAGCAATATCAGTTCCGGTAATATTAATTACCGGAACTGATATTGCTATATAAAGCTGTACAAAATAGAAACAAAAGGACGGAAATTAATAGCAGAGTTAATGACTTTGGTGTTTGGCTCTATGAGTTTCAGGTTATGCACAATCTCTGAAAATAAACCCATAGTTAAACTGAACTTTGAAGGACTTTATCTGCCAAAATGCTACAGCAACACTAACAGAAGTGTTAAGGAGTAAAATAATGCAACGGCTGATATTGGTGATAATCTTATTCATTTCAAGCTTTTTAAATAGTTTGGTATGGGCAGATTTTCCGCAGATTGGAGACATAGTTATTTATAAAGGTGCTTTTAATAATATTTTTCCAAACAGAACATTTGAGCATGCTGGTGTCTTTGTTGGAAAAATTGATAACAGTGACAATATAGATTATGTGATTGAATTTACATCAGAAAACGATTCAATCAATTACCCTGTAATTACTAAAACTCCTTTTTCAGTATTTATAAGTCGTAGTCCTGACAAGAAAGTATATAAAAAGAACTTTGTAAATATTATTCCTCACAGCAGAGAGCTAACAAAAGCAATGGCAATAGAATACTTAAAGGAAGGTGGTATCCGTTTTGGCTCATATCATGCGGCATACAATAACTGTCAGTCGTTCGCTATGTTTTGTAAAACGGGTTATCGCGAGAGCTGGCAATTTAAAGCAATCAATTATTCTGTTTTAAAACCCATACGCGCTATCATCCCAACTGCGTCAGAATGGCTGGATGCCATTTCCACGATAATAGATACTGTTGATTATTACCAGTATTTGCCTGGTAAATGACTAATACCAAAATCTATTTCTAACTACTGTTATACCAGTAAAACAGTCTAAAAAAGGAATCTCAATATATACTACATGCCTGCTGTGCCATCTAAAATTCTGGCGTAGAATAAAATCTAAAGCTGTTATCCAAGCCTGCGGTTTTTCAAAGCCCTTAAGGCTTGACTGTTTATACTTCTTTGCTTTAGCCATACGGATCATATTGAGCGTAATATGCGTAAATTATTCTCGTATTTACAGGTGTATTATCCTTTATGACCCTCGAGCTGTCTTCATACATAGAAACAGCCATCACGCCGTGCAGCTGATGTACTGACTTTATCTGTTGTAGCTTCACGGATGGATTCAATCATAACAATCATTTTCAGCTCAGCCCACTTGTCTTTATCATTAAGCCACTCTAACTGATCGCTGACATAGCATCTTCTCGTTTTAATCCGCCCATGTTTTTTATTAAAGCTTTCGTGATAATCAGCAATACGACTTTGCTTGTTGTTATCTACAGTATTCGATAAAAACAGGCTGAAATCGTCATAAAGCTGTTTCTGATCAGCTTTTAACGTTAACACATAATCGGCTTCCTGCGTTCTGACTTGCCAGACAATTTTCGTCTTGCAGTCCAGCCCATCTCATCAATGTTGACGACACAACCTTTGATTTCTAAAAGCTTCAGTAGTCATTGGATAACCATAATAAAAATTGACTGGTACACGTCTTCTATCGGTTGGTTTTATGAATTTAAGGTACATTTGTTCGTCAATAATAAAGTAGAGATGATTAATAAGAGATTTACCACAGCTAATATGGATGACCATACGGTACTAAATAACTAAATAACATGTGCAGTGTACTATTTGATAAATTATTTGGTGGCAGAGGTATATCTCAAGAGAAAACTGAGCTTTTTCGTGAAAAGTATGGTGCCAAATTAATCACAATAATATGAAAACAAACCTGTGGTATTTATTTTCAACCGGTCTTATGGCATAAAATATTGCTACGCAGACAATCATTGTTGGCCCAATAATCTTATGGATAACCTGATCAGTTCACTAGCAGCTTATACTATACCCATCTTTTAGGAGAAAAAGTCTTGGCTCAATACTGAACATACAGGGCTTGTTGCTGTGTAACCATATTAAGCTGAGGTTAGTGTTAAAGGTGAAGCTTCTCGCAATAAGAAGCTAGAAGCAGATTTTGATATTATAGCGTATTTATCTTGGTGATTTTTTGTCTTTTTGTATCCATCTGACTGGCTACAGATGAAAGTTCTCCCTGACTCAAAATTATCGTTGTAACACTACCGTTGGAGAATGAAACTTTGAAAATATCTTTATACGGGTCTTTATCACAAAGTTTAAGGATAGATTTTATTTTTGTTGGCTTATCCAGTAACAGTGCATCCCCATAAAAATTAGCATCATTTTTTACGTGAATTTCGTTATTAGCACCACTACATTGTGAATCTAGAATATTATCTGCCACCAGCATAACTTGTAGGTCTTTTAAATGGTTAACAGGCTTTTCCGTCATAAATATATCCATCGATTTACCCTGAACCATATATACACCTTTATGCTTTTCGAATAATTCTTTTAAGTTTTGAGTGGTATCAACTTGGTTTTCCTTTTTATTTTTATCTTCATCTTCATCTTCATTAGCATTCTTAATTATCGGCAGATACTCAAAGGTAGTATGCTCGCCTGAGTTAAAATGCTGTCGAATTACCATAGGCTGCCTTGTCACTTGTTGGTCAATGGTTTTTTCAACTATAAAGTGTTGAGTAGTATTAGTGGCAAAACACAAAGGCGATACAATAAGAGCAGTAATAATGGAGCATTTTGACAATTTTTTTTTGATGATATTGGTAAAAATCTGTTTTTGTTGTGTCATGGTTAAAATCCTTTAGAAAAACAAACTACATTCCCTAGTAATAAGAGCCATCTCATGTTTAGCCCTGCCTCCTGCGAAATTATGATGCCTGAAAAACAAAATAGTTCGCAAAATGCACAAAATGATAAAAACCGATAAAAATCATTTAAGAACCAAGAACTTTTAAAGGGTGTGTTTGTCTTATACGAAAATCTGCTCATAACTACCGTTATGAACAGATTATGAGATTACGTACTACAATGAGATATTTAAATTTTTTCTAGCATATTCAGGTAGAAGCTAGCCTTTGGATGCTCTGTTTGGATTTTACTCAATAATTTATTTGCCAGCTCCAGATCCTGTTCCTGACCATTCAAACAAAACATAGCATTCATAGCCCCTTCATAACAATATTCAGGGGTCAGCCATTTGCTTTGCTCTTTCATTACCTTTTTGCGTACTCTGCTCATAAATTGAGTTTTTTCATCACAAAGCTCAATAGAATGTTTATGAAGGATGGTGTCGGCATGACGACAACGGGACAACAGTATATTCATGGCAGAATCGGCCAGCCCCTGCTCTTTCGATTTTACAAGACGATAAAGTAAAGTCGATAAGGATTCAAAGTGCTCTTGTTGTGTTTTTTCAAGACCAGTTTTTTCAGGTTTGCCCTGTAAAAATGATAATTTTCCGGGATTTAATTCATAATAAAGATGCACCCTTACCATCACCAGTGCTGCCTCTTCACTCGTTTCTGCCAGCTTTTTAAGTGTCAAATAACTTTCTATATCACCCAAACAGGCAGCAGATTTATAATGTTCCAATAATTGAGCATTTTCTTTTGATGATCGTTTGGACTTTTTATTTAATAACATTGAACACATGACATGTGCCTCTATATCATCCGGATTACGTTTCAATGCATCTGAAAAACAAGTTAGCGCCATCACATCCCGAGCATCAAAAGCCGAAGCTTTAAGTAACATCTCACCCAAAGGGTAAAGGTTTTTATCTAATGCCTGACAACGTTGAAATATTGTACGGGCCTGCTGCTCATCAACATTCTGATGATAGGCTTTGTAGAGCGATATCCCCAGATTCAAAGTTTCGTCCTGACCCAATGTTAATTCAATCATTTTCTTAAGAAATGATGATTCATCTACCTGTTGTTGACTGAACAAAGACCATGGGAATTGTTTAATTAAGTAAAGGCCTAATGGTTTTGATACTGGATTGCTTAAAGACTGCTCAGCCTGATTCACTAATCGGATAGCAGCATCCATATTTCCCTGATAGACGTCCTTTAGCTGAAGGTCTACTGTTTCACGTACAGAAGCGGGCAACATTGAGATACCAGCATAATTTTGCAGTGCCGAAGGAAGATGTATATACCCTTTTTTGTCCATGCCAAGAGATTGCATGAGTAGTGTCGAGATCTTGCCGCTCACAAAAACTCTTAGCGATCGGCTAATTGATGAACCAACAAACACCTTATCTGAATCACTTTTAAGATAAATGAGCCCTCTGCGAAAAGCTCTGGAAAATAGAGTTATTCCTACGTTTATTAAACGGGCAGTAACCTTATCAACAAGCCCTGCACCTGTATCAGCTTTTAGTTGAACTTTAACCAGCCCCAAAGAATTAATATTTGTTTTTCCTGCTTTTACAGGGCCTTCAAAACCTGCGGTAATGGATTTATTTCTTAGAAAAAAACGTGCCATACGAGGTAGCTTTTCACTAAATAATGTTAATTTATTACCTTTGTGCGAACCAAAAGGTAAGCTGACTCCCTGAACTTTAATATGCCCATTAAGCTCTTTATCACAATCCAAAGCAATATTTTCAATAGCTATACCATCTATATCGATATTATTTAACTCCAAGCCAGCTTTTTCAGCAAAAATATCGGGAATACTTTCATCGTAGAATTGTTTATTTCGAAAGGTTACTGATGACGGGGTTAGACTCATATCACCATTAACAGGTACAACAATTTTTTTCCCTGTCTTTGATTTGTCTTCATGTGTTTTTTGATAACCGCAATCGCCTGACCCTGAAATATTTATCGCGTTCCATTTTGCACGAGCAACCAATTCAGACTTATGCTGTGACTCATTTTTAGATATTTCTATTGAAATATCCGGTTTTTTAACACTGGCACTAATTGATGATGGTAATTGAACTCTGTGTTCTCCATAAGCAATGTTGCAGGGTGTTTTAGTATGAAGCTCAACTGAAGGGCACTGTTCACCATCGACCTGTTGCAACTGCCTGTCACTTGACTGCTTTATTTTAAAAGTCCCATAATCAGAGGAAGTTATTTCGAACTGTCCATCAATTGACAGTGGTTTATTTCCTATTGATATAATCTGATCATGGCCTGATACTCTCAAATTATTGCATTTTTTCTGGCCTGGCTTACCCAATGAAACCTGGACAAGATCTGTATTATTCTCAGCTTCATGAGTTTTATTGAGCTCAATATGATGCAACTTGCCATCTAGGGAAACAGCTCCTTTCGCATGTATATCGAGCTCTTTAACGCTTGCATTTATTTGTTCAATATCACTCGGCGCCCATTGTTCAGAACCTTTTTTCACGGGTTGCTGATGGTTACGGGAAAACCCTGCATTGATTTTTCCGTGTTTTAAGCAAATGCTTCCCTGCTCAACTACATTATCTGGTAATACAGAGGTGATATTATCGAAGGTAGTACTTGCCTCAGGCAGTACAATATTCATTCTTTTACCAAATGCAGAAATAAAAGGTATAAAGCGCTCACCTTCAAGACCTAATGACTCAAACCCTGTATTAATTTCAACTTTTTGAATCGAGGTATTATCAGTTGCTTTTTCACACTTTGCCTCTACGCTAAAGTTTTTGGCCTCAACTTTTAACTGCAGACTTTTTTCCCGATATTTGTCATTACTGCAAGCATTAAACAAGAATTGGTTAATAGACAAAATAGAAGGCACTTGAAATAACGCAGGTAATATTTTTGGTTCTATTTTTGAAGGCTTACGCTCAAATAAAACATACAATCCTTTAAGCTGTTTATCGCTGATATGATCACAGTCAACTTCAACTTTTCCTACATCTACTGAAACACAGCTGGGCAATGGGTTTATTTTTACTCCTGCATTGTCAGAACTATTATCTTTACTTTTTTTACCTGTTAATTTTTTAGGGTTAGCTTCTATTTTTTCAGCTGGAGTCTCTTTATCTTTACCAAGAAGTAATCCCGCAATTGTTTTCCCAAATGAGAGGATTTTAAGCCCCGCGTTAAAAGCATCCGGTGCTTGACAGTATTCGGCAATATGCCTTGAAATTTCGCCATCAAATCTGATCCTAACGGGTTGCACCTTAACATTGGTTGTCAGTGGCTCTGCACCTTCTACCGGAATATCAATTGTTGCATTAGGTATATCTAACTCAATAGATATACTTTTTTTCCCATTTGTTTCAATAATAGATACGTCTACAAGCCGTAGATGAACGTCTTTCAAGACCAGTGGTCCATAGTCTGTATTTACATGAAACCGGCTCAGATGGACAGGTAAAATATCCGTTTTACACTGCTGAAAACTTCTGAAATTACCGATGAGTTTTGCTACTTCTCCTGTAAATTCTTCCCACTGTTTTACCGCCTGAGCCTTTTCCTTTTTTAGCTGTTGCAGACCAAGATTAGCCTCTTCTGTTTGTTGTTTTAACTCTTTCAGTTCTGAGGTTTTTTTTGCAATAAGTCCTTCAGTTTCTGTATTTTTATGTTGTTTTTTTGTAAGGTTTTCAACAGATGAACGAAGTTTTTTTTCCTCTCCATTCAAATCTTTAATCCTCGACTGTTCTTTTTTTATCTCTCTCTTAATTTCATCAACCCCACTAAATTCCGAAGGCATGAATGTAGTGATTGCTTTTTTTATAGCACCAGTAAATAGCTTATTTGACGTAGTATTTTCAGTTTTAGATTTATTTGATGCTTGTTTTGTTTTATTTTCTTGCAAAGGCAGAGCGTCACAATCATTAGCATCAGTGGTCGCTATATTTGGCAGGGCTGAGCGTTGCGACACAACTTCACACGGCTTATCGTTTTCTGAATGCACAGAGACTTTTCTGTTTAACAGATGCTCCTCTAAAACCTCAGATTCATTACATTGCTGGCTATTTTTAAGTTGAATTTCCGGATTATCCAGGGAATTTAACTGAACTTTTTTACCTGAAGCTTTTCCCTCTTTTAAAATTGTTTTTTTATTTTCTGACTGCTGTTTTAACCAGTTTTTGATGTACGTGGTTACTTTAGTCATAAGTTATCCGCAATTTTTAATTATTATTAATATCTAAGATTAGCTGATAAAAAATTCAGCTTGTCAAAAAAAAACCTATATAATTCAGATGAGTTTTTCGGTGCTACCCTCCATGATTTAAATTTGATTGACTATAAACAGAACTAAAATTAATATGTCGCACTTCCTTTGGTTTCAGTTTAACTTTAATAGTATTATGATTTGCTCCTGCACCTGATAAATGTGCAAGGTTAATGCTTTGATCCTTTATTACAACTACCGCAAAATTGTTTGTATGGTTGGTGAGCGACAACGCCCAAAAGTATTGTGTATCATGTACTGTACGCTTCACATTTATTCGTTTTCTGATAACATCGATAGTGTACGCATCCCCTGTACTTAATGATACCTGTCCGGATTTAGCAGTAGCATTAATATGACTATTACCTGTCATTAGCATTGTTTTACCTAGCTGTGTGTAAAGCTGAACATTTCCATCAGGTAAATCTTTCGGCGTTGTAAATATTAAAACAGACTGCGGGTGTTCTGTTTCTGATGAAGTTCTTCCATACTCACCATTAAATACGTACTCATAATGATTTTTAGCCTGAAAGTTTTCTACAGAAAACAAATTAAGTTTTGTCTTGCTTTTTGAAGCAAGGTCAAAGACCCCTTTAACTGGAATAAACTGCAAATTACCCTGAGGAGAACGTTGATCTGCTGTCGATGACATACCATCACCCTGCAGTAAAACAAAGTTTTTTTTGTAAACAGGTTGTTGATTTCCCATATCACCAAAAGCCAGAGTGAGTTTTGAATTCAGGTAAGTTGAATCTGAGTTGTTCTGAACAGTACTATTTAAAGCCAGACTTGCTGTTTGTCGTTTTTCGTTCCATACCATGTGATAATTATTGCTTACAGTTAAACCCCTGTTAACATAAGACAGATCTAACTGAGAAACAGGTGATTGTAGTTGAAAGAAGGCTGATAAAATATCCTGTTGTTCTACCACTTTTTTAAACCCATTCAAGACAGAAGAAGACTGATGTGTTGTAACGAACATCCCCTGTTGCCAAGTAAAAAGAGTCATTTGATTGTCAGCCCCTGTTAGAACACCTGTATTTTTGTGCCAATAGGTGAGCTTACCTTTTATGGCCACATTACTTTTTGGTAAAGAAATGGTCATGTTTTTACCTATCAGGCTGTCAAGCAGGCGCTCTGCACTAACCTGACTGGTTTTCCAGGCAATGCTCTCCGGATGAGTTACATACTGAGCCGATGAGGCTTTAAGGCTTAACGTATCAAGTTGCCAAAATGGTATATCCACAGGCAGATTAATTTTCGCCTGAGCCGCGGGTAGCCTTACTGAAAACGACTGATTAACTAACCCTTGCTGTGGATAAACAGTCATCATTGTTGACTCAGCTTTAGAAAGGTTTAATTGCAGGGGTGTAGTAGCAAAAACAACTTCGGTCATTACACCACAGACAAATAAAGTACTTAGAAAGTGTAACAAGTAACGCATTTAATAATACCTCTTGTATCATTTTGAGCCAGTTTGTAGTATTTATGAGGTTTTTGCAAGGTATAGCCAAGTGTCAACAACAGTATCAGGATTCAATGAAACCGTTTGAATACCCTGCTCTACAAGCCACTGAGCAAACTCTGGGTGATCGGAAGGACCCTGACCACAAATACCAATATATTTATTGTATTTGTTACAGGCTTTAATAGCCATCGATAACAGCATCTTAACAGCAGGATCACGCTCATCAAATGAGTCCGATACAATTCCTGAATCTCTGTCTGCACCCAGTGTCAGTTGTGTCATATCGTTTGATCCAATTGAAAAACCATCAAAGTATTGAAGGTAATCATCAGCAAGTAATGCGTTGGTGGGAAGTTCACACATCATGATAATCCGGAGGCCTTTATCACCACTTTGCAAGCCATTGTCTTTTAATAAATCAACGACCTGCTTTCCTTCGTCTAATGTTCGAACGAAAGGTATCATGATATCAATATTGACAAGCCCCATTTTTTCCCTGGCGCGTTTCACAGCTTTACACTCTAACTCAAAGCATTTTTTGAACCCCTCTGAGACATACCTTGATGCACCACGATAACCTAACATGGGGTTTTCTTCGTTTGGTTCATAGGCTGATCCACCCACCAGATTAGCATACTCATTGGACTTGAAATCAGATAGCCTTATGATAACTTTTTCAGGACTAAAGGCTGCACCAATAGTAGCAATACCTTCAGCTAGGCGACGGACATAAAACTCCACAGGATCTGTAAATCCGGCCATTTTTTCTCTGATCTGTGTTTTTAGTACAGGGTCAGAGAGAAAATCAAATTCCAGTAATGCTTTAGGGTGAACACCAATCATGTGATTAATGATAAACTCTAGCCGCGCAAGACCTACTCCATTATGTGGTAGTGCTGCAAAGTCAAATGCTCTGTCAGGATTACCTATATTCATAGCGATTTTAAAAGGAATCTCTGGCATGGATTCGATTACATGTTGTTTAATTTCAAAATCAAGTATGCCTTTATAAACATGCCCAGTATCACCTTCTGCACAAGAGACAGTCACACTATGACCATCAATCAAATGGTCGGTGGCATTATTACAACCGACTACAGCGGGGATACCTAGCTCTCTAGCAATGATCGCTGCATGGCATGTACGCCCTCCCCTATTAGTAACTATGGCTGATGCACGCTTCATTACAGGTTCCCAGTCCGGATCTGTCATATCAGTCACCAGCACATCGCCTTTTTTCAACAGATCCATTTTTGAAATATCTTTAATTTTTCGTACTGTACCGACGCCTATTTTTTGTCCGATGCTTCTCCCTGTAATCAGCACCTCACCTCTTTGTTTTAGGTTGAAACTTTCAAAACTTTTTATTCTACTCTTGACCGTCTCAGGTCTTGCCTGAACAATAAACAATTCGCCAGTATCACCATCCTTGGCCCACTCAATATCCATAGGGCATTTGTAATGTTTTTCAATAATAACCGCCTGCTTTGCAAGGCAGGTAGCCTCTTGATCAGAAATTGAAAATGTATGTTGTTCACTAACGGGGACATCAACGGTTTTGACTGATTTTCCTGCTTTGCCTTTTTCTCCGTAAATCATTTTTGTTTTTTTGTTTCCGAGATTTCTTCGTAATACAGGAAACATTTCAGTCTCAAGTGCTGATTTATAAAGATAAAACTCATCAGGATTAACAGCCCCCTGAACAACACTTTCACCTAATCCCCACGAAGAGGTGATAAAAACCACATTACGAAATCCCGATTCTGTATCGAGTGTAAACATCACACCAGAAGAAGCAGTTTCACTACGAACCATACGCTGAACACTCACCGATAACGCCACCTGATGATGCTGAAATTGCTGATGTTCCCGATAAGCAATAGCACGATCATTATAAAGTGAAGCAAACACTTTTTTGATCGATTCCAATACATTATTGATACCACGAATATTTAAAAATGTTTCCTGTTGCCCTGCAAATGATGCTTCAGGCAAATCTTCAGCAGTGGCTGATGAACGGACTGCAACCGCAACATTTTTTTGTTCTTTTTCGCCAACAAAGGAATGAAAAGCTATTTTAATATGGCTTTCCAGTGCAGGTGGAAAAGCAGACTCAACTATCCATTGTCGAATGATAGCTCCCGTTTTAGCAAGTGCTTTAACATCATTAATGTCTAATACCTCTAATGCCTTCTGAATGCGTTGACGAAGATTATTGTGATCCAGAAACTCATAAAAAGCATAAGCCGTTGTTGCAAACCCCCCCGGCACTTTAATACCAGCCTCCGATAACTTACCAGTCAATTCACCCAGGGAAGCATTTTTTCCACCCACTATATCGATATCATCTGCATTAATTTTTGCGAGAGAAATTACATAATCTTGCTGCAAAACAGTCTCCTTGAAATAAAGGTAAACAATGGTTAATTAAAATTATTGTCTTCAGATTATAAATATCAATTAATAGCTTATGGATATATTTTTTATTATCTGATAGTAAAGTACTATTGTATACATTCTTCGACTTTTAGTTGTAAAAAATATCTCTATAAAGAGTGATAAACAATGCAGATAAATATTTTTTTTATTTCAGATGGAACGGGTATTACGGCTGAATCATTTGGTCAGAGTCTTTTAGCTCAATTTGGAAATATTGATTGTAGTAAAACAACTCTTCCCTATATTAACACTGAGGATAAAGCGATAAAAGTGGCAACGGAACTTACTAAACTTTATAAGTCAACAGGAGTTAAACCCGTTGTACTAAGCACAATTATTGACCCTGCTATTGCCAGAATACTACAAAAAGCACCTGTCCATACACATGATATTTTTGATAAGTTCATCCCCTCTCTTGAAAACATTTTCAATAAAAAAGCAGAGCACTTGGTCGGTAAAAAACGTGCTATTACTGAGAGTCAAGCCTATGATCGTCGTATCGAATCTGTCCATTTTGCTCTGGATAACGACGACGGTTCTCACACAAAAGGTTACGATCAGGCTGATATTATTATTATTGGCGTTTCTCGGTGTGGTAAAACACCCACCTGTTTATATCTTGGTTTACAGTTTGGTATTCATGCAGCTAATTATCCTTTAACTGAAGAAGACATGTTATCATTTAACCTCCCTAAACTTCTCATACCGCACAGAAGTAAGCTTTTTGGTCTAATTATTTCACCTGAAAGACTTCAGACAATCCGACAGGAACGAAGACCAGATAGTCAATACGCTTCTTTAAAACAGTGCAAAATGGAAACAACACATGTAAAACAGTTATTTTTAGGCAACAAAATACCTGTGATCAATACTACCCATTACTCTGTAGAGGAAATTGCCACAAGAATCTTGATTGAAACAGGAATTGAACGACGAATTAAATAATTTTTAAAATATCTTGTTTAACCTTTTGTGGCTATTATGAATTAATAAAACTGGGCATTATCTAACTCTCATTAACTTAAACACGGCCAGTACAAAACCTTTAACTACCTGCAACTGTTTAACAAACCTTAATATTTTCTCTTTCCCACTGCATGTTATGAAATTTTATCTCGATCTTTTAATACTGATTCTGACAACCAACTACCCAGTTAATGCCTGTAATAATCTGTCTGTTCCATTAATTATCACCCACTCTTTGCTAAATGATGATTATCCGGCGATTACTCCTGACACTTGGAAGGAAATCGACTTTGTCTACTATGATGATTTTCCCTATAGAGCCTCTTATACCAACAAAGTAATTACAGGTTGCCAAAAAGCTATAAACAGACACAAACAGTTTGTTCTACGCTGTACAGAGCATATCAGTTTATTACGCCCTAAAATACAGATCGAAAAGTGGTTGCGATTATACGGGAAATACGGCTGGGTACCAATTAGCATTAAAGAATTTGGCATTAACAACGTACACGGATATATTACCGCCATTAAAGCTACCACACTCAATACTAAGACAATAAATTTAAACAAGAGCAAATCCAGCCCGGTAATTGCCACTTTTGAGCAACATACCTTAACGGTTGAAACTTACACTTTTAAAGATGTTAAAACAGGTTCAATCAGTACTATTAATGTCACACCTGAACACAGATTTTATATAACTGACAAGCAAATTTTCAAACCCATACAAATGATAAGCCCAAGACAATCTTTGTTTAGTGCGACCGGTGATGAAATTAAATTGCTATGCAAAGACAGCAGAACTGATCACTGTGGCGTAAAATATAAACAGACAGAAGGACCTATAACTGTGTATAACTTAGAAGTCTACAAAAAAAAACGATTTTTTGTAGGGACCGATCAAATTCTGGCACATAACCTTTGCACAAAACATATAGTTCAATGGGATCATTATGATGATATTGGTTCCTGGAAAAGCTACGAAGGTTCAGTGAATATTGAAAATGGACAGAGATACGGCCAAGGTACAAGCTATTATGCTAATGGCAAAAAAAGCTACGAGGGAGCTTGGGAAAGAGATAAACGCTCTGGGTTTGGAATAAGCTACTATTTATTCGGAGGAAAACGTTATGAGGGTGAGTGGCTAAATGATAAGTGGCATGGACAAGGAATAAGCTACTATGTGACATTCAATCGACAAAAGTACAGAGGTGAATGGAAAAACGGTAAACAACATGGACTAGGAACATATTACTATAAAGAAGGTGAAAAAAAACACGAAGGGCAATGGCTGAACAATAAGGAGCATAGGGTAATATCATATGATCATCTTGGTATTATCACCAAATTTAAAGGATTTGGTGGAGAACCTTTTAAACAACCACCATCAAACATGGTAGAGAAGTTGTTTCGACGAAATATTAGCTTATCAGGACAATGGTGAGCTCTGGCATGAAAGTTTTTTTCAACTTTTTAATGATTTTTATTTTGACAGTCAGCCTCGAGGGTCAGGCTTATAAACTATCAGCTCCTCTAACCGCTTCCGGTGCTTTACCTAACTATGATTCTCAGGCTATTACTCCTGATACTTGGGAGGAAATCGACTTTATTTATTATGATGACTTTCCCTACAGAGTATCTTATTCCAATAAAGTAATCCCTGGTTGTCAAAAGACTATAAACAGTCAACAAAAGTTTGTGTTGCGATGCACAGAGCGTATTAATTTAATACGCCCCAAAACTCTTGTGAAAAGGTTCCAACAGTTTCAAAATCAACACGGTTGGGTACCAATTGACATAAGAGAATTTGGCATTAATAACGTGCACGGGTATATTACTGCAATTAAAACCACTGTTCTCAATACCACTGCAATCAATATTAATAAAAGCAAATCCAGCCCTGTGATTGCGACTTTTGAGCGGCATACCCTGACAGTCAAAACTTACATTTTTCAAAACATTAAAACAAGAACTATCAATATTATTAATGCAACACCTGAACATAGATTTTATGTGAGCAACAAGCAGACCTTTGAACCCATACAAATGATAAACTCTGATGACCGATTGATTAATGCAAAAGGTAATCAGATTAAACTGCTATGTAAAAACGACAAAATAAGTCATTGTGGCATAAAATATAATCGTGCAAAAGTACCTGTAGCCGTATATAACCTAGAAATTTACAGAAAACACCAATATTTTTCGGGAAAAGATCAAGTCCTTGTACATAATATTTGTACAAAACAAGCTGAAAAGTGGGATTATGATCCTGTTTTGGGTCGCTGGAAAAGCTATCAAGGTTCAGTGAATATTGAAAATGAACAGAGACATGGGTTTGGAATAAGTTATTATAACACTGGCTTCAAAAAATATGAAGGAGAGTGGGAAAATGATAATCGACATGGAGTCGGTACAAGTTACTATGTATTTGGAGGAAAATCTTATGAAGGTGATTGGTTAAATGATAAGCGGTGGGGAAAGGGAATAGGCTACAATATTTTCAATCAAAACACCTACACAGGTAACTGGATAAAGGGGAAAAAGCACGGATTAGGAATATCTTATTCTTGCATAGCTAAAACTAGGACTGAGGGTGCATGGTTAAATAATGAGGAACATAAAGTAATAAAATATGACAAGTTTGGTATTGTCACCAAATTTGAAGGATTTGGTGGAGAACCTTTTAAACCACCACCATCAAACATGGTAGATAGATTATTTCGACGAAAAATTAGCTTGTCGGGGCAGTGGTAAGCTCACTATGAAAGCTTGTTTTAACTTTTTAATGATTTTTGTTTTGGCAGTCAGCCTCGAGGGGCAGGCTTATAGACGATCAGCTACTCTGACTGCCACCGGTACTTTGCCAAACTATGATTCTCAGGCTATTACACCTGATACTTGGAAGGAAATCGACATTATCTATTATGATGACTTTCCTTACAGAGTCTCTTATTCCAATAAAGTGATTTCAGGTTGTCAAAAGACTGTAAACACCCAACAAAAATTTATTTTACACTGCACAGAACATATTCATTTATTACGCCCCAAAACTCTAATCAAAAGGCTACAGCAGTTGCAAAAACAACACGGCTGGGTACCAATTAACATAAGAGAATTTGGTATTAATAACGTGCACGGATATATAACTGCCATTAAAACCATTGCTCTGAATACGACGGGAATCGATATCAATAAAAGTAAATCTAGCCCCGTGATTGCAATTTTTGAGCGACATACCCTAACAGTCAGAACTTACACTTTTAAAAATATTAAAACCGGAACCATCAGTATTATAAATGCTACACCCGAACATAGATTTTATGTGACTAACAAAAAAGCCTTTGAACCCATACAAACGATAGACTCTGATGACCGATTGATTAATGCAAAAGGTGATCAGATTAAACTGCTATGTAAAAATGACAAAACAAATCATTGTGGAGTAGAATATAATCGTGCAAAAGTGCCTGTAGCCGTATACAACTTGGAAATCTACAGAAAACACCGGTATTTTTCGGGAAAAAATCAAGTCCTTGTACATAATATTTGTACAAAACAAGCTGAAAAGTGGGATTATTCTCGAAATTATGGTCGTTGGAAAACCTATAAAGGTTCAGTGAATATTGAAAATGAACAGAGACATGGGTTTGGAATAAGTTATTATGCGAATGGCTACAAAAAATATGAAGGAGAGTGGGAAAATGATAATCGACATGGAGTCGGTACAAGTTACGATGTATTTGGAGGAAAATCTTATGAAGGTGATTGGTTAAATAATAAGCGGTGGGGAAAGGGAATAGGCTACAATATTTTCAATACAAAAACCTACACAGGTAACTGGATAAAGGGAAAAAAGCACGGATTAGGAATATATTATTGTCCTAAAACTAACAATAGGACTGAGGGTGAATGGTTAAATGATGAGGAACATAAAGTAATAAAATATGACAAGTTTGGTATTGTCACCAAATTTGAAGGATTTGGTGGAGAACCTTTTAAACCACCACCATCAAACATGGTAGAGAGATTATTTCGACGTAAAATTAGCTTGCCAGGGCAGTGGTAAGCTAACTATGAAAGTTTGTTTTAACTCTGTAATAATTCTTGTTTTGGCAGTCAGCCTCGAGGGGCTGGCTTATAGACGATCAGCTACTCTGACTGCCACCGGTACTTTGCCAAACTATGATTCTCAGGCTATTACACCTGATACTTGGAAGGAAATCGACTTTATCTATTATGATGACTTTCCTTACAGAGTCTCTTATTCCAATAAAGTGATTTCAGGTTGTCAAAAAACTGTAAACACCCAACAAAAATTTATTTTACACTGCACAGAACATATTCATTTATTACGCCCCAAAACTCTAATCAAAAGGCTACAGCAGTTGCAAAAACAACACGGCTGGGTACCAATTAACATAAGAGAATTTGGTATTAATAACGTGCACGGATATATAACTGCCATTAAAACCATTGCTCTGAATACGACGGGAATCGATATCAATAAAAGTAAATCCAGCCCCGTGATTGCAACTTTTGAGCGACATACCCTAACAGTCAGAACTTACACTTTTAAAAATATTAAAACCGACACCATCAGTATTATAAATGCTACACCCGAACATAGATTTTATGTGACTAACAAAAAAGCCTTTGAACCCATACAAACGATAGACTCTGATGACCGATTGATTAATGCAAAAGGTGATCAGATTAAACTGCTATGTAAAAATGACAAAAAAAATCATTGTGGAGTAGAATATAATCGTGCAAAAGTTCCTGTAGCTGTATATAACCTAGAAATTTACAGAAAACACCAGTATTTTTCGGGAAAAGATCAAGTCCTTGTACATAATATTTGTACAAAACATGTTGAACAATGGAATCACGGTGGCTATTTCGGTCGCTGGAAAAGCTATGAAGGCTCAGTCAATGTGGAAAATGGGCAAAAACACGGTTTTGGAATAAGCTATTATATCACTGGTATAAAGAAGTATGAGGGTTTCTGGGAGCAAGATAAGCGTAATGGATTTGGAATAAGCTACTATCCGCATGGAGGTGAATCTTATAAAGGTGAATGGGTAAATGATCAGTGGCACGGAGAAGGAACGAGTTATTTTCAATTGCAATATCAAAAAAGTCATACCGGTGAATGGATAAAGGGAAAAAAACACGGATTAGGAATATCTTATTGTTGTGAAACTTACAAGAGGACTGAGGGTGAATGGTTAAATGATGAGGAACATAAAGTAATAAAATATGACGAGTTTGGTATTTTCACCAAATTTGAAGGATTTGGTGGAGATCCTTTTAAACCACCACCATCAAACATGGTAGAGAGATTATTTCGACGAAAAATCAGCTTGTCGGGGCAGTGGTAAGCTCACTATGAAAGCTTGTTTTAACTTTTTAATGATTTTTGTTTTGGCAGTCAGCCTCGAGGGGCAGGCTTATAGACGATCAGCTACTCTGACTGCCACCGGTACTTTGCCAAACTATGATTCTCAGGCTATTACACCTGATACTTGGAAGGAAATCGACTTTATCTATTATGATGACTTTCCTTACAGAGTCTCTTATTCCAATAAAGTGATTTCAGGTTGTCAAAAAACTGTAAACACCCAACAAAAATTTATTTTACACTGCACAGAACATATTCATTTATTACGCCCCAAAACTCTAATCAAAAGGCTACAGCAGTTGCAAAAACAACACGGCTGGGTACCAATTAACATAAGAGAATTTGGTATTAATAACGTGCACGGATATATAACTGCCATTAAAACCATTGCTCTGAATACGACGGGAATCGATATCAATAAAAGTAAATCTAGCCCCGTGATTGCAATTTTTGAGCGACATACCCTAACAGTCAGAACTTACACTTTTAAAAATATTAAAACCGGAACCATCAGTATTATAAATGCTACACCCGAACATAGATTTTATGTGACTAACAAAAAAGCCTTTGAATCCATACAAACGATAGACTCTGATGACCGATTGATTAATGCAAAAGGTGATCAAATTAAACTGCTATGTAAAAATGACAAAAAAAATCATTGTGGAGTAGAATATAATCGTGCAAAAGTTCCTGTAGCTGTATATAACCTAGAAATTTACAGAAAACACCAGTATTTTTCGGGAAAAGATCAAGTCCTTGTACATAATATTTGTACAAAACAAGCTGAAAAGTGGGCTTCTTCTCGAAATTATAGACGTTGGATAAGCTATGAAGGTTCAGTGAATATTGAAAATGAACAGAGACATGGGTTTGGAATAAGTTATTTTGAGAGTGGCTACAAAAAATATGAAGGAGAGTGGGAAAATGATAATCGACATGGAGTCGGTACAAGTTACTATGTAACTGGAGGAAAATCTTATGAAGGTGATTGGTTAAATGATAAGCGGTGGGGAAAGGGAATAGAATACAATATTTTTAGTGAAAAAATCTACACAGGTAACTGGATAAAGGGAAAAAAACACGGATTAGGAATATCTTATTGTTGTGAAACTTACAAGAGGACTGAGGGTGAATGGTTAAATGATGAGGAACATAAAGTAATAAAATATGACAAGTTTGGTATTGTCACCAAATTTGAAGGATTTGGTGGAGAACCTTTTAAACCACCACCATCAAACATGGTAGATAGATTATTTCGACGAAAAATTAGCTTGTCAGGGCAGTGGTGAGCTCACTATGAAAGCTTGTTTTAACTTTTTAATGATTTTTGTTTTGGCAGTCAGCCTCGAGGGGCAGGCTTATAGACGATCAGCTACTCTGACTGCCACCGGTACTTTGCCAAACTATGATTCTCAGGCTATTACACCTGATACTTGGAAGGAAATCGACATTATCTATTATGATGACTTTCCTTACAGAGTCTCTTATTCCAATAAAGTGATTTCAGGTTGTCAAAAAACTGTAAACACCCAACAAAAATTTATTTTACACTGCACAGAACATATTCATTTATTACGCCCCAAAACTCTAATCAAAAGGCTACAGCAGTTGCAAAAACAACACGGCTGGGTACCAATTAACATAAGAGAATTTGGTATTAATAACGTGCACGGATATATAACTGCCATTAAAACCATTGCTCTGAATACGACGGGAATCGATATCAATAAAAGTAAATCTAGCCCCGTGATTGCAATTTTTGAGCGACATACCCTAACAGTCAGAACTTACACTTTTAAAAATATTAAAACCGGAACCATCAGTATTATAAATGCTACACCCGAACATAGATTTTATGTGACTAACAAAAAAGCCTTTGAATCCATACAAACGATAGACTCTGATGACCGATTGATTAATGCAAAAGGTGATCAAATTAAACTGCTATGTAAAAATGACAAAAAAAATCATTGTGGAGTAGAATATAATCGTGCAAAAGTGCCTGTAGCCGTATACAACTTGGAAATCTACAGAAAACACCGGTATTTTGCGGGAAAAGATCAAACCTTTGTGCATAATCTTTGCATAAAATATGTTGAACAATGGAATTATTCTGACTATTTCGGTCGCTGGAAAAGCTATGAAGGCTCAGTCAATATTGAAAATGGGCAAAAACACGGTTTTGGAATAAGCTATTATGCCAGTGGCAAAAAGAGGTATGAGGGTTTCTGGGAGGAAGATAAGCGTAATGGATTTGGAATAAGCTACTATCTGAATGGAAAACAATCTTATAAAGGTGAATGGGCAAATGATCAGTGGCACGGAGAAGGAACGAGTTATTTTCAATTGCTATATCAAAAAAATCATACCGGTGAATGGAAAAATCATATAAGACATGGAGTAGGTATAGATTATTCAGCTAACGGTATAAAAAAATATGAGGGTGAATGGCTAGATGACACGAAACACAAGATAATAGGATATGACAAATTTGGTATTGCCAGTAAACTCATAGGATTTGATGCAAAACCTTTTAAATTACCACCACCAAACATGGTAGAGAGATTGTTTCAACGAAACATTAGCCTCTCAGGACAGTGGTGAATTCGGCTATGACAACTTCTTTCAACTTTTTAATGATTTTTTTTGTGGCAGTTAGCTTAGGAGCACAGGCTTATAAACTATCAACTCCTCTGACTGCCATCGATGCTTTACCTACCTATGATTCTCAGACTATTACACCTGACACTTGGAAGGAAATCGATTTTATCTATTATGATGATTTTCCTTACAGAATCTCTTATTCCAACAAAGTTATTTCGGACTGTCAACAGGCTATAAATAGCCAACAAAAATTTATTTTACACTGCACCGAACATATTAATTTATTACGCCCCAATTCTCTGATAGAAAGGCTGCAGCAGTTGCAAAAGCAACACGGTTGGGTACAAATTAACATAAGAGAATTTGGCATTAATAACGTGCATGCTTATATTACTGCCATTAAAAACATTACTCTAAATACGACGGCAATCAATATCAATAAAAGTATATCAAGCCCTGTTATTGCAACTTTTGAGCGACATACCCTAAAAGTCAGAACTTATACATTTAAAAATATTAAAACCGGAACCATCCATATTATTAATGCTACACCTGAACATAGATTTTATGTAACTAACAAAAAAACCTTTGAACCCATACAAAAGATAGACGCTGATGACCGATTGATTAATGCAAATGGTGATCAAATTAAACTGCTATGTAAAAATGGCAGAAAAAATCATTGTGGAATAGCATATAACCGTTCAAAATATCCTGTAGCCGTATATAACTTGGAAATCTACAGAAAACACCGGTATTTTGCGGGAAAAGATCGAATATTAGTACATAATATGTACAAATGTAATTTCTGCTCAGCGGGTTTAGAGTTCAATGATAAATTTGAACTGGAAGATCACATAGTCGAAACGCATGTAACCAATAAAATATATCATTCTCATACATGGTATGAATGCCCTTGGACAGAATGCAATCATAAAAGCCCCTGGACTTCTCGACTCAAACGTCACTTGCGTACTCATTTGCGTCGTAAACCTTTTGTATGTTTATGGCCACAATGCAATAAAACCTACTTGTATGAATGGGGTTTAACACGCCACTATCGCAGCCATATAAGGTTCAAATGTCCAACTTGCAATAACAGTTTTTTCACTGAAATCGATAGAAAACTACATATGGAATCAGCTCATACTGTTTCCTTTGCTGAACAGTTTGCCCACATGGTTACTCATTTAAACAAGAAAGACGAATCAAGCTCGCCACCTATTCCACAGCAGATAGCCAGACAATCAGAAGAAGCCTCAACATCAAACAATACGTCATCTCAGCCTGTTGAAAGTGAATATATCAATGATGATCAATGATAAAGATAGATTCTCTTTTTGATATACACTTACACAATGAATGATTTAATAAGGTTAATCAACTGTTTTTCATATCAAAACTTGCTTCTAACTTCTTATTGCACCACTTTTCTGATTTGCTGTTATGCGTTGAAGTTCCTCGCAATAGCTTGTTATTACTTATCACTTCTCCATTAGCAGAAAGCTATACAGACACACTCATTACAATAGTTAGAAACAGGTTTTTGTATTAGTCCTTGGTAGAAAGTAAAGCGCTTGAATCTATTATGAGGTTTTTATAGGAGCAAGAAAACGTAATGGGTTTGGAATAAGCTACTATCTGAATGGAGGAAAATCTTATAAGGGTGAATTCATGAACAATATAAAGTATGGAGTAAGAATATATTACTGCACTAAAGGTATAAAAAAATACGATGGTGAGTGACTGGATAACAGGGAACATAAGGTAATCGAATATGCCAGTTTGCTATTGCCAGTAAACTCATAGGATTTAATGCAAAACCTTTTAAGTTGCCCCCAATAAACAAGGTAAAGAGATTATTTCGATGAAACATTAGCTTCTCAGGACAGTGGTGAATTCGGCTATGACAACTTTTTTCAACTTTTTAATGATTATTGTTGTGGCAGTTAGCTTAAGAGCAGAGGCTTATAAACTATCAACTCCTCTTACTGCCATCGATGCTTTACCTACCTATGATTCTCAGACTATTACACCTGACACTTGGAAGGAAATCGATTTTATCTATTATGATGATTTTCCTTACAGAATCTCTTATTCCAACAAAGTTATTTCGGACTGTCAACAGGCTATAAATAGCCAACAAAAATTTATTTTACACTGCACCGAACATATTAATTTATTACGCCCCAATTCTCTGATAGAAAGGCTGCAGCAGTTGCAAAAGCAACACGGTTGGGTACAAATTAACATAAGAGAATTTGGCATTAATAACGTGCATGCTTATATTACTGCCATTAAAAACATTACTCTAAATACGACGGCAATCAATATCAATAAAAGTATATCAAGCCCTGTTATTGCAACTTTTGAGCGACATACCCTAAAAGTCAGAACTTATACGTTTAAAAATATTAAAACCGGAACCATACATATTATTAATGCTACACCTGAACATAGATTTTATGTAACTAACAAAAAAACCTTTGAACCCATACAAAAGATAGACGCTGATGACCGATTGATTAATGCAAATGGTGATCAAATTAAACTGCTATGTAAAAATGGCAGAAAAAATCATTGTGGAATAGCATATAACCGTGCAAAATATCCTGTAGCCGTATATAACTTGGAAATCTACAGAAAACACCGGTATTTTGCGGGAAAAGATCGAATATTAGTACATAATATGTACAAATGTAATTTCTGCTCAGAGGGTTTAGAGTTCAATGATAAATTTGAACTGGAAGATCACATAGTCGAAACGCATGTAACCAATAAAATATATAATTCTCATACATGGTATGAATGCCCTTGGACAGGATGCAATCATAAAAGCCCCTGGACTTCTCGACTCAAACGTCACTTGCGTACTCATTTTAGTCATAAACCTTTTGTATGCTCATGGCCAAAATGCAATAAAGCCTACTTCCGAAATTGGGGTTTAACACGCCACTATCGCAGCCATATAAAGTTCAAATGTCCATATTGCAATGAAAATTTTTTTACTGAAATCAATACAATACAACATATGAAATCAGCTCATACTGTTTCCTTTGCTGAACAGTTTGCCCACATGGATACTCATTTAAACAAGAAGGACGAATCAAACTCGCCACTTATTCCACAGCAGATAACCACACAATCAAAAGAAGCCTCAACATCAAACGATACATTATCTCAGCCTGTTGAAGGTGAATATATCAATGTTGATCAATGATAAAGATAGATTCTCTTTTTGATATACACTTACACAATGAATGATTTAATAAGGTTAATCAACTGTTTTTCATATCAAAACTTGCTTCTAACTTCTTATTGCACCACTTTTCTGATTTGCTGTTATGCGTTGAAGTTCCTCGCAATAGCTTGTTATTACTTATCACTTCTCCATTAGCAGAAAGCTATACAGACACACTCATTACAATAGTTAGAAACAGGTTTTTGTATTAGTCCTTGGTAGAAAGTAAAGCGCTTGAATCTATTATGAGGTTTTTATAGGAGCAAGAAAACGTAATGGGTTTGGAATAAGCTACTATCTGAATGGAGGAAAATCTTATAAGGGTGAATTCATGAACAATATAAAGTATGGAGTAAGAATATATTACTGCACTAAAGGTATAAAAAAATACGATGGTGAGTGACTGGATAACAGTGAACATAAGGTAATCGAATATGCCAGTTTGCTATTGCCAGTAAACTCATAGGATTTAATGCAAAACCTTTTAAGTTGCCCCCAATAAACAAGGTAAAGAGATTATTTCGATGAAACATTAGCTTCTCAGGACAGTGGTGAATTCGGCTATGACAACTTTTTTCAACTTTTTAATGATTATTGTTGTGGCAGTTAGCTTAAGAGCAGAGGCTTATAAACTATCAACTCCTCTTACTGCCATCGATGCTTTACCTACCTATGATTCTCAGGCTATTACACCTGACACTTGGAAGGAAATCGACTTTATCTATTATGATGACTTTCCTTACAGAGTCTCTTATTTCAATAAAGCAATCCCTGGTTGTCAAAAGACTATAAACAGTCAACAAATATTTATTTTACACTGTACAGAACATATTCATTTATTACGCCCCAAAATTCTGATCGAAAGGTTGCAACAGTTGCAAAAGCAACACGGTTGGGTACCAATTAACATAAGAGAATTTGGCATTAATAACGTGCACGCTTATATTGCTGCCATTAAAAACATTACTCTAAATACGACGGCAATCAATATCAATAAAAGTATATCAAGCCCTGTTATTGCAACTTTTGAGCGACATACCCTGAAAGTCAGAACTTATACATTTAAAAACATTAAAACCGGAACCATACATATTATTAATGCTACACCTGAACATAGATTTTATGTAACTAACAAACAAACCTTTGAACCCATACAAAATATAGACGCTGATGACCGATTGATTAATGCAAATGGTGATCAAATTAAACTGCTATGTAAAAATGGCAGAAAAAATCATTGTGGAATAGCATATAACCGTGCAAAATATCCTGTAGCCGTATATAACTTGGAAATCTACAGAAAACACCGGTATTTTGCGGGAAAAGATCGAATATTAGTACATAATATGTACAAATGTAATTTCTGCTCAGAGGGTTTAGAGTTCAATGATAAATTTGAACTGGAAGATCACATAGTCGAAACGCATGTAACCAATAAAATATATAATTCTCATTCATTGTATGAATGCCCTTGGACAGGATGCAATCATAGAAGTCGCTGGACTTCTCATCTCAAACGTCACTTGCGTACTCATTTGGGTCATAAACCTTTTGTATGCTCATGGCCAAAATGCAATAAAGCCTACTTGTTTAAATGGGGTTTAACACGCCACTATCACAGCCATATAAGGTTCAAATGTCCAACTTGCAATAACAGTTTTTTCACTGAAATCGATATAAAACTACATATGGAATCAGCTCATACTGTTTCCTTTGCTGAACAGTTTGCCCACATGGTTACTCATTTAAACAAGAAAGACGAATCAAGCTCGCCACTTATTCCACAGCAGATAGCCAGACAATCAGAAGAAGCCTCAACATCAAACAATACGTCATCTCAGCCTGTTGAAAGTGAATATATCAATGATGATCAATGATAAAGATAGATTCTCTTTTTGATATAAACTTACACAATGAATGATTTAATAAGGTTAATCAACTGTTTTTCATATCAAAACTTGCTTCTACTTCTTATTGCACCACTTTTCTGATTTGCTGTTATGCGTTGAAGTTCCTCGCAATAGCTTGTTATTACTTATCACTTCTCCATTAGCAAAAACCTATACAGACATACTCATTACAATAGTTAGAAACAGGTTTTTGTATTAGTCATTGGTAGAAAGTAAAGCGCTTGCATCTATTATGAGGTTTTTATAGGAGCAAGATAAACGTAATGGGTTTGGAATAAGCTACTATCTGAATGGAGAAAAATCTTATAAGGGTGAATTCATGAACAATATAAAGTATGGAGTAAGAATACATTACTGCGCTAAAGGTATAAAAAAATACGATGGTGAGTGGTTGGATAACAGGGAACATAAGGTAATAGAATATGCCAGTTTGCTATTGCCAGTAAACTCATAGGATTTAATGCAAAACCTTTTAAGTTGCCCCCAATAAACAAGGTAAAGAGATTATTTCGATGAAACATTAGCTTCTCAGGACAGTGGTGAATTCGGCTATGACAACTTTTTTCAACTTTTTAATGATTATTGTTGTGGCAGTTAGCTTAAGAGCAGAGGCTTATAAACTATCAACTCCTCTTACTGCCATCGATGCTTTACCTACCTATGATTCTCAGGCTATTACACCTGACACTTGGAAGGAAATCGACTTTATCTATTATGATGACTTTCCTTACAGAGTCTCTTATTTCAATAAAGCAATCCCTGGTTGTCAAAAGACTATAAACAGTCAACAAATATTTATTTTACACTGTACAGAACATATTCATTTATTACGCCCCAAAATTCTGATCGAAAGGTTGCAACAGTTGCAAAAGCAACACGGTTGGGTACCAATTAACATAAGAGAATTTGGCATTAATAACGTGCACGCTTATATTGCTGCCATTAAAAACATTACTCTAAATACGACGGCAATCAATATCAATAAAAGTATATCAAGCCCTGTTATTGCAACTTTTGAGCGACATACCCTGAAAGTCAGAACTTATACATTTAAAAACATTAAAACCGGAACCATACATATTATTAATGCTACACCTGAACATAGATTTTATGTAACTAACAAACAAACCTTTGAACCCATACAAAATATAGACGCTGATGACCGATTGATTAATGCAAATGGTGATCAAATTAAACTGCTATGTAAAAATGGCAGAAAAAATCATTGTGGAATAGCATATAACCGTGCAAAATATCCTGTAGCCGTATATAACTTGGAAATCTACAGAAAACACCGGTATTTTGCGGGAAAAGATCGAATATTAGTACATAATATGTACAAATGTAATTTCTGCTCAGAGGGTTTAGAGTTCAATGATAAATTTGAACTGGAAGATCACATAGTCGAAACGCATGTAACCAATAAAATATATAATTCTCATTCATTGTATGAATGCCCTTGGACAGGATGCAATCATAGAAGTCGCTGGACTTCTCATCTCAAACGTCACTTGCGTACTCATTTGGGTCATAAACCTTTTGTATGCTCATGGCCAAAATGCAATAAAGCCTACTTGTTTAAATGGGGTTTAACACGCCACTATCACAGCCATATAAGGTTCAAATGTCCAACTTGCAATAACAGTTTTTTCACTGAAATCGATATAAAACTACATATGGAATCAGCTCATACTGTTTCCTTTGCTGAACAGTTTGCCCACATGGTTACTCATTTAAACAAGAAAGACGAATCAAGCTCGCCACTTATTCCACAGCAGATAGCCAGACAATCAGAAGAAGCCTCAACATCAAACAATACGTCATCTCAGCCTGTTGAAAGTGAATATATCAATGATGATCAATGATAAAGATAGATTCTCTTTTTGATATAAACTTACACAATGAATGATTTAATAAGGTTAATCAACTGTTTTTCATATCAAAACTTGCTTCTACTTCTTATTGCACCACTTTTCTGATTTGCTGTTATGCGTTGAAGTTCCTCGCAATAGTTTGTTATTACTTATCACTTCTCCATTAGCAGAAAGCTATACAGACACACTCATTACAATAGTTAGAAACAGGTTTTTGTATTAGTCCTTGGTAGAAAGTAAAGCGCTTGAATCTATTATGAGGTTTTTATAGGAGCAAGATAAACGTAATGGGTTTGGAATAAGCTACTATCTGAATGGAGGAAAATCTTATAAGGGTGAATTCATGAACAATATAAAGTATGGAGTAAGAATATATTACTGCACTAAAGGTATAAAAAAATACGATGGTGAGTGACTGGATAACAGGGAACATAAGGTAATCGAATATGCCAGTTTGCTATTGCCAGTAAACTCATAGGATTTAATGCAAAACCTTTTAAGTTGCCCCCAATAAACAAGGTAAAGAGATTATTTCGATGAAACATTAGCTTCTCAGGACAGTGGTGAATTCGGCTATGACAACTTTTTTCAACTTTTTAATGATTATTGTTGTGGCAGTTAGCTTAAGAGCAGAGGCTTATAAACTATCAACTCCTCTTACTGCCATCGATGCTTTACCTACCTATGATTCTCAGGCTATTACACCTGACACTTGGAAGGAAATCGACTTTATCTATTATGATGACTTTCCTTACAGAGTCTCTTATTTCAATAAAGCAATCCCTGGTTGTCAAAAGACTATAAACAGTCAACAAATATTTATTTTACACTGTACAGAACATATTCATTTATTACGCCCCAAAATTCTGATCGAAAGGTTGCAACAGTTGCAAAAGCAACACGGTTGGGTACCAATTAACATAAGAGAATTTGGCATTAATAACGTGCACGCTTATATTGCTGCCATTAAAAACATTACTCTAAATACGACGGCAATCAATATCAATAAAAGTATATCAAGCCCTGTTATTGCAACTTTTGAGCGACATACCCTGAAAGTCAGAACTTATACATTTAAAAACATTAAAACCGGAACCATACATATTATTAATGCTACACCTAAACATAGATTTTATGTAACTAACAAACAAACCTTTGAACCCATACAAAATATAGACGCTGATGACCGATTGATTAATGCAAATGGTGATCAAATTAAACTGCTATGTAAAAATGGCAGAAAAAATCATTGTGGAATAGCATATAACCGTGCAAAATATCCTGTAGCCGTATATAACTTGGAAATCTACAGAAAACACCGGTATTTTGCGGGAAAAGATCGAATATTAGTACATAATATGTACAAATGTAATTTCTGCTCAGAGGGTTTAGAGTTCAATGATAAATTTGAACTGGAAGATCACATAGTCGAAACGCATGTAACCAATAAAATATATAATTCTCATTCATTGTATGAATGCCCTTGGACAGGATGCAATCATAGAAGTCGCTGGACTTCTAATCTCAAACGTCACTTGCGTACTCATTTTAGTCATAAACCTTTTGTATGTTCATGGCCAAAATGCAATAAAGCCTACTTCCGAAAATGGGGTTTAACACGCCACTATCGCAGCCATATAAGGTTCAAATGTCCATCTTGCAATAAAAATTTTTTTACTGAAATCAATACAATACAACATATGAAATCAGCTCATACTATTTCCTTTGCTGAACAGTTTGCCCGCATGGTTACTCATTTAAACAAGAAGGACGAATCAATCAGACCACTTACTCCACAGCAGATAACCACACCATCAGAAGAAGCCTCAACATCAAACAGTACGTCATCTCAGCCTGTTGAAGGTGAATATATCAATATTGATGAATGATAAAGATAGATTCTCTTTTTGATATAAACTTACGCAATGAATGATTTAATAAGGTTAATCAACTGTTTTTCATATCAGAACTTGCTTCTAACTTCTTATTGCACCACTTTTCTGATTTGCTGTTATGCGTTGAAGTTCCTCGCAATACCTTATTATTACTTATCACTTCTCCATTAGCAGAAAGCTATACAGACACACTCATTACAATAGTTAGAAACAGGTTTTTGTATTAGTCCTTGGTAGAAAGTAAAGCGCTTGCATCTATTATGAGGTTTTTATAGGAGCAAGATAAACGTAATGGGTTTGGAATAAGCTACTATCTGAATGGAGAAAAATCTTATAAGGGTGAATTCATGAACAATATAAAGTATGGAGTAAGAATACATTACTGCGCTAAAGGTATAAAAAAATACGATGGTGAGTGGTTGGATAACAGGGAACATAAGGTAATAGAATATGCCAGTTTGCTATTGCCAGTAAACTCATAGGATTTAATGCAAAACCTTTTAAGTTGCCCCCAACAAACAAGGTAAAGAGATTATTTCGATGAAATATTAGCTTCTCAGGGCAATGGTGAATTCTGCTATGAAAACTTTTTTCAACTTTTTAATGATTATTGTTGTGGCAGTTAGCTTAAGAGCAGAGGCTTATAAACTATCAACTCCTCTTACTGCCATCGATGCTTTACCTACCTATGATTCTCAGGCTATTACACCTGACACTTGGAAGGAAATCGACTTTATCTATTATGATGACTTTCCTTACAGAGTCTCTTATTTCAATAAAGCAATCCCTGGTTGTCAAAAGACTATAAACAGTCAACAAATATTTATTTTACACTGTACAGAACATATTCATTTATTACGCCCCAATTCTCTGATAGAAAGGCTGCAGCAGTTGCAAAAGCAACACGGTTGGGTTCCAATTAACATAAGAGAATTTGGCATTAATAACGTGCACGCTTATATTGCTGCCATTAAAAACATTACTCTAAATACGACGGCAATCAATATCAATAAAAGTATATCAAGCCCTGTTATTGCAACTTTTGAGCGACATACCCTGAAAGTCAGAACTTATACATTTAAAAACATTAAAACCGGAACCATACATATTATTAATGCTACACCTGAACATAGATTTTATGTAACTAACAAAAAAACCTTTGAACCCATACAAAAGATAGACGCTGATGACCGATTGATTAATGCAAAGGGTGATCAAATTAAACTGCTATGTAAAAATGGTAGAAAAAATCATTGTGGAATAGCATATAACCGTGCAAAATATCCTGTAGCCGTATATAACTTGGAAATCTACAGAAAACACCGGTATTTTGCGGGAAAAGATCGAATATTAGTACATAATATGTACAAATGTAATTTCTGCTCAGAGGGTTTAGAGTTCAATGATAAATTTGAACTAGTAGATCACATAGCCTACAAACATGTAACCGATAATTCATATCTTTCCGGTTTTCGTTATAAATGCCCTTGGACAGAATGCACTAAAGGATTTAGCGCGCTATATTTAATAAAAAACCACTTGCGTGTTCATCTTGAACATAAACCTTTCGTATGTACATGGCCTCAATGCGGTAGAGCCTTTTTACTAAAAGCGAGTTTTAAGCGCCACTACTACCGCAGCCATGCAAAGTTCAAATGTCCAACTTGCAATAAACTTTTTTTTACTGAAATCGACAAACAAACACATATAGAATCAGCTCATACTGTTTCCTTTGCTGAACAGTTTGCCCGCATGGTTACTCATTTAAACAAGAAGGACGAATCAAGATCGCCACTTATTCCACAGCAGATAACCACGCAATCAGAAGATGCTTTAATATTAAACAATACACAATCTCAGCCTGTTGAAGGTGAATAAATCAATGTAGATAACTGATAAAGGCATCTTTTTTTGATATAAAATTACACAATGAATGATTTAATAAGGTTAATCAACTGTTTTTCATATCAAAACCTGCTTCTAACTTCTTATTGCACCACTTTTCTGATTTGCTGTTATGCGTTGAAGTTCCTCGCAATAGCTTGTTATTACTTATCACTTCTCCATTAGCAAAAAGCTATACAGACATACTCATTACAATAGTTAGAAACAGGTTTTTGTATTAGTCATTGGTAGAAAGTAAAGCGCTTGCATCTATTATGAGGTTTTTATAGGAGCAAGATAAACGTAATGGGTTTGGAATAAGCTACTATCTGAATGGAGAAAAATCTTATAAGGGTGAATTCATGAACAATATAAAGTATGGAGTAAGAATACATTACTGCGCTAAAGGTATAAAAAAATACGATGGTGAGTGGTTGGATAACAGAGAACATAAGGTAATAGAATATGCCAGTTTGCTATTGCCAGTAAACTCATAGGATTTAATGCAAAACCTTTTAAGTTGCCCCCAACAAACAAGGTAAAGAGATTATCTCGATGAAATATTAGCTTCTCAGGGCAATGGTGAATTCTGCTATGAAAACTTTTTTCAACTTTTTAATAATGTTTGTTTTGACAGTCAGCCTCAGGGGGCAGACATATAAACTATTAGCTCCTCTAGCTACCACCAGCGCTTTATCAAACTATGATTTTCAGGCTATTACACCTCATACCTGGAAGGAAATCGACTTTATCTATTATGATGACTTTCCTTACAAAGTCTCTTATTCCAATAAAGTAATTTCTGGTTGTCAAAAGACTATAAATACCCAACAAAAATTTATTTTACACTGCACCGAACATATTAATTTATTACGCCCCAATTCTCTGATAGAAAGGCTGCAGCAGTTGCAAAAGCAACACGGTTGGGTACTAATTAACATAAGAGAATTTGGCATTAATAACGTGCACGCTTATATTACTGCCATTAAAAACATTACTCTAAATACGACAGCAATCAATATCAATAAAAGTATATCAAGCCCTGTGATTGCAACTTTTGAGCGACATACCCTGAAAGTCAGAACTTATAGATTTAAAAATATTAAAACCGGAACCATCCATATTATTAATGCTACACCTGAACATAGATTTTATGTAACTAACAAACAAACCTTTGAACCCATACAAAAGATAGACGCTGATGACCGATTGATTAATGCAAATGGTGATCAAATTAAACTGCTATGTAAAAATGGCAGAAAAAATCATTGTGGAATAGCATATAACCGTGCAAAATATCCTGTAGCAGTATATAACTTGGAAATCTACAGAAAACACCGGTATTTTGCGGGTAAAGATCGAATATTAGTACATAATATGTACAAATGTAATTTCTGCTCAGGGAATTCAGAGTTCAATGATAAATTTGAACTGGCAAATCACATAGCCATCGAACATGTAACCGATAATTTATTTAAATCCGATTTTCGTTATAAATGCCCTTGGACAGAATGCAATAAAGAATTTAGTACGCTCTATTCACTCAAATACCACTTGCGTGTTCATCTTGAGCACAAACCTTTTGTATGTCAATGGCCTCAGTGCAATAGAGAATTTATGCGAAAATGGAGTTTGACACGCCACAACCGCAGCCATATATTATTGAAATGTCCATTTTGCTTTGACCCTTTTTTCACTGAAATCGATAGAACACTACATATAGAATCAGCTCATACTGTTTCCTTTGCTGAACAGTTTGACCGCATGGTTGCTCATTTAAACAAGAAGGACGAATCAATCATACCACTTACCCCACAGCAGATAACCACACAATCAGAAGAAGCCTCAACATCAAACGATACATTATCTCAGCCTGTTGAAGGTGAATATATCAATAAAGATAACTGATAAAGATAAATTCCCTTTTTGATATACACTTATACAATGCTTTTATAAGGTTAATCTACAGTTTCATATACCAAAATCTGCTTATAGCTACTGTTATGAGTATACTTTTACCGCTTACTATTAAAAAGGCTGTTGCAAACCAGGCAAAAAACGCTTTTTTGCGTAAAAAAAACAACTGGGGTTATCATTCTTAACGACAATGCTTTTTTACCACTTACAATACTTCTGTATCATTCAAAAAGGTGTGTATATTTTAAAATGAAGAAGTTTGCTATGCAGATGATTAAAAACCTTTTTTTTATGAAAAAACCTCTTTTAAATTGAGTATTATATCCCTTATATTATTTCCCCTACTATCTCAGGCATCTTACCAAATATATTTGCCAGACTGTAAATATCGTCAAAGAACTTCTGGGGACTCCAGCAGTTATTCTTGTGCAGTTCATTTAACTTATTACCTTACACCATGGTCTTCTCATATGCTTCACTTTCATTGTATATATGATGGAATGGTCAAAAAAAATCATCGTACATTAATGTGCTGGTGGTTATATGACAGGCTGTGTGCCCATAATTAGCAATCTGAAATGGGCAAATCATTCAAGCGCTATAAGGTTTATGCCTAATGTCGGAGAACCTTCGGGTTATGTGGCAAGTATTATATACTTTAGCCTTAAAACCACTTATCTGATTCTGTTAAACGAAAAGTGTAAAGCTGTTGGCGTAGTTTATTATTACTACCCAAGATCTTCATTACATAGTTTACAGGTTTTATGTCCTACCATAATAAGAATTATGAAGGAAAAACATGCCAACTGTAGCAGTGCTGTGTCAGGATAGTTGTCCCCTCTACTGATTATTTTTTTAATTTAAACAGTGAGCACCTTCAACTTAATCAGAAATGGGATTTTTGACACATCATATGGTTGTTATGGAATTGAAAAACCAGTATATCTTGTGCTGATTTTTCAGAAAATGAAATAAGTTTTCGTTGCTCTATCTAGTTATATCGAACTGAGGTTAAGTACATATGCATGAGAATAAAATCAAGAAATAAGCAGGTTTTTGTATTGCTTCCTCTGTGAGTTCTTGCCTTAGAAGAAATGTCGTAAAAGCAGGATAATAGTAACAGTTATCTGTATAAAAGTAGTGAGTTCTGCTATGAAAATTTCTTTCGACTTATTAATGATTTTTGTTTTAGCAGTTAGCTTAAGAGGGCTGGCTTATAAACTATCAACATCTCTGACTGCCATCGATGCTTTACCTAACTATGATTCTCAGGCTATTACACCTGACACTTGGAAGGAAATCGATTTTATCTATTATGATGACTTTCCTTACAGAGTCTCTTATTCCAATAAAGTAATCTCTGGTTGTCAAAAGACTATAAACAGTAAACAAATATTTATTTTACACTGCACAGAACATATTCATTTATTACGCCCCAAAATTGTAATCGAAAGATTGCAGCAGTTGCAAAAGCAATACGGTTGGGTACCAATTAACATAAGAGAATTTGGCATTAATAACGTCCACGCTTATATTACTGCCATTAAAAACATTACTCTAAATACGACAGCAATCAATATCAATAAAAGTAAATCTAGCCCTGTGATTGCATTTTTTGAGCGGCATACCCTGACAGTCAGAACTTACACATTTAAAAATATTAAAACCGGAACGATCCATATTATTAATGCTACACCCGAACATAGATTTTATGTGACTAATAAAAAAAACTTCGAACCCATACAAACGATAGACTCTGATGACCAATTGATTAATGCAAAGGGTGACCAAATTAAACTGATATGTAAAAATGACAGAAAAAATCATTGTGGAGTAGAATATAATCGTGCAAAAGTGCCTGTAGCTGTATATAACCTAGAAATCTACAGAAAACACCGGTATTTTGCGGGAAAAGATCAAATATTAGTACATAATATGTACAAATGTAGTTTGTGCTCAGGGAATTCAGAGTTCACAGATAGATGCAAACTGGAAGAGCACATAGTCCAAGTGCATGTAACCACTAGTAGAAGTAGATATAATTCCTATTTATTTCATGATTGCCCTTGGGAAAATTGCAGTTATAGCAATCGCCGGCCCAGTATACTCAAAGGTCACTTGCGTACTCATATTAAGCATAAACCTTTTGTATGTTCATGGTATGGATGCGATAGGTCCTATGTGCGAAAAGACAGTTTGATTCGCCACTATAACAAACATGAAAAATTCCAATGCAAAACTTGCGATCAAAGTTTTTTGAGTGATATAGAAAGACGAATACATATAGAATCAGCTCATACTGTATCCTTTGCTGAACAGTTTGCCCGCATGGTTGCTCATTTAAACAAGAAGGACGAATCAATCATACCACTTACCCCACAGCAGATAACCACACAATCAGAAGAAGCCTCAACATCAAACGATACATCATCTCAGCCTGTTGAAGGTGAATATATCAATGAAGATAACTGATAAAGAGGCTATTGCAAACCACGCAAAAACCGCTTTTTTTTGTAAAAAAAAACTAAGCACATATACATGAGAATACAAACAAGAAATAAGCAGGTTTTGGTATTATTCCCCCTGTAAGTTTTTGCTTTCGCAGCAAATGACGTAAAAGCAGGATAATAGCAATAGTTATCTGTACATATGTGAATGACTTATTTAAATTTAGAAAAGTCTTAACTACTTTGACGTTTTGTGCACCGACCTTTGTAGTACGCCATGCTATTACACACTTTGCCAGTCGACAATGTACAACTTCCCTGCTCTTTCGGGGTGTTTTCCTTTCCTTTTATTCGGTAAATTCCACCTGTGATAACACAAAAAACTGCCTCTTTTGTTGCATAGCCCGTCACTTTCAGACCACCTTTTGGACACTGCCCCCGTAGCAGTGCCCACTCTTCACATTGTCGGTTATCTTCAAACCTACATACACCGTATTCACCTGATGGACTTTTTTCTATCGTGAGTTTACCTCCTTGCTGAATGCAGTTTACAGAAGCTGGATTCGGTATACCTGTAAAATCTGCACTTTTTAGTGCAGACGCTGTAGTACAACCTGTCAAAACTGACCCACACAACAAACAACCAATAATATTCAAGACTATCTTTTTAATGATTTGATCCAATATACTCGCCTTTAAACAGAGCACCTTTACACCTGATATTCAATCTCATACATCTTTTTTAGAACACCCTTTAAAATCCGAGTATATCTTTGTGCTGCAAGAGAAAGAAATATCTTAAAGTCACTAACATTTTCTTTACCTGCAATATCTGATACAGACCTGACAATAACAAAAGGCACATTAAACTGATAACATATTTGCGCTATGGCTGCCGCTTCCATTTCACAAGCTATCATATCTGGAAACTTTTCCTGAAGGGCTGAAACATCAGCCGGATCAGAAATGAATCTGTCACCAGAACCAATAACTCCCATCAAATAAGAAGTGTCTTCTGAATCTTGCATTTGTTTTGTAACAAGCGATACAAGCTTTTCATCCGGAAGAAAGTATTTAGGCAGTTGCGGTAATTGTCCAGCGTCATAACCAAACCCCGTCAGATCAGCATCATGATGAAACACATGGCTACTGACAACAATATCACCCACATTTAGTTGTTGGTCAAACGCACCGGCAGAACCAGTATTAATAACAAACTCAGGCTTGAACTTATTTATCAGTAAAGTGCAACTGGCAGCTGCATTCACTTTTCCTATGCCAGATTTTAACAGCACTATCGTGTGTGTATACAGCTCTCCTTTATAAAACTCAAAAGGCCCTATAACTTCAGTGGTAAAAGACCCTAGCAGAGACTTCAGAGGTACTAATTCTTCATCCATAGCCACAATAATACCGATCAACATACTCTAAATACCCTCTGCAAAAATAACAATGCGAATTAAAGCATGTCATCATAACTTTTTTTCCAAAAACCTCCAATAATTCATCACTAGGACAACAACAATCAACTATTCATGGATAAATCATGAGTAACTCTGTTACCTCACCTCTTAATCTACATTTTTTATTTAAGTTGGCAAGTCATAGCGAGTATGCTTTCTATAACTTTGAGCAGGATTTTTGATATTATAATTATTATACTAAATCTGCTTCTAACTTCTTATTTCACTACTTTTCTGATCTTGCTATTATGCGTTGAAGTTCCTCACAATAGTTGGCTATTACTCGTCACTTCGTCATTAACAGCAAGCTACACAGACATACTCATAACAGTAGTTAGAAACAGGTTTTGGTATTAATCATTTATAGACAGCAAAGCGCTTGCTACGATTGAAACAAATGATTTTTGTATGATGGAAAATTTAACGACATCAAAGGTATTTTTATATTTGCATTTACTCTCTACCTGTGACTAAGCTGAATCATTTCATGAACCGAATCAAATAAACCGACTTGTAATATTCTTTTAGTTTTTCTGTGCTAATTGTGCGAATACTGTTTTAATTATATTCTCAAGAAAGGCTCTGAACTTACTTACCGGTAACACGAAAACAAATCGTACTGACGCAATACCTGTTCAGTTAACTATATTAAGCATTAAGCATTAAGCATTAAGCATTAAGCATTAAGCATTAAGCATTAAGGCCTTTATGGCGCACCCAGCAGGACTCGAACCTGCAACCTACGGCTTAGAAGGCCGTTGCTCTATCCGGTTGAGCTATGGGCACTTTAGAAATGGTCGGGGTAGAGAGATTCGAACTCCCGACATCCTGCTCCCAAAGCAGGCGCGCTACCAGACTGCGCTATACCCCGATTTCGAACTAAGTAAGTGCGATAAATAATATCTGAATTTGTTAGTCTGGTCAACCAGATACACAAAAAAATCAGTTTTTCAGTAAGTGATAATTAACAGGAAATAATAAAAAAAGTTATAAAAAATATAAAGGGTTAGCCGTGTCTCAAAAAAATATTTATGGTTTCTTGTTACACTATTTTAGTGTCTTATTTCCATGAGTTAGAACCTACTTGAAAATCAAGCTTAAATATTTCTTTTATTTTAATAGCTAAAGACTAGATTTGAGAATAACTTAATAAAAATAGTTAAAATGGATAGTTAACATAAACAATTGGATAATATCAGCGAAAATGGTCGGGGTAGAGAGATTCGAACTCCCGACATCCTGCTCCCAAAGCAGGCGCGCTACCAGACTGCGCTATACCCCGATATAACATAGAAATTAATGATACGAAAAACAACTTAAAAACTGATGGTAGACAAAGGTACTATTTTTTATAGTCGTGGTCAATAGCAAACCAATAAAAATCAGTATAAAAGAGATAGATACCTTAAATTTTATAACAAGCTTAAGAGTTCAGATAACCTTGATTTTTTTTCTGAATATGATTATAGCTTTTCACGTTCAACGCTTGAAGGCGTTGACAATCAAATGATCAGTTTTTTTATATAAGCCTTTCATCGTGTACTTGAATGATAATAATGCCTCAGATGGTTTTCCATGATGATCAATGAGACCGTATTAAAGATTTTTTGCCGAGCAAAGTAACAAATTGTAGAGTGATAGCAAAAGATAACCGCCTTTTCCTTGAATAGAATCTTGATCTCTTATACGTCAAATTAAAACATTTCTTCAAAATCGGCTTATTATACCGTCTGTTTGCGTCTAAAGAGTATACAAAATACAAATATTTAGCCTGCCAATATACGTATTTATTTTTTTTCCCTTCGTTATATCTTTACTTTTTTTTTAAAAAAAAGAGCTAGCATTTCTATTAGTATTTACAAACACAAACTCATAAAAAATTATTTTTGTAATAAAAAAAATGGTTAAGTCAGTTATGCTAGCTTCAACTAAAATAAGAACATTCAGGTCAGTTCTTAACAATAAACTCAGGCTGAAGTTTCTACAACATTTTATTTTTTCAGTGGCGATACTGCCTGTTTTTTTAATACCATTTGAACAGACTGTCTGGGCCTCGCAAGTTGCTGCCCTTCCTGTTAAAAATAATTTTGGGAGCAACATTAATCGCCAAGTTAAGCAAAACCCCCATTTTGCTGATTCGTGGCAACATGTTAGCGGTTCTAATAGTGCTTCTTTTAAACTATCACCGATTACAAATCTTCCCGCATTATCTAATGGTGATACAGCCATGCCATCTAATGCCGGTAACTTTCATGGTGCCATGAATGGTGCTGTTGATCCCCGCACAGGTACTGCATCTTTTAGCTTACTGGTTGCCAGCACATTGTATGATCAAGGTCAGGGTAAACGTGATTTAACCCTTGCTTATTCTGGCAGCCCTTCTCCACAGGGACCTGATATCCTGGGTCTGGGTTCACACTGGGCATTTAATGTTGGCGTTGAACAACCCTCAACATCTGAAGTTAACGGTCATAAAACCACTGATATTACCACAGGCGATGGACATAGTTTCACCATGGAAAGTGACCGTGATTCTGGTGGAAAAATCTATTGGCATCCATTGCGCCATAAACTTGGGGATGTGACGATTACCGGCATGCCCGGCGACTGGACAATTTCCACCGCCGGTGGAATACGCGAACACCTGCAATATGGTTATGAAGACTGGGAAGAAGGTCGCGATGGGCAGCGCGTCTGGTTTTATTATAATCGCCAGGGTCCATCTGATTCTACACGTAAATTAATTTATATCTGTGCGCATCCGCTGAGTACAGATCAGCTGCACAGCCCCAATAATGCCTGTACAAATAATGGCATACACATTACTTATCAAGGGCGCGATGTGGTCATTAATGGGCAGCAGAAAATAAGCTTGCATATGAAAAGTGTTCTAGGGCAGCCAACGGTGCAGTCTATTTCCATGCCAGGCTTATCAGATGATGCCATTACCCATCACCAGCAGGTACAACTGCAATTTAGCTATGATGATCAGGGAGACTATCCGTGGCTGTTAAAAAGTATTTTGCAACCTTCCGGCCAAAAAACAACATTTTTGTATAATAAAGAATCCAGCCACCCTACCCTACAATCTCAGGGATTGCCCACCGGCTTCAATCAGGCACACATTCCGGTAGTAACTGAGGAAACAAACACCCCTGCTCCTATGTATAAAAATATCATTCCAGAACAACATGTCTGGTATCAGTACAGTGCCGGCACCGCTGATCAGCATAATTTTACCGGTTATTTAAGTGGTGTGAGCAATGCACCCGGAAAAGACAATTTGTTTGATCGTGCCGATAACTACACCTATACCGTCACTAAAGATAATGGCCTGACTACCACCGCCACCACCTACAACAAATATCATCTACCGTTAACCATCACACAAACAGACGATATACACAACAATCTGACGAATCAGAGTATAGCCACCTATTCACCTTGGAAAGGCACCACCTTTGCTCAACTACCTTCAACATTCTCTTTACCCACTCAAACATCCAAAACACTATATGCACAGACAACGCTAGGTAATGACAGCGTAGTCAGTCCGGCAAAAGTGATTCAACATAAAAAATATAACAGCAATGGCCAGGTTATCTGGCAGGACGATGCTTATGGTCGGCAAACCTTTATCCAGTATTGCCCACCACAAGGAGACAACCACTGCCCGAAAATGGACCCGAACTGGCCGCAGGTCACTTTACCGGAAAAGGTATTACGGCTCCCTGCCAAACAGTCTCCTGCAGGCGAACAACCTTTCATCACACTAGCCACGTCTGACGATCCGGCACCCGCTGTAGAAGTCACCTTTGACTATAAATTGATACCCATAGCACAGCCAGATAAAAACCGGGTGTATCAGTATCAGCAACTGTTACAAAAACAGCGGGCACACACGCAACAGGTGGCTACAATTCAAGACGGTATCACCCGCTTTAATTTATTCAGCCAGCAACGATTGACAGATGATGCAGGAGCAGATACTTCAGCACTTGCCGGTAACTGGCAAGTGGCTGATAAAAAAGTGGGGAGTTTGTCGGCGTTAGCGGTTGCAGGGGTAAGGTCCGGCCAGCCACTGCCAGAGCTTGATAAAACTGAACTGTCCTCTGCCACTCATTATCAGTACAATTTGCAGCAAAGTAGCCCAACTTATGGTCAGCTGACACAGTTATCTGTCACCAGATACAATCCATCTGTACCGGTTATTAATGGTAAATTACTACACCCAGGACCCTCGGTCCTGCTGGCCGAACCACCTACTCAAACAGAGCAGGTCACCTTAAAGGTCACCCATACAATCAACCCGCAATCTCAGACAAGAACAACAGATATTGAAGTGGCTCCCACACAGTCGCCGAGTGATATTAAAAATCAGACTCAGCTAATGGCGCTAGGCGATGAAGGTGGATTATCGTTAGGTAAAACAGTTTATTCTCTGTCAACCGGTGTGAAGCTATCTACAGACGACACTTTAAAAACTCTGCATACCGCATGGACGTATGACCTGTGGCAACGCCCAGTCAAAGAAGTTGTGAGCGCCGGCGATGGCGGTAACCCTCAGACGATTTTATGGACGTACCTTAACGATACTCGCGAACAGGCGGTAGTGAAAACACTGCCAGGAGGCGTACAGAAAAAAATCAGTTATGCCGGAGCCGGTGATGAGCAAAAGATAACAGCCACCTGGCACCGCACTAAAGCGATGAGTGACCAGCCTTTGGAGGGAGCGTCTCACTGGATACAAGACAGCAGTTCAGTTTTCACGAAAACAGGTCAGCTTGCCAGTAAAACCGTTTATCACGCAAAAGACGATGACGGAGAAACCATCGCCCTGACGTCAACCTTCGGTTACGATACACTTAACCGCCCTGTATGGCAAAAATCCCCAGATGGTTCTGTTAATGTCACTGTACGCAACGATCCAAAAATGTTATTGATTAGTTATCAGGTAGTGACAGACCAAAATAACACGCATGAGAAACTTTCGCCTCTGCTTAGTGTGGTTAAATCCAATATAACAGGCAAACCTGTTGCTCGGTATACGTTCGCTCTTGATCCAGATATAAACGTCAATGGTAAGTATTTGTATTCAGCCTCACTCAAAACAACCTTGATGGCTATTGAACGTCAACTTAAGTCTGTTGTGCATTTAAAAACAAGTCAAAGTTATGGTTTACTTCCGCTTGCAGGTCAACAGGGTTTATTTTCTTTTGTGGACAGTGCCATCAGTGCAGGTGCTTGGTTAAATAAAATCAGCACCCAGTATGACGGTAATGGTCGCCGGACAGCTCTCACTCAACCCAATGGTGTTCAAACCCACTGGAAATGGAAAAATGGCAACCTTGCAGCGACTATCGCACCAAACGGCAGCATTATTCACGACTCCTATGATATTTTTGGCAATAAAGTTGCCCGCTGTGTGCAACCGTCTGACAAATCTACCTGTCACGCATTAGGCGTCCGTGGGTATGATGGTGAGGGTAATCTTGCTTGGCAAACCGATGAATATGGCAACAGAATCACTTACACTTACGACGCCGATGGCAGACTGCTAACGATGACTGTACCCGACAATAAAAAAGGTAGTGCACATGTATTTTCCTATACCTATAACAGCTATGCTGTCACCAGTGCTTCAGTCGACGGGGTCATTTATGCAAGATGGACCTATAACCCCGATACGTGGCAACTCACTGACAAAGAAGATACTATCAGTCATCTTCACTACACCTATGATGACAATACCGGAGAGTTAACCTGTATTACCCGCAGTGCTCCGGAAAAACTTAAATCACCAGCGGGTATTCACTACCCTGCCGGCACCATCAAAATTAAGTATGATCGTTATGGACAGGCTACCCGCTATACTGATTTGTCAGGCAATATTTATTCAGCTGTTCACGATAAATATGGTCGAATTTTACAAACTTATGTCACCTTTAACAATCAAAGCACGCCAAAATTACTGAGTTCTATTACCTATTCTCCCTATTTTAACCGCCCCGTTTCTGTTATTAACGGTATTGGTATTATCAGATACTATATTTATAATGACTTGGGTAATGTTCAAAGCACGCTCGACAAACAAAATAATCAGGTACTAGATCAGCTCAGCTATACCTATGATGTTCAAACCGGCAACATCCTTACCTTTACTCGATCTAACGGAAAAGACAGTGCAACCCAGACTTATACTTACGACAAAAATACAAACAGTCTTACCTCAATGGTTTGCAGTGCCACAGGCAAATCTAGCACGCCCGATGTGCTTTGTCCTAGGGATACTGATTTATCAGGAAGTCAGTTAATAGCACCTCCTATTATTATGTCACAGCGGTATCAGTTTGATGATTGGAACAACATCAGCCGTGTTGATGAACAGCTGATTACCGCGAAGGGTAAAAAGACAGGAAAAACATCCGTGTATACCTATGACACCGGATACAATGATCACTATGACCCCCACCGCATGACAGCACTGAGTACTCAGTGGCAGGACAATGTATCGACTTTCAGCCATGCACCCAACCCGATAACTTACGACAATTTAGGTAGAATAATTAAAGATGCTCAAGGCAACAGACTCCATTATAACGTTTTTGGTAATCAGGATGAATTTACCAATGTTAATACCGGAGAACACAGTTTTTACTACTACGACAGCACAGGCAACCAGATAGCAGAACAACTGACAGATGCAACAGGAAAAGCTTTACAGCAACCGCTTTACATGATTTATCAGGGTGACAGCGTCTCGGAGCAGGTACAAGATGACGCCGCCGGAAAAACACACAGATCACATGAGTTTTCAGGCATTGCCCACAGTGAAGATGGTGTACTCAACACTTGGTATGTGAACGATTATAAAGATGACACAATAACCACTTATAATAGTTCTGGTCAGAAGGTAAGCGACCATGTCTACAGTCCGTATGGTATGGATGATGATCTGTTAAATACAGGCAATCAGGCCTTTTTGCAAAAGCGGGCTCTCTCAGCACAGCCACCGCTGTGGCAAAATCATCGGCCAGGTTTTGACGGCCAGCTAAACGACCCTGCCACAGGTTATCAGTTTCTCGGAGGGGGTTATCGTGCATACAACCCCGTGTACAGACATTTTATGAGTCATGACAGCTATAGCCCATTTACAAAAATAGACGGTTACGGGTTTGGTGATAATAACCCGATCATGAATACTGATCCCACAGGTCATATGCCTCAATGGTTAGGATATGCTTTAGGCGCTGTTGGCATTGTTATGTCAATAGCATCAGCGGTTCTGCTTCCTTTTGCCGCTGGTGCGGCAGCCACATCTGCGGCCACAACAGCCATAGCAGTAAGTGCTACCTCGATAACAGAGACGGGTGTTGGCGGAGCGGCCACCGGAGTTGCACTAGGTGCCGTGGGTGCAGCTTCTGGCACGCTACAAATTGCGGGTACAGCAATGCCTCACAATAAAGGGTTGGCAATGACCAACCAGATACTGGGCATTGCCAGTGGTTTATCCTCAATGCAAATGGGGGGCGTCACGATTTTTTTGGGCGCAGCTGATGCGGTGACAGGTGTCAGTAAGCTAACCAGTGCCATGGTAATCGCCTCAGGTGTAGCAGACAGTGCAGATGGTCTTTCTGGAGAAGCAAACTCTGATATCAGCTTGGGTATGTCAGTCAGCCCTAACCTTGCGAACAAAGCCGGCTTGGCAAAAGCCGTTGAATATTTAGGGTATGCATCTTTGGGGCTTATGGTAGCATCTATAGCCACCTCAGCTGTTTCAACATTTGGAACAGCTTTATCAATACGAAAAAATGCCAGAAATGCACAGGTGAATTATCTGCGCATCGATGCACATGATACCACTAATATGCAAAAACTTGGTCTATATGCTAGGCATGAATGGGTAGAAGTCAGAGGTGCGGTGTCAGTAAGGGGGGATCTTAGTGAACACTTAATGAACGTACTGGCAAATGATTCTGATTATTCTATTAGACGTAATATAGCCTCACGCCCTGATGCCAGTCCAACACTACTAGCTGGACTATCAAATACAAAAAGCGCTGCCGTAAGGCAGGCTGTGGCATTAAATTCAAATACACCTAGTAAAATTATGGAACAACTTTCCAAAGATCAGGACCCTAGTGTATTGGCTGCTGTAGCTAAGAATAAAAATACACCTAATAAAGGATTACTTAATGTAATCACGAAAGCAGATATAAAATCGGCAAGACGTGCGGCAAAATTAAGAAACCAAAAACGAACCTCAAAAGGTCTTCGTGTGAGGTTTAGATCTGCAATCTCGATAGTTAACGAAATTGAAAACCCTAATATTTAATTTTAAAGAAAAATGTAATTCCGTTGTTTGTTTCGTGTTTTCTGCAGTTATGATCTTTTTACAATTATCACATTACCTGCAGTACATTTCACATTGATCACCTCTTTTTTATCATTGATGATCAAATGTAGCTTAAACCCATAAAACCATTAGGCAAAAGCTTGCCCAAGCTAGCTTCTCCCTCAAATATCTTATGGCGCATGACGTGTGACGTATGGCTCTACTATTGCTACAAACAGGCAAATCTGTAGTGTCAATATAAGAAATTGCAGTAGGTTGTGCATAACGACTTTTCATGGAGGTGCATAAACCTAAAAAGACTCTTGGCATCTGCTCTAAAAAACAGTAGTAACTGACCAGTGCAAAAAAATCTTTCGAATTATGTCGCTTAATAAAAACCAGGAAACAGTGCTTAAAAAACCATAATTAAATCGATTAATTGTACAACTATTGACACTATTTCACTCAGACGAAGTTTATAGGGATTTATGTGTTTTCTTTGACCATAAATTAGAAAAGTAGCGTAATAAGAAGTAAGAAATAGGTTTTGGTATTACTACCCTGGATCAATATGGAAAAGGATATCAGCACCTGGTAGGTACTCCAACAGTTTATTCTTTACTCGAATGCCAATATCATGAGACTCTTTTACTGTTAAATTTCCGTTCACATCCAAATGCAACTGAATAACAGGATGATAACCAGCTTGGCGAGTTCTTAACTCATGTAACCCCAATACGTCTTTATCTGCCAATACAATTTCTTCAATTTTTTCAAGTTTATCTTCCGGCAGAGCTTTATCCATTAAAAGCTCAATAGCACTCCAACCTAGGTTTTTAACACTGGCAAGCATAATAACAGCAATAACAATACTAACGACAGGATCAGCTTTATTCCAACCCAATTCACTCAAAAAGAGTGCAAGAAGCACACCCATATTGACAAATATATCCATTTTATAGTGCGTAGCATCTGCTTTTATAGCAACAGAGTTTGTTTTTTTTATCACATAATGCTGAAAATAAACCAGACAAACTGTAAATAGAGTGGAAATCAACATGACAATAATCGCAAAATTCGTGCTACGCAACGCCCCTCCTGTTCTTAAATCACCAATGGCGTAAAACACCAGATATAACGCCGAACCCGCAATGAACGAAGCTTGTGCCAAGGCAGCCAGTTGCTCAGCTTTACCATGGCCAAAATGATGATCTTCATCAGCTGGTTTTAAAGCAATTCTCACGGCAAAAAAACTGATTAGAGATGCCGCCATATCCATCAGAGAATCCATCGATGAAGCTAAAACACTCACAGAGCCACTTAACCACCAGATAAACAACTTAAGTACCACCAGCATCACAGCTACAGAGGTGGATACAATAGTTGCTATCTTTAATAACTTTGCATGGTCATAATAGTCAGAATACGCTTTGTCTGGCATTGTTACACTTCCGGTAATGTCTTGTCATGTATCCATTACGAAGACTTTAGTTTATCTGTTCATTTATGTTTAGAGTAAATTATACCGCAAATAACCTGATAGAAATATTTATAGGGATTTATTTTCTGCAGATTGATGCAGGCAACCTGCTAATCTTAATATATCAATACTTCATATTCTTTTACATAGCAATAGTCTCGTACTTTCTAAGTTCCGTATATATCTATTCAACTTCAAGACTCTGGTTTTATGATAACCTGAAAATTGTTAGTAATTTTTGATTTGAGAACTTCTTTCATCTCTGAAACTTTTACTGTGAAAGAGTCTTTGAGCACGACTCTAAACTCATTTGTAAAATTAAAAATCGATTATCCATTAATGATGGATATATTACTTTATTTATAGTCGTTTTTCAGGCAGACAAACTTAATAGTGACGTTTTTTTAGAAGACAAATTTTTATATGTAAATTTTATCGTGTATATATAATATATAGCAATGGAATTCTAATTTATTTTTTCGGCATTTTTATTTGATTTGTGTATACTAAGAATGTTAGAAAAATGGTAACTTAAATAAGCTGTTTTCTAATATCAAAACAACAATCTTGATTTGGAAGCTCATGCAATCGACTATAGACCTTAGCTATTTTTACCAGTTACTTATCATATTTTCCCTGTCTGTTGTGGTTATTGCTCTTTGTCATCGTCTTAAGATTCCTGAATCTTTGGCCTATTTGTGCGTTGGTCTTGTTTTGGGTCCGGGTATTCTTAACATCATCGGTAGCACCCATCAAATAGATCTTCTGGCTGAAATGGGTGTCGTCTTTTTGCTGTTTTCTTTGGGGCTGGAGTTTTCGCTTTCAAAGGTAATAGCTATGCGTCATCTTGTGTTTGGGCTCGGAGGGATGCAGGTACTTATCAGCACGGTAATTATCAGCCTCATTGGATTTACTTTGGGTTTGCCAACAATTGCAACACTAATTGTCGCTGCGGGTCTTTCTCTGTCTTCAACAGCTATTGTCTCTAAAGAGCTGACCAGGCGAAATGAAATACGTACACCATTTGGTGAAGCTGTATTAGGTACACTTATTTTTCAAGATATTGCAGCTGTAATATTTTTGATTATTATATCAGCTATCGCCTCGGGCACCGGCGGTGATCATCTAAGCATTTCGCTACTTTTCAGCTTTGTTAAAGGTATATTATTTGTATTAGGCATGATTGTTATTGGCAAAAAGGTCTTACCCTATATTTTTAATGAAGTAGCTACCACTCGCTCAGAAGAATTATTCGTATTAACAGCAATAGTTGTGGCTTTACTGGCTGCTATGTTCTCTAATATGTTAGGTCTGTCGATGGCACTTGGTGGATTTGTAGCAGGTATGATGCTTGGCGAAAGCAGATACAGACATCAGGTAGAAACAGATATACGACCTTTTAGAGATATTCTTTTAGGGCTATTTTTTGTTTCGATAGGTTTAATGCTCAATATAAAACTATTGATTGATAACTGGTGGGTCATACTACTCGGCGCAGCGGGCTTGATTTTATTCAAAGTATTCCTCGTTAACATATTAAGTAGGTTCATTGGATTAAACCGAAAAAATTCCTTGAAAACCGCATTATCGTTAGCTCAAGGAGGAGAGTTTTGTTTTGCTGTAGTAGCATTGGCAAGCCAATATGATTTATTATCAGATAAACTTGGCTCGCTGATACTTTCTATCGCTATTTTATCAATGGTTGCTACCCCTTTTCTGATTCGATACAGTGAGCAATTGTCGCAACTATTTCTTGGTAAAAAAGTTAAAAGAAATGAGTTTAGTAATGATGTAGCTTCTGTACAACAGGCAACCTCTTCAATAGAAGGTCATATTTTGATTTGTGGTTACGGGCGTGTTGGTCAGGTGGTAAGCCGCTTTATCCGTGATGACGATATACCCTATATTGCTCTCGACGATGATCCTCTCCACGTTAAAGAAGCCACTAAAGCCAAAGAGCCTGTCTTTTTTGGAGATTGCCGTCGCACTGATATTCTTAAAGCTACAGGCATCAGCCGTGCAAAAATGGCTGTTATCTGTTTAGACAATGCAAAAACAGCCAATCAGGTATTATTATTAATACGACAGATTAATCCGCTTCTACCTGTACTAGTAAGAACTCGTGACGACAGAATGATGGAAGTTCTTTATAAAAATGGAGCAACCCGATTAATTCCTGAAGTTCTTGAATCGAGCCTGCTGGTTGTCAGTGAAGTGCTCACAATGCTGGGAAAACCTGAATTGGAAATCAGACAACGTATTCAGGCCGTAAGACAAAAGAAATACCGGCGTTTGCATGGTTTTTTTATTGGGCAAACTGAGTCGCTGTATACACCAGAGGGCGCTCCTGCAGATTTAAGGCATGGTTTTACCTTAGATTCTGATTGCTTTGCTGTGGGTAAAAGTCTTGATTCTATTGAACTGGATAAAGCTGGTGCCGAAATTGATAAAGTTATACGAGATAAGAAACAACTTGACCCTGAAGATGCCGGAGTACTTGAAATAGGAGATCTGTTGTTAATAACAGGCCCAGCAAAAGCTATTTTTCTGGCAGAAGAAGTTCTATGCAAAGGAAAGTTATAAAAAGAACGTAAAATGCTCAGCTTGTCGAAAAGCAGAATTTTTTCTGCTTTTCGAATACTCTATTTAAGGAAATAGATGAGGATATTATCTAGGCAGCATGCCTGTTATTTTGCTAAAAAAAATGCTTTTTCTGCAAAATAAGTAGTTTTAACCAAAAATCATTCTCAATAATACTAAACCTTATTTCCAGCATGCTTTTATAGTTTGCTGTTAGAGGCAAAGTCACGAGTAATAGTCCGCTATTGTGAAGAGATTCTATATTGCATCTCGTTGAGTTAAACCATGCATTTAAACAGTCACTTTTACATGACAAGTATTAACCTGCTTGGGTAATAGAGAGTATTTATAATGAGCAAGACCGAATTAAAGGCGCAGAAATTAGAAAACAACTCAATTATTGTACAGATCAAAACAGACAGAAAACGGTTAAATGCCCAAAAATCATTGGGATTTCAGAAGAAACTTATCATATCGGAAAGGCTCTTAATGAGGCAAAAAATGTATTTAAAAATGCTATGCAAGATTACAGAGCTTTATACGGAAAATCATTTTCTATGATAAGTTTAAGCTCTAAAGATATTCGCAATACACTGCTGGGAAAGCTCAAATTAAAGCATTTGCATTGTGTTCAGACGTACCGACATCTCAAACTCTGTCTCTCAGCTCCTAAAAAGAGTAGTGTTCAGTTGGGCAACAACACAGACCGGTGCTGTAAAACTTACTACAAGCAAGGCTATAGATCATTTAAAAAGCAAATTCACTCAAAGCAAAGTTATATCATCAGATATTCAAGCTATCGAAATGCTACCGAAAACAACCGTTATCGTTATCAAACGCCCACTAGCACCTCATTTGCGGGCAAATCTTAGTTGGAGTACTGCTATTGAAAAAAAAGTCGGTTAGGATAAAACACTAAGATCTGTCTATCCAGCACAAATAAATACTCCCTTACCCTTGTTAATCTGTGTGGATGAAAATGGAAAAATACCTGAATTTAATCGCATAAAACCTATGAACAAAGACTCACAACAAGCTCAACTACAAAGAAAAGATTCACGATTAAAGAAAATTGCCAGCAGAGAAAATTCTTTTATTTATGTAAAACAATGATGAACTATTCCGCAGAGTCATCTATAAAATGCTACATTCAAATTAAAAGAGAAGATATAACAAATTCTTATGCATATACATATTTCAGGTCTTTCACTTCTGGTTATCAGCATTATCATCTTGTATATTGGTCGTTTTATAACAAAACGCATGAGATGGTTGGATGAATACAATATACCTGCATCGGTTACAGCAGGGCTACTATTTGCAGCGGCTTTAAGTGTACTGTCCTATTATGATTTAATTCAGGTAAACTTTAACCTTCAAATCAGAGATTTCTTTTTGTTGGTCTTTTTTGCCAGCGTTGGTCTTTCTTCAAAGTTAAGCCAGCTAATGAGTGGCGGAAAAACCTTACTGATATTACTTGCTGTTGTATTTGTCTTCATTATTCTGCAAAACATTATTGGGGTTATTTGCTCCATGTTAATGGGACTTCATCCGATTAATGGTCTGCTTGCAGGCAGTATTGCCTTTGCAGGAGGCCACGGGACAGCCATCACCTGGAGTAATTATTTTACTAATCAGGGCTACTATGGAACTGAAGAATTTGCTTTGATTGCAGCAACTCTTGGTCTTATCTTGGGAGGATTGATTGGCGGACCGGTATGTCATCGCCTGATCAAAAAAAAGAACCTTATTAAGCAGCAGAAGCAATTGTTTAGCTCTCATGAAACACCCACAGACGTTACCAAGCTTCCTTCGCAGGAAAAAGACATAAGTTTTAGTGCCTCATGCCTTATTCGGATATTAATGGAAATAGCCCTGACTATCACAGCAGGAACCTGGATAAATTCATTACTGAGATCGCAGGGCATCATTATTCCGGACTTTCTGCTAGTGCTACTGGTCGGTATTTTTATTTCCAACATTGCTGATTTATTTAATATGAACCCTAATGAAGGTGTGTTAGCGATATTCGGTGAAATCAGCTTGGACCTCTTTGTGGTGATGACATTATTCACACTCAAATTAAACACTCTCAGTCAAACTGCCCTGCCCTTGCTTGCTATCTCAGCTATTCAGTCTCTGTTTATTATTTTCTTTGCCTATCATATATTCTTTCGCTTTGCTGGAAAAAATTACGATGCGGCTGTTATGACATCAGGTTTTATAGGTTCAGGGCTTGGTGCAACACCTGTTGGCATGGCAAACGTTGAAGCTGTCACTCACCGCTTTGGAGCATCACCTAAAGCGATGTTGCTAATTCCTTTGTTAGGTTCGTTCTGCACAGATGTTATGAATGCTACCATTTTACGTGGACTACTGACATTACCCATTTTTGGCTATTGATTAAACAGATTCATCCAAGTAGAGTTGATGAAATATTCTCTCAACAACAGGCCAGTACTTTTCCCATTTACGCTGGTCTGTTGCAAACCTGATTTGATATAAAGTATCTGTTTTGGTATTGGCTACCAATAAATAAAAATATTGATTTACCCAACCCTTTTTATAATCAACTGCTAGAACGGCATAACTTTTAAATGGTGCTTTATACTTATGCCATTCATCCATTTTTACATGTTGTTGACGATCAATATTTTTAATGATTAGTTTTATATTCTTTTCGGCATCAAATCCTGTGTACTTTTTAGCATCTGTGATCACACCAAAATCAATAATACCCGGCAGGTGCTCAGATGAACTAGATATTTGTGCTTTAAATTGAGCATCTTTCTCAGTAAACGATAAAGACCAGTTGTCTGGTACAAGATAAGCGCAATTTAATGACTGGCGCTGACACTGTTGCCAACGATATCCATCTGGGGACAGAAAGTTTGAAGGATTGGCTTTTTTAGCAAAAACATGAAAAGAAAAACCAATAAAAACCAATATTGCACTTACCTTTAATATATTTGTCATAATCATCTTCCCTGATGATGAAAATTAAGTCCTACTATCAGAGTAATATAACAATAGTATTATTTCAGCATCACTGGATTTTCAAGGTACATCAGCCAACCTTCGAACATATGACGCAAGATATGGTAGCTTATATAAAATATAAGCTACATGGAAAGACTTCACTCAGCGAATAGAAATATGACGCCAGCTGAGTATAAAGATAAAAACTCTCTGAAAAAACACCCGTAAAGGTTGACCAGAAAAGTTCTACAAAAGCCTATTTAACAACAAACCATAAAATTATGCTCATAGCAGTAGTTAAATACAGATTTTAGTTAGAGGTAACCTTATAACCCTTATTTATTTTTGTTTTGTGCACCCATCCGCTTTAGTACAGCTGAAAGTAATTGAAGATTCACTTGGTACTTGATCGATGGGCAAGTACTGCTCCGTTATATTCCATAACATTTTGTTATTTTCAACCTCTTTGAAGTAACGGTTTAAGAAAAGGTTGTTCTTTATGCTTCCTCCATACTCCAGCGAATGTCTTTTGTATTGTTCGTCAAACCAAATATCCCATGTCATTGGGTAAATATTACTAGTTCTATAATCCATAGTTGTTACAATTACATGATTTTGACCCGGCTGAATAATAACAGTCTTCATATCTATATCACTTGATATACCTTTACCTCCACTGGCTCCTTCAATAGTTAACGGGAGACTGTCAGCATTATGAATTGTTACCTTCAGCTTTGTTATATGCATAAAATTGGCAAATGAAGTTGTACTTATTAATATTGAAAGAAATATTATTATTCTACCAAGAAGATTCTTGCAAAATAAACTATCCATTGATAGCACCTTTTATATAATGTTAATGTTAATGTTCTTATAAGACACTTTTTCCCAAAACTTTGATGCTTTGTAGAAGTTATGTTTATATTTACTCGTTATAGTCTTTTCTGACTGTAAAATTTCAATTTAAGTAAAAAAGACTTTTTTACTTGTGCGCAGTTTTATCGAAGGTCATTGAAAACGAAATTAATTTTGTCATCATTAACAACACATTAAAATATATGAGCCTAATCACTTGAAAAGGTTTTTAAAACATATCATTCAATTTTTTCTACGCTCCGAACAATCTTCTTAGGTTTAGACTATTTTTCCAAATTTTCAAGATTATACAAAAACCTGTTTCTATCTAATGATAACTACTAGATAGTGCCTCTGAGTTGAAATTACCCTAAAGTTCATATTGTTCAATGTGCGCCAAAATCACTTCGTCATACGACTTTAGACGTTTTAAAAACAAGTTGTTTTCCTTATCAGGCGTTTGATCCTGATTTTCAGATTGTGGCATTTTATGACTTGGGTATATCGTTTACTAACCGCGATATTTTCAACTGGCAAGCAACGTTCATAGCTGCCCCAGTTGTCGGTAAACCAGTGTTAAAGCGAAAATCTTTCAATTTTTTCAGCAACTTGTTAGCTTAATCTACCACCACCATAATCTGGCAGCTGGTTATTTATTGTTGGGAAGCTGCAGCGGTTTCTAACACCAGCTTGATCATGGAAATAAAAGTAGTTTGGCGCTCGTGAGCATTAAGTGATTCACCAGTACGAATATGATCGCTCACTGTAAGCACAGTTAGTGCTTTTTTCTTAAACTGTGCAGCCAAACCATATAAACCGGCAGCTTCCATTTCGACTCCTAACACTCCCATATCTTCAATAATATCAAAGTCAGAAGGTCTGGGATTATAGAATGAATCTGATGTCATCACATTGCCAACTTTTGCATCAATATTCAATTTATGCGCACAATCAGTCGCACAACTTAACAACGAATAATCAGCAATTGCAGCAAAGTCGTGATCAGCGAAACGCTGGCGGTTGACTTTAGAATCTGTGCACGCCCCCATACCGATAATAACATCACCTACATGGACAGAAGCACTAATTGCACCACAGCTACCTGCCCGAATGATATAATCCACATCATATTCGTTAAACAATTCATGAGCATAAATAGATACGGAAGGAATTCCCATACCAGAGCCCATAACAGAGATACGTTTATTCTGATAGTACCCCGTAAATCCAAACATATTACGAACATCTGTGACAAGTTTCACATCGTTTAAATAGTTTTCAGCAATCATCTTGGCTCTAAGAGGGTCACCCGGCATAATAGCCACTGATGCAAAGTCCCCATTTTTGGCATTAATGTGAGGTGTCATAATGTTACCTTTTTTCATGATGGGTAAACAGCGATATAGTTTTATGTTAAAAACTGCATAAAGGATTTACCATAACTCATTGGCGACAAACAAAAATAATCTGCCAGTGTTTGTCCTATGTCTGAAAATGTATCCCTTCCCCCAAGAAAGCCGGCTTTCACAGAATTACCACTCACTAACAAAGGAATATGCTCGCGTGTGTGATCACTTCCCGGAAAACTGGGGTCACAACCATGATCTGCTGTCAAAATCAATAAATCATCTTTTTTAAGACAATTTTGAATAGCTGGGAGTCGGGAATCAAAATACTCTAATGCATTTGCATAACCATTAATATCCCTGCGATGCCCATAATCTGAGTCAAAATTAACAAAGTTAGTAAAAATAATACTTTTTTCTGGCGTAGAGTTCATCACTTCAATGGTTTTATCAAACAGTTCACTCAAACCTGTTGCTTTATGTTTTTCCGTAATACCTTGATGGGCAAAAATATCTGCAATTTTTCCAATACTAACTACATTTCCACCAGCTTTCACTAACTTATCTAATACAGTATCAGCGGGAGGCTTTAAAGCATAATCTCTGCGATTGCCTGTACGAATAAATGTTGCCATACATTCACCGGTGAAAGGTCTTGCAATGACCCTACCGATATTATAGGGTTCTAAAAGTTTACGGGCGAGTTCACAAATATTGTATAATCTTTCAAGTCCGAAGTATTTTTCGTGGCAGGCAATTTGAAAAACACTATCAGCTGATGTGTACACAATTGGTTTCCCGGAACGAATATGTTCTTCACCAAAATTCTCAATGACAGTTATACCCGATGCGTGACAATTACCAAGCACGCCAGGTAATAATCCTTCTGTAATAAATTGTTCTAATAACGAGCTAGGAAACGTATCGCTTTCTTTCTTAAAGTATCCCCAGTCAAACAATACAGGTACACCAGCAATCTCCCAATGACCACTAGGCGTATCTTTACCACTGGAAATTTCAGAGGCATAACCGTAAGCACCTTTGACTGTTACATCATCAACAAATCCATCGGGAAAAAGCCCTCTGCTCTCTTTTGCAGCATGAAACAACCCCAAGGACTGAAGGTTTGGTAAAGACAAAGCACCTCTACGGTTAACATTTGCCACACCAGCAGCACAGGCCTGTGCAATATGGCCAAAGGTATCAGCACCTTCATCACCAAAAGATTTAGCATCCGCAGAAGCTCCAACCCCTAAAGAGTCAAGCACTAATATAATGGCACGCATTATATTTTCCTTTGTTTAATAGTCTGAAGAAAATGAATCGACTTGTCTGTTTGTCATTGCAGAAATGACATCATCTAGCAAAGAACTTGCACCAAAGCGAAAATGATCTTTGTTAACCCAATTATCTCCCATGTGCTTATCTGCTAAAGAAATATACTTTTCCGCTTCTTTCAGGGTTCTAATACCTCCAGATGCTTTTAAACCACAAGTATGACTGCCTGAGTCTGTAATCGCACGGAGCATCTGTTCAACAGCCTCCAGTGTTGCATTCACTGAAACTTTTCCTGTTGATGTCTTAATAAAGTCAGCACCACTATCAATGCTTAAGCGACTTGCATCATAAATGAGCTTCGAACTTCCAAGCATGCCAGTTTCGAGGATAACTTTCAATAAGGTATTATCTGTGCAGGCTTGTCTGCTCTTGCTGAGCAATCGTTCAACCTGAGAATAGTTACCTTCAAGATAAGCCTGCCATGGCAATACAACATCAATTTCACCGGCACCCTGATCAATAGCGTACTCAATTTCATCAACCACTTGCTCACAGGACAACCTGCCTGAGGGGAAATTAGCAACAGCGGCAATGTTAATACCTGAAAAATTCAGTTGAATCAAAGCTTCAATAACACTCGCGACATACTGAGGATAAACGCAAATTGCAGCTGGCTGAACAGCTGGTTGAATAGTATTTAGCTGATCAAGAGTATGGCAAAATCTTTGTATATTTTCGATACTGTCATTTTCATGCAGACGCGTGAGGTCAATTAAAGATAATACTTTCTCTGCAATAGTTTTCATTTCAGCCATAAAGCCACCTTCTTAACTGATTATGACACATGTAACGCAAGAAAAAACCCTGCGATAGAAGCACTCATTAAATTTGATAAAGTTCCTGCTAGAACAGCACGTAAACCCAGCTTTGCAACCTCACTCATTCTTGCAGGTGCAATACTTCCTAGTAACCCTAACTGTATTGCAATAGAAGTTAGGTTTGCAAACCCGCATAAAGCAAAGGTAACAATCGCAGTAGAGTGAGCTGACAACTTATCGCCCAGTTTTGCCATATCTACATAAGCAATAAATTCATTAATGATTACTTTTTCCCCCATAAGACTTCCAGCACTCATGGCTTCGTGCCAAGGAATACCAGTCAACCACGCAATGGGCGAAAAAACATACCCCAACACCTGCTGTAGACTAAGAGCACTGTCTCCAAAATTGCTCCCAACCCAGCCAAGAATACCATTTAATAAAGCAATTAATGCCGTGAAGGCCAACAACATTCCTCCAACACCCATAGCAAGCTGAACACCGGAAGAAGCTCCTGATGCTATGGCATCAAAAATATTGGCGCTCTTTTCGTATTCAGTTTCAAGTGGCGCATTGCTTTTTTTTACAGTTTCCGGAATCATCATTTTAGACATGAGTATAGCGCCGGGCGCAGACATAAAACTGGCTGCAATCAAATACTTCATTTGAACACCCATTTCAGCATAACCTGCCAAAATAGAACCTGCTACAGCAGCCATACCACAAGTCATAGCCGTGAACATTTCTGATCTTGTCAGACCAGCTATATAGGGTTTAATGACTAAAGGTGACTCACTTTGTCCCAAAAATATATTGGCAACTGCATAAAATGACTCAACCTTGCTAGTCCCCAATATTTTTTCAAGCAAACTACCAAAGACCTTGATAACAACTTGCATCACTCCTAAGTAATAAAGCACGGAAAGCAATGCTGCAAAAAATACAAGAACACCAAGCACGTTAATGGCAAACACAAAACCTGTTTTTTTTGTATCTGCCAGTGAACCAAACAAAAAACTTATACCGGCATTGGCATAACTTAAAACATGATTAAAAACATCTGCCATCCAGGAAAAGACGACTCGACCTGCCGGAATATACAAAGCTATAGCACCAAACATTACCTGTAAAGCTAATGCAAGCAAAACTATTCGCCAGTTAATTGCACCTCGGTTTGAAGAACATAGCCATCCAATGAAAAAGATAACGACTATACCAAAAAGACTTTGTGTGGCACTAATATCCATTAAGTACAATATTCCTGACTGTTGTTTTCTTTACTTGTTTTCGGATCACAGATTATAAACAATATTACAGATTAAAATCTATAAAGATACCCACCAATAGTAATGGATAAAAGTAATTAAAAAAGGGAAACTTTATATAATAGTACCTTCTTTGTAGCTAAACTTAAAAAAAACAAAATAATAACAAATAACACTGTGATAAGGAATTTATACCCATGAAGCCCACTTCACAAAAGCCTGGCTCAACTAATCAGAACATAACGGCCAGTCAGACAGATGATATTGATCGGAAAAAACCTGTTAAAAAAACCATAAAAGTTAGTTCACATATACCTCCAGCCGACAAACCAAATGTAGAACCTCAACAACTTCTTGATCAAATACAATCCGGCCATACAAATTCACCTAAAGAAACAGTAGATTATTGCAAAAAATTAAACTCAGTTCTACTAACCGAAGGTATTACCCATGATGAACGTTTAGTCACCACTTTACCTGACACAAAGCCATTAGCTACCAGCTCATCAAAAGTACAAGATGAAGATGAAGATGAAGAGTTTTTCGATGCACAAGAGTATATCGAAGAAAAGTCAGTTTATGTGGACCCTGAACCAGAAGAGACAAAACTACCAGAAAAGAGCCGACTGTCAAAGCTAATGGGCGACCCCTACCAAAAGCTAATGAATTATATTGCTGGAAAAATTACAGTGAAAGGTTTACACGGTTTAAAAGGCGATGACCTTAATCTGATATTGGTTGCAATGAATAAAGTGCATACCTCTGGGACTCCTCAACTGGTTAAGCTAAATAAACTAACACTGGCTAAACTGGGTGAAACCTATAACATTTCTGATGCCAAAGTGGTACTAAAAGAAATTTCCACACCTGATCCGGAAAAAGGCTATGGAAAAATAAGAATTCGGCTTTCCATTACTGGTGATGCTAAATACCCCTCACAAGATAGCAAAGACGTTATTAATGGTCATATAGAACTAGATAATATTCAACTTGATCTTGACTTTAAGCACGGGCAGGTAATTGAACAACTACTTAAGTCTGCAAACATTGTTAAAACGGCAGGTAAATTGCTGGGTTCTATTGCATATGCAAAAATGCCTAGCTGGCAAACCGCACAGAACTGGCTCACTTGGAGTTATAAAAAAGAAGATACCAGCAACGATGCAACACTTAGTTCATTACTGAAACCCACGGCTGTTGAGATCAGACATATTGATGTAGCGACCACCCTACAGAGCACAGAACATCCGGAACTTCATGCAAATTTCACTTTAAAAAATGACGCTCTTTCTTATAGCTTTGACGGAAAACCCACTTATGGCTGTTGCAAAGGGACACAGTTATCCATCTCTGGTGAACATTGTGCAAAACTAATGCCATTTAATCTCACAAAGTCTCTGGCTGAAGCCTTTCCATTTTTTAACCATGACCATACATCTGTGAGTATAAAAGCACCAGAACTCACTTTTAAAAACTCCACCGACAATGGAGGAATACTTATCCCCCAAATAGGTGTTGAAACAGAAGGCGATATAGGTATCAAAAATGGAAAAGTAGAAGATATGCGTATCGGTTTTGCACACCAGTCTTCCGGAAGCATGATTGCAGCCATTCGGGCTAAAGACATTAGCATAGATCAGCTTAATCTACCTGCCGGCTCACTCAATATAAACGTGAATGAATCAGGTTCAGCCCATTTAAAAGGTGTCAATGCCACATTTATCCATTCACCCTCCAGCAATAGTGATGAAAACCTAACGAAACAGGAAGGGCAAAACCTGATACATAGTGTAAGAGGAGCTGTAAGGTTCAATGTAGCAAATGACACGCCAACAACGGCACTGACATCGGAAACGTCAGTGCCGGGGCATAAACTCTTTACCTTAAGTGCCACTACTGCAGAGCTAGATTTTAAAGGAGATGTTAATTTTGACGGAACAATAAATCAGTTTGGTCTGATGCTGGAGGCAGAGAAAAATAAATTACAGCTACATGCTCCTGAAATAACGTGCAATAAAGCAAAATTAGGTGCATCAGACTCTGAAGAATCAATCACAATGCCACAGGAAATAACAGGAACAGTAAAAGATATAGGCCTGACAGTACCTTCTGAAAAAGAAGATGCATTGCTTGAACTGGAGTTAGCTGAAGCTCATCTTGATCTTAACGGCCCAATTGAAGCAAAAGACACTCATATGGATAAAGTGAGGCTAATTGTTCGTACACCTGAAAACATGAATTTTAAAGTGGATGCCCAAGTCTCTAACATAAATTCAGGTTCAGCAAAAATAAAAGCTCTTGAGAGAAATGTTGAATTCACTGGCGATGATTTACACATCAATACAGACATATATCTACGTGAGTTAACTGAAAGCGAGAAAATCGTTACTGATCAGTTGCAGCAGGCACCTGAAACAAAAATCAAACAAACCAAAACAAAAATTAATGCAGAGCAAATAAGAGGAAATATACTGGCAGAAAAATCTGTTGATGGTAGTGCTCAACCAAATTCGGTTTTTGAGTCATGTCATATTAATAAGCCGGTCATTCACATAAACACGCATGAGCAGAAAGATAAACTTGGCACTGATTTATCTCATGTCATAATAGGGACAGCCAGTGCTGCAACAGTTGAAGCTACTGGTCATCCCGGACTGAAACAATTATCTGAAAATGACCAGCATCTTGTGGCCGTCTGCCAGAATATATCTAATAAATTACCTGATTTCAAGGAGTTAATGGATCATGAACTAAAAAAGCATAATCTACAACTCGAGAATAATACTAGTACCCAAACTGTAAAAACCCAGCTAACCGCTACATCACCCTCGGCTTCTTTTTCTAAACATGATAATACAATTAATGCTGATGTAGGTGCACCCAAAATAAACCTTGCAATAGAAGAAGATTCATTACAAATATCTGCCAAAATGGATGAAGTAAAAGCACAGCACAACAGTAGAGATGGCACATCAAAACTTGTTATTGATCATGTAGACATAAACGAAGTGACTAAGGCTGGTTCATTAAAAATTCTTCCTGTACCGGGTGAGTCTTCTGTTGGTAGTATTAATCAAATAAAAATTCGGCAACAAAAAAAGAATGACGAAGACAAAGTGCTTGAAGTTCATATAGGATCTGCAGCTGCTAAAACAGATATCGAACACAAGACTACCAATACAACAGTCCCTATGGAAGTATCAATTCATAATGCCGACATCACTAAGGTTGATTACAAAACAGGCAGCGATATTCACGCTAATATATCTGAAGCTGGCGTGACAATCAGTAATAAATCTGAAGAAGATAAAATAAATACCACGGCTAATACAAAGCAAGTTGCTATAGCTTTAAACCTTCGGGCTGATGAAAAAAAGTTTGCTATTTATGCCGATAATACAAATTTGCATACCACTGGACTGCTAAGTACTGATGCAGAACTCAAAAATATGGGCGTTTCTGTAGAAAGTTCGCCTGAAGGTGTTAAAGTTTGTCCTCATATCGACAAGGAGCAGTCTAATATTCATTTTGATAATTTCACGCCTTTAATAACCTTCCTTGAAAAGCAAAAGGCAGATACTTGTAAAGACAAACCACCTGTGAATCTAAGCCTTATGACAGATTTTGAGCGTGGTGATGAGCTCTCTGGGTCAGTCAGTGCAAGCTGTGACGGCAATATAGGTGATCTTTGTGCTTACATTCAACCCAAAACTGATAATCGTCGTACAAAACTGTTTTTTAGTTTCTTTAAGTTCGTCTGTGCAAAAATTAACTTTAAAATTAGTTTAGACAAAGCGCCTATTACCAAAGGAACTATCTCTTTACTTAAACTGATAGAGCATTCTGATATAAAAATCAGTTTCAAAGGTCATTTTTCATGGATATTTGCCCCTCTGGTTGCTATGGGACGACTAATAATCCCAAGCGTTATAAATAAACAGTTACAGCTATTGAGTAAATCAGATCTGATTGATACAAATGGCTTTGTATCAATCAGCGAGCTCATGGCGAAAAATTACGTGTTTTTTTCAGAACAAAACGATATGAAGGAAATAGCTGTACCCGTTGCTGCATCACATATACGCACAGCTTACAATACTATTAAATTTCATCAAAAAATCCCTGAAAACTGGGATGAAGAGTTATTTATTACTGGTATTATTTCAGAGCTAGAACGTATATATGGTGAAGATGAAGCTTTACAAAAAACATTTCTTAACGTTGCCTCTTTATATTTAAATTACACTGGAGTTCCAACAACAGCTGAAGCGTTTGAAAACATATTTGAGTTTCTCAGACAAATGGAACAAATGCAGAAAATGTCCGAAAGTAATACAGACCAAAACAAACCTTATCAACACCTTAAAGCACTGATAGAAAAAGAGGATCAAATAGTCTGATCTAATTAATCATTAAGGTACGAAAAAATCGTTTGGGGTTATACCAATTCTTTTTTCAAACCACTGTATAGCAACCGAGCCTCTTTAGTAGAGGCTTTTTAACAAAAATAATACTCTACACTTTTGATTCAATGCTGTTGAATATTAATCAACCATATCGTCATCACATTCAAAGCATCGTCAGATTATCAAAGCTTGGCAATGCAAAAACAATATGTCAATTCGCTCCATAATAACCACAGCAATCCTGCCTTTTCTGTTGCGTTTGAAATCTATAAATTCATACCATATTAGACTCAGGCAACCTCCTGATGATGCTACGATAATACTTGTTTGGAGGTCTTTTTATCTGATTTAAATATCTATCTGGACTTATACAGGTTTAACATGATTATTTGTAGCAAACCAAACCTCATCTGATAGCCTGTTTTCAAAGGTACATGGCTGTCAGATCAGCCTTGCAAGTATATTTACCACAGTAGTTGAAAACAGAGGTACGTTACCATTTAGACTAAAAGCTATTTCTAAATACTATTATGAGTAGGTTTTAGTACTATCTCACTTGACCTCTTTTCTCTTTGTTAATAATCCGTTCAACGGTATCCACAATAGTCTGGGTTTGTGTATCTATTTCAATATTGGCAAAATAACCTGGTAGACACTGGTTTATAATGGTTCTCTCCAAAGTCTCTGGAATTAAGTAAACACAAAATTTATCTCTTTGAACCTCTCCTATGGTAAGACTTGTGCCATCAATCGCAATATAGCCTTTAGGGAATATGTAAGGTGCAGCTTTGGGTGGCAAGGAAAACCACATAGTGCAATTTGTGTCCGTCTGTATTACTTCAAGAATTTCAGCCACACAGAAAATATGACCAGACACCTGATGACCACCGATTTCATCACCAAAACGTGCTGCCCGTTCAAGATTAACGGTATAGCCTTCATCTAAAAAGACAAGGTTTGTCACCTTTAAAGTTTCCTGCATAACATCAAAACTGACTTGATGCCCTTCGATCATAGTTACAGTGAGGCAACAGCCATTGATGGCAACAGATGCACCTGTTTCAATACCATCTGCCATATCCTGAGGAAAACTGATGACCAGTGTATGCAATTGCTCCCGCTTTTCAATGGCTTCTATTTTACCTATTCCCTTCACTATACCCGTAAACATTGCAACCTCTGTAAATCTGATAAAAAGACTCAAAAATATACAGTATAAAGCAATGAACTAACAACAAAAATGCTTTTATATTTATACCAAAATCTGTTTCTACATACTGTTACGAGCATGCTTTTATGTCTTGCTGTTAAATCAAGCTCGTGTTGTTGAACTAAGAGATAATACTCATGGAAGATAATGAGCTTAAAACTATCCGAAGTATTGCCATAGCGACTTTTCATAAAAGCACAAAGTGTACATAAAACTGTAGACACCAGCCCTACAAAATCATTAAAATTACGAACATAAAAAAAGATGAAGGCAGTTAGTTGCACTTAACCGATTTAAGATAAAAGCCTATAAAAAATAGGCATACTGAACAATAAAACTGTATAACAATCTTGATTATTTTTTTTAAGCTGAAGCTACATGCACAAATACGGCATTTATTGGCAGATTCAAGCAAACATCTGTTGAATTTTGTGAAGCAGGTTTTGCTACTAGTAACTCACTGACAAAGTGAATTAACATCAACTTTAATCAAAACAGGAATATTTTAATGAAATTTAGATACCTAATGACCATAGTTGCCACAACAATATCAATACAAGCTTTTTCAGCTAATATTACATTTAATACTGTTAACCAGCCATCCAGTATAACTTCGCCTACTGTCGTAAAGGGTGCAGGAATCAGTGGGTTAGAACATTTTACTCCAGCTAACGGAACCTTTCAAATTGACAATAACGCAGCCGGTCAAGTTATAAACACGAATATTTCCATAAATAATAACAAGAGTAGCATCCCTCAGATTGCACCTGGTTCCGTAGGCTGGTCATCTGAAGGTGTTTCTACCTATACATTCACTCTTTCAGCAGGAGGCAATCCCGGAAAGTGGGATCCAAAACAAAACTACTGCGTTGATGTTTTAGTTAATGGTAACGCCATTGGAAATAACTGCACTAACGCCCACTCATATTGGTCACCAACTATAATCCACAGTATTACATTAAGCAACTCATCAAAAATACAGGTTAATATTAAATACAACGCTAATTCCTAATCAACCTGAAAGAGTCCGATTGGAATCAGATTAAACTTATTAGTATCGTAGTAGTCTCGCTTTTTACTCTGGTCTTTAACACTCTGGATAAACACTTATCCGGAGAATAGAAGGATATAATTAAAAACAACAACCAAAAATCTTAAGAAACTACTGAGTTATCATAAGCTTTCTCACCATCTGAAGATTTATTCGATGAGAGAGCTTCATCTGTCAGGGACTGGTTTATTTTCTTTTTTATACTTACTTTTAAGTTTACAAAATCATCGGCCTGCTTTAGCAGGTTGCCCCTGCCTGTTTTGAACTTGTTTATCGCTTTGTCATAAGTTAAAGAGGCTTTTTCTAATTGCAACCCAAGCTTTAACATATCTTCAGTCAATCCCTGAAGTTTATCGTAAATCGCACCCGCTTTATCAACAATTTTTTGAGTATTACGGTTTTGCAGTTCATAACTCCAGATATGGTGAATTGTTTTAAGTGCAACAAGTAAATTAGTTGGACTAACCAACATAATATTTTTATCAAGAGCATACTGAAATAATGACGGCTGGTTTTCTATGGCAATGTAAAAGGCGGATTCAACCGGTATAAACATTAATACATAATCGAGAGTTTTAATTCCTTTAAGAGCCTGATAACTCTTTTCTCCCAAGTCTTTTATGTGTTGTTGGATCGCAGTCACATGTGCTTTTAATGCCGTTGCCTGTTCAGTTTTAGAGCTGGCGACATGATACTTGCTATAGTCAACCAGAGATACTTTAGAATCAATAATAACAATTTTTTCATCTGGCAGGTGAACAATAACGTCAGGCTGTTGTTTTTTCCCCTCCTCTGTGACGAATGACTGCTGAGTTTCATATTCATGCCCTTCCCGCAAACCTGACTCTTCAAGCACCCGATTAAGCACCACTTCACCCCAGTTTCCCTGAAGTTTCTTGTCACCTTTTAGCGCTTTTGTTAGATTGCTTGCTTCTTCAGAAATATTGCGATTTAATTCTTGAAGGCTTTTTACTTCATTTTGTAATGACCTTCGCTCTTTATTTTCTTCATTATATGCTTGCTCGACTTGCTGTTTGAAGCCCTCTATCTGCTCACGAAATGGCACTAATAATCCGGTTAAAGATTCCTTATTCTGAATCGTGAAACGTTGTGATTTTTCATCAAAGAGTTTTGATGCTGTACTTTTAAAAATTTCAGATAATCGTTGCTCTGATGACATTTCATGGTTGATCTTTTTCTGTAAGAAATCTAATTCACTTCTGGTTTCAGCAAGCTTTATTTTCAAGCCTTCTTTCTCCTCTGAAGCCAGTCTGAGGCTTTTATGACTATTGCTTAGGTGCAAAAGTTTTTCTTCCATCGATGCATTGATTCGTTCAGCTTGTACCTCCCTATCACGAGCAATTTTAAGTTTACCTTCGAGTAACTCAATGTTCGCATGATGTAAGGATTCAAGGTCTGATAAACGCTGAGATTCAATTTTTGATTGTTCCAATTCTTTTTGAGACAGTGCAAGCGCATCTTGCATTTGATTTTTTTTAATAACTCTTCCGGCAATAAAAGCAAAAACAACCAGGCAAATGACAACAATGACTACTGCTACCATTACAAACCAAAAATCTAGGAGATTGCTACTTAATACCATTATTTTTTTCCTTGTTTTTAAACCTAAGCAACAGGATGCGACAAACCATCACAAAATTCAGCTAACTACTTAATTGAATTAATTATTATAACCTGAATTTGACGTAAGAAATATTTTAAAAGCAACCGTTTCCATGCATAGTATGATTGTCTCAAAGCAATACAAAAAAATGGAAGTGATATGCTCACTCAGATTTTCTGTGATATTGATGACTTTTACAAGTCATTTAACCCAAAATTACACAGGTTTTTGCTCAAATCGGCTAGTAAATACGATTATTTTCCGAGAGGATTACCGTATGAGTTCTCGCATTTTTATTGCTCTGGTTCATTATGCTCAACAGAACCAGAGCAATGCTAGATTAAACTTCACTCTACTCCAGTGATATTGATATAACTATTGCTCTACACTGTCTAATAGTTTTTTAATTTCTGGTTCTTGATTATTGTTGGCTTTTTGTAATGCATTATTGAGGATCTCTCTTGCTTCTGCTTTGTCACCCATTTCTATATATGCTCGAGCAAGATCAAGGAGGGAAGATATACTGTCATTATTTTCATTATCAGAATCAGGAGCTTTTTCTTTTTCTTTTTCTTTTTCACCATCTTCGAAAGAAAAGCTATCTGTGAGAGAACTTATCTCTTGATTTAAGTCTTCCAGTTGTTTAGAAAAATCCTTATCCGTTTGCTCTTCAGATGACAGCTCTTCAGATGACAGCTCTTCAGATGACAGCTCTTCAGATGACAGCTCTTCATTTAAGGCAACTTCCTCAACTTCCACCTTTGGTGAGTTAGTTTCACTGCTTCTTGCCTCAAGGTTATCGTTAGACTCTTCAATTTTTTTCTGGTTATCTTCTTTGGATAATAAAATACTATCATTCATATTCAGTGATAACGACTCTTCTGCTCCGGAAAGATCACTGTCTGTTTCCACAGCAATAAGCGACTCTTCAGTATTATTGTCAGATTTTTCCTTTTCCACCGTTTTTTGCACAACATCTATCTTGGTATCATTCACTTTTTTATTTTCAGGTTCTTTGCTGGCAGTAACCTTTTCTGAAAAAACGATAGCATCTTTTTCGATACTTCTTTCTGTTTTCTTATCGACAGAATCTGATTCTACGTTTTGTTCATCCCCAGCTTCTTCTGCAAGAATTTTATCCATTTCCTGCTCTTCTTTTACTTCACGCCTACGCTTTAATATTACCAGCCCAAGCAGCACTAAAAGGAAAAGGCCTCCAGCACCTAACCCAAAGGTATATAAATTATCCCTCAGCATGCTAAACAGGTCTTTATCATTTATTTTATTTGCACTATTAATCGCAGGCTTATTATCGGAAAATGGTTGAATTATTTTTTTCGGCGAATTTTCTTCTGTTACAGACAGGGGCGTTACCGATTGAGTTACTGGTACATGGTCGACAACCGATGGAACAGAAGTAATATTTTTTTCAGGTTCGATTGATTGTTCTATCTTCTTTACGACTATCGGCTTACTAACAGGAGCAATTTCTTTTCGTTTTGATTCCTGGATTACCGGAGTAATCTTTACTGGCTTTTTAAGCATAGACTCCAAAGAAGACAGTTTATCTTCCAATATTTGTAATTGATTTACCAGTTCGAGGTTGTATTTCGTCAGTCGTTTTAATTTTAGTTGTGATTTGTTCTCTCTAGGCAACTCGGTAATTGACAAAATATCTTCTTCAGTCGGAATAGTTAGTAGCGCAGACTTTTTAAGACGGTTCGTATCGCCCTCCATAAATGCATCAGGATTCATCTTCTCAAGTGCCGTCATCATTTGTTCAACTGTAAAATCTTCATCAGGAATAAACTTACGTGCAATATTCCATAAGCTATCGTTGTTTTTAACAATATAAGACTCAGGACTGTTTGTGTTGACCGAAGCAAACTCAGGTTTACTGTCAGGTAGATTTCCTGCTAATTCTTTTTTACTTTTTGTAACAATGTGACGAGTATCAAAAGATGGAGGATCCAACAACACCGTATATTCACGAAGCAATCGCCCTTTTGACCATTTAACTTCCAGTAAAAAATTGATAAACGGTTCGTTAAAAGGGTCTTTGGTAGATATTTTTATCTCAAAATTGCCGTCTTTTTCTATGATGTTAAATAGTAGTTGATTAAGGTAATCCGGTCTTGAAATTCCCACACGCTTAAAGTCTTTTTTGCTACCGAGATATGGAACAATCTCATCCTGCTTCAGATGATCCGCATCCAACAATTCAATAGTCGCTTTTAAAGGCTGATTAAGGGAAGATAGCAGAGTCACCTTGCCTAGCCCTAGCGCAAGTAATCCCCCCGTGTAAAATGTTCCCGCAACAGTCAGCGCTATTATCCACCTTGTGAGCATGCCAGTGAGTCCTTTTTTATTGTTCTATCATCCTGTTTGTACTTCAACAGTCACTCGGATACCACCTGCTGAAATACTTTAAAACATCCCTATTAACATATACTACCTATCCCCTAAGTTAACATTCAAAAAAGCTATCAATCAACCGTTCTGCAATTTGAATTGTATTTAAAGCGGCACCTTTTCGAACATTATCAGCTACTATCCAAAGGTTAATGCCATTTTCTGTAGATATATCTTCACGAACACGTCCTACATAAACATCGTCCTTTCCAGTAGCTTCTGTCACTTGTGTAGGATATCCACCATCGGATAGCTCATCTACTAAAACAACGCCTGGTGCATCACTAAGTAGTCCTTTGGCCTGTTCTATGGTGAGTTTTTTCTTTGTTTCAATGTGTACGGCTTCTGCATGCCCAAAAAAAACCGGAATACGCACACAGGTTGGATTTACCTTAATGGAAGAGTCCGCAAAAATCTTTTGAGTTTCCCAAACCATTTTCATCTCTTCACGGGTATATCCATTCTTTTCAAAAGAATCAATATGAGGAATGGCATTAAAGGCAATCTGAGTGGTAAATACTTCTGGTTCAGTGTTTACTCCATTGAGTAATTTTCCAGTCTGGGTGGCCAGTTCCGAAATTCCTTTTTTACCTGCTCCTGAAACGGATTGATACGTTGATACATTGATGCGGGATATGGTTGCAACATCATGAATTGGTTTTAAAGCTACCAGCATTTGAATGGTGGAGCAGTTAGGATTGGCAATAATACCTCTTTGCTTATAGTTGGCAATCTTGTCCCCATTCACTTCAGGCACCACTAAAGGAATATCATCATGGTAACGAAAGCAAGAGGTATTATCAATCACGACACATCCCGATTCCACAGCCTTTGGCGCAAATTGTTCAGATATATCACCCCCCGCAGAAAAAAGCGCAATTGTTGCTTTAGAAAAATCAAACTCATTAAGTGCTTCAACAAGCACTGGCTTATTTCGAAACATAATAGTTTTACCAGCTGAACGCTCACTCGCTACAGGAAATAACTGACCCACAGGAAAATTACGTTCCTCCAGAAGTTCGATCATGGTTTCCCCAACCAGTCCTGTTGCGCCAACTACAGCGACATTATATTCTTTATTAATCATTGTTAATCACTCTCATAGCTAAATCGAGGTTTACAGGAAATAGTAAAAAAAAAATAGTCTAGGATCAGCTTACCCTGCAATCTTATTAAGCTATCATCACGGAAAAGAAATTATTGCTCACTTAGCATTATCACCGGTTAGACGCTCATACTTTTGTTGAAGTTCTTGCTGTGACTCAGCGCAATCTGGGTCAAGTATGATACAATCAACGGGGCAAACCACTTTGCATTGAGGCTCATCAAAATGCCCTACGCACTCTGTACATAAATCTATATCTATTTCGTAGATAAGGTCGCCTGGATAGATAGCCTCATTAGGACACTCTGGCTCACATACATCACAATTGATGCATTCATCAGTAATTTTTAATGCCACTCTAGCCTCCTTCCTATATCTTTACAGGGCAATTATCATCTTTACAGTGCAATTATCAACGCTATCTGGCTATTTTGCTACTTGGAATGTTTGCGTTTAATTGCTTTTTCAACTTCCGTAGAAACAAATCTTGAAATATCACCACCTAGTGAGGCTATTTCTCGAACCAATGATGATGAGATATAGGAAAATTGCTCCGATGGCGTCAAAAATATACTCTCAATTTCTGGTGCCAGCTGTCGGTTCATATTAGCAAGCTGAAACTCATACTCAAAGTCTGAAACTGCACGCAAACCTCGCAATATTGCTACTGCCTTGCATTCTTGAGCAAAATCTACCAACAAATTACTAAAACCTTTGACTTCAACATTACCGAAGTGGTTTACTGAATTTTCAACTAGAGCTACCCGTTCTGCTAAATTGAACAAAGGTTTTTTGTCCTGATTTTCCGCTACACCTATGACTACCTTACAGAACATTTTGGAAGCTCTTACAATTAAATCAAAATGCCCCAGTGTTACGGGGTCAAATGTGCCTGGATAAATAATTATTGACATGTCAAACGTATTCCTTCTAACTCTCTAAAAACATTTGAAGGGAGAAGAGCATGCTACCAATTTACCCCGCAAATGGAAATATACAAATTAAAAAATAGTCCCAAAAAATAAAAAACCCACCTGTTAAAGTGGGTTTTTAAAGGTTGTTTGTATGCCTCTAGATAGGTCTATTGCCATAAGAGCTTTGAGGTCTTTTAGGTGGATCTGCCGTGACATAAGTGTCAACTTCTTTAATCTGCCCTCCTTTTTTTATAAAATCTTGTATTTGCGCTTCAAGAATTTTTCTTAGTTTTTTTCTTGACTCTACGGTTCGTTGCTCAGCTGCCTCATCTTTACTTCCAAGAAAGCCGATATCAACGCCATCAAATCCAGCCTGTGCTTTTTTAGGTGTTTTCCTTGCCATAGCTATTTCCTCTTATTATTAGGCCGTATATATCGTATTAGTAATAATTATTGTACTAAACCTTATTATTCAACTAGCTATTTGAAGAATCTTTAAGGCTCAACAGCTCTCTTATTCTTGATATAACATTTTAATATAAAAATCAACAATTTTTTATCTATTTCTTATATGAATACTTAGTAGTGCTTGATTAAACTAACAAGTGACTATGGTTTAATCACTAATTATCAAGTGCAACAGGGTAATATTGAAAGTTGAGTCAACTGTCTTTACCCTTCACAGCTGAGCCATTACAAGAAAGGCAACTTCTAAATCCAAGGTTAGTTAACGCATTAAACCACTCTACAGAAAAAACCGAAAACAACATTGTCAAATCATAGTAGTTTTTGGTTTATTTCAGGATAAATCGGCTAAAACGAATAAAAATAACCATAGTTATCAATAGTTAATACTCAATGATATTTTTGCAATGCATTATTAGAATATATTCGAGGTAAAATCTTTTCCATTTAGATTTCCTTATGAGGACAATATCTTTTTCTAACTTTTTATTGTTCTACTTGTATGATGTTGCTGTTATGTATTGAAGGTCCTTGCAATAGCTGGCTATTACACGTCACTTCACATTTAACCGCAAACCATAAACACCTATTTTATAACGGTAGTTATGAAATAGGTATTGTTATAATTCAGTTTTTTTTCGGGAGAGAGTTAAGAGATGATTTTAAAAAAAGGAATTTCATTTATATTGGCAGCTTTGTTGTTTGCATCTGTTTGTGAGAGCTCAGCCAACGCCTGCAGCAGTCAAGGCAAAGCTGCTGCTTTAGCATTTTGTATCGTCGGATGTAATGGTAAAACTGTATGCGTTGAAAAATGCACGAAAAAAATATGCCATTAAGCAATACTTCGGACAGTTTTTGTACAGTAGCTTCAAAGGCGGTGGCGTTATAGGCTATTTAATTGCAAGTTAGCGTTAACCCTAACTTGCAATTAAATACCAACCTTACAGCACAGGCATTAGGCTTTATAAAAACTGTCCACAGTATGAAATAGGGTAATATTGAAAGTTGAGTCAACTGTCGTTACGCTTCACAGCTGAGCCATTACAAGAAAGGCAACTTCGAAATCCAATGTTAGTAAACGCATTAAATCACTCTACAGAAAAAAACCGATAATAACATTGTCAAATCATAGTAGTTTTTGGTTTATTTCAGGATAAATCGGCTAAAACGAATAAAAATAACCATAGTTATCAATAGTTAATACTCAATGATATTTTTGCAATACATTATTAGAATATATTCGAGGTAAAATCTTTTCCATTTAGATTTCCTTATGAGGACAATATCTTTTTCTAACTTTTTATTGTTCTACTTGTATGATGTTGCTGTTATGTATTGAAGGTCCTTGCAATAGCTGGCTATTACACGTCACTTCACCTTTAACCGCAAGCCATAAACACCTATTTTATAACGGTAGTTATGAAATAGGTGTTGTTATAATTCAGTATTTTTTCGGGAGAGAGTTAAGAGATGATTTTAAAAAAAGGAATTTCATTTATATTGGTAGCTTTGTTGTTTGCATCTTTTTGTGAGAGCTCAGCCAACGCCTGCACCAATGACGACAAAGCTGGTGCTTTAACACTTTGTACCGCCGTATGTTTTGGTGTCGATTTATGCGTTAAAAAATGCACGAAGAGCATATGCCATTAAGCAATACTTCGGACAGTTTTTGTACAGTAGCTTCAAAGGCGGTGGCGTTATAGGCTATTTAATTGCAAGTTAGCATTAACCCTAACTTGCAATTAAATACCAACCTTACAGCACAGGCATTAGGCTTTATAAAAACTGTCCACAGTATGAATTAAGGAGACATTATTAAAATGCAAAAAAGCACCACCTATGAGTATTACGATAAAATTATACTCAATTTAGTGCTTGCTACTACTTTGGCACACACTATTTTTTATCAAAAATAAAAACTGACATCAAAAGCTTCACTGAACTACGCATTTATGACTTGAACTCTGCATAAACAACAAGAATTATTCAGATTGCAACTAATGAACACTAACCTTTTTATTACTATATTTCTATAACTTGCTCTCAAACAATAGCAAAAATTAACTGTGGCACATAATGTGGATATGCTGATTGTTTATCAAACTTGAATGCATACAAGAATAAAAACTTTTATGGCTTCTAAAAAAAAATTGCTTATTATCAAACAAATTTTAGTAAGCATTGTGATTATTTCCAAACTTGCGCTGGTAACTTTTTCATGCTGTTTGAATGCAGTTACACTGCCTGTAGTTAATTATCACCAAAATAAAGATATAAATAATACAGCTCGTACATCATGGCGATCATACGCATTGAGTCGCCCTTCCCCGTTTGGTATTTCACCTGTTACCCGCCTGCCTGTACTGGCTGACGGGGCTTCTGCCATGCCATCAAATGCCAACAATTTTCACGGAGAAATGAATGCCTCTGTTGACCCGAGGACAGGTAGTGCAAGATACACCATTACACTGGCAAGCATGCTGTATAATCTTGGACAGGCTCGGCGGGAATTAACACTTTCCTACGTGAGTGGCTCTTCAGCAACAGGACCAGATTCGCTAAACCTAGGGTCACATTGGACGTTTAATATTGGATTAGAACATCCTTCTATTTCAGAGATTTCAGGTCATCAAACCACTGATATTACCATGAGTGATGGCCATGGTTTCACCATGGAAAGTGATAAAAACGCTCTGGGAAATACTATCTGGCACCCTCTCCGGCATAAACTGGGTGATGTTAATATTACGGGAGAACCGGGTGACTGGACGATAACAACAGCCTCTGGTATCAGGCAACATATACAGTTCGGTTATGAAGACTGGGAAGAAGGGCGCGATGAACAGCGGGTGTGGTTTTATTACGATCGTCATGGTCCGCAGGATATTTCCCGTCGCCTGATTTATATCTGTGGTCATCCATTAACCCAGAACCAACTCACCGGTAATAAAAACAACTGCTCAGAGAACGGTATTTATATCACCTACCAAGGTGATGAAATTACCATACACGGACAGCAGAATATTGTGCTTCATATGACAGATACTGAAGGTCAGTCAATAGTCAAATCGATTGTTATGCCTCCGCTGTCTAGCAATAATACCGGCGCTGATCAGAGTGACAGTGAAATAGACTTTAATTACGACGAAAAAGGTGGCAGGCCATGGTTACTAAAAACGATTATTGGCTCTTCGGGTGCCAGCAGTACATTTTTATACAACGATGAAGCTAGCCATACACTACAACCAAAAGGGCTGCCAACCGGATACAACAAAGCCTTTTTGCCAGTGGTTACTGAACTGACAGTCACACCCTCGTCTGTGAACAATCTAAGTATTCCTGTTCGTCATATCTGGTATCAGTACAGCAGAGGAACCAGTAGCCCCCATAACTTTACTGGTTATTTAAGTGGTGTCAGCAATGAACCTGGAAAAGATAATCTGTTTGATCGCAGTGATGATTATACTTATGCCGTCATGCAAGACAACGGATTAACGACTACTAAAACAACGTACAACAAATATCACTTACCATTAGACATATCACAAAATGATGACCTGCGTCACTCGCTGATTGCGTCGGATGATATTACCTACTTACCCTGGAAAGGCACTACGTTCAATAAACTTCCTCCTGTCTACTCTTTCCCACTACAGACAGCCAAAACATTATATAGTCTTACCAGTGAAGGAAATGACACAACTATAACTCCGGCAAAAGTATTGCAACAAAAAAAATACAATGATAACGGTCAGGTAATCTGGCAACAGGATGCTTACGGCAGGCAGATATTTACCCAGTATTGTCCACCTCTGGGCGACAGTCATTGCCCAAAAACAGATCCTGACTGGCCACAGGTTACCCTGCCGGAAAAAGTACTGCAACTGCCCGCAAAACAAACACCGGCAGGCAGCATTCCCTTCTTGACGTTTCCTGTCACTAATGAGGCTTCCAGTGCGGTGGAGGTTGAATTTAACTATCAATTGATACCGATTGCGCAACGTAATAAAAAGCGTATAGCATTATACCAACGGTTATTGCACAGGCGGTGGGTTCAGACAAAAACATCCGAAGCTATAAGACACGATGCTAACTTACTCAGTCTTTACAGCCATAAGCATTTTATTCATCAGATTGGACAAGATAACTCTCCTCTTGCCGGTAACTGGCAAGTAGCCACTAAAATAACAGGTACATTACCTGCAACATCGGTTGCAGGCTTACAACCGGGCCAGCCATTACCTGAACTGACGAAAAGTCAGCTATCAACGACCACAAACTATCAATACAATTTACAGCAAGACAGTACTTTTTATGGTCTCTTAACACGGATAAGTGTGACCAGATATCAACAACCAGACCCAATAATTAACGGCAGGTTATTACAAGTAAACAGAGCGGATTCACTGATTAAAGATAACGGTCATCCAGAAACGATAATGCTAGATGTGACACATAACATTGACCTTGCCACTCGGACTCGAACCACAACCCTGAAAGTCGATCCAACGCTCCCGCCAACAAATATTTCGCACGCATACCAGCTACTTAACGCTGATAATACTTCACACGATAGCAATGGCCTTCCCCTGGGGCAGTCAACCTATTCACTGAGCAGTGGTCTGAAACTTTCCAGTGACGACACTATGAAAACTCTGCATACACAGTGGGTTTATGATAACTGGCAACGACCGATAAAAAAAATTATCACTCCGGAGGAAGGGGGGCAGCCTCAATCGTTAAGCTGGGCCTATATTTCTACAGATAAAGAACAGTCTGTGGTTAAAACCCTACCCAATGGCGTGCAACAAAAAATCATTTATGCCGGCATTGGCCGAAATCAGAAAGTAATGTCTGTTTGGATCAGACCTAAAAGTATGGCCACTCAACCGATGATTGGTATTAATGAATGGATACCAGCTAGCTCCATAACTTATACTGCTACTGACAAACCGGCTAGTAAAACTGTTTATCATGCAACAGATAATGATGGTTCAACAATAGCCTTAACAACAAGCTATGGGTATGATGCCCTGAATCGTCCTGTATGGACTAAAACACCGGATGGCATAATCAGCATTCACCTAGTTGATGATCCTCAGCTGTTATTGATTAACTATCAAGTGGCAACCGGTAATAATAATCAGCAAGAAAAACTTGCACCCATACTTAGCGTTGTTCAGTCAAATACGATTGGTAAACCTGTAGCCAGATACTCCTTTGCGCTTGATCCACAGGCAAAGATAAAAGGCCGGTTTATCTACTCGGATACACTGAAAGCCACCCTGATAGCACTGAAAAGTCAGTTACGTCCGGCAAATAGTTTAAAGACATTGCAAAGTTACGGATTGCTTCCTTTATCAGGCAAAACAGGCTTGTTTGCATTTATTAATGCAGCTATTTCAGCTAAATCTTGGTTATCTGAAATGACCATGCAGTACGATGGCAACGGTAGACAAATCAGCCAGATTGCGCCTGATGGTGCTAAAACACAGTGGAAATGGCAAAACGGTAATCTTGTCGCCACCATCACACCCAACGGGAGCATTATTCACGATACGTTTGATATCCGAGGTAATAAAATCTCACGATGTGTTCAGCCAGCGCATCAGTCTTCATGTCATGTGCTGGGCACTCGTCATTATGATCGTACAGGCAACCTGCAATGGCAGGCAGATGAGTATCACAAAAGGATATATTACACCTATGATGCAGACGGTCGTCTTTTAAGCATGAAGACACCTGCAACGAAAGACAGTCCTGAAGGACATGTTTTTACTTACACTTATAACAGCTTTGCCAAAACTGGTGAAGCCATCGATGGTGTTGTTTATGCAACCTGGCACTGGAACCCAAAGACATGGAATCTCACCGATGCAGAAGACACTATCAGCCATCTGCACTATGACTACGACCCAAATACAGGACAAGTGATTAAAATCACCCGTAGTGCTCCAGTTACGCTGAAATCTCCTACTGGCATACACTACCCGCAAGGCAGTAGCCTCATAAGCTATGACCGTTATGGACATGTCATTTCATTTTTGGATTTTACAGGCAATAAATACACGTCAGTACATGATAGATTTGGACGAGTACTACAAACAAATGTTGTCTTGCATGGCAAAAGCAAAAAAATACCGTTAAGTACCACCACTTACGATAATCTCTTTGGTCGAGTATTATCTATTACCAACGGTATGGGAATCGTCAGAATATTTCAATATGATAATCTCGGTCAGGTAATTAGCACTACAGATAAATACGCTAATACGCTTTTGCAAAAACTGAGTTACAGTTATGATCCTGAAACACATAACATAACAAGCTTTACCCGCACAGAAGGTAAGGAAAGCGCTTTATACAGTTATACATACGATAAAAATACAAATAGCCTAACTGGTATGCATTGTGGCGTAACCGGTCAGCCAGATAAAGCAAGTACCCTTTGTCCGAGGGATACTGATTTATCAGGCAGTACTTTAATATCAGCTCCTATTATCACTGATCAGCAATATACGTTTGATGACTGGAATAATATTAAAACAGTTAATGAAAAGCTAATTACGGTCAGGGGTAATAAAACAGGCAAAGTAACAAATTACACTTATGCCCGTCAGATAACCGGCAACTATGATCCCCATCGTATGATCGCATTTAGCTCACGATGGCAGACAAATTCCTCAACATTTAGTGCGGTTCCCAAAGCCATCAGTTACGACACACTAGGGCGTGTAGTTAAAGATGCCGATGGCAATAGCATTCATTACAATGCTTTTGGCCAACAGGACAAATTTACCAACACAAAAACCGGTGGGTACGCAACATACACTTATGATGCCAATGGACATCAAATCGCAGAACAACCTTTCGACGCCAAAGGGAAGCCGTTACAACAACCTTTATATATGACCTACCAGGGAGATACCATTACCGGACAAACACAAAAAGATGCCGGCGGTATCACTCATACCACAGCTGAGCTTGCAGGTATTGCGCATAGCGAAGATGGTGATATTACGCAGTGGTATCTGCATGATTATAAAGGTGATCTGATCTCCACCTTTAACAGTGCAGGAAAGCGCACCAGTGATCATGTGTACAGCCCATATGGCATGGATAATAATTTATTAAGCAACTCTGATCAGAGATTACAAGGAAAGCTTACCTTGTCTTCACAAACGCCCTGGTGGCAGAACCATCTACCGGGATTTGATGATCAAATGAATGATCCTGTCACCGGTTATCAGTTTTTAGGCGGTGGCTATCGAGCATACAACCCTATATATAGACACTTTATGAGCCATGACAGTTATAGTCCGTTCACAAAAATAAATGGATATGGGTTTGCTGATAATAATCCGGTAATGAATACAGACCCTTCCGGACACTTACCACAATGGCTCGGGTATGCTTTGGGGTGTTTAGGAGTGACAATGGCTATTGCTTCTGCTGTTGTTTTACCTATTGCCTCTGTTGGTGTTGTCAGTGCATTTACTTCAACCGCTGTTGGACTGGCAATGACACCGGTCAGTATAGCAGCAGGTATGTTACAAATTGCGGGAACAGCACACCCAGATAATCAGGGCTTAGCTATTACTAACCAAGCTTTTGGTATTGCCAGTGGTATTGCAACTCTATATATGGGAAGCATGTCTACCGCAATAGGGGCTGCAAATTTTGCAAGCAGTGCCGGAAAACTGACTGGCTCATTCATGATTGCCTCGGGAGTTAGCAGTAGTTTATCGAGTGTAACAGGTGAAGTCTCATCTGACATAGGTATGGCAATAACGGCTAACCAAAGACTTAATAACACTGCCGGACTTGCACAGGCAGTTACAGATATAGGTTATGCATCCATGGGGCTGATGGCAACATCTATAGCTGCAAGTATAGGAGCTGGTGTAATAAGTAGTGTTCGTGCTGCAAGAAATAGTTACAGTGATAAATCAGTTACAGTATCAAAGGAAAAACTTAGCGATGAGGCTCCATCAGAACAAGATTCCACTATAGAGTCGGGCAATGTCACTCAAACAGATTCAGAAATTGATAATGATAGTGATTTTAGCCAAACTTCGGATAATCTCACCGAGTCTGAGCCGAACCTGATAACGTCTGAAGTTAGAGCAGCATCTGCAGAATCAGAGTCTGATGAACCTTTTACCCGTGCAGTTCTTGGGTGTGGACGAAGCTTAATACGTTGTTGTCATCTGGATCACGCCGGTGTATTAACTTTCGATAAGAATCCTATAAGTGAGCCACATATGCTCGGTAATTTTATGGAATACGCAAATACAGGTCAGTTTGATAATCAGTTTGAGATGATCAGTATGGAGTTCCCATTTATGGATAAAGAGGAATTAAGTGCAGCACTCAGAATGCTCAAACCAGGTGGCGTACTTTATATCAGATATAATGCGAAGCTTTACTCTATTTTGGATTTTAGGCCATATGCTAAGGAACTTGGGTTTACTTATGAAAATGTAATTTCAAACGAAGAAACTAACAAAGCACACAGAACAGCATTTCGGACATTCAAAATTGGTAATTATTTTTTCGCTAAAACTGAGATGAACTGGAAAATCACAAAGCTATAATACAAAAATGTGCTTCTAAATTCTTATTGCGCTACTTTTCTGATTTTACTGTTATGCGTTAAAGCTCCTCAAAACTAAAGAATTACAAGTCACTTCGCCTTTAACAACAAGCAATAAAAAGATGCCAAAATACTAGTTAGAAAAAGGTTTTTGTATAAGCTAGAGAAAATAAAGACACCCTTTGATAAAAGGGTGTTGAAAATTTATTGTATGGTATATCTAAATAGCCTGTGGGGAATATGATATGGCAGATTATCAACTGGTTTTTTTTAAAACACGAAGAATCTCTTCCAACTCAAACCTCATCTGACGTATTAGTTGTTTTGAGTGGCTGATATCATCATGTTCAGATTTTCCTGAAAGTCTAGCTTTAGCGCCACTAATTGTATAACCTTGTTCATACAAAAGCCCCCGAATCTGGCGAACAATGAGCACCTGCTGATGCGTATAGTATCTGCGATTACCACGACGCTTAATATTTTTTAGTTGTAAAAACTCATGTTCCCAGTAACGTAATACATGAGGCTTAATCTGGCACAACCGACCCATTTCACCAATGGTGAAATAATGCTTACTTGGAATAGGAGGTAATTTATCCAGTGGTTTTACTTCTGACAGGACAATCCCATCAACCATATTAGATAAACTCCCTTGCTCATCATTAATAGAAAGCAATTCTTTATCCTTGCTGATCTCCTGCATAAGAAGACACTCTCGCCCTAAGTTTTTGTCCTGGCTTAAACGTTACTACACGCCTCGGTTTGATTGGTATTTCCTTCCCTGTTTTAGGGTTTCTTCCTGGTCTTTCACCTTTATTGCGAAGAGAAAAATTACCAAACCCTGATAGTTTAACATTCTCCCCACTTTCTAATTGTTCTGAGATAACTTCAAAGAAAGTCTGAACCAACTCCTTGGACTCTTTCTTGCTAAAACCCATCTCTTTGTGTAAATCTTCTGCAATATCTGCTTTGGTTTGTGCCGACATGGCTACTTCCTCAGTTGTGCCCCTAACCCTTCTTCCAATACCAAAATAAGCTTCTCAAACAACAGATTAATTTCTTCATCTTTTAATGTGCGTGATTGGTGCCGCCAAGTCAAGCCTAATGCAATGCTCTTGTAACCTTCTGGCACACCATCACCATTATAAACATCGAAGATACTGATATCTTTCAGCCATTCACCAGCATGTGCACGGATAATATCTGTCACCTCTGAACACGTAATTTTTGTGTTCACAATAATTGCCATATCACGTCTGACTTCAGGATACTTGGATAATGGCTCAAAACCGGTTATTTTTCCAGCCTGCAAATGGTTTCGTTGAATTTCAAAGCCAAAAATAGGACCTTTAACATTAAATTGCTTTAATAAAGCGGGGTGAACTGAACCAATATATCCAATACTTTCTCCTTTTTTCAAAACAATAGCCGTCTGCCCCAGATGAAAACCATCCTGCTCACCCTGAATAAAACTAAAAGTTTCCTCTTCACCAGATGCACAAAACAATGCTTGCAAATCACCCTTCAGATCATAAAAATCAAAAGGCCTATTATTTGAAGACCAACTTTCAGGTAGTTGAGTACCAAAAACAACTGCTGCCAGCCAATGATTTTGCTCAAGAGTTTTTTCTTTTTGAATGAAGCACTGTCCTTCTTCAAACAGCTTAATACGAGTACTCTGACGCTTTTGATTATAGCCAACAGCTTTAACAAGTCCGGGAATTAAAGACGTTCTCATCACAGACATTTCAGTTGAAATAGGGTTGTTTAATAATACAGGAAGAACTCCAGGGTTAAATGCCTGTTGCCACTGCGGATCAACCAAACTAAAGCTGATAGCTTCATGATAACCACGACTCACAAGCAACCGCTTTAATACAGATAATTTTGTTTTTGCTTCAGGAATTTTTATTTCACCGGTTAGCGATGATATTTGACTTTCAGGTAGTTTATCATAACCATAAATTCGTCCTATTTCTTCTATCAGGTCTTCTTCAATAGCTATATCAAAGCGCCAGCTGGGTACAGTTACCTTCCAGCTATTATCACCCACTTTATGATATTTAAAACCCAAATTGCCGAGAATAGACTGAACCTGTGTACCTTTTACAGATACCCCTAGCAATGACTGAATATGATCACCATAAAGACTGACCTGATGACGAACAGGCAAATGTGACTCTGAAACCACCTCTGTCACAGAACCTGCCTCACCTCCGCATACTTCCAGAATAAGTTCTGATGCCCGCTCGATTGCTTTACGTTGAAGTGCAAAATCTACACCGCGCTCAAAGCGATGAGAAGCATCGGTATGCAATCCGTAAGAACGCGCTTTACCTGCCAATTTTTTGGGCGTAAAAAAGGCACTCTCTAAAAATATATGCCTAGTGCTATCATTAATTTTTGAGTGTTTACCTCCCATTACACCAGCAATGCCCAGTACTTTACTTTGGTCAGCAATAATTAAGGTATCTTTAGTTAATATTTGTTCCGAATCATCAAGCAAGATAATTTTTTCATCTGTTTTTGCATGACGCACACAAATACAACTGTCAATTTGCTCAAGGTCATAACCATGCATTGGCTGTCCTAGCTCGAGCATTACGTAATTGGTCACATCAACAACAGGATCAATGGAGCTAATATCTGAACGTTGTAATCTTTGCACTATCCATTCGGGAGTTTTGACAGCAACATCAACATTTTTAATAATGCGACCAACAAAGCGCGGACAACATTCCTGCGCTTTAACAGAAATCATCAACGTTGCATCAATCGAAGGTAAAATAGCTTTCATAGATGGTGCCTTAATTTTTTCGTCAAAGTTTGCACTCACCTCTCTAGCCAAACCTTCAACACCAAGGCAATCAGCTCTGTCAGGTGTCAGGCTGATTTCAATCTTGCAATCGTCTAATTCCAAATGCCTACGAAGATCTTCCCCAACAGGGGCATCAACGGATAATTCCATTAAACCATCTTTGTCTTGTGATTCAATACCTAATTCATCAGCACTACACAGCATACCAAACGATTCAATACCACGTAGTCTGGTTTTTTTTATCTTAAAACCATCCGACAATTGTGCTCCAATTTTAGCTAAGGGGGATTTGAGTCCCACGCTGGCATTGGGAGCTCCACATACTACCTGCAATGTTTCAGAGCCCGTTGAAACTTTCGTTATGCGCAGTTTATCGGCATTCGGGTGCTGTTCACAAGCTACTATTTCACCTACAACTACACCTGTAAAATCAGATGCAACCGACTCTACACCTTCCACCTCAAGACCTGCCATCGTTAGTCGATGTAATAAATCTTTTTGCGAAACGTCTGGGTTCACCCAGTTTCTTAGCCAGTTTTCACTTACTTTCATTACTTTAATCCTGAAATTTCAATCAATTTTTTATTAAAACGCGTGGCAAATCAGCCTATGAAAACTGTTCCAAAAAACGTAAATCATTATCAAAAAACTGGCGTAAATCTCTTACCCCATACCGCAACATGGCAAACCGTTCCACACCCAAACCGAGCGCAAATCCCTTATATTTTTTACTGTCTATTCCAGAATGTGTCAGCACATCCGGATGAACCATGCCACATCCTAATACTTCAAGCCATTTAATTGAATCATCACTGTTGCGCCCCCACTCAATATCAACCTCTGCTGAAGGCTCAGTAAACGGGAAATAAGACGGACGAAAACGTATTTTAAGTTCATTATTCTCAAAAAAGGCTTTTAAAAATGCAGAAAGTAAGGTTTTTAATTGTGCAAAATTCACCTTTTCAGCAACATAAAGTGCTTCTATCTGATGAAACATCGGGCTGTGTGTTTGATCTGAATCACAACGATACACCTTGCCAGGGCAAATAATTGCTATTGGCGGCTGCGTTTTTTCCATCGTGCGAACCTGAACAGGTGAAGTGTGTGTTCGTAACACAGTCACAGGATCAATATAAAATGTATCATGCATCGCTCTTGCAGGATGATGCTCAGGAATATTTAAAGCTTCAAAATTATGATAATCATCCTCTATTTCAGGACCATCAGCCACACTAAAACCAAGCATTGAAAAGTAATTGGTAATACGATAAATGGTTTTTGTCACAGGATGAATAGTTCCTGAATATTCAGCCCTGCCTGGCAATGTTACATCAATGGCTTCTTTTTTTAGTTGTTCATTTAGTGCTTCAGACTCCAGATTTACTTTTTTGCTGGAAATGGCCTTTGCAACCTGCTGCTTTACACTGTTTATTTTTGCCCCTAACACTGGTTTTTCTTCTGCCGGTAAATCACGAAGCTGCTGCATTAACAGACTTATTTTTCCTTTTTTACCCAGATAGTGCACACGCAACTGCTCAAGATGTCTGGTATCGCTAGCATTAGCTACCGCAGCCAATGCCTCACTGCTTATATTTTCAAGATTTTTCATGGATTAATAAACTATTACACATATTGAATATGAGAAATTCTGACATGCTTTATACACATTGCAACATTATCAGTACAAATTTTTCTATTTTAACGGAAAAAAATAGTTTTACATATGAAAAAACATTAAATTCAAAAAAGCCTGACATGATTTTCTTTTATAAACATAACCAGCTTAATAAGTTTCTTAAAAGAAAAGGGCAAAATAATATGACTTTGTTGTCATAAGTAGTTAATAATGAAGATAGAAACTTTAAATCAAAATTTTTGTCCCCATAGTAAGCTCTGTGTTTAAGAAATTTTTATTTAACAGACCTAATTTATTGATGTTTCAGGTGTTATGAAAGATAGCGAATGTTCAGATATAGATAACAATGTACAGTTTTCCAATGAACCAGAACGGGAGACAGACTCTGCTTCTGATTTTACCGCTCGGCTTAATGAGAAATTACCGAATAAACTGTATATTATTCCGGCCACCAACCGGCCCTTTTTTCCTGCACAAATACAACCTCTGGAATTTGGCGCAAAACATTGGGAAGAAACATTAAAACGTGTTGATCAAAGTGAAGAGAAAGCGTTAGGGCTTTGTTACATCGACAGTTTCTCCGATGAAGATGTAAACCTGGAGAATTTTCCTGAAACGGGCTGTGCCGTAAAAATACACAATCTTGTTGAAGTGAATGATCAAATACAGTTTATTGCACTTGGACTACATCGGTTTAAAGTTACTCGCTGGCTACGTAAAACACCTCCCTATCTTGCACAGGTGACATATCCTGAAACACCAACAGAAAGTGAAGATATAGTTAAAGCATACGCAATGGCTCTCATCAATGCCATTAAAGAATTGTTGCCGTTAAATCCATTGTATAGTGAAGAGTTAAAAAACTATCTTAATCGTTTTAATCCAAAAGACCCCTCTCCACTTGCAGACTTCGCAGCTGCTATCACCACAGCACCAGGAAAAGACCTTCAGGAAGTACTGGAGACCATCCCTATGCAACGACGCATGGAAAAAGTGCTGACGCTAATAAGAAGAGAGCAGGAGGTTGCCCGTCTTCAGCACAAAATCACTAAAGAAGTTAACAGTCAGATAAACAAACAACAGCGCGAGTTTTTTCTTAAAGAACAACTGAAGATCATTCAAAAAGAATTAGGTCTGTCAAAAGACGACAAAACCGCTGAGCTGGAAAAATTTAAAGAACGATTGAAAAAAAACCCACCACCGGAAGCTGCGAAAAAGAAAGTTGATGAAGAAATGCAAAAATTTTCTTTGCTAGAGCTTGGCTCTCCCGAGTTTTCTGTATGTCGAAGCTATTTGGATTGGGCAACCTCTCTTCCTTGGAAAACATCTTCACCCGATAATCTTGACCTCAATAACGCACGAAAAATTTTGGACAAAGACCATGACGGACTCGAAGATGTAAAAGATAGAATTATCGAATTTTTAGCTATCGGCGCATATAAAGGTGAGATTACCGGTTCCATTCTTTTGTTTGTTGGCCCGCCAGGTGTAGGAAAAACCTCTATAGGTAAATCAGTTGCAAAAGCATTGGGAAGAAAATTTTATCGTTTCAGCCTTGGAGGAATGCAGGATGAAGCTGAAATTAAAGGACATAGGCGCACATATATAGGTGCCATGCCGGGTAAATTTATTCAGGCTTTAAAAGAAGTTGAAATGGACAATCCTGTTATTATGCTTGATGAAATTGACAAAATCGGACAATCTTACAGAGGCGACCCTGCCTCTGCATTGCTGGAAGTGCTAGATCCGGCTCAGAACAATGAGTTCCTTGATCACTACTTGGATATGCGGGTTGATTTATCCAAGGTCCTGTTTATATGCACAGCTAATCAATCAGATACAATACCAAGACCCTTGCTGGACCGTATGGATATGATCCGCTTGTCAGGCTACATTACTCAGGAAAAAATAGCCATTGCAAAACATCACCTCTGGCCCCAGCAATTGAAAAAAGCAGGTTTGAAGCGTGGACAAGTCAAGCTATCAGATGCTGCCTTACGACAAATCATTGATGGTTACGCTCGGGAATCTGGTGTGCGCCATCTCGAAAAATTGCTGGCACGAATTATTCGTAAAACAGTCGTTAGCATCATCAAAGACAAACATCAGAACATCCGCATTGGCATTAAAGATCTTGTCCGATATCTTGGTGAACCTTATTTTCGCAAAGAAAAAGCAGGTAATGCTATTGGTGTAGTTACCGGCCTTGCATGGACAAGCATGGGTGGTGACACTTTACCTGTAGAAGCAACAAAAGTTCATGTCAACCGACAAGGCTTTAAACTCACAGGTAAACTTGGGGATGTGATGAAAGAATCTGCCGAACTCGCTTATAGCTACCTGATGGCCAATCTTAAAAAGTATAATGTTCCTGAAGATCTTTTTGACAAAGCATTTATCCACCTGCATGTGCCCGAAGGTGCTACACCGAAAGACGGTCCAAGTGCAGGCGTTACTATGGCGAGTTCTTTGCTAAGCCTTGCAACAAACCGAAAGCCTCGCCACATCGCCATGTCAGGAGAACTCACACTAACGGGGAAAGTTCTAGCAGTGGGTGGCATACGTGAAAAAGTGATTGCTGCCAGAAGAAACGGTGTTACAGAACTGGTATTACCTAAAGCCAACAAGCGAGACTATAACGAACTTCCCGACTATATTCGTGAAGGTATGATAGTTCACTTTGCAGATCATTATAATGATGTGGTAGCTCAGCTATTCGACTAATAATGAACTCTCCTGTGTTAGCGCCTTTGAGTTTAAAAATGTTTCAACCTGAATGCAATTCACAGGCGCTGATATAAAACAGAAATTTTGTAACATGTTATTTTTTTGTAATTGCATTATCTGTGGAGGGAAAAAACATAATCACTTGTATATCAATATATAATATACAAAAACTTGTTTCTAACCTCTTATTGCGCAATTTTGCTTTCTTGTGTGACGTAATAGCTGACAAAGCGGAAAATATTAAGCAATTTTCACAATTGCTGTCGTGATAGTTTAACTGTGGTCATGCGTTTTGCCATGTCTACCGAGCGAGCATTTTGGCTAAAAAATCATTTTCTACTGTCAATTTATCGATTTTTTCGTGTAAGGTTTACAACTGTTTATCGCTTGTTTTATTTTTTTCTCTGGAGTCTGAAACAATTCAGGAGCCTGATACAACACTTGTTTTTCCATTGTTTCAACTGACTGGCATGAACCTTGAAAGTGTCTGTCAACTCACTGATGGTCTGATCATATTTGATCGCTGCCAAAGCAACTTTTGCTTTAAATTCAGGTTTATGTTTGAGACGTGAATTAGTCATATTATTTCCTCAATCCAAGAATGATATTATCCTAAGAAAAAGAACCTTTACTTGCTGTCCAATTTTTGGGGTCAACTTCTGAACTTGAAAAAAATATCACTCCAGTATCAGTCAATAAAAAACTAAAGAGAAAAAGCAGAAACGCCATTCTTTTTGCTGAAACGCATGAGATAAACATTGGAGTTAAGTTCAAAACAAGAGTAACAGCAATGGCTCTGGTACGCACTGGATAAACAGTCAGAAAAGATTATTGCATATATTTTCGGTCAACAGACAGACAAGACATTTAAGAAGTTATTGAAAAAACTGAAAGGTTTTTGCATGAAGTACTGGTTTAACGACAACTGGGTAGCTATGAACGCCACTTGCCTGCTAAAAATCACACGGTTAGGAAGTAATATACCCAAGTAATACAACATCGTAATCTTAATCAGGTAGTGTCAATAACTCTGTGTCTGATCAGGATGAGAAACATTGTTCATATGCTCTTGATATGGATAAAAGCTTGTTATCGGTTTGGAATAAGTTGTGCTATTAAGCCAGCGTCTTTAAATTGAATAGGTTTAGTACATACTAATTTAGATGAAATAGCTTACTGTATTTGGTATATTGTTTGTTTTGGTTCTTGGATAATTTATGAAAACCACACAAAGCTTGGAAAAGAAAAAGATATCTCTATTAAGTGCTGTTTTTTTTAGCTCAACTTGCATGATAGGATCCGGATGGCTTTTTAGCGCCCAATTAAATGCATGCCTTGCAGGAACCTGGGGATTTGTTTCTTGGATTATTGCTGCTGTTTTAGTATTACTAGTTGGTTTGTGTTTTACAACTATTATCGACAAGTACCCCGTACGCGGTGCCACTACACGTTCAAGTGCTTTGTCTCACAACCATGTTTTCGGTATGCCTTTTGCATTTGCTAACTGGTTTGGTATTTTAGTTGTTATACCGAGCGAAGCACAAGCAACGACACAGTATCTGGCTTCTGCGATTGGTGACAATATATTGATTACATCTCATGGATTAAACATTTATGGCAAGTTGTTTTCAATGCTTATCTTATGCTTCTACTTGCTGATCAACTTTTTTGGCATTCGGTTACTCAGTAAAATTAATAATATGATCACTGTCTTTAAAGTGTGCACACCAATTTTTATTATTATTATTTTTCTTATCGCAGCCTTTGGACCTTCTGGTCATGGTTACGAAAATATGTTGATCAATCATCATTACTTTTCCTTTAAAAGTATTTTTCCTGCAATTGCTGGTGCTGGGCTTATTTATTCTTTTAATGGATTTCAAATCTGCTTGGCATTTTCCAGTGAAATAAAGAACCCTAAAAAAAATATTCCACTGGCGATTATTCTGTCTATCAGTATAGTTTTATTACTTTATATGACGCTTCAGTTTGCTTTTATGAATGCCATACCTCAGTCAATTTTATTGAAAACCAATGGTTTTTCCGGATTAAATTTTTCTTCTCCACTACTCGATATTGCTCTATTGCTTGGATTTAACTTCGCCTCAGTTATCTTGTTAGTCGATAGTGTGGTCAGCCCTTCAGGCGCGGGTTATACTTATTTGGGAGCTGCTACCCGAATGACCTACGGAATGGCTAAAGAACGTCAATTGCCAAGGTGGTTGGCCAACCTTGATATTACCTATAACTTTTCTCGCCGTTCTTTGATCTTTAATTTTATTATTACCTTGATTATTCTTTATTTTGCTGACAGCTGGGCAATGCTGATGACTATAGTCACCGGCTTTCATATTATTGGTTATATGGCAGCTCCCATCAGCATGGCTGCTATAGCTCCCTCAAAACGCTTATATGGCCTTGGTGTTTTTATTTTATTAGGACTATTGCTTTATACGTTGAAGATTAATTATCTGCTGAGTATGAATATCGCTTTATCTGCAATATTAGCTTTGTATTCATTAATACAAATTAGACTTGGCATTAAAAGATTGGCATGGTTTGTATTGCCATTTGTCCTATACATCTGGCTGACCTATGAACTTCATTATATCTATTGTATTATTTTGTTATCTGTACTTTTTTATTGCTTGGTGACCCATAAAAAATACGTCAGCCTGTGTAAAAAAGATTCTTTACCTGCGTGAAGTTAAAAAGTTTTGTTAAGCTATGCTCTGATAAATGTAGTTATTAGAGCGGACTTTTCTTATGAATCCGACAGTTTTCAAAAGTAAAATTCAGCTTCTCAAGTTTATGCGACTTCCCTGACCCTTGCGTAAATTAATATTTATGTATAACACCAAAATTTCGGACAGTTTTTTACTTATTGTCTTCCATCAGTCTTATCTGTTAATTCATTTACATCTATTGGAGAAGCTACGCTCAATCGCTTATCTTCTCTGGCAATATGAAGTTCAATACAGTGGCAAAGGACGACCGAAACTCTATGATTGCAAGGTTAATGTAAAGGCTGACAAGCACCGTTTTGCCCGTGAAGTAAAAACTTATAATGGTGAAGGTATCTATACGGAGCTTAGCGAGTATGGGATGCTTGCTGCGTAAAAGTGTATGAAGTATTGTAATACCAAAACCTGATTATAACTTCTTATTGCGCAACTTTTCTGATCTTACTGTTATGCGTTGAAGCTCCTGCCAATAACAGGGTTACTTGTGATTTTCCTTTAACAGAAAACCATAAAAACATGCTCATAACAGTAGTTATGAAACAGGTTTTGTCATAAGTCAGCACTAAAATACTTATCTCTGAATTGGCTTGAAGTGACCCTTATCTCATGACTGGGTTAACAAATGCAGCTACCTGTATTAACCAATCAGAGCAATAAACTTTTAAAAAACAGGCCAAATAATACAAATTGAAAGCTGAGAGCGTATTCTAAAAGAAGCCATAAAATGCGATAAGTCCTCTCTGATCAGCTTCTACTAGCTTGGTCCTCAAGCCCTTAGCTTAAGGTGGTGGCTACTGAAGTACGTCGGGCTTTCCACTTTGGTGTGGACCTGCACTCCAGTACTTTCGAGGAGCCACCTGTCTGATTTTATCGGCCCTGGGACATCAGATAGCAAAAGACCAACCAGAGAGGAAATCATATTATACGTTTTAAATCTGTTGGGCTAAAGCACTTTCTAGTTGCATTGCCAGCTGCTCAACTTTTTGAGCTTGTTGTTTGTTTTCGTTTTCCAGGCTTTTATTTTCTATATCCGTTGCTAAATGTTCATGAGCAATATTTAAGGCAGCCATTACAGCAATTCTGTCTGCACCTACAACTTTACCTGCTTCACGAATAGAACGCATCTTCTGGTCAAGATAATTAGCAGCCTGAATAAGTGAGTCCTGCTGAGAAGAAGGACAGGTGATACGATATTCTTTATCCATAATATGAATAGATGTCGTGAGCTTTTCTGTGCTCATTAGACTTACTCCAAGGTTTTTAAGCGAGTGATCATGGATTCAATTTTAGAGCGAGCCAATTCATTTTTTTCAATAAGTGCCGAACGCTCCTGCTTCCACACTTGCTCATTTTGACATAGCATCCTATTTTCCTGACGCAACTGCTGACAAAGCTTGAGCAGACCTTCCAGCTTCTGGTTAAGTTCTGCAAATATAGTATGATTGATGGAATTCATCTTTTCAGGCCCAAGTTTTTTATCCAAAACCATTTGTTTTAAGTATCTACATGTCAATATAGCGTTGATTTTTAACAGTTTACAAGTAATAAATGCCCTAATTGAAGATTAATCCAAATAATTCACAATGTTTTTTAATTAGCATTATGCTTTATCTAAAATATTCAGGTAAAATTTCAGGTAATCTTTTTAGAAGTATTTACAAATTATGTTTGATTCAGAAAAGAATGAAGAAAAAATAACGTTCGATACTTTGTGTGATACCTATATAGAAGCAAGCTCATTTGCTTCGCCGGCTGAGCTCCATGGTTTGCTTTGTGGAAAACTGTCATCAGGGAAGCATTTGGATAATTCAACATGGCTTAATGCAGTGGAAGAGCAAATGGATTTAAATAACGGATTAAATGAAAAAGCCAGAAATATGTTTGTTGAACTGTACGCATTCACGTATCAACAGCTAACGTCTTCAGATTTTAGCTTTGCACCTTTATTGCCTGATGATATGGAGCCATTGAGTATGCGACTTGAGTGTCTATCTCAATGGTGTCGTGGATTTCTGACAGGTTACGGCTTGGGTGGTATTGGAAAGTCTTTACCATCAAAAGAAGAGCAGTCTGTTTTGCTTGATTTTTCTCAAATTGTTAAGGTTAACACGGATATCAAGTCAACGTGTGTCACTAATGAAGATGAGCGAGATTTCACTGAAGTGATCCAATATGTACGAATGGCTGCGATTACTTTATTTGATAAACATCAGTAAAAAAATCCAATACACCTTGTAGCTTTACTTGTTTATCCCGAGATAAAGTGTCGCATTTAAAGGTGATGTTTGGCTACAAGTCACGGAGTGGTTATGGACAAAATTACCTTGGAAGCTTTTAAGTTACGCAGACAAATTTTTTTGTCGAAAATTGGCTCGAACTCTGTCGCATTGGTACCTGCAGCAGAGGAAAAAATACGGAATAGTCATACCGAATATCTATACCGTCAGAACAGTGACTTCATGTATCTCACCGGTTTTTGTGAACCGGATTCGTTATTGGCATTTGTGCCTGACCAAAAAGATGGAGAAGTCATTTTATTTTGCAAACCCAAAGATAAGCTGGCAGAAATCTGGTCGGGCAAACGCTTAGGACCTGCAAAAGCAATTAAGGCCCTAGGTGTTGACAAGGCTTACTCTATTGAAGACCTGCCAAAAATTTTGCCAGAATTAATAGATAACACAAAGAAATTATTTTACAGCTTTGACCTGAATAAATCATTTGATCAACAAATGATAACCTGCTTACAACAACTAAGGAAGAATGAACGCTTTGGGAAAAAAGCTCCGGAATCAGTGGTTGATATAGACACAATATTGCATGAAATGCGGGTCATTAAATCACAAGAAGAAATTGATATAATGCAAAAAGCCTGTAATATTTCAGTGAATGCGCATTTACGCGCAATCGAGCGTTGTCATCAGGGGCTTTTTGAATATCAGCTTGAAGCAGAACTTATCCATGAATTTATGAGCAATGGTGCAAAAACACCTGCCTACAACAGCATTGTGGCCAGTGGAGACAATGCGTGCATACTTCATTACACAGAAAATGAAAGCCAGATACAAGATGGCGATCTTGTGCTCATTGATGCCGGATGTGAGCTTAATGGTTATGCCTCGGATATTACCCGAACTTTTCCTGCTAATGGCAGGTTTTCTGCCGTTCAAAAAGCTGTTTATGATATAGTACTTAAAACACAACTTGCAGTTATTGATGCAATAGCTCCTGGAAAATCTTGGGGGATGATGCAGGAAATAACAACGAAAATGCTTACTGAAGGATTAGTATCGTTGGGACTGTTATCTGGCGATATAGACAAACTGGTCAAGGAGCAGGCCTTTAAGCCCTTCTATATGCATGGTTGCAGCCATTTTTTAGGGTTGGATGTGCATGATGTCGGAAAATTAAAAAACGGCAATGACTGGCGAATACTAAAACCAGGAATGGTGCTTACTGTTGAACCAGGCATCTATATAGCTCCAGATAACGACAACGTGGATGCAAAGTGGCGTGGTATTGGTGTACGTATCGAAGATGATGTATTAGTTACTGATAAAAAATGCAAAGTGTTGACTGAAAGGTTGCCAAAAACAACTGAGGCTATCGAATCTTTGATGAAATCAACATAAAAAATGATTGTGTTAACAGGTTAAAACGTGTCAGTCATGAACGAAATGAGTTTTAAACAACATTTTCATGTTGTTATAGTTGGTGGTGGTTTAGTTGGTCTGAGTATGGCTTTGGCTTTGTCATCTCTTGGTAAAAGAGATAACGGCAGAGTTCTAACCATTGGATTAATTGAAACATTTCCCTCACCAGAAAATGATTATAATCCAGAAAATGACCCCCGAACAACTGCACTATCATTTGGTACACGCCTGATTTATGAGACGCTTGGAATATGGATGAAGCTAAAACCTTATGCACAGCCTATCCGCCATATTCATGTATCAGACAAAGGGGCTCTGGGTATTTCCCGGCTTTATGCGAAAGATTATAATGTGCCATCACTTGGTTATGTAGTGCCGAATAAACAGCTATTGAAGGTGCTCTCTGATGCTGTAGAAAATACAAACATCACTCTGTTAAGACCTGCAAGTGTTGAGTCACTCAACATGTCTTCACAGCTTTCGTTGCTTGATATCAGTCAGGATAATCAACAAAAAACACTTTCAACAGAGTTGATTATTCTCGCCGATGGAGGTCGTTCATCACTGATGAAGCAAATGGGTTTTGAACCAAAAATTACCCATTATCACCATACGGGCATTCTGGCTACAATAACACACAGCCAGCCTCATAACTGTACTGCATACGAGCGCTTTACCGATGAAGGCCCTATGGCATTGTTGCCGATTATGCCAGGTAAACAGTATAAGAGTGCTTTAATATGGACGATGCCTAATGAAACAGCACAAGAGCGTTTACAGTTGGTGGATAAAGATTTTCTCGATGAACTTCAAGCGCGTTTTGGCATGCGAACAGGGCGTTTTGAACATGTGGGTAAACGATCAGGATTTCCTCTTATGTTAAAGCTTGTCCCCGAACCAGCACGGCAGGGAGGTATCCTGTTGGGAAATTCGGCACATAGTTTGCATCCTGTTGCCGGCCAAGGCTATAATCTTGCGCTCAGAGATGTTGTGGTATTAGCATCCATTCTGACAGAGACCTCAGAAAAACAGTCACTAAGTGACCTGAATTTATTACAAAATTATCTACGATATCAACAACAGGATCAAGCTGATGCAATCACGTTTAGTGATCAGTTAGTACAGGCATTTTCCAACAATAATCCCTTGCTCAAAGCAGGTAGAAATACTGGGTTGCTTATTCTAGATACTTTTATGCCACTGAAACAATGGTTTGGTTATAAGTCGATGGGTCTTGGAGGTTATGGCCGATGAACTACGATGTAGTAATTATTGGTGGGGGTATGGCCGGCTTATCCATGGCAAACGCATTGAAATCGGACAATCTTTCAGTTTGTTTGGTTGACAGCCATGATCTTTCAGTGAAAAAAAAAGTACCCTCAAAATACGACAGCAGAGTCTCTGCATTAACTGAATCATCCTGGAATTTTCTTAATAATATGCATGTGTGGGACAAGATAGACGCTTCCCGTATTTGTTTATATGACCGGATGGAAGTGTGGGATGCAGAAGGAACAGGACGTGTAAACTTTCATGCAAGGGACATTGGCTATATGCACCTGGGAACAATTGTTGAGAATGCATTGGTCGTTGCAGGCTTATTGACTCAGCTTGAAGATCAATGCGTGAAGCTCATTGATAAAACAACTGTAAAATCTATTGAAAGAAACAATAAAAAAATCACTATTGTATGTGATAACGATCTCACTCTTTCTGCTCGTTTGTTAATAGGTGCTGATGGTGCTAACTCTCAAGTGAGAAAGCAAGCTGGCATTGCTATCAAACAAAAAGATTGTTTACATCATGCTGTAGTTTGCAATGTAAAAACTTCATCTTCACATCAGCACTGCGCTTGGCAGGTGTTTCTTGAGAGTGGTCCACTGGCGTTTCTTCCTCTGCCGGCCACATTAGATAATCTGAACAAAAAAGAGCACCATTGCTCAATTGTCTGGTCATTAACTCCGAGTAATGCCAGAAAAGTCATGACATTGGATGACCATGATTTTTGTCAGGCATTAACAAGGGCAAGTGAAAATTGTGTCGGTGACGTGATTAGTGCATCACCAAGATTTTGCATTCCTTTATCACAACGTCATGCACATTTGTATACCAAAGAAAGAATTGCTCTGGTAGGTGATGCAGCGCACACTATCCACCCACTAGCAGGGCAAGGTGTAAACTTAGGTTTTTTAGATGTCGCAACACTTGCTGAACTTCTTAAGCATGCACATCAGCGTGACGATGATTTCGGTGGTGAGCATGTACTTAAAAAATATCAACGTATGCGTATGGGACATAATGAAATAATGCTCAAAGCAATGGATGGATTTCAAACATTATTCAATCAAAACCATCTACTTGTTCGGTGGATGCGTAATACTGGTATGCAGCTATTTAATAAGCATACATTGATAAAAAAGAACCTTATTCGTCATGCAATGGGACTAGTTGGTGATATTCCCGACAGCATGACCCTGCAGGACTAGGTAACATCAAACTTATCAAATGATCTTGTAATTTATGAATGAATCTAAAGTTGAACTAATAAGAGCCATTAAACACTTAATTCCTTTTTATGCAGGAATTTTTTCCTTTGGGTTGGTCTTCTCAACACTGGCTCTTTCTTCCGGCATTGTATTTGCCAATGCTTTATTTATGTCAGTGATCATGTATAGCGGGTCGTCTCAAATTGTTGCAGTGCAACTTATGTCGCAGCAAAGTAGCGTGTTGTTTGTTATTATCGGTGCGTTTATTGTTGGGTCAAGGTTTTTTGTATATATGCTTTCTTTGTCTGATATTTTACTTAAAATGTCACCCATAACCCGAATAATAACTGGTACCTTAATGGTCGATCAAGTTTACTTTCTTGTCTTAAATCGTCAACATTACGGAGGAACACAAGAAAATAAAGATGCGTATGTTAGATGGATGTGTCTAATATCTTATTTTTGGTGGTTGCTTGCTGTGTTAACCGGTTTGTATTTTGGAACTCAACTTATTTCCATTCTGCCACATTCACAAATCAACTTCTTGTCAATTATGGCATTTGTTATTATCATCTGCCCTTGTTTAAGAGAGCATTATAATGTGATTGCTATCGTATCATCGTGTTTATTTTATAGCTTTGCTCAAACACTAGGTTATAGCTATAGCGTTGCGATGATGTTATCCGCTTCTTGTGGTGTGTTTTTTACAATGATAGTAAGAGTAGTAACTAATCGCTTAAAATAGCTGGAATCTTGCGTATGCACAATCCTTATCTGGTCGTAGGCTTCTTATGTTTAACGATGCTTGCTTTACGTCTTATACCTTTATTGCTTATTAAATATGTGAGCAAGATAAATAAAGAAGTTAAGTTCATGTTAAGTTTGTTCGCACCTGCCATTATTGGAGTCATTATCTTTTCTGAAATATTCCATGGGTCTGATGTATCAACTGATAAAATCTTGAGTAATCCTTATCTGTATGGAACTATCATTCTGATTATTTTATTCAGGTTTATTAACAATATAATCTGGATCCTTTTATTGGGCAATGTAGCTTTTTTTACACTTGCTTATTACTTAACCTGAGTTCGATGTAAGAAATCCGTGTATATCTTATTTTATAAGGGTTTTACTGACCAGAGAGCTAAATTTTCCTGAAAAATCAAAGTCTTTTGTTTTATGCTTTGCTAAACATACGTAAAAAATACGTACAACTATTGAAACATAAGGCCTCTTATATCGAGCTGAGATTACTTAATATAATTGATAAGTAAAAAACTATCGGAATCATTTTGCATACTCAGTAAATAATATTTTATTCCCGATGCTTTCTGTTTATGTTCCTTAAAGTTTCCTCGCAGGTAAATTATGTTTAAATTTCTTTTATCTGGCGTCCCCACGAGGACTCGAACCTCGATCTACGGCTTAGGAGGCCGTCGTTCTATCCTGTTGAACTATGGGGACATCTGTGCCTTACCGGTAGAATATCATACGAAAAAGATTGTGTTTTTTCAACTAATAATCTTTTTTATACTGCCTATTTCATTAAAAAAATGGCAACACGCTATTTTGGAGAACAATCTTATAAACGATAACTTTCTTATATTTAGAGATAAATAATCTCAAGAGCTTGCGATAAATATAGAAGTGAACCCAATTGTTTAGACTGTATCTCTAATGCTAAGGCTCTTTTTAAAACTCAGCTACCAGTTTAATCTTAACCACTTCTTTCAAACCTTATAAATACACGTTACTGGGCGTATTGTAGTCAAGCTTTCCAAATAAGTGTTTTCGTCGTCTAAATTTAGTCGCTGATCTATTCCTTTTTTCGATTCAGAAATTAATTGACAAACTTTGAGGTAGACTATTTCATATTTCAGACTACGCCAAAACCGCTCAATGAATACGTTATCAACCCAACGTCATTTATCTCTATACTACTATCAGCATGCTTTTATCGCTTACTGTTAAAGGAGAAGTGGCAAGTAACCGCTAGCAACACATAACCGCAAGATAAGAAAAGTAACACAACAAAAGTTACAAGCAAGTTTTTGTATAAGCCAAGGCTGACGTTAACAAAACCAGAAACAACAGCAGGTAAGCATATTCTGGAAGATGTTTTTTTTCTTCAGCATGTCAAAATCTGTCATGCCCATTAAAAAATTAGATTAACAGCATATTTACAAAAATCGCTACCAAATATCTAAATTCTTATCTGGGCTGAAGATGAGTATTGAGTAGTCCATTAATGCTTACACCTGAGAAGATCAGGAAGGCAATAGCAGTTTATTGGGTTTATCAATTAGCTTTCTGAACAGTAGCTTACCAAAAAATTAATCCATTTTTATATTTTTGAACAAAAGTGAGTTAAAACTATTACGCACTATCATTCCTTTTTGATCAGTCGCTTGTTTCCCTCCTTATCAATAGCAACAAAAGTAAACACTCCTTCTGTTACCTTAACCCGTTGTTCATCTTGCGACTTATGTGCAATTTTCCAAACTTGCACCCGAATTCTCATCGAGGTCCGACCTATTCTGAGCAATTCAGTATACAGGCAAACAACATCCCCCACAGCAACCGGCTGAATAAAATTAATCGACTCAATGCCTACAGTTGCGACCCTAGAATATGAGGTTTTCTTGGCGCAAGTGAATGCAGCAAGATCCATTTGTGAAACCAACCAGCCACCAAAAATATCACCATTCGGATTCGTATCTGCTGGCATGGCTACTGTGCGTAAAGAAAGATTTCCTCTTGGTTCAGTTTCCATAGTAACTCCGGTCAAAAAGATAAAGATATTAATCAAAAAAGGGAAAAATATTAAAATAAGAATTTATTATGCTTATACGCTTTTAAAATAATGATAAAATACTCAGACACTCAACAATTGAACATCGTAGCACGACAATGCAAGTACTTAATAGTGAAATATACGGAGAAGGCGCTCCACTAATTTTAATCCACGGCCTGTTTGGCTCCTGTGATAATCTGAAAACCCTCGGCAGGTCATTAGGCACTGATTATACCATTCACGCCATAGATCTGCGAAACCATGGTTCTTCATTTCATAGCGATACAATGACATATCAGGAAATGGCAGAAGATATTATCGATTACATGCAACATCATCATATTGAAAAGGCTCATTTTATCGGACACTCAATGGGCGGTAAAGTGGCTATGCAGGTAGCACTTTCTTCTGCGAATAACATACTTTCTTTAGCCAGTTTGGATATGCCACCTATCGACTATAACCTTTATAATATTGAGCAGCGTCATAACGATGTGATGGAAGGTTTAAAAGGGATTAAAGCTAAAAACATTCAATCACGAAATGAAGCTGACAGTATACTCTCAAAAACAGTAGACAATTCTGACGTACGCGCCTTTCTGTTAAAGAACCTTAGAAGAGATAAAAACGGAAAACTTTTATTACGCTTGAATATTGATGCCATCATTAACAATTACACCCATCTTTCAAACGCACCTGTCGGCAAACCCTTTTTACATCCAGTATTGTTTCTAAAAGGTGAGTTTTCTGATTATTTGTTGCCTGAATACCGAGAACCTACTTTAAAACTGTTTCCCCAAGCTCGCCTTGAAGTGATTAAAGGCACTACACACTGGCTTCATGCGGAGAAACCAGCGACTTTATTTAAGATAATAAAACATTATCTCAAATCTCTGCAAAATCAATGATAGTTTCTTTTATTTGCCTGGTCGTAACCATCTAAAAAAACATCACCATCGTCTTTGCCCGAAAAGTACCTATCAATACCTTGTTGAATTTTTTTTTCTTTAAAGTACTTTGATCGGGCTTTCTTAGAGCGCTCCTCTTTTAAATTACGCCCTTCTTTCCAAAAGTGATCTCTCTGATGCTCTTCCATGTGCTAAATTCCTGTACTACAAACACTCTTTTAAATTTAGACGACAAACCCGAAGAAACTCCAGTGTTTTTCTGAGAAAATCTCAGATTAATGCGTAGATGGAATCAACTACGCCAAAAATCAGGGGTTGCAGAGGAGGCAATTAAATTCTTTCCAAAAATTCGACAAACTTCTGAGCGAACCACCCCCTGACTTCCAAGATCAAACAACCGATAGCCCGGACTACGTTCCGTATCCATAAGAAATTTATCAGCACAAGGTTTGAACTGAACGCAGGTCGATGGCGTTCCAAAAATGCGCACGTTGTAACTTTCCCCCTCCCATCGCTGATGAATATGTCCATGAATAACCCCGGCAACACATACATATTTTTTAAGTAATTCAAACAGTGGCTCGCTGTTTAACATACTGTCGTCAATACATGATCCTATTGGTTTTACATGATGATGCACATGGATGAGGGTCTTGGTTTGATCATCCTGAGAGAGTGTTTTTGTTAAAAAAGCGATTTCATCAGAACAAAGATAACCTCTCCCCTCACCTTCTACCTGACTGTTAAGCTGAATAAAGCGCCAATCTCTTTGTATAACAACACGCTTAAAATGAGATGTCATCAACGAAATATCATCATGGTTTCCCGGCAACCATGACCACGGCACGTCTGTTTCATCCATAACTCTTGCAACCCATTCATACACACAACTTATTTTTTCCATAGCCACATCACCTGTAATAATAATGTAGTCAGGTCTTTGAGATAGTGCAGCCTCAAGCACTTTTTTGAAACTTTTGGCAGGATTTACACCGTTAATTAATGAAGAATGATCAGAATACAGATGAAGATCCGTTAATTGAATAAGACGTAACAATGCCATATTTTTGAACTCAATATCAGTTGTCAGGTTAAATCATTTCTGCCGTCTTGAAAAAAATACTTATTCAGAAAATAAAATATAAATGCAAATAAAATATAAAAAAACATCTATAATGAATTGTTTTCAGCATACAATAAGTCTTTTCTTACTAGACGCTAAATGCCAAAATCACATTGTAAACAATATTAAACCAGTTAGCCTCTGTAAACTGCCTGAAAAAATGAGGGGCCATATTACATTATATAAGACATAAACAACGTGATTCAGCGTGATATTAAGCAATAGATAATTTAAGCCGTGATGGAAAGGATGTCAATGACAGAATATTTATATAAAGATGAAGATTTCAAGGACAACTGTGGCTTTGGGCTAATAGCTCAACAACAAGGAAAACCAACACATCAACTGGTTCTTTATGCTCTTCAAGCACTTAAACGAATGACCCATCGAGGTGGAATATCTTCAGATGGAAAAACCGGTGATGGTTGCGGTATACTCGTCACCATTGCTGATCATTTTTTTAGAGAAAACACACCCTTTAAGCTTCCAGAAAACTATGCTATTGGCATGGTTTTTCTCAGCAGAGACAAAACAAAGTACAATAGAACAAAACAAATATTTTCATCCGAATTAAAGCATCGAAAAATAAATATTATCGGATGGCGCAAAGTACCTGTTAATGATCAGTGTTTGGGTAAGCTGGCACGAGAAAAACAACCTGTTATTGAACAGGTATTCGTCAGTCCTGCAAAAGCATCATCAATACAATCATTTGAAAACGCCTTATTTCTGGCTCGCAGGCATACCGAACAGAAAATCACTAATGATGCAACATTTCATATTTGCTCTTTGTCTACAAAGCTTATTAGCTATAAAGGGCTGATGATGCCAGAAGATATTGCACATTATTACAGGGATCTCAAAAACCCCGGATTTAAATCGTTTATATGTGTTTTTCATCAACGGTTTTCAACAAATACTTTACCTCACTGGTCGCTGGCGCAACCGTTTCGAATGCTTGCGCACAACGGAGAGATGAATACAATTAAAGGCAACCGACAGTGGGCAGAGGCCAGGAGCCCACTTTTAAAAAGTAAAATATGTCCTGAAATAAAAACATTACAACCACTAATATGCCAAACAGGCTCAGATTCCTATAGTGTCGACAACATGCTAGAAGTACTGACTCAGGGAGGGCTTGACATCTTTAATGCGTTACGTTTGATGATACAACCTGCTTGGAGTAATGTATCGCATATGAGTCCTAACCTAAAGGCTTTTTATCATTATAACCGGCTTCATTGCGAACCCTGGGATGGTCCTGCAGGGTTGGTTATAACTGATGGTCGTTATGCTATTTGCGCTCTGGACAGAAATGGATTAAGACCTGCCCGGTGGCTGCTGTCAGGCAATCAATATTTAATGGTAGCATCTGAAGCGGGTGTGTTTGATTCTCCAGAATTAACGATCACTGCCAGAAGTCGTATTGGTGCAGGCGAAATATTAGCACTGGATACACTGACTGGAAAAATTTATCAAAAGCATGATATCGATATGATGCTACAAAAACAATACACCTATCAGCAATGGGTACGAACTCATGTCACTTATGTAACCTATGACCGATATAAAGAACAACAACTCTTGTCGCAAAATCTCTGCCATACAGCTTCAGGTAAAACCGCAAATATAGCCGTATGGAAAAAACTATTTCTTCTTTCAAAGGAAGACATAAGTCGCATTATTTATCCGTTAACTAAAAATGCACAGGAGCCGGTTAGTTCAATGGGTGATGATACACCTATAGCAGTAATGTCTGAACAAATTCGCTCGCCTTATGATTATTTTCGCCAACAGTTTGCTCAAGTGACAAATCCGCCTATAGACTCACTTCGCGAAACTGTTGTAATGTCGGTTGAGGTGGCTCTGGGTCCATTACGCAATGTGTTTGCAAAAAAAGAAGAAGAATTTACCAATATTAAATTAAGCTCTCCCGTACTGTCCTGCACAGAGTTCAGGTCGTTATTTACATTACCTGAAGACAAGAGACTAACCGCAAAAACTTTCAGCCTTCATTATTCACCAGATCAAAGCATGAAGAAAGCCATTTCGTTGTTATGCGATGCTGTAGAAAAGGCTGTCGAAAAAGGTAATACACTAATTCACCTGACAGACAATTATATTTCAACAGAAAAAATTCCGATACCAGCGGTGTTTGCCGTGAGTGCTGTGCATCAACATCTGATAAAAAAACAAATCAGGGCTTTTACAAACCTTATTGTAGAAACAGCTACGACGCATAACCCACATCATTTCGCTGTATTATTAGGCTTTGGAGCAAATGCCATTTATCCATATCTTGCTTACACACTGGTAATAAACAGCATAGGGGCTGACAAGAAAAATACTACTGAAGCAAAAGCCTGTCATCAATATCGCAAAGGCATTATCAAAGGGTTACTCAAGATGATGTCTAAAATGGGCATTTCAACAATGGTCTCCTACCAAGGCGCACAATTATTTCAGGTAGTTGGTTTATCTCGGGAGATACTAACACTATGCTTTTCAACCCAAAAAAATTATATTGATGGTGCACGTTTTACTGACTTTCACAACGAACAATTATACCTATCTGAACGGGCATGGATGCCAACTGCTCCCGAAATTGTCGGTGGCATTCAAAAATTTATGTATAAAGGTGAATATCACGCACTCAACCCCGATGTTGTACAAAGTTTGCAAAAAGCAGTAAACACAGGCGATCCTTTTGCCTACAAAGAGTATGCTGAGCTGATTAACAAGCGCAAACCTGCCATGATCAGGGATCTGCTTGCTTTGAATATTGCAAAAACACCAATACCAGTCAGCCAAACCGAAAGCAAGCGAGATATTATCAGACGTTTTGACAGTGCAGCCATGAGCCTTGGTGCTCTTTCTCCAGAAGCACACGAAAGCATTGCTGAAGCGATGAACCGACTAGGGGGACGCTCTAATTCTGGCGAAGGTGGTGAAGATCCAAAACGTTTCGGCACGATAAAAAATTCAAAAATCAAACAGATCGCTTCAGGTCGATTTGGTGTCACTCCGCACTATCTGGTAAATGCCGAGGTTTTACAGATAAAAATTGCTCAGGGGGCAAAACCCGGTGAAGGCGGACAACTCCCCGGAGAAAAAGTGAATGACTTGATTGCACAGCTCAGATATTCCTCCCCAGGGGTCACACTCATCTCTCCCCCGCCACATCATGATATTTATTCCATCGAAGATCTGGCTCAACTTATTTTTGATTTGAAAAGTGTCAACCCTATTGCAAAAGTCGCTGTTAAACTGGTTTCTGGACCCGGAGTTGGCACTGTTGCTGCAGGCGTCGCTAAAGCTTATGCTGATATTATCACCATTTCAGGGCATGATGGAGGCACAGGTGCCAGCCCTGTCAGTTCAACCCTGTATGCAGGTTCACCTTGGGAAATAGGCCTTGCAGAAGCTCAACAAGCACTGGTGGCCAACAACCTGAGAGATAAAATTATTTTGCAAACTGACGGGGGGCTAAAGACTGGTCTTGATGTAATAAAAGCCGCTCTGCTAGGTGCTGATTCATTTGCTTTTGGTACTACACCAATGATTGCATTGGGATGCAAGTTTTTGCGGTGTTGCCATCTAAATAATTGTGCTACAGGCATAGCAACACAGAATCTGTACCTGAGAAATCATCACTATTCAGGCACAGTTGAAAAAGCTATGAATTTTTTTACTTTCATTGCTGAAGAAGTCAGAAATCTGCTTTCTTTGTTGGGAGCTTCAACCATACAGGATATTATTGGAAGAACTGATCTGCTCAGACAAATTGAAGGCAACACCAATAAACAAAGACAACTGAATTTGACTCCAATTTTTGGTGATAAAAACCTATTAAATACGCACCCTCATGCTTACGGTTATAAAAACAACCCTCCTTTTGACAAAGCCGAACTTGCCATGCGAATACAAAAAGATTGCGAACACTTGATCGAAGAAAAAATCAGCGGAAAATTTCAGTATATTATCACTAATCAGGACAGATCTATTGGCGCAAACTTGTCGGGAAAAATAGCACAACTTCACGGAAATCAGGGTATGAAAGATACACCGATTCGCCTTGACTTTACAGGAAGTGCCGGTCAAAGCTTTGGGGTATGGAATGCGGGAGGACTTCATCTCTTTTTATATGGTGAAGCTAATGATTATGTGGGCAAAGGTATGGCAGGTGGAAAGATTGTTATTACACCTCCATCATCGCTTAATTCAGCCGAAAAACCTTCTGCTATTTGTGGTAACACCTGCCTTTACGGTGCTACCGGTGGTGAATGCTTCATTGCAGGCAGTGCAGGTGAACGCTTTGCTGTCAGAAACTCTGGTTGCAATGCTGTAATAGAAGGTGTTGGTGATCATTGTTGCGAATACATGACGCGTGGATGCGTAACAGTGCTTGGTCAGACAGGGCATAACTTTGGAGCTGGCATGACAGGTGGCATTGCCTATATTCTCGATACTGAGAGAAATTTTGTTGACCGCTACCATCACAATTCCATTGACATTACACGTATCAGCATTGAGGAAATGGAAGAGCCACGGCAACTTTTATATAATATTATACTTGCCCATATCAGGGAAACCGAAAGTGCTTGGGCTCAAGAAATTCTGGACGGATTCAACGACTACATCGAGTTCTTTTGGCTAGCAACACCGAAAGCATCACAGATCCAGAGTTTGCTGAACCAAATACACGGAAGACCGGAGTAGAACATGAAACAACCAAAACTATCTTTAAAACCGTTACAGGATGACTTTCAATTTGTAAATATTAGCCGTTTAATGACAGCAAAAAAAAATATCACTGACCGACAGACATCATTTGATGAAATCTATCAGGAATACAATAGCTCACAGGCTCAGGAACAAGCACATCGTTGCATAGACTGTGGAAATCCATATTGTGAATGGAAGTGTCCTGTTCATAACTATATTCCTGATTGGTTAACTCTGGTAAATCAGGGAAAAATTATTGAAGCTGCCGAGCTGTGCCATCAAACAAACTCTCTTCCAGAAGTCTGCGGACGCATTTGTCCTCAAGACAGGCTATGCGAAGGCTCGTGTACATTGAATGATGAATATGGTGCTGTAACTATTGGTGCAATAGAAAAACATATTACAGAAACGGCCTTTCAAATGGGGTGGAAACCAAGTGTATCAGCCATTAAAAGAACGGATAAGAAAGTTGCTGTAATCGGTGCCGGGCCTGCCGGACTTGCCTGCGCAGATGTTCTCGTTCGTCATGGCTACACACCTGTGGTATTCGATCGTTATCCAGAGATTGGCGGCTTACTTACGTTTGGAATTCCTGAATTTAAACTGGAAAAATCAGTAATCAGAAGACGTCAGGCCATTTTTACTGAAATGGGTGTAGAATTTCAGTTAAACACTGAAGTGGGTAAAGACATTCATTTAAATGAAATAATCAATGACTTTGATGCTGTTTTCATGGGTCTTGGTGCTTACAAACCAGTGAAGGGAAACATTCCAGGTGAAGATAGTTCCAATATATACAGTGCATTACCTTATCTCATTGGTAACACATGTTATATTCATGGCATTTCACCCACTTTGGCACAATACCAGTGTTTGAAAGGACTCGATGTTATCGTATTAGGCGGAGGTGATACAGCGATGGATTGTAACCGCACTGCAATACGTCAAGGATCAAGTAAGGTGACCTGTGTATATCGTCAAACGGAAACTGACATGCCAGGATCTCAAGCTGAAGTAATGAATGCCAAGGAGGAAGGTGTTAACTTTTTATTCAATCTTCAACCTGTGGCTTTTACACCCACCACTCACAATAAAATAGACATCACATTCATTCATAAAAAGACTCGGCAGGATCAGACAATACAAGCTGATGCAGTTATAGTTGCCTTCGGTTTTCAAGCCAGCCCCGACCACTGGCTTGCTGATAACAATATAAACTTTCTTGATAATGGAAGAATTAAGCTAAATAATCACGATACATATACGTCCCAAACCAGTAATCCTAAAGTATTTACTGGTGGAGATATGGTGCGAGGTTCTGATCTGGTGGTAACAGCCATAGCCGACGGAAGAACAGCAGCTGAGGAAATTATTCAATATCTGGGGTGACCAAACGTACTGTCAGGAGATCTGTGGAGCAAATCATATGCCGGTTATGATCGAATAATGACCCTAGGGTTACAGATTTTTTAAATCAACATACAAGCAATCAAACTGCCAAAGTTAAAACAGTACCAAAACAACCGGTAAACCCTTATTATATTGATAGGTTAAGAAAGAAGAAGGAAAAATTTGTGGAGCTCACTTCAACTCAGCATGGCGTATTAATGTTTGACCTCGAAGGACTAACATTAACGAATGAAGAAAAATCATTGATTGCCGAGCCACAAGTAGGTGGCATTATTTTATTTTCACGTAATTTTGAAAGTAGCCACCAGCTTTTTGAGCTCACATCAGCCATACGTACTATCAAACCAAAAATACTTATTGCAGTTGACCAGGAAGGCGGGCGTGTACAACGCTTTAAAGGTGAAAAATTTATTACACTGCCAGAGATGTCCAGCTTAAGCTGTTTATATAACAAGCAACCAGACAAGGCAGAACAAATTGCTTTTGAAATTGGTCTTTCAACAGGCTCTGAGTTAAAGCAACACCTTATTGATATCAACCTAGCTCCGGTATTGGATATCAACCGACAAAACAACAACATGCTGAAAAGCCGCTGTTTCGGCACAACCTCCGAAATGGTTATTGCCTTAACCTCCCAATACATTAAAGGCCTGACTGCCACTGGCATTCATGCGGTTGGTAAGCATTTCCCCGGTCATGGGGGTGTCAGTGATGACACACATATCAGCCTACCCAAGGATAACAGATCCATAAATGAAATTGACGAGGATCTTAAGCCCTTTATTTCAGCCATAAATAAAAAAATTAGTGGATTAATGCCATCGCATATTGTTTATACTATGGTCAGCTGTGAACCTGCAGGCTTTTCTGATTACTGGTTACGAAAAGTGTTACGCAATACACTGAATTTTCAAGGAGTCCTGTTCTCTGACTGCTTAAACATGGCGGCCGCATCAGTGGCTGGAGGTTTTTCCCAAAGAGCTGAACGTGCATTGAATGCAGGTTGTGATATGTTACTGGTATGCAATAACCGCCAAGGTGCAAAAGAAGTATTACAATGGCTAAAACAATACAAAATCCCTGCTGATAAATCAGCAAGGCTTGAAACCCTGAAAAACTTAATACCTTCAGAAACGGTTTCAGAGGCTCGGCGATTAGCATTGCAAAAACAATTAACTAAGCTTGGTCTTGTTAAAACAACTACGACTGAAGGACTGCTTATATGAGCATCTTTGCTGAAATGATGGAATTTATTCACAATGGTAAGGATTGGTTTTATCCAGCTTGTAGTATTGTCGTAATAACTTTTTTGGCTTACTTTTTGGTCAGCTTGATATTAAGAAAGCTATATGCAAAATCAATAACTACACATAATATCTGGGATGAATCCTTTATCGGGGCATCAATCGCTCCCGCAAAGCTGATTATTTGGATAACCGGCGTTTTTTTATTAGTTCATCTTTTAGAGTCACAGAAAATAATAACTAGCAAAAACTGGGTACCACATTTTATAAGCTCATTTTATATATTGATAGCTACTTGGTTTTTGTTACGTTTCATCAGCAGATTAGAAAAGCTTGCTCTCACACTTACAGACTCCAAAAAAATCAAAGATCCCACAACAATAATTGCTATTGGAAAATTAGCCAGAATCATTATCTCTATTCTTTCTTTGCTGACCATCATGCAAACCATTGGCTACAGTATTTCCGGTCTTTTAGCCTTTGGTGGCATTGGTGGTCTTGCCGTTAGTTTTGCAGCCAAGGATCTACTGGCAAACTTTTTTGGTGGATTAATGATCTACACCGATGCACCTTTTAAAGTTGGTGAGTGGATTCGCGCACCCGGCAAGCCTATTGAAGGTACGGTTGAATACATAGGCTGGCGACAAACACGCATTCGAACTTTTGATCGTCGTCCCTTGTATGTCCCTAACTCAATGTTTGTCAGCATGGCGATAGAAAATCCTGGCAGAATGGAAAATCGACGTATAAAGACAACCATAGGCATTCGGTATGAAGATAGCGGCAAGCTTGAAACCTTGCTGAAAGCAATAAGAGAGTTTATCAAAAATCATCCAGATATTGATAAAAAACGCACAACCTTCATATACTTCAATAATTTTAGTCACTCATCTTTGGACTGCCAGCTTTACTGCTTTACCAAAACAACAGATTGGATTAAATGGTTGGCTATCCAAGAAAAAATATATTTGGAGATTATAAATATTATTCATAAACATGGTGCGGATATAGCCTTTCCGGTTACGAAGGTTGAATGGCCAGAAGGAGTTAAAGCTATGGAGTGTGTGGCAGAATATTCAGGTAAAAAAAACTCAGCCATAAAATAGCCATATCAAAGTGCCAATGATTTTGCACGAAAAGCATAAAGAGAAGTGGACCCTAAAAATTGTTCACATCAAACAGTTAGCTTTGGTTAAAAAAGGATCTTAACTTTTCAGAATACTGTCTAAACAATTGGGTTCACTTCTGATAGAAGGTTCTGAAATAAGCTTACCTCAAATTGTTTTTTACAACAGAGTCATTAAACGACATCAACAAACAAGTAACTCCCTATGATAATCACCAAAATTCCTCTGACACTAGCAATCACGCTGGCTTTAAATACCATTGTTTATGTACAAGCTGCTAGTTTAGTCAATCCAGCCTCAGCCATGGTTCCTTTGCCGAGCTATGATAACCAGCCCATTACACCTAAGACTTGGGAAGAGGTAGACTTTGTTTATTATGACGATTTTCCTTATAAGAATTCGTACTCTGATAAAACTATTCCAGAATGCAAGAAAGACAATAATGACCATGGAGTAACCGTACTGCGCTGCACAGAGCATATGAATTTGCTTCGCCCCAAAACCATGGTCAGCCAATGGCTGCAGGAACAACAGAAACAAGGTCTAATTTCAGTAACAATTAAAGAGTTTGGGATTAACAATGTTCATGGCTATATTACCGGAATTAAACCCACTACAGTGAATACCACCCACCTTGATATTAACAGGAGTAATCAAAGCCCCGCCATCTCCTTGTTTGCGCGACATGTACTAAAAGTAAGAACCTATCAGTTCAAAGATTCCAAAACGGAAAAAATCAGCAGAGTCTCAGCAACCCCTAATCATAGGTTTTATGCAGAAAATTATAAAGCTTTTGTCCCTATACAGAATTTGTCAACCAAAGATAACTTAATCAGTGCCACAGGCCATAAGATTCACCTGCTCTGTAAAGGTAACAGATACAGTCACTGCGGGGTGAGTTATGGAGTGAAGGGAATCCCTGTAGAGGTGTATAATTTGGAGATATATCAAAGGCACAGATATTTTGTAGGAAAAGGACAGATCATGGTGCATAACATATGTCACACATGCGAAACGTGCGGAAAAAATTTTAAGAGCTCATCAAAATTAAAGATCCATATGCGTGTGCATACTAAAGAAAAACTCTTTGCGTGTAATTTTTCAGGATGCAGTTTCAGAACTGCCCAAAAAACCAATCTAAGTAGGCATATGCACAGACATACTGAAAAAAACCCCCTCCAAGTGTACGAGGGAGAGTTGAAAAATGGTTTAGAACATGGTTTAGGAATCAAATATCACAAAAATACAGGCCAAAAAATATATGAAGGAGTATGGGAAAATGGTAAATTTATTGGTCCGGGAATAATTTACAATGTATATAATGGTAGAAGAGTACATGAAGGTACTTATCTTTCCAGCAGATATATCCATGGAATATCATATGATGAGACTGGTATTCCATGGAAATACACAGGAACTGGTGAAGGCTCTTTTAAACTGCCACCATTAAACATGGTTGACAGGTTGTTTCGTCGAAACATAAGTTTATCGGGGCAATGGTGAAACTAGCTATTAAGGTTTATTTAAACTCTTTAATACTAACAATACTGTGGACAGTTTTTATAAAGGTTAATACTCGTGTGGTAAGACCTATACTGTAAGGTTGGTATTTAATGGCAAGTTAGGGTCAACGCCGACTGGTAATTAGATACCCTATAACGCTACAGCCCCTGAAGCTACTGTACAAAAACTGTCCGAAGTATTGCAAGATAAAGGATTAAAAATAATCTATTTTGTTATATTTTTTACACGTAAAGCACTTCCGACAAAATCAAGAACCTGCAAAACGAAAGTACATAGAAAACCTGTTGCTGTTACCCTCTGCCTGATAATCGACCCCATCCATAATTTGCTCAACAATAGACAAGCCTCGACCCCTACAAGCCCAAGTATCGGGATTATCTGGAATCACGTCATCAAAAGGTGCTGTTAAATTTTCCAGTGGCTCTGTTATCTTTTTTCCATAGTCTGTTATGGTGATATTAATCCTATCATTGTGAACAATCAATATATCCACCTCTATTTTATGACCCGACTTGTGTCCATATGCATGTTCAATGACGTTGTTTAGTACTTCCACGACACAGAGCTCAATCCGGTTAATCTCTGTTTGAGATAAAGAAGTAGTTGCACAAATTCCTCTGATAGCCCTAGCGACTAAGACTGTATGCTTAAACTGGCTGTCTATGGATAACTGTATAGACTGTGTTGGTTGTTCAGACATATGATTAACCTGTCTGAATAGCATCATTAACAGATGGATAGATAGAAAAAACTTTATCCATACATGTCAGGTTCAGTAAGTCACTCACCGCCGGTTGCGGGCAAGCCAAGTGCATAGTGTTTTCATTATCGCTCATTAACTGCTTTCTTACAGCCACCACCGCACCCAATCCACTGCTGTCCATAAAGCTGACATGAGAAAGATCAAGAACTATATTATGTTCACCGCTATCAATCAGGCTCAGCATATAATCCCTAAAAGCGTTTGCCTGACTAGCATCTAGACGATTTTCATCCAACGTAACCACAGCAAAAATATTCTCTTTGCGATATTCAAAGCTCATTAGCTGCTCCTAGATTATGAGTGATGATCTTTTTATCATTGTCTATTTTTAAAAGCATACACGAAACATCGTCGTTGAAGGTATCACTATTTTGCCATGTATGTAAAGAATCCATCACACTGTCTAGCAGAAAATTTGGTGAATACTTATAGCAGGGCTTTATTGTCTCTACTAGCTTATTTGTTCCAAAAAACTCACATTTACTATTCATGCATTCTGTTACGCCATCAGTATAACAGAGCAAACTATCTCCTTGATTTAATGTGAAATATTCACATTCATAAGGAAAATCAGGCACCATACCCACGGGTGCTCCAGCACCATTTACCGGAGAGATCTCTCCTGCTGAAGTTATCACCAGTGATGGAGGGTGCCCTGCATATGTAAGTGAAACTTTTCCTGAAGGTGAATGCAAAATGCCGTATACCATTGTAAAATACATCGTATTCGATGTTGTCATTTGAAACCGCTCATTAAGTATTGACACTACCTTTTCTGGCGACCTGATAATCAAATCTGAGCTCCCTGCCTTTTGGGACAGCAACACTGAAGTGCTAGGGTTTACATCTGACAACAGGTGATTTAAGGAAAAAGAAAACAATGCCGAAGGCACTCCGTGACCAGAAACATCTACTTGGTAAAAAGCGATATGTTCAGCATCCAAGACCTGATAGCCCAGCATATCACCGCCTAAAATTTTGCTAGGTTGAAACCTCCAGTCAAATAACGTTTGATGAAGTCGCGAAGGCTGAGGAAGCAGGTTGGTTAATGTATCTGCTGCCGATTTCAAATCAGTTTCAACAGTATCGAGAGCTTCTCGTATTTTTCGGTTGCTTGCAGCCAAACTTTTCTCAAGCTCCACAACCCTCTTTCCAGCTTTTAATCTGGCTTTCAACTCTTTGAAGTTAATTGGCTTTGTAAGAAAATCATCAGCCCCAACGCCCATACCGTGGATGACAGCATCATCATCAGTTTTACCTGTTAGCATTAAAAAATAGATATAGCGTGATAAGTTACGGGATCTGATCTGCCGACAAAGTTCCACACCATCCATCTCAGGCATCATCCAGTCACTAATCACAAGTTGGATTTTATTGTGAGACTCCAGTAGCGTTAATGCTTGGTAACCATTTTCAGCCAAGTGAATGTTGTGCCCTTGTTTTTCCAACACCTTTGACAAAATAAGACGTTGATCTCTTGCGTCATCTACGATTAAAATATCCATACTTAACAGCGTATTTCAACAAATTTATATCAGCAAGCACAGATAACACCTTCTCGTGGTTGTTTGACACCTTTCAACTACTCATACAATCTCCTTATTTTCTTGGCCATTTCCTTGACCTGGTAACACGAAAATTACTTTGCTAACTTTTTGGGTACACTCATATAAAAACTGGTAGAATGAGATGGATTAAAAACTAAAAGAGCTAAATTAAGTATCATGTCTGTTATCATCAAAACACCTGAAGAAATTGAAAAAATGCGCATTGCTGGTAAATTAGCTATGCAAGTTCTGGAAATGATTGCCCCGCAAGTAAAAGCAGGAGTTAGCACAGGCAAGTTAGATGAACTATGTCATAATTTCATCATCAATGATCAAAATGCAATCCCTGCGCCTTTAAACTATGGAGCTGCCCCAGGCCGCAAAGGATTCCCGAAATCTATTTGTACTTCTATTAATGAAGTGGTATGTCATGGCATACCTGATTATAAGAGAGTCTTAAAAAGTGGAGACAGTATAAATATCGATATTACTGTTAAAAAAGATGGTTACCATGGTGATACCAGTATGATGTTTCTGATCGGTGAAGTACCTGATTATGTCTCAAGGCTGGCAAGAGTAACCAGAGAATGTATGTTCAAAGGTATCGAGCAGGTGAAACCAGGCGCACACCTAGGAGATATTGGAGCTGCAATTGCTAAACATGCTCATAATAATTACTTTTCTGTGGTTGAAGACTTTTGTGGTCATGGTATAGGACAAGGTTTTCACGAAGAACCTCAGGTGCTTCATATTGGAAAAGCCAATACCGGCATTGAACTACGTGAAGGAATGATCTTCACCATTGAACCCATGATTAATGCAGGAAAAAAGCACGTTAAGATAAAACAAGACGGCTGGACTGCTGTTACAAAAGATCGCAGGCTTTCTGCCCAGTGGGAACATACTATTTTAGTAACGCACGACGGGTATGAAATACTAACATTACGCCATGGAGAGTCAGCTCCTTAATCATTATTTAATATCTAAATTATCAGGATCAACAGGGATTCTCATCAGGCAAGTTAGCAATGAATAACAAACCAGATACAGAGCATTATAATTTGTCAACAGCTTCCGAAAAAAAACAGAAATTACAATCATTAACAGATGATGAAAAGGCATCACTCTTTAACGGAGATGATTTTAGTCATATTTTGAAACAAAAGCCTGAGAATATAGTCGCTGAAACCAGAATCGTTTTAAGACATGCTGGCAACTTGATGAATGGGTGGTTTACAACGAAGAGAAATATCGTTGCCATGGTCAGGGGACGGGCTTGGTTTCTTGATCAGGTCATTGGCAGGTTATGGAACTATTGTCTGTTGCAACCTGGCAAAAATACAACATCAGATATTACATTGTTTGCCACTGGTGGCTATGGGAGAGGAGAACTTCATCCTTGTTCCGATATTGACCTTCTGATACTAACCAGAGAATCATCACCACAAACCCTTTCACGTAAATTTGAACAATTTATTACGTTGTTATGGGATAGTGGTCTGAAAGTTGGTATAAGTGTTCGATCTTTATCAGATTGTTCTTCATTAGCTGCCAGTGATATGACTGTGCTCACATCACTCATGGAAGCTCGCATACTGTCTGGTAGCAAGCGACTACATCAGTTACTTAAAAAAAGTATTTCTCCAGATATTATGTGGCCCTTCGATCATTACCTGCAAGCTAAATTTGCCGAACAAAGAAAAAGACACACCAAATACAACCAAACCTCATATAATTTAGAACCTGATATTAAAGAGTCTCCTGGAGGATTGCGTGACATCCATTTTATTCACTGGATTACCCAAAGACAATATATCACTGCAGACCTTAGCCAACTTGTTAATATTGGCTTTTTATTGCCAGAGGAGTTCAGAGACTTAGAAAGAGCTCGTAATACTTTATGGGAAATACGCTGGGCTCTTCATACAATCAGTAAACGTGCAGAAGAACGTTTGCTTTTTGACCATCAAAAAGCCATGGCGACTGAGTTCGGTTATAAAGATTGTCCCAGTTCTCTGGCAATTGAAAAATTCATGAAAACTTATTTCAGAGCCGTTACTAATATTTCCACAATGAAAGACCTAGTTATTCAACATTTTCATGACAATATTTTAAGTATTGGCTCAAACGTTACGATCACACCCGTTAACAAGCGTTTTCAATTAAGAAACCATTATCTGGAAATCACCAGCCCTAATGTATTCAACAAAACACCTTCAGCTATTTTTGAGCTATTTGTGTTGCTTACACAAAACTCTTCCATACTTGGCGCTCGTGCTTCAACCATCAGGTCTCTGCGCGCAAATCTTCACAAAATAGATAAGTCTTTTCGGAGTGACCCGAAAAATTCTAGCCTTTTTATGGAGCTTCTACGCTCACGTTACGGTCTGAGCTCCTCTCTACGAAAGATGGTACGTTACGGTGTTTTAGGTCGCTACTTGCCGGAATTTGCAAAAATAACCGGCCAAATGCAATACGATCTATTTCATGTTTACACCGTTGAAGCTCATACACTGCTACTGATTAAGTATCTAAGAAAATTCCGCTATAATTCCTGCAAACATGAGTTTCCCCTCGCTTTTAAAGTTCAGGCGACATTACGTGCACCTGAGCTGCTCTATATCGCCGCACTTTATCATGATATTGCCAAAGGACTTGAAGGTGATCACTCAGAGCTAGGAGCTGTCTGTGTTCAAAAGTTTTGTGAAAATCACGGCATTAACAAACAGAACACAGATTTAATTGTTTGGTTAGTTCGCTACCACCTAAATCTTTCATTAACAGCACAGCGACAGGACTTGTCTGATCCAGAAGTTATTCACAGGTTTTCACAGTTTGTGGGCTCAACAGAACGCCTTAACTACCTTTACTGCCTGACCGTCGCAGATATTAACGCTACCAACCCAAAACTCTGGAATAACTGGCGGGCAACATTACTAGATACACTTTATTCAGAAACACACAAGCTTTTATTAAATGGCACTCAGGCATCGGCAACGGAAGCATGTAAACGGCATCAGCAAGAAGAGGCATTAAAATTGCTCAACGCAAAAGGACTTAAAAGTAGTACTGTGAAAATGCTGTGGAAAAAAATCAATCCAAAATATTTTACAAGTTATACTCCCGAAGAAATAGCATGGCATAGCGAACACGTTATAAACCATCAAAACACTAATGAGCCATTGGTGATTGCAAAACAGGTAACAGGCTTGATTTCAGGTGGTTCGGCTATTTTTGTTTATGCTCCACATAAAAAAAATAACTTTTCCATCATTACCATGACGTTAGAAGCATTAAACTTTAACATTATGAATGCCAAGGTAATGGTATCCAGACAACATTGTCTGGATACATTTGTCATACTTGAAGCTGATAATACAATTATTCCTGAAGGTTCTCCCCGCATAACAGAGGCATGTAATTATTTAAAGAGAAACCTGCAACACCCTGCATCCATGAACCGGGTCCATCGTCGACGAACACCAAGATTACTACGTTATTTTAGCCAACATCCCAAAATAGTCTTTTCTGAAGATAAAACAAATGACCGCACTATCATTGAAATTTTTTCTACAGACAGGCCAGGGTTACTTGCTGTGATTGTCAACACGTTCCTAACATATGATATTCATGTTCAAAATACTAAAACTCTGACACTCGGAGAACGTGTAGAAGATGTCTTTTTTGTGTCAACTGCTGATAACAAGCCACTAAATTCTGATATTACTGAAGAGCTTCACACAGCACTGAATTCAAACATCATCAGGCATATAGAAAAGGACTCTTACCCAATATAGGCAATCAATAATGATGTTTGCTTTACAAATTATTTAAAAACCTGTTTCATAACTACTGTTATAAAACAGGTTTTTAGGGCTTGCTGTTAAAGGAAAAAACGAGTAATAGCCAGCTATGGCGTAGAACTTCCACGCATAACATCAAGGTCAAAAAAATAGCACAATAAAAAGCTAGACGCAGTTTTTTGTATTAGTTAATTAACATCTTCAATTCATTTGTTTCACCTAATACCGGGAAAAATATGTTTCTTCCGTTAATAGGTAATATATCTTCTGTACCCTGATGTACGACAAAAGCAGAGGCCTTTTTCTCAGGATCGGAATAAATATGTTTCAATCCCATTTTATTATATTCAGGAAGAACCTCTTCATCGTAGCTTTCTGGATATTCACCTGGAATAAAAGGTGCATCGGTAACAACAAAGCCCCCATGAATATCAACATAAACCCTGGTAGTTGCATAACGTGCATACCTGCCACCGTAGAATTTTGATGACTTATAAAGTGAATTTAATTTTTCAGCTTCCAAGTCTGGCTCAATCCTAGTTAGATTCATTATATACCTGTCATGAGGAACCCCTACAAATCGAGGCCTTGTCAACTTGTAGACCCTTGTTCCATTTGTGTATACCTCTCTGCTATTTCCACCCTCAAGTTTTCTTAATATACGTATTTCTTCAGTCCACCGTTTCCTTAATGGTATCTCTTCTGGAGTCGTAACTGCCTTTACAGAGCTCTTTCCTCTGCGTGCAGCAATTCCAGCATCCAGTCCGGATGCTACTGATACGGTCATCAATGCCATGGATACATCCCCCAAGACATTTACTGCTGTTGCAAACCCCGCTTTGTCTGCCAAACCAGGGTTAACCGTCATTCCCATACCAATGTCTGAGCCGGCCTCACCTGTTAATCCCGAAAGACTACCGCTAACGCCAGATGTTATGATCATTGAACTGGTTAGTTTTTCAGCACCCGTGACAGCGTTGGCAGCACTGGCAACACCGGAAAAACCGATCGCGAAACCCATTCCGAATGCTACCACACCATTTGCAATACCAAACGCTTGGTTAGCAATGGCAAGATTTTTATTTTTTGGTAATGCGGTACCTGCAATTTGCAACCATCCTGAAGCTGTGCCAACTACCATGGTAACACAACTACTAACATTCGAGGCTATACCTGCAGCGGTAGCTCCGGCTGCACTGGCAGCCCCCACAGCAACCACCGGCAGCAATACGGCAGAGACAACAGACATGGCAATACTTAAGCCTCCTAGCGCATAGCCCAGCCATTTGGGCATATGACCTGTTGGGTCAGTGTTCATTACCGGATTATTATCGCCAAATCCATAACCATCTATTTTTTTGAACGGGCTGTAACTATCATGACTCATAAAGTGCCGGTATACCGGATTATAAGATCGGTATCCTCCCCCTAAAAACTGATACCCTGTAGCCGGATCACTCATCTGGTTATCAAACCCCGGCTGATGACTTTTCCACCAGTTATTCTGTGTCGTTAGTTTAAACTTTTCCGGTAGTGCCTGTGCCCTTCTGTCAGAAAGATTATCATCCATGCCATAAGGGCTGTAAACATGATCGCTGACGCTTTGCCCGGAACCATTAAGGGTAACCAGTACATCTCCTTTATAGTCATGCAGATACCAGCGATTAATTACACCATCCTCACTGTGAGCAACTCCTCCAAGCTCAACACTGTTATGCATTGTGCCATGAGCATCGCTTTGCACCTGTTCAATAATATTATTACCCTGATAAATCATATACAAAGGTTGTTGTAAGGCTTTGCCCCGTGCATCAAATGGCTGCTCTACCACCTGATGCCCTGCGCTGTCATACCGGTAAAGGGTTTTTTCTCCTGTCTTATGGTTGGTAAAACTATCCTGTTGACCAAAAGCATTGTAATGCAGAGTGTTACCATCGGCATCCTGAGTAATTCTTCCTGAACCATCATAAGTGATCATTTTTGGACGAGCATTAAAGTTTGAAGCATTGGTTGCCCACTCTGTACTGAAAGCGATCATACGATGCGGATCATAATCATCACTACGAGATTCAGAAGGCCCGGCATACGTATAATGAGTCGTTTTGCTTGTGTTTTTTCCAGCAGAGGTAACCAGCGTCTCATTCACCGTCTTAATGTTATTCCATTGATCAAACGTATAATGTTGTGAGGTGATAATCGATGGGGTTGTTAGGTTACTGCCCGATACATCTGTATCTTCTGGGCATAATATACTGGCTGTGCCTAGTTTGCCGGTGACGCTACAGGTCATATCTGTCAGACTATTCGTGTTTTTATCATAGGTATAAGTCTGGGTGGCACTGTTATTTTTCTCTGTTCTAGTCAGCGTTGTAATATTATGAGTTTTAACATCATAGGTATAGCTAAGTTGCTGTAAAATTACATTATCTCTTTCATCAACAGTGCTTTCAAGCGACCCCTAAATCATTATAAATAAAACGACGAACCACACCTACCCCGTTAGTTGACATGGCAGGTCGGTTAAAATAAGGCGCATAGGTGACACTGGACAGCAATGTCGGCTGAGTTGAGCCGGGTAAAGTCACCTGTGACTGTAAAACCCTACCCAGTTCATCATGAATTGCTGAATATATGTTTCCGGCTAAATCTTTCAGACTCACAGGGGCACCATAACGATCGTATGCAACACTCTCAGTACCTGTTGGATAATCTATTCTCGGAGGAGACTTTAATGTTATCGGTGTACTACGTATGACTTTTATTAAAAAACCTGTATCAGGATCATAGTCGTAATGCAAATGACTGATCACATCTTCTTTATCAGTTATTTGCCATGTTGACGGATCATAGGTGTAAATAACAAAAGTGACACCATCCACGGATGCACTGGTGATCGCAAAACTATTGTAAGTGAAGGTAAACTGATGCGATTTCTCGGTTTTTGTCGCCGCCGTTGTCATGCTGAGTAACCGGCCATCTGCATCGTAGGTATACCTGTTAGTATTACCATACTCGTCTGTCTGCCAGGCAAGATTACCTTCGTCGTCATAACCTCGACTACCTAATATATGGCACACGGCTTGCCCCACAGGTTGCACACAACGGGAAGTTTTATTGCCCTGAATATCAAAACTGTCGTGAATCATACTGCCATTGGGTGTAGTGGTGGAAACCAGGTTTCCATGTTGCCACTGCCAGTGAATTTGTGTACCGTTGGGCAAGGTCTGTTCTGTTCTGCGACCATTACCATCATACTCAGTGGCCGATTCAGATAACCATGCCTTTGCCTTAATCGCTTCGTTCACAAAGGCAAACAAGCCATTTTTTCCGCCGGGGGGTAATAAGCCATAACTCTGTACTGTTTTCAGACTCTTTGCAGAGATCAGCTGACTTTCCAGTGCAATGAGTGTTTTTTTCAGCTGAGGCGTATATAACGGTTTTCCATTGACCTTTACATCAGGTGCTAATGCAAAGGTGTACTCAGCGACAGGTTTTCCAATAGTGTTTGATTGCACAACGCTTAAATCAGGTGCCAGCTTTTCGCCCCGATTGTCTCTGCCTGTGGCTACCTGATAACTCATCAGCAACATCTGAGAATCGTTACGTGCCTGAACGCTGATAGTACCATCGGCAGATTTTTTCCATACAGGACGATTCAGTAAATCATAACCATAATGGTTGGTCAGCCCAATGGTCTTACCGTTATGGTCTGCGGCATGAAAGGTTGTTTTACTGCTCAGATTTCCGGTAGCTGTGTAGGTCATGGCACTGTCTTGTATCCAGTTCGATGTCCCTGTCATCGGTGCACCAGCCTGTACTTTACTACGATGCCAGTCTGACAAAATCACCTGATTTTTCCCGCCTCCGGCATAAACGACTTTGTTTTGAGTGCCCCCTGGCAGGGTCGTCACTGTTGCAGCTTCTTTGCTGTTGAAAATATATGTCCAGTGGGTCGTCTGGGCAAGCCCCCCTGTTTCTGGGGTAATCACTTCTTTAACAGGACGTTGCCAAATGTCGTAAGTCCAATCAATATGCAAGGTTTTCAAAGGGTCATCATTAGACAGTTTTACACCACTGGTCAGTGAATAAACTGTTTTTCCTAACGACAGACTTCCATCACCTGCCGCCAGTAACCGGTTAATGTTGTGAATATCTGAAGGGGGTTGCTTCTGAGCTACTTCGATATCAGTGGTAAAGGTGTGCAATCTGTTATTGATGTGGTGAATAACGTTAAAAGATACCTGTTCAGGTTGCCCGCTACCGGCAAGCTGTGATTGTCCCGTTGCTAACACCGCAGGCTGATTATATTTTGAGACACTCAGCCCAATTAACTGACCATAAGTTAAACTACTCTGGTCAGTATTATACTGAAAATGCGTGCCTGTAATTAACTGACTGGGTGACAGTTCAGGTAAAGCATCTCCAGGTTTAATGTCAGTGATAACACCAGGTGAAACTGTTCCGACAGTTTTAGTAACCACCTGCCAGCTCCCTGCTTGCCCTGAATTGTCTTCTCCTACCTCATGAGAAAAACGGCTTTGACTGAACAATTTGGAGGAAGTTAACCCATTCGTTCTACTGTGGTGAGCACTACTCCATAATTGCCGAACGGTATGCCATTGTCGCTTTAACAATTGCTGATACTTTTTTATGCGTACCCTGTATTTTTGAGCGACAGGGATTACTGTATAGTTAAATTCCACTTCCACACCACAAGACTGATGACCTGTGGTAGCAAAACTGACAAACGGTATGCTCCCAGCAGGCGTTTGCCTAGAAGGAAGCTGTATTACCTTTTCAGGCAATGTCACCTGTGGCCAGTCGGGGTCCATTTTCGGGCAATGACTATCACCTTGTGGCGGACAATACTGAATAAAAGTCTGCCTGCCATAAGCATCCTGCTGCCAGATCATCTGACCATTGTTATCATACGCTTTTTGCTGTAACACTTTAGCAGGAAATACCGCACTGTCCGGCCCGTCGCGGGTTAAGGCATACAAGGTTTTAGTAGTTTGCTTCGGAAGGGAGTACGTTGAAGGCAGTTCGGAAAAAGTGGTTCCTTTCCACGGCGAATAGGTGACATCATTTCTGGCTATGAGCGAGTGGCGTAAATCGTCAGCCTGAGAAACAGTCAGTGGAAGGTGATACCTGTTATAAATTGTGGTTGTAGTCGTCAGGCCATTGTCTTTGGAAACCGTGTACGTGTAATCATCAGCACGATCAAATAAGTTATCTTTTCCAGGCTCGTTACTGATACCACTAAGATAACCGGTAAAATTATGCTGATCAGAAGGTCCACCGCTGTATTGATACCACACCTTTCGGGTAGGAATGACCTGACTGTTTACAGGTGCTGGAGTAGTTATCTCTTCTGTCACCACCGGCAGATGCCCCTGACTAAGTCCTTCAGGTAACCCCTGAGGTTCTGAGGTACTGCGATCTGACTCATCATTGTAAAGAAATGTGCTAGATTTTCCTGAAGGCTCGGTGACTGTTTTCAACAGCTGGGGATAGCTGCCCTGCTCATCATAATCAAAACGCATCAGTGAGGGTTTGTTGCCACCTGCAACACTTTTACTGTTAAAAGAGGGCATGGAAACAAATTGGACAGTATTCTCACCCCTGACCTGACCTAAATGCAAGACAATGTCTTGCTGTCCGTGTACAGTAACCTTACTTCCCAGATACGTTATTCGGACACCTTCGTTTTTACAGGCATTATCTACCCCTTCAACTTGGGTCAGAGTCAGGGGATGACTGCATACATAAAGCAAACGACGGGTAATATCGTCAGGTCCATTGCGATCATAATAAAACCATACTCGCTGCCCGTCATGCCCCTCTTCCCAATCTTCATAACCATATTGTAAATGTTCACGGGTACCGGAGGCAGTAGCGATAGTCCAGTCACCGGGCTCACCGGTAATAGTCACATCACCTAATTTGTGCCGCAGGGGATGCCAGTATATCTGACCCTGTTTATTCCGATCACTGACCATGGTAAAACTGTGACCGTCACCGGTAGTTATATCGGTGGTTTTATGACCTAAAACCTCAGAAAAAGACGGATGTTCGGTACCTACATTAAATGTCCAGTGTGATCCCAGACCCAGCCTACCGGTACCATGAGCTAAAGAGTTGCCGGCATATGAAAGCATCAGATCTCTTTTGCTCTGTCCCTGATCATACAAAGTGCTCGCCACGACCATTCCAAACGATACGCTGCCGGTTCTTGGATCAACCGAAGCATTCGCTTCACCGTGAAAACTGTTGGCGTTAGAGGGCAATGCTGTTGAGTTAACGGATGCCTGAGCGAATACCTGCCAGCTACGGTGATTTACCGTTGGTAATGGTTTGAAAACAGGGAAATTAAACGACAACCATTTAGTTGACATTAAACCGGTGTTAGATAAATATGGGATATACTTTGACTTTCTGCTCGTCTTATTAATAGCAATGTGTACCTTTTCACAGGCAAAAACAACCTGTTCAACAGGTATAATACACATTGAAAATACTGACAAATAAACAAGAAAATAGTATAAGAACATAATAACAGAACCATGATAGTAAGCTTTCATAAGAAGTAACTAAAATCGGAATAGACTGTGAATAAATTTTTTGTGGATTTACTGAGATTCAGCACAAAACCAATAGTATAAGAAAATAAAATAGGTAGATTTTCCTATAGCATGAATCATCAGAGTAGCAATACCTACGCGAAAGAAAATAGGAATAAACCGGCAGTAAATCTGATGTTTTATCTTTTATTTGTGGGTATCATGATAAATGATTATTTTCTTAGGTAGAAATAACATATTTATTAGTTAATAAATAATACCAAGACTTGTTTCTAACTGCTTTTGGTAGCATGCGTTTATGGCTTACAGTTAAAGGCAAAGTGCCCGCTATCACGAGGAGCTTCAACCCATAACAGCAAGATCAGAAGAGTAACGCAATAAGAAGTTGGAAGCAGGTGTTGGTATAAAAAACGAGTAATAGCCAGCAGCTATGGCGTAGAACTTCCACGCATAACATCAAGGTCAAAAAAATAGCACAATAAAAAGCTAGACGCAGTTTTTTGTATTAGTTAATTAACATCAGCAATTAATTAAGTCCAAGTAAAACGGGGAAAAATCTTTTCCATTAACAGGCAATATATCTGTTGCACCCTGATAAACGACAAAACTAGAGGCCTTTTTCTCAGAATGGACATAAACATGTCTCATATTAATTCTACTATATTCAGGAACAACCTCTTCATCGTAGCTTTCTGGATATTCACCTGGAATAAAAGGTGCATCGGTAACAACATAGCCAGCATTAACATCAGCATAAACCCTGACAGTTGCATAACGGGCATACCTACCACCGTAAAACCTTGATGACTTATAAATTGAATTTAATTTTTCAGCTTCCAAGTCTGGCCCAATCCTAGTTACATTCATCATATACGTTATTGCCGGTTCTCCAGGAGGAGGCGTTATATATTCAAGAACCCCTGTCAACTTGTAGACCCTTGTTCCATTTGTGTATACCTCTCGGCTATTTCCACCCTCAAGTTTTCTTAATGTACGTATTTCTTCAGTCCACCGTTTCCTTAATGGTATCTCTTCTGGAGTCGTAACTGCCTTTACAGAGCTCTCTCCTCTGCCTGCAGCAATTCCAGCACCCAGTCCGGATGCTACTGATACGGCCATCAATGCCATGGATACATGCCCCAAGACATTTACTGCTATTGCAAGCCCCACTTTGTCTGCCAAACCAGGGTTAACCGTCATTCCCATACCAATGTCTGAGCCGGCCTCACCACTTAATCCTGAAATACTACTACTGACGCCAGATGTTATGATCATTAAACTGGTTAGTTTTTCAGCACCCGTGACAGCGCTGGCAGCACTGGCAACACCGGAAAAACCGATCGCTAAACCCATTCCGAATGCTACCACACCATTTGCAATACCAAACGCTTGGTTAGCAATGGCAAGATTTTTATTTTTTGGTAATGCGGTACCTGCAATTTGCAACCATCCTGAAGCTGTGCCAACTGCCATGGTAACACCACTAGCAACACCCGAGGCTATACCTGCAGCGGCAGCTCCGGCTGCACTGGCAGCCCCCACAGCAACCACCGGCAGCAATACGGCAGAGACAACAGACATGGCAATACTTAAGCCTCCTAGCGCATAGCCCAGCCATTTGGGCATATGACCTGTTGGGTCAGTGTTCATTACCGGATTATTATCGCCAAATCCATAACCATCTATTTTTTTGAACGGGCTGTAACTATCATGACTCATAAAGTGCCGGTATACCGGATTATAAGATCGGTATCCTCCCCCTAAAAACTGATACCCTGTAGCCGGATCACTCATCTGGTTATCAAACCCCGGCTGATGACTTTTCCACCAGTTATTCTGTGTCGTTAGTTTAAACTTTTCCGGTAGTGCCTGTGCCCTGCTGTCAGAAAGATTATCATCCATGCCATAAGGGCTGTAAACATGATCGCTGACGCTTTGCCCGGAACCATTAAGGGTAACCAGTACATCTCCTTTATAGTCATGCAGATACCAGCGATTAATCACACCATCCTCACTGTGAGCAACTCCTCCAAGCTCAACACTGTTATGCATTGTGCCATGAGCATCGCTTTGCACCTGTTCAATAATATCATTACCCTGATAAATCATATACAAAGGTGGTTGTAAGGCTTTGCCCCGTGCATCAAATGGCTGCTCTACCACCTGATGACCTGCGCTGTCATACCGGTAAAGGGTTTTTTCTCCTGTCTTATGGTTGGTAAAACTATCCTGTTGACCAAAAGCATTGTAATGCAGAGTGTTACCATCGGCATCCTGAGTAATTCTTCCTGAACCATCATAAGTGATCATTTTTGGACGAGCATTAAAGTTTGAAGCATTGGTTGCCCACTCTGTACTGAAAGCGATCATACGATGCGGATCATAATCATCACTACGAGATTCAGAAGGCCCGGCATACGTATAATGAGTCGTTTTGCTTGTGTTTTTTCCAGCAGAGGTAACCAGCGTCTCATTCACCGTCTTAATGTTATTCCATTGATCAAACGTATAATGTTGTGAGGTGATAATCGATGGGGTTGTTAGGTTACTGCCCGATACATCTGTATCTTCTGGGCATAATATACTGGCTGTGCCTAGTTTGCCGGTGACGCTACAGGTCATATCTGTCAGACTATTCGTGTTTTTATCATAGGTATAAGTCTGGGTGGCACTGTTATTTTTCTCTGTTCTAGTCAGCGTTGTAATATTATGAGTTTTAACATCATAGGTATAGCTAAGTTGCTGTAAAATTACATTATCTCTTTCATCAACAGTGCTTTCAAGCGACCCTAAATCATTATAAATAAAACGACGAACCACACCTACCCCGTTAGTTGACATGGCAGGTCGGTTAAAATAAGGCGCATAGGTGACACTGGACAGCAATGTCGGCTGAGTTGAGCCGGGTAAAGTCACCTGTGACTGTAAAACCCTACCCAGTTCATCATGAATTGCTGAATATGTGTTTCCGGCTAAATCTTTCAGACTCACAGGGGCACCATAACGATCGTATGCAACACTTTCAGTACCTGTTGGATAATCTATTCCCGGAGGAGACTTTAATGTTATCGGTGCACTACGGGTGACTTTTATTAGAAAACCTGTATCAGGATCATAGTCGTAATGCAAATGACTGATCACATCTTCTTTATCAGTTATTTGCCATGTTGACGGATCATAGGTGTAAATAACAAAAGTGACACCATCCACGGATGCACTGGTGATCGCAAAACTATTGTAAGTGAAGGTAAACTGATGCGATTTCTCGGTTTTTGTCGCCGCCGTTGTCATGCTGAGTAACCGGCCATCTGCATCGTAGGTATACCTGTTAGTATTACCATACTCGTCTGTCTGCCAGGCAAGATTACCTTCGTCGTCATAACCTCGACTACCTAATATATGGCACACGGCTTGCCCCACAGGTTGCACACAACGGGAAGTTTTATTGCCCTGAATATCAAAACTGTCGTGAATCATACTGCCATTGGGTGTAGTGGTGGAAACCAAGTTTCCATGTTGCCACTGCCAGTGAATTTGTGTACCGTTGGGCAAGGTCTGTTCTGTTCTGCGACCATTACCGTCATACTCAGTGGCCGATTCAGATAACCATGCCTTTGCCTTAATCGCTTCGTTCACAAAGGCAAACAAGCCATTTTTTCCGCCGGGGGGTAATAAGCCATAACTCTGTACTGTTTTCAGACTCTTTGCAGAGATCAGCTGACTTTCCAGTGCAATGAGTGTTTTTTTCAGCTGAGGCGTATATAACGGTTTTCCATTGACCTTTACATCAGGTGCTAATGCAAAGGTGTACTCAGCGACAGGTTTTCCAATAGTGTTTGATTGCACAACGCTTAAATCAGGTGCCAGCTTTTCGCCCCGATTGTCTCTGCCTGTGGCTACCTGATAACTCATCAGCAACATCTGAGAATCGTTACGTGCCTGAACGCTGATAGTACCATCGGCAGATTTTTTCCATACAGGACGATTCAGTAAATCATAACCATAATGGCTGGTCAGCCCAATGGTCTTACCGTTATGGTCTGCGGCATGAAAGGTTGTTTTACTGCTCAGATTTCCGGTAGCTGTGTAGGTCATGGCACTGTCTTGTATCCAGTTCGATGTCCCTGTCATCGGTGCACCAGCCTGTGCTTTACTACGATGCCAGTCTGACAAAATCACCTGATTTTTCCCGCCTCCGGCATAAACGACTTTGTTTTGAGTGCCCCCTGGCAGGGTCGTCACTGTTGCAGCTTCTTTGCTGTTGAAAATATATGTCCAGTGGGTCGTCTGGGCAAGCCCCCCTGTTTCTGGGGTAATCACTTCTTTAACAGGACGTTGCCAAATGTCGTAAGTCCAATCAATATGCAAGGTTTTCAAAGGGTCATCATTAGACAGTTTTACACCACTGGTCAGTGAATAAACTGTTTTTCCTAACGACAGACTTCCATCACCTGCCGCCAGTAACCGGTTAATGTTGTGAATATCTGAAGGGGGTTGCTTCTGAGCTACTTCGATATCAGTGGTAAAGGTGTGCAATCTGTTATTGATGTGGTGAATAACGTTAAAAGATACCTGTTCAGGTTGCCCGCTACCGGCAAGCTGTGATTGTCCCGTTGCTAACACCGCAGGCTGATTATATTTTGAGACACTCAGCCCAATTAACTGACCATAAGTTAAACTACTCTGGTCAGTATTATACTGAAAATGCGTGCCTGTAATTAACTGACTGGGTGACAGTTCAGGTAAAGCATCTCCAGGTTTAATGTCAGTGATAACACCAGGTGAAACTGTTCCGACAGTTTTAGTAACCACCTGCCAGCTCCCTGCTTGCCCTGAATTGTCTTCTCCTACCTCATGAGAAAAACGGCTTTGACTGAACAATTTGGAGGAAGTTAACCCATTCGTTCTACTGTGGTGAGCACTACTCCATAATTGCCGAACGGTATGCCATTGTCGCTTTAACAATTGCTGATACTTTTTTATGCGTACCCTGTATTTTTGAGCGACAGGGATTACTGTATAGTTAAATTCCACTTCCACACCACAAGACTGATGACCTGTGGTAGCAAAACTGACAAACGGTATGCTCCCAGCAGGCGTTTGCCTAGAAGGAAGCTGTATTACCTTTTCAGGCAATGTCACCTGTGGCCAGTCGGGGTCCATTTTCGGGCAATGAGTATCACCTTGTGGCGGACAATACTGAATAAAAGTCTGCCTGCCATAAGCATCCTGCTGCCAGATCATCTGACCATTGTTATCATACGCTTTTTGCTGTAACACTTTAGCAGGAAATACCGCACTGTCCGGCCCGTAGCGGGTTAAGGCATACAAGGTTTTAGTAGTTTGCTTCGGAAGGGAGTACGTTGAAGGCAGTTCGGAAAAAGTGGTTCCTTTCCACGGCGAATAGGTGACATCATTTCTGGCTATGAGCGAGTGGCGTAAATCGTCAGCCTGAGAAACAGTCAGTGGAAGGTGATACTTGTTATAAATTGTGGTTGTAGTCGTCAGGCCATTGTCTTTGGAAACCGTGTACGTGTAATCATCAGCACGATCAAATAAGTTATCTTTTCCAGGCTCGTTACTGATACCACTAAGATAACCGGTAAAATTATGCTGATCAGAAGGTCCACCGCTGTATTGATACCACACCTTTCGGGTAGGAATGACCTGACTGTTTACAGGTGCTGGAGTAGTTATCTCTTCTGTCACCACCGGCAGGTGCCCCTGACTAAGCCCTTCAGGTAACCCCTGAGGTTCTGAGGTACTGCGATCTGACTCATCATTGTAAAGAAATGTGCTAGATTTTCCTGAAGGCTCGGTGACTGTTTTCAACAGCTGGGGATAGCTGCCCTGCTCATCATAATCAAAACGCATCAGTGAGGGTTTGTTGCCACCTGCAACACTTTTACTGTTAAAAGAGGGCATGGAAACAAATTGGACAGTATTCTCACCCCTGACCTGACCTAAATGCAAGACAATGTCTTGCTGTCCGTGTACAGTAACCTTACTTCCCAGATACGTTATTCGGACACCTTCGTTTTTACAGGCATTATCTACCCCTTCAACTTGGGTCAGAGTCAGAGGATGACTGCATACATAAAGCAAACGACGGGTAATATCGTCAGGTCCATTGCGATCATAATAAAACCATACTCGCTGCCCGTCATGCCCCTCTTCCCAATCTTCATAACCATATTGTAAATGTTCACGGGTACCGGAGGCAGTAGCGATAGTCCAGTCACCGGGCTCACCGGTAATAGTCACATCACCTAATTTGTGCCGCAGGGGATGCCAGTATATCTGACCCTGTTTATTCCGATCACTGACCATGGTAAAACTGTGACCGTCACCGGTAGTTATATCGGTGGTTTTATGACCTAAAACCTCAGAAAAAGACGGATGTTCGGTACCTACATTAAATGTCCAGTGTGATCCCAGACCCAGCCTACCGGTACCATGAGCTAAAGAGTTGCCGGCATATGAAAGCATCAGATCTCTTTTGCTCTGTCCCTGATCATACAAAGTGCTCGCCACGACCATTCCAAACGATACGCTGCCGGTTCTTGGATCAACCGAAGCATTCGCTTCACCGTGAAAACTGTTGGCGTTAGAGGGCAATGCTGTTGAGTTAACGGATGCCTGAGCGAATGCCTGCCAGCTACGGTGATTTACCGTTGGTAATGGTTTGAAAACAGGGAAATTAAACGACAACCATTTAGTTGATATTGAACCGATGTTAGATGAATATGGGATATACTTTGACTTTCTGCTCGTCTTATCAATAGCAATGTGTACCTTTTCACAGGCGAAAACAACCTGTTCAACAGGTATAATACACATTGAAAATACTGACAAATAAACAAGAAAATAGTATAAGAACATAATAACAGAACCATGATAGTAAGCTTTCATAAGAAGTAACTAAAATTGGAATAGACTGTGAATAAATTTTTTGTGGATTTACTGAGATTCAGCACAAAACCAATAGTATAAGAAAATAAAATAGGTAGATTTTCCTATAGCATGAATCATCAGAGTAGCAATACCTACACGAAAGAAAATAGGAATAAACCGGCAGTAAATCTGATGTTTTATCTTTTATTTGTGGGTATCATGATAAATGATTATTTTCTTAGGTAGAAATAACATATTTATTAGTTAATAAATAATACCAAGACTTGTTTCTAACTGCTTTTGGTAGCATGTGCTTATGGCTTGCAGTTAAAGGCTAAGTGCCCGCTATCACGAGGAGCTTCAACCCATAACAGCAAGATCAGAAGAGTAACGCAATAAGAAGTTGGAAGCAGGTGTTGGTATAAAAAACGAGTAATAGCCAGCTATGGCGTAGAACTTCCACGCATAACATCAAGGTCAAAAAAATAGCACAATAAAAAGCTAGACGCAGTTTTTTGTATTAGTTAATTAACATCAGCAATTCATTTAGTTAAAGTAAAGCAGGGAAAAATCTGTTGCGTTAACAGGCAATATATCTGTTGTACCCTGATAAACGACAAAACTAGAGGCCTTTTTCTCAGAATGGACATAAACATGTCTCATACGAATTCTACTATATTCAGGAGCAACCTCTTCATCGTAGCTTTCTGGATATTCACCTGGAATAAAAGGTGCATCGGTAACAACAAAGCCACTATGAACATCAACATAAACCCTGGTAGTTGCATAACGGGCATACCTGCCACCGTAAAATTTTGATGACTTATAAAGTAAATTTAATCTTTCAGCTTCCAAGTCTGGCACAATCCTAGCTAGATTCATTAAATACGGTTTTGCCGATTCTGCAGGAGGAACCTTTACACCTCGAGGAGGCCCTGTCAACTTGTAGACCCTTGTTCCATCTGTATATACTTCTCTGTGATTTCCACCCTCAAGTTTTCTTAATGTACGTATTTTATCAACACACGGCGTCTTTAATGGTTTCTCTTCTGGGGTCGTAACTACCTCCTTTACAGAGCTTTCTCCTCTGCGTGCAAAAAGACCAATGCCAGCACCCAGTCCGGATTCTACTGATACGGTCATCAATGCCATGGATACATCCCCCAAGACATTTACTGCTGTTGCAAACCCCGCTTTGTCTGCCAAACCAGGGTTAACCGTCATTCCCATACCAATGACTGAGCCGGCCTCACCGGTTAATCCCGAAAGACTACCGCTAACGCCAGATGTTATGATCATTGAACTGGTTAGTTTTTCAGCACCCGTGACAGCGCTGGCAGCACTGGCAACACCGGAAAAACCGATCGCGAAACCCATTCCGAATGCTACCACACCATTTGCAATACCAAACGCTTGGTTAGCAATGGCAAGATTTTTATTTTTTGGTAATGCGGTACCTGCAATTTGTAACCCTCCTGAAGCTGTGCCAACTGCCATGGCAATACCACTACCAACACCCGAGGCTATTCCTGCAGCGGTAGCTCCGGCTGCACTGGCAGCCCCCACAGCAACCACCGGCAGCAATACGGCAGAGACAACAGACATGGCAATACTTAAGCCTCCTAGCGCATAGCCCAGCCATTTGGGCATATGACCTGTTGGGTCAGTGTTCATTACCGGATTATTATCGCCAAATCCATAACCATCTATTTTTTTGAACGGGCTGTAACTATCATGACTCATAAAGTGCCGGTATACCGGATTATAAGATCGGTATCCTCCCCCTAAAAACTGATACCCTGTAGCCGGATCACTCATCTGGTTATCAAACCCCGGCTGATGACTTTTCCACCAGTTATTCTGTGTCGTTAGTTTAAACTTTTCCGGTAGTGCCTGTGCCCTGCTGTCAGAAAGATTATCATCCATGCCATAAGGGCTGTAAACATGATCGCTGACGCTTTGCCCGGAACCATTAAGGGTAACCAGTACATCTCCTTTATAGTCATGCAGATACCAGCGATTAATCACACCATCCTCACTGTGAGCAACTCCTCCAAGCTCAACACTGTTATGCATTGTGCCATGAACATCGCTTTGCACCTGTTCAATAATATTATTACCCTGATAAACCATATACAAAGGTGGTTGTAAGGCTTTGCCCCGTGCATTAAATGGCTGCTCTACCACCTGATGACCTGCGCTGTCATACCGGTAAAGGGTTTTTTCTCCTGTCTTATGGTTGGTAAAACTATCCTGTTGACCAAAAGCATTGTAATGCAGAGTGTTACCATCGGCATCCTGAGTAATTCTTCCTGAACCATCATAAGTGATCATTTTTGGACGAGCATTAAAGTTTGAAGCATTGGTTGCCCACTCTGTACTGAAAGCGATCATACGATGCGGATCATAATCATCACTACGAGATTCAGAAGGCCCGGCATACGTATAATGAGTCGTTTTGCTTGTGTTTTTTCCAGCAGAGGTAACCAGCGTCTCATTCACCGTCTTAATGTTATTCCATTGATCAAACGTATAATGTTGTGAGGTGATAATCGATGGGGTTGTTAGGTTACTGCCCGATACATCTGTATCTTCTGGGCATAATATACTGGCTGTGCCTAGTTTGCCGGTGACGCTACAGGTCATATCTGTCAGACTATTCGTGTTTTTATCATAGGTATAAGTCTGGGTGGCACTGTTATTTTTCTCTGTTCTAGTCAGCGTTGTAATATTATGAGTTTTAACATCATAGGTATAGCTAAGTTGCTGTAAAATTACATTATCTCTTTCATCAACAGTGCTTTCAAGCGCCCCTAAATCATTATAAATAAAACGACGAACCACACCTACCCCGTTGGTTGACATGGCAGGTCGGTTAAAATAAGGCGCATAGGTGACACTAGACAGCAATGTCGGCTGAGTTGAGCCGGGTAAAGTCACCTGTGACTGTAAAACCCTACCCAGTTCATCATGAATTGCTGAATATGTGTTTCCAGCTAAATCTTTCAGACTCACAGGGGCACCATAACGATCGTATGCAACACTTTCAGTACCTGTTGGATAATCTATTCTCGGAGGAGACTTTAATGTTATCGGTGCACTACGGGTGACTTTTATTAGAAAACCTGTATCAGGATCATAGTCGTAATGCAAATGACTGATCACATCTTCTTTATCAGTTATTTGCCATGTTGATGGATCATAGGTGTAAATAACAAAAGTGACACCGTCCACGGATGCACTGGTGATCGCAAAACTATTGTAAGTGAAGGTAAATTGATGCGATTTCTCGGTTTTTGTCGCCGCCGTTGTCATGCTGAGTAACCGGCCATCTGCATCGTAGGTATACCTGTTAGTATTACCATACTCGTCTGTCTGCCAGGCAAGATTACCTTCGTCGTCATAACCTCGACTACCTAATATATGGCACACGGCTTGCCCCACAGGTTGCACACAACGGGAAGTTTTGTTGCCCTGAATATCAAAACTGTCGTGAATCATACTGCCATTGGGTGTAGTGGTGGAAACCAAGTTTCCATGTTGCCACTGCCAGTGAATTTGTGTACCGTTGGGCAAGGTCTGTTCTGTTCTGCGACCATTACCGTCATACTCAGTGGCCGATTCAGATAACCATGCCTTTGCCTTAATCGCTTCGTTCACAAAGGCAAACAAGCCATTTTTTCCGCCGGGGGGTAATAAGCCATAACTCTGTACTGTTTTCAGACTCTTTGCAGAGATCAGCTGACTTTCCAGTGCAATGAGTGTTTTTTTCAGCTGAGGCGTATATAACGGTTTTCCATTGACCTTTACATCAGGTGCTAATGCAAAGGTGTACTCAGCGACAGGTTTTCCAATAGTGTTTGATTGCACAACGCTTAAATCAGGTGCCAGCTTTTCGCCCCGATTGTCTCTGCCTGTGGCTACCTGATAACTCATCAGCAACATCTGAGAATCGTTACGTGCCTGAACGCTAATAGTACCATCGGCAGATTTTTTCCATACAGGACGATTCAGTAAATCATAACCATAATGGCTGGTCAGTCCAATGGTCTTACCGTTATGGTCTGCGGCATGAAAGGTTGTTTTACTGCTCAGATTTCCGGTAGCTGTGTAGGTCATGGCACTGTCTTGTATCCAGTTCGATGTCCCTGTCATCGGTGCACTGGCCTGTGCTTTACTACGATGCCAGTCTGACAAAATCACCTGATTTTTCCCGCCTCCGGCATAAACGACTTTGTTTTGAGTGCCCCCTGGCAGGGTCGTCACTGTTGCAGCTTCTTTGCTGTTGAAAATATATGTCCAATGGGTCGTCTGAGCAAGCCCCCCTGTTTCTGGGGTAATCACTTCTTTAACAGGACGTTGCCAAATGTCGTAAGTCCAATCAATATGCAAGGTTTTCAAAGGGTCATCATTAGACAGTTTTACACCACTGGTCAGTGAATAAACTGTTTTTCCTAACGACAGACTTCCATCACCTGCCGCCAGTAACCGGTTAATGTTGTGAATATCTGAAGGGGGTTGCTTCTGAGCTACTTCGATATCAGTGGTAAAGGTGTGCAATCTGTTATTGATGTGGTGAATAACGTTAAAAGATACCTGTTCAGGTTGCCCGCTACCGGCAAGCTGTGATTGTCCCGTTGCTAACACCGCAGGCTGATTATATTTTGAGACACTCAGCCCAATTAACTGACCATAAGTTAAACTACTCTGGTCAGTATTATACTGAAAATGCGTGCCTGTAATTAACTGACTGGGTGACAGTTCAGGTAAAGCATCTCCAGGTTTAATGTCAGTGATAACACCAGGTGAAACTGTTCCGACAGTTTTAGTAACCACCTGCCAGCTCCCTGCTTGCCCTGAATTGTCTTCTCCTACCTCATGAGAAAAACGGCTTTGACTGAACAATTTGGAGGAAGTTAACCCATTCGTTCTACTGTGGTGAGCACTACTCCATAATTGCCGAACGGTATGCCATTGTCGCTTTAACAATTGCTGATACTTTTTTATGCGTACCCTGTATTTTTGAGCGACAGGGATTACTGTATAGTTAAATTCCACTTCCACACCACAAGACTGATGACCTGTGGTAGCAAAACTGACAAACGGTCTGCTCCCAGCAGGCGTTTGCCTAGAAGGAAGCTGTATTACCTTTTCAGGCAATGTCACCTGTGGCCAGTCGGGGTCCATTTTCGGGCAATGACTATCACCTTGTAACGGACAATACTGAATAAAAGTCTGCCTGCCATAAGCATCCTGCTGCCAGATCATCTGACCATTGTTATCATACGCTTTTTGCTGTAACACTTTAGCAGGAAATACCGCACTGTCCGGCCCGTCGCGGGTTAAGGCATACAAGGTTTTAGTAGTTTGCTTCGGAAGGGAGTACGTTGAAGGCAGTTCGGAAAAAGTGGTTCCTTTCCACGGCGAATAGGTGACATCATTTCTGGCTATGAGCGAGTGGCGTAAATCGTCAGCCTGAGAAACAGTCAGTGGAAGGTGATACCTGTTATAAATTGTGGTTGTAGTCGTCAGGCCATTGTCTTTGGAAACCGTGTACGTGTAATCATCAGCACGATCAAATAAGTTATCTTTTCCAGGCTCGTTACTGATACCACTAAGATAACCGGTAAAATTATGCTGATCAGAAGGTCCACCGCTGTATTGATACCACACCTTTCGGGTAGGAATGACCTGACTGTTTACAGGTGCTGGAGTAGTTATCTCTTCTGTCACCACCGGTAGATGCCCCTGACTAAGCCCTTCAGGTAACCCCTGAGGTTCTGAGGTACTGCGATCTGACTCATCATTGTAAAGAAATGTGCTAGATTTTCCTGAAGGCTCGGTGACTGTTTTCAACAGCTGGGGATAGCTGCCCTGCTCATCATAATCAAAACGCATCAGTGAGGGTTTGTTGCCACCTGCAACACTTTTACTGTTAAAAGAGGGCATGGAAACAAACTGGACAGTATTCTCACCCCTGACCTGACCTAAATGCAAGACAATGTCTTGCTGTCCGTGTACAGTAACCTTACTTCCCAGATACGTTATTCGGACACCTTCGTTTTTACAGGCATTATCTACCCCTTCAACTTGGGTCAGAGTCAGAGGATGACTGCATACATAAAGCAAACGACGGGTAATATCGTCAGGTCCATTGCGATCATAATAAAACCATACTCTCTGCCCGTCATGCCCCTCTTCCCAATCTTCATAACCATATTGTAAATGTTCACGGGTACCGGAGGCAGTAGCGATAGTCCAGTCACCGGGCTCACCGGTAATAGTCACATCACCTAATTTGTGCCGCAGGGGATGCCAGTATATCTGACCCTGTTTATTCCGATCACTGACCATGGTAAAACTGTGACCGTCACCGGTAGTTATATCGGTGGTTTTATGACCTAAAACCTCAGAAAAAGACGGATGTTCGGTACCTACATTAAATGTCCAGTGTGATCCCAGACCCAGCCTACCGGTACCATGAGCTAAAGAGTTGCCGGCATATGAAAGCATCAGATCTCTTTTGCTCTGTCCCTGATCATACAAAGTGCTCGCCACGACCATTCCAAACGATACGCTGCCGGTTCTTGGATCAACCGAAGCATTCGCTTCACCGTGAAAACTGTTGGCGTTAGAGGGCAATGCTGTTGAGTTAACGGATGCCTGAGCGAATGCCTGCCAGCTACGGTGATTTACCGTTGGTAATGGTTTGAAAACAGGGGAATTAAACGACGATAATTTAGTTGATATTGAACCGGTGTTAGATGAATATGGGATATACTTTGACTTTCTGCTCGTCTTATCAATAGCAATGTGTACCTTTTCACAGGCAAAAACAACCTGTTCAACAGGTATAATACAGATTGAAAATACTGACAAATAAACAAGAAAATAGTATAAGAACATAATAACAGAACCATGATAGTAAGCTTTCATAAGAAGTAACTAAAATTGGAATAGACTCTGAATAAATTTTTTGTGGATTTACTGAGATTCAGCACAAAACCAATAGTATAAGAAAATAAAATAGGTAGATTTTCCTATAGCATGAATCATCAGAGTAGCAATACCTACGCGAAAGAAAATAGGAATAAACCGGCAGTAAATCTGATGTTTTATCTTTTATTTGTGGGTATCATGATAAATGATTATTTTCTTAGGTAGAAATAACATATTTATTAGTTAATAAATAATACCAAGACTTGTTTCTAACTGCTTTTGGTAGCATGCGTTTATGGCTTACAGTTAAAGGCCAAGTGCCCGCTATCACGAGGAGCTTCAACCCATAACAGCAAGATCAGAAGAGTAACGCAATAAGAAGTTGGAAGCAGGTGTTGGTATAAAAAACGACAACTAAACAATGACCAAAAAAAAGAAACGTATTTGTATGGTTATAAACAAAATATCATGGTTCAACCAAAACCTGCTGCTTAATAAAAACAGGTTACCCTGCCTTTAACCGGAGATATGAAAGGTATGTTTAGAGCAGAAGCTAGAAACAAGTTACTGTATAATTACTTTCACCTTATACATGGCACTCAGGCATCGGCAACTGAAGCATGTAAACAGCATCAGCAAGAAGAGGCATTAAAATTGCTCAACGCAAAAGGACTTAAAAGTAGTACTGTGAAAATGCTGTGGAAAAAAATCAATCAAAATATTTTACAAGTTATACTCCCGAAGAAATAACATGGCATAGCGAACACGTTATAAACCATAAAACACTAATGAGCCATTGGTGATTGCAAAACAGGTAACAGGCTTGATTTCAGGTGGTTCGGCTATTTTTGTTTATGCTCCACATAAAAAAAATAACTTTTCCATCATTACCATGACGTTAGAAGCATTAAACTTTAACATTATGCATGCCAAGGTGACGATATCCAGACAACATTGTCTGGATACATTTGTCATACTTGAAGCTGATAATACAATTATTCCTGAAGGTTCTCCCCGTATAACAGAGGCATGTAATTATTTAAAGAGAAACCTGCAACACCCTGCATCCATGAACCGGGTCCATCGTCGACGAACACCAAGATTACTACGTTATTTTAGCCAACATCCCAAAATAGTCTTTTCTGAAGATAAAACAAATGACCGCACTATCATTGAAATTTTTTCTACAGACAGGCCAGGGTTACTTGCTGTGATTGTCAACACGTTCCTGACATATGATATTCACGTTCAAAATACTAAAACTCTGACACTCGATGAACGTGTAAAAGATGTCTTTTTTGTGTCAACTGCTGATAACAAGCCACTAAATTCTGATATTACTGAAGAGCTTCACACAGCACTGAATTCAAACATCATCAGGCATATAGAAAAGGACTCTTACCCAATATAGGCAATCAATAATGATGTTTGCTTTACAAATTATTTAAAAACCTGTTTCATAACTACTGTTATAAAACAGGTTTTTAGGGCTTGCTGTTAAAGGAAAAAACGAATAATAGCCAGCTATGGCGTAGAACTTCCACGCATAACATCAAGGTCAAAAAAATAGCACAATAAAAAGCTAGACGCAGTTTTTTGTATTAGTTAATTAACATCAGCAATTCATTTAGTCCAAGTAAAACGGGGCAAAATCTATTCCATTAACAGGCAATATATCTGTTGTACCCGGATAAACGACAAAACTAGAGGTCTTTTTCTCAGAATGGACATAAACATGTCTCATACTAATTCTATTATATTCAGGAAGAACCTCTTGATCGTAGCTTTCTGGATATTTACCTGGAATAAAAGGTGCATCGGTAACAACATAGCCAGCATTAACATCAGCATAAACCCTGACAGTTGCATAACGGGCATACCTGCCACCGTAAAAACTTGATGACTTATAAATTGAATTTAATTTTTGAGCTTCCACCTTTGGCACTATCATACTTTTTCTTATTCTATACCTGTTGAGGTCTTCACCTTCAAAAAAGTCCCCTACATCATCAAAAAATTTTGTCAACTTATAGACCCTTGTTCCATCTGTATATACCTCTCTGCGATTTCCACCCTCAAGTTTTCTTAATTTACGTATTGCTTCAACAGACAGTCGCCTTAATGGTATCTCTTCTGGGGTCGTAACTGTCTCCTTTACAGAGTTTTCTCCCCTGCGTGCAAAAAGACCAATGCCAGCACCCAGTCCGGATGCTACTGATACGGCCATCAATGCCATGGATACATGCCCCAAGACATTTACTGCTGTTGCAAGCCCCACTTTGTCTGCCAAACCAGGGTTAACCGTCATTCCCATACCAATGTCCGAGCCGGCCTCACTGGTTAATCCTGAAACACTACCACTGACGCCAGATGTTATGATCATTAAACTGGTTAGTTTTTCAGCACCCGTGACAGCGTTGGCAGCACTGGCAACACCGGAAAAACCGATCCCTAAACCCATTCCGAATGCTACCACACCATTTGCAATACCAAACGCTTGGTTAGCAATGGCAAGATTTTTATTTTTTGGTAATGCGGTACCTGCAATTTGTAACCCTCCTGAAGCTGTGCCAACTGCCATGGTAACACCACTAGCAACACCCGAGGCTATACCTGCAGCGGTAGCTCCGGCTGCACTGGCAGCCCCCACAGCAACCACCGGCAGCAATACGGCAGAGACAACAGACATGGCAATACTTAAGCCTCCTAGCGCATAGCCCAGCCATTTGGGCATATGACCTGTTGGGTCAGTGTTCATTACCGGATTATTATCGCCAAATCCATAACCATCTATTTTTTTGAACGGGCTGTAACTATCATGACTCATAAAGTGCCGGTATACCGGATTATAAGATCGGTATCCTCCCCCTAAAAACTGATACCCTGTAGCCGGATCACTCATCTGGTTATCAAACCCCGGCTGATGACTTTTCCACCAGTTATTCTGTGTCGTTAGTTTAAACTTTTCCGGTAGTGCCTGTGCCCTTTTGTCAGAAAGATTATCATCCATGCCATAAGGGCTGTAAACATGATCGCTGACGCTTTGCCCGGAACCATTAAGGGTAACCAGCACATCTCCTTTATAGTCATGCAGATACCAGCGATTAATCACACCATCCTCACTGTGAGCTACTCCTCCAAGCTCAACACTGTTATGCATTGTGCCATGAGCATCGCTTTGCACCTGTTCAATAATATTATTACCCTGATAAACCATATACAAAGGTGGTTGTAAGGCTTTGCCCCGTGCATTAAATGGCTGCTCTACCACCTGATGACCTGCGCTGTCATACCGGTAAAGGGTTTTTTCTCCTGTCTTATGGTTGGTAAAACTATCCTGTTGACCAAAAGCATTGTAATGCAGAGTGTTACCATCGGCATCCTGAGTAATTCTTCCTGAACCATCATAAGTGATCATTTTTGGACGAGCATTAAAGTTTGAAGCATTGGTTGCCCACTCTGTACTGAAAGCGATCATACGATGCGGATCATAATCATCACTACGAGATTCAGAAGGCCCGGCATACGTATAATGAGTCGTTTTGCTTGTGTTTTTTCCAGCAGAGGTAACCAGCGTCTCATTCACCGTCTTAATGTTATTCCATTGATCAAACGTATAATGTTGTGAGGTGATAATCGATGGGGTTGTTAGGTTACTGCCCGATACATCTGTATCTTCTGGGCATAATATACTGGCTGTGCCTAGTTTGCCGGTGACGCTACAAGTCATATCTGTCAGACTATTCGTGTTTTTATCATAGGTATAAGTCTGGGTGGCACTGTTATTTTTCTCTGTTCTAGTCAGCGTTGTAATATTATGAGTTTTAACATCATAGGTATAGCTAAGTTGCTGTAAAATTACATTATCTCTTTCATCAACAGTGCTTTCAAGCGACCCTAAATCATTATAAATAAAACGACGTACAACACCTACCCCGTTAGTTGACATGGCAGGTCGGTTAAAATAAGGCGCATAGGTGACACTGGACAGCAATGTCGGCTGAGTTGAGCCGGGTAAAGTCACCTGTGACTGTAAAACCCTACCCAGTTCATCATGAATTGCTGAATATATGTTTCCGGCTAAATCTTTCAGACTCACAGGGGCACCATAACGATCGTATGCAACACTCTCAGTACCTGTTGGATAATCTATTCTCGGAGGAGACTTTAATGTTATCGGTGTACTACGTATGACTTTTATTAAAAAACCTGTATCAGGATCATAGTCGTAATGCAAATGACTGATCACATCTTCTTTATCAGTTATTTGCCATGTTGACGGATCATAGGTGTAAATAACAAAAGTGACACCATCCACGGATGCACTGGTGATCGCAAAACTATTGTAAGTGAAGGTAAACTGATGCGATTTCTCGGTTTTTGTCGCCGCCGTTGTCATGCTGAGTAACCGGCCATCTGCATCGTAGGTATACCTGTTAGTATTACCATACTCGTCTGTCTGCCAGGCAAGATTACCTTCGTCGTCATAACCTCGACTACCTAATATATGGCACACGGCTTGCCCCACAGGTTGCACACAACGGGAAGTTTTGTTGCCCTGAATATCAAAACTGTCGTGAATCATACTGCCATTGGGTGTAGTGGTGGAAACCAGGTTTCCATGTTGCCACTGCCAGTGAATTTGTGTACCGTTGGGCAAGGTCTGTTCTGTTCTGCGACCATTACCGTCATACTCAGTGGCCGATTCAGATAACCATGCCTTTGCCTTAATCGCTTCGTTCACAAAGGCAAACAAGCCATTTTTTCCGCCGGGGGGTAATAAGCCATAACTCTGTACTGTTTTCAGACTCTTTGCAGAGATCAGCTGACTTTCCAGTGCAATGAGTGTTTTTTTCAGCTGAGGCGTATATAACGGTTTTCCATTGACCTTTACATCAGGTGCTAATGCAAAGATGTACTCAGCGACAGGTTTTCCAATAGTGTTTGATTGCACAACGCTTAAATCAGGTGCTAGCTTTTCGCCCCGATTGTCTCTGCCTGTGGCTACCTGATAACTCATCAGCAACATCTGAGAATCGTTACGTGCCTGAACGCTAATAGTACCATCGGCAGATTTTTTCCATACAGGACGATTCAGTAAATCATAACCATAATGGCTGGTCAGTCCAATGGTCTTACCGTTATGGTCTGCGGCATGAAAGGTTGTTTTACTGCTCAGATTTCCGGTAGCTGTGTAGGTCATGGCACTGTCTTGTATCCAGTTCGATGTCCCTGTCATCGGTGCACCAGCCTGTGCTTTACTACGATGCCAGTCTGATAAAATCACCTGATTTTTCCCGCCTCCAGCATAAACGACTTTGTTTTGAGTGCCCCCTGGCAGGGTCGTCACTGTTGCAGCTTCTTTGCTGTTGAAAATATATGTCCAGTGGGTCGTCTGAGCAAGCCCCCCTGTTTCTGGAGTAATCACTTCTTTAACAGGACGTTGCCAAATGTCGTAAGTCCAATCAATATGCAAGGTTTTCAAAGGGTCATCATTAGACAGTTTTACACCACTGGTCAGTGAATAAACTGTTTTTCCTAACGACAGACTTCCATCACCTGCCGCCAGTAACCGGTTAATGTTGTGAATATCTGAAGGGGGTTGCTTCTGAGCTACTTCGATATCAGTGGTAAAGGTGTGCAATCTGTTATTGATGTGGTGAATAACGTTAAAAGATACCTGTTCAGGTTGCCCGCTACCGGCAAGCTGTGATTGTCCCGTTGCTAACACCGCAGGCTGATTATATTTTGAGACACTCAGCCCAATTAACTGACCATAAGTTAAACTACTCTGGTCAGTATTATACTGAAAATGCGTGCCTGTAATTAACTGACTGGGTGACAGTTCAGGTAAAGCATCTCCAGGTTTAATGTCCGTGACAACACCAGGTGAAACTGTTCCGACAGTTTTAGTAACCACCTGCCAGCTCCCTGCTTGCCCTGAATTGTCTTCTCCTACCTCATGAGAAAAACGGCTTTGACTGAACAATTTGGAGGAAGTTAACCCATTCGTTCTACTGTGGTGAGCACTACTCCATAATTGCCGAACGGTATGCCATTGTCGCTTTAACAATTGCTGATACTTTTTTATGCGTACCCTGTATTTTTGAGCGACAGGTATTACTGTATAGTTAAATTCCACTTCCACACCACAAGACTGATGACCTGTGGTAGCAAAACTGACAAACGGTATGCTCCCGGCAGGCGTTTGCCTAGAAGGAAGCTGTATTACCTTTTCAGGCAATGTCACCTGTGGCCAGTCGGGGTCCATTTTCGGGCAATGACTATCACCTTGTGGCGGACAATACTGAATAAAAGTCTGCCTGCCATAAGCATCCTGCTGCCAGATCATCTGACCATTGTTGTCATACGCTTTTTGCTGTAACACTTTTGCAGGAAATACCGCACTGTCCGGCCCGTCGCGGGTTAAGGCATACAAGGTTTTAGTAGTTTGCTTCGGAAGGGAGTACGTTGAAGGCAGTTCGGAAAAAGTGGTTCCTTTCCACGGCGAATAGGTGACATCATTTCTGGCTATGAGCGAGTGGCGTAAATCGTCAGCCTGAGAAACAGTCAGTGGAAGGTGATACCTGTTATAAATTGTGGTTGTAGTCGTCAGGCCATTGTCTTTGGAAACCGTGTACGTGTAATCATCAGCACGATCAAATAAGTTATCTTTTCCAGGCTCGTTACTGATACCACTAAGATAACCGGTAAAATTATGCTGATCAGAAGGTCCACCGCTGTATTGATACCACACCTTTCGGGTAGGAATGACCTGACTGTTTACAGGTGCTGGAGTAGTTATCTCTTCTGTCACCACCGGTAGATGCCCCTGACTAAGCCCTTCAGGTAACCCCTGAGGTTCTGAGGTACTGCGATCTGACTCATCATTGTAAAGAAATGTGCTAGATTTTCCTGAAGGCTCGGTGACTGTTTTCAACAGCTGGGGATAGCTGCCCTGCTCATCATAATCAAAACGCATCAGTGAGGGTTTGTTGCCACCTGCAACACTTTTACTGTTAAAAGAGGGCATGGAAACAAACTGGACAGTATTTTCACCCCTGACCTGACCTAAATGCAAGACAATGTCTTGCTGTCCGTGTACAGTAACCTTACTTCCCAGATACGTTATTCGGACACCTTCGTTTTTACAGGCATTATCTACCCCTTCAACTTGGGTCAGAGTCAGAGGATGACTGCATACATAAAGCAAACGACGGGTAATATCGTCAGGTCCATTGCGATCATAATAAAACCATACTCGCTGCCCGTCATGCCCCTCTTCCCAATCTTCATAACCATATTGTAAATGTTCACGGGTACCGGAGGCAGTAGCGATAGTCCAGTCACCGGGCTCACCGGTAATAGTCACATCACCTAATTTGTGCCGCAGGGGATGCCAGTATATCTGACCCTGTTTATTCCGATCACTGACCATGGTAAAACTGTGACCGTCACCGGTAGTTATATCGGTGGTTTTATGACCTAAAACCTCAGAAAAAGACGGATGTTCGGTACCTACATTAAATGTCCAGTGTGATCCCAGACCCAGCCTACCGGTACCATGAGCTAAAGAGTTGCCGGCATATGAAAGCATCAGATCTCTTTTGCTCTGTCCCTGATCATACAAAGTGCTCGCCACGACCATTCCAAACGATACGCTGCCGGTTCTTGGATCAACCGAAGCATTCGCTTCACCGTGAAAACTATTGGCGTTAGAGGGCAATGCTGCTGAGTTAACGGATGCCTGAGCGAATGCCTGCCAGCTACGGTGATTTACCGTTGATAATGGTTTGAAAACAGGGGAATTAAACGACGATAATTTAGTTGATATTGAACCGGTGTTAGATGAATATGGGATATACTTTGACTTTCTGCTCGTCTTATCAATAGCAATGTGTACCTTTTCACAGGCGAAAACAACCTGTTCAACAGGTGTAATACACATTGAAAACACTGATAAAAAAACAAGAAAATAGTATAAGAACATAATAACAGACCCATGACAGCAAACCTTTGCGTCAAAAATATATTCGTTAATTTACAGCTTTTTAAAAAAAATCAATAGCATGAAAAACTGCAACTGAAAGTTTTATCCTTAAAAAAAGTCACAGAGTAGCACTCCCTGCATGAAAGAAAATAAGAATAAACCGGCAGAAAATGTGATGTTTTATCTTTTATTCGTGGGTATCATGATAAATGATTCTTTTCTCAGGTAGAAATAACATATTTATTAGTTAATAAATTATTATTTTTTGTTTCTAACTACTTTTGATAGCATGCGTTTATGGCTTACAGTTAAAGGTTAAGTGCCCGCTATTACGAGGAGCTTCAACCCATAACAGCAAGATCAGAAGAGTAACGCAATAAGAAGTTGGAAGCAGGTGTTGGTATAAAAAACGAGTAATAGCCAGCTATGGCGTAGAACTTCCACGCATAACATCAAGGTCAAAAAAATAGCACAATAAAAAGCTAGACGCAGTTTTTTGTATTAGTTAATTAACATCAGCAATTCATTTGTCCAAGAAAACCCGGGAAAAATCTTTTCCATTAACAGGCAATATATCTGTTGTACCCGGATAAACGACAAAACTAGAGGCCTTTTTCTCAGAATGGACATAAATGTGCATCATATTAATTCTATTATATTCAGGAAGAACCTCTTGATCGTAGCTTTCTGGATATTCACCTGGAATAAAAGGTGCATCGGTAACAACAAAGCCCCCATGAATATCAAGATAAACCCTGGTAGTTGCATAACGTGCATACCTGCCACCGTAAAATTCTGATGACTTATAAAGTAAATTTAATCTTTCAGCTTCCAAGTCTGGCACAATCCTAGCTAGATTCATTGAATACAGTCTTTCCGATTCTGCAGGAGGAACCTTTGCACCTTCAAGACGCTCTGTCAACTTGTAGACCCTTGTTCCATCTGTATATACCTCTCTGCGATTTCCACCCTCAAGTTGTCTTAATGTACGTATTCTTTTAACACACAGCGTCTTTAATGGTTTCTCTTCTGGGGTCGTACCTACCTCCTTTACAGAGCCTTCTCCTCTGCGTGCAAAAAGACCAATGCCAGCACCCAGTCCGGATTCTACTGATACGGTCATCAATGCCATGGATACATCCCCCAAGACATTTACTGCTGTTGCAAACCCCGCTTTGTCTGCCAAACCAGGGTTAACCGTCATTCCCATACCAATGACTGAGCCGGCCTCACCGGTTAATCCCGAAAGACTACCGCTAACGCCAGATGTTATGATCATTGAACTGGTTAGTTTTTCAGCACCCGTGACAGCGTTGGCAGCACTGGCAACACCGGAAAAACCGATCGCGAAACCCATTCCGAATGCTACCACACCATTTGCAATACCAAACGCTTGGTTAGCAATGGCAAGATTTTTATTTTTTGGTAATGCGGTACCTGCAATTTGTAACCCTCCTGAAGCTGTGCCAACTGCCATGGTAACACCACTAGCAACACCCGAGGCTATACCTGCAGCGGCAGCTCCGGCTGCACTGGCAGCCCCCACAGCAACCACCGGTAGCAATACGGCAGAGACAACAGACATGGCAATACTTAAGCCTCCTAGCGCATAGCCCAGCCATTTGGGCATATGACCTGTTGGGTCAGTGTTCATTACCGGATTATTATCGCCAAATCCATAACCATCTATTTTTTTGAACGGGCTGTAACTATCATGACTCATAAAGTGCCGGTATACCGGATTATAAGATCGGTATCCTCCCCCTAAAAACTGATACCCTGTAGCCGGATCACTCATCTGGTTATCAAACCCCGGCTGATGACTTTTCCACCAGTTATTCTGTGTCGTTAGTTTAAACTTTTCCGGTAGTGCCTGTGCCCTTTTGTCAGAAAGATTATCATCCATGCCATAAGGGCTGTAAACATGATCGCTGACGCTTTGCCCGGAACCATTAAGGGTAACCAGTACATCTCCTTTATAGTCATGCAGATACCAGCGATTAATCACACCATCCTCACTGTGAGCAACTCCTCCAAGCTCAACACTGTTATGCATTGTGCCATGAGCATCGCTTTGCACCTGTTCAATAATATCATTACCCTGATAAATCATATACAAAGGTGGCTGTAAGGCTTTGCCCCGTGCATCAAATGGCTGCTCTACCACCTGATGACCTGCACTGTCATACCGGTAAAGGGTTTTTTCTCCTGTCTTATGGTTGGTAAAACTATCCTGTTGACCAAAAGCATTGTAATGCAGAGTGTTACCATCGGCATCCTGAGTAATTCTTCCTGAACCATCATAAGTGATCATTTTTGGACGAGCATTAAAGTTTGAAGCATTGGTTGCCCACTCTGTACTGAAAGCGATCATACGATGCGGATCATAATCATCACTACGAGATTCAGAAGGCCCGGCATACGTATAATGAGTCGTTTTGCTTGTGTTTTTTCCAGCAGAGGTAACCAGCGTCTCATTCACCGTCTTAATGTTATTCCATTGATCAAACGTATAATGTTGTGAGGTGATAATCGATGGGGTTGTTAGGTTACTGCCCGATACATCTGTATCTTCTGGGCATAATATACTGGCGGTGCCTAGTTTGCCGGTGACGCTACAGGTCATATCTGTCAGACTATTCGTGTTTTTATCATAGGTATAAGTCTGGGTGGCACTGTTATTTTTCTCTGTTCTAGTCAGCGTTGTAATATTATGAGTTTTAACATCATAGGTATAGCTAAGTTGCTGTAAAATTACATTATCTCTTTCATCAACAGTGCTTTCAAGCGACCCTAAATCATTATAAATAAAACGACGAACCACACCTACCCCGTTAGTTGACATGGCAGGTCGGTTAAAATAAGGCGCATAGGTGACACTGGACAGCAATGTCGGCTGAGTTGAGCCGGGTAAAGTCACCTGTGACTGTAAAACCCTACCCAGTTCATCATGAATTGCTGAATATATGTTTCCGGCTAAATCTTTCAGACTCACAGGGGCACCATAACGATCGTATGCAACACTTTCAGTACCTGTTGGATAATCTATTCTCGGAGGAGACTTTAATGTTATCGGTGTACTACGGGTGACTTTTATTAGAAAACCTGTATCAGGATCATAGTCGTAATGCAAATGACTGATCACATCTTCTTTATCAGTTATTTGCCATGTTGATGGATCATAGGTGTAAATAACAAAAGTGACACCATCCACGGATGCACTGGTGATCGCAAAACTATTGTAAGTGAAGGTAAACTGATGCGATTTCTCGGTTTTTGTCGCCGCCGTTGTCATGCTGAGTAACCGGCCATCTGCATCGTAGGTATACCTGTTAGTATTACCATACTCGTCTGTCTGCCAGGCAAGATTACCTTCGTCGTCATAACCTCGACTACCTAATATATGGCACACGGCTTGCCCCACAGGTTGCACACAACGGGAAGTTTTATTGCCCTGAATATCAAAACTGTCGTGAATCATACTGCCATTGGGTGTAGTGGTGGAAACCAAGTTTCCATGTTGCCACTGCCAGTGAATTTGTGTACCGTTGGGCAAGGTCTGTTCTGTTCTGCGACCATTACCGTCATACTCAGTGGCCGATTCAGATAACCATGCCTTTGCCTTAATCGCTTCGTTCACAAAGGCAAACAAGCCATTTTTTCCGCCGGGGGGTAATAAGCCATAACTCTGTACTGTTTTCAGACTCTTTGCAGAGATCAGCTGACTTTCCAGTGCAATGAGTGTTTTTTTCAGCTGAGGCGTATATAACGGTTTTCCATTGACCTTTACATCAGGTGCTAATGCAAAGGTGTACTCAGCGACAGGTTTTCCAATAGTGTTTGATTGCACAACGCTTAAATCAGGTGCCAGCTTTTCGCCCCGATTGTCTCTGCCTGTGGCTACCTGATAACTCATCAGCAACATCTGAGAATCGTTACGTGCCTGAACGCTGATAGTACCATCGGCAGATTTTTTCCATACAGGACGATTCAGTAAATCATAACCATAATGGCTGGTCAGCCCAATGGTTTTACCGTTATGGTCTGCGGCATGAAAGGTTGTTTTACTGCTCAGATTTCCGGTAGCTGTGTAGGTCATGGCACTGTCTTGTATCCAGTTCGATGTCCCTGTCATCGGTGCACCAGCCTGTGCTTTACTACGATGCCAGTCTGATAAAATCACCTGATTTTTCCCGCCTCCGGCATAAACGACTTTGTTTTGAGTGCCCCCTGGCAGGGTCGTCACTGTTGCAGCTTCTTTGCTGTTGAAAATATATGTCCAGTGGGTCGTCTGGGCAAGCCCCCCTGTTTCTGGGGTAATCACTTCTTTAACAGGACGTTGCCAAATGTCGTAAGTCCAATCAATATGCAAGGTTTTCAAAGGGTCATCATTAGACAGTTTTACACCACTGGTCAGTGAATAAACTGTTTTTCCTAACGACAGACTTCCATCACCTGCCGCCAGTAACCGGTTAATGTTGTGAATATCTGAAGGGGGTTGCTTCTGAGCTACTTCGATATCAGTGGTAAAGGTGTGCAATCTGTTATTGATGTTGTGAATAACGTTAAAAGATACCTGTTCAGGTTGCCCGCTACCGGCAAGCTGTGATTGTCCCGTTGCTAACACCGCAGGCTGATTATATTTTGAGACACTCAGCCCAATTAACTGACCATAAGTTAAACTACTCTGGTCAGTATTATACTGAAAATGTGTGCCTGTAATTAACTGACTGGGTGACAGTTCAGGTAAAGCATCTCCAGGTTTAATGTCAGTGATAACACTAGGTGAAACTGTTCCGACAGTTTTAGTAACCACCTGCCAGCTCCCTGCTTGCCCTGAATTGTCTTCTCCTACCTCATGAGAAAAACGGCTTTGACTGAACAATTTGGAGGAAGTTAACCCATTCGTTCTACTGTGGTGAGCACTACTCCATAATTGCCGAACGGTATGCCATTGTCGCTTTAACAATTGCTGATACTTTTTTATGCGTACCCTGTATTTTTGAGCGACAGGGATTACTGTATAGTTAAATTCCACTTCCACACCACAAGACTGATGACCTGTGGTAGCAAAACTGACAAACGGTCTGCTCCCAGCAGGCGTTTGCCTAGAAGGAAGCTGTATTACCTTTTCAGGCAATGTCACCTGTGGCCAGTCGGGGTCCATTTTCGGGCAATGACTATCACCTTGTAACGGACAATACTGAATAAAAGTCTGCCTGCCATAAGCATCCTGCTGCCAGATCATCTGACCATTGTTATCATACGCTTTTTGCTGTAACACTTTAGCAGGAAATACCGCACTGTCCGGCCCGTCGCGGGTTAAGGCATACAAGGTTTTAGTAGTTTGCTTCGGAAGGGAGTACGTTGAAGGCAGTTCGGAAAAAGTGGTTCCTTTCCACGGCGAATAGGTGACATCATTTCTGGCTATGAGCGAGTGGCGTAAATCGTCAGCCTGAGAAACAGTCAGTGGAAGGTGATACCTGTTATAAATTGTGGTTGTAGTCGTCAGGCCATTGTCTTTGGAAACCGTGTACGTGTAATCATCAGCACGATCAAATAAGTTATCTTTTCCAGGCTCGTTACTGATACCACTAAGATAACCGGTAAAATTATGCTGATCAGAAGGTCCACCGCTGTATTGATACCACACCTTTCGGGTAGGAATGACCTGACTGTTTACAGGTGCTGGAGTAGTTATCTCTTCTGTCACCACCGGCAGGTGCCCCTGACTAAGCCCTTCAGGTAACCCCTGAGGTTCTGAGGTACTGCGATCTGACTCATCATTGTAAAGAAATGTGCTAGATTTTCCTGAAGGCTCGGTGACTGTTTTCAACAGCTGGGGATAGCTGCCCTGCTCATCATAATCAAAACGCATCAGTGAGGGTTTGTTGCCACCTGCAACACTTTTACTGTTAAAAGAGGGCATGGAAACAAACTGGACAGTATTTTCACCCCTGACCTGACCTAAATGCAAGACAATGTCTTGCTGTCCGTGTACAGTAACCTTACTTCCCAGATACGTTATTCGGACACCTTCGTTTTTACAGGCATTATCTACCCCTTCAACTTGGGTCAGAGTAAGAGGATGACTGCATACATAAAGCAAACGACGGGTAATATCGGCAGGTCCATTGCGATCATAATAAAACCATACTCGCTGCCCGTCATGCCCCTCTTCCCAATCTTCATAACCATATTGTAAATGTTCACGGGTACCAGAGGCAGTAGCGATAGTCCAGTCACCGGGCTCACCGGTAATAGTCACATCACCTAATTTGTGCCGCAGGGGATGCCAGTATATCTGACCCTGTTTATTCCGATCACTGACCATGGTAAAACTGTGACCGTCACCGGTAGTTATATCGGTGGTTTTATGACCTAAAACCTCAGAAAAAGACGGATGTTCGGTACCTACATTAAATGTCCAGTGTGATCCCAGACCCAGCCTACCGGTACCATGAGCTAAAGAGTTGCCGGCATATGAAAGCATCAGATCTCTTTTGCTCTGTCCCTGATCATACAAAGTGCTCGCCACGACCATTCCAAACGATACGCTGCCGGTTCTTGGATCAACCGAAGCATTCGCTTCACCGTGAAAACTGTTGGCGTTAGAGGGCAATGCTGTTGAGTTAACGGATGCCTGAGCGAATGCCTGCCAGCTACGGTGATTTACCGTTGGTAATGGTTTGAAAACAGGGGAATTAAACGACGATAATTTAGTTGATATTGAACCGGTGTTAGATGAATATGGGATATACTTTGACTTTCTGCTCGTCTTATCAATAGCAATGTGTACCTTTTCACAGGCGAAAACAACCTGTTCAACAGGTATAATACACATTGAAAATACTGACAAATAAACAAGAAAATGGTATAAGAACATAATAACAGAACCATGATAGTAAGCTTTCATAAGAAGTAACTAAAATCGGAATAGACTCTGAATGATTTTTTTGTGGATTTACTGAGATTCAGCACAAAACCAATAGTATAAGAAAATAAAATAGGTAGATTTTCCTATAGAATGAATCATCATAGTAGCAAGACCTACACGAAAGAAAATAGGAATAAACCGGCAGTAAATCTAATATTTTATCTTTTATTCGTGAGTATCATGATAAATGATTATTTTCTTAGGTAGAAATAACATATTTATTAGTTAATAAATAATACCAAGACTTGTTTCTAACTGCTTTTGGTAGCATGCGTTTATGGCTTACAGTTAAAGGCCAAGTGCCCGCTATCACGAGGAGCTTCAACCCATAACAGCAAGATCAGAAGAGTAACGCAATAAGAAGTTGGAAGCAGGTGTTGGTATAAAAAACGACAACTAAACAATGACCGAAAAAAAAGAAACGTATTTGTATGGTTATAAACAAAATATCATGGTTCAACCAAAACCTGCTGCTTAATAAAAACAGGTTACCCTGCCTTCAACCGGAGCTACGAAAGGTATGTTTAGAGCAGAAGCTAGAAACAAGTTACTGTATAATTACTTTCACCTTATACAGTGAATCTGTGTACTTACTTACGAACCAATTTCAATATCTGGTATTTTGATCTTGCTACTTTGAACCTGATTAATCATAGCCTGCGCAATAGACTTATAACTATCGGTAACGCTACCTGCAGGCTCTGCAATCACTGTTGGATAACCGTCATCTGCCTGCTGTCTGATGTTAAGGCTCAATGGTAAGGTACCTAAAAACGGTACCTGATAATCCTTTGAAAGTTTTACTCCCCCCTGTTCACCAAAGATATATTCCGTATGACCACATTCTGAACATGTATGACCTGACATATTCTCAATAATACCAAGAACCGGAACATTTACTTTGCGAAACATTTCAATACCCCGCTCTGCATCCAGTAGCGCTATATTTTGAGGGGTCGTCACAATAACAGCACCAGATAAAGTGGTTCGTTGAGACAGAGTAAGCTGAATATCACCAGTACCAGGAGGCATATCCACTAGCAAAATATCCAGATCTTTCCACCAGGTTTGCAGTAGCATTTGCTGTAGCGCCTTACTAGCCATAGGACCTCGCCAGATCATCGGCGTACGGGCACCGGTTAAAAAAGCCATCGACATCACCTGCAAACCGTGAGCCTCTATTGGCTTATAGTAAGCCTGACCATTAACATCTTTTATCTGTGGTTTTTCCCCGACCTTTACACCCAGCATTTTTCCAATGCTTGGACCATAAACATCTGCATCTAGCACACCTGCACTATATCCCATCGACTGTAATATAAGAGCAAGATTTACAGTAACTGTAGACTTACCAACGCCTCCTTTTCCTGAGGCTACAGCAATAACATACTTTATACGATTTTTATCAACTGATTGATAAGAGTGTTCCGGAGTTGCCTTTTTTTGTATACTCACTATAAACCCTTCATTACTTTTTGCAACGCGTGTCTTCCACTTGCCGGATCAATGCCTTGCTTCATCATTAGGTTCACCATTGATTTTTGTGTCTGCTCTTCAAGCTTTTGCAATTTGTCTCTTTCTGCAAAGTTTTCCAGTGCCTGTTGTATTTCTTTATCAAGGCTTTCACCATCCATTACACGTTGACACAAAACACTATAGTTTTGCTCAAACAGTGGAAAAGCTACGCTCTGAGGTTCAGATTTTAACAAATACCAACCTGTAGCTTTTCCGGCAAAATATATAGCTTTATGACTCCAGACTCCTTTAAGTTCCAAACATCTAGCATTACATGCTTCATAGTAAGCCTGAAGAGGTCGTTTTAAAGCCAACTCTTCAAAACTAAACTGACAAGCTGTGATAATATCACCTAAACTTGGCATAAACTTACTGCCACTGCGAATCACCTTTTCAGCCGCTTTTCTTATACGTACAGGTTTAATCTTTCTTAATGCCGCTGCCCAGACACCGCGCGCCCTGTCTCGGGCTTCTTCAGATGGATAGGCCTTATTAAACTGTGCCGGATAAGCATCACGCAACAACATCAACAAATAAGCAACAGACTCTATCAGGGCCTGCTCTCTTTGACTATTCATCGTCGAAGTTGAATTTGTACTTTTCTCCTCTACTGATATCGGTGAGCTCTTCTGTTGAGGCATAGCTAGGTCGTGAATAGTCTTCATTGGATTGATACCTCCGCCATGAGCGTTGAATCCATTGTTTAAATCGTTCCTGCCAAATCTTTGGGGTAAACTCAGCTTGTTGCTCCTGCCAGTAAAGTATAAAGCCTTTTCGCTCCTGCTCTAAAAATTGCAAGCTTATCCCTTCACCACTGAGCTCTTTAATCAGAGCTGGTTCAGGGTTAAAGTTATCACTCAGTAGCTCATTAAAACGTTCCTGCTTCCAACGCTTGACTACCCATTTGTAAAAAATACTATCCCAACCTTTACGCTGTTCACCAGTTTCTGCATAATATAACCGAAATTCAATAACCTTTCTGCTAATAAAGTCTTCCGGAATCTGGTGAAACTGTGTTAATGCCTCCACTGCACTAATTTTCGGGGTGTAATCTTCAGGCAATGTTAAGGGTCCACGCTGTAACTCTCTGCTACTGTATGGCTTTGGCTGACTGACAGACAATTTACCTTCTGCACTCACCATCTGCTCCTTCACCTGAGATATTTCCTTTCGCAATGAAGCCAGATCCTGCTCCATAGATTTACCGTAGAGACAAATATCGTTAAGTGCCTGTTGCTCTCTTGCCAAAGCTTTTTGATGTTCAGCAAAAAGCTTTTCTTTCTGTTGCAACGTACTGCACGCATTTTCAATACATTCTTCAACGTCTTGCTCTCTGTCCTTAAGCTGATCAAGCTTGCCTTTTAATTCATCAAATTCCACTTTTGCTTCAACATCTCTTTGGTCTGATACAGAAGAAGTTAACAGATCAGCACGAACCGTTACTTCAGGTACAGAATTGGCAAACGCACTTTTCCTTAAAAAACGCTTGTTATGCATATCTCTTTCAAAAGGACCTAAAAAATAATCCAAACAACCTCTGGGGCTCATAACCATCACAGACCTTTTCATAAATTCAGCATACTCTCTACACTGAAACCCTAAACTAACACTTAAAATTCTATAAAATCAACACTCGGCTATTATTTGTTATTACATTATTACTACACTTCAATTCTACCACCTCATTGCCAATTCGGTAATATCAATAGGTATAATTATTTTTAATACGATTATCATTTTTTTGAATAATCATTAATATTACTGGGCTACAGATAAAAAATTACTAGCAAGTTCGAAATCTATCTTTATAATCGTAACCATATTTTTTTATTTATATACGCTATTACCAATGACAGATTTGACAAAAGATTCTTTGAAAAGCAGTATGGCACAGCGAAAAATACTGGCTACAGTGGCATTGCCTTACGCAAACGCTGATTTGCATCTCGGGCATATGCTTGAACATGTACAAACCAATATCTGGACCCGTTTTCAAAAAATGCAGGGACATCAGTGTATTTGTGTTTGTGGTGATGACGCACATGGTACAGCCATCACCATCAGTGCTGACAAACGTGGTATTACAGCAGAAAAACTCATTAATGAAGTTCACAGGGAAAGGCTAAAAGATTTTCATGACTTTTATATTGACTTCGATCATTATCACACCACGCACAGCAAGGAAAACAAAGAACTATCTGAAGAAATATATCTGAAACTAAAAAAAGCCGGTCACATTACAAAACGAACTATTACTCAGGCATTCGACCCTGAAAAACAAATGTTTTTGGCTGACCGCTACATCAAAGGCAAATGTCCCAAGTGCAATACCCCTGATCAATATGGTGACAACTGTGAGGTTTGTGGTGCGACTTACTCAGCTACTGACTTAAAAGATGCTTACTCAGTGCTATCTGGTGCAGCACCTATCAAAAAAAACTCCGAGCACTTTTTCTTTCAACTTAGCAGTTTTACTGACATGCTGAAAACGTGGACAACAAGTGGAACACTATCCAAAACCATTGCCAATAAACTTAATGAATGGTTGGATCAAGGACTTCACGATTGGGATATTTCCAGAGATGCACCTTATTTCGGTTTTGAAATTCCCGGTGAAAAAGGCAAATACTTCTATGTTTGGCTAGATGCTCCCATAGGTTACATGGCAAGCTTCAAGCACCTTTGTAACAAAAACAGGCAGTTAAACTTTGATGAATACTGGCAACCCAATAGCACCTGCGAAGTGCATCATTTTATCGGGAAAGACATTATTAATTTTCATTGTCTTTTCTGGCCTGCCATGCTAACTGGTGCTGGCTATCGTACACCCACAAAAGTACAGACCCATGGATATCTGACTATCAATGGCGAAAAGATGTCTAAATCTCGTGGTACCTTTATCAGGGTTAGAACATATCTTGACTATCTCGACCCAGAGTATCTTCGTTATTATTTTGCCACAAAACTAAACAGTAGTGCTCAGGATCAGGACCTAAATCTCGACGATTTTGTCCAACGTTTCAACAGTGATATCATCGGAAAACTTGTCAACCTGGCAAGCCGTTGCGCGGGCTTTATCAATAAACAATTTAACGGGCATCTCAGCACCTTCAACTTGGCACCTGAACTGATTTCAACCTTTCAGGAGGCACAGGCAAACATTGCTAAATACTACGAGCAATGTGAATTTAGCAAAGCCATGCGAAAAATTATGACTTTGGCTGACATGGCAAATGCTTGGATTGACCAAGAAAAACCCTGGATTGTAGCTAAAGATAAAACTAAGTCCGTACAATTGCATGAAATTTGCTCAACAGGACTGAATCTTTTTTATTTACTGCTTATTTATATTAAACCAGTGATGCCAAAAATGGTTGAGAAAGCAGAAGTCTTTCTCAATGTTGAGCCTCTTTCGTGGAGTCGTTACAACAACTTATTGACTGACCACAAAATTAACAAGTTCAAACCACTAATGGTTCGCATCGAACAGAAGATTATTGATAAAATGATTGAAGCCAGCAAAGCTGATACTGAAAAACCTGACACTCCCAAAAATAATGCTAACACCTGGATACAGAGTCACCCTGTTAATGACGAGATCGGGTTTGATGATTTTTCCCTTGTTGACATGCGCGTAGCCAATGTTGTGAGCTGTTCTGCCGTTGAAGGTTCTGACAAACTATTAAAATTTGAGGTTGATTTAGGTGAAGGCACTAATCGCACGATTTTTAGTGGTATCAAAAATGCTTATAACCCTGATGAATTAACCGGTAAAAAGGTGATCGTTGTCGCAAATCTCAAACCTAGAAAAATGCGTTTTGGTATTAGCCAAGGAATGATTGTTTGTGCTGGTGGAGACAAACCTTATCTACTTGAGCCACATCAAGGTGCAGAACCTGGCATGCCAGTCAACTAACTACACAGAATTTATCCCTCGGATTACTGTTCGAGGGAAAAAACAGAATATCTTATATAAATAACTCAGCTCATGGCTACTGTTTTAGTAGCATGCTTTTATGGCTTGCTATTAAAGGCAAAGTGACAACTAAATAGTAATAGCTAATCAACATATAACAACACTATCAGAAAAACAGAACTATAAGAAGTTAGAAACAGGTTATGGTTTTATAACAAGTAGTCGGAAACAAGTGGTCGAATATAGATTTTTATTTTAAACTTTTTCAAAATAAGTATTAATAACTACAATTGTTCGGAAAATAACAATACCTTAAACTATGCTGTCAATGTTCTGCACATCCTACGATTGAATTTCATATAAACGAGGTATAGGAAAGTGAAAACATTAGCTACAGTAATAATCATATCTATTATTACCGTTAACTCACCTGATATCTTTGCTGGCTCCGATTCAAAAAAAAGTACCACAAAGAGTAAAACACCTCATGTAATTAAACAATCTGCGCACCTTCACTCTATTTCAACCGCCGAAGAGTTTAAGGCACTTCCCTATTCTGAAAAGCAAGATGCATGGGTCAGAATTACTCAGCAAATGGTTGTACAAATGCCTCCTGCCACAAGAGCAAAATTCACTGAATATCTTCGAGAAATTCAACCCGAATTTACCGACACATTTTCGAATGATGAAACCGACGGTGCAATAGATACGCTACAAAGCTGGTTAACAACAATTGGGGAATATGCATCAACAGCTGCCTACGGTAGTCAGAAAGCATTAAAGGAAGGTTATAAATTCAGCCAAAAAACTTATAGCAGAGGTAAACAAGCATGCAAAAAAGCCATTGTCTACGGCACCTGTGCTTATGATACAAGCAAAGAACAAGCTAAAGAAGCGATGCTTTACGCAAATCATGCTTTACAACTGTTTAAACATGCAACCCACACCCTTCACTATGAAGTCGCATTATTGTATTACACAACAATTGGCTATTTTAAATATCCAAGACTTTCTCAATTAGCTATGAACGGTGCTGGTATAGATATAAGCCTTGACTGTCACAGAAGTGCCACTCAGCTATTAACTAATGCAAGCATTAAGGCTCAGCATGCCATTAAAGATACAAACAACCCTACACAATTGAATGAAAGTATGCGCTTAATTACCGAAGAAGAAACATATAGTCACCCTATGCTTTCTGAAGTGGCACAGTGCGTTCGCGATGGCTCCCCTGTTATTGTAGACTTGAATGAGTTTGTAGATGTCCTCGGCGCTTCAGAGGAAAGTCAGATCGCTTTATTCCAGGAAATGCTGGAAAAAGCTACCGATACTGAAATAAAAATCATTTCTGCGAATCTTGATGAAGCTAAAAAAGAAATAAAAGAAGTTGTTGACGAAACAGATGGTACCGAGCTTACCGATGGTTTTCCTAACTGCTTCGCAACACATACATCTGACACACCTAAACAACGCAGAAGCCAGCGCATTAGGAATCAGCACACTCAAAAGAAAAACAAATCAAAACCACCCGTTTATTCCGGCCACCTTTTTATTTCAGAAACAATCAAAGATGCCAACCCTAGAGGCACTTTCCAGATGGCACAAGAATTAGCCCGAGTAATACAAATTATGAAAGCTAAAAATCTCACTGCACTTGAAGAAAATATTAAACCGTCTTTGATGTCGGCAGATCATGAAATAAGTCAACGGCGGTTTAACTGGAGTAAAATAAAAGCCACTTCAGAAGCTGCTTTGGCAGACTCTCAGGCCAGAACCGATCAGCGAAAAAAAGAACAATTAGCGCAATGGAGAGCTGAAAATGCCAAAAACTCCACTAAAGCCTGCGGCTTTCAAAAATATTATCACTCCACTCGTGGCAAAGAAGAAACAGATGGAAAAGCTTTTTTATCTTTAAATGTAGATACTGAATCCACCGAGTCTATCAGGCTGTTAGTATCACTTGATTTAACATTTGACCGCATTTTGGCAAAAAATAAAGTAAAGAAATATGTGGTGTCTCAATAGATAATAAAAAGGCTGTTAAAAACCAAAATCATGTTTTGCAAATAAAACGTCAATAGATATATATAAGAAATCAGGCAACGTAATGTTTATTATTAATAAGTAGGAAATGAAAATCTCCTCATTTGATATTAAGTAACACTAGTTGTCTTTTTTTTCTTTTTAAACTTTGGATATGGCAGAACTATTGAGGCTATCATTAACAGAAAAGCAACAGATAAACTCACTACCTTTGCCTTCTTCACTTTCTATGATTAGTTTGGCATTATGACGAATCAAAACATGCTTGACGATGGCAAGACCAAGCCCTGTACCGCCAGCATCACGAGCCCGCCCTTTATCTACCCGATAAAAACGCTCAGTAAGTCTTGGGATGTGCTTTTTAGAAATACCTACTCCGTTGTCTTTAACTGAAAATTTGAGATGGTTATTATCTTTGTACCAAGTGAGATTTATCGTTCCTTTCTCAGCAACATGCCGAATAGCATTGAATAACAGATTAGAAAAAGCACTTCGTAATTCTGAAACATTACCATAAACATTTTCATCTGAGTTAATTTCCAGCGTAATTATGTGATTTTTATTACTCAGTGTCAGGCCACTTGCTAAAACATCATCAAGCAATTGATGTATATTTATTTCAACGCAGTTATCTGTATCAACCTCCTGTCCTTCAAGTCTAGAAAGTAAAAGCAGGTCGGTAACAATATCACTCATTCGTTGTGTTTGTTGTTGCATATACTGAAAAATAGAAAAATAAGGCTCTTCTTTTCCTCGTTCAATGAGCGTTTCTAGGTAACCATGCATAACTGTCAGTGGAGTTCTTAACTCATGCGACACATTAGCAACAAAGTCTTGTCGCATTTTGTTGAGGAAATAGCCTTCTGAAATATCTTTGGCTACCAAAAGATAATCAGAGTTGCCATAGGATAAAAGCATAACAGCAACAGCTGTATTTCTTTTTAATTCAAGCTCTAAACTATCACCTCGGTGTTTCAAAAAATCCTCAAAATCAGGATGGCTGATCCGCTCAGTAATGGGGCGATTTTTGTGTCTTTTCTTTAAATCCAGCAGACTCGCTGCCGAAGGGTTCCACCAAAAAATATTAAAGTCTTTATCTAGGTAAACAATGGCATCAGATAGCCGAGATATCAGGGCAGTAATATTACCCTCAATTGCAGTTTCTTTCGCCATCAGGATGTCTCCTGATGAGGCACTCGCAAACTATAACCAATACCATGCAAAGTGGTTATGTATTTTTTAGCATCGTTCGCTTCAAAGATTTTTCTTAACCTGCGAATATGGACGTCTACTGTACGCTCACCTACATAGACTTCTGTTCCCCAGACTTTATTAAGTAACTGCTCTCTGTTATGCACTTTGTTTGGGTGCTCTATCAAAAATTTAATGAGTTGATATTCTTTAGGACCAAGCTTTGCAAGCCTACCATTAATACTTAGCTCGTAACGCTCATTATCTAATGATAAGCAACCAAAGTTAAGTGTTGTAGTTGGCTCCTGAGGGCTTTGCATATTTTTTGAGCGACGTAGTACCGCTTTAATTCTGGCTATAAGCTCCTTAGGTGAGAATGGTTTAACTATGTAGTCATCGGCACTTTCTAACCCTTTAATTTTTGCATCCTCTTCTGCCCTTGCCGTTAACATAATAATTGGGATACTGGGGTAACTGATCTTTATTTTTTTAGCCAGATCAAGACCACTACAATCAGGAAGCATCCAATCAAGCAATATAAGAGAAGGAGAGTTTGTATTAATTTCAGATAGTGCTTCAGACTGATTGCTTGCAGTCCTCGTTATAAATTGAGCCGTTTCGAGAATAAAACTAACCATCGTCCTGATAGGCTCTTCATCATCAATAATCAAAATACTTTTAGTCATCTTATCCTGACACCAACTATTCATTCCAAAAGATGATACACGAATACATATTTTTTTTGTAGAATTACCTGCCTTGAAAAGGAAAAATAACTTCTGTTTCCGGAAAAAATTCGTTTATTGCACCAATATTGTGCTTTTCAAATAATATTTTGATATTAGGTCCTGCATCCATTGTGAAATACAGCGCAAGACCATCTTGACGAAGATGCCATATTCTATTTACCTGACGAACTGTTTCAGGTGTCCAATAAAGCAGTGGAGGCCATGAAGAAAGCATGGTAGCATGCATTGCCATTGAATTTTGTTCAGCAGTTTTTCCCAGTAAATTAAAGTTTTTGGTATTAATTGCCTGAATTAGTGACTCCATGTCTTTTTTTGCCATGGTTGCCCACTGTTTGTACAATGCTGAAGTATTAACTGTATTGAGCATACCTTGTCGTGAACTCACTGACTTTTTTTGCGTCGAAATGGTTAAAATTGCAATACCCAGTTCAGGCCAGTCTTGTTCTAGAGCCACCCCATAACTATCTAATCCATTGTCAAGAGAGCCTTTATTCCAGCGTACAAAACCATCAGTTAACGAACGGCACGCACTGCCACTTCCCAACCGAGAGAGGATAGATAGAGAACTTTCAGGTAAATTAAGACCATAGATACGAGCAAGTGCTTTGGTTAAAGCCGCAAACCCAGAGGCAGAAGAGGCAAGTCCTGCAGCAGTTGATATTGTGTTCACTGTATCTATGTGAAAATGCTCTTGCCCAAAACAATATCTGAACAGCTCTATATGAGCTGTTATCCTCCGATAAATAGAAGAGTTTTCTTCCACGGGGCAGCCGTTAAGAGTTATCACATCTTTACCGGCATCTGATAATTGAATGGTTGTTTTGGTTCCTTTATCCCCTAAAGATATGGATAAACTATCATTTACAGGCAGGTTTAGTAATGTATTTCTTTTACCCCAATATTTGATTAATGCGATATTCGCCGGTGCATATGCAGTTGAGTGATCCGTAAGTCTGGACTGATAATCACTCAGCAGTATTTCAGCAATGGTTTCATGCTTTATGTTCAAGGCGTACTCCTGCCGAGGTTACCCTAATTGGAATCTGGTGAGACTTGAACAGGTTAGATGGCGTTTTTCCTAAAGTAACCAAGCAATCACCCAGCCCAGATCCACTAATTTTAACGCCAAATAAATCTTTGTGGCTATTAAGGGTATGAGTCATTTCTGCCTGTGTTTTATCGCATACACCCAAAGCCTCCATTAAACCATGATAAACAGACATACAAAGACCAAGCTGAGGCAAATCATTTTTTTTGATAGCAGCAATTGCTTCACGGGTACAGCTACCCATTAACCGGTAAAGCTGTTTGTACAATACTGGCGCTCGTCTTGCTTTTTCAGCAACAAGTGATATCACTTCAGTTGTCGGTTTTTTGTATCCACAGTAATAAAGTGATAATGGCAGATTACCAGTCAGGGGTAAAACAGTTATCGGTGAACTAGTGTAGTGAATTATTCCACCATAAACACTGGTGGCTGCATCCAACCCCGACCCGCACCCCTGAACGTCAGTAATTATTTTAATTGCTTCTTTAAGCACTCTAAACCGATCAAATGAGTGATCAAAATATTGATGAAGTGCCACTGTTAAAGCCACTGTTAAAGCGGCTGATGAACCAAGACCGACTGTGTGAACAAAATCAGAGGTAATTTTGATGGTAAAACCATAGTTAAATCGTGATTTCCAGTGCCTCAATATGGCAATAACAAACCGGTGTTTTGTATCAGATGGCAAAGTAGTTATAGTTGCCTGATAATTTCCTAAAGCCGACTCAATAAAAATAATATCATCATGTCGACTGACAAGCGTGACAACAATTCTTTTATCAACAGCGCAACCAACAGCAGGTTCACCCTTCAGCACTGCATGCTCACCGAATAAAACAATATTTCCGGGTGCGCTGACTTTAATCACAAAGGCGTACTCCCCGAGAATCTATAACTAATGGATGCATAGTGTATCTCTGTTCATGACAAAGCTGTTTGAAATAACTTCTGGCTTCATTGCTATCATTTACATAGGCGAGTAATAAACCTGCTTTTTCTCCTTTTACACTTCCGGCACCACTAATTTTTGCGCTGATTAATCCAGTATCTTCCAGTTTTTGTATGAACCAATTAATCTTTTGCGGTACCACCCCAATGGTGTTAAGCAATCGATGACAGCCTTGAACTGCAGCGTGAGTTTGTTTAGCTGATGATATATGCAAAGCCTGTTCAAAGCTATCAGTAACGGCTTTAAATTCAGACCAAATACTACTCATGGAATAACGCTTGCGAACACTGGCAACGCATTCCCCTGTCGATGATTCTGGCATTCCTGTGTAAATAAGCCACCAGTTGTTATCCAGTGTTATATCAATCTTGCTGATGGTATTATTATTAAATTTAATAAATCCGCCAAGTACAGTAACGTTGCTGTCAATACGACTGATGCACGCATGTTGAAACCTTTCAGCATGAGCTACTTGTAAAGCTAGTAATTGCTGATCAAAAGGTATGGAAAAATACTCATACAATGCAAGGTATAAAGCTGATAACGTAGAAGCAGAAGAACCCATACCTGAGCCAATGGGTATGTCTGAGTTAATGGTAATTGTAAGGTTGGCCTGCTCAATACCGTAGTCATGAAAAAAGTGAGAGATAGCATAAAAATACATAGCTCCGCTATCAGGTAATAGCGGTTCGGTTTGATCAGGGTTATTATTCATTCGTTGAGAAAAGTCTGAATCCATCTGTTGATGAAGCTGCTTCAAAGCTTTAACGGTTCGTTTGTATTTTATGTTCAGGTTTGAAAGTTCAAGCAAAATTACTTCCTGATCATTATTGCTAATCTTCAGGTGAGTGTGCTTATTTACAGAGACAGCAAAAGCAGGAGAGCCGTAGACAACACTATGCTCTCCAGAAAGAATAATTTTTCCTGGTGCTATTATTTTCATCATAAACAGTAGCGTGATGCTCCTGTAGCATTTGAATTACTTGTATATATACGTTGATGATTTCGAATCGCTTCTAAACGGTAAAGCCCCTTTGTTTGCTTTGGTGTGACAAAGGTTTCCCCATTAGCAGGCCACTGATGGTTAAATAGAGAGGCGTATTTCTCATAGTTAACTGATATTCGCAGCTTAAGCTTTGCCACATGTTGAGACTGGCGACTAAATTGTTGATAGCCCGGCTGCACGCTCACGGAGAAAAACTCTCCAACACAACCTGAGCCATAGCTAAATAAACCTATATGCTGGTTTTCCAGATTTTCCTTATCATTTTCAATTAAAGATAACAAACATATATAAAGAGAAGCTGCATAAGTGTTGCCGACATGACGACTGTAAAAAAGTGTTGGCTCTAATATTTTTGAAATAGCTTCATCTGATAGCGGAACATTATTAGTTACCGCAAGTTTTTTATGTGCCTTTTCGCCCATTTTTCCAAAAGGAAGATGATAACAAAAACGACTGAGTTTATCGTAAGTTTTACCACCATCAATAACATAGTTTTTCCAGCTATTTCGTAAAGCTTTCAGATATATTTGGGTTGAATATTTACCATTAACTAGTGCAGTGTCAAGATAGTTAGGTCGCCAAAAGTCCATTACATCTTCACTGTAGCATCCAAACTCTGGGTTAACTAAAAGCAACCGTGGATTTGCGGTTATTCGCATGGCGACAGCACCACACCCTTGTGTAGGCTCCCCTGGCGTATTTAAACCGTACCTTGCTACATCAGAAGCAAGGATTAACACCTCATGTTCAGGTTGTCTGGCAACCATTGCACACGCCATTTGCAGTGCTGCTGTTGCACTATAACAGGCCTGCTTTAATTCAACGATTCTTACATTTTCATTAAGGTTAAGTAGTGTATGAGCATATATTCCTGCTGATTTTGACTGATCAATACCACTCTCTGTAGCAAACAATAATGTACGAATACGTTCCGGATGATCCAAAACCAAAGGGGTCGCAGCATTGGCCGCCATAGTGACAATGTCTTCATCTAAAGGAAGTATTCCCATTTGGTATTGACCAATACCTGTCAGGTATTTTTCAGGGTCTTCTCCGTTATGTGCCGCAAGCTCAGAAAGTGGCAGGTAATAATCAGACGCATAAAAATTGATGTCATCTATTCCGACAAACATGATGCCTCGTTTCAATCAGCATGATCTAAAAGTAGTTGAGAGTTGCCACGCAAATAATCAAGATTTGACGCACCTAATAAAAACATTGCAATCGTAAATGCATGTTTCAGATGCTCAATGCTCTGAATAACATCATCTGCCGACTGCATAGCAGCTTTTAAAAACGGAGCAGCCAGTCCACATAACTGCGCTCCGAGTATAACAGATTTAACCATATCCAAACCGTTACGAAGCCCTCCACTGGCGATTAAGCTAACTTCTGAAGCATAAGGAGATGCCATCTTGATAGCGAGTGGAGTAGGAATACCCCAGTCTTGAAACAATATTCCCTGACTAAGGTTTGACGTATGCCTGTGATGCTCTATACGGCTCCATGATGTACCTCCATGCCCTGCAAGATCAATATACTTTACCTTTGCAGACATAAGTAGTTTAATATCTTCAGGCGAAATCCCACAACCTACTTCTTTTATCAATATAGGTACGTTTAGCTGTTCATTAACAACTCTGATTTTATCTATTAATGCAGAAAAGTCGGTATTCCCTTCAGGCTGTATTGCTTCCTGAAGGGAATTTAGATGCAAGTACAATCCATCGGCTTCCAACACGTCTACCGCTTTCTGACAATGTTCACTGGTAAATCCATAGTTGAGCTGAACGCCACCAATATTGCCTGCTAAAGGCACGGTGGGAGCAAATGGCCGTAATGTAAAGCTCTCCTGTGCTCTTGGGTTATCAAACATAATTCGCTGAGAACCTACAGCCATAGCAACTTGTGTTGCCTGCGCTGCAATGGCGAGGTTTTTATTGATTTTCTTGAGTAAATCGTGATCCCCACCTGTCATGGAAGATATAATTAATGGAAAAGAAATTTTTTTCCCAAGAAATGTAGTGCTCGGATCAATTTCTCTTAAATCAAGTTCCGGTAATGCGCGATGGATCAGTCTTATGCGATCAAAGTACTTTGAATCTCTGTCTGTATCAGGATCCTGCCTGATAACCTCTATATGTTCAAGCTTTCTGTGATTAATAGTCATCTTTCAAGCCTTAAATGTGACTCCATTAACTCACCTTCATTAGTTTGAGCGGCAAGTAATGAAAGTTCTCCACTTAACACAGCGCAGGCACAAATAACAGCTAAACGACGAGCATTTTCACCGGGATATCTGTCTTCTTTGCAACCCAATAATTTGAGGTTTTCAGCAACAAAATCAAGTTCTTTACCATTGCCCACCGTACCAATAATAAGGTTGGGCAGAGTAACTGAAAAATATAAATCATCGTTACGAACTTCTGTATGCGTAATACCTTGAGAACCTTCCACAATGTTAGCTGCATCTTGTCCTGTGGCTAAATAAAAGGCAAGTAACATATTTGCAAAATGTGCGTTTGCACTACGAACCCCACCAGCAATTAATGTGCCAATCATATTTTTTCTAAGGTTCAGTTTGCAGATGGCTTGTGGTGTTGTTTTTAAACGTCGTTCACATAATTGCCGAGGAATTAATAATTCTGCTACAACATTTTTCCCTCGACCGAGAATACCGTTAACCGCCGTAGCCTTTTTATCACTGCAATAGTTAGCTGAAATAGAACAATATTTTAATGTTTCATATTGTTGTTGAATCCATAGCTGAAGATTTTCTGAGGCATGCGTAACCATGTTATGGCCTGAAGCATCACCTGTGGTAAATTCAAGCCGCAAATAAAGAAGATTACCGATAATCTGAACATGCATATCAATCAATTGAGCATAGCGACTGGTTTCTTTTACTATTTTGTTTAGCTCATCTTTTCTTTTGTTCAGACTATTCCAGGCGGCAAGAGCCTGACCGGCATCTGGTGCTTCCAAAAGAATGGAGCGGGTCATACGTTCGTCAATTATTGTGACACGAACCCCACCTGCAAGAGAAGCAACCCGTGCACCTCTTCCCACTGAAGGCCACAATGGCGTTTCATAGGTAGCTAAGGGAATCATTACCTTGTCATTGACTTCATCGCCAAAAATACTCACTGGCCCAACAAGTCTCATCGGTACCGGTGCTTGTAGAATCTTACGTTTAGACATGAATAATCCGGTGTTACAAAACAACTCTGTGTTTGGTTTTACAAGGGTTTGAAGCACTCTTATCGTTAAAACGATGCAATAATAACACAGCCCAACAACTTAGGGGGTAAATTATACATAATTTTTCTTTCAGACCTGAGACATTTAAATGAGTAAATTTCACAGACTATCAGTTAACTACGCTTTAAAGATGATAGGTTCCCTGATGGACTTTGCTGTCTAGTTTGCAATAGTTTTTATGTCTTCATCTTACTGAAGTCTCTTGTGTGCATATTCCATGGCACCAGAAGATTGCGTAATAGCAGCCAGAACAACATCTTTATCTTCTTTTAGTGCACCAGAAGCATATCTCAGAGCTGCACCCTTTGACTTGACTGCCGTCAGGACAATGTCTTTACTATTTTGCAATGCTTTAGTGGCATCAGATAAATTAACTCCAACTTGTTCAACCAGTAATTTCATAATTAAAAGATTTTCCAATAAGGAATTAGCAATACAGCGTGGGAGTCCTTTGCCGTGTTATAAGGGATAAACAACACAATCATGATGTTCTGATATAGACGAATATTAGCGTTTAACTACTTATGTATTTAAAGACAGCCCCCTGCTTTAAAAAAACAGTATTATTATATTCAGTATAATCTTGCTTTATGAACGTCATAATACAGTTTTTTTATGTCTTCATCTTCCTTAAGTCTCTTGTGTGCATGGAATCTAGCATCAGGAGATGTCATAATAGCAGCCATAACAACCTCTTTATCTGCTTTTAGTGCATCAGAAGCATATTCTAGAGCTTTACCTGATTTCTTGACTGCCGTCAGAACAATGTCTTTATCATTTTGTAATTCTTTGGGGGCATAAATTAAATTTCCTCCATCTTGTGCAACCAGTAATTTCATAATTGAAGGATTTTTCAATGAGGATTTGGCAATCCAGTGTGGCCGTACTTTACCGTGTTGTAAGGCATGAATAACACAATCATGATATTCTGGTATAGACGAATCTATGCAACGAACTACTCGTGTGTTTAACGACAATGCCTGTTTTAAAAAATCAGCATTATTATATTCAGGATAATATTGCTTTATAAATGGCATAAACTTCCTCTCGTTGCCACTTAATAAATGAATTAATATATTTTGTTGAACTGTTTCGGGTTTATTTTTCATCATCAAGAGTAATTTTTCAGCAGGGCTTGCTTTTCCTTCGTATATTTCTTCCTCTTCCAATTTTTCTTGCTCTTCCAAATATATTTTCGCCTGAATACCTAATTTATGGAACGTGGCATAGGGTTGTGAAAATTTTATGAATGGGATATTTCCTGTATATTCTTCACTATAGTCAAACTGTTCGCAGTTATCTCTGTTAATCAAGAAGAACTTAAGCCTTTCAGCATTTTCGGATAAAGCAAGTCCCTGTTGTATTTTTTCAATCATGATGGGTAAGGAAAGCGATGTTCGATAGAGTTCCTGACGATTTAAGTCCAAATCTAAATTTCTTACAGAAAAGAGAACGGTCATTGCATTCAATAAGGCTTCTTCTTGTGCCTGTTCTGATTTCAAATGTGTATTTTCAATAATAAGGTCATGAGTCGATGGATTAATTTTTTTGGTCAACGGGGTTTTAGCCAACGCCTCCATCACCAGAGAGGCTAACAACATCCGCTGACGTTTACCATCTTCTGTACCATTCAATTTGTCAGAAAATTTAACCCTTACTGTCCTTCCTTTTCCTCCGTCACCTTGATTAAGGCTTTCAATCACGCATTTGTGATAACCAAGCGCAGTAGTGATAATCAAGGCATCTTTTGTATTGACAACAGTGGAATGGTTACAGTCCAGATTTGCAAGCACATCTGTTACAGATGAATTTAACATGCTAGGTTGATCCGCATCCACAAAATCAACAATTGTTATTTTTTGATTACCCTCAAGCTTAGAAACACGTCCTAAACCTGAGAGAGTGCTGACTTCGGGTAATACCTTAACAAAATCCCTATGGATGGTGAAAATAATGTCATGCAAACTTTTGATAGCGTCCGGGCTTCTTGGCAACGAGAGTGTTTGCAGGCAATTTTTTAACTGGTTGCAATGTGCCTGCCATGCGTCAAAACCAATTTGGGCATCAGGAAGCTCTTGGCCAGTATGAAAGGGTTGTGTAATTGATTGAAGTTGTTGTTTTACTTGTTTGGATAATCGATTAAGTTGCACTGCTATGGTATCGAGCTCCTGTTTTTTCGTTTTCAACTCTGCATCTTTTTCACCTGCATCGGCAAAGGCCATTAGTGCCATATAACCATCCAGAAAAGCTTGCATTTCTTCCAGAAAATCATTAGTTTCTTCTTCAAGTGCCTGTATTAATTGCTGACGATTGGCTGACATGGACATTGCTATCACTGATTTTGGTGAAAGACAGCGGGAAAATACGCCGTCAGGTGCAAAGTAATTTAATAATTTCATATTTTGGTTGTTAAGCCATTCAAAAGTCGTTGCAGGATCGGACCAGTTGCGTTCAATACTGACAGCCGTGCGGTTTTGGAGTTCAGGTATACCCTGATTTTCTTGTAAGCTAGTCATGCTTTGTCGAAGAGTGCCAGTGTGATCACCTTTCCATAAGCCACACTTTGTTTCACTCTTGAACTGACCACAGGCCATGGTGTAAATGTCATCGGGATTTTTAGGGTCAGGCAGATGAAAACCCTCTCCGGCAATAAAATAAGGCTTACCTGCCTGACGTAACGTAATAGCCACATGGTCATTGGGACCGCCATCCCTGAAAATAAAACCGTTGGCTTTTTGCAAAAACTCCTCTGTTAGCATTCTGTCTTGAAAATGATCAGCGATGATAATATTACCAGGTTGAAGGGGACTACTGGGGCCATCAGCATGGTAAAGAGTACCGGAACACATACCTTCATTGACCAGTAATTGCCCTGTCATCACCGGTGGCTCATTGAAATTTATATCAAAATTCATGCCACCTAATAGTTTAGTGATGGGTCGTACCTGTAAAATAAAAATCATGCCATTATTGTCAATACCAAACTCAACATCCACAGGACACAGCAATTGGTCTTCCAGTTGCTTAATATAACCGGTTAACTCCGCAACTTGCGTATCAGACAAAGATACATGTTCAAGTTCTTCCACACTCACGGCTTCTTCATAAAACCCTTCTCCATCAGCATTTTCTTTCAGCAGAAAAGTTGATTGGGTATTACCAGGCTGAAAGGTTGACAATGATTTGTCTGTACGATGAATGCTGTGTATATTGGGTGTTACACCGTACTCCCCGCTCACAACAATTTTAGGTTGCCCAGGGGCAGAAGTAATTTGAATGGTCTGATCATCCAGAGATGTATGGCTCATAGCTACACCTCCCATCTGACAACTCACACATTGTTGCACAATCACCGCCATAGTATCAGGAACAGAGCCTCTGGCATTTGCATGACTTTCCCAGGCGGAGGCAAGTACTTTCAGATATGTTTGTACAATGTCTTCTTTTCCCTTGACATATGAGTCGTATTTACCTGCTTGGGCATCACCAAACCGGTCTTCGGCCACACCTGAGCTGCGTGCAATGACTGGATGATTCCCGCTTGCACTCACTTGTTTGTACAAAGCTCTGATACCAGAAGCCGGACCTGTCTCCCTGATCGATTGATAAAAGGCATCACTTTTCAGCAATTGAGCCAGTTGACGCATGCCTTCACTGCGTTCTAAAGGTGGCTTGTGACGAAGGGTTTCTTTGATATCGGCAATACAGGTGCAGGTTGAGTCTGGAAAAAAGGTTTTGATAATTGCTAGGGAGAGTGAGTACGCTTCAATTTTTTTGGCTGTCTCTGTTGTAATGCATTCAAATGATGGTACGGGAATTCCTGATTGTTGCATAGTCTGCAGAAAAAACCCCTTGCCACCTAATTGGGAGCGATCTAAGCAATAATCATCGCCATTAGATTTTGCTGATGAAAGTAAGGTGGTTGGGCAGGATGAATCCGGGCTCTTGGACGGGCTGGTTTTATTGGAATCTGTCAGCACTTGAATTTTGTAATCTTCCAGCTTGGCGGCTTGCACATCAGATAGTTGTGTATCATTTGTTGGTAAGGCTTTATTAGGTTCTTTCAGGGAGGAAATATTATTATTTTTTTCAGTTTCATGACTGGATTTTTGCTTTCCTTTTTCTGGAGAAAACGATGCAACTGGTTCTTTAGAGCCTGAATAAGGGACTTTCATGCCGAAAACTTTCCTTATAGTTTTTGTAAAAGTACCAAGATTATCGGCATTAATGATGGCTACTAAAACAAAAGCCGCATTGCGCGGCACCCAGTTTCATTAATTATAAAAAAACGTTAAAGTCTAAATAATTCGAACAGACTCGAAATAAGTTAAAAATCAGGTATTACCTACCCGAACAGTAAATACATCGCAGGGTGAACCATGCAGCAAAGAAGAAGATGTTGAGCCCAAAATCAGGCTAAATCCATGTCTGGCATGATTTCCGGTAACAATTAAATCTGCATCAAGTTCTTTTACCAGATCATGAACTTCCTTTTCAGGGATACCATGAATAATATGTTGATACTTTTCAGGAACATTGACAGATTCCGCTAATGCCTGAACCCGCTTTTTTGAATTTAAAATCAACTGGTCTTCAATAGTTGAATAGTTGATACCCATATTCGCACCGTAGGCTACACTCAGTGGTTCAATTACATGACAGATATTTAAAGTAGCATTATTTGCCTCAGCCAAAGCCTTAGCCTTACTGAGCACTGTAAGAGCCTCTTCAGACAAATCTATCGCTACAATAATATTACTATATAAGTTCATTTGCATGGACTCCCTTAATTATATAGTGGAGTTATATACAATCGACATGTATTGACTTTAGTCTTTTCTGCAGGTTTTAACACCCTCTATATCAGGAAGTTGAATTTTTCTAAATATTTTAGCTTTAAAGAACTTCTTTACAGATTAATACTTCGGGTAGTTTTTGACTCATTGGCTTTCATGAGTATTTTCTATTACAGCTATTGATGCCTGTTTTATGGGAGGATTACCGAATGTTCAGTCTAATACCAAAACCTGTTTCCAATTACTCTTATGAGCATGCTTTTATGACTTGCTGTTAAAGGCAAAGTAACGAGTAATAGCCAGTATTGCCAAGAGTTTCATCGTATCACAGTTATTAATTTTACAAGCTATTTTCTTACTTCTTGCAATTCTCATGAAGTTGTTTTATTGCTTTCTGTCTTGACCCATCGATAAAATCAGGAAAAATACGTATGCTTTGGCTCACAGCCATTTCAATATCAAGCTTTTCTGATTTAGAAGGTGGTTTTAGTACGTAGTTTGAAACATCTTTGCTGTGACCTGGATGCCCGATACCGATACGCAATCGGGTAAAATTTCTATTATTACCCATTTTACTAATAATGTCGCGTAATCCATTGTGTCCACCATGGCCACCGCCTTTCTTTATACGAGCTACACCCGGAGGAAAATCCAGTTCATCATGTACTACAAACATAGACTCAACTGAAATGCGATAAAATTTTGCGAACGCGGCAACGGACTGACCGCTGCAATTCATGTAAGTAAAGGGGATAAGTAAATGTATTTGTTGGTTATTAACAAGAATTCGACAGGTATAACCAAAAAACTTTTTGTTTAGATTAAGTGTTTCCTTATAAGCCTGAGCTAGATGTTCAACAAACCATGCTCCTGCATTGTGCCTCGTATCTGCATATGATTGACCAGGATTACCTAAACCAATAATCAGCTTTATTGAATCATCAGCCATGCAGATAATTCTCCGTATTTGAATAATATTGGAAAGTCATCTCTTACTATTCACTTTCTTATTTTAAATATATTATTTTCAAATTAAAAACGGACAATAAATATAGTCCGCTTTTTTATAACAGAAATGTGATGCAGAAGTATTTACTCCTGTTTACCATTCTCTTCTGTATTTTTAGTTTCACTTTCTTCTTCATCAACTGCTTTTTCTTCTACTTCCTGTTTAGGTGCTGTAACAGTAACAACCGATAAATCGTGAGATTCACCCAGCAAAAGTTGAGTAATCTGAATAGTTTCAGGTACTTTAATATCAGTAAGATGAATGGTAGATCCAATCTCCAGAGAGGCAACATCTACTTCGATGTGTTCTGGCAGATTTTTAGGCAGACACTTAATTTCAACTTCATTCATATTGTGAGAGATTTTACCTCCGGCCTTTACACCCAAGCAAGATTCTTCATTTATGAAGCGAAAAGGTATGTTGGTTGTCAATTCCTGAGAAGCGCTGATGCGAAAGAAATCCAGATGCAACGCATGACCTTTAGCTGGGTGACGCTGAATATCTTTCAAAATAACCTGTTGAGGCTTTTTATCATCTACAATCAGACCAATCACCTGAGAGTAGAAGGTTTCTTTCTCCAAGGCTCGTTTCACAATACGTGCCTCAATCTCAATTGACTCAGGCGCTTTTTTAGCACCATATATTATTGCGGGTACCTGCTCTGTGCGACGAAGGCGGCGGCTCGCACCTTTACCTATATCTTTACGCACTTTAGCAATAAGCTCAATAGCTTCGCTCATAGTTAACTTCCTGGTTTATATACAAATAACATTCAGCATCAGAAAAAGATTCAAATTCACTTTTCTGTGCCAAGACTTTTCTTTGCCTCGCGACCAAGGCAAAACGATGCTGATTGTACACCAGATGGATTACTTTTGCATAGAAGAATATTACTTTATACAGAGTCATATCATATAAAATTCAGGGAGACTTCTACTCATAGCCCCTCATTAAAATTTGGTTTTCAACATAGAACCTGAAAAAACGGGATGCCATCCGGTAGGTTTACACATTTTTCAGATAAGGGGGTCGCAATAATGTCTGAGTTTTGACAAGGTAGTATCGTGTAATAGCTACTCAAAAGAACCACGAATGATTATACGACGTAAGAAAAAATAAAACACAATAAAATTCTTTATCAGTCTTGCCTTCAGTCCGGCAGTTTCACAGTCTTTGGCTTATATAAAACCTGCGTCTAAACAAAATTTAGAAACAGTTTTTTGCATAAGCCCTATCTGTAACAACTACTGTTGAGTTTTCTCTTAAACCCATAAGCTACTGGCTGCAAGTTGCCACCTTAAAGTCGGCTGAAATTTAGTAAAAAACAAAGAGTTAACAGGCTGTAAGGCCTATCTTCTCAGACTTGTTCAGTTTAATGAAATTTCAGCCAGTCTTAGACTAAAGGTTGATTTACGATTTTCTTCTAAAAGATACACTGAAACTCAACAAGGGAAAAAAACTCAGGGTGAATGAAATATGGATAAAAGTCAGAGACTATCAGAATTCATTGCAAACAGCGATTTTTCAGCCGTTAAGAAAACATTAGCTGGTTGTTTTGATCACAGAAAAACCATATATCAGAAAACAACCTCAAATAAATGTAATTTATCGCAAAATATCCTTTCACACTTTTCTTCCGCAAAAGTTTGCATAGTCAGAACTATTCGTTCAAGTAAAGACTATTTAAAAAGTCTTTCTCTTCGGGATGCATGCTGTATTTTTACACCAGCACTAGTTTCCACCCTTCCAAATACAGTTAAAGAATTATTGCTAAACCGGTTGTTGACCCATGAAGGTTTTCAGATGCTTCTTGACGTAGCATTTAAAATAGATAGTGCTGTGATTAATCCCGCATTGAGTTATATCGGTCTGGATATTCGTTATATTTTGACAGATTTGCCAATTATGGATCATGCCTTTTACCCGAAACCGGCAGAAACTTCCAGGGCTATTATCGGCTGGCTGACTGATTCCGTGGCAGGAAGAGTGTTCTCTTGTGCTTTGGTTAGTAGTTTAATCATGTCGGGCATCGAAACATACCGAGAAATAAGAGATATTCAAAAGGCACATACTGTCAATTCTGATCTCATTGGAAAAGAGGCAATCAATGCCAGAATCAATAACTATCGATCATTAGCAGAAAAAGAGGTTGTAGGTAAGAATGATCTCAAGGGCTTAATTATTTCTGCTGTAATTGCATCAGTATTTGCAGGACCTTTGGCAGGGATTGTTTCAACAGCTGTAGCCAATGGTGCAAAGTTCGGTATTCGGAAACTCAGTCGGCTTTATTGTCAGCGTCAACTGCAAAAACTTGAGAAAGAAATGGCGCAAGCCATTGCTAAAGAGGGCAAGCATCTTGAAATAGATAGAGTACCTGTTAGAGCAGTAATCGATGATGATGAAAAAACGATAAAGTCAGAGGTGCCATACTCTGAAACAGAGCCTTCACAAGAGCTTATGCCGTTTGATGAAGATACCCTGGGAGATGTTTCGGAAGAAGAACCTTCTGAATTTAATGCTGAGCAGGAAATGAATAAGATCATTAATGATTTATCCAAGCTCATAAAATCTATCTAAATCGGTGTCAGCAAGCAACTAAAGAAAAACCTGCTTCTAACTACTGTTATGAGCAGGTTTTTATGGATTGCTGTTAAAGCGCTATTTCATACAGTTTTTAACTCATGGAAGACACAGTAAATAAGATTCTAGAGGCAATGTCCAGCAGATGCTCGAGCACCTAGTTTTGAGCTGTCTTCAATTAGCATTGAAGACCTTCAAACTAACACTGTCTATAAGCCGGTTATTTATTCTTTTCCGACACCGTTAACAGTGATGTTTTTCATTAATCGCTAATACGTAATCTTTAGCTTTATTATTCTCAAAGCACAGGTTCAGCCAATTTAAATCTGGTAAATTGTGTTAAATGGTCGTATTTTTCACATGGGCTTTCAGTTTCCCTGAATACCGCAAAAGGAGAGTTCTTCGCCACAGAAGACCTCCTGTTGCCTGTATTACCCACTTCTCCATTATCATATCTTAAAAAAGTGGCACAAAACTCCACTCTTTAAGCCATTCAGTATGTTAAATTTGTCTATATGGTTCTGTGTTGCAATGCTATATTCTTCACTTGGACGCTTCTACTTAAGTCGAGTAAACAAGTAATCAGCTTACCGATATCACTGGTTTTAATTTTTTTTTCATCTGGCAGTTTAGAGTGTAAAGTCATATCTGTTATAACCTGACCAGGGCAAATAGCCGTAACTTTGATACCAAAAGGTTCTAACTCTGTTGTTAATGATTCACTAAGCGCCCTTAATGCAAACTTTGTCGACGCATAACCACCAAATTCTGGCAGTGCCCTAATACCGGACATTGAAGATAGATTGAAAATATAACCATGTCGCTGCTCTTTCATCACTGGTACTACTTTCTTTAATACATTAAAAGCGCCAAACTGATTAATCATCGTCATCTCCATATAATCATCAAAACTAATATCAACAGTTCCTCGATGAAAAATTCCTGCATTATTAACCAGGACATCAATGCGGGGATGTTTTTCATAGAAAAAATCAATCGCATTATTGATTGCATCTGGTTTACTGACATCAGCAGCCTGATGATAAATTTTAATCGCTGGAAATTCTTCAGAAAGCTCATTTGAAGCTCTTTGAAGCTTATCTGAATTTTTTGAAATCAAACCAAGATAATACCCCTTACCGGCTAAAACTCTAGCAATCTCTAACCCTATTCCTCTGCTAGCTCCGGTAATACATGCAAATTTTAGATCCATAGCTCTTCTCAGACTTAGAGTTCAATTAATAAAAAACAATATTCGTAAGGCATCATACTCCATTACACGAAATAATTTAATGTCAAGTGAAACACATTTTATAATCTAGCTTTCAAAAACTCTCAAACCCATTAAATTTACGTTACATTAGTAAATAGCTAATATACACGGGTAGAGTTCAACGTGCTGAAAAATTCTGGTAAGTTTTCTGAACATCATTAACACCAAAGCCTGTTTTTAAACAGCACGATAAGAAAAGTAGCTCAATAAAAAGTTAAAACAGGTTTTTGTATTATCTCTTAATCAAGTGTTCGGCTCTATTAAACCATAAGCTAATAATTGCAGGTGTTTTTTGAAAAAAGTAAATCATTTCAAACAATTCCAGTCCGTAGGGTCCATGAATGTCCATCGTCAGATATTAAATTTATCGCATGCTTTCGATATCAAACTCATTAAAGAACTTTGAAATAGAGGGCGTAAAATCATCGTTGTTCGATACCCCAGAGCTAAATTCCAAGTTGTTAGGAATAACGTGAATAACCTCTGCTGGTAGTGGTACAGGTGGTTGTAATTGTATTACAGGCGATCTATTTAAAAGATCAGGCCCAGCTATTAATGGTTCTACTTCTGGAGTATAACCAATATCTTGAAGAGTATAGCTATGCATATGAAGCTTCGCTTCCATATGTTCTTTTAAGCCATCCTTCCGAGAAAAAGATTTGCCACAGATATTACAGCTGAAGTTTCTTTCTCCAGTGTGCGTGCGCATATGACGTTTTACATGGCCGTTTTGGCGAGAACTGTAATTGCATCCTGGAAAACTGCACTTAAAAGGTTTTTCTCCAGTATGCATACGCATATGGACCTTTAATTTTGATGGCCGATCAAAAACTTTCCCGCATAGATCGCATTTGTGACATGTGTTATGCACCAGGATCTGTGCTTTTCCTACAAAATATCTGTGCTTTTGATATATCTCCAGATTATACACCTCTATAGGAACTCCCTTCACCCCATAACTCACTCCGCAGTGACTGTTTCTGTTACCTTTACAGAGCAGGTGAATCTGATGGCCTGTGGCACTGATTAACTTATCTTTGGGTGACAAATCCTGTATAGGGACAAAAGCATTGTAATTTTCTACATAAAACCTATGTTCAGGGGTTGCCGAGACGCGACTGATCTTTTCCGTGTTGACATCTTTGAACTGATAGGTTCTCACTTTTAGTACATGTCGTACAAATAAGGAGATGACAGGGGTTTGATGACAGCGGTTAATATCAAGGTGGGTGGTATTTACTGTAGTGGGTTTAATAGCAGTAATATACCCATATACATTGTTAACCCCAAACTCTTTAATTGTTACCGAGACTCGGCCTTGTTTCTTTTGTTCCTGCAGCCACTGCCTGACCATGGTTTTGGGGCGTAGCAGGTTCATATGCTCCGTACAACGCAGAACAACTTTTCCATGATCACTATTGGCTTTCCTACAACCGGGGATTACCTTATCAATGCAGGTCGCCTTACAAGGAAAATCATGGTAGTAAACAAAGTCCACTTCTTCCCATGTTTTGGGGGTGATGGGTTGGCTGTCATAGCTCGGTAGAAAGGTGGATGAGGAAGCAAAAATCAGGTTGGACATTTGAGCGTATCCCGTTACGCTTAGGGTTAGGATAATGGCTAGCATCAGAGGGATTTTGGTTATGTTCATGAGGTACAGATTGATATTCCAGTACTGTTTGGTTGCCTATAATACAAATTTTTTGAAAAGGAGAGATGAGTTTTTTATCGTCTGAATGGTACTTTATAAGCACAATTTAACCCACCTGTATAAACTCTCGTAAAAACCATATAATTGACCATTTGCTATTTTGCTACTTAAAAAATAGTACAAATCATCTCAGTGAATGTTTTTTTTTGAAAAACGTAAATCATTTCAAATAATTTCTGTCCATACGGTCCATGGATGTCCATCGTCTGATATTCAATTTATCGCATGTTTTCGACATCCAACTCATTAAAGAACTTTGGAATAGAGAGCGTAAAATCATCGTTGTTCGATACCCCAGAGCTAAATTCCAAGTTGTCAGGAATAGCGATAAAAACCTCTGCCTGTGGTGATACAGGAGGTTGTAATTGCATTACAGGCGATCTATTTAAAGAATCAGGATCAGTTATTAATGGTTCTACTTCTGGAGTAGAACCACTATTTTGCAGAGTATAGCTATGCATATGAACCTTCCCTTTCATATGTTCTTTTAAGCCATCCTTCCGAGCAAAAGATTTGCCACAGAAATTACAGCTGAATTTTTTTTCTCCAGTGTGCCTGAGCAAATGACGATCTAGATGGCTTTTTTGGCGAGCACTGTAATTGCATCCTGGAAAACTGCACTCAAAAGGTTTTTCTCCAGTATGCACACGCATATGGACCTTTAATCTTGATGGCCGATCATAAACTTTCCCGCAAAGATCGCATTTATTACATGTGTTATGCACCAGAATCTGTCCTTTTCCCACAAAATATCTGTGCCTTTGATATATCTCTAGATTATACACCTCTACAGGAACTCCCTTTATCCCATAACTCACCCCGCAGTGACTATTTCTATTACCTTTACAGAGCAAGTGAATCTGATGGCCTGTGGCACTAATTAAGTTATCTTTGGGTGACAAATCCTGTATAGGGATAAAAGCATTGTAATTTTTTACATAAAACCTATGTTCAGGGGTTGCCGAAATACTGCTGACCTTTTCCGTGTTGAAATCTTTGAACTTATAGGTTCTTACTTTTAGTACATGTCGCACAAATAAGGAGATGACAGGGGTTTGATGACACCGGTTAATATCAAGGTGACTGGTATTTACTGTAGTGGGTTTAATAGCAGTAATATACCCATGTACATTGTTAACCCCAAACTCTCTAATTGTTACCGAGACTCGGCCTTGTTTCTTTTGTTCCTGTAGCCACTGCCTGACCATGGTTTTGGGACGTAGCAGGTTCATATGCTCCGTACAACGCAGAACAACTTTGCCACGATCACTATTGGCTTTTCTGCAGCTGGAGATTACCTTATCAATACAAGTTGCCTTACAAGGAAAATCATGGTAGTAAACAAAGTCCACTTCTTCCCATGTTTGGGGGGTAATGGGTTGGCTGTCATAGCTCGGTAGAAAGGTGGGTGAGGAAGCAATAATCAGGTTGGAAATTTGAGCGTAGCCCGTTGCGCTTAGGATTAGAATAATGGCTAGCATCAGAGGGATTTTGGTTATGATCATGGGGTACAGATTGGTATTTTAGTACTGATTGGTTGCCTATAATACAATTTTTTTTGAGGAGGAGAGAAATTTTTTTATCATCTTAATTGTACTTTGTAAACATAATTTAACCGATCTATATAAACTCTCACAAAAACCATATTCGTAAGGCATCATAAACACCATCACACAAAATAATTTAACCTCAAGTGAAACGATTTTATAATCTAGCTTTCAAAAGCTCTGAAACGCTTTAAATTTACGTAACATCAGTAAATATCTATTATACACAGGTAGAGTGCAACGTGCTGAAAAATTTCTGGTAAGTTTTCTGATCATCAGTAATACCAAAGCCTGTTTCTAAACAGCACGATAAGAAAAGTAGCGCAATAAAAAGTTAAAAGCAGATTTTTTTATTATCTCTTAATCAAGTGTTTGGCTCTATTAAACCATAAGCTAATAATTTCAGGTGTTTTTTGAAAAGCGTAAATCATTTCAAATAATTTCAGCCCGTAGGGTCTACGAATGTCCATCTTCAGACATTCTTTTTATTGCTTGCTCGCTTTGCTCGATAAGCATTTCCATAATGTCCTGTGGAATATCAAAAATCGGATCTTCGTTGTTCAATAGGCTAGGGCTAGGGCTAAATTCTAAGTCTTTAGGAACAACGTTATAAACCTCTGCCAGTACTGATACAGGTGGTTGTAATTGGATTACAGGCGATCTATTTAAAGGATCAGGATCAGTTATTAATGGTTCTACTTCTGGAGTAGAACCACTATTTTGGAGAGTATAGCTACGCATATGAAACTTCCCTTTCATATGTTCTTTTAAGCCGTCCTTCCGAGCAAAAGCTTTGCCACAGAAATCACATCTGAAGTTTTTTTCTCTAGTGTGCGTGCGCACATGACGATATACAAGGTCTTTTCGGCGAGCACTGTAATTGCATCCTGGAAAATCACATGCAAAGGGTCTTTCATTAGTATGTACACGCATATGGACCTTTAATTTTGATGGCCGATTATAAACTATCCCGCATAGATCGCATTTGTGACATGTGTTATGCACCAGGATCTGTGCTTTTCCTACAAAATATCTGTGCTTTTGATATATCTCCAGATTATATACCTCTACAGGAACTCCCTTCACCCCATAACTCACTCCGCAGTGACTGTGTCTGTTACCTTTACAGAGCAGGTGAATCTGATGGCCTGTGGCACTAATTAAGTTATCTTTGGGTGACAAATTCTGTATAGGGACAAAAGTATTTTTATTTTCTACATAAAACCTATGTCCAGGGGTTGCCGTGACGCTGCTGATCTGTTCCGTGTTGACATCTTTGAACTGATAGGTTCTTACTTTTAGTACATGTCGCACAAATAAGGAGATAACAGGGGTTTGATGACACCGGTTAATATCAAGGTGGGTGGTATTTACTGTAGTGGGTTTAATAGCAGTAATATACCCATATACATTGTTGACCCCAAACTCTTTAATTGTTACCGAGACTCGGCCTTGTTTCTTTTGTTCCTGCAGCCACTGCCTGACCATGGTTTTGGGACGTAGCAGGTTCATATGCTCCGTACAACGCAGAACAACTTTGCCACGATCACTATTGGCTTTTCTGCAGCCGGGGATTATCTTATCAATACAGGTCGCCTTACAAGGAAAATCATGGTAGTAAACAAAGTCCACTTCTTCCCATGTTTTGGGGGTGATGGGTTGGCTGTCATAGCTCGGTAGAAAGGTGGATGAGGAAGCAATAATCAGGTTGGAAATTTGAGCGCTGCCCGTTGCGCTTAGGGTTAGGATAATGGCTAGCATCAGAGGGATTTTGGTTATGTTCATGGCGTACAGATTGATATTCCAGTACTGTTTGGTTGCCTATAATACAAATTTTTTGAGAAGGAGAGATGAGTTTTTTATCGTCTGAATGGTACTTTATAAGCACAATTTAACCGACCTGTATAAACTCTCAGAAAAACCAAATAATTAACCATTTACTATTTTACTATTTTACTATTTTACTACTTTGCTACTTTGCTACTTTGCTACTTTGCTACTTTGCTACTTTGCTATTTTGCTACTTTGCTACTTTGCTACTTTGCTATTTTGCTACTTAAAAAATAGTACAAAACATCTCAGTGAATGATTTTTTTTGAAAAGAGTCAATCATTTCAAATAATTTCTGTCCGTACGGTCCATGGATGTCCATCATCAGATATTCGATTTATCGCATGCTTTCGACATCAAACTCATTAAAGAACTTTGGAATACAGAGCGTAAAATCATCGTTGTTCGATACCCCATAGCTAAATTCCAAGTTGTCAGGAATAACGATAAAAACCTCTGCCTTTGGTGATACAGGTGGTTGTAATTGCATTACAGGCGATATATTTAAAGAATCAGGATCAGGATCAGTTATTAATGGTTCTACTTCTGGAGTAGAACTACTATTTTTGAGAGTATAGCTACTCGCATGATACGGCCCTTTCATATGTTTTTTTAATACATCCTTTCGAGCAAAAGCTTTGCCACACAAACTACACCTGAAGTTTTTTTCTCCAGTGTGCTTGAGCACATGACGATCTAGAAGGACTTTTTTGTGAGCACTGTAATTGCATCCTGGAAAACTGCACTCAAAAGGTTTTTCTCCAGTATGCATACGCATATGGATCTTTAATCTTGATGGCCGATTATAAACTTTCCCGCATAGATCACATTTGTGACATGTGTTATGCACCAGGATCTGTGCTTTTCCTACAAAATATCTGTGCTTTTGATATATCTCCAGATTATATACCTCTACAGGAACTCCCTTCACCCCATAACTCACTCCGCAGTGACTGTTTCTGTTACCTTTACAGAGCAGGTGAATCTGATGGCCTGTAGCACTAATTAAGTTATCTTTGGGTGACAAATTCTGTATAGGGACAAAAGTATTTTTATTTTCTACATAAAACCTATGTCCAGGGGTCGCCGTGACGCTGCTGATCTGTTCCGTGTTGACATCTTTGAACTGATAGGTTCGTACTTTTAGCACATGTCGACCAAACAAGGAGATGGTGGGGCTTTGATGGCTCCTGTTAATATCAAGGTGGGTGGTATTTACTGTAGTGGGTTTAATAGCGGTAATATATCCATGTACATTGTTAACTCCAAACTCTTTAATTGTTACCGAGACCCAACCTTGTTTCTTTTGTTCCTGCAGCCACTGCATGACCATGGTTTTGGGGCGTAGCAGATTCATATGTTCAGTACAACGCAGAACAACTTTCCCACGATCATTATTAGCTTTCCTGCAGCTGGGGATTACCTTATCAAGACAGGTCGCCTTACAAGTAAAATCATGGTAGTAAACAAAGTCCACTTCTTCCCATGTTTTTGGGGTGATGGGTTGGCTGTCATAGCTCGGTAGAAAGGTGGATGAGGAAGCAATAATCAGGTTGGAAATTTGAGCGCTGCCCGTTGCGCTTAGGGTTAGGATAATGGCTAGCATCAGAGGGATTTTGGTTATGTTCATGGGGTACAGATTGATATTCCAGTACTGTTTGGTTACCTATAATACAAACTTTTTTGAGAAGGAGAGAAAATGTTTTATCGTCTGAATGGTACTTTATAAGCACAATTTAACCGACCTGTATAAACTCTCGTAAAAACCATATAATTGACCATTTACTATTTTGCTACTTAAAAATAGTACAAATCATCTCAGTGAATGTTTTTTTTTGAAAAGCGTAAATCATTTCAAATAATTTCAGTCCGTAGGGTCTACGAATGTCCATCGTCAGATATTCTTTTTATTGCTATCTTGCTCGATAAGAAAATCCATAATGTCCTTTGGAACATCAAATGTTGAATCTTTGTTGCTCCATACCCTAGAGCTCAATGCTGAGTTATCTGGAATAGCACCTGAAGCCTCTGCCTGTGATACAGGTGGTTGTACTTTTATCAAGGGCACACTATTTATAAGATTACGCTGAGTTGTTAATGAGAGTGTTTCTGGAGTAAAACCGATCTGGGTGAGAATCTTATGATATTTATGAGCTTCACTTTCCAGATGTTTTTTTAAGCTATGTTTCCAAGTAAAAGAGATGTTACAGCTATCACACTTGAAGGGTTTCTCTCCAGTGTGCTTGCGTATATGGCGAATTAGATTGGATCTTTGGCTTGAACTGTAATCACATCCTAAAAAACCACACACAAAGGGTTTTTCTTTAGTATGCACACGTCTATGGATCTTTAATTGTTTTGATTTCCTAAAAGTTCTCTCGCATATTTCGCATTTGTGACATACATTATGCACTAGGATCTGTCCTTTTCCTACAAAATATCTGTGCCTTTGATATACCTCCAGATTATACACCTCTACAGGAACTCCCTTCACCCCATAACTCACTCCGCAGTGACTGTTTCTGTTACCTTTACAGAGCAGGTGAATCTGATGGCCGGTGGCACTGATTAAGTTATCTTTGGGTGACAAATCCTGTATAGGGACAAAAGCATTGTAATTTTCTACATAAAACCTATGTTCAGGGGTTGCCGAAATACTGCTGACCTTTTCCGTTATGAAATCTTTGAACTTATAGGTTCTTACTTTTAGTACATGCTCCACAAATAAGGAGATGACAGGAGTTTGATGACACCGGTTAATATCAAGGTGACTGGTATTTACTGTAGTGGGTTTAATAGCGGTAATATATCCAAGTACATTGTTAACCCCAAACTCTTTAATTGTTACCAAGACTTGGCCTTGTTTCTTTTGTTCCTGCTGCCACTGCCTGACCATGGTTTTAGGACGTAGCAGGTTCAGATGCTCCGTACAACGCAGAACAACTTTTCCACGATCACTATTGGCTTTTCTGCAGCTGGGGATTACCTTATCAATGCAGGTCGCCTTACAAGGAAAATCATGGTAGTAAACAAAGTCCACTTCTTCCCATGTTTTGGGGGTGATGGGTTGGCTGTCATAGCTCGGTAGAAAGGTGGATGAGGAAGCAATAATCAGGTTGGAAATTTGAGCGTAGCCCGTTGCGCGGGTTAGAATAATGGCTAGCATCAGAGGTATTTTGGTTATGTTCATGGGGGTACAGATTGATATTCCAGTACTGTTTGATTGCCTATAATACAAAATTTTTTGAAAAGGAGTGATGATTTTTTAATCGTCTGAATGGTACTTTATAAGCACACTTTAACCGAGCTGTATAAACTCTCGGAAAAACCAAATAATTAACCATTTGCTATTTTGCTATTTTGCTATTTTGCTATTTTGCTATTTTGCTACTTTGCTACTTTGCTACTTTGCTACTTTGCTACTTTGCTACTTTGCTACTTTGCTACTTTGCTACTTTGCTACTTAAAAAATAGTACAAATCATCTCAGTGAATGATTTTTTTTGAAAAACGTAAATCATTTCAAACAATTTCAGTCCGTAGGGTTCATGAATGTCCATCGTCATACATTTAATTTATCGCATGCTTTCGATAGGTTAGTCAGCAATAAACTGTGGAAGATCGAATGTCCAATCTTTGTTGTTCCATACCCCAAAGTTCAATGCTCAATTATCAGGAATAACGCCAGAAGCCTCTGCCTGTGATACAGGTGGTTGTAGTTGTATAACAGGTGCTCTATCTAAAGGATAAGGATAAGGATAATAATAAGGATAATAATAATAAGGATAATAATAAGGAGAAGGATAATAATAAGGATAATAATAATAAGAAAAAGAAGAAGACTGAGTTATTAATGGCGGTTTTTTTGGTGTAGAATCAGACCCTAGCATAATATAGTTACCTTTATGAATATAACTTTCCATATGTTTTTTTAAGCCAGCTTTCCTAGTAAAAGTGGTGCTGCAGATATTGCAGTTAAAGCGTTTTTCTCCAGAATGCTGGCGCATATGGCGATTTAGAGTGCCTTTTTGGGCAGACCTGTACTTGCATCCTAGAACATTGCACACATAGGGTTTTTCTTTAGTATGCACACGCATATGGGTTCTTAATTGTGCTGATTTTTTAAAAGTTTTCCCGCATGTTTCGCATGTGCGGCATATGTTATGGACCAGGATCTGTCCTTTTCCTACAAAATATCTGTGCTTTTGATATATCTCCAGATTATACACCTCTACAGGGACTCCCTTCACCCCATAACTCACCCCGCAGTGACTGTTTCTGTTACCTTTACAGAGCAGGTGAATCTGATGGCCTGTGGCACTGATTAAGTTATCTTTGGGTGACAAATCCTGTATAGGGACAAAAGCATTGTAATTTTTTACATAAAACCTATGTTCAGGGGTTGCCGAGATGCTAATGATCTGTTCCGTGTTGACATCTTTGAACTGATAGGTTCTCACTTTTAGCACATGTCGACCAAAGAAGGAGATGGCGGGGCTTTGATGGCTCCTGTTAATATCAAGGTGGGTGGTATTCACTGTAGTGGGTTTAATAGCGGTAATATATCCATGTACATTGTTAACCCCAAACTCTTTAATTGTTACAGAGACTCGGCCTTGTTTCTTTTGTTCCTGCTGCCACTGCCTGACCATGGTTTTGGGGCGTAGCAGGTTCATATGTTCCGTACAGCGCAGAACAACTTTTCCACGTTCACTATTGGCTTTCCTGCAGCCGGGGATTACCTTATCAATGCAGGTCGCCTTACAAGGAAAATCATGGTAGTAAACAAAGTCCACTTCTTCCCATGTTTTGGGGGTGATGGGTTGGCTGTAATAGCTCGGTAAAAAGGTGGATGAGGAAGCAATAATCAGGTTGGAAATTTGAGCGTATCCCGTTGCGCTTAGGGTTAGAATAATGGCTAGCATCAGAGGGATTTTGGTTATGTTCATGGGGTACAGATTGGTATTCCAGTACTGTTTGGTTTCCTATAATACAAGTTTTTTTGAGGAGGAGCGAAAATTTTTTATCGTCTGAATGGTACTTTATAAGCACAATTTAAACGACCTGTATAAACTCTCGTAAAACCATATAATTGACCATTTACTGTTTTGCTACTTAAAAATAGTATAAATTATCTCAGTGAATAATTTTTTTTCATAATTTAAGCTTATCTTAAACGGTAATCCCCCCAGAAAATAACCGTATTTAAAAGTAGACTGTTAAGAAATGAGAAAAGAGGTCTGCGATGAAGAAGTCACGTTTTACTGAAACACAGATTATTAACATCCTGAAAGAAAGTGAAAATGGTTTGCCAGTGGCTGAAATATGTCGCAAACATGGGATGAGCGAAGCAACATTTTATAAATGGCGAGCAAAATACGGTGGTATGGATGTTTCGCTGATGAAGCAGTTTAAGACACTGGAAGAAGAAAACCGGCGTTTAAAAAAGATGTATGCTGAAGAGCGATTGAAAGCAGATATTCTTCAGGAGGCTATCGAAAAAAAGTGGTAAAGCCCTGTCAAAGAAAGGTACTGGCACAAAGGGCAGTAAACAAACGTCACATCAGTATACGAACGGCATGTTGCTGCTTTAAAATCAGTGAAACCTGCTATCGGTACAAGTCTGTACTGAGTTCAGATAATGAACTCATAGCCAATGAACTAATGCGCCTGACTAATGAACACCGCACATGGGGTTTTGGTTTGTGCTTTTTATATCTGCGTAATGTTCAAGGCTGTCCATATAATCATAAGCGGGTTTACCGTATTTATTGCGAGCTTGCATTGAATCTACGGATCAAACCTAAACGGCGATTAAAACGAGATAAGCCAGAAAGATTAGAGGTCCCTGCAAATATCAATAATTCCTGGTCAATGGACTTTATGCAGGATACACTGGCAACAGGAAAAAACTTCAGGACGTTTAATGTTCTGGATGACTGCAACCGTGAAGGTTTGGGTATTGAAGTGGATCATTCATTACCTTCTTTAAGAGTTATTCGAACGTTGGAACGTATTATGACATGGCGAGGTCAGCCATCAAGGATTCGATGCGACAATGGTCCGGAGTATATCAGTATTGAGATACGTCAATGGGCAAAGAAAAAAGGTATTGTGCTGCAATATATTCAACCGGGCAAGCCACAACAAAATGCTTATGTGGAAAGATACAACAGAACTGTCAGACATGAATGGCTGAATCAACATTTGTTTGAATCACTGGATCACGCCAGAGAAACGGCAACACAATGGCTCTGGCAATACAACAATGAAAGGCCTAATATGGCTTTAGGCGGAATAACCCCAAAACAGAAACTTGAGCAATTGAATTCTACTTTTGAAAGCGGTTAATAATGGGGGGATTACCAAACATGATCTATTTTTTGATGGAGGCAATGTTGAATCTATGCTTCAAGAGTCTGCTAGCTTCGGTAATACATGCAAATTTTAGATCCATAGCTCTTCTCATACTTAGAGTTTAATTAATAAAAAACCAGGCGGGTTTTGGTATAATCTATCAATCAAGTGTTAGGCTCTATTAAACCATAAGCTAATAATTGCAGGTGTTTTTTATAAGCGTAAATCATTTCAAACAATTCCAGTTCGTAGAGTCCATGGATGTCTATCGTCAAATATTTGATTAATCGCATGCTTTCGACAACCTGGTCAGCAAGGAACTCTGGAAGATCGAGTGTCAAATCTTTGTTGTTCCATACCCCAAAGTTCAATGCTCAATTATCAGGAATAACGCCAGAAGCCTCTGCCTGTGATACAGGTGGTTGTAATTGTATAACAGGCCTATCTAAAGTGTAAGGGTAAGGGTAAGGGTAAGGGTAAGGGGAAAGAACGTAATAATAAAAATAACGTTGGGGCATAGGCATAGGCATAGGCATAGGCATAGGCATAGGCATAGGCATAGGCATGGGGTGAGTTATTAATGGCGGTGCTTCTGGAGTAGAATAAACCTCTGGCATATTATAGTCACCTATATGAATTTTACTTTTCATATGTCTTATATAGCTATTTCTCCAAAGAAAAGAGGCGTCACAGGAACTGCACTTGAAGGGTCTTTCGTTGGTATGCTTGCGCATATGGGCAGTTAGATTGGATTTGTGGGCTGCCCTGTAATCACATCCTGAAAAATTGCACACATAGGGTTTTTCTTTAGTATGAGTACGCATATGGATCTTTAATTTTGCTGGCCGATTAAAAACATTCCCGCATAATTCGCATTTGTGACATGTGTTATGCACCAGGATCTGTGCTTTTCCTACAAAATATCTGTGCTTTTGATATACCTCCAGATTATACACCTCTACAGGGACTCCCTTCACCCCATAACTCACCCCGCAGTGACTGTTTCTGTTACCTTTACAGAGCAGGTGAATCTGATGGCCTGTAGCACTGATTAAGTTATCTTTGGGTGACAAATCCTGTATAGGGACAAAAGCATTGTAATTTTTTACATAAAACCTATGTTCAGGGGTTGCCGAGATGCTAATGATCTGTTCCGTGTTGACATCTTTGAACTGATAGGTTCTCACTTTTAGCACATGTCGACCAAATAAGGAGATGGCGGGGCTTTGATGGCTCCTGTTAATATCAAGGTGGGTGGTATTCACTGTAGTGGGTTTAATAGCGGTAATATATCCATGTACATTGTTAACCCCAAACTCTTTAATTGTTACAGAGACTCGGCCTTGTTTCTTTTGTTCCTGCTGCCACTGCCTGACCATGGTTTTGGGACGTAGCAGGTTCATATGCTCTGTACAGCGCAGAACAACTTTGCCACGATCATTATTGGCTTTTCTGCAGCCGGGGATTATCTTATCAATACAGGTCACCTTACAAGGAAAATCATGGTAGTAAACAAAGTCCACTTCTTCCCATGTTTTTGGGGTGATGGGTTGGCTGTCATAGCTCGGTAGAAAGGTGGATGAGGAAGCAATAATCAGGTTGGAAATTTGAGCGTAGCCCGTTGCGCTAAGGGTTAGAATAATGGCTAGCATCAGAGGGATTTTGGTTATGTTCATGGGGTACAGATTGCTATTCCAGTACAGTTTGGTTTCCTATAATACAAGTTTTTTTGAGGAGGAGCGAAAATTTTTTATCGTCTGAATGGTACTTTATAAGCACAATTTAACCTTCCTGAATAAATGTTCGTAAAAAGCATATAATTGACCATTTACTGTTTTGCTACTTAAAAATAGTATAAATTATCTCAGTGAATAATTTTTTTTCATAATTTAAGCTTATCTTAAACATGATCTATTTTTTGATGGAGGCGATGTTAAATCTATGCTTCAAGAGTCTTCTAGCTTGGATAATACATGCAAATTTTAGATCCATAGCTCTTCTCATACTTAGAGTTTAATTAATAAAAAACCATGCAGGTTTTGGTATAATCTCTCAATCAAGTGTTCGGCTCTATTAAACCATAAGCTAATAATTGCAGGTGTTTTTTGAAAAGCGTAAATCATTTCAAATAATTTCAGTCCGTAGGGTCTACGAATGTCCATCGTCAGATATTCTTTTTAATGCTTGCTCGCTTGCTCGAGAACCAAGTCCACAATATCCTTTGGAAGATCTAATACCGGATCTTCCTTGCTCCATACCCCAGAGCTCAATGCTGAGTTATCTGGAACAACACCTGAAGCCTCTGCCTGTGATACAGGTGGTTGTAATTGTATAAGGGGCACTCTATCTATAGGATTAGGCTGAGGTATTAATGGGAGTACTTCTGGAATAAAACCGGGCTGGTTGATAAAAACATTAAATTTATGAAATTTACTGTCAAAATGTATATCCAAGCGCCCCTTCCGAGTAAAAGAGGACTGACAGATATCGCACTTAAAGAGTTTCTCTCCAGTGTGCATGCGCATATGGCGATTTAGATTGGATTTGTGGGCTGCCCTGTAATCACATCCTGAAAAATTGCACACAAACGGTTTTTCTCCAGTATGAGTACGCATATGGATCTTTAATTTTGCTGGCCGATTAAAAACATTCCCGCATAATTCGCATTTGTGACATGTGTTATGCACCAGGATCTGTGCTTTACCTACAAAATATCTGTGCTTTTGATATATCTCCAGATTATACACCTCTACAGGAACTCCCTTTACCCCATAACTCACCCCGCAGTGACTGTTTCTGTTACCTTTACAGAGCAGGTGAATCTGATGGCCGGTGGCACTGATTAAGTTATCTTTGGGTGACAAATCCTGTATAGGGACAAAAGCATTGTAATTTTTTACATAAAACCTATGTTCAGGGGTTGCCGAGATGCTAATGATCTGTTCCGTGTTGACATCTTTGAACTGATAGGTTCTCACTTTTAGCACATGTCGACCAAAGAAGGAGATGGCGGGGCTTTGATGGCTCCTATTAATATCAAGGTGACTGGTATTTACTATAGTGGGTTTAATAGCAGTAATATACCCATGTACATTATTAACCCCGAACTCTTTAATTGTTACCGAGACCCGACCTTGTTTCTTTTGTTCCTGCTGCCACTGCCTGACCATGGTTTTGGGACGTAGCAGGTTCATATGCTCTGTACAGCGCAGAACAACTTTGCCACGATCATTATTGGCTTTTCTGCAGTCGGGGATTATCTTATCAATACAGGTCACCTTACAAGGAAAATCATGGTAGTAAACAAAGTCCACTTCTTCCCATGTTTGGGGGGTAATGGGTTGGCTGTCATAGCTCGGTAGAAAGGTGGGTGAGGAAGCAATAATCAAGTTAGAAATTTGAGCGTGACCTGTTGCGCTTAGGGTTGGGATAATGGCTAGCATCAGAGGGATTTTAGTTATGTTCATGGGGTACAGATTGATATTCCAGTACTGTTTGGTTACCTATAATACAAACTTTTTTGAGGAGGAGAGAAAATGTTTTATCGTCTGAATGGTACTTTATAAGCACAATTTAACCGACCTGTATAAACTCTCGTAAAAACCATATAATTGACCATTTACTGTTTTGCTACTTAAAAATAGTATAAATTATCTCAGTGAATAATTTTTTTTCATAATTTAAGCTTATCTTAAACATGATCTATTTTTTGATGGAGGCGATGTTGAATCTATGCTTCAAGAGTATGCTAGCTTCGGTAATACATGCAAATTTTAGATCCATAGCTCTTCTCATACATAGAGTTTAATTAATAAAAAACCATGCAGGTTTTGGTACAATCTCTCAATCAAATGTTCGGCTCTATTAAACCATAAGCTAATAATTGCAGGTGTTTTTTGAAAAGCGTAAATTATTTCAGTCCGTAGGGTCTACGAATGTCCATCGTCAGATATTCTTTTTATTGCTTGCTCACATGATCCCTAATAATGTCCATAATGTCCTCTGGAAAGTCAAATACCGGATCTTTGTTGCTCCATACCCCAGAGCTCAATGCTGAGTTACCTGGAATAATACCTGAAGCCTCTGCCTGTGATACAGGTGGTTGTAATTGTATTAGGGGCACTCTATCTATAAGATTAGGCTGAGGTGTTAATAGGAATTCTTCTGGAATAAAAACGTGCTGGGTGATAATATAATTATTTTTATGAAGTTCACTGTCAAGATGCACATCTAAGTTACTCTTCCGAGTAAAAAAGGACTTACAGATATCGCACTTAAAGGGTTTCTCTCCAGTGTGCCTGCGCATATGGCGAGTTAGATCGCCTTTTTGGGCTGCACGGTAATCGCATCCTGGAACATTGCACACATAGGGTTTTTCTTTAGTATGCACACGCACATGGATTTTTAATCGTGCTGATGTCTTAAAATTTTTCCCGCATGTTTCGCATGTGTGACATTCATTATGCACTAGGATCTGTCCTTTTCCTACAAAATATCTGTGCCTTTGATATATCTCCAGATTATACACCTCTACAGGGACTCCCTTTACCCCATAACTCACCCCGCAGTGACTGTTTCTGTTACCTTTACAGAGCAGGTGAATCTGATGGCCTGTGACACTAATTAAGTTATCTTTGGGTGACAAATTCTGTATAGGGACAAAAGTATTTTTATTTTCTACATAAAACCTATGTCCAGGGGTTGCCGAGACGCTGCTGATCTGTTCCGTGTTGACATCTTTGAACTGATAGGTTCTCACTTTTAGCACATGTCGACCAAAGAAGGAGATGGCGGGGCTTTGATGGCTCCTGTTAATATCAAGGTGGGTGGTATTCACTGTAGTGGGTTTAATAGCAGTAATATACCCATGTACATTGTTAACCCCAAACTCTTTAATTGTTACCGAGACTCGGCCTTGTTTCTTTTGTTCCTGCTGCCACTGCCTGACCATGGTTTTGGGACGTAGCAGGTTCATATATTCCCTACAACGCAGAACAACTTTTCCACGATCATTATTGGCTTTTCTGCAGCCAGGGATTATCTTATCAATACAGGTCGCCTTACAAGGAAAATCATGGTAGTAAACAAAGTCCACTTCTTCCCATGTTTTTGGGGTGATGGGTTGGCTGTCATAGCTCGGTAAAAAGGTGGATGAGGAAGCAATAATCAGGTTAGAAATTTGAGCGTGACCTGTTGCGCTTAGGGATAGTGTAAAGGCCAGTGTCAGAGAGATGTTGGTTATGTTCATGGGGTACAGATTGATATTCCAGTACTGTTTGGTTACCTATAATACAAACTTTTTTGAGGAGGAGAGAAAATTTTTTATCGTCTAAATGGTACTTTATAAGCACAATTTAACCGACCTTTATAAACTCTCGTAAAAACCATATAATTGACCATTTACTGTTTTTCTACTTAAAAATAGTATAAATTATCTCAGTGAATAATTTTTTTTCATAATTTAAGCTTATCTTAACATGATCTATTTTTTGATGGAGGCGATGTTGAATCTATGCTTCAAGAGTCTTCTAGCTTGGATAATACATGCAAATTTTAGATCCATAGCTCTTCTCATACTTAGAGTTTAATTAATAAAAAACCATGCAGGTTTTGGTATCATCTCTCAATCAAGTGTTCGGCTCTATCAAACCATAAGCTAATAATTGCAGGTGTTTTTTGAAAAGCGTAAATCATTTCAAATAATTTCAGTCCGTAGGGTCTACGAATATCCATCGTCAGATATTCTTTTTATTGCTTGCTCGCATGCTCCATAAGCATGTCCATACTGTCCTTTGGAACATCAAATGTCGGATCTTCGTTGCTTAGAATAACACCTGAAGCCTCTGCCTCTGATACAGGTGGTTGTAATGGTATAAGGGGCACTCTATCTATAAGATTAGACTGAGGTATTAATGGGAGTACTTCTGGAATAAAACCGGGCTGGTTGATAATAACATTATATTTATGAAATTTACTGTCAAAATGTATATCCAAGCTCCTCTTCCGAGTAAAAGAGGACTGACAGATATCGCACTTAAAGAGTTTCTCTCCAGTGTGCATGCGCATATGGCGCTTTAGATTGGATTTTTGGGTTGCCCTGTAATCACATCCTGAAAAATTGCACGCATAGGGTTTTTCTTTAGTATGCACACGCCTATGGATCTTTAATAGTCTTAATTCACTAAAATTTTCCCCGCATGTTTCGCATGTGTGACATACATTATGCACTAGGATCTGTCCTTTTCCTACAAAATATCTGTGCCTTTGATATATCTCCAGATTATACACCTCTACAGGGACTCCCTTTACCCCATAACTCACCCCGCAGTGACTGTTTCTGTTACCTTTACAGAGCAGGTGAATCTGATGGCCTGTGACACTAATTAAGTTATCTTTGGGTGACAAATCCTGTATAGGGACAAAAGCATTGTAATTTTTTACATAAAACCTATGTTCAGGGGTTGCCGAGATGCTAATGATCTGTTCCGTGTTGACATCTTTGAACTGATAGGTTCTCACTTTTAGCACATGTCGACCAAAGAAGGAGATGGCGGGGCTTTGATGGCTCTTGTTAATATCAAGGTGGGTGGTATTTACTGTAGTGGGTTTAATACCGGTAATATATCCATGTACATTGTTAACCCCAAACTCTTTAATTGTTACCGAGACTTGGCCTTGTTTCTTTTGTTCCTGCAGCCACTGCCTGACCATGGTTTTGGGACGTAGCAGGTTCATATGTTCCGTACAACGCAGAACAACTTTTCCACGATCACTATTGGCTTTTCTGCAGCCGGGGATTATCTTATCAATACAGGTCACCTTACAAGGAAAATCATGGTAGTAAACAAAGTCCACTTCTTCCCATGTTTGGGGGGTGATGGGTTGGCTGTCATAGCTCGGTAGAAAGGTGGGTGAGGAAGCAATAATCAAGTTAGAATTTTGAGCGTGACCTGTTGCGCTTAGGGTTGGGATAATGGCTAGCATCAGAGGGATTTTGGTTATGTTCATGGGGTACAGATTGATATTCCAGTACTGTTTGGTTGCCTATAATACAAATTTATTGGAAAGGAGAGATGAATTTTTTATCGTCTGAATGGTACTTTATAAGCACAATTTAACCGACCTGTATAAACTCTAGTAAAAACCATATAATTGGCCATTTACTGTTTTGCTACTTAAAAATAGTATAAATTATCTCAGTGAATAATTTTTTTTCATAATTTAAGCTTATCTTAAACATGATCTATTTTTTGATGGAGGCGATGTTGAATCTATGCTTCAAGAGTCTTCTAGCTTGGATAATACATGCAAATTTTAGATCCATAGCTCTTCTCATACTTAGAGTTTAATTAATAAAAAACCATGCAGGTTTTGGTATCATCTCTCAATCAAGTGTTCGGCTCTATCAAACCATAAGCTAATAATTGCAGGTGTTTTTTGAAAAGCGTAAATCATTTCAAATAATTTCAGTCCGTAGGGTCTACGAATATCCATCGTCAGACATTCTTTTTATTGCTTTCTCGCTTTGCTCGATAAGCATGTCCATAATTTCCTTTGGAATATCAATTGTCGAATCTTCGTTGCTTAGAATAGCACCTGAAGCCTCTGCCTCTGATACAGGTGGTTGTAATTGTATTACAGGCAATCTATTTAAAGGATCAGGCTCAGTTATTAATGGTTCTATTTCTGGAGTAGAACCACTATTTTGGAGAGTATATCTACGCATATGAAACTTCCCTTCCATATGTTTTTTTAAGTGATCCTTCCGAGCAAAACCTTTGTCACAGAAATTGCACCTGAATTGTTTTTTTCCAGTGTGCGTGCGCATATGGCGATTTAGAGTGCCTGCTTGGGCAGAGCTGTACTTGCATCCTAGAACATTGCACACATAGGGTTTTTCTTTAGTATGCACACGCATATGGATCTTTAATTTTGATGATTTTTTAAAAGTTTTCCCGCATGTTTCGCATGTGCGGCATATGTTATGGACCAGGATCTGTCCTTTTCCTACAAAATATCTGTGCCTTTGATATATCTCCAGATTATACACCTCTACAGGAACTCCCTTCACCCCATAACTCACCCCGCAGTGACTGTTTCTGTTACCTTTACAGAGCAGGTGAATCTGATGGCCTGTGGCACTGATTAAGTTATCTTTGGGTGACAAATCCTGTATAGGGACAAAAGCATTGTAATTTTTTACATAAAACCTATGTTCAGGGGTTGCCGAGATGCTAATGATCTGTTCCGTGTTGACATCTTTGAACTGATAGGTTCTCACTTTTAGCACATGTCGACCAAAGAAGGAGATGGCGGGGCTTTGATGGCTCTTGTTAATATCAAGGTGGGTGGTATTTACTGTAGTGGGTTTAATACCGGTAATATATCCATGTACATTGTTAACCCCAAACTCTTTAATTGTTACCGAGACTTGGCCTTGTTTCTTTTGTTCCTGCAGCCACTGCCTGACCATGGTTTTGGGACGTAGCAGGTTCATATGTTCCGTACAACGCAGAACAACTTTTCCACGATCACTATTGGCTTTTCTGCAGCCGGGGATTATCTTATCAATACAGGTCACCTTACAAGGAAAATCATGGTAGTAAACAAAGTCCACTTCTTCCCATGTTTGGGGGGTGATGGGTTGGCTGTCATAGCTCGGTAGAAAGGTGGGTGAGGAAGCAATAATCAAGTTGGAATTTTGAGCGTGACCTGTTGCGCTTAGGGTTGGGATAATGGCTAGCATCAGAGGGATTTTGGTTATGTTCATGGGGTACAGATTGATATTCCAGTACTGTTTGGTTGCCTATAATACAAATTTATTGGAAAGGAGAGATGAATTTTTTATCGTCTGAATGGTACTTTATAAGCACAATTTAACCGACCTGTATAAACTCTAGTAAAAACCATATAATTGGCCATTTGCTGTTTTGCTACTTAAAAATAGTATAAATTATCTCAGTGAATAATTTTTTTTCATAATTTAAGCTTATCTTAAACATGATCTATTTTTTGATGGAGGCGATGTTGAATCTATGCTTCAAGAGTCTTCTAGCTTGGATAATACATGCAAATTTTAGATCCATAGCTCTTCTCATACTTAGAGTTTAATTAATAAAAAACCATGCAGGTTTTGGTATCATCTCTCAATCAAGTGTTCGGCTCTATCAAACCATAAGCTAATAATTGCAGGTGTTTTTTGAAAAGCGTAAATCATTTCAAATAATTTCAGTCCGTAGGGTCTACGAATATCCATCGTCAGACATTCTTTTTATTGCTTTCTCGCTTTGCTCGATAAGCATGTCCATAATTTCCTTTGGAATATCAATTGTCGAATCTTCGTTGCTTAGAATAGCACCTGAAGCCTCTGCCTGTGATACAGGTGGTTGTAATTGTATAAGGGGCACTCTATCTATAGGATTAGGCTGAGGTGTTAATGGGAGTGCTTCTGGAGTAGAATCGGTTTGGGTGAGAGTATAATTATGTTTATGAATTTTACTGCCCAAATGTACATCTAAGTTCTTCCTCTGAGTAAAAGAGGACTGACAGATATCGCACTTAAAGCGTTTCTCTCCAGTGTGCATGCGCATATGGCGATTTAGATTGTTTTTTTGGGATGAACGGTAATCGCATCCTAAAAAATTGCACACATAGGGTTTTTCTTTAGTATGCACACGCCTATGGATTTTTAATTGTGTTGCTGTCTTAAAATTTCTCCCGCATGTTTCGCACATGTTATATAAGTTATGCACTAGGATCTGTCCTTCTCCCACAAAATATCTGTGCCTTTGATATATCTCCAGATTATACACCTCTACAGGAACTCCCTTCACCCCATAACTCACCCCGCAGTGACTGTTTCTGTTACCTTTACAGAGCAGGTGAATCTGATGGCCGGTGGCACTGATTAAGTTATCTTTGGGTGACAAATCCTGTATAGGGACAAAAGCATTTTTATTTTCTACATAAAACCTATGTTCAGGGGTTGCCGAGACGTGGCTGATCTTTTCCGTGTTGAAATCTTTGAACTGATAGGTTCTCACTTTTAGCACATGTCGACCAAATAAGGAGATGGCGGGGCTTTGATGGCTCTTGTTAATATCAAGGTGGGTGGTATTTACTGTAGTGGGTTTAATACCGGTAATATATCCATGTATATTGTTAACCCCAAACTCTTTAATTGTTACCGAGACTTGGCCTTGTTTCTTTTGTTCCTGCAGCCACTGCCTGACCATGGTTTTGGGACGTAGCAGGTTCATATGTTCCGTACAACGCAGAACAACTTTTCCACGATCACTATTGGCTTTTCTGCAGCCGGGGATTATCTTATCAATACAGGTCACCTTACAAGGAAAATCATGGTAGTAAACAAAGTCCACTTCTTCCCATGTTTGGGGGGTGATGGGTTGGCTGTCATAGCTCGGTAGAAAGGTGGGTGAGGAAGCAATAATCAAGTTAGAATTTTGAGCGTGACCTGTTGCGCTTAGGGTTGGGATAATGGCTAGCATCAGAGGGATTTTGGTTATGTTCATGGGGTACAGATTGATATTCCAGTACTGTTTGGTTGCCTATAATACAAATTTATTGGAAAGGAGAGATGAATTTTTTATCGTCTGAATGGTACTTTATAAGCACAATTTAACCGACCTGTATAAACTCTAGTAAAAACCATATAATTGGCCATTTACTGTTTTGCTACTTAAAAATAGTATAAATTATCTCAGTGAATAATTTTTTTTCATAATTTAAGCTTATTTTAAACATGATCTATTTTTTGATGGAGGCTATGTTGAATCTATGCTTCAAGAGTCTGCTAGCTTCGGTAATACATGCAAATTTTAGATCCATAGCTCTTCTCATACTAGAGTTTAATTAATAAAAAACCATGCAGGTTTTGGTACAATCTCTCAATCTAGTGTTCGGCTCTATTAAACCATAAGCTAATAATTGCAGGTGTTTTTTGAAAAGCGTAAATCATTTCAAATAATTTCAGTCCGTAGGGTCTACGAATGTCCATCGTCAGACATTCTTTTTATTGCTTGCTCGCATGCTCCATAAGCATGTCCCTACTGTCCTTTGGAACATCAAATGTCGAATCTTCGCTGCTTAGAATAGCACCTGAAGCCTCTGCCTGTGATACAGGTGGTTGTAATTGTATAAGGGGCACTCTATCTATAGGATTAGGCTGAGGTGTTAATGGGAGTGCTTCTGGAGTAGAATCGGTTTGGGTGAGAGTATAATTATGTTTATGAATTTTACTGCCCAAATGTATATCTAAGTTCTTCCTCCGAGTAAAAGAGGACTGACAGATATCGCACTTAAAGCGTTTCTCTCCAGTGTGCATGCGCATATGGCGATTTAGATTGGATTTTTGGGATGAACGGTACTCGCATCCTAAAAAATTGCACACATAGGGTTTTTCTTTAGTATGCACACGCCTATGGATTTTTAATTGTGTTGCTGTCTTAAAATTTCTCCCGCATGTTTCGCACATGTTATATAAGTTATGCACTAGGATCTGTCCTTCTCCCACAAAATATCTGTGCCTTTGATATATCTCCAGATTATACACCTCTACAGGAACTCCCTTCACCCCATAACTCACCCCGCAGTGACTGTTTCTGTTACCTTTACAGAGCAGGTGAATCTGATGGCCGGTGGCACTGATTAAGTTATCTTTGGGTGACAAATCCTGTATAGGGACAAAAGCATTTTTATTTTCTACATAAAACCTATGTTCAGGGGTTGCCGAGACGTGGCTGATCTTTTCCGTGTTGAAATCTTTGAACTGATAGGTTCTCACTTTTAGCACATGTCGACCAAATAACGAGATGGTGGGGCTTTGATGGCTCTTGTTAATATCAAGGTGGGTGGTATTTACTGTAGTGGGTTTAATACCGGTAATATATCCATGTACATTGTTAACCCCAAACTCTTTAATTGTTACCGAGACTTGGCCTTGTTTCTTTTGTTCCTGCAGCCACTGCCTGACCATGGTTTTGGGACGTAGCAGGTTCATATGTTCCGTACAACGCAGAACAACTTTTCCACGATCACTATTGGCTTTTCTGCAGCCGGGGATTATCTTATCAATACAGGTCACCTTACAAGGAAAATCATGGTAGTAAACAAAGTCCACTTCTTCCCATGTTTGGGGGGTGATGGGTTGGCTGTCATAGCTCGGTAGAAAGGTGGGTGAGGAAGCAATAATCAAGTTAGAATTTTGAGCGTGACCTGTTGCGCTTAGGGTTGGGATAATGGCTAGCATCAGAGGGATTTTGGTTATGTTCATGGGGTACAGATTGATATTCCAGTACTGTTTGGTTGCCTATAATACAAATTTATTGGAAAGGAGAGATGAATTTTTTATCGTCTGAATGGTACTTTATAAGCACAATTTAACCGACCTGTATAAACTCTAGTAAAAACCATATAATTGGCCATTTACTGTTTTGCTACTTAAAAATAGTATAAATTATCTCAGTGAATAATTTTTTTTCATAATTTAAGCTTATTTTAAACATGATCTATTTTTTGATGGAGGCTATGTTGAATCTATGCTTCAAGAGTCTGCTAGCTTCGGTAATACATGCAAATTTTAGATCCATAGCTCTTCACATACTTAGAGTTTAATTAATAAAAAACCATGCAGGTTTTGGTACAATCTCTCAATCAAGTGTTCGGCTCTATTAAACCATAAGCTAATAATTGCAGATGTTTTTTGAAAAGCGTAAATTATTTCAAATAATTTCAGTCCGTAGGGTCTACGAATGTCCATCGTCAGATATTCTTTTTAATGCTTGCTCGCATGCTCGAGAACCAAGTCCACAATGTCCTTTGGAACATCAAATACTGGATCTTCCTTGCTCCATACCCCAGAGCTCAATGTTGAGTTATCTGGAATAACACCTGAAGCCTCTGCCTGTGATACAGGTGGTTGTAATTGTATTACAGGCAATCTATTTAAAGGATCAGGCTCAGTTATTAATGGTTCTATTTCTGGAGTAGAACCACTATTTCGGAGAGTATATCTACGCATATGAAACTTCCCTTCCATATGTTTTTTTAAGTGATCCTTCCGAGCAAAAGCTTTGTCACAGATATCACACCTGAATTGTTTTTTTCCAGTGTGCGTGCGCATATGGCGATATAGATTGTTTTTTTGGGTTGCCTTGAAATTACATCCTGAAAAATCGCACACATAGGGTTTTTCTTTAGTATGCACACGCACATGGATTTTTAATTGTGCTGATGTCTTAAAATTTTTCCCGCATGTTTCGCATTTGTGACATACATTATGCACTAGGATCTGTCCTTCTCCCACAAAATATCTGTGTCTTTGATATATCTCCAGATTATACACCTCTACAGGAACTCCCTTCACCCCATAACTCACTCCGCAGTGACTGTTTCGATTACCTTTACAGAGCAGGTGAATCTGATGACCTGTGGCACTGATTAAGTTATCTTTGGGTGACAAATCCTGTATAGGGACAAAAGCATTGTAATTTTTTACATAAAACCTATGTCCAGGGGTTGCCGAGACGCTGCTGATCTTTTCCGTGTTGACATCTTTGAACTGATAGGTTCTCACTTTTAGCACATGTCGACCAAAGAAGGAGATCGCGGGGCTTTGATGGCTCTTGTTAATATCAAGGTGGGTGGTATTCACTGTAGTGGGTTTAATAGCGGTAATATATCCATATACATTGTTAACCCCAAACTCTTTAATTGTTACCGAGACTCGGCCTTGTTTCTTTTGTTCCTGCAGCCACTGTTTGACCATGGTTTTGGGGCGTAGCAGGTTCATATGTTCCGTACAACGCAGAACAACTTTTTCACGACCACTATTGGCTTTCCTGCAGCTGGGGATTATCTTATCAATACAGGTCGCCTTACAAGGAAAATCATGATAGTAAACAAAGTCCACTTCCTCCCATGTTTGGGGGGTAATGGGTTGGCTGTCATAGCTCGGTAGAAAGGTGGGTGAGGAAGCAATAATCAAGGTAGAAATTTGAGCGTGACCTGTTGCGCTTAGGGTTGGGATAATGGCTAGCATCAGAGGGATTTTGGTTATGTTCATGGGGTACAGATTGATATTCCAGTACTGTTTGGTTACCTATAATACAAACTTTTTTGAGGAGGAGAGAAAATGTTTTATCGTCTGAATGGCACTTTATAAGCACAATTTAACCGACCTGTATAAACTCTCGTAAAAACCATATAATTGACCATTTACTGTTTTCTACTTAAAAATAGTATAAATTATCTCAGTGAATAATTTTTTTTCATAATTTAAGCTTATTTTAAACATGATCTATTTTTTGATGGAGGCGATGTTGAATCTATGCTTCAAAAGTCTGCTAGCTTCGGTAATACATGCAAATTTTAGATCCATAGCTCTTCTCATACTTAGAGTTTAATTAATAAAAAACCATGCAGGTTTTGGTATAATCTATCAATCAAGTGTTCGGCTCTATTAAACCATAAGCTAATAATTGCAGGTGTTTTTTGAAAAGCGTAAATTATTTCAAATAATTTCAGTCCGTAGGGTCTACGAATGTCCATCGTCAGATATTCTTTTTATTGCTTGCTCGCATGCTCGAGAACCAAGTCCACAATGTCCTTTGGAACATCAAATACCGGATCTGTCTTTCTCCATCCCCTAGAGCTCAATGCTGAGTTACCTGGAATAATATCTGAAGCCTCTGTCTGTGATACAGCTGGTTGTAATTGTATAAGGGGCACTCTATCTATAGGATTAGGCTGAGGTTTTAATGGGAGTGCTTCTGGAGTAAAACCAATCTGGGTGCTAATATAATTTTTTTTATGAAGTTCACTGTCCAAATGTATATCTAAGTTCCTCTTCCGAGTAAAAAAGGACTGACAGGTATCGCACTTAAAGTGTTTCTCTCCAGTGTGCATGCGCATATGGCGATTTAGATTGTATTTTTGGGTTGTCTTGTAATTGCATCCTAGAACATTGCACACATAGCGTTTTTCTTTAGCATGCATACGTTTATGGATCCTTAATAGTCTTAATTCACTAAAATTTTCCCCGCATGTTTCGCAGATGTAATATAAGTTATGCACTAGGATCTGTCCTTCTCCCACAAAATATCTGTGTCTTTGATATATCTCCAAATTATACACCTCTACAGGAACTCCCTTCACCCCATAACTCACCCCGCAGTGACTGTTTCTGTTACCTTTACAGAGCAGGTGAATCTGATGGCCGGTGGCACTGATTAAGTTATCTTTGGGTGACAAATTCTGTATAGGGACAAAAGCATTTTTATTTTCTACATAAAACCTATGTTCAGGGGTTGCCGAAATACTGCTGACCTTTTCCGTTATGAAATCTTTGAACTTATAGGTTCTTACTTTTAGTACATGTCGCACAAATAAGGAGATGACAGGGGTTTGATGACACCGATTAATATCAAGGTGACTGGTATTTACTGTAGTGGGTTTAATAGCAGTAATATACCCATGTACATTGTTAACCCCAAACTCTTTAATTGTTAACGAGACTCGGCCTTGTTTCTTTTGTTCCTGCTGCCACTGCCTGACCATGGTTTTGGGACGTAGCAGGTTCATATGCTCCATACAACGCAGAACAACTTTGCCACGATTATTATTGGCTTTTCTGCAGCCGGGGATTACCTTATCAATGCAGGTCGCCTTACAAGAAAAATCATGGTAGTAAACAAAGTCCACTTCTTCCCATGTTTTTGGGGTAATTGGTTGACTGTCATAGCTCGGTAGAAAGGTGGATGAGGAAGCAATAATCAGGTTGGAAATTTGAGCGTAGCCCGTTGCGCTTAGGGTTAGAATAATGGCTAGCATCAGAGCGATTTTGGTTATGTTCATGGGATACAGATTGATATTACAGTACTGTTTGATTGCCTATAATACAAGTTTTTTTGAGGAGGAGAGAAAATGTTTTATCGTCTGAATGGTACTTTATAAGCACAATTTAAACGACCTGTATAAACTCTCGTAAAAACCATATAATTGACCATTTACTGTTTTCTACTTAAAAATAGTATAAATTATCTCAGTGAATAATTTTTTTTCATAATTTAAGCTTATCTTAAACATGATCTATTTTTTGATGGAGGCGATGTTGAATCTATGCTTCAAGAGTCTGCTAGCTTCGGTAATACATGCAAATTTTAGATCCATAGCTCTTCTCATACTTAGAGTTTAATGAATAAAAAATCATGCAGGTTTTGGTATAATCTATCAATCAAGTGTTCGGCTCTATTAAACCATAAGCTCATAATTGCAGGTGTTTTTTGAAAAGCGCAAATCATTTCAGTCCGTAGGGTCTACGAATGTCCATCGTCAGATATTCTTTTTATTGCTTGCTCGCATGCTCGAGAACCAAGTCCACAATGTCCTTTGGAACATCAAATACCAAATCTTCGTTGCTCCATACCCCAGAGTTCAATGCTGAGTTACCTGGAATAATACCTGAAGCCTCTGCCTGTGATACAGGTGGTTGTAATTGCATTACAGGCGATCTATTTAAAGGATCAGGATCAATTATTAATGGTTCTACTTCTGGAGTAGAACCACTATTTTGGAGAGAATAGCTACGCATATGAATCTTCCCTTTCAGATGTTTTTTTAAGTTATCCTTCCGAGCAAAAGCTTTGCCACAGAAACAGCTGAAGTTTTTTTCTCTAGTGTGCGTGCGCGCATGACGAACGACAAGGCCTTTTGTGCAAGCACTGTAATTGCATCCTGGAAAATCACATACAAAGGGTCTTTCTTTAGTATGCACACGCATATGGACCTTTAATTTTGATGGCCGATCATAAACTATCCCGCATAGATCGCATTTGTTACATGTGTTATGCACCAGAATCTGTCCTTTTCCCACAAAATATCTGTGCTTTTGATATATCTCCAGATTATACACCTCTACAGGAAATCCCTTTACCCCATAACTCACTCCGCAGTGACTGTTTCTGTTACCTTTACAGAGCAGGTGAACCTGATGGCCGGTGGCACTGATTAAGTTATCTTTGGGTGACAAATCTTGTATTGGGACAAAAGCATTGTAATTTTCTACATAAAACCTATGTTCAGGGGTTGCTGAGACGTGGCTGATCTTTTCCGTGTTGAAATCTTTAAACTGATAAGTTCGTACTTTTAGTACATGCCGCACAAATAAGGAGATGACGGGGGTTTGATGACACCGGTTAATATCAAGGTGACTGGTATTTACTGTAGTGGGTTTAATAGCGGTAATATATCCATATACATTGTTAACCCCAAACTCTTTAATTGTTAACGAGACTCGGCCTTGTTTCTTTTGTTCCTGCTGCCACTGCCTAACCATGGTTTTGGGACGTAGCAGGTTCATATGTTCCGTACAACGCAGAACAACTTTTCCACGATCACTATTGGCTTGTCTGCAGCCGAGGATTACCTTATCAATGCAGGTCGCCTTACAAGTAAAATCATGGTAGTAAACAAAGTCCACTTCTTCCCATGTTTGGGGGGTGATGGGTTGGCTGTCATAGCTCGGTAGAAAGGTGGGTGAGGAAGCAATAATCAGGTTGGAATTTTGAGCGTAGCCCGTTGCGCTTAGGGTTAAGATAGTGGCTAGCATCAGAGGGATTTTGGTTATGTTCATGGGGTACAGATTGATATTTAAGTACTGTTTGGTTACCTATAATACAAACTTTTTGAAAAGGAGAAATGATTTTTTTACCGTCTGAATGGTACTTTATAAGCACACTTTAACCGACCTGTATAAACTCTCGTAAAAACCATAAAATTGACCATTTACTGTTTTGCTACTTTGCTACTTTGCTACTTTGCTACTTTGCTACTTTGCTACTTTGCTACTTTGCTACTTTGCTACTTTGCTACTTTGCTACTTTGCTACTTTGCTACTTTGCTACTTTGCTACTTTGCTACTTTGCTACTTAAAAATAGTACAAATCATCTCAGTGACTGATTTTTTTTGAAAAGCGTAAATCATTTCAAATAATTTCTGTCCGTACGATCCATGGATGTCCATCGTCAGATATTAGATTTATGGTATGCTTTCAACATCCACATCAGTAAAGATCTTTGAAATAGAGAGCATAAAATCATCGTTGTTCAATAGCTCAGAGCTAAATTCCAAGTTGTTAGGAATAAGGTTAAAATCCTCTGCCAGTGGTGATACAGGTGGTTGTAATTGCATTACAGGCGATCTATTTAAAGGATCAGGATCAGTTATTAATGGTTCTACTTCTGGAGTAGAACCACTATTTTGGAGAGTATATCTACGCATATGAAACTTACCTTTCATATGTTTCTTTAAGCTATCCTGCCGAGCAAAAGCTTTGCCACAGAAATTACAGCTGAAGTTTTTTTCTTTAGTGTGCGTGCGCGCATGACGAACGACAAGGTCTTTTGTGCAAGCACTGTAATTGCATCCTGGAAAATCACATACAAAGGGTCTTTCTTTAGTATGCACACGCATATGGGCCTTTAATCTTACTGGCCGATTAAAAACTTTCCCGCATAATTCGCATTTGTGGCATGTGTTATGCACCAGGATCTGTGCTTTTCCTACAAAATATCTGTGCTTTTGATATATCTCCAGATTATACACCTCTATAGGGACTCCCTTCACCCCATAACTCACCCCACAGTGACTGTTTCTGTTACCTTTACAGAGCAGGTGAATCTGATGGCCGGTGGCACTGATTAAGTTATCTTTGGGTGATAAATCTTGTATTGGGACAAAAGCATTGTAATTTTCTACATAAAACCTATGTTCAGGGGTTGCTGAGACGTGGCTGATCTTTTCCGTGTTGAAATCTTTGAACTGATAAGTTCGTACTTTTAGCACATGTCGACCAAAGAAGGAGATGGTGGGGCTTTGATGGCTCCTGTTAATATCAAGGTGGGTGGTATTTACTGTAGTGGGTTTAATAGCAGTAATATACCCATGTACATTGTTAACCCCAAACTCTTTAATTGTTACAGAGACTCGGCCTTGTTTCTTTTGTTCCTGCTGCCACTGCCTGACCATGGTTTTGGGACGTAGCAGGTTCATATGCTCCATACAACGCAGAACAACTTTGCCACGATTATTATTGGCTTTTCTGCAGCCGGGGATTACCTTATCAATGCAGGTCGCCTTACAAGAAAAATCATGGTAGTAAACAAAGTCCACTTCCTCCCATGTTTGGGGGGTAATGGGTTGGCTGTCATAGCTCGGTAAAAAGGTGGATGAGGAAGCAATAATCAGGTTGGAAATTTGAGCGTAGTCCGTTGCGCTTAGGGTTAGGATAATGGCTAGCATCAGAGGGATTTTGGTTATGTTCATGGGGTACAGATTGATATTCCAGTACTGTTTGGTTACCTATAATACAAACTTTTTTGAGGAGGAGAGAAAATGTTTTATCGTCTGAATGGTACTTTATAAGCACAATTTAAACGACCTGTATAAACTCTCGTAAAAACCATATAATTGACCATTTACTGTTTTGCTACTTAAAAATAGTATAAATTATCTCAGTGAATAATTTTTTTTCATAATTTAAGCTTATCTTAAACATGATCTATTTTTTGATGGAGGCGATGTTGAGTCTATGCTTCAAGAGTCTGCTAGCTTCGGTAATACATGCAAATTTTAGATCCATAGCTCTTCTCATACTTAGAGTTTAATTAATAAAAACCATGCAGATTTTGGTACAATCTCTCAATCAAGTGTTCGGCTCTATTAAACCATAAGCTAATAATTACAGGTGTTTTTTGAAAAGCGTAAATCATTTCAAATAATTTCAGTCCGTAGGGTCTACGAATGTCCATCGTCAGATATTCTTTTTATTGCTTGCTCGCATGCTCGAGAACCAAGTCCACAATGTCCTTTGGAACATCAAATACCAGATCTTCCTTGCTCCATCCCCTAGAGCTCAATGCTGAGTTACCTGGAATAATATCTGAAGCCTCTGCCTGTGATACAGGTGGTTGTAATTGCATTACAGGCGATCTATTTAAAGGATCAGGATCAATTATTAATGGTTCTACTTCTGGAGTAGAACCACTATTTTGGAGAGAATAGCTACGCATATGAATCATCCCTTTCAGATGTTTTTTTAAGCTATCCTTCCGAGCAAAAGCTTTGCCACAGAAATTACAGCTGAAGTTTTTTTCTTTAGTGTGCGTGCGCGCATGACGAACGACAAGGTTTTTTGTGCAAGCTCTGTAATTGCATCCTGGAAAATCACAGACAAAGGGTTTTTCTTTAGTATGCACACGCATATGGTCCTTTAATTTTGCTGGCCGATTAAAAACTTTCCCGCATAATTCGCATTTGTGACATGTGTTATGCACCAGGATCTGTGCTTTTCCTACAAAATATCTGTGCTTTTGATATATCTCCAGATTATACACCTCTATAGGGACTCCCTTCACCCCATAACTCACCCCGCAGTGACTGTTTCTGTTACCTTTACAGAGCAGGTGAACCTGATGGCCAGTGGCACTGATTAAGTTATCTTTGGGTGATAAATCTTGTATTGGGACAAAAGCATTGTAATTTTCTACATAAAACCTATGTTCAGGGGTTGCTGAGACGTGGCTGATCTTTTCCGTGTTGAAATCTTTGAACTGATAAGTTCGTACTTTTAGCACATGTCGACCAAAGAAGGAGATGGTGGGGCTTTGATGGCTCCTGTTAATATCAAGGTGGGTGGTATTTACTGTAGTGGGTTTAATAGCAGTAATATACCCATGTACATTGTTAACCCCAAACTCTTTAATTGTTACCGAGACTCGGCCTTGTTTCTTTTGTTCCTGCTGCCACTGCCTGACCATGGTTTTGGGACGTAGCAGGTTCATATGCTCCATACAACGCAGAACAACTTTGCCACGATTATTATTGGCTTTTCTGCAGCCAGGGATTATCTTATCAATACAGGTCGCCTTACAAGAAAAATCATGGTAGTAAATAAAGTCCACTTCCTCCCATGTTTGGGGGGTAATGGGTTGGCTGTCATAGCTCGGTAAAAAGGTGGATGAGGAAGCAATAATCAGGTTGGAAATTTGAGCGTAGTCCGTTGCGCTTAGGGTTAGGATAATGGCTAGCATCAGAGGGATTTTGGTTATGTTCATGGGGTACAGATTGATATTCCAGTACTGTTTGGTTACCTATAATACAAACTTTTTTGAGGAGGAGAGAAAATGTTTTATCGTCTGAATGGTACTTTATAAGCACAATTTAAACGACCTGTATAAACTCTCGTAAAAACCATATAATTTACCATTTACTGTTTTGCTACTTAAAAATAGTATAAATTATCTCAGTGAATAATTTTTTTTCATAATTTAAGCTTATCTTAAACATGATCTATTTTTTGATGGAAGCGATGTTGAGTCTATGCTTCAAGAGTCTGCTAGCTTCGGTAATACATGCAAATTTTAGATCCATAGCTCTTCTCATACTTAGAGTTTAATTAATAAAAACCATGCAGATTTTGGTACAATCTCTCAATCAAGTGTTCGGCTCTATTAAACCATAAGCTAATAATTACAGGTGTTTTTTGAAAAGCGTAAATCATTTCAAATAATTTCAGTCCGTAGGGTCTACGAATGTCCATCGTCAGATATTCTTTTTATTGCTTGCTCGCATGCTCGAGAACCAAGTCCACAATGTCCTTTGGAACATCAAATACCGGATCTTCCTTGCTCCATCCCCTAGAGCTCAATGCTGAGTTACCTGGAATAATATCTGAAGCCTCTGCCTGTGATACAGGTGGTTGTAATTGTATAAGGGGCACTCTATCTATAAGGTTAGGATTAGGCTGAGATATTAATGGGAGTGCTTCTAGAGTAGAACCGGTCTGGGTGATCATATAACGATGTTTATCAATATTACTTTTCAGATGTCTTTCTAAGCTATTTTTCCAACTAAAAGACATATCACATATATCGCACTTAAAGCGTTTCTCTCCAGTGTGCATGCGCATATGGCGATTTAGATTGGATTTTTGGGATGAACTGTAATCACATCCTAAAAAATTGCACACAAAGGGTTTTTCTTTAGTATGCACACGTCTATGGACCCTTAATAGTCTTGATTCCCTAAAACTTTTCCCGCATATTTCGCATTTGTGACATGTGTTATGCACCAGGATCTGTGCTTTTCCTACAAAATATCTGTGCTTTTGATATACCTCCAGATTATACACCTCTACAGGGACTCCCTTCACCCCATAACTCACCCCGCAGTGACTGTTTCTGTTACCTTTACAGAGCAGGTGAATCTGATGGCCTGTAGCACTGATTAAGTTATCTTTGGGTGACAAATCCTGTATAGGGACAAAAGCATTGTAATTTTTTACATAAAACCTATGTTCAGGGGTTGCCGAGATGCTAATGATCTGTTCCGTGTTGACATCTTTGAACTGATAGGTTCTCACTTTTAGCACATGTCGACCAAAGAAGGCGATGGCGGGGCTTTGATGGCTCCTGTTAATATCAAGGTGGGTGGTATTCACTGTAGTGGGTTTAATAGCGGTAATATATCCATGTACATTGTTAACCCCAAACTCTTTAATTGTTACAGAGACTCGGCCTTGTTTCTTTTGTTCCTGCTGCCACTGCCTGACCATGGTTTTGGGGCGTAGCAGGTTCATATGTTCCGTACAGCGCAGAACAACTTTGCCACGATCATTATTGGCTTTTCTGCAGCCGGGGATTATCTTATCAATACAGGTCACCTTACAAGGAAAATCATGGTAGTAAACAAAGTCCACTTCTTCCCATGTTTTTGGGGTGATGGGTTGGCTGTCATAGCTCGGTAGAAAGGTGGATGAGGAAGCAATAATCAGGTTGGAAATTTGAGCGTAGCCCGTTGCGCTAAGGGTTAGAATAATGGCTAGCATCAGAGCGATTTTGGTTATGTTCATGGGGTACAGATTGGTATTCCAGTACAGTTTGGTTTCCTATAATACAAGTTTTTTTGAGGAGGAGCGAAAATTTTTTATCGTCTGAATGGTACTTTATAAGCACAATTTAAACGACCTGTATAAACTCTCGTAAAAACCATATAATTGACCATTTACTGTTTTGCTACTTAAAAATAGTATAAATTATCTCAGTGAATAATTTTTTTTCATAATTTAAGCTTATCTTAAACATGATCTATTTTTTGATGGAGGCGATGTTGAATCTATGCTTCAAGAGTCTGCTAGCTTCGGTAATACATGCAAATTTTAGATCCATAGCTCTTCTCATACTTAGAGTTTAATTAATAAAAAACCATGCAGGTTTTGGTATAATCTCTCAATCAAGTGTTCGGCTCTATTAAACCATAAGCTAATAATTGCAGGTGTTTTTTGAAAAGCGTAAATCATTTCAAATAATTCCTGTCCGTACGGTCCATGGATGTCCATCGTCAAATATTCGATTTATCGTATGCTTTCGACAGCTTGGTCAGCAAGAAACTCTGAAAGTTCGAATGTCAAATCTTTGTTGTTCCATACCCCAAAGTTCAATGCTCAATTATCAGGAATAACACCAGAAGCCTCTGCCTGTGATACAGGTGGTTGTAATTGTATAACAGGCCTATCTAAAGGATAAGGGGAAAGATCGAAATAATACAAATAACGTTGGGGCGTAGGTATAAGCATAGGCTGAGGCATAGGCTGAGGCATAGGCTGAGGCATAGGCATAGGCTGAGGCTGAGGTTGAGGCTGAGTTATTAATGGCGGTGCTTCTGGATTAGAATAAGCCTCTGGCTTAATATAGTCACCTATATGATTTTCACTTTTCATATGTCTTATATAGCTATTTCTCCAAAGAAAAGAGATGTTACAGGAACTGCACTTGAAGGGTCTTTCGTTGGTATGTTTGCGCATATGGGTAGTTAGATTGGATTTTTGGGCTGACCTGTAATCACATCCTGAAAAATTGCACACATAGGGTTTTTCTCTAGTATGCACACGCATATGGATTTTTAAATGTGCTGGTCCGTTAAACTGTTTCCCGCATAGATCGCATTTATTACATGTGTTATGCACCAGAATTTGTCCTTTTCCCACAAAATATCTGTGCTTTTGATATATCTCCAGATTATACACCTCTACAGGAACTCCCTTTACCCCATAACTCACCCCGCAGTGACTGTTTCTGTTACCTTTACAGAGCAGGTGAATCTGATGGCCGGTGGCACTGATTAAGTTATCTTTGGCTGACAAATCCTGTATAGGGACAAAAGCATTGTAATTTTTTACATAAAACCTATGTTCAGGGGTTGCCGAGATGCTAATGATCTGTTCCGTGTTGACATCTTTGAACTGATAGGTTCTCACTTTTAGCTCATGTCGACCAAAGAAGGAGATGGCGGGGCTTTGATGGCTCCTGTTAATATCAAGGTGGGTGGTATTCACTGTAGTGGGTTTAATAGCGGTAATATATCCATGTACATTGTTAACCCCAAACTCTTTAATTGTTACAGAGACTCGGCCTTGTTTCTTTTGTTCCTGCTGCCACTGCCTGACCATGGTTTTGGGACGTAGCAGGTTCATATGCTCTGTACAGCGCAGAACAACTTTGCCACGATCATTATTGGCTTTTCTGCAGCCGGGGATTATCTTATCAATACAGGTCACCTTACAAGGAAAATCATGGTAGTAAACAAAGTCCACTTCTTCCCATGTTTGGGGGGTAATGGGTTGGCTGTCATAGCTCGGTAGAAAGGTGGGTGAGGAAGCAATAATCAAGTTAGAAATTTGAGCGTGACCTGTTGCGCTTAGGGTTGGGATAATGGCTAGCATCAGAGGGATTTTGGTTATGTTCATGGGGTACAGATTGCTATTCCAGTACAGTTTGGTTTCCTATAATACAAGTTTTTTTGAGGAGGAGCGAAAATTTTTTATCGTCTGAATGGTACTTTATAAGCACAATTTAACCTTCCTGAATAAATGTTCGTAAAAAGCATATAATTGACCATTTACTGTTTTGCTACTTAAAAATAGTATAAATTATCTCAGTGAATAATTTTTTTTCATAATTTAAGCTTATCTTAAACATGATCTATTTTTTGATGGAGGCGATGTTAAATCTATGCTTCAAGAGTCTTCTAGCTTGGATAATACATGCAAATTTTAGATCCATAGCTCTTCTCATACTTAGAGTTTAATTAATAAAAACCATGCAGTTTTGGTATAATCTCTTAATCAAGTGTTCGGCTCTATTAAAGCATAAGCTAATAATTGCAGGTGTTTTTTGAAAAGCGTAAATTATTTCAGTCCGTAGGGTCTACGAATGTCCATCGTCAGATATTCTTTTTATTGCTTGCACACATAATCCATAATAAGGTCCATAATGTCCTTTTGAAAATCAAATACCGGATCTTCGTTGCTCCATACCCCGGAGCTCAATTCTGAGTTACCTGAAATAACATCTGAAGCCTCTGCCTGTGATACAGGTGGTTGTAATTGTATTACAGGCGATCTATTTAAAGGATCAGGCTCAGTTATTAATGGTTCTATTTCTGGAGTAGAACCACTATTTTGGAGAGTATATCTAAGCATATGAAACTTCCCTTTCATATGTTTTTTTAAGGCATCCTTCCGAGAAAATGCTTTGTCACAGAAATTACACTTGAAGTGTTTTTCTTCGGTATGCTTGCGCATATGGGTAGTTAGATTGGATTTTTGGGCTGACCTGTAATCACATCCTGAAAAATTGCACACAAAAGGTTTCTCTCCAGTATGCTTACGCATATGGATTTTTAAAATTGCTGGTCGACTAACCCTTTTCCCGCATATTTCGCAGGTGTGATATATGTTATGCACTAGAATCTGTCCTTTTCCCACAAAATATCTGTGTCTTTTATATATCTCCAAATTATATACCTCTACTGGGACTCCCTTTACCCCATAACTCACCCCGCAGTGACTGTTTCTGTTACCTTTACAGAGCAGGTGAATCAGATGACCGGTGGCACTGATTAAGTTTTCTTTCGGTGACAAATCCTGTATAGGGACAAAAGCATTGTAATTTTTTACATAAACCCTATGTTCAGGGGTTGCCGAGACGTAGCTGATCTTTTTCGTGTTGAAATCTTTGAACTGATAGGTTCTCACTTTTAGCACATGTCGACCAAATAAGGAGATGGCGGGGCTTTGATGGCTCCTGTTAATATCAAGGTGGGTGGTATTCACTGTAGTGGGTTTAATAGCGGTAATATACCCATGTACATTGTTAACCCCAAACTCTTTAATTGTTACCGAGACTCGGCCTTGTTTCTTTTGTTCCTGCTGCCACTGCCTGACCATGGTTTTGGGGCGTAGCAGGTTCATATGTTCCGTACAGCGCAGAACAACTTTTCCACGATCATTATTGGCTTTTCTGCAGCCAGGGATTATCTTATCAATACAGGTCGCCTTACAAGGAAAATCATGGTAGTAAACAAAGTCCACTTCTTCCCATGTTTTTGGGGTGATGGGTTGGCTGTCGTAGCTCGGTAAAAAGGTGGATGAGGAAGCAATAATCAGGTTGGAAATTTGAGCGTAGCCCGTTGCGCTTAGGGTTAGGATAATGGCTAGCATCAGAGGGATTTTGGTTATGTTCATGGGGTACAGATTGATATTCAAATATTGATTTATTGCCTATAATACAAATTTTTTTGAGGAAAAGAGAAAATTTTTTATCGTCTGAATGGTACTTTATAAGCACAATTTAACCGTCCTGTATAAATGTTTGTAAAAAGCATATAATTGACCATTTACTGTTTTGCTACTTATAAATAGTATAAATTATCTCAGTGAATAATTTTTTTTCATAATTTAAGTTTATCTTAAACATGATCTGTTTTTTTGATGGAGGCGATGTTGAATCTATGTTTCAAGAGTCTTCTGACTTCGGTAATACATGAAAATTTTAGATCCATAGCACTTCTCATACTTAGAGTTTAATTAATAAAAACCATGCAGGTTTTGGTATAATCTCTTAATCAAGTGTTCGGCTCTATTAAAGCATAAGCTAATAATTGCAGGTGTTTTTTGAAAAGCGTAAATTATTTCAAATAATTTCAGTCCGTAGGGTCTACGAATGTACATCGTCAGACATTCTTTTTATTGCTTTCTCGCTTTGTTCGATAAGCATGTCCATAATTTCCTTTGGAATATCAATTGTCGAATCTTCGTTGCTTAGAATAGCACCTGAAGCCTCTGCCTGTGATACAGGTGGTTGTAATTGTATAAGGGGCACTCTATCTATAGGATTAGGCTGAGGTGTTAATGGGGGTGCTTCTGGAGTAGAACCGGTCTGGGCGATTATATAATGATCATTATCAATATTACTTTTCATATGGTAGTTTAAGCTTGTTTTCCTAGTAAAAGTGGTGCCGCAGATATTGCATTTGAAGGATTTTTCTTTAAAATGCTTGCGCATATGCCGATTTAGACTGCTTTTTTGGGAAAACCTGTAATTGCATCCTGGAACATTGCACACATAGGGTTTTTCTTTAGTATGCACACGCATATGGATCTTTAATTTTGATGACCGATTAAAAACTTTGTCGCATACTTTGCATTTATGACATATGTTATGCACCAGGATCTGTCCTTTTCCTACAAAATATCTGTGCCTTTGATATATCTCCAGATTATACACCTCTACAGGAACTCCCTTCACCCCATAACTCACCCCGCAGTGACTGTTTCTGTTACCTTTACAGAGCAGGTGAATCTGATGGCCGGTGGCACTAATTAAGTTATCTTTGGGTGACAAATCCTGTATAGGGACAAAAGCATTGTAATTTTTTGCATAAAACCTATGTTCAGGGGTTGCCGAGATGCTGCTGATCTTTTTCGTGTTGACATCTTTGAACTGATAGGTTCTTACTTTTAGCACATGTCGACCAAAGAAGGAGATGGCGGGGCTTTGATGGCTCCTGTTAATATCAAGGTGGGTGGTATTCACTGTAGTGGGTTTAATAGCGGTAATATACCCATGTACATTGTTAACCCCAAACTCTTTAATTGTTACCGAGACTCGGCCTTGTTTCTTTTGTTCCTGCTGCCACTGCCTGACCATGGTTTTGGGGCGTAGCAGGTTCATATGTTCCGTACAGCGCAGAACAACTTTTCCACGATCATTATTGGCTTTCCTGCAGCTGGGGATTATCTTATCAATACAGGTCGCCTTACAAGGAAAATCATGATAGTAAACAAAGTCCACTTCCTCCCATGTTTGGGGGGTGATGGGTTGGCTGTCATAGTTCGGTAGAAAGGTGGGTGAGGAAGCAATAATCAGGTTGGAAATTTGAGCGTAGCCCGTTGCGCTAAGGGTTAGGATAATGGCTAGCATCAGAGGGATTTTGGTTATGTTCATGGGATACAGATTGATATTACAGTACTGTTTGATTGCCTATAATACAAGTTTTTTTGAGGAGGAGAGAAAATTTTTTATCGTCTGAATGGTACTTTATAAGCACAATTTAAACGACCTGTATAAACTCTCGTAAAAACCATATAATTGACCATTTACTGTTTTGCTACTTAAAAATAGTATAAATCATCTCAGTGAATAATTTTTTTTCATAATTTAAGCTTATCTTAAACATGATCTATTTTTCGATGGAGGCGATGTTGAATCTATGCTTCAAGAGTCTGCTAGTTCGGTAATACATGCAAATTTTAGATCCATAGCACTTCTCATACTTAGAGTTTAATTAATAACAAACCATGCAGGTTTTGGTATAATCTCTCAATCAAGTGTTAGGCTCTATTAAACCATAGGTTGATAAGCTGAGGATGATTTTTAAAAGCGTAAATCATTTCAAACAATTTCTGTCCATAGGATCCATGGATGTCCTACATCAGATATTCGATTTATCGCATGCTTTCGACAACTTAGTCAACAATGAACCCTAGAAGATTGAGTGTCTAATCTTCTAGGGTTCATACCCCAGTGCTCAATGCTGAGTTACCAGGAATAATGCCAGAAGCCTCTGCCTGTGATACAGATGGTTGTAATTGTATAACAGGCGCTCTATCTAAAGGATAAGGATAATAATAATAAGGAGAAGGATAAGGAGAAGGAGAAGGATAATAATAAGGAGAAGGAGAAGGAGAAGGATAATAATAAGAAGGAGAAGGCTGAGTTATTAATGGCGGTTTTTTTGTTGTAGAAGCAGCCTCTGGCATAATATAATCACCTTTATGAATTTTACTTTCCATATGTCTTTTTAAGCTATTTTTCCAAACAAAAGATCTGTTACACATTGTGCACTTGAAGCGTTTCTCTTCGTTGTGCTTGCGCATATGGCGATTTAGATTGGATTTTTGGGTTGCCCTGTAATCACATCCTGAAAAATTGCACACAAAGGGTTTTTCTTTAGTATGCACACGTATATGCATTTTTAATTGTGTTGATGTCTTAAAATTTTTCCCGCATGTTTCGCACATGTGATATAAGTTATGCACTAGGATCTGTCCTTCTCCCACAAAATATCTGTGCTTTTGATATATCTCCAAATTATACACCTCTACAGGGACTCCCTTTACCCCATAACTCACCCCGCAGTGACTGTTTTTGTTACCTTTACAGAGCAGGTGAATCAGATGGCCGGTGGCACTGATTAAGTTATCTTTGGGTGACAAATCCTGTATAGGGACAAAAGCATTGTAATTTTTTACATAAAACCTATGTTCAGGGGTTGCCGAGATGCTGCTGATCTTTTTCGTTATGAAATCTTTGAACTTATAGGTTCTTACTTTTAGTACATGTCGCACAAATAAGGAGATGGCGGGGCTTTGATGGCTCTTGTTAATATCAAGGTGGGTGGTATTTACTGTAGTGGGTTTAATAGCAGTAATATACCCATGTACATTATTAACCCCAAACTCTTTAATTGTTACCGAGACCCGACCTTGTTTATTTTGTTCCTGTACCCAATGCCTGACCATGGTTTTGGGGCGTAGCAGGTTCATATGCTCCGTACAACGCAGAACAACTTTTCCACGATCATTATTGGCTTTCCTGCAGCCGAGGATTACCTTATCAATGCAGGTCGTCTTATAAGAAAAATCATGGTAGTAAACAAAGTCCACTTCTTCCCATGTTTTGGGGGTGATGGGTTGGCTGTCATAGCTCGGTAGAAAGGTGGATGAGGAAGCAATAATCAGGTTAGAAATTTGAGCGTGACCTGTTGCACTTAGGGTTAGAGTGATGGCTAATGTCAGAGGGATTTTGGTTATATTCATGGAGTACAGATTGGTATTCTAGTACTGGTTGGTTGCCTATAATATAACATTTTTCTGAGAAGGAGATAAAATTTTTTTATCGTCTGAATGGTACTTTATAAGCATAATTTAACCAACCTGTATAAACTCTCGCAAAAACCATATAATTGACTATTTACTGTTTTGCTACTTCAAAATAGATATAAATTATCTCAGTGAATGATTTTTTTTCATGATTTAAGCTTATCTTCGTACCAGTACCCGAAAACAAGATGCATTACATGCGATAAAACTCCGATGCCACCTCATCTACTTTACTATTGTTTGGCTGAGCTAAGACTATTGTATTCATCAGGAAAAGGGCTAGCAGAACAAATACCATTGAAGGGGCTTTTTAGTAAGAAGTATCATGTTTTGGACATTTAATGTTCCATAGAGTCAATGAGCTTAGATGAAAAGGTGTAGACGAAATCACCCGTATGTTAACCATACAAACACCTTTGTGTACTCTAGTAAGAAGGTCAGTGAACTTTCAGATGTTGTGACTGCCAAAACCTATAACTATTTATTATAGGAGTGATCTCTATGGAAAGCTTACGTTTAAAATCAGGGAGTTATGAGCCTACTATCGACTTAACTCACTCTTCTCCGGATAGTCTAAAAGGCAATCTTGCTAGACAGTGTTTTGGCCGTACGGTGCAGGAAGATAATATTTCAGATCAACAAAAGAAAATACTGGGAAAACGCTGTAGAGATTCAAACGTGATTGATCTTACCGATAGTGATAGTGAGGATGAATTCTCATCACCTGTGAAAACAAAAAAAGTTTGTGCGGCAGAGACTGAACCTTTATGTAAGATATGTTGGGGCAAGAGTGAGGAACTAAATGAAGTTTTGTTTACTGAATGTAACCATACTTTTCATAATGAGTGTCTAGCAGAGTGGACTTTACACCAGTTAAACTACTTATCAATACCTAACTGTCCTATCTGTTTAGCAGAAATTTCTAATGGAAAATTAGAGTCCTTAGCTTTAATCCGTCCAGAAATAGCCAAACAGCATCAAACATTTCAGATTATTGAACAGCATCATTCTGGTACTTCTAAAGAAGACCGTGAGCAGGTGTTACAAGCTTATCTTAGAAATGATCTGTTTTTTTATGGAGACCATGTTAAACCTTCCCTTCAAGGGTATGATGAGACGGAAGACTATGTTAAATCTTTGCCTCAAGAGTCTGGTAAGATGGTAGATTTGCAAAAGATAGGTATTCAAAGCATTATGAAGCTGGCGCTTAGCTCAATTGCAAAGGGTTTTAGTGGGGTTATACTCTGAAAAAAAATTAAGCACCGTGAGCGTGTCTGCTTTTTGATGGCAAAGACTCCAGAGCTTTTACCGCAGATTTATTCAATTACACAAATATAGTTGATTGTATAATTATTCAAGCAACCTATGGCTACCTGCTATTAACCAATCTGACACATACAGGTACCAATGCTTTAGTACCTGTCATAGCTCCCTTGCTGTTTAACATTTTATTTAGTTGTACAAGATCAGCAGGACTTAAGATCCCTGCTGTTCGCTTAAGCTGAAGCATGTCGAGAATATATCCATAGCGGGAATCAAAATATAACTGTTGTGCAGTATAATAATTCTGTTGAGACTGCAATACATCCATTATCGTGCGAATACCAGCGAAGTAGCCTTTGTTTGTTACTCCCTTGGCAGTATCAGCCGAAATCACTCCCTGACAGGCTGCTTTCACTTTAGAAATATCTGCATTTACAGAGTCGTAATAACTTAATGCATCCTGGCTCACGGTTCGTTTCTCAAGCTCTTCCTGATATTGAGACGACTCTAGTTTAAATCTGTTCTGAAGGATAGTTGCTGAGTTTTTACCTCCGGTAAACACCGGTAATGTCATATTCAAGCTATAGACAGTATTATTTGCTTTATTAAAAGATCTGGAAGCATTGATAGTATCATGCGTAAACGTCACAGATGCATCAAGTGTCGGTAAATCAGCAGAGCGGGATGATCTTAACTTTTGTTCACTAACTTTAACACCAGACCTGGCAACTTTCATACTTAAATTATTTGCGACTGCCTGCCTAACCCATTCAGAAGACTGCGCTGGCTCAGGCCGGTACAGTGAAATTTCAAGGCCTAAAGGTGCGAGAGAACTTACGGGCTCTTTAGTAATCGTTGCTAGCTTCTTATATGCCAGATTTACATCATTTTTTGCTTGAATCACTTTAACGGCCACAGCATCATAAGAGGCCTTCACTTCTTCAACGTCTGCACGAGGTAAAAGCCCTACCTTAAAACGTTGTTTAGCCTGAATCATTTGTCTTTGTACAGCACGCTGTTCAGATTTTGCAGTTGCCAGTGTGTCTTCAAGGTGCAATACATTAAAATAATTTTTAGCTACCCGCATAATAAGATCTTCCTGCGCCATTCTGAACTTGAGCAGACTCTGAACATTCTGAGATTTTGCCACCTGAAGGTCAAACCATAAACCTACATCAAAAATAGGCTGAGTTATTGAGGCTCCCCACTGATGATCATTCCAGCCAAAGGTTCGTGATAGTGCAGGCTTATTTATTGCCTTATTCACTGCCGTTGAATAATTATTCACCTGTTTATTCCAGGAAGTTAATGCAGTAAGGCTTAGCTGAGGAAGTAGCGCTGAACGTGCAATGGGCTTATTTTCAAGGCTTGCGTTATAAACAGCTTGTGCTGTAGCAAGAGTCATATCATTATCCAGTGCAAGATGATAGACAGAGAGCAGGTCTGATACATTTTTTTTCGGTATAACAATATTTTTTTGCGGTACATTAACAAGAGCCTTGCTTTGAACAGAAGCTGCTATTGCTGAATTATTTTTAGAAGATTTATCTTCATGCAGTATCTTATCAGCCTTATTGGTAATATTGGTTTTATTTATATTAGCGACATAAGATGTATGATTTGCCATTTGAGAATGATGTACATTTAGTGCTTCTGCACGTGCTAATACAAGACTCTGAGACACACATATAAAGTAAATAAATAGTTTTCCAGCTAGCTTAACTATGGGAATCATGCTTAAATCATCTCTAGATAATACCACCCCAAAAGAACCGAATATTCTAACCTGCTATTGACTACCAGTAAAGCAACTTCGATTATACAACCTTGTTTTAATACCTCCCCTCTCAGTCATATACACTTAAATACGAAGAGGGGAATATAGATTCAGGAAAAAATTAACCCTGTACTAATATCCAAGCCTATTTCTTTATATTTCATCTGAAGGCTTATTTAACACTTCAATACTGGCCTGCTTTTGCAACCCTTGAGTTAGGTTTTCATAATCCATCAGACCCTGTTTTCCTCTAAGTGACTGAAGAACTATATCTTTACGGTCTTTTTTGAATGAAGCACTACCTGGAATCACTTTACTCACAATCACAATGGCAATATTACCTGAAGGCAACTTGACACGACCAAAGCTTTCTTTTTTTGCCGGTTTAACTAATTCAAAAGCTTTTTTAAGCACCAAGGGCGGTACATTTTTTTGCTGGCGACTTACACCTGCTGCTTCCTTCCAGACTATATCGAAAGAAGATGATATATGATTCTTGGTTTTCTCATGCTTAAGAGCAAAAATAACATCGCTTGCTCTTTTATCAAGTGTTTTTACCGCCTCCTCTTTTTTAAGAATTTTTTCAATAGCAGGACTTACATCTTCAATAGTTTGCTGATGAGGTTGCTTAATATCTCTAATGTGCAAAAAAGCAACTTCCGTTGGGGAAATTTGTATCAAATCGCTATTATTACCATCAACCATCACATTATCACTAAACGCTACCTGAACAAAACCTTTGTTGGCTGCAATACTTTTACCACCATTGCGATCAAAAAATGGGGTTGTTTTAACATCAAGATTCAGAGCCTTAGCAGGTTCCTGCAAGTTAGATGACTGAAAGACTTTATCTGCCAGCCTCTGTGACTCACTCTGGAATACCTGACTGGCTCGACTATTTTGAATTTGAGTCGTTAACTGTGCTCGCACCTCTTTTAGCGATTTAGGCTTATTTGGCTTAGAGCCTCCTTTATCTGGCTTGCTTGTATCGGAAGTATGTTTAGCAAGATAAACTTTGTAAGCGCTCTGCAAGTCCGTATCAGTAACCTTTATATTTTTCGCTAAACTTTTTTGAGTTAACATAATATAGTCTACTCGTACCTGTTGAGGAGACATAAAAGAATTGTGATGCGCTTTATAATATGAATCGATAGAAGATGAGTCTACCTTCTGCTTTTTTTGCGCCTGACTAAGCTCTAGTACCGCCCATGCCATATTCCGTTTTTGTTGTTCGAGCTTTGCATAATTGGCCGCCTGAAATGGAGTAATAAAAGCCGAAGAAGCAATAGCTGTTTGAGTTTGATCCAATAAAATTTCCTGTCGTTGACTTTCTTTGTAACCTCTTGGCGTAATACCATTGTTTCCTAGAAGCGAAAGAAACTTTTTTTTATCAAAATTGCCATTAGTTTGAAACATCGGCATATTGGTAATAAAACCATCAACAGTCGCATCCGAAACCACTAGGTGATGAGCTTTTGCATAACTGGTCAAAACGGCCTGATTAATAAGTGACTTCATGGCATATTTTTTCAGCTTTGCCTCATCTATGGGTAAATGTTGCTGAATTCTTCGCTGCTGAATGGATTGCAACACATCATGATACTGTCGTTGTGTAATCACCTCACCATTCACTTTGGCTATTTTTTTGTCACTACTGTTTCCGGGAATAATCAAACTTTCTAGCCCCCAAACAGCAAAAGCAACACAAATTAGTCCAATTATTACCTTCGTAATCCATGTTTGGGTTTTGTCGTGCATGTTTTGAAGCATAAATACCCCTACTGTAATTTATTTCATCCTTCGATGTTTCTACGTCAATTATTTAATTAAAATGCTTAAATCATGAGCAGACCTAACATCAGGTCAATGGTATCAGAAGTATAAAAACATTGAGTTAATTTATCTATATAAAATTTCTAAAAATTTAGTTTGCAGCAGGTCCTTCCCTGATTATGGACACAGGTTTTTATATCTACAGAAAAAAACACAATCAGAATTTTCTTTTTTCAAAAAAAAAGGATGCATATCAAAATACACCCTTTATGTAAATAGAGTTTTACTTCGCTATGCTAGCAACTTTCTCAGAAAAAAATCAACTCTATTGACAACTAGTTCATAGCATCCTTAAGCCCTTTTCCAGGTTTAAAATGTGGTACCTTTGCAGCTGAAATTTCAATCGGCTCACCTGTCTTCGGATTACGCCCGGTTCTTGCAGAACGCTCTTTAAGGCTAAAAGTTCCAAAACCAATCAAAACAACAGAGTCCTTTTTAGCAAGGCTTTTAGATACAGTTGAAGTAAATGCATTTAAGGCTCTTTCAGCAACAGACTTTGCAATATCAGCTTCTTCAGCAATAGCCTCAATCAATTCAGATTTATTCACTATTCTATCCCTTCCTTCTCTATGTGAAAACTAAATACTCATGCAGGGTAGCCCGTAATCAATGAAAAACAACTTGTTTTACGAACTTTTTATTCCTGCAAAAACTAAAATAAAAACTAACAAAGGTCCTTAATTTTTGCGATCAGGTCGCTACGTTCTTAACTCTAGGGCTTTATACCAACAGTGCAATTTAACTGTCAAGGAGATTTTTGCACAAAAACCCTACACGGAAGATTTGCCATTTAAATTATTAGTCTGTTAACTCTATTATTTTTGCTGGAAATTTTATTATTAACGACAACAACCTCGCGACCATTTTCACACAACTCGGTTTCTTGTTGTAACGCAACCTCCAATACTTCCTCAATCTTTTTAACCGGTTTAATAACTAACCCATTCTTAATTGAAGTTGGAACCTCCTCCAAGTCTTTCACATTATCATTGGGAATTAACACGGTTTTAATTCCACCCCGCTGAGCAGCCAGCAGTTTTTCTTTTAGGCCTCCAATAGGCAATACCTGTGATCTAAGATTTATTTCACCCGTCATAGCCACATCAGCCTTTACCGCAATACCGGTTAGCGCTGACACCATAGCTGTACACATAGCAACGCCTGCACTAGGTCCGTCCTTAGGTGTTGCACCTTCAGGTATATGAATATGCATATCTTTATTTATGTAAAATTCAGGATCTATGTTCAATTGCTGTACTCGGCTTCTGATTACAGTCAATGCTGCCTGGATAGACTCTTGCATAACATCGCCCAACAGTCCTGTTTTAACTACTTTACCTTTTCCTGGCACCAACACAACTTCAACATTTAAAAGCTCACCCCCCATTCTTGTCCATGCAAGACCTGTCACAATACCCACCTGATCTTTTTCTTCAGCTAACCCGTAAGAAAATTTCTTAACACCTATATAGCTTCCAATGTTTTCAGGTAAGATAGTAGCAGAATCCTTCAAATTCAATGATATTTTATTATTAGTCATCAAAGATTTTACAAACTTACGACATATTTTGTTTATTTGTCGTTCCAGTGAGCGTACACCTGCCTCCTTTGTATAAAAACGAATCAGGTGCACAATTGCCTCATTTGTGAAGATTAATTCGTTCTTTTTAAGACCATTGACTTCCAACTGTTTAGCTACAAAATACTGTTTAGCTATATTGATTTTTTCTTCTTCTGTGTAGCCGGGAATGCTAATAATTTCCATACGATCAAGTAAAGGCTCTGGAATGTCCATGGAGTTTGAAGTACAGATAAACATCACATCAGACAGGTCGTAGTCTACCTCTAAATAGTGGTCATTGAACCGATGGTTTTGTTTTGGGTCAAGTACTTCTAATAATGCTGATGCAGGATCACCACGCATATCAGAACCAAGCTTATCAACTTCATCCAGAAGAACAAGCGGGTTTCTTACACCAGATTTAGTGATCTTTTGAATAATTCGACCCGGCATGGAACCAATGTAAGTTCGCCTGTGTCCTCTTATTTCTGCCTCATCACGAATGCCTCCAAGAGCTATACGAACAAACTTTCTGTTTACCGCCTTAGCTATAGACTCACCCAGAGAGGTTTTACCAACACCTGGTGGGCCAACCAGACAAAGAACATGGCCTTTGATTTTTTTGGAGCGCAGCTGCACAGCAAGATACTCTAAAATACACTCCTTAATATCAACTAAACCATAATGCTCCTTATTCAGGATGTTTTCTGCAACCTGAAGATCATTGCGCAAACGGCTTTTTTTCTTCCAAGGAATATTGAGTATCCAGTCTATATAACTTCGTACAACAGTAGCTTCAGCCGACATGGATGACATTTGCTTCAGTTTTTTAAATTCAGCCTGAATTTTTTCTTTTGGCTCCAGGGGCATTGCCACCTTATCAATTTTTTCCTTTAAGCATGAAAGCTCGTCTTGTTCATCATCGCCACCAAGCTCTTTTTGTATTGCTTTCATTTGCTCAGCCAGATAATACTCTCTCTGACTTCTTTCCAATTGTTTTTTTACACGACTTCTAACTTGTTTTTCAACTTCCAATAGATCAATTTCAGTTTCCAGAATATTGATAACATATTCCTGACGATCAATAAGGTTATTTAACTGAATAACCTTTTGTTTATCTTCAATATGCATTGAAATATTAGCTGCTATAGTATCAATAATACGGTTATGGTCACTCATTTCTGTCAAAGAACTTAGCACATCTGAAGAGACTTTTTTGCTAAGCTTTGCGTACTGTTCAAATAGACTAACTAACGAGTTTGACAGAACTATTGACTTGTTTGAAATCTCATCAGGATGAGACCCCAGACTTTCTACATCAGCTTCTAAAAAATTACCTGCACAAAAAACCTTGTGTAACTTGGCACGCTTTATACCTTCAACTAACACTTTGACGGTGCCATCAGGTAATTTCAATAACTGAAGAATAGTGGCAATTGTGCCAACTTCATACAAGGCACCCAAATCCGGTTCATCATCCTGAGCATTTTTTTGAGCCACCAACAAAATTTTACGTTGACCCTCCATTGCAGCATTGAGTGCAACGATAGATTTATCCCGTCCTACAAATAATGGCATCACCATGTTAGGAAAAACTATAACATCACGCAAAGGCAACAAAGGCAACCGAATGCAGTTTATTGGACGCTCATTGTCTTCACTCCCCATATTCATACCTCATTAAAACTTGATGCTGGACTTTTTAACAGGCAAGCCATTAACGATTTCCAACAAAAAAACGCTTTGCTTAAACTTAGAGTGTTAGTTTTTCTAAAAAGTCATAAATATTTAAACATTTTGTTAACAAAACTGCCAATCATACTAAACAAATAGACTGTATTAGTCACGATTGTGATAAATAAACCCTAATCTAAAGCATCTAAATCTACAACCTAACATAATTACTTGTTTATTTGACAGCAAATAATGGGAAAAATCAAAAAAAAGACAAAAGAGCCTTTTTGCATTATATGCTCTCCCTTGAAGAACTTTTGCTTTTTTTCAACATCAGGTGTTTCTTAAAATTCAACCTAATTAATCAACTAACTGATAGTTTTTCATCTATATTGGCATTCGGCATCAAAATACAAGTATGAGCATAAACTTTTAATCGTTGAAACCTTGTGATAGACGATATATTGCCTCGTTAATGGTTTCTATACTCACGGCATAAGACAGTCTCAAATGACCAGGGGAACCAAAAGCACTACCCGGCACTACAGCAACACCATAAGAAAGCAGAGACTCCGCCAACTTCACATCAGAAGTAATTCCTTTAGCTTTCATTGCTTTGCTAACATCGGGAAAACTATAAAAAGTACCATCACCTTTTAGCACATTAACACCAGGAATTTCCGATAATCTTTTCACAACAAGATCACATCGTCGTTCAAATTCACAAGCCATTGTTTTAACACATTCTTGTGATCCGTTCAATGCCGCAACAGCTGCTGCCTGAGAAACAGAGCATGGGTTTGATGTACTTTGAGATTGAACTTTTGTCATTGCCTTAATTAACCACTCGGGACCACCGGCAAAACCAATTCTCCATCCAGTCATTGCATAAGCTTTTGAAACACCATTAAAAACTATGGTTCTGTCTTTTAATGCAGGACAAGCATTGAGAATATTCACAAAAGGGTCGCTACCCCAGAAAATATGTTCGTACATATCATCTGTTGCCACAAAAACATGAGGATGTTGAACAAGTACCTCACCCAAAGCTTTTAACTCTGATTCTGAGTAACTCATACCTGTAGGATTAGAAGGACTATTTAAAATCAGCAAGCGGGTTTTATCGGTGATTGCATCTTTTAATTGATCTGGTGTTATTTTAAACGAAGCGTCAATAGTCGTATTTATGATCACAGGCAAGCCTTCTGCCAATAAGACCATATCAGGATAAGATACCCAGTAAGGTGCCGGAATAATAACCTCGTCTTCAGGGTTAATTAAGGATTGAAGCAGGTTGTAAATACATTGCTTCCCCCCAGTTGAAATAAGTATTTGATTATGAGTAAAAGCAAGAGAATTATCGCGAAAAAACTTATCTACAACTGCCTCTTTTAATTCAGGCGTACCCCCTACTGCTGTATATCTGGTTTTTCCATCATGCATGGCTTTTATCGCTGCATCAATGATATGAGATGGCGTAGAAAAGTCCGGCTCACCGACACCCATACTAATAATATCTTTACCTTCAGCTTTTAATGCAGATGCTCTGGCATTCATCTCCAGCGTGGGAGATGGTTTTACTCGTTTTATGCGTTGCGCTAACGGCACATCTGCCATAAAAAACTCCTTGAATGAATTAGGGAAACAAATAACACAAATAATCAGGCACTGCAACCTAGTAAACCCAATGATAAGCCAACCTAATCTAGCAAACAGTACACTATTGAGGTATCTTATCAAAATATTTACTCCTATATTCATTTAAATTTTTTCAGGGATCTTATGCCAACAGAAAATGCTAAAGAAGCAAGCCCCTTTGTTATATGCTCGGACTTTACCCCGGCAGGTGATCAGCCAGTAGCCATTAAAACTCTGTCTCAGGGGCTAGACTGTGGCTTAATGAATCAAACACTACTTGGGGTGACAGGCTCTGGAAAAACCTTCACTGTTGCGAACGTCATACAAAAATTTGGCAAGCCCACCATGATCCTGGCACCTAATAAGACATTGGCAGCACAACTTTACGGTGAGTTTAAATCTTTTTTTCCTGACAATGCTGTTGAATACTTTGTATCTTATTATGACTATTACCAACCCGAAGCTTATGTTCCTGCTTCCGATACTTACATAGAAAAAGATTCTTCAATTAACGAACACATTGAACAGATGCGACTTTCAGCCACCAAGGCTTTAATGGAAAGAAAAGACGCTATTATTGTAGCCACCGTTTCTTCTATTTATGGTTTGGGTGACCCAGAAGCCTATTTAAAAATGGTACTCCATCTTGACCGAGGAGATAAAATTAACCAGCGTGAAGTACTTAAACACCTTGCTACGTTGCAATACACTCGCAACGACATGGATTTTTTCAGGGCGACTTATCGGGTACGGGGAGATGTTATCGACGTTTTCCCTGCAGAGTCTGACAAAGAAGCCATTCGATTAGAGTTATTTGATGATGAACTGGAACGCATCAGTATTTTTGATCCTCTTACTGGTGAAATACTTCGACGCGTACCAAGAGTTACTATTTACCCAAAGACTCACTACGTCACCCCAAGACAAACACTGCTTGATGCCATTGAAAAAATAAAACTGGAACTGACAGAGCGACTGAAACAACTACGAGATTATAACAAACTGGTTGAGGCTCAAAGGCTTGAGCAAAGAACAAAATATGATATTGAAATGATACAGGAGCTTGGCTATTGTACCGGTATTGAAAATTATTCCCGTTATTTATCTGGTCGCCCGGCAGGCGTTGCACCACCTACACTTTTTGATTATCTACCTGCTGACTCATTAGTCATTATTGATGAGTCACACGTCACATTACCTCAATTGGGTGCCATGTATAAAGGTGATCGCTCGCGCAAGGAAAATCTAGTAGAATTTGGATTTCGTTTGCCATCTGCGCTAGATAATCGTCCGATGATGTTTGAGGAATGGGAACATCTCCGACCTCAGGCAATTTTTGTTTCTGCCACCCCCGGTAATTACGAACAGGCACACCAAGATCAGGTAGCTGAACAGATTGTTCGCCCTACCGGCTTACTTGATCCATGCCTTGAAGTCCGCCCCGCCACAACACAGGTAGACGACCTTCTTAGTGAAATAAATAAACGAGTACAACACAGCGAACGTGTACTTGTTACTGTCCTTACCAAACGAATGGCAGAAGACCTAACAGACTATCTTGGCGAGCATAATGTGCGTGTACGGTATTTACATTCAGATATAGACACCATCGAGCGTGTTGAAATTATTCGCGATCTTCGTCTGGGTGCCTTCGATGTATTGGTTGGCATAAACTTGTTACGCGAAGGCCTGGATATGCCGGAAGTATCTTTAGTCGCTATTTTAGATGCTGACAAAGAAGGCTTTCTGAGATCAGAGCGCTCTCTTATTCAAACCATAGGACGTGCAGCCAGAAACCTTAATGGAAAAGCCATACTATATGGTGATAAAATCACCGGCTCTATGCAAAAAGCAATAGACGAAACAAATCGCAGACGAACAAAGCAACAAACATTTAATACAGAACATGGCATTACGCCCGCAAGCGTTAAACGAAAAGTGATGGATGTTATGGAAGGTGCCGTTTCCGGACAAAAACAAAAAAGAGGGGCATCTTTGAAATCCAATAGAATTGATATTTCATTAGAAACAGAAACGCCAAAAAAACTGTTTAAAACGATAGACAAGCTTGAAAAACAGATGATAGAACATGCAAAAAATCTGGAGTTTGAAAATGCAGCTGAAATCAGGAATAAAATCCAGCAACTCAAACAACAGCTAATATAATTTCACTAAAATCTGTTTTGATACCACCTTAAACTGCCAGTGCATAAGTATGGAAAGTCATCCTAAAATTCAAGCCTTTTTATTACGTCATCCACCGCTTTTATTTGCACCAGAAACGCTTCGAGAGCACTTAGATCAAGCGCACTGGGCCCGTCACAAAGCGCATTATTGGGGTCGGGATGTGCCTCCAAAAACAAGCCTGCCAGCCCAACAGCCATTCCTGCTCTTGCTAGCTCTCCCGCCTGTTTTCTTCGGCCTCCTGATGCAACACCCAATGAATCACGACATTGCAGGGCATGAGTCACGTCGAAAATCACCGGTGCATTATTTGACACCTCTTTCATGGTGCGAAAACCTAGCATATCTACGACCAGATTATCATAACCAAAATTGCTTCCACGCTCACACAAAATAATTTTCTTTGCTCCACATTCCGTAAACTTTTCAACAATATTACCCATCTGACCCGGACTTAAAAACTGAGGCTTTTTCACGTTAATAACGGCTCCGGTTTTAGACATGGCTTTTACCAGATCAGTCTGACGTGCAAGAAAAGCAGGTAGCTGAATTACATCGACCACCTCCGCAACAGGTTCACATTGGAAGGTCTCATGTACATCAGTAATTAATGGCACATTAAAGGTTTCTTTCACCTTTTTTAAAATTTTTAACCCTTTGTCCAGACCAGGTCCGCGATAAGAATAAATAGACGAGCGATTTGCCTTATCAAAAGAAGCTTTAAACACCCAAGGAATATTCAGTTTTTGAGTCACTGTGGCATAATGCTCGGCAATTTGCATAGCAAGCGCCTCACTCTCAAGTACATTCATGCCACCAAAGAGCACAAAAGGCAGATGATTACCCACCTCTACATGTTCAGATATAGTAATACTTTTTTGCTCTGTCATTCTGAACTCCTTACTCATCAGAACATTTTTTGTATTGTTCATGATACACGTTTGCAGCTTCAATAAATGCTGTAAATAATGGGTGGCCATACCGCGGTGTAGATGTAAACTCAGGATGAAACTGGCATGCTACAAACCAAGGGTGATTCGGCACTTCTACAATTTCTACCAAGTTGTGACCTTCTGACGTACCAGAAATATTAAGTCCGGCTTTCCGGAGACGCTCAACATACTGATCATTCACTTCATAGCGATGGCGATGGCGTTCAATCACCTCAGGCTTTCCGTAAGCCTTTTCCACTAGTGAACCTTTTGATAAATTACATAACTGACCACCAAGACGCATGGTGCCACCCTTATCTGCGTCATCATTACGGGTTTCAATATAACCGTCAGCATTAAGCCACTCAGTAATCAGAGCCACAACAGGGTGCGGTGTATTTCGATCAAATTCTGTGCTATGGGCCTTTTCCAAACCCGCTACGTTCCGAGCATATTCAATGACAGCTACCTGCATACCAAGACAAATCCCAAGATAAGGAATTTTGTTTTCTCTGGCATATCTAACTGTTTCAATCTTTCCCTCCACTCCCCGTTCACCAAAGCCACCTGGAACGAGAATGGCATCAACATTAGCAAGTACTCCAGAGCTTTCCCTCTTCACTAGCTCAGAATCAATAAAGCTGAATTTAACTTTGGTCCGAGATCTTAATCCTGCATGTTTCACAGCTTCTATAAGTGATTTATAAGCATCAAGTAATTCCATATATTTGCCTACCATTGCAATACAGACTTCCCTTTCGGGATTAAGCTCTCTGTCGAGCACATCTTTCCACTCATGAAGATCTGCCACTTTGCAATGCAGACCAAATTGCTCTGCAACAAGCTGATCCATACCCTGATCCTTGAGTATCTGAGGAATACGGTAAATACAGTCGACATCCTGTAATGATATTACTGCCCGCTCAGAGACATTAGTAAACAAAGCAATTTTACGCTTGGCATCAGCGTCAATACTGACCTCAGAGCGACAAACAAGAATATCTGGCTGAATACCTATCGAACGCAACTCTTTTACAGAGTGCTGAGTTGGTTTTGTTTTGATTTCTCCGGCAGTTCGAATATGAGGCACCAAGGTTAAATGTATTAACATTGCCTGAGAAGAACCGAGTTCAACTTTAAGTTGCCTCACCGCCTCAAGAAATGGCTGAGACTCAATATCACCAACGGTTCCACCGATTTCAACCAAAGCTACATCTGCACCCTTGGCTCCCTCTGTAACTCTTCGCTTGATTTCGTCCGTTACATGAGGAATAACCTGAATGGTTGCTCCAAGATAATCACCACGACGCTCCTTGCGCAACACTTCTTCATACACCCTACCCGTGGTAAAATTGTTACGCTGATGCATTTTGGTTTTAACGAAACGTTCGTAATGCCCAAGGTCCAGATCCGTTTCAGCACCATCTTCGGTTACAAAAACCTCCCCATGCTGAAAAGGGCTCATTGTGCCAGGGTCCACATTAATATAAGGATCAAGCTTAAGCATGGTAATATTCAACCCTCTGGCCTCAAGAACTGCACCAAGGCATGCCGATGCCACCCCTTTCCCCAATGAAGAAACCACACCACCTGTCACAAATATATAGCGAGTCATGCATAAAAACCGTTTTAATGTTCATTTAAGGCAATAATATCGCCTACAAGATAAGCGCTTGTCAATTGGCGCTACAGGCTACCAAAAAACAATAAAAAGCTCAACAATCAACCTCAGATAATATGCACCAACTGGTACCACACGCAATACAGAGACAGACTTACCATACAACCCCCAAGTATAAAAGTTTATTCCAGATTATATTATCCATTCACAACATTACACAAAAGTTATATTTAACAGCAACTATCGCCTTATTTTTTTTATTACCACTTTCTTTTCACTTCAATAAGTGGTATAAATACGTCGATTTTTTTAACGACTTGCCAAAGGCTAGAGCTAGAGACAAGTCATTTTATACCACACATACGTCGACACAATACTTAGGGTGCCTGGAATAAAAACAGGTCTGGTATTGGGGCGTATGGAGGACTAACCCCCTTTAAATCAGGAGAACTACATGTCTCAACCGTCTATGCGTGACATGCTGAAAGCTGGTGTGCATTTTGGGCACCAAACACGTTACTGGAATCCGAAGATGGCTCGCTTTATTTTTGGTGAGCGTAACAAAATTCATATAATAAACCTTGAAAAAACATTACCCGCTTTCGTAGATTCTTTAAATTTTGTTAGCAAACTAGCTGCAAATAAAAACAAAATTTTATTTATTGGCACTAAACGCGCTGCGAGCAAAATCATTAAAGAACAAGCTATCCGCTGTGGCATGCCTTATGTAGACCATCGCTGGCTTGGTGGAACCCTGACCAATTACAAAACTATTCGTCAGTCTATTCGTCGTCTTCGTGATTTAGAAGGACAGCGTGACGAAGGTGTTTTCGACCGACTGACCAAAAAAGAAGCATTGATGAATGCCCGTATCCTTGAAAAACTTGAACGTTCTCTTGGTGGCATTAAGGATATGGGTGGATTGCCAGATGCGATTTTTGTGATTGATGTAGATCATGAAAATATTGCTATTAAAGAAGCAAACAAACTTGGAATTCCAGTTATTGGTATCGTAGACACCAACAGCTCTCCAGAAGGAGTTGATTACATTATTCCAGGTAACGACGATGCTTTACGCGCCATTCAACTCTATACAAATGCGCTTGCCGATACAATCATCGAAGGTCGTGCCAGCGTTGCTACTGGCGAGGAAGAAATGCCTGTAGCTGATACAGGCGATCAGAAAGAAGCAGAAAAAGCAACTCAGCATATTGCAAAAAAAGCAAAAGCATCTGACACTAATACTGCAAAAACAGTACCTGTGACAAAAAAACCTGTGCTAAAAGCTAGCAAGACTGAACAGGGTGAAAGCACTGTCAATCCTGAATCTTCTCCCAGCGCTGAAGCCCCGAAAACTGATAAAGGTGCAAAAACAGCCAAACCTGAAACCGCACCCAAAGTTGAGGAAAAAAAGAATCTGAAAGCTGAAAGCACAGTCAAAGCTGAATCTGCTACCAGCGCTGAAGCCACAAAAACTGCTAAAGGTGCAAAAACAGCCAAACCTGAAACCGCACCCAAAGTTGAGGCAAAAAAGAGCCTGGAAGCTGAAAGCACCGTCAAGCCTGAATCTTCTCCCAGAGCTGAAGCCAAAAAAGCTGATAAAGGTGCAAAAACAGCTAAACCTGAAATCACACCCAAAGCTGAGGCAAAAAAGAGTCCGGAAGCTAAAAGCACTGTCAAGCCTGAACCTACTCCCGACGCTGAAGCCAAAAAAGCAGATAAAGCTGCAAAAACAGCTAAACCTGAAATCACACCCAAAGCTAAGACACAAAAAAGCTTGGAAGCTGAAAACGCTGTCAAGACTGAACCTTCTTCCGGCACTGAGGCCAAAAAAGGTGATAAAAAAAGCAAAGTTTGATTTTGAGCTTTGCAAATTAATAGTCTGACAAAAAAGGTAAAAGCGCCATAGCCTTTTACCGAGAAGCAGACAAAGATTGAGACAGGATGGGCTTGGCATGATAACCAAGCCCATTCTGCATAGCAACAACGTCCAGCGTATTGAGTAAGCAATGCAAATAAAATACCCATGGCATTGCTTCAATGACTTGCCTGGGTAGGTTTAAATAATACTGGCAAGCCCTTTCTCAACGGTTTACGCAATTGGCGGGTTAATTAACAGAATATATGAGGAAAAACTAATGGCAATTTCTACATCTCTGGTTAAAGAGCTTCGCGAACGTACAAGCCTTGGTATGATGGAGTGCAAAAAAGCGCTGGTTGCATCCAATGGCGATATCGAAAAAGCGATTGAAGAGTTACGTAAGTCAGGTCAGGCAAAAGCGGCTAAAAAAGCCGGCAGAACAGCTGCTGAAGGCATTATTGCCACCAAAGTTAGCGAAGATAACACTTATGCTGTCATGGTTGAAGTCAACAGTGAAACTGATTTTGCCGCCCGCGATGAAGGGTTTATCAGCTTTGTAAACCAAGCTGTTGAAACAGCGTTTGGCAACTTAGATATGACGACAGAACAGCTGATTGAAGCGATGGAAGAAAGTCGCCAAGCACTAATCCAAAAGATAGGTGAAAACATTTCGGTTCGCCGTTTAGCCACTATAAAAGACTCTGTTGTGAATGCTTACGTTCACGGTAATAAGCGTATTGCTGTTCTTGCTTCTCTTGAAGGTGGTAATGGCGAACTTGCGCGAGACATAGCCATGCACGTTGCTGCTTCGAATCCTGAAGTAGTTAATCCGTCAGATATGCCTGCTGAAACTGTGGAAAAAGAAAAAGAAATTTTTCGGGCGCAGGCTCTTGATAGTGGCAAACCCGCTGAAATTGTTGAAAAAATGATTACAGGGCGTATTAAAAAGTTTTTGGCAGAAAACAGCTTAACTGAACAACCTTTTGTGAAGAACCCTGATATCACTGTAGGACAGCTAGCTAAGGACGCCAGTGCGACGGTTAACAGTGTAATTCGCTTTGAGGTGGGTGAAGGCATTGAAAAAGAAGAAGTTGATTTTGCGGCAGAAGTACGCGCTCAGGCAGGACTGTAAGAAAATACTACCCAAGCAGTACTTTTTTGGGAAAAAGAATATTTAATTATTTTTCCCAAAAAATGGGTAATCTGGTATACATACCAATAAAGTTGCATTTATTTCCTGACAAGAAACAGCAATCATAAAGCACAGAGAATCAGAGGCTTAATATGCCATATCAAAGCGATTCGAAACAACGTAAAGTATACAACCGCATATTATTAAAACTGAGCGGTGAAGCATTGATGGGTGAAAAAAAAGCAGGTATTGATGCAAATATACTCAACAGAGTTGCCTGTGAAATAATCTCTGTTGCTAAATCCGGCGTGCAAATTGCCATTGTTATCGGTGGTGGAAATATATTCAGAGGAATTGCACTAGAAGAATCTGGTATAGACCGAGTAACAGGTGACCATATGGGGATGCTTGCAACTGTTATGAATGCATTGGCCATGAAAGATGCACTCAATAAAGCGGGGGCAAAAACTCATGTTATGTCCTCTATTCCCATGCTTGGCATCACTCAGACTTATAATCGTCAGGAAGCTCTTTCAATGCTAGATAACAATGAGATTGTTATCTTTTCAGGTGGTACTGGTAACCCTTTATTCACAACAGATACTACCGCTTGTTTACGTGGCATAGAAATAAATGCGGATCTGATTTTAAAGGCCACAAAGGTTGATGGTATTTACAATGATGATCCTGTAAAAAATCCTAATGCTAATAAATATAACTCACTAACATTTGATGATGTTTTATCTCAAAAACTAAAAGTAATGGATTTAACGGCAATCTGCCTGTTACAGGATCATGATACTCCGTTACGTATCTTTAATATGCATAAACCTCAGGCACTAAAACACCTTATAAACGGTGGTGATGAAGGTACTCTTGTCCATACGTAACTGATACAATAGCAATTATTTGGCTATAAAAAACATATAGATAATACTAATTTAAGGGACAGATTTATGATTAATGATATCGAACGTGAGTCGGACTTGCGTATGAAAAAAAGCATAGAGTTGCTCCATCAGACACTTGCAAAAATCAGAACTGGTCGTGCACATTCTAGCTTGCTTGAAAACATCAAGGTTGATTATTATGGTTCAGAAACACCCTTGAGTCAGGTGGCAAACATTACCACCGAGGATGCTAGAACTCTTGCTGTTCGGGTCTGGGAAAAAAGCATGATTCAAGAAGTTGAAAAAGCCATACTAAAATCTGACTTAGGGCTAAACCCTGCTTCTGCTGGTGAAGTTATACGTGTTCCTTTACCACCTCTGACAGAAGAAACGCGCAAAAACTACACTCGTCAGGCAAGACAAGAAGCAGAACAAACGCGAATTACCATTCGCAATATCCGCAGGACCGCTGTTGCTGAATTTAAGAACCTCGAAAAAGAAAAACAAATAAGTGAAGATGAAAACCGAAAGTCACAGGAGGATATTCAAAAATTAACTGATAAGTATATCAAACTTACTGATCAGATACTTGCAACCAAAGAGCAAGATTTAATGATAATCTAATTCTCACGCACCCCCACCAACAAATCTTTATTATTGATTATACGCTGAGAGTGAGCATGTCTGAAAATAAGGTCGCTGCTACCGAAGAAAACATTTTGGTAAAAGGCATTCCCAAAGACCGTCTACCCCAACACGTTGCCATTATTATGGATGGCAACAATAGATGGGCTAAACGTAACAGGCTCAAAAGTTTTGCAGGTGGTCATCGTGCAGGAATTAAAGCTGTTAGAAAAGTTATTGAATGTTGCCGAGATTATGAAATTAAAGTATTGTCAGTTTTTGCTTTTTCCAGTGAAAACTGGCAACGACCTAAAGATGAAATCAACGCCCTGATGGAACTTTTTTTAACCGCACTTCGTAATGAAGTTAAAAGGCTTAATAAAAATCAGATCAAGCTAAAAGTTATTGGAGACATTAGCGCCTTTAGCTCTGATATTCAGGACAACATCAAGCTTGCTGAAGAACTGACGGCAAAAAATTCACGTGTCACCCTATTGGTTGCTGCTAATTACGGAGGACAGTGGGATATTACCCAAGCCACACGTAAAATTGCAAAAAAAGTAAGTCAGGGTATTATTGACCCTGATAAGATTGATGAGGGTTTAATTGAAGAGAATCTTTCAACAGCAGGCATCCCCTGCCCTGATTTATTGATCAGAACAAGTGGTGAATATCGCATAAGTAATTTCATGGCTTGGCAATGTGTCTATTCAGAGCTGTATTTTACTGATACACTTTGGCCAGATTTTAATGAAACCTCTTTTCACCAGGCAATGACTGTATACGCCTCAAGGGAACGGCGATTTGGAAAGACAGCTGCTCGATAAAACAGAAATAGTTAAAGCTCTGAACTACTTAAAATGTGATAATATTTACTTATATAGGTATACCGAATGTTAAAACAAAGGGTGATCACTGCGACTATTATGTTGCCCGTGGCTTTAATCATCACATTTCTGCTTCCTATCAATATTTTTAGCGTAATTACGGGACTTATTGTTGTTCTGGCAGCTTGGGAATGGGCTAACCTTTCTCATCTTACCACCCAGACTTTTCGTATCATGTACGCTATAGTCACAGGCTTGCTTATCATTGGATCAAGTTTTTTTCAAAGCACCGGTTTTTTACTGGGCATTGGGTTAGCATGGTGGATTATGGCTATCATGCTTATCATCAGTTACCCTGAGTCTAAAAGTGCATGGCAGTCAAGGGTTGTTAAATTGATCCTCGGATGGTTAGTATTAATTCCTGCATGGGCTGGTCTTGTAACCATTCGTAATCAGGAGTATGGCAGTTATTATTTACTCTACCTTTTTGGTATTGTGTGGATGGCAGATATAGCCGCTTACTTTAGTGGACGCCTGTTCGGAAAGCACAAGCTTGCCCCTAAACTTAGCCCAGGAAAAACTTGGCAAGGTGTGATAGGAGGCATGATCATGGTATCAATTTTAGCTTTAATTGTTGTCTCATACACAGGTTTTGCACCTTTCAACAGGTTAGGTGTATTTATGGTGTCGTTAGTCGTTTTTGTGTTTTCTGTTTTCGGTGATCTATTTGAAAGTATGTTAAAGCGTGAACGTGGCATCAAAGACAGTGGAAATATTTTACCAGGTCACGGAGGTGTTTTAGACAGGCTTGACAGCCTGATTGCTGCTGCACCTATTTTTGCTATGTTATGGCAGTTTGCAACAGGTTTTTAATGCAAGAAAAAGATACAATTTATACTGGTTCGCTAGCAAAGGTTTCCGATTTTGTTTTTGATGAAAGTGTTGCCAAGGTCTTTCAAGACATGATTCAACGATCGGTACCAGGCTATGAGATGATCCTTTCATCAATCAGTCTTATTACCGCCCGCTATGCTCAGGAAAACACACATTTATATGACCTTGGCTGCTCTCTGGGAGCGGCCACACTTGCTATGCGAAAAGGTCTTCAAAAAAAAAATTGTCATATATTTGGGGTGGATAACTCTCCTGCAATGCTTGAACGTTGCCAGAGCTATATAAACCAAAATGAATGTCCTGTTCCTGTAACCCTAACCAGAGACGACATTTGCAACGTACCTATCAATAATGCTTCTATGGTAGTACTAAACTTTACTCTTCAGTTTATTGAACCTGGCAAAAGGCTTGCACTGCTTAATAAAATATGCAAAGGGACCAATAAAGGTGGCGTGCTCATTCTTTCAGAAAAACTGTTACTCAATGATGAGCAACAGCAGGTTCTTGAACCCTTACAATTAGACTATAAACGCGCCAATGGTTATTCAGAATTAGAAATCAGCCAAAAGAGACAATCTATTGCTAATGTGTTAATTCCCGAAACCTTGAAAGAACACGAAATGCGTCTTAAAAAGTCGGGGTACACCAAGGTAGTTCGATGGCTCCAGCACTTTAACTTTATATCCTTACTAGCTATCAAATAATCGTTTATGAATGAGCAAAGATTTTTTAATTTTTACACTTGGCTTAACAGCTCTATCCTTAAGAGTTACCAGGATAAGATCAAACAATCTATCGCTTATATCCTGGAAGAAAAATATCATGGAGACATGCAGAGATGGTCTCATGCCGTAAACACCCTGCCTGATATTCAGACAGATAGTGTTGAACTGAATAAATCAGTATTATCTGTAATATCCTCCTCTGTTTCTGAAAAACAAAAACAAACGCTTCACCAGTGTCTGCAGGGATTAATGCCTTGGCGTAAAGGTCCATACGATTTTTTTGGCGACTATATCGATACTGAATGGCGCTCAGATTTCAAATGGAATCGTATTGCACCGCATTTATCTTCACTCAAAGGTCGTTTAATATTAGATGTTGGTTGCGGTTCCGGGTATCATTGCTGGCGCATGCTTGGAGCTGGCGCAAAACGTGTTATAGGAGTTGATCCATCCAGGCTATTTATGCTTCAATTTTTTGCCTTCAAAACCTACGCAGGTCTACAGCTTCCTGTTGATTTACTTCCTCTGCGTCTGGAAGAATTTCCTGCCAAAACGAATGCTTTTGATACTGTATTTTCCATGGGGGTTCTTTACCACCGCAAGTCTCCATTAGAGCATTTAGAGTCTCTGTTTCAGCAACTTCGACCAGGTGGTGAATTAGTACTTGAGACACTAGTGATTGAAGGTGAAGAACAATCGGTTCTCGTGCCCGGAAACCGTTATGGAAAAATGCGAAACGTCTGGTTTTTACCCTCAGCCATCCACCTATCTAACTGGCTATCTCGACTGGGCTTTATCAATATAAAAATCGTAGATATAAATCAAACAAATACGGATGAACAACGCTCTACAAACTGGATGAATTATCAGTCTTTATCTGATTTCCTTAACCCTGAAAATAAAAATCAAACCATTGAAGGTTACCCTGCTCCTTTACGTGCAACACTTGTTGCCAACCGCCCTTTTTGAGCCAAGAGACTTTAAAAATAGCATAGTGGGAACCCTAAATCATGATCTGGTTTCATAAAAAACCATATCTTTTTTTTCACAGAAACCAATCAACAGATAACACTATCATTGCACAAATGTTGTAAGCTGTGCCACGATAAGGCTATATCACTATAAACTGAACACTGCCAAATAATGGATACAAAGAAACTATGAGCATACTTCAAACCATTTTTGCCTTTATTATCAGTCTGGCCATTCTGGTAAGTATTCACGAATGGGGGCATTTTTGGGTTGCAAGAAAGATGGGCGTAAAGGTGCTTAAGTTTAGCATTGGCTTTGGTAAATCCCTCTTTTCTTGGCATGATAAATACGGCACGGAATTTTCCATTTCAGTTATTCCACTTGGCGGTTACGTCAAAATGCTGGATGAGCGTGAAGGCAATGTTGCTTCAGATGAAGTTCACCTCGCCTTTAATAAAAAAAACGTTTGGAAAAGAATTGCAATAGTTGCTGCAGGACCTTTAGCAAACTTTATTTTGGCTTTTATTGCTCTGTGGGTAATGTATTTAATTGGCATAAAAACCATCATGCCAACCATTGGCTACGTAATACCAAACTCACCTGCTGCCCTGTCGGGAATCACGGCAAATGAAAGAATAATTTCCATTAATCATCAACCGGTCAAATCCTGGTACGATGTTAACTTATCACTAGCCGGACTTATCGGCGATAACACTAGTTTTCCTTTAACGACTTATTTAAATAATCAAACCCATTCTTATGATATAACTATCCAACACTGGCCAAGAGATATTGAAAAACAAGATCTCATATCTACTATAGGTTTTAAAACTTGGTCACCAAAAGTACCTACTGTCATTAGCAAAGTAATTGAGGGGCTGCCTGCAAACAGAGCAGGTATAAAGTCTGGCGATCAAGTACTTTCCATCAACGGACAATCTGTTTACACATGGAAAGATGTCGTTGATATAGTCAGTAAGAGTGCCTCCTCATCTTTAACATTTAATTTGTTACGCAATCATCAAAAAATATCTTTAGAAGTTACACCAGAGAAAAAGACACTCAATAGTGGCGATGTTATCGGTTTTATCGGTGCACAAGCAACTCCTGTTTCATGGCCTTCAGACCAAATTTCAAACATTTCTTATAACCCTGTAACAGCGATTCCCATTGCTGCAAAAGAAACATGGAAGCTGACCTCCATCACTTTAAAGTCTCTACATAAAATCATTATTGGTGTGCTTTCACTTAACAATCTGAGTGGCCCTGTTACCATCGCCAAAGTGGCTGGAACAGCCTTACGTTCAGGCATTGAAAGTTTTCTTTATTTCATTGCCATGTTGAGTGTCAGCTTGGGAGTTATCAATTTATTGCCTATTCCAACGCTTGATGGTGGCCACCTGTTATTTTACTTGATTGAAGCTGTACGCAGACGACCTGTACCAGAAAAAATCCAAAGTTTTGGTTTAAGATTAGGTCTGACATTTATTCTATGTATTATGATCTTAGCAATCTATAATGATATTGCTCGGTTGTAGCAGTCATAAAATTTCGTTGTACAAATACAACCTTGTACTACCATTTATCAAATTGTTAGTGTAAGGTTAGTGGCTAAATATTAATTTAACCGATGCATGTTTATTTAATAAGGTAGTAGTTAAAATCCCAAATAAAAGAAGCTAATTTTTACACTATGATAGATCCATTGCATCAATTAATCTCAACCTTACTGATAGAAGAACGGATTCAATGAAGCGACTGCTGTTACCCGTGGTATCAGGTATACTACTTGCAACTCAAGCTAATGCCTTTGTGGTAAAAAATATTAGCCTTGAAGGATTACAACGCGTATCGTCTGGCACTGTTTACAACTCCTTTCCCATTAATATTGGTGATGATATTGACAGTTCACAACTAGCTAATGCGGCAAAATCCTTATTCAAAACCGGTTACTTTGAAGATATCCATCTAGCGCGTAATGGCAATACTCTTGTTGTCAGGCTGGCTGAACGTCCAACCATTAATGATATTAAAATTACTGGTAACAAAGCGATCAGCACTGACAACCTGAAGAAAGGATTAAAACAAGCCGGCTTATCTGACGGTGATATTTATAAACCGGCCACGCTAAAAGAAATTCAGCAGGAACTAGAACAGCAGTACGTTTCGCAAGGAAAATACAGTGCCTATGTAAATGCCAAAGTCACGCCACTTCCCAGAAATCGGATCAATATAGAACTCACCATTAATGAAGGTAAAAATGCTTCTATTCGGGGCATTAATATTGTTGGTATCCACGCATTTAACCAAGAAGATCTGCTTGATCTTTTTCAGCTAAAATCTCGTCACTGGAGCTCATGGATTAAGGGTGATGATAAATACTCTCGTGAAAAACTAGCTGGTGATCTCGAACGACTAAAGTCTTATTACATGGATCGTGGTTATATTAATTTCAAGGTTGATTCAACACAAGTTTCTGTGACACCCGATAAGAGCCAAGTATACATTACTGTAAATATAAACGAAGGTGCACGATTTAAAGTAGGAAAAATTAAACTTTCGGGTAATTTAGTTTACTCTGAACCTGAAATTCAAAAATTGATATCCATTAAAACTGGTGAAACTTTTTCTCTTCAGAAAGTAACAAAAATATCAGATGAAATTTCAAACAAACTGGGAGACAAGGGTTATATTTTTGCAAACATTAATCCTATTCCTGAGATAAACCAAAAAAAACATACCGTTAACCTGACCTTTTTTGTAACTCCTGGCAGAAAAGTATATGTTCGTTATATAAATTTTATTGGCAATACACGCACACGAGATGAAGTATTGCGGCGTGAAATGCGTCAGTTTGAAGGCGCTCTTGCCAGCAATGTTAAAATTAAAGACTCTACAGACCACCTTAATCGTCTTGGTTTTTTCAAGAACGTCAACTCCAGAAGTGTTCCCGTTCAGGGTTCTGATAATCAGGTCGACCTTAACTATGATGTTGAGGAACAAAGCTCTGGTTCATTAGTAGCCAGCATTGGTTTTTCTCAGGTAGATGGTTTGCTGTTAGGTGGTTCGATCAATCAACAAAATTTTCTTGGTACCGGAAACTCAGTCAATTTAAGTGCTCAGACCAGCAAATATACCAAAAACTATCAATTCAGTTATAACAACCCATTCTATACAGTTGACGGGGTTAGTCGCGGATTTAACCTATATTATAACACCACAAATTACAATAAAATTGATGTCACTAACTACAATCTTGACCGTTTGGGTGGTGACATTCAGTTTGGTTATCCTGTTTCTGATATTTCTAGGCTTTCACTGGCATTAGGTGCTGAACAAACCAGTGTCAAAGAAGGCAATACCCCTGCCTACTTTATTCAGGATTTCCTGAATAAACACGGGAAAAGCTATAACACTTTTACCTCTACTTTAGGTTGGTCTCAATCGAAGTTGAACTATGGTCTACTTCCTACTGCCGGTTATGCTCAAAGTGCAAGCTTGCAAGTCGCTGTACCCGGTAGTTCTCAAACTTTTTATAAACTCAACTATACAGGGCAATATCTGCATCAACTAAGTGACAACTTCTCTCTTAGATTTCATGGCCACTTAGGCTACGGAGATGGACTCAACTCAAAAGCTCTGCCTTTTTATGAAAACTTCTTTGGTGGCGGCACAGGATCGGTCAGAGGCTTTGAATACGGCACATTTGGTCCTCAAGCGCTTCAAACGGACGGAAAAAGAGATCCTATTGGTGGTAATGCGGTAGCAGATGGTGGTGTGTCATTGTTATTCCCTCTTCCATTCTTAAAAGATAAGCGTTCAGCTCAGGCAAGTTTATTTATGGATATGGGCAACGTTTGGTCTACCCACTGCTCAGACCGTACTGTAAGCGCTACTGACCCCCATAATGCTGGTCAGGCATACAGTACAAATTGTCACCGACCTGATCTAAGCAGTCTACGCTACAGTGCCGGCATTGGTCTGACATGGATAACACCTTTGGGTCCTCTTACCTTTAGTCTTGCTGAACCATTGAAAAAAGGTAAAACAGATTCGAGCCAAGTATTCCAGTTTTCTTTGGGCACAACCTTCTAAGAAAGCATATTTATTGCCTGAATTGTAATATTTCAGGCAATAAATGCAGTATCTATGAAAAAACACCAGTTTATATTCACTCAATACTGTCAGAGTATGTTAGAATTCTCTACATTTTATGGCTGAAGACTTTTAAACACACATCTCTTTAAATAATGGAGAAATCTAAAATGGTAATGAAAAAAAGACTATTAATTGCGGCTATTGCCCTTGCTCCTTTATTGACAAAAAGTTACGCATCAACAACTATTGGAGTTGTTGATGTCCAGAAAGTGCTTTTAACGTCTGCTACTGCCAAACAATACGCAAAACAATCGAAGGCATCATTTCAGCCAAAACTAGATAAACTTGTTGCAGAGCATGATGCTATCCAAAAGGCTGAATCTGAGCTTAAAAAGAACAGCCTGACCATGAGCAAAACAGCCCTTTCCAAAAAGCAGGAAGCTCTTGAGAAGGAGAAACAGAGTTTTGTTGAAAGGTTACAAACCTTGCGTAAGGAAAAAGATCAGGCCGATGAAAAAGAACTTTTGCGTTTAGAGCCAAAGCTTAAGAAAGCTGTTGCCAGCGTTGCTAAAAAGCTAAAGTTATCATTAGTAATTGAAAAGTCATCGGTTATTTATCGAGCCGAAGAAACAGACGTTTCATCACAGGTTCTTAATGAACTGAACAAAGAGTCAACGGCCAAAAAATAACCGTGGACGAATGACGGACGGATGTAAAAAGAATGCACGAAAAACAGTTCACCCTCAAAGAACTGGCTGATGTTGCAGGTGCAACAATTCAGGGAAACCAGAAAGCCATTATCCGGCGCATATCCACTTTACAGAGTGCGACCAAAGAGAGTTTAAGTTTTTTAACCAATCCGTCTTACGCCAAGTATCTTAAAATATCCAAGGCAGGGGCTGTTATTATGACATCAGAGGTCGCTGAAACCTTTACAGGCAATGCACTCATACATAAGCAACCCTATGTTGCTTTTGCGAAGCTGTCTAAGTTGTTTGATCAATCGTTTAAGCCACCTGAAGGTATTCATAAAACCGCTGTTATTTCCAGCGAAGCCAGTGTTCACTCCTCTGCCATCATTGGTCCGAATGTTGTCATTGAACCCGGAGCAATTATAGAAAAGCAAACAAGAGTAGATGCTGGTTCATTTATTGGTGCTAGTGTGCATATTGGTTCACACACTCACATCAGAAGTAATTCTACCCTTTGCCATGGAACTGTCATTGGAAAATGTTGCACTATTCATGAAGGGGTAGTCATCGGCTCTGAAGGCTTTGGTTTTGCTCACGATGGTCAACAATGGATTCATATTGCCCAACTGGGAAAAGTACTCATTGGCAATAATGTAGAAATTGGTGCAAACACAACCATCGATCGAGGTACACTTGATGATACTGTTATCGAAGATAATGTGATCCTTGACAATCAAATCCAGATAGCTCATAACGTTAAAATTGGTACACAAACAGCTATTGCTGCTAATGCAGGTATTGCAGGTAGCACAACCATTGGATCAGGTTGCATGATCGGCGGAGGGGCAAACATTAATGGTCATCTTAGTATTGCAAATGATGTGAGAATAGCCGGAGCAGCTATAATCACAAAATCCATAACGAATGAAAAATCCGAGTGGTCTCCAGGTGGTAACAGAAGCCAACCATTTAAAAACTGGAGAAAGAGTTCAGCCCGTTTAAACCACTTAGATGAGTTATTTAAACGTGTAAAGGTGCTTGAAAAACGCCTTAGAGATTGATTTAGCTTTACTAACAGTCTTGTGTTGAATACCGACGAACTAAAAAAATTTAATACAGCTGTACGGAATGAAGAGATGCACATAGAGGAAATTAAAAAACTTCTGCCGCAACGCTACCCGTTTCTTTTAGTAGACCGGGTTGTGGATATTAATACTAACGAACAGACTATCACCTGCTATAAAAACGTCTCTGCTAACGAAGACTTTTTTAACGGTCACTTTCCAGAAAATCCAATTATGCCGGGGGTTTTGATTATTGAAGCAATGGCTCAGGCTGCGGGAATTCTTGGATTCAGCCTTGAAGGCAAAAAAGAAGGCGATCTTTATCTCTTTGCAGGTGCAAATAAAATCAAATTCAGACAGCCAGTTGTTCCGGGTGACCAGCTTATTTTGCGTGCTAAGTTTATGGCAAAAAAACGTCACATAAGCAAGTTTGCTTGTCAGGCACTGGTTAATGGAAAAATAGCATGCTCTGGTGAAGTAACCTGCGCAAAGAAGGAACGATAGCCTTGATAGATACCAGTGCTATTATTCATCCAAGAGCTCTGTTAGCTGATGAGGTTAGCGTGGGTCCTTTTGCTGTTATTGGTGAAGATGTTGAAATAGGCAAAGGAACTACAATACACTCTCACGCTGTTATTAAAGGTCCGACAAAAATAGGTTGTAACAACAAAATTTTTCAGTTTGCCTCAGTCGGTGAAGCCTGTCAGGATTTAAAATATTCAGGAGAACCTACCCGACTTGAAATTGGTGACAACAATGTTATTCGTGAAGGATGCACTATTCACAGAGGAACTATACAGGATAACGGAGTCACAAGAATAGGCAACAGTAATTTGTTTATGGCTTACGTACATATAGCGCACGACTGTATTATTGGTAATAGGTGTATTTTTTCGAATAATGCTACATTGGCTGGTCATGTTATTGTAGGCGACAATGTAGTTCTTGGAGGTTTTGCGGCATCTCACCAATTCTGTAGAATTGGTGACTTCAGTATGGTTCGGGCTGCTTCATCTGTATTCAAAGACGTACCAGCTTATGTGATGGCGGCGGGTAATCCTGCAAAAGCAACAGGTATGAATTACGAAGGCATGCGTCGGCGTGGTTTGTCACTAGATACTATCAACACCCTAAAAAAAGCGTATAAAATCATTTATCGTGAAGGCAATCTTATAAAAGATGCCCTTATCACGCTTGAAAAACTGGCAACGCTTGAAAAACTGGCAATGCCTGAAATAACGATACTTATTCAAAGTATAAAAAAGTCTAAGCGGGGAATTATTCGCTAATGGACGAAAGTCAACAAATTATTTCTTCAGACACCGCAACATCTACACCGGTCTTTGCCATTGTTTGCGGAGAAGCCTCTGGTGATATTTTGGGTGCGGGTTTGATCCGGGAACTTAGAAAGCATTATCCTGAGGCAACGTTTACAGGCATAGGTGGCTCTGAGATGTTAGCTGAAGGGTTCAAATCTCTTTTTCCCATGGAGCGACTTTCTGTTATGGGACTGGTTGAAGTTTTAAGCCGAATCCGTGAGTTATTCAAAATTAGAAATAAATTACTGAAGCTGTTTACGACACACAAACCCCTTGCCTTTATTGGAATAGATGCTCCCGACTTTAACCTTGGGCTGGAGCTAAAACTCAGACAACATGGCATCACTACGATTCACTACGTTAGCCCCTCTGTTTGGGCATGGAGACAAAAGCGCATATTTAAAATCCGAAAAGCTGTTGACCATATGCTTGCCTTTTTGCCTTTTGAAGTTGATTTTTATAAAAAACATAATGTGCCTGTCACTTATACTGGGCACCCGTTAGCCGACACTATCCCACTAGATATTGATACTGAAAAAGCGAAAAATCGACTTAATTATAATACAGCTGATACCGTTATTGGGTTGCTGCCAGGCAGCCGCGTTCAGGAAGTTAAACAACTGGCTCCTTTGTTTTTAAAAACCATTACCCTCATGGTTGCTAAAAAGCCTAATCTTAAATTTATTATTCCATGTGTTAATGAAGGGCTACTTCATCAGATACAGAGTATTTTACAAACTTTTAAGGAAATTAATGTACGGTTAACCATTGGAAACTCTCATCAGGTAATGGCTGCGTCAGACGCTTTGTTATTAGCCTCGGGAACAGCTGCACTTGAAGGCATGCTGTATAAAAAACCAATGATTGTCAGTTATAAGCTTTCGAAGCTAACTTGGATCATTGCTAAGCGGTTGGTAAAATCTCCCTGGTGTTCGCTACCCAACATACTGGCTAAAAAAACATTAATTCCTGAAATTTTACAAGAGAATGCAACACCTGAACGCTTATCTGCTGAAATGCTCAAATTACTGGAAAATTCTGAGAAAAACGATCAGCTCAAAAAAACCTTTTTACACTTTCATCAGCTATTAAAGCAAAATGCCGATGTACGTGCTGCTAGCGCTGTTATTAACCTTATAAAACATAAAGCATCACAGCTGTGACTCGGCAATTTCTTATGAAACAAAACTCTGTCTTCACCCATCAGCAAGAAAAATCAACACTTATTGCTGGTGTAGACGAAGCAGGAAGAGGACCTTTATGTGGTTCAGTTGTCGCTGCCGCTGTAATTCTTGATCCAAACAAACCCATAGAAGGTTTAAACGATTCAAAAAAGCTGTCTGAAAAAAAGCGTGAAATGCTCGCCGGAATAATAAAGTCTTCAGCACTTTCCTTTGCGATCAGTGAAGCATCCGTTGAAGAAATAGATCAATTAAATATTCTTCAGGCGACCATGCTTGCCATGAAAAGAGCTATCAATACTTTAACTATTCAGCCTGAACAGGTACTTATTGATGGTAATCGTGCCCCAGCCATCGGCATACCTTGTAAAACAATAATTAAAGGTGATAGTAAAATCGCCAGTATCTCAGCAGCCTCAATTTTGGCAAAAGTCTACCGAGATCATCAGATGTTTCATCTCGATAAACTGTGGCCAACTTACGGCTTTGCCAAACATAAAGGGTATGGTACGAAACATCACATTGAAGCTATCAATAAATACGGCCCCTGCCCTGCACACAGAAAAAGTTTTAAACCCGTATCTTTTTTTTTAACTAAGTATAGTTAGATGAAAAATACAAAATAAACCGAAGTCTTATCAATATAATCAAGTTGTTTTCCTGTTACAAAACTTATATAAAATTGCAATAGGCATAACTAGACTCAATCTAAGGTGGATATCTATATCAAAACCTATTTCTGACTACTGCTATACACATACTTTTATGGCTTGCTGTTAGAGGCGAAGTGACGAATAATAGCTAGCTATTGAGAGGAACTTCAACGCATAACAGCAAAATCAGAAAACTAGCGCAAAAAGAAGTTAGACCCAGGTTTTGGTATTTGTCCGCTGTATCTGTATGTGCTTATTATTTCGTCACATTCTTTTGACTACCATCAAAAACCTAGTATTTATGGGAATCAGCTATGAAGTTTTTACCAACTTTTGTATTAACAGTTACTCTTTTCACCTTTGGTACTATCAGTGCCTCTGCTCTGTCTCTGGCATGGTGCAACAAAGATAAACATTTCGGGTACTGGTTTATTTGCTGTCAGGATAAAACTGCTCAGAAAGACCCTTATTGGACCATTCAAAATGGCTTTCGGAAAAGTTGTGGTGAAGGTAAGCCACTAAAAACCTGCAAAAAGTCCAGCTATGCTATTGACTTTTTCTCTCCTATGGGTTTTGATAATATGGCTCAGTACTGCAAAGTGGCATATAACGGTGGAAGCCCACATTTTCAATAATTTATCTTAATTTATATTTCATATCATACAATCAGTTCAAACCCGAACGAGTCTAGCAAGAAAGTAATTTATGTGTGAGCAGTGTTATACCAAAACCTGTTTCTAGCTACGGCTATTGGCATGCTTTTATGACTTGCTATTGAAGGCGAAGTGACGGTTTCGACTTGGGAGGAAAATGAATTTTAGTTAACAACTATACATCTACGCATGTTTAAATTGATAAAATAGTACAAAAAACACCGGCATATGACTAGATTTCAGGCTAATTAGCCGGTGTTTCTTTGTTAGTTTCTCAGTTAATTAAACGAAAATGAGTTAAAAACTGTCCAAATCATTGCTATAAGAAAATTGGCTTTTAATGAATATCCAGCTTCATACGCACTATTAAAAATGATGACATAATTTGCACAAATTATGTATAAAATATACAATAATTTTTTTCATATAAACTTTTAGTGGTATGACTCAGAAAACAATCAATAACGCCTTATTTTCTCGTATTTTTACTCGCCATATCCCTTTATTAGATGTAAGAGCCCCAACTGAATTTGAGCAAGGTGCTTTTCCCTCTGCTCATAATATTCCCTTGCTTGATAATATTCAACGTGCCAAGGTTGGCACTTGCTACAAACAGGAAGGTTCAGAGAAAGCCATTGCGCTCGGGCATCAGCTAATTTCAGGCAAGGTTCGTCAGGACCGGCTAAATACATGGAAAAAATTTACACAACAATACCCTAATGGTTATTTATATTGTGCCAGAGGTGGCATGCGTTCTCATATAGTTCAGAACTGGCTGGCAGAACAAGGTATTAACTACCCTTTAATATCAGGCGGTTACAAAACACTACGTCGTTATCTTCTGGAAACACTTGAATACGCTGATAAACACTTTAAATTTATTGTGCTTGCAGGACCTACCGGCTCAGGAAAAACTCACTTTTTACACTCAATAAAAAGCGGGTATATCGACCTTGAAAAACTGGCTAATCACCGAGGCTCAACCTTCGGAGGCTTCCCAGAAAAACAACCTTCTCAGGTGACGTTTGAAAACAATTTGGCTATAGAATTGTTAAAAGCAAAGGCGAAAGGTATTAACTGCTTATTATTAGAAGACGAAAGTAAACTGATAGGACGATGTTTCCTGCCTTTAAGTATTCAGTCACTTATCAAATCATCACCGATATTGTTACTAAAAGGAAGTATTAATAACAGAGTATCCACCGTTTTTAATGATTATATCGTTGATGATATTTTGGCTTATAAGCAAAAATATGGAAAAATAACAGGGTTTAATACCTTTACAGAAAACTTCAGACAAAACCTAAAGCGAATATCGAAACGCCTTGGTGGAGAACGATATGCAACAACACTTAAGCTCTTAAACTCTGCTGTTAACTTATACCAGATGAGCAACAACCCGGAGGGTTTCAGACCTTTTGTGAAATATCTTTTAACTGAGTATTATGATCCAATGTACCATTACCAGCTTACAACCCAATCACGAGAACCTTTGGCCTGTGGCAACACTCATCAGTTACGTCAATGGGTAAACGAAAATATTGCAAACCATACACATTAATAAAAGACCAGCTGATGACACTTATAAAAAGCAAATAGTCTACCCTTTCCACTCTCTAACAAAGTCGCTCAAGGACAACACGGGTACAGGCTTGAGTTCCCCTGCTGGGGTGCCCAGATAAATAAAGCCCATTAGCTTCTCATTTATCTGTAAACCTAAAGCTTTGGCAACTCTTTTATCAAAACAGATATCTCCAGTTCGCCAGTAGGCACCAATACCCAGCTGAAATGCTGCTGTAACCATTGCGTGCCCTGCTGCGCCCACTGAAAGCACCTGTTCAACCTCTGGTACTTTGGGATGGTCCTTGTAATGCATAACTAACCCAACAATCACAGGAGCTCTGAATGGTGCTTGACGTTTTCGTTCAAGGATACTTTCAGTACAATTGGGATTATCCTGTAAAGCAATGGTAGAAAATAAGTTGCCAAGGTGAGTTCTCGCTTCACCCTGAATAATGATAAACCGCCATGGTCTTAAATTTGCATGATCTGGAGCTCTAAGTGCAGCTTTAAATAGAATATTTAACTGCTCCTGCGATGGGGCAGGCTCAATAAGCTTTGGCGATGATACTCTCTCTGTCAGTGCTTTGATAACGTCCAAGACAAAATAACTCCAAATGGTTATAGCTTCATGAATAAATAATTTTACTGCAATATAATGCTAAAAACCCGAAAATTTATAATTATAATCCAAGCTTGAGCAGAATATTAAACAAGAGTAGAATTGGATTTTCTGTGTGCCCAAGCATTATAACTGCCGGCATTATTTTATTATGCATTAGTTCTAATGACTTATGCCATGGCATCATAGCGTTTGAGGTTACCCATTAAAATGACAAAAATGGAACATTGTAAAAATATTGCAATATTGTCCCCGCTGGTTTTTCTTTTTTCGCTGTCACTGGATATTTATTCTCCTACCATCCCTGAATTAATGAAAGCCTTTCACACCAACTCTAGTGTCATTCAAATGACAATCAGCCTGTTTGTAATTGTGATGGGTTTCGGTCAGCTGCTTATTGGTCCTTTTTCAGACAGAATAGGACGTAAACCTGTGATTATTGTTGGACTAGTTATTTTTATACTGGCATCAATACTGTGTGCCAAAGCACCTACACCAGCTGTTTTAATTGCCGGACGAATATTACAGGCAGCAGGTTGTGCAGCCACTATGTCATCAGCCTTTGCCAGCACCAGAGATATCTACAAGCAAGAAGCTGCACATGTGTATAGTCTGTTAAACTCAACTATTGCTATAGTACCGTTAATCGCCCCTATACTCGGGAGCATACTGGCAACAAATTTCGGCTGGGAATCTAACTTTGTTTTTTTGGCGATATGCGGCTTACTGATTTTAATAATGTCTGTTACTACATTTAAGGAATCGCTGGAGAAAAAGGTACGTCACCGCATATTGACAAGAGAAAATTTATCTATTGCCTGTCATCCTGAATTTATTATTTTTGCACTGGTTAGTGCGTTTGGAATGAGCTGTTTTTTAGCCTTTTTCTCTATCGCACCGTATATCATTATCAACTTGTTGCATACGTCTGTTGAGCATTTTGGCCTTTACTTTTCCACCATTTCTATTTTTGGCTTTTTTGGCAGTCTGACGGCCTCAAAGTTGATTCTGAAAAAAGGTGTAAAATGGGTAGCCCTTGTTGGTGCATGCATTGTTCTGTTCAGTGGGATTTTAATGACCATTATCTTTTGGCTCAATGGGCTGTCTGTTCTCGGTTATCTTGTCCCTAGTCTCATTATGGGAGCCGGTGCGAGTTTTCTTTTAGGTGCCAGTGCAGGTGGCGCAATTACACCGTTTGAAAATGCCGGTTTTGCTTCATCACTATTAGGTTGTACGCAATTTGTTCTTGGCTCATTGATTGTCTCAATATTAACTATCTGGCCTATATCTTCCCCTCTTCCCACTGCAGCTCTCATTATTGTTGCCGGAGGATTATCTTTGGTCCTAGTTAGCATTTTACCTCTTATCAATAAAACCCTTGCAACAAAGATGGCAACAAAAACAAGATAGTGCTTGCAATTTACAGTTACCTTAACATTCATACTACTCAATGTAAGTCCTGATTACTTTATCATGCAACTCTGGCAGTTATTAAAAAATAACAACAGTTAACGTACATTTAAAAATTAGTCTGTTGTACTTGTTAGTTTAAATCAGCACCACCCTCTCACAACTATCAGATATATAACAGTTTTGCCCAAAACCCCGGAAATTTATTCTTTTCTTGTACATAACGTACCATTCGTGGTAGTGGCATTTTTTTAAGACAAGCTAATGCTTCCCTGAAACCATCGCCATAAATAGGGTCATCATTTTGAATCAACCGCATTTCCCAGAACCTTGCCTCAGGTGTTTTTTGTCGTTTTAACCATAAAAATTCAGACAACACACATAAACCTTCTTCAGTTTTTAATGGAAGTTCGTGAATACCTCTATGAAAGATCCATGCATGGCAAAGCTCATGTATTGCCACTAACTTAAATTGCTCTTCTGGAAGACCTTTTTGAATAAGAATCTCCATAAAATGCCGATCTACGACTTTCTTTCCGACTCGGCTCAACATACCTCGTGTTAGTCCTAGTAAAGCGTGCCCTTCATTAGAAGCACGTCGGCTTCTCCTTATTAGCTCATCTCTGTCTACCAGTCGAAGCGGTGTTAAGGCATTTCCCAGATTCAAGCCATTTTTCTTTAGCTCTTTACGCATTTCTTTCAATAATACCTCTCCTCTTTGCAAGGAAAAAATACCTCTCCGGTCACATAAACTACACATAATAAGACCGTCTGGATAATGAAAACCACCTTCGGTTAAATGTTCACAAATTAAACGGCCACAGCTGGTGCATTGAGAAAGCTCATTGCGATGGTGCGGACAAAAAATATTACCCCAAAAATCTCTGATGGCTCGTTTAGGAAGAGTTGAATGACAAATTGCACAAGTGTTGGATATTCGCACTGAGGCACCATTTTTATTTATTTTCTCTCAGTGTAGTAAGAATTTATTATTTTTAAAACGGGGGAGGATAACAACTACAAAGCACAGCTTAACACACCTATCAGACGCATCAATGTTTAGCGAGTCCAGCAGGTATGTACTCTTTTTCTAACCTAAAAATACACACCATATGAAATGATATTCACAATGCAACAGAAAAGGTTTCTCAGTCAAAACTGCTTATGCCTGCATTATAAATATTTAGACACATATAAAAAGACTTTTAGTTTTTTAACACTATGCATTAATCAGCAACTATCGTTTTATATTCGGCTTTCCATAAAAATGCTTCCATACGTTCTGTAAGTTGCTGTTTTGTAAATGGTTGGCTGGCCACACCTTCTTTCACTGCTTGTTCAGCAACAGCTAACGCTATGCTTTGAACACTATCAGCAATTGATTCCATAAACGGTAACAATGGGGTTGTTGTTATATCATCACCCTCAGGAACACTCGCTGAAAGAGCACTGGCAGCGACATCAAGCATGCCATCAGTGATCATTGATGCACCCGAAATTTTAACACCAGCTCCAAGAGCTGGAAAAATATAAATATTGTTGCACTGGGCAACTGGGTATAATTTACCTTTATATGCAACGCTTTCAAAAGGGCTACCTGTTGCCATCAACGCTTTACCGTCTGACCACTGAACAATATTCTCAGGTAATGCTTCGCTTTGAGAACCAGGATTGGACAAAGGCATAATTATAGGATGCTCGTGACAGGTCGCCAAAAAACAAATCATTTCTTGGGTAAACAACCCAGCAATACCTGTTACACCCAACAACACATGTGGTTTCACCTGAAAAACAACTTGTTTAAGTGAAATATTTTTATCTTCATCAGCCCATGAAGCCACTTGAGAAAAGCTTTGTGCATAGGGACGTTGAAAATCATTCAATGAATTCAGTTCTGTCGTTAACAACCCGTCACGATCAACAAGATACAGGTGATTTTTCACTTCATCATCGCTCAATCCAGATTGTTTCATCAGGCAAGCAATTTGATTAGCAATACCACACCCTGCCGCTCCAGCTCCGGCAATCAATATTTTTAAATCTTTAATAGATTTACCAATACGCTTGCCTGCTGATAACAGCGCCCCGCAAACAGTGGAAGCAGTACCCTGAAAATCATCATTAAAACAGCACAAAAACTTACGATATTTTTCTAGCAGAGCTATAGCCCGTGGCGCTGCAAAATCTTCAAACTGCAATAGAACATCCGGCCATTTCTGCTTCACATTTGTCAAAAAAAGATCAATAAATTCGTAGTACTTTTTATCATCAAGCCTTTTGTGGCGCCAGCCAAGATAGTTCTGACCATGCAGCATACTATTATTATTCGTACCCACATCTAAAACAATAGGCAGTGTCGTTGATGGTTCAAACCCTCCAACACCGCTATAAAGAGACAATTTACCTATACAAATACCTAAGCCATTCATTCCCAGATCGCCCAGTCCAAGTATTCTATCACCATCGGTAACAACAATAACTTCAGGCTTGATTTCAACATTATCAAGAATTTGTTTAATCCGATGACGATTAGGCCAAGTGATAAACAATCCCCTGGGACGACGAAAAATAGTACTAAACCGTAAGCACGCATCACCAACAACAGGCGTGTATATATAAGGCAAAAGCTTCTTCAGGTGGCGTTGAATCAAGGCATAAAATAATGTTTCATTTGTATCCTGCAGTGCTCGGAGGTTTATATGACGCAGCAATCCGTCAGGCTCATCATTAAAGGCACTCATAGCCCTACGACACTGCTCTTCCATGCTTTCTATTCGTTCAGGTAAGAAACCATTTAAACAAAGTGCTTCTCTCTCTTTTGCAGTAAACGCTGCCCCTTTATTAAGCAAAGGATTTTCTAAAAGAGCACGACCCCGTAAAGTCGTAACAACTGCCTGCTGATCATTTTTTTCCATAAAAAAGCCTGTTCGTAAAAGAAAAAGTGATGGTTTACGTCACAAGTTAACTAATTTTCAAAAAAAGTATACGCTTCATCGGATAAAAATAAAATATTATAATTGCAACTCACATTTTAACAAAAAAACTCGTATAAAACTATCAAATGTATAAGTCCAGATAGATATGAAATATTGAAATCAGAGGAATTGCCTCCAGATAAATGTTGTTAATGCAGCATCAGGAGGCATCTTATGCAGATCAAAGGACTGCACAACGAAATTTATAAGATATATGGCTATGCACGTAAACAGGAAGCCATAAAAAAACACAGAAAAAAGTATCAGACGCGTGTGAACAAATGGGAAGCACTCAAGAAAGCAAGCATGCATGAGTATTGTATTCCTGCCTTTGCCGGTTTCTCCCGTGCGACCTATTACCGTGATAAACAGCGCCTGAATGCGCTGGATCAGAGGGAACTGTCGCCTTCAAAACGTGCTGCACGGGTCAATAAGCCTCAGTGGGGTGAGGTAGCGACGTAGCTGATTATACGGATACGCCGTGAGGACCCGATCTATGGTAAAGAAAAAATCGCGGTAATTCTTAAGCCAGACCATAACTGCATCCTGAGTGAAAGCACCGTCGTTCTCATTCTTACTTACCTAAAAGAAAAAGAACTGATTACAAAGTCCGCTTCTGCGGTACGTACCCGATGCAAACCCCAGTTCAACAAACATGTAAAACCCTGGACCTTTATGCTTCATAAGGACATAGCGCTGGCTAAACGGTTTTTCAAAGAACTACTGGAAAAGGCACCTTTTCCTGTGCACTGTATTTAGACGGATGGTGGTAGTGAGTTTCGCCAGAACTTTGAGGATTTCTGTGAAGAAAAAAAATATCCCGCTGATTGTCTTACCACCGATAAAGCCTACCTATAACGGAGGTGTTTAACGGGGAAATAAGATATTTAGAGAAGAATTTTATAACCAGGGTAGTTTACAGGCTGATAGTGTCGGCGATATTCAAAATGAGCTGAGGAAAGCAGTTGATAAATACAACACTGAATCGTCCGAATTCTACTCTGGAGTAAAAGACTCCAATATAGTATATTAACCAACTCAAACAGGAGACTACCTGAGTCTCAAAAAGTATGAACTTATACATTTTAAAAGTTGTGTATAAAAAAAAACTCAGTATAATCGGAAATTCAAGTAGTTATCTTACTTGAATATTGCATGTCTATAACACTATTAACATCTATAAAACAAACTTCGTTGTATATTGCACGTATAGAACAGATACAATTTTTTTGCAACCATCGGTTTATTTTTATGTTTTTAAGACTACTTAAGTTAGCTATTTCCGTAATAACTCTCGCCAGTTATTTAACAACGAGCGTTGCTTTTGCAGAAAATTCAAATGCGCATATATCTTCGATCAAACACCATTCATCGACGAATAAGGCAGCACCGATGTCGGTTGCTGCTAAAAAAACACTACTAAAAAAGCTCAAGCGTCTGGTGGCCACAGGTCATAATCATTTTACCTCTCAGGCGAGCAACGGGGGAATGAACGCAGCGGTGTCGGTCAACCCTTCTTCACTAGGACTGACATTTTCACAAAAGCTGTTTTCCGTCAACAGTTCACCGACCTCAAAAACTACACTACCAGTTAGCATTTTCCTTGGGGCTTCTACCGGTTTTAACCCGACAACACAACTATTGAATGACTACCCCATTGATGTGAATATTCCTTATATTCAGCCACAAGAATCAAGCAGTGGTCATACTTATTATACCCTATCTATCGGGGGAAGCAGCTATCCGATGATAATGGATAGCAAACAACAGTTTAAGTTTATTTATTATAAAAAGCCCGATATTCATATTACCCATCAAAGTGATGATACCATTGTTGTCACCCAGCGGGACAACTCAACATATATCTTCAAAAAAGTGAACGGCACTGCTGCCACAACTCCATATCAAGTGGTGGCTAAAATAGGGCCAGATGGCAAGGCCATTTATTTTCAGTATGCCCACAGCGGTACACAATCTAGTATTACGCTGTTAAATTCTGATCAAAAAGTAGTGGCTAAAATAAACAAACAATCTGGTTCTGCCACGCTGTTCTACCAAGATAAAATGGGTCATTTTCAGCATGTTACACTCCGTAACAAAAGCGACGGTGTAAGCATTACCAACCCGTTAAACGAAAGCACATTACTCACCTTTGATACCGATAAAAAACCCACTAAAATTACTCTGGCCGATGGAGCTTATTACACCATCAACTATGGTGTGCTCTCTGGCTCTCACTATATTGTTAGCGGCTACACAGAGCCTGTGAATAATCATACGCCTTATGTTAGCTCTTATACAGAACACTTTAATAACAGTCACGATCAGGATATTACCCGTACGTTCAGCGTTAGCAGTACAGGTAATAATTTTTCCGGTAATAATATACAGTGTGATGGTAATACGTTTGCCCATGTGACATCAGCACAGGACTGGTTAATGGAATGCGGATTTCGGCATCAGGGCGCACCCGTATATCGTTATAGCACCCTTGCCGGGATGAAAATTCCAGTCTTTACCGGTACGTTAATACCTTCGCTAGAAACAAAACAGATCAGCCAGAGTTATAATTATCTGCATTTAAAAGATCAGCAAACAACTTCAGTCAATAATATAACCTTAACCCGCGGGCAGACTACCTACGGTGACAAGATTACTTCTGCCTCTTCGGTGGCTGATCTATCCCAGCACTATAATCTTCCCTCTGTGCAAAAGTATCAGTTGTACGACGCCACTGGAAACAATTCGCTGTTGCAGGTGCAAAACTTCAACTACAGCTATGACTCAAAGGGATTTCTGGCGAAAAAAATTGTACAAGACAGTCACGGTAACCTGAATACTGAAAGCTACACGACGCTACCTGGTGTTTATCACCCTATACTGCAAACCAGTGTCGCTCAGATCAGACCTACAAAGCAGGCAGGTCTGCAAGGAAAGGCACCTACCACACTCACCACAAATTACAGTAAACCCAGTGTTATCAGCAAATCCATAACAGTGGGAGGACACTCTTATACGGTTAACCGTGTAGCGATTCCCGGTAATCAGATACTCTTTAATGGCAAGGTAATCAGAAGCAGTACCGTAACTTATAATACTGAACCCACAGCGATGACGTTTGCCATGCCAGTCAAAACGACTGCCACATTGCCGTCCATGGGACAATATGTCAACAATACCTATACGATCAGCAATAGCAATAACGTCTATACGATCAGTAACACAAAACACAGCCTGAGCAGTGATACACAAGGTAGAGCTCCTCAACAGTTACCCGGAACCCAAAAAACCTATAATCTGTATGGCGGGTTAATAAAAAGTGAAGATCCGGTCACCGGAGATATTGTCACCTACGACAGTTACGATGCTCTTGGCCGTCCTGTGCAGGTTAGTTATCTACCTGCAGGTAATGCCGATGACAAGCAAACTTATCGTTATCAGTATGACATACTCAATGGCGCACAAAACGCAGGTTTTCGGGTGACCATGACACAGCTGATGCCCACCGGTAAAGGCAAGGGCGTACAGGTGGAAAAAGAATATGACACGCAAAACCATGTGGTCAAAACGCTACAACAGCTTAAAGACCGTAGTGGTTTTTACGCCACTGATGAGGCTTTTTATAATCTGTCCGGTCAGATCAGCAAAACCATTCATTATTATTATGATGAAAAGGGACAGGTTCATCCGCAACAATCCCTGTATTTTTATAACCGCTATGGCAAACCCACCGCCGTACAGCACCCCAACGGTAGCACCAGTATATCTGTATCAGACCCTTATCATTTGCGAAAGATTTCTTATACGTTATTACCTACCAGTCAGGTGATAAATAATCCGGATTCTCTGTGCTTTGATCCGTTACAATCGACGCCCGATCACAGGGTTAATACCGCCTGTCGGGTAGCATCAGTTCAGGTATCACAGTCACATTCGGTCAATCAAGGCTCGGCCAGTCGTCCGGTGATGTTTCACGATGTGAGCTATAAATATAACTTTATTACTGATCCGGCTTTTACCACAACGACAGCTGATGGTAAAAAGGTACCATTGTACGACAGTGGCACAAAAAAACAAATGACGACCGTGTTTGCAGGTACCGCTAAAGGTCAGGCGCCTGACCCTCAAGCACTGGAATCGCTGGCAGATACCATTAAAAACCAAGCACTGGCTAACCCTTCAGCCACACAGGCAAGCACTTTTGTGGTGAGTCATTTCAATGCAATGGGACAGGTCTTGTTCTCTGATGCCTATCATGCCGGAATGGAAACCCGTAATGTTTACAGTACAGTCAAGCCTAATCAGGTGATTGCCTCCACGGTATCGACCCGTAATACTGATGGCAGTGTGACACCGGTGAGAACCACCTACAACACCTGTGACGCTTATGGAAATATTATCAAAACAGAAGTAGCCACTGGCGCTTATGACCCTTCGGCTCAAAAGGTACTGGTGGGTGAAAGAACGTATACATCACTGGGCTTTTTATTAAATGCCACAACGATGGTGGGAGATAAATCTCATCAGGTGAGCATGACATATGACACAACCTCTGGTTTTCCGACCAAAATAACAGACCCGCTGGGTAATAGTATGACTATTACCTATGATACGCTATGGCATAAAAAACCACATACCGTGGTATCTAAGACGGCAGACGGTCATACAGATTTTACCCTGACTTATACTTACGATGCTAATGGTAACCTGACCGATCTGAAAAAAACGAGCGGGCTAAATAAGCTGATCAGCGAAATGGCATACACCTATGATCCGGTGAATCAGCGGTTACTGACCACAACCATCACTCACCCTGACGGTAGTCAGCGAATCTTATCCGATGAGGTGAACAATTATTTTGTACCAGTGAGCAGTACCTATGGTGCTCCAGCGGCGCCGGTGTATACACAAACAGCGGTAACCGATGCGCTAGGATTGCCGGTTAGTATGAGTTATAAGGGAAGCGCAGGTCAGGTATCTCTGGGAACTGATTACAACCCTGATTTATCGGTGAAGGATAAAACCATTAACCATCAGGTGACCAATAGCTATATCTATGACAGTGTTGGTAATTTGGTCAGCATTGCCAATGACCTGAACGGTAAACCTGTTCGGACGTATGGTTATGGTTATAACACAAAAGGTCAGATTGCTACCCGTACTGCAAAAACTGAAAATGGAGTCAGTACCCAAACATACACCTATACACCGCAGGGTCAGTTATTGCACTTTACCTGCAACGGAAAAGAGTGCCCTCAGAATCTGTTTAAACAACCGGTCAGTGCCATTGATTACAGCTATCAACCTTTGTTTAATTCACTAAACACAGTGGATGAGACGCTCAACGGTGGCAGTAAACAGCTGATTACTTACCAGTATAAAAACACTGATCCGACACAGGTATCAGGTATTGATTATGCCGGTAAAGGCCATGCTACATTTAGCTATGATGGTGACGGTAATATCACTGCCATGCAGAAAATGACCGCCTCGGGCAAGTTAGTGCCTTACCAGATGAGCTATGACAGTGCGCAGAATTTAACGGATGTCACTATCAATGATCATGAAAAAATTCACTATACCTATGATGCGTCAGGACAGCAAATTGCAGAAAGTGATACCAACGCTTTCGGAAAAACAACCACACTACAGCAGTATTACAATGGTTCTCTGGCAGAGCAGTCGCTTAACGGGAAATCTCGTTATTATGTAGCCGGAGGAAGTTTTTATGATGGCCGTTACGAGTCGGCTATTACCGATGGCAAGCAGTTAACAGGCAGTGTTGTTAACGGCAAAGTTCAAGGTGATGATGTGTATATGCCGTATGGTCAGGTAACAGACCTGAATCAGGCTAAAACACTGGCGTTGACTCTGCAAAAAAGCACCCGTGGCTATCAAATGAAAAATACAGACCAAGTGACGGGCTGGCAGTTTTTGGGCAATGGTTACCGTGCTTATGATCCGGCACTGAGACTGTTCACTAAACACGACAGTGCCTCTCCGTGGGGAGCCGGTGGCATAAATGCTTACAACTATGCAGGTAATGATCCCATCAATAGTTCTGACCCCACCGGTCACTACACCGAAAATGATGTCAATGACGTTAATAAAACGATGAAAGCGGAAAACAAACAGCTTTACGATAACTATCACAAAAGTCAATTGGAAACAATTTTTGCAATTTGTTTCGCGGTGGCAGGACTTTTGATGGCCTTGTTGATCCCAGGTCCTGGTGAATTTATAGAGGGCACGGCGCTGGGTATCTTGGCTAATGTTGTTTTTTTTACGGCAGTAGATGTAGCAACAACCGTAAGCGAAAAACTTGTAGAAAATGGCGTTTTGGAACAAAAGGGCTTAAAGCCATCTCAATCAATTGGTGAGATGATGAGTTCTACTTCGTTCTGGGAAGGTGTTGGTATTGATGCCGTGGCTATGGTCGGTGGCGAGACGGCGGGTCTAGTCATTAAAGAAGCAGGCCGTGCAATTGGAGATGCCCGCTCTGCAGGGAGAGCAGCAAGAGAAGAAGCTAATACAATTCCAGGATTGCGACCTCTTAGGAAAGAGTATCATCAAATAAGAAGCAAAGACTTGAAAATAGCTGATCCAAAAAGTAAATTTCCTGGGGAAAAGGGATACCGTATAGACGACATGCAAATTGGAGCACAAGACATCTTTCAATGGCAGGGCGGAAAAACTTATGAATTTGATCAAAGAACCTTTATAAATCAACCTAACGCTTCAGAACTGGAGAATAGTTATAGGAGCTTAAACAAAAACGAGATATTACAATTTGAGCAGGCAAGAGCTGATATATGGCACATGCGTGGATTAGAATCGAGAGAGGCGTCGAATGTTATGAATGAAATGATAAATGCGACGACGCCAGAAGATATGAATCTTTACCATGACTGGGGAAACAAGATAAAACAAAGCGAAGAAGCCAGGTGGGGTAACAAGGATTTTGTAGAACATTTTATGAATTCAAACGATATACTGAAAGGGAATGATAAATTAAGGAACCTGATATATAATCTGATTTGACCTTGGGTACTACGCGCCCTAAGACCTTTAAGTTATACTAGTGTGATTACCAGGGGAAACTGACGGTATAATTACCAAGCGATTTTGACGGTTTAACTCTAGCCGGGATACTTGAAGAACTCAATTTATCCCTGCTGTTTTGTTCTACTGTTTTAACCGGTAGATTGACTTCTGTGAACTCTTAGCGCTGCCGTGATTATTTTCTCATGCAACCAGATACCTCGTACTCCGTTAGGACTGATGTCAGCTGTGTATTTCTCCTTTAACTGTCGGGAAACCTGAACATGGCCCAGATGAGGATTCCGTAAAGAGAAGTCGATAACCAAACGCTCCAGACTTTCAGAGCTGCGGTTTTTGTGACGAAGGTCAGGGTTTTCTCGTCGCTTGAGTGCCTGTATTCCACCTTCATTAATCAGTCGTCTGTATTGATAGATAGTCTCACGTGATACACCGCTCAGGCGTGATGCCTCGGACACATTGCCAAGCTTTTCTGTCAGAGCCAGCACATCAAGTTTTTTTTGGATCTCGATGTCTTCTATCGATGCTTTCGTCGGCTCAATAACTTCTGAGACACTCAGCTGTCTGCCTGCGAAGTAAGCATTGAATTGATTGCCGTTGAGCTTCCTGATTTTTTTGGCTGCCCGCACTGCTACTGCCACACAATAACCTTTATCACCATAAACAGCACCCTGATCAGGACAGACATGTTTCATGCCTTTTGCATCAGTTAGATTGGCTGGTGTGACTGCCATCTTATTGATAAGTCAGCTTTGCATATCTGCACTGACATGCTGTTTGTAGCCATACCAATATTTGTTTTTTCCTTTACAGCGAATTTGGACTTACTTATCATACGCAACTTTTGGAAGGCTTCATTGTTAAGCCTTTCATACTTTTCTTTAATAGCTGTATCTCTTTCTTTCCACAGCTGCACCTTATTAATCAGGTGTTTGGCATCCACAAAGCTAAACACTTCAATCATGATACCTTGTCTTTTTAGCTGTTCACGTAACTGCATGAAAATATTAGATAACACTCTGGTACCAATCAGAGTGCGTGTTTTACTAAAGACGCTATAATCCGGCGTTTTTTCATTGAGCGTAAAACCGCAGAACCATTTTGCCCAATTGTTTTCCTGAATAAAACGCTCCAGCTCACATCACTTAAATCTTCCATGAACTGTAGTAAAAGACACTTAAAAAGCCTAAGCAAACCAAAGCCTTTGTTAGGATTACCCTTTTCGAGTTTTTTTAATCTTTTGGCAACCGATTCAAATAACCACAGGCTGTTGAAACGACGATATTGGTGAAAAGCTGGGATTAAATCATCAAGGCAAATAATTTCTGTCTGGTACATGCTTTTGGCCGAAAAAAAATTGAAAGACGAAAATAGTGTAAAACAATTTTCATTATTAAGCGTAGATTTCAACACTCCCTTAATGCGCAATATGTAAATTGTTTATATACTATCAACTCTCCAGACAAATAAACTGCTTGGAACTCGATGATTTGCTTTGTAATATTACTCGATATAAAGGAGTTCAACTCACTATGCAGGATGTTTCTATATCATCGAATACTTTTTATCCAATACCTCAGGTAACGGATAAAAAAACACTTCTAAACGACGATGGATACCGTTCCATGTATAAACGATCAATTGAAAATCCGAATGAATTCTGGGAAGAACAGGGAAACAGAATTCACTGGTTCTCTCCGTTTAATCGTGTGAAAAATTGCTCTTTCTCTCCGGATAATGTTTTCATAAAATGGTATGAGGGCGGTAAAACTAACGCTTCTTTTAATTGTTTAGACAGACATTTAAAAAGTAGAAAAAATCAGATTGCTATTTTCTGGGAAGGTGACTCACCTGAAAAAAGCCGTAAAATCACCTACCAAGAACTTTATGAACAAGTCTGTCAATGCTCTAATGCATTGTATGCACTTGGCATTAAAACCGGTGATATTGTTGTTATCTATATGCCAATGATTATCGAAGGAATCATTGCTATGCTGGCCTGTGCCCGCATTGGAGCTATTCACTCAGTGGTTTTTGCCGGATTCTCATCTGAAGCTTTGGCCAATCGTATACAAGACTGCAAAGCTAAACTGGTTATTACCGCTGATGCAGCATTACGCGGTGGAAAAAAAACATCTCTGAAAAAAAATGTTGATGGTGCCCTAGATTTACCTGGCACAGAGTCGGTTAGAAATACACTGATATTTAAGCACACTGGGGAAAATATTCCTTGGCATACCGAACGGGATTATTGGTGGCATGAGATAGTTTATTTACAAAAAAAAGAAAGCTTAGCTGTTCACATGGACAGTGAAGATCCGCTATTTATTCTTTACACATCAGGCTCAACTGGTCAGCCAAAAGCGCTGGTACACGCTACAGGTGGTTATCAGGTGTATGCATCACTCACACACAGGTATGTATTTGATTATAATAATGGCGATGTTTTCTGGTGTAATGCAGATATTGGCTGGATTACAGGTCATACATATATTACTTATGGGCCTTTACTAAATGGCGCAACCATCGTCATTCATGAAGGTATACATAACTACCCTACCCCCAATCGATTGAGCAAGATTATCGATAAGTACAGAGTAAACATACTTTATATCGCACCTACAGTTATACGTTCTCTCATGGCAAACGGGAATCAGTCGATAGAAAACACAAGTCGTAAATCTCTTAATTTACTTGGTAGTGTGGGTGAACCCATCAACCCCGAAGCATGGCGCTGGTATTACGAAACAATAGGAAAATGTCAATGTCCCGTGATTGACACTTGGTGGCAGACGGAAACAGGTGGTGTTCTGATAAGCCCGCTACCTGGAGCCACCCGAACAAAACCAGGATCAGCTACTCGACCTTTTTTCGGCATACAACCACTGATTGTCGATAAAAAAAATAGTCCGGTAAAACAAGGTGAAAAAGGACACCTTGTCATCAAAAATAGCTGGCCAGGTCAGGCACGTACAATCTTTGGAAATCATCAACGTTTCATAAACACCTACTTTAAAGAACACCCTGGCTACTATTATAGTGGTGATGGAGCATGGCAGGATAACGATGAATATTTCTGGATTACAGGTCGTGTAGATGATGTAATCAATGTTTCAGGTCATCGGTTTAGCACGACAGAAATAGAAAATGTACTCATTAATCACCCGGAAATTGCAGAAGTGGCTGTTGTTGGTTGCCCTCATGCGATTAAAGGTCAGGTCATTTATGCCTATGTGGTAAAATACAATAACTCAATCACCATTACTGATGAAGAAACATTAGTTCACGAACTAAAGCTATTGGTTCGCAAAGCAATAGGAGCAATAGCTACACCAGAGTTTATTCAAGTAGTTCAAGACTTACCTAAAACCCGTTCAGGAAAAATTATGCGAAGAATATTGCGAAAGGTATGCGCTGGTGAACAAGAGCATCTAGGAGATATTTCAACACTGGCTGATAGTAGTGTTATTAGAGCCATTATTGCCGGACAAAAAAATATATCTGCGTAATCAGAGCTACGCGATAAAAAAACCAATTCCATTTGTTTTTTTATCGCGTATTTATTAACTTCCAGTATACGGAGGAAGTGCCAGATCTTTCGTCACTAAAACACTAAATGTATAACCCGGATTAATCAGCACTGTTGGTTTTAAACCCAAGGCACGACTACTAATACGCGAGCCTACTTCTGAGGCGGTCTGACCGATAGATTGCAGTGCTGCACTCTTTGCCGAAGTTCCAGCACTTGGTGTGGGATAATAACCACCTGAAGGAGATGGGTAAGGATATGGTGGATACACATTACCACTGTTGCTGGCAAGAATTGATGGTATACTAAATACCGATGATAACAATGCTGAACCAAAAACTGCACCCCAGTGATTGTTGACCTCTTCTCCCATACCAGATGTACCAAGTGGACTTGTACCAGGGAATTTACTTAAATCAATAGAACTACCATCCGGACGTATCAGCCGAGTAAAAGCAATCTGCAGTGATTCCTGTCCATAAGAAACATTTGATGTATATGAACCAATTAACCGCGTACCTTTAGGAACAAGAATATTCTTACCGTGCAATGAATCATACACATTTTGACGCACAATACCAATGACAGTGCCAGGTACATCAGATACCACCTGTGTTTGCAGTACAGCGGGAATACTTGAACCTGCCATCAGTTCATTTTGAGATTTAGGATACTTAACCGTGGCTGTTTCAGTATCATCATTCTGATCACTAGCATCTTTCTTATCTTTTTGCGCTGTAGTTTTATTATAAGGCTGATAACCTGTTGAAATCGGAATTAATATAGGACTTTGCATGGCCCGTTCTTTTTCTGACTCAGATAGTTCTGTGTTTTTTTTGGGAATCATTATAGGTTCAGGCTGTGGTTTTTTCTGCAGTCTTGTCAACTGATTTTGCAACTGCTGATAATTACCTTCAAGTGATGAAAGCTGATTTTTTAGCGAGTCCAACTGCGAATTATCCTGAACCATCTTCGGTGGAGGGGCTTGCCGAAAATTAGCAAAACGACTGTCACTATAAGTTTCCGGCAACTTCTCAATTGATTTTCCCGTTGAAACAATATCACCATTAGAGGCAGCAATATTACCAGTCTTATGCTTTTTCTGGTTGGGTGACAACCCCTGAAAAACAGCCCAAACAAACACTACAAGGCAAAATGCAAACAAACCAATAACCATTGGCTTATTTATTCCAGGTGCTTTTTTTGAAGAAGCTTTATCAAGATTTTTCATCAGCTGTCTTCCTTATAACAACAATAAACTGCTTACCTTTAACTGACCCCGTTTTTAGCATTGCCTCTTTCAATACGCCATCAACAATCAATAGATTTTTTGCATGATCAAGACGCCAGTTTGTCATAGTACTATAATCACCATTTCCATCGGGAATGTACAATATTGGAAGTTCCGTCTGATTATTAAAGCCTTTGGGATACTGAATATACGTTCTAGTATTGTCATGAAAAATGCGAACAGGATACCACTCCGGCTTTTCAGAATTCTTTGACCGCCAATGGTAGTCAAACATCATATCAGCCGGGTCAGCGAAATTGAGATTTGAACCTGCATTTTTATTTTTTTTAGATTGTTTGACAAACATTGAACCATCTTCATTCGGATATTGCCATTTAGCTGAAACCATAAATGTTCCATTATCTGTCATCTTCAGATATAAATGATAAGTTCTCTTGTCTGTCAAAACTACAATAGAATTATCTGTCGCGTTAGACACCATAGGCTTAATTAAAAGATGTTCTACTTGATTTTTTTCAGAGCCACTAGGCGATGTTTGTACCTGCCAGTTTGCACTGTCGGCAGTTGCTATATTCAGCAACTTTTCGCCAGACTCAAATTCTATATCCGTGATTTTTCCGGGAGAGGTTAGAATTGTATAAAGCGCACCCTTTATGAAAGGATAAGTCTGTATAGAATTAAAAAAACGGGCTTTTTCTGGCATCATTAGTGCTTTTTTATTCGCACTTTTTACTATATCTTCAGCTGATTGCGCTTTGTTTTCATTTTTTTTTGTCTCATTAAAAGTGGGCATTGGCATTAACTGTCCAGGTATTGGAACTGGAAGATACCGATAAGAAATAACATTGTTATTTTCCTGAACAGACTGACCCTGTTTGCCATTTAGCACAACAGTATTGCTTTTCGTTAAAACAGGGGTATCTGAACCTGCCGAATGTTTATCTTCTGTCCATTTTGTTGCACAACCCACTAATGTTAACGACAACAATATTGTAAAACATTTGCATAACAAATTTGATATGGATCTCAACACGCTGTCAACCACCTAATTTATTCAAAGAAAAAGATTCCACCTGTAAATCAAATGGATTAATAAGTTCACTCATACCTGAACGCTTACCACTCTTCACAGACAATGTAAAAACACCACTCCACGATTGTTTTTTTATTTTTTTACCCTGATCATCATAGCTTTGTGTATCCCAAGTAAACTGATAACTATTACCACTTAATTTGTTAAATGTTCGAATATACATCTGCTGGCTCTTTTTCCCAATGTTATCCACTAGGTTATTCGACTGAATAAAATGGCTCAGATATTTTTTTGCTGAAGCTCCTGAAAAGTCGTAGTTTTCCATCCAGTTACTTCGAACAACTACCGGATCAAGTGACAACGTCATTAACCTACTAATATAACCACGAGCAAAAGCTAACTTTTCTTTCTCATTTGGAGTAACAGACTGCCCGACAGGCACAACATTCTGAATGCTTTCGCCCGCCTTAACTTTAGCCACATAAACGTATTCTGTTTGAGAAGTAACTATGTAAGCAATAAGCCCACATTGCACCAACACAACAACCAGACAGAGCAACGCCATCAACCGCCAAGACTTAAGTTGTTTTTGTACCAGCTTCAGGTCTTTATCAGGCATAGCAAAAGAAGCCTGATAAATTTCACTCTTACTCATAAATTATTTCTCTTTAACCTTTTCGGAATCAGAATGCTTATGCAATAGCCTCAAAGACTGATGCTTATCTAGTGGCTTCTGATTGAATACACCTTTTTCATAAAACTCACCAGTATTTAATACAGTATCTATAAACAATACAGGAGACTTTTTTGATAAAAGTAAAAAACTCATCAGCGTATTACATATAATAATAATAAAAATAACTTTTGTGATTAATTTCCAGCGTGAAGTAATTTTATAATAATCAATAATCATTTTTCGTGGCTGAGATGATTTACCAGTATAGAATGGATGAAGCGGCTCACACCCACTACTGTAATCTATTCGGCCTGTTTTTTTTCTCACAGCACCACTCCATCGTCAAGAACTACTACTTCATCCCCTTTTGCAATGGAAAATGACTCAATTTCATCTTTGAAAATAGCTGCAGGCTCCTCTATCCCTTGCGCCTGTAAATAAAAGGGAATAAAAGCAGGGTAGCCATATTTTTCATACAACTGATTTATCAGTTTTTTCTTTCTAGATCCTCCTGCATCAGCAAAAGCTAACCCTATCGGACCCAACTGAAGATTGAATAAAGCGTTACCTATTGAAGACTGATAGTAATAATCTTGTCGTGGTGAAGCACTGGCTATCAGGTTTATCTGCTGATCACTTAATCCTAATGACTCATAAATTTGAAAAAGGCTCGGCTCTATCGCACGACTATTGGGTAAAAAAACACGGGACGGGCAAGACTCCAACAATGAAGTTGTTATATCACTTTCTGTCAAATCCGCAATGGATTGTGTTGAAAAAATCACAGATACATTTTTCTTGCGTAATGTTTTTAACCACTCTCGGATACGCTGTGAAAACAGTGGGTGATCGAGAAAAAGCCAAGCTTCATCCAATATTAGTAAAGTTGGTTTTCCGGTAAAACGTTTTTCAATTAAATGAAAGAGATACATTAACATAGGTGCTAGAGCTTGGGGCTGCTCCATTAAACGTTCCATTTCAAAACAAAGCCAGTTACTTTCATCCAATTGCTTGAACTGACCATCAAACATACTGCCAAAAGGTCCATCAAGAGTATAAGGTAACAGTAGTTTCTGTAATCGTTCATCTTGTAGCAACGTTTGGTAACTTGTCATACTTCTGTATTCAAAAGGCAGCCCTTTCAATAACTCGAGAGCTTCCCATAACTGTTCTCTTTCTTCAGCAGAAACCTGGTCTTCGTGACCACACAAACCTGCCAGCCACTCCTGAGCCCACAACTGTTCTTCAGGATCGTTAATATGCGCAAGGGGCTGAAACTTTAGCCCACTGGAATCACCACTAAGTGAATATAATTTCCCCCCGACAGACAAAGTGGATATCAGCGAGCTGAGTCCTTTATCAAAAATAAATACTTGTGCATCCTTATAACGCAGAAACTGTAACGCCATAATATTTAGAAAAACGGATTTACCACTACCGGTTGGCCCGATAATCAGCTGATGTCCAACATCATTTACATGATTGTTAAAGTAAAAAGGAGAAGCGCCTCTTGTATGAGCCATCATCATGGCAGAACCCTTCAGGTGTTCATTGGTTGTTTCTCCGGCCCATGGAGCCGATAATGGCAAAAGGTGACAAACATTCAAACTGTGAAGCAATGGCGCACGCACATTTGCATATGCCTGACCCGGAATAGAAGAAAGCCAGGCTTCTAAAGCATTAACATTTTCGCGCAGGGTGATAAAACCTAATCCGTTAACAACTCGCTCTACTTCCTGAGCTACCGTTTCGAGCTCAGCCTGATCATTATTGATAAGTGTTATCGTTGCAGTAAAATACCCGTAACTGACATAATCTGCAGCCAGTTCCTGCATAGCCTCATCAGCATCTTTTGAATTTCGGACAGCAGCATTATCCTGTAGTGCACTTTCATTTTTGGAAAAAACTTCCATCAACATGGAAAGCGCACTTTTTCGTTTGGCAAACCAACGACGACGGTAACCTTTTAATACCTGCTCAGCTTCCAGCTTATCCATAGGTATATAACGTGTGACCCAACGATATTCTACCGGCAAGGCATTTAGTTGTTCTAGTAACGCTGGCATAGATGCTGAAGGGAACCCAGTTAATGACAATGTTTTTAACCAGGCATTTCCAAGTTTTAATGTAAATCCATTCTGTAGTGGACTATCACATAAAAGGGTATCAAGATATGTAGGAGACTCAGGGGCTAAAACAGGGTGATTTTTATCAGAAATACATTGATGAAGATATGTAAGCGTTTCATCGTCGTCAAGCATTGTTACGTCATACATAAACTCAGACAGAAGATTGTAAAGCAATTTTGTATGACTTTGAAACTGTTTCAAGTACTCGCTGTAGGCTGTTTCAACCCCGTAATTTTTATTGATAAACCAGTCGCTCGCACGTCTCGTACTTTCTTCTGGTGGAAGAAACTGCAAGGTAAAATAATAGTGACTACTATAAGTCTGCTGACTAGCTTTAAAAAAGTCACGCCTCTCCTCTTCAATGAGCTGACTAACTGGGTCAGGAAACTCACATTCTTCAAGATAGGCTTCTTCTCTTCGCCTAGATGCCTCGATATACATCACCCAACCAGAGCCAAAACGTTTGCAGGCATTATTCAGCCGCGCGCATACTTGAATAAGGTGTTCTGAAGAAGATGAAGAAAAATCGGGGCCGCGAAAAGACAAAGTCTGCTGAAGAGAACCATCCTTATTAAGGATAACCCCCTGAGCAACAAGAACAGCCCACGGCATAACATCAGATATGCGCCCTTGATTAGATACTGTTTTTTTTTGTGCACCAAACATATACAACGAATTACACTACTGCCATCTGCTACTAATTACAAGAAAACTAAGATTATGCATACCAACTTTGCCACATCTGCTAATCCACGCTTAGGATTAATGAAAATTTCCTAGCATCGATACGGTACACAAGTTATAGCCCATAATAACTCTTTTGCTTGAGATGCCTTATAAGCACCTGAAACATTGCTGTATCCTTTTTTGTAAGAATCACAAAAATAACATGAACCAAAATGCAAACAGGAACAAGCCACAGTGTGTGCAACCCCAATACTGTTGCAGCAGCCAACGTTCCATTACCTATAGCTATTCCTCGAGGGACACCAAAAATCAACATTGGTAAAATTAATGAATGATGAATTGTTATCTCACCACGCATGCTATAACCTCATATCAAAAATCATAACAAGTACTACTCCGTACTCACGAACCACCGGCATGAAAAACACTGGTAATAATCGAGGCAGCCGAGAATGCTATACCTAACCCCAAAACAACTTGGAACAGTTTACGTACACCACTTCCTGCCTCACCCATAGCAATTCCAAGCCCAGCAATAACAATAACAATAACACCTACCATTTTTGCGACGGGACCTGTTAAAGAGTCTACTACCCTCTGCAAAGGTGTTTCCCAAGGCATAATACCCCCATCTGCAAATACATAAGGAATGGATACCAAGTATACAAACAAAGTTACAAAACGAAAAAATATTTTTTTCACATAAACCTCCTCAACTCGCGCTAAACACCTATCAGCCAGAAAATTGCTATAATTTTCAACTAAATCACACCCGAGAACTCAACTTCAGAGCTCGGCTAATTCGGCATACTTCTTTGGTAAACTTCTAAAAACCAACTTAAATAAAATCACTTTTTTTGCATACAAAACAGAAAATCGCAGATAAAAAATAATAGCCATGCCCATTTTTCATATTTTAGAAGTACACCATTGCAAGTGAAAAAACCAACACCATGCAATATATCAGAGAAACAATGAGCATACAAAATAAACCCACCACCAAGAGACAAATATTCATTAATAAGTAATATAAAAAATTAATACTGCTTTATTTTAGTCATTTTTTTTAAAAACTGTTCTCAAAGCATCACTTGAACGATATTTCGTAAATGTCAGATATGCAACAGGAACGATGAACAAAGAAAACAATGTACCTAAAATCAAACCACCAGCCAACACCAACCCAATATTAAATCGACCAATGGAACCCGGACCTGATGCAAACACTAAAGGTAATACACCAAAAATCATGGCAAGGCTTGTCATTAAAATAGGCCTTAGTCGGGTTTCTGCTGCAGCAAGCACGGCTTCTTTAATATTTTTACCTTGCTCTACTAATTTATTGGCAAATTGTACAATTAAAATCCCATGCTTAGTCACCAGTCCAATCAATGTCACCAGACCAATATTTGAATAAACATTCAGCGTACCACCGACCATCCACAAAGCTAACAGTGCACCAACAATAGTCAAAGGAACTGTCAGCATAATAACAAAAGGATCAATAAAACTTTCAAACTGAGCAGCAAGAATTAAATAAATAAAAACAATTGCCAACATAAACAGAAAACCTGTACTCGACTGTGAAGCATTCATCTGCTCAACAGCCCCTGCATAATTCATTGTCTGTTGTGGTTTTAACATTGGACTCACAAGTTTGTTCACCGAATTTTCTATACTACTGAGAGAAAAACCAGGCAAAATAGTAGCTGTGATTGTTGCTGATCTTTCACGTTTGTAAGTTTGAATACCGGAAGTATTGGTTTTGTGCTCAATACTGAGCAATTCGGACAAAGGAACCATTGTTGGTTTATCTGGGTCAGCTGTTGCCTTCACATAAATATTGCTCATAACATCAAAATTACCTAAATATTTTTTGTTAAGCTGAGCCCTGACATCATAGCTTGCACCATCTGCTGTCTTTATTTTAGTAACACTCGGCGCTCCACCCATCATAACATTCAAACTATCCTGAATATCTGAAAGACTTACCCCCAGCTTAGCTGCTAAATCCCGCTTAACACTAAACTGTAATTGTTGTGTATTGTAAACCAGTGAACTCTTGACATTAGCCAGCCCCGGATACTTATTGAGCGCAGCTACCACTTTATCGCTAAGTGCTTTCAGTTCAACAGGCGTAGCACTTTGGTCTAACGTCAGTAAATTTAATACAAAGCCTGTATTACCCGTGCCATAATCAACAGGGTCTGGCAACGACAATGAAACAGTAAAGCCGGGCACAGCACTATCTAATTTTGGTCCTAATTGCTTAACCAGAGTTTGAGCACTCTGCTTCCTTTTATTCCAGGGTTTCATTGTAATAAAATTGGTTGGTCCAGAAACGTAAAAAGACATTATATTCTGAAAGTCCTTTTCAACCAGCAGTTTTTTATCAAGAACCTCCATGTTTTTATTGATATAGTTCTGGTTAACAGATGGCGGTAAATTAATATTGGTTTCCACATACCCTATATCTTCTTTTGGCACCAGTTCACGACCGATCACTTTGTAAATAACAAGACCAATTAAAATACAAATCATAACACACACCAACACCCAGACTCTTCTTTCAAGAACCTGACTTAAAAAACGATGGTACATCTTACTAAGTGACTCTATCCCTCGTTCCAGACTTGAAGAAAGACCTGGTCGACGCTGTACTGGCTTAAGTATGTAAGCACACATCATAGGCGACAATGTTAGTGCTACAAAACCAGAAATTATGACTGCTCCAGCAAGAGTAAATGAAAATTCGCGAAAAACTGTTGCAGTAAAGCCATGCGCCATGCCAATAGGAATATAAACGGCAACAAGCGTTAATGTCATGGCAATGATAGCAAAAATCAATTCCTTGGCGCTGACAATAGCAGCCATAAATGGTGGCTTGCCTTCCTCAATATGTCGATGCGTGTTCTCTACTACGACAATCGCATCGTCAACTACCAACCCAATCGCCAAAACGAGTGCAAGCAAACTAACAACATTAAGACTAAAACCAAATAGCGCCATTACCGCAAAACTGGCAATAATACACACAGGAATAGTTACTATGGGCACCAGAGCCATACGCACAGACCCTAAAAAGATCAATACAATAGCTCCAACAAGAATAATAGCTTCAATAATCGCTTTTATGCATTCATCAATAGAGTTTTGAATAAAAAAGGCCTGATTGTAAGTATTTTGAACGTGAATACCCGCTGGCATTTTTTTCTTCAGTTTAGCCACCTCTGCCAATACAGCCTTAGAAACCATGACCGGATTAGCAGATGCAAAAGGACGAATCTCAACACCAATGCCTTGTTTTCCGTTGATCTTTACCGTTTGAGGAATAAGCCTGCTCGACCCCCACTCTACCTTTGCTACATCACCTATTCTCACCGGTTGATTATTTTCATAACGAATAACGATATTGGCAAACTGTTTCGGAGTCTTCAATAATGTATTGGAAACCAAAGCATAGTTTCTTTCTAAACTGATAATGGAGCCCGACTTGATATCAAGATTATTGCCTGAAATGGCATCATTCAAATCAGAAGTAGTCACTTGAAGTTGAGCCATTTTTACCGGGTCAAGCCATACCCATAAAGTTTTTCCCGGCTGCCCAAAACGGGGAGCACCACCTACCCCTGGTATATTTTGCAACTGGGGTATCACCACTTTCTGAATATACTCATCCAGCTTTTCCATAGACAGGTTATCTGCAAAAAAACCAAAAGTCAGCGTTGGCATGGTATTCCAGTCTGTACCTGAATCATCAGAAACACTTGGAGGAGTTTGCATTTCTGGTAATTGCGACTGTACTCCTGCCACCTTGTTACGGAGCGACTCTACAACAGAAAAATAATTGGAACTACTATCAATGGTTACAGTAATCTGACTAGAACCATTATCGCTACTCGAACTGGATACTTTTTCAATACCATCAACACCTGTTATGGCATTTTCTATAATCTTGGTGACATCATTATACATAAAAACAGCACTTGCACCCTCTACAGTTGCTCTAATAGTGGCTGTATGCTGTTTAAATACAGGGAAATAACGAATTGAAAGATTTTTCAATGCAATAAGACCAACAACAATAAGCAATATGCTTAAAACTGTTGCAAAAACAGGATGACGTATGCAAACCTCAGGTAGTTTCATTATTTGCGCTCATTAAAATAAAAAACCTTCAACTCATGCCAAAAAAACAAGGTACTCATTGTTACCAAAAGACTTACTCAACGAAAAAATGCCTCTGTCTCTATACTATTTAAAAACTGAATTTAAACACTTAAATAAACAATTACTGTGATCTTGTGTTTACTGACGCTGAACCCTGATGACCATCCTGAAGCGCTTTATTACCAGAAGCTGCTCCTGTAGATATTGCAGGCTCAGGCATCTTTGCTTTATCAGACTGACTCGACTTTTTATTGTCTAATATATTTTTCTGAGTTTTTGAAGAAGACTTGACCTGCGGAGAATGAGGCTGTCCCTTTTGAGCTGGTGTTGTTTTTATTATTTTAGATTTAACAGTCTCCACTTTTTTTATTTCAACCTGCGGTGGAGCACTTTTTGAAGTTGGTACTGACATGGAAGTATTTTTAGTAGAAGAAATTTGAGAAGATGACTTATCTAATAACTTCTCATTATTCAACTGAGCGGGCTTATGGGTGCTATCACTTGGTGCCGGATGTTTAGCAGTGGCATGAATGATTTTTACAAGCGTTCCTTCGGTAAGCTTTTGGCTCCCTTTTACAACAACTTGATCACCATTTTTCAGTCCACTTTTAATAATTATATTTCCATTATCAGTAAGCTCTCCAACCGAGACATTTACTTGGCGAGCTTTCCCGTTATTAATTGTGTAAACATAACTTCGGTCTTCATCGACATTCACAGCTATTTGTGGTACGACCAATGCACGATGCCCCTTACCCAAAAAATGTTCTATATGAACCAACCCTCCAGGTGACAATTTATCTTCAGGGTTTCGCAAAGTAGCATTAAGATCAAAACGCCCAGATGCCGAATTTATAGTGGGTGAAATGTAACTAACCTTTGCACTAAATTTCTGGCTCGGCCAAGCATCTGATTCCACGATAACTTTTTGTCCAATCTTAACCTTGCCTTTTTCCGATTGATTTAACGAGTAACTAACCTTCATGGGGTCTAACTGAACCAGGTTCACAATAACAGCACCTGCCGCTACCTGAGATCCAACACTAAAATTATACTTACTCAATGTGCCGGAAAATGGGACGACAAGCGACAACTGTTGCTCTTGTTCAAGAACATCAGCATATTTTGCCTTGGCTACCTTTAAGGTAGTCGTAACAGAAATATAATCTTGCTTAGAAAAAACACCACTGTCTTTCAATAGCTCATAGCGGTTGTAGTTTGATTGTGCTTCGTCAAGGTTTGCTTTCGCAGAAGCTAACTGAGAGGCAATAGCAGTGTCCTGCAGTCTGGCAACTACATCCCCCTTCTTTACAACATCTCCATCCTTGAAGTACTTTTGCTGTAAATGCCCACCAGTTACAAAATTTAATCCGGTTGACCTGACCGCAATCAATGTGCCTAACGCTGAAACACTCTCCGGAATCTGTTGAAAATGAGAAGGCATTACATCTACAACAATCTCTGAGGCTACCTTTGATTTAGTTTGAGTAACAGAATAAGATCTGGAAGACAACAGACTAAAGCAGAACAATAACAAAGCTAAACAAACTGACAGAGAAAAAAAATTTCGCTTCAGCATTTTTACCTCAACTCTAATAATATCAATATATTTTCACGCAAATTAGCGACCATTCTACCCGCTCAATACAAGCAAAGCCACAGATATTTTGCAAAAAAGTAACACATATATCTTAATTAGATATGATTACACCCGCATATTCTTACACATATTAAACTTTATTAAAGAATAACAAACCTTCGCTTTTTGTAAAAAAAATAATATAATCACAAACTCATTCATAGCCTTGGATTTACGTTCCAGCCAGCGAAAGAGAATATTATGGCATACATTGTTATTGCGCTTTATAAGTTTACAACTCTTGAAGATTACAAAGCACTTCGTCAGCCTCTTCTTGACACAATGCTAAAAAATAATGTAAAGGGTACATTATTGCTAGCGAAAGAAGGTATAAATGGTACGATTTGCGGACCCAGAGATGGTATTGATGAACTTCTTTTCAAGCTAAAATCTGATTCCCGCTTAGCGGATATTGAATATAAAGAAGCTATTTCAACAAAACAAGCCTTTTACAGAACCAAAGTAAAATTAAAAAAAGAAATTGTTACTATGGGAGTTTCTGGCATCGACCCAAGAAAAACAGTGGGCACATATGTGGAGCCACAAGATTGGAATGCACTAATCTCTGACCCTGACGTTTTATTAATTGATACACGCAACAATTATGAAGTAGAAATTGGTACATTTAAAGGTGCCATCAATCCTGAAACAACAAATTTTCGCGAATTTCCTGAGTATGTTAAAAAAAATATAGATAAAGGAAAGCATAAAAAAGTTGCCATGTTTTGTACGGGAGGAATACGTTGCGAAAAATCGACAGCTTACCTTAAAGAACAAGGGTTTAAAGATGTATATCATTTAAAAGGTGGAATATTAAAATATTTTGAAGAGGTCCCTGAAAAAGACAGCCTTTGGTCTGGTGAGTGTTTCGTTTTTGATCAGCGAGTTGCTGTAAATCACTCTCTTAAATTTGGCAAATATGACCAGTGTTATGCTTGTCGCATGCCAATCACAGAAGATGACAAACTATCCAAGCATTATCAAAGAGGTATTAGCTGCCCTCATTGTCACAATAAAGTATCAAAACAACAATTGGCACGATTCACTGAACGCGAAAAACAAGTGGAGCTTGCAAATAAACGTGGTGAAGCACATATCAGCGGACAGTAATTAAAGCCATCACTACAACTATTGCAACAAAAGCATACAACCTGCCATATGCTTTTGTTGCAAAATAACCTGAACCCTCATCAAAGAAACCATGCAGGAACTGTTGAAATCTACCCCGATAACGAATATCGCTATATACTTTTATTGTCTTTCAATTTTCTTCATCCTGAAATATGCACCTGACAGCAAGTATTTCCCTTGATGGTATAATCTTGGCTCCTATTAATGCTCTCGTTTTAATAGTCTGTGATCCTTTGAAATAGCCCATTGATTTTTCGGTACAACCCCGTGAAATGACTATCTTCAGCTTTGACCGCTGCTCAGCTGATATAGCTCAAACACTTTATTTTAAAATTTTTCAATATTAAAAAAATCAAGACGGTAGTCGCACTCATGCTATCTATTTTGTATTAAATTACAACAAGTTGGTTGTAATATGAGTTAAACCACTGCGCTGTAAATCCATTGCGTTGCAGTGTGCTGTGTCAAACTCAATCTTACCAACTTAAACTTCTATTCAGATTTCTTGCAAAAAGTCAATATTCAGAATGTTAACAATTCATGATTTTTATATTACAAAGAAAATATTGATATACATCAACAAACAAGCTTTGGCTGTGCTGTATAAATGAGGGTTGAGCATTAGAAGCAGGTTTTTGTATAAAGTTAAATTGTAATTAATAGGTCATTGTACATGTAGTTTAATTTTCAAAATATATAGTAATACTTGAAATATCATCTTGGCTTGCTTGGAGCCGCAAAGATTAATTCATTATTTTTTTACTACAGGAGAAAAAATGTCACGCTCTATGAATGTATTTAAACAACCTACCCCATTTTATTTAATATTTCTTTTGGAAGTATGGGAACGCTTTGGCTTCTACGGTGTTCAATCAATATTAGCTATTTATTTTGCAACCAAGCTTGGTTATCCTGAATCCCAAGCATCCATTATTTTTGGGTCTTTTTCAGCCCTTACTTATGCATTAGTATCTATTGGCGGAAAGGTTGGTGATTCCTATCTTGGCACTAAACGCACTATGGTTCTTGGTGCAATCACTCTCATGCTTGGCTATTTTTTACTTTCTCTTTCCGATACCATGCATTCGTTATTTTTTCTGGGATTAGGTTTTATTGCTGCAGGTAATGGTCTTTTTAAAGCAAACCCTTCCAGCCTGCTAGCGCGCTGTTACAAGCCAGAAGACCCCAAGCTGGACAGTGCCTTTACCATGTATTACATGGCTATTAATTTTGGCGCTCTATTTTCGGTTGTACTGGTTCCCTACCTTGCGCACAACTATGACTGGAGCATCGGTTTTTATGTATGTACCATTGGTCTAGTCTTTGCCTTGCTAACATATATATTTATGAAAAACTCTGTTGCACATATCGACTCAAAAGCAGGTCTTGCGCCTTTAAAAATAAACCGTCTCATAATCACTATTATTGGCACAATTGTTGCAATATTGTTCTGTACATGGCTGTTGAATAATATAAAGATAACTCAAATGCTCCTGTATTTAATAGGGGGCATCATTCTTTGCACATACTTGTATGAAATTCTAAAACTAAAGGGCAAACAAAGATTTAAGATGATTGTCTCATTAGTTTTGATTATTGAAGCTATTGCTTTCTTTACGTTATATATGCAAATGCCTACATCTCTCAACTTTTTCGCATTACATAATGTTGAACACCAAATATTTGGTTTACATGTCGAGCCGGAAAGCTTTCAGAGCCTGAATTCAATCTGGATAATTATCGCAAGTCCAATACTTGCATACATTTATACCCACCTTGGAAAAAAGAAACGTGATCCTAGCATGCCTGTTAAATTTTGCATCGGTATGTTTCTGTGCTCTTTTTCCTTTTTAATTCTTCCTCTTGGAATAAAAACTGCAAACTCATTGGGTGTTATAAATTCATATTGGCTTGTTTTATCTTACCTTCTTCAGTCTGTAGGGGAGCTTTTGGTCAGTGGATTAGGACTTTCAATGATTGCCAAGCTTGTACCTGATCGTCTACGGGGATTTTTAATGGGTGCTTGGTTCTTAAGCACATCAGTTGCTTCAGTTATTGGAGGACATATTGCTGGACTTTCAGGCGCACCTGCTAGCAGCACTGGAGTGATTAGCCCGCTTGAAACACTCCCTATCTTTAGTCACTTCTTTTTGCAAATAGGGTTATGGTCTTTTGCTATTGCGCTTATATTATTGATAACAAGCCCTTTTTTATCACGCCTCATCGCTGATTAACAGTATCGGAATGTTTTTCGTTGCTATAACAAAACAGGCTGGCATCAATGATGCATTAAATGATTAGCCGTCAACTAGCCTGAAACTATCGCTACATAAGGTTTCAGGCTTTTTCTACGGGAGGCAATATCAGTATATAAGGAAAAAAGGCACACTAAGGTTGCAATCTGTTCAGCCCTATCTTAAGCAGCCCTATTCTCACATGGCTAAATAATACAAAAACCTGCTACTCCCTTTTTATTGCGCCAATTTTCTGGTCTTGCTATTATGCGTTCAAGATCGTCGCAATGGCGACATTTAACTTCAATGATTGCCGCATCAAACTTCCTTGTCGTATAAGATCTTCCTTTTATTGAAAGTTAATTCAATATATTTAATTCTAAGTAATCATCCATTTGTGTTTAATTAATTATACCTTGGCAGTCAGCTGGGGCAAAACATCAAATAGATCTGCAACAAGCCCGTAGTCTGCCACCTGAAAAATAGGTGCTTCTGCGTCTTTGTTAATAGCAACAATAGTTTTAGAGTCTTTCATACCGGCAAGATGCTGAATTGCTCCGGAAATACCTACTGCGATATACAAATCAGGTGCTACAACCTTACCTGTCTGTCCTACCTGCATATCATTAGGTACAAACCCAGCATCCACAGCTGCACGGGATGCACCGACGGCAGCACCTATTTTATCGGCTAACTCGTAAAGCAAATCAAAATTTTCTCCATTACCCATACCTCGCCCTCCAGAAATAATTACCTTTGCTTCTGAAAGATCCGGACGCTCCCTTTCTTCTTTTTGCTCACTTACAAAACGGGACTTATTACTGTTATAAACAATATTTAATTGCAAAATTTCAGCATTTCCTGACGAAGAAATATCTGGTTCAAAACAAGTAGAACGGACAGTAATAACTTTAACCGTTGCGTTGCTTTTTACCGTAGCAATCGCATTTCCTGCATAGATAGGACGCCTAAAGGTATCTTCAGACTCTATAGCAATAATATCTGAAATCTGATCAACATCCAGCAATGCGGCCACACGAGGCATCACATCTTTACCAAAGGTAGTGGCAGGCGCAAGAATATGGGTAAATTGTTTGCTTAAATCGACAATTAGAGGAGCAAGGTTTTCAGACAAATGATGAACGTAGCTTTCAGAGTCAGCCATCAGCACTTTAGATACTGTGTCGACAGCCGAAGCTGAGGCTGCCACAGATTCACACTTACTCCCGGCAACCAATACCTGAACATCTGAGCCTAATGCCTTTGCTGCAGTGATAGTATTAAGTGTTGCCATACCTAATACACTATTGTCATGTTCTGCGATCACCAATATACTCATGTCAACACCTTTGCTTCTTGCTTTAACTTTTCCAACAGCTCATCAACACTCTCCACTTTAATGCCAGCTTGTCGCACGGGGGGCGGTTCAACCTTCACAATCTGCAAGGTTGAATCAGTAACTACACCAAGCATTTCAGGAGTTTTAACATCCACAGGTTTACGTTTAGCTTTCATAATATTGGGAAGCGATGCATAACGGGGTGTATTAAGGCGCAAATCTGTTGTAACGATTGCAGGAAGTTCCAGCTCAACTGTTGATAAGCCACCGTCAACTTCACGTGTAACAGTCACTTTGCCTGAATCGACAGTCAACTCGGAGGCAAATGTCCCCTGCCCCCAATCTGTCAGTGCAGCCAACATTTGTCCCGTCTGGTTGTTATCGCTGTCTATGGCCTGCTTACCCATAATGACAAGATCAGGCAGTTCTTCATCAATTACAGATTTCAATAATTTTGCAACAGTCAACGAAGATGGTAATGTATCGGTTTCAATATGAATACCTCTGTCTGCTCCAAGTGCCAGTGCCGTACGGATCTGCTCCTGAGAATTCTTATCGCCAACGGATACCACCACCACTTCATTGGCAATACCTTTTTCTTTTAATCGAATCGCTTCTTCCACGGCTATCTCACAAAACGGATTAATAGCCATTTTAACGTTGCTCAAATCTACGTCGCTGTGATCAGGTTTAATACGTACTTTAACGTTATAATCAATCACACGCTTGACGGTAACTAAAACCTTCATGCATACCTCATCTTTAGTAAACAATCATTATCAGCCTTGTTTTTCAATGCTGACTGACACAAAACAGAACCCGCTTTTTTTTATTTTCAGATGAAACGGTTAAAAACAACCGTTCATTAATCTGCAAATTATATATACTACAAAACAATATCATGTTTGAATAAATAATCAGGTTCTAAAAGTAAGCTACATATTTTTGCTTAAAACATTAAAATTCTTTCACACAAAACAGAATACCTCTACATTTTAAAAGCAATTAGCTTTAAAATACAGTTTTTACAGACATTGAGATGTAATAACCCTGTGACTGATACATTGATCAACAAAGATAAATCAGCCATCGTAATGGATTCTAATATTTGCAGACGTTTATCTGTTGCACCCATGATGGAATATACAGACAAGCATTGTCGTTATTTTTTGCGCACCATCAGCAAATATACTTTGCTTTATACTGAGATGGTAACCACCGGAGCATTAATTCACGGCCAACGCACCGATCTGTTAGATTTTTCTGCCAAAGAGCAACCTGTTGCCTTGCAGCTGGGTGGCTGTTGCCCTGAATCACTGGCTAAATCTGCTATTCTTGCTCAACAGATGGGATATAAAGAAGTTAATTTAAATGTGGGTTGTCCAAGTAACAGAGTACAGGAAGGTGGTATTGGTGCATATTTGATGTCAAAGCCCTCTTTGGTAGCTGACTGTGTAAAAAGCATGCAGAAAGAAGTCGATATTCCGATTAGTGTCAAGCATCGTACAGGCATCAAAAGCAAAGTGCTGGGTGATCATACAGGCTATGACAAACTCAAACGATTCATGGAAACAGTTGCAGAGGGTGGTTGCAAAAGTTTTTCAGTGCATGCAAGAGTTGCCATACTTGAGGGTTTGAGCCCTAAAGAAAACAGAGATATTCCACCACTAGAATATGATACAGTCTACCAGCTCAAGCAAGATTATCCCGAATTGGAAATTATTCTCAATGGTGGTGTAAAAACACTGAAAGAGGTACAGCAACATTTATCTTATGTTGACGGTGTTATGATTGGCCGGCAAGCATACCATAATCCTTTTCTTTTATCCGAGGCAGATCAAACTATTTTTGGTGACAGAAACATTCCTCAACAAACAAGGGAGGATATAGCAAGAGCCATGGTTTCCTATATAGAAAAGCAGTCAAAGCTTGGTGTTTATTTACATCAGATAACAAGGCATATTCTGGGTCTGTATAGTGGACAACCCGGTGCCCGAAAATTCCGTCGTTTACTCAGCGAACAAGGAAGAAACAAGAACAGTACGCCAGAGGATTACTTACAAATTATCCGTTTATTTACGACAGAGTAACATAGAAATACCACAGCTTTCAGGCCAGCTGCCAAAATACCCCTGCACTCCAGGCACCAAAATTATTGTTTACTTCTTCCGCTTTGTCTGCTAACTGGTAAAAAACATTACGGTGTAACTTTGCTTCCAAAGCATTACGAATACGTACATAAGGCAACTGCTGAGAACCTCCATAAATTAAAGGCGAAGAACTCATATGCAACGGATTTGTGTGAGACACTATTACTGTATCTCCAACGGTAGTAGTCAAATTAATAAACTGCTCACGACCCTGACCTGTACAATGAAATTCACTAACCATAAAAGGGACATCCTCCACCCTTATAAGAAGTTTCTCAACAGGTGTTACCAAGTAGTATTGTTGTCCCTCCTTACGTAAAAGCCTGGAAAAAAGCGTGATCATTTTTTTACGACAAAAAGGAGAACCTCGATAAAACCACTGTCCTTTCTCATCAATATAAATAGCAATTTCCGCAACCTGTTTAGGGTGCCACTGACCAATAGGATACGTTTTAACATCTGGCAATTTATTTAATACATTTGCGGGTAATAAATCCGATAAACTCATAAATTTCTCCAGTTTTCTTTGTTCTGCACTTTTGCTTACAAAAACTCTATAATTTATGTGCTGACCAGTTAAATCAGCTTTTTATCTTGAAAAGCCCTGCTGTATTTTTAAAGTAACTGCAAATATCGAGCAGAGAGTAACAAAGGGTCTTTAAAGCAGATAGCCATTTTTTAAGAATGGGCTTATAACAATACTTTAGACACTTTTACGCCGCAATATTACTTTTCTCGCCAAGCTCCGTATAGACATCTCTGACTTTTTGATCATTCAGGTTTAAATTGTTCTGATCTATCCTTACCGAACATGACAGCTTTGGTACTTATGCCAACGTAACAGTCCTACAGAACAATAGCGCCATGATTAATCTCCTGAAACTACACTACACTAAAAGTAAATCGCTCTTATGGAATAAAAAAATGGATTTTAAATCGCTTATTGAAAAATTTGCAAAAAATAACGGACTATCTCCACTCAAAGAAAAAAAGGGATGCTATACACTTCTGTTAGAAGGGAATACGGTGCGTTGTTACAGTCAAAATAAGAAAGTATGGCTGGAATCTAGCCTTGGATCAATACCTTCTGAAAAGGAAAACAATGACTGTGTTTATCAGTTTTTACTAACCCGAAGCATGGGCTTTATTCGGGATAGGCGTGCGTGCTTGAGCATTGATACAGATACCTGTCAACTTTGCCTGCATCAGCGTATTTATAATACCAGCCTTTCAATACAAGATTTTCAAATAGCTATCGAAAATTTTGGGGGTTGCCTGAGTTATCTTAAAGAACTTATTAATCAGTTTAAAGGAGCAAAACCACCCCATTAACAAAATCAGTTTCTATTTCTAAAAAAGGCATCTTATAACCATTTTTGAATGCAGTAGCAGGAACGCTTTGTTCTTCTAGTAAACGAACGGCTCTTTCTGGGTCAGATAGCTTCTCTATGCTTGAAATTTCTTTAAACACAAAATCATTAGACAGACGATATACTGTAGATAACTACCTTCGCCTATTATCTCAAAACCATGTTGACCTCTATACTCGTCAAGGTCAAAAACAGGTAACTCGTTGATTTTATCTTCTCCTGTAGTTGTTTCTTCTGTCGATTTGCCTGCCGGCTCTCCTACTAATTTTTCAGCCGATTCGTCAGCCGATGCTTCTGCCGATTCTCCTATTAATTCTCCGGCTGCTGCTTCTCCTGCTCTTGCTGCAGAGCTGGCACCTTCAATTGCACGGGCTACTCCTTTAATGATTAGACACGCTATCTCGCCACCGGCTATAGCCCCAGCATCAATACCAACACCTTCCCAGAACGTAGTAGTACTCATCATGCCACCAATTGATGGAGATGGCTTCAAGCCTTTTTGTTTCATAACGCCATTTTCTATAAGTTTTTCGCCTACGGTTGTTGCTACTCCTACTGCCGTAAAAAAAACAACATTAGCAAAAGCATCCAGCGGCACGCTCTCTATAAATTCACTAGGACCTGGGATCAACAGGGCCATCAAAAATCCTTCCACCGCGAAAACAATTGCAAAAATTAATTCCAATAGACTTTTGTTATACTCATCTTCAAGCGTTTTGTTTTCCGTTTTCATCGTTTTATTAACAACATTGACATCATTTTCGGTGTAGCGACCGGTGGGGTCAGAACTATTGATGGGATCATTACCTGCATAGTTATAAGCATTTATGCCACCGTTTCCCACAGAGAGTCATTGTCGTGTTTAGTGAACAGTCTCAGTGCCGGATCATAAGCACGGTAACCATTGCCCAAAAACTGCCAGCCCGTCACTTGGTCTGTATTTTTCATTTGATAGCCACGGGTGATTTTTTGCAGAGTCAACACCAGTGTTTTAGCCTGATTCAAGTCTGTTACCTGTCCATACGGCATATACACATCATCACCTTGAACCTTGCCGTTAACGACACTGCCTGTTAACTGCTTGCCGCACTGTTTTCCATTGCAGGTAAAAACGATAAGTTTGCTTGTCATCGGCATTACCTGCCGATAGATAACTAACCTGCATCGAACGACTAAGAGCATCGTAACTGTCGTAGGTGACAATATCTCTGGTGACCGGATCTTCACTTTTTATTGACCTGCCATACAGGTTATTGGTTTTTAGGTAACTTATTGAAAAGTTATGGTATCAGAGCTAGCATGGGTACGTTGGTGCTTTCTGGGATAATGCGGTAATTGAACGCTTTTTTTGCAGTTTAAAATATGGTTGGATTTTTAAGGTGCATCAGCCAGCTTGTGAGCATATGAGAAAAGATGTGGCAGCCTACATAAAATATTACAATCTGGAAAGACTTAGCCGTTGCTTATCACGAGAATAAGCCGCATGGAAAAAGCGAATAAACTCAGGAATACAGTCTTCATGCATTTCTGCTTTCCTGTTTTCTTTAGCGCCTCCCACTGATCCATACGAGACTGATGTTATTCTTTATATATTTTTATGGCTTCGTTTTTACGTATATCATCGTATAGTTTGTAAGTTCCTTTGTGCAGTCCTTTGATCTGTATAAGAGACCTCCTGATGATGTCTCAATAACACTTATTTGGAGGTCTTTTTATCTAATGTCAATATCTTGTACCCATCTGAAATTACCCAAAACTCTATATTTTAGACACAAGTCTTTTGTTTTTAATAATACTACTCATAAGGAAAAATTTTCCAGGATAAAGGAGAACCACGATGAGCACAAAGGTCAACATCAATAGCCTCCCCTGATTTGGCATAATTTTCGGGTTTATGATCCGTCATTTTTCTTCCGAAATTTTTGAAATATGCATCCGCATGTGCAGTTGCTCTTGCCTCATCAGTTTCTATTTCAAAAAAAGGCATCAAAAATCCATTACTGTATGCAGTAGCAGAAATACCCTGTTCTTCTAGTAAGCGAACGGCTCTTTCTGGGTCAGCGTAATCTCTTGCAATTCCAGTTGGATTTGTGAGTTCCTTAAACACACTATCGTCAGGCAGATGATATACTCTATGAAAACCACCTTCCCCTAATTCCTTAAAATCAGGGTTTTCTCTGAACTTCTCAACGTCAAAACGATCTAAGTGGGAGTTGAATTCCTTATCGCTTATCTCGTACTCGTCCTGGGAATCGTAGTCTTCAAGCCAAGAATTGGTATCAGACCAATTTTCTTCTGACGAAGCTTCTCCTCCTCCTGCTGCTTCTCCTGCTGCTTCTCCTGCTGCTTCTCCTGCTGCTTCTCCTGCTGCTTCTCCTCCTGCTTCTCCTGCTGCTTCTCCTCCTGCTTCTCCTGCTGCTCCTCCTGCTTCTCCTGCTTCTCCTGCTTCTCCTGCTGCCTCTTCTGCTGCTCTTCCTGCAGCGCTTTCAATTGCACGGCCTACTCCTTTAATGACTAGACCCACCGTCTCGCCACCGACCATAGCCCCGGCATCAATAGCAACACCTTCCCAGAACGAAGTAGAACTCATCATCTCACCAATTGATTGAGATGGCTTTAAGCCCTTTTGTTCCAAAACGCCATTTTCTACAAGTTTTTCGCTTACGGTTGTTACTACACCTACTGCCGTAAAAAAAGCAACATTAGCCAAGGCAGCCAGCGCCATGCCCTCTATAAAGTCACCAGGACCTGGGATCAATACGGCCATCAAAAGTCCTGCCACCGCGAAACAAATTGCTAAAATTGTTTCCAATTGACTTTTGTGATAGTTATCGTAAATCTGTTTGTTTTCCGCTTTCATCGTTTTATTAACATCATTAACATCATTTTCGGTGTAGTGACCGGTGGGGTCAGAACTATTGATGGGATCATTACCTGCATAGTTGTAAGCATTTATGCCACCGGCTCCCCACGGAGAGGCACTGTCGTGTTTAGTGAACAGTCTCAGTGCCGGATCATAAGCACGGTAACCATTGCCCAAAAACTGCCAGCCCGTCACTTGGTCTGTATTTTTCATTTGATAGCCACGGGTGCTTTTTTGCAGAGTCAACGCCAGTGTTTTAGCCTGATTCAGGTCTGTTACCTGACCATACGGCATATACACATCATCACCTTGAACTTTGCCGTTAACGACACTGCCTGTTAACTGCTTGCCATCGGTAATAGCCGACTCGTAACGGCCATCATAAAAACTTCCTCCGGCTACATAATAACGAGATTTCCCGTTAAGCGACTGCTCTGCCAGAGAGCCATTGTAATACTGCTGTAGTGTGGTTGTTTTTCCTAAAGCGTTGGTATCACTTTCTGCAATTTGCTGTCCTGACGCATCATAGGTATAGTGAATTTTTTTACGATGATTGATAGTGACATCCGTTAAATGCTGCGCACTGTCATAGCTCATCTGGTAAGGCACTAACTTGCCCGAGGCGGTCATTTTCTGCATGGCAGTGATATTACCGTCACCATCATAGCTAAATGTAGCATGGCCTTTACCGGCATAATCAATACCTGATACCTGTGTCGGATCAGTGTTTTTATACTGGTAAGTAATCAGCTGTTTACTGCCACCGTTGAGCGTCTCATCCACTGTGTTTAGTGAATTAAACAAAGGTTGATAGCTGTAATCAATGGCACTGACCGGTTGTTTGAACAGATTCTGAGGGCACTCTTTTCCGTTGCAGGTAAAGTGTAATAACTGACCCTGCGGTGTATAGGTGTATGTTTGGGTACTGACACCCTTTTCAGTTTTTGCAGTACGGGTAGCAATCTGACCTTTTGTGTTATAACCATAACCATACGTCCGAACAGGTTTACCGTTCAGGTCATTGGCAATGCTGACCAAATTACCAATACTGTCATAGATATAGCTATTGGTCACTTGATGGTTAATGGTTTTATCCTTCACCGATAAATCAGGGTTGTAATCAGTTCCCAGAGATACCTGACCTGTGCTTCCTGTATAACTCATACTAACCGGCAATCCCAGCGCATCGGTTACTGGTGTTTTTGTATACACCGGCGCCGCTGGAGCACCATAGGTACTGCTTACCGGTACAAAATAATTGTTCACCTCATCGGATAAGATTCGCTGACTACCGTCAGGGTGAGTGATGGTTGTGGTCAGTAACCGCTGATTCACCGGATCATAGGTGTATGCCATTTCGCTGATCAGCTTATTTAGCCCGCTCGTTTTTTTCAGATCGGTCAGGTTACCATTAGCATCGTAAGTATAGGTCAGGGTAAAATCTGTATGACCGTCTGCTGTCTCAGATACCACGGTATGTGGTTTTTTATGCCATATCGTATCATAGGTAATAGTCATACTATTACCTAGCGGGTCTGTTATTTTGGTCGGAAAACCAGAGGTTGTGTCATATGTCATGCTCAGCTGATGAGATTTATCTCCCACCATTGTTGTGGCATTTAATAAAAAGCCCAGTGATGTATACGTTCTTTCACCCACCAGTACCTTTTGAGCCGAAGGGTCATAAGCGCCAGTGGCTACTTCTGTTTTGATAATATTTCCATAAGCGTCATAGGTGTTGTAGATGGTTCTCACCGGTGTCACACTACCGTCAGTATTACGGGTCGATACCGTGGAGGCAATCACTTGATCAGGCTTGTCTGTACTGTAAACATTACGGGTTTCCATTCCGGCATGATACGCATCAGAGAACAAGACCTGTCCCATTGCATTGAAATGACTCACCACAAAAGTGCTTGCCTGTGTGGCTGAAGGGTTAGCCAGTGCTTGGTTTTTAATGGTATCTGCCAGCGATTCCAGTGTTTGAGGGTCAGGCGCCTGACCTTTAGCGGTACCTGCAAACACGGTCGTCATTTGTTGTTTTGTGCCACTGTCGTACAATGGTACCTTTTTACCATCAGCTGTCGTCGTGGTAAAAGCCGGATCTGTAATAAAGTTATATTTATAGCTCACATCGTGAAACATCACCGGACGACTGGCCGAGCCTTGATTGACCGAATGTGACTGTGATACCTGAACTGATGCTACCCGACAGGCGGTATTAACCCTGTGATCAGGCGTCGATTGTAACGGATCAAAGCACAGAGAATTCGAATTATTTATCACCTGACTGGTAGGTAATAACGTATAAGAAATCTTTCGCAAATGGTAAGAATCTGATACAGATATACTGGTGCTACCGTTGGGGTGCTGTACGGCGGTGGGTTTGCCATAGCGGTTATAAAAATACAGGGATTGTTGCGGATGAACCTGTCCCTTTTCATCATAATAATAATGAATGGTTTTGCTGATCTGACCGGACTGATTATAAAAAGCCTCATCTGTTGCATAAAAACCACTACGGTCTTTAAGCTGTTGTAGCGTTTTAACCACATGGTTTTGCGTGTCATATTCTTTTTCTAGCTGTACTCCCTTGCCGTTACCGGTGGGCATCAGCTGTGTCATGGTCACCCGAAAACCTGCGTTTTGTGCGCCATTGAGTATGTCATACTGATAACGATAAGTTTGCTTGTCATCGGCATTACCTGCAGGTAGATAACTAACCTGCACAGGACGGCCAAGAGCATCGTAACTGTCGTAAGTGATAATATCTCCGGTGACCGGATCTTCACTTTTTATTAACCCGCCATACAGATTATAGGTTTTTTGGGTTCCGGGTAATTGTTGAGGAGCTTTACCTTGTGTGTCACTGGTCAGGCTTTGTTTTGTGTTACTGATCGTATAGACGTTATTGCTATTGCTGATCGTGTAGGTATTGTTGACATATTGTCCCATGGACGGCAATGTGGCAGTCGTTTTGACTGGCATGGCAAACGTCATCGCTGTGGGTTCAGTATTATAAGTTACGGTACTGCTTCTGATTACCTTGCCATTAAAGAGTATCTGATTACTGGGAATCGCTACACGGTTAACCGTATAAGAGTGTCCTCCCACTGTTATGGATTTGCTGATAACACTGGGTTTACTGTAAATTGTGGTGAGTGTGGTAGGTGCCTTTCCTTGCAGACCTGCCTGCTTTGTAGGTCTAATCTGAGCGACACTGGTTTGTAGTATAGGGTGATAAACACCAGGTAGCGTCGTGTAGCTTTCAGTATTCAGGTTACCGTGACTGTCTTGTACAATTTTTTTTGCCAGAAATCCCTTTGAGTCATAGCTGTAGTTGAAGTTTTGCACCTGCAACAGCGAATTGTTTCCAGTGGCGTCGTACAGCTGATACTGTTGCACAGAGGGAAGATTATAGTGCTGGGATAGATCAGCCACCGAAGAGGCAGAAGTAATCTTGTCACCGTAGGTAGTCTGCCCGCGGGTTAGGGTTATATTATTGACTGAAGTTGTTTGCTGATCCTTTAAATGCAGATAATTATAACTTTGGCTGATCTGTTTTGTTTCTGGCGAAGGTATTAACGTACCGGTAAAGACTGGAATTTTCATCCCGGCAAGGGTGCTATAACGATATACGGGTGCGCCCTGATGCCGAAATCCGCATTCCATTAACCAGTCCTGTGCTGATGTCACATGGGCAAACGTATTACCATCACACTGTATATTATTACCGACAAAATTATTACCTTTACTGCTAACGCTGAACGTACGGGTAATATCCTGATCGTGACTGTTATTAAAGTGTTCTGTATAAGAGCTAACATAAGGCGTATGATTATTCACAGGCTCTGTGTAACCACTAACAATATAGTGAGAGCCAGAGAGCACACCATAGTTGATGGTGTAATAAGCACCATCGGCCAGAGTGATTTTAGTGGGTTTTTTATCGGTATCAAAGGTGAGTAATGTGCTTTCGTTTAACGGGTTGGTAATACTTACACCGTCGCTTTCATTACGGAGTGTAAAGTGCTGAAAATGACCCATTTTATCTTGGTAGAACAGCGTGGCAGAACCGGATTGTTTGTTAATTTTAGCCACTACTTTTTGATCAGAATTTAACAGTGTAATACTAGATTGTGTATCGCTGTGGGCATACTGAAAATAAATGGCCTTGCCATCTGGCCCTATTTTAGCCACCACTTGATATGGAGTTGTGGAAGCAGTGCCGTTCACTTTTTTGAAGATATATGTTGAGTTGTCCCGCTGGGTGACAACAATGGTATCATCACTTTGATGGGTAATATGAATATCGGGCTTTTTATAATAAATAAACTGAAACTGTTGTTTGCTATCCATTATCATCGGATAGCTGCTGCCCCCGATAGATAGGGTATAATAAGTATGACCACTGCTGGATTCTTGTGGCTGAATATAAGGAATATTCACATCAATGGGGTAGTCATTCAATAGTTGTGTTGTCGGGTTAAAACCGGTAGAAGCCCCAAGGAAAATGCTAACTGGTAGTGTAGTTTTTGAGGTCGGTGAACTGTTTACGGAAAACAGCTTTTGTGAAAATGTCAGTGCCAGTGAAGAAGGATTGACCGATACCGCTGCATTCATTCCCCCGTTGCTCGCCTGAGAGGTAAAATGATTTTGACCTGTGGCCACCAGACGTTGAAGCTTTTTTAGCAGCGTTTTTTTGGCAGCAACCGACATGGGTGCTGCCTTGCTCGTCGATGAACGGTGTTTGACCGAAGGTATATGTATATTTGAATTTTCTGCAAAAGCAACACTGGTTGTTAAATAACTCGCTAGAGTTGTTACGGAAACAGCTAACTTAACTAGTCTTAAAAACACAAAAAAAATCCTGACTGCTATGATTTATTAATAAATAAATAAATAAATAAATAAATAAATAAATAAATAAAAGATTTTGAGAGTTGTAAAATAAACATCAACCAAATAAAAGTTTGGCTTTGATGCGGTGAAAATTATTATTGATAAGATTAAAAAAACCGTGCTTTAATTTCTCCTGAGCGGACTAAAAGTCTGCATGAATGGCGCATTATAACTTTGTTGCTGAACGAAAGAAAATACCATTTGTTACCCATGCATTCATCACCTTCGAGCACCTCTTTGTTTCCTGTTAAGTTTTGGAACAGAACCACTTGACGCATTACTGAGTTTTTACAGCCGCTGATACTCATGAAGATGACGGTGAACGGTTTCCTAATGAATAAATAGTGCACATGCAATCTGACGGGAACTCCAACCATCATCGGCTCAAAGAACTACCTTGATCCGATCACCTGTCTTCCGGTCTTTTTAGAGCCATGTCGTTTTAGCAGTGATGTTCGCTCATCAGTGGATAAGAATTTATAAACGAAGGCTATAATGCAACAATTGTGGAAAAGTAACATCTATTTTTTTTGATAGCAACCATAATTTCATCTGTTTTGTGTATATTACCAAGAGCTTCAATGCGTAACAACAATATGAGAAAAACAACGAAATAAAAAGATAGAAACAGGTTTTGGTGTTATACGACTGCTTTGTTATTCACAGATGCTAACCAGTTTTTAAACAGAAATTGGCATAACTGAGATTGCGAGAAAACTATTCTTATGCGATGCTCAATTTTTTAGATGATTTAATGACACAGCCCACTCCTGTATTTTGGTTTTGCGAAGAACCATCAAATAAGGTAACAGACCTATGCCATTTGAAAACTTTATCATTACTGTGTGATGTCAATACTTCAGACAGTTTTTGGCTGATTGAATTCCATGAGTATCATCTGTAAAAATTTCAACTCTTATGGCATGTCTAACAACGGATTCAGTAACAGATAGCCAACCCGCTTCATGCGACAATAGATAAGCTTCATATGGCAGATGGTTTTTCTGTGCAGGCTTGCCATTTTAAAAGAGCCGCTTCTAGCAAGGTATTTACAGTTATTACCAGTTATGGATATTGTGCTTCAAAAGAGGAAACTTACTATCGTTTCAAGGGAAACCTGATGATTAGCTCTGAAGGCATTGTTACGGAAGTCACCCTGACTGCTGTGTATGTGGACGAGTGGGCTTGTCTTTGGGATATTACAGACAATATTCAAAAATTAGTGTTCGCTGACAAAGGGTTGATCGGGTCTGACTTTCAACAGGAGCTGAAATCACAGGAGCCCTTTAACCTGCAAACACCTGTACGTAAAAATATGCCGGTTGCACGAAGTAAAGATGCGAAATTATGGCTGATCTCAATGCGACGCTTGGTTGAAATCATCATTGGGCTGCTAACAGAGCAGTTCAATATCCAGAAGGTTAGGGCATCTAGTCTGTGGCATCTGACTAATCGGGTTACTCGTAAGGTGTTATCTCGCACCGTAGCTGTGATGATTAACAAGTCATTGGGTAATCCATCATTATAATTTGAAAAAATGATGCTTATGAAAAATTGAGCATCGCGTAACGTCATACTAATATAGGCAATATTAAAGTTATTCCTGTATCTGCCCAAAACAAGGTGCTTTTATTTTGTTATACAAAGCAATAAGTAGGTTTTTTTTGTAAAACGGCGTTGATAATATTAGTATGGTAATCTTAAACGAATATACAGGACTTACATTGTATGGGATATACTGCTTCAGAACTTGCTCCAGAAAAACCTACTGGCGTATGGTCTCTTTTCTTCATTCAGGTCTTTTCAACTATTGGTTATGCAGTACTCTATTCCACGCTTACCTTATACATGACAAAAAAGCTTAATTTGTCAGGTGCAGAGTCAGGCATGATTATGGGTAGTTTTGTCGCTTTTAACTATGGATTACATGTCGTTGGTGGTTATGTTGGCGGGCGCTTTCTCAGTAATCGTGTGTTATTTGTTGCCGGTATGTTATTGCAGGTTATTGGTGCTTATTTTTTATCTATGGAGACAAAACCCTCAATGTTCGAGGGTCTGGCTTTTTTCTTAACGGGTAGTGGTTTAAATGTAACGTGTATCAATATGATGATCACACAACGCTTCAAACCAGACGACCCGAAAAGAGAAAGAGCTTTCCTTTTTAACTATAGTGGTATGAATGCAGGATTCTTTTTAGGTTTTGCTTTAGCAGGGCATTATCAACTAATTCAAGATTATCGTACCTTATTCTTTATTGCTTCTGCCGGCTCTTTATTTGCCTGCATTTTAGCACTCATCTTTTGGCCACGCATTGGTGATATTGGTACGGCTTTATCATCGGCTACCAAGAAAACAGTCATCTTTCGCAATATCGTTGGCTGGCTTATTGTGGCAGCTGTTGCCATGGCATTAGATAAACTGATCGTTCATTCCTATGCGAGCAACATAGCTGTATTTGCTCTGGCAGGCGTTATTTTTTTGTATATTTTGTGGGTAGCTCTTTTTCACTCATCTAGCCATTTACGACAACGCTTTAAAGCTTACATTATTCTGGTTTTTGGTATGTTGATTTTTTGGGCACCATATCAGCTGGCACCCATGGGGCTTACGCTTTATGCAGAGCATAATACACACCTGACTTTGCTTGGAATACACATTGCGCCCCAGTGGTTGCAAAACGTGAACACGATAGTCATTGTAGTGGGTGGTCCCCTAATGACGCTTTTGTTTAAATATATTCGAGAAAAAGGGATAAAATTTGATGTCCCACTTCAATTTTCTCTTTCTTTAATTTGCATTGGTATCGGCTTTGGTTTATTACCACTGGGTATAAAGTTTGCAGATGCTGCCGGTTATTCTTCTGTATCATGGATGGTGTGGAGCTATATATTTCAAAGCATTGGCGAGCTGTTAATTTCACCCATCAGTTACTCCATGATCGGATCACTTGTACCAAGACCACATCAAGGGCTATTACTTGGTTATGTAATGCTAACATCTGGTGTAGCGGGCATTTTTTCAGGCTTTTTAACCTCCTTTATGGCAGGTACCGGGCATGACTTCAATCCTCTTCATACTAACGCACACTATAGTCAAGTGTTTGTGGGGTTATTCATTGTTGCTGTTGTAGCAGGGCTTATTCTAATGACATTGATTCCGGTATTGCGCCGATTAATGAGCAAACAAACCCACAAAGCTGCTTAATTTTTAGCCTTCGCCCGATATGACATACAGCTTTTAGTCATACCAGTACTTGTCTTTTTTTTGTAGCCAATGCGGGCGGGCTTGCTTATCCTGCCCAACATTTGGCAGGGCTTTATTCCTTAGCTTTTCATGCTATTTTTAATAGCTTTGTCTCTTGCATTTCGCCGTTTGAGTACGGCGCAAATATAACGGTAATTTTCCCAGAAAATATAGCTCTATGATTTAAGATTATGTTCATTCAGGTTTCATAGGCGTTGAACATGAATATGCTGAATTTTACCATTAAATATAACCACATCTTCTAAACCTGAATATTCTACTTTCTCTCCTGTTTGCGTTTCACCTGTAAAGTCGAAATTAAAGTGAATGATTCCGGGTTTTATTTCTGAGACGCTGCTTATTATCCACTCAAGATTGGTAAACATACCATGATGAAGCTTTTGCATCGACATAATGGCATCAGACCCTAGAAAAAGTTCACCCTTTCCTGATCTGAACGTTGAGCTCTCACAAAATAGCTTTGTGATTTCCTCAAAGTTACTATCATTTGAGAGCTTGAAGTAATGCTTCGCTATTTCTAAAGGGTTCATTGTTTTAAAGCCTCTCGATTATACATAACTTCAGTTAGACGCAAGAAGTCTTTTAAAAGCAATCACGTCCATGCATAGTATGGTTTCTCAAGACAATACAAAACATGAAAGTGATATGCTGACTCGTATTTTCTGTGATATGGATGACTTTTACCAGTCCTTTGAGCCAGAACTCAACAAGTTTTTACTCGAATCTGACTGCAAACACCCTTTCATCTTACATTCCTTCTTTAAGTAATTTTAATGTGGCGCAGGTGATCCCCAGCCGGCCAAACCGTTTTTCAATTGTAAGACTATTTTTCAGTGGACCTGTATAGAGCCAGCGCCGCTGAGGAACCACAGCCTGTCTGTTAAATTTCTGAATACTGTTCATTGGGGTTGTATATTCATATAGGTTGTAATGCTTGTTGAGTTCAGGACAGAGGCGCTTGAATGCCTGCACAAAAGAGTTATACAGGCATACATCTTAACAAAAAAATCAGGGATTCAACGGGGTTTTACCATAATTTGGTAAATGATTTGCCACAAAGGAGTCAGCCTCTTTTTTGGCCTGGGATTTTTGTTTTGTAGTAAGCTCTTGATTTAATTTATTTACATCACCAGACAATAGATATTCACCACTATAGTCATGTCCTATAAGCATCCACGTATATGCCTGAAAGTAATTTATTGGAGTCCCCTGTCCGTGCATGTAAAAATAACTAAGGTCGCTCACACAGTTGGGACTCCCCAATATGGCACATTGCTTTGCCCAAAAAAACTCTTTATCCATACCAACAACTTTCTTAATAGACGAAGCACCAGCAAGTAACTCCATTGCTGGCATATAACCACGCTTAGCTGCCACTTCAAGGTAAGTGCCTATTGTTTTTTTTTCTTTTTCACTAGCTTGCGAAATGAAATAATTATAGTAGTCTGTGGCTGCAATATTTGACCCCATATCCAATGCATTGCTCAAGGATTTTTTCAGTTTATACTGTCCATAAAAAGGGATATATTGTGTAATACCTGCATCATATTCCGCCAGCATCGCTACCGCATTACTATTCCCTTGTTTGGCTAACTGCTTCCAGCGGTTAATAGCTTTGGCTTGCCAGTCACTTTGATCTTTTACTCCACCAAAAAAAGGCCCAAAAATATGAGGATTCCCCAATCTCCACATAGCATAAGGATTGCCATTTTCAGCAGACTTATAAAGCCACTTTTTACCCTCACTCATTTCATTCCACTGTTTTTTATCCGGATCCCAGATATAAGACAGTGCCAGATAAAACTGTGATATTGCATTCCCTGCTTTTGCATCTGGCAATAATGCTTGCTGCGCCTGCACAAAGTCATTGGCATTATAATAGGCAATGCCTTGCTTTAAATCGGCATGGCTTAATGTGCTAATACTCAAAGCAGCACTCAGCAGGCAATCTGCCAGTAAACGTCCTTTCATCTTATATTCCCTCCTTGATCACTCTGGCTCCAGGCAGACTAATGCCTAAACGCTGTAAACGTTCATCCATTGACAATGGCTTTTTTAGTGGCCCTGCATAGACCCAGCACCTGCGGATTGCATCCTGTGGATTACGAAAATAACCTTCTCTACGGTATTCATAAAGGTGGTAGTGTTTATTTAGCTCAGGACAGAGTGTTTGATGGTAAGAGGTTAATGAGTCAATAGCCTTAGGATTTCTATTATCATGACCCTGAATATTTAAATAATAAAACCATGCATGCAATTCACCCCAGTTATCACCATAGGCTTGGAACTTTTCAAATTCATCCTTTGATTTTACACCCTGTGGATTGCAACGGTTGAGCATCTCTTCATACTGACGACTGCCCGTCTCGTGGCTCTCTCTCGAAATCCACTTAATTAAATTCAGCGCCGCATCACGCTGGGCCATACTGGCATTGACATCATTCTGATAATCCTGCCCTTCATACCAGTGGTGGGATAAATCCGGGTATTGCATCAGGCACCAAAGTAAGCGACCTTTAGTTTCTGGCAGGGCATTATCAAACCAGGTTTCCTGCCTTTTACTATTGATAATAACGGCCAGCGTTTGGGCGTACTCTTTCGCCAGCATCTGCTGGTTAATATCCGCAAGCTGTTTCAGTGATAAGGTGGCCAGCAGCACAATATCCATACCTGACGTAAACACCGCCGTTAGCAGTTCATTTAAGTACTTAAAGGCATCGTTATGCGCTTCGCTGCCATTTTGTTCGCTGTTGATAAACAGTACTCGCCGAAACCCGCTCTGGGCCACCATTTTCAGCAGCACCTTCACCAGCGCTTCGATATTATTGCTATCGACTACACCGCCGGCCTTGCCTGAAAAACCAGGCCCACCGGCGGTGGCGAGTCCCAGCACAATCACCAGTCGGCCTTCGTGCAGGGTGACGACAAAGTCTCCCTGTACACCCAAGCCGAGTGCTACAGCTCCCTGTAACGTGCCAGCAAATAGTTCCACCCATTTAGAGTGAGTATCTGTACTTTTCCACTGCCCTAAAACGCTGCCGGTACCGCCCGCTTTGACACCGGCAAACAGGTTAACGTTGCCCTGTATACCGGAAATACTCTTCGAAGGGGTTATTCGGGTGGCCGCACTGTCTTCATAAGAATCGTTGTGTATAAAGGCTACCGGCTTGTCGGCAAAGTGTTTGGATAAAAAGTCGGTATCCACCGGAGTGATCCCTTTCATGCCACAACTGCCATCCGAGTTAACCGCCAGCTGCAAACCGGTAGAAAGCGCACACGTCGCCCCTACACTGGCATTCAATGATGGTTTGCAGATCACTTTAATATGGCCGGCCTCATACGACTTTGTTGTTTCTTTAGACCCGTCAGCAGCCACCGCATAATAGAAAGTCAGCGCATTGCCTTCTGCGTCGGGCCATTCCATGGTGGCCTCCAGCGTAGCATTGACGACATCAAACTCTACATTCGCACTGGCCTGACCCAGCACCGCTTTTTTACTCAGCCAGTCTTTACTGTCGGGGCTTTCTGCCACTGACGCGCCGGCGGTAAAGCGCATAAACTGCGCCTCGCCACTCACATCATAAATCGCACCGTTTTTCAGTGCATCGTCGCTATCAATCATCTGCCCAAAATACTCAGCCATCTGGGCTGTAAAAGCGGGTGTATTTGCGGTACCGGAGGGCAGTTTTTTATTGATCCAGCCAGTCAGCTTGCTTTGTAGCTCGTCTTTCGCCTGCCGATAAAGACGGGTTTTTAGTCTGTCTGATACACTGCTCATGCCTTCTCTCCTGATGTTTTTTCAGGGGCTTTAGGGGTGATGCCATCTCCGGGTTTAACGGACAAGCTGTTTATCGGTACATAACCGTCCAGGACCTCAATGGTATTATTCGATGCTTCTTCGTCCAGCAGCCAGCAGTCGCGCACAAACCGTATCTGGCTGCCCTGCGATACCTGCCAGGCTTGCACCACCTTTGCATCTGTTGTGTTGTGGGCCAGTGTCTCGGCTTTTGGCCGGTGGTCATAAATATGCGAGGGCTGCCAGCTGGCCTCATCCCATATTAGGGTCAAATGGTTACGGCTGACTCGGACCTCCGGCGGTAGGCAACGAAACGTTGCCCGTGCCGGTACATCACTGACCGGTTGGCCCAGACTTTCATTCGCCGCTTTGGCTGTGCTTTCTGCCTGTGTTTTTAGTTCGCTGATCCTATTACTAAGAGCTTTTTGCAAGACCAGCAACGGTTGCAAAAGTGTACTGACCGGATTATCTCCCGACGTTTTCTCATGGCTGCCCAGTAGCGACTTCAGATCTTCTATCACCGAGGCAATACAGGCTTTAACCAGGGGTTGGAGGTGTAAACAGACATACAACCCCAGCGGCAAGGTCAGCATATAGGATTTATTCTGTGTTGTTTCTATCGTTTCAAGCTGCTGGCGTGAAGGCGTTACCCCCGCAGTTAACCAGTCCGGGTTACCGGCAAAAAGCTGATCATCACTTAAGCACTGTTCACGTACCACAAAGCCTAACCGGTTTAGTCGGGCGACGGCACGCATAAAATCAACCTGATCACCGGTTATCATGTACTGTTCCATATTATCTGTCCCTTATCCTGCATCCCAGTACTGCATAAAACGTGCGCCATCGGCTGGTTGATACACGTGATTTAATACATGCGCCCGTGCTGTCTGTATCTGCTGGAGTATCTCATTAGCCTGCACTTCGGTAGTTTCTGCATAGGCGCCGATATGGGCATCCCACTCAAACCCTTTTCTTGTGGCAATACGCTCAGCGCTGGCATTCCATCCTTTAATCTTCTGATTCCACTCATCTACTTTCTGTTGCAGTTCATCGACCTTCTTCTGGACAAAGACCTCACAGGTGGTCACAGCATCCTGATACTCCGTGACTTCAAGCGGGGGAGCAATGCCTCCTGCCTCAAAGCCGTATACGGCCGTAACAGGCACTATCGCTTTTGCAATCAGACTCACCAGATCTTTTTCAGGGTCAGGCTGCTTCAGTGTTATATACTGTTTTGCTGTCAGCTCCTGGTTTAACTGCTCTCGCATCTCCGTCGTTAAACCCGCTGTCCATTTATACTTTATGCCTTCAAGTACGGCGCTCACTGCCACCTTATTTGCCTGTGCTTCTTCATAGACTTTCTGAACATCAGGGGCCAGAAACACGGCATGCTCCGCTCCTTTAAAGGGTTCCAGCAGACCCAACTGATTAATGGCTTCAAGGCTTTGTTTTAACGCCGAGGCATGATTGGCATCAGCCGTATTGGCTAAGGGCGTAATGGCGTTATCCAACCGCTGGGCTTCTTGATCAAAAGCCGCTTTCGCTTTGGCCGTTAACAACAGCCAGGCGGGGGCCTGTTTCTTGGGGTGCCTCGGCACAAACACAATATCCACATAGTGTTTAGGCGCACAAAGGCGCGTCTTTGTATCCAGTGCAGGCCGTTTTGGCAACGACTGGCTGCCAGCCTCTGTGAGCTTGATGGGCTGAGGTACCTGAATAGTTTGCCCAACATAAATTTCATCCGGGTTTAAAATATGCCAACGGTTGAGCTCAATCAGTTTTTCAACGGTCGTATGCCACTTTTTAGCCAGCGCACTTAGGCAGTCACCCGGCTGAATGGTATAAGTAGACGATGTACTTGTATCAGACATCCGCTGTCTCCTTGTCTTCCTGTTCTGTCACCAATTTATCCATGGTCTGTATCTGCTGCTCTGACAGAATGAACCAAGGCGCATCTTCTGCTTTGTGTATGGAGCCTTTACCATCACCCTCTAGTGAATGACACTGACTCAATGGCCCTAAAAAGGCAGTACGTTCTTCATCGGTTAATAGAGGTCCCCAGACGTTAAGTAAGCGCGGGGAATAATACCGAAACAGCACTGGTCTACTCTGTGGTGTATTGACCCATAGCAGGCTACGCAGATGGTGCACGATATCATTTTGTGAAGCATCACGCCAGCGAATCAACACACCACTGCTTTGCCATAAGGCATCGCCTTTCCAGTGCTGATAGAGCGCATCGTTAATTTCGCAGGACACCATTAAAGGACTTTGTGCTTTCAGGGGTTCATAACGGGTAGTGTCATACAGATACATCGGCTCCACGTCTGGTGCCAGTCGGGTTAAGGTGTCCGTTACTTCTGGTAAACGGATTTGGTCGAGAATAAGTGCGTGGTTCATAATACTCTTTATTAATATCTAATCACTTTTCAACAGAAAAAAGACCAGAGTTCTAAGCATATTAAACTCTGTAGTCTCTTCTTCACCCTCATGAGCGATCCGCATAGCACTCTAAAGAATACTCATATTTATCAAGATCAAATTTTTCACCTGTATTTTTTTCAAAAAAAGGCAAGTGTTCCTTCTCTAAAATAGCGCAGTCATACATAGGATTATCTTTAGGTACATTAAACATATTCTGCAAGGTTGATAACTCTATATTGTCTGGTAAGTTAATGTTACCGACATGTTCATCGTTATCTTTTCTATAAACTCCAATAAGTCGTTTAACTTTAACAGTCATTATGGCTCTACTCTTCTTGATTTATCGGCATCTTTAGTTTGCTGCCCTGTATATGGGTCAAACTCTCCCAAATGAACACCACGACGGTTATATTTTTCTAAAGCACCGTGACGACTATCCCACTCAAAGATATTTCCTTTACCATCTTTCCAACGCGCCCTTTTCAAACCACCACCTTGAACATAAGTTTTCTTTCTTGCCTGCTTTAAACCGGAAAATCCTGTTATTTCTTCAGTGCTAGGCGCTGGTATCGGCCCACTGTTATAAGCAATATACACCGCCTCCACACCGGTATCGGTGGGAAAAATAAGAATGGCATCATGCCAGTCACTCTGCTGCAGCGGAAACCCCTGAGCTTTAATCTCAACGTCTGTAGTGGGCATGGGGTGAACCATGATGTTGTCCACATCCAGTAACTCACCAGGGTAACCTTTATTTTTTGACAATTTGGGTGCCTGCCCGGGATACCAGGTCACCACCTGACCATCAGGCATTTGTAGCTATATGCTCTTTATCTTTTAAAAATCGAGGAATGAATTAGCCCCATCTATCTTGTATGAATTAGAACTAACACTATCAGGCTCCAAGCTTGAGAGAAACGTTTCAAAATCAGAAGAGATCAAGTATGTACTTTGACTATCCTGTAAAGCTTCATGATGCCAAAAAACAATATTTCGCTTGCTATTTAAGCAAATCTGATTTCCTTCAGTTGTTTCACCTATAGCAATCAAGCCATTAGGTAACTGATCTAAATACATTGCGTTTTTTTTCAAAATTCCATTTTGATCCTCTATTGGACCATAAAGTATATCGATATTCTGGAAACCTTCAGAGTCATCAACAGGTGTTTTTTCACTTGGACGAAATTTTGCCCCATTATTAAAAATAACTGAACGAGAAAAATGTCGGAGAATAGCAGTTAAACTTTTTGGCAAAGATATCCCTAACTTGAGCTCTACTTCAGAAATTGTAAGCTCTGGAGACAAAGCACCAAAGCCGGTAGCACCTAGTTTTTGTATAATATCGTCTAGCATTTTAATTTCCTCTTCTCATATCTGAAGCCGAACCAATATGAGGGATGTTCCCATGTAGTTTTGTAGGCACCAACTCTATTGTCACATTGTCTAAGTGATGAGGTGTTAACTCTAATTCACGTAATAATGTTTTTGCTGCATGTTTACTAGGAAGGTTCTTTTTTTGTGCAATATATTCATAAACAGCCATAAAATCTGATCTTGTTCCATTCAGCTGACCAGGTTCAAATGTAATCACACCTTTAGCCCAAGGAGAAAAGATGGGTCGCCCATTAGCAAACTGTATAGGCCTCCCTTGTGTAATTGAGTTGACCTCACCCAAACTAGACTGCCATAACCCATCGCTGGGTTCACCACTCACCCACTCTCCATTATTCCTAGGGAGCCTAGTTCTAGCATTATACGCAATATATACCGCCTCCACACCGGTATCGGTGGGAAAAATAAGAATGGCATCATGCCAGTCACTCTGCTGCAGCGGAAACCCCTGAGCTTTAATCTCAACGTCTGTAGTGGGCATGGGGTGAACCATGATATTGTCCACATCCAGTAACTCACCAGGGTAACCTTTATTTTTTGGCAATTGGGGTGCCTGCCCGGGATACCAGGTCACCACCTGACCATCAGGCAGATGATAAATACGTTTATCGCCCTCGATGACAGGCTGAATAACAGGCACATTTTCATGATCGCCACTCACATGCCATGCGTTAGCAATGGGTTTTCCCTGCGCATCTTCAGTAATCTTTACCCGCACACGCGTGGGCACACTCCTACGTTGTGCAATTTGGCTGCCGGTCAGCATATGAGAATGGACCTGAGCGGGGCTTAACATGCCATCCCGACCGGCTTCTGTGGGAAACAGTAACAAAAAAACTGTATCCGCCCCCTCCAACGCTGCACCGGCGGTCTCGCCGATATCCTTCAGCACGTTAAACGCCAGCTGTCCGCCAATACGCGGTAGTTCCGGGTGCCAGCTATGTACGGCTGCCATATTCATTAATTACTTCCTCCCTGAAGAGTCTGGGTTTGACCACCAATCACCTTACCAAACTGGTTTAAAGACACTGTCGATGATCCCGGACTAAAATCATTGCCTCGTTGTGAAGCAGATTGGGTAAAAGTGGCATCTGGTGAAGTGGGTGCCTGTTTTATCTGTGCATGAATTTTTTCGACCACCTGCTCAGCATAAGATGACGATGCTTCATTACCCGTGTTACCTGAGGATGCAGCAGGCTCACACGGACAATCATTCAGTGAGCAGCTGCCATCGGGTTTGCGCTGACAATCTGCTACCGCTGGCTGGTCTGTCAGTGCTGCTGTCTTAAGTATGGGCGCTGTCTTTTGCAGCATGTGCTGATACTGCAACTGGCCTGGGGTAAGTGTAGCCATCGTCTCAAGGGGTTGCTCTGCGACAAGCGCAGGAATCTGACCTAAGCCCGCCTTATCAACACTGCCTGGTAAATGTGCGCTTTTTGGGTTAACTGCGGACACATTACCCGCTGAGCCACCGACCCCTATTATCGTTGAGGACGATATGCCACCTGAGTTAATATTTATAAAATGCCCACCTGCTTTTAAGGTGAGCGAACTACCCGCCTCCATCACTACTTTCTGGCCAGAAGCTAACTCAATGGTTTGTGCCTCTAGGAGATGGTTCTCTGCTACCTTCGTCTGCACAGAACCACCCACCGTTTCATTCACACTACCCTGGACAGTGCTAAAGGCATCTTTATTTACCGTGGTATGTTGTTCGCCCTGCACCTGCTGGTAATGGTTGTTTTTAGTGATGTGATGATGGTCGTTATTGACGACAACGTGCTGGTCATTATCAATCTGTTGTGCAAAGTCTTTACCCGCATGAATATAGATATGTTCCTGGCCCTGTTTATCTTCAAAGCGCAGTTCGTTATCGGTTTTGCCTCCTGGGCTGGAAAGGGTTTTAATGCCGCTGCGGGTTTTGTTATCTGGCAGTGGGTAAGCAGGTTTATTGGCACCGTTATGCAGACTGCCGGTAATAATGGGTTGATCAATATCGTGATTTAAGAAATTGACTACCACCTCATGTCCAACTCTTGGCAGGCTAAATGCTCCATAACCGGCACCTGCCCACTGTTGCGCCACGCGCAGCCATACACTGCTTTTATCATCGCCCATGGCTTCGCGATCCCAGTGAAACTGTACTTTGACACGACCATACTTATCAGTAAAAATCTCCTGATCTTTTGGGCCAGTGACAATGGCGGTTTGCGGACCAATATGCCCTGGTTTCTTTCTTTGTTCTGGTCGCCAGTTTTGATGTTGGTGCACCGCTTCAATGGTCGCCTCATAACTGCCTGCCTCACTCTGGCTGGCATAGGCTTCTTTGGCTTGTGGCTGGGTGCCTTTATGGGTCACTTTAGTAAGCAGCCACAACACGTTATTACTGTCGTCAGGGTGATCTTTTAGGGGCAGACAGTACCCTGGCAAACACTCCGCACTGTCGGTTTTACCTTCACCCTTGATTTGATCTCTTTCAGCCTGTTCCTGCTTTCGGCGCGAGGCATTCGGTTTAGCCAGATCATCTTTGACCGGCAAGGGCCATTGATCCTGCTGCAACATCTGGGTGTTTTTTTGATCACTGAAAGTAACTTCCCGGCTTTCTTTTTTGGTGCGGGGGCGAGTAAAGTCGTAAGCGCGTCCGCTCATCACACCTGGCGTTACGTTGTGGGTCACCATCCACTTTGTCACCACAGAACCACCCGGCACCTGGCCCGTATGTGAGTGATACATTAAGGCTGCCAGGTCTTGCGACTGCATCATGTTATCCTGCAGTACTAGGTTATAGTCCGTCGCCGTATGCTCAAAGTAAAAGAAAACACCCGCTTCACTTAAAATACGCTGGATAAACTCAAGATCAGATTCGCCGTACTGCACACAATAATCACGTGCGACATAACTGCCCTGTAGTTGTTGTTTAACGGACAATATACCGGCTTCCTTCAGTACCTGACTGACAACGTCAGGCACACTCTGCTGCTGAAAAATACGATAACGACGGCGGTGTTTTAATAAAGCCAGTCTGGGAATAATCGTGATGGTGTATTCATACCCAACACCTGACTGATAGCCGGTTTGCGTAAGACTCCCCACCACCCCATTGATATAGCGCGGTTGTTTGTCAGCATCGAGAACAGACGTGTTCTCATTGTATTGCGACAACAGCGTTAGACAGACCGGCTGCTGCAACAGGGAAGCTTCAAGCGGCTGGGGTGTGATAATGTGTGTCGTTATTTTGTAAACGTCATCTAGCGCTTCCGTACCAGAAAACCCTAGTACCGAAAGGTGATTCATCCCTGCAAGGTTAATTAAAAACCGGTCTTTATTTGAGGAGGGCATGTAAGCTATCCAGATCTTATAATAAAAGTTGCCCGTATTCTGCAAAAAAACCGGGTAAAAGACAAGGGGCTTGTGTGAGAGTGCTATCTTTTAAAAGGTTAATATTACTAACAAATAAATAAATCATTACAGATCAATCATATGGCTTGCACTGCTTTGGAGCATCTTTCGCTAAAAATACATTTGCCTTTTCATTGTTCGCTCCTGCTTTTTCCATTACTCTGGCGATTGTTTTTGCAGATTAATTGAAGGGGTTTTGTTGCAACGGAGCCACTTCACCAGACTGGCAATCATATATAATAATTGGTAGCAGTATTTTAAACTCTGATCTAATCCTGTCTTGTAATTTAAGAGCTTCTTCTATAATTTTCTGATCTTTGGTTGCTTGATTAAAACATAGATTTCTATTTTTTGTAGCAATCACCCCAATACAAGAAGTAACAGGGTAATCTACTACAACCTCATTATGAGCTACCTCTTTTCTACATTGATCATATTTACTTTTTATCATTGCTTCTAGCTCACTTAGTGACTCAACCTTTCTTTTTTTTGTCATTACTTTAAATCCAACAGGTGCTGTCGCAGAAATGTCAAAATCATTACTTCCCGGATTAAAAATACAATGAGACTTCTTGACAGGATTCCATGTTACTTTGCGTTCAAACTTATCTACTTTTATTGTTCCCGCATCACCAGAATACATGCAATGTATTTCACATTCACGAGAATCGATCAAGAGCCCAAGATCTCTAAATACATTTGCAGCAATTCCTGTGGCTATCAAGCTAGTTGAAGCAGCTTTAACCATACCGGTTTCTTTTAACTCATCTAGCTCCCTGTCAAGTCTCTCGCCATCACTTTCAACAACATTATGTAGCATCGTTGCAATTGCATTGTTGGAAAATAAAACGTCCATTGAACTATCTAATGAAATGCAACGCTGGAGTTTATCTTCGAAATTATTAGAAGTCTGTGCGTGAAGAGGCTGCCTGATTAGTTGTTGAGATGTAACTCCATACATAATTATATATTCCTTTATTAGTCATCAATAATTCCGACAAATTGTAAAAATGAAAATTCGATATTTTCTAAAACATTTACTGACAACTTAGTAAGCACACATAACAAAGGGCTCAGTTGCAAACAATTAAGTAAGGTGAGTATTTTTAGCTTCTGCTCTCTGAGAAAATGAACTGGCTTTGTACCAGACGCATCACTTTAAATTATTTTATGCCGGCATAGGCTATGCGCTTTGACTGAAACACAAACACTGTCGGAAAAAAACTCTTGACAGCCCACCCATTAAGTACGACTATCAATAATTATTTTCTGGCAGAAGAATTTTTTATTCATAAAATATATCTCTTGGATCATTAATAGTTTACATTAGTACAACCAAAATACTGAGGCACGAAGACAATGCTTACACACATGAACCCACACCACCATATGCATTACCACCCAAATTAGGTCTTCGGGCAGATAAGAGCTGGAAGACCATCAGACTTCCAGCGGATTAAAGAAAACCCCTGGAAGTTGTTTTCAGGGGTTTTTTTATGGGGTTGAAAATGGAAAATAATATGACTTACACAGAACCATGCTTACGCATTGCCATTCAAAAGTCTGGTCGGCTGAATAAAGAGTCTTTATCTTTACTCCGGCAAAGTGGTATAAAATTTCTGGCAGATACCAATAAATTGCTGGTGCATGCAGATAATCTTCCGGTTGACCTATTGTTTGTGAGAGGCAATGATATTCCGGGGCTAGTGATGGACGGTGTTGTAGACTTTGGCATTATTGGTGAAAACACTCTGGAAGAGGTTAAACTGTCAAGAAAAACCCATGGACAACAAATTGATTTTTCTCGGGTTATGCCGTTAGGTTTTGGGAAATGCCGGTTATCAATTGCCATACCAGAATCTGTCACTTTTAAATCTTTAAAAGCCCTGCAAGGCAAACGCATTGCAACATCATATCCACACTTGCTGAAAGCATATATGAAGCAACAGGGAGTTGATTATAAAATCTGTCTGCTTAACGGATCCGTTGAAGTAGCACCAAGAGCAGGATTAGCCGATGCCGTTTGTGATCTTGTATCAACGGGGGCAACATTGGAGGCCAATGGGCTTGTGGAAGCAAAAAGCCTGTTTAACTCTCAAGCCGTATTGATTCAAAAGCAAAATCCTGACATGAAATATTCTTTGTTATCTCAGCGATTAATAACACGTATTTCCAGTGTTATTCAGGCACGCGAATCCAAATATATTATGTTACACGCACCAATGGAACAACTGCAGGCAGTAACAGAGATGTTACCTTGTGCCGAACAACCTACTATCATACCCTTGGCACATGATAAGAAAACAGTAGCTTTACATGTGGTAAGTAAGGAAAATTTGTTTTGGGAAACAATGGAGGCACTGAAAGAAAAAGGTTGTAGCTCCATATTGGTTCTACCAATTGAAAAGATCATGGAGTAAATCATGCAGTTATACTACTGGAATAACTTATCACAAGAACAAAAAAAGGCCATACTGACCCGCCCAGCACAAACGACAACTACAGACATCAGCAAGCTGGTGAGTCAGATGATTACAGATATTCAGGATAAGAAAGACAAAGCCCTTCTCGCTTACCGGCAACGCTTTGATAAAACAGAACCTACTGAACCATTAAAACTTAGCCAGCAATCAATTGATCTGGCCTGCTCACGAGTTTGTCCTGACGTAAAACAGGCTATCAAACAAGCAAATAATAATATTATGCGCTTTCACAAAGCTCAAAAACCCGAGTCTGTCACAATGACCACAATGAGCGGGGTTAAATGCGAGCAACGTTTTTTGCCCATAGAATGCCCTGGAATGTACATTCCGGCAGGTACAGCACCTCTGATTTCTACTGTATTAATGCTGGGGATTCCAGCGCTTATCGCACAATGCCCAAACATTATTTTATGTTCACCACCGCCAATAGCTGACGAAATTATTTTTGCAGCCTCGGTCTGTAGCATTTCTGAAATTTATGCTATCGGAGGAGCTCAGGCAATTGCTGGCATGGCCTTTGGCACAGAAACCATTCCAAAAGCAGATAAAATATTTGGCCCAGGTAATGCTTATGTAACAGTAGCAAAACAACTAGTCAGCCAGATGCCACAAGGTGCTGCCATCGACATGCCGGCAGGCCCTTCAGAGCTATTGGTGATTGCCGATGAAAGCGCACAACCTGACTTTATTGCAGCGGACCTGCTGTCACAGGCAGAACACAGTACCGATGCACAGGTGATTTTGGTGACATTGTCTGAAAACTTAGCTACACAAGTGCTTAACGCTATTACTAAACAGTCTGAAACATTACCGCGAAAAAAAACAGTTGCCACCTCACTGAAAAAAAGCCGGATTATCCTCTGCTCAACTCTCGATGAGGCTATAACAGTCAGTAATATGTATGCACCGGAGCATTTGTCGATTCAAACCAAAAACCCTGAGCAATTGGTTGACCGGATAACAACGGCCGGTTCAATTTTTGTTGGTTCATGGACACCTGAATCAGCGGGAGATTATGCCAGTGGCACCAATCATGTACTGCCCACATACGGCTACGCTCGCACTTATTCAAGCCTTGGGCTTATGGATTTCATGCGACGCTTTACTGTACAAACATTAACTAAGGAAGGGTTGGGGTCACTTGAAAAGACTATCACCACTCTGGCACGTGCAGAACAACTAGAAGCACATGCAAGAGCTGTAGAAATTCGCCTTAATTTTGTGAACAGCGAGGTATTATAATGTCTCTGGCTGATAAACTTTGTCGCTCATCAGTTCAGCAATTAACGCCTTATGCGTCCGCACGTCGTATAGGTGGTCAGGGTTCTGTATGGATTAATGCTAACGAATTACCACACAATATGACGTTTAACGGCTCATTGACCCGCCTTAATCGTTATCCGGAATTTCAGCCTCCACAATTGCTGTCAGCGTACAGTGACTATTGCAAAATTAAAACAGAAAATATTTTGCTGACACGAGGGGCTGATGAAGGCATAGAGTTATTAATTCGAACCTTTTGTGAAGCAGGGCAAGACAGTATCGCTTTTTGCCCGCCCACTTATGGCATGTATAAAATAAGTGCCGAAACCTGTGGTGTGAATTATCAGGAAATTGCACTGTCCAAAAACCTTGACTTACCAAACAATCTGGACAAATTAGTTTCAACTGACGTCAACATACTGTTTTTGTGTAATCCCAATAACCCTACCGGCTCATTAATCAGCAATGAGCAATTTGAGCATTTACTGTCATTAACAAAAGAAACAACAATCGTTGTTGTTGATGAAGCGTACATTGATTTTTGTCCCGAGCAAAGTATAGTCAGATTAATTGCCAAATATCCAAACCTGGTTGTCTTACGAACGTTGTCCAAAGCCTTTGGTCTTGCCGGTTTACGTTGCGGATTTGTATTGGCAGATTCTAGCATCATTGCATGCTTGAAAAAGGTAATTGCCCCCTACCCTGTCCCCACACCTGTTGCAACTATTGCTACACAAGCATTGTCTGCTACAGGGCTTAAAGTCATGCAGCAACACGTTGAGAAAATAAATACAGACAGAGCCCAACTTACCAGCTACCTTTGTGCACTTTCATCAGTAGATATTGTACTTAAAAGCTCAGCAAATTTTATTACTGTGCGGTTTCACAATGCAGACAATATTTGGAAGACACTAATTGCAAACGGCATTGTAGCCAGAAATATGGCCACGTATATCCGCCTTGAAAACTGTATACGCTTTACTATTGGCACAACAGAAGAAATGCAACAGCTATGCAATGTATTGAGACAGACAGATAAGGAATACACACAATGAAAAAAGATTTTCTTTTTATTGACCGTGACGGCACACTTATTGAAGAGCCTGCCATTGACAAACAGGTGGATAGTCTGGAAAAACTCGTATTTGAGCCAAATGTTATCGCCTCATTGCTCCAATTAAAACAAGCGGGATTTATTTTCGTGCTAGTGTCAAATCAGGACGGTTTAGGCACATCTTCTTTTAAGCAGGCAGACTTTGATCTTCCTCAGAATAAAATGATGCAATTGTTTAATTCTCAGGGAATCTTTTTCGAGTCTTTACTGATTTGCCCCCACCGGCCAGAAGATAAGTGCACCTGTAGAAAACCACAGCTTGGCTTGGTAAAAGACTATCTTCAGCGCGGTGAAATCAACTTTACCCGTTCTTTTGTTATTGGTGATCGTGACTCTGATATGCAACTTGCCGAAAATATGGGATTACAAGGACTAAAGTACAACCGTAACAATTACAACTGGCAAACTATCTCCAATACGCTGATTAAACAACCAAGAATAAACGCTGTAAGTCGTACAACAAAAGAAACAGATATTGTAGCAACCGTAAATCTAGATGTAGCAAATACCAATAATATAATCACTGGGCTGCCTTTTTTTGACCATATGCTTGATCAGATCGCAACGCATGGTAACTTTTCTCTCACACTAACGTGCAAGGGGGATATTGATGTGGATGATCACCACACCACAGAAGATTGCGCCATTGTTTTAGGACAGGCTATAAAAGGTGCATTAGGCAATAAACATGGCATCAACCGGTTTGGTTTTTTGTTACCAATGGATGAAGCACAAGCGCAATGTTCCATTGACCTTTCCGGTCGCGCTTACCTTAAATTCAATGCAGATTTCAAACGCGAACAGATTGGTGGCATGGCCACAGAAATGGTAAAACATTTTTTCAGGTCTTTTGCAGATGCGCTACAGTGCACACTCCACATGAGTGTTAAAGGCGAAAACACCCATCATATGATAGAAAGCCTGTTCAAAAGTTTAGGACGGTGCTTACGGCAGGCACTAAAGAAAGAAGGTGATGGCTTACCAAGCAGCAAAGGAGTGTTATGAATGAGCAACCCATTACATGACACTGGAACGGTAATTATTAACACAGGCTGTGCAAACCTGGCTTCCGTCGATTTTGCATTACAACGTATAGGTTGCAATCCTGTTATCAGCCAAGATCTAGCTGTGATAAAAAGTGCCCAGCGTGTCATCTTGCCAGGCGTTGGTAGTGCTGATGCGGCAATGGACAAACTCAACACATCCGGCCTGAGCAAAACCATTAAGGATCTTAAAATGCCAGTGCTCGGTATTTGCCTTGGTATGCAGTTACTGGGTAATAGATCAGAAGAAGGTGACTGCAGAACACTGGGCGTTATTGCCCAGACAATAAAACAACTTAAACCATCACCCAATATTTTCCTGCCGCACATGGGCTGGAACCGGTTAACGTTTAAACAGAAGGATCACCCCCTACTGGTCGGAATTGAAAACGGCAGTTATGTATATTTTGTTCACAGCTATGCTTGGCCAAATGATAAAAACACTGTCGCCACCAGCAACCACGGCCAGACATTTGCAGCTATTGTACAACAGGATAATTTTATGGGTGTACAGTTCCATCCGGAACGGTCAGGAAAAACCGGTGAACAGTTACTAAAGAACTTTATTGACTTACAACCCAAGCAACAGGTAATGGAAGAGCAATGATTATACCCGCTGTCGATTTAATAAATGGCAAAGTCGTACGCCTTTGCCAGGGAAAATTCAATGAAAAAACCACCTATTCTTATGATCCCATTCACTTGCTTGAGTCATGGGTAGAACAAGGCGCAACACAGTTACACCTTGTGGATCTTGATGGAGCAAAAGACACAAGCCACAGACAGACCATATTAATTGAGGAAATACTCAAAAATGTTAATGCTCAAATACAGGTTGGTGGTGGTATACGTAGTGACAGTGATATTGAGGTTCTGCTCAACGCAGGAGCCAATCGCATAGTATTAGGATCGGTAGCCGTCACCCATCCGGACAGTGTTAAAGCATGGATTCAACGGTTTGGAAGTAATGCTATCGTGCTCGCATTAGATATACGCTTAATCAATGAAATAAAACAAGTTGCCACCCATGGCTGGCAACAATTAAGCACTTTAGCGTTGGAGGATGTACTGAATATCTATAAAGACACCGGTTTAAAACATATACTCTGCACAGATATATCACGTGACGGTGCATTTGAAGGTAGCAATATCGCTCTTTATAAACAATTAACCAATACTTTTCCGGATATTCTCTGGCAAGCATCCGGTGGTGTTACAGACCTAAAAGATATTATAAGACTACAGTCAACAAAGGTTAGTGGAGTTATTATCGGACGAGCACTGTTAGAAGAAAAATTCACATTCATGGAGGCACAACAATGCTGGCAAAACGTATAATCCCCTGCCTTGATGTGAAAAATGGACAAGTAGTAAAGGGGGTCAGATTTCGTAACCATGAAATAGTCGGCGACATTATCCCCCTGGCCAAACGTTATGCCAAAGAAGGTGCTGATGAACTGGTCTTTTACGATATTACCGCTTCCTCTGATAATCGTTTAGTCACCAAAGACTGGATACGTAAGGTTGCACAAGTCATCAACATTCCTTTTTGTGTTGCCGGAGGCATACAATCGGTTGAAGATGCACAAATTATTTTAAACAATGGTGCAGACAAAATATCAGTTAATTCACCAGCACTTGCAAACCCTACCTTAATTAAATTGCTTGCATCACGTTTTGGACGTCAGTGTATTGTGGTAGGTATAGACAGCTACTATGATGAAAATTTAAATGATTATGTTGTTTATCAGTATACCGGAAGCCCTGACAAAACCCGAAAAACCCAGTGGAAAACACTCCATTGGGTTGAGAAAGTTCAACAAATGGGTGCCGGTGAAATTGTACTCAATACAATGAATCAGGATGGCGTCAAACAAGGTTATGATATAAAACAGCTAAAAAAAATCAGATCTATTTGTCAGGTGCCTTTGATAGCCTCTGGTGGTGCCGGAAAAATGGAACATTTTTCAGAAGTGTTTGCACAGGCACAAGCTGATGGTGCTTTAGCCGCTTCTGTTTTTCATAAAGATATAATCAATATAAATACGCTTAAAGATTATCTTGGCACGCAACAGATAGAGGTAAGATTATGATCGTAACACAAGACACCATGGGACAGCTTGACTGGGAGAAATCTACGGGTCTTATACCTGCTATCGCACAGGATGAATTTTCCGGGCAGGTATTAATGATGGCTTGGATGAATAAGGCTTCATTGCAAAAAACGTTAACCGGCAAAAAGGCTACTTTTTTTTCACGCAGTCGTAACAAACTCTGGAAGAAAGGTGAAGACTCAGGCAACGAGCTTATCGTTAGCCAGATTACCTGCGATTGTGATAAAGATACACTACTACTTCAGGTCAAGGCAAAAGGTCCTGCCTGTCATCTTGGCACAACAAGTTGCTGGCCAAATACGCGAGATTCTTCTCTCACTTTTCTCGCTAAACTCGATACATTGCTTGAAGAAAGAAAATCTTGCGCACCTGAATCCAGCTACACGGCCCATCTGTATAATTCCCCTATTAATCGAATAGCACAAAAAGTTGGTGAAGAGGCTGTTGAAACTGTTTTAGCATCAGTGGCTGGTGACAACAACGAACTACTTAATGAAAGTGCAGACCTGCTCTATCATCTGATGGTTTTGCTTCGGGCAAAAGGGTTATCGATAAGAGATACTATCGAATTGCTCAATAAACGTCATCATTAAGTTATGATTTTTTTATCCTTATCCCAAAAGGCAATTGACTAGTAGTTTATACAAAAATCTGTTTTTAACTACTGTTATGAGCATGCCTTTATGGCTTGCTGCTAAAGGCGAAAAGAAGAATAATAGCCAACTGTTGCGAGGAACCTCAACCCATAACAGCAAGATCAGAAAAATAGATCAATAAGAAGTTAGAAGCCGGTTTTTGTATTATTTTATAACGATCAGAGAAACACCTTTGCTAGCATCGTCTTATTTTAATCGCTTATCTGCATAATTTGAACTACAAGATATTAACTATACATGTTGACAAACTGACATCTCCACTGTAAATTATCTTTCATTCTTTTGGGGTGTAGCCAAGCGGTAAGGCAACGGGTTTTGATCCCGTCATGCGTAGGTTCGAATCCTGCCACCCCAGCCATTTTCCTGTCAATAAAACTTTTTTACTAGCTTATGTTACGTAAAGAAGATGTTTTTATACGATTATTTAAGTGTATAATACGTAAAACAAACAGATAACTTCTAAAGTTATACAGCGATTATCTCATCAGCTGATGTGTGAAACGAATCCATATGGCTATTACAGATAGAATCTCATAGACATGAGCAAGGCAAAGATAATAAGAAGATTTTAACATGCTTCATGTGGGCCCAAGACTAGAGACCGTGCACATAACCGCAAAGTTAACAAAGGTTCCTCTTATTAAAATTGGATTTATACTTTAATCTTTTATACTAAGCTCAATCCATTCATCAGTCCACTGACACAACAGTAATCACCAATGCGTCTAAAAATAGAAACTATTGTTGATTTAAGTAACCTACTAACAGGGTCAGTCATAACAAAACGGTTATAAACTGCTGGCTGATGTGATTAAGGGTGCATCATTTCAGGATGGCATACGGGTAGAAGAAGATCAGCAGAACACTGGAAAATTGGTCATAAACCAGATTTAACTATATCTCATTTTTAACTGTATTCACCACTGCCTGTGTAATATTTCATTAAAAACTGACTGCAATATTTGGGAGGCTATTATTAATAACATCAAATTATTCTCTAGGTCAGCGCAGTATCGTGCATTAGCCGTACTGGTACTACTGTTAGGTTCTTTATCTATTATATCTTACAGTGAGATGGCTGCGTTTAACTTTAAGGGTGAACCAAATGGCGCCGTCTGCCATGAGGTTTTTCAGGATCATAGTGATTTTTGTGCAGAAAACATTTTTTGCAAGCAAAAAGCAAATAAACTAAGAGTGTTGAAGTACAAGAATGAAACGCCCGTTTTTTATTGCGCACCTGTCGACAAGACGAGTGATCCTTCCCGTCCGGGTGTATGTGCTTTTATGTTTAGTGATCACTTGGTGCGTTATTGTGGCTGATAGTCAGGGTTATTTTAGGTAACCACGGTGTTATGGGTATATCCCTGTGACTTTTTCTGGCTCCGTTGCAAAGAGTGGTTCAAGGTAAGCTTTTTTCAACACAGTCTATCTCAGAAAACGAACTGGCGTTGTAGTAGACGCACTTCGCCAGTAGTACCCTATCCGTAGTCCATCTGCCCTTTTCTGAACATACGCAGAGTTATTGACACTACCTGAAAGCCTGTGCAAAGAACTGAAGCAGTTACGCATAGAAAAGGATATCTTAAAAAAGGCCAGCGTCTTCTTTACAAAAGAAATGAAGTAAAGTTTAATTTCATCAAAAACAAGTCACATAATTTTCCAGCGGCAACATTATTCCATATGATTCAAATGAGCACTTCTGCTTATTATAACTGGCTAAAAATAGGTGAAGGGTGGATGTATCTTGCTATTGTGATGCATTTGTACTCTCGTTGTATTGTAGGCTAGCACACTGATAAACGGATGACCACTGATATTGCAAGACTTATCTGCTTAGATTCAACATAGGAGCACCAAAGCCGTGGTTGAACGTTTTTTTGGCAGTTTAAAATATGACTGGAATTTTAAGCGAGATCAGCCAACCCGCAAACATATGAGGTAAAATGTGGCTCCTTATATAAAATATGACAACATGAAAAGACTTCACTCAGCAAATAGAAATATGGGGCCCTCTGAGTATGAAAATTCTCTAAAAAAAGTGTCCGGTAAGGGTCGATTACCATAGTACGTTGTTACAGTCAAAACAAGAAAGCATGGCTGTAGTCCAGCCTTGGATCAATACGTTCTGAAAAGGAAAATCATGACTCTGTTTATCCGTTTTTACTAACCCCAAGCATTGGCTTGATTCGGAATCAGCGTGCATACTTGAGCATTGATACAGACACCTGTCAACAGCGTATTGATGATACCAGCCTTTCAATACAAGACCTTCAAATAGCTATCGAAAATCTTTGGGGTTGCCTGAGTTATCTTAAAGAACTTCTTAATCGGTTTAAAGGAGAAAAACCAACCTCTTAACAAAATCCTGCAACTTCAATAGGACTTCCTGTACTAATGAAGAAAGGCATAAGATAATTAGAGGTCGTATGAATTTACCCCAATTTCTGTTTAAGAGTAACGTTCCTTGATTAAAAAAACACCTCAAAAGAAAAGTTCAAAGTCTAAATTTAATCTGACAAAAAGTCAGATTAAATCCAAGTTGGTACAGTTGTACTGCTCAGACCTGATCCAACTTCTTAAAAGGGCTCGTTATATAAGTCTGAATTTTCTTATTTAAATGAAAATCTCACTCTCGAAGCATTTTTTGGCTCGTCAGATATGCCTTCATATTCTCTAAAAAATCTATTTACACTCTGCTCCTTGCTTATAAACTTTTGTCTTGTTTTCATTGATCTGCCAGCAGCCCAATAACCAATATTCCCTTCACTTTTTTCGTATAAAAACTTAGCATTATGTTTCAATATAGGCTGATATTGACTCGGCTCCACATCAGATATATCCTTCATTATTCCTTTCTTAGTATAAAAACGCTGGACTTTGACTTCTCTTCCTATTCTACGATTAAAAACAGAAGAATGGTAATTGCTATTTTGTTGAGGAACAGAACTTAGGTTATTATTTAGCTCTTGTTCTGTTATATCTCTAGCGTCTATTATTGTAGAGTCAGCATCTGTCGCAACTTCTATTCCTCCCCTTCCTTTTAGTATCGATTTTACTACTTGACCTCTTGGTTCTCCTGCCGGTTCTGCTGCTCCTTGTCCAGCTTCTCCTTCTCTAACTGCTTCTCCTGCTGCTGCTTCTCCTGCTGCTGCTTCTCCTGCTGCTGCTTCTTCTCCTTCTCCTGCTGCCTCTTCTGCTGCTCTTCCTGCAGCGCTTTCAATTGCACGCTCTGCTTCTTTAATGATTAGACCCGCCGTCTCGCCACCGACCATAGCCACGGCATCAATACCAACACCTTCCCAGAACGAAGTAGAACTCATCATCTCACCAATTGATTGAGATGGCTTTAAGCCCTTTTGTTCCAAAACGCCATTTTCTACAAGTTTTTCGCTTACGGTTGTTACTACACCTACTGCCGTAAAAAAAGCAACATTAGCCAAGGCAGCCAGCGCCATGCCCTCTATAAAGTCACCAGGACCTGGGATCAATACGGCCATCAAAAGTCCTGCCACCGCGAAACAAATTGCTAAAATTGTTTCCAATTGACTTTTGTGATAGTTATCGTAAATCTGTTTGTTTTCCGCTTTCATCGTTTTATTAACATCATTAACATCATTTTCGGTGTAGTGACCGGTGGGGTCAGAACTATTGATGGGATCATTACCTGCATAGTTGTAAGCATTTATGCCACCGGCTCCCCACGGAGAGGCACTGTCGTGTTTAGTGAACAGTCTCAGTGCCGGATCATAAGCACGATAACCATTGCCCAAAAACTGCCAGCCCGTCACTTGGTCTGTATTTTTCATTTGATAGCCACGGGTGCTCTTTTGCAGAGTCAACGCCAGTGTTTTAGCCTGATTCAGGTCTGTTACCTGACCATACGGCATATACACATCATCACCTTGAACTTTGCCATTAACGACACTGCCTGTTAACTGCTTGCCATCGGTAACAGCCGACTCGTAACGGCCATCATAAAAACTTCCTCCGGCTACATAATAACGAGATTTCCCGTTAAGCGACTGCTCTGCCAGAGAACCATTGTAATACTGCTGTAGTGTGGTTGTTTTTCCGAAAGCGTTGGTATCACTTTCTGCAATTTGCTGTCCTGACGCATCATAGGTATAGTGAATTTTTTCACGATGATTGATAGTGACATCCGTTAAATTCTGCGCACTGTCATAGCTCATCTGGTAAGGCACTAACTTGCCCGAGGCGGTCATTTTCTGCATGGCAGTGATATTACCGTCACCATCATAGCTAAATGTAGCATGGCCTTTACCGGCATAATCAATACCTGATACCTGTGTCGGATCAGTGTTTTTATACTGGTAAGTAATCAGCTGTTTACTGCCACCGTTGATCGTCTCATCCACTGTGTTTAGTGAATTAAACAAAGGTTGATAGCTGTAATCAATGGCACTGACCGGTTGTTTGAACAGATTCTGAGGGCACTCTTTTCCGTTGCAGGTAAAGTGCAATAACTGACCCTGCGGTGTATAGGTGTATGTTTGGGTACTGACACCTTTTTCAGTTGTTGCAGTACGGGTGGAAACCTGACCTTTTGTGTTATAACCATAACCATACGTCCGAACAGGTTTACCGTTCAGGTCATTGGCAATACTGACCAAATTACCAACACTGTCATAGATATAGCTATTGGTCACCTGATGGTTAATGGTTTGATCCTTCACCGATAAATCAGGGTTGTAATCAGTTCCCAGAGATACCTGACCTGCGCTTCCCTTATAACTCATACTAACCGGCAATCCTAGCGCATCGGTTACCGCTGTTTGTGTATACACCGGCGCCGCTGGAGCACCATAGGTACTGCTCACCGGTACAAAATAATTGTTCACCTCATCGGATAAGATTCGCTGACTACCGTCAGGGTGAGTGATGGTTGTGGTCAGTAACCGCTGATTCACCGGATCATAGGTGTATGCCATTTCGCTGATCAGCTTATTTAGCCCGCTCGTTTTTTTCAGATCGGTCAGGTTACCATTAGCATCGTAAGTATAGGTCAGGGTAAAATCTGTATGACCGTCTGCCGTCTCAGATACCACGGTATGTGGTTTTTTATGCCATACCGTATCATAGGTCATGGTCATACTATTACCCAGCGGGTCTGTTATTTTGGTCGGAAAACCAGAGGTTGTGTCATATGTCATGCTCACCTGATGAGATTTATCTCCCACCATCGTTGTGGCATTTAATAAAAAGCCCAGTGATGTATACGTTCTTTCACCCACCAGTACCTTTTGAGCCGAAGGGTCATAAGCGCCAGTGGCTACTTCTGTTTTGATAATATTTCCATAAGCGTCATAGGTGTTGTAGATGGTTCTCACCGGTGTCACACTACCGTCAGTATTACGGGTCGATACCGTGGAGGCAATCACTTGATCAGGCTTGTCTGTACTGTAAACATTACGGGTTTCCATTCCGGCATGATACGCATCAGAGAACAAGACCTGTCCCATTCCATTGAAATGACTCACCACAAAAGTGCTTGCCTGTGTGGCTGAAGGGTTAGCCAGTGCTTGGTTTTTAATGGTATCTGCCAGCGATTCCAGTGCTTGAGGGTCAGGCGCCTGACCTTTAGCGGTACCGGCAAACACGGTCGTCATTTGTTTTTTTGTGCTGCTGTCGTACAATGGTACCTTTTTACCATCAGCTGTCGTTGTGGTAAAAGCCGGATCAGTAATAAAGTTATATTTATAGCTCACATCGTGAAACAACACCGGACGACTGGCCGAGCCTTGATTGACCGAATGTGACTGTGATACCTGAACTGATGCTACCCGACAGGCGGTATTAACCCTGTGATCAGGCGTCGATTGTAACGGATCAAAGCACAGAGAATCCGGATTATTTATCACCTGACTGGTAGGTAATAACGTATAAGAAATCTTTCGCAAATGATAAGAGTCTGATACAGATATACTGGTGCTACCGTTGGGGTGCTGTACGGCGGTGGGTTTGCCATAGCGGTTATAAAAATACAGGGATTGTTGCGGATGAACCTGTCCCTTTTCATCATAATAATAATGAATGGTTTTGCTGATCTGACCGGACAGATTATAAAAAGCCTCATCAGTTGCATAAAAACCACTACGGTCTTTAAGCTGTTGTAGCGTTTTGACTACATGGTTTTGCGTGTCATATTCTTTTTCCACCTGTACGCCCTTGCCTTTACCGGTGGGCATCAGCTGTGTCATGGTCACCCGAAAACCTGCGTTTTGTGCGCCATTGAGTATGTCATACTGATAACGATAAGTTTGCTTGTCATCGGCATTACCTGCAGGTAGATAACTAACCTGCACCGGACGGCCAAGAGCATCGTAACTGTCGTAGGTGACAATATCTCCGGTGACCGGATCTTCACTTTTTATTAACCCGCCATACAGATTATAGGTTTTTTGGGTTCCGGGTAACTGTTGAGGAGCTCTACCTTGTGTGTCACTGGTGAGGCTGTGTTTTGTGTTACTGATCGTATAGACGTTATTGCTATTGCTGATCGTGTAGGTATTGTTGACATATTGTCCCATGGACGGCAATGTGGCAGTCGTTTTGACTGGCATGGCAAACGTCATCGCTGTGGGTTCAGTATTATAAGTTACGGTACTGCTTCTGATTACCTTGCCATTAAAGAGTATCTGATTACTGGGAATCGCTACACGGTTAACCGTATAAGAGTGTCCTCCCACTGTTATGGATTTGCTGATAACACTGGGTTTACTGTAATTTGTGGTGAGTGTGGTAGGTGCCTTTCCTTGCAGACCTGCCTGCTTTGTAGGTCTAATCTGAGCGACACTGGTTTGTAGTATAGGGTGATAAACACCAGGTAGCGTCGTGTAGCTTTCAGTATTCAGGTTACCGTGACTGTCTTGTACAATTTTTTTTGCCAGAAATCCCTTTGAGTCATAGCTGTAGTTGAAGTTTTGCACCTGCAACAGCGAATTGTTTCCAGTGGCGTCGTACAACTGATACTGTTGCACAGAGGGAAGATTATAGTGCTGGGATAGATCAGCCACCGAAGAGGCAGAAGTAATCTTATCACCGTAGGTAGTCTGCCCGCGGGTTAGGGTTATATTATTGACTGAAGTTGTTTGCTGATCCTTTAAATGCAGATAATTATAACTCTGGCTGATCTGTTTTGTTTCTGGCGAAGGTATTAACGTACCGGTAAAGACTGGAATTTTCATCCCGGCAAGGGTGCTATAACGATATACGGGTGCGCCCTGATGCCGAAATCCGCATTCCATTAACCAGTCCTGTGCTGATGTCACATGGGCAAACGTATTACCATCACACTGTATATTATTACCGGAAAAATTATTACCTGTACTGCTAACGCTGAACGTACGGGTAATATCCTGATCGTGACTGTTATTAAAGTGTTCTGTATAAGAGCTAACATAAGGCGTATGATTATTCACAGGCTCTGTGTAACCGTCAACAATATAGTGAGAGTCAGAGAGCACACCATAGTTGATGGTGTAATAAGCACCATCGGCCAGAGTGATTTTAGTGGGTTTTTTATCGGTATCAAAGGTGAGTAATGTGCTTTCGTTTAACGGGTTGGTAATGCTTACACCGTCGCTTTCGTTACTGAGTGTAAAGTGCTGAAGATGCCCCATTTTATCTTGGTAGAACAGCGTGGCAGAACCAGATTGTTTGTTAATTTTAGCCACCACTTTTTGATCAGAATTTAACAGCGTAATACTAGATTGTGTATCGCTGTGGGCATACTGAAAATAAATGGCCTTGCCATCTGGCCCTATTTTAGCCACCACTTGATATGGAGTTGTGGCAGCACTGCCGGTAACTTTTTTGAAGATATATGTTGAGTTGTTCCGCAGGGTGACGACAATGGTATCATCACTTTGATGGGTAATATGAATATCGGGCTTTTTATAATAAATAAACTGAAACTGTTGTTTGCTATCCATTATCATTGGATAGCTGCTGCCCCCGATAGATAGGGTATAATAAGTATGACCACTGTTAGACTCTTGTGGCTGAATATAAGGAATATTCACATCAATGGGGTAGTCATCTAACAGTTGGGTTGTCGGATTAAAACCGGTAGAAGCGCCAAGGAAAATGCTAACTGGTAGTGTAGTTTTTGAGGTCGGTGAACTTTTTACGGAAAACAGCTTTTGTGAAAATGTCAGTGCTAGTGAAGAAGGGTTGACCGACACCGCTGCGTTCATTCCCCCGTTGCTCGCCTGAGAGGTAAAATGATTTTGACCTGTGGCCACCAGACGTTGAAGCTTTTTTAGCAGCGTTTTTTTAGCAGCAACCGACATCGGTGCTGCTTTACTCGTCGATGAACGGTATTTGACCGAAGGTATATGTATATTTGAATTTTCTGCAAAAGCAACACTGGTTGTTAAAAAACTCACCATAGTTGTTATTGAAACAACAAACTTAACTAGTCTTAAAAACACAAAAAAATCCTTACTGCTCTAATTATTAATAATAAGCTCTTGAGAGTTGTAAAATAGCGATCAACAAAATAAAAGTTTGGATTTGATGCTGTTAAAATTATCATGGATACGATCGAAAAAAACGGGCTTTATTTTCTTCTGAGCTGACTAAAAGTCTGCATGCATGGCGCATTGAAACGTTGTTGCTGAACGAAAGAACATTCCATTTGTTACCCATGCATTCATCACATTCAAACACTGCTCTACCAGATCCAAATTGGAGCTCTTATAAGGTAGAAAAAGACGAATATTAATGTTCAGATTGAGATTTTCTGCATTAACAACTGTCTCTTATGAAGGCAAAAAATCGTATAAAGAAGGTTATAAACTATACGACTACCAATGTAAACAGGCAATTATTAAAATACATAAAATTTAATGCCCTCGTAGAGGGTAAGAATGGTTCAGTGGTAAGAAAAATACTAGGATATGCCCATATTCCTCAGTTTTGGGCAACAGAAGTCAATATGTTGAACCGCAACTACCTTTCGCCTTATCTGAACTACCACCGCCCTTTTTTTTGCTGAAACTGAAGTTGATGGGAAAGGGAAAGAAAGAAAAAAAACCTTTAGGGAGTGTTGAATTCTACCCTTAATAAGGAAAATTGTTCTACACTGTTTGCGTCTTGCAATTTTTTTCGGCCTGAAGCATGAACCAGACAGAAATTATTTGCCTTGGTGATTTAATCCCAGCTTCTCACCAATATCATCGTTTTAACAGCCTATGATCATTTGAAACGGTTGCCACAAGATTAAAAAAACTTGAAAAGGATAATCCTAACAAAGGCTTTAGTTTGCTTAGGCTGTTTAAGTGTCTGTTACTACAGTTCATGGAAGATTTAAGTGACCGTGAGTTCGAGCGTTTTATTCAGGAAAACAATTGGGCCAAATGGTTCTGCGGTTTTACGCTCAATGAAAAAACGCCGGATTATAGCGTCTTCAGTAAAATACGCTCTCTGATTGGTACCAGACTTTTATCTGGTATTTTCACTCAGTTACGTGAACAGCTAAAAAGACAAGATGTCATGAATCAAGTGTTTGGCTTTATCGATGCCACACACCTGATTAGTAAGGCGTAGCTGTGGAAAGATAAAGATAAAGCAATTAAAGAAAAGTATGAATGGCTTAACAATTAAGTTCTGCCAAAAGTTGCGCATGATAAGCAAGCCAGAATTGGCTGTAAAGGACAAAACAAATATTGGTATGGCTAGATTATGCTCACCTCTTCATTTAAACGCTTATGGATGTATATTTAATGAATAAACTCATTTTTTGTCTGGATCGCAACAGCCCCACAATGCATGTGCAATCTGACGGACACTCCAGCCCTCATCAGCCAGAAGAACTGCATTGATACTAACACCTGTCTTCGGACCTTTCTCAAAACGGTGACATTTCAACAGTGATGTTCGCTCGTCAGAAGATAAAAAATTAAAGATGGACGTTACAATGTAACAATTCTAAGAAAACGACAACTATTTTATGGCCTCTGCATTTTCATCTGAGTTGGGTATATACCCTATATAAGACCAAAAATATCTGCGGGAGAGACGTAAATGCATTTATCTTTTTTCCTGAAATATATGTTCACAGATGTATTTTTAAACAGGTTATATAAGTACTGACACTAATTTTTCATCCATTAAGGCGGATAATAGCCTATTTGTTTTTCTGCTATTCTTGCCATGACGTTTGAGAAACACCACGAAAACCTATTTCTAACCGCTGTTATGAGCATGCTTTATGGTTTCTTGTTAAAGGTCAATTGATAAGTAATAGTCAGTTATTGCAAGGAATTTCAACACATAATGACAGGATCAGAAAAGTAGCGTCATAAGAAGTTAGAAATAGGTTTTAGTATAATATTTACTTTACTCTTTGTGCTCAATGAGTAGCTCACTCAATAGGTTTCCTCTATGAAACGCAGAACTTTTAGTATTACCTTATTTTGTATGATTATTTTTAATATTAATGCCAGTGCAAATTGCCAAAATGACTTGGTTCAGGCAGAAAAGGCAGGCTACTTTAACTGTCTGAATGTTCGTCGTGAATCTAAAACATTTTTACATATACATTACTCAGTCTGCATTGCAACCCAATGCAGGGATATTGAAAATGATTATAGGCCTTGCGCCCTCAAGAGAGTAATGCACTGTCACTGGATAAATAACCACCCTTTTCGTGGAACAATTTGCTCTCCTAATGCCTGTTGATGGTTTTTTATCCCTACTGAATTTAAGTTATAAATACATATTATTTTGGGGAGCTGTGCTCTGATACCCTTCTTCAAAAACTCCCCCTTTCTTTTATACTGAGCTACAAGACAATGCTCTTCTTCAAGGATCAGATACTCATACAAAAACCTGATTCTAACTACTGTTAGAAATATAATTTAAGGCTTGCTTTTAAAGATAAAGTAACAAGTAATATCCAATTATTGCAAGTAATTTCAACGCATAACAGAAAAATCAGACAAGTTGCACAAATAAGAAGTTGAGTGTAGATTTTTGTATTACTTAGGCTTAACCCACTCTTTTTTTCCTAACTCAACATCATAAATATTAAATCCTGCCATATTATGCCCATAAAGATGAACTGAAATCAAAGTCTCAGGATCAGAGTTACCTGTTAAATGAATATGATCAGGGTTTGGAATAAAACTGGTGACAGAACCCGGAGACAATAACGTTGAACCTCCTCTGACAAGATTAACAGGATTCTTGTTATCGGAATCATCACTCCACATGTAGCTATGCTCACAAAGCATACCTTCTATGACACCAACTACACCCCATGTGCCATGATCATGGACTGGAGTCCACTGATTTTGTTTCCAGACCAAAACATACAGACCAAGCCTATTATCACCATCAAGATAAACAGGATGCCTTGCATAATGCTCATTATTAGTTTGCCTGTGATGTGGTTCCAGCCACTCATCGGATCGAACTATCAATGTAAGAAAATCCTGCATCACAACCCGAATACAGTCCAGAGGCCTTTCTAAATTGTGTGTACTATGTTTGCAGCTAGCAATAAAGGTCTCTAATAATTCATGACTCATAATCATACCCATCTGAAATTCATTTATTTATTTATTTTTAATTTAGCTCAATCCTTATTTTTTACATAAATAATTACAGATTGTATAAAACACGTATATAAACATTTAGCCTCGGAAAAGCCCCAATACTATGCTGCTTAATTATTCAACACATACCGACAATCAAATCAATAATCTAATAATTGTTGTCAACAATAGCCGTCCTTGTTAACTTTTCAATGGTAATTAACAGTCCTGTTTTTCAAAATGGATGGATGCTTGTAACACTGCATATGGACTCTCCCTATTTGCAAGATGTTAATGTTTGAAAAAACAGGGTGTGGTTTTGTCGTATATTCCGCTTTTCAGGTGGCTGTTATCAATTGATAGTCTTTTTTATAACTGACCATAGTCCAAGCCATCTGAGCAATTTTAATAGCCAATGCCATCACTGCTTTATTGAAAGAAAATTGTTACTTCAGTTGACTGCACTATAGACTGAGGCAATCAGTTTTATTGTAGACCATAACAAAAAATCTATTTCTAACTGCTGTTATTAGCAGGTTTTGATTTTACAGCCTTTTATGCAGAAAATAGAATTTAGGTTAGTATGGTTACTTCCATGCTTTTGTATTGTTGCTAGAAAACATACTATGCATGGAAGCCTATACCTTTTAATGTTTTATTCTTATCATGTCGAACTCAGGTTAGCATTAACGAATTAGATATAGCTGTACAAATGATTATACTGCATCACTGTTGCAAATATTTTCGTTATAAAAAATAATTTCAACTCCAAAGTTTTATTTAATTATCTGACAAAATTATCAGGTTTAAAAAGCTCTGGCGCATTTGATGGCAATGTGGATTTTAATGGACGTATAATGCGCAAAGTGTTGTATTTGTCTCGTGTTACCCCTGTTAATGAATCAGAATCACGCATGATAGTTGGTTTTATAAATAGCATCAGGTTTTTCTTTTCCCGCGAGTCTGTTTTGTTTCTAAACAAATGTCCAATTAAAGGAATATCACCTAAAAATGGCACTTTGTTTTCTATTTTTTTAATATCGTCTTGCAAAAGACCGCCCATGACTACTGTTTGTTCGTTATCGACAATAATTGTCGCGCGTAATTTACGACGATCTGTTACCACATCTGAAGTACCAAGAGAAGTTGTACTGTTGGGAATCAGTTTGGATATTTCCTGCTCAATTTCAAGGCGCATTGCATTACCATCGCCAATATGTGGTGTTACTTTAAGAGTAAGACCTACCGGTTTACGCTCTGTAGTAGTAAATGGGCTGTTACCACCAGAATCATTAGAGTATGAGCCTGTTTTAAATGGTACTTCCTGCCCCACACTAAGTTCTGCTTCCTCATTATCGAGTGTTAGCAGGCTTGGAGTAGATAACAGATTTGTATTAGTTCTGGTAGTCAGTGCGTTAATGAGCACACCAAAATTAGCATTACGTAATGCAATGGTACCAATATTGAGAGTATTATTGCCAAGTAGTGCTCCGGTCACTCCGCTGCTCATATCTGTCCGAGTTACAGTCCCGTTGTTAACCTGTGTGCCAAGGTTTGTTCTTCTTCCGTCAATACCCCATTGGAGACCAAGGCTTTCAGATGTATCACCGGAAATTTCCACAACTGCGGCTTCTATTAATACCTGTGCTCGGCGAATGTCCAGCTGTCTGACAAGATCTTCCAGTTCTTTCAATGTGCTGGGTTCTGCAATCATTACCAACGCATTGGTGGTTTCATCTGCTTTAATAAATATATTTTCAATCAGCTTTGACTCATTGCTATTAATGGTATGTGTTTTGGTGTTCGTGTTCGTGCTATAAGAAGACGTTGATTGTGGTATTTTATTAGTAGCTGTGTGGCTTGCTTGTTTGTTTTTTTTGGTGCTAGGTAAATTATGCGAAGCTTCGGTTAAGATTCCTGCAATATTTTTAGCATCCCCATGTTTGAGAAAAATAACTCTTGTTGACGAGCGTCTTACACCTTCCTTGTCTAAGGTTTGGACTAATTTTCTTACTCGTGATCGTTTATTGGCATTGCCTTTAATCACTAGGCGATTACTGCGCTCATCTGCAATTACCTGAATATTATTTGAAAGAGAACTTCTATTTCCAGATAATGTTTCCTGTATGACACGAGCAACATCACCCACCCATGCATGTTGTAATTTGAACACTTCGTAATCATTGTCGCTGGCATCATCAAGCTCACGTACCAATTGAGTAATACGCTGTACGTTGTCTTTTAAATCACTGATAACTACTGCATTTCCCGTCGCAGATGCAGCAGCATGACCAAATTGTGCAATCAAAGGGCGAATGATAGGGATAACTTCAATAGCGGAAACACTATGCAGGTCAATGACCTGGGTGACCATGCTGGCATTTTCTGGCTTTTCGGTCTTTGGTAGTACTGCGCCTGCTGTTTTGGCGACAGAATGAGACACGATGGCTTTAAGATTCTTGCCTTTAGGCACAATAGCAAAGTCGTTGGCACTCAATACTTCAAGAAAAAGATTATATATAGCTTCTTTTGTCATAGGCTTGGAAGAAATGACATTTACTGCGCTTATACCATGGATCTTTGGGTCAACAATAAAGGTATCTCCGGTAATAGTAGCTATTTGAGCTATGAATTCTTTGATGTCGGCATTGTATTGATTAATAGTCCATAACTCAGGCTCATTCCTTTTAGGCTGAATTGATGCTGTTTTTGGCCTGATAACTGTTGAATTTTGTTCCCCCTGTAATATATTTGTTTTAACTTTTGCTTTTGATGATTGCGTCGAAAGTTCCGGCATAACATCTTGCGCACCATCAATGGCAGCATTAAGTGGAAGATTTGTTGTCAATACAGATAGCAAAGTGACGAAACCAGCTTTTTTTATAATCCTGTAAAGATTTTGTGCGACAAAGATATTCTGCATAATAGACCAATAGTTGTTAGTTTCTGGAAATTACTTACCTGATGAACCAAGCTTGTTTCGCAAAGTGTTTAAGCGATTTTCAAGCTGTCGGGCATCCTCTTGTTGTTTCGCAGAGTTTCTATTTTTGGTTGTCGGCAGCTTGGAAGTTTGATGTAAGAATGATTTTTGTTTGCCTTCAGGAAAAACGACTTTTTGTTTCTCTTCCTGATACTGAATAATTACATATCGATCATAAATTGATTCAAGTGTTGCACCACCTGGTAGTTTATCGCCAATTTTATACAGTCGCTCTGATCCACCTGGGCCAAGAATAATAGCACTTGAAAGTCCATTGTTGTTGCTGTGAAGTATCCCTTTGAGTTTAAGGTTAAGCGACGTTTTGGGAATAAAGCTTTTGTTATCAGTTTCTGAGGCTGTACCAAACAGAGATAGAAAATCGATTGGGTTATACTGTTCTGAACTGTTTATTTTATCAATGGTTCTGTCAGCATTTACTGTCTTAATGCTGTTTAATGTTTCAATAAAAATGCCATACTGCCAGCTTAATGACACAAATACACTTGTCAGCAAAACAATTAATGCAACAGAGCGGTGATGAGAGAGTACCCATTGTCCTGTTTTGGTGATCACTTTATTGTCCATACAGTGGAACCTTTAAATATTCTTATATTTTTTTATCTTAGTTTAGGTATAGCTACGTATGTAGAACTATGCTCTAAAATAATGGTGGTTAATTTTTAATAAACATCGTAATCAGTTGAGTTATAAAGGTTTGGTACAGGATAGAACAATTTGACAAAAGTTCTGGAAAAATAGAAACAATGAAAAGCTACCCTATGATAAGAGAACAGGCGTGCTTGCAACTTAAAAAGGCAGGGAGAATAACATTATATTGAACGCACACAATACAGGTACACTGCCTGAAAACAGTAAAAAATTAGCGAAAAAAGAAACTGAAGAAAATGGATTAATGCTGCCATTTGCTTTTGCTAAACGACACAGTGTTTTATTGATCAGAGACAACCTGGAAACCACATTGATGACCAGTGGAGGCATCTCCCCTGAAATTATGGCAGAAGTGCGCAGGTTTTCCGGTGAGCCTCTGGTATACCAGAAGCTTGAAACAGAGAATTTTACCCAATTATTAACTGAGTATTATCACCAAAGCAGTTCAGGGTCTCTTCAGCATGTAGCAGGTATAGGTGATGATATCGATTTAACAAGCCTTGCAGATGCTGTTCCGGCTATTGAAGACCTGATGGAACAATCAGATGATGCGCCGGTAATTAAACTGATTAATGCATTATTGACGGAATCTATCAAAGAAGAAGCATCAGACATTCACCTAGAAACTTTTGAAAGTCGTATGGTGGCAAGATACCGAGTTGATGGTCTGTTAAGAGAAGTACTTTCATTACAACCGCATCTGGCCTCGCTGCTCGTGTCGCGAATAAAAGTAATGGCCAAATTAGATATTGCAGAAAAGCGTATTCCACAAGATGGCCGAATTTCATTGAAAGTGGCAGGGCGAGAGGTTGACGTGCGTGTGTCAACGTTGCCTTCGAAAAATGGTGAGAGAGTAGTGTTACGCCTCTTGGATAAAGCCGCTGGTCGTTTGACTCTTTCACATCTTGGCTTGTCACAGGATAAAAAAGATCTCATAGAACAGATGATGACAGAACCTCATGGTATTGTCCTAGTTACCGGGCCTACAGGATCAGGTAAAACTACTTCTTTATATGCTGGACTTTCTTTATTAAATGACCCGTGCCGAAATATTTTAACAGTGGAAGATCCTGTTGAATACAACCTCGAAGGTATTGGGCAAACACAAGTGAACACTAAAGTAGGAATGACTTTTGCTAAAAGTTTGAGGGCTATTTTACGACAAGATCCCGATGTAGTAATGGTTGGTGAAATTCGTGATAAAGAAACAGCAGAGATTGCTGTTCAGGCAAGTTTGACCGGTCATTTAGTTCTTTCAACCCTGCATACCAATACAGCGGTTGGAGCCATTGCACGTTTGCAGGATATGGGTATAGAACCTTTTTTGCTTTCTTCAAGTTTAATGGGTGTGATTGCACAGCGCTTGGTTCGGGTATTGTGTAATTCCTGTAAGCAGGCTTATAAAGCCGGTGAAGTTGAGTGTGCAGCACTTGGTATAAATTCTTCAAAGCCACCAACTATTTATAAGGCAAAAGGTTGTAGTGAGTGTCGTTCAAACGGTTATAAAGGCCGAACGGGTATTTACGAAGTAGTGCCAGTAAACAATGAAATCAGAAAAATGATTTATAGCAATGCTGGAGAGCAGGAAATCATTGATCACCTGCGTCAGACAACTTTAGGAATTAAAGAAGATGGCATTAAAAAAGTATTGGAAGGTGTTACTACACTGGAAGAAATATTACGTGTAACGCACCAAGAATAAGCAAAGCTTGAGGGATTACATGGCAGTTTTTCAATACCATGCTCTGGATGATCAGGGTCAGCAGCAAAAAGGCGTTAAAGAAGCAGACAGCACTCGACAGGTGCGTCAAATTTTACGCGAGCAAGGCCTAATGCCACTGTCAATTGATTTGGTGCATGAAAAGCAGACCAGTGGCATATTGAAAAAGTCGATTCATATACCTTTATTGCATCGCAGGCTTTCTGTTGCAAGCCTTGCATTATTCACCCGACAAATGGCCACTTTAATTCAGGCATCCATGCCAGTAGAAGAGGCTCTTGCAGCCGTCGCTGCACAGCAAGAAAAAAACTGGATTAAAAATATTATATTATCCGTTCGATCACAGGTGATGGAGGGATTTACTTTGGCTAAAAGTATGGATGCTTTTTCGCAACACTTTCCGCAGCTTTATCGGGCAACAGTTGCAGCGGGTGAGCATGCAGGTCATTTAGATAAAGTATTGTTGCGACTGGCAGATCATACCGAAAAAAGCATGCAGTCAAGGCAAAAAATTCAGTTAGCGTTATTGTATCCGTTTATTTTAATGTTTGCAGCGATCGGAATTGTTAGTTTTCTTTTGGGGTTTGTGGTACCTGATGTCATTAAAGTTTTTATTGATAGCGGGCAGGAGCTACCGTTAATTACACGAATGCTAATCAATGCAAGTAATGGTTTTCAACAGTGGTGGTCTTGGTTGCTGGTGGCTCTGATACTGATCATTTTTATAGTCATGAAACTTTATTCTTATCCGTCTGTTCGTTTACGCTGGCATGCCCGTTTGTTATCTATGCCAATAATAGGTCGTTTTAGTCGTGCACTGAACACATCTCAGTTTGCCAGTACATTAAGTATTTTAACGCAAAGTGGTGTGTCTTTAGTGGATGCGCTAAGTATTTCGGCACGAGTAGTGGGTAACGATAAAATTCGGGAAAGTGTGCTTAATTCAGCACGAAATGTCAGGGAAGGTTCCAGTTTGCACAAATCGCTTAAACAATGTGGCTATTTTCCTCCGATTATGTTGCACATGATTTCCAGTGGTGAAGCAACAGGTGAGCTTGATACCATGCTTGAACGTACGGCACAAAACCAACAGATGGAACTGGAAAATAAAGTGTCTATGCTTGTTGGGCTTTTTGAACCATTAATGTTAGTGGTTATGGGAGGGGTAGTACTGTTGATTGTTTTAGCCATATTATTACCCATACTTAATATGAATACATTAATTGGCTGAAAGATTCCCATGTGGGATTTTTTGAGGAAAATATGATGGCAGACAATACAGTCAAAAAAGAACAAAACATACGACCAAGAAAAAAAAATAAAGGTTTTACCTTAATTGAAATTATGGTTGTTGTGGTTATATTGGGTGTGCTTGCTGCACTGGTTATTCCTAATATTATGAGCAGGCCTGATCAGGCAAAGGGGACTACGGCTCAGGCAGATATTAAAGCAATCAGTAGTGCTCTGGAGCTTTACCGTTTAGATAATGGCTTTTACCCTTCAACTGAACAGGGGTTGGAGGCATTGGTTTCAAGACCAGACAATGACCCAATACCAGCTAACTGGAATTCTGACGGTTATTTAAAACGGTTGCCGAAAGACCCGTGGGGGCATGCTTATCAATATGAAATACCGGGAGTGAAGAATACTGGTAGTTTTGATTTGTACTCATTTGGTGCCAATGGTCGTCAGGGTGGAGAAGGACTGAATGCTGATATAGGCAACTGGGATTAATTGAGTGTCATATAAGCAAAGGGGTTTCACTTTGATAGAGTTGCTGGTGGTCGTGCTGATCATTAGTATTATTATTGGTGTAGCTATGCTAGCTCCCCGAGGAAACAAGCTTCAGGCTCAGGTAAAAAGTGAGGCTCTGCGTTTATCTTATCTTTTTAATTCAGCCAGTGAGCGGGCACAAATCTCAGGCTCTCCGTTAGGTTTTACTGTTGCTGATACACATTATTATTGGTGGCAGTGGAGCAGAAACGATGAGCAATGGAAAAGACTCTCCAAAGGTAAATGGAAAGAATATGTACTACCTGACTTAGTCCTTCTATCTATTGAGACGGTTAATACTCAGAGGTACTCAAAAAACAACAATAAACCTCAGGTAGTCTTTTATACGGATGGACTTATCACTCCAACCACTTTGGTATTTTCAGATAATAAAAAGAAAAATTATCGTGTCCCACTGCATGTTGACGGAGTTAATCCACTTGTTGAACGTTGATCAAAAAATAAACAGTTATCGTTTATCTTGTCGCCAAAAAGGGTTCACACTGTTGGAAGTATTAATTGCATTGGCAGTCTTTTCTATATCTTCAGCAACGTTAGTGCTGTCTGATGGTCAATCTGTCCGACAGGTGAGCCAGGTAAATAATAAAGTATTGGCCAGTTGGTTAGCAGAAAATGAGCTAAATAAACTTTATATTGAAAAAACATGGCTTAATACGGGAACTTCTGGTCGTGTAGAAATGTTGGCTAATCGTCATTGGTATGTGCAGCGCCAAGTGGTGGCTAAAGAGGCTGATTTTCGACAGGTTGTGGTAATCATTTATACAGGCGAGAAGCCACTGATGAAAAACAGGATTTATCGTTTAACGGGCTTTATCCGGAGAGTTAAACGATGAACTTCAAGGAAAAGATGCGCGGTTTTACATTACTAGAATTGCTAATTGCAATTACACTTTTTGCTGTGATTGCAACCATTTGCTACCGGTTGCTTGATACTGCAATTCGGTCAAAAGAATTGACTACCGTTGTTTGGGAGCATTTGAATGAAATCCAAAAAGCAAAAGCTATCCTTCAAAAAGATGTTAATCAGATAATTGGAAGGCCGGTAAGAATTGATCAGTATAAACAACAATATGCTATGGAAAGTGGGCGCAGGGAAAAAGATTATAAAAATCTGATAACATTTACTCGTTCTGGCTGGCTTAATTTTTTAGATCAGCCACGCAGTGATTTGCAACGAGTAAGTTATGCTCTTGAAGACGATAAGCTGGTAAGATATTACTGGCCTGTGCTTGACCCTTCTTCTAATACTGAATTTTATAAACAAGTATTATTAACCGGTATCAGTTCTGCAGATGTTTATTTTCTTGATCAAAAAAAAAGGTGGACTAAACAGTGGCCACCGATTTCAGAAGAACAAAAAAAGCGAATAAAACTATTGCCGGCAGCTATACGTTTAACTGTAACACATCATTATTATGGTGCTATTACTTGGCTGTTCACAGGCGTTGGAGAGCCCCCCATGAAAAGCAAAGGCACCTCAGCTGTAGATAGTAACAATTTAAAAGACACAGGAAACAAAAATAATACTGGTTTAAACAGTAATCCCCGGGTAGATAAAGGCTAATGATGATGACTTCTGTTAAACGACAGCAAGGTGTAGCATTGCTATTTGTGTTGCTAATATTTGCCGTAATAACAACAGTAGTTGCTTACATGGTAACAATGACGCAACAAAATACAGAGCGACAGGCAAACTATTTGCACCTTCAACAGGCGAAACATTATGCAATGGGTGGAGAACAGTATATTGCTATGCTTTTAGAGCGTTCAGGTGAAGAAAAAGAGACGGATCACTGGTTTTCACCTTGGGCCGAAGATCATCAGTTTGATGTGGAGGGGGGCAAAATAACCATTCAAGTAATTGATGAACAAGCGTTGTTTAACCTGAATGTTCTGAACGGTAAAGATAGTGAAAATCAAACGGAAATATTTAAACGCCTTCTTGCAGGATTACAGATAGATGAACAATTGGTTGAACGTATTCGGGGGTGGATGGAAGTGGAGCCGGAAAAATTGATGGAACAAGACAGTATTTACATGTCTCTTGATCCACCATACCGTGCTGGAGGAACATTGTTTAATCATGTTTCCGAGCTTAGACTGCTAGCGATGCTGGATAAACCTTCATATAAAAAATTAAGACCTTTTGTTACCGCACTACCTGAAGACATTGGAATCAATTTTAATACAGTACAAAAAGACTTGATGCAGGCTGTATTTCCAGACTTGTCTGACAGTGAACTGATTGAAATTATTGCAGCAAGAGGGAAAACGGGCTTTGCAGATCTGGCTGCCATGCGAAAGGATCCAGTCATGGACGGAAAACAAATAAACTGGAAAAACGTTCATGGCACATTTTCCAGTCAGTATTTTAGTGCCTACATTAAAGCAGAGTTTGGTAAAGTAATTTATTACCTTCACTCACTTCTGGCAAAAGATAAAAAAGGAAAAGTAGTCGTAATAAGCAGGGAAGAAGGTGATTATCCTCAGTGGGTTCCTGAGTTAAGGCAATCAGCGAGAAATAAATAATGCATAATAATCTGGTGATACGTATAAGAGTTAAAGCTGGCGAAGATGAACTACCGATGCAGTGGGCAGTTGTTAATGATAACGACTTGCTGGTGGAAGAAATTACTGAAGGTGACTGGACTGTCCTAAAACAGTGGCTTAAGACTTTGCAGGAGATAAAACAAAAAACTTTTTTTGATAAGGTTATCTTATTACTTCCTGGCACATTGGTTATGGTATATCAGAAGGCGGTTAATAAGGCACAAAAAAAACATCTTGACCAAGTTGTGCCTTTTCTCGTTGAAGAAAACCTGGCAGCTGATATCGAAGCCTTTCACTTTGTTCATAAGCTAACAGGTTCTGATAAAGTTTCAATAGTTGCTGCACCCAAAATATTACTGGAACAACTTATTGATGTAATGACTGAGATTAACCTGGAACCGGCACATATTTATGCAGAAAATCAATTATACACGGGAAATGATTCTTTAACCCTTTTTATTGATGATGCATATGTGCATGTGCATCAGGAGGGCAAGCCTGCACAAACCATAGAAATAGGTGGGTTTGCAATCATGATTGCTCACTTAATGGACAATGCAAATACTGAACGCAAGCAAGAGAATATTGAAACACCCAAGAAAAATAAGGTAACTATTTTTTATACAAATAATGATGAACAGGGAAAAAATGAAGTCGTCAGAATACTTCAGGAAAATCATTCAGAATTTAGCATCAGCTATTGTTTGTTGCATGAACGTGAAAATTTGTTTGGGTGGCTTTGTGAACGGTTAATAAAAGCGAAAAAAGAGACACAATGGATTGACTTAAGGTCAGGTTCCTTTGCTTGTTTCAAACAATTTAAAAAGCAGTGGAAAGCTTGGAAGACAGTAGCAATAGTTGCTACTGTCTGGGTGATACTGGAAGTATTATTTAACCTAACAACAGGTATCATTTATAGTGTGAAAGCCAGTAATTTTCAGGAACAATCGATCGAGATGTATAAGAAGGCATTTCCTGCTGACCGTTCTGTAGTTGATGTAAGAACCAGTTTACAGAGAAAACTGCGTGGTTTTAAGAGCTCTGAGAGAAATGATGGTTTTTTTAAAATAATGAAAAAAGTTTCTTCTGTTAAACCTAAACAAAAAGAAATTGTTACTAGGTCAATAGAATATAATGAAACCGGCGGTAAATTAACTCTTGAAATAACAGCTGTCAACTATGAAGTACTTAACAACTATGCCCAAAAACTACGGGATAAAGGGTTGAAGGTAACTCTTACCAACGCCAATCAGGTAAATAAAGATAAAATTGTGATTGCAAAACTGGTGATTACCCAATGAACACAAAAGCTAAAGCACAGTTATTAACACAACAATTAAAAGAATATTTTGGACAACAATGGGAAAAACTTTCCCAACGAGATCGGCGTATGACCGTTATTTTAGGTGTTTGCGCCATATTATTAATGACTTGGCTTGTTATTATAAAGCCCTTGACCTCTTGGAGAGATAAAGAAAGAACTATCGCAAAAAATAGTTATGAAGATTACATATATTTGCAAAAGAATTTGCCAGTGGCTAAACGTCTGGATAAAACCTTACGTGTGTCTGATCAGGTAGACCCAGCATCTGTGGTTTCAGCTAGTGGACGAAAAGCAAGAATTGAGCTTTCACGAGTTCAGCCCGTAAGACAAGGAGTTTCAGTTTGGATAGATTCAGTCAGTTACAAAAGTCTGATAACTTGGTTGCTGAAATTACATGAAGAAAATAGATTAAGTCTCAGACAACTTAAGGTTGATAAAGCTGATGAAGAAGGCATGGTAAAGGTATTTGTGAGATTAGGACGATAGCTGTTAAATACTGGTCACAGGCAGTAGCCATTATTAGAATGACGTAGATAATCTATTCATCGTTGAAGACGTATATTTGGTTCGTGTATTTTTTTCATAAAATGCACCTGATATTTTTAATAAAACCTTAATAACCCTTTAATACTCTAGATACAGCTCATTATTAAACTATGCAAGTTCATAGTTTGTAGCAGTAGTGTTGGATTAAACTAATAATACAATTAATTAAGGCTGGATTTTAATGTTAAAAGTGATAAAAAGGATTAAGGTAATACTGCTTGCCTCAGTGGCTTTTTTATTTTTTTCATCTATAACAGGTTTTGCAACTAACAGTAAAGATGCAAGCATTGTGCATAAGAGGTTACACTCACAAGCCAGAAATATTATTGTATTTGTCTGGGATGGTATGCGTCCTGATGCTATTTCAAAAAAATATACGCCTAATTTATATGCACTTAAAGAAAAAGGGTCTGAGTTTGTGCATAACCATTCTAGTTTTCCAACATTCACCATGATGAATGCTTCTAGTTTTGCCACCGGTGACTTTGCAGGTAAAACAGGTTTTTATGGAAATACATTATGGAACCCGCATACACACGGAAAAGATGATGAAAACAAGTCTGTTGATTTTCAGCAACCAGTATTTACAGAAGATTACCATATTCTTCAAGATCTGGATGATTCCGGATCATTAATACAAGTACAGACGTTATTTAATCTGGCAAATAAAGCAGGTATTCGTACAGTTGCGATAGGCAAATCGGGGCCAGCATTTTTTCAGGATTATCAACAAAAAAACATAGTGTTTGATGAAAAGCATGTGTATCCGAAAAAGTTTACAGATTATCTGAAAGCCCAACATTACCCATTGCCTGCTGATACAAAATATGCCTATAAAAGTTTTGTGATGGAGCCTGATAATGGGAATCCTACAGGTTATGACATGGTCTCTTTATTAAAAGACGGAGTAACTACTGATCCTTCGGTAGCACTCACTTCGCCATTTAATAAAGATAATGCATACCTGATGAACAGTTATTTAAAAGAGGTAATCCCCTATGCTCACCCTCAACTGAGTTTGATCTGGTTGCGTAATCCAGATACAACAGAGCATAACTATGGCGTTGGCAGTAAAGCGTTTTATAGTGCACTTCGTTCTCAGGATATACAATTGGGTAAGCTGGAAACGGCTCTCAAAGAACAGGGGCGGTTAAGTGATACTGATATTGTTGTGGTATCAGACCACGGACATAGTAATGTTTCAGGCTCCCAGCTTGAATTTCCATTACGGGATATTAATAAAGGAACAATAAGAAGAATTGATAAAAGACATGGTTATTCTGTATCTGGTGATTTCCGTCCGGCAGCATTATTGCACTCTGCAGGTTTTAGTGCCTATGATGGTCAGGGTTGTGAGTATGATCCGGTGTTAACCGGTGTTACTACCACCGGTAAACGTGTACTTTCCATGCATGTGGATACTAAGGGTAGAGTTTGTGGTGGAAATGTAAAAGTTGTTGATCAAAATGGACATCGTAATAATGATGCGGGAATTAAATATACAACGCAGTCTTATAAAGTTCCCCGAGTGCTACCAAAGGATGCTGTTATTGTAGCTGCGAATGGAGGTAGCACCTATTTATATGTCCCAAGTCATAACCAGATATTAATTAAGAAATTAGTCCGTACACTACAGTCACATGAGCAGTTTGGTGCTGTGCTTGTAGATCAGCGTTATGGCAATATTCCTGGTACTCTTCCATTGACGCTGGTTAAACTGGAAAATAGCGATCATCGGAATCCAGATATTATTGTGAGTAGTAACTTTAATTCAAAAGCGATTATTCAAGGATTCGCCGGAACAGAATTTAACAGCGACGGTAGTGACAGAGGAATGCATGGTAGCTTCAGCCCAGTTGATATCCATAACATATTGATTGTATCTGGTCCTGATTTTAAAAAGCATTTTAAAGATACGTTACCCAGTGGTAATGTGGATGTAGCTCCTACTATAGCGCATTTACTGGGTTTAAAACTTCCTGATACGGATGGGCGACCATTATTGGAAGCATTAACAAAAAGTGCTGTAGGCATAAAAGATTATCAGGTAATTATCACCAGAGATGGCTGCAAAAGGGCTGACAGTTGAACGTGCTGATCATACAAAAGAGTCGGGTAAAAAAAATTATACCATCCAGTTAAAAACGACACAGATAAAGCTTAAGGGAAGCCCTGATTATTATACATATTTTAATCAATCGCTCTCAGTTCGCTCCTGATGGTTTTTGTTAGTGATATTCTTAAAACACACCATGGAAGCCTAAGCTGGACATAATAAGAAGAAGGATTTAAAAGGCATAGGCTTCCACGCATAGTATGGTTTTCAGCAATAATACAAAAACATGGAAGTAACTATGCTGCCCCCTATTTTCTGCGATATTAATGATTTTTACCAGACCTTTTAGCTTGAGATTGAGGGTTTGATACTGACATTCAGTCAAAAAAACGCAAAAAGCTTTATACAACACACAAGCCCTTAACGCTTATTTTTTCTGTTTACTCCGAATCAACTCTCTGGCAAGAAATCGATTAGGGTTGACTGCTCGTGCAATATTCATCGATACGGGTAAAATTTCATTAGAAATTAATGAGGCCAACAACTCTCCGCTTAAGGGGCAGGTAATCAAACCTCTGGAACCATGACCAGTATTCACATATAAACCAGGCAAATAAGCAGGTTCTTCCTTAAAGCGATATTTAGCATCATTAGCTAATGGTGCAAACCTTTCTTTAAATATTTTTGCATCAGCAACCGCACCAACAATGGGAAGATAATCAGGCGTTGAGCAACGAAACCCTGTCTTTCCCTTAACTTCTTCAAGCTTTACCTTATCACCATTTAACGCACTATACACAGAAGGAAAATTCTTTTTGAGGTTATTCATATTTTCTTCATGATCGCTGACTCTGACTGTACAATCTTCATCAGAAAACTGATGAGTTGCGCCAAGCGTATGTAGTCCTTCCATTGCAGGCAATACATAGCTCTTACCACACAAAACAGCAGAAAGTTTTTCACTACTATCAGTAGATTTCAGATAGCTAACCTGGCCTCTCACTTTTTTAAGTGGCAAGTGTTGTGTTTGATCAAAATCTGCTGCCTCATGATTATTAGCAATAACAACGACAGGCGACGTTATCTCAGGCTTATTTTTAGTACAAACTGTCCACTGGTTATTTTCATAGACTAATGACTCTACGATGTAACCTGGTTTAAAAGATATGTTCTTATTGGCCAGTATAGCTTTACAAAATTCTGATGGCTGTACCCATCCACCCTGCTCAAACCACAAACCCGATGTATTTAACAACAAACCAGATTTTTCAGAAAGTAATTCAGGCGATAAGTGCCTTGCGAACAATGAATTATTCGTTCGATTGATAATATTTTTCTGGCGACAACGCTCTTTTTCATCAAATCCTAGTTGTACAAGGCCACAATTTTCCCAAAACAAATGTTCTTTTGACTTAAGCAACAGAGTCAATAAAGATGAAGTATATTCATATCCCTGAATTAGCAAAGATGACAACAATGTATCTGTATTAGCTAAACGCATATACAGCGCACCTTGCCTGTTACCAGAAGCTTCAGTCGCTATTTTTTCTGCTTTATCAAGAATGGTTACATGCCAGCCTTTTTGAGCCAGAGCAAGGGCTGTACTACAACCGGCTAAACCTGCACCGATAATAATAGCGATACGGCTTTTCACATCCATCGTATGTCTTTCTAACCATATTTTTGACCTTTCCCTTGATGGTCTGATGTTTTTAGAAATAAACCTACCTTTTATCATATGTCGTTTACTTCCATAGCCTTTGATAAGCCTCACAGAAAAACCAGCTTTTGCCAAACCTCTCTTAACGATGCCTGATGCAGTAAATGTTGAATATGTCGTATATGGACAAGAAAGATAAGACATACTTTTGAATAATTCAGGTGTCCACATATCAGGGTTTTTTGAAGGAGAAAAGCCGTCCAAAAACCAAGCATCAATAGTTCCGCTAAGCTCTGATATTGCATGACAAACGTCATCAAAAATTAACGTAAGCCTAACTCTTCCTTGATCGAAAACTAAATAATGAAATCTTTGATGCAGTAACTTACTATAACTAAATAGTAACTGATCAGCATATTCTTTTAACTCAGGCCATAGTTGATGCACCTTTTTCAGATCACTTGATATAAGTGGAAATTTTTCCACTGAAACAAAGTGCAAGCACGACTCTGTTGGTGAGAACTGTCTGAAAAGACGCCACGTAGCAAGAAAGTTCAGACCCGAGCCAAATCCTGTTTCGGCCACTGTAAAGCTTTGGTGAGGTTTAAGGTTTGAAAAACGTAACGGTAATTCATTCTGCTCAAGAAACACATATTGTGTTTCGTTAAGCCCGTTTTCTCTTGAGAAGTAAACATCGTCAAACACAGAGGAAACAGGATGATCTGCATCATCCCATGCAATAGTTGCATTCTGAGGTAGCTTCTTATTCAAACCAACATCACTCACGGCAAACCCTAAGGACTGACTATTTTAATCAGTCCCATAATTATTTGTAAAGACGAATTGAGTATCAAAAAAAGCTTATACAATATTAATTCAGGTAAAAGACTCAGTATTGTCTTTGGGTGATTTAACTGAAGATGACGCATGAGAACGCTTTCGATAGGAAACCTTGACACGTTCAGACGGTGATGAAACTCTCCTGTTGCTGTCTACCGTCTGGCTATCTGGGTTTTTAACAAAACCTCCACCTGTATCACCAAAATTTTTTCGATTAATATAATTTCTATTATAAGATTGCCGGTCGTTGCTATAACCGTTGTAGTTATATTCAGGGCTGTTGAAATCTTCCCTTTTAGGATTGCGCTCATTAACACCAATCCGATAGTTTCCAGATTTATGGTTCTTTTGATCTAAAAACATAGGGTACTGATTATCATGTTTTTCCCAAGCATTTCCAGACTGTTGTGGATAAACACTTCGATTTGAACAAGGTAAATCATTACGATTCGCTTGTGTAGCCTGATGTTTTCTTCTTACACGTTGGTGGCATGCGAAGGAATTACGAACATTTCTTCCTTTGGTATCACCTGAAATTTTTCCACTACTGCTCGCTTGATAACTTTCATTATTATTCTTGCAGCAATCGTCCAACTCGGGAGCAACCTCATCATGTGAAACAAATACCTGCCCACAGGAGGATAAAGCTCCACTTTGTCTCTTGACACCATCGGTACTGAATCCACGGCGATAAGGATGACGACCCTGTTTATCCGCTCGTATACGTTTCGTTTCATGTTTTTTTTCTGAATCTTTTATCTCTGATTTTTTTTTCTTGCTCCGACTTTGATTTCCTGCCATATTTAATCGCATACGATAAGGGTGACCAACACCTTTTTTTCTGTGTAATCTCTCTTCAGAATCACCATTCGAAAATCCTTGATCAACAGGAGGTATAGCAACACTTTTATTTTCAACATCATGTTCAAAGCCAAGACTTGATAGTAAAGAAAACGAATCTTCTTGTATATTATCTGACATATCTTCAACCACAGGCCAACCGCAAAATGGAGGATATTACCTAACAAAATATTATAAATTAGATATTCTTGTTAGTTATAATGGTAGCCAACCACAACCTTAGTAACAATCAGTATTTATTCTTAAAATAACATTGCTTTTACTTATACATACTTATAAAAACAAGTATAAACATATTAAATAATCAATAAAAAAACGGTCTTTATTAGTAGTAGTAATAATATCAACAATATGAGTTAAACTCATGAAGTGAATCAGCAGGAACAAAAAAGTTTTCATAATCAACTTTTAGCCGGCATTAGGTGACTTGTATGAGAACTGAGTCTGATACAGCTTGTGAAGCCTAGCGTTTACAGCATAGCTAGTTATACACACAGTTGTTTACCACAAGCTAAATTAAACGAACTTTATAATTGTTTTATTCAAAAAGTCAACAAAACGGTACGGCTCTGATTTCATTCTCTCTTTTAATTGAAGCTGTTTCTCTTCAGGTAACGTCTGAGCAAAATAGAAAACCAGACTTTCACTTGAGAAGTGTTGAATTCTACCCTTAATAAGGAAAACTTCTCTACACTGTTTGCGTCATGCAATTTTTTTCAGCCTAAAGCATGCACCAGACAGAAATTATTTGCCTTGGTGATTTAATCCCAGCTTTTCACCAATATCGTCGTTTTAGCAGTCTGCGGTCATTTGAATCGGTTTCCAAAAGATGAAAAAAAACTCGAAAAGGATAATCTTAACAAATGTGCTGATGGCATCCCTGCTTCTACTTTTCATGCTCGTTCAGTTTTTAATATTAAAATATATTATCTTTGGTGGTGCCATGACCGTTTGGTGCAACTAAGTGATTATACTGGAATCGCTGTAGCTAACCCTATGCATCTCTTCAATATAAGCAGTAATCTGACAAGCATTCAGGTAGGTGTGTTGCTTTAAATGTATAGTCAGTTCTCTGCTCTATTGTCTGTTAATTTTCGGCGCAGAACCACCTGACGCATTACTGAGTTTTTGCAGCTGCTGACATTCATGAAGATAACGACGCACAGTATCCTAATCAATAAACAGCGCACGTACAAACTTATGGGAACTCTAGCCATCATCGACCCAAATAATCACCTTGATGCGATCATCTGTCCCCAAGTTTTTTTCAGAACCGTGGCGTTTTAACAGTGACGTTTTAACAGTGACGTTCGCTTAGTGGGTAAAAAATTATGTATGAGCGTTATAATGCAACAATAGTAAAAAAAACGACAAATGTTTTTTATGACATCCGCAGCTTCATCTGATTTGTGTATAGAGGCAGTGCTTGATATTACACAACAGTAGTAGTTATCTTATTTTAAGATACTTATCAACGGAGTATAAGATTTTTTGCATTATTCACCCCATCAAAGTTGTTTAGATAAAAAAAGCACTTAAAAAAGTGCTTTTTTTAAAATTGAAATCAAATGCCCCGATCAGAATACTGCCACAGTATAATCTGCATACAAACGTAAATCTGTTGAATGACTGTTTCCGTATTTTTGCTGATTACCTCCGCCATTGGTATTGCTTGTTTGATTAGCACCTTTTTGGTAAAGATCATATAACACACCACTTAACTTCAGGTTTTTCAACCAGTTGTCTTGCTGGAACTGATAACTGATTAAATAATCATACTCGTGTTGAGATCTCACCTCGATCCGATTGTTATTCTTATAATTAATGCCTGAGCCATTTGTGTAAATTATAGAAGCTTCCAAACCAGGAATACCTGCCTGATCAAATTTATAATTAATAGATGCCTGATAAGCATTTTCTCCATCGTAGTTGAAGTCATCGTCTACGTCCGTCTTGGCATTCCAGTTACCATAATCGTTATGTGCTAACAGGTACTGATAGTGACCTGCTCCACCTTTTGCTTTGGTTTTGGTGTAAGCAATACCAACATTCAGCCCACCCAACAGGTAGTTAGCAGAAAGAGTATTGGCATTTGCACGACTACCAAACGCCTCTGGTGACTGAGTCTTAGTTGTATCCCATAAACTTCCACCTTTTTTCGCTTGATATACCGCACCTTGTAGTTTCAGTGAGGACTCTTGCGAAAGAGTAAGTGTATAACTGGCCGAACCCATATATTGTTTGATGTAATCTCGGCCTTCACCATAGACAAGATTCAAACCTATGCCGTTATCCAGCGTGTATTTACCACCAGCTTCACCTATGAATGAAATATTCTTTCCATTTGCATTGGTAAAGTCATGAAGGCCATTGACTCCACGCAGGCGAATTCCATTGGCCATGTTAGCATACCAGTTAACCCCGTAAGCATTTCCGTTAACCGCGATACCTCGGTAGCCGGAAGGAACAGCGCGCGTACCAGATGTTGCCATGAATTCAGATGTTATATCAATTAAACCAGCTTTAGCATTAACATTAAGATCATCGTCGCCTGCTTTGAATTTGATGTCAGCCATTGCATCAGGTGTTACCAGTCCCGTGCGCATTTTTCCATCCGTACGCTTAGATAAGAACTCCCCATCTGCATAATCTTTGTTGTGTTTACGACTAATTTGTTGCACAGCAAACAGCGACCAATCAAACCCTAAGTGGTTCCAAGCATAACCGGAATAAAAATTAAATTGGGCACCAAGAGCTGAACCACTCCATTTGTTATCATATGCATTAGCTATTTTGCTATCAGCTCCAGCCTCGCCCGCCTTTGGATTTCGTTGATTAAAGTAAACAGTGCGCAACTTAATGTTAGCTTGTGAGTCATTCAATAACTGGCCTAAGGCACCATTACCAGCAAATCCAAAAAAATCTGATTTGAAAGAAGGTAACAGAGACTTCCCTTGCTTTTTAGCAACATTCACTTTATAGCTGCTAGCATTATCAATTTTTTTATCGAAATGGGCATGGCTCTCGCTTTGATCGGCTTGGGAAACGCCTGACACAGTTAAAGCGATAACTGTGGCTAACATACTCAATTTATAGGATTTCATTACTTATATACCTTGTCTACAATATACTAAAAATTCAACTGATATTTCTTGCGACATTTATAACAGGAAAAAACATAAAAAAAACAGTACCGATTGTGCATGCTTTTATGTTTACATTCAATACATTTCTTTATGTTTTGTCAAAAAAAAAGATATTTTTATATCCGTATGGTCAAGCTTATATTACCACTTGCTTTCCATCTATTTCGTAATTAAGAAAAAAACATGTATTAAACTAATAATATATAAGTGTTTTATTATAATGGAATACATAGATACTTGCAGATATTTATTCTACATATCTATCCCTAGAGGGCGTTGACAATCAAGCCAGCCACATTATTGAAACTGCGATGTGCAGCATAGCAAGATAATTATGCTCGAACCGTTCATATCGGGTGCCAACCCGACGATAGTTTTTTAGCTTAAGAAATGGCTTTTTCACCAGATTAAGCTCTTTATAAATGTATTGGTCAGCTATGTTGTGTTCGCCTGTTGAAAAGATTAACCTTCTATGTATGTTTAAAATTTCCGAAAATAACATATGAATACTTCTACCTTTCGTCGGCTTATCGGCGCTTTAAAAAACTGAGTCCATGCCGCTTACTCCACCTGGATGAAGCCAGAAAGTTGCTACAAGGCATCGTTGAACTGGATGAAACCTTCTTCAGAGAATCAATCAAGGGACAGCCGAAGAGCCTATACTCATTATACGACAATGAATGAAAGATAAGATTGCCGCTCACTCGCAATATCAACAGGTAAATACAACAGAACCCATACTCGATCACACTTGCCTGAACTTACACAATCACAAAGCGGGGTTATTAGCCATAGAGTTCCTACTAAAATCTGCTTCTAATCACTGTTATGAACATTCTTTTATGGCTTACTGTTAAAGTCAAAGTGACCAGTAATAGTCAGCTATTGCGAGGAACTGCAACGCATAACAACAAGATCAGAAAAGTAGAGCAAATAAGAAGCTAAAAACAGAAACTGGTATAAGTAGTCTTATACCAGTTTCTGTTAAGAAAAAAAATTATAACTTAAGCTGAGAAAGTTAAAATATCATGATATATTACTTTCCGTAGATTATGCCTTATTGTGGCAGGATAACGGTGATTAATATATGAAGTGCAAGGTAGTGACTACAAATACTCCGGCAGAAAACGGTCATGGGACAAGTTGTGCTGAAGAAAACAAGCTGGTTGCCCAGCGCAAGGAAAAACTTGCTGAGATCAGAGCAAAGCGAGTGGCCTTTCCTAACAAATTTAAAAGAGACTCATTAGCCGGACAATTGCAGGAGGCATTTAAAGAAGCCACAAAAGAGTCGCTTCAGGCAATGAATAAAAAAATCTCAGTTGCCGGACGTATTATGTTAAACAGGGGTGCATTTATTGAAATTCAGGATATGTCTGGTCGCATTCAGGTTTACGTTAATCGTAAGGTTTTGAATAAAAATACTCTAGCTGAAATTAAAACTTGGGATTTAGGTGATATTATCGGTGCCAGAGGAATATTGCAGCGTTCGGGTAAAGGGGATTTGTATGTAGATCTGTCTGATGTTCAGTTATTAACCAAATGTTTACGCCCTTTACCTGAGAAACATAAAGGTTTACAGGATACTGAACAGCGTTACCGTCAACGTTATCTTGATCTAATAGTAAATCCGGAAGCACGTCATGTATTTGAAACTCGAGCGAAAGTTATCAGTTTTATTCGACGTTTTTTGGAAGATCGTCAGTTTATGGAAGTAGAAACTCCGATGTTGCACAGTATTCCAGGGGGAACCAATGCCTTGCCCTTTGAAACTCACCACAAAGCACTAGGCATGGATATGTTTTTACGAATAGCACCTGAACTTTACCTTAAACGTTTGACCATTGGTGGTCTTGAGCGGGTGTATGAAATCAACCGAAACTTTCGTAATGAAGGACTTTCCACCCGTCATAATCCTGAGTTTACTATGCTGGAATTTTACTGGGCTTATGCAGACTATATAGATCAGATGAACATTACAGAAGAAATGTTGCGCAATTTAGCTGTAGAAGTTTCAGGTTCAACTCTTATTGAATATGGCGATCATATGTTGGATTTTGGTAAATCTTTCGATCGCTTAACGCCAATAGAAGCGACAGTAAAATATACCAACCTCCAGAAATCTGACCTTGAAACTAAAGAAGCTGCAAGTGCAACCTGCCGAAAACTCGATATTACTGTAAACAGTGCTTGGGGATTAGGTAAACTTCAAATGGAAATCTTTGAAGCAACTGCTGAAAGTCAATTAATTCAACCCACATTTATTATCGAACACCCTACTGAAACATCACCTCTTGCCAGAGCCAGTGATGATAACCCTGAAGTAACTGAACGTTGGGAGTTATATATTGCTGCTCGTGAAATTGCAAATGCGTACTCTGAGCTAAACGACCCGATAGAACAGGCTGAGCGCTTTAAAGCACAGGCAGATGCCAAATCTAGCGGTGATGATGAAGCTATGTATTACGATGCAGATTATATTCGTGCGATGGAGTATGGGCTACCACCTACAGCAGGTAATGGTGTAGGTATTGATCGTTTGGTAATGCTCCTGACAAACTCTCCCTCCATTAGAGACGTATTGCTTTTTCCGCATATGCGTCCTGAATAAATCATTGACAGATGGCCTGCAATCTAGATCATGGTTGTAGGTAATACTGACTTTATAAAGTCATCTGAATAATACTACTAAATGGCCACAGCTTAATAGGTTTGCTCATTGAGTGCATTAGATTAAATAGAGCATAATGTAGATAGTGCGTCAATCAGCCTTGGATACTGAGTATTTGATAAAAAAATTTTGGATTATTGTCTAAAAAGTTATCTAAAAAAATAGTAGTGTACAAAAACTGAAAGTATTTACAAATCTTTAATTTCACAATGATACCAATCTGTATAGCTTGTGCTGTTATTTGTAATTTTCACTGTCATCGGTAGCGTATTTACAAGCTGTAATCAGCAGTATTTTTTTTTAAATTTATTTTAGTATAAAGTAACGTTGTCCATGTTACTGTAAAGAAATCATCATCTATTATGTGCCTACTCATTTATAAAGCATATTATCAGGATTACTTATGATTGCATCATACCTTGGTTATAAACGCCTTACTGTATCAGGATGTAAAAACGATATTCTTTCAGGACTGACTGTAGCACTTGCGTTAGTGCCTGAAGCTGTCGCCTTTGCCTTGGTAGCAGGCGTATCTCCTATGGTGGGTCTGTATGCAGCCTTTATTATGTGTCTGGCTTCAGCCATTTTAGGAGGAAGACCTGGTATAATTTCTGGCGCAACCGGATCAACTGCTGCAGTCATGATTACACTGGTGGCACAGCATGGTATTCAGTATTTATTTGCGGCTGTTATATTAATGGGTCTCATCCAGGTTGTTGTTGGTGTTTTAAAACTGGGTAAGTTTATACGCATGATGCCACAGTCTGTGATTATGGGTTTCGTAAACGGTTTAGCGATTGTAATTTTTATTGCGCAACTTCAGCAATTTGGTGTACATGGACAACCAGGTTGGCTATCAAATACTATATTTGCAGGATCAGTGATAGATATTGCCTGGTTAAAAGGCTCAGCATTATGGATTATGTTGATGCTAGTGGCTATCGGTATGCTGATAATATATATTCTTCCTAAAATCACCAAAGCTGTACCGGCACCTTTGGCTGCTATTATGGTTGTAACTATTATTGTTTATGCTTTTAATATTCACTCTGAAACAGTCGGTGATATTGTCCATATGGCGGGAAGTTTGCCTTCTTTTCATCTGCCTTCTGTCCCTCTTAACTTGGAGACATTAAAGATCATCTTTCCTTATTCAATAATTATGGCTGCAGTCGGCATTATTGAGTCACTTCTTACTTTAAGAGTGATTGATGAATATACCGAAACACGCGGAAAAAGTAACCGTGAATGTGTAGGTCAGGGAATGGGCAATCTTATCTGTGGTGTTTTTGGAGGCATGGGTGGTTGCGCTATGATTGGTCAAAGTATGATTAATGTATCCTCAGGAGGACGAAGTCGATTATCTGGAATAATGGCCGGCCTTAGTCTTTTGTTTTTTATTCTTGTAGCCTCTTCGTTAATCGAAAAAATTCCTGTTGCAGCTCTTGTAAGTGTAATGTTTATGGTAGTTATCGGTACTTTTGAATGGAATAGTTTCAGGGTTTTACATAAAATTCCAAAAAGTGATGCTTTAGTGCTAATTTTAGTTTCAGTAGTTACTGTATTTACTGATCTTGCTTTTGCTGTTTTTGTCGGTGTAATTATTTCCGCCGTCGTTTTTGCTTGGAAGCATGCAGGGCATATTCAGGTGCGCAGAAATGAAACTGCAACTTCTACGATTTATCACGTTAGCGGTCCTTTGTACTTTACGTCAACGACACAGTTTTTAGAAGAGTTTACTCTGGAACAAGACAAAACAGATGTTATCGTTGACTTTGCTTATGCAAAAGTTTGTGATCATTCTGGTCTTGAAGCGATTGATTCACTGGCACAACGTTATTTGAAATTGAATAAAACACTTCATTTTCAACACCTTAGCCCAGATTGTAAAAAATTACTTCACAACGCCAAAGATATGGTAGAAATTAATATTTTGGAAGATCCGAACTATCAAGTGAAGCTGAAGTGATTTTTTAAAAAAGAAATGAGTTAAGCACGTTTTACAACAGGTGTTTTCATTTTATTAAAATGTTATAATACCGACTTCGTTATGAAAGTTAGTATTATTACCATATAAATTTCTAAGACTGTAATTGAAACAGAAATTTTAGAGCTTGCTTCAATTGTTAACTAGTTTTTTATCTCGTACTTCAGTATTTTTTAAAATACTGAATTGTATTGATTAATATTCGAAAATTATCTCTGATGAAAAAAATTACACGTAAAATCAGGTCTCGTAAAAAAGTTCTTCAATGCACCTTCTATGGTATGATCGCAGGATTTTTTGTCGGCGCTATAGGAACATTATTTCAGATTTTTATTGAATGGTTGTCAAAGCAAAGCACTACCTTTTTTCATGTTTTTGATCAGAACTTTTTCTTGCAAGTTATCAGCTCAATTATTTTTAGCGTTATTTTTGTGGTTATTCCCGTATGCATAGTCCGCTATTTTGTTCCTAAAGCAAGCGGTTCAGGAGTGCATGAAATAGAAGGTATTCTTGAAGATAAACGTACCATGTGCTGGTGGAAAATACTTCTTGCCAAATTTATTGGTGGCATAATGTCACTTTCAAGTGGTCTGGTAATTGGAAGGGAAGGACCAACCATACAAATGGGTGGTGCTATTGGACAGGCAGTATCTAAGCTGCTTAAGCTAGACGACGAGTATATGCACATTCTGGTTGCAGCTGGTGCAGGTGCTGGGCTGGCAACCGCATTTAATGCACCTTTGGCGGGTATTTTATTCGTTATTGAAGAAATGCGTCATCAATTCAGATTTAGCTTTAAGGCATTTCAGACTGTTACTATCACTTGTGTTGTCGCAGATATAACATTGCAGGTTATTTTGCAGGCTAATGGGTATGATATAAAACAGTTAATGGGTATAGATATGACAGCGTATACTCCTCCTCCACTATCAAGCTTTTGGATCTTTTTGATGTTTGGTGTCATATTTGGTGTACTGGGTGTTGTATTTAATAAATTTTTACTGGAAACACTTAACTTTTTCACAAAACGCTCAGGGTTCCATTACTGGAAGTGGGTAATAATTGTTGCGAGCATGACGGGTGCTCTGGTTGTTATATTTCCCAAAATTACTGGAGGAGGATACAATGTTATACCCGAGGCACTTCATGGCAATATTAGCATTGAAATGCTTGTTATTTTATGTCTTTTAAGATTTTTGATGACACTTGCCAGCTACGGAACCGGTGTTCCCGGTGGCATATTTGCACCTATGATTGCGCTTGGCACCATTTTTGGTATGTTTTTTGGCATTATTATGCATACTTTATTTCCAGCACTTATTCCTGACCCGCAAGTATTTGCAGTGGCTGGAATGAGTGCTCTGTTTGCCGCAACAGTAAGTGCGCCTTTAACAGGCATTGTATTGGTGGTTGAAATGACTACGAACTATGCCTTAATTTTACCGCTGATACTGACCTGCTTTAGCGCAACAATTGCGGCAGGTTTTATGCATGCACAACCTATCTATAGCACCTTGCTATCAAGAACAATTGTACTTTCAAAAAGAAAATCCCTCTACCTGAATAACACAGGTGGATTTATGCCTTTGTGGCTGAAAAACATCTTAAAATACAAATAGAATGTTGAATTTTTCAAATGAGGTTGCAGACAGGTACGCTGTACTACGGTTGCTCTTTGTAGCATGGCGATATCTTAAACCAGATGTAATTATACAAACTCTGCGTCTAACTTCTTATTGCGCTACCTTTCTGATCTTGCTGTTATGCGTTGAAGCTCCTCAAAATAGCTGACTTCTACCCGTCACTTCGCCTTTAACAGCAAGCCATAAAAACATGCTTATAACAGTAGTTAAAAATAGGTTTTGGTATTAATTAATTAATCGATCGCAACCATCTCAAACTCATCTTTTCCGACACCACAATCAGGACAGAGCCAGTCTTCAGGTACATCATCCCAAGTTGTACCAGGAAGAATACCTTCTTCCGGCCAGCCTTCTCTTTCATCATAAACAAAACCACACACTATACACTGCCATTTTTTCATGGTGTTTTCCAAAGCTCCTCACAAATATACAATTTCTGACAGAGTCACAAAGTAACCCTAAATGAATTAAAAATGCTACGTCCTAGCTGTATTAGGAAACTTAATACCAGAAGCAGACAATTATTTTCTCAGGTTGCCTAATATACTCTATCAAAGGCTCTCTCTGCAAGCCATGATGTGATCAAGAAGCTCGATGTTTTTCAGAAGTTATTTTTTTGATTTTGTAAGTTTTCAGCTAATCATAGTTTAGCGATACAAGCCAAGAGCATCTGAAAGCTTTCATACGGCGATCAAACTTTCTGTAACTTATGGCTTAACCTAGTCAAAAAGTGATCAAATTAAGTTTTAAATGAAAAGTAATCCTGAAGTAAATCGATAAATTCATCATACCCTTTTTCACAGTTAGTAATAGTGTATCCAGAATCGTAACCTCTGGGATCAATATCGGGATGACACCACTGGCATCTGGCATCGAAATCTATTTCTGTTTTTCCAGCAATAGCTGAGGGGATAAGCACTCTTAAGCAAAAAACACTACCCACCTCCATCATCCATGGAGTCATTAGCATAATACTATTTTTACTTATATTACCAATGTAGCCAACTTCATTTCCGGTGTATCGGTTATAAACTGTCAGATAATGATATAAAAATTCACTTTCAATAGGCTGTGACTGTTTATTATCGACAACTTTTTTAGTCATAACACTTCCCTGCGTGCATATTAGGTAATGTAAAAGTAGATCTCAAAAGATAGTTTGTGGGACAGTACTATTCATTTTTTTATCAGACTGTATAAAGTTTGTTGTTGTGATAAATTTTCTGTAAGCGATAGAGTAGAAAAGTGGCAGGTTGATGGCGGATTAGTTCATTTTCAGGTAATCTGCCTTAAAGTCGGAACAAAACATTACTGACAGTTATTTGACATAAATTCTCGCTTAAATCCACGTTGCAAACTTTAAATTACGGTGCTCAATTTTCTGCATTTACCTCTTCCCACGATCCTCCTTTCTTCAGAAGGCAATAGCTCATAGGGTCGAGGAGTAAAGGCATAAGCTATTAGTTTTCCTGTAAGTTTATCCAAAGAGTATCAAAGCCATCGTTGTAGTTTTCTCTTGTGCTCAAAATTTCATTGTTCATCAGCTTCAGCCAGAAAAACAATGTCTTTTATCGCTTTCAATGCAGTATTAACCTGTATAGGCGCTAGATTTTCTTAAGGTGCGGATCACTGTAGTGATAGTAATCTTCAGAATACGTGTAATATCCCCTGCCTATCAACCATTCATCGTCAGATCAACTATTTTCTCTTTGGCTCCGAGCATGCCGGCTTTGTAGGCATAATAAAGCTGAAAACAACGACCAAAAGCCCTTTAATGATAACGCTGCTTTACTAAAGAAGATTGACAAGCTTTTTCTACTGATATTCGCAATGACGGCATTTAGCTTCAATGGCTGTCACTTAAATTTCTATTGTCGTATAAAGCCTTCCTTTTATAAAACTTATGCTTAACATCTATAATGTTTGAATAATCACTCAGATTTAAAATCTGAGATCTTAAAGTTTACTTTTTATCTTTTCCCGAACCTTTTGAATAAACGCATATGCTGGAGGCGTGCAAAGAGTACCAATAATTGTGGCAGCTAACATCCCAGCAATAATGGTTACTCCTAAATAAAAGCGACTGTTAGCTCCAGGGCCTGAAGAAAACAACAGAGGAACAACACCCAACGTAAATGAAAGGGAAGTCATTATAACAGGTCTGAAGCGAAGTCTTGCAGCTACACTGGCAGCTTCTTTAATACTTTTTCCTGCGTTTCTGGCTTTAATGGAAAACTCAGTCATAAGAATTGTTGACTTTGCTGTCATACCAATCAATAGCAACATCCCTATTTGAGCGTACAGGTTGTTTTCCATTCCACAAACCAATAAGACAAAGCAAGCCCCTGATAATGCAACGGGAATGATAAGCAATACAGAGAAAGGAACTGCCCAGCTTTCATATAATGCAACTAAAAAAAGGTATATAAACACAATAGCCAGAGTAAAAAGCCAAGGAAGCATTTTAGTTGCATTAAGCTGCTCTAGAGTCTGACCTGACCAAGTATAGGTATATCCAGGTGGAAGATCTTTTGTTAGTTTATTTATTGCTTGTATTGCCTCGCTTGTTGAGTAACCTGGTGCAGGTTGACCAGATAATCGGGCTGCACGATATAGGTTATAATGAGGGATCCATGAAGCAATATGTGTTTGGGTCAATGTAATAAGTGATCCCAGAGATATTTGACGACCCTGGTTATTGTGGACATAAATATTATCAAGACTTTTGGGGCCATTTCTAAAAGGATAAGCAACCTGAAGATTGATATCATACTCCTGGCCATTTTGTTGTAACCTTGACACAGGTTTTGGTGTCAATATGCTTAAATTTTGCCGTATTTCATCTAGAGAAACGCCTAATGCTTTTGCTTTATTTTTATCAATGGAAAGATCAAACGCAGGAGTTGATGTGTCAAAACTACTAAACAAACTGGCTATTTGTGGCATTTTTTGTGCTTGGAATGAAAACTCATTTGCCTGATATGCCAGCTCATCAAGTGAATGTCCAGATGTACTTTGAAGTTGTAAGTTTAATTTTCCCATAGAGCCATCATGAATGAGTGGTGGGTTATAGATAAAGACTTTTGAGTTAGGGATAACTGAAAGTTTTTTCTGAAGTTTTTGAATAAGCGCTTCTGAACTTAAATCATTACTTTTTCTTTGACTCCATGGAGTTAACTTTACAAAACCCATAATACCATTTCCATCAGAGCGACTATCGGGTATGATTGCAACGTTTTTAACCCCTTTCTCATGCATAATGATATTTGATAATCTGGAGCTGATCTGATTTACTTTTTCAGTAGAAAGTGTTTGGGGTAACTCCATAAAAATTTTCAGAAACCCTTGATCTTCTTCTGGTATAAAACCACCTGGTAGTTTTTTTAGCGCAAAAAATGAAGATAAAAGAATAATCATCAGCAATACAATTACCCAGCGTTGATTACGCAGTAGTTTTGTAACAGAGGCAGCATAATTAAATGTTATTTTATTAATAAAGGTTGCCACATAATGTAACCATGAAACAGGCTTATCTTTGCTAGTTAGTATTGTTGAGCATAGTGCCGGACTAAGTGTTAGTGCTACTATTGCTGAAATAGCAACGGTAATTGATAAAACAATTGAGAACTGTTGAAATATCTTTCCCTGAATGCCTGGCAAAAATGCTACTGCAAAAAATACAGACAGTAATACACATGTGGTGACTAATACTGGTGCAGTTATTTCTTTCATTGCTGCAACCGTCGCCTGTTTTGGGGTTAAATGGTGCTCCCTGATATGTCTCTCAACATTTTCAATAACAATAATAGCATCGTCTACAACAATGCCAATTGATAATACCAATGCAAATAAAGAGATCATATTGATTGAATAATTAAGCATATAAATAAACGTCAATGATCCTATTAGTGCAATAGGTATTGTTACGGCTGGTATTAATGTAGCCCGCCAGTTTTGTAAAAAGAGAAAGACGATCAATATCACCAGAATAATAGCCTCAATCAGTGTCTGGATGACTTCATGAACTGAAACGTTAATAAAACTACTGGTATCAATGATTGTTTCAGTAGCAATATTCCCAGGTAGCGACTTTGATAGATGGGCAAGAGATTGTTTAACACCTTGTGCGACTTTAAGTGCATTCGCATCTGGTTGTTGAAAAATGTTAATAAAAGTCGTTGACTTACCGTTAAGTGTGGACGAAGCCGTACTGGTGTTATCTGATTCTCTGGAAATAGTAGCAATATCACTAAGATGAATAACAGCTCCCTGTGCTGTCGTTTTAACAATAATATTACGAATTTGTTTGTCAGAGTTCAGCAAGCTGCTCGTAGTAATAGAAAAGCTAAATGCCTGATTTTTATTGGCAGGCATTTGACCTATATTACCAACTGCAACAGACTGATTTTGATCTTCGATAGCATTAGCTATCTCTGTTAAGGAAAGGTTCAGTGTTTTTATTTTATTCATATCCAATGCAACATGTACCGTTGTTGTTTTAGATACATGTACATCGGCAACCCCATTAACACGAGACAATGGCTTAACCAGATAACGATTGGCATAATCGCTTAACTGTAAGGGGTTGAGAGTATTATCCGGGGAATAAAGACCAATAACCATCAATTGCGTATCGGTGATTGCTCTAACATTAATTCCACGGGAAACAATAACTTTTGGTAAGGATGCCGTGACAGTTGCAAGCCTGTTCTGAATATTGATAGTGTTTTGGTCAGGGTTTGTTCCGGAATTGAAGGTAACTTTAATGATAACAAAACCACTGTCTGTGACAAACGATTTAATATTATTCATCCCTTTGATGCCATTAAGTGCCTGCTCAACGGGTAGTAAAAAAGTTTGCTCTAATGCAGTGGGATTTGCTGACGGATAAAAGGCTGTGATTCGAACAGCCGGCTTGTTAATATCAGGCAATAATGAAACTGAAATTTTCGTATACGCAATCAACCCAGCTATTATCAGCAAAATAGAGAAAGTAAAAGCGAGCCTTGGTTTCTGTACAAATAGCGCACTCATAAACTCCAAGCACCCCCTGATAAACAAATCTTTGTCTCTTTCGGGTAGCAATTGTCATTTCGATGCAGTTTTTTTACGATGATTTGTTGCTGCATTTTTCACGGATTCTTTGAATTACAAAATAAGCAACAGGTGTCAGTAGTATACCAACGGTTGCAACAGTTATCATTCCTCCGACGATAGTAATGCCAATGTTAAATCGACTATGAGCACCCGCCCCTGCTGAAAAAATGAGAGGTGCAACACCTAGCATAAATGCAAGAGAAGTCATGGTTACAGGCCGGAATCGAATTTTAGCAGCAGTGATTGCTGCGTCAATAATACTATCACCTTTTTCTCGGCTTTTGACAGAAAATTCAGCCATAAGAATGGTGGCTTTAGCCGCCATACCAATTAACAACAAAAGCCCAATCTGACTATAAATTCCACTGGCTACAGAAAAAAGATGCATTGCTATGGTGGCTCCAAAGACAGCAACTGGAACAACGCAAAGAACTACTAACGGAATGGCCCAACTTTCATAAAGTGCTGTTAATACCAGATAAACAAATAAAATTGCCAAGAGGAATAAATAAATAGTTTGATGACCTGAATCTATTTCATGCGCTGCCTGGCCTGACCACTCAAAGGTGTAGCCTGATGGTAATGTTTTGACCAGATTTCCCATAGTAGCTAATGCTTGTCCGGAGGAGTATCCGGGTGCAGGTGACCCGCTAATGGTGACAGATCGATAAGCATTAAAGTGGCTTAAAGTAGTTGCTCCTAGTGTTGGTTCTAATCTGGCAAAAGCAGATATAGGTACCATAGTATTCAAGTCAGTTCTCACATAATAATGTGACAGATCCTTGCTTTTATCTCGGAATTTTTCTTTGGCTTGAATTATGACCTCATAAATTCGTTGATTCATATTAAAATCGTTAATATACATAGAGCCCATTTGTGCCTGAAGTGTCTGATATACCTGGCTAAGTGTTACACCTAAAGTTTTTGCTTTGTTACGGTCTATATCTAGTTTATACATTGGCACATTTGCTCGGAATGTATGAAACACATTGGCCAATTGTGGTTGTTGGTTAGCTCTGGCAACCAAATTATTGGCTACCTGCTCAAGCTCATCTGGTGTATGGCCACTGGTATCTTCTAGCTGAAGTGAAAAACCACCTGTGTTATCACCAACATTAATCGAAGGAGGTGGAATCACCTGAATGCTTGCGTTAGCGATCGACTTAAACTTTTGTTGTAACGCACCCATGATTGATATTTCAGATAAATTGGCTTTTTTTCGTTCTTTCCAGTTTTTTAAAATAATTATTCCTAGTCCGTTATTAGAACCACTACCAGACAACAGACTAAAACCAGAGATAGTTTCTACATCTTGAACACCAGATTGTGCTTTGGCAGTGGAAGATATTTGCTTCAGTACAGCATTGGTTCTATTTAATGATGCAGCATTAGGTAATTGAATATTTACAAACAAAAACCCTTGATCTTCTATAGGTATAAACCCAGTCTTTAGTGTTTTTATCAAAATACCGGTACCAATAAAAAGGATAATAAATATAAAGCCAACACGGCCAATACGTTTTAACAACAAGCTGACTGTACCCTGATAGCGACCAGTGATACGCTGTATAAGATTATCGATAGGACGCATAAAAGTCAGGTGAGCAGTATGACCTTCGGACAACAATGTAGCACAAAGAGCGGGACTCAGGGTCAGCGCATTAAAGGCAGAAATTAAGACAGCTACTGAGAGTACACTGGAAAATTGCCTGAATAACTGACCGCTAACGCCAGGAATGAAGGCTACAGGTATGAATACAGCTAATAATACAAAAGTGGTTGCAAGAATAGGACCTGCTATTTCTTTCATTGATTGATGCGCAGCTTGTTTAGGCGACATTCCTTCGCGAATATGCCGCTCAACATTTTCAATAACAACAATAGCATCATCAACAACAATACCAATAGCTAAAACCAGAGCAAAGAGAGTGATAAGATTGATGGATATATCAAAAAGGCTCATAAATGCAAAGGTGCCAATCAATGAAACAGGTACAGCAAGTGTTGGTATTAAAGTTGCCCTGATATTTTGTAAAAAAATAAATACCACTAAAATAACCAAGGCAATAGATTCCAACAAAGTCTTAATGACTTCATGTATTGAAACAGAGATAAACGTGGTGGAATTAAAGACTGTTTTGGCTTTTAAGCCACGAGGAAAATTATGTTCCAGTCTTTTAAGTTCCGTTCGAACATCTGTAGCTACCTGAAGGGCACTGGAATCTGGTGTTTGTGCAATGGCAATAAATACGGACTGTTTATTGTCTAACATGGAAGTACCGGCATAAGATTGTGAGCCGATTTCTACTTTTGCTACATCTTTTAACCGTACAAAGCTACCATCAGCTTTAGATACTAATACAATATTGCCAAATTCTTCAGGAGTAGTCATTCTTCCATGAGCTTTTATTGCATATTCAAAAGCCAGATCTTTCGGGGCAGGAGATGCGCCAATTTTTCCTGCAGCTACAATAGCGTTTTGTTCCTGAATTGCTTTTTCAATATCTCCAACAGTAATTGCCAAGGCATGCATTTTGTCTGGGTTTAGCCAAATCCGCATACTGTATACTTTTTCACCAAGCATAAAAGCTTTACTCACATTCGGCACACGATTTAGCGCATTAATAACATAACGCTTTGCGTAACTACCCATGTCAGTCTGACTCATGGAATTATCAGGCGAATAAAGATTAATGCCCATTACCATGTTATCACTATTACCCTGCCGAACCGTTAAACCATTTCTAATTACGGTCTCAGGGAGGCGAGCTGTAGCTTGCGATACTCTGTTCTGAGTATTAACAGTGTCGATATCTGGGTCAGTATCACCATTAAAGTAAATTTTAATATTGGCACTACCATCGTTGTTAGATTGGGAGGTCATGTACTTCATGCCTTTAATGCCATTGATTTGCTCCTCTAATGGATCAATCACCGATTGTTCAACAACTTTAGAGCTAGCTCCTGGGTAAGTCGCATTAATTTCGACCACTGGTGGTGAAATATGAGAGGGATACATACTAACAGGAAGTTTGCCTATTGAGATAATGCCGGCCAGCGTCACCAAAATTGAGAGAACAAGGGCTGAGCGAGGTCGCCGGATAAAAAAATGACTAATCATTGACCTCGATCCCTACTCTGCTTTTTTCTTGACTGAAGGAGCAGGTTTTTTAACAATAAACCCTCCTTGTTTATTCAGCACCACTTCTTTAGCATTGACCTGCTGACCGCTCTGAATGGTTAGGAAACCCTGAACAATTACCTTATCTCCAGATTTTAAGCCTTTAACCACTGTTTGCAAATTGCCTTTTTGTGGGCCTGGTTCAATAGGCTTTTCAATAACTCGCCCTTGATTTACAAGATAGACAAATGCACCGTTTTTTCCGTGTTGAACTGCTACTTGTGGAACTTGTCTGAGTTCAAGTGGTTTACTGTCACTAATTTTCATCGTTGCATACATCCCAGGGCGCAAGAGATTGTCAGGATTAGGAAAACTAACCCGAAATGTAATAGTATCCGTATCCTGTGAGACCTTAGGTGAAATATAATTTAAGGTTCCTTTTTGCGGATAGACAGTCCCGTCAGATAGTTTTAAGGTAAAATCAAGTTGTTTTTTCAGTGTATCTACTGACTTTGCAGCGGGCAGATAATGTAAATAGTCTTGTTCATTGAGTTGAAAACTAACATACACTGGACTGACACTAACAATTTCCGCTAATGGCGTTACGTCAGAAGAGCTAATGAGACTGCCCACATGATAGTTTGTTATGCCAATCACGCCGTCAAATGGGGCAATTATATCAGTGTAGGAAAGGTTAATCTTAGCCTGTGCAATCTGAGCTTTGGAGGCCTCTAAAGCGGCCATTTGTTGCTTGTAGGTACTGACAAGTCCATCATAAGTCTCAACACTGATAAGCTTTTGTTTGTTCAGTTTTTCTCCACGCTTTAAATTGCGCAAAGACTCAGTAAATCTGGCTTCATCACTATCGAGTTGAGCCTGAGCCTTATCCAAAGCTATTTTATATTGAATGGGATCAATTTTATAAAGTAGCTGACCCTTTTTAACGGCTGTTCCTTCAGTAAAGTTGCGTTGAATAATGGTTCCAGAAACTTGAGCTAGAAGGTTTACACTCTTTGCCTCCTTTGTGCGAACTACAAACTCTCTGGAAGGCTTCACCGAAGTTGAAGTTACCGCAATTACACCGACAACTGGAGTTGGACGATTCATTGGTGTACTGTGATCAGTACAGCCTCCCAACAGCAACAGATTAAGTAATATTAAAATTGCGACTTTGTATCTTAGAAACATATGGGTTTCTGGTATGATCATCAAATGTTTTCTCATTAAACCATCAAAGGGAAAAAGCAGAATTTCTAAAATGTTAGAAAAGTGATGTAAAGCAAATAGGAACCTAACTCTGCAAGAACATTGTATTTATTAAATTAAACAAGTGCAAACGAAAAAATAACTAATCAACCTATAAATATACATATTTGCCATTTCTTAAATTGAGTTACCTACCTAAGAATCCTCTGCTTTATAGTTGTGATACTACGAAATTATCCAAAAGTTATTATGAAAATACTTCGGACAACGTTTAACTCATTGTCTTTCGTGAGTATTATCTGTTAGCTCAACAACACGAACAGAAGATAACCCATGGAAGACACAGTAAATAATATTCTAAAGGCAATCTTCAGCGTAAAAAAACTACAAAGAACATTTATGTAGTGCTATTTTTTTATTTTAATGGTTTTTTATGGCAGAGCAACGTTCATAAACCTTAGTCATTACTGTGAGTTGAATGATAAATATCAGAGGTGCTGATACCAGTCAAGCGTCGATTGTGCATATTTTAACTTTCGTTTGCTTAACTAAACAACTAACTACCTATGAAAAAGCTATGGATTGCAGCCATCAATGCCTGCTTTATGGAAAAAATGATAAGAAGATAGATAGACTTGCTATGTTTCATAATGGTAAAACAGGAGTTTGTGTACATGATATTAAGCTGTCAAGCTGTTTTCAATCAGTATTGAAGACCTTCAGGCCAGACTGGATATAATCCGAATGCCCGACAAACACCAGGTCATACTGTCTACTCCCCTATTGAAAGTCATGCTAACAGGTAGCGAAAGTAGCACCGAGGCCGAAAACCCTGAGCATCAGTACTGCAAAAAGCTAAAAGTTGTCACAGAACCTGAAGTTATGCAAAAGGCTTATTGAAGTGATAGTAACCACCAACAGGAACCGATGCCTGTGATAATATGGTTTCAGTTAAATACCCCACCCAGAGGCAGAGTATTTCTTTTTTAGCAAAGCTCAATCAGATACGGAGGCGTATTTGTTGATCCAGACGAGCATTGATTACGCTTAATATAACCACAAAAGTACGTGGTATTACCACCGTATTTATTGACTTTGCCGTAAGCTTGGTCAATACATGCCTTAGTTTTTGCACAAAGCATCCAACCATTTTTGTTCGAAGCGTTGCATGATGTTGCAAACGTATCAAAACTCAAAAGTAAAAAACTGGAGATAATTAAAATAGCAGGTAATAAATGACGAAATTTCATGAGCACTCTCCTGATTGATGAAATGCAACATGCTCACTAGAACTTCCAAACCAACCCAAAGTCTGCTAGAAGCATTTATGCATTGTTTTGGTCCTCACATAAATCTACGCGATTCATGTTTTACTGGTAATTATTTACAATTAAGGGCTTTCCATAAAAAACATTGCTAGCTCAATAGCAAACTCAAGAAGATTTAAAAAGAAAAAGGCACATCATAGAAATATTTTTATACGACCACATAACATAGCAACTATATAAACTAAACTAAAAAGCCACTTCTTAATGCCATGTGTGTACACCAGCTTCACAATAAAACAAATAATCACTATCAACTAAATTAGGTAAATTTCTGAATTCAAGCAAGAAAAAAAAACAAAAACAAGTTTGACTTAGCATATAATTTCCCTTCTGAAAGACCAGCGAACTGGTCTTTTTTCTTTATCTGTTACATGAACTCTTTCAAGTCAAGATTGCTCTTTGTCTTGTGGGCTTTTTTAAAAAAGTCTCTTTTCCCCCGCTGTAAATATTGTGATTAATCCAACGCCCATTGATATATTCCGCACTATTTACTTTATCTGTTAAAGTTAACCCAAGGCTGGTGGCTATAGAACAACTGGCTATGTTATGTTCAGAACAATGCACCTGAACCTCATTGATCGGATAGTATGAAAATCCCAGTTGAATCAGTTCGTTCAGGCACTTTGTCATAATGCCTTTGCCGGAATGAGTTTGGCTTAACCAATAACCTGCGCGTCCGATATGATTGTGAATATCATTAAACCCTATTACTCCCACAATATTATTTTCGTAAAAAATGGTGGTATGAACACCTGTACCTTGCTGAAATTTAATAAGCTCTGCTTTGATAAAATTTTCGACATCAACAGAGGTATTAACCGAATCAGGCCAATATAACCATTTACTTAGCCACTCTCTGTTATTATCAATTAATGTAAATATGCGGGTTGCATATTGAGGCACGGTAAGACTTAGTTTTATATTATTAGAAATCTTCCGATAAAACATAATTTTCTTCCTTTTATATTGAGGTTTGACCGGTTTACTCGTTATGCTTTTTTAGTAGAAATACAGTCTTAAAATAAAACTGTTTATATTTATTATCTTAAAAGGTGCTGTTATAGGTGGCTTGTTATACAGTTTTTTTGCTACCTTCTATAGCAAGATGTAATAAAACCGATACCTCGTGATTGTACGAGAAAATTAATAGTTAAATCAATTAAATATTCGTATAATATGATGGTTCTTAATTTTTATATTTTTATGCCTGTATTGAGCAAATCAATATTATGAAAAAGATAAAGTTACCAGAAACAGGCTTTAATGCGACACTTTTTTTAAAACATACCCCTGAATTACCAGGGGTCTACTGCATGCTGGATAAAAATAAGAATATACTCTACGTAGGTAAAGCAAATCATTTAAAAAAGAGGCTGACCAGTTATTTTCAGAAATCCGCTGTTAATTCAAAAGTACAGGTAATGGTGAATAAAATTGCTTCGGTGGATTTAACTGTCACAGCCAATGAAACTGAAGCTCTCTTGCTAGAACAAACACTCATCAAAAAACATTTGCCTCTTTATAATATTCTGTTGCGTGATGACAAGTCTTATCCTTATATCTACCTATCTCCACATGCATATCCTGGGTTGTATCTTTACAGAGGCAGAAAAAAAAAGCATGGAGTTATTTTTGGTCCGTATCCAAATGCCGGAGCTGCACGTGAAAGCTTAAAGGTGTTGCAAAAATTATTTAAGGTTCGACAGTGCAAAGATAGTTATTTTTCTAATCGAACACGCCCGTGTTTGCAATATCAGATCGATCGCTGCAAGGCACCTTGTGTGGGATATGTGGATAATGAAGAATATCAGGAAGATGTTGCACATTCGGTAAAGTTTCTCAAGGGAAGAGGTCAGGAAGTAATTAAAATACTGACAAAAAAAATGGATGCTTCAGCTACCAGTATGAACTATGAAGAAGCTATAGTGTATCGAAATCAAATACAAGACATGCAGCGTATGCAAGCGACTCAAGCAGTTGATATTACGGCAGGTAATGTTGATGTTATCGGTATTTGTGTGATGTCAGGAAAACTTTGTGTTGAGGTCTTGTTTTTTAGGCAAGGTGCATTACAGGGACACCGGTATTTTATTTCCAACCTAAAACTACAAGAATCGACAGAAATGATAATTAGCACATTTCTTGAACAATTTTATGTACTGCACGTTGGCAAGTGTGACTACCCTAAAGAAATTTTGATTCCGTGTGTTTTACAAGAGACAAAAACCATTAATGAGGTTATTAACAGACAGGCAGGTTTAAAGGTAGTAATCAAAACTGATGTGCGAGGTGATAGAAAACGCTGGCAGGCAATGGCAGAACAAAATGCAAAACAAAAACTTGAGCAACATTTATCTAATAAAAATTCAGTACTTCAGCGTCTTATATCTCTACAGCAAGGTCTTGAACTTGAAGCAATGCCAGAGCGCATTGAATGTTTTGACATTAGTCACACACAAGGTGAAGGAACGGTTGCATCTTGCGTGGTTTTTAATCAGGAAGGTGCGGTGTCTTCTGAATATCGGCGGTTTAACATAAAAGAGATTACTCCGGGAGATGACTATGCTGCAATGAAACAGGCAGTTAAACGACGCTATCAAAAATTTTCACCCAATGAAGAGTATGTATCTGAAAACAAAAAGCTACCAGACCTTCTTTTAATAGATGGCGGAAAAGGCCAAATTAATACTGTGCTACAGGCTCTGATAACCCTTGAGTTAACAATTCCTGTTTATGGTGTGGCCAAAGGGGAAGGAAGAAAAGCTGGACTTGAAACTATCATTAATGCAGTTAATGGCAAAAGTTATCAGTTTGAAAAAAATCATCCCGGTTTTCTATTGGTTCAGCAAGTGCGTGATGAAGCACATCGATTTGCTATTGCAGGGCATAGAGCACGCAGACTTAAAGCAAGAACTACTTCTGTTTTAGAAAGCATTGAGGGTATCGGTGCTAAAAAAAGATCTGCCCTGATGCGTTATTTTGGAGGCTTGCAAGGCATAAAGCAGGCAGGTATTGACGATTTAGTGAAAGTTCGGGGAATTAGTCATCAGCTTGCCGAAGAGATATATCGTTCATTTCGAAGTTAATAATTCATATTTATCTACTAAAAATGATTTACCATGCATATAATGCATCAACATATAAAAAATACTTTGTAATGAGGCTGGAGCTAAGCAAGGTGTCGCTAAGTTTAAATTTACCAAATACTCTCACTTTTACAAGAATGGTTTTTATTCCTGTGATTGTTGTTGTCTTTTATATCCCTTGGCAACAAGCGCACTATTTGTGTGCATTGATATTCTTTCTTGCCGGTTCAACAGATTATCTCGATGGTATGCTGGCGAGAAAACTAGGGCAGACTACCCGCTTTGGTGCATTTATAGACCCTGTGGCAGATAAACTGATGGTGGCTGTTTCATTGATCATTCTAATTGAAGGTTTTCATACACCGTGGATAACATTTCCGGGAATGGTAATTATTGGGCGTGAAATTGTTATATCTGCACTTAGAGAATGGATGGCTGAAATAGGCAAGCGAAACAGTATAGCTGTTAACATTGTAGGAAAATTAAAAACTTCGGCGCAGATGCTAGCCATTTTTATGTTATTACTGGCAGGTCTGAAAACATTTAACTTATGCACTATAGTTGGATTTATTTCGTTATATGTAGCAGCCGCATTAACAATCTGGTCCATGTGTATATATATGTATGCTTCATGGAACACCTTGAAAAATAATTAAAAAATCTTGGTTTTTTCTATTGACATAACCGCAATATTCCATAGAATACAGTGCGTGGTTTTGGGAGTTATCATATAAATAATTATTGATCAGTTCCAAATAAATAAAGGCTGGATGGCAGAGTGGTCATGCAGCGGACTGCAACTCCGTTAACGCCGGTTCGATTCCGACTCCAGCCTCCACTTAAATTGATTAATAGAAGTAATCATATCCGCCCTGATAGCCCGGGTGGTGAAATTGGTAGACACAAGGGACTTAAAATCCCTCGGCTTAACGGCCGTGCCGGTTCGAGTCCGGCCCCGGGCACCATTCAAACTTCTCGATATATAAGAGACGCAACCTTTTTTTAAACCGATTTTGGGTGTATATAGACCATATCATAAAAAATATGGTTTGGACGATTTTCAAACTTTTTATATTATTGTCGTGCATCAATGTAACCCATTGATTTATAACAAGCCAGATCACTAAAAAAAGCCACCGCGCTCGCTAAAGTACGCTTTGTGAGCCCTTGGTATTTTCATGCTGTCATGTGCTTTTATGCTAATTAATTATATGCCGGTCAGGTCTTGCTGTTATGCGTTAAAGCTTCTCGCATTAGCTAGCTATTGTACCAAAACCAGTTTCTAATTACTGTTATGTAACAGGTTTTGTATTACAAGCTTGTTCGGATATTTATTTATTTTGATTTCCTTTTAAAAAACCTATTTTCGCGAATACGTATAATACTATTTCCATGTCAATAGTAGGCAACATAAGTGCGCATATTGCCTCGGTTCTGGGTGTTGAATGCATTGCAATGATATATTACGGTTTTGTGGCGATATCAAAATAAATACTACGATTTTACAGTATTATTATAATCTACTTTAAAACATCAACGTAGCCTAGTGCATTTACAAAGTAACTAATGATATTTTATTATTAACGACAGGTTCAGGATTCCATTTATAATATTCAGCTACAGCTTCACTACAGCTATTACACTTGCTACTCAAGCCCGCAACTCCACATTGATTCTTATGGCAAGTCAGGCAACCTTTTTTAATCCAGTGCTTTAACATAAAGTGCATACAATCTTGCTCAACATTAAAATGACTGGCAATTTCGTTCAAAGAAACAAAACTATCTCTGACCATTAAATAATTTTTGATACTAGTCAACATAAGCAGGTCTGCCATCATCTAAATCGAAATTCTGGGTATTTTTATCTGTGGCATCCATTCTATTACCTAAATACCTGAGCACAAAAATAACACAAACTACACCAGACAAAAGCCCTCCAATCCAACTCAAACTATAAACTGGATGAAGTGCAAACGTGTAAATCTGATAGAAAAGCGTAGCCAGTGTATATGCCATGTATGTTGTCCAAAATACAGAAAAATACATCCACCTTTTACCAACTTCTCGTTTTACTGCACCCATTGCTGCCACACAAGGAACATACAATAAAACAAAAATCATATACGCAAAAACGGATGCTATACCACCAAACATTGTATACATAGTATTTTTAGTAGCAGAGCTAACTGAATCAACATCTCCACTTTTAAATGGATTTCCAAAGCTTGAAGCCCAAAACTTAATATTATCTGGCACTGTCTTCAATGCATCTTTTACATCACCCCAAAAACTGTAAGGCTCAGACAACGAACGTTTTGCTTGCATTTGTTTTGATGCTATCTGACCATAAACGGCATTTAACGTACCCGCAACTGTTTCTTTGGCTAAAACCCCTGTAAAAATTCCTACAGTTGCCGGCCAGTTATCCTCTTTCATGCCCATAGGTTTAAATACAGGAGTAATGGTTTGTGAAATAGCTGAAAGCAGCGAATTTTGCGTATCCTCATTGCCTAATGAACCATCTCGTCCAACAGTATTTAGCGCTGTAATTACCATCACCAGTAAAACAATAGTCCTCCCCGCTCTGATGACAAAGCCCTTAAGCTTGTCCCAAGTACGGGTCAGCGTTACTCTTGCTGTTGGCATATGATAAACAGGTAATTCCATCACAAAGCTCGAAACCTTACCTGGTAATAATGTTTTTTTCATGATTAACCCAGTAAAGACAGCTACAACAATCCCCAAAAGATACAACGCAAATACCACATTTTGGCCGCCATGAGGAAAAAACACCATGGCAAGTAAAGAAAATACCTGAAGACGCGCCCCGCAAGATATAAAAGGGTTCATCATAACAGACAGCTTTCGATCACGTTCTCTTTGTAATGTACGTGTGGCCATAATAGCCGGAACATTGCATCCAAAACCGACTATCAGCGGTACAAACGACTTGCCAGGCAAACCAATTTTCTTCATGAGTATATCTACTATGAACGCAGCCCTAGCCATATAACCAGTATCTTCAAGTAATGCCAAAAAGAGAAAGAGAGCAGCAATTAATGGCACAAAGTTCGCTACTGTTGCAACTCCCTCTCCAGCACCTGTAACAGCCGCTATAAACCAGCCAGGTGCATGCATAACACCAAGCATATGTCCAAGCCCATTGACAAATACAGCCTCAAATAATTGCTGAACAACATCCTGAAAAATTTGCCCTGTTTTTATTGCAAAAGTGAACATGCAATACATAATCAGCAGAAAAATGGGTATTCCCAAATAACGATTCAAAACAATCGAATCAATTTTAGCTGTTAAATTTTTACTTAAATTCTGCTTGCGACGAACGACAGCTTGTGTCAATAGGTTAATATGCTCATAACGTTCATTTGCAAAAATAATGTCAGCATCTTCACCTTCAGCAACCTCAAGCTTTTTTCTTGCTTGCACTACTGAATCATACTGGGTTTGATTGAGCAGCCCGTCTAATGTAGAGTCACCTTCAAGCAACTTAATCGCTAACCAGCGAGATGAAATATTCTTTTCTGTGGCAACAGTTTCAGTTTGGGAAACAATTTTAAGAATGATTCCTTCAACCTGATGAGAGTAACTCAAATTCGCGGGAAAATATGAGCCATCACAAATAAACTCATTGATCGACTCTTTGAGTTCAGCAACTCCTGATTTCTGCTTGCTAGAGGCAATCACAGGTATAACCGGGCAACCAATTCTTTTTCTCAACATATCAATGTTGATCCCGATACCCTTATCTTTTGCAGTATCCATCATATTTAGCACAACAATAACCGGACAGCGCATTTCAAGCAATTGGGTTGTTAAATAGAGGTTACGTTCAATATTGGCTGCATCAAGAATGTTTACTACAACATCTGCCTGCTTTGAAAGTATGTAATCTCGAGCAATTTTCTCATCAAGTGATACCTCACCAACACCGACATCAAGTGAATAGCTGCCAGGCAAGTCTACAATATCAAAAAGCATGCCGTTGTTCTCATAATGCCCTGTCTTTTTCTCAACAGTAACACCAGCCCAATTACCCGTCTTTTGTCGCGCCCCAGTCAGCACATTGAATAATGTTGTTTTTCCACAATTGGGATTACCCACCAGCGCAATGGTTATCCGTTTATTATCCTGTGATTTTTTTATATTTCCTTCTATAGGAAAAGCGCCCATAAAAACTTACCCGTCCAATAATTCAACGTTAACTGCATACGCCTCTTTTCTGCGTAAACATAAATTAAATCCAAGCAATTGAAATTCGAGAGGATCACCAAGAGGAGCACTGCGAACCATTTTAACTTCTGCACCTGGCGTTACGCCAAGGGAAAGCAGTTGTCGACGATAGGCTCCTTTTTGGTTATAACCAAGTACCCTGCAAACTTGATTTTTTTGTAGTTCCCCCAAAGTAATCTGAGCTTTACCCTTAGAATCACCTAGATTTGCGACGGATACCTCTTCGCCACAGTCCGCATTTTTTAAATTACTCATAATATGAATTGCTATATAAAGTCATGATGCCACGCTATATAAAGTCATGATGCCATAAATACAAATGAGAATTATTCCCAACAACTGCTAATTCTACTCAGTTAAAGCTTCTATTGCAAGGCAAATAACAAAACAATCCTACCCAGTGGCATCAATTATCTAAACAAATACCTGCATCAAAATATTTTTTATCCGTATTTAGTAAAAAAATCATTGCTCCCAAAGAAATGTTTAAGTATCTTTCATTTATTTGTTCAATACTAACCACAGGTTAAATAATGGCTCAATACGTATACACAATGAACCATGTTAGTAAGGTAGTTCCACCCAAACGACAAATTTTAAAGAATATATCGCTGTCCTTTTTTCCTGGGGCAAAAATTGGTGTGTTGGGGCTAAATGGTTCAGGTAAATCTACACTACTTCGAATTATGGCTGGTTTAGACAATGACTTTGATGGAGAAGCTCGCCCTCAGGCAGATATAAATGTTGGATATCTGCCACAGGAACCAGAATTAGATCCTTCCAAAACTGTTAAAGAAATTGTTGAAGAATCGCTTTTAGAGATTAAAAACTCTCAAGCAAAACTTGATGAAATTTATGCCGCCTACGCCGAACCAGATGCTGATTTTGATGCATTGGCTAAAGAGCAGGCAAAACTTGAAAACATTATTCAGGCAGCTGATGCTCACAATCTCGAACGCAAACTGGAGATAGCCGCTGATGCGTTGCGTCTACCAGAATGGGATACTAAAGTTAATAAATTATCAGGAGGTGAACGCCGTCGCGTTGCATTGTGCCGTCTTCTACTGTCAAATCCAGATATGTTATTGCTTGATGAACCAACCAATCACCTTGATGCTGAGTCCGTTGCATGGCTTGAGCGATTTCTTATAAAATATGCCGGTACAGTAGTTGCCATTACCCATGACCGTTACTTCCTAGATAATGCTGCTGGGTGGATTTTGGAGCTTGACCGTGGTCACGGGCTTCCTTATCAAGGTAATTACAGTAGCTGGCTTGAACAAAAAGAACAGCGCCTGCAGCAGGAGCAAAAACAACAGGAATCAAGAAAAAGAGCGATAGAGCATGAGCTTCAATGGGTTCGTTCCAATGCTAAAGGTCGTCAGTCCAAGAGTAAAGCGCGTCTTGCACAGTTTGAAGAAATGCAGTCTCAGGACTTTCAAACCCGTAATGAAACAAATGAAATTTATATTCCGCCCGGACCTCGTCTTGGCGATAAAGTTTTGGAGTTCAAGAATGTATCAAAGGGATTCAATGATAAGTTACTCATCGATGATTTAAGCTTTAGTGTACCAAAAGGAGCTATCGTCGGTGTTATAGGAGGCAATGGTTCTGGAAAGTCTACTCTGTTCAAAATGATCACAGGCAAAGAACTACCAGATTCCGGCACAATAGTGGCAGGTGAAACTGTTAAGATTTCAAATGTAGAACAAATGCGTGATGAGCTTGACGATAAAAAAACCGTTTGGGAGGCTATTTCCGACAAACAGGATATTTTATCCATTAATAACTATCAAACCCCTTCCCGCACCTATATTGGTCGTTTTAATTTCAAAGGAAGTGATCAACAAAAACGTGTAGGTGAGCTTTCTGGTGGTGAGCGTGGACGTTTACAACTGGCAGCAACATTAAAAAATGGTGGAAATCTGTTGTTGCTCGATGAGCCTTCCAATGATCTGGACGTTGAAACCCTACGCGCACTTGAAGAGGCATTACTCACTTTTCCTGGATGCGCCATGGTTATATCTCACGACAGATGGTTCTTAGACCGTATAGCAACCCATATTCTGGCGTATGAAGGAAATTCAAAAATAAAATTTTTTGAAGGCAACTATACTGAGTACGAAGCTCAGTTACCCGAAGAAAAAAAATTGAACCCTCATCGAATAAAATACAAGCGTATTGACGGTTAATTCTGTTTGGAAGTAGGGTGGAGTACTACTCAAAGTACTCCTCCTCCCCCACAAATAAACCATCAAATAACAATTTTGATTACCATAGACATGCTTGATTTCAGCAATAAGTGCAATACACCTCCCTATGTAAACTTCCAGAGGCGTTAACCCATCATAAAGTATTCCTTTAATGGAACCTGGCACTTAAATTGAAAGACAACATTTGCTAATCAATAAATATGTTCAGTATGAATCAAAAACGCACTTACAAGCAGCATCCAAATGAATTTAAAGAGACAATAGCTTTGTTACGCAAACAAGGTTATCCAATGCCGGAAGCTACAACATGACACGGTATGGCAAGAAATATATTGTACAAATGGAAAGGTAAAGTTGAGGGTAAGCTCAATGGAAAAGTACTGGCTGAGACTTAACTGGATGAGCTGAAACACCTGCGCAAAGAAGTGAAACAATTACACATGAAAAAGTACATCTAAAAAAAACAACACTTTCTTTGCGAAAGAAATAAAGAAAAGTTTTATTTTATCAAACATAAGTCGCATTATTCTCAAGCGGTAATATTGTGCTGTGTGATGCAAGTTAGCACTTCTGCTTATTATGACTGGCTGAAGCGTCTGGAAAGAGAAATTATTGTTCCTCATTATATCAAGTATAAACGGATTAACATCTGAGAAATTTAAGACTCCAGACTTATTCTAAAAATGCCTGAGCTTCTGAATAAAACTCAGGCACTATCATTTATTTCTTCCGCGCTTTTTCAATCGCTTTTTGTAATGCTTTAACAGCAGCTTTTGTACCACCTTGAGGATTAGCAGGATAGCCAGAGAAAACAGTCATGTTTTCAACTGTTGCACCCTTAACAGGAAGCACAATTATAAACGGCGTTCCCATAGCCTGAAGCTTTTCACCAAGCTTCATGTTTTCACTAATAGAGCTAATAAGGTCAACCTTATGAACTTTATCTGATACTTTAGAAGAACCAAGCTTAATACTCAGCTTCTGAGCTACTTTATTTACATCAGAAATTTTCAACTTGCCTTCGTTCTTGCCTGAGTCAAAAATCTGATTATGATATTTCTGATAAAGCATGGAACCACCCTGATTAAATGCTTTAACACCAACATTAGCCGCATAGTTTGAAGCTGCCCACTGACTACCAAAGATAGGATAATCCTTAAAGATGAATTTAACGTTCTTATCAGATTTTTCCAGTAACTCAAACGCAGGGTTAACCTTGCTGCAGAACATGCACTGATAATCAAAGAATTCTATGATCGCAACATCCCCATCTCCGTTACCTGTCCATGGTGTTGCTTTAGTATCCAAAAGTTGCTTAATGCTTCCACTACCTGGTTTTTTACCAATAATCAAATCAGCTACTTTGCGTTGCTGATCTTGCATTTGTTGTTGTTGCAATTTTTTACTGGCTTCAATTAAAAACTTTGGATGTTCAATCAAATAATCAGATGCTATTTTTCCTATTTCACCTTTTTGTTCTTGAGTAAATGTTGAACTGGCAAAAGCCGGAGAAGCAAACAAAAAAATAAATGCTAAACAAATAATTCGTTTCATTACTGCTATTCCATAGTTTATATAACACAAAACCTTTTGAGTGTTTGAGAAAGGCTAGCCCCATTAACAATTTTTTTAACACCCGAAAAAGCCACCGAAACTATTATAGACATTATCTCTAAAAATATAGTTTTATATCAATCATAAAATATGGTTGTAAAATTACGGTAACCACAATATTCTTAAACTTTTCTGAGATTAGTAATGATATCATTCTGTTAGTTATGTCTAAAAATAAAATTCGAAAAGCGTTTGTTTGCAGTGAGTGTGGGAGCGAATCTGGCAAGTGGCAGGGGCAATGTCCTGATTGTAAAGGCTGGAATACTTTTAAAGAAATTGCTTTGGAGGCCTGCATACCGCATAAACTTAATATTACCGACAACCTCCGTGGGTTTTCTGGCTCTTTAGCTTCAATACAATTATTAAACGAAGTTTCTATTCAGGATTCGCCTCGATTTTCAAGTGGTTATTCTGAACTCGATCGCGTACTTGGCGGGGGGTTTATCCCTGGAAGCTCTGTGCTTATAGGAGGCCACCCCGGCGCAGGAAAGAGTACAATCTTATTACAAGCACTTTGTTATGTTTCACAATCAATGTCAGCTTTATATGTATCTGGTGAAGAGTCCTTACAACAAATAGCAAAAAGAGCCAGACGCTTAAATTTACCATCAGATAAACTCAAAATGCTGGCTGAAACATCTGTTGAGAAAATAATTAACATTGCAACGCATGAAAAGCCTTCCGTTATCGTCATAGACTCCATTCAGGTTATGTACATGAATGGTATGGATTCCGCTCCGGGAGGCATTGCGCAGGTAAGGGAATCAGCTGCTACCATGACACGCTATGCAAAACAAACAGGAACAGTCATTCTGATGGTGGGCCATATAACTAAAGATAATTCACTGGCTGGGCCAATGACGTTATCACATATTATTGACACACAACTAATGCTAGGAAATTCAGATGACAGCAGATACAAAATTATACGTACAATAAAAAATAGATTTGGACAAGTCAATGAACTCGGCATATTTGCCATGACAGAAAAAGGTCTGAAAGAGGTACAAAACCCATCGGCCATATTCTTGAATAGATCACCTGACAATACACCAGGCAGTATCATCAATGTTCTCTGGGAAGGAACAAGACCTTTGTTGGTTGAAATACAAGCTCTTGTTGTTGACTCTCAACTGGGAAACCCTCGTCGTGTTGCTGTAGGGATGGATCAAAACAGGCTTGCTATGCTTTTGGCAATTCTGGCAAGACACGGCGCTATATTCACTGCAAATCAAGACGTTTTTATTAATGTTGTTGGTGGTGTACGAATAACAGAAACAAGTGCTGACCTTGCTTGTTTGTTAGCTGTTGTTTCAAGCTTATGCGATAAACCTCTGTCAAAAAAGACAATAGCTTTTGGAGAAGTTGGGCTGTCCGGAGAAATTCGACCAGTTTCTAATGGGCAGGAACGCATTCGGGAAGCAGCTAAACACGGTTTTATCCGAGCCATTGTGCCGATGGCAAATAAGCCAAAAAAAAATTCGGAAAAAATTAAAATTATTGGTGTTAATTCTCTGTCGGAGGCTCTTGATACTATTATATAGCAGTGGGTTGGTTAATCTGCTTAATTTTGCTACAAAGCTTAACGTCCTGCACTGCAGAGTATTTTTTGCTTTTTACACTGATTTTTTAATTGGGCAGATATCACTTTTTCATGCAGAGTAACAGCTCACATAACTTAATTTATAACGTTACAGCTGATTGTAATTTTGACAAAACTACAATCTTATGAAAAGTTAAAATCTTATAAAGGTATTTTATAAATACAACAACCAAGTTTTAAAACATATACTTTTTTAATTCAAATTGTTATAACAAACATTAAACAAGTGGAGCCGTCTAATGAACGATACAGGCAAATAAAACAGGAAATACTCAGTTTATATGCTATAAGTAAAAGTTATGTTTGAGATGCACCATAGGACAAACACCTTGTAAGATAGTTAACTTTACTTATATATATTGCATTTGGTTGTCTTTTTGTGAAAAACTAACAAAATTGTGATAAATGTACGTATTAAAACCATCAAAAGCTACAGTTTCGATCAGGTAGCAGCAAAGAAAAACAGGAGTAGTAATGCAAAACCTAAACAATGAACCCGTAGTATTTATAATTGATGACGATGAAGCAGTCAGAGATTCTTTAAAACTGCTTTTAAATTCGGTAGGCCAAAAAAGTGAAACGTTCATCAATCCTCGTCACTTTCTTGAAACCTATGAGGAAAATCGCCCTGGTTGCATTGTACTGGACATACGCATGCCGAGCATGAGCGGTCTTGAACTTCAAAGCAAGTTAAACGCTATGCACTGTATTTTACCTATTATTTTTATCACTGGACATGGTGATGTACCAATGGCCGTTCGTGCTATCAAAGAAGGTGCAATGGATTTTATTCAAAAGCCTTTCAGGGATCAGGAATTGCTTGATCTTATTAATGATGCTCTAAAACTGGATAGCAAACAGCGTAGTGAATTACTTGAACACAAAAATATTCTTCGCAGAGTCTCCTCTTTATCTGACAGAGAATACGAAGTACTCCATCATGTTGTTGAAGGCAAGGCTAATAAACTGATTGCTACAGAAATCGGTTTAAGTCAAAGAACAGTAGAAATACATCGTTCTCATGTAATGAAAAAAATGGGAACCAAATCCCTTGCTCATCTTGTAAGACAAATTATGGCGGTTAAAGAGCACTTAAACACAGATTTCAAGTTTCTTGAGGAAAAAACAGCTGGAAAAAAATAATTGATCGTGGTTTCAATTTATAAATTGTTACAAATATCACGCCTCCTGTAAAAGCGGAAATCAGAAATATTGATTAATTAATAATATTTGTAGATTCCCGCCTTGAGGAGTGACATATAGCTAACAAAACGTAATTTAATACAAAGAGCTGTTGATGTTTCATAATGACAACCATAAGAAACCGCAGATCATCACTACAGCTCCCAATTCATCAAAACCTAATAGTTAATAGGCTCCAGATACTCCCAAGCACCTACATTTTTAGCAGATGATAGAAGAGAACCCAATTGTTTAGATAGCATGCTCCTAAGTTAAGGTTCTTTTTGAATCTAAGCTACCTGTTTAATGCTAACCACTTCTTTCAAACTTTCGTGGTACACCTCATTGAAGCTGTTACAAACCAAGCTGAAAATGCTTTTTGCGTAAAAAAAAACTACTAAGGACTTATACGTGAGAAAAGATTGTTTTTTTCGAGTTTTATTATATTTTGGCGGGTGACTCAAATGACCATAGACTATCAAAACAACGGTGTTAATGAGAAGCAGGACTAACCTAGCGTCAGTTACCACCCATACTGATTTAAATATAATTCACTTTTAATACGAGAGCCTGCTTCTAATACCAAACCGTATTTCTAACTACTATTATGAGCATGATTTTATGGTTTGATCTTAAAAGCGAAGTGAGGAATGAACTTGATATTGCGAAGAGATTCAATACATAACAGCAAGATAAAAAAGTAGCGTCACAAGAAGTGAGAAGTAGGTTTTTGTATAAGAATCTTTTCTGTTAGCTTATCCAATGCATACCATAGCCTGCGTTGCTCATTTCGGAAAAAAGAAGGCATACTACGTTGATAATATGCCTGTCTCTATTTTAAATGAGGTGTTTCATGTTCAGCTATTTATCCATATTTTAACAATGTATCTATTTTTGAATTATACAACACGACAACGTTTATCTTTATTGAAATAGCTCACCTAAACTTATTGCCTTAATAACTTCCTGGTCATGCCGTTATTTCTACTCTTTCTATGCCAGCGATATGAAATGGCTTAAAATTTCCGCAAAAATTACAAGCAATCCAGTAATAAGCGCCATCCATCGAATGAACTTTACTGACGAGAGGCGATAATTTAACTTTTCTCCTCTTTGATGCAACTTATTAACCATTAAAACGGGCAGCACAATTAATAGTATGGAAACACAGCTACCTACATATCCTAGAGCACGAATAAACAGATTAGGATACAAAAGCACAATAAGCAGTGGTAAAAGAAATGTCAGTGCTGCTCCCACACCTGATCTGACTACTCTGTTTGACATAGAGGCAAGACTAAAACCATCAAAGATAAAATGGTATAAAGACATCGATACCCCAAGATAAGAAGTCATCACTGCAAGATCTGTAAAGGCATTAACAACTACCAACGAAAATGATGCATTTACTTTGGCTTCAAGTAACATAAGTACATCACCTACATTTGAATTAGTGATGGATTTATGTGCAAAAATATTACTGGTAAAACTGCTAGGACCATATAAAGGAACCGCACCTAACATAGAAAACTCCCAAAGCATGTACAACACAAGCGGAATAGTACTACCGATTATCAACGTCCTGAAAATAACCTTGGGATCAGATTCCAGATAATTCCTGAGGCTGGGGATAATTAAATGTGAGGTAAATGAGGTAACAATGACCGGAACAGACAATGCAAATAATCCCAAGTTACCTTCTGTAACAAGCAGATTAGAAAGATTAATATACCCCCAAAAGACAAAACAGACTAATAGAAAGACAATCAGCATCAAAGAGGAAAGAAAGCGATTAAAAATATCAACAGTGCTTACACCTTTTAATACAAAACCACCTAACACTACAACAAAAATTAAGGAAAACCAGTGTTGAGGAATTGAAGGAAAGAGCTGGTTAAAAGCTGATGCCGCCGCCGATATATAAGCAACACTAACAGCATATAGCAACAGCAAAAAGCTCACCCAGCTGATAATCTCACCCGGACGACCCAACGTGTTTTTTGCCATTTTACCAAAGCTTGTGCCAGGCTCCATTTTTAAATTTATATCAGCTACCAGTACAGCAGTGTAAGTCATCAGGAGCCATGCTCCAATCATTACCAGTGATCCAAATAAAAATCCCAGTTTTGCAGTGATAATAGGAAGCGCAAGAACACCTGCCCCTATTTCAGTTCCCACAATAATCATTATGCTTCCAAACTGCTTTGTAATGGAAACTGACATAAATAACCCTCGCTATACCAAATATATTTTTTTAAGTTGCTGTCATCAAACAATAAAAAAAATTGTTTATACCGGAAAATTTACAGAATATGAAAAATATTTCACACAATAATATCCCTTTTCAAGGCAAGATTATGCGTTTTTACTCAATAGCAACACTTCACGAAAGAAAACAGTCCATCCGGCATTCAATAAAGTAATCAAGAAAAACATCTTAATTGAGTACACCGATAGTTCTGGTAATAGAGTCATCACTGATGAACTCTCTAAGTTAAAGATCTTAAGCATTTTACTATTCAAGTTTATTTTTCCAAAAGAAACAAAGCCTTTTCAGCCTTTAGCTCCTGACAGAACAGCTCTCACTACAAGATACAAAATATTCACGAAATCATGCTTCTTTTTAATCTCTGAACAAGGATCATCAAGCTAACTAAAGTATATGGAAATAAAATGACCGCTTCCCTGCAAAAAAAGCTTTATTTTGCCAGAAAATCACTTTGTGTAAAGTCTAATTTTATCCTGTATCCATTTCTGAAATAAGCTCAATAACTGACGAGAGAAACTAGCTATTTCGTTGCAACTGCAGATATAATAGAAAGATAAGATAACCACCGTTGCCTTGTGATCTTACCCTCATTCAATGCAATTAACAATGCACACTCCGCTTCATGAGTATGGCTACAGTTGCTAAACTTACAACCTCCAATAAACGGGGAAAATTCTCTAAATCCATGTAGCACGTTATCGGCACTCATATGCCAAAGCCCAAACTCTCGAATACCTGGAGAATCGATTAAACATCCTCCGCAAGGCAAGTGAAATAATCTTGCTGTTGTCGTTGTGTGTTTGCCTTTTCCAGTATCCGCTGAAAGTTCACCGATCTTAATATTTTCATCAGGCAATAACTTACTAATAAGTGAAGACTTACCAACTCCAGATTGACCAACAAAGACACTCGAGCAGTTTTTCAGTTCACCCATCAACTGGTCAAAGCCCTGATCATTAGAAGCTGATGCTTTCACAACCTTACAGCCAATAGAAGCATAAAATTCCATTAGCGCTGTCACTTCTTCAGTATTATCGAAGGTTAATAAATCAGTTTTATTCAACAGTATTACAGGCTCGACACCTACAGTTTCAGCAGCTACCAAATAGCGATCAATTAAATTGCTGTGTAAGGTTGGCACAGGAGCAACAACAATAAAGATACAGTCAATATTAGCTGCCACAGGACGAAGGTTTCCATAATTATCAGGGCGACATAGCTCACTTTTTCGCTTCTTTCTTGCAACAACAATGCCGGTATTATCCTTGTTTTTACGCCACAGCACCCTGTCACCTGTGACTAAAGCAGGCAAGTTTTGACGGCTATAACATCGATGCAGCTCACCTTTACACGATGGATTTTCAACATCCATCTGAGCACCATACTGAGCTATAATGACCCCTTCTTGCTCTACACCGAAAGCGCTTAAGTCCTCTTTAGCTGTTATTTCAACGGTTCGTTTTTCCGCCCGCTCAAGTCGCTCTTGCTGGACTTTCTTTATTCTCTGGCTCTGTTTGCGTGTCAGTTTTCGCTTACTCATAAATACGAGCTGTTTTTTAAGCTCATTAACCCTTGATACTTTATCAAAAGATAAATTGTATACCTGAATTACCCTTAAATCCTAGCATTATTGTCACATATAATATATTTTCATCAAGTATTTGCTTAATCAAGGTATAGGCGATTAAAATTACAAAAGTTTTTTTGTTAAGAAGGTGGCTTGAACAGTGGCAATAAAATTACCTTTAGTCTGGATTGATTTAGAAATGACAGGCTTATATCCTGCTACGGATCGCATTCTGGAAGTAGCAACCATAATTACTGATGGCGACCTCAATATTATCAAAGAAGGTCCAGTACTTGCTGTAAACCAATCTGAGGAGATTTTAACCGGAATGAATGAGTGGTGCACTGAAACTCATAATAAAACAGGACTGGTTAAGCGGGTTATGGAAAGTAAAATCTCTGAAAAAAAAGCAGAGGAAGAAACACTCCGCTTTCTCAAAAAACACCTTAATGCTGGAGAATCGCCCATGTGTGGTAATACTATTTATCAGGACAGACGGTTTTTGGCCAGATATATGCCAACACTACACGATTTTTTTCACTACAGAAATATTGATGTCAGTACACTGAAGGAATTAGCCCGTCGCTGGAAACCTACGGTGCTCAATGGCATTAAAAAAGAAGGAACACACAAGGCTCTAGATGATATAAGAGAATCTGTTGAGGAAATGCGTCATTATCGCAAACATTTCATTATAAAATAGCTGAGTCTGACAGGTCTTAATGACTGACCTTATTTTGTAATAATAAGACATAATGATTTGTAGCTGTCTATTATATTACGAATTTATGTTACTGGTACTATTTTTCATTGTCAATACGCTTTACAATCTCAGGTCAGTTTACAGATTGAAATTTAACTATGAAGCTTAAGCCTATTTTTTATATATCCGGTCTTTTCTTTTTACTAATAGGCCTTTTGATGTTGATTCCAGCATTGGCTGACTATATAAACCAAAATATAGCGTCAGTGGAATCTTATACATTTTCTTGCTTGCTGACCGTCCTCGTTAGCCTAATCATGATTTTCTCATGCAAACCCAAAGCTAACATGAGTCCAATGTCTGCAAAACAGATGTTACTACTAACTAATATCATCTGGATTGGATGTGGATTGATAGCTGCCATTCCCATGTGTTTTGCTGAACATATTTCCTACACCAATGCATTTTATGAATCCATCTCCGGTATTACAACAACCGGCGGAACCATTTTTCCCGATCTTTCCAAAGTCAGTAGCGGAACTATTTTATGGCGAAGTTTACTTCAATGGGTTGGAGGAATAGGGTTTATTGTTGTTGGTATAGCAATACTACCTTTTCTGAAAGTAGGAGGAATGCGACTATTTCAAACGGAGTCTTCTGATACATCTGAAAAAATACTTCCACGTTCCGGAGCGATAGCAAAACGCATACTAGGTGTTTATGTGATTTTTACTTTACTATGTATGCTGATGCTTAAAATAGAGGGTATGAGCTGGTTTGATGCGCTCAACTACAGCATGGCGACTATTTCTACCGGAGGCTTTGCACCACACGACAGCTCTATGGCATTTTATCAAAGTTCATTAATATACTGGACGGTTATTTTTTTCATGCTACTTGGATCGCTTCCCTTTCTGTTACTTTGGCGATTTTCTCAGGGCGAAACCAAAGCATTAACTAAAGACAGCCAAGTCAAAACTTTTATAACCATATTGATATGCACGTGGTTTACCCTTGGAGTATGGTTATGGTTCCATTCCGACTACTCTTTTTTCAAGTCATTTACTTTAGCTGCATTTAATACTACTTCCATTGTATCAACCACTGGTTTCTCACTGACCGATTACAGCGCATGGGGACATTTCGCCATTTGCTTCTTTTTCTTTCTGGCTTTTGTTGGAGGTTGCTCTGGCTCTACTTCCGGTGGTTTTAAAATTTTTCGTATCCAGATTAGCCTCAGGTTACTTTCTATTGAATTAAAGAAGCAGGCACACCCACGTTCAATCATATTGCACCAATATAATGGAGAACGGATTACAGACGACATTCTTCGTTCATTGATTGCTTTTTCATCTTTTTACCTACTAACTTTTGCCTTGTTATCATTAGCTATGAGTATGACAAATGTAGACTTTCTAACAGCAGTCAGTAGTGTTGCCGGCAATCTTTCAAATTCCGGTCCTGGGCTGGGAGCGGTTACGGGCCCCGCCCACACCTATGCTGCATTGCCTGCTGTCTCAAAATGGCTATTAAGTCTGGTTATGCTGATTGGTCGCCTTGAAGTCATTACTATGTTGGTGTTGCTAAGCCCTGGATTCTGGCGTAGATAGCCGTTGATAAACGTTTATGACCATGATGCAATCTGCAAATAGTACCTTAAAAAGTAGCTCACCAAACCAATGCTTTCGGCAATGCTTGGTGTTAGCCGGAAATCCTGCTTGGGCAATAAACACAGCCAGAAAGTTACTTCAAAACTCTGCAGATTATTACTGGGTCTCTGATAAACCACAGACTGGTATTTGTAATGGAGTTTTACTTTCAAACTATCACTCTCTTCTTGGCAGAGAGACACAATATTTAGTCTATGATGCTAACGGCTGCTTTAATATCGATGCCTTTGGGTTAACATCAGGCATTGTTCGTGGTGGAGGTTATATTATTTTACTTACGCCAATATTTGAGTTATGGCCTGATCAAACAGATAAAGAAACCTACCGGTTGTTTGGACAAAAGCAACTACCGCATTCTTCACTATTTATTCAGCGAATTATTAATATTTTAAAGGCGGATACCTGTGTTCATATTTTAAATGAAAACAGCGACAAAAAATTCACAATAAAAAAGAACATCCAACCCAATAAACACTCACAATACGAACAAATATATGATTCAGGAGCACTCACAAAAGATCAGGATAATATTGTTTCCATCATAACAAAAACTATCAGACAAAAACAAAAATGCTCTTTTATTGTTACTGCACACAGAGGAAGGGGTAAAACAGCCGCATTAGGATTAATTGCAGCAAATTTACTAAATTCTGGCAGGTCAAAATATAAAATTTTATGCACTGCACCAAGACTGTCAGCACTAACACCTTTGTTCGATTGTGCTGAAATACAGTTAAACAGAAACCACCACAATACAAAAAAAACAACAGATAAACTGAACGCAGAACTTGGTTGTATCTCCTTTGTTGCTATTGATGCATTAACACTTAACCTACCTCAGGCAGATGTGGTATTTGTCGATGAATCTGCAGGCATTCCCGTACCTCTTCTTGATCAGTTATCACAAAATTATTCTCGGATTATTTTCTCAGGCACCACTCATGGTTACGAAGGTACTGGGCGTGGTTTTTCACTTCGTTTTATACCATCATTACAAAAAAGCAACCCTAAAGTAAAACACCTGAAAATAGTAGCCCCTGTTCGCTGGCAAGATAAAGATCCGGCGGAAAAACTTATATCTTCAATGCTGGGTCTGGAGTTTACTATCGCAACTGACTCTATGGCAAAAAGCGCATATCACTCAAAAGTGAGATGTATTACACTGTCTCAGTCTCAAATTAATTCAGACTCTGATGTGTTAGCTCAATTTTTTGGTTTACTTGTCTTATCTCACTATCAGACAAAGCCTAGTGACTTGAGAGTCATTCTCGATTCCACTGACATAAAACTGTTTGCTATCGTATCACGTACGAGCAACGGTAAAACTATTGTTTTAGGTGCCGCAATTGTTTTTTATGAAGGCTCAATTTCGCAACAACTACATCAGGATATATTTTTAGGAAAGCGACGTTTGCGAAACCAGTTTTTGCCTCAAGCTATAGCAACACAAAGTAATACTGAAGAAATATTAGCGTTAAAAGGAGCCAGGATACAAAGAATTGCCATTCACCCTGCAATTCATCGTAAAGGACTTGGAAGTTTGTTACTTTCTGAGATAAACCGGTTGCTAAAGCTCGATAACATTGACTATACAGGAAGCAGTTTTGGTACCACAGAGGATTTGCTTTCGTTTTGGCTTGATAATGGCTTCTGTCTGGCAGCTGTAGGAAGTAAACGTGATGCCAGTAGCGGGTGTCACTCTGCACTTGTTGTTCAGGGTTTATCCGGCAAAGGCAAGCTCATTTGTGAAAAGGCCAGTCATTTCAATCAAAATAACCTCTCATATATGCTCAAGACAGCACTCAAAGATATTGACAGAGGTTTGCATACATTACTCAAAAGCATCTGCTCATTAGACACACAAAAAAGTCAGTTTAAATTCACCAGCTTCGACTACAAGGGCATTCATTCTTACGCTTTTGGCTTCCGACACTACGATTATCTTCAGTTTCTTCTTTATAATTTTGTCTCTTTTCATATGAAAAGCAATAAAATTCCTAAAGAACTCAATGCATTATCAAGAAATATACTTGAAAAAAAAATATTAGAAAATCTTTCCTGGAAGATATGTATAAAACAATTAAATCTTAAAGGAATGAAAGAAGCCGACAACCTATTACGCCAAGCTATCGGCCAGCTTCTTTCAAGGCAGGACTTATCCTGCTAAAAACTTTATTCTAAAAATATTTTCCTGCTTGCTGAACAGACATACTCAGTGCTGACTGATGATTTCTAGACACACCGTGGGTAGCAACATTCACATACTTTAACCCATCAGTCCCAGTGCAATTACCACTAATAATCTTATTAAAATCGCAAAATATACTCCGCCCTTTTGAATTTACTAACTTAAACGCAATCTTCCTTGCATCTGTTACATACTCTGAACCTACATAGGTGTAATAAAGATAAAATGATTTAAAATGTTTTTTAGGTAAATATACAGTTTCGGCATAGTCAGCAATTTTGCTGCCAATATTCTTGATATCTGATAGTTCGGCAACCGAAGTATTACAATAATACAAAACTTTTATATTTAATAGACCTACTACTTTAAATGAACAATTAAAAGCATGAACATTTAACCCAGCTAATAAAATAAAAAGACCAGACAAACATGATATAATATTTTTTTTAAATACAGACACAGAAACCTCCAATTAAACAAGTAAGGCTATCTTTCCAAATATATCAACAACTAAATAAACATTAATTTAACGAGACAATCTATAATGACTTTTATATCGCAATTACATTTAAATATCTGCAGAACTATACGAAAAGAAGCGTGAATATTTGATGATGACACATATTAACAAACAGACTTCCACCGCAAAAAAATAAATCCATAAATACCATATTTTTAATGCTATAAACAATACATTCACGGGATTTACGGTGTTCATAATAATATGCAAATCTGAGACATAACCAAAAAACTTTATAACTCTGGTAACATATCAGCCAAATAACCCTAAAAATTAATGGCAGAGAACTATTTAGCAAAAATAAAAGACTACCTGAAAGCTAGCTCTTTGCTCTTTATAAAATTCTTTTAATACTTACATTAAAGAATCTGCTTTTTTAGTGCACAAATATAAATAACAAAAAAGGCATGACTATCTGTAATCCCACTTTAAAGAAAAACACACTTAAAGAACAAACCTTTAAAATATAGTATCTGTTATGGCAATAATGCAAGAAGCTTCAACATATAACAGTAAAATCAAAAAAAAAGAGCCATAAGAAGTTAAAAGCAGATTTTGGTATTATTTCATAATGGATTTAACTTTCTAGCATAAGCACTTTAACCTGCATGCATATAAATGCGATAAGGTTTAGAAAATACCGGATCAACATTCTCCTTGCAATTTATTAAAAAACCCGTGGCTGGAGAAACTTGGCAAACAGACACACTGTCTGAAAGAGGCTTGGTTAGATAAGCCGTCGATCCCTGTGTATTAAAAGCAATATCGGTTGAGCTGTAAATGCTTAAATCACTATCTATTTTACAGGTACTAAACAAACCAGTGTCCTGATTAATCTTGCATACAGATGTTACACCGTTACCCAGAGGTATATAAGCGATTGTACCCGCAGGGTTTATAGCAACAATAGCAGGGTTCGAAAGTGTATGATTATGATCTGCCATACAATGACCCAGAAAACCTGTATCAGGGTCGACATGGCATACAGATACGGCGTTATCATAGCTGTTTGCCAAATATGCAAGAGTGCCTTTACTATTAAAAGTAACACCGCTAAAGTCCATATGTGTTGGGTTTCCGTTATTTTTACAGTTTAGAAAAATGCCAGCACCCAGAGAAACCGCACACACGGATAGTTCTTCATTCTTTCCATCTATTATTATATAAGCCCACCTTCCCTTCGGGTTAAACTTGATGCTATAGGGGGCAACAATTTTAGATTGAATGCTTGTTTTGCAATTTTTAAATAAACCATCAGCTCCGTTAACAGAGCACGCTAAAATTGAGTTTTCCAGAAAATCTGGAAAATAAGCTAAAGAATTAGCGCTATTAAAGGCCATGTTATATTTCGGGCTTAGTTTGGGGTTTTTCTCTCTCTTACACTTTTTAAGCGCTCCTGTACCCGTATCAATATCGCATACAGAAATATTAATCTCAGGATCAATACTCACTATATACGCCCGCATTGTCCTGGCAAGAATATTACTAAATTGCTGATTTCCTGCCCCATGCATATATTTTTCCAGCTGCCTGACAGATTGGGTGCCATTAGCCATTAACGGAGACAAGAGCATGATAATAATTAAATAAATGGTTGATTTCATACACTTCATGATTTTTATCCTGATTTACAAAAAAATTCAGTAATAAATAACCCATTTTCGAAAGTTTTGTGCAAGATAGCTTTACCAGTCGCTTTCAGAGATAGCGGGTTTTTAATACCACCTGATTACTGGCTCACCCATTTTAAATAGCTACTAAATTAAGTGTGGAGTTATTCTTTGTATGAAGAGTTTTATTGTGTGAAAATCTTTATTGTATGAATAGTTTTATTGTGTAAAGCAGGAAAATCTGTGATCTGATCATTTATTTTTTTACAAGAAAAACATGTCAAATCAAGTTAACCATGGAAGTTTTTTTCCACATGCAACTTGCACTGCAATTACCATTTCACCTTCAGTAGATACTAACTGAGCAAGCACTATTACCGATGTAAAACAAAAGTATGCTTTACCCGAACGGCTTACCCATTATTGTTGCAAACCATACTTTTTTCCAGAAAACAAAATAAATATTTGCCATGATAAAACCTATTTTATCCCATTAACTACCTGAGCCAGACAGAATAAGAAAAAGGCATTAGAAAGACACAGGCTTACATACAGAGTATGGTTCCCGACAACAATATAAAAACATGGAATTTACTATGCTAATACCCAAACCTGTTTCTAGCTTCTTTTTTTGCTACTTTTCTAATTTTGCTTTTATGCGTTGAAGTTTCTTACAATAGCAAGAGGCCTACTCGTCACCTCGCCTTTAACAGTAAGTCATAAAAGCGTGCTCATAACAGCAACAAGAAACAAGTTTTAGTATTATTCATACACTCTCAGTACAGATAAAATAGGCATACTACGTTGGTAATATGCCTGCCTTTATCTTTAATTGAATATTTCACGCTTGGCTAATTGTTATAGAAGCAATGTCCGGTCAACGTTGTACCATTACAGGTAACATTATGACCATTACTATCAAGCTTGGGACTTTTACCTCCCACGAAATGAAAGTTAAGCCTTGTGATAGGAAACAAACCTTGTGGTAAAAGATCTGGCCTGTTAAATATAACAGCGTCAGCTGAGCTATCCATATCTACAGGAAAACTACCATGACCCTGAATGACAACATGCCCCGTTTTATCAAGCATGGGATTACTATATGTTAAGGCATACGCTCCTCGGTTGCTGACAACAATTTCTTTTTGCAAAAAGCTACTTTTAGCAACGGGAAAAAACAATGTAGACATATTATCTGCAGAAAACCCTATTTTAATAGGTGTAGAAAGAAAGCGGTTATCTTTCAAATAAAATTGAACAGTACAAGCTAAACCAGGAGAAACATCGGCAGTAGGACAAGCATTACCAGAACAACACCTTACATCTAATATTTTCAATACATCATTATTAGTACTCCAGATTTTAACATTTTTAAGGTCACGGTTAGACAAATTTGTAAACGGTATGATTTTTTCATTATACATATAAAACTTTAACCGATCCCCAGTAACTCCCAACGCATTACCATTTTTTATTGTTAAATTAAGCGAATAAACAATTACCCCTTTGGATTTGAGTAAAAAGAAGTAAGACCCTGGAGGAGCATCTATAGGCAAATTGTAATTTAATGTACAAGAGCCACCTTTTTGTAGTGAAGTTACCGACAAACAATTTCCTGTGAATACATTTTGTAATGCAGAATTACCGCTGAAAACCATGCTCAAATCATTAATATCGCTGCCAGAGTTCAACGTGATTTGACCATTCTTGTCACCCTGAAACATTATTGCGGCCCCAGAACTTTTACCATTTTGCTTCATAGTAATTTTAGAGATAGAAAAGGGTAAACTGTAAAGCAAAGCACCATTATTTGATATTTTAATATTAAATGTTCCCTGAACCTGAGCCAAAGGAACTGCATAGTGCAATGTACATGTAGCACCAACTGCCAGCTTGCCATTAACGCCTAAAGGACACGTACTTTTATCTGTAATTATTGATTTATACTGATCGTCAATATCAAATTTAAGTCCGTTTAAATTGACACCGGAAGTATTTTTAATGGTAACATCATTTTCTCCGCCCGGTTGTGCATTGATTGCAAACAGTTGTGCATTTATACCATTTTGGCTAATGGTAAAGGGAAACAAACTATAACGACAGCCAGAGAAATTACCATTTGAGTCCATATCGCAACGATATACTGTGTTGTCATTAATATCAGAAAGATAACCAATAGTGTCATCTTTATTTAACTCAAGACCATAAAGGGCTTTCATTTTAGCACTGCTTGCCTGGCTATCCGTACAGTTTGAAAAATGACCATCTGCACTAACACTGCAACGCATCACAACATTTTTCCCAAAGCTGGCCACAATGGCAAAGTCCCCCTTCTTACTTAACTTCACTCGAATAGGGTTAGTAAAACCGGTGCCACCGGTATCTGAACAATTAGTGAGATTTTTTGTACTGTCTACGTCGCAACGAAATACTTTTCCTTTCATCAAGTCTGCAATAAACATGATTTTTCCATCATTACTTAATGTCAAACCTGCAGGACTACCAAGCGGAGCATTAACCAAGGCATCAGAACAAGGTCCCGGATTTCCTGAAGCATCTAATACACACTTACTGATACTTGGAGGTCTGTCTTTACTGATATTGGAAACATAAAGCACATTATCAGGCGAAAGAGCAAGACCAAACGTCATATCGAACTTTGGATCAGTATCATCTTTACAGGTTTTTACCATTCCAGATGAATCTAACTGGCATGTGCTGACAGCATCATGTGTACGATCAGTAATATACAGCAATGGTTTGGTTGGATTGAGGACAATACTTACAGGAGTTTTATATGCCATCGCACCAGGGCCTGCTACGTTACAGGAAAAAAAGTCACCTTTATTATCTAAAGGACAGGCAAGCAATGAATTTGCTGAATTGTTTACCACATAAGCCAGATTATGTTTATCAGAAATAGCAATATCTGTTGGTTGATTATAACCATAAGCTTCTGACTCTTCTTTTGCCAGAAGGCTTGGATAATGAATATGTGGAATATTTAGTTGCAACGCATTCAATGCGTTATTTTTTGCAGAAGCACTTAAAGTACTCAGCAAGAATGAGGTTACATATATTAATAAGTAAATAAAAAAACGGGACATAATAATTAACTTCCTGATACATCAAAAAAACGCCCAAGACTGGTGATTTTACGAATATTTTTTTAACCAGCCGGCAACATTTATTGTAAATTTCACAAGCAAACACCTATTTACTTAATCTGTTATCATATACAGCGTTATATTTAAGGTTCTTTTGCTATATCAACCCAGCGCAACACTGGCATCAAAGGTAAAATAAAAAATTCAGTTATAAAGGTAAGGTACAAGGCATAATCCGGCAACAGTATTTACCCTTAACTTAATAAGAAAGAATCAGAAAAATAAAATAAAACCTAATAAAAAAAACAAACAAATTCTACGACCACTTACTCATGTAGATGTTTTGTTTAAATAATATCATTTCAACGAAATTAATCCTTTAAAAGAAATTACTTTCATGTATATGGCTTGTTGTTTATCTAGATACGACAAAGGAAATAACGTACTTAACCTAGCTCTGTTTTTACCTTTTATACCAAAAGCTATCTCTGACTACTGTCATGAACATTCCTTTATGGTTTGCTATTAAAGGAAAATGAAGAGTAAGCCTATTATTGCGAGAAACTTCAGTTCATAACAGCAAGATCAGAAAAATAGCTATAAAACAGACTAAGGTATTAAAAGTTACAAAAAGATTTCATACTATCTACATAGATACATCTTCTTGCGTATCCTCGTTAACAGCTAATACATTTTTATCTACACGTGACTTTTCAAGATCATCAAGATACTGGTGGTTAATATTTCCAACAAGATAATTGCCGTCAAATACAGCACTGTCAAAACGTTTGATTTCTGAATTTTCCGACAACAAAGCATCGGTTACTAATTTCAAATCCTGGTAAATCAAGGCATCAGCACCTATATATTCGCAAACTTGTTCTGTTGTGCGATTATAAGCTACGAGTTCGCTCGCAGCCGGCATATCAATACCATAAACGTTTGGATAACGCACCGGAGGCGCAGCCGAACAAAAAAACACTTTTTTAGCACCAGCTTCTTTTGCCATTTCAATAATCTTTCGACAAGTGGTTCCCCTTACAATTGAATCATCCACCAGTAATACGTTTTTTCCTTCAAACTCAGCTTTAATAGCATTGAGTTTCCGGCGAACCGACTTACTGCGTGTTTCCTGACCTGGCATAATAAACGTTCGTCCGATATAACGATTCTTTACTAATCCTTCCCTGTAAGGCAGGTTCAAGCAACTGGAAAGCTCTAATGCAGAAGCTCTGCTACTATCTGGAATTGGCATCACCACATCAATATATTCACCAGCCAGTTTATTTTTTACTGTTTGAGCCAGAACCCGTCCCATTTTAACACGAGCGGTATAAACAGAAATATTGTCGATAACTGAATCAGGTCTTGCCATATAAACGTATTCAAACAAACAAGGAGAAAGCTCTGTCTGATCTGCACAAATAGCCACATGTAACTGTCTGTTTTCATCGATGTATACAGCCTCACCCGGAGCAATATCCCGCATAATCTGAAAGCCTGTGCAATCGAGCGCCACCGACTCCGATGCTACCATGTACTCAGTACCTTTATCTGTCACCCTGCAACCTAGAACCAGTGGTCGAATACCATGTGGATCTCTGAAAGCTAAAAGCCCTCCACCACTTAAAAGTGCTACTACAGCATATCCGCCAAGGCAACGTTTATTAACCCCGGAGACAGCGTTAAACAATGCTTGAGGGGTGAGCTTACTTGGGTTTTGCACCTGAAGGCCGTGGGCAAGAATATTAAGTAAAATTTCAGAATCAGATTGAGTGTTAAGGTGGCGGTATTCGTTATTAATAATTTCATTACGCAATACATCCGCATTGGTAAGATTTCCGTTGTGAGCCAACATAATACCATAAGGAGAGTTTACATAAAAAGGCTGTGATTCTGAGGCCTTAAGTGTTCCTGCAGTAGGATAACGCACATGCCCTATTCCCATATTCCCCTGAAGTCTTTTCATGTGACGGGTATGAAACACGTCTTTAACCAGACCGTTAGCTTTTCTTAGGTAAAATCGATTTTTATGACAAGTAGCAATCCCTGCTGCATCCTGTCCTCGATGCTGAAGAACTGTCAGTGCTTCATATAATGATGCGCTTACATTTTCAAAACTTACGATGCCACTTACACCACACATAGATAATCGCGTCTCTAATAATTTTATAGTCTGATCTAAAGGCGAAAAGGATAAGAGATTTTTCAAAAAAAAGGAAGCTTTTATCACAAAACTCTATCATTAAACAGCGACGAAAGCCTTATGATAAGAAGATTCAAATACCTTTCTCCATTAAAACAGTCTGCTAAACAGTAATCATTTCACCATATTTGCTATAAAAATCAATAATAGACACCAAGGGCTAATGTATTTAATCAAACAGTACCAAATACGACTCCACACAGAATACGCTTTTAAGTGCTGATAAAACACTGTTTTTTTCATTATAAAACCAGTAAAGAATAAAATTAAAAATCCTGTTACAGGTAGTAATACATCCGTTGCAAACCCGGTGTAAACGGTAAAAATATCTTTATCAAATATGGTTGTATTTTTAAATAGATTAAAAGAAAGTGCTGGAATCAAGCTCAGACACCAGACAATCAGACCCGAAAGCAAGGCACCTTTCCTTCTGCTGCTTAATTTATGCGCCAATGCGGTGACCAATGGTTCAGCCAGGTTTACAGAAGATGTCCAGCAAGCAATAATTAACAGAAAAAAGAATAGAGGCATAACCCATATTCCCAGTGGCATATCATGCAGAGCTACAGGCAAAGCCATAAAAATCAGCCCTGGACCTGACGAAGCGCTCATACCATAAGAAAAAACAATTGAGAAAATAGACAAGCCTGCACAAATGGTTACACACAAGTTGATAACCGCAACCCAGCTAACACTCGAAACAATCGACTGTTTCTCGGGCATATATGCTCCATAAGCCATCAAACAACATGCGCCTGTTGCCAGTGTAAAAAAGGCCATGCCCATCGCTGTTAATAACATACTTGTTGATAGTTTTGACCAGTCAGGATAAAGAAGATAGTGTAAAGCCGTGTGAAATCCAGGAAGCGTCATTGCATAAATCAGCAATACTATAAGAATCAGGTAAAGCAGAGGCATTAGCGTATCATTTAGGCGCTCAATGCCTTTATTGATCTTAAAAGCACTAACACCGAAAGTTAAAATCAAAAAAATGGTACTAAACAAAAGAACCAAAAATGGATTGGTCAGTAAGTTGTTGAAAACATGCTTGGCCATCGAAACCTGATTAATCTTCAGGTGAGTAAATGAAGTACCTAAATAGTAAATGCCCCAACCACTTACCACGCAATAAAATGATAATATCAACGTTGCCCCTAATGTTCCCAACACACCAATGTGCCTCCATTTTGTGGAAGCATTAGAAGACTGTGCAATAGATGTAAGTGATAATATCGGAGGCTGGCGACCCACTTTTCCAATAATTACCTCAGAAATTACAGCTGGCAGACCTAATAAAAGGATAAAGGCCAGATAACAAACGATAAAAACACTTCCACCATTTTCTCCTATCATATAGGGCATTCGCCAAATACTTCCAATGCCGACCGCAGCCCCTGTTACCGCCAATATAAACGCTTTATTAGACGACATTACTGATAATACTTTATTACTCGGCATTAAATTTCAACCTCACTACAACAGCACCCTGCCATTTAAACTATTTAAACTATTTAAACTATTTAAACTATTTAAACTATTTAAACTATTTAAACTATTTAAACTATTTAAACTATTTAAACTATTTATTCACTTTCTTCAGTCAGCTAATGCAGGCATAAAATTAAACTATCACATAACCCGTCGGTGCTCTGAATTATTCATTGTATATTGACTGCTACTTTCCTCAGAAACTGTTATTTTTTTTTATCTGTCTGACCTGAACGATAACCACAAACAGGACAATTTTCCTTCAGACCCAATTTATTTAGCCCACCACAGGAGCCCTTAAGTGGTTTTTTAGACAAAAGCACACCTGCTGCCATCGCCAAGACAGTGATACCCAGAATAATAAAGGTTAAGATCCATGTGGTCATACTAGCCTCGCTGTGCGGTAAATTTTTGAAACGATGGTGTAGCGTAGGTTGTGAACCCGTGGTCTCCAGTCATCCGATAAATAAAATAAACAGCAAGATCAAGCTTATCTGCCAACGCCCTGCCTTCTTCTGGCTTTAAAATCATAAACATCGTTGAATAAGCATCTGCCAGAGTAGTGTTTGGCGCAATAACAGTGACCGAAGCGATATTGTTTGCTTTCGGATATCCGGTACGTGGATCTATTTCATGACTATAGCGAATATGATTTACGTCATAGTAATTGAGATAATCTCCTGATGTTGCCATACCCTCATTTTTCAAATAAATAGTTTTATAAGGGGTCTCCTGAGCTTGTACAGGTGAGCGAATTGCAATACGCCAAGGTTCCTTGTTCAGACTATTACCTTCAACATGTATTTCACCACCTACTTCTACCATATAATTAGCGATTCCACTTTCTTTTAACGAGCGGGCAGCAACATCCACACCATAACCTTTAGCGATAGAAGAAAGATCAACAAACATTTTTTTCTTTTTGGTAACAATTTTTCTGTAAACATCAACCTCTAAATATTGATAACCTGATTCATTTTTTGCTTTTTTAATCAACGAATTTGAAGGAATGTGATGAACGGTCTTATCTTTTTGCATAGCAATAAATGCAGGTGCCATCGAATTTTTGTAAGGTCCAAACCCCCAAAGATTAACCAAATTCCCAATAGTTACATCGTAAGCCCCGTGAGAGAGAACCGAAATTTTTTTGCTTTCCTGAAGTATTCCTGCTAAATCGCTAGAAACTGGAAAGGGTTTATTCACTGGCCAAGCATTGAACTTCATCAACTCAGAGGCAGGCTTATAGGTGGACATTTTATTATCAATACGATGTAGAGCACCAGAAACTTTAGTTGCAATTTCTCGCTGTCTCGCCTCTGATAAACGTTTTGACAAATACTTTACGTGATAAGATGTTCCCATAACAGAGCCAGAAAATGTATACTCTACTGGACGCTGATAGTAACGATAATATATTAGCATGAGCAAAGCAAATACGATAATAGAAGCCGTTACCCTGCGTTTTGTTTTATAAATATTATTGTTCTCAGGGTTACTCATATATTTTTATCCAAAAAATCACTAAATGAGACACTATTACTTGCCACCTAATACTAAAGCCCGCTACCTATATTTTTGTATATAACATCTCTAATCCTGCTATCAGATACTGAACCTATCACAACAAGCACTTCTTAACGGTTACAGTACCTTCATAAAGATGATTAATAACAGAATACCCATCCTAACAATTACAAAACAGATTGCAGTATAAACGTTATTCTGCAAACAGTATTTATAGATAAAAACACCTTTTTTTATACAAGTATAAAAAATTTAAATGCAACGCATAACACCAAAATCAGGAAAGTAGCGCAATAAGAAGCTAGAAGCAGGTTTTGCTATGACTCCGAATAAGCTACTCCATTCCACTCCATCATGCTTTTTTTGCGGTTAGCGGAACAATAACATCTGAAGGGTACTTCCACATGTCACCGGTTGCCATATCAACAAAAAAACCTGGCCAGAACAGAATATTTGCCCAAAAAGCGGGTGTAATACTTTTAGGTACTCTATATTCGGTTGATTCATAGTTCTTATCACTAACAAAAACAGAAATGCTGTTAACATCATGAGTTGCAGTGATGCTATCAGGTAAAGTTGAATAATAGGTATTTCCTGCATTACTAATCATTGCTTTAACCGATTTTCCATTTGTGGTTGAAAGCGTCATGAGTTGTGTACTTCCATTAAACATTGAAGCACAGCCCCCTAAGCTAAGAAGTGTTACCACAGTAAATATTTTTTTCAAAAAAGACATACTTTAACTAACTCCTTTTTAAGGATTTTTTTAAAATTAATCTCGAGCTTTTTTCAGCCTTAACCGTCTGAAACTACAACAAGCTCAATACAGTAAAAGATATCAATTGATTTGTAAATATTTTATTTTTTATAGTGTTTTTATCCGAAAATACCTGAGATATTTTTACACTGCAATAGCCACATACTTGCCAAGATGTGCTGAGACTTCGCTAACTTTTTGGTCATTCAGGCTCAAATTTAACCTGTTAAAAAGTCTACACATCAGAAGGTTTTTACGTTTGAGTCGTTTCAATCCTGTCATGAACATCACTGATGGGACATTTGTATTTGTTTCCTGCCGGTACTGAAACTTCAACCAACTAAGACAGGAGACGGCCTGAGCCTTAAAAGGTATGAACCTATACACAGGTGTACATAAATTAAGTAAAAATGCACTGTTTATAAAAAAAATGTTGTCAGTTTTTTACTGTTTACAGTACAATGCTGATCATACAAGGATTTTATCGTTCTGACGAACAAAACGCACTCATACAACGGAACTGTTATGAAAAAACCGAAAGACAGATGGCCGCATTATCGTATCTTTTTTGCCTGTGAGGTCTGGAATGTCTGACAGATTCCACTAACATTATTTATTGATAAGTGAACCATCCATCTTGATAAGTCTAAGTAGTCCAAAAAATTCAGCAACGCATCAGAATGTTCTCAGCCAAAACTTAACAGGAAACAGAAAGAGTAGCTGTGTACATTTAGAACAAGATTTGTACCTAAACGCATATCAGGTCATAGCTTAGATTGAAGCAACACATACTTTTCGGGTAAACATTTTGGAGAAATCAATTTGACCGATCGAACACTGGCCAGTAAAACATATGAAACCATTAATAGTGACGCTGTCACTGACTTTCCGAGTGCATTGAAACAGGCTTCTTCTGACAAAAAAGTTTATTTTATTCTGGACCGCAAACCGTATAACCGAAGTGCAAAAACGTTTGTGCAAGCAGAAAAACTGAACATTAATATTAATCTTCTGTCGCTGCACAATCCAAAGTTGAATCCGATAAAACGATGCTGGAAGGTGATGAATGAACTGGTAAGAAATAATGTTTTCTTCCGTTCAGTTCTTGGTTTCAATAGTAACATTAATGTATTATTTGAGCCTACCTAGAAAAACATGATTAGGATTTTTCAGTCTAATTAATGATAACTTTCAACAAGTTAAACCCGTACTTTGATTTGTCTTATATATAGTTATCTCATTCTGAAAAATTTTTTTTCGAGCTTATAAGTTTTTTTAACGCAACTTTATTATTTTTTCTTTCAACTCAGAAATTACAGAGCTTAACTTATGTTAAAGACCATATATTCCGCACTATTGTGTGCATGCCTGCTGTGTTTTTACACCAAAGGGTTTGCTGACGCTACTTACTGTCAGACATATTGGCCTCAAATAACCAATACTACTGATTTATTGAATCAGTTTGGCCAAACCACTGACTATCTTATTAATAAGCCAATGTCTATTACAAACTCAACCCTTGAAGACTTAACAATACAACCTACTGACTATATAAGCATGCTGTCGGTGGATGGCAACCCAAGCTATGTCATCCCAGCCGGACAAACAAGAAAGTTTACGTATCATTACGCACCAGGAAGTCTTAAAGACGTCTATCTTAAGTGCAATGATAAAAATCTCGATGCTACAATCGCTATTCAATTTCCTTCATATGATATAAACTTCAAAGGTAAGACCGAGTCATGCACTGTTCATGCTCATAATGACACAGCTAAGTTGAGCTTGCTCAGATCAGCTAACTGGGTAGATGTCTATTACTATCAACATAGAGGTCCTTATCCCAGCCCCGTTACTTATCATAGCCGCATTGAAAACGAATTGGCGCAAAGCCAATATACACACTTTTCGGGTCAGGCACTTGATTCGGGTGAAAATCAGTATGTTTTTAATGATCAAAAGGCAGCATCTAGCAATCCTTCTATAGTTCAAGAAAATTTGTCGTTAGATATTACCCAATGTCATGATACAAAGGGAAATGCTATCGAAATAACCAATAATACAAATGATACGCTTTCTCATTTTACTGCAAAAGACAAGTCATTTATCAGTAGTTCTTCTAAACTTTTTAACGACGATAGCGAGACGATTTCTCCCTTGGGATCTTCAGACGAAGCAATTACATCGGCTAATTACCCGACAGTTATTCCTTATGATGCGCTAGACGAAAATGGAAACTGGTCGTTCAGTTATAAGGATAAAAACAATAATAATCATACTATTACTGTGGGAGTAAAAAGCGATCTAGATCCTATACTATCAGGTTTTTACATTAAAGGATCTAGCATTTTTAATCCTCCGCTTTATTATCGCTTAGATTCCAGCACTCAGTCGCTTGAGTCTGGCTACCCTAAGGCCATAGCAAGCGGATATAAGTCACTACTATCTGCCATTGGCAACCATAATGTTCTCGCCACATTAGGCATATCACCAGATGGTAAGGGTGAAGAATTTATTCTGGACAATAATACAACAGTTTATTTCGACGAACACGAAGAAACTACGACAGTACAAGAACTCCCGAGTGCGGTTCTTGGGCTTATGGGACATAATAAGATTGTGGCAGCTGCAACTGACTACAAGCATTTTTATTATTTTTTAGATAATAATACCTATATAGCAACCGATACCAATGACCATGATGCCCAGTTACGATCCTTCGCAGTCTGGAAGGGTTTGAGCGCGGCTGTAGGCACTAATAAAATAGTTGCAGCGTTTTATGACACGCCAAACCAAAAATTTTATATTTTCCTGAATGACGGTACGTATATACGCTCAGCTGGAGCGGGCGATATAAATACGGCGTCTGATTTTAAACTGAATTACTGGCCTGCTATTGACTTGGCATACCTGATGGATCAAAAGGACTATTCGTATAAGTTTTATGCTAATAAGCTCCATATATATGCCATGGTATTTAAGAAGGCAAGCCCCAACTTATCCAAAAAGAAAAATAATATTAAGGGTCAGTTATACAAAAACAAAGGGCTGAAACTTACTTCAAACCCAGTTTTAGCACTGGAGTATGTCTTTTATAAAAGTGGCAGATACGCTATACTTTACCAAGATGAAGTGCACAATTTTGCAATGATGCCCGGATATCCAAAACCTACTTCAGAGCTTTTTCCATCGATTGCCAAGGATCAGATAAAAAATATTCAATCTGTAGCTTTTGATACCAATACGGGAGACCTGAACGTCTACTTAAATAATGGTACCGTATATACGGGAGTATCCCCTCACGTAAATTACCCTCAACATCCTATTCCTGACGCCCAGTTTTTTATGAAAATTCTGTTCCCTGCATCGTCAATTATATCTGTAACGTCCATGCCGGCTGTATCGCAAAGTACAGGCATATATTTTGCACCAGTTAGCGATAATTCCGCGGCCTTCATGCAATTGTTTACGAATCGTGCGCCTTGGTGGGCGTGGATTCCTACACCGAATGTTACCAAGCAGGAAAAAGTGATTTCCGGCCCTAATAGCAGCACTCTTGTAGTTACTTCAACTGGTAAAACAACGGGAGGCGAGGAGGAAGCGTGCTATTTACATCACAGTCAAGATGTTGTCTATATTGATCAAGAATATACAGAATGGAAAAAATTAAGCGATCTCTTTTCTGGTATTTACCTGTTCAAGCCGACAATAACGTGCAAAGACTCAGCAGCTAAAAACCCTGACACATGCACTGTCAGTGTTACAGGTAACTCTCCGGCCAAAACTTTTAACATAGCTATAACTTCTGCCTCACATCAGACAAAACACTAATAATTGTACTATAGGCTTGCTATTACTTGTAATACAAGATTAAACAGCAAGTTCACCACGAAAAAGCCAGGAACTTTTGCAATACAGAAGTTTCAGGCTTTTTTATGATGGACTAATTGTTTTGATTTAATCTTACCCACATCAGGTAAGATGGATACTATAGACAAGCAGATGGACAATAGCTCAATGCTCAATAAAGACACTCTCAAAGCCATCAAGCACGTAAATTAGCGTCCAAATCCTAGTGCTATTTAAATAACCTCAGTTCGACGTAAAAAGCATAGTGCTCCGTGTATAGTATGATTTCACAAGATGAGGTACAACACGAAAGACACTATACTTACCCGTATTTTCTGCTAGATGAATGACTTTTGCCAGACTCTTATACCTCTATTTCATTAATTTTTATTGGACTCGACATGCAAAAAGCGGATTCGTTCTTGTCGTCTTAGCCTGAGTGAAGTGATTGCAATTGTCGTTCAACTCCATCGCTTAGATTACCGCAGCTTTAAAGACTTCTATCTCAAATCTATCAGTCGTCATGAAGGGCACCTTGTCCCAGAACTGGTTAGTTACAATTGCTTTGTATAACTCATGCCTCAGGTATTGATTAGACTCTGTGCTTTTATGCAAAATCGATACGGCAAGCCTACATATATTTCTTACATGGCGGTGCTGATCGAATAAATAAAATATTCAGAACCAGAGTAGCTTACAGGCTTATACTGTTGGTGGCATTCAGAATAAACTGAGAAAAGCCGTCGATAAATACAATAATTATCGCCCACATTTTAGTTTTCAAGATCAAACGCAATGGTGTATATTAGCCAATTCAGATAGGAAACTACTTGGGCCTTAATAAAGTATGAACCTATACACAGGTGGTTGGCTATATCTGGCTTCCATGTTATAAAGCCCTGCACACAAATTAAGTAAACATGCAGATTTTACACAAAAACTGTTGTCAGTTTTTTACTGTTACAGTACAATGCTGGTCATACAAGGATTTTATCGTTCTGACGAACAAAACGCACTCATACAACGGAACTGTTGTGAAAAAACCGAAAGACAGGTGGCCGCATTATCGCATCTCTTTTGCCTGTGAGGTCTGGAATGTCTGACAGATTCCACTAACATTATTTATTGATAAGTGAACCATCCATCTTGATAAGTCTAAGCAGTCCAAAAAATTCAGCTATGCATCAGAATGTTCTCAGCCAAAACTTAACCGGCAACAGAGCGAGCAGCTGTGTACATTTAGAGCAAGATTTATACCTAAACGCATATCAGGTCATAGCTTAGATTGAAGCAACACATACTTTTCGGGTAAACATTTTGGAGAAATCAATTTGACCGATCGAACACTGGCCAGTAAAACATATGAAACCATTAATAGTGATGCTGTCACTGACTTTCCGGGTGCATTGAAACAGGCTTCTTCTGACAAAAAAGTTTATTTTATTCTGGACCGCAAACCGTATAACCGAAGTGCAAAAACGTTTGTGCAAGCAGAAAAACTGAACATTAATATTAATCTTCTGTCGCTGTACAATCCAAAGTTGAATCCGATAAAACGATGCTGGAAGGTGATGAATGAACTGGTAAGAAATAATGTTTTCTTCCGTTCAGTTCCTGAGCTCAAAAGTGACATTAATGTATTTTTTGAGCCTACTTGGGAAAAAATCAAATCAGGATTGTTCGGTCAAAGCAATGGTAATTTTCAACGAGTCAAACCCGCACTTTGTTTTGTGTACGGTTATCTCATTCGGTAGATTTTTGCTTACGAGCTGAAAAGCTTATAATTTTTTTTTAACCCTACTTTATTATTCTTTCATTCAACTCATAAACTACAGAGCTTAACTTATGCTAAAGACCGTATATACCGCACTTTTGAGTGCATGCCTGCTGTGTTTTTGGATTAAAGGGGCTGCTGACGATTTCTGTCAGAAAGGCTTTCCTCAAATAACCAGCAATAATTTTGACATGACCGAGTTTTCTCACGACACTAATTATCTTATTGACAAGCCAATCACTATTACAAACTCAACTAATGAAGACTTAACATTACAACCTACTGACTATATAGTCATGACACCAACAGGAAAGAACTCAGGCTATGTCATCCCAGCCACACAATCAAGATCGTTTCTGTATTATTACAAAGTAGCAGATCTTTTAGACGTATATCATTATTGCAGCGAAGAAAATTTGTCAGGTTCAATCTATCTTCAATTTCCTACTATTCACCTACGTTTAAAAGGTAAAACCGAGTCATGCACTATTACTGGTCAGAATGGCATAGCTTATAAGCAAAATATACCTGACTCTACAACTAACTGGGTAGATGTAAATTACCGTCCAGAAGAGTCAAAAGGGGTTTATGTCAGCCGACTTGCAGAAAATTATGCGCAAAGCCAATTTACACATTTTATGGGTCCGGCACTTGCCATAACTAAAAACCAGTATATTTTTCATGATAACTTGGCCGCAACTACATCACCTCATGTAGCTGATGAATCTCTATCCTTAAATGTTGTCCAATGTAATGATATAAAAACAAATGCTATCAAGATAACCAATAATACAAATGATACGCTTTCTCATTTTACTGCAAAAGACAAGTCATTCATTAGTACTTCTTCTAAACTTTTTAACGACGATAGCGAAAAGATTTCTGCCATGGGATCTACAGACAGCGCAAGTACATCGACTAATTACCCGACAGTTATTCCTTATGATGCTCTGGACGAAAATGGAAAATGGTCGTTCAGTTATAAGGATGACAACAATAATGATCATAATATTACTGTGGGAGTAAAAAGCGATCTGGATCCTATAATAGCAGGTACTTACATTTCATCACTTACCTTTCGTCCTCCACTTTATTATCGCTTAGATCCCTTCTATCAGACGCTGGATTCTGGCTACCCTGCGGCCACAACAAGAGGATATAAGGGACTACTATCCATCATTGGCAACCATAATGTTGCGGCCATATTAAACACATCAACAGATAATGACAGTGAAAGGTTTATTCTGGACAATGGTACAGTTGTTGATTACGACGAGATCCATCACTCTGCGCGAGCGAATATACTCTCGACTCCGATTAGAAATCTTATTGCACAACATAAAATTGTGGCAGCTGCAAATGACAGTGAGACAAATTATTATTTTTTAGATAATAATACCTTTATAACTGCCAATACCAACGACGACAATCCCAAGTTACAATCTTACGCAGAGTGGCCGGGTTTGAGCAATGCTGTAGGCACTAATAAAATAGTTACAGCGTTTTATGCAGCGGCAAAAAAAAGATTTTATATTTTCCTGAATAACGGTAGGTATATAGGCGCAAGTAGTACGGGCGTGGAATATACCGCGGATGATTTTAAGCGGGGTAACTGGCCCGGTATTGACTTGACATACCTGATGGATCAAAAGGACTATTCGTATAAGTTTTATGCTAATAAGTATCATATATATGCCATGGTATTTAAGAATGCAAACCCTTACTTATCCAAAAAGAAAAATAATACTAAGTATCAGTTACACACAAACAAAGAGCTGCAAGCTGATATACCACCAGATTTAACACTGTATTATGTCTTCTATAAAAGTGGCAGATATGTTGTACTTTCCAAAGATGACAACCACAATTTTGCAAGACGGCCCGAATACCCACAACCTACTTCAGAACTTTTTCCATCGATTCCCAAGGATCAGATAAAGAATATCAATTCTGTAGTTTTTGATGGTAACAGTGGGAATCTAAACGTCTTCTTAAATAATGGTACCGTATATCCGGAAATATCCCCAAATATAAATTACTCTCCAAATCCTATGTCTGACGACCAGTTCTTTCAGTTCAGTGATAAATACCACAGTAGTAAATACATTGGAAAGCCAATTCAAGTTGTAACGCACATGCCGTCTTTTCCGAACCATTCAGGCATATTTTTTATAGGAGATGATCAGAAGGCTTACTTGTCAGTATTTTGGGATCATGTACCTGATATGGAAGACTGGACGCCTCAAGATTATCTTTCCACCAATCAAACAATCATTTCCGGCCCTAACGGCTTCTCTCTTGTAGTTCCTGAAACTGGTAAAACAATGGGAAGCGAGGAGGAAGCAGACTATTTACTTCACTGTATCGATGATAAATATATTACTGAAAGCTGCATGGGAACGCATAAATTAAGCGATCTCCTTCCTGGTATTTACCTGTTTAATCCGACAATAACGTGCAAAGACTCAGCAGCTAAAAACCCTGACGCATGCACTGCCAATGTTACATCTAGCCCTTCGGGCACAACATTTGGCATAACTATAAATTCTACCTCAAATCAGACAAAACACTAATAATTGTACTATCAATAAAAAGCCAGGAACTTTTGCAATACAGAAGTTTCAGGCTTTTTTATGATGGACTAATTGTTTTGATTTAAACTTACCCGCATCAGGCAAGATGGATACTATAGACAAGCAGATGGACAATAGCTCAATGCTCAAGAAAGACACTCTCAAAGCCATCAAGCATGTAAATTAGTTTCCAAATCCTGATGCTACTTTAAATACGATCTTTATAGTGGTCAATCAATCAGAAAGTACAACGTATTCTATACCAATCACCGGTTTTTACCCGTACAACAAAGATCATATGAGCAATATTGATCATCCTGAACTGGCACAGGGTTCTGACGCTACCTCAAAGTATCCTACATAAACGCTAACCACCAAAATCATCCAAAAGAATATTATCCGGTTCTACTCCCAAGTCATCAAGCATATTGATTACAGCCGTATTCATCATCGGAGGACCACACATATAAAACTCACAGTCTTCTGGTGCCGGATGATCTTTTAAATAATTATCCAGTAACACCTGATGGATGAAACCGGTTAAACCTGTCCAATTATCTTCTGGTTGTGGATCTGACAAGGCAAGATACCAGCTAAAATTATCATTCTCTTCAGCCAGCTGGTTAAACTCTTCCACATAAAAGGCTTCACGTAACGAACGTGCACCATACCAAAAGCTGATTTTTCGGTTTGTTTTTATACGCCGTAACTGATCAAAAATATGTGATCGCATGGGTGCCATGCCAGCACCACCACCCACAAACACCATTTCTGCATCAGTATCTTTGGCAAAAAATTCACCAAAAGGGCCATAAACTGTCATACTATCACCCGGCTTCAGCCCAAAGGCATAAGACGACATTTGTCCTGGCGGAAAATCTGAACCCGGAGGTGGAGACGCAATGCGAATATTAAACTTAAGTAATCCTTTTTCTTCTGGATAATTAGCCATTGAATAAGCACGGGTCACTGTTTCAGCAACCTTTGATCGATACTGCCAAAGGTTAAATTTGTCCCAGTCACCTTTAAATTTTTCCGGCACATTGATATTTTTGTAAGCTATTTCATGTGGCGGTGATTCAAGCTGAACGTAACCTCCAGCTTTGAAGTCAATGTGCTCACCTTCCGGTAGCCTGAGCGTTAATTCTTTAATAAAAGTGGCTACATTATTATTGGCTATAACTTCACACTCCCATTTTTTTACGCCAAAAAATTCTTCAGGCACCTCTATTTTCATATCCTGCTTTACAGGCACCTGACAAGAAAGTCTCCAACCTTCACGTAGTTCTCCTCTGGTAAAATGAGGTTCTTCAGTAGCCAGTGCAGCACCACCACCACTATTTACCTTGCAACGACATTGAGCGCAGGTTCCTCCACCTCCACAAGCAGAAGAAAGGAAAATATTTTGAGTGGCAAGGGTTTGTAATAGCTTTCCTCCGCCTGCTACCTGAATACTTTTTTCTGGGTCGTTATTAATATCAATTGTTACATTACCACTACTCACCATAATAGCCTTGGCTACAAGAATAATGGCGACCAGTCCTAAAACGATCAGGGTAAACATACTGATACCCAGAAGAATTACATGAATATCATCCATTATGTTCTTCCCCCCACTATAGTTGAACGCCAGAAAACGACATAAATCCCAGCGCCATCAAGCCAGCCGTGATAAACGTAATACCCAACCCCTGTAATCCCTGCGGGACATCGCTGTATTTAAGTTTTTCCCTGATACCAGCCAACGCAACAATTGCCAGAGCCCAACCAAAACCTGATCCAAACCCATATACGACACTATCGTTAAACGTATAATCTCGTTCTACCATAAATAACGTACCTCCTAAAATGGCACAATTTACGGTAATTAACGGCAGATAAATACCCAGTGCGTTGTATAACACAGGTACATATTTATCCAGTACAAACTCAAGAATCTGAACAATGGCAGCAATCACTCCAATGTAAGTAATAAAACCAAGAAAACTTAAATCCACATCAGGCAGACCTGCCCAAGATAACGCACCTGCTTTTAATAAATGCTGAAAAACAAGATTATTCACTGGCACCGTGATAGTTTGTACGACAACTACAGCAATACCCAATCCTAAAGCTGTTTGAACTTTTTTGGATACAGCAAGAAACGTACACATACCCAAAAAGAATGCCAACGCCATATTTTCAACAAATACAGCTTTAAAAAACAGGCCCAAATAATGCTCAAACATTAGTGCTCCTCCATCATTTTATTTTGTGGAGCGATTACAAACTCTTCTTTTTCAACCTGCTCCGGCCGGCGTATACGAACCACCCAAATTAACAGACCAATTAAAAAGAAAGCACTGGGTGCCAAAAGCATCAAACCATTGGGAATATACCACCCGCCATTATTAATAGCCGGAAGAACTGTAATACCAAATAGTTTACCTGCTCCCAGAAGCTCACGAAAAAATGCAACAATGATTAAAATAAGGCCATACCCCACCCCGTTTCCAATGCCGTCCAGAAATGATGCCTTCGGCGTGTTGCTCATTGCAAAACCTTCTGCTCGTCCCATGACTATACAGTTAGTAATAATTAACCCGACAAACACGGAGAGTTGCTTGCTGATTTGAAAGGCATAAGCCCGAAGCACCTGATCAACAACAATCACTAATGATGCAATAATAGTCATCTGCACAATAATTCGAATACTGCCTGGAATATGTTTTCGTAACATGGATATAAACATATTCGACAATGCCGTCACCACTGTCACAGAAACCGCCATAACTAAACTGGTTTTCATATTGGTGGTAACAGCAAGCGCTGAACAAATACCCAATACCTGAAGTGTTATAGGGTTATTATCCACAACAGGGGATAACAACACACCTTTTACTTTAGTTGTCATTTACGCATCCCCATCACTTAAATTTTTCAAAAACGGACCAAATCCATGTGGGCCAAGCCAAAAATTAATCAGATTATCTACACCCCGGCTGGTTAAGGTTGCACCAGATATTGCGTCCACCTCATGAGCTGCTCTGCTCGGCTCACTGCTGACTCCACCTTTGATCACATGAATATCAAGCTTACCATCTGAAGACCGAATCAACTTATTATGCCACTGCGATTTCCAGCGAGGATTATCAACTTCTCCACCTAACCCTGGTGTTTCCTTTTGCTCATAAAAAGTCAGGCCCTGTACTGTTTTCAAATCTCCTTTTAGCGCTAAAAAGCCATAAAGTGTTGACCACAAGCCATAACCTCGCACAGGCAGTACTAATACTTTCAGCTTGCCTTTCTTATCCTTAAGCATAAAAACTTTTGCATAATATTCTTTACGTTTGATTAAAGCAGGGTCATCTTGCTGGCTCAATGCTTTTGAAAGCTTGGGGTTTTTAATCGCATTCATAGCATCATAGGTTGCAATATCTATTTTATTTCCGGTATACAGTCTACCTGTACGTAAGTCTACTAGCGCAGCCTGAATATTGTCCGATGACATCTGAAGTATTTCTGATCTGGATAGATTATCTGCATTTTTAACCAGCCCTGTTACTTCCAAAATATTTTTTTCAACATCAAGCTTTTTATTATCTTCCTGTCGCTGTTTAAGAAACACGGCTGTTGATGCAACCAGCACTGAACAAACCAGGCAAAGTACAACAGTAACTATCAACACCTTTTTTATGGAATCATTGTTACCCACGGTTTCTAGCCTCCCTGCGCCTGATATTGGCTCTGATTACCACGTGATCAATAAGTGGCGCAAAAATATTAGCAAATAGAATTGCCAGCATTATACCTTCAGGGTAAGCGGGATTAATCACACGAATCAATATGGTCATAACACCAACTAAAATACCAAAAAACCAACGTCCTGTATGTGTCATCGAAGCAGATACAGGATCTGTGGTCATAAATATCAAACCAAAAGCAAAACCACCCAACACCAAATGCCAGTACCAAGGCATCGCAAACATCTGATTTGTTGTTGAACCTATACCGTTAAAAATAAGACTCATCACAATCATACCGAATAACGTGCCCGCAACAATGCGCCATGAGGCTATACCCATGAGCAACAACACTGCACCACCGATAAATATAGCCAGCGTAGATGTTTCACCCACAGACCCCTGCATCATTCCTAAAAAAGCATGCAACCAGCTAATACCATGATGCGTTATATTTGTAACACCACCATCTTGTGCAAGACTTAATGCTGTAGCACCGCTAAAACTGTCGGCAGCTGTCCAAATAGTAGCACCCGACAATTGTGCCGGATAGGCAAAGTACAGAAAGGCTCGACCGACCAATGCCGGATTAAGAAAATTTTTACCTGTACCACCAAACACTTCTTTACCAATAACAATACCAAATGAAATACCCAAGGCCACCTGCCACAGGGGGACAGTCGGTGGCATGGTTAAAGCAAATAGTACCGACGTGACAAAAAAACCTTCGTTAATTTCATGGCCACGCACAACAGCAAAGAGAACCTCCCAAATTCCCCCTACAATAAAAGTGGTCAGATAAATAGGAATAAAATATGACATACCGTAAACAAAATTATCCCAAAAAGATAATGGATTATGTCCCAGAAAAAACCAGCTATGCCAGTCAGATGGCACAATTGCCCCACCAGAAATAGCTTGATTTGCCTGAAATCCCACATTCCACATCCCGAAAAACATGGCTGGAAATGTGCAAAGCCAGACAGTAATCATTATTCGTTTCAGATCAATACCGTCGCGAACATGAGAAGAAGTATGGGTGACAGTTGGAGGGCTATAGAAAATGGTGTCAACTGCCTCATAAAGAGAATAGAACTTCTGATACTTTCCACCCTTATGAAAGTTTGGTGCAATTTTATCAAGATATTGCCTTAGTGCTGATGTTTTCTTTATATGATGCTTTCCCGTCATCACTACACCTCTTTCTCATACTTTGTGAGATTATCGCGCAATATGGGACCATATTCATATTTGCCTGGACAAACAAATGTACACAACGCTAAATCTTCTTCATCCAGTTCGAGCATACCCAGTTTTTCAGCTGTATCAATATCACCCACAATTAATGAGCGTAACAATTGTGTAGGAAGAATATCCAAAGGCATAACCTTTTCATAACTGCCAACAGGCACCATTGCCCGTGGGCTCCCATTAGATGAGGTAGTCATATCAAAACGTTTTTTAAACAATCTTGACAAATATATAGGTAATACGGAAAAACGATTGATACCGGGACTTAAGTAATGAAATAAAGACCGTTCTGTTCCTTCCTTAAGTACACTAACTTGCGTATGATAACGGCCCAAAAAATTAACTGGCTTTACAGCATTTGTTCCACCAAGCACAGAACCACTGATGATTCGGTTATTTCCTTCCCTGAGCTCATTAGCCACTACATCGTCGAGGCAGGCACCTGGTAAAGTTCGAATAATTCTTGGTTTGCTAACCTGTGGCCCGGCTAATGCAATGATGCGTTCCTGCCATATATAACCAGTAGTAAACAGCTTACCAAACGCAATTACATCCTGATAATCTATCTGCCAAACCGTTTTAGTGGCACTGACAGGGTCAATATGATGAATATGAGTACCAGGTAAACCGGCCGGATGAGGACCACAAAAAACTTTTTGCTTAGTTGCTCCTGAAGGTATATTCACATTAGGTGCTGTTATCAAGTACAGCGTACCACCAGAGAGCACATGCAATAATGCCAGCCCTGCAGAAAAATCAGATTCATATTCATTGATAATGACCGCCGGATCTGCTGATAACGGGCGAGTATCCATGGCATTTACAAAAATTGAGTGGGGTTTGCTATCTGGGTCTGGCACCTTACTTAAGGGACGGGTGCGCAGAGCTGTCCATAGCCCAGAGGCCAGCAACTGACTTCTTATGCTCTCTCCTGACAGTTGCGATAATTCACTATGTTCATACTTATCAAAAGATATACCTTCTTTATCATTACATTCAATAACAACAGATTGTAATTTTCGCTTATGTCCTCGATTAATCTCTACTATTTGGCCTGATACAGGTGCTGAATAAGAAACAATCGGTATTTTTTTATTCGAAAACAAAGGCTGACCTGCTAAAACCGCATCACCTTCTGTCACCAACATAGTTGGCTTAATACCAACATAATCATCACCTAACAGCGCTACAGTTCTAACAGGGTTACCGTCATTGATTTTCTGTTCGGGTAAGCCTGTTATTGGTATCGTCAGCCCTTTACGTATCCGAATCATACACCATTGCCTTTACTTATTTCACATATCTGATTTAGATTATTGTGCATTAACTACAAAAGTCTATCAGTAATTACTTATTTTTTTATTATGGTATCTATTATTTAGCTTATAGTGGCTTAATTTATTTTATTTCAAAATATTTCAGAAAGATACGTTAGCAATACAAAAATATGCTATCGGTTTTTATCTGCACAAAAAGTATATGATCAATATTTTTCTCTCTGAGCAGACACAAAGTTACCAATACTGCCCTATCAGGTATTTATTGCCTTTAGTGGAGCATCCTAATAATTACCCGAAACCAAGTTAGTAAACTGCCCCTAATACTGAATGTTCAGCAAATACTTGCTGCCTAAAATAGACTGGATATGAAAATTAAGTTCTAATTCCTTTACCTTTGCGCAATAAATAGACAGAAATTAAAAAAAGTAACACCACAATCACGGCCATAAAAAGATAGGTGTAAATAATGTGTACTACTTCACTATGACCCAATAGCCCATAACGAAATGCACTTACTTCATAAAGTATGGGATTAAAGTAAGACACTAGCTTCCAAGTATGAGGTAAAACACTAATTGAATAAAACACACCACCAAGATACGTCAATGGCGTCAAGACAAATACAGGAATAATGCCTACATCATCAAACTTTTTAGCATAAAGTCCATTTAAAAAACCTGCCAGAGCAAAAATAAACGCTGTTAGTAACATAGCACTGATTGTCGCAAACCAGCTATGAATATGCAAAGGCGTGAAAACCATGGAGACAATCATTACCAATACAGCAACGATAAGCCCCCGTACAACACCACCCATAACATAACCAAGCAACAATGCCCAGTCGGGCACAGGCGAAACCAGTACCTCTTCTATTGAATGGTTAAACTTATTACCATAAAAACTGGATGCTACGTTTGTGTAACAATTAGTAATCAAACCCATCATCACTAAACCCGGAATAACAAACGTTGTATAATCGAAACCTGCCATATTACCTATACGCTTACCCATGATACTACCAAAAATAACAAAATAGAGTACGGTTGTAATGACAGAGGGTAATAACGTCTGAGGCCATATACGAATGACTCTTCTTATCTCTTTGACGCTTATTGTATATAGCGCTATCCAAACTTTTACTTGGAACAATGTATTCATAACTGAAACCTGAATTATCCTGAAACTAGTCTTCGTTCACTTTTTTCACCGCTTTAAACGGCACTGTTATTAACACCCTGTCATTCCGACAAAAAGCTCTTCAAGCCGATTTGTTTTATTTCTCATACTCATCACATGTAATTTTTTTGCGTCAAGTTCCAGAAAAAGATTATTAATCGATTTTTCGTTTCCCACTTCCACTTCAAGTGTATGATTGTCGACCAGTAATACTTTATATCCGTTAATAACAGGTAAATGAGTAACTGTTTCTTTCATATCCAGTAGTATCACCTCCTTTTGTCTCTTGCTTAATAAAGATTTCATACTGGTATTTTCGATAATATCTCCATGATCAATGATTGCAACATTACGACACATGCTTTCTGCTTCTTCCAGATAATGAGTAGTTAGAATAATGGTAACACCACGATTATTAATATCTTGCAAAAAACTCCAAAGCGAACGACGAAGTTCAATATCTACACCGGCAGTTGGTTCGTCGAGAATCAATAATTGGGGTTGATGAATTAATGCCCTCACAATCATTAGTCGCCTTTTCATACCACCAGATAGTTCACGGGCAAAAACGAATCGTTTATCCCATAAACCTAATATCTTGAGATATTTTTCACATAATGGTCTGGCTTTATGAGGAAAAATACCATAATAACCTGCCTGAGTGAGCACAATATCAATTACTTTTTCAAACGGGTTGAAGTTAAATTCTTGTGGCACTATCCCAATCTGACGCTTTGCATCATACGCGTGTGTATCAATATTATATCCCCCTATGCTTACCGTACCAGCAGTTTTTTTTGCCAGTGACGATATAACACCAATGGTGGTAGACTTCCCTGCACCATTTGGTCCTAAAAGCGCAAAGAAGTCGCCTTTTTCTACAGTCAGATCAATGTTTTTTAATGCTTCAAACCCGTTACTGTAAATTTTTTTAAGACCTTTAATCTCCAGTATATTTGTCATAAACCTGATATTATCCAGTATGTTTAGCTGATGAATCTTCAATTCTAAATGAAAACCATATACAAATAGATACGTATATATATATAAAAAAACACTTATTTATACTTATATATGTCATTATTACAAGTACAAGCCTCGGCAGCAACAACGGAAAACTACAATGCCACAAAGAATTTCAGATATTGGCGGTGTCAGACCTATGAAATCTGAACAGGACCAAGAAGATCAGCAAGCTCTCCCACAAAAAGGGAAGTTAAATGGTAAAAGCGTTAAAGAAGCAGTTCAGATCTTTGAACAAATTTCCTTGAAAAGTAAAAACACCTCAAACGCAAAAATAAAGGAAAAAGTTCTTATATCAAAACCTTCAAACAAAGCCCTCGCTGAAAGGTCAACTAAAAAACAACAAACTACCACTTCATTATTAAGAGAACAAAGGACACAAAAACCTCCAGTAAAACCTAAACCAGAATCTCTGAAATCTCAATACGACTTAATAAAAACAACAAACAAAGATTCAGATAAAACCGAAGGACCTTTAAAAAAAGAAGTATCTGCTACTACTCAAGAGCCTGTTTATGAGAACACTCAACGATATAAAAATCAGCACAATTTGCAACCTTCTTCATCTGATTCAGGCAAAAAAAACAATGAATATACTTATGATCAGTGCTCACCGGTTAAGCGATTCACTACAGACAACACAAACGAATATGGAAAGCTGAATTTTGATGACATTGATCGCACGCAATCACACGACATTAATCAACCACCTGAGAATGAATACAACCATTTGAATTTCACAAGAAACTATACCCCTGAAATCAGCAAAAATCATTATGCCGTCCCTTCTTCAATACCCGCAGAAGCACCCAACAAACCACCTGCCAATCATCAAAAATTTTACCCAAACGGATTAGATGGAACTGAACCTGACCCTATTTATGCTCAAATAGAAGACACAGAACTCGGTGAAAATATTTATGATGTTCCCCTGTCACCGGAACAACTGGAACATAATAATAATACAAGAGTACTTAATGAACAATTACCTGCGTTTGATAGTCTGCTAGACACCCTAGCTCAAACCTATAAAACACCCACAACTAAAACCAAACGTCCAAAAAAAGAACGTCAGGCTCTGACAACCATTGATACAGTCAAAAACTCTGAAGAACTTACACAACTAAAAGATTTACTTGCCAAAAATAACAGAAAGTCCATCAGTGATAATGACTATAAAGAAATAATAAAACTGACAACCTGGATTAACCAACAATTAACGCCTGTTTTTAAACTTTCAGGTAATCTATTGCCAGCCAACACAACTTTACACCTGCCAACCTTATCAAGCACTACACCAACACAACAGAAACCTGCCAGTGACCTTCTCGGTGCTATTAAAACATTACATCAGAAAAAACTGTCCGCATGGGAAAAAGCTATCAACCCTGTACAGAAAATGCGGGGTAATCCGGGTATTTCTGCAAAAAAAGCGATAAAAGCATTAAATGGGATAAAAACACATCAACGGTTTATTGCTCTAAATGAGTTGCTGGAGAAAACCTGCACAGAAGGCTATCAACTTTCAGCAGGAGATATTAAAAGTATCCAAAAACATATCGCCTGGCTGAATAAACAGTTGATGCCCGCATTAAAGATTTATCACCACAGCAGTGCGGACATAAAAGCAGACCTGATACAACTACCCACATTATTTCAGTCAAAAAGGTAATACCAAAACCTGCTTTGAATCTCAGTTCAATATCATTACACAATAACAAGCTAGTATGATCGATATTGCGCGAAGATTTTTTCTCCTGATGGGTATAAGCTACCAACGCACTGTTCAAATTAACCATAAAGTTATTGGGCGAACGATGTCGGGAGCGTTCTATCTGACAAATGTTTTGGTCTAGGTGTTTTGTGATAGGAAAAAGACTGTAAAATACAGCCTTCTTACATTAAAAAACCAAAAGCCAAGAAGAAATAAAAATCTATTTATATATGTTGTTTCATTAAATCCAGTAAACCCACGCCGTTATAACCAGAGCAATAACCACAATGACAGTTATACCAGCAATCAAAGCCAACTTCAGATCTTGCTTTTTACGGGCAGGATGATCCTCTGGCCTTTTTTGTACATCAAAAGAAAAATCATCATCACTGTTCATAACAGACTCCACCATTATTTAAAGAGTTAGTAGTGATTTTAAAAACCGTCCAGTATGCGAGGCTTTAATTTTGCTTATCTCCTCTGGTGTACCCTCAGCTATAATTGTTCCACCTCCATCACCACCTTCTGGACCCAGATCTATCACCCAGTCTGCCACTTTAACAACATCCAGGTTATGCTCAATAATCACAATAGTATTACCATGACTACGGAGACATTCCAGTACGCTGAGTAACTGTTTAATATCTTCAAAGTGCAATCCCGTTGTAGGCTCATCCAGCAAATAGATCGTTTTCCCCGTATCTCGTTTGGAAAGCTCTTTAGCTAGCTTTACTCGCTGCGCTTCTCCACCTGATAATGTTGTCGCATTCTGACCCAGCTTAATATACGACAACCCAACGTCCATTAATGTGTCTAGTTTACGCTTTAATGCAGGAATAGGGTTAAAAAATACTAACGCGTCTTCAACGGTCATTGACAATACTTCAGCAATAGTTTTACCTTTGTACGTCACCTCAAGTGTTTCCCTATTATAACGCTTACCTTTACATACATCACAAGGTACATAAATATCAGGAAGAAAATGCATTTCGACACGTACCACACCATCACCCTGGCAAGCCTCACAACGCCCCCCCCTGACATTGAAACTGAATCGACCTGGCTTATACCCTCTTAATCTTGCTTCCTCTGTTGATGCAAACAGCTCTCTTATTCCAGTAAATATACCTGTATAAGTGGCTGGGTTAGAACGTGGTGTTCTTCCAATAGGGCTTTGATCAATATCAATACATTTATCAAAATGAGTGAGCCCCGATACACTCTCAAAGGGTGATGATGTCAATGTAGTTGCACCATTTAGTTCGGTCGCTACTACCGGATACAATGTCTGGTTAATAAGCGTAGACTTGCCAGATCCAGAAACTCCAGTAATACAAGTTATTAAACCTGAAGGAATAGTTAATGTTACATTTTTCAGATTATTCCCTGTACACCCCTTTAAAACCAATGTTTTTTTCTTATTCCTCGTATGACGGGTCGAGGGTACTGGAATAACTTTTTTACCTGAAAGGTATTGCCCTGTTAATGACTTTTCGCAAGCCATAATACTCTCAGGTGAACCTGATGCCATAACACGCCCTCCGTGAACACCTGCACCAGGACCTATATCAAGTACATAGTCAGCAGAGCGGATTGCCTCTTCATCATGCTCAACAACAATCACGGTATTACCAATATCGCGCAACTTAACCAGCGTTTTCAATAATCTATCATTATCACGCTGGTGCAGCCCTATAGACGGCTCGTCTAGAATATACATGACCCCTGTCAAGCCTGCACCAATTTGGCTAGCTAAACGTATCCGTTGTGCTTCTCCGCCTGATAGAGTATCTGCACTACGACTAAGAGTTAAATAGTTTAATCCAACATTAATCAAAAATTGTAATCGTTCACTGACTTCTTTTAAAATTTTCTCTGCCACTTTAGCCCGTTGACCAGACAAAGTCAGCTTCTCAAGCACTTGTAAAGCATGTTCAACGGAAAGCTCTGTCACTTCGGGTAGCGTGAGTTTATCGACAAACACATGACGTGCTTCTTTTTTAAGTCTTGTCCCTCGACATTCAGGACACTTTTTTTGCACAAGAAACCGCGCTAGATCTTCTCGTACAGAGGATGAATCAGTATCTTTATAACGTCGTTCAAAATTGGGAATAACGCCTTCAAACGGATGTTTTCGATTTATGGAGCGACCCCGATCTGTGATATATTCAAATTTAATTTCTTCATTTTTTGAGCCATACAATAAAATTTTCTGAATGTTTTCAGGCAGTTCTTTAAAAGGTGTGTCCAAATCAAACTTAAAATGTAAAGCCAACGACTTGAGCATGTGAAAATAATAAATACTTCGTCTGTCCCACCCTCTGATAGCACCTTCACCCAGGGTTAACTCCGGAGCAAATACAATCAGTTCCGGATCAAAAAATTGTTTAATACCTAGTCCATCACAAAAAGTACAGGCACCAGCAGGGTTATTAAACGAAAACAACCGAGGTTCAAGTTCTTCCAGGCTATAACCACACAGTGTGCAGGCAAAACGTGATGAAAAAACTATGGGTTCCTGCGATTCATTATCCATAAACATGATCAAGGCCAAGCCTTGCGTTAAGTTCAATGCTGTTTCAAATGATTCTGCCAGCCGTTGAGCTATGTCGCTACGCACTTTAAACCGGTCAACTACTACTTCAATGGTATGTTTTTTGTTTTTATCCAGATTAGGTAGACTATCAAGATCTGTTACAATACCGTCTATCCGTGCACGTATGAAACCCTGTTGTTGCAGATTATGTAACACATGAACATGTTCACCTTTTCTTGCCCGCACTATCGGAGCTAATAACATAACCTTTTTACCTTCAGGCAATGCTAACACCTTGTCCACCATCTGGCTGATAGTTTGCGCCTGCAGTGGCTGATCGTGTTCGGGACAATGAGGTATACCCGCACGAGCAAAAAGAAGACGCAAATAATCGTATATTTCCGTCACGGTACCCACTGTTGAACGTGGGTTATGACTGGTCGCCTTTTGCTCAATAGAAATAGCTGGTGAAAGCCCTTCGATATGATCAACGTCAGGCTTTTCCATCATTGAAAGAAACTGGCGCGCATAAGACGACAATGACTCTACATATCGACGTTGCCCTTCTGCATACAAAGTATCAAAAGCTAGTGAGGACTTACCTGACCCCGATAGCCCTGTGATAACAACCAATTTATTTCTAGGAAATTCAACATCAATATCCTTTAGATTATGAGTACGAGCCCCACGAACGACTATTTTTTCCACAACGGATCTGTTCCAATATAAATGTGACCTCTCATTATAACAATACTACAGATATTTTTACGTAGTAATAGTCCCCTACTTGCTAAATTATGTATCAACATCATTGGTTTTTTGGTAACTCAAGCTCAAATCTAACTTTGAAAATGCTCTGTACATCAGATGTTTATTGCCATTGTGCCGTTTTTAGACTGCAATAGAAATTACTGTCGGTGAATCTATGTTTTTTATGATTTGTAGTTTCATAAAATTGAGCACCACGAGCGATTGATTAATGTGGGTGGCAATCAGTTCTTTCTTTAGCGCTATACAGTAAGTTAACCTAGTATACTCTCTGGCATTAGGTTCAGTATTTGTAATAACAGTACTTGTAATAACAGTACTTGTAATAACAGTACTTATAATAAATAGTAGCGAGAATTAGTTATTTATAATAAACACCTGAATTTTAATTTCTTTGTATATACCAACCGCTATTTTTCTATCTCATTCCAAACCTTTTTCAGTCGCTTGGATGATACGGGAAACTTTGTTTTCAAAGTTTGAGCAAATAGAGATACTCTGTACTCTTCCAGCATCCAACGGTAAAACTCAAGATTTTCATCATAACGATTTTGCTTTTCAAGGTGTTCTTTGCACTCACACCATGCTTGCCAGCAGTCTTGTAATTGCTGAGCAAAAAGCTGATCTTTTCTACCATTTTCACCTATTTTACGCAATCGTATATCTATGGCATTTAAATATCGTGGATATTCTCTCAGCCATTGCCCCGGTGTTTTCTGTAAAAAATCTTGGGAAATAAGGTTTTGGAGCTGACATTTGATATCACTCATGGAAAAAGCAATAGAAAGAGAAACCTGATTTTTTAAGCGTTTCATAAGCGAATGATACGATGTCATGACAGACATCAATAGATCTTGAATTTTCTCACCTTGTTCAACCACATCGCTCCGACGACTTTCCACCAAAGCCCTGAATTTTTCATCAGTACGAGGCCATTCTGACTCATCACTGAGAAAAACTTCACTAATCACCAGATAAGTAATATCGTTCACCAATTTCGATTTGGTTAAAATATTCAGACCCAATATGCAGATTTTATCCAGATGCTTAAGTGAACCTGTCATATGCTTCAATACATTAGAAAGCTGCAAGGCAATGAGCCTTGCCAGCCCAAGACGCATGGACTGTTTTGCCAGTGCTTTATTTTCAAACAACGTAAGATCAACACAGTCATGTTTATCTACCAAAGCAGGATAACTGGTGAACTGTAAACCGGCTTTTTTAATAGTTACACTTTCTGGCAGCTCGCCAAACGACCAATCTGTTAACCCTTGCTGTTCCCAGCGACTATCTTTAAGTACTTTAAAATCAAACTGTTCTTTTCCTGCAAATTTTTTCCTCAGTAATGAAAGATTTCTATCTTTGCCCAAAATTTTCCCATGCTCATCTAATACATAGATGTTCATTTTAAGGTAATTATCCAGCTGGTCTGGCGACCAAGCGTCAACCGGCACACGCACACCTGTCATTTTAAATAGCTTTTCTGACAAAATCGGTAGCAAAGGTTCGTCACAAGGACTGAGTGTTTGGGTCACCGCTCTGGAAAAATCAGGTGCCGGAATAAAATTTTTGCGAAGTGCTTTAGGTAATGTTCGGATCAGACCGATAACTTTATCGTACAACAAACCTGGAGTAAGCCACTCAGCACGATAATCTGAAAAACGGGAAAGTAAAGGTAACGGCAGATGTATAGTGACTCCATCATCTTCTTCACCTGGTGAAAATACATACGATAATTTAACATCAGAACCTTCTATTTTTATACTTTCAGGATAGTTTTTTTCATCTGCATCATCAGCAGAGCGCTGCATCAAATGTTCTTTCATCAGACCAAGCGCATTCTGACCATCATGATTATTCTTTAGCCATTGATCCAGCGTTTTACCACTATATACATTTTCGGGCAGATGTTCGTTATAAAAGGAGAAAACAATTTCATCATCGACAAGAATATCCTTTTTTCTAACCTTATCCTCAAGCAATTCAAGCTCAGCAATAAGCTTTTTGTTTTTTACAAAAAAAGGTTGTTTTGTAAAAAAATCTCCTTCCACTAACGCCTTTCTGATAAAAATTTCACGGGATTCTTTTGGGTTCGCTTGCCCGTAATTCACTTTATGTTTTGAAATCAGCAAACCATATAGCACGACTTGTTCTGTCGCCACTACCTGAGAACGCTTTCGCTCCCAGTGAGGATCAAGAACTGTACGTTTAACCAATGGCATCGCCAGTGGTTCTATCCATTCAGGTTCAATCTTTGCTACCTGTCTTGCAAATAGTCTGGATGTTTCCAGTAACTCGGCAGCCATACACCATTTAGGTTTTTTCTTAAACAACACAGAACCAGGTGCCACCCAAAATTTTCTGTTTCGCACTCCCTGATAATCAGCCTCTGTGTGCTTGAGGCCAATATGTGTTAACAACCCTGAGAGCAAAGATTTGTGAATGGCTACATAATCTGCCGGAGCTTTGTTTAAAGTAAACGACAGTCCTTTACAGGCAATAAGAAGTTGCCTGTGCATATCACGCCACTCCCGCATACGCATAAAGTTCAAAAAGTATTGTTTGCATAATTTACGAAATTGGTTTTGCGTCAATTCTTCACGGTGCTTTTCGAACCACTGCCACAAATTAATTAAAGTAAGAAAATCAGAATGCTCATCAGCAAACTCGCCATGCTTTTCATCCGCTGACTGACGCTTATCTTGCGGACGTTCTCTTGGATCTTGGATGCTCAGGGCACTGACAACAATAAGCACTTCAGCCAGCGCAGACTCTTTAGCTCCTGCGATCAGCATGCGACCCATTCTCGGGTCCAGCGGTAAACGTGCCAGCTGGCGTCCGATACCTGTCAGCTTGTGCTGTTTGTTAACTGCCCCTAATTCTTGCAGTAGTTTAAATCCGTCGTTAATTGCTCTAGAACTGGGCATATCAAGGAATGCAAAATTATCTATGCTTCCTAGCCTGATGTTTAACATCTGTAATATGACAGATGCTAAACTGGTTCTGAGAATTTCTGCATCAGTAAACAGTGGGCGACTATTAAAGTCTTCTTCTGAATACAGTCTTATACATATGCCCTCTGACAAACGGCCACAACGGCCTTTTCGCTGATTGGCAGAAGCCTGTGAAACTGGTTCTACGGGTAATCTCTGGACTTTTGAATGAACACTATAACGGCTGATCCTGGCAAAACCTGCATCAATGACATACCTTATCCCAGGAACCGTCAGTGATGTTTCTGCAACATTGGTTGCCAAAATAATTCGACGCCCTTTACCTTTAGGGTGAAAAATCCGTTGCTGTTCAACAACACTGAGACGGGCATAAAGTGGCAATACTTCAGCATACTGAAATTTTTCATGACGTAAACGTTTAGCCGTTTCCCTGATTTCACGCTCACCGCTTAAGAAAATCAGTATATCACCTAACCTATGGCCAGCACCTTTTTCTTCCAGCTGCTCTAACTCTTTAATGGCTTCTATGATGCCTTGTTGCTGTAACTGATCTTTATCTGTAACATCCGTATCTAATTCTTCAGGTGGCCTGTAAAAGGTTTGAACCGGATACAAACGCCCTGAAACTTCCAGTACTGGCGCACCATCAAAATGTTTCGAAAATCGTTCAACATCAATTGTTGCAGACGTTATAATGATTTTTAATTCGGGTCGCCGAGGCAGTAATTGTTTAATGTAGCCCAGTAAAAAATCGATATTTAAACTGCGTTCATGCACCTCATCAATAATGAGGGTATCGTACTGATTTAGTAGTTGATCCTGTTGTATTTCTGCCAGCAAGATACCATCTGTCATCAACTTTATGCAGGTATTATCCGTGGATTGGTCTGAAAACCTGACCTGATATCCCACCAGATCCCCAGGTGATACACCCAGCTCTTGCGCGATACGTGCTGCAACGGTTCTGGCTGCCAGACGACGTGGCTGTGTATGACCTATACTGCCAAAGACTCCTCTTCTCAGCTCCAGGCAAATTTTTGGAAGCTGCGTAGTTTTTCCTGAACCGGTCTCTCCGGCAATAATCACTACCTGATTTTTATCAATAAGCTCAGCAATTTCCTGTTTTTTTTGAATAACAGGTAATTGCTCATCCCAAGTAAAAGTATATTGCTGATTTTTTCGGGCTAAAGCTTTTTCAGCTGAACGTTTAATTTTGTTAATAAGCTGACTGTAATTTTTATTATCATGCCTTAGCAACTTCAGCTGACGTCGTAAAAAAAAACGATCAACAATCATACATGAGTCAAGCGCCTGAAAGGCTGCCTGAAGGTCAAAAGTTTTTTCTGACGAAATAATAAACGGCTTTTTATCCAAAACAAATCCAATCCATCGAAGCAGTTACCTGCAAAGTATACCTGTCACATCATCAAAAGTAACCGCGTGTTATAGCAACTGTATAAGCTCATATTATCGGAGTGAATTCATATTTAAGGATTATACTTTCAGGTTACAAACATCCCATTAACTACATACAAACTTATCAGAATCAGCCAGAACTCAATTTTAAAAAACTCACCAGAACGTAGATTTGATTTTAAATCATACAAAATCCTACTTCTAACTTCTTAATGAGCGACTTTTGCGATCTTGCTGTTATGCATTAAAGCGTCTCGCAACAGCTGGCTATCACTCGTCACTTCACCTTTAACCGCAAGCCATAAAAGCATGTTCATAACAGTAATTAGAAATAGATTTTGGTATTAATCAACTGATATATGTTTGATATCAAGACCATTTTCTCTAATGAACTGATTGAGAGCCTGTTGGTCATCAGTACCGTAGTAAGATTCGGCATAAACAATGCGTTTTACACCCGCAGCTATTAAGTTTTTAGTACACTGCACACAAGGCGAGTGGGTAACGTAAGCTGTCGCAGCTTCAGTAGAAATACCTGTACGAGCAGCCCAAATAACAGCATTCAACTCAGCATGAATTTCATGCGCATTTGACCAGTCAGTATGATCGGATGTTCTGCCTTCAGGAAACCTGTCACTACAGTTAAGCCAACCACTAGGCGTACCATTCACGCCTGTAGCAAGAATGCGACCATCACGTACCAACAGACAGGCTACATGCAAAGAGACACATTTTGAAAACTCAGCCAGCTCTCTGGCCATTCTCAAATAGATTTTATCCTTATTCATAACACACATAATTTTATAAATATGAGTTCATATATGATACAAAAACCTAGCTTCTAGCTTCTTATTTCGCTACTTTACTGATCTTACTGTTATGCGTTAAAGCTCCTCGAAATAGCTAGCTATTATTGGTTGCTTCTCCTTTAACAGCAAGTCTTAAAAGAATACTCATAACAGTAGTTAGAAAAAGGTTTTGGTATTACCGCTTTCAATCCCAAAATTAAACTTAATAAATGGATTTTAAATAGTTTTTAGACAACTGGGCCGCCGAGCTTTTTGGATATTTTGCAATAACCTGCTTTAAATACTTTATTGCTTCAGACTTATTGCCAGCTACGGCAGATAACTGCCCTAATTTATACATGGCATCAGCAACTTTATTACTTTTTGGATAGGTATTAACAACCTGAGAAAAAGATTGTTGAGCCTTATCTGCTTTGCCTGTCGCACTGTAAATTTCACCCAACCAGTACCAGGAATTAGCAACCAGACTGCTCTCTGGATAATCATTCACAAAATTACTAAAGGCAGCAATTGCTAGGTCAAATTTTTTCTGACCAATAAGGCTAAATGCCTGCTGATACGCTTCACTATCGGTAACAGGTTTTATTTGCGCTTCATCAGTCGATGGTAGCTCATGTGCTTTTTTTCCTGTATTCGGTTTAGATACACCCGACATATCAGGTAAGCCGGTAGTTAACTGAGATAACCGACGATCCATATCAGTATATTGTCGTTTTATTTGTGCTTTCAATTTGTCAAGCTGATGCTCCTGCTCATCCAGTCTTCCCTGCATACTCTGTACTTGTTGCAGTAGGGTGTTTAGCTTGTTTAACAGAGAACCTACCCAATCTGCTGATGGCTGAGAAGTGCTTCTTTGTTGTATCGTTCCCTGTAAACCTTCAGTGCCATTACCATCGGCAACTGAAGGTTGTAAAGACGTCACAGGAACTGCAGCATTCACGAAAACTACAACGCCTTGAGTTGCAAATAGAAACAGGCTGCCGAGCAAACAAAAAGTAGCCTTTCTCATAATGACTAATGCCCCTAATCTAACTATGGTGTACTGACCTAATGTTTTTAAAAACCAGATGTGCGCGACGGTTTTGGGCCCATGCAGCAGGGTTACTGGCATTATCAACCGGCTTTTCAAAACCATAACTAATTACCTTCATCTGTTGTGGCTGAACACCTTTGGCCTGAAGATACTGCTCAACAGAAGAGGCTCTGCGTAAACCTAATGCCATATTGTAGCTACGAGTTCCCCGCTCATCTGTGTGCCCTTCAATCATTAACGATGCACCTTTCATATAAGGTGTCTGCATGGATACAGCAATAGCGTCCAGTACAGGATAGTCATCAGGAGTTACCGCATATGCATTTGTTTTATAATGAAGGGTATCTGTTTTTAACAACGCTGAAATTTGTTTCGCAGTTCCTTTGATTTTACCGCTTTTGATCACAGCAAGCACTTCAGGGTCAGTAACTCCTTGAGTAAAACTACCATGCTTGCTTGGTTTTGTAACCGTTGAGGAAGCGTGAGTGCCCTTTTGACCCAATAGGCCAGTCGATGAACATCCTGCAAGAGTTGCTACCATGCAACCTGCAAAAAACAACCTGATTAATGAGTTGGTTCGTTTCATTATTTTTTCCTCAATCTTCAATGAATACCTACTGTGTAATATCAATACTGATACCACTTACATAAGTCTCTGAAGTGATTACTATGCTTAAACACTTCAGGGCTAATATTTATCTGTTGCTTGCTATCAAAAATAAGGAGACCAAGCGGGTTCTTGGACATCTCCCTCACTAGCAGGCAGCGTATAACTTGCACGTCCATCAGCAGTAACAATACCTAACACATGAGTCAAGCCTTTTTGCGCAGAAAAAACAAGCATTTTCCCATTGGGAGAAATGCTGGGCGAATCCTCAAAAGGTTCTGTTGATAATACATGCATATCACCTGACCTTAAATCTAAAACAGCAATATGATAAGCTTTCTCGCCTACACCCTTTGTTACCATTGCTATTTTTTTACCGTCAGGAAACACTCTCCCCCGAGCATTAAATTTACCTTCATATGTTATTCTTTGTACATGTTTATTACCAATATTTATCTCATAAATCTGACCGGTTCCACCTCGGTTAGATGTAAAAATCAATTGCTTACCATCTGGTGTCCATGCAGGTTCTGAATTTAATGTAATGTTACCAAACGTTAGTTGCTTTAATTTACCGGAACGAAGACTTTTTATATAGATGTTGGTTCCCTGGCCTTTAGATAGCACCATAGCTAGTTGCATGCCGTTCGGTGAGAACGCAGGGGATGTTGCAAAAACATACCCCTTAGGTGAAATAACATGTCGTTTCCCTGTAGCAAGTTCCTGCAAATAAATTACCTGTTCTCGGTTATTAATATAAGTGGTATAAGCAACCTGCTTATGATCTGCCGACCAGCAAGGAGATACAATTGGCTCTGAAGAATGCACAATCATGACAGGTCTGTGTCCGTCTATATCAGCATATACCAATTTATAGGAGGCTTTATCTGTACCCTTGTTTTTGGCTATCACGTACAAAAGTTTTGTAGAAAAAATACCGGGAACGCCGGTAATTTCATTATAAATCTGGTCACTAATACTATGAGCTAACGGACGAAGCTGGTTCACACCTCCTTCGACATAGCCAGACAAAACAGATTTACCTAAATCAATATTAAAGAGATCATAATTAATACGATAATCACCATTTTTAAGGTAATTTATTTTTCCTATTACCAAATAGCGAACGTTTAACTTTTTCCAGTCAGGATAATATACTTTATCCACATCACTGGGAAAACTTAAAAAGTCATCCTGACTTATCGGTGAAAATTGTCCGCTAAACTTAAGGTCATTACTGATGACGGCAGAAATATCTACAGGTAATACCTTACTGGCATTACTGGCAAATGGAACCACTGCAACAGGCACCGCCTGCATATTACCCTGATTAATTTCTATTGTTAAATTAGCGTGAGCAATCGACGTTAGCACACAACCGATGATAACCATAAAAAAAGAAATCAGGTTTCTGCCAGATGACTGATATTTCATTCCATTAAATCCTGTGGTGAAAATTTTAGTGTTAATGTTCGAAAGTTTTCCTCAAAAAGATGGATATTAATATTAGATAAAAAATTAAAAGGTGCAGCGTCTCTGACAGCACGCAAAATCGACTGGTCAAAAGCATCACTACCACTGCTTTTAATCAGTGATATACCTGAAACATCTCCAATCGGCATTAAAATCAGTTGTACCGTCGCATGCATTTGTTTAGTACTGTTTAAAGGATAGTGCCACCTTTGTGATATTTTTTTTCTGATCATTGCACTGTATTTTGCTACTTCTTCCTGGTTGCGTAAAATTTCTGCCTTTTTAGAAGCCTCTTTTGCTGCCTGAAGTTTTTGATATTGTGCCAGTGCCTGTTTTTGCAACTGTTTCTGGAGCAACTGTTGTCGCTCTGCTTCTTTTTTGGCCTCTGCTTCTTTTTTGGCCTCTGCTTCTTTTTGTTTCAAAGCCTTTTGTCTTCGTTGTTCTTCGAGTACTTTAAGCCTCGCTTGCGCCTTTAATTTCTTTTGCTTTTCTAACCACTCTTCACGGCGTTGCTTTTCTCTTGCCTCTCTTAATTCTCTTTCTTTTCTCAAACGCTTTTGTTTTTCTAACGCCAAGGTACTTTGACGATTTTTTTCCTTTTGCTTCCAATCCACATTCGTTTCAGGAACTGTCAGTGCAGGTTTTTTTTCCGGTAAATGAATGAGCTGAACCGATAAAACAGGAGGCTCTTTGGGCTTTTTCCACACAGGTAATACCAAAAATAATGATGCTATCGCTATAAAATGCAAAACAATAGAGAGCCCAAATGCTGATAAAACACTTTTATTTCCTTTATTGGGTGTGTCTCTTTCATCCATTATCATCAGTCTCTAGGATCGGTCACCAGCCCAATATCAGTAATACCTGCCTGCTGAAGACCAGACATAGCATTTACAATTTTTCCATAATTAACATTGCTGTCTCCACGAACTAAAACAGCAATGTTAGGTGATCGTCGGCGGATTTTTTCAATTTTGCTAATCATTTCCTTTAACGTAATAGCATTTTTCTGATTCTGACCCACATCGAGAAAATAGGAACCATCCGCTTTTACAGAAATAATTAATGTGTCGTTTTTGTTGGGTTTTAGGGCATCACTTTGCGTTTTTGGCAGACTGACATCAACACCTTGCTGCATGAGGGGCGAAGCCACCATAAAAGCCACTAGCAATACCAATACGATATCTATAAATGGCACCATATTAATATCAGAGATCAATCTGCGCTTGTATCGGGGCATTAGAAATTCCTTAACTTAAAGCTCTTCTACCGAAGTCTGACTGTGTAGTTTTCGGTGCAAAATACCTGAAAACTCTTCGGCAAAGGTCTCATAATTAGCAAGACATTGATCAATACGACTATTAAAACGATTAAATGCGACCACAGCAGGAATTGCCGCAACCAAACCAATAGCAGTTGCAATTAATGCTTCTGCAATACCAGGTGCCACAGCAGCCAATGTTGACTGATGAGCAGTAGCTAGCCCTCGAAAGGCATTAATTATACCAATTACAGTACCAAACAGCCCAACATACGGTGCTGTTGAGCCTAATGTTGCCAAGTATGGGATATGTTTATCAAAGCGTTCCTGCTCTCTGGAAACACCAATACGCATCATGCGTTGGACACCTTCCATCACAGCATCTGCATCGTTTGTTTTTTGAGATAACTTTGAAAACTCCCGAAAACCACTGATAAATATTCGTGAATAACCACTATCTACCATGTTTTTTTTTACTTGTTCCCGAAACAACTCTGCAATATCCATACCTGACCAAAACGTCGTTTCAAAAACTTTATCTGCTCTGGTCGTCAAACGCAAAAATTTTAAATGTTGAAAAATATACGCCCAAGAAAAGACAGATGCAATAATCAGACCGAGCATTACCAATTGAACAATCAGGTTTGCATTTATGATTAATGTTAAAATTGAATCACCAACCACGCTACTAATTCCTTAAATTTATATTGTTCTTAGGTTAACTGGAAGAACGCAAAGTTTCCACTGTTTTTTACGAAATATACATACCTTCCTTTAGCCGCTTTCTCAAAAAAGTAACCTTATTACTACAAACGTCGTCGATAAACAGTATTTAATATCAAACCGATTAAAAGATTTTATAACTTGGCCTCAGCAAAGGGCACAGCGATACACATTTACCTGCAGGCTGGATCTCACCTGCAACTTTTCTGCAAAACCCTTACCAACAAAATACAAAGGCTATCATCAATTGTGGGTGTGAAGAGACTCATTTAACTCAATAGCACTGGCGTTAATTAAGCATTCAATAGCGCCGGAAATAGAGTTACGACGAAAAAGCAAATCGTTTTTTCCAGAAAGTTCTCTGGCCACAACTGAATTTACGGCTTGATTATTGTCATTTAGTAACGTGATTTTTGAACCTGCCGTAATATAAAGTCCGGCCTCCACTGTACATCTGTTGCCCAGCGAAATACCAATACCAGCATTAGCGCCTATCAGACATTCTTCTCCCACAGATATCACAGCAGAATTACCTCCGGACAGGGTTCCCATTGTACTGCAACCACCACCGAGATCAGATCCTTTGCCGACAAATACACCCGCTGAGATACGCCCCTCAATCATACTTGGTCCTTCACTTCCCGCATTAAAGTTCACAAATCCTTCATGCATAACTGTAGTGCCGGTACCAATATACGCTCCAAGACGTACTCGAGACGTATCAGCAATGCGCACTCCCTCAGGAACAACATAGTCTGTCATTCGGGGAAACTTATCCACACTGTCTACCAGTAATTTTTCGCCTCTTGCCCTAGAAAGTAGCTGATGTTCCGGTAGCTCATGGATATCAATAGCACCTTTATTTGTCCAAGCAACATTTGGCAATACTTCAAAAATATGACTGAGATCAATTTGATGGGGCTTGAGAAAACGGTGTGATAATAGGTGTAATTTAAGATAGGCCTCTGGTGTACTTTTTGCAGGTTCATCAGTTTGCAAAATAACTAAATTCCGAGGCTGGTTACTACACTCCATAACAGCAAAGTTTATCGCATGAGCCGTTAACTCTTCTTTAATACACAATGCTTCAAGAGCATGACAGGTGGGACTATCAAGTTCAAAGGTTTGGTTTCCATCTTTATAGTCAACCAGAGCTCCCACTTTTTCAATGAAACTTTCAGCAGGTGAAAATACGGGAACGGAAAAATAAGTTTCCAACCAGTTTCCCTTGCTATTTTTGGTACCTATGCCAGCACCCATGGCAAAAAATGACATATTATTTAATTCCTTTATATTCTGTCAAACTCAATCATTTCACTAAACGTAACCGATTGTAGTTAAATTATTGCTGTTCTGAAAAATCTTTTTAATACTTTTGCAAGCATGTATGCATCCTTTGAACCGGCAAGTTCTCGTATAGAATGCATACCTAAGGTTGGCAACCCTACATCCAGTGTTTTTACTCCCAGTTCGGAGGAGGTGATCGGGCCAATGGTAGAACCACAGCTCATATCACAACGCGATACAAATAATTGCACAGGTATATTTTCTTCTTTACACAACCATTTAAACAAACCACTGGTTTCACTGGTAGTAGCATAACGCTGATTAGCATTCACTTTAATCACAGGCCCGTGATTAATCAGAGGCTTATGAGAGTTATCATGTTTGTTGGGAAAGTTAGGGTGTAAAGCATGGGCATTATCTGCTGAAATTAAAACAGATCGTTGAACCATTCGGATGTATTCATCATTGTTTCTGACTATACGTTGGAGCACTTGCTTAAGAAAAGTACCCTGAGCCCCTGCAGCACTCATGCTACCTGCCTCTTCATGGTCGTTGCAAACTAGTAAAGCCGGAAAGTTGCTGTCTTTTGAATCAATAAGCGCTTTAACACCAGTAAAGCAACTGAGCAAATTGTCTAAACGAGCGCCAGCGATGAAATCATCATTAACGCCAATGACAGATGAGGGTTGCGTATCGTAAAAGAACAGCTCAAAGTCAAGAATATCGCCATTTTTTGCATCGGGGTTAACAGAGCAAAGCTCTGCTTTAAGAAGATCCTCAAAAGCCTGTTGGTCAGAAAATTCTGTTTTTTCTGTATGCAAAATCGCCAGCAAAGGTGGTATATCTGTCTGAGGATTAATTGTTCTGTTATTGTTTTGCTTGCGATCTAAGTGAATGGCCAAGCTTGGAACAGTAGCAATAACTTTTTTAAAGTCGATGAGCGTGTTCTGCACTGATACTCCATCATGCCACGAAATTCTTCCGGCTAGTGATAAGTCACGATCAAACCAGGGAGCTAGCAACGCTCCTCCATAAACTTCAACACCTAATTGAAAGCTGTGGTGACGATTGATATAAGGGTCAGGCTTAACCTTAAGACATGGGCTGTCTGTATGTGCGCCGACCATACGAAAACCTTCGTTTACAAAGTTTCCACTACCCGTGGAGAAGGCTATGATAGAGGAATCATTCCTTTTTACAAGGTAACTCTTATGCTCTTTAATATGCCACGCTTCGGTTTCTTTAAGTTCCTCAAAACCAACGCTAATTAGCTTGTCAGCCAAATTCTTAGTAGCGTGAAATGGTGTAGGTGATATATCGAGGAACTGAGTAAGCTGATGATTAAAATCGTCGATTTTCATAATTTATTTAAATCGTGGTTAACTGAAGCTGTTAAGAATAACAGCAAACTTATATTTTGAAAACAACGGGTGATAAAGTGTTCTCTGCAAATAGACCATAAAACAAATTCATAACATTATTATCAGTGCCACCTTTATTTCAAAAGACATTCAAAGACAGCCCTGATTCATTCAAACATATTTCTTTACCCGAAAGCATAACGTCTGCCTGCCTTCAGCACCAGAAGGAGAAGTACTCGATTCTATGTCGAAGGTTCTTGGCACGCTATTTTCCAGTCATTAATACCTCTCCAACGCCGACATTACTGAAACCTGAGTTCGACGTAAATTTTTTAAGAAGTAATCAATTCCATGCATGGCATGGTTTCTCAAGACAATACAACAACATGAAAGTAGTATGTTTGCTCGTATTTTCTGTGATATTGATGATTTTTGCTAGTCTTTTGAACCAAACTTAAACAAGATTTTGCTCAATTGTTCAGCTACAATCGCTTTGTAGAACTCATGCCTCAGGCATCGACCCAAAGTTAATCTCATGGTCAACCTAATCAGTGGTCTGATAGCTTATACCTACAGAGAGAAAAAAACCTCACTTAACATCCAATACACGGGTTTAGTCTCTATCTGGTTATATCGAACTGAGGTTAAGTACAAATAAAACTTTCATAATTTCCCCCTCCTCAAGCAGTGCATCATCTGTGACACATAACCACCTACAACTCACAGTTTTCTTCAAAACTATTTCTGAAAGTAAAATTATTCAGCCAGTTTCATCAACATTTTACCGGTATATTTACTGGTGAACAGGCCAATAAACGCATCACTTAAAGTCAATATTTATTGGCTGATGTTGTTTGTAAATAAAGTCAGGGTTTGCAAATACAGTCAGGAATAGTATGAATGCTGATTTTTTCTGGGTAACACTATATTGAGCTCAAGTATTGAAATATCCAGATCTGAGCCTAACTGTACGGAAACATCTTGGGTATTTATTTCTATGTATTTTTGTACAACGTCAATGATATCCTGTTGCATGGCAGAAAGATAACCTGGGTTACTTAAATTTGCACGTTCATGAGCAACAATAATTTGCAAGCGCTCTCGGGCTATATTAGCTGACCCTTTGCTTTTACCTGCCCGTTTAAAATTAATCAATTTCATGCTTTACTTCCAAGTAAACGAGTAAAGAAACCCTTTTTATGTTCTTTGATAAACCGAAGAGGCAGTTCTTCTCCAAGAAAGCGGGTTACACTGTCATTATATGCTTGCCCAGCATCACTCTCTTTCATATGAATTACAGGCAACCCCTGATTGGACGCAGATAATACATCCCTGCTTTCTGGAATGACACCTATCAGATTAATTGCCAGAATATCACGTATGTCTTTAATATTTAACATTTCACCCCGATTTACTCTTTCAGGTGTATAGCGGGTAATTATTAAATGCTCTTTAACAGGCGACACATTCTCTTTAGCATGAGCAGATTTACTTTGCAGTATTCCCAAAATTCTATCAGAGTCTCTGACAGAAGAAACCTCCGGATTAACAGTAATGATGGCTTCATCAGCGTTATAAAGTGCCATTACTGCACCATGCTCAATGCCAGCAGGAGAATCACAGATAATATAATCAAAGACCTGTTTAAGGTCATTAAGCACTGCACATACCCTGTCTTGTGTAAGTGCATCCTTATCGCGTGTTTGTGAAGCTGGTAAAATATACAGATTATCTACACGCTTATCTTTTATTAATGCCTGATTAAGAGAGGCTTCCTGATTAATTATATTTATAAAATCGTATACAACACGACGCTCACATCCCATAATAAGATCCAGGTTGCGCAAACCTATATCAAAATCAATAACAACTGTTTTATATCCTCTTTGCGCAAGCCCTACACCAAATGAGGCAGAGGTTGTCGTTTTTCCTACACCCCCTTTTCCTGAAGTCACGACAATTACCTTAGACAATATTTTTTTCTCCCTGATTTATTTCAACTATAGCTGTGCTGATTTGTTAGTTTACAAACTGAGAGTAAACTAAATCAATTGTTCAAATTGAAAAAGCTGATCTTTAAGATATATCTGTACAGCTTTTTTCCAATACTTATTTATCTTTGAAGTAATAGGTTTAAAGTGTCCTCCAATGGAGAGTAATTCTGCCTCAAACCGACAGCAAAAAATACGGGCACTTAAATCACCATCAATACCTGCTAGGGCTCGGCCTCTCAGTGCACTGTAAACATGAATGTTGCCACCTGCCAAAATTTCTGCACCGGTATTCACTGGGGAAGTAATAACAATATCACCAGTATGATAGACTTGTTGACCAGACCTTACCGGATGATTCACATATAATACAGGTGTTTTTTTTTCCTCATGGCATGGCAGTAATGAATTTTTTTTAATTGAGCCAGTGACGTGTTCCTCACTGTATAAATTTATAGATTTTTTTGTTGGAAGGAATATTTCAGTCCAATTTTTTGTTTCAACATCGTTCTTTGTAAGCTTAGTATTATCATGAAAAACCGGCAGTCCTGCCTTGATAGCATCTTTCTGCTGAGATGCAGTTCCACCCCTGACTGCAATGACATGAATATTAAAAGTAAGAAACAGCTGTTTTACCATTGAAAACTGAGTGCGTGAGCCCTTAGAAAGATGATTCAGATTTAATACTACAGGTGTATTTTTAAATAAAGCCGGCATGCGTTCATATAATGCTTTAAGTTGAAAGCGAAGCACACCTTCAGTTGTATCGTTTAGCTCAAGAGAAATCAATGAAAACATGCTTCCCTTTATTTTCAGAGGTCTGATGTTAGAATATTTTTTTAGTGTAATTTCCATGAAAAATGGTATCCCTAGTCTAACCTTGAAATGCTTCTATATTCCTCTGTACATAACACAAAATAATTTAAAGAGAAAACGAATATTTATAACTCACTGATATATTTAAAAATATGTTACCCTGATTTTGCTCAAAATCAAGAAAAAATATACGACATATAAGAGAATGAACCGATATTTGAAAAAAACATTACTTAATCGACAAATACCTGTTAAAGACTATAACCATTATCGCTTATATTACTGCAAATGCTTACAGCAAACATTACCATCGCTTTGTATAATTTGAAGACCACCTAAAACTTCATTGTGGGATTATTACAAATCTACCAGTTTGACCGATTGCGGATTTCATTAAACCAGAACGGTATTTTTTATCTAGGTATCATCCAAGTTTATTTATTATCATTTTTTGTGTGATGTCCAGAATGTTTTTTAAATTTATTTGCAAATAATTTATCCATGGTAATCACTGGATCAGAAAGCGACCCCTCAATATCATAACGTACACTGCTAAATTTCGTTAGCGTTTTTCCTACCAGTTTATCAAACAGAAAAACAGCGCCGGCAAGAACGGGCTGACCAAACAATAACCCAAGAAGAGGCAGGTTCTGTGTAACCGGTAATACAGCTATAATGCTGGCATCCACCTTTTGTTCAGGAATATTTATTACGCCTTCCAAAATAAAGTTAGATGATGGTCCATCAATAGTTAAGGGTTTATATATATCAACTAATCCATGATCAACCCTAATGCGACCAAAAATTTTATCAAAAGAAATGCCTGATTCAAATAAATCTGAAAAATCAAATTTAAGTCTTCGTGTGATGGCATCAATATTAAATAAACCAAGAAGCTTCAACGAACTTGAGCTTTTGTCAGTTTTTATAAGACCACTTCTGAATGTAAAATCTGCTGTACCTTTCAAATTCATTAAATCAAAATTCATCGGACTTCCAAGCCATGATAAATCAACATTAACATCAGCCTTGTTGCTCGTAAATCTGTTGTTGGTTATACCCCAGTTTTTCAATGCCTGCTCTAAATCTTGTGTTGATAATGTACCTGTAAATTGAGTTTTAGAATGGTGTGCTGATTTATCCCAATGCGCCGTACCTTTGACTGTTACGCCACCTAAATCCACATCAATGTCTTGCATTTCAACCGCATCAGTCATGTGTTTTATAGCAAATGTGGCGTGCCCTAATTGCTTTTTATCAAAAAAAAGCTGTTTAATGAAAACCTGCATATCCGGAATTTGGTTTATATCAATACCCTCTAACGGTATATTTTCTGCCTTATTTTTGCCAGCAAATAATTGCGTCAACTTTTGAGGCAGTCTTAGTGTGTCCAAATTAATTACATAAGGTTTGTGTGGTGCTATGGTGATAAGGCCTGTTACTTTATCAGAGGTGAATTTAACGGCAGTATCTTTCTTATCAGTATGACCGCTGATAACGACATTTCTTAAGTCTTGTCTTTTATAAAACAGCTGATCTATTTTAATATCCTTGGCTAAAACATTAAGTTGCCCAAATATAGAATTATCAGATGCCCCAATATTTTTCTGACGCCAGTTTATCCACTTATCCAAGTGAACTACAGGTAAACTCCCAGAAATAATAAAACTATTATCAGGTAATGTTAACGGTAATTGAGATGTGGGATTTAGGGTAAGATTTCCGCTAGTAAGCTGACCTTTTTTAATTCCGAATACGCCATTTAACAGATTACCATAATGCGTATAAATGACCGTACTTCCAATATTTTCCGAAGTAAGTAATAACCTGAATGGCATTTTTGTGTCCGCCGACTTTTTATATACTCCGGGAAGACTTATATCTGTACCTTTCAGATCACTGTTAAACTGAACAAAGTATTTTCCTGATTCTGGAATACCAATATGAACTCGGTATTTTATATTTCCCGCTACCATCGATTGTAAATATTTTGGTGTAAATGCGTTAAACTGGCTCACTTGAGTTTGACTATTGAGATAAATATTTGTAATTTTTTTGTTATCCGCCAATGTCTGGCTATTAATTTTAAGAATGGCTGGACTACCTAAAAAAGAAGATGAGAGCTGTTGCGAATTAAGCCCGTTACTGCTGGAGTATGAAATATCACCGACAAGTTTATCAAGCTGTATTTTTTGATTGGGAATGGCAAAACTGCCATTGCTGGTTTTAGTCTTTACAGTGATCTCTGGTTTAGCTTTATCTTCATTAATGGGTAGGCTTAAGCTCAGTTGAGTCGAATAGTTACCGGTAATATGCCAGCGTTCTGGTGCTTTACCTAATTGTTGATTAATCGGCGTTTTTTGTAACAAATCTTCAACACCTTTACCGTTTAATAAAGCCTCAGCCTGCACTTGAAGAATAGGGTTACGGAAGTTTTTAACAGCAACATCAAAATTATTTAATGTGCTTTGTCCCATTTTACCACTAGCATGATGGGCTGCCAGTCCATCTTGATTGATATGAATAATGGTATTGAGATGAGACACATCTGGCCAAGCAGAACTGTAATGTAATAAACCATCGTTTATATGTAAATTTAAATTCCATTTCAACTGATCAGTACCTTTTGAATTTAAGGGGCCTTTCATCGAAAACTCAGTATTTGTTATTTTACCTTCAGGGACACTGTCTCTGAGCCACTCACCAAGACCATCAGATAATATTTTATAAGGAATATAGTCTTGTGTTTTTAGGGCAGACATCTGATCAACTTTAACATCAAGGGTTATATGGTCCAGTTCATCAGGATTATGTGGAATATCGAGCTTTAAAAAGGTTTGAGCTGACGTTTCTTGGTTATTTTCATAACGTTGAGAAGTTTCGATATGATTAGCCAGCAAAGAATATTTGCTATTGGTCTGAGTAAGATAAAAACGCCCTTTTATTTTATTAAATATCCACGGATGGTTAAAAAGATCCGTTAAACCTACAGTGGAATTTTCACTGTCAATATCAAATACACTATGCTTTGGTGTAACAAACATCTGGCCACTAATATTTGTAATGGACGGTACACCATTCCACTCATTTAGTGATAGCTTGCTGAAAGTGGAGGTGACAGAAAAATCAAGTGGTTTTTTATCTGGATACAGAGTAACAATAGTATTGTTAAGCTGGCCCTCAGGATCAAGATCTTTGATGATTTTTTTCAAATTAGCAGAGAGCAAGCTACTGTTTGTAGCCACTTTTTTAAGGCTGTTTATGTCCAGTGTAGGTGCTTTCAGAGAGATATAGCTATGATTAGAGATGCTCTTATAATCAGCTGTAAGCGTTGAGGCTTTAAATTGTGCGTTGTTCAAACGAAATTCAGAGGTTTGTATGCTTCCAGATAGCGGTTGCAACCTCTTACCTGTCACAGAAAACTTTCCTGTAAGATCCTCAATGGAAAACAAAGAGTTATTGACGTACAGCTGGGAGTTTGGCGTATAAATATTACCCGTCAAATACCATTGATCAGGTTTCCACTTTAACCATAACTTGGCTTTTACAGGTAGTTGCTCTATTTTAAAAGTCGGCAAATCTTTTGATGACAACAACCCAACCCAAGGTTTCAGATCCATAAGCTCTGTTGTAACATAAGTTGAAAAACCGTTTGGTTTATTGCCAACAGGTGATATGTCAATAGTTGACACCACCTTCACAGGTGAGTGGTTTAGTACCAACAAACCTTTTAATAAAAATTTATTGGAGCTATTTCTGCCTCTCAATGATTTTATATTTACAATGTTTATGGTTTGATGCGCACTATCATAAACAGAAAGATTTACTGTTGAAAATTTTATCTTCTGAATATGAGATAATAATTTCATTGCCTGTGATTTTGTATCACCTACTTTGTTGTTACTTGTTGGTATACCCAAAAGAGACCACTTACCACTATTATTAGTTAAATGAATGTTTGCATTGTCTAAAGAAACAGACTTTATAACTAACTGATGATCTCTTAATGAATCTATAAGACTTAAGGAAAAACGGATATTTTCTATAGTTTGAGTCCTTTTTCCATCATTGTTTATCAGGCTAAATTGATGCAATTTAATCGTTGGATTTATAAAGAATAATGAGGCATCTATCTTTTGTATGTAAACTTGGCTACCAAGCAGATGAGTAAGAGCATCCTCAGTTTTCTGGCGAAAATAGTTCAAATGAGAAAATAACAATGAAATGCAGGCATGAATTAAAAGCAGAAGAATAAACAACCAGGCAATGGTTTTTCTTAAGCCACGAAAAAGCCTGACAGCTACTTTCTTCATAAAAACAGGACATCCATACATGTTGTTTTAACAGTTTTTTGATTATACTCTGAATATTTTAACCAATATTAAGTACAATCCTGTAAATCAATATAACGTATATTGTTAGTTAGCGAACTTTATAATTGATAGTAACCTAACTAGACAAGCACAACATCAAATTGTTCCTGAGAATACCGTGACTCTACTTGAAAACGAATGGTTTTATTAGTCAGGGTTTCCAGCTCTGCCACATTTGCTGACTCTTCTTCCAGTAATCGGTCTAAGACTGATTCTGCAGCCAACACCATATAAGTATCATTATCGTATGTACGAGATTCTCGGATAATTTCTCTGAAAATTTCATAACAGATAGTTTCAGCAGTTTTCAGTGATCCACGACCTGAACAGGTAATACAAGGCTCACAAAGAATGTTTTCAAGAGACTCCCGCGTACGTTTACGCGTCATTTCCACCAACCCTAATCCAGAAACACCGCCAACCTTTGTTTTGGCATGATCGTTTTCAAGACCTTTTTCCAGATTTCTCAATACTTGTCTCTGGTGTTCAGGATCTGCCATGTCGATAAGATCGAGAATAATTATCCCCCCTAGATTTCTCAATCGTAATTGTCGTGCAATGGCCGAAGTAGCTTCCATATTTGTTTTAAAAATTGTCTCTTCAAGGTTTCTGTACCCGATAAATGCACCCGTGTTAACATCAATAGTTGTCATCGCTTCGGTCTGATCAATAATGAGATAACCTCCAGACTTTAACTTAACTTTGCGTTGCAATGCGCGATTGATTTCATCCTCTATCGAATAAATATCAAATAACGGTCTTCTGCCATTATACATTTCTACCTTTTCGATCAAATGGGGTACAAGCTTGCGTACAAACTTATATGCTTTAGTAAATGTTTCATGACAATCTATCAATATTTTGTCAGTTTCTATTGAAGATATATCCCGTATAGTACGAAGTGAAAGTGGCAGGTCTTCATAAACGCAAAAAGGGGCTTTACAATCTTTGAGTTGATCATCAATAGTTTTCCACATGCGTATCAAAAAGTTAACATCAGCATTAAGTGCCTGCTCACTAACTGAGTCAGCCGCTGTTCTTAAAATGAAACCACCTTTACCACAAATATTCTCCTGCTCAGCAATAGACTCTATGAGCATGCGAAGCCTCTCCCGCTCTTTCTCGTCTTCTATCCGCAAAGAAATTCCAATATGATCATTACCGGGCATAAAAACTAAATATCTGGCAGGAATTGAAATGTGCGTTGTTAGACGAGCACCTTTAGTGCCTATCGGATCTTTGGTAACTTGGACAATGAGGGGTTGACCTTCATGCAGCAATGCAGAAATGCTAAGTTCTTTATCTTTTTTATTTTTGATAATTTCATTAGCATGAATAAAAGCGGCACGTTCAAGCCCTATATCAATAAACGCCGCCTGCATACCAGGCATAACCTTGAGAACACGACCTTTGTAGATATTACCTACCAGTCCACACTTATGAGCACGTTCAATATAGACTTCCTGCAAAATACCATTTTCAACCAGCACAACACGCGATTCCATAGGTGTTACATTGACCAATATTTCTTCACTCATTGTTTCTCCCTGTTTTACTGGTTTTCAGGCTAAATCATTAAACTTTAAGGAAACCTTTTATTCTTTCCAGTATTTAATTTTAAACTGGTCAAACAGCTCTTTGGTTTCCCATAACGGTAAGCCTACTATAGCACTGTAACTGCCGGTTATTTTTTTTACAAAAATCGCCCCCAAACCTTGAATGGCATAAGCCCCTGCTTTATCTTTTGCCTCCCCTGTATACCAGTATTTTTCAGCAAGTTGGGGATCAATAGCACAAAACTCAACAATGCTGGAACAAAGCGACTGATGATATTTTTCGCCAAAAATTATCGCAACAGATGTCATTACTTGGTGAGAATTATTGCTTAACATTTCCAGCATAGCCATTGCGTGGCTCTTGTCTTTTGGCTTACCAAGAATGGTATTTTTAAATATAACGGTGGTATCTGCAGCTAATACAGGCTTTTTAGTAAGATATTTTTCTTTCAGCATTTGCCAGCCAGTTAATGCCTTTAGTTTGGCTATTCTTGTAACGTAGTCTTTCGGAAGCTCATTAATATTTGGTGTTTCATCTATCTCTGGTTTTATGATATCAAAGCGTGTACCAATTTGTTGAAGCAGGTCTTTGCGTCTTGGAGAAGATGAAGCCAAATAAAAATCAATATTGTCACACATTATAAATGAAACGTAATTTTCCAAGAAAAAAAACAACAACAGGCCAAAAAATGACACTTGTAGCCACGGGTAGTAAATAGTAAAAAGTTGGATTAATTTGTCCTAGAGCAATACCTACCCAAAGATAGATAAGCTGGAAAATTAAAATCAAAGGTATGATATAAAGTAACTGTTCGACTCGGGAAGCACGATCAAGACGACGATGAAACCAACTGGCTACCATGCTCATTATTAACATCGCCAGTGCATTTTGACCGAGCAAAACGCCAGTCAATACATCTAACAACAGTCCTGCACACCAGGCTGTAAGTAATCCTGCAAAATTGGGTGTATAAATAAGCCAAAATAAAACACTTAGTGCCAACCATGCAGGGCGGGCATAACTAATTTCAGATGGAAGAGGAACGAGCGCTAAAATAAATGCAGGAATAAGAGAGATCCAAATGAGGCAACGGGCATAAGCACCATTTTTTATCATGAGAGCTCCTTTTTTAAAGTCTGATTTTGCGATGTTGGTTTTTTTTTAATTTTTTGAAATCGCATGCTGTTAGCTTGTTTTACAGCGCTAACACCAGAGTGTTCACTGGGAAATATCATCAGCACTAGCCCGCTTTTATTGGTATGAGCCATGGGTTTGGCAAAAACGTTAACAAACCCTTGTCCTGGTTTTTTCTTTACAACGGTTACTTTGGCTACTGGATAACCGGAGGGATAGCGACCACCCAACCCAGAGCTGACTAGTAAATCTCCGACTTTAATGTCGGCTGTTTCCGGTATATTTAAAAGAGTCAAGTCGTCTTTTTGATAATTTCCGGAAGCAATGGCCCGATAGCCTGTTCTGTTAACTTCTACAGGGATATGGCTACTACTGTCTGTAATTAATAATACTCTACTAGCCACATAATTAGTACTTATAATTTGCCCCATAACCCCATATGCATCCAAAATAGCCTGCCCTGAAAAGGCACCATCTCCCGAACCTTTGTTGATAATTATTTGTTTGATTTGAGGATCAGGATCTACACCTATTACTTTAGAAATAGTGACTTTTTCTTTCATCATCTGTGACGAATTAAGCATTTCACGAAGTTTTTTATTTTGTGCAATTAGTGAAGAAAACTTCTGTAAACGTTGCTCCAACAATAAATTGCTTGCTTTCATGCGTTCATTTTCTTCAATCAGCTCTGACCTAGAAATTATATTTTTGGAAATAAAGTTTTGAATCTGCGATGGAGCATTAGCCAGCCACTGAATAGGTATGGTGACAACAGACAGCCACGAGCGTGGCTGAGATAAGTAAGTAAAGTGGTGGTCAACAAACATTAACGCAAGAGAAATTAATAAAAGAGTTATAAATTTCCCACCACCAAAATGACCAGAACCACGCTTGTGAAATATTAAGCTGATAACTGCTCTCCTTGGTATAACATTAATATTACCACCTTAATACAAAGATACATTTTTTTCTTAAATTATTATTCAGTAGACAGTAAATCCATTCTGTGTTTATCCATCATCTCTAAAGCGCGACCACCCCCACGGGCAACACAGGTTAATGGCTCTTCAGCCACTACAACAGGCAAGCCCGTTTCTTCGCTTAACAGAACATCCAACCCGCGCATTAACGCACCTCCTCCGGTGAGCACAAGTCCTCTTTCAGCAATATCTGAGGCAAGTTCTGGCGGAGACTGTTCCAACGCACTTTTAACAGAGTGAACAATAGACTGTAGGTTGTCCTGCAATGCCTCAAGAATTTCTGAACTATTCAGGGTGAAACTACGTGGAATACCTTCGGCTAAATTACGACCACGAACATCTATTTCCAATACTTCCTGCATAGCATTGGCAATAGCGATTTCCTGTTTAATACGCTCTGCAGTTGAATCACCAATAAGGCTGCCATAGTTGCGACGAACATAAGTGACAATAGCCTCATCAAATCGGTCACCACCAATACGAACAGATTCTGAATACACAACACCACTTAAAGAAATGATTGCAATTTCTGTAGTCCCTCCACCAATATCAACAACCATGGACCCGCTGGCTTCCTCAACAGGCAAACCTGCACCGATAGCTGATGCCATTGGCTCTTCAATCAGGTAAACTTCCCTAGCTCCGGCACCAAGTACTGACTCACGGATGGCCCGACGCTCAACTTTAGTAGACTCACAGGGAACACAAACAAGTACTCGAGGACTCGGTTGTATAAAACTATTCTCATGCACTTTATTAATAAAGTGTTGTAACATTTTTTCGCAGACGTCAAAATCTGCAATCACACCATCTTTCATTGGACGGATAGCGGTAATGTTACCTGGCGTTCTTCCCAACATGCGTTTTGCATCCATGCCCACCGCAACAACATTTTTCTGATTACCTATATTGCGAATAGCGACCACTGAAGGCTCGTCAAGCACGATACCCTTTCCACGAACATACACCAAAGTGTTGGCTGTTCCCAAGTCAATAGAGAGGTCGGTTGAGAAAAGGCCACGTAATTTTTTTAACATGTTGTGCTTTATTCCCTTAACTAATTATTACTGTCGGTAGATTGCAAGCTGGCTATAAATAAAATGTCAAAAGCAATTTTACGCAATAAATGAATATATTTCAGCTTTTAAATGACTCCACCCTAAAGTTATTTTTACATCAGTAAACTATAGACTTAAAAGCTAACCGTTTTGTTAGTAGTTTTTTACAAAAAAATATACGATTTTTGGTAACTTGTCACTTATTTTGTGTTCAAAACTCAAAAGCGGTATTTGTCAGCAGTGAGGTTAAAACATGCATGAAGGAATGTATAGTGTGCAGTTAAGACATAAAGGTCTTAAAGGACACCCGAAGACCAGAAATTATACTAAGTATAATTTTCAGGCTACCTCTGAAAAGAAAAGTCATATGCTTTCTGTTCTTGTATCTGATACGCCAAAAAAAGCCAGACTTTTGCTTTGTGGCTATCTTGATGCATCGACTTGTCTTCAATTTGAACAAACAGTAAAAAGCATTTGTTTACCGGTGCAAAAAAAATTGATAATAGACTGTAGACAGTTGCAGTCTATTAATAGCGCTGGTTTGAGTCTTTTTATGCGAATCATCAAACAGCTGAAAGTAGCAATAATATTTGCTAACGTACCAAAACATATTCAATCGCTACTTGACCTGAGTGGATTAAGTCAATTTCTGATACTTGAACAAAATACGCCCATACAATAAAAATAGCTGTCAGAACACCTGGACAAACAAAAAATTCATTACAATAATAAATTATCGGTCAAAGTAGGATGTACAGTAAAAAGGTTGCATCAGTACTTTATACCGATGAAATTTCTGTCTGAAGTGAAAAGCATATCCGCAAGATTCAACCTTACGAAAGCCATTGAACAACAGCTAACGGTCAGGTTAATACTATCTGTTGCAATCTGTGCATGTCCTGTGCAAATTGCCAACACAAAGGCGAACGCCAGATATCATCTTTTGCGCTTTCATTTACTTGACTCATACATGTAAATTTTAGGAGTGTAGTCATGTTTAAAAAACACATAATAAGCAGTTTTATTTGCTTGCTTATGGGTGGTTTCCTAACAACAGCCAACGCTATGGCAGAACATACAACTTTTGAAAAAATATCAGGATTACCTAATGACCATAATCTAAAGGATTTTATATACAACAATAATGGCAATATAGTATTATCATTCGAACAGCTGGCAGGGGGCGAAGAAAACGGCCTATGGCGGTCACAGGATGGAGGAATACATTGGTCTAAAGTGCCTAGCATGGCAAATAATGGATTCTGGACTGCCCAGTTTTATCCAGATGATTCAAAAAAAGTTCTCAGCTTTCAGTTCATACATCCCGGGAATATATTTTTTTCCGTATCAGATGATGGAGGTCAAACCTGGAAGCGACTAGACAAGTCTTCCTGCTTCTATGAAAACAATAATATAAAAAGAGCCCCTACCTATATATTCCCTGTATCTGCTAAAAACCATAAGGTTCTTTTTGCATCAGAAAACCATGTTTACCTGTCTGATGATGATGGACTCAGCTGTAAGACGGTTGATCTTCCAAAAACAGATAGCGACTGGGTGGTAACCGCCCCAAAAAATAACCAGTGGTTTGTCGGAGCAAACAGTAAAGGTAAAATTATCTACTCACCTGACCAAGGAAAAACCTGGAAACCATCTACCATACACTGGCCTGCTGGTATATCTCCCAACAAAGTAGGTTTCATAGATGTAACTTATTCTTCAAATAAACCTGATACCGCTTTTGCAACAGGCTTTCTTGATCAGTCATTTGTTTTGACTTCTACCGATAGAGGAAAAACCTGGTTGCCTATGGCGCTACCAAAATTGAAATATTATAATATTGTTCAAAGCCGAAACGGACAAACTACATTTTTCAGCAATTCTTTTCTGCAATCTGAAGGCAAAGGACTTTGGGCATTTACAGGCACTTTTGGCAACAGTGCGGCACAGCCACTTTCCATTAATAAACTTTGTTCTTCAAATAAGGATTGTCAAAGTATTTCCGTCGGTATAAAAGCCTTTTCAACAGTAAGTAATCAAGGAATCATCAAGGTCAATATAAAAAAGAACAATGACAAGTACTGGCATATAAAACCTGACAACTACTATCATATGACAGTTTCCTCATAATCACATGCACAGCGTTTAATATGACTTTTGACTACAGCTTGCTTTCATAAGAGCTGTAGTCAAAACACGCTTTTACAGGCACACTCAAAACTAAACGAATCTCTTACGTCAATATACACCCTAATTCATTGCCTCAAAAAAAAACCAGCATACAAAAAAGATAACGCCCAACCTATTGACAAAACACCCACAGATCCATAGAATGCTCAACAAGTTTTGGGTTCAGCCCAAAAAAACTGTAAGTGCCTTGGGTCCCCTTCGTCTAGTGGCCTAGGACACCGCCCTTTCACGGCGGTAACAGGGGTTCGAGTCCCCTAGGGGACGCCATTTAAGCACACAGTTATATATAAGCTAACTATTCTCATTAGAATAGACCTTGAGAATTATGCGGGAATAGCTCAGCTGGTAGAGCACAACCTTGCCAAGGTTGGGGTCGCGAGTTCGAATCTCGTTTCCCGCTCCAAATTTCACAAAACCTCTGTTTTTTTGAACAGTTTCAAACATATCAATAATAAGCAGAAGCACTTGCTTAATCTTTATATTTTTTCTGTTATTATCATACAAGTATTATACAAAATACTGCTTCTCATTACTTCTAGAAGCAGGTTTTAATAGCTTGCTGTTAAAAGCGAAGTGATGAGTAATAGCCAGCTGTACAAAACAGCAAGATTAGAAATCTTGCTCAATAAGAAGTTAGAAGCAGGTTTTGGTATTACTCTGTGATAACACTTTATCCGGACTTATAAATAGTTATGCAAATACTGAGCGCAACGTTATGGATTATATTTATAGCTCTTCAATATCAGCTGTGGATGGGTGAGCATAGCTTAAGTCAGCTGTATCATACTAAACACATGATCACCAACCAACTCAAAAAAAACAACACTATCACCCAAAGAAATCAGAAATTGTCAATACTCGTTGTTAACCTTCAGCATAACACTGATAAAACCATTGAAGATCATGCAAGAGAAGAGTTAGGTATGATAGCACCGAGAGAAACCTTTTATTATATGCCAAAACCCAACAATCTAAAATCTGATTATCCGAAAAACATTCAGTGAGTTTAAATTATACATGACAACAGTTTCGTTAGATTTTCCTTATGCCTGTGACAGCCCTTGCGCCAGAGCAATGTTTAAAGCAAAGCCCGAAGATTTTATTGTTGAAGAAGTGTTACCCTTTGAACCTTCCGGTAATGGTGAGCACCTGCTTTTATTTACAGAAAAACAAAATCAGAATACTTATTGGATTGCAAAAAAAATAGCCGCAATATGTCAGCTGCATAAGTCAAAGGTTTCCTTTGCAGGCTTAAAAGACCGGTACGGAATCACAAAACAATGGTTTAGCATTCACCTCCCCGGAAAACCAGATGATGACAAAATTATATCTTCCTGCAACAAGATTGAAGGCGCCAGAATTATCAAAGCTGTACGACACCAAAAAAAACTACAAACAGGAACACTCCTTGGAAACAGGTTTACCATTATTCTCAAAAATTACAGTGGAGATAAAAAAGAAACCGAACAAAGGCTAAATACAATTAAATCGGTGGGGGTTCCCAATTACTTTGGTTATCAGCGCTTTGGTATATCAGGCAATAATATTGCACAAGCTCTTAAGATGTTTGATGGTCAGTTGTCACCTGGCAGGGAAACTCGATCAATACTTTTATCTGCTGCTCGTTCTTTTATTTTTAATGCAGTTGTTGGAGAACGCATAAAACTCAATACATGGAATCATTGGCAGCCTGGTGATATAGTAACATTTCCAGATAATCAGTCAGTTATTTTTCCAGAAAATCAAGATAACAATGTAGTCAGTCGTTGCAATAAATCAGAACTACTCCTAACCGCACCCATGTGGGGTAAAGGTCAATTGCGCTCTGACAACTCAATAAAGGAATTGGAATATGCTGTTGCCAATCAATATCCCGAACTGACTAAAGGGCTTGAAGACTACCAGTTAAAACAACAGCGCAGAGCCATGCAGCTTTTGGTAAAAGAGCTGTCATGGAACTGGGGCGACAACTCTCTCAGCCTGACATTTTTTTTAACCCGAGGAGCTTACGCCACCAGTGTACTAAAAGAGATTATTGATTATCAGGATATGTCGCTAATTAACACTTAATACCAAAACTGCTTATAGCCCAAAACATGCTTATAACTATAGTTATGAGCATAATTTTATGGCTTTCTGTTAAAGAAAGGCGAGGAGATTCAACATAAAAAAAAGAGCAGAACTACAGTTCTGATTATTTCTCCTTTTTTTCCTTCTTCGCTAAAGGCACTGAAATTTCAGAATATACCTGCTGTAAAACTTCGTTACTAAAGGTTCGGGGGTATTCAACAACAGCATCTTTTATTTCGAGCTGTTTTCCATTCCACTTTTCTTTTGCTTGTTTGTTATATACAGACACAACCTGCTTAAAGGGATTATTTACTACTTTTTCACCAACTACTGCATCACCTATACCCCAATAGATAATCTGTTTGCTTTTTGGCGTCGTAAATCGCATAAATTTCTCAACAGCTATTTGTAGCGGACAATTTTCCGGATTAACTCTATAAAACTGAGGAAAATCAAGCAACATAACAAAATGATTAAACGTATAATCTGGGTTTTCATTAGCTAAAGTCGGCATTGAATTGCTTGCTTCAACAGTTGCCGCGTCATGATAAAACTGTTGAAAACTATCTCCTCTGTTTACCCCTCTCTCTCCTACACTAGCTACACTGACCAAACTATTACGTGGAGAAATATCATAGCTAAAAACATGAACTATATGATTTTCCTTTTTTACCTCTTGCTCAATCATTGCAGCAAGACGACCTGCACCGGCCATTGGCACAAATATAGCAGTTTTACGATAAGAGGGTAATATGGAAAGAACAGCTCCTGCCAATTGAGGTGTAGGGCAGGCACTACAAAGTCTGGGCGGTTTCACCATTTGCTTTATTTTTTCCAGTGCTACAACAGAATCTGGCATTAACCCCTGAGTGTTAACATGAATATTCACACCATCGTAAACCAACAAGGAAGCATCTATTTGAGGGATAAAGTGTCCGTATTGTACCAAGGGCGGACAGGATAATACATTTTCAGGTTGTGAGTTCAGCCATTGTTGATAGTTTTCAACATTCTGTACACAATGCTTAATCGTTCGATCTGCAAGCGCAGAGTTATTTTCAGACTCCAGCTTTAAACGTTTGCACACTCGGGAATCAACATCCTGCCGGTTTTGTCCGTCACCAATGCCACTCTCATTACACGTACGTTTTCCGGTGGCAATAGATGGTCGAATTTCATCTTCAACGCTGATAATACGACCTGATGCAGATACAAACTTAGATTTATCAGGCTTAATTACATCATTAGCTGATCTCGACCACTCATCATCAAAATTAATTGGGTTATGCTGTAAAAAATCGAACCTTACACCTTCCATAATCTGACTTGCCTCATTTATTATGTATAATGCCGAACATGTGCAAAATCATTAGCATGAATTCAACTGATTGTATTTTAGTCCTTAATAATCTTTAATCATTCATTAGCAACACAAACAACAGTGTTATAGTCAATGAGCAATAATTAGATTATATTTGGCAAATAACTTACACAAAAACCTGTTTTCAACTAAAGCAAATTTTGGTAATACAACTTTTTGGTAATACAGCTTCACAAGTTTAAAAAATAACGAAGGATAAGTTATCGCTTAACAGCCATCATTTATAAGGTGATCTGAAAAGGCTAAAATCAAGGTTCGTTTGTGAATATTGCTACGGAATACGATCCTAGCTAACTTTTAAAAAAACATGGCACGTAGCAGCCTGTTACTACGAGATTCTTTAAATAGCGACATTAGAGGCGAGAAAACAACACATAAGAAATAAAAGAAGAAAATATCATTATAATGCAACAATATTAAAAATTATTTAGCAAAATATTCTCATAATAAACGGATAAACAAATGCATTCGATTAATAGGGTTAGATGGTTGTTTTTTAAAGGGATGGCCATAGGCGCAACAGATCTAATACCTGGTGTTTCAGGAGGAACCATTGCTCTGATTACAGGAGTGTATGAAGAGTTGCTCAACAGCTTAAAGTCCATCAATCTTCATGCATTAAAACTTCTATTCAAAGGTCAGTGGTCATCTTTTTGGGTGTACGTTAATGGAAGTTTCCTACTACCATTGCTAATTGGTATTGCTTTCAGCGTTCTAAGTTTTTCATCTGCTATTCATTTTTTAATGAGCAACTACTCATCACTATTATGGTCATTTTTTTTCGGCCTAATTATTGTATCGTCATTATTATTGCTAAGACAAACCGGACAGTGGAGAATAAACTATCTGTTGCCGCTTGTTTTCGGTATTGTTTTTTCTTTCCTTCTAACATCAGCAACACCGGTTAGTATATCGTCTCCATCTTTGTTTATTTTCTTTTTTGCTGGAACTATTGCCATTTGCGCCATGATACTTCCCGGTATTTCCGGTAGCCTTATTTTACTTTTGGCAGGTCTTTATCACCCGCTTTTACAAGCTGTCATTAATCACAATTTTTCTGTAATATTTGTCTTTTGCCTTGGTTGTGGTATTGGTCTGTTACTATTTTCACATCTGTTGAGCTGGCTGTTACTTCGTTTTAATAACGCTATGATGGGAGGACTTACCGGTTTAATGATTGGTGCCTTAAATAAGGCATGGCCATGGAAACTAATTAATAACGACACAGGTCTTCAAAGCAATATAAATCCCTGGAATTATATACATACAAATAGTCACATTGACCTGTATTACTCGGTTTTATGCATTTTAGCAGGCATACTATTAGTACTAATCGTGGAAAAAAACATCAAAAGATCACCATAAATAGAAACAAATGAGTTATATTTACTCCATTTTATTACGTTTATTAAACTTTTTTATTATAAAGGAGTTTTTTTTAATTCTTTTAAATTATAAAAAATAATACAATTTCACCTCTTTTTTTATATTTTTAGTTACTAAAAATCAGTATAAATTAATTGAGCGGTCAATCAAAAATATAAATAAATATATCTCTATTTTTTATTTATTAAATTATCAATACAGTCTTTTCAACTACTAAACAAGCTAAATTATAGTAGTTTTTTATATAAATAAAAAAATAACACATTATAAAACTATTAATCCAATTAAACTTATACAAAAAAAAGTTAGTGCCTATTAACCTTAAAAAAAATAACAATAAACTACAGGCTAGATAGTGTTTTTAGTTACCACTCAAAGATAATGGTTATTACATGCTTTCATTAACCACCAGAGAAAAGGGGGGTTCACAATGGTCTGAAGTATCGGTACAGTATCAATATAACAATACTAAAAAAAGAGACCAGTTATCCAGATAATTCGTCCACTGGACAGGGTCCTTAGAGCAACACAGCCGAATCAGTGAAGATTCTTCAAATAACGGAATGGTGCAGGAGGCACTTATTATACGTGTTACGCCAGATACGAACATTGATGCAGAAGCTTCAGAGGTCGTTTTGTATAGGGGGGAAAAGCGTGTGTCCGGATATGGAAAACTTATTCTTATCGAACACAATAAACAAAATTACATGGTCTATACAACAGTATATCTGATGTACTTGTTCGCACAGGAGAACGACAAACTATGAGCAAAATAGGTTCTACAGGGATAGGGGAACTCAAACTGCACTTCGGAATCAGTCATAATGGGAAACCAGTAAATCCTCTTCACTATTTGCCAAAGCATTGAAGAAGTAACGTAGAAAACGAAGTTGTAGTTGTAGTTTGGCAATGAACAAACGGAATAAGTTAAAGGTCGTCGACGCAGTCACTTGGCTGTTCGGTTGTGAATGAAATCAAAAAATGGGGCTGGCATTTATGGCGCTGAAAGGGGAAGAAATCAAATTGGAAGAATTCAGTGAGGAAATAGAACTACCCGAGAAAAAGGTTTCTTGTGATCCTGTTATAGATCCTGGTAGCTCTCTTGATATTGATGTTTCCGGTGACGTTGACGAGTCACTTGAAATTCTGAATTCTGCAGAAGATAGTAACGCATTAATTCAAGGTGAAAGTTTTTCTGCATCTGTCAACCGTCGTCGCACTGAAAATGGCTTTTCCAAATCAATGGATGCCACACAGTTATACCTGAACGAAATTGGCTTTTCTCCCCTGTTAACACCAGAAGAAGAAGTGCATTTTGCACGTCTTGCACGCAAAGGTGTTGCTACAGGTCGTCGTCGTATGATAGAAAGCAATCTTCGCTTGGTTGTAAAAATTTCCCGACGCTATATTAATCGTGGATTATCGTTGCTTGATCTAATAGAGGAAGGTAATCTTGGACTTATTCGTGCTGTTGAAAAATTTGACCCTGAACGGGGCTTTAGATTCTCAACTTATGCAACATGGTGGATAAGACAAACAATTGAACGCGCCATAATGAATCAAACAAGGACTATTCGATTACCCATTCATGTTGTTAAAGAGCTGAATGTGTATCTTCGCGCCTCCCGAGAGCTGGCACAAAAGCTCGACCATGATCCCACACCAGAAGAAATAGCAGACCTGCTGGATAAGCCGGTTAATGATGTTAAACGCATGCTCGGACTCAATGAGCGAGTTACCTCTGTTGATACTCCGTTAGGACATGATTCTGACAAATCTGTTCTGGACACCGTTGCAGACCTAAACGACAATGACCCGGCAGCACTTCTTCAGGACAGCAATCTGAACGACAGTATTGACCGCTGGCTGGGAGAGCTCTCTGAAAAGCAACGAGAGGTCGTAGCCCGTCGCTTTGGTCTTCGGGGTTATGAAACTAGCACGCTTGAAGAGGTTGGTAAAGAAATTGGCTTAACTCGGGAACGTGTTCGTCAAATTCAGGTTGAGGCGTTAAAGCGACTACGAATTATCTTGGAACAACAAGGCTTATCGGTTGAGTCTTTGTTTAGCCATTAAAATCAGGTCAACAGGCAGGCTATTCATAAACAATCGCCTGCTTGTTGATAAACTTGGACATTATCTTTCGAGCAAATGCCGTTTCTTTTGAACTGTTTTCCATTGATCGGCATCTGCTGGAGGGTCAATTATTTCGGTAATGTTTGGCCATTGCTCAGAAAGATTTGCATTTATTTCAATAAAGTCCTTTTGGCTCTCTGGTACCTCGTCCTCAGGATAGATAGCATTAACTGGACACTCGGGTTCACACAGAGCACAGTCTATGCACTCATCAGGATGGATCGCTAAAAAATTGGGCCCTTCATAAAAACAATCAACCGGGCATACTTCTACACAGTCAGTATACTTGCATTTTATACAGGCCTCACCAACCACAAAGGTCATCTGAACATCTCCAAAGTATTTATACCGATAAGTTGAGCTTCATTATAACGCTTGAAAAGAAATATTTCGATACAAAATTTAATAGTGGAAAAAGTTAAATAATGATTATAATGCTATGACTGTAAAGAAAGAAGGCATCGGCACAACCCTATGGAATTATTTAGAAAAATCGGTATTATTGGCAGGCATGGCAATTCAAAAGTTGTAAATACACTTAAACGTCTCAAACATTATCTGCTAGGGAATGGTTTTGAAGTTATTTTAGAAAAAGAAGTAGCAGCTATGCTTCCAGGGCATGGTTTACGTGAACAAAGCAGGGATACAATATCTCAAAGTTGCGACCTTGCCATAGTTGTTGGAGGAGATGGGTGCATGCTTGGAGCAGCTAGAGCGCTGGCCGGATCGAATGTTCCGGTGCTGGGTATTAATCGTGGTAATCTTGGGTTTTTAACTGATATTTCTCCTGACCATCTCGAAGCAGAAATCAAAGAAGTACTTATTAAAGGTAATTATTCCGTAGAAGAACGATTTCTGATTAACGTTCAGGTAAGTAAAAAAAATAAGATAATCAATGAAAATCTTGCACTCAATGAGATAGTATTACACCCCGGTCGTTTTACTAAAATGATTGAATTTGAGATACATATCGACGACAAGTTTGTTATGAGCCAGAAGTCTGACGGAGTCATCGTTGCCACTCCAACAGGTTCAACAGCTTATGCACTTTCAGCAGGAGGGCCCATAATGAATCCTTCTCTTGATGCTGTTTGCCTTATACCCATGTATCCTCATGCACTCAGTGACAGACCCTTGGTTGTTAGTGGTAACAGCTGTATAAAAATTAAAATAAGTAAAACTCATTCCATCTACTCACAGATTAGTTGTGATGGTCAGGTTTACCTCAATACTGGTCCGGGCGATGAGCTTATCATCAAAAAAAGTGAAAAATTACTTTCGCTTATTCACCCTTTAACTTACAACTATTATGAAGTGTGTCGCACCAAGCTTGGCTGGAGCAACAAACTTGGTAAAAACAAAGTTTAATCATTTATGGTGATACATGTTGTTAAGGAGTTTAAAAACAATTTATGATAAAAGTTCTTAGTGTTCCGTTAATAGAAGATATACGAAAATTTTCAGCTTTTCTCTTACAAAAGGGTATTGCCCACCGGATAACCGAAAAGTCCGGACAGCAGGTTATATGGGCAGGTGAAGACAACGATGCACAACTTATCCGGTATTATTATCAACAATTTAAAAACGGTGAGCTGAACATTGAAAACCACCAAAGCAATAATATTGCAAAACCAGCTCAATCAAATAAAGCACTGAACTCTTTAGCAACGAATATAATGAAAACTCCCATCACAATGATATTTGTTGCCATTAGTATTATAACCACATTATGTATGTATTTTATTCCGGGCTGGTTGGTACAACGTTGGTTTATTTTTATCAATCCAGATATTTTAACGCAATGGCTAGTTCAGCATGGTCCTCCAAGCTCCATACACGACAAGATCGGTTCGCTCACTAACATTCTCAGCCAGACTTTAATTTCTGGTCAGTGGTGGCGACTGATCACGCCGATATTTTTGCACTTTTCTGTCATCCATATTGCCTTTAATGCGGCCATGTTTCTTTTTTTTGGGAAACGTATTGAGGCCCGCCATGGAAAAGCCACACTGTTTATTCTGATTATTTTTTGTGCTGTGGTATCCAATACCATACAGTACTACTCTGGTTTACAGGCGATCGTTGTTTTTGGTGGACTTTCTGGTGTTATTTACGGCCTGATTGGATTTTGCTGGATTCGCGCCAAAGAAACTCATGATGGCTATGGTATTCCAAAAGGTATTTATGGATTCATGATAGTCTGGCTCTTTCTTGGGTTTAGTGGTGTACTTAATGATATTACAGGTACCATAGCTAATGGCGCTCATGCAGGTGGATTACTTGCAGGGTTTTTCGCAGGCTTTATTTCTGCCAGACGTAAAAAAAGGTAGCAACATGATAAGTGATAACAGTTCCCTCTTGGATTCTATCGCAGAGATGACAGACAATCTGGCTCCGAATCACATAACGAACCTCAAACGTATGGTCGAGCTGGGTAAAAAGCCTGATGGAAAACCTTTGTCTAAAGATGAAATAAGCAATTGCATTTCGCTGGTGACTATGTGGGAAAAAAAACATCTGCCGAAAGAAAAAAGGTCAGGGTTTATCCAGCAACAATGTAAAAATACCCAAAAGACAGATACGCAACCACTGAATTTAACCCGACATTAACAATATCAGTAGCGTATCAAACTAGCCGATGATCACAAGCACCGACATTCCCGCAAAAGTGATCTGAAAAACAACGGCTATTATGAGTATACTTTTATGGTTTGCTATTTAACGGCGGGGTATCTAGCAAACCTTCTATTGCAAGGGAGCTTCAACACATAACAGTAAGTTCAAAAAGTAGCGCAACAAGAAGTTAAACGCAGGTTTTGGTGTTTTTTTGGTACAAACACCTGCCAATAATAAAAGCCCCAACCTTTTATTGCAAAAACTCAAGGCTTTTTCACCACAAGCTGATGAACAATGTCTACTAGTTATACTTCATTGGCTTAAGAAAGAAAGCATGATAGTCTGACGTTAACTTATCCTCCGCGCTCCCCTGGTTGTTACTTAATACGGTTTGTATACTGTAATTAGCTATACCCGGCCAAGTTTTATTAGAGAAGCCATGATTCTTAATATTATTATCCGGCATGTTAGGACCAAAACCATCTAACTCTAGATATATCCCCTCCTTCGGTACAAGTAAATCTACTGCGCCAACGGAAAGCTCCTTGCTAATAATGGCCCAATTTCTCTTTATGGAAACCGTTTTTATTTCTTTTACCAAAGCTGGGCTGAATTTCTCTAGTTTTTCAGGATAAATTGATAAGTCTATTGTATCATGGCTACCACTACCCTCATTACATAGTGTACAGTAACCATTATCAAAACTAAAAAAATAAGACTTTATACTATTTAGTATATCCCCTACTGCACCTGTCATCTTAGCAGAAGCTATCTTTGGGTCAGCTAAACACCTCCAATTGCCTTTAATTGGCTTTGGATCAGAGATAATATTTCCATTCTTTGTACTATAAGTTATATATGTACCATCATTCAGAAAAAAATAAGCATTCCAGTTTTCACCGGATAAAGCCCTCATAGCTTTATTTATTTTTTTAACATTGTCGCCAAGCGCTGGGAAAGCGTTGCTGGTCAACTGGGGATAATCATTGTCGAGATAGGCTGGTTTTACATGAAATCTTCCCCAAAGCCACCTTACAGGTAGGTCACTGGCGTTAATTGGCTTTCCATACAAATTTTTTGGAATAGGTATATCGAAATAATCCAGTATAGTTGGGGTGATATTGGTTTGTCCTTGAAATGCATTAATCTCCCCTCCACCGGAATATCTTTTATCTTTAGGGTCATGATACGTTGCAAAAACTTGTCTTTCCTGCCAACTTCTGCCTTTGCTTTCGTTGCCTTTTCCACCATGGTCGGTTGTAAAAATGACAAGCCATTGCTGACCACTGTCTCGTAGGTTTTGTACCTCCTCAAGAACCTTATTAGCATTACCCAAAACAGTATTTACTGCATTCATATAAGCTGTATTACTAGTATCATACCCTGTAGCTTGTCCTTCCTTATCTACAGCATCATAATGCAAAAACATAAAGGTAGGCGTTGAGTTACGCTTAAGTTCTTCAATGGCTTTTGTTGTTACGTCTAAGTTTTTGTCTTTATCTGGGTCTTTAGCAACAGAAGCTGCATCGTCTTGCCCCTTAACCTTAAAGTTGGCAAATGTACTAATGTCTTTCCACTCTGCTAATGAAACAGTATAAGCTGTTGGTATAGCATCTTTTATATCATTAAAAACAGTCGGTATATCTTTTTTATGATAATTTTTTTCAATATCAGTATTAGAATTAATACCATGTTTATCTGCCCACACTCCTGTTAAAATAGTGGCCCAACCAGGACCGCTTAATGTTGTCTGTTTTGTTTCGGGTCGGTCAGAATTTCCGCCCGCATAAATTAAATAATCCTGCTTACCGCCTTTGATCATTTCATTAATGAAATGATAGTTTTTATCATCTGTACTTATCGTTTTCACAGCTATTTTGAAGGCATCCCCAAGAGTACCACCAAGACCCACCAGCAAAACATGCTTGTGGGTGTCTCTTGAAAAAGCTTTTAATTTTATTGTTGCTGTGTAATTGACTGTCAGCCCAAGCTCATCTAACACACTTAAAGTACTGATAAAAGACTTTGCTTTACCATTAAAATAAACAGATTTTTTTAGCGTATAAGTGTAGGCTATTATGCAGTCTTTATTAGGTAAAACCGGAGCCGTTTTTTTTAATTTTTCCATGAAAAATGAACAGGTGGTTCCAGCTGGATTAAGCGTTGCTTTAAAACCATCAGAGGTATAAACAACTTTTTTATTGGTTAAATAAAGGGGGTAACGCATATTGTTGTGAATTTTGAACTGATAGTCAAAAGATATTGTTTGATTACCTACATCATTAAAACTAAGATGTTGGAAGGCAGGCGTTACGGTAAAATTATAAGCATTTGTTTTTATTGTTGCTGTGTAATTGACTGTCAGCCCAAGCTGACCTAACACACTTAAAGTACTGATAAAAGACTTTGCTTTACCATTCAAAAAAACAGATTTTTTTAGCGTATAAGTGTAAGCTATTATACAGTCTTCATTAGGTAAAACCGGAGTCGTTTCATTAAATTTTTCCATGTAAAATGAACAGGTGGTTCCAGCTGGATTAAGCGTTGCTTTAAAACCACCGGAGGTATAAATAACTTTTTTATTGTTTAAATAAAGGGGGTCACGCATATTGTTGTGAATTTTGAACTGATAGTTAACAGATAGTGTTTGATTACCTGCATTATAAAAAGTAAGATGTTGTTGGAAGGCAGGCGTGATGGTGAAATCAGAGGCCATACTGCTGATGGTACCTACTAATAATAATACGCCGATAATTAGCTGTTTCATTTCAATAACTCCTGCTTAAAATAGGTATTTCACACCAGCATTAATAATAATACCTTCTACCTTCTGGTTAATTTCCCCCCTACTGACCGCACCTAATGGTACTTCCCTTGTGCCCAACGATGCCATGCCTGAATTTACATAGCCTACTGACATATCCAAGCCGGTATGTTCGCTTATTTGGTAAATCCACCCTGCGTTTAATCCATAATCAATATTTTTTCTGGTGTTACTGGTATGATTAAGATGACCAGACATCTTTGACAACCTAAAATGCTTACTGGTTAAACGAGCGATACCTGTTTCTGCCTCAATATAAAATACGTTATGTGAAAAGGCATTCCAGTTTACCCCGAACACAACATTAAAAGTCCATTCACTGATATCATAACGGTAATGTTGCGAAATGTTCTGCCCATAAGCCCCCTTTTGCGCTAAATTATAATGGTTTAGTCTATTACCAATACGCCATGAAACATCATTGGATAATCGCCACTGATAACCCCCTCCAATATAACCACCCAACCCACTGGTATAAAAGTTATTATTTTTGTAGTTTAAAGAAATTGACTGACTACCAGGAATTGGCAAGCCAGAAAGTTTATTGTATTTTCCAGAGTCTCCGAACAGAGTATTACTGTAATAACTTAGTCCTCCTTCTGCGTAAAACCCTTCCAGACTACCAAACTTGGCTTTACCGGCAGCACAAATACTATGGTTCAAACCAAATACGAAAAATACAACCAAAGCAATCAGTTGTTTTTGATACACCGTCTCATGTTTTAAAAAGAACATACCAATACTCACACAACATTGTCGAAAGAGGACATTGGTGCACCTTTTAAAGCACCGGCTACCTCACCCAAAGAAGTGGTCTGTATTTTTAGATTTTTAGATTTTTAGAAAACACGATAGCGCAAACAATGGCTAGAACACCCCTAATTTAACGCACTACCAAGTGGAAGAACATACAAAGACAAAACAAAAAATATTATAAATGAAAAATAAATACTCTTTATTTCAAATAGCTTTTATTTAAATGGCTTTTATTTCAAATAACTGATTTACCGTAATTACTTAATAAACTTTTATTGATAGTAATTATACACTACATAAGTGTCAAAGAATAAAGCTGTATAATCTTATACCAAAACCTATTTATAACGTCTGTTATTAGTATGCTTTCATGGCTTGCTATTTAACGGCGGGGTATCTAGCAAACCTTCTATTGCAAGGGAGCTTCAACGCATAACAGTAAGTTCAAAAAGTAGCGCAACAAGAAGTTAAACGCAGGTTTTGGTGTTTTTTGGTACAAGCACCTGCCAATAATCAAAGCCCCAACCCTTTATTGCAAAAACTCAAGGCTTTTTCACCATAAGCTGATGATCAACGTCTGCTAGTTATATTTCATTGGCTTAAGAAAGAAAGCATGATAGTCTCCTAATAACTTATCCGCCGCACCACCCCCGCTGTAACTTAATACGGTTTGTATGCTGAAATTAGCTATACCCGGCCAAGTTGTATTAGAGAAGCCATAATTGTTAATATTATTATCCAGCATGCCAGTACCAAAAGGATTTAACTTTAGATATATCCCCTCCTTCGGTACAAGTAAATATATTATGTCAAATGCAATGTACATGCGAATAAAGGCCCAATTGCTCTTTATGAAGGCCGTTTTTATTTTTTTTTCCAAAGCTGGGCTGAATTTCTCTAGTTTTTCAGGATAAATTGATGAGTCTAATGTATCATGGGTAGTATTGTTTTTACACAGTGTAATATAACCATTATCAAAACTAAAAAAATATTGCATTTTACTATTAGTCATATTCCCTAGTGCACCTGTCATGTTAGCAGAGGCTATCTTTGGGTCTGTTAAACATTTCCAATCGCGTTTAATTGGATCTGGACCAGAGATAATCTTCTCATCATATGGACTATACGTTATATATGTACCATCATTCAGAAAAAAATAAGCATTCATTATTCCAGCGGAGAAATCCCTCAGAGCTTTATTTATTTTTTTAACGTTGTCACCAAGCGCTGGAAAAGCGTTGCTGGTCAACTGGGGATAATCATTGTCGAGATAGGCTGGTTTTGCATGAAATCTTCCCCAAAGCCACCTTACAGGTAGGTCACTGGCGTTAATTGGCTTTCCATACAAAATTTTTGGAATAGGTATATCGAAATAATCCAGTATAGTTGGGGTGATATTGGTTTGTCCTTGAAATGCATTAATCTCCCCTCCACCGGAATATCTTTTATCTTTAGGGTCATGATACGTTGCAAAAACTTGTCTTTCCTGCCAACTTCTGCCTTTGCTTTCGTTGCCTTTTCCACCATGGTCGGTTGTAAAAATGACAAGCCATTGCTGACCACTGTCTCGTAGGTTTTGTACCTCCTCAAGAACCTTATTAGCATTACCCAAAACAGTATTTACTGCATTCATATAAGCTGTATTACTAGTATCATACCCTGTAGCTTGTCCTTCCTTATCTACAGCATCATAATGCAAAAACATAAAGGTAGGCGTTGAGTTACGCTTAAGTTCTTCAATGGCTTTTGTTGTTACCTCTAAGTTTTTGTCTTTATCTGGGTCTTTAGCAACAGAAGCTGCATCGTCTTGCCCATTAAACTTAAAATTGGCAAATGATCTAATGCCGCTCCACTCTGCTAATGAAACAGTATAAGCATTTGGTCTAGCATCTTTTATATCATTAAAAACAGTCGGTATATCTTTAAGATAATTTTTTTCAATATCAGTATTAGAATTAATACCATGTTTATCTGCCCACACTCCTGTTAAAATAGTGGCCCAACCAGGACCGCTTAATGTTGTCTGTTTTGTTTCGGGTCGGTCAGAATTTCCGCCCGCATAAATTAAATAATCCTGCTTACCGCCTTTGATCATTTCATTAATGAAATGATAGTTTTTATCATCTGTACTTATCGTTTTCACAGCTATTTTGAAGGCATCCCCAAGAGTACCACCAAGACCCACCAGCAAAACATGCTTGTGGGTGTCTCTTGAAAAAGCTTTTAATTTTATTGTTGCTGTGTAATTGACTGTCAGCCCAAGCTCATCTAACACACTTAAAGTACTGATAAAAGACTTTGCTTTACCATTAAAATAAACAGATTTTTTTAGCGTATAAGTGTAGGCTATTATGCAGTCTTTATTAGGTAAAACCGGAGCCGTTTTTTTTAATTTTTCCAAGAAAAATGAACAGGTGGTTCCAGCTGGATTAAGCGTTGCTTTAAAACCATCAGAGGTATAAACAACTTTTTGATTGGCTAAATAAAGGGGGTAACGCATATTGTTGTGAATTTTGAACTGATAGTTAAAAGATATTGTTTGATTACCTACATCATAAAAACTAAGCTGTTGTTGGAAGGCAGGCGTTACGGTGAAATTATAAGCATTTAATTTTATTGTTGCTGTGTAATTGACTGTCAGCCCAAGCTGACCTAACACACTTAAAGTACTGATAAAAGACTTTGCTTTATCATTAAACTCAACAGATTTTTTTAGTGTATAAGTGTACGCTATTATACAGTCTTTATTAGGTAAAACCGGAGTCGTTTTATTGAATTTTTCCATGTAAAATGAACAGGTGGTTCGAGCTGGATTAAGCGTTGCTTTAAAACCACCGGAGGTATAAACAACTTTTTGATTGTTTAAATAAAGGGGGTCACGCATATTGTTGTGAATTTTGAACTGATAGTCAACAGATATTGTTTGATTACTTGCATCATAAAAACTAGGATATAGTTGGAAGGCAGGCGTTATGGTGAAATCGGAGGCCATACTGCTGATGGTACCTACTAATAATAATACGCCGATAATTAGCTGTTTCATTTCAATAACTCCTGCCTAAAATAGGTATTTCACACCAGCATTAATAATAATACCTTCTACCTTCTGGTTAATTTCCCCCCTACTGACCGCACCTAATGGTACTTCCCTTGTGCCCAACGATGCCATGCCTGAATTTACATAGCCTACTGAAATATCCAAGCCGGTATGTTCGCTTATTTGGTAAATCCACCCTGCGTTTAATCCATAATCAATATTTTTTCTGGTGTTACTGCTATGATTAAGATGACCAAACGTGTTTGATAATCTAAAATGCTTACTGGTTAAACGAGCGATACCTGTTTCTGCCTCAATATAAAATACGTTATGTGAAAAGGCATTCCAGTTTACCCCGAACACAACATTAAAAGTCCATTCACTGATATCATAACGGTAATGTTGCGAAATGTTCTGCCCATAAGCCCCCTTTTGCGCTAAATTATAATGGTTTAGTCTATTACCAATACGCCATGAAACATCATTGGATAATCGCCACTGATAACCCCCTCCAATATAACCACCCAACCCACTGGTATAAAAGTTATTATTTTTGTAGTTTAAAGAATTTGACTGACTACCAGGAATTGGCCAGCCAGAAAGTTTATTGTATTTTCCAGAGTCTCCGAACAGAGTATTACTGTAATAACTTAGTCCTCCTTCTGCGTAAAACCCTTCCAGACTACCAAACTTGGCTTTACCGGCAGCACAAATACTATGGTTCAAACCAAATACGAAAAATACAACCAAAGCAATCAGTTGTTTTTGATACACCGTCACATGTTTTAAAAAGAACATACCAATACTCACACAACATTGTCGAAAGAGGATATTGGTGCACCTTTTAAAACACCTGCTACCTCACCCAAAGAAGTGGTCTGTATTTTTAGATTTTTAGATTTTTAGATTTTTAGATTTTTAGATTTTTAGAAAACACGATAGCGCAAACAATGGCTAGAACACCCCTAATTTAACGCACTACCAAGTGGAAGAACATACAAAGACAACACAAAAAATATTATAAATGAAAAATAAATACTCTTTATTTCAAATAGCTTTTATTTAAATGGCTTTTATTTCAAATAACTGATTTACCGTAATTACTTAATAAACTTTTATTGATAGTAATTATACACTACATAAGTGTCAAAGAATAAAGCTGTATAACCTTATACCAAAACCTATTTATAACGTCTGTTATTAGTATGCTTTCATGGCTTGCTATTTAAAGGCGATGTGACGAGCAAATCTTCTATTGCAAGGGAGCTTCAACACATAACAGTAAGTTAAAAAAATAGCGCAACAAGAAGTTAAACGCAGGCTTTGGTGTTTTTTTGGTGCAAGCTCCTGCCAATAATAAAAGCCCCAACCCTTTATTGCAAAAAAACGAGGTTTTTTCACCACAAGCTGATGATCAACGTCTGCTAGTTATACTTCATTGGCTTAAGAAAGAAAGCATAACTGTTTCCCGTGAGCGTATCAACATCACTATTGGTATCTACGCTGGGACTTAATCCGGTTTGAAAGTTGTACATACCTAGACCACGCCAGTAAAAATTATCTAAGTCCTTATGGTCAACGTCAGAACCTTTTATATGAGTACTAAAAATATCAATTTTAAAATATTTCCCCACCTCATCTATAAATCCATAAATTATGTCCTCATGTTTACTACTTTTTGCGCTGTTCCTTTTTCCCTTGCGCACAATGGCTAAATTGCCATTGCTGGCAGAAAAATCATTCATTAGTTTTGCCCAATCTGGGCTGAATTTCTCTAGTTTTTCAGGATAAATTGATGGGTCTATTGTATTATGGGGAGGATTGAGTTCACACACTGTACAGTAATTATTATCAAAAATGAAAAAATACTCATTGTTAAACATCTTTTTATCTAGTGGATCATTAAACGATACTGCACCTTTAATCTTAGCAGAACCTATCTTTGAGTCATTCAAACATTTCCAATGGCTTTTAATTGGCTCTGGACCAGAGATAATCTCCTGTTTTACTACATTATAAGTTATATATGTACCATCATTCAGAAAAAAATAAGCCTCAGAAGATGTTTCACTGTCCCCACTCATCAGAGCTTTATTGATTTTTTTAATGTTGTCACCAAGCGCTGGTAAAACGTTTCTGACCAACTGAGGAAAGTCATTTACAAGATAGTCTCCACTCCACAAATATTTTGCCCAAAGCCACCTTACAGGTAGTTCACCAGCGTTAATTGGCTTTCCATACAACATTTTTGGAATAGGTATACTCAAATAATCCAGTATAGTTGGGGTGATATTGGTTTGTCCCTGGTATGCCTTAATCTCCCCGCCACCAGAATATCTTTTGTCTTTAGGGTCATGATACGTTGCAAAAACCTGTCTTTCCTGCCAACTTCTATTTCCGTGCCCCTTATCTTTTCCACCATGGTCGGTTACAAAAATGACAAGCCATTGCTGACCACTGTCTCGTAGTTTTTGTACTTCCTCAAGAACCTTATTAGCATTACCCAAAACAGTTTTTATTGCATCCATATAAGCTGTATGATAAGGATCATACCCTGTAGCATGACCTTCATGATCTACACCATCATAATGCAAAAACATAAAGGTAGGCGTTGATTTACGCTTAAGTTCTTCAATGGCTTTTGTTGTTACGTCATCTTTATCATCAACTAAAGAAGCTGCATCGTCTCGATTATTAAACTTAAAGCTGGCAAATGTACTAATGTCTTTCCGCTCTGCTAATGAAACAGTATAAGCTTTTGGTATAGCATCTTTTATATCATTAAAAACAGTCGGTATATCTTTATGATATTTTTTTCCAATATCAGTATTAGAATTAATACCATGTTTATTTGCCCACACTCCTGTTAAAATAGTGGCCCAACCAGGACCGCTGAATGTTGTCTGTTTTGTTTCGGGTCGGTCAGAATTTCCGCCCGCATAAATTAAATAATCCTGCTTACCGCCTTTGATCATTTCATTAATGAAATGATAGTTTGTATCATCTGTACTTATTTTTTTCACAGCTATTTTAAAGGCATCCCCACGAGTACCACCCAGACCCACCAGCAAAACATGCTTGTTGGTGGGTATTGAATAAGCATTTAATTTTATTGTTGCTGTGTAATTGACTGTCAGCCCAAGCTGATCTAACACCCGTAAAGTACTGATAAAGGACTTTACTTTACCATTCAAAAAAACAGATTTTTTTAGCGTATAAGTGTACGCTATTATACAGTCTTTATTGGGTAAAACTGGAGTCGTTTTTATAAGTTTTTCCATGAAAAATGAACAAGTGCTTCCAACTGGATTAAACGTTGCTTTCAAATCACCAGAGGTATAAACAAGTTTTTTATTGTTTAAATAAAGGGGGTAACGCATATTGTTGTGAATTTTGAACTGATAGTCAAAAAATATTGTTTGATTACCTGCATCATAAAAACTTAGATTTTGTTGGAAGGCAGGCGTTATGGTGAAATCGGAGGCCATACTGCTGATGGTACCTACTAATAATAATACACCGACAATTAGCTGTTTCATTTCAATGACTCCTGCTTAAAATAGGTATTTCACACCAGCATTAATAATAATACCTTCTACCTTCTGACTAATTTCCCCCCTACTGACCGCACCTAATGGTACTTCCCTTGTGCCCAACGATGCCATGCCTGAATTTACATAGCCTACTGAAATATCCAAGCCGGTATGTTCGCTTATTTGGTAAATCCACCCTGCGTTTAATCCATAATCAATATTTTCTCTGGTGTTACTGGTATGATTAAGATGATCAGACGTATTAGAAAATCTAAAATGCTTACTGGTTAAACGAGCGATACCTGTTTCTGCCTCAATATAAAATACGTTATGTGAAAAGGCATTCCAGTTTACCCCGAACACAACATTAAAAGTCCATTCACTGATATCATAACGGTAATGTTGCGAAATGTTGTGCCCATAAGCCCCCTTTTGCGCTAAATTATAATGGCTTACTCTCTCACCAATACGCCATAAAACATCATTGGATAATCGCCACTGATAACCCCCACCAATATAACCACCCAAGCCTTTGGTATAAAAATCATTGTTTTTGTAGTTAAAAGGAACGAGTTGATTATTAGGCATTGGCGAGACAGAAATGGTATTGTGTTTTCCAAAGTCTCCCAACAGCGTATTACTGTAATGACTTAATCCGCCTTCTGCGTAATAGCCTCCCAGACTACCAGACTTGGCTTTACCGGCAGCACAAATACTATGGTTCAAACCAAATACGAAAAATACAACCAAAGCAATCAGTTGTTTTTGATACACCGTCTCATGTTTTAAAAAGAACATACCAATACTCACACAACATTGTCGAAAGAGGATATTAGTGCTCCTTTTAAAGCACCGGCTACCTCACCCAAAGAAGTGGTCTGTATTTTTAGATTTTTAGATTTTTAGATTTTTAGATTTTTAGAAAACACGATAGCGCAAACAATGGCTAGAACACCCCTAATTTAACGCACTACCAAGTGGAAGAACATACAAAGACAACACAAAAAATATTATAAATGAAAAATAAATACTCTTTATTTCAAATAGCTTTTATTTAAATGGCTTTTATTTCAAATAACTGATTTACCGTAATTACTTAATAAACTTTTATTGATGGTAATTATACACTACATAAGTGTCAAAGAATAAAGCTGTATAACCTTATACCAAAACCTATTTATAACGTCTGTTATGAGTATGCTTTTATGGTTTGCTGTTTAAAGGCGAGGTAATGAGCAAACCTTCTATTGCAAGGGAGCTTCAACGCATAACAGTAAGTTAAAAAAATAGCGCAACAAGAAGTTAAACGCAGGTTTTGGTGTTTTTTTGGTGCAAGCTCCTGCCAATAATAAAAGCCCCAACCTTTTATTGCAAAAAATTGAGGCTTTTTCACTATAAGCTGATGAATAACGTCTGCTAGTTATACTTTATTGGCTTAATAAATACTCGATAATTATCTCCATTTTTCAAGGGGCTTAACATGGTTTGTATGTTGTAATTTAGACCCGGCCAGCTGTTAGGAAACTCGTCACCAACTCCAATGTCAGAATCAGCCATATTAGCGCCAAAGTTTGTCATCCTAAGATAATGTGTCGAACCCTCGAAAAAAATATATACATTCTTGTCATTGCTATGGTGAATAATGCCACTAATCCGCTTGTAGTCAATGCCTTTTAATTTTGTTCCCAAAAATTTGTTGAATTCCCCTACTTTGCGAGGATAATTTGGTGAGTCTGTTGTATCATGGGTAAGATTGTTTTTACACAGTGTACAGTAACCATTATCAAAAAGGAAAAAATACTCATCTTTACCTTGATTGGAGAACGCTACTGCGCCTTCAATCTTAGCAGAACTTATCTTTGAGTCATTCAAACATTTCCAATGGCTTTTAATTGGCTCTGGATCTGAGATAATCTTCTTGTCTTTTATATTATAAGTTATATATGTACCATCATTTAGAAAAAAATAAGCCTTAAAAGTTGTTGCACGGTCCGCACTCATCAGAACTTTATTTATTTTTTCAGCGTAACCTCCAAGAGTTGGGTAAACATCGGCAGTCATCTGTGGATAGTTATCTATGGCTTCATCTTCTTTGATGCCAAATTTTAACATCAGCGATCTTACAGGTAGATCACTGGCGTTAATTGGCTTTCCATACAAATTTTTTGGAATAGGTATATCGAAATAATCCAGTATAGTTGGGGTGATATTGGTTTGTCCTTGAAATGCATTAATCTCCCCTCCACCGGAATATCTTTTGTCTCTAGGATCATGATACGTTGCAAAAACTTGTCTTTCCTGCCAACTTCTGCCTTTGCTTTCCTTGCCTTTTCCACCATGGTCGGTTGTAAAAATGACAAGCCATTGCTGACCACTGTCTCGTAGTTTTTGTACTTTCTCAAGAACCCTATTAGCATTACCCAAAACAGTTTCTATTGCATCTATATAATCTGAATTTTTAAAATCATACCCATAATTATGACCTGCACGAGCGCCACCATCGTATTGCAAAAACATAAAGGCAGGCGTTGGGAAATGGTTAAGTTCCTTAATAGCTGCTAGTGATACGTCATTTTGATTAGGTTCAGCTAAAGAAGCAGCATCATCTTGATTAATAGACTTAAACTTGGCAAATGTACTAATGTCGTTCCACTCTGCTAATGAAACAGTATAAGCCTTTGGTATAGCATCTTTTATATCATTAAAAACAGTCGGTATATCTTTCTTGCGAATTTTTTCATAATATTCTTGAAGGTCTTTTGTGTCTGAGGGTGCATTATCATTAATACCATGTTTATTTGCCCACACTCCTGTCAAAATAGTGGCCCAACCGGGGGCGTTGGATGTTTCCTGTTTTGTTTCGGGTCGGTCAGAATTTCCGCCCGCATAAATAAAATAATCCTGCTTACCGCCTTTGATCATTTCATTAATAAAATGATATTTTTTATCATCTGTACTTATCTTTTTCACAGCTATTTTAAAGGCATCCACAAGAGTACCACCAAGACCCACCAGCAAAACATGCTTGTTGGTGGATGAAAAAGCTTTTAATTTTATTGTTGCTGTGTAATTGACTGTCAGCCCAAGCTGACCTAACACACTTAAAGTACTGATAAAAGACTTTGCTTTACCATTCAAAAAAACAGATTTTTTTATCGTATATGTGTACGCTATTATACAGTCTTCATTAGGTAAAACTGGAGTCGTTTCATTAAATTTTTCCATGTAAAATGAACAGGTGGTTCCAGCTGGATTAAGCGTTGCTTTAAAACCGCCGGAGGTATAAACAACTTTTTGATTGTTTAAATAAAGAGGGTCACGCATATTGTTGTGAATTTTGAACTGATAGTTAACAGATAGTGTTTGATTACCTGCATTATAAAAAGTAAGATGTTGTTGGAAGGCAGGCGTGATGGTGAAATCAGAGGCCATACTGCTGATGGTACCTACTAATAATAATACGCCGATAATTAGCTGTTTCATTTCAATAACTCCTGCTTAAAATAGGTATTTCACACCAGCATTAATAATAATACCTTCTACCTTCTGGTTAATTTCCCCCCTACTGACCGCACCTAATGGTACTTCCCTTGTGCCCAACGATGCCATGCCTGAATTTACATAGCCTACTGACATATCCAAGCCGGTATGTTCGCTTATTTGGTAAATCCACCCTGCGTTTAATCCATAATCAATATTGTTTCTAGTGTTACTGGTATGATTAAGATGATCAGACGTGTTTGATAATCTAAAATGCTTACTGGTTAAACGAGCGATACCTGTTTCTGCCTCAATATAAAATACGTTATGTGAAAAGGCATTCCAGTTTACCCCGAACACAACATTAAAAGTCCATTCACTGATATCATAACGGTAATGTTCCGAAATGTTCTGCCCATAAGCCCCCTTTTGCGCTAAATTATAATGGTTTAGTCTATTACCAATACGCCATGAAACATCATTGGATAATCGCCACTGATAACCCCCTCCAATATAACCACCCAACCCACTGGTATAAAAGTTATTATTTTTGTAGTTTAAAGAATTTGACTGACTACCAGGAATTGGCCAGCCAGAAAGTTTATTGTATTTTCCAGAGTCTCCGAACAGAGTATTACTGTAATAACTTAGTCCTCCTTCTGCGTAAAACCCTCCCAGACTACCAAACTTGGCTTTACCGGCAGCACAAATACTATGGTTCAAACCAAATACGAAAAATACAACCAAAGCAATCAGTTGTTTTTGATACACCGTCACATGTTTTAAAAAGCACATACCAATACTCACACAACATTGTCGAAAGAGGACATTGGTGCTCCTTTTAAAGCACCGGCTACCTCACCCAAAGAAGTGGTCTGTATTTTTAGATTTTTAGATTTTTAGATTTTTAGATTTTTAGAAAAAACGATAGCGCAAACAATGGCTAGAACACCCCTAATTTAACGCACTACCAAGTGGAAGAACACACAAAGACAAAACAAAACAAAACAAAAAATATTATAAATGAAAAATAAATACTCTTTATTTCAAACAGCTTTTATTTAAATGGCTTTTATTTCAAATAACTGATTTACCGTAATTACTTAATAAACTTTTATTGATAGTAATTATACACTACATAAGTGTCAAAGAATAAAGCTGTATAACCTTATACCAAAACCTATTTATAACGTCTGTTATGAGTATGCTTTCATGGCTTGCTATTTAAAGTCGATGTGACGAACAAACCTTCTATTGCAAGGGAGCTTCAACGCATAACAGTAAGTTAAAAAAATAGCGCAACAAGAAGTTAAACGCAGGTTTTGGTGTTTTTTTGGTGCAAGCACCTGCCAATAATAAAAGCCCCAACTCTTTATTGCAAAAAATTGAGGCTTTTTCACCATAAGCTGATGAATAACGTCTGCTAGTTATACTTTATTGGCTTAATAAATACTCGATAATTATCTCCATTTTTCAAGGGGCTTAACATGGTTTGTATGTTGTAATCTAGACCCGGCCAGCTGTTAGGAAAATCGTTACCAACTCCAACGTCAGAATCAGCCATATTAGCGCCAAAGTTTGGCATCCTAAGATAATGTGTCGAACCCTCGAAAAAAATATATACAACCTTGTCATCCTTATGGCGAATAATGCCACTAATCCGCTTGTAGTCAATGCCTTTTAATTTTGTTCCCAAAAATTTGTTGAATTCCCCTACTTTGCGAGGATAATTTGGTGAGTCTGTTGTATCATGGGTAAGATTGTTTTTACACAGTGTACAGTAACCATTATCAAAAAGGAAAAAATACTCATCTTTACCTTGATTGGAGAACGCTACTGCGCCTTCAATCTTAGCAGAACTTATCTTTGAGTCATTCAAACATTTCCAATGGCTTTTAATTGGCTCTGGATCTGAGATAATCTTCTTGTCTTTTATATTATAAGTTATATATGTACCATCATTTAGAAAAAAATAAGCCTTAAAAGTTGTTGCACGGTCCGCACTCATCAGAACTTTATTTATTTTTTCAGCGTAACCTCCAAGAGTTGGGTAAACATCGGCAGTCATCTGTGGATAGTTATCTATGGCTTCATCTTCTTTGATGCCAAATTTTGACATCAGCGATCTTACAGGTAGATCACTGGCGTTAATTGGCTTTCCATACAAATTTTTTGGAATAGGTATATCGAAATAATCCAGTATAGTTGGGGTGATATTGGTTTGTCCTTGAAATGCATTAATCTCCCCTCCACCGGAATATCTTTTATCTTTAGGGTCATGATAAGTTGCAAAAACCTGTCTTGTCCCCCACCTTGTATTTCCGTGTCCTAATTTTTCATCTCCACCATGGTCGGTTGTAAAAATGACAAGCCATTGCTGACCACTGTCTCGTAGCTTTTGTACTTCCTCAAGAACCTTGTTAGCTTTACTCAAAGCAGTTTTCACTGCAGCTATATAATCACTATCGTCACGACTATACTTATGTTCATGACCTTTATGATCTGGATCATTGAAATGCAAAAACATAAAGGTAGGCGTTGGGTTATGCTTAAGTTGCACAATGGCTTTTGATGTTACGTCCTTGTCATCAACTAAAGAAGCTGCATCGTTTTTATCACTAAACTTAAAATTGGCAAATGCATTAATGTCATTCCACTCTACTAATGAAACAGTATAAGCATTTGGTCTAGCATCTTTTATATCATTAAAAACAGTCGGTATATCTTTATTACGAATTTTTTCATAATATTCTTGAAGTTTGTCATCCGGAGTCTTTGCAGCGTTATCATTAATATGATGTTGATCTACCCACACTCCTGTCAAAATAGTTATCCAGCCGGGAGCTGAGTCTGTTATCTGTACTGTTTTGGGTCGGTCAGGATTTCCCCCCGCATAAATAAAATAATCCTGCTTACCGCCTTTGATCATTTCATTAATAAAATGATACTTTGTATCATCTGTACTTATCGCTTTCACAGCTTTTTTAAAGGCATCCCCACGAGTACCATCCAGACCCACCAGCAAAACATGCTTGCTGGCGATTCTTGAAGAAGCACTTAATTTTATTGTTGCTGTGTAATTGACTGTCTGCCCAAGCTGATCTAACACACTTAAAGTACTGATAAAAGACTTTGTTTTACCATTCAAAAAAACAGATTTTTTTATCGTATATGTGTACGCTATTATACAGTCTTCATTAGGTAAAACTGGAGTCGTTTCATTAAATTTTTCCATGAAAAATGAACAGGTGGTTCCAGCTGGATTAAGCGTTGCTTTCAAACCACCGGAGCTATAAACAACTTTTTTATTGGTTAAATAAAGGGGGTAACGCATATTGTTGTGAATTTTGAACTGATAGTCAAAAAATATTCTTTGATTACCTGCTTCATAAAAATAACGGTGTTGTTGGAAGGCAGGCGTTATGGTGAAATCGGAGGCCATACTGCTGATGGTACCTACTAATAATAATACGCCGATAATTAGCTGTTTCATTTCAATAACTCCTGCTTAAAATAGGTATTTCACACCAGCATTAATAATAATACCTTCTACCTTCTGACTAATTTCCCCCCTACTGACCGCTCCTAATGGTACTTCCCTTGTGCCCAACGATGCCATGCCTGAATTTACATAGCCTACTGACATATCCAAGCCGGTATGTTCGCTTATTTGGTAAATCCACCCTGCGTTTAATCCATAATCAATATGTTCTCTGGTGTTACTGGTATGATTAAGATGATCAGACGTATTAGAAAATCTAAAATGCTTACTGGTTAAACGAGCGATACCTGTTTCTGCCTCAATATAAAATACGTTATGTGAAAAGGCATTCCAGTTTACCCCGAACACAACATTAAAAGTCCATTCATTGATATCATAACGGTAATGTTGCGAAATGTTCTGCCCGAAAGTCCCCTTTTGCGCTAAATTATAATGGCTTAGTCTCTCGCCAATACGCCATGAAACATCATTGGATAATCGCCACTGATAACCCCCACCAATATAACCACCCAAACCCTTGGTATAAAAATCATTGTTTTTGTAGTTAAAAGGAACGAGTTGATTATTAGGCATTGGCGAGACAGAAATGGTATTGTGTTTTCCAAAGTCTCCCAACAGCGTATTACTGTAATGACTTAATCCGCCTTCTGCGTAATACCCTCCCAGACTACCAGACTTGGCTTTACCGGCAGCACAAATACTATGGTTCAAACCAAATACGAAAAATACAACCAAAGCAATCAGTTGTTTTTGATACACCGTCACATATTTTAAAAAGCACATACCAATACTCACACAACATTGTCGAAAGAGGACATTGGTGCTCCTTTTAAAGCACCGGCTACCTCACCCAAAGAAGTGGTCTGTATTTTTAGATTTTTAGATTTTTAGATTTTTAGATTTTTAGATTTTTAGATTTTTAGATTTTTAGATTTTTAGATTTTTAGATTTTTAGATTTTTAGATTTTTAGATTTTTAGATTTTTAGATTTTTAGATTTTTAGAAAACACGATAGCGCAAACAATGGCTAGAACACCCCTAATTTAACGCACTACCAAGTGGAAGAACATACAAAGACAAAACAAAACAAAACAAAACAAAACAAAACAAAAAATATTATAAATGAAAAATAAATACTCTTTATTTCAAATAGCTTTTATTTCAAATAACTGATTTACCGTAATTACTTAATAAACTTTTATTGATAGTAATTATACACTACATAAGTGTCAAAGAATAAAGCTGTATAACCTTATACCAAAACCTATTTATAACGGCTGTTATGAGTATGCTGTTCTGGTGTTCTGTTTAAAGGCGAGGCGAGGTGATGAGTAAGCTGTTATGCTGTATGGCATTTCTGAATGTTACTTTGTCATGAAATGACATTAGTATAAAAATCAGCACTGCAATAAACGTTCTTTGTGGTTTTTTTACGCTGAACAATACCTATAGGGTTTTATTTACTGTGTTTTCAATAGATTATTTTCTGTTCGTGTTGTTGAACTAATCGATAATACTCGTGAGAGACAGTGAGTCAATCACTGTCCGAGGTATTGTCAGGATCGAAAGATCAGATAAAGCTCAGTAAGGACCTCCGGTAGCTGAGCCTGCATGTCTTCAATTAACCGCTCATCATTCATCATTTCTCTGAACTCAGCCTCTTCTTCAAATAAACCGGATAATACAATAAAAGGTAGTATTAACTCGCTGATTTCCTGATCACGATCCTTAAGCCAGTATTGATGTTGCTCAAAATGAATATCTAAAAAACCTGAACACCAGATAGCCAAAATATCAGGATCTTGGGGAAGAAGTTTTTTTTCCGACTCTTCTTCATTAAAAAGCCGGTCAAGTGCTTTGATCTCTGTGGTAATTGCATGAATTAATTCAGTTTTCATCGCTGAGTCAACCACTGGTTTTTCTTCAAGAAGATGGCTGATGATCACATCCATTTCCGGACATTGCGGACTAATAACCGATGCTGTCAGAAGCCCATGAGCATAAGCAAAATCAAGCTCATCCATTGTTTCATCACAGCCTTGCAATAACGATTCAAGACAATGTCTGGATTTGTGTAGTTCATTCATAAAATATCATCAGACTCATTATTGATTTTGAAAAAACCTTATATTACTCTGCTTTGTCTGCTGTGTCGTCGTTCGTTGCCTTCTTGTAACGAGACACCTGCACTAATATGCCTGCTACAGGGTTATCAAGATAGGTTAGCCTATTAAGAAAAATCCGTTGCTTTTGTTGCATCTCAAACCAGCTGCTGTCTAAAATATTCTTTCTTTCGTCTATGGTTTTATTCTGACTACTCCGATTTGATACGAGATGAAATACAAGCTTTGGCTCCACATGCAATAAATGTCTTTGAAAAAAGCTCACATACCCCGAAACAGCAGTTCCGTTTACGACAGAGGAGGGAATTATAACAGAGATAGGCTCACTAAAAGTGTTTAAAGGAAATCGGAATCTAACAAAATAAACAACCGAATAAAACTGGCTTTGCTGTAACTTTGAAACAAGTTTCATAAAACTTTTTTGGGGAGACAACTGAACCATAAAACCTCTGTCAACATCCGGCTTTAAATTTTCCGCTTTAATCTCTTCCGGCGTTTTCAGGGCTACAGCATTTTGAGGAATATTTAATACGGGTGGATTTGACAACCAGTGCTCCTTTGATGTGACATGATTATTTAAGAACACCACCATTTGTACTTCATACCAATTTTTATCTGAGTCTGCCTCTGTGGCAAAGGATACCTGAGGTAACAAAAGACACGTTATCAAAAAAACCAAAAAAAACGCCGAATTACCTAGTCCAGAACCTAAAGTATTTTCTTTATACATCCTGTACAATCCACCTGATCATTTACTATAAAACACTCTGTTATCTGGTCTTCTATCAAATTTTCAGATTATCACGGCTACCATCATTCCCTAGAGGGGCAATCTATATGTAAATTACAACCTTTGCTGAAATAATACCAAATTATGTATCACCTAGGCTTTCAATTTAAGTATCCAGCTTCGTTAAACCAGAACATCCGAAACCAAATTGTAATGCAAGAACGCCCCACCTACACTCCGTAAAATTATTCATATTTTAAGTAAAACATGAAAATTAAGACGTTTGTTTACTGAACAATAAATGCATCTTATTACTTGTGCACAATATTCTATCTATTTTACCAGAATAAAACCAGAGTAAAAATCCAGATATTAGCTTATTATCCGTATGTTTTAAAATAAAAACTATTCTACACTGACCCTGCTTATTGAATAAGAAAATTTCTCTCATATGACTTTTTATTATTCGTTAGTGGGTGGTTAATACTCTTCGGAGATTTACAAAATTGCTGAGTTAACTCTCAGAAAGCGAATAATAATATAAATTTACGTATACGTTATTTTTGCAGAGGAAGAAAGCCAAAGGTATAGCTCATTCATTAATGTTTTTGATTGCCACTTTCACAAGAAGGAAGATAGCTCTGGTAATCTGCAAGTTTATGACACAACCAAAATCCTAGCTTGTTTTATTATCAGGTTATTACTAAAAAAATAATTTATAAACATTATTAGCTCGAAACAACAAACCAAACAACAGAGGTACTTTATGTTAAATGCTCGCTTTAAATATATGACACTTGCGCTATTGATTTTTTTTTCAGCAACTCAGGTGTTTGCTGAGACTGCAACTTGTAAATCTAAAAAAAATTCCGCGCAGGTACTAAATTTTATATGCTGTAATCTTCCAGCTAATGTACACGTTGGTTTGAATTTAGATGATAAATGGTTTAATACCAATAACTTTCCCGCCTGCCCCTCCGGCAGTACTCCTTCTGTCAATTGCTCCAAGTTTAGCCCTATTTATTATAGTGCTTTGGATAAAGATACCATTTTTGGTCTTCACAAATCATGCAAGTTGTTTTCGGTAAGAATTACAACAAAACCATAGCCTATGTTTCTATCTACTGTTATAAGCGAAGTGACAAGTAAGCCTCCTATTACGAAGAGCTCCAACGCATAACAGCAAGATTAGAAAAGTATCACAATAAAAAGGTAGAAATAAGTTTTAGTATAACTCATACAAATCAAAAGCCGGCTCATTCCTGGTCAATATGCCGGCTTTTGATTAACCCGGCTGTACTTTTTATCTGAATAAACTTACCGTGACTAGAATTATATTTTACATTTTTTACTAAAAAAGATGCTCTAATAATTGCTCTGTGAATGAAAAACGCTTGTTAAAATCATGCATGTCAGATGTGTATTTTAGCGCCGTTGATCCAATGAGCTGATAAATATTTGGCTGTTGCTGTATAAGAGCAATTAAGTTTTCGGGATTAATTTTAGCATCAACTGAAAAAGTAATTTTTCCTGTCTCACTATTAGCCACGATCTTTAAAATAGCTAACTTTTCTGCCTTTAGCTTAATCTTTGTTACTCGAAATAGGTTTGTAATAGCCTCAGGCAACAGACCAAAACGATCTATAAATTCAACTTTGAGTTCATCAAGCATATCGGCCGTTTCACAGGATGCAATTCGCTTATAAAGAATAAGGCGTGTGTGTGGACTTGCAATATAGTTTTCAGGAATTAACGCTGGTATATGCAGGTTAACTTCTGTACAACTATCCACAGATACATCAACCTTTGGAATATCACCTCTTTGCAAGCTTTTCACCGCTTTTTCCAGCATATCCATATAAAGAGAAAAGCCGATATTAGTTATTTGACCAGATTGACCTTCACCCAGTAATTCTCCGGCACCACGAATTTCAAGATCATGGGTTGCCAGCATAAAGCCAGAACCAAGCGCCGTTGTGGAAGCAATAACTTCAAGACGTTTTTCTGCATCCTTAGTAATTTTTTTATCCTTTGGTGTCAGCAAGTATGCATAAGCCTGATGACAGGAACGCCCTACTCGGCCACGTAACTGGTGTAATTGCGCTAGACCAAACTTATCTGCCCTGTGAATAACAATGGTATTCGCATTAGGCACATCAATGCCGGTTTCAATAATAGTACTACAAACCAGCACGTTTGTTTTTCTGTGGTAAAAATTATGCATCACCTGCTCAAGCTGTCGTTCACGCATTTGCCCATGACCAATAGCTACACGTGCATCAGGTACTAGTTCCTGTAGATCATCAGCCGCCTTCTCAATGGTTTTGACATCGTTATGCAGATAATAAACTTGGCCGCCACGTAACAGCTCACGATGAACCGCCTCTTTAATTATCCTATTTTCATGGTTGTGCACAAACGTATTAATTGATAAACGTTTAGCAGGAGGGGTAGCAATAATGGATAAATCTCTTATAGACGACATAGCCATATTCAATGTACGGGGAATAGGTGTCGCCGTTAGTGTCAGAATATTAACCTGACTGCGAAAAGACTTCATACGCTCTTTTTGGCGAACACCAAATCGATGCTCTTCATCTATAACTAAAAGACCAAGATCTTTAAACCTGATATTCTCATTTAGCAGTTTGTGTGTACCAATAATAATATCTGTGTCTCCGGATGCTAATGCCTGCTTTATGGCTACTGTTTGTTTTGCACTTTTAAAACGTGAAATTACAGCCACTTTTACAGGCCAGTCAGCAAATCGGTCACAAAAGCTCTCATAGTGCTGTTGTGCTAATAGCGTGGTAGGTGCCAGTATTGCTACCTGCTTTTGAGAACCTTTAGCCTGATTAAACAGTGTTGCAAAAGCGGCTCTCATAGCCACTTCAGTTTTACCAAAACCCACATCCCCGCATACCAGACGGTCCATTGGTTGCGCTTTTTCAAGGTCTTCAAGTGTTGCTTCTATCGTTGCCTGCTGATCAGGTGTTGTTTCAAACGGGAACTCATTACAAAAGGTAATATATTCTGCCTCCGGCCAGCTAAATGATTCTCCGTTAACAGACCTTCTTCGCGCATAAATATCCAGCAACTCTGCAGCAACATCACGCACTTTTTCAGCAGATTTTTTACGAGCTTTTCCCCACTGATCACTACCCAGCTTATGTAAAGGTGCATTTTCATCGCTGGCACCTGTATATCTTGAAATCAGGTGCAAATGAGCAACAGGCACGTAAAGCTTTGCATTATCAGCATAAAGAAGTGTCAAAAACTCTTGTGGCTGACCATCCAGATTAAAAGTTTGCAGCCCTTCAAAACGTCCAACACCATGACTGATATGAACAACAGGTGATCCATTGTTTAACTCACTCAGATTACGAATCACCTGATCACTGATTTGTGTTTGCTTACCTCTTCGTCGGCGTTGCATTACTGTCGAACCCAAAAACTCACTTTCAGTAATAAGCGCTATACCAGCACAATAGAACCAAAGCCCATAATCTAAAGGAGCAATAACCAACCCTGTTTTAATTTCTGGATTGCTGATAAATTCATTCCAGCTTGCAACCGGCTCAGGTTTAACGCCTGCATTAGCCAGTAAAGTAAGCAACTGTTCTCTTCTTCCGGCAGATTCAGCTACAAATAAAACTCGGTTGTTGGTATTTAAAAAAGAAGTTAATGCAAAATAAGGGTCACTGGCTTTAACATTAATGACCATTTCCGGAAATGGTTTCACCGGAAGATTCATTCTGCCCTGTTTCTCTGTAATAGTTTCACAGGTTAACCTTAACCGTGAACGGGACTTTATCTCTGAAAACAACTGATCTGTCGCTAACAAAATAGCGCTAGGCGGGAGTAATGGCCGATGCGTATCAACAGAATGGTTTTCATAACGCATCACTGTATTTTTCCAGAATTTTTCTGAAGCTCCCTGAATATCTCCCGTAGTAATCACCGCCGTTTTTTTTGGTAGATAATCAAAAAGTGTTTCTGTGCTGTCAAAAAATAAGGGCAAATAATACTCAGCTCCGGCAGATGCATATCCTTTAGCAATCTCGCAGTAAACAGGACATTCACGAAAATCCACATCAAACGTATCCTGAAAGGACTGCTTAAAATGAAGTGTTTCATTAGGTGTTAACGGATATTCATGAGCCGGTAACAACTGTACTTCACCAATTACTTTTTGCGTAAATTGTGATTCTGGGTCAAAAGTGCGAATGGAATCAATGGTATTATCAAACAAATCAATGCGAACCGGCTCAGAAGCTCCCATGGGAAAAATATCCATAAGAGAGCCCCTCAACGAAAACTCACCATGATTAAAAACTGTTTCCACATTTATATATCCAGCTTGTGTCAACTGTTTTTGCTTTACGCTTATATCAAAAATGTCTCCTGTTTTCAAAAACAGACAATGACGTTGAATATAATTTGCTGGAACCAGGCGATGCATCAATGTAGAGCAAGAAACAATCACTATTCCTTTAGGGTGTGATGCCAGTGAATATAGCAATCTCATTCTTTGTGAAATAATATCCTGATGTGGTGAAAATGTATCATAAGGAAGAATCTCCCAGTCGGGAAAAATATTCACAGGAACGCTTTTATCTTCAAGAAAAAAGTTAATATGTCGCTGAAGTATGTCTGCCGAAGCAGAATCTGGCGTTACTACGAGATGAAAATCTGTCGAAGCCTGTACCACTTCACATATGGCTAGCGCCTGAGCACATAAATTTGCATTTCCAATACTAAAAATATTCTCTGACTGTTGCGCCAGACCTTTTATTATAAACCTCATAAATTGCCTGATTCCATTATGCATCTGAATTATTAATAGAAAAAAATTCTGGCACATCAGCTATATGCGCCATTATCTTTGATTGTCTGACAAATCAAAATCACAGTGACAGATTATACTCAATTTCTATTTTTACTTCATTAGCCTGTGATAATTGGAACCTGCACATATTGACTCTGCTGTTGCATATCGGTAATACGATATAGCAAGCAATTAGTCTGACTTAAAATAGCAAACAAATATAAGCACAAAAAAATCCTTTTAAGCGCCTCAACCCCAGAAAACCTAGGTTTTACAGAGAAAATAGAAATCTCACTACCATAATTTTGCACATAAAGTGCCTGAAAAAAACTGAACTCAACATAAAAAAACGTTGGAATGCAGAGTCTTTCATGCACGGCTTGGTTTCTAACAACAATATAAAAACATGGAAGTGGCTATGCTAGCCTCTATTTTCTGTAATTGTAATATTGATGATTTCTGCCAGACCTTTGAGCCAGAGTTTTATTCAGCAACATCATTCTAACGATTTCCGGCACTAATCAGTGACCACCGTTTTTTGAAGCTCATGCCAAGAGCCTTTAGGTTTGTGTATATGATCTGCTGTCAATCCTTCTTTTTCGCTAACCACTTATCTAACTGATTTGCAAACATTTTACGGTCTTTTTGACTAAGTGATTCGCAACCACCTGTGTCAATACCACTTGAACGCAATGTATCCATAAAATCACGCATATTTAATCTGGGTTTGATATTTTCTGCGGTATATATTTCTCCACGTGTACTTAGCGCTAATGCTCCTTTATCTATAACATCCGAGGCGAGCGGTATATCATTGGTAATCACAAGATCACCGCTCGCTACACGCCTGACAATTTCAGCATCTGCTATATCAAAGCCCGATGATACCTGAACAAAATTAATAAATTCTGATTTTGGTACGGACAAATATTGGTTAGCAATCAGCGTCAATTGCGTGTTCGTTCGCTTTGCTGCACGAAATAAGATATCTTTGATTATCACTGGGCAGGCATCTGCATCAACCCACAATTTAGCGCTCAAACAGAATTCCCCCTTATGTTAGTCGCATGTAAAATGCCTCAGTTATTGAAACAATAGCCATAATAATATGCTTGTCTTTCAATCAGAATAAAAAAACAAAAAAAAACTTTTTCTTCAAAAGTCACCTGCATTTTCATTAATTCACTAACTCGATACCCACCGCTGTTGCCTCTCCTCCTCCAATACACAAACTGGCAATACCTTTCGTTCCACCTTGTTGCTTAAGTGCATGAATAAGGGTAAGCAAAATACGACTTCCGCTAGCACCTATTGGATGGCCAAGCGCACAGGCACCACCATGAATATTTACCTTATCATGTGAAAGGTTATGATCGTGCATAGCTGCCATGGTTACTACAGCAAAGGCTTCATTTATTTCATAAATATCAACGTCATTAGATGTCCACCCGGTTTTATCTAATAGGCTAGTAATGGCTCCTACCGGTGCAATAGTAAACTCTGATGGATGCCGGGAATTTGTGGTATGTCCAGAAATTTTAGCTAAAGGTGTCACCCCCCTTCGAGAGGCTTGTTCAGCTGTCATTAATAATAGAGCGCACGCCCCATCAGAAATAGAACTAGAATTTGCAGCTGTAATAGTACCATCCTTGCTAAAGGCAGGACGCAACATCGGAATCTTTTCCGGGTTAGCCACAAAGGGTTGTTCATCTCTGGAAACAGTCACTTCACCTTTGCGAGTTTTTACGATAAAAGGCACTATCTCATCAGCAAAACATCCCTTTTCAGTTGCATTACGCGCCCGCATTAATGAGGCAATAGCAAACTCATCCATTTGTTCACGCGTAAAACCATACATGTCTGCCGTATCCTGTGCAAAAGAACCCATTAATCGCTTGGTGTCAGAGTCTTCTAATCCGTCAATAAACATATGATCCAATACCTGACCATGCCCCATACGATAACCACCTCGTGCCTTATCAAGCAAATAAGGAGCATTACTCATACTTTCAAAACCACCAGCGATCACAATATTATTAGTGCCCGCTTTAATTAAATCATGCGCAAACATTACTGCCTTCATGCCAGAACCACACAATTTATTGATAGTTACACAACCTGTTTTATCTGATATTCCGGCCTTACGTGAAGCTCTTCTGGCAGGTCCCTGCCCTAAGCCAGCTGGCAATACACAGCCCATCATTACTTCATCAATCTCATCAAATGAAACACAGCTACGTTCAACTGTTGCTTTAATAGCTGCTGCACCTAAATCTACAGCAGAAACGGTGCTTAATACCCCCTGAAAACTACCCAAAGGGGTGCGGGCACCGGAGGCTATTACAATATCATGATCATTTAACACACGTCCGCTCCTTCTTTTACTCAGACTCTTCTTTTACTCAAGACCTTTCTTTTACTCAAGACCTTTCTTTTACTTAAGACTCTTCTTTTACTTAAGATAAGACAGTCAGGTAAAACGTTGTGCCATACAGTCTACTGCCTCCTTGCGAAAATAACATTAAATAAACAAAATTTATATTCACTTGTACAATTGCTGATATTTCCGAGATTTCTGTGCCGTATTTTAGGGTTAGTCTCCAAGGTATAAATCTATAATCATTGGACTTTATGGGGACTGACTAAAATTTATATTTTACGTTTGAGTCAGAAGTTTACAGACACCTGTGGGAACCGTTATTTTACGCAAGAACAAAAATCCATAATACCAAAACCTCTTTCTAGCTACTGTTATGAGCATGCTTTTATGGTTTGCTGTTAAAATTCAAGTGACGAGTTAAAGCCAGACACATAACAGCAAGGTAAGAAAACTAGCGCAATAAGCAGTTAGAAGCCGTTTTTTGTATAAAATATACAATTTAATACCAGTTGTTTACTCCCTTCTCTGACATGTTGTATGCACAAATTGGCATCACCACCCATTTTAAATAGCGATACTTTCTAAACTGGCGTAAAATGCAGGTTTGACACTTACACACTTAGACTGAACAGAGTTGTTTTATTTTGAGTACATCACTGACTACACAAACGCAACATCACGTGCTTATTGTTGAAGATGATGAGCGCTTATCTAAACTAATTCAACAATTTCTCATCAATAATGGGTTCATTACTAATGTTGAACGTAACGGTGCTTTTGCAGCAGAACGTATTCTTAATGAATCACCAGATATTGTTATTCTTGATATTATGCTTCCCGGTCAAAATGGCCTGCAAATTTGTAAACAGGTGCACTTGCGTTTTAATGGCAAAATATTAATGTTAACGGCTAGGGGTACAGATCATGATCATGTAAAAGGGCTTGAAATCGGAGCTGATGACTATGTTTCCAAACCTGTTAATCCACGCGTTTTACTCGCCAGAATCCGTGCTCTTTTGCGCCGTACTACTGATAAAATATCAAGTGATACACACCATGACAAGCGACTGACTTTTGGCAACCTGATCATTGATGCATCAATTCGAGAAGTCAGCCTTGATGGTAAAACACTTGATCTTACATCGGCAGAATTTGACCTGCTCTGGCTTTTGTCATCAAATGCCGGACGTATACTCAGTAGAGAAGAAATATTTGAGCAACTTCGAGGCATTGAATATGATGGCCAGGATCGCTCTATTGATGTGCGTGTTTCTCGTATTCGACCCAAGGTTGGTGACGACCCAATGAACCCGCGACTCATAAAAACTATAAGATCTAAAGGTTATTTGTTTGTGGGTTCAATTAATAATAATGTGTAACCATGTATTATCATGCTGATCCGGTGATTTTATGAATAGTGTTTTTCTTCGGATTTACAGTGGTCTTATCTTTACGCTTATTTTATCCCTGATCACCGGGGGGCTCACTTTTACTATCGTGAGTGGCATACGCTTACAAAATTACAGGGAAAACAGTGTGCAAATACCTTTTCGGGTCATGGCAAAAACACTTTTATCCTTACCTCAATCTGAATGGTCACAGCAGTTAAACAGGTGGGAAAAACAACTTGGCATTAAACTTAAAACAAAACCTGATACAAAATTCAACCTTAAAAAATTATGGCTATTACGACTCAGACAAGGAAAGCTTACTACACGATCTTTAAATAATAATACATTTGCTGCTTATATTATTATTGATCGCCACACAATCTTGATGGGAAAGATTCAGAATATAGATCAACACTTTTTAATGGGTTCTGCTGAAGTAGTCCTTGACTGGTTTAAACAAACCACCAAACAGGAGCTTTATACAAAACTAAGAGAGTTAAAGAATGAAGCTCCTCAGGCCTATAATATCTACATTAGCCCATTGACTACCCAAACCTTGTTGCCATCACGACAGTTAAAAATGTTGCAACAAGGCATTCCGGTGATTAATATTTCAGCCAGACAAGAAGCCATTAAAATCAACGCAAGTAACCCTGAACAGAATCTGTTGTTAACTTTAGGTCCTTGGCATTTATTCAGCCTGTATCCTTTTCAGTTACTGATGGCGTTATGTATTTATGTTCTACTGGCAATGAGTTTTGCCACATATATCCTTGTTAGAGTACTAGACCGGCGAATTTGTCAGATTGAAACCACAGCTAAAGATATTTCTGGTGGTAAATTTTATGCTCGTGCACATATTGGTGTACCAGATTCAGTTGGACGACTAGGTATGGCATTTAATACCATGGCGCGTCATATTCAAAGTCTTTTAAGTATTCAGCAGGAAATGATTCACGGTATCTCTCATGAGCTAAGAACGCCTGTTTCAAGAATACGATTTGCTTTGGCGATGATTGCAGATAGCAATAGCCAACAAGCGTTACAGCAACAAGTGGATGAAATGGATAAAGATATTGAAGATCTTGATGCACTTATTGATGAAATTCTTACCTATGCCAGACTCGAGAGTGCTGTACCTGATTTAAAGCTCGAAATGACTAATATTGAGACCATTATTGGACAGGTCATTGCAGAATATCATCGCACCAATAAAAATATCAACATACGATATATCAAACACGAAAACCCGTATATGACTCCTTATGCTGAAGTTGAGGAGCGATACATTCACAGAGCAATACAAAACCTGGTAGGTAATGCTTGTTACCATGCAAGCAAAGTTATTGAAATCTCTTTTATGCACACAAATAATATTTGCCACTTATATGTGGAGGATGACGGTCCGGGAATTCCAGCTAAAGACAGAAACCGGATATTTTCAGCTTTCGTCCGTCTTGATGATAGTCGAGCTAGAAAATCCGGTGGATACGGCCTGGGCTTATCTATAGTTCAGCGTATAATGGCATGGCATAATGGTGAAATATCTGTGTTTGAAAGCAGGAATTTACATGGAGCCTGCTTTCATCTTTCCTGGCCAAGAGAACAAATTAGCAGGCTTTAATATTATCCCTTTTTTCAAATTTTTTCTGACTTTGATTGATGTTTTTTTCGTAACAAAAATTGGTAGCCTGAACAAAACCTTCTACGCTACCACAATCAAACCGCTTACCTTTGTATTTATAGGCAAGAACACCACGTTTGTTTGCCTGTTGCAACAGAGCATCGGTTAGCTGTATCTCACCACCTTTACCCGGTGGTATCTGACGAAGAATATCGAAGATATCTGGAGTCAAAATATATCTTCCTATTACTGCCAGATTGCTTGGAGCTTGGTTTGGTTCTGGTTTTTCAATCATATTAGTAATTCGGTAAAGATCATTACGAATCAGATCACCAGCAACCACACCATATTTATTCACATCTTTAACTGGCACTTCCTGCACAGCGACAATGGAACAGCGAAACTGTTTATACAAACTCACCATTTGAGATAAGACGCCGTCACCTTCCGGATTAATGCATAAATCATCAGCTAGAACAACAGCAAAAGGTTGATCGCCTATCAGTACTTCACCTGTTAATACAGCATGGCCCAAACCTTTCATCTCTATTTGTCGTGTATATGAAAAGCGGCATTGTTCCATTAAATGACGAATATCGTTTAAGTAATTTTCTTTGAGAGTTCCAGCAATTTGTTGCTCTAGCTCAAAATTAACATCAAAATGATCTTCCAATGCTCGCTTGCCACGACCGGTGACAATACATATTTCATTTAATCCTGCCACCAGTGCCTCATCTACACCATACTCAATAAGTGGCTTATTAACGATAGGCATCATCTCTTTTGGCATGGATTTAGTTGCAGGAAGGAAACGTGTCCCATAACCCGCTGCCGGAAAAAGACACTTTTTAATCATAACTCATCTACTCTCTATTATCTTTATCAGCCGCGTAACGATGAAGTTTCCACAACCACTTCTCTGGAAGCATTAAGCAGATTTAACAACACCATGGAGCGCTCTTCTCCCTGATTACACAAATATATAGCCTGATAATCTTTAAAAGGACCACAAGCAAATTCCACCAGCTGCCCTTTATTGAATACGGGTGATCCATCCAAAGATTTTTCCTGAAGTTTAATCGATTCAATTAACTCATCAGGCACCATCGCAATACGATTACCAAACTTTACAAAGTGACTTACTCCACGGGTTGAACGTATTTTTTCAGCAGGTTGATTTTCTTTGAAACGTAAAAATATGTAACCGGGAAATAAGACCTCTTTGCGACCATTACGACAGTAAAAATGAGGGCAAAATACTAAAAACCCTTGATTTTTTAGATGCATTTCAGCTCTTAGCTCTTGCCTTGAGCGAGTTTTTATTAAAAACCAATCTGTCATTGCTAACCATTCATAATTAATCTGAACGAGTGACATAATATCATAAATCTTTCAAAATATCCTTAATTACAGACGTTGGTTCTTTTGCCTTGGTAATAGGACGGCCAATAACTAGGTAATCTGATCCATTACTTATTGCCTGACAAGGGGTTACTATTCGGCGCTGATCATCAGCTAAATCTTTGGTTATCCGAATACCTGGCGTTACCAGTAAAAAATCATCACCACAGGCAGACCTCAGCATACTAGCTTCTTCTGCTGAACAAACAACGCCATCCATTCCACAAGATTTAGCCAGTTTTGCCAGCATGAGCACTTGGTTCTTAATATTTTGCCTACAACCTGTGTCTTTAAGATCTATTTCACTCATACTGGTTAAAACAGTCACGGCTATCAATAATGGTGGATTTTTAAGATAAAGTGCATCCAAAGATTGACGACAGGCTCGCATCATTCTTTCACCACCTGTAGCATGTACATTAATCATCCATACACCAAGCTTTGCAGATACTGTCACAGCTTTACTTGCCGTATTAGGAATGTCATGAAATTTAAGATCAAGGAAAACTTCAAAATCTTTGCTCATCAGAGCTCTTACAACATCAGGACCTGCAGATGTAAAAAGTTCTTTGCCTACTTTGAGTCGGCATAATGCAGGGTCAAGCTGATCCGCAATTTTTAGTGCTTCGTCAGGGTTTGGAGTATCAAGGGCAACAATCAGTGGAGAGGTGACTTTCATGGGCTTCCTTTATTATCATAACGCAACCATTACATTTCAAAAGGCTACAAGGGCTTTATTCTCCTTCCAACCCTATGATGGGTTCTATCATACCCCAAACATGACAACGGGGACAACGCCAGTGTAGCTCTTCACCTTTAAAACCACAGTTTGAACAGAGATACTCAGGTCTTCCAGTCAACAGTTTTTTTACAATATTTTTGAGTAAATTCAGTCGCTGCAATTCATTGTCCGATGCATCGTGAAGCAGATAATCGATTAAAAAATCCAAGCCTTTCAGTGATGGTCGCTCATTGATCTTGCTTTCTACAAAGCGACTAGCTTCAGCTTCATTCTGCGATAACGAAATTTGCCTAGCCGCAACTTTTACAACCGCCATGGTTGGATAATGCTTCAGGCAATAAGATAAATATGTTGTAAAGGAGCGTTTTGAGGGCAACTTATCATAACACTTTTCCAATAAACAAATACTTTCTGTCACAAATACGGGGTTTTTATGGACAATTTTTTGCAAGTATTTAATCGCTTCCCGATAGTTACCCAATGTATATTCAAGTAGCCCCATCTGAAGAATGCTACGAACGCCCTGCCGGTCTAGCATCATTGCTTTGCAGGTAAACTGTCTGGCATTCATAAAATCTTTCTTTTTTATATAAATGCTGGCCAGTTCTGCGTAATAATGACTCGCCTTCACTGATAGTTTTGTTGAGAGAAACGGAAGGCCATCCATAATCTGAATTGCTTTTTTCCACTCTTTTTCCTGCTCATAAACACTAAGGAGACTCTCTACGGCTTCTGAAGAGTTCTGCCAGTCTGTACTGCTAAGATCAATTAACAAAGCTTCTGCACGATCAAGTAAACCTGCTTTAAGGTAATCATGTGCAAGCTCGAGCTGAACCTGCAAAGATTGTTCCCGAGTTAAGCTCGGTCGGGCAAGTATATCCTGATGTGCCTGAATGGCCTTTTGGATCTCACCCCGACGCCGAAAAAGGCGACCGATGACGATATATGTTTCAATATTGTCACTACTTAACTCAAGTGCTTTGATAAAAGTATCGATAGCTTCATCAGTCTGCTCATTAAGCAGATAGTTTAATCCAACAAAATATTCTTTGCTAAAGCCTTCTTTGGAAGAAAGATCTCGCTTTTTTTTATAAAAAAACAGCCAACGACCCAAGAGAAATCCAATAAAGATCGATACAAAAATCAGCAACAATAAATTTGAGTTGAACATGTATCAAGATAATCCCTTAAGGGTGTTTACTCGGAGTTTTTTCAGCTCTTCAGCACGGCGTTTTAATTTTCGTTCCAAACTGGCATTATGAAGCCGAAGCCTCACTACCATTAAGATACCAGACAACATCCCAACCATGCCTCCAATAACAAACGCTATAACCATTAGCGAAGATAAAGGCATTACCTTAAATGCGTGACCAAATAAAAAAGCACGAACTGGCACGTTGTTTTCCATAACAAAACCTGTCATGAGGATTAGAAGAACCAGAAATAATACCAGATAAATAAGAACTTTTATTGTCTTAATAATTTTCATGGTAATAGAATCACTTTATTAAGATGAATGATCTTTTTGTAACCATGAAAAGTTTTCATTAACCCGTTCTCTTAATTTTTTGCCGGGTTTAAAGTGCGGTACATACTTATAGTTCAGATCCAATGCCTCACCTGTTTTAGGGTTATGTGCTTTTCTTGGTGCCCGATAATGTAATGAAAAACTTCCAAAACCACGAATTTCAATCCGCCCACCTTGAGCTAAACTACTACTCATATGTTCTAGAATAACCCTCACGGCCAGCTCAATATCTTTTGAGCTCAACAGTTCAAACCGCTTTGTTATCTTTTCGACTAACTCTGATCTGGTCATCTCTGCATTCCTAATAATAGCTGCGGATACTACAACTTGACCTAAGTTAGCCAATTTAGCAAATTTAATCAAGCAACTTGTTGATTCAAATAAAAAAAACGCAGGCCTTAGCCTGCGTTTTTTTATTGATCAGAGTCAGACCTTACTCTTGAGAGTCGCCATCTTCCATTTGCTGGCGAATTAAACCACCAATGGTTGTAGGCCCTGCAACAGAAGTCTCTTTACGACGATGTTCTTTCAACGCAGCTTTTTCTTCACTTTCATCTTTAGCTTTAATTGATAGACTGATTACGCGACTTTTACGATCTATGCTTACAATTTTCGATTCTATCTCATCTTCAACTTTCAGCATATTAGTCGCATCTTCTACACGATCACGACTAATTTCAGATGCTTTAAGCACACCTTCAACAGAAGAATCCAACTCAATGATAGCCGCTTTTGCAGTGACTTCTTTAACCTTGCCTTTAATGATAGAACCTTTAGGGTTGGCATCAGCATAAGCTGCAAACGGATCAGAGTCCATTTGCTTAATCCCTAAAGAAATACGCTCACGATCAGAGTCTATAGACAAAACAATCGCTTCTACTTCCTGACCCTTCTTGTATTTGCGTACTGCTTCTTCACCAGTTTCATTCCAACTAATATCAGAAAGGTGTACAAGACCATCAATATGACCCTGAAGACCGATAAATATGCCGAAGTCAGTGATAGACTTAATAGAGCCTTTAATCTTGTCACCTTTATTGTAAAGGTTTGAAAACTCTTCCCATGGATTAACTTTACACTGTTTAACACCTAAAGATATCCGGCGACGCTCTTCATCAATATCAAGCACCATAACTTCGACTTCTTCACCCTGGGAAACAATTTTGCTTGGGTGAATATTTTTGTTAGTCCAGTCCATTTCAGATACGTGCACCAAACCTTCAACGCCCTCTTCAAGCTCAACGAAGCAACCATAGTCGGTCAGATTGGTGACAACACCCTTAATTTTATTGCCTTCAGGGAAACGATTTTTAATAGCCACCCAAGGATCTTCACCCAGCTGCTTAAGACCCAGAGAGACACGCTTACGGTCACGGTCAAATTTAAGCACTTTAACTAAGATCTCATCACCTACATTAACGATTTCGCTTGGATGACGAATACGTTTCCATGCCATATCAGTGATATGAAGCAACCCGTCAACGCCGCCAAGATCAACAAAGGCACCGTAGTCAGTCAGGTTCTTAACAACACCTTTAACTTCCATACCTTCATTCATTGTTTCAAGGAGAGCATCACGTTCAGCACTGGTTTCTGCTTCCAGCACAGCGCGGCGAGAAACAACAACATTATTGCGTTTCTGATCTAGTTTAATGACTTTGAAATCAAGTTCTTTACCTTCAAGGTGTGCGGTATCACGCACAGGGCGCACATCAATAAGAGAACCTGGTAAAAATGCACGAACTGCATGAACATCAACAGTGAAACCACCTTTGACCTTACCACTAATGACACCCTTAACGATTTCACTGGCATCGAAGGCTTTTTCAAGCTCTTTCCATGATTCAGCTCGTTTAGCTTTTTCACGTGATAAACGGGTTTCTCCAAAACCGTCTTCAACGGCATCAAGTGCAACTTGCACATGATCACCTACAGTTAGCGTTAGTTCGCCGTTGTCATTTCTGAACTGATCGGCAGGTATAACGCCCTCAGATTTCAAACCAGCGTGAACAACAACCCAGTCGCCATCAATATCAACAACAACACCATTGATAATTGCGCCAGGGCGCATTTCTACTTCTCTGAGACTCTCTTCAAAGAGCTCGGCAAAGCTTTCAGTCATTACAAATCCTGTCACACCTGCAACCGTTGAGCCAGTGCAGGTTTATTTTTAAACTATGCAGTCAGCTTACATAGTGTCTGTTAATAGTTAGTAAGTTCCTGAAAATACTGACCTTATAGGAATCTTACAGGTAATCTGGCAAGGTTATTTGTTTATGAAATCAACAATGTTAAATATTTCTTTCCACCTAATAACCCACTTTCGAATGCTAGATAATACTCTTAATTAATAAAATATCAACCATCTTGATAACTACCTGATCGATGCTCAGTGAAGTGCTGTCAATTTGTACTGCTCCCTCTGCCGGTCTTAACGGTGCAGTAACTCGTTCGGTGTCTCTTTTATCTCGGTTAATAACATCAGAAAGTACCTTATCAAAGTCTTCAAAAACTCCCTGTTTAGCCAGTTGTAACACCCTTCTCCTTGCACGTTCTTCAGGGCTGGCGGTTAAAAAAAACTTCACAGATGCATCTGGAAAAACAACAGTTCCCATATCCCGACCATCCGCAACAAGCCCAGGTTCCGTGGCGAAAATTCTCTGACGATTTAATAAACAAGCCCGAACTTTCGGTAAAAGTGCAATTTGAGATGCTACCAGCCCTATCTTTTCCTGACGTATTTCCTGGTCCACCCTTTTATTATCTAAAAAGATATTCAAGCCTTCAACTTCTATCGGAGTTTCAAACCGCACATTAAGTGAATCAGCCAGCTCTGCCAGGCTCTTCTCATCCTCCGGTGATACTTTTTTGTTGATGGCAGCCAACGCCATCAGACGATAAAGACTTCCGCTATCAAGAAGGTTCCAACCCAGTTTTTTGGCCAACAAGCCACAGACTGTTCCCTTTCCTGAACCACCCGGTCCGTCAACAGTAATGACTGCAATATCCTGTTTATGTGTATGCATTTAATGTATTTACTCAACAGCCGGAAGCTTTCAGGTGTTGTTTTGCAATCTGAACGACTCTGCTACTACCGGCAACACTGTTAATTTAAAATAATTAGCCGATAAATTCTAACAACAGTAGCAAAGAGAAGCCACATGTTTACTAAAATATCCGCTCAGCAATTGTTAAAACAATGCACTGATTTTGAACCAGACAAATTAAAATTTATAGGTCTGTCCATAGATGGCCGGCTAGTTGAAACCTCTACCAGCAAAACATTTGAACGACATAACTTTTTAAATGCACTGGAGTCACTTGACATTTCAGAGCAGAATGCAAGATACCGAATTAATATATTGCAAAAATCATTGAGTAGCCGTATTGCTTCACTTCCCCCAGAAGCTACAATATTTCCTTCAATCCAGGGTCAATCTGATAAAACTCAGGTTCAGGAAATTGAAAATGCTATCTGGGGGCTGGACGCCTATGACTTTGAGAGCGATATTCCTTCATTAGCTCAGGAAATTAACAAAATAGCTGGCATGATCAATACCGCTAAAAAAGAAGAGCTTTCTGTCAGGCTGCTCAAGACGGTGAACAACTTTTCTGACCCTGTTCGAGCTGAGCTTATAGAGTACTGTACCCAAAACAACTTAATTCTTCCCAAAGGTGTCAGGCAGCCTCAGGTTAATCCGCCACCCATAGAGAAAGATTCTGAGAATTTGCAAAACAGTTTACTAAAAGGTTTATCTGAAGATATCAGTTATGCCTACCAGCAGGTTTCTGGCTATGAGTTGCAAAAAATCAACGGCATGTCTATGGAGCAATTGCAGCATTATGCTGAGCAGTCCTCTGCACCCCAGGATCCCTATCTTGTTTGTGATAAGTGTCATTATAATTTTAAAGAAGGACAAGTGCAGCTGTTTAATGCACATTTGAGACAACATAGCGGAGAAAGTGCAAGACCTTACCGGATCGATAGTAATAAAGCCCATAAAAGCTACCGTATTGATCAGCCAGCCATACAAGATGACTCTACCCAGAAAGAAAGCACCTCAACAATAAGGCCTGTGCCAAAACCAAGAAAGAGAACAATTTCAACTTCTCAACCAACCGAACAATCAAACACTGTTACAAAACGATTTGCAGGAGAGTCTTCCATGGGAGACCCAAAGGTAACAGTAGAACAAAGGAAAAACACGGCTGACAGAATGAGTAGTGATAAAAAAACTCAGATGGCACCGGTTAATCTTGAAGATATTAAAAGCGTAAAGGATTTAGAAAAGCTTTCTTGTATTGCAAGTGGTATCAGAAAGGTTTATACCGATGGTGCCAGGGTTTATAAGGTAAGTGTTTTAAACAGGACCAGAGAAAACAGAGACGATCTTCGCCTGAATGAAATATTCACCACTATTTATGAGGGTAAATATAATAAACTTGCCACTTTTGACACCCATCAATTATCTGATGGAACTTGGATTGTGGTCGGCCCTCTGCTTCCTGGCCGGAGCCTGAAGTTTGATAAGAAAACCATACCAAAATCATTGTTAGATGAAATGGCAAAACATGGTTTTCATTGTCATGATCTAAAACCTAATAATTTCTGGGTTCTCCCTGATGAATCTGGTGAGGTGAGAGATCCTTCAGATAAAAAGTTTGATCCAACAACAGTTGTACCCCTGGATGCCAAATTCATAGCTAAGGACGGCGTGCATACGAGAAGGCATCAATTCACACCTGAAGATACAAACTACATGCCCCCGCTTTATGAGGGAAAGTATATTAATAACAATATCTAATGCCAAAGCCAGCTTATAATACCAAAACCTGCTTCTAACTACTGTTAGAAGCAGGTTTTGGTATAACTTCATATTGAGTTATTTTACTGATTTTGCAGTTATTTTTTAAAGTTTCCAGAACTTTTTAAAGAACATGCAACTTAGCCACCGATTATTTAGTTATATAGTTTCTCCGTTGAGAGGTAAAATATCAGAGTCTGATATGCAGGTTAAATAATAAAATTTCGAGGCAAACTTATAGAGTGTAAAAAATAAGAAAAGACATTAATATTTGTTTTATGCCGAGTGTAACTACGCTACCATGTCAGGAAAGCTTACACAGCAGGTATAGAAAATAATGTCTTCATCTTATGACTATGATTTGATTGTAATTGGTGCAGGTTCTGGTGGTGTTCGTGCCAGCCGCATGGCAACTGCTACCGGTGCCAGAGTTGCTGTAGTCGAATATCAGGCGCTTGGTGGAACTTGTGTGAATGTTGGATGTGTGCCAAAAAAGCTTTTTATTTATGGCGCCCATTATGCAGAAGATTTTCATGAATCCGCCGGTTTTGGCTGGTCTGTTGATTCACCTTGTTTTAACTGGCCTACATTAAGGGATAATAAAACCCAAGAGGTTAAACGTCTGAATGATGTTTATACCAATCTGCTAAAAAAATCCGGAGTAGAACTGCTTCATGGCAAAGGTTCGCTGTCAGATGCCCACACAGTACTGGTTAATGGTAAAACATACACAACTGATAAAATTTTGCTTGCCACCGGTTCAAAAGCCTTTGTTCCACAATTTAAAGGTTCTGAGTTTGTTATTACCTCAGATGATGCGTTTTATCTGAAAGAATTTCCAAAAAAAGTTATTGTTGTTGGTGGCGGTTATATTGCCGTTGAGTTTGCCAGTATTTTTAACGGGCTTGGCGCAGAAACTGTTTTATCTTATCGTCGTGATTTATTTCTGCGTGGATTTGATCAAGATATTCGTCTTAATATGAAAGATGAACTAACAAAAAAAAATATTAAGTGTTACTTTAACAGCACTATTAAAGAAATTAGCAAACAAGATAACGGAAAGCTACTTGTTACATGGAATAATGGAGATACCGAACAGGCATGTCAGGTAATGTTTGCAACAGGTCGTGTTCCTAATACACAAATACTCAGCCTCCAAAATGCGAACATTCAAACCAGAGAAAATGATGAGATCATTGTTAATGATTTTTATCAAACCAGTACACACAATATTTATGCTATCGGTGACGTTATTGGCAATATGCAACTCACTCCTGTCGCTATTGCAGAAGCTATGCATTTTGTTGCACATGCCTTTGAAGGTAGTAGTAAGGTGATGGATTATAACAATATACCCACAGCCGTTTTCACTTTACCAAACATTGCAACGGTAGGTTTAACGGAAGAGATGGCACGAAAAAAATATAATTCCATCGATATTTATAAGTCGCAATACCGGCATTTAAAACATACCTTAAGTGGTAGTGATGAAAAAACGTTTATGAAGATTGTAGTGGATAAAGAAACGGATAAGGTGGTTGGTTGTCACATGATAGGTAGTGATGCTGGTGAAATCATCCAGGGGTTTGCCGTTGCTATCAAAGCAGGTGCAACCAAATCTGTGATGGATCAAACCATTGGAATTCACCCTTCAGCGGCAGAAGAATTTGTTACCATGAGAACAGCAGAATCGACATAACTTCAATGGGAAAGCAAGATCAGCAAAGTAGCCCGATAAGAAGTTAGAAACAGGTTTTGGTGTTAAAAGTAGCTTTAGTATTATTAGTCAATGACAACAGCTCTATTATGCAATTTATGCAATAATGGTTAACACTTAGCAAAACAGATTGAGAGTAAACAATGAACTGGTTTGCAATAGCTTGTGGTGGTGCATTAGGTGCGCTTGCCCGCGCATTTATTTACAAGATATTTTATCTGACTGAAAAAAACGGGCTTTATATATTGCCCACTTTTGTTGTAAATATTATAGGTTCACTTTTAATTGGAGTGGTTTTTTGTCTGCTAATTCACCATACGACGTTATCTTTATTTTGGAGAAACTTTGTGGTTACCGGCTTTTTAGGTGCGCTGACAACCTTTTCCACCTATTCACTGGATACCTTTCGGCTGTTTCAATCAGGATTTATTGCGCATTCACTGGTATACAGTGTAGGGAGCATGGTATCCTGCGTTTTTTTAACATGGGCGGGTTATACACTAACCACTCGGCTTTTGAGTTAAATAGGTTACTTTGATTTATGCTAGATCCTAAATTCATACGAAATCAGGCAGATACAGCAGCCACGCTTTTGAAAAAAAAGCACTATACATTAGATGTAGCTACGTTAGCAAGCCTCGAAAATAAGCGTAAACTTCTTCAGGTTAAAACAGAAAAACTTCAGGCAGAACGTAAATCTGGCTCTCGGCAATTTGGTACATTAAAAGCAAAAGGCGAAAATACAACTGATTTAAAATCCAGACTAGACGCAATCAACCTAGAGCTAAAAGAAGCAGAGATTGCGCTTAAAAACCTTCAATTCAAAATTGAAACATTCATGCTTAATATTCCCAATTTGCCGCATGAGTCTGTACCTGAGGGGAATGATGAACAAGACAACGAAGAAATACGTCGCTGGGGTAAACCCAAACCATTTGCATTTAAGGCCCAAGATCATGTTACGCTTGGAGAAAAGTTTGGTCTGGACTTTGAAGCAGGTGCGAGACTTTCTGGTACACGATTTGCGGTCATGCGCGGAGCTGTTGCCAAACTTCATCGGGCCTTAGCACAATTTATGCTGGATATTCAAACCAACGAACATGGTTATGAACAATGCTATACCCCTTATCTTGTTCATGCCAGTGCACTGCAAGGGACGGGGCAGCTGCCAAAATTTGAAGAAGATATGTTCAAAACAAAAGCTGAAGGTCAACAAGAGCCTCATTACCTTATTTCCACCGCTGAAATATCTCTCACAAACCTAGTTAGCGGTCAAATACTTAAAGAATCTGAGCTTCCTGTTCGCTTAACAGCTCACACCCCCTGTTTTCGAAGTGAAGCAGGCAGTTATGGCCGAGATACTCGAGGCATGATCAGGCAACATCAATTTGATAAAGTAGAGATAGTACAAATTGTTCACCCAGAGCACTCTTTTGACGTACTTGAGCAAATGCTTACACATGCTGAAACTATTCTACAGCGACTCAACCTTCCTTACCGTGTCGTATCATTATGTGGGGGAGATTTAGGTTTTAGTGCAACAAAAACGTATGACATTGAAATCTGGCTACCCGGTCAGGATAGCTATCGTGAAATCTCATCGATATCCAATTGTTTAGAATTTCAGGCACGCAGAATGCAGGCACGATTTCGAAATAATGCCAATGGAAAGACTGAGTTCGTACATACATTAAATGGTTCCGGACTGGCAGTTGGCAGAACAATAGTAGCGGTGATTGAAAATTATCAGGATGCCGATGGTAATATTCATATTCCCGAAGCACTTCAGCCTTACATGGGGGGAATGACTCAGCTTAACAAATGATTTTAAAAATAAGCCGATTATTTCAGTGAATGTATTGCGAGAAAAAAAACGGTGCCAATATTTTTGAGCATAAAAATAAAAAAATCTAAAATCATAGAAGGTAGTCAATAATTAAAGTTTTATAGTAACCTTTATCTATTGTGTTGTGTTTTGCTACGCACAACACAAATTTATCATTTTCATGGTCGCATATATACAAATGAAGAGACTCTTTCATGTTTGATATAGAATTAAATAAAAACCTGCCAAAACCAACTCTCTATGAAGATATTTATTTGTTAATGCAAGGAATGTTAAGGGACGAAAAAGATGTGCTGGCAAACCTTGCTAATATTTCTTCACTGCTATATCACACGTTGCCCGATGTGAATTGGGTGGGGTTTTATCGCATAGCTGGCGATGAGCTGATACTAGGTCCGTTTAATGGGAAACCTGCGTGCATTCGCATTGCGAAAGGTCAGGGTGTTTGTGGAAAAGCATTTGAAAAAAACGCCATACAAAATATTGCGGATATTGGAACCTGTTCAGATCATATAGCTTGCGATAGAGCAACACAAAGTGAAATAGTATTACCATTGCAGATAGATAATACCCTAGTAGCCGTTTTGGATATTGACAGTCCATTAAGAGCAAGGTTTGATCATGAAGATGAAAAATGGCTCTCAACAATAGTTTGTTATATAGTAAAAATACTGGATTCAAAAAGTGAATTTTGGTTACTGCAATAATATTTGTTGATAATATAAACTTATGTATACGTCACTCTCCGAAGATGCAAACCCGAAAGTAAAGCATTGTTGATATTTCAGGCTACCGCCTTTATGGAAATGATGTTGTTATCCGTAGTAATGTGCAAGCCTTAGACTTAACCACTTTTATACATGGATGCATGATATAAATAATGAAAACATTGCTAATCACCGGCGGCTCTGGATTTATTGGCAGAGCACTAATTAGAAAGCTGATTGGTCAGTACGACATTACCGTATTAACACGCTCAGTGCCATTATGTCGGAAATATTTGGGTAGCAGTATAAAATGCATTGATTCACTTGATTTAATTGACGACGTTGGTCAGTTTGACGTTATTATCAATCTCGCCGGAGAACCCATAGCCGATAAACGGTGGACTCAACACCAAAAGACAGTCATTTGTAATAGTCGCTGGAAACTAACACAGCAATTATCTGATAAAATAAAGGTAAGCAAAAGCCCTCCGAGTATATTTATAAGTAGCAGTGCTGTCGGTTTTTATGGAAGGCAACCCTCAGACCAAAAAATAACTGAATTATTTTCAAATTATCACCAGGAATTTACTCACGATTTGTGTTCTCGCTGGGAAAGCCTTGCACAACAGGCTACAAAAAAATCAAGAGTTGTTTTGTTGCGAACAGGTCTTGTGCTTGGAAATGGCCAAGGAATACTAAAGAAACTGGAGATGCCTGTCAAACTTGGCGTGGGCGCTATCTTAGGTGACGGCACACAAATGTTGCCTTGGGTGCACATAGATGATGTCGTACGCTCCATCATTTTTCTTATAAAAAATGATCATTGCAAAGGTGCCTTTAATATCACAGCACCCTCACCGGTCTCTAATAAAGACTTCATGCAGTCACTTGGTCGGCAGTTTAGGCGATCTGTATTTTTGCGTATTCCGTCACCTGTTGCCAGACTTTTATTTGGTGAAATGTCCGATCTTCTTATCTACGGTCAGAATGCAATTCCTCAACGACTCCTTGATGAAGGATTTGAATTTATCTATTCTTCACTCAGTGATGCTTTGCGTGCAATTTATTAGTGTTATACCAAAACCTGCTTGAGAAGGATCTGCCACAATATTGTACAAAAAAAACGGAACAGCTATTTCATCTCAGTGTTATGATAATGGTGCAATTGACCCGCAGCATAAAGTCTTAATTTATCTTATTGCGTAACTGGCTCAGGTGTTGGCAAAACATTCACCTGCTTGATTTTCTGGTGCGATTCAAGCGACACATTACTCTCGCCACCAAAAGCCTGAAATATATCCGATAAAAATTGCCTTAACGTTAAGACCATCAACGTAAAGTCTGCATCAACCTTTGCCAGAATATCATCATTATCTCGGCTTTCTGATTGTTCTGTTAACGCATCAAAAAACTTAAGGCGCTTAACGGATAAGTCGTGTTGAATGCTTGCACTCAATACGTCTTTCCACTGAATACCAAGCTTATTAACCAGTTTACTGGAGGCAATATGCTCCAAAACTTCACTGGAGGATAATTCCTGGTATTTACATCGAACAATACCACCACCTTCACCTGGCTCCACCAGCTCGCACTCATCCCCCAAAACTATTGTATCTGGCAAAGTTTCCGGTTGTTTTATCCAGTGTGTCATAATGGTATTGGGTGCGTCGTTGGTTTCCATAAACCCTAAAGGTAAAGAGCCAATACACTTGCGCAATAAACTCGTGACTTTCTCAGCCTGACCAACTGCCGAAACATTGAGCACCACTTGGTTGTTTTCAAGATCGATATACCCATGAATAAGTTTTCTGCGGGTAAAGGCTTTTGGCAGAAGATTAAGAGTAACCTCCTCTTTAATTTGTTCCTTTTCCTTACGGAAAACTTTGCGATCCTGTCCTGCTTGAATGTCAATAATCTTTTCTTCAACCGCATCACGAATAACAGAAGCCGGAAGTATTCGTTCTTCCTGACAAGCTGCAAATAACAAACAACGGTTACTTTCGTGAACCAAAACATTTCCTTCCGGCAGAGGACAGGTCCAGCCTAATGTAGTGCATTCTGTTTTACCACAATGACGAAATGGCTGTTGAGAAAGCTTTTCTTCTAATTCTGCAGAAGTAATAGAAAAAGACTTGTTTAGTCTATAAATAATGAGATTCTTAAACCACATGAGCACTCTATACCTTTTTGCTTATTTACCCAGACGCCTGAGATTAGAACATTCTACTAAAAGGTAATAGGTTTTGTCGAAAGAGATTTATGATCTGATATATTACAGAGCAATTTCAAACGATAAAAAATGAACCGACTGCCGGTATATAATATTTTTTCCAAAGGCATTGCATTTTAAAGAGGGTTTTGCGTATAATCTTCATCGTTTGCGGACCGGTAGTTCAGCTGGTTAGAATGCCGGCCTGTCACGCCGGAGGTCGCGGGTTCGAGTCCCGTCCGGTCCGCCACTAAAATCAGCTAAAAAATTAATTTAATAGTTGATTTTAAAAAAAATAATGGTAATATTCTCCATCAGTGCAAGGGCAGTTAAACACTTAGCCTTAGCCATAATGTCAGACGTTGGGTGGTTAGCTCAGCTGGGAGAGCATCTGCCTTACAAGCAGAGGGTCGGCGGTTCGAGCCCGTCACCACCCACCAAAATCGTTGCGGACCGGTAGTTCAGCTGGTTAGAATGCCGGCCTGTCACGCCGGAGGTCGCGGGTTCGAGTCCCGTCCGGTCCGCCATTTTATTATAATAAAAAACAATCTGATTGTTACCACTTGGTTAAAAGCCAGAAAATTATGCTTTAGAATCCAATGTTTTTATTGTCTGCATAAAAAACAAAAACCAGTATAGTTGTCACTTTTATTCTATAGAGTTTTCACAACTATCAAGTCATGTAAATTTTAGTCAATCAACCCCATCAACCCTTTTTTTAACCAAACCTTAAATTAACTATCTGGCAACAAAAGGTTTCATTATCTCGATTATTTTAAATAACCATCTAAAATGAAATTAATGTCACACCGTATTGACTGGATTTAAAAGATGCATTAGCCAAAAATGCCAATTCTCTTGAGCCTCTCTCACTTAATTTCTATCGATTTATGAATATTTTTACATTACTTCAAAAAAATATAAATTCATTGAAAATTTCAGTAGAGAATAGTCTGTTAACAAAAACATTAGTTTTTATCATCGCTTTCCTTTTTTTATTCTCTATTGAGCAAAGCGCACAAGCCACCGATAGTAAGCATCATGCTACCAAGTACTCACAACCGTTTTTTTCTTCAAAAGTGTTGCACACTCATCTACAGCAGGTACACAGATCAGCGCAACTACATGCATTTCTTTCTCCTCAGTTTATTCTACCTTCATTAGCTAATGGTCAGAGTGCCTTACCCTCTAATGCTAATAATTTCCATAACAACTGGAATGCATCTGTGGACTCCCGAACCGGTAATGCTTATTTTACTACTACATTAGCCAGCTTTCTCTTTGATCAGGGACAAGGCAGACGTGACCTGACACTTTCTTATACTGGCGGACCTTCTGCTTTGAAATCAAGCCCGTTTGGCTTAGGTTCACACTGGAGTTTTAACGTAGGAAATGAACACCCTTCATCTTCAGAAATCGCAGGACATAAAACCACAGAGATCATAACAGGAGACGGGCATGCTTTTACCATGATCAGTGTCCGAAACAGCCAAGGAAAGACTATCTGGCAACCTTTAAGACATAAGCTTAATGACGTGAAAATTAACGGCACTCCAGGGAACTGGGTCATTACAATGGACACGGGGGTTCGTGAGCACCTGCTACACGGATATGAAGACTGGGAAGAAAGTCGCGATGGACGGCGAGTTTGGTTCTATTATGACCGCAATGGACCGCAAGACATAACTCGTCACCTGATTTACGTCTGCGCACACTCTCTCACCACTTCACAAATTCATGACAAACTTAACGCCTGTCCAGACAATGGTGTATGGCTGACCTATCAGGGTCCTGATATTACGATCCATGGCCAGCAAACACTGATTATTCATACCTTTGTAGTCAACGGTACACCAATAGTACGATCAGTGACGATGGCATCATTATCAAGTTATGGAATCAGTAATAGTGATCAGCCAGCAACATTAAGCTTTGCCTATGACACGCAAGGTAATCGCCCTTCATTATTACACTGTATTACAGAGCCGACAGGCGAAAAAACGACATTTTTATATAATCAGGAATCCAGTCACATCAGTGCACAATTTCATGGGCTACCCGTTGGGATGAATCATGCCTTTCTTCCCGTTGTCACTGAACAGATCACCACCCCCCCTAAGTTCAGCAAACAGGCTGTTTCAGAGCAACACCTATGGTATAAGTACAGTATAGAAACCGATAACAAGCATAACTATACGGGATATCAAGCCGGAGTCAGTATGATACCCGGCAGGGATAATTTAATGGACAGGGAAAGCAGTTACACCTATCAGGTTACTGTAGATAATGGCCTTGTCTCAACTACCACCGTTTACAATAAGTATCACCTTCCATTACGGGTGAAGGAATACAGCGATCAAACCCGAACTCTGATAGCATCTAGTTATAAAGAATACACACCATGGAAAAATACTCGGTTTGATGACCTGCCTCCAGATTACTCTCAGCCTCAAAAAATAACAGAAACATTGTATTCATCTGACGGACAACAAGATTTTACCATTAAACCCAAGCATGAAATACAACAAAAGCGTTATAATTCTTCAGGCCAGGTAATCTGGCAAAAGGACGCCTACGGTCGAGAGACTTTTACTCAATATTGTCCACCTCAAGGTGATAACCATTGCCCAGCTATTGATCCTGACTGGCCTGCAAACACCATGCCGGAAAAGATCATGCAAATTCCAGCAAAACAACATATCCAGGATGATTCTACAGCTGTTGCCGAAGTAGAATACGACTATATTCGATTGCCTGTGAAAACAACACACCGACAGACAAAAAGCAAATCAACTCAGGCGAGTAGCAATAGTTCACCTAGTTTTTGGCAGGTAAAAACAAAAAAAGTAGGCGCTTTACCAATTTCTGCGTGTTTAAAAATCAAAAAAGGTGACCGTCTTCCAGAACTGACAACAAAACAAGTCATTATACAAACCTGTTATCAATATGAGCTGAATCAAAATAAATCTGACTACGGACAATTAACACAGGTGAAAATAATGAAATTCACCAATTCTATCCCGAACATCGTTAATAAACCGTTACAAAGTTCAATACTGGCAATGTTAAGACACCCTACCACACAGCTAATATTTCAGATACACAACCACGCTGATTCCATAAAACATACTCGTACCATCACTATATCATCCTCTCCAGAAAGTATAGCGACCAGAGGTTCCATGGACCGCCATAATGTAAAATTCATGCCCTACTCTTTGGGAACATCCATCTATTCATTGACCAACGGATTAAAATTAGCAGAAGATGACCCATTAAAACTGATACATACTACCTGGAGTTATGATCAGTGGAACCGACCTGTCAGAGAAGTGATGACTCCAACAACAGGAGGGCAACCAAAAATCACAACATGGCACTACATTGTGACACCTCAAGAAATAGCAGTGGTTACCACCTATCCACATAAAGGGCAAACAAAAACGGTATTTGCTGATAATCACGTATTATCCACATGGCACAGGTTTGCCTCTGAAGCTGGTGACTCTATGGAAGGAAACACTAACTGGATTCCTGATTCAAAGATCACCTATACACCTACTGAGAAACCAGCGACAGAAACAGTCTGGCACGCCGGAGACAGTCACGACTCAAAGCCAGGACCACTTATTGCACTAACCACTAAATACGGGTATAACATGCTAAATCGTGAGGTATGGGAAAAAACACCCGACGGAATGATCCGCATTACTGTGAGAGATTATCCTGACCGGCGCAAAATTAGCTACAATCTTGCCACAGGTAATCCATTTTTAACGCCCAACGCTTCAGATCATTACCCTACTTTAGGACCAACACTCAAGGTAATCGATGCCAATGTGCTGGGAAAACAGCTAGCTCAATATATTTTTCCACTAGATCCCACCATCACCAAAAAGAGCAAACCTTTATATTCAAATGCGCTGCAGGCACAATTACGGGCACTGCGTGCTCAGCTACAACCACCACTCTCACTAAAGTCGTTAAATAGTAAAGGACTGTTACCCACTGAAGGAAAAAATGGTATTTTCGCCTTTGTACGAGCAGCTATAAAAGCGAAAGCATGGTACACCCGAGTGACCACTAGCTACGATGGTAATGGTCGCCAAGTCAAGCAAACCCTTGGCAATGGTGCCACCACGAAATGGAGATGGAAAGCCGGTGATCTGGTGGCCACAGAAACACCTGATGGCAGAGTAATAAGAGATGCCATTGATTTACAAGGATTTATTCTGGCACGGTGCGTACAACCTGTCGGTCAACATGCGTGTCACATACTGGGTAGCAGGAGTTATAACAGTCAAGGGCTTATGCTATGGGAGATTAGTCAGACAGGTCAAAAGCGAATCTATCACTATGATGCAGACGGACGTCTGACAAGCATGATAACACCACCGACCAAAGATGCTCCGCGAGGGCATCTATTCACCTATCAATACAACAGCCTTGGTAAAACAATGATTGCTGTTGATGGACACCCTTATGTGAAATACATCTACAATCCAGTGACTTGGAAATTATCTGATAAAGAAGACCAAGTTAGTCATTTGCATTATGAATATGATCCAAATACAAGTCAAATTTCATGTATTTCGCGTCAACCACCAAAAAATTTTCCATCTGCTGCCATGCTTCATTACCCCACCGGTAGCCGCTATTTTACCTACGACCGTTTTGGGAAGTTAGCAACAAGGACAGATATTATGGGAAATCGCTATACCTTTACTCACGATGTTATAGGACATGTGACGTCATCTTTTGTGCAATTAGCATCAGAGACAGTTCCAAGGCATTTAACCACAACTAGTTACGATAAGTTTGGTAGGCCAAAAACGATACACATCGGCTCTGTTCTCACTGAACAGTTAACCTATAACTCTTTAGGTCAAGTAGACAAGGTAACAACCACTAACGATCATTTTTTTCAACGACGTCTGTATATAAGAGATCCCGATACCAACAACATTACTAGCATAACCCGGCAGGAAAACCAGACCAGCGCCACACAAGTCTATATTTATGATAAACTCAATAATCTGACTGACATGCACTGCCACACTACCGGTCAACCTGATACGATTAGCGATCTATGCCCCCGTGATACTGATACACAGGGAAGCAGGCTCACGAGTCCTCCACAAATTTTCTCACAACACTACACCTTCGATAGTTGGAATAATCTTAAAACAGTCAGTGAGTTGCTAATCGCTCACACCGGATCATCCGCTAGAAAAAAAATAACCTATACCTATGCTGGTACAGACAACCCTGCGTCGATGTATGACCCGCATCGCTTAGTTGCCATTACTACCCATTGGCAAAATCAGCGTTATTCTGCAATACCCAAAATACTCACCTATGATGCGCTTGGAAGAATTATTAGTGATACCGATGGCAATTTGCTGCATTATAACGCACTAGGACAACTTGACCGGTTTACTCTTGCTAAAACGGGAGCATATACCCGTTACAATTATGATAGTAATGGTTACCAAATAGCCGAGCAAAGCTTTACCGCCCAGAATACCCCCCGTCAGAAACCACTTTATATGCTGTATCAAAACAAAAGGATAGTGGCGCAGATACAGAACGATGATCAGCATAAACGTCATGTCAGCGTCGAACTCGGAGATATCGCGCACAGTGAAGACGGTGTCATTAATCGCTGGTATTTACATAACTATAAAGGAGATGTGTTAGATACGTTTAGTAACACAGGAAAATGGTTAAAGGATAACACTTATAGCCCTTACGGAATGCTGTATGATCGTTTCAGCAGAGAGAATCAAAGCTTACCTGCACGGTTGTTTTTGAACAATCAAAAAAACTGGTGGCAGAAACATGAGCCAGATTTTGATAATCAGATGACCGACCCAGCCACTGGCTACCAGTTTCTGGGAGGGGGTTATCGGGCTTATAATCCAGTATACCGTCATTTTATGCTCAAAGACAGTCTAAGCCCGTTCGTGCAAATAGACGGCTATGGGTTTTCTGCAAACAATCCGGTCATGAATACAGATCCCAGTGGACACATGCCAAAATGGGCTAATTATATAATTGGCGGATTGGGCATTGTTACAAATCTGGTGTTTGGAGTAGTTTTTCCAGGGCTTATGGTTGCATCAGGTATAGATACATCACTGATAGCCGCAGGCATAGCTTCAGCCACAATGATGGGCGTGAGCAGTACCGCCTCTGGATCATTGCAAATAGCAAGCACTGCGCATCCGGAAAATAAAAGCTTGTCTATTGCCAGCAAAAGTTTCGATATTATCTCAAATCTCGGCATGATCGGCTTAGGGGGAGTCAATACTGCAGGCGGAATAGTAAGTTCAGGAGCCCTGACATCCTCAATGCTAATAACATCCGGAATAACCGGTACATTATCCGGCGTTACCGGTGGCATAAGTTCAGGCATGGGCCTGAGTGAAAAAAGCGGTATTGTATCAGATGCTGCCGTACTTAATAATATTTCTCAGTTATTAATGACTGCCTCCTTTATAACAGCAGAATTGGGAGCTATGTCCTACACTGCGCCTGAGAGCGGAGCAAAAAATTTTTCTAAAGAACTTAAAGAACTGGCAGTCGATGACGATAGCGAGCACTGTTTTACGCAAGAAACCCCGATTACTTTGGCTTCAAACAAACAAAAGTCGATCAGCACAGTGCACTTAGGTGAACAAATCTTAACCGCTCCAAAAAATTCTTCATTTCTACAAAAATCACCACCTGACAAAACAAGAATGTTACATTGGTATGCAGTTGACTTGATTTATTCCAAAACATTTCCTTATAAGGCATCCCTTCAACACGACTTACCGATTAACTGTACGGCCATGTCAGTTAGTTTGCTCAAAAAAAGTACTATAGCTAGTCCCTTGGTAACTACTCCATCGATACTGTTTTGTCAGGAGCATATACATCTGCTACGTTCTCTAAAATGGGTGATCTATTATCAGATGTTGCAAAAAAAGCAGGGTTATATCAGTTTAAATTTTCCTGAGATGGGAGTTAATCATATTAAGGCTCATATGTTCATTAACTCTACTGTACAGATCAGTCAGACTGCTTTGCAAGAACCCACTTCACGACCTGTAAGTGGCTTATTTATTCGTCATGTACAAACAGTGAAAGACTATACCTTTAAGAACGAAAATACCGGAGAAATCAGTCATATTCATGCTACCCCTGAGCACCCGTTTTATGTAATGGAAAAACATCAATATATACCTGTATCACAATTATCTTCAACTGATTTGTTGATAAATTCGTCAGGAGAGAAGGTAGCTATTATTTGTCCGAAATACAAATTTCATAATTGCGGCAAGCCTTATCATCAAGGTCAGGTAACAACTGTATATAATCTTGAAGTGTATAAAAAACATTGCTATTTTGCAGGTAAAGCCGGCATTAAAGTGCATAACAACTATCACAAGTGCGAAATATGTGGCATGATGTTTCAAGATGAAAATACTTTAGCAGCGCACATGGAAATGCATCCACCTTATAACGGTCTACCTTTTTCCTGTAAGTTCTGTCGCAGAAGTATGCGCAACAATAGTGATACAATTGCTCACCACCTCCATACTGGTGAACAACCTTCTCATTGCACTAATTGTGATCACCTTCATCAGATTTGGCATTCTACAAAAAAAGTAATGATGAGACGTGATTTCAGAGAGTCCAGAAAAATAGCAAGTACAAATTCAGCAATGACAAGAGCTCGCTCCCGCTCACCAATCAATACTCAAAGAGCACCAGAACAACCAAACTCAGGCTCAGACACGGATTCAGATTCAGATTTAGAGTCGATTACAGTTTTAGGACGAAATACTGATAACATGAACAATGATAGTGCCATGGTAATGTCAATGTTACTATGGTTACTTCACCACCCTGACATGCAACCACCTGCAGATGCAAACTAATGAATATTGGATCGTAATATTTTTTTATTGTATTCCCGATCAATGACTGGAAGTGCTTTTGTACCTTTTTTCTAACAAAAAAAAACCGCTAAAATAGCGGTAAAAAAATTCAATTTATAACATATATAAAAACAGCTCTA
>OZ242051.1:1767500-2800000 GCA_965205255.1 Pseudomonadales bacterium | reverse complement strand
AAAGGGTTAACACATATTTAGTCATTAGTGCGCAATACAGTGTTGCCAATGCGGCACCGTGGCTCGCCTCCCCTACAATTTTGCCATAGACTCGCCCAAAAGGCCCACTCCCTTCACCAAAGCTTGGTAAAACCATTACCTGCTGACTAATAAGCTTTTGAATATCTGTCTTTTCTGTAGTCTGATTTACAGGCGAATTTAATAAATCACATATTACGCTATATTCTCTTCCACCCATAAATCGTGCACAGGGAACCGGTTTTGCATTTATATCAATATTTGCCAACATGTCTTTTGACTCATCAATAGAAGACATAGGCGTTGACGGAGAAAAAAGCACCACCCATGTACCGGTAGAAATAATAGTCTTATCAACATTTCCTTCACTATCCATATACCGGAAAAAACTTGAATTACTGTCGTGCAACCCTGGGTAAACGACACAGTTTTTACTGATACCTGTTTGCTCTGCAAATGCTTGAGAAACATAAGCTACAGGATCTTTTGCTCCGCAAAATGGTGGAAACCTGTCACGCCAGTTTCTTTTTTGGACAAGGCTGGAAAAATCCAGTTGTTTTACATTCCACAAATCAGTATGACTGCCGAATGACGTATACTCACTAACACCGATACCAGTCATTCTCCACACCCAAAACTGAGGGTACATCAATATGGTTGTTATGGAATAAAATACTTCAGAAAAACACTCTTCAATCCAAAAAAGCTGCAATCCGACGTTTAGACCATGGGGAAGTTTTGGCGAAAAGGTTTCATCAAATGATGGGCGGATAGCATTATACGCTTGTGAAGATACCTCAACTCCACCCCACTCATAATCAATAATTGGCACAACCAAATTATTATCATTAACACACGCAATAGTAGCACCATGTGCTGATACATTGATCGCAGAAATAACGTACTGAGAAGCAGCTTTTCTCAAATGCTTAATAAACCACTTCCAAATTCCAGTTACATCAACATGCGGATAGGGCTCAGAAGTCAGGACTTTATTTGTTAGATTTGCGCAATATAGCATCTGATAATTTGCATCAATAATGTGCAGTTTTACATTAGTTTTACCAACATCCAGTACAGCACAACAATTAACTCTACTCATCATAGTGACATAACAACCACTTTAATATTATGTTCTTAAAAGACGGTTAAACACTTTTTCCAACCTGCACCTATAGCATTTTTTTTCAAGTGTATACCTAATCAGATAATTTCACTGACTCATTTCAGAAATGTCCGTAAAGCGGTGAATTTATCTGCCTGTTTTAATTATTCAGGTTCAGATTTTATCTGAAATAAATTCCGTTTCATCAAACACAGAGACTATGTGTATATCATTTCTCCAGTAAATATTAAATTAACAGTAGTCTCATAGATTTGCACCATACTCACAACTATACTATTGCCATTTATTCTTACAGATAGCTGATTGTTTTCAACTTTAATAAACAACGAGCAAATAAAATGAGTGAAGTGCAAATTGCAAATAAATGGCAAGACACCCATGCAGATACACTCTCTGAGCAGGAGTTATTGCTGTATCGTTCTAACCTTCTAGGTTCTGATCTGCGTATTACCAACTATGGTGGTGGCAACACTTCTGTAAAAATTGAACAGCAAGATCCTCTCACTAAAAAAAATGAATTAGTACTATGGGTAAAAGGGTCAGGAGGAGACTTAGGCTCTATTACACTGGATGGATTTTCCACACTTTACCAGACAAAACTAGAGCGATTAAAATCCTTATACAGAGGGCCTGAGCATGAAGATGAAATGGTAAATTATCTTCCACACTGCACTTTCAACCTGAATAAACGTGCTGCAAGTATCGACACACCTTTGCATGCATTTGTTCCACACAAACATATTGATCATATGCATCCGGACGCTGTAATCGCTATAGCCTGTACTACCACGAGCAAAACATTGACCGAAATAGTATTTAATGGAGAAATTGGCTGGTATCCTTGGCTGCGCCCCGGATTTGAACTGGGTTTGCAAATCGGAAAACTTGCTATGGAGCAGCCTCACTTAAGAGGCGTGGTCCTTGAAGGACATGGGTTATTAACTTGGGGAAAAACCTCTAAAGCATGCTACAAAAACACATTGCAAACCATTCAGCAAGCTACTGACTGGCTTAAAAAAAACAATCGCAAACCCGCCTTTGGTGGACTGCGTTACGACAACCTTTTATCCAAAGAGCAACGCCAAAACATTGCTTCACATCTTATGCCTTTAATCAGGGGAAAGATTACCGGTTCGCAACCTAAAGCCGGACATTTTAATGATAGCGATGATGTTATGGCATTTGTTAACTCTAATAATTTAAATGATATGTCGGCACTCGGCACCTCTTGCCCTGACCATTTCTTACGAACCAAAATTCGACCACTGGTGATTCAGTTTAACCCTGATACAAATGACATTGAGAAAGAACTCAAAAGCTGCGCCAAAGAGCTTGATACACAACTCAACACTTACCGGCAAGACTATGAAGGCTATTACCACCGTTGCAAGCAACATAACTCTCCTGCTATCAGAGATTCAAACGCTGTTGTTTATTTGGTTCCCGGAGTGGGAATGATTACATTTGCAAGAGATAAAGCAACCGCTCGTATTGCCGGTGAATTTTATGTAAATGCTATTAATGTTATGCGTGAAGCCGATGGCTCAGGAGTTTATCAGGGACTGAGTGAACAGGAGGCTTTTAATATTGAATACTGGTTACTAGAAGAAGCCAAGCTTCAACGCATGCCAAAACCCAAAGAATTTTCTGGCAAAGTTGTCTTTATCACTGGTGGAGCTGGAGGTATAGGAAAAGCGACAGCCAAACGCTTCTTGCAAGAAAAAGCCTGTGTCATGCTAGCTGATATTGATGAAACAGCTCTATTAGAAACAGCGAAAATATTTAGCAGACAATTTAGCCCGGATGTCGTGCGCACGGTGGTGTGCGATGTAACAAAAGAACAGGAAGTGATTAATGCTTTCGCCTATACAGCAAGAGAGTTTGGAGGTATAGACACGCTTGTGTGTAATGCAGGCATTGCCAGTTCTGCTTCCATTGAAGATACAACGCTCGAGATTTGGAACAAGAATATGGATATTCTCAATACTGGCTATTTTCTCACTATGCGGGAAGGCTTCAAGCTACTAAAAACTCAAGGTACTCAAGGTAGCATTGTATTTGTCAGCAGCAAAAACGGGCTGGTTGCATCTCCCAATGCTTCGGCTTACTGCACTGCAAAAGCGGCTGAAATTCAACTGGCAAGAGTAGTAGCGCTGGAAGGTGCACCATACGGTATACGCTGTAACGTAGTTAACCCGGATGCAGTACTGCGAGGATCAAAAATCTGGACCGGAAAATGGCGAGAAGAAAGAGCCTCGGCCCACAAACTTAATAATGATGAGCTTGAAGAGCACTATAAACAACGTAGCCTGCTCAAGCTAAATGTTTTTCCCGAAGACATTGCTGAAGCCGTATTTTTTCTGGCATCAAATCTGTCAGCCAAGTCTACCGGCAATATTATCAATGTTGATGCAGGTCATCCACCTTCTTTTTCCCGATAAAAGTTAATCAATACTACTTTCAGCTAGGGCAATACGGAGTTAAATTAAATGACTAAAATTTATCATCAGACATTTATTCATGAGCAAAATCAGAAAAAACTGGATAAACTGAACCATCGTTACGAAACTCTGGGAGAACAACTGGCAGAGAAAAACATTGATATTAATCAGATTCTGAAAAAAGTTAAATCTTTTTCAATTGCTCTGCCTAGCTGGGGCGTTGGCACAGGTGGCACACGTTTTGCACGCTTTCCAGGTATTTCAGAACCCAAAAACATAGTTGAAAAGCTGGAAGATTGTGCAGTCATCAATCAACTTACACAGTGCACAGATAAAGTATCTCCACATTTTCCATGGGATACAGTAGATGATTTCACAGAACTACGACAGTTTGCTGATTCTTTAAACCTTAAGTTTGATTCCGTCAATTCCAATACATTTCAGGATCAGAAAAACCAACTTGGTTCGTACAAGTATGGAAGCCTGACCAATACAGACCAAGCAATCCGAGAACAGGCAATTCAACGCAATATTGAATGTATCGAATACGGAAAAATTCTCGGCAGTAAATCCATCACTGTCTGGATCGGTGATGGCTCTAACTTTCCAGGTCAACAACATTTTTCACGCGCTTTATCCCGTTATTTAAACAGCGCAAAAGTTATCTACAATGCATTACCAGACGACTGGCATATGTTTATTGAACATAAAATAGCAGAACCTTCTTTTTACTCCACCGTCATTCAAGACTGGGGTACAAGTTTTCTTTGTTCTGAGAAACTCGGTGACAAAGCAAAATCTTTGGTTGATCTTGGTCATCATGCGCCTTCTGTCAATATTGAAATGATTGTCTCACGTCTGATTCAGTTTCAAAAACTTGCCGGTTTTCATTTCAACGATAGCAAGTATGGTGATGATGATTTAGATAGTGGTTCACAGCATCCTTATCAGCAGTTTTTAATTTTCAATGAGCTGGTAGATGCAGAGCATCTTAACTGTTTCGAGAACTACAAACCCTCCTATATGCTAGATCAGTCGCATAATATAACAGACCCCATTGAAAGCTTGATGACATCTGCCAACAGTGTTCAGCAGTCTTTTGCCAAAGCTTTACTGATTAACAGAGATAATTTGTATTATTACCAGGAAAACAACGATGCCATCATGGCCGGCGAAACTTTAAAAACCGCTTTTAATACGGATGTAACCCCTATTCTTGCAAAAGCAAGGTTTGACAAAGGGGGTGCTATTGATCTTGTTGAAACTTATCGTGCTGGAAACTACCGGCAAAAAATTTCCCACCAGCGCCCTGTTAATAAGCATTCGGGAAGCGGGATCGTTTAGTTAATATTTTAAGGTTTGATAAAAACCTTTGCAGGAGAATTTGCTCAGGAGAAGCTTTTTTACAACGTTTTATAAACCTACACTTTAAAGGCATCAGATGTATGAGTAATAAAAGTATGATTAGATCAACAGTGACTGTTGCTGCATCAAATTACTTGGAAGCAGGAGCTATCGTTGCAGGTGCTGGCGGTTTAAGTCTTTGGGTAAAATATCTTGGTCTGACAAGTATCTGGACTGGTTTATTAGGTGCAGTTAGTGCCAATGGGTTTGGTGCTGCACTGGGCGCATTGATTAGCGGTTATCTAATTGATATGTTTGGCAGAAAGTTTATTTATAAATATGATCTGCTTGTTTATATGCTTGGTATGTTATTTATTATCTTCGCAAATTCTTTCGCACTCTTGTTGGCCGGTTATATTATTGTCGGTATCGCCGTAGGCGCATTAATACCTGCCGCATGGACTTATATTGCAGAAGAAGCACCTAGTCATAAGCGGGCTGCAAACGTTGGATGGACACAGTTTGCTTGGTCACTTGGTCCTGTCATTACACTTCTTTTGTCTTATTTATTGGCACCCTTGGGACTACTTGGAAGCCGGATCATTTTCGGACAACTTTTTGTGGTAGCTCTAATTACATGGGTTATGCAACAAAAATTACGGGAATCAAAAATATGGGAAGAAGAAAAACAGTTATCTATAAAAAAGAAGGTTTCTGGCATTGCCACAATACCTCTGTGGGAGATGCTCACAACAAAAAGTAATATAAAGCCTCTTATTCTGCTTATCGGTATTTATTTCTTCTGGAATCTGGTTGCTGGCACCATGGGTTTTTTTATGCCGTTTATTTATCAAAGTGTAGGTGGAATAAGTGAGGCAAACGCAAATCTTTTTCAGGGTATTCTCTGGCTCCTGACGGTTACTTCTACCTATGCAGTTTTTATAAAATACGGCGATAAAGTAAATAGAAAGCGACTCTTTTGTATAGGTAGCATGTTAAATATTATTGCCTGGCTTATACTTTCACTCATGAATATGCATATATCAGCCATTTTACTCTTTGTGATTTTATGGGGAATAGCTGCAGGTTTTGGTGCTCAGGCTTTTTACGCCCTTTTCGCCGGAGAACTGTTTCACACTCGATACCGTGCTCAGGCACAAGGCTTTATGTTTTGTATCGCAAGACTAGGTGTAGGGCTGATCTCTTTGGTCGTGCCTTTGATGATGGAAAAAGTAGGGTTTAAAATATCCGGCTTAATTATGGTAATATTTTTAATCATCAGTACACTTGTTGGGCTTTTTCTGATTCCTGATACACAGGGAAAAACATTACGCGCCATTGAAAAAGAACGGTACGGTTAAACCATTTGGAATATACAACGATGAAAGTAGGGTTATTTATTACATGCCTTGTGGATATTATGCGTCCACAAGCAGGTTTTTCATCAGTTAAACTACTCAAAAAAGCAAACTGTACGGTAATTATTCCTCCAAAACAAACATGTTGCGGACAGCCTGCTTACAACTGTGGCGCAAAAAAAATCGCACAAAAGTTAGCCCGACAAGTTATCCGACAGTTTGAGTCATTCGACTATATTGTGGTGCCCTCTGGTTCTTGCGCAGGAATGTTACACAAACATTATCCCAAGTTGCTTAAAGATGACAAAAAGTTTGCCGAAAAAGCGCAGCAACTGGCCGCACGTACTTATGAGCTTATTCGATTCTTAAATGACATATGTCATCTGAAAATTTCTGCCCAGTTAAACCGTAAAGTTACCTATCATTCATCCTGTTCCTCATTGCGGGAGTCTGGCTTGACCGATCAATCTCAAAACCTTCTGAATCAGGTCAAAGGGCTAGAAACCATCCCTTTGGAAGATGCTGATACATGCTGCGGATTTGGAGGTGCCTTTTGCATAAAATTTCCACAAATTTCCAACAAAATGACTAATGATAAAGTGAGAAATATAGTTAACACTGGTGCTGAGATTTTAACATCAGCAGATTTAGGGTGTTTAATGAATATTATTGGAAAATTACAAAAACAACATGGCAACAGGGTTAAGGCCCTGCATATTGCAGAAATTTTAGCAGGTTATGGTGAACAACCCGGTATTGGCGAGAGCGAATCATCTTATGGAAGTCAGTAGTCAGCATTTCAAGATCAAATCGCAAGATGCACTAAAAGACGACAACTTGCAACAGGCATTAATCAAGCTAAAATCTGGCTTTGTTAAAGGACGAAGAGAGTCGATTGAGCATTTACCAGAATTTGATGCAATGCGCGACCGTGCCCATGATGTTAAAAATCACACACTTGAAAATCTGGATATTTATCTAACACAATTTGAACAAAATGTCATAAACCAAGGTGGTAAAGTACACTGGGCACGTAATGCTAATGAAGCCAATAAAATTATTGCAAGTCTTTGCCAGAGAAAAAATATTTCCAACGTCGTAAAAAGCAAATCAATGCTAACTGAAGAAATCGGACTAAATAGCTATCTTGAGCAGAAAAAGATTCATATTACTGAAACCGACCTTGGCGAATATATTCTTCAAATTCGCAATGATCAACCTAGCCATATTGTAACACCTGCCATTCATATTTTGAAAGAACAGATGGCAAAAGATTTTAAAAAACAGCACTCATTACCTGATAAAAACCGATCACTCACACAGCCGGAATCGTTACTTTTAGAAGCCCGACAAATATTACGTGAAAAGTTTATTAATGCAGATGCAGGCATTACAGGGGCAAATTGTCTGATTGCTGAAAGCGGTACAGTTATGATGGTTACCAATGAAGGCAATGGCGATTTAACTCAAACGCTGCCTGCTACTCACATTGTTGTGGCTGGTATTGAAAAAGTTGTACCCACCATGAATGATGCAATGACCGTACTTCGTTTGTTGGCACGCTCAGCTATCGGTCAGGAAATTACCTCATATACAACGTTTACAACTGGCGCAAGACGATCAAATGATATAGAAGGTCCCCGAGATTTTCATGTGATATTAGTCGATAATGGTCGCTCGGATATGCTGGGGACAAATTATCAAAGTATGCTACGTTGCATTCGCTGCGGTGCGTGCATGAACCATTGTCCTGTGTATTCAGCGGTAGGAGGAAAAACCTATGGATGGGTATACCCCGGACCGATGGGAGCCGTATTAACACCGAATCTTGCTGGATTACACAACACCGACCTTTTGCCTGAAGCATCAACATCCTGTGGCCGGTGTGAAGAGGTGTGCCCTGTGAAAATACCTTTGCCTGACATGATGAGACAGCTAAAAGAAGAAGCGTACGAGCAAAAGGTTACACCAGAGAAAACACGTTTATTCATCAGTCTATGGGCTTTTTTTGCCACCAAACCAATACTTTATCGCTGGTCAATAAATATGCTCATTTGGGTTTTGCATACACTGGCCGGAAAAAAAGGTTATCTGAAGTTTTTACCCTTAACCAAAGCATGGACAACTTATCGCTACATGCCAGCACCACAAAAAAAGAGTTTTCAAGCGTTATGGAAAGCAAATAAGCAGCAATTAAAAGGAGTAAAAAAATGACTGCACGTGATGAAATTTTAGCGAACATCAGACAGAAAAAGACAAAAATTCATCAAACTACAGTAGCTCCTGATCAATTAAAGCCCATTATTCCAGCGTTTACCCAGCGCTCAAAAGATCAACGAAATAAGCTATTCATTGAAAAATTAACTAAAGCTTCCGCCACTTATGATATAGTCTCATCCATAAAAAATATCCCTCTAGCCGTTGAAAATTTTTTAAACGATATTAAGTGTGACTACCCTATATTGCTTTGCCCTGTATTAAACGAACATAACCTTTCATGGAAACGTGAATATTGTAGCAAGCTAACAACTGATGAAAAAAAAGTTGCTATTACAAATGCAACGTATGCTGTCGCAGAAACAGGCACTTTGGTTTGTTTATCATCACCAAAGACACCCACCAGCTTTAATTTTTTAACAAAAGTTAATATTGCTATTGTAAATACACACGACATAGTACCATGCTATGAGGATGCGTGGCAGCTCATTAACAAAAACCATGGTATTCCCCGAACTATTAATTTTATTACCGGTCCATCAAGAACAGCAGACATAGAACAAACACTACTGCTTGGCATACATGGCCCTCAGAAGCTGCATGTTATTTTGATCAATGATACCAAAACCTGTTTCTAACTACTGTTATAAACAGGTTTTATAGCTTGCTATTAAAGCAATACTTCGGACAGTTTTTCACTCGTTGGCTTCCATGAGTGTTATCTGTTAGTTCAATAACACGAACAGAAAATAACCCATGGAAGACACTGTAAATAAAATTTCATACACAAACCAGACTATATTCCTCTTGAATATTGAAAGGCGCAATATTTGAAGGTAGTAATACGTCTGGCACGAAAGCTCGAGAATGCACTAGCAAAAAAGTGCAGTACATTCCGGTACTGTGGTTTATGACCAACAGGTTGGACACCGTGAAAAATACTGGAGAACCTAGCAACAGTAGCTATGCAGCCTTGCCTTAAATCTCACCTAAAAGCTGAGACTCTCGTTTGTGCAGATGCCTTTATTCTCCATGAAACAGTACTACAACTCTAGGCTTTGAACTTAAAAAACTGGTGACTTCAAAGGGAGGGCTCTGTTGCAAAATAAGACTTTCTTCTAGATAACCTCAGCTCGACGTAAGAAGTCTTTTAAAAGCAATCACTTCCATGCATAGTATGGTTTCTCAAGACAATACAAAACATGGAAGTGATATGCTAACTCGTATTTTCTGTGATATGGATGACTTTTGCCAGTCCTTTGAGCCAGAACTCAACAAGTTTTTACTCGAATCTGACTGCAAACACCGGATTCGTGCGTGCCGGCTCAGCTTGAGCGAAATCATGACGATTGTTGTACAGTTTCATCGCTCGGGCTATCGCTGCTTCAAAGATTTTCATCTTAAATCCATAAGGCGCCACTACCTGCATCTTTTTCCAACACTGGTCAGTTATAACCGTTTTGTCGAGCTGATGCCCAAAGCATTACTGGCACTGTGTGCTTTTATGAAAAGCCGTTATGGCAAACCCACGGGTATTTCTTATATTGATTCAACGGGATTAGCCGTCTGTACAAATAAGCGAATCAGGCGTCATAGAACTTTTCGGAATGATGCGGGAAGAGGAAAGTCTTCCACTGGGTGGTTTTACGGATTTAAGCTTCACCTTATTGTCAGCGATACCGGTGAAATCCTTAACGTGAAATGCACCTCAGGTAACACCGATGACCGTTCTGTATTGGATGAGATGTGCAGTGTTCTTTTTGGCAAACTCTTTGGCGATAAAGGCTATATCTCCAAAGAAAAGGCTGCATTGCTACTGGATAAATACGGGGTTGAACTCATCACTACCCATAAGAAAAACATGAAACCCAGGCTGATCACCTTGCTCGATAAGATGTTGTTGAGAGGGCGTTCGATCATTGAAACCATTAACGATCAGCTTAAAAACATCTGTCAGATTGAGCATTCCAGACACCGTTCCAAGGCCAATTTTATGGTCAATCTGATCAGTGGATTGATTGCTTATACTTACAAAGAGAAAAAGCCTTCACTGAACATTCAATATACAGGCTTAGTTTCTGTGTAGTTACGCCGAACTGAGGTTAGATAATGCACTCATTATTAATGCGGCTTGTGAAGTATACCATGCCAGCTATCAGCACTAAAGGCCGTTATTTTAGACAAGAACTTATTCTGATGACTGTTCGCTGGTATGTAGCCTACAGCCTGAGCTACCGTGATATTGAAGAGCTGATGGCAAAGAGAGGTCTTTTTGTAGATCACACCACCATTCATTGATGGATCGTGAAGTATGCTACTCAGCTGGAAGCTAACTTCCGTAGGAAAAAGAAAGCCACAGCCGACTCTTTACGTATGGATGAAACCTATATCAAAATCAAGGGTGACTGGCACTACCTGTACCGTGTTGTCGACAAGTACGGAGAAACCATTGATTTTATGCTTTCCAAACATAGGGATAAGCCTGCAGCCAGAGCTTTTCTGGATAAAGCCATTGGGCACAATGGCCTTCCTAAAAAGGTGGTGATTGATAAAAACGGAGCTAATCTGGCCGCACTGGAATCGGTAAATCTTGCCTTGTTTTTAATGGGATGCTTTTTTCTGATGATCGATATTTTACAGGTATAATATCTGAGTAATATCGTTGAACAGAGTCGCCGGTCTATTAAGAGAAAGATGCGGCAGGCGCTGGGGTTTAAATCCGTGGCAGGAGCGTCTGCCACTATTGCCGGAAATGAGTGCTGGCGAATACTGAAAAAAGGTCAGCATTGTGATGGAAGTAATCGCCCTGCCTTTGAGCAGTTTTATGCACTTGCAGGATAATTGCGTCTGAAAGAGAGAAACTGTTCAGCTTGTGGTCGAGTTTGCAACAGAACCTATAAAAAGGATACGGTTTTTCAAGCCTAAAGATTTCAGGATACCATGTTAGTTTTTTTATTTTTTGGTGTATCTAGGCAGGTTATAGCAAGCTTAGCCTTTATCATGATAATTGGGTGAAGCAGTATAATAAAAAATGATATGAAAACCAAAGCGTGGATGTTTATTAATTTATTATTAGAAACGGTTACAATCGCAGAAGATAAAAAAGAACCTATACTTGCAGCGATATACTGACCTGTAGTTTGAAGAGACATGAAGGTAGCTCTTTCATAAGATTTTGGAACCCGGCTAGATAAAGACATAGAAAGAATGGTTCTATTGGATGAACTAGCAATAAAGAAAGCAAATATAATTAGAATCGGTAAAAACATATGATCTATAAAGCCCAAAAAAATAGTAATGCACATTATTGCGGTTGATAGGTTATTTATAATTACAACGCCAAATTTGTCACTCATTCTTCCAGATATTTGAAGTGTTATAAAGCTTGCTAATCCTGCATAAATAAAAAATTTACCTATACCAGCAGTTGTCATATGTTCATTTAAACTCAAGTAAGAAGTTATATTAGGATAAATCAAATAAGTTCCTAAAATTGAGATAAAAACCATAAAAAAAGAAAAAACATGTGTGTCTTTTTTAAAAAAAGAAAGAATAACAGCATTAGATTTGTGTTTCTTTGCATCCTCTACGTGTTCCTTCATTTTTGGCAATCTTATTATTAGGTACGCTAAAATAATAATACCTATTAGAGCCATCCCATAAAATGGAGTTTCCCAGCCTGAATTTTTGGATAAAACCAAACTTATTGGGATACCGATAATCGATGCTATCGTAAAGGCTCCCATTACCGTTGAAATCGCTTTGCTTCTGTTATTTTCCGGAATTAAGTCAGTTATTATTGTTAGTGTTATCGGAGTAGTCGGACCTCTAAATAATCCGGCGAGTATCTGAGCGAAAAACATAGAGTAAAAACCGGTGGCTTTAGTAACCAAAAAGGATGACACGGTAAGACCGGATATTAAAAACAACGCAATATTTTTTCTTCCAAACTTATCCATAAAAAAAGAGGAGATAAAAACGGATACAGCCGAAGCAATACTATATCCGCCAACTATATAGCCTATTTTTCCGGGATCTATGTTTAAGCTTTTAAACCAAAAAACACCCATAGGAATAATTATTACAAAACTCATTGTATTCATAAATTGCATGAATGTTGCAATAACAATAAGTTCAATTTGTCTTTTTAGTTTCACTTGTTGCATCATAAAGCTTTAATGATACTTATTTCTTTGATATTTATTTTGTTTTGTTTAACATGCATGCTTTAGCGTTCCTATTAATCCTGTATCATTGAGATGATACAAAAAGTTTGCTAAAAGAATATCCATTACGGCAAGACCTATGGGAAGAGGTTCTGTTGCAAAATAAGACTTTCTTCTAGATAATGCACTCATTATTAATGCGGCTTGTGAAGTATACCATGCCAGCTATCAGCACTAAAGGCCGTTATTTTAGACAAGAACTTATTCTGATGACTGTTCGCTGGTATGTAGCCTACAGCCTGAGCTACCGTGATATTGAAGAGCTGATGGCAAAGAGAGGTCTTTTTGTAGATCACACCACCATTCATTGATGGATCGTGAAGTATGCTACTCAGCTGGAAGCTAACTTCCGTAGGAAAAAGAAAGCCACAGCCGACTCTTTGCGTATGGATGAAACCTATATCAAAATCAAGGGTGACTGGCACTACCTGTACCGTGTTGTCGACAAGTACGGAGAAACCATTGATTTTATGCTTTCCAAACATAGGGATAAGCCTGCAGCCAGAGCTTTTCTGGATAAAGCCATTGGGCACAATGGCCTTCCTAAAAAGGTGGTGATTGATAAAAACGGAGCTAATCTGTCCGCACTGGAATCGGTAAATCTTGCCTTGTTTTTAATGGGATGCTTCTTTCTAATGGTCGATATTTTACAGGTATAATATCTGAATAATATCGTTGAACAGAGTCGCCGGTCTATTAAGAGAAAGATGCGGCAGGCGCTGGGGTTTAAATCCGCGGCAGGAGCGACTGCCACTATTGCCGGAAATTAGTGCTGGCGAATACTGAAAAAAGGTCAGCATTGTGATGGAAGTGATCGCCCTGCCTTTGAGCAGTTTTATGCACTGGCAGGATAATTGAGTCTGAAAGAGAGAAACTGTTCAGCTTATGGTCGAGTTTGCAACAGAACATTATAAAAGACTATTATATTTTTTTTTTGCTGATTTATGCCAAAAAAAATAACATTAATACTCAAACCTATTATTTTTTTTATTTGTCTAGAAATATTTCATATGTATAATGCGAAAATTAAATAGCATATAAATGGCATTGGTCGCTTTAATAAGGAAATGATCTAAATATGGGAATAATGTCCCCTGTAGATAAAAGAGTGCTATCTGTTCCAATTAATGAGTGCGGTGAGCCTCTAGTTGATATAAAAAACACTAATAACATGCAGTATGGCCCGCCACCTGAGTGTAAGGAAACTGCTGAATGTTACACAATGATGCGACAAAGTGTTTACACTAAGCTTCTTGAAGCACAGTCTCTACTACCTGATGGATTAAAATTTAGATTATATGAAGGACTCAGGAGTATCGAAGTACAAAATTTTCTTTTTGAAAATGAGCTGAGAAGAGTTAAGTTATTAAATCCGTTACTCTCCGATACTAAATTACATATAGAAGCATCAAAATTGATATCGCCCGTTATTAATCTTGATGGTAGTCAAAATATTCCACCACACTCTACAGGTGCGGCTGTAGATGTTGAAATTATAGACTGTTCTGGACAAGTAATAGACTGTGGAATGGAAATAAAAGACTGGGAAAAGGTACCGTTAGAGTTATGTTTTACGGACAATGATCTATTATCGGACGAAACTTGTGCGAATAAAAATATGCTTTCCAACGTAATGAAATCAGCAGGATTTGTGAATTATCCGGGTGAGTGGTGGCACTGGTCATATGGTGATAGGTACTGGGCTTATAATACCGGAAATTCAGAAGCTATTTATGGAACTGTGGTTGATGTCTAGTAAAGAATTGTCAGTGTTAATTTGTTGAAATTATGCTGATAATGTCGACCTCTTATCTGAGGTTATTCAAGTCACTCACTTGCAAAGGTGGGTAGTTGTGGTTCTGTATTAATATAGCATTCATCTTATTTGGATATTTGATTTCATTGATGCCTTCTCCAAGCTTTATGGCAGCTCAGAACAAAGTATTCGACAATATAATGGTTTCCTCTGCCCTCATCACCTGTGCTTCTATGCTCAGTTATGCCGCTGCTGAACCTTTAAATTCAGGCGTTATAGCAAAGCTCAAGATTCTTCAAAAGGGTAACGCTATGTGGCTACGCATGCTGATATCAACAGTTGTTGCAGCAGGCTTTGATAGTTTTTTATTTGTGTTCATTGCATTTTTCCTTACTCTATCATTTTTGCACTTAGCTTGTTTATGGCTAACTATGTGGATACAAAAAATTATCGCCGAATTAATCGCCCTGTTTTTCTCTGTCAGAGGTGCAGCTAAACTGAAAAAATTAGAACATCAGGATAGGTATGACTATAATACGAAATTTAATCCGTTAAGTACCGATGTAAAGTATTAGCTCTTATTGATTAAGGGTAAATATTAATGATAATGGCACCTTATATTCAACCATATGAACTTTATAATTTATGACAAAAACAACATCAAAGCCTAAAGCAGTTGTAATTGGTCGAGTTTGCAACAGAACCAAAAATTGTCAGCCACTGGAAATTTAAATACTTAAAAATACAACATAGCCCCATAATCCATGCTCATAACATTAGTTTGTGACAGGTGTTTATATAAGTAATATTGCTAATGCAATAGCCTTGATCTATATATTAACCGCGTATAAAAACAAAAGTAGTAGCTTAAGAGGTTAAAACGATTTTAGATGTATACACAAATAATAAAAAACCCGCTAAAAATCACAGGTTGTAGCACTTGGTACAAGCTTTTTTCTCATTTAATATGGATATGCCTTTCACTTGTATTTTCGTCAGCATTGTCCGTTAAAAGTTACGAAGTGGTAGATCTCGGTGAAGTTGCTTCCAGAGAAGAGGCAATGCGACTGGCGGTTAAACATATTCAGCATACTGAAAAAAATCCAACACAAGAACCCAGTATTGATTTTCAGGAATTAACTTTTCAGGAATTAACTTTTCAGGATGGTACTACTAGTTCAGTGGCCTTTCATAAGGTAACTCTCCCCCAAAAGAGCTATTTTATCAAACACAATTATTTCCTACAAAATGAGGAAAATAAAAGAGTACTAGCAAGTGCAGTTCATAAAGATGAGGACTCGGACAATAGTGTTAATTCAGCCGCCACGCCTATTATTCCCATTGCTGACTTTATGTTCACAACACCTAATGGAACAGTTCCAGCAAAAAATTTTACTGTTTACCCTTTCATAGAAGGCTCCACTTTTGAGGAAGCTGTTGACAAGGCAATGAGCGAGTATAATCAAGAACTTACATTGTCTGCCAAAAAAAAGGTATTAGCTCTTTATGAAAACTTGGCAAAATCACTGGCATTGTTTCATCGAGGAGGGCTTCAAAACAAAGGCGATTTAATTGCTGGTGCTTCTCTGGATACTATAACACCTGTTTTTTTTTATGGAGACCTGCATAGTAGCAATATCATGGTCACCCCTTTAAATAAAATTGTACTGGTAGATGTAGATGAATGTGAGGTTTTTTCGGATAATGAGCCGGTTGGGGAGAAATCTGTTGGTTCTGTACTTAAAAAGATGATACTAAGTATGTTGCCTGGTATTTTCCTTATGGTGGAACCGAATATCGACTTAAAGATGAGTCCTGAAAGCTTGCCTCCTAAAGAGCATTTGTTTAGTAGAGAAATGGCTGTTGATATTGTTGCCAAATTCATAGAAACCTACGCCTGTAGCCTAGAGCCTTTGGCTGCTGATCGACTGAAATCTGAGATTTTCGATTATTTTATAACGTCTATTTCAGAAAATCTGAGCAGTAATAGAGATGATTACAACTCTGAGTATATCTGTAAGCGTACTGGAAAAACTCTTATATCTGATGAAAATATCAGAGATAGTAAAAAACTTTTACAAGTCAAACTTTCTATTCCCGCTACTGACTAGATTAGTCATGTATAAAACAAGACTCTGTTGCAAATTTGGATATTAGCTAAACAGAGTCATAAAAATCTCTTTTTCTAAAGCTTCTATACTGTTATTAATCTAAAAAAATGATTAACCTTTCAGAGACAAATAGCCATGGATGGAAAACAACAATGTATTTTTTATTGCCGTAAGGGTCTTCGTTGTAAAGAGTTAACAGTAAATAATAACTCTTTTTGTTTTTGGCATTGCAAAAATGAAAATAAAACAGGAACTGAAATAAAGGGGCTTTTAGAGCAAAGAATTAAAGATAAATTACCATTGACAGGTTTTCAGCTTAAGGGGGCTAAACTTGATGGCATTCACTTCTCATCCACAGATCACAGGCAGCGTACAGATTTAACTGATATTAATCTTAAACGTGCATCTTTGTATGGCGCGCATCTTTATCAGGTGGATTTTTCAGGTGCATGTCTGATGAAAGCAACCCTTGATCATGCAACACTCAATGCTGCCAAACTAGAAGGTTGTAACATGCTAGGAGCTTCTTTGACAGGAGCCAAGCTTGAGAATGTTTGCTGGGGAAAGACCTTGCATCAGGAGATAAAACTTAAACAGTTAAAACATAAAAAAGCATCAGTGGATGAAATTAAACAAGTATATCAGGAGGCTGAGGAAGTATCACGGCAATTGCGCAGGGTCTGTGAGGTTAGTGGGTTATCTGATGAGGCAGGAAAGTTTTTTTATAAAGAAATGCGTTTTAGACGCTTTGCTCAGCCTTTACTCTCGAAAAAAAGATTTTTTTCATGGTTTTTCGATAGGTTATGTGGCTATGGCGAAAAACCTTTCAGACTGATCAGTTTTTCCGTGCTCTTTATTCTGGCATGCGCTATCGGTTTTTTTTCGTTGGGTGTTAATGACGGAGGTAGTATTGCTGTTTATCAGTCATCGAGCTCACTGAGTGAGAATTTTTTACAGTTTGCTGAATGTTTGTACTTTAGTGTAGTGACATTTACTACGTTAGGGTATGGAGATATTACTCCGGTGGGAATAAGTCGTTTCATAGCTTCTGTGGAAGCATTTATCGGAAGCTTTACCATTGCGCTCTATGTGGTGGTATTTGTTCGGCGTATGGCGCGCTAACTCTCAATGCCGATATAACAGTCATTACAAGTAAGAAATAACAAGGAACAATGGCAATGTCTTCATCTATTCAGGGACCGGGCAGTACCCAACATACTCAGCAGGCGCATCAGACTAAGTCTGTGGCACCGGAAAAAGGTTCAGGATTGAATAGGAGCATAAGTGCGGCTCCTGGATTAAGTCATATATCAAAAGGAGTGTCGCCCACGGGGGTATCCTTGTCATCAAGATCTGTCGGTGTGGTTTCCCTAGCAGAAAAAGATATATTGACTCCGCAGGGGCTAAGAGATGTGGCGGGTGATCCTAAGTCTACACTTTTTAAATCAAGCCCGACTTATACCAAATTGCTCAACTCCCTCGAGCACTATCAACAGCTAAAAAGTAGCGATGCTCCAAATAAAGAACAGTCTGCCGCACTTGATGATGTGATAGCAAAGGCTCAGGTGTTCTCTGAAAAAAAAGTCGGCGAGGCGAAAGGTAAAACTGGTGATAAACTTAAACAAATTATGAGCAGAATTAGCGGTGCAGAGCGCGTGATACGAGATGCTAAAGCTGAACAAGCCGTACTTACAGTACAAGCATTAGCTCCATCGTCTTTGACTGATATTCAGTCTAACATTGCTCTTTACGATGCTGCAGGGGGACAGGGAGCAGAATATTTACATAATCACCTTTCTGCACACCCCCCTAGTACAGTTGCTGAGCTTAAAGATGCGGCACCGCTTTATTCTGATGAGTCGCTTCTTGAAAAACACTTCAACAACATTCCAGACTCAAATAAAGCAAGAGACTTAATGATAAAAGCTCCACCAGGAAGCCCGCTAAAAAAGATTGCTGCTGAAAGCTGGGCACCTAGAAAAATAGCAAAGGAGGTTCCACAGATTCCGACTGACGAGGCACAATTGCAACGCGCTGAAAAATCATTAATAACCAAACTAAACCGACAAAATGTGCCAGCTGAAGGTCGGGATGCAGCCATTGCCCATTTGAGAGCAACAGCTCATGAGACATGGGATAATGCCCAGCCTATTTATCAAAACATTCCGGCAAAAGGAGAAAATACTATTGCCAAGCAGGCCAGACAAGAGCTGGAAAAAGCCGGAGATATTGGAAACAAACTGTTAAATTCGTTCAAAGAAATTCCGCAAGATTTAAATAGGGAAGCAACCTCAGAAGAGGTAAGAGCGACAAATGACAATTACAATAAATTGAGTAAACCACAGTTTGACGCCAACAATAATATATTGCATGATCAGGCATTTGTTAAACGTGCAAAAGTAAGGTATGGCGCAAGGGGCATAGAAAAAAATTTACTGCCCTGCCCGAAAGACAATGTAGTAACAACAAATGGAAAGCCTACATATCATGCCAATCATATCGCAATGCCACTGGGTAATTACATAGCAGCCCAAGGGCCAATTGCTAAAAATGAAGAGCTTTACTGGGAAATGCTTAGTGGGCAGCATTCAAAAGTATCTGTTGATTTAACTAACTCAACAGATAAAAGCACAGGAAAAAGAAGCTATCCATATACTCCTTCACCGAATGAATCAAAAACTTATGACAACGGAATAACAGTGACTAATCTAGGTGAAACCAGAATTATGGATGGAAAGTTTACCATTCAGAAACTGGAAGTTAACGGAGAATTACATACACGTATACAGCATAATGGTTTTGATGATAGAACATCTGGTAACCCTACAGAACTTGTAGCTTTATCGTTGCTGGCAAAGGAGTTGAATTCAGATCCTGACACTCCAGTTGTTGTTCATTGTAGTGCGGGAATTGGCAGAACAGGAACATTGATTACAGTTATGGATCAGGTAGACCAAGCTATGGAGGGTAAGTCTCATAGCGTGACTGACGGGATTGATATATTTAGAAAGGCCAGAGGTGAAAAAGGTGTTCAAACCGCAGGGCAGCTCTGTACAATAAATAAAACCCATGATCATCTTCAGACTTTAATGCAACCCATGTTAAAAGCTATGGGCTGATCAGAAAAAAAAGTTCGCCGTTAAGGCAAAAAAGGCATATTGATAATGCAATATGCCTGTTAGCTAAAAAATTTAAAGCCCCTTGCCTTTCAGGGGCAATAGCACTTAAGTTTTTACAAAAGCAAGCGTCGAATATCACTTAACAGCTCATGCAACATTGACGTAAACTTTGCTGCATCTGCACCATTTATGGCTCTGTGATCGTAAGAAAGAGATAATGGAAGCATTAAGCGTGGCTCAAATGTCTTCCCGTTCCATAAAGGTTTTTGGCTTGCTTTAGAAACACCTAAAATAGCGACTTCTGGTGTGTTAACGATAGGGGTAAAAGCTGTGCCACCAATTGAGCCAAGGCTTGAAATAGTAAAGCAGCCGCCTTGCATTTCATCTGGTTTTAACTTTTTGTTCTTGGCTTTGTTAGCTAATTCTACACACTCAACTGCCAGCTCATATAACCCTTTTTTATTAACGTCTTTAATTACAGGTACCAATAAGCCATCCGGCGTATCTACAGCAACACCAATATTAATGTATTTTTTGTAAATAATCTTATCGCCTTCAGGATTCAATGATGCGCAAAATTTAGGCATTTCTTCCAAAGCATAGCCACAGGCTTTTAGTAAAAATGGCAATGGAGTTAAACGCACGCCACGTGCCAAAGCCTTTTCTTTTTGTGCTTTACGAAATTCTTCCAAACCAGTAATATCCGCTTCATCAAATTGTGTAACGTGCGGAACATTTAACCAGCTTCGCTGAAAATTTTTAGCCGCCAAAATACCTAAGCGATTAATCGGTTTTTCTTCAATTTCACCCCATTTGCTGAAATCAACTGCAGGAACAGGAGGAATACCTTTTCCTGTGATACTGTCAGTGCCAACAGGTTTACTGAGTATATCTTTAACATACCGTTGAATGTCTTCTTTCAAGATGCGATCATTTCGTCCAGACCCTTTTACTTTTGTTAGGTCCACACCAAATTCACGTGCTATCATGCGCACAGCAGGACCTGCATGTACATTATGATTTGTTTTTTCTAGGGATATATTATTAGAAGCAGGTACAACAAGCTCCGGCTTGTTGGTAGCTGGTATAGATTCAGGTGCGGGGGAAGCCGTTGTTGCAGTCTTTTCTGGCTGCTCTTTAGTCCCAGCTTCCGACACTTCCATTTCAAGGATGAGGTCTCCGTTGCTAAGAGTATCGCCTTCCTTAACTTTTATTGAGATTACTTTTCCATCAAAAGGGGAAGGTACTTCCATGGATGCTTTATCAGATTCAAGAGTTAAGATACCATCATCTTTTGAAAGGGTATCGCCAACGGCGACCTCAATGTCAACAACAGGCACATTCTCGGCGCCAATATCAGGTACACACACCTGTCTGATAACATAGGCAGATTTAGAAGAGGCAGTTGATTTTTCAGTGTCCGGTTTTTTTGTGGAATTATCGGTTGTTGCCAAGTCTTGTGCCGATACAGGCGCTGTAATTTCTGAAGATTCATTTCCGACTTCAAGCTTTATTAAGTCATCGCCTTCTGTTAATGTGTCACCTTCTTTCACAAGAATAGCGGTTATCTTACCCGCTACTGATGCAGGAATTTCCATGGATGCTTTGTCTGACTCAAGTAATACAAGTGAGTCGTCTGCTGCAACGGTATCACCGACCTTAACGTAGATTTCAGTCACATCACCTGAACCACCAAGATCGGGTACTTTAATTACTTCTTCAGCCATTTATTTATCACCTTTAAATCATTTTGCTTGAAATAAGGTGCAACAATAATTATCTGATGTTACACCTTAGCATATTTTTCAGTCTGAAAAATCAGCAATAAAATGCGCTGGCTTTATCAGAGGTAATATCAAAGCGTTGCATGGCTTCTTTCACAATGGAAGCCTCAAGCTTGCCTTCCTGTACTAGCGAAAAAAGTGCAGCAATGGCAATAAAATAACGATCAACTTCAAAAAAACGCCTGAGATTTTCACGGGTATCACTACGACCAAACCCATCAGTTCCTAAAGCAATAAAACGTCTGGGAACAAACTCGCGGATTTGATCAGCATATACCTTCATATAGTCAGTAGCTGCAATCAACGGTCCTTCATGGTTTTCCAACTGTGTTTCCACAAAGCTCTTGTGTGCAGGTTTGTCGGGATTTAACATATTTTGCCTTGCAACTTCAAGCCCTTCCCGACGCAGTTCATTAAAGCTGGTAGCACTCCAGATATCTGCATCTACGCCAAAGTCATCATGCAGTATTTTCGCAGCCTTGCGAACTTCGTTCAAAATTGTACCGGAACCCATTAACTGAACCCGATTTTTGTTTTTATTACCGCCTTTTTCAAGACAATAAAGTCCCTTAATAATGTGCTCAGCTGTGGTTTTTTCTTCAGGCATGGCTGGCTGTTCGTATTGTTCATTCATGACAGTAATGTAGTAGAAGACATCTTCTTGATCCTCTACCATTCGTCTTGTACCATCTTGAATAATCGTAGCCAACTCGTAACCATAAGCAGGATCATAGCTTAAACAGTTAGGCACAGTACTTGCCAGAATATGGCTATGCCCGTCTTCGTGTTGTAAACCTTCTCCATTTAGTGTGGTTCTTCCGGCAACAGCACCGATTAAAAACCCTCTTGCGCGAATATCACCAGATAACCAAGCTAAATCTCCTGTTCGCTGAAAACCAAACATTGAGTAGAAGACATAAAATGGAATCATCGGAACATTGTTATTACTGTACGATGTTGCAGCCGCAATCCATGCTGCATGAGCTCCATCCTCATTGATGCCAACTTCTAAAATTTGACCTGAAGAAGATTCTTTATAAAAAGCCAGCTGATCAGCGTCCTGAGGCTCGTATTTTTGTCCTTCACTGGCATAGATTCCAATACGACGGAAAAGCCCTTCCATGCCAAAAGTCCGCGCTTCATCGGGTACAATAGGCACGATATGTTTACCGATTTGCTTATCTTTAATCAAAACATCTAAAACACGATTAAAAGCCATAGTAGTGGAAATTTTGCGCTCGCCAGAACCTTTTAATGTGGAGCTGTAAGCATCCAGAGCTGGCACCTGCATGTCAATGGATGTTTTAGAACGTCGCTGAGGAATAAAGCCTCCCATCTGTTCCCTGCGATATCGAAGATACTTCATTTCCGGACTGTCTTCATCCGGTCTGATAAAAGGCATGCTTTCCAGTTCATCATCTTTAATCGATAACCCAAAATGATCACGAAAATAGCGCAAATCTTCTTCAGGCAGTTTTTTAACGTTATGAGCAACGTTGGTTGCTTCTGCACTTTCTCCCAGCCCATAACCTTTAACTGTTTTAGCCAGGATAACCGTTGGTTGTTCTTTGTGATGAACGGCAGCATGATAAGCAGCATACACTTTTTCTGGGTCGTGCCCACCGCGGTTTAAGTGCCAGATGTCATCATCTGACATGTTTTCAACCATTTTTAATGTTTCAGGGGTTTTAGCGAAGAAGTTTTCACGAGTCCACTTGCCACCTTTATTTTTGCAGTTCTGGTATGTGCCATCGACAGCCTCATTCATTATTTTCTGCAATAAGCCATCTTTATCTCTCTGTAATAAAGTATCCCATTTTTTACCCCAGATAACTTTAATGACATTCCAGCCTGCTCCACGGAAAACACCTTCTAGTTCCTGAACAATTTTTCCGTTGCCACGCACAGGGCCGTCCAAGCGTTGCAAATTACAGTTCACCACAAAAATAAGATTATCGAGTTTCTCTCGCCCACCCAGTGAAATAGCACCTAAAGATTCCGGTTCATCCATTTCACCATCGCCTAAAAATGCCCAAACCTTTCGATTCTCATCTTTCATCATATTTCGATGAATAAGATATTTCATAAAGTAGGCCTGATAGATGGCCTGCAGTGGGCCAAGACCCATAGATACAGTGGGAAACTGCCAGAAATCTGGCATCAGCCATGGGTGAGGATATGAAGATATACCTTTTGAGCCGTTTGCCTCACGACGAAAATGGTCAAGATCATCTTCGGATAAGCGTCCTTCAATAAAGGCTCGTGCATATATGCCAGGTGACGTATGCCCCTGATAATAAATTAAATCGCCTTCACGACCCTTTTCCGAACCGTGGAAAAAATAATTATAACCAATATCATACAACATGGCACTGGAGGCAAAGCTGGACAAGTGTCCTCCTAAACTGCTGTCTCGCATATTTGCGCGTTGAACCATTGCAACTGCATTCCAGCGAACCATAGATCGGATACGACGCTCTATAAATAAATCACCTGGCAGAGGGGCTTCCTGAGCTGTCGGGATTGTATTACGGTAAGGCGTTGTAATACTGTAAGGTGCTTGTGTGCCTTTGTTACTGGCATGGTTAGCCAGTTGTTCCAATAAAAACCTGGCTCTGTCTTCGCCTTCCTTGTTTAACACTGAATCCAGTGCATCTAACCACTCCTGTGTTTCAACAGGATCAACATCTTGTCGCATCACTTTGCTCCACATAACCTGAAAACTGCCTGTTTACATTAACGAGTTGTACCGATATGTATTAGCAGGATAATTAAAATCATCTAATGTTTAGTCTTGCTACTCTACGTGTAACTTTCACAATGACAAAGAAGATAGCAGGTGCAATTTTTATTTGCATTCGACAAACCAACCTCCTGCTCTGTGTTAATTTATTTTCTGATGAAAACCACCAAAATGATAAAGTGTAGATAGCTCCGTACTCTCTATAAGCTTTCTGTCTGTTTAAATTCGGAAAAAAGATATAACCTAAAACGACTAAAGAAAAAACATAATAACTTAAACTACTCAAAACAAAGGCTTATAAAAATTTTTTCTGACAGGTCAAGTTAGCTTTTCTGTTTTTTTAGTCCAATTTGCACTGAGAATACGAGGCAACATACTACAACATATTTGACACTTTGTTAAGTAGATATCTATAGGCTCACACCATATGAGGCTTATGGCAACCTCTAGCTTGAGTTTCTCAATATACTCCATTGGGGTTAGTCCATGCAAACAAAAAGGAGGATGGTAAGTGTTGTATTTATCAACCGCTGTTTTCAATTCATTCTCAATACCTTTAATACTCTCAGCTTGTCAACTAATTTGGTTATAAAATTGCGCTCCAAATGTCTTGCCTATGCGCCGACCTAAAACATACGAAATAATCTTTCCGGACAGTTTGTCCAGTGCATACCATAGCCATCACTGCTGCTTTTTGCTTTGTACATAACTCCACTGTTCATCGGCTTCAGCAAAGAGAATAAGTTCCTTGGCTTCTTTATTAAGCCCTTCATTGACTGATGCCCGATTCAGATTTTTTTAAGGTCCGCAATACGGTATTGATACCAACTTTCAGTACTCTCACGGTATCATTAACGCCTGAACCATTGAGCGCCATAGATACTTTTGTACCCGGCTTGCAAGCATTGTAGCAATAGTCCACTTGAAAATACTGACCACAGTTCTTACAGCGATACCTTTGCTTTCCCGAAGAAGACTTACCTGCTTTAATAACCTCTTCAGACTGTTGGCAGTTACGGCAAATAACGGCTGTTGTTACCATCGAGCAACTTCCTTGTATTCAAAACTGCTAACAATACGACATACGCAGACCTAAATACAAAATGGAATGACTACCAATTCAGGTTAATAATTGCGACATGAATTAGTCATGTTATTTCCTCAATCCAAGAATAATATTATCTTGGGAAAAAGGACCTTAACTTGCTGTCCAATTTTTGGGGTCCGCTTCTGTTTTTTCCCCTGAGCAGACACAGAGTTATTGACTCTAGCTGATGAACTCCAGATGTAACCTTCAGAACACTACTTCATAAAAAATAATATCCTTTGGCAGTGGTACTTTAGTGCCACTGCATATCTGTACAGACCTGTTACAGGACTGTTTAAAAAAGAATTCGAAATAATTTTATAAGGGATCGAGTATGTTATTTAAGAATATAACCTATTGATTTATTCAATAAAAAATAGTTATATAAAAAAAAGATAATAAAAAATTCAAATCGAGAGCTTATGAACTTATCAGACCAACCTGCAAATACCGGACAACGTTTACCGGATATAACTGTATTTGAGTATATCAGCAAATCATCCCCAAGCATTCCGAAAGGTCCTAAAGCCTGGAGATTATCTGATCTTGCTTATAAAAAGAAAATAATTCTCATAGGATTAATAGGAGCCTTTACCCCTGTTTGTCATCATGATCACCTGCCAGGTTATATTAAATATCACAAACAATTTACAAAAAAAGGGATAGATGAAATTTGGTGCATTACGAGCAATGATTCATTTGTTTTAAATGCTTGGGGACAAATTTTGAAAATAAAAGACAAACTAAGACTACTTAGTGACCACTCTGCGGAACTGGCTTCACAGCTGAATGCAACGCTGGATTTGAGCTCTCGTGGTATGGGTACCCGATCAGACCGGTTCGTCATGATTGTTGACAACGGAGAAATTATCAGCTTTATAAAAGAAGAAACAGGTCAATTCAAAACAACAGATGCACAAAGTGTATTACAAACACTGTAGATTTTATACCAAAAGCTATTTCTAACTACTGTTATAAGTATGCTTTTATGGCTTGCTATTAAAGTATTACTTCAGACACTTTTACGCAGAAATAGCCCCGTACTTATATAAATCCAGATAAATATGAGATATTAAAATCAAATACAAAGGGCACCGTCAATTTAATTTTTCTGACGTTAGGATTACCTTTGGATCACAAACAGTAGTCGTTGACCGTTATCATGAGCCTAAACTCTATCGATAACCGCAGGACCTGCTCAGAGTCAAGGAGATAAAACACCTTAAATCAGAGCTAGATAGCGTAGAATAAGAAAAGCTCAACAGTGTGACCTGGGTACTGAAAAAACAGCATGAGTACTTAACGACGGCTGAAAAGTTAACGCTGGACGTGCTGTTTCGACACTCACAGGTATTAAAGCAAGCGCGCCGTTATGCACTTAAGTAAACCCATATATTTAACAATGTATTCATTCCTACATCAGACACAATAAACTGTACACTACCGATTACTGTCGGGGTATCCGTATTTTTTGTCTGTTAGTCTTGCAACTTCATGAGATTAAGTGCTGTAAACGATGCATTAATATGGGTGTGAATCGACTCTTTTTTAAGCGACTGACAGTGGGTTAATACAGTATCTTGGCATAACGAAAGACAAATTCAATTTGAGAACGCACCCCATACCATTCAATTAGTGTTTTAGTATCTAATGTCGTATATATAGTATGAATCTATACACTCAGGCTCAAAGGTCTGGAAAAATCATAAATATCGCAAAAAATAAAGGTTAACATAGCCACTTCCATGTTTTTCTATTATTGTTATAAACAGCCTTTTGTATTATTTGATAATATGTTCAGGACCTGCTGAAAGCAATGAATGCCCATGAAAAAACGAAAAAAACAAGTTTAAATTTAAATGCATAATATCGGGATTATAGATCTACTTTTGGATACGAACCCAGCATAATAATTTCCATAGAATTTTTCTGCACCTCTTGCAAAGCTTTTTTAAAACTACTGTTATTTTTATGACCGTCAAAATCAATAAAAAAAGCATAGCGCCAAGAGCTTTTTCTTATAGGCTGACTTTCTAGTTTCGTCAGGTTAATACCATACCAGTGAAACGGTGCCAGAATTTTGTACAAACTTCCAGGTTTATCGGGTGCAACAATAATTATTGATGTTTTGTCCTTGCCTGTAGATAGCACTTCCTGATTACCTAGCACCAAAAATCGAGTAGAGTTGTTGGATTCATCTTCTATTTTTCTCGAAATAATCTCAAGGTCATAAAACTGCGCAGCATTCTCACCGGCAATAGCGGCAGTACAGCAATTATGTTCCTGACTGACGATCCGTGCCGCCTCACCATTACTGTTTGTAGCAACACAGGAAACATTTGGATAATTCCTTTGCAACCAAAAACGACATTGCGCTAATGCTTGGCTGTGAGCATAAATCTTTTCAATTCTTTTACCTTTATTTCCGTTTTTAACAAGTAAATTATGATGTATACATAAAACTACTTCGCCACATATTTTTTGAGGTGTAATAAACAAATTATCCAAAGTGTGATTGATAAATCCTTCGGCTGAATTTTCTACCGGAACTACACCATAGTTTGACCGGCCCGCAGCAACCTCTTTGAAGACATCACCAATAGTAGTACACGGATTAATATTTACCGATGAGCCAAAATACTTTATTGTTGCTTGTTGTGTAAAAGTACCTTCTGGCCCCAAATATGAGACTTTAACAGGATGTTGTAAAGCAAGACACGAAGACATAACTTCCTGAAAGAAATGTTCAATGACATCCGAACTTAAAGGGCCAGCATTATCATTAACCATCCGTCGTAAAATTTGCACTTCTCTTTCAGGACGATGAAATAATGGTTCACCCTCATCACCAACTTCATAGCGCTTAACTTTTGCGACCTGTTGTGCAATAGTAGCCCGCAGGTTAAACAATGCTAACAACTGATCATCTACATGATCAATTTTCCTTCGAAGATCCTCTAAATCTGGCAACTCATTCTTTTTATCGGTCATTCATTTTACCCAAATTTTTTTTCGAACGACTTCATAAAATCTATCAGGCAATCTACTGCTTCTTCACTCACTGCATTATAAATGCTTGCACGCATACCTCCCAGCACCTTATGACCCTTTAGCTGGCGAATACCTTCCTTTTCTGCTTCAGATAAAAATATATCATTAAGCGCACAATCCTTTAACCGAAAAGGAAGATTAATGATTGAACGGTAAGGTTTTTTAACATTATTTTCATACAAAGCCGACTCATCCAAAACTTGATACAGTTTACTCGATTTAATCTGACTTCGACGTGCCATTTCCTTTATACCACCTTGCTTTTTTAACCATTGAAAGGTCTTTCCTGCAACATACAACGAGAATGTTGGAGGTGTATTAGGCATGGAGGAATGAGCAGTAATATTTCTATAATTTAACAAACTGGGGCAAAAATCAATTGCCTGATCCAGTAGATCTTCACGCACGATCACCAGAGTCAGACCTGCAGGGGCAATATTTTTTTGTACTCCTGCAAAAATGACTCCAAACTGGTTAACATCACACTCTTCCTGTAGCAACGCGGATGTCATATCTGCTACCAAAGGTACATTTTTTGTATCTGGGACACCTGGAAATCTAATCCCATGTACTGTTTCGTTTGGGGTATAAAAAACATAAGCCGAATCATCAGATAAGCACCACTCTTGTTTATCTGGAATATCAACAAACGCATTAACAGCACTACTGGTAACAATGTTTACATCACAATATCTTTGCGCTTCTTTAATTGCTTTATTTGACCAATGACCTGTATGAAAATAATCAGCACGAGCATTTTTACCAGCAAGGTTTAAAGGCACTGCAGCAAATTGAAGGGTTGCGCCTCCCGAAACAAAAAGGACTTTATAATGTTCTGGAATATTCATCAAATCACGAAGATCCAATTCAGCCTGCTCAACAAGCTCTACAAAATCAGGGCTACGATGGCTTGCTTCTACCACCGAATAACCATGACCCCGCCAGTTAAGTAACTCTTTCTGAACAGACTTTAAGACTTCTAAAGGAAGCGCTGCCGGACCGGCTGAAAAATTATATGCCCTCTTTAACACAAATTACCTACAATAAAAAGATAGTTATAAGTTACAACTGGTTAGGTTAGTGTATATTATTCATTGGCGTATAAAAATGCACCTGATGCAGATGCTTTTTATTACAACCGTCTATTATTCCATTTCACTAATCGAACAGGCGCTCTCTTCATTCTGGTCATCAGAGTCAGACAATTGCTCCTCTATATTTTCAGGCTCAACAATTCTGTCAACTCTCACCAGTTTTTCATTTTCACCAACCCGAATCAAACGCACACCCTGTGTATTTCTCCCCATAATTCGCACTTCATCAACACGTGTACGGACAAGTGTTCCGCGGTCGGAGATTAGCATTATTTCCTCGCCATTTTGTACCTGTACTCCACCGACCATGTCACCATTACGATCATTACACTGCATGGCTATAACACCTTGTCCTCCTCGACCGGTAAGCCTGAAATCATTGACTGGTGAACGCTTACCATAACCGGAGGAACTAACTGTCATAATAGTTGCGGAATCATCAGGAATAATCAATGAAATTACATGATGATTTTCCTGCAAACGCATACCACGAACACCGCATGCCTGACGACCCATTGCCCGAACATCACTTTCCTTAAAGCGAATAGCTTTGCCAGCATCGCTAAGTAACATCACTTCATTCGAACCTGTGGTAATTGCGGCACCAACTAAATTGTCATTATCATTGAGATCAAGAGCAATCAACCCGATGGAGCGAGGTCTGGAGAACTGGGTTAGTGGTACTTTCTTCACTCTGCCGTTACGGGTGCTCATAAATATATAATGACCTTCCACATATTCTTCAACTGGTAACATAGCAGTGATTTTTTCACCTTCGTCCAAAGGTAGCAAGTTTATAATTGGACGACCCCGGGACGTTCTGCCTGCCTCCGGAATTTGATAAACTTTCATCCAATATACTTTACCTTTCGTAGAAAACAGCAATATTTGTGTATGTGTGCTGGCGACTAACATATGTTCTACAAAATCTTCTTCTTTCAGTGAGGTAGCGGACTTTCCACGCCCTCCCCGCCGTTGTGCCTGATATTCAGATAGCGGTGTAGTTTTGGCATAACCTCCATGCGATAAGGTTACCACCATATCCTGTTCACTGATAAGATCTTCTACCGAAAGATCTCTGCGTGAGGAGGTTATTTCTGATCGACGATCATCCCCAAACTCAGTATACATTTCGTTAAGCTCTGTGCGAATAACCTGCAATAATCTTTCAGGATCAGAAAGGATTAACGCCAGTTCAGCAATACGCATCAAAATATCTCTGTATTCGGTAATCAGCTTTTCGTGTTCCAGCCCTGTTAATCGATGCAGCCTCATCTCCAGAATAGCTTTAGCCTGTTCAGGTGCGAAGCCATATACTTTGCCCTGAATTCCATAAACTGATGGAAGTTCATCCGGGCGACAAATATCTTTGTCAGCACCATCTAGCATGTCAAGCACATAACCTGCACCCCACTGTTTAGCTATTAATGCTTTTTGAGCCTCTTGCGATGTAGCCGAGTCCTTAATAATTTGAATTACATCGTCAATATTTGACAACGCAACAGCCAACCCTTCCAGAATATACCCTCTTTGACGAGCTTTACGTAACTCAAAAACCGTACGCCGTGTTACCACTTCCTGGCGATGACGAACAAATGACTCCAGAACTTTTTTCAAATTCAATAATTGTGGCTGTCCGTCTACCAAAGCCACCATATTGATACCAAATACATTTTCAAGCTGCGTTTGTGCATACAGGTTATTAAGCACTACATCGCCGACTTCCCCGCGACGCAGTTCAATAACTACCCGCAAACCATCCTTATCAGATTCGTCACGAATCTCCGAGATACCTTCAATTTTTTTATGCTTAACCAACTCGGCAATTTTTTCAATCAGACGCGCTTTATTTACTTGGTAAGGGAGCTCTGTCACTATAATTTTCTGGCGATTATTTTCTTCAACTACTTCAGCATTGGCACGAATATAAATACGGCCTTTACCCGTACGGTAGGCTGAAAGAATACCCGCACGACCATTAATGGTTGCACCCGTGGGAAAATCCGGCCCAGGAATATATTCCATTAGCTCATCAATACTAATGGCTCGATTATCTATTAAAGCAAGACAACCTTTAATAACTTCTTTTAGATTATGAGGCGGAATATTAGTCGCCATACCCACAGCAATGCCTGAGGAACCGTTAATTAATAAATTAGGAATCCTAGTCGGCATGACCTCGGGAATTTGCTCTGTTCCATCATAATTTGGAACAAAATTAACTGTTTCTTTATCGAGGTCTGCCATAAGCATATGGGACATTTTATCCATGCGAACTTCGGTATAGCGCATGGCTGCAGCAGAGTCTCCATCCACCGAGCCAAAGTTGCCCTGACCATCAATAAGCATATATCGCATGGAAAAATCTTGAGCCATTCGAACCATCGTGTCATATACAGCTGTATCACCATGCGGGTGATATTTACCGATTACATCACCTACAACACGAGCAGACTTTTTATATGGTTTGTTCCAGTCATTATTCAACTCATTCATCGCAAATAAAACACGCCGGTGAACTGGCTTTAAACCATCTCGCACATCTGGTAATGCCCGACCGACAATAACACTCATCGCATAATCAAGATAAGACTGCTTAAGTTCATCTTCGATGTTTACAGGCAGTATTTCGTTTGTTTTATCAACCATATATATATACTAATCCTTGATAAGCAACAGGATACATCGCAGTCGCCTGATATACCGATATTATTTGTGTATAAATACTTTTAAAACAAGTTTTGATTTTCACAGTTTCGCAGAACCTTTATACAAACACATGCTACTTCCAGTGGCAAATCGTACTTTTATTTAAACTTAACCATAATACCATATTTCAGACTCAGGCGGGCAGTTTTTAAATAAACTGTACCCGTAGCACTTTATTTCAAGCTTCTTCAAAAAAATTCAAAAAAACCATGCATTTTCATAAAGTTGCAACCAATTGAAATACAATAAAAATTTCAGCATATTATCGCTTTATTCCAAAAAACATTAACTGAGAAATCAAAAAATGACTGCTTTTTATAACTCCTGAAAATCTCTAATGTAAAAAAATCTCATAAAATCGACTACCCAGCCCCAAGAGACCGCCCCTTCGGCTAATCGAAATTTTTAGCCTCACATTCAAATCACAGGTAAGCCGCGATATTTCTCTTCGGTTAAATTAAGCAAAACTTATTAAATATGTCCTAATTCTTTAAGCAGGAATCCAAAAAAAATACACAATACAAACACAAAAAAACTGACAAATTAATAACATAGTAGCCATTTTTACTCAATGACGGCATGCGTTTTTTCTGTTTACCTTACAAACATGATAACAAAAGTTGCTAACTAACTAATTAAAACAATATGAATTTATTATTGCTAAATCCCCGTACTCATAGCATCAGCTTTCAAAGCATCAGGAGAGATTCGCTGGTGTGTATATTGTCAATATTACTACCTTTTGGGCAAGTAGTTTATGCTTGTTCAGCCAGTTGCCTGTTGAAACAAAACAGAACATTCATACCCGTACTTAATAACAATATAAACACAGCTGGCACATGGGCAGATACTTTTGTTCACCCTCTTTCACATTTTAACAAATCACCCGTCACAAGCCTGCCTGTGTTAAGTGATGGTTCAACAGCTATGCCATCCAATGCCAGTAATTTTCACGGTGGTGTAAACTCTTCCGTCGACCCCCGCACCGGTAGCGCCTCAGTTAATTTTGTAGTTGCAAGCACTTTATATGATCAAGGACAAAGCAAACGGGACCTGGTGCTTTCCTACTCTGGTAGTTCTTCTTCTCACGGACCCGATCACTTTGGATTAGGTCCACACTGGACATTTAATATTGGATCAGAACACTCATCCACCTCCGAAGTATCAGGCCATAAAACTACTGATATTATCACTAGTGACGGGCACAGCTTTACCATGGAAAGCGACAGAAACACACAAGGTAAAACATACTGGCATCCACTCAGGCATAAATTAGGTGATGTAATAATTACAGGTCAACCTGGCGACTGGACCATTGCAATGGCTACAGGCATTAGGGAGCATTTACAGTATGGATATGAAGACTGGGAGGAAGGCCGTGATGGCCACCGAATATGGTTTTATTATGACCGTCACGGACCTCTTGATATTACCAGACGCTTACTATACATATGTGGCCACCCCCTTACCCAGCAACAGATAAACAGTGAAAAAAATTCCTGTGCTACAGATGGAGTGTATCTCACTTATCAGGGGAGTGATATTACTGTACATGGTCAACAAAATATTGTTTTACACACCACTGCTGCTGAGGGGTACACAATGATTCAAAAAATATTCATGCCTCCCCTAACAGATACTGATAAAAACTTACAACCAGCATATATTGATTTTACCTATGATGTTCATGGGGATCGACCTTGGTTACTCAATAGCGTTACTGAGCCTTCTGGTCAGATCAGTACATTTCTTTACAATAATGAATCAGATCACGCTCAACAACCACAAGGATTGCCAACCGGATTTAATCAGGCGCACATTCCGGTTGTCACAGAGCAAATAATTCAGGCACCTAAAGCCTATCAGGCCGCTATCCCCACGCGCCACATTTGGTATCAATATAGTAAGGATTCCAGTGACCTGCATAACTATACGGGCTATCTCAGTGGCACTAACAATGAACCCGGCAAAGACAACTTATTAGATCGTTCTGATGACTACACTTATACTGTTGCGCAAGATAATGATCTAACAACCACTACAACAACATACAACAAATATCACTTACCACTACAAACAACACAAACCGACGACTTACGACATTCTCTGGTAGCCAAAAGTACAGCCGTTTATTCTGACTGGAAAGGCACAACCTTTGCCAAATTACCATCAACGTATTCTTTACCCGAAAAAACAGAAAAGGTTTTATATTCACTCACTAGCCTAGGACAGGATAAATCCATCAAGGCCGCTGAGGTATTACAGCACAAAAAATACAACAATAATGGTCAGGTAATATGGCAGCAAGATGCATATGGCAGACAAACCTTTACCCAATACTGCCCAGAACAAGGTGACAGTCATTGCCCTAAAGCAGACCCAAACTGGCCGGAAACAACATTTCCTGAAAAGATTATCCAGCTTCCTGCCAAATATGCTTCATCAGAAAAGACCGTATTCAACAAACTAGCTCCCGACAATGATCCAGCGCATGCAATTGAAATTTCATTCAACTATCAACGTATTCCTGTCGCCCCTGCATACACGTCACATATTAATCAATATCGACACCTGTTACAAAAACAATGGACACGCACCAAACGTCTGACTCAACAACACCACTATCCAGCCAGTCTTCAGCTGTTCAGTCAGAGTCAACTTAACGATGATATTGGAGAATCCACATCACAGTTTTCCGGTGACTGGCAAGTATCCACTAAAAGTCTGGGAACATTAACGCCTTCATCTGTTGCAGCTTTACAAATCGGAAAATCTTTACCTGAACTAACACCATGTCAATTATCTACTAAAACGAAATACTACTATAACCTTGATCAGAAGAGCCAAACCTATGGCCAGCTGGCACAATTAAAGATAACGAAATATAACCAGAATCATTCTTATCAACATTTGATCAAATCTGAAAGTTTTAGCTCAACTTCTCAAATTCCAGAAAAAAATATGGTCGAGAATCAAAGCATTACTTTTAACGTAACACACAATATTGATCGTAAAAACCAGACCCGTTCGGTTGACATTGAAGTAGCGCCACAACAGACACCCGATAATACTCAGAATGTTGCACAGTTCATAAAAGCCAATAATAGTATGAGTGATGAAAACAGCGTATCACTTGGTAAATCCGTTTACTCACTACTCAGCGGCGTTAAAATTTCTGTCGAAGATACTTTAAAAACACTACACACCGACTGGACTTACGATATTTGGCAACGCCCCGTTAAAGAAGTAATAACACCAACGAACGGAGGAGAGCCTCAAACCATTTTATGGAACTACATCGTAAACGATAATGAGCAATCTGTTGTTAAAACTCTGCCAGATGGTTCACAACAAAAAATTGTTTACGCTGGTAGTGGCCAAGATCAGAAAATATTATCTGTTTGGCATCGTTACAAAAATCAGGCCACTACTCCTGTAACAGGTATATCCAACTGGATTGAAGATAGCCAGTCAACTTACACAACTGCTGATAAACTAGCAAGCAAAACACTCTTTCATGCGGCTGATGACAACAAAGAAACTATAGGTTTGACGACAAAGTACGGATATGATTCACTTAATCGTCCAACTTGGCAACAAACCCCTGATGGTACTGTAAATGTTCAGGTTCGTGATGACCCTAACATGCTGCTAATTGGTTATAGCGTAGCAACAGATACTACTTTATTGAATGAGAAATTAGGCCCTATAATAAAAGTCGTACAAGTAAATATTCTCGGAAAGCCTGTTGCTCAATATACTTTTGCAATGGATCCAGACATAAAGATCAATGAAGCACCGTTATATACCGACAAGCTTAAAACAGAACTAAAATCACTTGAAAGTCAGTTACAATCTGTTTCTACACTTAGCCCCGAACAAAGCTATGGGTTACTCCCTTTATCCGGAGAAAATGGTCTTTTTTCCTTTGTGAAAGATGCTATAAATTCAAAAGCATGGCTGTCTGAAACTACTACAAAATATGACGGTATTGGTCGTAAGATTCAACAAATTCAACCAAATGGTGCTGAAATAAACTGGAAATGGCAGTATGGCAACCTTGTCGCCACCATAGCCCCCAACGGAAATACAATACACGATTCATTTGATATACAGGGTAATAAAATTGCAAGATGTGTCGAGCCTTATGGTCATTCCACGTGCCATTTACTAGGTACTCGTAGTTATGACAATGGAGGTAATTTAGTATCGCAGTCTGATGAACACGGAAATAAAGTTTTCTATACTTATGATGCTGACGGAAGAATGGTCAGCAAAACAATACCTGCTAATGGCACCGACAAATCTCATGTTTTCACATGGACATACAATAGTTTTGCCAAAACCAGTGAATCGATTGACGGTGTTATTTATGCCGAATATACCTATAATCCAAAAACTTGGCAGCTTACTGATAGCGAAGATAATATCAGCCATCTGCATTACGACTATGACAGTAATAGCGGATTACTAACAAAGGTTACCCGAAGTTCTCCCGAAAAATTTCACTCACCAGCGGGCATACACTATCCGGTGGGCACAAAAACCCAAGTCTATGATCGCTTTGGACAAATTATCAGTTTTACCGATTTAGCCGGAAATGTTCATAAAACAACGCATGATAAATATGGCAGAATACTACAGCAAAAAGTCACGTTACCCGGCCAGATAAAGTCTACTTTGCTTTCATCAACTACTTATGATGTATACTTTAACCGTCCTGTTGAAATGATCAACGGTATTGGTATTACAAGGCACTTTGCTTACAATAACCTAGGACAACTTTCAAGTACCTGTGATAAACAAGGAAACACTGTTTTACAAACATTAAGTTATACCAGTGATCAAAAAACAAATAACATCATAACAATAACAAGACAGGAAGGTCACAATAGTGCTACACAATTTTATAGTTACGATAAAAACACCAATAATCTGACGAGCATGACCTGTGAGGCTACAGGTCATCCTGGTGTACCCAGTACTATTTGCCCAAGAGATACCGACCTGTCAGGCAGTCAGCTGACCACACCTCCAATTATCACCACTCAACATTATACGTTTGATGACTGGAATAACATTAAGACAGTAAAAGAACAATTAGTTACCATTGATGGAAAATCAACTAGTAAAACAACCACGTATACTTATGAAAAACAGCCAGATGAACATTATGACCCACATCAGCTAGTCGCCATTGGCACACAATGGAATAACAATGTTTCAACATTTAATATTGCCCCCAGAAATATCACCTATGATAGTTTTGGCAGAATAATCAAAGATGCTGAAGGCAATACCCTTCAATACAACGCCTTTGGCCAGCAGACCCGCTTTACTAATATTCAAACCGGAGAATATACTTCTTACTATTACGACAGCACATCACACCAAGTAGCAGAAATTCCGTTTGATGCCAAAGGAAAACAACTGCAACAACATTTATACATGATCTATCAGGGCAACAATATTGTTCAACAGGTACAAAGCGATGCTACAGGAAAAAAACACGTCAGTGTTGAATTAGCCGGAGTTGCTCATAGTGAAGATGGACAAATCAACCGCTGGTACTTACACAACTACAAAGGTAGTGTTATTGCCACTTTTAACGAAAAAAATCAACGCACAAGCGACCATGTGTATAGTCCTTACGGAATGGACGATAACCTATTAAGCCAACAGCAGGCACTGCAAAAAAAACTACATATGCCAGCACAACAACCCTGGTGGAAGACTCACCAGATTGGGTTTGATAATCAAATGACCGATCAATCGACAGGCTACCAGTTTTTAGGCGGAGGTTATCGTGCATACAATCCCATGTACAGACATTTCATGAGCCACGACAGTTACACTCCATTTAAAGAAATAGATGGATACGGGTTTGGCAACAACAATCCCATTATGAATACTGATCCGACAGGTCATATGGCAAACTGGATAAAATATTTTATTACCGGTATTTCTATACCTTGTATTATTATCAGTGCAATTTTACCCGTTGTCGCTGCAGCAACAGCTGGGGTTAGCGCTTCAGCTATCGCAGCTACTACTGTTTCCAGTGTCATTGCCGGTGCCGTTAATACAGCTTCCGGCTCCCTAGAAATAGCAGCAACAGCCCGGCCGGAAAACAGAACATTATCTCAGCTTTCTAACGAATTTAGTATCGCCAGTGGCGCAATCGGTTTAAGTGCATCACTTACCGGCATAGCTGATATTGCGAATGTTTCTGTTGGGGTGACAACACATACAACTCTAGGCTTATTCAGACAATCATTAAAATCATTAATCATTACTTCCGGCGTTACAGGTGCGCTGTCTTCAGCATCAAGCACATCAGAGCAAAGCATCAATTTGTATATGAATGAAAATGGGCTTAACTCTAAAAGTTTTCAACGAATCACAAAAATTTTAAGCTTTGTTTCTACCGGTTTTACTGTTGTTTCTTTAGCTACCGGAATGTTGGGAAAACTTGCAATATCTTCCAGAAAATTTATTGAAAAGCACGCTGTTGATTATGATGTATCAACAGCTGGAAAACCAACAAGATTACGAAGAATTCGTAATTTAATTAGTACAGAAAAATTCTGGTTTGAAGAAGAAATCGAAGCAAAAGTAAAACGGGCTCATCAGTTACAACTCAGATTATTTCAACGAATGGGAGCCATTCATATTTCTCATAGCTCATTATTCGCAGGCAGTGCAGCTACTGGCATTTATCTGGCTAATACTTTCAGCTCTCACCACCACCCTCACTCTCTAGATCTTCATACAGCCGTAGCAGATAATGTTTTAAAAATGGAAAAATCTACAATTCAGATATCAAAAATTGATCCATTAAAAGATGATTCATCCACAATTGACCAAGAAAGACAAGAAAATGCACTTTTTAACCTCAGTTCGATATAACCAGATAGAGACTAAACCCGAGTGTTGGATGTTCAGTGAGGTTTTTCTCTCTCTGTAGGTATAAGCAATCAGACCACTGATTAGGTTGACCAAAAAATTAGCTTTAGATCGATACCTAGAATGCTCAATCTGACAAATGTTTTTAAGCTGAACATTAATGCTTTCAATAATGGAACGCCCTCTGAAATAGCAGCTTATCAAACAGCGTTATCAGTTTGGGTTTCATGTTTTTCTTATGTGTGCAGATAAACTCAATCTCGTATTCATCAAGCAATAATTTAGCTTTCTCTTGAGAGATATAAGCTTTGTCTCCAACGATTTCCCAAAAACAATACGGCACATTTTATCTAAAAGGCAACGGTCATCCGTATTACCTTGAAATACATTTAACGTTAACAATTTCGCCAATATCACTGATAATAAGATGAAGTTTAAAATCATAGAACCAGCCAGTTGAAGACATGCCTCTTCCTGCCTCATTCTGAAATATTTTATGCCACCTGATTCTCTTATTGGTGCATACTGACAATCGTGTAGAGTCAATGTAAGAAATATCTGTAGGTTTGCCATATCGATTTTTCATAAAAGTACAGAGTGCAATCAATGCCTGAGGCATGAGTTCTATAAAGCGATTGTAACTAACCAGTGCCTGAAATAGGTGTCGCTGATGACGACTGATAGATTTGAGATAGAAGTCTTTAAAGCAGCGGTAACCTGAATGATGGACCTGAACGACAATCGTCATCACTTCACTCAGGCTAAAACGACAAGAATGAATCTGCTTTTTGCATGTCGACTCCAATAAAAATTGAAGACGTAGAGGTATAAAAGTCTGGGGAAGTCATCAATATCGCAGAAGATACGGGTAAGTATAAAGTCTTGCGTGCTGTGTATCATCTTGTGAAACTATACTATGCACGGAACACTATGCTCTTTTAAGGCTTTTTATATCGAACTGAGATCGTATAGCGTAGTGGCTGTAGAATATACCTCTTTCAATGTGGTGAAAACACAGTGATACTCTCGCCATTAACAGTTTCATGTTGCATTATTACTACTTTCTACAGGTTGAGTTCAATGCCTCCAATGATGTTTTCACGACGTATACTCAAAACCAGTTACTTTTCTGCTTCTTCCCATTGACGTTTATTTACCTGCTAGGGGCGTTTATAAGGTGGCAATTTGCCCAGAGTCAGATCATTCAGGCATTGCTTATCACGATGACAAACCGCACGGAAAAAGAAAAAGCCGACAAACTCAAAACACGGTCTTCATGCATTGCTACTTTGCTCAGTGCTTCTCACTGATTTAAACGATATTAGAAGTTTTTATGTGTTTTAAGTGTTTTCTATTTACATATGTAGACTTATAGTTTATAAACTACTTTGCTCAGTTATTTGTTTTCATAAGAGATATTTATTAATGCAGAAAACTCAATCTGAATATTAATATCCGCCGTTTTATACCTTATAAGAGCCCTAATTTGGATCTGACAGAGTAGTGTTGGAAAGTGATGAATGAGTTGGTAACAAATGGGTTTTCTTTCGTTCTGAAACAACGTTTTAATGCGCCATTCATGCAGACTTTTAGTCCGCTTAGGGAAAAATAAAGCCGATTGTTTTCAGTCGAATCATTGGTAATTTTAACCGCATCAAACCAAAACTTTTATTTGGTTGATTTCTATTTTATAACTTTCAAGATCTTTTATTTATTTATAAATAAATCATAGCAGTAAGGATTTTTTTGTGTTTTTAAGACTAGTTAAGTTAGCTGTTGCCGTAACAACTCTGGTGAGTTATTTAACAACCAGTGTTGCTTTTGCACAAAATTCAAATGCACATATACCTTCGGTCAAACACCGTTCATCGACGAGTAAGGCAGCACCGATGTCGGTTGCTGCTAAAAAAACACTACTAAAAAAGCTCAAGCGTCTGGTGGCCACAGGTCATAATCATTTTACCTCTCAGGCGAGCAACGGGGGGATGAACGCAGCGGTGTCGGTCAACCCTTCTTCACTAGGACTGACATTTTCACAAAAGCTATTTTCCGTAAACAGTTCACCAACCTCAAAAACTACACTACCAGTTAGCATTTTCCTTGGGGCTTCTACCGGTTTTAACCCGACAACACAACTGTTGAATGACTACCCCATTGATGTGAATATTCCTTATATTCAGCCACAAGAATCCAACAGTGGTCATACTTATTATACCCTATCTATCGGGGGCAGCAGCTATCCGATGATAATGGATAGCAAACAACAGTTTCAGTTTATTTATTATAAAAAGCCCGATATTCATATTACCCATCAAAGTGATGATACCATTGTTGTCACCCAGCGGGACAACTCAACATATATCTTCAAAAAAGTGAACGGCAGTGCTGCCACAACTCCATATCAAGTGGTGGCTAAAATAGGGCCAGATGGCAAGGCCATTTATTTTCAGTATGCCCACAGCGATACACAATCTAGTATTACGCTGTTAAATTCTGATCAAAAAGTAGTGGCTAAAATTAACAAACAATCCGGTTCTGCCACGCTGTTCTACCAAGATAAAATGGGTCATTTTCAGCACTTTACACTCCGTAATGAAAGCGACGGTGTAAGCATTACCAACCCGTTAAACGAAAGCACATTACTCACCTTTGATACCGATAAAAAACCCACCAAAATCACTCTGGCCGATGGTGCTTATTACACCATCAACTATGGTGTGCTCTCTGGCTCTCACTATATTGTTAGTGGTTACACAGAGCCTGTGAATAATCATACGCCTTATGTTAGCTCTTATACAGAACACTTTAATAACAGTCACGATCAGGATATTACCCGTACGTTCAGCGTTAGCAGTAAAGGTAATAATTTTGTCGGTAATAATATACAGTGTGATGGTAATACGTTTGCCCATGTGACATCAGCACAGGACTGGTTAATGGAATGCGGATTTCGGCATCAGGGCGCACCCGTATATCGTTATAGCACCCTTGCCGGGATGAAAATTCCAGTCTTTACCGGTACGTTAACACCTTCGCCAGAAACAAAAAAGATCAGCCAGAGTTATAATTATCTGCATTTAAAGGATCAGCAAACGACTTCAGTCAATAATATAACCTTAACCCGCGGGCAGACTAGCTACGGTGACAAGATTACTTCTGCCTCTTCGGTGGCTGATCTATCCCTGCACTATAATCTTCCCTCTGTGCAACAGTATCAGTTGTACGACGCCACTGGAAACAACCCGCTGTTGCAGGTGCAAAACTTCAACTACAGCTATGACTCAAAGGGATTTCTGGCGAAAAAAATTGTACAAGACAGTCACGGTAACCTGAATACTGAAAACTACACGACGCTACCTGGTGTTTATCATCCTATACTGCAAACCAGTGTCTCTCAGATTAGACCTACAAAGCAGGCAGGTCTGCAAGGAAAGGCACCTACCACACTCACCACAATTTACAGTAAACCCAGTGTTATCAGCAAATCCATAACAGTGGGAGGACACGCTTATACGGTTAACCGTGCAGCGATTCCCGGTAATCAGATACTCTTTAATGGCAAGATAATCAAAAGCAGTACCGTAACTTATAATACTGAACCCACAGCGATGACGTTTGCCATGCCAGTCAAAACGACTGCCACATTGCCGTCCATGGGACAATATGTCAACAATACCTACACGATCAGCAATAGCAATAACGTCTATACGATCAGTAACACAAAACACAGCCTGAGCAGTGATACACAAGGTAGAGCTCCTCAACAGTTACCCGGAACCCAAAAAACCTATAATCTGTATGGCGGGTTAATAAAAAGTAAAGATCCGGTCACCGGAGATATTGTCACCTACGACAGTTACGATGCTCTTGGCCGTCCTGTGCAGGTTAGTTATCTACCTGCAGGTAATGCCGATGACAAGCAAACTTATCGTTATCAGTATGACATACTCAATGGCGCACAAAATGCGGGTTTTCGGGTGACCATGACACAGCTGATGCCTACCGGTAACGGCAAGGGCGTGCAGCTAGAAAAAGAATATGACTCGCAAAACCATGTAGTCAAAACGCTACAACAGCTTAAAGACCGTAGTGGTTTTTATGCAACAGATGAGGCTTTTTATAATCAGTCCAGTCAGATCAGCAAAACCATTCATTATTATTATGATGAAAAGGGACAGGTTCATCCACAACAATCCCTGTATTTTTATAACCGCTATGGCAAACCCACCGCCGTACAGCACCCCAACGGTAGCACCAGTATATCTGTATCAGATTCTTATCATTTGCGAAAGATTTCTTATACGTTATTACCTACCAGTCAGGTGATAAATAATCCGGATTCTCTGTGCTTTGATCCGTTACAATCGACACCCGATCACAGGGTTAATACCGCCTGTCGGGTAGCATCAGTTCAGGTATCACAGTCACATTCGGTCAATCAAGGCTCGGCCAGTCGTCCGGTGATGTTTCACGATGTGAGCTATAAATATAAATTTATTACTGATCCGGCTTTTACCACAACGACAACTGATGATAAAAAGGTACCATTGTACGACAGCAGCACAAAAAAACAAATGACGACCGTGTTTGCCGGTACCGCTAAAGGTCAGGCGCCTGACCCTCAAGCACTGGAATCGCTGGCAGATACCATTAAAAACCAAGCACTGGCTAACCCTTCAGCCACACAGGCAAGCACTTTTGTGGTGAGTCATTTCAATGCAATGGGACAGGTCTTGTTCTCTGATGCGTATCATGCCGGAATGGAAACCCGTAATGTTTACAGTACAGACAAGCCTGATCAAGTGATTGCCTCCACGGTATCGACCCGTAATACTGACGGTAGTGTGACACCGGTGAGAACCATCTACAACACCTATGACGCTTATGGAAATATTATCAAAACAGAAGTCGCCACTGGCGCTTATGACCCTTCGGCTCAAAAGGTACTGGTGGGTGAAAGAACGTATACATCACTGGGCTTTTTATTAAATGCCACAACAATGGTGGGAGATAAATCTCATCAGGTGAATATGACATATGACACAACCTCTGGTTTGCCGACCAAAATAACAGACCCGCTGGGTAATAGTATGACCATGACCTATGATACGGTATGGCATAAAAAACCACATACCGTGGTATCTAAGACGGCAGACGGTCATACAGATTTTACCCTGACTTATACTTACGATGCTAATGGTAACCTGACCGATCTGAAAAAAACGAGCGGGCAGAATAAGCTGATCAGCGAAATGGCATACACCTATGATCCGGTGAATCAGCGGTTACTGACCACAACCATCACTCACCCTGACGGTAGTCAGCGAATCTTATCCGATGAGGTGAACAATTATTTTGTACCAGTGAGCAGTACCTATGGTGCTCCAGCTGCGCCGGTGTATACACAAACAGCGGTAACCGATGCGCTAGGATTGCCGGTTAGTATGAGTTATACAGGAAGCGCAGGTCAGGTATCTCTGGGAACTGATTACAACCCTGATTTATCGGTGAAGGATAAAACCATTAACCATCAGGTGACCAATAGCTATATCTATGACAGTATTGGTAATTTGGTCAGCATTGCCAATGACCTGAACGGTAAACCTGTTCGGACGTATGGTTATGGTTATAACACAAAAGGTCAGATTGCTACCCGTACTGCAAAAACTGAAAAGGGTGTCAGTACCCAAACATACACCTATACACCGCAGGGTCAGTTATTACACTTTACCTGCAACGGAAAAGAGTGCCCTCAGAATCTGTTCAAACAACCGGTCAGTGCCATTGATTACAGCTATCAACCTTTGTTTAATTCACTAAACACAGTGGATGAGACGCTCAACGGTGGCAGTAAACAGCTGATTACTTACCAGTATAAAAACACTGATCCGACACAGGTATCAGGTATTGATTATGCCGGTAAAGGCCATGCTACATTTAGCTATGATGGTGACGGTAATATCACTGCCATGCAGAAAATGACCGCCTCGGGCAAGTTAGTGCCTTACCAGATGAGCTATGACAGTGCGCAGCATTTAACGGATGTCACTATCAATCATCGTAAAAAAATTCACTATACCTATGATGCGTCAGGACAGCAAATTGCAGAAAGTGATACCAACGCTTTAGGAAAAACAACCACACTACAGCAGTATTACAATGGCTCTCTGGCAGAGCAGTCGCTTAACGGGAAATCTCGTTATTATGTAGCCGGAGGAAGTTTTTATGATGGCCGTTACGAGTCGGCTATTACCGATGGCAAGCAGTTAACAGGCAGTGTCGTTAACGGCAAAGTTCAAGGTGATGATGTGTATATGCCGTATGGTCAGGTAACAGACCTGAATCAGGCTAAAACACTGGCGTTGACTCTGCAAAAAAGCACCCGTGGCTATCAAATGAAAAATACAGACCAAGTGACGGGCTGGCAGTTTTTGGGCAATGGTTACCGTGCTTATGATCCGGCACTGAGACTGTTCACTAAACACGACAGTGCCTCTCCGTGGGGAGCCGGTGGCATAAATGCTTACAACTATGCAGGTAATGATCCCATCAATAGTTCTGACCCCACCGGTCACTACACCGAAAATGATGTTAATGATGTTAATAAAACGATGAAAGCGGAAAACAAACAGATTTACGATAACTATCACAAAAGTCAATTGGAAACAATTTTAGCAATTTGTTTCGCGGTGGCAGGACTTTTGATGGCCGTATTGATCCCAGGTCCTGGTGACTTTATAGAGGGCATGGCGCTGGCTGCCTTGGCTAATGTTGCTTTTTTTACGGCAGTAGGTGTAGTAACAACCGTAAGCGAAAAACTTGTAGAAAATGGTGTTTTGGAACAAAAGGGCTTAAAGCCATCTCAATCAATTGGTGAGATGATGAGTTCTACTTCGTTCTGGGAAGGTGTTGCTATTGATGCCGGGGCTATGGTCGGTGGCGAGACGGTGGGTCTAGTCATTAAAGGAGTAGGCCGTGCAATTGAAAGCGCTGCAGGAAGAGCAGCAGAAGAGGCAGCAGGAGAAGCAGGAGGAGCAGCAGCAGGAGCAGCAGCAGGAGAAGCAGCAGGAGAAGCAGCAGGAGAAGAAGCAGGAGAAGAAGCAGGAGGATTAAGATCGATACTAAAAAGCAAACCACAGTCAAATTCGTTAAGAACGATCAGAGAAGACGGATGGGCAGGAAGAATAGATTCACCGACAAAAGCTAAAATAATAGACTTTGGAGAAGAATCCGACGAATCTCTAGATAATGCTTTAGCTAATGCTGCTGAGAAATCAAAAAAATACAACTATGCTATTTCTGATCATACCCGCGATGATACCACAGTCGAGTCTTTTTATACTGAGGAAGGAGAAATGAGGGATGATATACAGGAGAAGGATCCGAAAGACTATATAAAAACATCAGAATTCAAAAGAAATACAGCTGAATTTAATTACAGCAACAATTCAAAGGATCTTAATTTTGATCAACTAGGATACTTCGGGAAAGATAGAGATGCACGTTTAGTGAAGCAAGAGAAAGTAAGGGAATTTAATAGAGCATATAAAGGCGCATCTAAAAAACCAAGACAGGCTTTGAAGTTTAATATTTAAATTGAATGAAAAAACTTCAGACTCATATAACAAGCCATTCTAAGAAGCTGGATCAGAGGTGGTAATGTGATTATCAATGAATATAGACATTATGATTATCCAGTGATTTTGATGGTTTCAATGTAATAACTGTACTAGTGTGATTACCATGGGAAACTGACGGTATAATTACCAAGCGATTTTGACGGTTTAACTCTAGCTGGGATACTTGAAGAACTCAATTTATCCCTGCTGTTTTGTTCTATTGTTTTAACCGGTAGATTGACTTCTGTGAACTCTTAGCGCTGCCGTGTTCATTTTCTCACGCAACCAGATACCTCGTACTCCGTTAGGACTGATGTCAGCTGTGTATTTCTCCTTTAACTGTCGGGAAACCTGAACCTGGCCCAGATGAGGATTCCGTAAAGAGAAGTCGACAACCAAACGCTCCAGACTTTCAGAGCTGCGATTTTTGTGACGAAGGTCAGGGTTTTCTCGTCGCTTGAGTGCCTGTATTCCACCTTCATTAATCAGTCGTCTGTATTGATAGATAGTCTCACGTGATACACCGCTCAGACGTGATGCCTCGGACACATTGCCAAGCTTTTCTGTCAGAGCCAGCACATCAAGTTTTTTTTGGATCTCGATGTCTTCTATCGATGCTTTCGTCGGCTCAATAACTTCTGAGATACTCAGCTGTCTGCCTGCGAAGTAAGCATTGAATTGATTGCCGTTGAGCTTCCTGATTTCTATTTTCTGATGTGCTATCGAATGTTTTATCGGCGATACGATGAAATAAAACTTGTTGCCATAGCTAAAGGTATGATCATTACGGATCTTTCGATAGTCTTTAATGATACAGATATTGTCTAGGTCAATATGTCGGGAAAGTGGTGTAAATTCAGTGTCTGGGGATCTCGTCTTAACCGTAAGCTGTTGTTGCCAAAACTGCGGTATAAACACTGTCTGGAGGTAACGATTAGCCCTTTCCATATCAGTAATGTTGTGCAGCCGCAACTCTGGTATGTGACGGTCTTGCAGGGTATCGAAAGCCCTCTCTATACGTCCTTTTCCCTGAGGTGAATTAGCAAATATAATTTCAATGCCTAACTCTTCACAGCTGCGTTGTACCTGAGAGAAATTACAGCGTTTAGGGCCACCGAAAATCCCTGCTCGGTCTACATACAGACTTTTAAATACTCCGTGTTTTTCAATGTAGAGCGCATCACTGTGAGACAGCCGGCGGTTGTTTCGGAGGGAAAGAATTGGGCATGAAGATCACTGCTGGCACCGTCAATCATTGCGATCAGGCAAGATTTGTTATGGCCAAACCACTGATGTGTGCTTCCGTCCATTTGCAGCATCAGACCAGAAGCTTCCATACGCTCTCTGTGTTTGCGGACACGGCTTCGTCTACGTTTGGAACGCTTTACATGATGAATTTCGTGTGCCCATTTTCTGAGCGTTTCACGCTTCACAATAATATGTTCATTGATTTGCAACAGTTGGCTAAGGTGGAGCAAATTAACATCATAATATTTTTCACGAATAAGGTTCTGAACCTGTCGTTTCAGTGTGTCAGGGGTTTTATTAGCTGGATCATTTCCTGTATTCCCATGAATAATGAATTGAATACCTTTCTTTAAATAGCGCTGAAGGTAGCGTTCTACGGTTCGTCGGGATTTATTGAAAAGCTTTGCTGCGTTATTAATGGTGATTTTGCCTTCAGCTACTTTAGCAATGATGTCAACAGTCAATTGAGCCTTGGTGTTCATTTTGAGCATCCATGGCGTTCCTCAAATGTTAAATGAAACATTCAAGAAACACGGTTCATTAATAACCGTCAATTTCCCGTGGTAATTAGCAACTACGACAAAATCGCCTGGTAATTACAGTACGACAAAATCGCTTGGTGTTAACAGATTAAGTTGTATTGAATCAAACTTGATCTGACACCATTTCTTTCCGCTCATGTTTTGCAGAACAATGCTCCTGCCACTTTACCATCGCTTCCATAAAGCTGACACCGCCGAGTTCATACACTTTATATAAAAAGGTATTCATATCCTGAAGTGCTGCGCTGGGCTGTGCCCACTGGCTTTGAGGCAACGGCTTTCCCCATGCAGTATCTTTTGGCAATAGCTTTTTCCGGATCATATCGCCTCGTTTATGGTGCCAGTCACTTAACCGGTAAGGAATCGTGCCACCCTGGCACCATTGCTTGAAGTGGAAGCCGTAGTAATATTCCCAGGCAGTAATACGTTTACGCTCATAGAATCCCTTATATCCTTTACTCATTTTTTTGTAGCCTTGCAACGTATAACCAAATCCTTTCACCTTATTAGAGTGTTGCAGGGAGTACCAGTCCATCGGACAATACTCAGGGCCTTTTTCCATAAATGCACGAATGCTTTCCCACAGGCCCAGCACCAGCGCGGCAGAGCCTAAATCAAACTTCGCCTGAATCTGCTTGCCAGAGGCTTTGTCGTTAAACCACAGATTCAGACTAAAGGTCTCTGTCACCCCGGTTGTGGCCACATTTTTGCTTTGCAGCAGGCTTGCATTTAACTGCTCCCACGGGATATAAAAATACTGCTGTTGCTTTTTGCTGTTATCACAGGTCCTGGCCGCAATAGCCACCTCCCGTCGCTGACGATGAAAACGGACCGGCCAGTTTTTTTTGTCTTTGATATCGCTGTAGATCCAAGGGCCTAGAATAAGACCATACCCTGCAGCTAAAACAATCAGACAAATAATCACTGAGTCTAAATACCCTCCACCATCATGGATGGAGTAAAGCATTTCCACAATAAACACTAACAACACAGATGCATTAACTATATTTAAAATACTGATTAGCATCTGGTATCCAGATACCAGGTTGATTTTATTGCCTCCTATTTTCAGCACGGCCTCATCTTTATAGCTGATCAGGCCACGGCCATCATTGGCCTTGGCGTTCGTATCTACGGGCAAAGGTGCCAGTGTCAGTGTACTGTTTAACGGGCCTTCATTCAGCTGGCCCGGTGGTGAAACTTCAGACATTACTATCGCCCTCCTTGGGCACCGGTATCACGGATAAACACGTGAGTCAATGAAATAGGCTGTGCACGGCTGCTGGCCAGGGCTTTCTTAAGTGTGGCTTCATCCGTCGGTTTCGGCTCATAGTGGCCCGCCAGTTTGGCCGCACTCAACTGCCAGCCCCAAATACCGCCCGCCAGCGGTTTATCTGCCAGAGGCGACTGATAATTTACAATCACTGCCAGAGCATTCAAATATTGCCGCCCATGCACCGGATCATCCAGGCCCGATAACCGGTTAGTTCAGGATTATTTAGGGCACCGTGACCCTAAACACACCGCACGCTATACACGCATAGCAGGATCACGATTTGAGCGGATGTGGGATTAAGTTGTATTGAATCAAACTTGATCTGACACCTTTTTTTTCCGCTCATGTTTTGCAGAACAATGCTCCTGCCACTTTACCATCGCTTCCATAAAGCTGACACCGCCGGGTTCATACACTTTATATAAAAAGGTATTCATATCCTGAAGTGCTGCGCTGGGCTGTGCCCACTGGCTTTGAGGCAGCGGCTTTCCCCATGCGGTATCTTTTGGCAATAGCTTTTTCCGGTTCATATCGCCTCGTTTATGGTGCCAGTCACTTAACCGGTAAGGAATCGTGCCACCCTGACACCATTGTTTAAAGTGGAAGCCGTAATAATATTCCCAGAATGTCAGCTTGTTTCTCGTGTATCTTTTCTTGTAATGCTGAGCAAGTGCCTGATATCCCTCTAGGGTCATTGCCATCAAGCTCTTATCCTTATTCTGTCGACTATACCAGTCCATCGGACAATACTCAGGGCCTTTTTCCATAAATGCACGAATGCTTTCCCACAGGCCCAGCACCAGCGCGGCAGAGCCTAAATCAAACTTCGCCTGAATCTGCTTGCCAGAGGCTTTGTCCTTAAACCACAGATTCAGACTAAGGGTCTCTGTCACACCGGTTGTGGCCACATTTTTGCTTTGCAGCAGGCTTGCATTTAACTGCTCCCACGGGATATAAAAATACTGCTGTTGCTTTTTGCTGTTATCACAGGTCCAGGCCGCAACAGCCACCTCCCGTCGCTGACGATGAAAACGGACCGGCCAGTTTTTTTTGTCTTTGATATCGCTGTAGATCCAGGGGCCGATGACAAGACCATTTAATACAGCCATAGTAATCAGACAAATAATCACTGAGTCTAAATATCCCTCCCCCCATGGAAAAAGACAGTAGCCCAGCAAGACAATAAAACTAAATAAAATGACAGCATTAAATATATTTAAAATACTGATCAGCATCTGGTATCCTGCCACCAGATTGGTTTTATTGCCCCCCAGCTCCAGCACGGCCTCATCTTTATAGCTGATCAGGCCACGGCCATCATTGGCCTTGGCGTTCGTATCTACGGGCAAAGGTGCCAGTGTCAGTGTACTGTTTAACGGGCCTTCATTCAGCTGGCCCGGTGGTGAAACTTCAGACATTACTATCGCCCTCCTTGGGCACCGGTATCGCGGATAAACACGTGAGTCAATGAAATAGGCTGTGCACGGCTGCTGGCCAGGGTTTTCTTAAGCGTGGCTTCATCAGCCGGCTTCGGCTCATAGTGGCCCGCCAGTTTGGCCGCACTCAACTGCCAGCCCCAAATACCGCCCGCCAGCGGTTTATCTGCCAGAGGCGGCTGATAATTTACAATCACTGCCAGAGCATTCAAATATTGCCGCCCATGCACCGGATCATCCAGGCCCGACAACCGGTTAGTTCAGGATTATTTAGGGCACCGTGACCCTAAACACACCGCACGCTATACACGCATAGCAGGATCACGATTTGAGCGGATGTGGGATTAAGTTGTATTGAATCAAACTTGATCTGACACCATTTCTTTCCGCTCATGTTTTGCAGAACAATGCTCCTGCCACTTTACCATCGCTTCCATAAAGCTGACACCGCCAGGTTCATACACTTTATATAAAAAGGTATTCATATCCTGAAGTGCTGCGCTGGGCTGTGCCCACTGGCTTTGAGGCAACGGCTTTCCCCATGCAGTATCTTTTGGCAATAGCTTTTTCCGGATCATATCGCCTCGTTTATGGTGCCAGTCACTTAACCGGTAAGGAATCGTGCCACCCTGACACCATTGTTTAAAGTGGAAGCCGTAGTAATATTCCCAGGCAGTAATACGTTTACGCTCATAGAATCCCTTATATCCTTTACTCATTTTTTTGTAGCCTTCAACGTATAACCAAACCTTTCACCTTTTTAGAGTGTTGCAGGGAGTACCAGTCCATCGGACAATACTCAGGGCCTTTTTCCATAAATGCACGAATGCTTTCCCACAGGCCCAGCACCAGCGCGGCAGAGCCTAAATCAAACTTCGCCTGAATCTGCTTGCCAGAGGCTTTGTCGTTAAACCACAGATTCAGACTAAAGGTCTCTGTCACCCCGGTTGTGGCCACATTTTTGCTTTGCAGCAGGCTTGCATTTAACTGCTCCCACGGGATATAAAAATACTGCTGTTGCTTTTTGCTGTTATCACAGGTCCAGGCCGCAACAGCCACCTCCCGTCGCTGACGATGAAAACGGACCGGCCAGTTTTTTTTGTCTTTGATATCGCTGTAGATCCAGGGGCCGATGACAAGACCATTTAATACAGCCATAGTAATCAGACAAATAATCACTGAGTCTAAATACCCTCCACCATCATGGATGGAGTAAAGCATTTCCACAATAAACACTAACAACACAGATGCATTAAATATATTTAAAATACTGATTAGCATCTGGTATCCAGATACCAGATTGATTTTATTGCCTCCTATTTCCAGCACGGCCTCATCTTTATAGCTGATCAGGCCACGGCCATCATTGGCCTTGGCGTTCGTATCTACGGGCAAAGGTGCCAGTGTCAGCGTACTGTTTAACGGGCCTTCATTCAGCTGGCCCGGTGGTGAAACTTCAGACATTACTATCGCCCTCCTTGGGCACCGGTATCGCGGATAAACACGTGAGTCAATGAAATAGGCTGTGCACGGCTGCTGGCCAGGGCTTTCTTAAGCATGGCTTCATCAGCCGGCTTCGGCTCATAGTGGCCCGCCAGTTTGGCCGCACTCAACTGCCAGCCCCAAATACCGCCCGCCAGCGGTTTATCTGCCAGAGGCGGCTGATAATTTACAATCACTGCCAGAGCATTCAAATATTGCCGCCCATGCACCGGATCATCCAGGCCCGATAACCGGTTAGTTCAGGATTATTTAGGGCACCGTGACCCTAAACACACCGCACGCTATACACGCATAGCAGGATCACGATTTGAGCGGATGTGGGATTAAGTTGTATTGAATCAAACTTGATCTGACACCTTTTTTTTCCGCTCATGTTTTGCAGAACAATGCTCCTGCCACTTTACCATCGCTTCCATAAAGCTGACACCGCCGGGTTCATACACTTTATATAAAAAGGTATTCATATCCTGAAGTGCTGCGCTGGGCTGTGCCCACTGGCTTTGAGGCAGCGGCTTTCCCCATGCAGTATCTTTTGGCAATAGCTTTTTTCGGATCATACCGCCTCGTTTATGGTGCCAGTCACTTAAGCGGTAAGGAATCGTGCCACCCTGGCACCATTGTTTGAAGTGGAAGCCGTAATAATATTCCCAGAATGTCAGCTTGTTTCTCGTGTATCTTTTCTTGTAATGCTGAGCAAGTGCCTGATATCCCTCTAAGGTCATTGCCATCCAGCTCTTATCCTTATTCTGTCGACTATACCAGTCCATCGGACAATACTCAGGGCCTTTTTCCATAAATGCACGAATGCTTTCCCACAGGCCCAGCACCAGCGCGGCAGAGCCTAAATCAAACTTCGCCTGAATCTGCTTGCCAGAGGCTTTGTCGTTAAACCACAGATTCAGACTAAAGGTCTCTGTCACCCCGGTTGTGGCCACATTTTTGCTTTGCAGCAGGCTTGCATTTAACTGCTCCCACGGGATATAAAAATACTGCTGTTGCTTTTTGCTGTTATCACAGGTCCTGGCCGCAATAGCCACCTCCCGTCGCTGACGATGAAAACGGATCGGCCAGTTTTTTTTATTTTTGATGTCGCTGTAGATCCAGGGGCCTAGAATAAGACCATACCCTGCAGCTAAAACAATCAGACAATAAATAAAAGATGCTACATACCCCCCCCCCCATGCAAAGGTACAGTAGCCCAGCAAAACAATAAAACAAAACAATATAAATGCATGAATTATATTCAATATGCTGATCAATACTTGGTAGCCCGAGACTAGGTTAGTTTCATTCCCCCCTAGCTCTAGCACGGCCTCATCTTTATAGCTGATCAGGCCACGGCCATCATTGGCCTTGGCGTTCGTATCTACGGGCAAAGGTGCCAGTGTCAGCGTACTGTTTAACGGGCCTTCATTCAGCTGGCCCGGTGGTGAAACTTCAGACATTACTATCGCCCTCCTTGGGCACCGGTATCACGGATAAACACGTGAGTCAATGAAATAGGCTGTGCACGGCTGCTGGCCAGGGCTTTCTTAAGTGTGGCTTCATCCGTCGGTTTCGGCTCATAGTGGCCCGCCAGTTTGGCCGCACTCAACTGCCAGCCCCAAATACCGCCCGCCAGCGGTTTATCTGCCAGAGGCGGCTGATAATTTACAATCACTGCCAGAGCATTCAAATATTGCCGCCCATGCACCGGATCATCCAGGCCCGATAACCGGTTAGTTCAGGATTATTTAGGGCACCGTGACCCTAAACACACCGCACGCTATACACGCATAGCAGGATCACGATTTGAGCGGATGTGGGATTAAGTTGTATTGAATCAAACTTGATCTGACACCTTTTTTTTCCGCTCATGTTTTGCAGAACAATGCTCCTGCCACTTTACCATCGCTTCCATAAAGCTGACACCGCCGGGTTCATACACTTTATATAAAAAGGTATTCATATCCTGAAGTGCTGCGCTGGGCTGTGCCCACTGGCTTTGAGGCAGCGGCTTTCCCCATGCGGTATCTTTTGGCAATAGCTTTTTCCGGTTTATATCGCCTCGTTTATGGTGCCAGTCACTTAACCGGTAAGGAATCGTGCCACCCTGACACCATTGTTTAAAGTGGAAGCCGTAATAATATTCCCAGAATGTCAGCTTGTTTCTCGTGTATCTTTTCTTGTAATGCTGAGCAAGTGCCTGATATCCCTCTAGGGTCATTGCCATCAAGCTCTTATCCTTATTCTGTCGACTATACCAGTCCATCGGACAATACTCAGGGCCTTTTTCCATAAATGCACGAATGCTTTCCCACAGGCCCAGCACCAGCGCGGCAGAGCCTAAATCAAACTTCGCCTGAATCTGCTTGCCAGAGGCTTTGTCGTTAAACCACAGATTCAGACTAAAGGTCTCTGTCACCCCGGTTGTGGCCACATTTTTGCTTTGCAGCAGGCTTGCATTTAACTGCTCCCACGGGATATAAAAATACTGCTGTTGCTTTTTGCTGTTATCACAGGTCCTGGCCGCAATAGCCACCTCCCGTCGCTGACGATGAAAACGGATCGGCCAGTTTTTTTTGTTTTTGATATCGCTGTAGATCCAAGGGCCTAGAATAAGACCATACCCTGCAGCTAAAACAATCAGACAAATAATCACTGAGTCTAAATACCCTCCACCATCATGGATGGAGTAAAGCATTTCCACAATAAACACTAACAACACAGATGCATTAACTATATTTAAAATACTGATTAGCATCTGGTATCCAGATACCAGATTGATTTTATTGCCCCCTATTTCCAACACGGCCTCATCTTTATAGCTGATCAGACCACGGCCATCATTGGCCTTGGCGTTCGTATCTACGGGCAAAGGTGCCAGTGTCAGTGTACTGTTTAACGGGCCTTCATTCAGCTGGCCCGGTGGTGAAACTTCAGACATTACTATCGCCCTCCTTGGGCACCGGTATCGCGGATAAACACGTGAGTCAATGAAATAGGCTGTGCACGACTGCTGGCCAGAGTTTTCTTAAGCGTGGCTTCATCAGCCGGCTTCGGCTCATAGTGGCCAGCCAGTTTGGCCGCACTCAACTGCCAGCCCCAAATACCGCCCGCCAGCGGTTTATCTGCCAGAGGCGGCTGATAATTTACAATCACTGCCAGAGCATTCAAATATTGCCGCCCATGCACCGGATCATCCAGGCCCGATAACCGGTTAGTTCAGGATTATTTAGGGCACCGTGACCCTAAACACACCGCACGCTATACACGCATAGCAGGATCACGATTTGAGCGGATGTGGGATTAAGTTGTATTGAATCAAACTTGATCTGACACCTTTTTTTTCCGCTCATGTTTTGCAGAACAATGCTCCTGCCACTTTACCATCGCTTCCATAAAGCTGACACCGCCGGGTTCATACACTTTATATAAAAAGGTATTCATATCCTGAAGTGCTGCGCTGGGCTGTGCCCACTGGCTTTGAGGCAACGGCTTTCCCCATGCGGTATCTTCTGACAATAGCTTTGTCCGGTTCATACCGCCTCGTTTATGGTGCCAGTCACTTAAGCGGTAAGGAATCGTGCCACCCTGACACCATTGTTTAAAGTGGAAGCCGTAATAATATTCCCAGAATGTCAGCTTGTTTCTCGTGTATCTTTTCTTGTAATGCTGAGCAAGTGCCTGATATCCCTCTAAGGTCATTGCCATCCAGCTCTTATCCTTATTCTGTCGACTATACCAGTCCATCGGACAATACTCAGGGCCTTTTTCCATAAACGCACGAATGCTTTCCCACAGGCCCAGCACCAGCGCGGCAGAGCCTAAATCAAACTTCGCCTGAATCTGCTTGCCAGAGGCTTTGTCGTTAAACCACAGATTCAGACTAAAGGTCTCTGTCACCCCGGTTGTGGCCACATTTTTGCTTTGCAGCAGGCTTGCATTTAACTGCTCCCACGGGATATAAAAATACTGCTGTTGCTTTTTGCTGTTATCACAGGTCCTGGCCGCAATAGCCACCTCCCGTCGCTGACGATGAAAACGGATCGGCCAGTTTTTTTTGTTTTTGATATCGCTGTAGATCCAAGGGCCGAGAGTAAGGCCGTTTAATACAACCATGACAACCAAGCAAATAATCACAGAATCCAAATACCCTCCACCATCATGGATGGAGTAAAGCATTTCCACAATAAACACTAACAACACAGATGCATTAAATCCATTCAAAATACTGATCAGCATCTGATACCCTGCCACCAGATTGGTTTCATTGCCCCCTATTTCCAGCACGGCCTCATCTTTATAGCTGATCAGGCCACGGCCATCATTGGCCTTGGCGTTCGTATCTACGGGCAAAGGTGCCAGTGTCAGCGTACTATTTAACGGGCCTTCATTCAGCTGGCCCGGTGGTGAAACTTCAGACATTACTATCGCCCTCCTTGGGCACCGGTATCGCGGATAAACACGTGAGTCAATGAAATAGGCTGTGCACGACTGCTGGCCAGAGTTTTCTTAAGCGTGGCTTCATCAGCCGGCTTCGGCTCATAGTGGCCCGCCAGTTTGGCCGCACTCAACTGCCAGCCCCAAATACCGCCCGCCAGCGGTTTATCTGCCAGAGGCGGCTGATAATTTACAATCACTGCCAGAGCATTCAAATATTGCCGCCCATGCACCGGATCATCCAGGCCCGATAACCGGTTAGTTCAGGATTATTTAGGGCACCGTGACCCTAAACACACCGCACGCTATACACGCATAGCAGGATCACGATTTGAGCGGATGTGGGATTAAGTTGTATTGAATCAAACTTGATCTGACACCATTTCTTTCCGCTCATGTTTTGCAGAACAATGCTCCTGCCACTTTACCATCGCTTCCATAAAGCTGACACCGCCGGTTTCATACACTTTATATAAAAAGGTATTCATATCCTGAAGTGCTGCGCTGGGCTGTGCCCACTGGCTTTGAGGCAACGGCTTTCCCCATGCGGTATCTTCTGACAATAGCTTTGTCCGGTTCATACCGCCTCGTTTATGGTGCCAGTCACTTAAGCGGTAAGGAATCGTGCCACCCTGGCACCATTGCTTGAAGTGGAAGCCGTAGTAATATTCCCAGGCAGTAATACGTTTACGCTCATAGAATCCCTTATATCCTTCACTCATTTTTTTGTAGCCTTGCAACGTATAACCAAATCCTTTCACCTTTTTAGAGTGTTGCAGGGAGTACCAGTCCATCGGACAATACTCAGGGCCTTTTTCCATAAATGCACGAATGCTTTCCCACAGGCCCAGCACCAGCGCGGCAGAGCCTAAATCAAACTTCGCCTGAATCTGCTTGCCAGAGGCTTTGTCGTTAAACCACAGATTCAGACTAAAGGTCTCTGTCACCCCGGTTGTGGCCACATTTTTGCTTTGCAGCAGGCTTGCATTTAACTGCTCCCACGGGATATAAAAATACTGCTGTTGCTTTTTGCTGTTATCACAGGTCCTGGCCGCAATAGCCACCTCCCGTCGCTGACGATGAAAACGGATCGGCCAGTTTTTTTTGTTTTTGATATCGCTGTAGATCCAGGGGCCTAGAATAAGACCATACCCTGCAGCTAAAACAATCAGACAATAAATAAAAGATGCTACATACCCCCCCCCCCATGCAAAGGTACAGTAGCCCAGCAAAACAATAAAACAAAACAATATAAATGCATGAATTATATTCAATATGCTGATCAATACCTGGTAGCCCGAGACTAGGTTAGTTTCATTCCCCCCTAGCTCTAGCACGGCCTCATCTTTATAGCTGATCAGGCCACGGCCATCATTGGCCTTGGCGTTCGTATCTACGGGCAAAGGTGCCAGTGTCAGCGTACTATTTAACGGGCCTTCATTCAGCTGGCCCGGTGGTGAAACTTCAGACATTACTATCGCCCTCCTTGGGCACCGGTATCGCGGATAAACACGTGAGTCAATGAAATAGGCTGTGCACGACTGCTGGCCAGAGTTTTCTTAAGCGTGGCTTCATCAGCCGGCTTCGGCTCATAGTGGCCCGCCAGTTTGGCCGCACTCAACTGCCAGCCCCAAATACCGCCCGCCAGCGGTTTATCTGCCAGAGGCGGCTGATAATTTACAATCACTGCCAGAGCATTCAAATATTGCCGCCCATGCACCGGATCATCCAGGCCCGATAACCGGGGTGGCTGAAACCGCAGGGTAAGACCGTTAGCATCACTGCTGGCATCAATGGCCGGCAACAGCGCTTTGGTGACATCATGCCAGAGCAGCTGGGGATTGAAAATCTGCCCGTTGGTCGTTTGCATCATCAAAGTAATCGTGGGCGCCGTATCGGGCGTCAGTGAAGCCAGATGACACTGAGGCAGCGTTAAGGAAAGTACCGCCTCTTCCGCCGCTGCACTGTCGGCAGGACCCAACAGCTGATCTGCTGGCTGCCCGTAGGTGCTTTGGCTGCTATTACTGCCTATACTGATTAGCAGATGGATTAGCCAGCTAATACCCTGTACCTGCAAACGGGGGGCCTGCAGAGCACAGGCCAGTTGGTTCTTAGCTGCGGTTTCATCCCAGCCGGCCTCTTCATGCTGACCCCAGGCGCTTTGATTGAGCCAGGTCATAAACGGGTCGGGGTTAAAGTGGTCATAAATCCATTGCCCTGCAAAAGTAAGTGCGGTAAAGCCCAGCAGCCACAGGTTTGTGACCGCCAAAATTTCCCCTAATTCAGCGCCACCGGTAATCCAGGCCCCTTTGGTGGCAGCTGTGCTAATGCCGGCTTTCCAGCGCAGGGCTCCGGCAATCAGCTGCCGGGTAAATATCACAGCCTGGCCAGTATCCCCGCTAGTTTGCAATAATGCCCCAAAGGCGGCGCGCGGGTTACCCTGCTGGAATGCCTGCCAGGCATGGCGACTATCGGTGAGATCGGTACCGGCCATAGCGACCAAATTAAAACCGCTGAGCCATATGCTGCCTGTAACCGTAAACCGGCCAAGCGCCGTAGCAAAGTGGCCCGCTTCTTTGCCGGTAGCTTGTTGAAACGCATAGAAGGCCTGCTCCAGCCGGCTGCGGCGGGCTTCATAAAAAACGGTACCTACGGATGCCAGAATATTAAAAATATGTGCACTGATCACCGTTCGGCGATACCACTCAGAATCACCTTTCTTTAATTCACTTAACCCCACCGCCGCATTCCAGGCATTGAGCAGAGGCAACAGGTTACCGGCATGAGCCATCGCCGGAATCAGGGATTTCTGGGATTTGAGCTGATCAATAATTTCATCGCGTTGCGTGTAGCCGGTGGCATAGCCACCAAAGCCGCGCCGCACACCCGCCTGCAAGCTCTTCATCTGTTCTGTAACAGCGAATAAGTCTTCACCCTCAACATCCATCACCTTCAGGCCGGCAGTGCCTGTGAGTGGTTCTGTCGACTGCATCAGCTCAGTGGTGCTTTGCATCACCTGCTCACGGGCATCGGCCAGGGTACGGGAAAGTTGTTGCCATGTGTGGCGATCAGCCTCATTAAGCTGGCCTACATCAAAATGACCCTCCGTATTCTTTTGCTGCCAGAAGCGGTTCAGGCGATGGCGCGCTTTAGCATAGGTATTGAGCTGAGTTGTGGCTTGTTTAATATGCTGGCTGAACGCTTCTGCACCTTCATCATCCACTAGTACAATCTGCATATTATTTTTAAGCTGCTCTTGTACCAGCTCATCATTGAATCCAGCCCAGTCATAAGCCTTCACTAAACGATTAAAGCGCTTTTCCAGTGATAAGTTCTGAGCATCTTCAGAAATATCTGCCATCGCTTTTGCCCGCGCAGGATCCAAACATGCACTTAACATGGCTTCACTGTTTTCCACCGTTTTGGTGTACTCGGTAAGATTGGTCAGGGTCTGTTTTAAATCACTGCCCAGACGCATGACATCTTTGAGTTTTTTGAGGTTACCAGTAAAAGAGGTCTGCCATAGGGCCAGCGTTTCTCTCAGCTTTTCATCATCCCTGGGCAGCGCCTGATAGCTTTCATAGGGCCAGCGCAGCCGGCTAAAATAACTCCGGTTCTGAAAGTAGTTTGCCAGCATAAAATCGGTACCGGCTTCAGTTGCGCTCAGTCCGGTTAAGACGGCAACACCCGAATCCAACCCCGCTTTGTACTGGGAGACTTTGTTTTTGTCGTACAATAACAGCGGTTTAAAATCAAAGGCTTTCAAGGCTGTGATGCGGTCGTTCACCAGAAGAGTGGTGAGCTGTTCCAGACCCTGCATACGGGCATCAGCGGCCTGCATAAAGGCGGTTAACTCTGACAGACAGATTTCATTACCAATGGTCGGGGCCGGATCAAATAACCGGCCATCTTGATTTAACTGCTTTTGTGTAATATCAGCAGTCAGCTGTCCTTTTACCAACAGCCAGTACAGCCCTAACACCTGACTCAGCTCTGTTTCAAGCTGATGTTGCGTTGACTGAAGATGACTTAAACTTTCTGCCTGATTCAAAGCCAATGAGCCTGAACTGTCTTTCATTATCAGCTGCTCTTTGTCGTTAATCCTGCGGGTAAGCCGCGCCCAGGCAAGCAGCTGCTTTTTCTGCTTCCGCATGAGCTGCGCTTTAGGTATACTGGCTTCAAAGGCCATCTGATCATAATTCTGATCAAGATCAATGTTGGTCACCAGCGTCTTTTTCATCGCAGCCCAGCGAGTACCCAGCGCTTTTTGCAGCGGTTGTTCCAATGGCTGCAATGTGGCTTTGCTGTGATAATTATCCATATATATCCGCGCCTGCCCCCACGCTTCTGTACTGTTTTTACCGGCAGACAGCAATTCAACAACTTTCTTTCGGAATAACTTACCATCGGCCTGTTTTTCTGTATTGGTTTCACTATCAATCGTGCCTCCTGGCCTGAACAACTGATAGTAAGCCACTGCCCACTGACCAATTTGCTGACGCGTATGAGCATCGCTTACAGCCATAAACCCAGCCTGCTGCAACGCCTGATTAATATCAGCCGGGACCATAGCAATCATGGCCTGAATCATACCACCGGCTTCATAACGGTAGGCGTTAGTGTAATTTTTATTGATACTGTCTTCTTTTTTCTCACCCCAGTTGTCTTTTGCGGTTTGAGCCAGGTTCTGATAATTGACCAGGTCTTTAATGATACCTGCATCGTCATGCATTAACAGTAATGCACAGTCGTTCACATGACTGCCGGCAATTTGGGCCTGTAAATGATGGCTGAGCATCTCATACGATGCCCCTAGCTGATGATAAGGCGCCGTACTCCAGAACCATGGTTGTTTAGGATCTGGGGTGGTTAAGGTGTCCAGATAGGAGGTTTGCGTGGTAACTGCCACGGGTGTGTTTTGCCAGCATTCAGCCACGGCCTTATCGGCCAGTGCTACCGGCATCAGGTCTTTTATACCGTTAATGCAGTCAAAACCGGTGAGTGAGACTTCCTGCATCAAATTGCAACGTTCTGCCCATGGCGTAATCAACCACTGTTCTACTTTACTGGCGGTCATCGCCTCACCTAAATCCGGCAGGTAAGCGATACAGATACTACCCCGGCGCGGTACGACAATGGTCTCTTTCGCAACCGGCGCCAGCGTCTGCATCATTAAAAGTTCATTGGCATCTTTTTCGGCAAAGCGTGCCTCGGCCACCCGTACAAAGTCTGAGACCTTGCCCTGACTGTTATACGTGACTTCCCACATACCCTCGCGCTGACACTCCGGCGGATGCCCTTCGACGGCGGTTAATGAATATTCCAGCAGATAATCCGGAAAGTCTGAATGGCAGACATAAATAAACCCGGGTCGCGCTAAACGAATGCCTGTGGGCTTTACCTCAGTTTTATACGGAGGTATGACACAATCAAGAGCCGGATTCGGGTCGGTACGTTTGCCTTCCACCAACGCATAACGCAGTGGATAAAGGGCGATTGACGCTTGCTGAAGCGGGCACAGGGTATAGCCGCTATTGATGGAACCGGACACCCGGTTAGCCGCATGGTGCCCTACAGGGCGACGGGCCGTATGTTTATAAGGTATTTTTATATCAGTCATGGTCTTAATGCTTGAGCCTGCGTTTGTCTGAAGAGTTAACACATAGGTCACTGTCTACATACTTATAAAACGTAATCATTATTAAGTTACGGCATATTCGGCCATACTTTCCGCCTGCTGAATACGCATGGCCGGTGTTAGCAATGACGATTGTGTGAGCAGAGATTTACATTCAGGGTACTGATCCGTATCAAGTACCGCCCAGTCAAGCCAGCCGAGTATGTTGGCAAAGCTGAGCAGCGAGCTCTGGTCTTCAATACACAGTGCCTGTGCCCGTTGTAGTAACGTTTCAGCCAGATCATCACCAGAACACATTTCACCACGTATTTCGGTCTCTGCCTGCCACTGCTGCCAGCGTTCAGGAAAGTGGGTGGCCATATGGGTAATCACGGTCTGTCGCAGCGCCTTACGGGCCGGTTGCTGCAACGCTTCAAACAGCTGTTCTGATACCTGAAATAGCGGTAAATCAGCGGTGTTTATTTTTTCGTACTCTGGTAGGGTCTTCTGCTGCCACAGATTAAGCTGTTGATTCCCAGCATCAGGCACGCCTGTCTGTATCACTGGCCCCCACAACTGTGAGTATTCATTCTCTATCTCTTTGCTAAACAACACATCAGCAATGTCAGGCACATAATAACGAAAAAGCATCGCCGTACCACAAGGGTAACGGACACGACTCAGCCACTGCAGGTGCGCTAACACTGTATCAAAGCCTGCACTACTTGCCAGAAGAATACCCCACCGCATCTGGTACCCTTCATCAAGCCATTGTTTCAATAACGGACTGTCGACAGATACCTGTACCAGTACCGGCCCTGCTTTTGTCATACCGGCCAACGGCGTATCCTCATAAACCCACGCCCACTTCGGGTCTGGTTCTGTTTGATACAAAAACTGTTCAATATTTTCAAATTGCATACTGTCTAGGCAGAGGTACAGGTGTGCCGTTGTATTTTTCAGAGGTTCTTGGAGTTCTATATTCATGCGTTATCTGTTAAAAATCCTCAATGTCTGCTTGAGCTATAGATACTTGTCTCAACATACCAAGTATTCTTTCAGAAATGACCAGTCGGTAATCTTTTGCTAATCCAAAGTCATCTTTTCCTGGAATGCCTGTGACCTTAAGCCAATAAAATTCTGGCAATTGTTTTCCTGGGTATAACTCATAAAACTGAGAAGACTTTGAGACCTCAACAGTGTCCAGTTGGTAGCCTGAAAAACTATTATGACTCAACAAAGTCTTTAATTGTTTGCTTATAATTAAACATGGAATCGCCTCAACCATGCCTTTAAACAGCAGCGGGTGATATTTTTGGCATACCATCTACTGTCATATCCGATGTGGTCAGCTCACATACCGCACACCCTGCCGCATTATCTGCATTCGCCTGTTTAAGAGCCTGAAGTTGCGCGCCCTTATTGAGTGGAAGCGGCTTTACTTTTTCCTGTATCGATGCCGGTTCAGGCACCTGCCCAAACCCTGCCTTATCAACAATACCAGGTAAATGTGCGCTTTTTGGGTTAGCTGCGGACACATTACCCGCTGAGCCACCAACCCCTATTATCGTTGAGGAAGATATGCCACCTGAGTTAATATTTATAAAATGTCCGCCGGCTTTTAAGGTGAGTGAACTACCCGCCTCAATCACTACTTTCTGGCCAGAAGTTAACCCAATGGTTTGTGCCTTTAGGAGATGGTTCTCTGCTACCTTCGTCTGCACAGAACCACCCACCGTTTCATTCACACTACCCTGGACAGTGCTAAAGGCATCTTTATTTACCGTGGTATGTTGTTCGCCCTGCACCTGCTGGTAATGGTTGTTTTTAGTGATGTGATGATGGTCGTTATTGACGACAACGTGCTGGTCATTATCAATCTGTTGTGCAAAGTCTTTACCCGCATGAATATAGATTTGTTCCTGGCCCTGTTTATCTTCAAAGCGCAGTTCGTTATCGGTGTTACCTCCCGGACTGGAAAGGGTCTTAATACCGCTGCGGGTTTTATTATCTGGCAGTGAATAAGCAGCTTTATTGGCACCATTATGCAGACTGCCCGTAATAATAGGCTGGTCGATATCATGGTTTAAGAAATCAACTACAACTTCATGACCTGTCCGTGGAAGGCTAAATGCGCCATAACCGGCACCCGCCCACTGTTGTGCGACTCGCAGCCATACACTGCTTTTATCATCGCCCTGCCCTTCCCGGTCCCAGTGGAACTGTACTTTTACCCGGCCATAGTTGTCGGTAAAAATTTCCTGCCCTTTGGGGCCGGTGACAATGGCAGTTTGCGGACCTGTATGTTCAGGTTTGTCTATTGTTTTAGGCCGCCAGTTTTGATGCTGATGCACCGCTTCAATGGTCGCCTGATAACTGCCGGCTTCGCTCTGGCTGGCATAGGCTTCTTTAGCCTGTGGCTGGGTGCCTTTATGGGTCACTTTAGTAAGCAGCCACAACACGTTATTACTGTCGTCAGGGTGATCTTTTATTGGCAGGTAATAGCCGGGCAAACACTCCACACTGTCGGTTTTACCTTCACCCTTGATTTTATTTCTTTCAGCCTGCTCCTGCTTTCGGCGTGAGGCATTCGGTTTTGTCAGGTCATCTTTGACCGGCAAGGGCCATTGATCCTGCTGCAACATCTGGGTGTTTTTTTGATCACTGAAAGTAACTTCCCGGCTTTCTTTTTTGGTGCGGGGGCGAGTAAAGTCGTAAGCGCGTCCGCTCGTCACACCTGGCGTTACGTTGTGGGTCACCGTCCACTGTGTCACCACAGAGCCATCCGGCACCTGCCCCGTATGTGAATGATACATTAAGGCTGCCAGGTCTTGCGACTGCATCATGTTATTTTGCAGCACCAGCGTATGGTTCGTCGCCGTATGCTCAAAGTAAAAGAAAATGCCCGCTTCACTTAAAATGCGCCGGATAAACTCAAGATCAGATTCGCCGTACTGCACACAGTAATCACGTGCGGCATAACTGCCCTGTAGTTGTTGTTTAACGGACAATATACCGGCTTCCTTCAGTACCTGACTGACAATGTCAGGCACACTCTGCTGCTGAAAAATACGATAACGACGGCGGTGTTTTAATAAAGCCAGCCTGGGAATAATCGTGATGGTGTATTCATACCCAGCACCTGACTTGTAGCCGGTTTGCGTAAGACTCCCCACCACCCCATTGATATAGCGCGGTTGTTTGTCAGCATCGAGAACAGACGTGTTCTCATTGTATTGCGACAGCAGCGTCAGACAGACTGGCTGCTGCAACAGGGAAGCTTTCAGCGGCTGGGGCGTGATAATGTGTGTTGTTATTTTGTAAACGTCATCTAACGCTTCCGTACCAGAAAACCCCAGTACCGAAAGGTGATTCATCCCTGCAAGGTTAATTAAAAACCGGTCTTTATTTGAGGAGGGCATGTAAGCTATCCGGATCTTGTAATAAAAGTTGCCCGTATTCTGCAAAAAATCCGAGTAAAAAACAAGGGGCTTGTGTGAGGGTGCTGTCTTTTAAAAAGTTAATATTACTCACAAACAAATAAATCATTACAGATCAATCACATGGCTTGCACTGCTTTGGAGCATCTTTGGCTAAAAATACCTGTTACAGGGATAATGTAACCTCCGGTTAATCTGACAGGTGAAGTATACCATGCCAGCTATCAGTACTAAAGGACTTCATTCTAGAAAAGAACTTATTCTTATGACTGTTCGCTGGTATTTAGCTTACCGCCTGAGCCAGAAAATTAGATCTGGAAGCATACCAGGCATCATTTTTTACCGTATTATCTATCTTACTGATAAGAAATTTTGGTAAGGTAATATTTAGTTTAATCGCATCTCCTATATACTTACTGAGATTAATATCAACCAAACTCCATATAACTCCCTGATAGTCATTATCAGCTCTGTATTGCTCGATAGAGGAAGCAGAATGGATATCCTCACCATCTTCTGCCATGCCTTCAAAATGGAAAATCAACGCTTCTTTTGCATTTTTTAATGCGTCATCGACAGTCTCTCCATAACTAACACAGACTGGAAGACGCTACGCTTACCTGTATTTTTTGCGATATTGATGATTTTTGTCAGACTTTTATACCTCTATTTCATCAATTTTTATTGGAGTCGACATGCAAAAAGCGGATTCGTTCTTGTCGTTTTAGCCTAAGTGAAGTGAGGACGATTGTCGTTCAGTTCCATCGTTCAGGTTACCGCTGCTTTAAAGACTTCTATCTCAAATCTATCAATCGTCATCAGCAGCACCTCTTCCCGAAACTGGTCAGTTACAATCGCTTTATAGAACTCATGCCTCAGGCATTGATTGCACTCTGTGCTTTTATTAAAAATCTATATGGCAAGCCTACAGGTATTTCTTACATTGACTCTACCCGATTATCAGTATGCACCAATAAGAGAATCATGTAGCATAAAATATTTCAGAATGAGGCAGCAAAAGGCAATTTTTCAACTGGCTAGCTCCATGGTTTTAAACTTCATCTTATCGTCAGCGATTCTGGTGAAATCCTTAACGTGAAATGCACCTCAGGTAACACCGATGACAATTTTGTATTGGATGAGATATGCAGTATTGTTTTTGGAAAACTCTTTGGAGACAAAGGCTATACCTCTCAAGAAAAAGCTAAATTACTGCTTGATAAATACGAGATTGAGGTTATCACCACGCATAAGAAAACCTAAAACCCAAACTGATAACACTGTTTGATAAGCAGCTACTTCAAAGGGCGTTCCATTAATTAAACCATTAATGATCAACTTAAAAACATTTGTCAGATTGAGCATTCTAGGCATCGATCCAACGCTAATTTTATGGTCAACCTAATCAGTGGTCTAATTGCTTATACTTAAAGAGACCCCCCCCCACAGAACATCTAATACTTGGGTTTAGCCTCTATCTGGTTATATCGTACTGAGGTTAGGTATATACTTATTAAACTTAAAGACGTTGGTATTTTTATAACCTGAAAATTATCAGTAATTTGTGAGTTGATAATTTCTTTCATCTCTGGAGCTTTTACTGTGAAGACATCCTTTAGTGAGGCTCTAAACGCTTTTATAGAAGCAAAAAATCGATTATTACGTACCTCCTCATTCATCATCTTCCATAAACATTCTATTGGATTTAGGTTGGGGCTGTAAGTTGGTAAATGATGCAACTTTATATCACTTTTTGCAGCAAAGGACTGTGCAATTTCACTACAATGATAGCCCACCTAATCTAAAATGATATGTAGCGTAGTGGCTGTAGAGTATGCCTCTTTCAATGTGGTAAAAACGCAAGGATATTCTTGCCATTAACAGTTTTATAGTGCGTTGTTACTACTTTCTGCAGGTTGAGTTCAATGCCTACAATGATGTTTTCACGACGTATACGCAAAACCAGTTGCTCTTCTCAGTTCTTCTCGCCAATTCACACGACTTTAGTATTTTTTTATGTGTCTTAATGATTTATTATTTACATTTAGTGACGTATGCTTTATAAACTACTGTATGCGTTTATTTATTTTTATAAGAGACATTTGTTAATAAAGAAAATCTCAATCAGAATATGCGCCTTTTTCTACCTTGTAAGAGCTGAAATTTGGATCTGGCAGAGTAGTGTTGGAAAGTGATAATTGAGTAAGTTGTCATGTTTTATTCCGTTCAGCAACAAAGTATTCATGCAAGCTTTTAGTCCTCTCAGGAGAAAATAAAACCTGTTTTTTTCAGTCGTATAAATAATAATTTTTATAGCATCAAACAGAAACTTTTATTTGGTTGATCTGTGTTTTACAACTTTCAAGATCTTTTATTAATTAATCATGGTAATAAGGATTTTTTTGTGTTTATAAGACTACTTAAGTTAGCTATTTCCGTAATAACTCTCGCCAGTTATTTAACAACCAGTGTTGCTTTCGCAGAAAATTCAAATGCACATATACCTTCGGTCAAACACCGTTCATCGACGAGTAAAGCAGCACCCATGTCGGTTGCTGCAAAAAAAACACTGCTAAAAAAGCTTCAGCGTCTGGTGGCCACAGGTCAAAATCATTTTACCTCTCAGGCGAGCAACGGGGGAATGAACGCAGCGGTGTCTGTCAACCCTTCTTCACTAGCACTGACGTTTTCACAAAAGCTGTTTTCCGTCAACAGTTCACCGACCTCAAAAACTACACTACCAGTTAGCATTTTCCTTGGGGCTTCTACCGGTTTTAACCCGACAACCCAACTGTTGAATGACTACCCCATTGATGTGAATATTCCTTATATTCAGCCACAAGAATCCAACAGTGGTCATACTTATTATACCCTATCTATCGGGGGCAGCAGCTATCCGATGATAATGGATAGCAAGCAACAGTTTCAGTTTATTTATTATAAAAAGCCCGATATTCATATTACCCATCAAAGTGATGATACCATTGTTGTCACCCTGCGGAACAACTCAACATATATCTTCAAAAAAGTGAACGGAAGTGCTGCCACAACTCCATATCAAGTGGTGGCTAAAATAGGGCCAGATGGCAAGGCCATTTATTTTCAGTATGCCCACAGCGATACACAATCTAGTATTACGCTGTTAAATTCTGATCAAAAAGTAGTGGCTAAAATAAACAAACAATCCGGTTCTGCCACGCTGTTCTATCAAGATAAAATGGGTCATTTTCAGCACTTTACACTCCGTAACGAAAGCGACGGTGTAAGCATTACCAACCCGTTAAACGAAAGCACATTACTCACCTTTGATACCGATAAAAAACCCACCAAAATCACTCTGACCGATGGTGCTTATTACACCATCAACTATGGTGTGCTCTCTGGCTCTCACTATATTGTTAGTGGTTACACAGAGCCTGTGAATAATCATACGCCTTATGTTAGCTCTTATACAGAACACTTTAATAACAGTCACGATCAGGATATTACCCGTACGTTCAGCGTTAGCAGTAAAGGTAATAATTTTGTCGGTAATAATATACAGTGTGATGGTAATACGTTTGCCCATGTGACATCAGCACAGGACTGGTTAATGGAATGCGGATTTCGGCATCAGGGCGCACCCGTATATCGTTATAGCACCCTTGCCGGGATGAAAATTCCAGTCTTTACCGGTACGTTAATACCTTCGCCAGAAACAAAACAGATCAGCCAGAGTTATAATTATCTGCATTTAAAGGATCAGCAAACAACTTCAGTCAATAATATAACCCTAACCCGCGGGCAGACTACCTACGGTGATAAGATTACTTCTGCCTCTTCGGTGGCTGATCTATCCCAGCACTATAATCTTCCCTCTGTGCAACAGTATCAGTTGTACGACGCCACTGGAAACAATTCGCTGTTGCAGGTGCAAAACTTCAACTACAGCTATGACTCAAAGGGATTTCTGGCAAAAAAAATTGTACAAGACAGTCACGGTAACCTGAATACTGAAAGCTACACGACGCTACCTGGTGTTTATCACCCTATACTGCAAACCAGTGTCGCTCAGATTAGACCTACAAAGCAGGCAGGTCTGCAAGGAAAGGCACCTGACACACTCTCCACAAATTACAGTAAACCCAGTGTTATCAGCAAATCCATAACAGTGGGAGGACACTCTTATACGGTTAACCGTGTAGCGATTCCCAGTAATCAGATACTCTTTAATGGCAAGGTAATCAGAAGCAGTACCGTAACTTATAATACTGAACCCACAGCGATGACGTTTGCCATGCCAGTCAAAACGACTGCCACATTGCCGTCCATGGGACAATATGTCAACAATACCTACACGATCAGCAATAGCAATAACGTCTATACGATCAGTAACACAAAACAAAGCCTGACCAGTGACACACAAGGTAAAGCTCCTCAACAATTACCCGGAACCCAAAAAACCTATAATCTGTATGGCGGGTTAATAAAAAGTGAAGATCCGGTCACCGGAGATATTGTCACCTACGACAGTTACGATGCTCTTGGCCGTCCTGTGCAGGTTAGTTATCTACCTGCAGGTAATGCCGATGACAAGCAAACTTATCGTTATCAGTATGACATACTCAATGGCGCACAAAACGCAGGTTTTCGGGTGACCATGACACAGCTGATGCCCACCGGTAAAGGCAAGGGCGTGCAGCTAGAAAAAGAATATGACTCGCAAAACCATGTAGTCAAAACGCTACAACAGCTTAAAGACCGTAGTGGTTTTTACGCCACTGATGAGGCTTTTTATAATCAGTCCGGTCAGATCAGCAAAACCATTCATTATTATTATGATGAAAAGGGACAGGTTCATCCGCAACAATCCCTGTATTTTTATAACCGCTATGGCAAACCCACCGCCGTACAGCACCCCAACGGTAGCACCAGTATATCTGTATCAGATTCTTATCATTTGCGAAAGATTTCTTATACGTTATTACCTACCAGTCAGGTGATCAATAACCCGGATTCTCTGTGCTTTGATCCGTTACAATCGACGCCCGATCACAGGGTTAATACCGCCTGTCGGGTAGCATCAGTTCAGGTATCACAGTCACATTCGGTCAATCAAGGCTCGGCCAGTCGTCCGGTGATGTTTCACGATGTGAGCTATAAATATAACTTTATTACTGATCCGGCTTTTACCACAACGACAGCTGATGGTAAAAAGGTACCATTGTACGACAGTGGCACAAAAAAACAAATGACGACCGTGTTTGCAGGTACCGCTAAAGGTCAGGCGCCTGACCCTCAAGCACTGGAATCGCTGGCAGATACCATTAAAAACCAAGCACTGGCTAAGCCTTCAGCCACACAGGCAAGCACTTTTGTGGTGAGTCATTTCAATGCAATGGGACAGGTCTTGTTCTCTGATGCGTATCATGCCGGAATGGAAACCCGTAATGTTTACAGTACAGTCAAGCCTAATCAGGTGATTGCCTCCACGGTATCGACCCGTAATACTGACGGTAGTGTGACACCGGTGAGAACCACCTACAACACCTATGACGCTTATGGAAATATTATCAAAACAGAAGTAGCCACTGGCGCTTATGACCCTTCGGCTCAAAAGGTACTGGTGGGTGAAAGAACGTATACATCACTGGGCTTTTTATTAAATGCCACAACAATGGTGGGAGATAAATCTCATCAGGTGAGCATGACATATGACACAACCTCTGGTTTTCCGACCAAAATAACAGACCCGCTGGGTAATAGTATGACCATGACCTATGATACGGTATGGCATAAAAAACCACATACCGTGGTATCTGAGACGGCAGACGGTCATACAGATTTTACCCTGACCTATACTTACGATGCTAATGGTAACCTGACCGATCTGAAAAAAACGAGCGGGAAGAATAAGCTGATCAGCGAAATGGCATACACCTATGATCCGGTGAATCAGCGGTTACTGACCACAACCATCACTCACCCTGACGGTAGTCAGCGAATCTTATCCGATGAGGTGAACAATTATTTTGTACCAGTGAGCAGTACCTATGGTGCTCCAGCGGCGCCGGTGTATACACAAACAGCGGTAACCGATGCGCTAGGATTGCCGGTTAGTATGAGTTATAAGGGAAGCGCAGGTCAGGTATCTCTGGGAACTGATTACAACCCTGATTTATCGGTGAAGGATAAAACCATTAACCATCAGGTGACCAATAGCTATATCTATGACAGTGTTGGTAATTTGGTCAGTATTGCCAATGACCTGAACGGTAAACCTGTTCGGACGTATGGTTATGGTTATAACACAAAAGGTCAGATTGCTACCCGTACTGCAAAAACTGAAAATGGTGTCAGTACCCAAACATACACCTATACACCGCAGGGTCAGTTATTGCACTTTACCTGCAACGGAAAAGAGTGCCCTCAGAATCTGTTTAAACAACCGGTCAGTGCCATTGATTACAGCTATCAACCTTTGTTTAATTCACTAAACACAGTGGATGAGACGCTCAACGGTGGCAGTAAACAGCTGATTACTTACCAGTATAAAAACACTGATCCGACACAGGTATCAGGTATTGATTATGCCGGTAAAGGCCATGCTACATGTAGCTATGATGGTGACGGTAATATCACTGCCATGCAGAAAATGACCGCCTCGGGCAAGTTAGTGCCTTACCAGATGAGCTATGACAGTGCGCAGAATTTAACGGATGTCACTATCAATCATCGTGAAAAAATTCACTATACCTATGATGCGTCAGGACAGCAAATTGCAGAAAGTGATACCAACGCTTTCGGAAAAACAACCACACTACAGCAGTATTACAATGGCTCTCTGGCAGAGCAGTCGCTTAACGGGAAATCTCGTTACTATGTAGCCGGAGGAAGTTTTTATGATGGCCGTTACGAGTCGGCTATTACCGATGGCAAGCAGTTAACAGGCAGTGTCGTTAATGGCAAAGTTCAAGGTGATGATGTGTATATGCCGTATGGTCAGGTAACAGACCTGAATCAGGCTAAAACACTGGCGTTGACTCTGCAAAAGAGCACCCGTGGCTATCAAATGAAAAATACAGACCAAGTGACGGGCTGGCAGTTTTTGGGCAATGGTTATCGTGCTTATGATCCGGCACTGAGACTGTTCACTAAACACGACAGTGCCTCTCCGTGGGGAGCCGGTGGCATAAATGCTTACAACTATGCAGCTAATGATCCCATCAATAGTTCTGACCCCACCGGTCACTATACCGAAAATGATGTTAATGATGTTAATAAAACGATGAAAGCGGAAAACAAACAGCTTTACGATAACTATAACAAAAGTCAAGTGGAAACAATTTTAGCAATTTGTTTCGCGGTGGCAGGACTTTTGATGGCCGTGTTGATCCCAGGTCCTGGTGAATTTATAGAGGGCACGGCGCTGGCTGCCTTGGCTAATGTTGCTTTTTTTACGGCAGTAGGTGTAGCAACAACCGTAAGCGAAAAACTTGTAGAAAATGGCGTTTTGGAACAAAAGGGCTTAAAGCCATCTCAATCAATTGGTGAGATGATGAGTTCTACTTCGTTCTGGGAAGGTGTTGGTATTGATGCCGTGGCTATGGTCGGTGGCGAGACGGCGGGTCTAATCATTAAAGAAGCAGGCCGTGCAATTGGAGATGCCCGCTCTGCAGGAAGAGCAGGAGAAGAGGCAGCAGGAGAAGCAGCAGAAGAAACAGGAGAAGCACAGGAGAAGCAGCAGCAGGAGAAGCAGGAGAAGCAGCAGAAGCAGCAGGAGCAGCAGAGAAGCAGGAGAAGCAGCAGGAGCAGCAGGAGAAGCAGGAGAGCAGGAGAAGCAGGAGAAGCAGGAGAAGCAGGAGAAGCAGGAGAAGCTACAACCAGAAAGTTAACGCTTTTTGACCTTGAAAAGCAAAAAAGTCTACCTGGTTTTGAGAAGATAGGCGAAGGTAATTTTCATGACGTATATCATCTGTCTGATGGTATGGTGTTTAAAGAGGTCCGCACAACAAATATACGCTTTCCGGAGTATGCTAGCACAGCTACCCCAGAAAGAAGCACTCGTTTACTAAGAGAACAAGGCATTGATGCTACTGAATACAAAAATGGAGTTTTGAGACCTTATTTTGACATAGAAACTGATGTTTTAAAAGCATCTAAATATAGCCATGAATACTATGATAAATATGGAAGAGTGATTTTAGATCCACAGCCAAGCAATTTTTCCACGTCAGGGTTGGCTATTGATCCTGACTTTTCTTATCATCGTAACTCTCCTTTAGATAATGAATGGCTCTATGAAGAATATTCATTCTCTAACGACATAAGTATTTAGAGTTACCTCAGTTCGATGTAAAAAGCCTTTAAAAAGCATAGCGTTCCGTGCATAGTATGGTTTCATAAGACGATACACAGCATGGAAGACGCTACGCTTACCTGTATTTTTTGCGATATTGATGATTTTTGCCAGACTTTTATACCTCTATTTCATCAATTTTTATTGGAGTCGACATGCAAAAAGCGGATTCGTTCTTGTCGTTTTAGCCTAAGTGAAGTGAGGACGATTGTCGTTCAGTTCCATCGTTCAGGTTACCGCTGCTTTAAAGACTTCTATCTCAAATCTATCAATCGTCATCAGCAGCACCTTCTCCCAGAACTGGTCAGTTACAATCGTTTTATAGAACTCATGCCTCAGGTATTGATTGCACTCTGTGCTTTTATTAAAAATCGATATGGCAAGCCTACAGGTATTTCTTACATTGACTCTACCCGATTGTTAGTATGCACCAATAAGATAATCAGGCTGCATAAAATATTTCAGAATGAGGCAGCAAAAGGCAATTTTTCAACTGGCTTGCTCCATGGTTTTAAACTTCATCTTATCGTCAGTGATACTGGAGAAATTGTTAACATTAAATATACCTCAGGTAATACGGATGACCGTTGCGTTTTAGATGAAATGTGCAGTATTGTTTTTGGAAAACTGTTTGGAGACAAAGGCTGTATCTCTCAAGAGAAAGCTAAATTAATGCTTGATAAATACGAGATTGAGCTTATCACCACGCATAAGAAAAACATGAAACCCAAACTGATAACACTGTTTTATAAGCAGCTACTTCAGAGGGCATTCCATTATTGAAACCATTAATGATCAGCTTAAAAACATTTGTCAGATTGAGCATTCCCTGCATCGATCCATAGCTCATTTTATGGTCAACCTAATCAGTGGTTTGATTGCTTATACTTAAAGAGAGAAAAAACCCTCACAGAACATCCAACACTTGGGTTTAGTCTCTATCTGGTTATATCGAACTGAGATTATTTAATGTCAGCATTAATACTAACAAAAACAACAGTTCCAGACTCCAGAGAGGAATAGATAATTTGTAACAATAACTACCTAGGTTTTTTTTCACAACAACCCATCACTAAAGTGATAACAAGAGCCCTTTTCCATTCGCTTAATTTAAGTTAATGAGAGTAGTAATACCAAAACCTGTTTCTATTTTTTGTGAGTTCGACGTAAGGAATCCGTGTACATCTTATTTTATAAGCGTTTTACTAACCAGAGAACCATCTTTTTCTAAAAAAGCAAAGCCATTTATTTTGTGAGTTGCTGAAAATGCATGCAAAACACATACAACCATTGAAACAAAATTCCTCTTACATAGAACGCAGGTTAACTACTATTATAAACCTATCACAGTCCAAAGCATTACTTCGAGAGACGTTATCTTTTATATTAACCAAGCGAATCGGCTAACCCACACAAACACATTAATACTCAAATAAGGTGTTAAGGTGATGCCTTTTCATAACAACGGACTATAAAACTCCAATAATGAAAACATTATCTCTGGAAATATTAAAACAATCTGCTATTAGCCTGTTAGCACAACGAGATTACTCACGTGAGTCACTGGACAAAAAACTACAGATGCTAAGCAAAGATTACAAATTAGTACAAACTGTCCTAGATGAGTTGGAGCAGGAAAGGCTATTGAAGAATGATCGGTTTGCTGAAAGTTTTGTTCGTCAGCATATCAGCAGAGGTAAGGGGCCTGTGCGTATTAAACAGGAGCTGGAACAAAAAGGTATTTCTGCCGAAGTAATCAGAGATGCATTAAAGATGGAGGCAGTGGATTGGCAGGCACTGGCAGAAAGCACCCGCTATAAAAAATTTGGTAAGGCCTATCCACTAAATCCTAAAGAAAAACATAAGCAGATCCGTTTTTTACAATACCGTGGCTTTCCAGTTGATATTGTGATGAAGTTGTTTTCTTGACTAAAATATCCGGCAAAGTAAATTTAAATTTTATGCTAAAAGAAATAATTAGATAGGTTTATTATTATCTTGCCATATATACATAAACCATATCAAAGTACGGATTTGTGTATAGAGTTCAAGCGAGTTAATTGTTACACGCAAGTTGATTATCTTTGTCCCAGATAATGTCTTTACAGCTTTTTTCTGTAAGATCAAGCATGGAAAAATACGTTATATCTCCACACATACCATCGCTTTCTGTATAAATGATGTTTGAAATTTTAGCTGCAACAAGCAGATGATGTATCTGATCAAAAGAAGCCATAACACTAGATTTGAGATAAGTGCCTGATGGCAGGTTTTTCTCCATGCCCCCCAAGTTAAAACAATGCGTTCTTCTATAACACCACCCGTTGTTAGGATTCAACGAGAAATTTCCTTGAAAAGTTGCCTTGGCCAACGCTTTTATTCCTATAAAAGTAGCTTTATAATGCGCCAGATGATTACAATAATAGCCATCACGTCCCTCATGCCATTGTGGCCCTATTGCACATATTGCATGCATTTCATTACCTTTAATCACAATATTTTTACAACTGTTCTTATAAGAACCACTTAGTGAATGTCCCGTTAGTTCCATAGTAATAGATTCAGAACCACCAAATACAACAGCACTCTTGTGTATTGCATAATTGAAACTAAAAAGAGGGTACTGCATAGACTTAATTGCCCCTACAGCATACACTCCTTCGTTTCTTACATTAACAGAGCCTGTCATCATTGCCGGAAAAGCATTGTTTTTTTCTTTCAGTGTGAAACCTGCAAGCCTTCTGTTCACTGAAGAGGTCAGCCAATGAATATGAAATGTATCGTTCGGCTGAATAGTAATTGTCTTCTTAGCCTGAATGTTAACAAATGAAAAGGTAGCTTCAACAGGGTGATTCAGCAAATTAGTAAGGGTGAATGAACCTAGTTGCGCATTAACACTACTGGCAATCGGTAATAAAAAACCAAGTGTAATTACAGTAAAAACTCGTATATTTATCATGGGATAATCTCTGATGTAGTTTACATCATAGTTAAGAAATTACCTTCATTGCAAAGAATGATTCAAGGTAAGCTTTTTACTGCATCTTCTCTCTCAGAAAATGGACTCGCTTTGTATCAGACCCACTTCACCTGCAATACCCTGTCCGTAACAGCAAAACACTTATCATTGAGTGCTTGTATCGTATATCTTGTTTTCTCAGTCAACTGTGAAGGGTAACGACAGTTGACTCATTTTTTAAAAAATAGCCTATTGTACTTGTTAGTTTAATCCAGCGTTCAGTTAACCTTCAGATTTGCAACAGAGGCCAGCATGCCTTTCCATTGATAAAGAAGGGCGTGGGCTTCTTTCGGGGTTATGTTATCAGGAGTTATTGACTTAATAGCCTCAATAACAGGGTGAGGTTCAGAAGAAAACAAATCAACCTGCATTAAACTATTATTTGCCTGCTTGCTTTTTTGTGGCTTTATTTTTAGCTCAACTGTCTCAGGAGGTATGTTTTGCTCCAGCGTATCAAGCATGCGTTGCGCTTCTGTTATAACCGACTGAGGGACACCTGCCAGCTGTGCGACCTGTAATCCGTAACTTTGACTGGCTGGCCCCTCTTTTACCGCATGAAGAAACACAATACGTTCATCATGCTTTGTAGCATCTAAATGTACGTTAATTACATTCTTTATCTTGTTTTGTAACTGAGTCAGCTCAAAATAATGGGTTGCAAATAATGTAAATGCTTTAGTATGAGCTGCCAGATGAACAGCCGCCGCCCATGCCAAGGATAAACCATCAAAGGTGCTGGTTCCGCGACCAACTTCATCCATTAAAACTAGGCTGTTTTGTGTTGCATTATTTAATATATTTGCAGTTTCGGTCATCTCAACCATAAAAGTTGAGCGACCACCGGATAAGTCATCAGAAGACCCTATTCTTGTAAATATACGATCAACAATGCCTATTACTGCCTGAGATGCCGGCACATAACTGCCAATATGTGCCATCAATGTTATTAATGCACATTGGCGCATGTAAGTTGATTTACCTCCCATATTGGGACCGGTAATTATCAGCATTTGCCTTTTATGATTCAGGGAAAGACTATTCGCAATAAAGGGTTCGTTTAATACTTGTTCAACAACTGGGTGGCGACCATCTTTTATTTCTATTTTAAGATCAGTGGTTAAAGTTGGGCAGGTAAAGTTTAGTTTATCAGCGCACGCTGTCAGGGTTGTAAGTACATCAAGCTCTGCAATTGCAGATGCACTTTTTTGCAGTAAATCTATCTCCTCAGCCAAAGTAGCTACCAGAGTTTCATACAAATATTTTTCTCGGATTAGCGCTCTGCTTTTTGCTGAAAGCGCTTTATCTTCAAAAACTTTGAGTTCAGGCGTAATAAATCGCTCAGTATTTTTTAGCGTTTGACGACGAACATAGTCTACAGGTGCCTGATCAGCCTCACGGCGACTCACTTCGATAAAATAGCCGTGAACCCGGTTGTAGCCAACTTTCAATGTCGATAATTGTGTGCGTTCTTTCTCTCGCTTTTCTATACCGAGTAGATGGTCTCCGGCGTTTTGACTGATTGACCTGAGTTCATCCAGCTCACTGTCATAACCGTCGGCAATAACGCCACCATCACGAATGACAACAGGAGGATTATCGCAAATGGCCTTTTTTAGCAAAGCGGCCTGCTCCGGAAACTCACCAATATGCGTGCCAAGTGCTTTCAGGTGAGGATGCGATAACTCATCAAACTGTACCTGTAATAGAGGAAGTTGTGACAGCGCCATTGATAGCCGTAATAAGTCGCGTGGCCGAGCCGTGCGTAAAGCTATCCGACTGAGAATTCGTTCAATATCTCCGATACTTTTGAGTATTTCATAAACAGGTTCAAACTGATAATTATTTAGTAGCTCAGTAATGCTTTGTTGCCTGTTGTGGAGTGTTTGCATATGGCGAATCGGTTGTCCAATCCAGCGCCTGAGCAAACGGCTACCCATTGCTGTAGCGCAATTATCCAATACCGAAAGTAGCGTATTGCTTTTGGTCCCCTTGAGATTGCAGGTTAATTCAAGATTGCACTGTGAGGCTGCATCTAATACAACAAACTGATCACGCTGATCAACAATCAGTGTGTTAACATGAGGTAATGGACCGCGTTGCATCTCTTTGGCATATTGCAAAAGACAACCGGCGGCATTTATTCCCACAGTGAGTTCATGACAACCAAAACCATCAAGACTTTGGGTTTTCAACTGTTTAATTAATGTATCGTAAGCATTATCATAATCAAAATGCCATGCAGCGCGAGTCTGAATACTTTTGCGCAAAGTAATACTTTCCGGATAAGTCAGGCTTTCATTTATTAACAATTCAGCAGGATTTAATCGTTGAATTTCTGCAAATAACCGTTCAGTATTATCAAATTCAGCAACGTGAAACCGCCCTGTAGTAATATCCATAACGGCAAATCCAAACCTGTTATGCTGAATATCCAGTGCTGCCAACCAGTTATCCTGTTGCTCCTCAAGAAGTGCCTCATCGCTTATTGTTCCAGGTGTAATAACCCGAACAACTTTTCGCTCAACCGGACCTTTTGTTGTAGCCGGATCGCCGGTTTGTTCGCAAATAGCTACAGACTCACCGTGTCTGACCAGTCTTACCAGATACCCTTCTGCAGCGTGATAAGGAATTCCTGCCATAGGGATTGGCTGGCCAGAAGAATGCCCTCTGGCCGTTAGAGTTATGTCCAGTAGCTGTGCTGCTTTTTTTGCATCATCAAAGAATAACTCGTAAAAATCACCCATCCGGTAAAACAATAGTTGGGTTGAATGTTCTTTTTTTATGGTCAGATACTGGCGCATCATTGGTGTATGCGATGAGTTACTGGAAACAGCTGTGGTCATAATTAGCTCTTTTGCATTCAAAAGTCTGAAATAAACATCGTGATTATAAGCGAGTATGACCGACTCTTAAAGATGAATATTCAGGCCTTTTTCTAAAAGTTGCAGGGTATATACAATTTAAATTTATATATACGGAAATAAGGGCACGATTTATTGTGAGTTTTTCTCTTTGCTTACGGGTTCCAACCACTTGTTGCCACGAACAAACAATCCTATAACAGCAGCCGTTGTTGAGGTAATAAGAGCAATCAGAACACTTGAAGGAAGATCAAAATCATCAATTTTATGTAAACCTGAGGCAATCAAAAAACAGACAATAACAAATAACCAGCAACAGGTTAACCGAAACATCCGCAAAGAAAATTTCTTGCGTAATTTGTGTGTATCTTTTATTTCAACAAGTTCCTGCTTGAAGCGTTGTTTCCAGTAGCTATTGACCACATCAATCATAGGGCTTACGGGATCACTCCAGGGGATTTCTGATTCTTGCGTTAATGCTTTGTTCTCTTTATCAGCTTTTTTCTGTACCCTGGAAAGAAGATCATTATAACTATTGCCAGATTCTGCCATAAGTTAACCTACTGACTATAGTAGTTTTCAATTAAAGAATTGCTGATCGTACCAAATTTATTTCTTTCCCAAGTGTTTTTCCATGGCGTATTGGGCTGGTGGGTTAAAGCGGATAACTGACTGGCAGTCATATGTCCATAAGCTACCCAAACAGCTTTAATTATATTTTTTTCATCATTAGCATCTGAGGGCATCTGATCTTTCGTTTCAATATTTTCTGTTACTACATTTCTTCCATACGTTCGAAGTATGTCATAAAGCTCAGGAATAACCGGCCCCCATTGCCAAGCCCGACTTTCTTCACGATAAAGTGGTCGACCAAAAAGTCCAAGCATAAAACCATTGGCAATGAAAACCAGTTTTTGCAATTGCATATTCGTCAGCTGCCTGCACTTTTCGCCGGCAAGCCTTATAAATTCATTCGCAATAACAGTAGATGATACTGGCATGATGTTAAACAGTAGATAATTGGATTAGTATAGATAACTAAACTTTATGTAAAATATATTTCACTATGCTTTCAAAGGCTACTCATTTTTTATAAAAAAAGCAAGAAATATGTAGTATCAATACTTCTGACACATTTTGATTCATTGCTTTCCATGAGTATTATCTGTTTATTCAACAACACGACCAGAAGGTAACTCATGGAAGACACAGTAAATAAGATTCAAGAGGCAATATGTAGCGTAAAAAAAACAACAAAATACGTTTATGGTAGTATTGCTATTAATACAGATGATTGTTCATGATAGAGTAACGTCCAGAATTTTTAGTCGTTACTGTAAGATCAATAAATAATGTCTGAGTCGATGGTACCAGCAAAGCGTCAATTGTGCAGATTTTAACTTTCATTTGCTTAACTCAACAACTACTAGGGAAAAAAATAATAATTACAGCTATCAATACCTGCTTTATGGAAATAATCGGTAAAAAGATGGATCGACTGGCTACATTTCTTCATGGTAAAACAGTGGCTCGTGAACATGGTCTTGAACTGTTTTCAATCAGTATTATCGACCTTCAGGCTAACACTGCCTATAATCTGGATGGCAAAACTCTGATTACCTAGTACAGAGCGCATTTTCAAGTTGAGTTTTTCATTCGTGATACCAGACAGTATACCAGCTTAACTCATTGTCACTCGCTTAAGGAAAGAGGCGTTTTACACTCATATTAATGCGTCGTTTACAATGCTTAACCTCATGAAGTTAAAGGTTAGAAAGACAAAAAACATGGATACCTCTACAATGATTTTCATTGCCAGCTAGATACAGCGCAAACGTAACCCACACCTCATGTGCAAACTTTTTAAAAGATTAGATTTGAACATGAATGATGAAAAAGTTGGCGATGTTCTATACAGACCTTAGCAAGTACAGGATTATTGTTGCGTAAAAATGCCCCAAGTATTGTAGTACCAATACTTCAGACAGTTTTTGTACAGTAGCTTCAAGGACTGTGGCGTTATAGGGTATTTTCGGCATTGACCCTAACTTGCCATTAAACACCAACCTTACAACACAGGCATTAGGTTTTATAAAAACTGTCCACAGTATTGGTAGTACAAAACATGGTCTTAAATCTGCTTTTGGTTATCCTTATTAGCATATTTTCCCAACTCTTAGTAAACCACCGACCGGCACACCTGTTTGCTGACGCCGACTATCTGATATTCTGTCTTCATTCAAGTAATAAATAAAGGAAATACGTTGAACTCACTCTATAAAAAAATTCTTTTTTTTGCTTTTCCGGTAGCATTGTCAAACATTTCCGTTCCTTTGCTGGGTATTGTAGATACAGCCGTTCTGGGGCATTTGCATTCATCTGTATTTATCAGTGGTGTAGCTCTGGGTGCTGAACTGTTTTTCTTTATTACTTGGATTTTTGGTTTTTTACGGATGGGTACCACATCTGTTACCGCTCCAGCTTATGGGGCAGGCAACCACCAGCAGGTCAGAGACGTCTTGGTTCAGGGCTTATTTATTTCTTTTGTTATTGGGTTATTTTTAATTCTTATAAGTGCGCCAGTGCTATTTATTGCTGAAAGATTTTATGGAGCCACGCCGGATGTTCTGGTGCAAATGCGAATCTTTTTCTGGATACGCATATTTTCTGCACCGGCTAGTTTGGCCAATATGGTAATACTTGGATGGTTACTTGGTCTGCAACAGGCAAAAGCACCATTGATTCTTGTACTGTTTACCAATATTGTTAACATTATCCTCGATTTATGGTTTGTTATAGGCTTGAAATTTTATACATCAGGAGTTGCTTATGGAAGTCTAATTGCTACTTTCTGGGCACTAATATTAAGTTTTTTTCTGGTGTACAGGGTACAACATCAACTCAGTGGAACCTTCCGTTTTAGGTCTGTGATTAGGTGGCAAAAAATAAAAAAACTGTTAAAGGTGAACCAACAATTGTTTGTTCGAACTTTATGTCTGTTGCTGGTATTTTTGACGATCAGCGCTTGGGGAGCCAGAGAAGGAACCGATGTGCTAGCAGCCAATACATTACTGTTAAACCTTCTGACGTTATCGGCCTGTTTTTTAGACGGGATTGCCAATGCAGCAGAAGCAAAGATTGGAGAAACGACAGGTAAACATGATGTGAACAAATTTTATTCGTTGTTAAAAGTGACAGGTATTTGTTCTTTCATCATGATAGCACTTTGTTCATTTGTGCTTTGGGCAGGCAGTACAACTTTTATTTCAATGATGACATCACTGGAAAATGTGAGGTATATTGCCTCACATTATTATATATGGCTGATTATTTTACCGCTTGCAGCCGGTTGTGGTTACTGGCTCGATGGTGTGTTTATTGGTCTTGGTCGTACAGATTTAATGCAATATGGCATATTATTTTCAGTTGTTTTTATTTTTATTCCCGCAGTACTATTAATGCGCCCTTATGGAAATGAGGGCATCTGGATAACTTTGATTTTGTTTATGGCTATGCGAAGTCTGTCGATGGTCTTTATGTTACAGCGCTGGGGAATACCCAAGTTTTTGAAACAGAATAATGCTGAATATTAATAACGCTGGATTTAACTAAACAGTATTATCTGTTTAATAAGTATATCTTCTAAAAAAATTAATTTTTTTAGAAGATATTTGATATTTATCATTGCTAATATGTTCGATTATTAAAAAAAATCAGGTTAATTGTATTATCCGCATCTTCAGCATCACAAAACGGATACCTGTACTATTACACCCAGTATAAAATTATATATTTCTAGCTATATTTCATTATTTTTTCTCATAAAAAAAGAGCTATTCTCAGTCGCAAACAATAATTAACTCCTATTTTGGGAGTCATAAAAACATTCTATGGAGTTTATTATAATGAAAAAATTAACAATAATTATCTGCTTACTCTCTTCAATGGCAGTTATTCAGGAAACTTCTTTTGCGACAAACACAACTTTGATATTAAATCTTGCTACCACCGGAGATTTTCACTGCATTAAGCCACACGGTCCCTGCAAGGTTGCCAAACCCTTAGGTTGTTGTAGCAGAAGTTGTAAAGCTATGAGCGGTTCTGAAACCGACGGATTTTGTTCTACCTATTAACCTGGCTACTCAATAATACCAAAGCCTGCTTCTAACTACTGTTATGGGCATGCTTTTTAAAGGCAAAGTAACAAGCAATAGCGAACTGTTGCGATGAACTTTAACGCATAACAGCTAGATCAAAAAAGTAGCCCAATAAGAAGTTATAAATAGGATTTTATACAATACGCAATCATGTAAATGCTTTAAAAGGTTAATCCTAGTTTACTGGAATGCCCTGACTTTGAAAAAATTTCGCACAGTGATGAACTTGTTTAAAACAATATTGGTGGAGCCAGGCGGGATCGAACCGCCGACCTCTTGCATGCCATGCAAGCGCTCTCCCAGCTGAGCTATGGCCCCAAATATAAATACACTTACAACAGTATCAGTTAATTTTCACCCGAAAACTTCTAATAACTGGAGCGGGAAACGAGATTCGAACTCGCGACCCCAACCTTGGCAAGGTTGTGCTCTACCAGCTGAGCTATTCCCGCTTAAATCAGACTTACTAAACCTGTGCTTGTGAAGCCTTACTTTTTTTTCTGGATTCACTAACACTTTCCTGATGATACAGTAAGCATGCAAAATATGGCGTCCCCTAGGGGACTCGAACCCCTGTTACCGCCGTGAAAGGGCGGTGTCCTAGGCCACTAGACGAAGGGGACCCAAAGACAAAACAATTAGAGTCTGCGACTCCTCTTGTTATGGACACGAATTTTAAGAACCTGTTTACCTGTTGTCAACTGTTTTTTATCATGTTTATGAAATATTCGGGCTTTTTAGGGTAGTGCACATGAAAACATGATTCAAACCTTACTTTCAAATGACAAAAGCCGTATTCTTTCGTAACGGGCTTAGTTTAGAATTGGCAAATACTTCTTTCTGAACATAAGTATAATTTTGAATTGTTTCATAAATCACTCATGGACAAAATTTGTTTCTTTTCAAACAGAGGTAAAAGGTTTTTAACTGTTTTGGACCCTGTCACTACTGCCGGCCATCGGATAAATTACTAAAAACTCGCTATCATTGATTTGAGCTATTTCTTTAGGTTCCTGCGTTACTTCGAAACCAAATTTTTTGTATGTAGCAACATTTGCTGCATTAAACGTCTCTAAGTAGAAAGGAGCGGGGAACTCCGATATACCTTTTTCAATTAACTTTCTCCCATACCCTTTACCTTGGCTGTTTTTTTTAACAGCGAGTTTAAATAAATAGGTATGCTCGCTCTGCAACAGTTTATTAGCGATTGCTAACTCTCTGGCTTTATCCATTTCATCTGCAACCATCATAGTTTCACTAATACGTCCTAACAGACTCCACATAAAGATGCTTGTTCTCTTAATAGATGCAGTTCTTATTAGTCGGAGTAAAGTAATATGCTTGCTACTAGGTAGCCATAATCCAACTCCTTCGATTTGTTCTATGGAAGGCACGACATAAACAAAACCATTGTACATTACATAATCAATAAATATGCGCTCAAAATTCTTTTGATATAGATTTTTTAATGAAGTTTTTGGAAATACAAACTCAGTATAAGGGTAGTCATAAAAAGCACTTACCATTACATTGCTTACTTTATCAATAACTGTATTTATTTGTTCTTTAGTGAGATTTGCAGGACAAACCTGAATAACATCAGCAGGTAACCTTCTCATTACTAATCCCTCTCAAAAGTAAAATTCAATTGCATTTCTCATTCCAATGCTTCTGCTTGGATATACATATTATCTATCATAATTTACAAACCACCAATAACCCATTCATACGGCATAATCTCTTATCAAACAGCTTACTGTAAATAACAAGATACAAATAATTTTCTAAAATAACGTAGGCATAAACATTCAAATATTGAAGTATTCATTCATTAAATAGCGCAGTAAGTGAAAAGCTATCTTAGCTATACATCAATACAGGTAAATATGGGCAACCGGTTTGTGTAGTAGAATACGGTTGACAGTCACCGTGAAAGCGTGGCAACTTTTACCTATTAGGGGAGTGTTGAAATCTACCCTTAATAATGAAAATTACTCTACACTTTTTGCGTTTTCAATTTTTTTTTGGCCTGAATCATGCACCAGACAGAAAGTATTTGCCTTGGTGATTTGATCCCTGCTTCATCGTCGTTTTAACAGCCAGTGGTCATTTGAATCGGTTGCCAAAAGATTAAAAAACTCGAAAAGGATAATCCGAAAAAAGACTTTGGTTTGCTTAGGCTGTTTAATTATCTGTTACTACAGTTCATGGAAGATTTAAGTGACCGTGAGCTGGAGCGTTTTATTCAGGAAAACAATTGGACCAAATGGTTCTGCGGTTTTACGCTCAATGAAAAAACGTCTGATTATAGCGTCTAATAAAACACGCACTCTGATTGGTAGCAGACTGTTACCTGATATTTTCACTCAGTTACGTGAACAGCTAAAAAGACAAGGTATGTAGCAAGCTGTCTCTCAGCTTGGCTATTGTCCCCAAACAAAAAGTGTAGTCTCTGAAAAAAATATTCTATTCGTTTGTAACTTGAAGATGATGAGGTATCTCTGTTGAAGGCCGTGCATAGCTGCAACAGGCAGGGGTTTGCATTTCTACGATAGCCAGAATTATCTATGCTAAAAACTCTGCTCGCGCTTTGTTCCATGTCAAAGAGATGTTAAGCTTATGTGTAAGTGCTAGTACAGCCTCCATGACAACCCTTAACGTATTGTTTGCACTTCACTTTTACTGGTTTTATGGAAGTTTATTAACACTTGTTTTTAAAAAATATTCTGTAATCAGTCACCGCATAATAACAATCTTTTAAATAAAGTCTTCTGTTTACATATGGATATTTTGTTTCCTTGCGCGATTGTGCAAAAATTATTTCGAGGGTTATTATGTTACAAAAAAATAAGAAACTAGTATTTTTTTTGGGGGGTTCTCTGATACTTCTTATGTCTGGTTGTGCTGTCACCAAATATCCTGATACGCTTGTAATGAATGATTTAAATTTAACCAGTCAGATTCAAACTGTTCATATTCTTAATATCAGAAAAGTTGAAATCAAAAACACCACAGGGACTAAAGGTCAGGCAACATTGGGAGCTGTCATAGGTGGCGGTTTTGGTGCAGTTGCCGGAGACAATAGAGAAGCCACAATGATCGGGGCGGGTATAGGGGGCCTTGTTGGTGCTGCTACTGGTGCTTTTCACAAAAATGAAGGGGTGAGACTGAAGTTTCGTGATACGGATGGAAATATCAAATTATTCGCCGAAATGGCTAATCCTCAGTGGTTCAAGGTAGGTAAGGCAGATAAAATAACCACTTATCATCCTAATCATCAAAAGACTGTCGTTATTGATTACAACAATAAACCTGTGACTGTGGCTAAAAAATGAAAAAAATGATTTTAAATGTTGTTGCTATTCTTTTTCTGTGGGGAAGTATTGGTACAGTCAGTGCAGTAGTTATTGCTATCAAGGAACCAGAAAACCTGACTAAGGTGCAAATTAATCCTGCTTCGATAGTCTCCATTCTTGAGACAAGCTTGGTTAATCTTCCGAATGTGACTCTAGCTGACAGAAATAATCAGAAAGAAATTGATCAGGAATTTAAATTTCAGCGAACGGGAAAAGTCTCTCAGGAAAGTGAGCAGGAGTCCGGAAAAATGGCTGGTGCTAAATTGTTGATTTTTCCAAAGATAACATATGCTAACGCTGTTGACCGTTCTGTACATTTTAGCAACTTTACAGAAAAAAAAGCTGAGTTGACGCTGGAACTTCAAATTAAGTTGATTGATGTAACTAGGGGGACACTTATTTATTCAAAGAATTTTGATGTGGATCATACCTATTCCAGTGAAGGTTCAAATTATTGGACAACTCTTGTCCGTATTGCTGCAAACAAATTGGCAGGTGATCAGACGTTTCAGTATAAAATAGGTGCACTGAAGCCGGCTCCCGCTACTGTTTTGGACCGAGTGAATTTTAAAGTAGCACCTGATGCTACGGTTTTTGCTAATGGATCTTATATTTCTACGGGCGATGGTTTCGGTTCATTTAAAGATGGAACGGTTATCAATGTTAAGGTAATTCGTGATGGTTATAGAAACTGGAACTACCCCGTAAGAGTGTCGCCAGGCATGGTAGTCAAGGCTGTTAACAAAAAAATTATTAAAGCAGTTGCACCCGCACATGATGATACAATGAAAACTGTAAAAAAAGTAACCATGACAGTCCAGAAAGCAATTAAGTAGTTAAAAATAAAGTGCACTCCGGCTAAGGCAGGAGTTAAACAGAACAGGTTTGAGTTACTACAGCTTAATCTTGGTAAAGACTTTGATAACTATACACTTTCTTGTCATGTCATCTTGTGTTCAGTCGCCGCATCCAGTAGATTCTGTGGCTGCGCACAGGGTAATCTCCCCATTATTAACCGCCATTAAAAGTAGAGTTCATTTATTCAAGCTTTTGTTTGGGGGTTATTCCACCTAAGGTGTATTTGTAATACCTATAACAAGCTTTTATCCATATCAAGAACATATGAATAATGTTTTTCATCCTGAACAAACAGAGAGTTATTGACACTACCCATTACAACATTCTATTCGTGGGAACCAGACATAAGCCTCTCAAATAGTCTGACCAATTCAAAATTCACAAAAAAGCCCTCAGTATAATAAAATACGACTGAAGGCTTTTGTTTTTAAATGATAAGCGACGAAGTTTGTTAAACTACCACCCTGTGACTTCTTGCAGTGCTTTACCTATATCTGCAAGACTTCTGACAGTTTTAACTCCTGCACTTTCAAGAGCTGCAAACTTTTCGTCTGCCGTACCTTTACCGCCAGCAATAATAGCTCCTGCATGCCCCATACGCTTACCTGCCGGCGCTGTTACACCTGCAATATAGGAAACCACCGGTTTGGTGACGTTATGTTTGATAAAATCAGCGGCTTCCTCTTCAGCAGTTCCTCCAATTTCACCAATCATGACAATGGCTTCTGTGGCATCATCTTTTTGAAAATATTTGAGAATATCAATAAAATTTGAACCCGCAATAGGGTCACCACCAATACCTACGCACGTAGATTGTCCAAAACCATAATCTGTGGTCTGCTTGACCGCTTCATAGGTTAATGTTCCGGAGCGGGAGACAATACCCACTTTACCTGGCTTATGAATATATCCGGGCATAATACCAATTTTACATTCCCCTGGTGTAATCACACCTGGGCAATTAGGACCAATCAGCACGACATCAAGCTCGTCACAACGCATTTTACACTCAAGCATGTCGAGTGTTGGAATACCTTCGGTAATACAAACAATCAGCCTGATACCGCCATTGGCCGCCTCAAGAATTGAATCTTTACAAAAAGGAGCAGGGACATAAATGACAGAAACCTCAGCACCCGTTTGCTTAACAGCCTCTTTTACTGTATTAAAGACAGGTAAACCTAAGTGCTCCTGACCACCTTTGCCAGGTGTTACACCCCCGACCATTTTAGTGCCATAAGCAATAGACTGTTCAGAGTGAAATGTTCCCTGAGAACCTGTAAAACCCTGACAAATAACTTTAGTGTCTTTGTTAATTAAAATGCTCATGCTTGATCCTCTGCAGCATTGACGACGACTTTTGCAGCATCAGAAAGACTTGTTGCAGCAATAATATTTAACCCGCTGTCAGCCAGAATTTTAGAACCTTTTTCGGCATTGGTACCTTCGAGGCGAACCACCACGGGAACCTTAACACCCACTTTCTCTACCGCACCGATAATACCGTCAGCAATCAGGTCACAACGAACAATACCACCAAAAATGTTAACTAGAACAGCTTTTACTTTATCGTCAGACAAAATGATTTTGAAGGCTTCAGAAACGCGCTCTTTTGTCGCACCACCACCTACATCTAAAAAGTTCGCAGGTGCTCCGCCATAAAGTTTGACAATATCCATAGTACCCATTGCCAAGCCAGCGCCGTTAACCATGCAACCAATATTTCCGTCCAGTGCTACATAGTTTAGCTCCCAATTTGCGGCATGTGCTTCACGCTCATCTTCTTGTGAGGGGTCATGCATTTCCTTTAGTTTACGCTGTCGATAAAGGGCATTGCTGTCTATATTAATTTTCCCGTCCAAGCATATAATATTACCATCAGAGTTGACCACTAAAGGATTAATCTCAAGCAAAGCAAGATCATAGTCCTTAAATAACTTCGCAAGCCCCATGAAAATTTTAGTGAATTGCTTTACCTGATCAGTATTCAGTCCAAGCCTGAACGCCAACTCTCGACCCTGATAAGGCTGAGCACCTGTTAACGGATCAATTTCCGTTTTCAGGATTTTTTCTGGTGTTTCTTCAGCCACCTTCTCAATTTCTACACCACCCTCGGTTGAGGCCATAAAAACTATACGCTGTTTGGAACGGTCAACAACTGCACTCAAATAAAGTTCTTTATCAATATCAGTACATGACTCAACTAAAATACAATTGACAGGCTGACCGTTTTCATCAGTCTGATAAGTAACCAAATGCTTTCCTAGCCACTTTTGCGCAAACTCTTTAGCTTCATCAGGTGTATCAACCAACTGAACGCCACCAGCTTTACCTCGACCTCCAGCATGTACCTGTGTTTTCACAACCCAGCGGTTGCCTCCAATTTCTTTCGTTGCATTAAACACCTCTTCGGGTGTTGCACAAGCAATGCCACCCGGTACAGGAAGACCGTATTCGGCTAACAGCTGCTTAGCCTGATATTCATGAAGATTCATGTGCCTCTATATCCTTTACACCTGTTTATTGAGAATACTGTTCGGTGTACAAACCAAAATACCCAGTAAAATCAATCGATTAACCAACCTGAGTTTAACGTAAGAAATCCGTATACATCTTATTTTATAAGGGTTTTACTACCCAGAGAACTACCTACCTTTTCCTGAAAAAATAAAGCCTTTTATTTTGTTAGTTGCTGGCAATGCGTAAAAAATACATACAACCATTGAAACATAAGACCTCATATATCTAACTCAAGTACACTAACGTCGCCTTTTGCGATTTGCCATATGTATTGCCATGCCATCTACAGCCAAAGCTGCTTCGTGAACAGCTTCACTCACGGTTGGATGTGCAAATATAGTAAGAGCCAAGTCTTCTGCGCTTGACACAAACTCCATGGCAATTACACCCTGCTGAACCAGTTCTGCCGCACTAGGGCCGATAACATGAATACCCAAAATACGATCGTTAGCTTCACTTGCAATAATCTTAACAAAACCATCAGTATCATTTGATGCCATAGCTCGTCCACTAGCTGCAAATGGAAATACTCCTGTTTTATAAGACTCTCCACTGGCTTTAAGTTCGTCTTCTGTTTTACCTGCCCAAGCAACCTCAGGATGTGTATAAATCACAGAAGGAATCAGATTATAATTCATATGGCCTGCCTTACCTGCAATGATATCAGCAACCATCACGCCCTCTTCTGAACCTTTGTGTGCCAACATAGGCCCACGAACAACATCTCCAACAGCATAGATACCCGGCACATCTGTACGACAATGATCATCAACAAAGATAAAGCCTCGCTCATCCATGTTAACGCCACTATCTGCGGCAAGTAATCCTTCTGTATATGGACGACGGCCAACAGCAACAATCAGCTTATCGAAAATTAACGTTGTATCCTCACCTTTATCACTGGTATATGTAACACTTACTTCTTTATCCCTAGTTTCAGAAGCGGTCACTCGTGCACTCAGATGAATATTAATCCCTTGTTTTTTAAATACCTTTGCAGCTTCTTTTGCTACCTGTTTGTCTGCAGCTGGAAGAAAATCAGGTAATGCCTCAAGTACAGTTACTTTAGATCCTAAACGACCCCAAACACTACCAAGCTCAAGACCAATCACACCAGCACCAATAACACCTAATCGATCAGGCACAGAAGAAAACTCCAAAGCACCGCTGGAATCTACAATCAGCTTGTTGTCCACTTTAGCAGAAGGAATATTAATAGGCGAAGAACCGGTAGCAATAACAATATTATCTGCCTCAACAATATCCACAGAACCATCAGCTTTGGTTATTTCAACCTTTTTTCCCGCTAGTACTTTACCTGTTCCCTGCAAAGTTATTATACCGTTTGCCTGAAAAAGCCCAGCAACACCTTGAGTAAGTTTATTCACGATACCATCTTTGCGTGCTATCATTTTGGGCACGTCAATATCAACTTGCTTTGCAGTGATGCCATGCGTATCAAAATGCTTAGTGGCATCTTCATAACGTTGTGAACTATCTAACAATGCTTTTGATGGTATGCACCCAACATTTAGACAAGTACCACCGAGCTTAGGTTTTCCTTTATCATTGACCCATTTTTCTATACACGCCGTTTTAAGCCCTAGCTGAGCAGCGCGGATCGCACACACATACCCCGCCGGACCTGCACCAATCACCAGTACATCAAACTTTTCAGCCATTATCTTGTTCCACTTAATTTTATCAAACTATTTCTTTGATCATGTAATAAAAACTACCGGCTAAATATCCAGTAGCATTCTGGCAGGATCTTCCAACAACTCTTTAATGGTCACTAAAAAGGAAACTGCCTCTTTACCGTCTAATAAACGATGATCGTAAGATAATGCGAGATACATCATAGGACGAATCACCACTTGTCCATGTTCAGCTACAGGCCTTTCCTGAATTGCATGCATCCCAAGGATTGCACTTTGCGGAGGATTCAATATGGGCGTTGAAAGCATGGAGCCAAATACACCACCATTTGAAACAGTAAAGGTACCTCCTGTCATGTCTTCAATAGACAGCTTACCATCTTGCGCTTTAGCCCCAAATTCACGAATTCCTGACTCAATTTCTGCAAGGCTCATATTTTCCACATTACGCAAAACAGGCACAACCAGCCCTCTTTCACTTGATACAGCGACACCAATATCCTGATAACCGTGATAAACAATATCATCACCATCAATAGATGCATTCACGACGGGAAAACGTTTTAAGGCTTCTGCACAAGCTTTCACAAAAAATGACATGAACCCCAAGCGAGTCTGATGACGCTTCTCAAACGCATCTTTATAACGCTTTCTAATATCCATCACCGGCTGAAGATTGACTTCATTAAACGTTGTCAGCATGGCTGCATTGTGCTGTGCATCAAGCAAACGTTGCGCCACACGTTTACGAAGACGAGTCATTGGTACCCGTTTTTCAGTTCTTTCTCCACTTAATACTAATGATTCCGTTACAGGCTTTTTCTCAGAAACAGGGCTGTTCGCAGGCTTTAAGGCATCTTTGGCATAAGTAACAATATCTTCTTTGGTGACTCGACCTCCTTTTCCTGTTCCAGCAACATGAGCAGGATCAACACCAAGTTCTTCGGAAGCTTTACGTGCAGCAGGACTTAAAATAACGTCTTCGTGTGGGACGCTTTCTGTAACTTGTTTTTTAGATTTATCAGAAGACTCTGAAGAAGCAGCTGCAGCCCCTTCCTCAAACAAGCCAATTAATTCTTGGCTTTCAATAGTTTCATCTACATTTTTGATGATTTCTTTCAATATACCTGCAGAAGGAGCCACAATTTCAAGCACTACTTTATCTGTCTCAATTTCTACAAGAAGCTCATCCTGATCACAAAACTCACCGGGCTGTTTGTTCCAAGAGGCAATAACACCTTCTGCAACAGACTCAGGAAAAGCTGGTGCTTTAATTTCTGTGGCCATATTTCTCTGAACCTTTACCTAACTAAATCTCTTTTACATCCGGCATCTAATCACTAATACCGGAAACCTTTTACTATTTAGACAACTATTATCAAATAATAAATACTTACACTATCTCAGGAAAAAGGTCTAACTAACCTTTTATTTAAATCAATTACAGCCTTAGTGCATCCGCAACCAACTTACTTTGCTCTTCCATATGTACCGAAACATAACCACATGATGGTGCTGCTGAAGCCTCACGACCCGCATAGTCAAGCATTATATCACTTTTGGAACCAAGCAATGATAATGCCTGACGCATATTATGCTGACTGCAATACCAAGCGCCTTGGTTCATTGGCTCTTCCTGACACCATACTACTTCCTTCAGGTTATAATAAAAAGCCAGTAACTCCTGCAATTCTTCAACAGGGAAAGGATACAGTTGCTCTATCCGAATGATTGCTACATTATCAAGTTTTGCTTTCCTGCGCGCTTCAATCAGATCGTAGTATACTTTACCACTACACATGACAGCACGGGTAATTTTATCAGGGTTAATATCATCGGTTTCACCAATCACTGTACGAAATGAACCTTCAGCCAATTCCTCCAGCGAAGAAACAGCAAGCTTATGGCGTAATAAACTCTTGGGTGAAAAAACAATTAATGGTTTGCGCACAGGTCTTAGCATCTGCCTGCGAAGCATATGGAAGACCTGAGCCGGAGTGGTAGGCAAACACACCTGAATATTATGCTGTGCACTTAACTGTAAATAACGTTCAAGGCGTGCAGATGAATGCTCCGGACCCTGACCTTCATAACCATGAGGTAATAACATGGTTAAACTACATAAGCGCCCCCATTTAATTTCACCACTGGTAATAAACTGATCAATGACCACCTGCGCTCCATTGGCAAAGTCACCAAACTGAGCCTCCCATATAACCAGTTCTTTTGGCGCAGTAGTTGCATAACCATATTCAAACGCCAACACGGCTTCTTCAGAAAGTAAAGAGTCATAAATTTCTGCTCGGACAGAAGTATCATTTTTGATATTTGCCAAAGAAAGAAAACTTGAGCCATTTTTTTGGTTATGTAAAACTGCATGACGATGAGAAAAAGTTCCACGCCCAACATCCTGACCGGTTAAACGTATTGAATATCCGTCACTGAGCAATGTTGCATAGGCAAGCATTTCAGCCATGCCCCAGTTAAGAGGCAAAGATCCGGCTACCATTTTTCGCCTGTCTTCAATAATTTTATTCACTTGCCGCTGAATAACAAACCCTTCAGGAATATAAGCAATCTTGTTTCCTAATTCCTGCAGTTGACTCAAAGGTATAGTGGTGTCATGACGAGCTGTCCACTTTTGCCCAATATAAGGCAGCCAGTCTGCCTGTTTGCGCGATTGCGGTTTAGGCAAAAAACTAGCTACTACTGATTTTCCTGATTCCAGTAATTTTCTAAAATGCATAGAAATAGCACTGTCTTCTTCTTTAGATATTACGCCAGAAGCAACCAGTGACTCACCATATTTCCTGCGTGCAGTTGGTTGCTTTTTAATTTGTTGATACATTAAGGGCTGAGTACCAGAAGGTTCATCCGCCTCATTATGACCAAGACGACGATAACAAAATAAATCAACAACAACATCTTTTTTGAAGGTCATTCTGTAATCAACTGTCAAACGAATCGCATGAACAACTGCTTCCGGATCATCTCCGTTGACATGAAGTATGGGTGCCTGAATCATTTTGGCAACATCTGTTGCATACTCTGTAGACCTAGCATCATCTCTTCGGCTAGTAGTAAATCCAACTTGGTTATTCACAATGATATGAATAGTTCCACCTGTTTTATAAGCCCGAGTCTGAGACATTTGAAAGGTCTCCATTACTACACCCTGACCTGCAAACGCAGCATCACCATGAATGGCGACAGGTATTACTTTCTCGCGCTCAGTATCCTGATGACGATCCTGCCTGGCACGAACAGAACCTTCTACTACAGGACTGACAATCTCAAGATGAGAGGGATTAAAAGCAAGAGCTAAATGAACTGCACCACCTTTAGTTTGCACATCTGATGAAAACCCCTGGTGATATTTAACATCTCCTGATCCGTGTGATATTTTACGACGGCCTTCAAACTCTTCAAATAATTCAGAAGGTTTCTTACCCAAAATATTAACAAGCACATTCAAACGACCTCGGTGTGCCATACCTATAACTATTTCCTGCACACCGTAGGAGCCTGAACGATTAATCATTTCGTCCATCAGAGGAATTAGACTTTCTCCACCTTCAAGCCCAAATCTTTTAGTGCCAGGGTATTTAGCTGCTAAATATTTTTCTAACCCTTCAGCGGCATTTAAACGATCAAGAATATGTTTTTTCTCTTCATTAGAATAACCGTAGTTTCCACTCATGCTTTCCAGACGTTGTTGAAACCACTGACGTTCGGTGCTATCAACAATGTGCATAAATTCAGCACCGATGCTACCACAATAGGTTTGCTTTAACCGCTTGACTATTTCCTTTAGCGTTGCTTTATCTGAACCTGCCAGAGAACCTGTGTGAAAAACCTCATCATAATCAGCTGGGTTTAACCCATAGTGCTCAATACTCAGATCAGGCACTACTTCACGCGTCATTAGTCCTAAAGGATCAAGCTGGGCATTTTGGTGTCCTCTCACCCGATAAGCATTGATAATTTGCTGAATGCATACCTGTTTTTTATCATGAAAAGAGCTTTCATCGTTGATTCTATCTAGTATTGTGCGGTGTTTTTTTTGCCCAAATAAACGAAATCGCTCTTGTATTGTTGCATGAGAAACATCAACATCTCCCACACCATTTACAGAGGGGAGCTTTTCGAAATATGCACGCCATTCTTCTGGGACTGAAGCTGGATCACTTAAATATTGTTCATACAATCTCTCAACATATGCAACATTTCCTCCTGAAATAAAAGAGGAACCCCACATCCGTCGCATGACACTTTCTTGCATCAACTGATAACCCCAACGTTAAACGAAACTTGCACGATACCTGCATTTTTACAATAGTACGAGTGTTCCAGCAACAAAACTCTGGTCATACCCGTAAGCTCCCTACCTGAAAAGGTAACACAAAACACATCTTTACATATGACTGTGTTAAATATTAACAATATACTACCAATACAACGTAAAAAATCAGTTTAATATTACCAACCAAAGTTTCTCACTATGACAGCCATCCATAAAAATTGCTGTCGCTTATGTTGCATGATGGAGCAACATTTTGCGTATATTACCAATAGCTTTGGCTGGGTTTAAACCTTTAGGGCAAACATTAACACAATTTAGAACCCCTCTGCACCTAAACACACTGAAAGGATCAGTGAGCTTACTCAGTCGCTCTTCATCTGCCGTATCACGACTATCAGCCAAAAAACGATAAGACTGTAACAAACCTGCAGGGCCAATATACTTGTCTGGATTCCACCAAAAAGACGGACAAGATGTAGAGCAGCAGGCACAAAGAATACATTCGTAAAGACCATCTAATTTTGCACGATCCTCAGGACTTTGCAACCGTTCCTTAGCAGGAAGGGGCTCATCATTTATGAGATATGGATCTACTTTCCTGTACTGCTTATAAAAAAGTTCCAAATCCACCACCAGATCACGAATCACAGGTAATCCTGGTAACGGGCGAAGAATAAGTTTGTTTTTTCTTAACACCGACGATAATGGTGTGATGCATGCAAGTCCATTCACACCATTAATATTAATAGCATCAGAGCCACAAACGCCTTCACGACATGAACGACGAAAAGATAGTGTGTCATCTTGCTGATCTTTAATCATATGGAGAACATCAAGCACCATCACATCTTTATTGTCCGGAAGCTCTACATGAAAGTTCATCATAAAAGGCGCATCATCCACTTCAGGATTATAACGATAAGTTTGCACGAGTAACTTCATGATTAATCTCAGCTCCTAATAAGTGCGCTTAACTGGTGGGAACGGCTTCATGGTTTTAGGCAAGGCATTCACCGACCGCTCAGCCATACGCTCACCTTCAGGAAAAAACAGAGAGTGTTTCAACCAGTTTTCATCATCTCTCTCTTTATAGTCGCTTCGGGCATGAGCACCTCTCGACTCTTTTCGGTTTTCTGCTGAAACAGCTGTTGCATAAGCGACTTGATAAAGATTTTCTAATTCCAGTGCTTCTACTCGTGACGTATTGAAAACACTACTTTTATCTTTAAGGTGAAGATGCCCGATTCTCTGGCCTATCTCTTTAATCTTCGCCAGCCCCTTCTGCATGCTTTCCCCTTCTCTGAACACCCCAAAGTAAAGTTGCATGGTATTTTGCAAATCGTTACGCACTTGTGCAATATCTTCACCTGATGTGGAATCATCCAATTTTCTGACCCGAGCTAATGCCTGATCAATATTGTCCTGATCGGGTTGAGCAGAATCAAATCCTTCCGCCAGATTTTTCTCAATCTGCTTACCTGCTGCTCTGCCAAACACCACAAGGTCTAACAGTGAATTTCCACCTAAACGGTTGGCACCATGCACAGAAACACAGGCCGCCTCTCCGCAGGCATAAAGCCCTTCAACGATAACATCATTGCCACTAGCATCAATTGTGAGTGCCTGACCATGAATGTTAGTAGGTATACCTCCCATCATGTAATGACAGGTTGGAATCACTGGAACAGGTTCTTTAACAGGGTCTACGTGTGCAAACGTTTTAGATAGCTCACAAATACCGGGAAGCCTTAAATTCAGAGTATCCTTACCAAGATGATCCAGCTTCAGCAATACATGATCTTTATTGGCACCAACCCCTCGGCCTTCGAGAATTTCAATAATCATTGACCGAGCAACCACATCCCGACTGGCTAAATCTTTGGCGTTAGGTGCATAACGTTCCATAAAACGCTCACCATCAGCATTCAAAAGATACCCGCCTTCACCGCGACAACCTTCTGTCACCAGAACACCTGCACCATAAATACCTGTAGGATGAAACTGCCACATTTCCATATCTTGCACAGGAAAACCGGCACGAATAACCATACCAATACCATCACCCGTGTTAATATGTGCATTGGTAGTGGATGCATAAATACGACCTGCGCCACCTGTGGCAATTACCGTTGCTTTTGCCCGCACGTAAAAAACTTCACCACTTTCCATGTTGATCACAGTAACACCTGCAACCTGTCCATTTTTATTTTTTACAATATCAATGGCATACCATTCATTAAAGAAGGTTGTTCCACCTTTCACATTGGCTTGATAAAGTGTATGTAATAACGCATGACCTGTTCTGTCGGCAGCTGCACAGGTTCTTGATGCCTGACCACCTTTCCCAAAGTCTTTAGACTGTCCACCAAAAGGCCTCTGATAGATACGACCACTTTCTGTTCGTGAAAAAGGCAAGCCCATGTGTTCAAGTTCATAAACAGCATCAGGACCTGTCTGACACATATATTCAATAGCCTCCTGATCTCCCAAAAAATCAGAGCCTTTGACAGTATCATACATATGCCAACGCCAGTCATCATCAGGATCTGCGCTACCAATGGAACAGGTAATTCCACCCTGAGCAGAAACTGTGTGCGACCTTGTTGGAAAAACCTTGGTAATACAGGCGGTTTTTAAACCTGACTGAGTTAACTCGTGAGCCGCGCGCAAACCCGCACCGCCACCACCAATAACTATTGCATCAAAAGAAAGCTGAGACATATGGCTCATAACTTAAAGCCCCCAAATAATCTGTGTACCCCAAACCAGATAGACCGCCAACAGGAGTAAAAACGCCCCCTGTAATAGCAATCGAATCCCCAGCGCTTTTGAACCTTGCATACGCTCTGTAAAATAATCAGTAATAATTGTCCAGATGCCTATCCATGCATGGCAAAACATAGACAGCAGTGCCAACATGGAAAAAACCCGAAACCATGTCTGTGAAAACAAGTCACTCCAAACAACAAAACTCATGCCCGTGTGACATAAAATAAAAATGAGTATAAATAAAAAGTACAGACCTAATATAATCGAGGTTACTCTCTGTATCAGCCAGTCACGTAACCCACTTCGAGAAAAGTTCGTCGCATTATCTACCATATCATCCAGACTCCTAAAAATACAACTGCGACAATAGTGACAATAAATGAAATTATTGCGCCTATTTTTCCCGATTGCTTTTCTTCACAAAATCCTGCATCCATGATGATATGCTTAAAACCTGCAATAAAGTGATAAGAAATAACAGAAAGAATGATCCAGACAATAAACTTTATCCATGGAGTATGTAACATGATAAAAATGTCATCATAGCTTTCTTCTGTAGACAAAGAGCAACTCAAGACATACAAAAGAAAAGCAATGATAAAAATCATCACAAACCCTGAGATACGATGCAGTATTGATGCATAAGCGGTCACAGGCAACTTTATGGACCTTAACTCAAGGTTAACCGGTTTTTTTTTGTCCACGACAATTACTCTTTATTAGATAAGTTGATTAACATCTTAAACTAGCTCGGCTTACCAGAGGTCATATCTTACCATACTTAAACTGTAAATAAAGACAAAAGTCCGACCAATAGCGAACCAAACCTTGCATTCGACAAAACAACACCAAAGCCCAACACAACAACTTTAAGACTAAATCTGTATCATACAAAAAACTAAAGTTGTCTTTTTCATCCAATTAGGTTTTATTTTAAAAAAATCACCCAAGCAGATGAAACGAAATAAGTATAGAAACATAATTTAGGTTACGCTTAACTTCTGTCTGACTATACACAAACAAAATGAAAGTGCGAGTGCCATAAAAAATAGTTGTCGTTTTTTTTACTGTTGTTTCATTATAACGCTCATGCATAAATTTTTATCTCCTGACAAACGAATGTCACTGTTAAGACACCAACCACAGTTCTGAAAAATAAGAAGATAGGTGAATGCATCAAGGTGGTTCTTTGAGCTGATGAGTCAAATAAAAAGCAGCTCAGTCTTTTGAATCCTTTTTATATCAGGCTTTAATTTACTGATGGCTTTGGTAGCTATGAGCGATTGTTTCCTAAAGAAAGACACATTGTTAGGGTAGCGGTACACGCAGAAAATTGAGTGTCGTAATTTAAACCCGAGAACGCAGATTAAAAGACTGGTCAAAAAAACTATCTATTTTCCAAGTCAAAGGATCTGTACGGAAAGATCATTGGAAAGTATATTAAACGCTACAAATTTTGAGTTACCACCAAAAAATTGGTAGTACCAATAACTCATATTTGTTAGTGATTCGATACATCATGTTGTAAAAAACAACACAATCTTATACACAAATATAGTCTGAACATGGTCTGAAATATATACATTCATCAGACTAAAAGGCTAAACAGTAATGGACTACTTAAACTTTGCCAAAGAAAAGTCAAATTTTCTTGAGCCTTTAGTACCAAAAACATCTGATGGTGCTCAAGACAAAAGTATAATAAAGCCATCTGTCGGACTTAACTATAACGATGACAACAAGCTCTGTAATCCATACCACCCCCACAAAGGAATGTCCTCTCGCTGTATACAACAGGTAAAGTTAAACTCAACGTCCGAACTTCCTTTAGGTGGCAACACAAAATCTGTAAAGCGATCATTGGAGATCTGCTCTGATAATAACTCTACAAACAATACAAAATCAGAATCAGAATCAGAATCATATATTCCACCAGCCAAGCGTCAAAAGCAATATCACTTAAGGCAAAAGGATAATAACGGGTATAAAAAACTTTCGTCTGTAAAACGATCATTGGAGGTCTGCTCTGCCAATAACTCTGAAAACGATACAAAATTAGAATTAGATATTCCACCGGCCAAGCGCCAAAAGCAAGAGCATCTAAAGCAAAAGGATAGCGACCCAAGTCAGCAACCTCAACACAACGTATCGCTTTCTGACCGATCTGTGTCTAAAACCACAGCTCCGGAAATATCTCAATCCATAAATGAGCAAATGAACACGTCAGTAAATGATTGTTTTGGGCGCAAACAGGTAGGAGGAAAAGGTTTTTTTCTGCACACAATGCAACAGGCAGGCCTAACTGTACCACCGTTTAGATGTGTCGAGTCGCACATTAGCCAAGCCATTGAAAATCACCACCTTTCCTCCGTTACCATTAATCGTTTTTTCCCCGGAGCTAATTACACGTGTATTGCAGACATAAAAAAATCGCTTCTCACGGCAGAACCTGAAAACAAAAGTGAAGCTCTGGCCCGCCTTGCCCAATTGCTAGAAAGCGATGAATTTTATCAGCAAATCAGCCAGACGGAATACGCTCAGACAATCAGGGCACTTTATGAACAAATCAGTCAGGGGAAGCATCCCGTTATTGCCCGTAGCTCTGGCGTGGCAGAAGACAGTTACGGTGATGCTCAGGCCGGAAAGTATGACTCGCGAGTTAAAGGACAAGAAGACATTGTCAAAACCTGTTTACAGGTGCTTGCCTCTGGCTATAAAAGTCACGCATCTTCACAGGGAAGTATTCCAGATGCCATGCCTATTGTATTACAGAGATGCATTAACTGTTCTCTGGGAGGAGTAGCGATGAGTTATACATCTTTGGATGATAATACTATTCAGATTAACTCGTCCGTTGGTCAGCCTAAAACCGCAGTCAGCGGAACCTGTGGGATAACGCCAGATCTTCATTCGGTAGATCGCATGTCTTCTCAGCCACAGATTACCTTTACACCAGGAAAAGTTGAATCAACATTTCAGCTGAAAAAAAATGCAGAAGGTGATGGCTTTTATGAAGAAGAAGTAAGTACTGATGATATCGGAATAACTTCACTTTCTGAAGCACAGGTGACCAAGCTGACTGAGCACATTAAAGTGCTTGAAGACCTTTTACTTTGCCCTGTAGATGTTGAATTTGGCGTTGATAAACAAGGAGAGTTGTTTATTGTACAGGTCAGGCCTGTGACCAGACTACCAGGTGCCATGAACTTTGGTGTTATGCCCGACAAACCAGAGATAATGACAGGAACCGTTGTTAGTGAAGGAGTATTTGCCGGTACGGTTTATCATGCTCATGGTCCAAGTTGTCCTCTTGAAAAAGGAAATATTGTTGTTGCTGATCATTTTTACGATGAAATGCTTAAACCGGAGTTTCTGGATAAAGCCGGTGGTTTTATTTTCAAAAAAGGCGGGCTTAATGATCATGTTGCCATTAGTCTGCGACAGGCGGGTAAACCCTATTTTATCGCAGGTGATTCGTTTCAGTGGCCTGAACAGAAAAACCCGCCTGAGCAATATACACTGGCATGCGGTAATTTTAATGGTGAACCTAAAGCCGCATTATGGGAAGGAGATCATACAGAGATACTAAGAAAAAACATGGTGTCATCTGCTTCAGATCAACAGCCTCCCAAACCATTATATTATAACTCTCCACCCGTGCCGGCTGACTTTACAGATTTGGGTAAGGGTTTTGAATGGCTTAACCAGCAAAACACTCGGTTATTGAAGTATTTTATGCCAGGGGGAGTTTTTAACCGTTGTCTGGAGACAAAGTCTGTCTTATCAGTGTCTATGTCTGCTAACCGTCAGCAACTGGTGACAGCGCTAAAAGAAGAAACTAGCCATTTTTTGAAAGATACAGAGGCATTGCTTGACGGCTATGAAAAGTTACTGGCCTTTAGTGATGAGTCAGGCAAGCACGATGCAACACTTCAGCAAAAAATAGCGGAACTGAATGCGATAAAAACACAGTTCAGGCGACTATCTACAGAAATGCAGGATACACTTGAAACTATCACCCAGCCCTTTGTTGGTAACCATGAGCTACCTGAATCAGCTACAGATTTTGAAAGCTGGAAGGTGGCGTGTCATCAGCTAAATAATTTTTTGCAGCAACTCACTCAGCCAAACTCGCCACAGGACGTTAACAGTATTCATGATATTGTATTTCTCATCCATAAAGCGTTTATTGAGGCGCTACCTATAGTCAGCAAAAATTCATCGATGGGTGTTACAAAAACAATAAAAGACGAAGTGACACTGACAGACTTTGTTGCTGATGATACTAAAGGCATGCTCAGCGAACGTGTTATTACCGCACTCAAAAAAATAGATTGTAATAAGACTGTGGTGGTACATACAAAAGAGGCGTTAATTATTACGGCTTCACTGGGTATACATAAGTGTGTTATCGAAAGTCTTGCCAGTGGTGACGGAGGCAAGGGTGCAATGGTCAGATTAAAGTTTTCTGATGATATGAATAAAACAACAGATGGGAAGCGTCAGCGAATGTTGTTAATATCACTTTTTTTTGAGGCAATGGGTGAGAAACACCTTGCTAAACATATCAACCCGTCTGCAAGTGAACTGGTGATTGAAAATACACAAATGACATCAGAGCAGGCGCAAGAAGAAACCCTGCTTAAAATGATTGCAGTTATTTTTTCTGTACGTGATGTAGATACTCTATTCAACGAGAAGAAAAAAATTTATCAACCCCTCTCTTTGACGAAAATGACCAGCAGGATTCAAGAAGGATTACAGCAACCGAATAATAAAATGATGTTGGAATGTTACCTTGCTAACCAAAATGAGGTTGATAGCACTGTTAATATCCCCAAAGATATGCTGGTGGGCGAATACGCAGATTTTTATAAACTGGGAATTATACGAAACAATAAAACACTCTGTTGTGACTGGCTAAAGCAACAACCTGAAGCCTTTCAGGAAAAAGCACTGTTATATTTATTGAGTGGAGATCCTGCACGAACAATGGGGATTATCAGAGAAAGCTTTTCTCAATATTATAACGCTGGTTTTTTTAAGCAGGCTCTCTCCATGAATACAGGAGTACTAGATTGTATTCCAGAAGATATAAAAAACTACGATGAGTGTATTTTGCATGCACTAAATTGTGGTGAGATTGATGCAAAATACCTTCCGCCTGATTGGGCGAAAAATCCTCGTATTGTCAAAGCAATGATGAGTCAAAATGGTATGGGGCTGGAGAATGCAGATGAATTGTTTAAAAAAGATAAAGAAATAGTATTAGCAGCGGTTAAACAAAATGGTGAGGCTTTGAAATATGCCTCAGAATCACTTCAAAAAAATAAAGAGGTTGTGTTAGCTGCTGTTAAACAAAATGGTCTGGCTTTGGAGTATGCAGATAAATCGCTTAAAGAGGACAATGATATTGTATTAGTAGCAATTAAACAAAACGGCTGGGCTTTGCGATATACCTCAAAATCACATAAAAAAAATAAAGAGATTGTGTTGGCTGCGGTTAAGCAACAAGGCCTGGCTCTTCAATATGCATCAGAATCACTTAAAAAAAATAAAGTAATTGTGTTAACAGCAATCAGGAACAGCGGCACGGCTCTTAAATATGCTGATAAGCGATTTAAAGCGAATAAAGCGGTTGTCCTTGAAGCTTTGAAGAAAAATCCCTGGGTTTTTGTGTATGTGGACAAACGACTTAAGGAAGATAAAGAGATTTTCCTAGAAGGTATAAAGATAGACAGCTTTCTTTTGGTGGAAGCTGGTGAGAAGATGAACAACGATAAAGAGGTTGTTATGACTGCTGTTCGGCATGATGCCATGGCTTTGAAATATGCTTCTGAGAAACTTAAAGCAGATAAAGAGATCGTCATGGCTGCTATTCAGCATTCTGATTGGGCTTTGAAATATGCTTCTGAGAAACTTAAAAAAGATAAAGATATCATCATGGCTGCTGTTCAGAAACACGGCATGAATATTGAATATGCTGATGAAAAACTTAAAGAAGATAAAGAGGTTATCATTGCTGCTATTAAGAAAAATAATTTTGTCTTGAAGATTCTAGATAAAGAGTTTAGATTAAACCAAGAGATTGTACTGGAGGCCATTAAGCAGAGTGATTTCCTTTTGGCATATACAGATGAACAGTTCAGGTCCAATAAAGACATTGTATTAGAAGCTGTTAAACGAAATGGTATGGCTTTGCACTATGCGTCTGAACAACTTAAAGCAGATCAGGAGGTGGTCATGGCCTCCATTAATGAAAATGGTATGGCTTTGCAATATGCTTCTGAGCAATTGAAAGCAGATCAAGAGGTGGTCATGGCCGCTATTAACCAAAATGGCCTAGCGTTAAAATACGCTGATAAACAGTTACAATCAAACCAAGAGATTGCGCTGATGGCTGTGAGGCAGAACCCATGGGCTTTAAAGGATATCATTAATCAGCCTGAACTCAATTTGAATCTGAGGATGTTAATAAACGAGTGACTTTCAAATCACACTGTTAAATTGCTACAGAGTTAGCAGGTAAAAAGTGATAAAGAAGATACAAGATCACCATAATAGACATGCTACAGGTTCTCTTGCAAAACCGGAGTTCGACGTAAAAAATCTTCAACAAGCATAAACATCCATGCATAGTATGACTTCTGACAACAATACAAAACATGGAAGTCACTATGCTTGCTCGTATTTTCTGTGATGTCCATGACTTTTGCCAGACATTTGAACCAGAATTTCACAAGTTTTACTGGAGTCTAAATGCAAAAAACGCATTATCCCATGCCAGTTAGGAGGTTAAAATTTAAGCATGAGCGTTATAATGCAACAATAGTAAAAAAACGATGACTATTTTTTTATAGCACCCGCACTTTCATCTGGTTTGTGTATATTCCATGCCTGAGGCAGGTTCCTTCGGTGATAGATACAACCTAGCGGGTATTCTCACTTAAGACTTTTCAAGTGAAAGTAAAAAATAACACACTTTTGAACACACAAAATTAATCTAGGCAAAAAAATACTCAAATAAAGAACAACAAAAACAGAACAATTACACCTAAAAAGAATACAGCAGTCTGTTTTTCGTGGAATAGACTGACTGAAAAGTTGAGCATAATCGTAAATAGTGTGTAAAATGCAAAAATATTTTGCTTAGGTCATAGTTACTTTGGATTAAGTTTGGCAATACAAACTGAAAACTTTTGAATGCAAATCTGACTGAGCAGAAAAGCTGAAAATTTGAAACATAGGAGATCACATGGCTGACATATTTGCTCAACTAATAACTTCCGAAGATCAACAACCTTTGGAATTACCAGTCTTGGAAGGAACCATGGGTGATCAGGTAGTAGATATAAATACAATGGGTAAAAAAGGAGTTTACACATTAGACCCCGGCTTTTCTGCAACAGCTTCATGCAAATCTAAAATCACCTATACAGATGGCGAAAAAGGTCTGCTTTTACATCGAGGCTATCCTATAGAACAGTTGGCTGAACGATCTGACTTTCTTGAAGTGTGTTATCTTGTTAATAATGGCGAGCTACCTACAAAAGAACAAAAAACCAAATTCACACACAATATTAAAAAAAACACCATAATTGATGACTGCATACTAAGTACACTTAGCAGCTTTAAAAACGATATGCACCCAATGGCAATGCTATGCGGCCTTATGTCTGTACTTGCAGGCAAATACCATAATACTATAGATATCGCTGATGAAAAAAACAGAAGCCAGGTAGCAGAGCTGCTGATCGCTCAAGCACCAGTACTTGCCGCAATGATTAATCGTCACCACCAAAAACTGCCACTTATTCAGCCACTGCAGGATTTATCCTACACTGAAAACTTTTTACATATGATGTTTTCCACATCAGATGAGAAATGCAACATTAATCATGTATTAGCAAAAGCAATGGATCGGATATTCCTGCTGCACGCAGACCACGAACAAAACGCATCGACCTCCTCAGTCAGGATGACAGGATCAACGGGAACCAGCCCGTATATGGCTATAGCATCAGGCATTGCAGCGCTGTGGGGACCTGCACATGGTGGTGCTAATGAAGCTGTACTTCGCATGCTTGAAATGATAGGAGATGAAAATAATATTGAAAAATATATTAAGAAGGCGCAGGATAAAAATGATCCTTTTCGCCTGATGGGCTTTGGTCATCGTGTTTACAAGAACTTTGACCCCCGCGCCAAAGTTATGAAGAAAACCTGCTCAGATGTGATGGAAGTGCTGGGACTGGAAAACGACCCTCTTTTTAAAATTGCACTAAAACTTGAAAAAATAGCCCGAGAAAACGATTATTTTATAAAACGAAAACTATATCCTAACGTAGATTTTTATTCAGGAATAATATTAAAAGCCATCGGTATACCTTCAGATATGCTAACTGTTATTTTTGCTACGGGAAGAATTCCCGGTTGGATAGCTCAATGGAATGAAATGATTACAGAAGGTTATCGCATAAGTCGCCCCCGCCAGCTTTATACCGGACATAATTTAAGAAATTACACGGAGATTGATCAACGATAATTTCTGATAGCTATTGTCTGACTATTAAGATAAACTTACCTTACTCTGACAACCATCATATTTCAGGGCTCAATAGCTGGCCCTGCAGAATAAATATACACAGGCATATATGAACTGGTTAACTGATCCTGAAGCATGGATAGCTTTAATAACCCTGACGTCTATGGAAATTATACTGGGTATTGATAATATTATTTTTATCACGCTTCTTGCTGGAAGACTACCATTAGCGCAGCGTGATAAAGCACGGTCGCTAGGCCTGCTATTTGCTATGCTTACCCGAATTCTCTTGCTTTTATCTATTACATGGGTCATGCGACTTAAAACCCCTTTTATTCATATTAGCGAATACAGTTTTTCAGGAAGAGATCTTATATTAATCTTTGGTGGCTTCTTTTTACTTGCTAAAAGTACTCATGAAATTCACAATGCCAGCTCTGAAAATCACAATGGCGAGGAATCGGCAAAAAAAGTAACGCCAGGGTTTATTATGACGTTGATTCAGATTTCTATTATAGATATAGTATTTTCTCTGGATTCTGTGATCACTGCTGTAGGAATGGCTGATCATACTGAAGTTATGATTATTGCCATTGTGATTTCTGTACTCGTTATGCTTTTTGCAGCCAAACATACCAGTAATTTCGTTGAAAAACACCCCACCATAAAAATGCTGGCACTTAGCTTCCTTCTCCTGATTGGTATTACACTAATTGCTGAAGGATTACAATTTCACATACCTAAAGGGTATATTTATTTTGCCATGGCATTTTCATTGGGTGTAGAGTGTTTAAATATTCGCATGAGAAAGAGGGCTTGCTAGCTTTCGTCATATGAAGAACATTTCATTTACATTAATGAACAGTCATTGTACTGTGTTATGGATTTCTGGCAATCAACAATTACACGACAATTTTCATGATTGGGAAAATCATTCCTGGCTTGCCATTGATACAGAATTTATACGTCATCGAACTTTTTTTCCTCGACCTGCACTTATACAAATATACGATGGAAATACAATTTACCTTATCGATCCGTTATCAATAACAAACTGGCAGCCTCTAACAAAACTTATTATCTCGCCTCTTGTTTTAAAAATAATGCACGCACCACAGGAAGACTTTGAAGTATTCAGGCTCTTGACCGGTGCTACACCTACCCCACTATTTGATACACAGTTAGCCTCTGGTTTTTGCAATATTAACTATCCATCAAGTTATCAACGTCTAGTTCACCAGTTACTGGGAAAGCATATACGAAAAGATCAAACATGCTCTGACTGGTTAAAACGCCCGTTATCGGAAGAACAAATTAATTACGCAGCACTTGATGTTTGCTATCTTCCTGCACTACACAAAAAACTTCTCAATTTGATGGAAACAAGCCACAAAGACAAGCTACTTTGGTGCGAAGAGGAAACAAAATACATGATTCAACAATACTCCCTGGAAAAAAAACATGAAGGCGCATGGAAGTATGTTCATCTGAATAAACGGCTTCATCCCAAGCAGCAGCAAGTATTAAACGCTCTTTATGCTTGGAGGGAAAAATATATCCGCCAGAAAGATATTCCAAGAAACAAAGCGCTCAGTAACGAGCTGTTATTAAATATATCTCGTCAACAGCCAAAAAAACTCTACCACTTTCAATTCATATCTGGAATGAAACCCGAAATTATTCGCCAATACGGGCAAACGCTCATTGACTTGATAACCCTGGCTAAAGAACAAAAGTGTCCTGAATTTTCTACTGTCTATAGGCTGGATTTCCCAGAAAAAGAAAAATTTTTTAAAGATGTAAAAGATTATTGTAATGATATTTGTAAGGAGGCTGATATTAGCGTTGCTATAATGAATCAAAAAAAACTAGCGAAAATGATTATCCTAAACTACGAAAACACAGGGCACTTTGAAATACCAGCAAACATTCCAACTTGGAAAAAGTCTGTTCTAAAGCCTATTATACTTAAATACAATGAAACACTCAAAAGCAATAATCTCTCCTGAAATCGACTTTTCAATCATATTTTACTCCGCAAATATTACAAAATTCCTTTTTTCCACACAACCTTTTTGCATCACACTTCATGCACTAAATCATAAAGCTATTTCTTTCTTCTATTTGCTAATTGCGCCAGTACCAACACCTTTTTCCAACTACTGTTATGAACATACTTGTATGACTTGCTGTTAACCTGAAATCAACATAAATAAAGCTTTAAAACGCGATTGCAACTGAGACTTGTAAATGATTCAAAATTCATATCGTTCAATATCCACTCCAATGACATTGTCGCTAAGCTCCTATGACTTGGAAAAATAGAGGGCTTTTCTAACCAGTCTTTTAATCCTCATTCTTGAATTAAAATTACGTCACTCAATTTTTTTCTGAGTGTACCGCTTCCCAATAATATATCTTTCGTATCTTTTAAAGTGGTATTAACCTGTTTGGACGCTATATTTTTTAAGGATGTGGACACACAATTGATACTAATCTTCAAATTTTAAGAACACGTGTAATATTCTACGGCCCTGAACTATTCATCGCCAGCTCAATTATCTTCTTTTTGTACAGCATTAGTTCAATATTTGCCAGTCTAAATTATCACCAAATTTTCGTTCTTGGGGTAGATTTGAACAGTTCCATAACAGTGATCAGAAACAGGAAATAACATAATAACTTTCCCATTTCGCTTTTTTTTTATACAATATCACACACTCTACAAGAGAAAACACCTTAACAATTATGCAGGATCAATTTTTTACTCAGTTCACAAAACTTTTTCAGGAAGTTTTTCTAAAAAACCTCGGAAGTGATTTTCATCTCTTTTCAGGTTATGCTTCTGGCATATTTTATGGCATTGCCACTATTGAACTGGTAATTATCGGGTTACTAATTGCCGTTTCAGGCAGCACTACTATTTTTACTCTCCTGACTCGGCTATTCAAAATCAGCATCTTCTTTTATCTAGTACTTCACTTTGGTGATATATTTCAACTCATATCAAATAGCGTTGCTTATATCGTCAACCATACAAAAATAAATACCGATAATATTGTCGGTCAAACTGATACTTTTAAACTTTCCTCCTTATGGGATTTTAAGCAACCAGATAATTATGTAACAAAAGGATTGTCTCAAATTTTCAGCAACTCTTCTACATCACAACAGCTCCCTCAAACCATGCCTCAAACCATGCCTCAAACCATGCCTCAACCTGGATATCCTTACATGCCAGGCATGCAACAAAACTCTGGTTTTTCGGCAGATTCAATACTAAAACTAGGGCAAACTGTTGTCTTATCTCTAACAGCTATTGTAGCCATTATTTATGTTGTATATTTTTACTTTACTGCACTTATTTCTCTATTACTTAGTCCCTTTGGGCAAATCAGCATTACTGCCGGGTTTTTTAATGCTGCATTCAGCAAATTTATTGGTGCAGGAATAAGATTGCTCACATTCACACTAATTTTTATTTTATTCAGTATATTTGTATCCAAACTTGAACAATCAATGCCTGATTTATTTAACTCTACTTCTCAATCTATGCCTGTGCCTGTACATAATCCACAAATATATAACCACTATAACACTATGCAGGCTCCTCCGGTAAAACCGACAAACCCGATAACTCTCGTTAACTTTCTTATTTCTCTGCTTGGCCTGTGTTTGTGTTGGTTTATTCCAAAAGAAATTAGTCAGCGGGTTGGTACAATAACCATTCCGGATTTGCCAAAAGAAAATGCGCCAATATCCACTAATAATGCTATAATTGCATCCGCAAATAGTCAGACTATGTCACCTCTACAGGCTTACAATACACCACCTGTAACGACTACAGCGCTGGCACAACAAGCATCTAACGTAACTCAGCCTACACCAAGTCAGTTTGATAAAACAAACTCTATTAAGGTGAACCAGCCAAATATTACGGTTAATGCACATGCTACACAAACAGGATTAAAAGATAATAACAGAAGCTCAAATTCTGCAAAGGCTGACTCTGTTCGCAAACACTCAAGCTTTACACAGAGACAGTTTACAAAAGAAAGAGCGGCAAAACTACGACATAACTTTCATAAAGCTATCGAAAATAGTGAAAAGTAAATGACGAAAACGCATCATCCTTTTGAAGACACCGAAAGCTCAGCAAAAAAACGAGAGGCGCTTCTTGAGATAAGTCTTGGCCCAGAAATCACTCACTATCTACAACAAGATAATGTGAAAGAAATTATGCTTAATCCTGACGGTCTTCTCTGGATTGAAACCCATACTGATGGAAAAAAAGCTACAGATTATAATTGCTCTGCTACTCAGGCCAGACGCATTATTACAGTAGTAGCAAGTTTAAACAACAAAACTGTCACTAAAGCCAATCCTATTTTATCAGGAACAATTGAGCGGTATCAGGCCCGATTTCAGGGCTGGCTACCCCCTATAACCTCACAACCTACTTTTTGTATCCGAAAACAGGCAACCATTCCGTTAACACTGGACGACTGGATAAGGCAAGAGTCTATAACCCCTTACCAAGTGTTGATTATCACTGAAGCTATACGAGATAAAAAAAATATAATTGTTTGCGGTGGTACAGGTTCTGGTAAGACCACTTTGACAAATACTTTACTACATGAAGTTGAACAATATCATGAGCGCATCATTATCATTGAAGATACACCAGAACTACATATCAACTCTAAAGATCATGTAAGCTTACTTACAAATAAAGACTTCACTATGCGAGATTGTCTTGCAGGCACACTAAGAATGCGACCTGACAGAATTATTATCGGTGAAGTTCGCGATGGTTCTGCATTAGATCTTTTAAAAGCCTGGAATACTGGCCACGGCGGAGGAATAGCCACTCTTCATGCAAACAACCCCCTTGGAGCACTTCGCCGGTTAGAAGACTTATCAATGGAGGCTAAAAATCACAGACCTCACCATCTTATCACTGAAGTAGTGAATCTGATTATCTACATGGAAAAAGACCCTGCCGGCGCACCAAAATTAAAAGCACTTTCTAAAGTTTGTGGCTTTGAGCACAATAAATACATTCTTAAAGATTTGACCTGAGCATCTTGTTTATCATGGCGTGTTCTGGTCTAATGGAATCAAACACTTACACTGAGAGTCAATATTTGTTAATCAATGAAGGTGTTTAACATGAATTAGAAACATGCTTATAAGCCGTATCCAAATGAATTTAAAGAAGACGCAGGAGCTTTGGTGCGGGAATAAGGTTCTTCAGTGCGAGAAGTGGCAAAATCACTGGGTATAGCAAGCAATATGCTGTACAAATGGAAAGATAAAGTTGAGGGTCAGCTCAATGGAAAAGCACTGACTGAGGATGAAAATTCTCTGAAACAAGTGTCTGGTAAGAGTGGACCAAAACATCCTTCGTGTTGTTGAACTAACAGATAATACTCATGTAAAGCAATGGCTCAAAACTGTTGAAAGTATTCAATATATGCAACATCAATAAAAATCGCAGATCATCAAAGAGGTCATAGCCATTCGTTTAAAACAACTTGCTTCTAAATAATTGAGATATGTATGCCGAAAATAATACTGAAATCTGATTGTATAAAAATAACAGTATAATAATTAGTTTCCGAGACAACTATCCTGATATTATACGACTATATATATCTAGTTTTTTGTGTGCTCAGAAACCAACCTAGAGTGATTTAATTTTAACCACTGCAGAGCAATTACAGATGTTGCATTATTGATATTACCTGCATCCAATTCTTCAATCAAACTTCTTGTACTATATAAATGAGTACAAATATCTTCAGCTTCACAAGCAACACCACAGAGCATACTATCTGAATCTTTACTTTCAAATAAACCACAGTAGAGTTTAACTTTTTCATCACAACCACTGGTTGAGGAAAAAAAGTCTGCAATAAGCAACAACTCATTTACACAACACCCTGTCTCTTCCAAAGTCTCACGCTTGGCAGCATCTTCCAACGATTCATTTTTATCTACACGCCCTGCAACAACTTCCAACACCCACCCTGGCTCACCTGCAGAAAAAACACCTGGCCGAAATTGCTCTACCAGCAACACTTTATCTGCAACGGGGTCAAACATTAATACAGCAACGACCCGACTGGAGTGAACTACTTCACGCTTAAGAGCTGGACTCCACCCCCCTTTAAACAAGGAATGTCTTAATGTTAACTCCTTGACAGTAAGAAACCCTTTATAAATTTCTTTTTCATCAAGTAATTCTACATGACCACTAAATACGTCACTTTTCACCTCATCCTCCTAAGCGTTTATAAAATATAATTTTCACCAAGCAAATAATACACAAGTTTATAAGGTATTAGAAAGCATTAAAAAAATGCATTGCACAAAAAATGTAAAGTACTAATTTTTTACGCCCTGAATACTCATGATAAGTGCATAACCTCTGTTAACTGCAAAAAAAATCTAGTTTTCTACAAGTCTTTTGCAGCTTTTATTTGATCATTACATAGAAAACTGGGTATCATAGCCCACGCAGGATTACTTCTGCACTTCTTGGTTTTCCAGTTAAAAGGAATGGTTTATACACATGTTTGTATTATTTCGTACAACAATGGGTGACATCAAAGTAGCCCTTGACTCTGAAAATGCACCCGAAACGACCAAAAATTTTGTAAGTTATGTCAAAGAAAAACATTACAATAACACTATTTTCCACCGTGTGATTAATGGATTTATGATTCAGGGTGGAGGCATGGATGTTGATATGAAGGAAAAGACCACCAACGCCCCTATTAAAAACGAAGCAAATAATGGTCTTAAAAACGACACTGGAACTATCGCCATGGCGAGAACCAATGAACCACACTCTGCAACAGCACAATTTTTTATCAATGTGTCAGATAATGATTTTCTTAATTTTAAATCTGAAAATTCTCAGGGTTGGGGCTATGCTGTATTCGGTAAAGTGGTCGAAGGCATGGAAGCCGTCAATAAGATAAAATCTGTTTCTACAGGTAATAGTGGTTATCATACGGATGTACCAACAGAAGATATCATCATCACCTCAGCTGAAATAGTGGAGTAAGATTCATTTGAGCGAGATACTGTTCATTGCAGACTTGCATTTATCTGAAGAAAAGCCCGCACTTACCCGTGCTTTTCTTCATTTTCTTAAACACCGGGCTCATGAAGCAAAAGCACTTTATATTCTGGGTGATTTTTTTGATTTTTGGATTGGAGATGACTGCATAACCCCATGGCACAAAGGAATTATAAAAACACTAAGAGAATACAGTAAAACCCACAAGCTTTATTTCTTGCGTGGAAATCGGGACTTTTTAGTGGGATCAAAATTTTGTCGGCAGGCGGGGTGCCAGCAACTACCTGATGTTTATGTTACATCAATAGACAATCACAAGATTATACTTTTACATGGAGACTTGCTCTGCACGAAAGATAAGAGGTATCAGCTCTACCGTTCTCTTGTTCATAATCGAATTACACAATGGATGTTTGGTCGTTTACCTGTAAAATTACGCCTTAAAATTGCCAATAAAATTCGCTCAATGAGTAAAAATGACAAACAAAAAAACACATCCACAGACAATCATTCTATCATGGACGCAGTCAGCGAAACGGTTATTCATACAATGAATAGTCATGATGCAAATATTATGATTCATGGACACACGCATCGCCCAACTCAGCATCTACATGTGATCAACGCTGACAAAACGGGAACGCGATGGGTTCTGGGCGATTGGGGAACACACTGGTGGGTGCTTAGCTACCACAATGGATTTTTTGCACAGGAGAGTTATCCAATAAAAAAACAAAAATAATGGTTTTTAATTTAATAAATTAAACTTATTCCTTTTTAAACTACTGTATAACAACCACTTAAGCAGTTGTTATAGCCCGATGTTTAAACGCTGTTTGTTATTCTCAGATTGTTAAATTAGTTTGAAGGATAATTAAAAAACCACAAAGCAGCAAGCATGATCATGCATGATATAATCACCGACGCACCCAAGAGTGCCATTTTTTGAGCATACGCAACACTTTTGCTGGCGCATGTGCTTTTTTCCACTCACCCGCAAGATATTTATTACTTTCTGTAAACGTAGGATAGATATGGATTGTTCCAAGTATTTTGTTTAACCCTAAACCGTGTTTCATCGCCAACACAAACTCTGTGATTAGCTCTCCTGCATGGTAACCGACTATTGTTGCCCCAAGTATTTTATCTTTGTCTGGTGGGGTTAACACCTTTATAAAACCTTTTGCCTCCCCATCAGCTATTGCACGATCCAGATCTCCGATATCGTATCGGGTAACTTCGTAACTAATGCCTTTTTCAACAGCTTCTTTTTCACTTAAACCTACGTGTGCTACTTCAGGGTCGGTAAAGGTGCACCATGGAATGACAGAATAGTCCACTTTAAATTTTTTTATCGCTCCAAATAATGCGTTCACTGAAGTATACCATGCCTGATGTGATGCTGTATGAGTGAACTGATAAGGGCCAGCCACATCGCCACAGGCATAAATATTGGGATAACATGTTTGCAGATAGTCATTCACCTTTATGGTACCCGTTTTTGTAGTTTCTATACCTAGTGTATTTAAACCCAAGTTATCTGTGTTTGCTTTCCTGCCTACTGCCACGAGTACAACATCGAAAACAATATTCTTTACGTGACCACTATCATCCTCTACTTCTGCCCACTGTAATACATCATCTGCATCGAAGCCCTTCACTTTAGACCCCAGACAGAGTGTTATCTCTTCTTTTTTAAACTGATCGGTGACAGCCTTGGAAACTTCATCATCTTCACGAATAAGAATTTTGTGCAACATATCCACCAATGTTACTTTTGAACCTAACCGATTAAACGCCTGAGCTAGCTCACAACCAATAGGCCCTCCACCCAAAACCAACATATTGGCCGGTTGTTCTCTCAATGACCAGATAGTATCGGAGTTAAACCATTTCACTTTATCCAACCCCGGAAAAGGAGGCATCAAAGGTCTGGCTCCTGAAGCAACAACAATACTTTTGGTGGTAAATCTTTCTCCATCAACTGCTACTTCCCATGGAGAAATAATTGTTGCTGTACCAGACTTGCAATCCACACCCAAAGAGGTATAACGTTCAACCGAATCGTGAGGCTCCACCTGTGTTATAACTGATGCAATACGCTCCATTACCGATGTAAAACTTACCTGAGCCTTTACATCCAACAGACCAAACTCGCTGGCTCGCTCAAGATACTTTTTTATCTTTGCTGAACGAATCAAGGCTTTACTTGGCACGCAACCGGTATTTAAACAATCTCCTCCCATCTTGTTTTTTTCGACAAGGCAAACTTTGGCCTTTACCGCACTGGCAATATAAGAACTAACGAGCCCTGCTGCGCCTGCACCAATCACAATCAGGTTATAATCAAAAGATTCTGGTTTAGTCCAAGGTTTATACACCTTTCGAATTTGAGTCCATTGCATGAATTTTCGTGCAATCCAGGGGAAAATACCTAATAGGACAAATGCTGTGATAATTCCTGGTGTCAAAACTCCCTTAATACTAAAGCTCTCAATTTTACTTAGTTGTGCTCCGGTATTTATATAAACAGCCGTCCCGGCAAGCATACCAAGCTGACTAATCCAATAAAATCGCCATATCGGCATTTTGGTCAAACCCATGACCAGATTAATGACAAAGAAAGGAACGACAGGAATCAGGCGTAAGGAAAAGAGAAAAAAACCACCGTCTCTGTCAACACCTCGGTTAAAACGTTCAGCCTGAGATGTGAATTTATGCTGTACCCATTCCTGTAATAATGTTCGCGAAACAATACAGGCCAAAGTTGCACCTATAGTACTAGCAAAAGAGATCAGAATAAGGCCTACCCAAAAATTAAACAAAAAACCTGCAGCCAACGTCATAACTGATGCAATTGGTAACGATAAAGCCGTAACTAATACGGTAGCTATAAAGTATAGAAAGAATGTTTCGTAAGGATGCTGTTGATGAATTTTTGATAAAAAATCACTAGATATGTACTGTTTTAAATCAAAAATAAAATAGCTTGCTATCAAAATAATGATTATAGCCAACAGCCCTGATTTTTTATATAACGCTTTTTTAATCATAGATATCTCACGGGTAATCTAATTCATCAAGTGTCAAATATATTATACTTTTTAAATCATTCAGCTTTGTAATTTATTAAAATTTCACCATTTTTAATTCAAGTTCTTCCAGCCTTTTTTATTTCAAATAAAAATTATTCTAAATCTTTTTTGCTACAAATTTCAAGGTATTATATTTTGATATATACACGACTTAGAATCTCTATAATCTATAAAAAACTCAGGTATTTGATATTTTTCTGAAACACATACATAGAGCATACTGAAAAACACAAAATATCAGAGTACTCACAAGTCTTCTGATAGTTTTGTCGATAAGGTTTTTGGTGGCATATATTGTATAAAGCATGCTCTATCATTACAGACACTGAGTATTAAGAAAGCATTAGCAGAAATTATTGTTTGCTGATCATGAGCAAGGGTAACCATCAACGTAACAGACGCTAGTGACTGTCATGCAAAACTACAAGAAAGTCATTAACCATAGCTCAAATATTTTTTTGATACGATTCTCAGAACTAAAAGGCGATAGAGACAGTAGCCATACATGCATTTAATTTGGTATTAAATTACATCAAACTAGATATAAATACTAATTATTTTACGTTTATCTGATTATTGAACTATATTCGAATAACTAAAAAAGCGCTCACTAATAATATAAATATCGCATAAAACAGGTAAATGCCATATGTTTCACAAAGTCACTGGCAGAGGTCTGACCTTTCATTTATTAATGGTTTTTTTTCTTCTTGCTACAGCTCAAATATCTTGTGCAGTCAGTAAGGTCAGAATGCTTGAAGAAAAAAAGTATATAAATGGTCCTCCACCTACAGCGCATGATGAAACGGACGGAGACATATATCCGTTTGATGTCGATTGGGTGGCATCCAAAATAAAAGCCAAGGTTCCTGACATTATTTCAAAAATATATAATCCGGAATCAAATCAATATGAATGGTTTATTCATTTTGATGAAAAAGTATTTTTCAACGACTTATTCTTTTTGTTACGTGAACTATATCCTGACAATATCGCCTGTGATACAGCCACAATTCTCTACGGATATCGTATGTATGATAATCCTTTGTCATTAAATGAACTTCATGAATTTTTAAAAGCCAGAGCTTTAATGCCTGCCAGTGGTTATGCATATGATTCACACCCATACTTTCAATTAAAGAAAAAATTGATGAAGAGTTTTGGTGAAACAATTGAAAATACTAATCACCTATCGCTTAATGAAATACTTGATGATATTGAAGAACAAGCAATAATTCACGTGCATGGGCATATAGGGATTATTAAACGTGTTGGTGCCACTGATTATACTGTCTCTGGCTGGGATCCATGGAGGGGTATGAGCACAAGAAACATTCATTATTATGACAAAAATACCAGCTTCGATTCTTCATGGGAAGAATGGGGGGTAATGAAGATTGAAGATTATATTCCTTTGACTAATCCTATTTATCCCAATATGGAGGCCACAGCTTTTAATCCGCTCACCTTGCAACCTATGCAGGAACACATGATAAAGCCACCAACCGACTCACAGCTAACTAGGGAAAATAACAGCCCTGATTCTCAAAATATGGAATTTGTAGCAAGAAACAACGATACTGAAACTGAAACAGGAAACAGGCAAAGCTCTATTCCTGTCAAAACCCAATCAAAATCACATGCATTTATGAATACTTCCTTTCAGTTCTCTAGCACATTATTACTAGGGTATTTTTGTATTAAGTGGGTAGTGCCTAAATTTATTCAATTTGCTAAAAAAATCACTGCAATACAAAAGCCTCTGCCACGTACTGTAAACGAGAAAGAATCAACAACATTGCGACAGCAAATTGATGAGCAACTTAGAGCATTAAATACTAGTATTGCTTTCATGAAATGGAAATCTGTCGCACAGCGAAGAAATGCTATAAACATTAGCGTTGATGTTGAAGATAAATTAGATAAACTTACCAAACCCACCAATAAAAAACACTACATACTTATTACGCATGAATTAAATCAAATAAAGGAAATGCTGACAATGAAAGAAAATCATGCGAGTTATTCTAGCTTGCGCGAAGGGTATTAGCTTCATAATGACAACTATAAAAAACAGTAGGGAAATGCTAAAGTTTTCTCATTTATTTTGTGCCACTTGGACGAGTGGCTCTACTTCTAAAATACTTAAGACGTGTAACCATAGCTAGCCTTTCCAAATACATTATAATAGCCTGCTATTGCGAGGAGCTTTAACGCATAACAGCAAAATCAGAAAAGTAGTACAATAAGAAGTTAGAAGCATAATTTTGTATAATATCATGCATGGGATTACAAAAAAAACTGATCATATTACTTTTTATTTCAAAGAGAATGGCTCTCTGTTAAATACATATAAGTATAATTTGTCGGTTTGGGCGCAACCAAAAGCAATACTTCTCATGGGCTTTTTATCTTGCAACTGAAAAGCATTGCTAACCAATAGCAGGCGAGCGCAGGGATTACCTGCCAGCCACCTGCTCACAGTTTTCATACCCTTTCGACATAAAAACACATAAACAACAGATACCTTACTTAATGATTGATTAGTGAAATTACCATAGCGAACTTCAATATTTTTATAGCTAAAATAAGCCCGTAGCTTCAAAACAATAAAAGGAACCCAAGCATTCTCCCAAGAAATAACTTTATTTTTCGGGTATTGGCTGGCCAGCAATAAAGCAATACCTCCAAACCCTGCTCCAGCGTCAACAATATCACCTTCTATTTTTTCAGGTAAATATTTTAACAAAGCCATTTTAGCTTTCATTGAAGAGGGTGTTGGGGCAATGCCATTGATCATATAAAAGACAAGTGTTGTTATGATAACTATAACTACAAGAAAAATAACAATGAAATTAATAATTGTCATAATAACTCATCGAGCCGGTCAACAATCCAGTCAGGTTTTGCTGATGCAATAGAGTCACCATGATTATATCCATAAGTGACACCTACTGACCGAACACCAGCAGATTTGGCAGCGGTCACATCGTTAATAGAATCACCAATCATAATGGTTTTTTCCGGCAGTATTTTAAAGCTTTTCATCACCTCCAACAACGGCATGGGATGAGGTTTGCATTCTTTAAAAGTATCTACACCAGAGATCGATGAAAAATAATCACCCAACCCTTGATTTGTAATAAGAATTTCAGCGAGTTCTGTTAACTTATTGGTAACAACTGCCTGAATAATATTTTTATTCCGGACTTTCTGAAGAAAAGGTTCAACACCTGGGAACACTTTAGAGTAAACGCCATTAGACGCCTGGTAACATTGTTCGAATAAAGAAGTCGATTGTTCTATAAGCTCAGGTGCATCTGACATGATCTTTTTCATTAAACTACCCCTACCTTTGCCAATCCCAGAGGAAATATAGCCTGACTCCAGTGACGATAAAGATAGTTGAGAGCGCATAAGATTCACTGCATGAATAATATCAGGCAAACTATTGACCAGCGTGCCGTCGAGGTCATAAATAATTAAATCGGGTGAAAATTTTTCTAGCCATTGTGTCATATTTTTTTACTACTAATTTATTTTACTTTGGTTAACTCTGAGCGCATCTTACTAATAACATGCTCATAATCTGGCTGACCAAAAATAGCTGAACCAGCTACAAATGTGTCCGCTCCACTGGTAGCAATTTCAGCAATATTTTGTACACTCACACCGCCATCAACTTGTAATCTTATATCTCGCTTGCTGTCATTAATCATTTGTCTTACAACTTTTAATTTGTTCAAAGTAGAAGGAATAAACATTTGCCCTCCAAAACCAGGGTTGACGGACATAACTAAAATCAAATCGGCTTTATCAAGAATATATTGCAAGCAATCGGGTGTTGTTGCCGGATTCAGTGCAATACCAGCCTTGCAACCAGCACTTTTAATTAGTTGAACGCTTCTATCTATATGCTCAGTTGCTTCAGGGTGAAAGGTTATATAATCAGCACCTGCTTCAATAAAATCCTCAATAAGACGGTCAACAGGTTTGGTCATCAGGTGAACATCAACAGGCGCATCAATACCACTATTACGTAAGGCCTGCAAAACCATTGGACCAAAAGAAAGGTTTGGTACATAATGGTTATCCATCACATCAAAGTGAATCATATCAGCACCAGCATTTAACACAGATTCAACTTCTTCACCCAGTCGGGAAAAGTCTGCAGCGAGGATACTCGGCGCAATCAGTTGAGACATCATCAATATCACCCTCATATTTTCAGGAAAAGATGTGTCTTATTTAACCATAAAAAAGGAGCCTTTGGCTCCTTTTTTATGGTATGAGAATAATAATCTTACTCAAGAAATGGTTTTAACGGACCTAGTACTTTGTCTGTCATCTCAAGTGGATACTCAACTCTAGCCATCGGCACCATCACTTGAGTGTCACTTTTAATCAGTGCTTTCAGCTTTCCTGAATAAATATCTTCGGCCATTTTTTCAGTGAGTTGTTTGAAACTTAACTTTTCATAAAGATTTTCATAATAAGTCTTGATCAGCTTACCATCCTGCATAAAACTATAGGCATTGAGATTACTAAGATTATCTTTTAGTTCAGTTAGCCCCTTATCTTCGGTTAATACTTCATGCTCTTCGGTTTGAACATTAGCTTTGAGCTTTTCATTTTTCTGCTGTACCGGATTAGAATTCAGTTTTTTTTCTTGTGGCTTCAATTTGTTGAGTTGTTGCACACTGTTTCGCTTACTGGCAGGCTTTAATACCTTTTTTTTATTAGATCTAGATTTAATCTGCTCACCATCTGTTTCAATATCACTCTCATCTGATGAAGGTGCAAGAGCTTTTCTTCTGTCACTGATTTTTCTATCAACTGAGTTTTTTTGATCCTCTGTTGGTTTTATTTCAGTCATCTGGCGTTCATTATCTTTCTTTCTATCAGATACCGAATGTAATTTAACGCCTGCAGATATCTGATCCATTAGACTCAGGGGATTATTCTGGGGGGGCGTTGTCGATGTTTTTCCCTTATCGGGTTGCTGTAAACTATTTCCCTTACTGGTAGGCTTTAATTCATTTTTTTCAGACTTGGATTTATTCTGCTCACTATCTGTTTCAGCCATCTGGCTTTCATTATCTTTCTTTTTAGCAGTCACCGAACGTAATTTAACGCCTGCAGATATCTGATCCATTAGACTCAGGGGATTATTCTGGGGGGGCGTTGTCGAGGGGATTATTCTGGGGGGGCGTTGTCGATGTTTTTCCCTTATCGGGTTGCTGTAAACTATTTCCCTTACTGGTAGGCTTTAATTCATTTTTTTCAGACTTGGATTTATTCTGCTCACTATCTGTTTCAGCCATCTGGCTTTCATTATCTTTCTTTTTAGCAGTCACCGAACGTAATTTAAAGCCTGCAGTTATCTGACTCAATAGATCCTGACGATTATTCTGGGGGCGCGATGTCGTTGCTTTTTCTGAGAGTTTTTCCGCAGGTTTTTTTTTGCTCTTGCTTTTTGTCTGCAACGTTGAAGAAACAAATGGTGGTGGGGGTGGTGGTGCAGATATAACTGGCGTTTCAGTCAGCTCTTCTGAAGAATGCAAGGGTATGTCTATAGCTCTCTCAGCTTTCCTATCGTTCAATTGCTCATCGTCCTTAATTGTTTCTTCTTCTGTTTCTGACAATTCATTAAGGATTGGTTTTTTTTCTGCCCCTGACGGATCATTAAAGAATCTTTTTGCTTCTTCTTTTTTTAATGGCTCATCAGGTTGCGCTGTTTGTTCTGTTTTTAATAGCTCAACAGGGTGTGTTGTTTCTTCTATTTCTTCTATTTCTTCTATTTCTTCTATTTCTTCTGTTTCTTCTATTTCTTCTGTTTCTTCTATTTCTTCTGTTCTTAATGACTCATCAGGCTGCGTTGCTTCTTCTGACTTTGGTCGTTGTTCAGCCTCACCCATTTCGCTTACAGTTGTTAACGATGATAAACTAGTTAACGGATCAATATGTTCATCATTTTTACAATCACTGGCATTAAATGTAAATTCTGATAACGGTAAGTCATTACCAGGTTCTTTAGGTTCAGAAACAAACTTGCTCATAATCCATGGCTTCTTAAGGCACTCAAACTCTAAATTCATAAGTATTTCAGGTGATAACTTATTCAGTGGAATAGGCGTTTTTTGTGAATGCTTAAGTACTGAAAGGTCAGCACCAAAATAGCCCATCATATACATGGCTTCTTCAGAAAGTGCCCCTGCCACATAGAGAAGTTCAGCTTGTTGCTTCAATGAACTAGCTGAATGACTTGTATCTTTATATCCAAATGCTGCCATTACATGACACGGTACATCTGGTAAAACCAGTGATAACGCTTGTGGAATAAGTGTTTTTTTCGAATCTTCTACGAACTTTTCTTTATCAAGAATACTCTTTAAACGTATAAATTTTTCTGAATCTGATGCTGAAGATTCCAGTCCTAACACCCACTCCCAGTCGGCATTTTTAAGGTCATCAGTAATGGTTTTGGAGTCAATATCACCTTTTAAACAAAGCTCTATTCTATTTTCCGATGAAAGCTGTTCTAATATTTTAGGAAGTTTTATACCTACAACGTCCAATTTCGCCGGTGACAGCTCTTTGGTTTTACACAATTCCATTAATTTTGCTGTCACAAACTTATCAGAAAGCTCTCTATTGGCCTCCCAGCGTTTAAATTCTTCTTCCTTCGTATGCGCTTGCAACAACTCTGTTCGCCTACCACCTTCTTTAAGACTTTCTAATGTAACGCCTGCTTCATTAAGCATATCTGTATGAATTTGTTTTTTTGCTACCAGTGTACATATTTCCAAATCAGACATATGACTAATAATATCAATTGCCGTCATACCAGTCTGTTCCAGCTGTTCAACAGAAACTTTTCCATGTACACAGCTGTTTGTTAGTAAATTGTGAATTTGTACAATATTGTTTAGCTTGCCAGCCTCAAGTAGTTGTGCGGTCCTCTTGCTACCAATAGCTGATTCAATCAAATTTATTTTGTTAAACTTTTGTTCACCATCCAATGAAGCTAGTGCCTTCATACAGGCAGGGTTTTGTAAATTCTTTGTGTTATAACAGCGAACGTACAAGCGGTTAAATGCGTCTGTTTTGTTTTTAGGTAATGGCGAGCCAAAGTATCGCTTCATGCACAATTTAAGATTAGCTTTGGATACAATGTTGTCTGGAAGGTTGTTATCATCCCAGTGGCTATTTGCAGGTAACGAAACTAAAATGCCAGGTTCCAACATATTCACTACATTTAGCTGGTAAGCCATCTGTTTACCACCAGATATAGCACCGCAAACTTCAAAAAACACAGCCGGACAGATAACTCCGGCAGTCAACTGTTGGTGTAATTTTTGAAACTGCGCTTCAGGTGAGCTGTTTAAATCAACTTCCAGCCACTGCATCACATCTCGTTGATTGATGTTAACCGCAAATAATTTCTTTTTAGAAATAATACCTTCTGCATACTGTAAAACCAACAATCTCTCAACGGTTTGTTCTGATATTTCTGTTAAATTAATTTCAGGTAAACCTTGTTCCTGACGACGAACTGTAATTTCCTTCAATAACTGTGCTCTGTTTTTGTACGACTGCCATCCAGGTATTTTTTTTATCAGAGACTCCAGCATCGTTTTTCTTTTACCACTTGCTTTGTAGTGTATTGTAAATAATTGTAAACAAATATCTCCCGCATACTCATCAATAAATTTTGCCTTGTCTTCCGAAACACCAAAACATTTTAACAAAGTACTATCAGGAAGTTTAAGCTGTCGTATATCCTTTAAACGTATTATTGATTCATTGACTGCCACATAACCTAACAAACGTTCCAGTGCATCAGCACCTATGGTAATAGGTTCTTTTTTAATTTCGAGCAGCAAACGAGATGAAAAAGGCTCTTTTTTGATGTCGACCGGACGTGCTTTTGAAAAAAACTTTTGCTTTAAATAATCAATACGGTTCTTATACAAGGACTCTGCCTTTAACGACTGAGGTTTATCGGTTTCAATAGTCCCCCAATCCATATTGGTTACCTCACTTAAAACATCCGGAAAATTTTTGTGCCAATGTTTTAGTTCGTCTTGAGCACCTTCAGAAGATTGTATTGATTCTTCTTGTGTATCTTCAGGAGATTGTATTGATTCCTCTTGTGTATCTTCAGGAGATTGTATATTTTCATCAGTGTCAATAATAACGGGTAGCGGTGATTGTTTACTCCTGCTTAACTGAATTTTTTGCTCTCCATCCTTAATCCGCTGTTTTTCATTAGCAACCATTTTTTCATATAGATCTGGGTAATTGTTTTTATAGTCGGCAAATGTCTCTTCTGGAGTTGTTTTTTTATGGTCTTCTGGCAAATCAAAATTCATTGATGGCCATAAAATATCATTATCAGTTATCTCTGATACTGTCTCTGGTTTTGTCCCTTCAGATTTGTCTCCATATACCGGATCTTGAACAGGTGTTTCATTTATTTTCTCTAGTACATCATCATTTTTTGTATAAATTTCCACTTCACCAGCTTTAATCGTCTGAGCAAAAGTAATGCTACAACCAGTTTCATCTAACCATGCGACATCTTCACCTATGGTATTAATTGATAGTTTCAGGCGTTCAAGCTCTTTTTTAAACTCTATTATTATACTGCCTTTGTTAGCTTTTACTGATTTTAAACGGTCGATATTATAGTTACACAGTGCGATTTTTTCACTTACCTGAGCTTTACAATTTTCAATATGCTCGCATGCCTGAATTTTGCTTGTAAACACATTGACTTTTGTTTTTCCTTTGTGTCTAAATACATCCAAACCATGAATATCAAAAGGTTCCTTTAATAAGCAAGCCTGATGAGTGGTTTTTTGAATCAGTCTGTGCTGTGAGCAATTATCTTTAGTTATATCAATAGCAGGCAAGTGCAAAATTATTTCTTCCTCTGCACCTAAAGGTTCGGCAAGGACTATACCGTCAACGGCTGATAGCATGATGATGGGAGTATCAGAGTCCACTGAGTGCTGAATATCCAGATATGCGAGCCCGTATTTCAGGCTCTCAGTTGTTTCTTCTATAGAAGTATGTTGTTTAGATTTTTCTAACCACTCAGGGCTATCTGTAAGATAGTCATACATTAAGTGAGATTTAACTGACGTTGATTGTTCTGGTTTGTTTAAGTTCTTTTGTTTAGTTTGATAAGAATTCGTCCGATATTTATGTACTGATTGTATATAGGCATTCATGGCTTCTTTAGACTGAAATACCTGAACTATCTGGCCGTCTTCTCTGGTGAGGTGAAACCGAGCAATCGATCCATTATCCGGCTGATGTAAAATACCATCTACGCTTAAACGTAATGCCCCTTTCTCCTTAAAGCAAGCCATCTTAAACATAGTAGGCTCTGTCCCAACTTTGGTATCAGAAATTTTCTGAGATGTTTCTTTTTCTGTACCAGTAGTTTTATCACTTGCAAACAGAGCCGAAATTTTATCGGACTCTGGCATATCATCATTTAGCTTATTGTATGGTCTTGGTTGTGCACAGACTACGTTATGGGCTTTAGCTTCTACCTCAGAATCTTTTAATGCCTGAAATTTAAGAGAAGAATCCATGTTACACGGAAAAATTGTCATAACAGAACTGATCTTTCCACTGCTACCGGTTACAGAACAAATCTGTTTTGCCTCATGTTCAATTACTGATAACACACACTCAGAATATTCAAACCACTCTGTAGCTGCTGTTTCTCCAAAAAGAGAAGTACTGTTTAGACCAAAAGCATCTTTTTTATTACTATTTCCCTTGGAGTTAATCAATTGCTGTTCTATCAAAATTTTATTTTTTTCTCTTATATTTTTTATAGCCTCTTCCCAGGAACACTGTTTTTTTACAAAATGTGAAATGCCATTTTCAATATTTTGAAGAAATTTCTCATGTAGATTACTTTCTGCAACGGCAGGGCTAGGTAAACTAATCATTGTTTGTTTCGCAAGTGTGGTTAAGTGATTTCGAATTTCCATCGGGCTTGCTAAGATTCTGAGATATTTGCTTCCCATACTTACCATCAATTTATGCTGTTTCTTATTGCATTTGTTTAAAATTTCTTTAGGTAAAATATGCTCAACAAAACCTTTTACGGCAAAATGAACCCGTTTAGTTAAAGAAGAACCACTCGTATGAATGTCAAACTTTGAAGTCAGGCGATTTTTCAATAGCTTTGATTGTTTGCAAACAGACTGGTAATGAAATTCTTCACATGAGATATCTTTAGAGCGTCTGCCAATAGTTTGAAGAACTTTGTGGACAAATCGTTGCCATTTAGACGCTTTTGACTCGTTAACAATAACTTTTGATTTTTTTGAGATATAAACAACTTTACCTTCAAGCTGAAGGGCTCCATTTTCATCTTGTGTTAATGATATCTGACCATTTTTAATCTTGTTCTGAAAGGTCTTAAAATCATATTTATCTGGAGTATGTTGTTGTGTTATCTGGTGTGATGGCACCCTTGTATTACCCGACATACGTTAATTCCCTTTAATTCGTATGATTTGCCCGCTTCTTTTCAATAAGCATAGAGCCTTACACTCATAAAACAGTAAAAAAAAAAGAAAGATAAAAACAAACGACAAAATGTCGGCCTTATAACACACTTTTACCTGAAGTAAAACGTAACAAAGCTCATTGTTCAGTCACTAATAAGTTATTAGTCTTTGACAGTAATCCGTGCTGTTTCCACTTTATTTCCAGAGAGTGTCAGTATTTCTATACAGTAGTGTTCAATCATCAAGCAACTTAGACCATCAGGAATAACCTCTAGTACTTCCATAATAAGGCCGTTTAATGTTTTAGGGCCATCAATGGGTAGATCCCAGTTAAGCAGCTTGTTAATTTCCCATATATTAGCTGTACCTTTAATGGTAAAACCACCATCGGTTCGTGGAATTACATCATCGTTACTATCATCAACATCACTGGTGAATTTGCCAACAATTTCCTCAAGTATATCCTCCAAAGCTACTAGCCCCTGAATATCACCGTATTCATCCACAACAAACGCCAGACGACGCTTTTCCTTTTGAAAGTTATAAAGTTGGGTATTTAAAGGCGTACCCTCCGGCACATAGTAGGGTGCATCCATTTCCTCACGAATCCTTTTTTTTGTTACCGCATTTTGTGCAATCATTCTGGCTACACTTCGAATATGCAAAAGCCCCACCACTTTATTGGTATCACCCTGATAAACCGGCAATCGTGTATGCTGAACTTCTTTTAGCGTTAAAAGAATATCTTCGATATTATTATCTAAATCGATGCCGACTATTTCATTTCTGGGTATCATAATATGATCTACATCTACCGCATCAAGGTCAAGAACACCCAGTAACATAACCTGACGTTTTCGAGGCAATAAACCTCCGGCTTCATGTAGTAATGTCCTAAGCTCTTCCTGACTTAGATGATCCTGTGGCACAGAAGATGTTTTGACTCCGAATAATCGTAGTATACCTACAGAAACCGCATTGATGGTAATAGTCATCGGATATAGCAGTTTCATCAGAATACTTAATACAGGAGAAGCAGTTAATGCGATTCGCTCAGGATGCATTGCTGCAAACATTTTTGGGGTCACTTCACCAAATATTAATAAAACAAATGTCAGAAAAATTGTTGCTATCACAATGCCTGCATCACCAAACAGATGTAGAGCAACCATTGTTGCTAATGATGAAGCAAAAATATTAATAAAGTTATTGCCAATCAATATAGCACTTAGAAGCCGGTCAGTTCTTTGCAAAAGGCGCATTACCCGTTTTGCACCTTTGCTTCCTTTTTTTGCCTGATGCCGTAAGCGGTAACGATTAAGTGCCATCATTCCGGTTTCAGCGCTAGAAAAAAACGCTGAGAGCAAAATAAGGATAGCCAGTAACGTTAATAAGAAACCTAACGATATTTGTGAACTGTCCAAAAGAAAAGTAACCCCGTATTATTGATAATCCTACTCTATTATCCATAAGTTCTGTTTATTTCTCAATAACAATACTTCGGATAATTTTGGACTCTTTTTCTTCCATGAGTATTATCTGTTAGTTCAACAATACGAATAGAAGATAATCCATGGAAGACACAGTAAATAAGATTCTAGAGGCAATGTCCAGCGTAAAAAAACAACAAAGAACCTTTACTGCAATGGAGCATCTGCTTTGACTAGAACCCCTTTGGGCTGTTTATAGCTCAAGGGGCATAAGCATGTAAATACTGAGTCACGCCAGAGAGAGAGAGAGAGAGAGAGAGTACCCCACCCCTCAATGCTTTTGAACATACTGGCAAATGTCTACCATTTTGGTGTAGGTGGTATTCACTAAATATGCAATAAGAGCTTCGATTTTCTCACAGGTTAGATGACTGTTTGAATCACCGCTGGCTGGCTTCAGCTTTTGTTCTACCTGCGACTCAGATAGATGGGTGCGATCATAGAGAATCCTCTCGTCAAACAGTGAGAGTAGTTCGGGCTTTTCATGTGTTTTTTTGAATAACGAAGAGTTTACTCTATGTTATTCATTTTGTTTTCTGGATAACTGGTTGATTTATAACAAGAATAGATATACTTATCGTGTAACATGTATTGTGGTTTTCATCGGTAATGGTACTTGCTAAAACAATGATGCTTGCTAAAATAATGGTGTTTTATAAAGTTATTGTGCTTGCTAACATGGTAACTGCCGAATCTGAAATAGTGTTTTTATGGTTTGATATGTATGGAAGAGATATTTCATGGTAACCATTAAATAACATTTATTTTTTCTGGGATGAGAAATGGTCAGATCACAGGTTCATTTGCTTCATACAATAAATTCCTCTCATAAAATAACAACTCATTACATGCTTACCATTCATTGAGAGTGGATAAGCTAGAGGTCAGATAGTACTAAAAACAAGATATCTCCGAAAGCAACTGATAAATCCATCTTTAGTAACACACCCGACTGTGTGTTTTGAACACAATTTTTTTTATTCATTAAGGATGAAAATCATGAGTTGTATGAAGTCATTTATTTATTTAATTATTATGCTGTTTTTATCTCCTTTAATGGCAAATGGCACCACCTCTGTCAGACTGGCAGGTAAATACTCGTATGGAACAGGCATTCAACCAATTAGTAATGTTCCTAGCAAAACAATGAGGGCATACGTAGAGAATCTTACTCCTAAGATTAATTATTCTGTATGTGTTATTGATATAGATTCAGGAGCGCTAAAAAACTGTAAAAAAGCGACGAGTTTCCCGTTAAATTCTGAAGTTAAAATCTCTTTTAATCCTTCTAATTCTTTAGCCTATTTCCCTGATTTTATAAACAATTCAGTTGTTGCGTGTTCTGTTAACAGCGCCGATGGTGTATTTAAAAATTGTAAAAAAAGCATTGATACCACAATCGATGATATCGGAAGCATCACTTTTAATCCTATGGGAAGATGGGCGTATGTCATCAATATAAAAGACGATGAGCTGTCAGTGTGTACGGTTTCTCCTGACTCTGGCGAATTGCAAAATTGTACATACAACGACAACCCAACACTTCTTCACTTTGCCGGTATTACTTTAAATAATAAAGGCACTTTTGCATACCTTGCAAACAGCTACGTTGCTGCAGTATCTGTATGTCATATCAACCCTAATACAGGTCTTGTGACCCAGTGTCATCTAGATCGCAATGATCTTTTAAATCCTAAGTACATTACTATAAATCCAGCGGGTACAATTGCCTATATACCACAAGTTAACAATAATAATTCAATATCTGTATGCCAGATTAATCAGAGCACAGGTTTTTTTAGTACTTGCAAAGTAGACAGAAATAACAGCCTTAGCAGACCAACCAATATTGCTTTTAATACGCAAGGCTCACTGGCTTATGTAACAAATCTTCTTTCAAATAGTGTATCTGTTTGTAAAGTTTCCTCGGTCACAGGCTTTTTAACAAATTGTACTAAAAATACTGATCCAGTATTTTCTAATCCTTATCGAATTTTCTTGCATGCTAGTTAAAATCATTCTGTTGTAAAACAGAACTTTATTATAACCTGAGTTCGATGAGACAGGCCTAAGGGGGGGGTGAAACTCGGTCATTTGATTAAAGCTGACCTCAGGGAACGGGAGATGTTAATCAATACTATACCGAGGAAATTTCTTGGGGGGTTAACGCTTCTGGAAGCCTGTACTGGATAATATATTGCGCTTATTGATTGAATAAAAACGTCAATGAGCTTGTACTCTAAAATTAGGCTGTTGTTCTTGTTAGTTTAATCAGACAACGCCTTTTAAAAAAAGGCAAGTCCAACCTGAAAGAGTTTTTCTATTTCTCTTATTTTCTTTTTATTTGTAAGAAATATAATAACATGATCATCTGTTTCAATTTGAATGTCTTCGTTAGCAGTAAATACCTGATCATTACGAACAATAGCACCAATAGAAGCCCCCTTAGGCAAAGAAATTTCGCTTAACTTTAGGCCAACAACTTGTGAGGATCGCTCATCTCCGTGAGCAACAGCCTCTATCGCTTCTGCTGCCCCTCGTCGTAAAGAATGCACATTCACTACATCTCCTCGGCGAACATGCCGTAAAAGAGCGCTGGTTGTAATATGTTGTGGAGAAATAGCTATATCAATTTCTCCACCTTGGACAAGGTCTACATAGGCTGAATTATTAATCAGGGATATCACACGGCGAACACCTAGTCTTTTTGCTAGCATGGAAGACATTACATTTGCTTCATCATCATTGGTTAATGCAATATAAACATCTGTAGTATCAATACCTTCAGCCAACAACAGGTCTTTATCAGAAGAGCAACCATTCAATACAATTGTTTTATTCAGGTATTGCGACAAAAACTGACAACGTTCAATATTTTGTTCGATAACTTTAACGTTATATGCTGATTCCAGCGCTTGTGCCAAACGAAAACCAATATTTCCGCCTCCAGCAATAAATATACGTTTATATGGCTGATCTATACGTCTAAGCTCTTTCATTACTTGCTTGATATTATCTCGGTCAGAAATAAAAAACACCTCATCATCTGCTTCAATAACCGTATTACCATTCACCGCGACAGGGTTATCTTTGCGAAATATAGCCGCAATACGGGTGTCAATATCGGGCATATGCGCTTTGATCTCCTGTAATTCTTTACCGACCATAGACCCGCCATAGTAGGCACGAACAGAAGCCAGCTGAACTCTGCCATTTGCAAAATTCAGAACTTGTAGAGCACCTGGATATTCAATTAGACGTTTTAAGTTATTCATCACCAATTCTTCAGGGCTGATAAAAACATCAATCGGAATACCCGCCTCCTGAAATAAAGTACGATCTTTCAGATAATTAGTTTGTCTTATGCGAGTGATTTTTGTCGGTGTATGAAATAATGTGTAAGCTATCTGGCAGGCCACCATATTAACTTCATCACTATTGGTGACAGCAATAAGAATATCAGCGTCATCAGCACCGGCCATGTGAAGTATTTCCGGCAGAGAAGCATGGCCATTAATCGTGCGAATATCAAGTCGCTCTTGGAGTTCTCTTAGTCGTGAGTTATCACAGTCAACGACTGTAATATCATTCTTTTCTTCAGACGCAAGGTGCTCTGCAAGAGAACCACCTACCTGACCTGCACCAAGAATTATAATTTTCATTACCAGTTATACCGTTTGTTAATCTTGAGACGTTTTCTTTAAGACGCTATAAAAAAAACCATCGTGGGCACCTTGTTTAGGAAAAAACTGTATTCCATAGGTGCCATAGCAATACATAGATGTATCATTTTGAGTACCTGAGAAAGGAACAGGCAAAATCGTAGCATTATTTTGCTGAGATATAAATTGTTTAATTTGTATACTATTTTCCTCGCTCAGCACAGAACAAGTGGCATAAACCATTATGCCACCTGGTTTCAATAATGCCCACAGGGTTTCCAGTAGTTTACCTTGAAGCGCTGAAAGCTGGTCAATATCACTCTTTCGGCGAAGTAATTTAATGTCGGGATGCCTGCGAATAACTCCTGTACCGCTACAAGGGGCATCTAGTAAAATGCGATCAAATAGTTGTCCATCCCACCACGTTTTTGGCGCAGATGCATCACCACATACCAACTTTGCTTTGAGGTTTAAGCGGTTTAAATTCTCCTCAATATACGATAATCTTTTCTTGTTGATATCAAGTGCTAAAATCGTTAAATCGTCTGTTTTTTCAAGCAAATGACAAGTTTTACCGCCAGGTGCTGCACAAGCGTCCAGCACACGCATACTCGGCAAACATTGCAAAATCTCAGCAGCCAGTTGTGCAGCTTCATCTTGGACGCTGACAGCTCCACTGTCAAAGCCTGGTAATTTTTCGACAGAAATAGCTTCATCAAGTGTTATGCCATCAACCGCAAGAGATGTAGGTTTTGCGTTAATTCCTGCTTTTTTTAATTCATCTAAATAACTTTGTCTTGAACTGTGTAAACGATTAACTCTTAACGTCATAGGTGCCTGTTCATTATTGGACTTTAATATGTGTTGCCAATGTTCCGGCCAACTCGCTTTAAGTGCATCAATAAACCACACGGGATGATCCCATAAAGCAGGCAAATCATCGTCTGATGGATTAAACAAATCATTTCGCTGCCGTTGTACAGAGCGCAATACAGCATTAATAACACCTACAGCCCAGTTCTTTTTGATTATCTTTACAGCATTAACAGTCTCATTAATAACCGCATAGGCAGGAACTGATGAATGAATCAACTGATAAATACCTGTAAGAATCAATGCATTGATAACCGATTCTTTGCTTTTTAATGGTTTTTTTAATAAATTTTTACGCACACGGGATAAGCTAAAATAGTGTCTGAGTGTACCATAACAGAGCTGACGCAATAATGAGCGTTTTTTTTCAGTAATGCTTGTAACATGCAAATCAAGCGATGTGGTAAGAGATGAACCTGCTTCTACTTCTGCAATAACAACAGCAGCAACAACACGTACATTATTACTTGTTTGCAACTCTTTTTTACTCATTGAAATCTTGACCCTGGCGCAAAAAACTCTCTTCGGCTATTAAGTACATCCTGCGTTGACATAGCTCGTTTACCCGCTAGCTGAAGGCGATTGACAACAATAGCCTGCTGACCGCAGGCGATAATTATTCTTTTTTTGTCTGCTTTTATTATGGTTCCCGGAGCCTCAGAGGTATCAATATCTACCACAGATACTTCCCATAAGCGAATAATTTCATCTTTTAATGTTGTCCATGCAACCGGCCAAGGGTTTAAAGCCCGGATATGACAAGAAACCTGAAATGACGGAAGCCTCCAGTCAATCTTACCTTCTTCTTTGGTTATTTTGTGCGCATAACTGGCAAGGCTTTCATCCTGTTTTACTCGGTTAAGTTTATTTTCAGCGATTTGATTAATAACTAACGGCAGTGATTTTCTACCTAAGGAAGCCAGTTTTTCGTAGAGGGTTGCTGATGTGTCATCTTCTGTCACAGGTATGCTTGATTTAAGCAACATGTCACCAGTATCTAGCCCCTTATCCATTTGCATTATAGTAATGCCTGTTTTTTTATCTCCACTCATAAGTGAGTGTTGAATAGGAGCGGCACCACGCCATTTTGGGAGCAAAGAACCATGTACATTAATACACCCGTGAACAGGGATATCTAACACAAACTGTGGAAGAATCAATCCATAAGCCACAACGATCATCAGATCTGGTTTTAACTTCTCCAGCTGGTCTTGCACCTCAAAAGTTTTTAGGCTTTCGGGTTGATAAACCGGAATACTGTTAGCTTCTGCCAGTATTTTAACAGGAGATGGCTGCAATTTTCGGCCTCTACCAGAAGGTCTGTCAGGCTGCGTGTATACAGCTACTAACTCATGGTGGGACTGCTTAATCATGTTAATTAAACATTCCAGGTGTTTACCTGCAAATTCTGGTGTTCCAGCAAATATAATACGTAAAGGTTGATTCATTAAACTAAGACTCTTTACCTTGGGCTTTTGCTGATTTTCTTGTTTTTTCAAGCTTTTTTAGAGCTCGTGATCTTTTAAGTTTGGACAATCGGTCAAGCATTACCTTTCCGTCCAGATGATCGAGTTCATGTTGAACACAGACAGCGGCTAATCCATCTAGCTCAAGAGAAAAGGATTTACCATGCTCATTGAGCGCTTCAATTTTTACGAATGCTGGTCTCGTTATCAGTTCATAAACATCTGGAACAGATAAACAGCCTTCCTGCATTTGTTCCATTTCTTCTGTCAGAGGTGTAATAACGGGGTTAATAAATACCTGAGGTGCATTACCTTCTCCAGACACATCCATCACAAAAATACGATGATTTTTATTGACCTGTGTAGCTGCCAAGCCACAACCATTGTTGTGATACATGGTTTCCAGCATATCTTTTACCAAAGATTTAATGTCATCACAAACATTGTCCACAGGACTTGCCTTTAATGTTAAACAAGGGTGTGGATATTCATAGATTTTCATTAAGGCCATAAAAAGTCCCGCCTTCGCTCCAAAAAGTTAACCTTACCATTTTATAAAAATAAACATCAGTGTAACAGGGAGTTTTATGCGTTTATACCAGAATTTTCTTCTAGCTTCTTATTGCGCTACTTTTCTTATATTTCTGTAAACAGAAGTTAAAAACTGATTTTGGTATAAAGGCATAAAGCTCCCTGCTAACTTGTATTCCGACTCGGATATTTTTTACAAAACCCAATTCAAGATCCCTTTAAAGTTTTAAAACATATAATAAAGAGTAACTGTCACCTTTTTTAACTCATTAACTGTTCAATAACTTTTTCATAAATGGTTGTGAGTGTATCAAGGTCAGCCACCGGTGCAGACTCATTTACCTGATGAATCGTTTTATTGCACAATCCAAGCTCAACAACATGGGTTCCCATGGTAGCAATAAAACGTCCGTCAGATGTGCCACCTGCCGTACTAAAAACTGGTACTTTACCGATAATACTTTTTACGGAATTTTCAACGCTGTTGCGTAATAAACCGACTGGTGTCAAAAATGGTAGTCCATTTAGTGTCCACTCTATATCATATTGCAACTGATGTTTATCAAGGATCAATTGTACACGCTTTTGTAAATCATCAGAAGTAACCTCTGTACAAAAGCGAAAGTTAAACTGTGCCTCCAGGGAACCGGGAATAATATTTGATGCAACGCCACCGCTGCCTATGTGGACAATCTGAAAACTGGTCGGTGGAAAATCATCATTACCTTCATCCCAAATCTCCTGTGTAAGTGCATCAAGAGCAGACATGGTTTTGTGAATGGGATTATCTGCAAGGTGAGGATAGGCCACATGCCCTTGTATACCATGTACACATAAGTTGCCGGTGAGAGAACCTCGTCGACCATGTTTCACTGTATCGCCAACATATGATGAGCTTGAAGGTTCACCCACAATACTCCACTGCGGAATTTCATTGCGTTTTACTAATATATCCACCATTGCTTTTGTACCATGTATGGCAAGACCTTCTTCATCACTGGTAATCAGAAAGGCGATTGAACCTTCATGATCCGGATGTTTTTTAACAAAGTTTTCTACAGCAACGACCATGGCAGCCAGACCGCCTTTCATATCAGCAACACCCCGACCATATAAAATACCATCTCTGATGGTAGGCTCAAACGGTGGAGTATCCCATTTTGAAACAGGTCCCGTTGGTACAACATCAGTATGCCCCGCCAGAACCAACAAAGAACCTTCATTACCTCTGCGAAGCCAAAGATTATCAACATCCTTTATTCGAATAAATTCAGCCCTGAATCCAAGAGGGACAAGCCTGGCTGCAATATGTTGCTGGCAACCTTCATCAAGAGGAGTAACTGATGGCCGACGAATAAGTTCACAAGTGAGTTCAAGGGTCGGTGAATGAGTCATATTTTTTTGAGGTTCCCGCATTAAAAACTGTTTATAAATACCAAATCAAAAAAAATAGCTACTACTGTCTTTCTTTGTATCAGGTACTGTGTTTTTGCATACCCAAAGCTTTTATTCAGTTTTACTTTTGTATTCACATAAATCCTCAATAAGGCATGAACCACATTGAGGTTTTCTTGCTTTACAGGTATATCGCCCATGTAGTATAAGCCAGTGATGCGCATTATGCAGAAACTCTTTAGGAACCAAGCGCATTAAACGTTCCTCTACCTCTAATACGTTTTTTCCGGGTGCAATAGCTGTTCGGTTGGATACTCTGAAAATATGTGTATCAACAGCCATAGTCGGTTGCCCGAAAGCTGTATTTAATATAACATTTGCCGTTTTTCTACCAACGCCAGGTAAGGCTTCTAATGCCTGACGATTCTCGGGAACCTTGCTTTGGTGATTATCAACTAAAAGACGACAAGTCTTTATTATGTTTTCTGCTTTGCTATTAAATAAACCAATGGTTCGAATATATTTTTTTAAACCATCCACTCCCAGACCATATATTGCCTGAGGCGTGTTAGCCACGACAAACAACTTTTTCGTTGCTTTATTAACACCCACATCGGTTGCCTGCGCAGAGAGAATGACTGCAATGAGCAACTCAAAAGATGTGCTGTATTCAAGCTCCGTAGTAGGCTTTGGATTATCCAACTGAAAGCGGCTAAATATTTGCTGACGTTTCTCTCGATTCATAAGAACTAAACTATTTAATTTGCGGTTCGTGCTTCAACTTTACACGTCAATACAGATTCAGCCATTCCTGCTCAGACAAAAAACCATTGTATTAACAATATTATAACTATGAGTATTCTTTTTTACGGAAATGATTTATGTGAAAACCTGCATCATCTCCAAATGGCTCTTCCCTTATGTTTCAGATTCTGCTGTACTATCTGGAATTTTATAACACTCACTGGCCCATTCTCCAAGATCAATTAAGCGACAACGATCACTGCAAAATGGTCGATGAGTGTTTTTTGTGGTCCATGCAACTTGTTTACCACAACTCGGGCAATTTACCTTAACCGGTTGAAAAGTTTCAGATAGTTGCTTACTCATTGTTTTCAAACTCCCGGTACCTAATTGCCATCAGCTTACACCATTTTTTATAAATGTATAGACTAATACTAAAACCTGTTTCTAACTACTATTGTAAGCAAGTTTTTATGACTTGGTATAAAGAAAAAATGACGAGCAAACCTGCTATTGCGAAAAGCTTCAACGCATAACAACAAGATCAGAAAAGTAGTGAAATAAGAGGTTAGAAGCAGTTTTTTGTATAAAAAATGATAATAAAAATGTCTTTATCATTTGATAATGCATAATGAGCCACAGCAGGGCTCATAGCAATAATCCACAGATAGATAATAAGTCAGGGAGTTGAGTGCACTGGCTCAGGTAATAATGAGTTATTTATAACAGGATGCCTGATGTTTTTTCCTATTAAACCAAAAGTAATCATACTCCAGAAAGAGGGGTTAACATCACTGAATACCTTGTAACCAATAAAATTACCTTCTGCATTTAGCAGTTTTGACTCAGGGTAATTTTTTTTCAAAACAGCCAATGCTTTGCTGGCAGGCTTTAACAACCCAAGGTGCTGATAACTTTCAATGATAATACCTAAAGCAGGCTCTATCGCTGGTGTTTGCTGATACTTCTCAATAACTTCATTACCTCTGCTGACAGCAGAAACATAGGCATGACGCTTTAAATAATAATCAGCAATATGAAGTACATGCATCGCCATTCTGTTTTTAATTGCGATCATCCGCTGTTTAGCATCACTGGCATACGGACTATCTGGAAAAAGAGTCAGTAGTTTTGAAAACTCATTAAATGATTGATAGACAGGTCCTGGGTCCCGCTCACTTTTATCAATTGGAATGTATTTTTCTATAAATCCCATATTTGACATATACGATGATAACCCTTTGAGGTAATAAGCATAGTCAACATTAGGATGATCCGGATGCAGGCGGATAAAACGACTGGCAGCTGCATGCGCTTCTTGCGGAGAATCGTTTTTAAGATATGCATAAGCTAGCTCTAACTGACCCTGTGTTGAAAAAGGACCAAAAGGATAACGTGATTCCAGCGCTCTTAGATTACTGATAGCTGTGTTGTAATCGTCCTGCCTTATGGCGTTCAGACCTTTGCTATACAATGTAGCATCTGATAAATTTTCAGGTATTTTTGTTGGCGACCCTGAACAGGCTGACAACGCAAGAACACAAATAAGTGCCATTGAATTATTTCTGAGTAGTTTTACCATTTTTATCATAAACAGGATTCCCGTTTCCCTACCTGTGTAAACAGTACATTATATGTTATATTTCCAGCATTATAACGTGATACTAGGATTTCGATAAACTATAGTTTGTTTTTAATCTTTCGAAGCAATACAAATGAAATATTGCTGATTTTTTCGTTGTGATAGAATAGGCAAACTTTGAATATCTGAAAAACAGTATCGTATGACTGATCAAATCTCTCTTAATGAAATAATTCCGGAAGAATTAGGCGGTAAACGCCTCGATCTAGTGGCTGCAGAACTTTTTTCTGAATACTCACGGTCACGACTAAAACACTGGATAGAAAAAGGTGAACTAACGGTAGATGATGCAACAAAACGCCCTAAGGACAAAGTGTTTTCAGGTAGTACTCTTAAGCTAGACGCTAAATATGAAGTTCATACCTTGTTTAAGCCCCAGAAAATACCACTCAATATAGTTTTTGAAGATAAGCATATTATTGTCATTAACAAACCAGCCGGCCTGGTTGTTCATCCGGCTATAGGAAATTATGAGGGAACACTACTTAATGGATTATTATACCATTGTCCACAACTGGAAACCCTGCCACGGGGAGGTATTGTTCATCGTTTGGATAAAGATACTACGGGGCTGATGGTTGTCGCCAAAACATTAACAGCACACACATCCCTAGTAGAGCAATTGCAGGCACGAACTGTTAAGCGTCATTACGCTGCAGTGGTGACAGGTATTCTTATTGCAGGTGGCACTATAAATGAGCCCATAGGTCGACATCCAAAAAATCGTTTAAAAATGGCCGTTGTCAGCAATGGTAAGCATGCGGTAACACACTATCGCATCAAACGAAGATATCGGGCTCATACTTACATCAAGGTTAACCTAGAAACAGGTAGGACACACCAGATTCGTGTTCATATGAGCCATTTGAATTATCCATTAGTTGGCGATGCCACCTATGGTGCACGAAAAACTTTACCCAAAGGAAGTGGAGAGAAATTAGCTTGCACTCTATCTGGTTTCAATCGCCAAGCTCTTCATGCACAAAAGCTTGGGCTATTACATCCAAAATCTTCACAGTTTGTCGAGTTTGAAAGCCCTCTGCCAGATGACTTCCAGCAACTGATAAACACGCTTGATAGTGATATTTAAAATAGTTAGGTGATTTCCGAGGCCAGCGCAGCAACAGCGCTGTTGTCGCTAGTTTATTCTCTTGAACAATTGTAACACTAAATACATTGTTCATAATACCAACACAAATTAAACTTTAACGCATGCCGACCCTCCAATATTAAAAATCCTAGTGACGACTGTGAAGAGCACTTAAACAGAGAGTTCAAAATAAGCTAGAGCTATAAAAAGACTTAGGCAGCTTTTTAATATATACACTCAATAACTGCAAAGGGAAAAGGGATAAATAAATATGCAAACTTTATCAAATAGAAGGGTAATCCCCATCACACCCAGTGCGGCAGATTTTCTATCGACCAGTGATCTCTAGTGCTCTAATTAAAGCGTTCTGCATCCAGTGCCATACGCATGGGATTTCTGGTCAACTTTTTGCTTGCCAAGTACCAGACCCACTTCACTCGCAAAGGCGCTAACCATATGGATAGCCGACTGGTCATTAGCTTTGCAAAAGCTGCCTTTCAGTATTTTACCATCAATAGCAATAACGCCTGACAACTGGCTTTGTAATGACTGCATCAAATTGATAAAGCTGGTCTTAAAAGACTTTTAATCCAATGCAGCAAAAACACGGAATTAGGTGTTTTTGAGAGAAATACTATTAATAAAAGCTGACAGCAAGAGTTAATCAACTATTAAACGGAAGTCAGGACTGTTTAATTCAGATGGGCTATGTTTAATAATAGCTGGTTTCAATTAAACATGTTAGGCAGGGAAGCTTATGAGCAATCTCATTGGAAATACAATTCGGGCGATTTTATTCAAAAATGACCAACCACTGGAAATAGATACAAAGGGCGATTCGTACCGAGTTAAGCGAGAATATATACCTAGTTTTTTGGTTAAGTTATGGAACTCTATTGAAGGGTTATCGTTAAAAGAGCGAAAGGTAAAGATACACTCGACTGATTCTAGTCTTAACGAACGGATTTCAATCGAAAAAAGAAATGCAAATGAAAACAAGGATGCAATTGATCTTTATATTAAAGATCACCAGCAACCCTATTTAGACAATTTGCATGAATGGCAAAGTATTGTAAATAAATATAAGAAAGACCCTGAATTCAGGCAAGAATTTAGCAAGCGTACAGAAACTATTGCTATGTGGTTAGCTTCCAATAATGGAGATCTACCAGGGTATGGCATGACCTTAGACCAATTAAATCAAGACTATACGGGTTATTCTACGGAGAAATTAAGTCCAGATTTATTGCATGAGGCCACTAATATAGCTTTGCGCAGTATGCTTGATAGAGATAACATTGTTTGCAACATAGATGAGTATACGAAGTCTAACTCACCAAGAATTTATCCTAATAACGCACGAGGTTACATACCACCGCAGGTTTCGGAAAATGCTCAGAATAAATACGATGCACAATATTTTGACTTTGATGAAGCCAACCAACAAAATCGGGAAACACTACTAAGTCAATGGTCAGTAATTTTAAATGCAGAGGACTTTGAAAATATTGACGGCAGTACCGGCAAGTTCAGGTTTCACTAAAACACATACTGCTTAATGTAAGCCCCGATCACTTGATCATACAGCTCTGGCAGGTTTGAACAACAAATTGTTTTCCTTGTCAGGCGTTTGATCCTGATTCTCAGATACAACCTGAGTTCGACGTAACTACAACAGTAATCAAGCCTGCATAGTGAATATTTAGTGAGGGCTTTTTCTCCTGAAACGTGTAGCCGATTAGCCCGCCAATAAAATTCATCATAAAATTAACGGTTGAGCGATGACATGAATGTTCAACCTTGCAGATATCCTTTATAGTCATTGATTGTTTCTATCAAACAACAGCCACGTAGCAAGGCTTTATTTCAGGTAAAAAACGCCTTTCAGTTCATAATAATTTTCATTTTTTTTATCATGAATGATAGATCTGAAAACATCAGGGGCATTTTATATTGAAAAAGACTCACCCTTTGGTATTAGTCGCCATCATGGTATGCTGTACTTGTAATGCTAGTCTGTAGTTGTTTTATTTCGTAATAATCCGTTCTGAAATATAAAACATCACCGAGAGTTTCAGCTGAAGTTAGGATGGTTTTCTGAGTGAAATACCGGAAAGAATGCTATTTTCACGATAATTAAAATTATTACACTAAAAAAATCGTTGATAAAAAAGGGTTGTTTTGATGATAGAGTGGTCTGTCGATATACGTGTAATTTTAAGTTTATTATTGGCTACGGTGCTTGGTGGATTAATTGGCTGGGAACGTGAAAGACGGGTTGGGTTGTCTGGTATTCGAACTCATGCGGCAGTGGCGCTTGGGGCTTGTTTGTTTAGCTTTATATCATTTATGACCTTCGGACCGATAAGCAGTACAGGTGTCATCAGTGGTGACCCTACCCGAATTGCAGCACAGATTGTCAGTGGTATCGGCTTCCTTGGTGCAGGCGTGATTATACGGGACAAGGGGCAGGTTCGTGGCCTGACATCTGCCGCAACCATTTGGGCAACAGCTTCTGTAGGTGTAGCTGTGGCAGCACAAATGTATATTATATCTATTGCGGCCACATTAATTCTATTTGCTCTGTTATCCCTTTACCGTATTCCTGGCTGGTCAAGCAGAAAAGAGCTAAACCGCAAGCGTGTTGCAAAAAAATATATGCACCAGTACGTTGCGAAAAACACCAATGATGAAGAACTTTAGTTATGGCCCACTCAAGAGGATTCGAACCTCTGACCTCTGCCTCCGGAGGGCAGCGCTCTATCCAGCTGAGCTATGAGTGGATGCTGATTCATGAATGCGGTGCATTATAACGATTTTTAGACTTTTAAGGCAAGAGTTTCAGTTTTTTATGTGTTTATTTATATTCTATGAATGAGACAAAACATACAACAAGTCCTCAAAGCTAATGGCATTATGCTTTGCGCAAACGTTTAACAATACACGTCTAAGAATATCCAGCCCTAACCGAAAAAGACTTTTTTGAGGTCGGTTATGTTTATTCAGTGGCAGTGTTTCAGCATCACCATACACCCAGTGACCTGACACCATACACCAGAGTACAGTCAGCGACAGAATTCCCATCAGCTTGTCCATTTTGTCAGGTGCAGCCATATGCGTTGCTTCTATATCAAATCCACAGATTCTTAGATTACCGAATAAAACTTCTATTACCCAGCATTGTCTATAGTCTGAAATCATACTTTCCGGCTTCTTCAGACCAACAACGATAAACAGCTGACCTGACTTTGGTGAGCATGTAGCTGCAATATACAGCTTTATTCCTGATACTTTTCTCTGACTCATCTACGTCACTGATTGCCCCGCTTATAAATGGCGAAACATGAACAGGTTTTGGTTTTACGGCCTTTTTTCGTCATCACCTTCAAGTCACCTCGTATGCGCAGACGAAAAAGAAGACGCTGTTTCTTTAGCCATTGAAACCACTCTTTACCGATAAATTCACGATCAGCAAGCAGTGAATCAATCTTGTCTGCCGGCATTAATTCCAGCACATTTTTCATTAGAGCGATGCATTCTGCGGTACTGGAACTAGCGCCTTTTTTAGTCAGACATACCCAAGAAACAGGAATAGATACCCCTAGATACACCGCAGAGACCACTAAGTAATTTACATTTTTTTTTCGTATTTCCAGTTCTTTCTATCCATGCACAGAGTGTAAGTCTGCAGAGGCAACTACCGAGTAATCAAACGATCCGATTAAAATACATAGAGTGACTTCCAGAGAAAAAAATGCTTGATTCGGCGGTAACTAGACTTCACCTGTACCGACGTTTGAAAATATTCGGCTACCCAGTAAAGATTAAATAATACTCAATTGCAGTAGAGAAAGTATAAACTTCGTTAAAAAAATTATGGCTGGATGCCAAGATAGATTTTCTTTAAGCTTGGCAACTAAAGAGTTGACTTACTACATTGCGTATATCCTTATGGAGATGAGATACTCTTGGTCACTCAATGCAGGTGTCAATTCATAGTCTAACCTTTTGATTTTTCATATAATGAAAATTTTTTGTCCCGTACACAGTAAAAAACAACAATAACATACTGATAATTCATCACATAGAAGTCTTTAGTTATTTATTTTGGAATTATGCCTTTATTTTTTAATAATAAAATTAACCATCTGTTTTTAAATGAATTATTTCTTGATTTTATTTATCCTGTTGTTACTTCAGTTTGAAAAATTCCGAATTAAACTAACGCTGGATTAAACTACCACTGGATTAAACAACCATGTGCAACAATCTTAAATTATTTACTCAAAATTAAGGTATGTTTATATAACCCTATAACGAAAAATACAAGTTCATTAATGTATATAATTGCTATTTATGTTGATTTATTATATCTTTATTCCTTTGCTAAGTTAACGTTTATTTATATTCTGCTGTTATATGTTTTTAATAATGGTTATTAAATACAAATAAGCAATTAAAATTAAAACTTCGGAGAAACCGAAATAAAAATTTCCGTTAATTATAGGCTCTGGTGATCATGTAGAACTTTATGTCGTTTTGACAATTAAGTATGACTACTAAAATGCTAACAACGAAGTCATGACTAGTATATTAAAAATACAATATTTTAACATGCCACTGTAGTTTTAAAGCAAAAAAGTCAGACTGACATATTGAATTAAAAATTGTAATGACAAAAGGGTAAACTATATATGAGAAAATTTAAACCATTGCTTGTAGTATTTGTTGTTTTTTTCTCTACCGCTGCTTTTTCAACAAAAAGTACGCCTGAATCTGCTTTTTCTTCAGGTACTTATGGAACAATAGATGGTAATAAAGTATTTATTCCTAGTTCCAGTAGCACACACAACAATCCTCAATTTAAAAAATCAACATCGCCTAGCATGTTTGTTCTGCCGTCTGGTATAACTCAATACCATACTAATACCATTTACATGGCTAAAAAAGCTGACTCTGCAAGCGGTTCTAATGGGTTAAAGCCCGATACATTACGAAAAGTTTATAAAATTGATAATCCCGATGGTAAAGGTAAAACTATTGCTATCGTTGATGCCTATGATGATGCAAACGCTAAAGAAACTTTAGATAAGTACTCAAAAGCAGTTAATTTACCTGTCGCTGATTTCAGTGTTGTATATGCATCAGGTCACCAGCCTACTCAAAATTCTGGCTGGGCAGGTGAAGAAAATCTAGATATTGAAGCAGCTCATGCTATGGCGCCCAACGCCAAAATTGTGCTTGTTGAAGCTGACTCAGCGGAAAATGATTCACTGTTTAAAGCTGTAGATGTGGCAACAGAGATTGTTACAAAAAATGGTGGAGGTGTCGTTTCCATGAGCTGGTCCGGAGATGAAGCTCCCAGTAATATTAATTTAAATTCTCACTTTAATGGAAGTAAGAGTGTGATTTACGTTGCGTCTACCGGAGATACCGGTTTAAGATCCGGATACCCTGCAACATCGCCTTATGTTATTGCTGCTGGTGGAACAAAAATAATAAACCAGGATTCTTCCGGTAATATCACCCAGACCGCATGGAACCATCATTTTGAACAAAACGAAGACCCACTGACACACCAAATTGTAAAAATAGATGTAGGCGGTAATGGTGGTGTAAGTGAAATTCAGGCTTTGCCATTATATCAGGAATCACTGAAAGGTTTGTTATCTGAGACTGATTCTAAATACTCCAATAAGAGAGGGACGCCAGATCTTTCCGCAGATGCTGATCCAGTAAGTGGTATGGCTGTACTTGACAGTAATGGCAATTGGCTTCAGGTGGGTGGAACCAGTCTGGCAGCACCGCTGATAGCGGGTATAATTGCCAATGCTAATATTGGTGATATAAGTTCTCAGGAGCTGCTGACACGTATTTATAGCGCTTCTGGAAGTAGCTGGTATGACATAACTTCTGGTGAAAATGGTTTAAACCAAAAAGCCCGTAAAGGGTATGATCTTGTCACCGGGCTTGGTGCACCTCTTGGCGTGAGTGGTTTAGAAGCTAAAAATTAAGGAACAACCGCAAAAAAGTTCATTGTGAAATAATACAGCTTTGGACTTTTACTGGACACAAAATATACAATGCCAGCCATCAATACTTGGGTTAACCATTTTTAAAATAGCGCAACTCACAGAATATATCTCTCCGTTGATGGCTGAGTTTTCACAATAAAAATAAAGAGGGCTCCGCCTCTTGGTGTGGGTGCTATAAAACATCAATTATTGTCTTTTTACTATTGTTGCATCATAACGCTCATTCATAAATTTTCATCTCCTGACGAGCGAACGTCACTGTTAAAATGTCACAGTTCTGAAAAAATATAAGGGTAGATGATCGCATCAAGACGGTTCTTTAGGCCAATGATGGCTGAAGTTCACATCAGATTGCATGATCACTGTTTATTGTTGATGAGACCGCCCAACGTCATCTTTATGAGTATCAGCTCCTCAAAGACCAGTTACTCGATGATGCCGTGATTTCATTTGACGACGAGGTCGATCCGGTGATGGCAACCAAACCCTCAAAAGGATGGATAAGAACTGGAATAAATAAGCCAATAAAAACACGTGCTTCACGTACGCGGGTAAACCTGTTGGAGCGATTAATCTGACTGACCTGCTACTGACCTGCTACTGACCAGCAAAACATAGAAGATAATTAATAGCGAATTCTTTGCTGATTTCATAGATGAATTAAAGCAATGATTATCGGTGATAATAAAATTTACTTTATTTTGGATAGAAGGTCTTTCAACCGAAGTAAGAGACATTTGCCAATGCAGAAAATTTCAATATTGATATTCACCTTTAACTACCTTATAGCCCTAATCTCAACCCAATAGAGCGGTGCTTGAAGGTGATGAATGAATTGGTAACAAATAATGTGTTTTTCTGTTCATAAATGGAGTTGTGCCATTAATAAATTTTTTGACTCCACTAGGAAGAAAATAAAACCAGTATTATTTAGCCGGATAAATGATAATTTTCAACACATCATACCCACACTTTGATTTGGTTTTTGTATGATTATTTACTGTGTCTTTCATAGATTATATTCTGTTCATGTTGATAAACTAACAGGCAATACACATCGAAAACAATAAGTTTAAAACTGTCCGAAGTATTGTTAAGGGCGAAGTAACGAATTAGCCTGCTATTGCGACGAGCTTTAACGCACCAACGCACAACAGCAAGATCAGAAAAATAGCACAATAAGAAATTAGAAGCACCATTTTGTATAATGTTGTGATTTTATATTTTAGGTAATACAAATTAGCAGGTGCTAAAAAAAGTGCAGAAATAATATTCTCCTGAGAGTAAATTCATGACTTATGAGTAGTTTTATCCAGAACTTCTCATTACCCTTATTTACTGAATCAACTCCTCATAAAAAAATCATATTTCGCTTTCTTTGGACTCTTATAATACTTATAAGTATTAAGTTATTGTAGTATATATAGCTTTTTGTTATGGTCTGCAATGATCTGACTGATTCAGGAAATTCAGGAATATATCCTAGACAAATACAAAATCTTGTACAAAAATTAACAACCGGAAAAAAAGAATATCTGAGAAAAATTTCAGTTGAAATGCGTTTATCAAAATTTTCCGGAGGATGGATCAGGACTTAAACCGCTATGAACTGCTCTGATTATTAGCATGTTTGTTTACCTTAGACCAAGTAGCTCTGGCTTTAAAGTGTTTGGCTGAGCTATATGATTGTATAAATTTATTAATTGTTTTGCATTAATAAAACAGCTGTATTTAGCGAGGACATAATGAACAGAATAACTAGTACTTCTTTGTGTTTATATAAAATTTTAGTAACCATAATTGCGATTGTTGGATTGAACTTTTTATTTTCTGTATTAGCTATGGCATGTGACTTAGAAAATGAAGTACGAGTTTACAACTATTCTACCGTTACTATTGATTTGTCGAGTAAAAGTGCTAAGAAAAGTTGCGGTACAAAAGCTTCACAATGTATGCCTTTTGGCGAAACGATTCATGTACATGCTGTAATGGCTCCGCTTTTTTTGGATAACCGAGATTTTGATATTCCTGCAACTGACCATAAAAGAGGAGGGGTTGTCTGCAGAGTTAGTGAGGTTCTTCTTAGTCTGGTCAAAGGAAAAATGGTTTATGAAAATTGTAATTTGCCTTCAAATTTTCCTAAGTGCTCTCCTACACAGGTGATGATTTTAAATAATGTCAGAACTGGCAATTTAACAGTAGACGTCAATGGACAACATACAGTAATGCAACCACACGGCACTCAATGCTTTGATACCACAACTAATATTTATGTCAAATCTCCATACCACTTACTTGGCTATGTGTTAAAGCCATCAACATCTGCGGGAAAGTATTGTTTTTTCACTAGTGACCTTAGTCCTGATGGTTCTAAATGGACATGTTACGATAAGTTGACTCCTTAAAGGTTAGAACAAGACATCAGTTTTTCCGGCTTGTGAATAATCTGAATTTTTTTACGTCTTATGTAAGTATCAGTGATTTTATTATGCTCTTATGAAAACCATACAAAAACTGTTTTTTGTATGGTAAAGCCTCCTTTCGGAGGCTTTTTAGCTTTATGAATTCGGTCAGACTGTTCAAATTCATCTGCATTTAAAATCAGTCCATCTGGTAATCACTCCATCTTGCATAGGTAGCACTACATTTACACATCAAGATAAAGATAATTCTTGGTTGTTCGTAGAAAATGATTTCTTTGCAATGGCTTTATTTCCAATATCTCTACGGTAGTAAATGCTATCCCAATGAATAGTTTTTGCAAGCTGATAGGCTTTTGTTTTTGCCTGCTCAAGGGTCTCCCCTAATGCAGTGGCACATAATACACGTCCACCATTTGTTACAACAACATTATCATTGGACAAGGCGGTTCCAGCGTGAAAAATCTTTGCATCACTCATTTTTTTTACTGGCTTCAACCCTTTAATTTCTTCTCCCTTGGGATGGCTGACCGGATACCCCTTCGTTGCCAAAACAACGCCTAACGCTGTGCGTGTATCCCATTGAGCCTGACATTCATGCAACTTACCTTGTGTTGCACAAAGACAAAGATTTACTAAATCAGATTTTAATCGCATTAAAAGAGGTTGTGTTTCTGGGTCACCTAAACGACAATTATATTCAAGAACTTTAACATCACCTGATTTGGATATCATCAGTCCAGCATAAAGAAAACCAGTGTAAGGCTCTCCTTCTATACGCATGCCAGCTATGGTCGGTAAGATAATCGTATTCATTACTTTTTGATGAATATCAGGTGTTATCACTGGTGCAGGTGAGTATGCCCCCATCCCTCCGGTATTTGGCCCTGTATCCCCGTCATTGAGTGCTTTATGATCTTGGCTAGTGGCCAAGGGTATGACTGTTTCACCATCCACCATTGCAATAAAACTGGCTTCTTCACCTTCAAGAAACTCTTCAATAACCACACGACTACCAGCCTTGCCGAAGCGGTTATCACAAAGCATATCCTTCACTGCCAAAACAGCCTCATCTTCGGTGGCGGCAATAACCACACCTTTGCCAGCGGCTAATCCATCGGCTTTAACAACTACAGGTGCACCTAAATGCCAAATGTATTTTTCAGCCGAATCTATATCTTCAAACACACACGCCTGAGCTGTTGGAATTTTATGGCGTTGCATAAATTTTTTTGCGTAAGACTTAGAACCTTCGAGCTGCGCTGCACTGGCTGTTGGACCAAACACAGGTAAGCCTTCTTCCCGAAAACGATCAACAATCCCCATTACCAGCGGGGCTTCAGGCCCTACAAGAGTTAGACCAATACCTTCTTTGGCTGCAAAAGTTACCAATGAATCAATATCTGTTGCTTCAATCGAAATATTTGATATACCTGCTTCGCGAGCCGTTCCAGCATTACCCGGAGCCACAAAAACATCGCACACCTGATCAGATTGAGCTACCTTCCAGGCTAACGCATGCTCTCTGCCACCACTACCTATAATCAATACCTTCATAAAAAGCCTTTTATTTTCTTAACTCACTTGCTTCAATGATCACTATCTGGCTCACTGTTTTAAATCAAATAATTATATGATTTTTAATGTAGAAAGTGCCGGACACCCGTAAATATCATTGTCATACCATGCTCATTTGCTGCATCGATAATTTCTTGGTCTTTTATTGAGCCACCAGGTTGTATTACCGCACGAATGCCCATTTCTGCCGCTATATCTATACCATCTCGAAAAGGAAAAAATGCATCAGAGGCCATGACAGCACCTCTTAAAGAAAAACCTTCTTCTTCAGCTTTCATAGCCGCAATTTTAGCACTGATTACCCGGCTCATTTGCCCTGCACCAATACCTGTTGTTTGATTATTTTTGGCATAGATAATTGCATTTGATTTCACAAATTTAACGACTTGCCATACAAACTGCAAATCTGCCATCTCTTGCGCTGTGGGTTGTTGCTTTGTAACAACCTTCATTTCGGAAGGTGTCATAGTAATCTGGTCTGCCGATTGAGCCAGCAATCCGCCAGAAATACGCTTGTAAAAGATTTCAGGCGCTACTCTCCGAGGAAGTGATCCACAGTCAAGCACTCTAACATTTGGCTTTTCACGAAGCATAAAAGCTGCTCTTTCTTCTATTTTTGGTGCAATAATTACTTCCACGAACTGGTTGCTGATAATTGTTTTTGCAGTCTCTTCATCCAGTGGCCGGTTAAAGGCAATGATTCCGCCAAATGCAGAAGTTTTGTCAGCAGAAAAAGCTCGCTTATATGCTTCAAGTGTCGTTGCACCTGTCGCTACACCGCAAGGATTTGCATGTTTGACAATTACACAAGCACTTTCACTAAAGCTTTTTACACATGCCAATGCTGCATCCGTATCAACGATATTATTATAAGAAAGCATTTTACCCTGAAGCTGTTTTGTAGTTGCCAGTGTTGCTGGAGGTGGTGTACTCTCTACATAGAATGCAGCTTGTTGATGCGGGTTTTCCCCGTAACGCAAATCAGCTTGTTTGGTAAATTCTAGCGTTAAAGTTTCAGTAAAATCTGACTTTCTATTATCTGTTTCCGAGATATTCAATTGTGTATTCAGATATTTGGTAATAGCTGAATCGTAAGTTGCCGTATGAGCAAAAGCTTTTGCAGCTAACAGTTGCCTGGTTTTTCTGCTTACACCCCCTGTCGAATCAATTTCATCGGCAACTTTCATGTAATCTTTTGGATCTACAATAATGGTAACGTACTCATGATTTTTAGCAGCTGCTCTCACCATTGCCGGGCCACCAATATCAATATTTTCAATCGCATCAGATACAGTACAATCAGGTTTAGCAATAGTTTGGCTAAATGGATAAAGGTTTACCACTACAAGGTCAATACTCTTGATTCCATGCGTTTCCATGGTCGCATCATCCATCCCACGACGTGCTAAAATGCCACCATGCACCCTAGGGTGCAATGTTTTTACGCGTCCATCCATAATTTCTGGACTGCCTGTAATATCAGCAATGCTTGTCGTTTTTATATCGCAGGACTCAAGATATTTTTGTGTTCCCCCAGTAGAAAGAATTTCAATTTTCTGATGACGCAGACGGTTAGCAAACTGATCCAGCCCTGATTTATCAGAAACACTTATTAATGAACGACAAATGGTTGTCGTTTTTTCTGTTGTCATTAAACTATCCTCTTTTTTTTCTCAGATGTAGTTGGTATCGAGTTAATTTTTTTAACAAAGTACCGCGACTAATTCCAAGACACTCCGCAGCTTTGCTTTGATTCCCATCGACATATCTGAGTACAGAGGCCATTAATGCAGACTCTACTTCAGTTAAGACCATATGATAAACATCTGTCGCTTTTTCGCCGTCAAGGCATCTGAAGTAATCATCCATGGCCTGAGTAACATTGTCTCGCAATGTAGAACCTGTAATATGGCTGATTTTTTGCTTGCACAAATCTCCATCGGCCTGATTGTTTATATTTTCAGGAGTCATGAGATCACCTCTTTATTTCTATCATTCCCATCGTCTTTTCATCGTTTTTTATCAGTTTTCTCTTACAGGTACTAATATACTAAGTGTTGAACGAAGTGCTTTACTGCTTCTTTTTGCTCAAAAGGGCTTTCCAGCACATTGAACCGGCAACGATACTCTGCATGATTGGACATATTCTTAAAATACCAGCCGAGATGTTTGCGAGCGATACGTACTCCCATATACTCCCCATAAAACAAATATAAATTATTTAAGTGGCGGAGAAGCACAGATTCAATCTCCTTATTATCCGGAGCAGGAAGTTTCTCTCCTGTTTTCAAATAATGCTCGATTTCTCTAAAAATCCATGGGTTGCCCTGCGCAACCCGACCAACCATAATAGCATTAGCACTGGTATAATCCAGAACTGCTTTTGCCTTTTCAGGTGAGTCAATATCTCCATTGGCAATTACAGGAATTTGAACAGATTGTTTTATGCGGGCGATGGTGTCATACTCCGCCTCTCCACCAAATCGACAACTTCTGGTGCGACCATGCACAGATAAAGCAATAATACCAGCATCTTCAGCTATTTTGGCAATGGTTAAACCATTACGGTGTTCAGGGCTCCAGCCTGTACGAATTTTAAGCGTTACGGGAATATTGACGGCGCTCACCACTGATTTTAATATATCGCTGACAAGTCTTTCATCTTTTAGTAACGCAGAGCCGGCCAATTTATTACATACTTTTTTAGCAGGGCACCCCATGTTAATGTCTATTATCTGAGCACCCATTTTCTCATTTAAGTATGCAGCCTCAGACATCATTTGAGGATCGCCACCAACAATCTGAACAGCTCTTGGTTCAGGCTCACCCGTAAAAGCCAGCCTAAGCCTTGATTTACGGGTATTCCATAACCTGGAATCAGAAGTCACCATTTCAGAAATCACTAATCCTGCGCCTAAGTCACGGACCAGTTGCCGGAACGGCAAATCTGTAACACCTGCCATAGGTGCCAAGATAACTGAATTTGAAATAGTATGAGAACCTATCTTCAAAGTACAACCATTTCTGTGAAGTTTATGGTGATTTTGCATGATACCATTTTACGTTAGATGTACTAAACAAAATTTAAATTTTTCTCCGGTTGATCCTCTGTTAAAAATCCATCACAGTAAAGCTTAAGAAACCAAAAAACCTAACAAAGAGGCTGTCAAAAACTGGTCATGAAGCAGGACAAAAATCAACAAACAAACGTAACTTACTTTTTGCCAGACTTTTGTCAAAGTACCACGGTATTTAGAATCATCATCTCCACAGAGCTGATTGTCTTTATATTATTTATCATTTTAACAGCTGGACAAGCTGTGTTTTACTGGGACTGGGTCGGCTTTGGATTGCTCTCATTTTTCATACAGTGGATTAGTGTGTCGTGTATTGTTGTTTTATGCCTCTTACGAAAATATATGCGTTATCCATCAATCGTATTATTTGTCACGCTTTCAATGACTGCCTGTGCGTTGATTATTGGTTTGGCAAGTTGTATTGTTTTTTACCTGCCACTTCATCATCCATTATTTGCCAGTGAACATACTCTTACCATTTCGCTCTCACGAAACATTACTGTTGGTCTTGTCATTATGGGTTTTATACTACGATACGCTTACGTGCAACACCAGCTGGCATTACAACAGCAAGCAGAACTCAAAGCCAGATTACAGGCATTGAGGGCTAAAGTCCATCCGCATTTTTTGTTCAATAGCCTGAACAATATTGTTAGTCTTATTCATGAAGACCCTGATCTTGCTGAACAACTTATTGAAGATCTTTCGGTTCTGCTCCGAGCCAGCTTGTCTGACGATACATATTTGGTTGTACTCACTAAAGAAGTTGACCTGGCAAAACGATATCTTCATCTTGAGAAAAAACGACTGGAAGAACGATTGCAAATTGATTGGAACCTTCCTGAACAGTTACCCGAGACAGTCAAAGTACCATACATGCTCTTGCAACCCTTATTAGAAAATGCTATCAAACATGGAATAGCACCGTGTAGCAAGACTGGAAAGGTATCAATAAGTTTGAAAATTAACACTGATAGCCTGTATATTAAAATATCTAACTCATTACCCCAAAATCCTGTTACAAATAGCGATGGTTGTGGTATTGGCATTAAGAATGTCCGAGATCGTTTGCGTGCTCATTTTGAAGATAAAGCCAGTCTGACATATTTGAAAAGCCACGATCAATACAAGGTATGCATTCGTATTCCCTATAACAAACAACAATCACCACCAAACGAGTGTTAAATCATGACTTTTAACATCAAAAGTCAACTGCCATTCACGGCGTTAATTGCAGACGACGAACCACTTGCAAGACAGCGAATGAGAAGGCTTTTATCATCAGAAGAGCTACGTTGCCTCATCACAACTTTGCCGGAGGAAGCCAGAAATGGTAAAGAAACGATTGATGCAGCAAGCAGGTTGCAACCGGACATTATATTTCTTGATATTCATATGCCAGAACCAGATGGCATAGCAGTGGCTAATTTACTGTCTGAGTTCAAACATCCACCTGAAATTATTTATTGCACAGCCTATGAGCATCACGCTGTTGAAGCTTTTAGAATTGGTGCTGTTGATTATCTTCTGAAACCGATACAACGAAAACGGCTGACAGAGGCTATTGAGCGGGTCATAAGTAAGTTGCAACAACAAACATCGGTGACAAAGACCAGCATTGAGATTTCATCCGGTACAGGCAGTCAGTATATCGCCGCTGAAGATATTATTTGCCTTTGTGCTGAAGAAAAGTATACGCGTATTTATTGTAAAATGGGTTCAGTGCTAACCAGTACATCACTAAAAAACTTGATAAAACGGCTACCAAAAAAATTTTTCCAGATTCACAGAAAAACGATTATTGCCCTCTCTGCGCTAAACGCCATTGAAAAAAATAATAATGGGTGGCAGGTAAAACTTGATTTTATGGACTCTGCTTTTTCTGTCAGCCGGAGAAACATAACGCAACTAAAAAAAGCAATAAAGTCACAAGAGAAAAGAATGTGATGTTCTCTATCAAACTTCACATGCAGTAATCCTAAAATCTGTTTCTAACCATTTTATGAGCATGCTTTTTATTCAATATGTAACAACTACCTATACTGAAACCATAACAAAGCTATTATCACAACATAACTTTTTTGCAACTCACTACATTATTTGTTTTATAATAGCGGTCTCAGGCTTGGGAAATTACCGGCTAAATCCCTCTTCTATTGCTTCAAGGGTTAAGCAACTGGTTTTTGGAATAAAAAATATACTCAGTAAAAAGTAGATAAATGTTGCCATTGCGCACAATAAAAAAACTCCACTAAAACCAATGACGTGTGTTAATGATAAAAAGACGCTGGCAAGCAATGAAGATGCGGCTGAGTTTAAAAAGAGAGCTACAGCCAAACCTGTACTTCTCACCTGACCTGGCAGTAATTCTGATAAAAGCACCCAAACTAAAGAACCAGGACCGAGAGCAAAAAACAATATAAAACTTGTCATGCCCATCATCATTAAAACACCTTTAGATTCTCCTGTACTGTCCATCAGGTAGACAAAACCACAAAATAGCAACGAAATACATGCGCCTCCGGTGCCGACGGCCATAACCTTTTTTCGCTCGAAGCTATCAACAAAAAACAACATGCAAAATGTGATTAAAAAATTAATCAATGTTACCAAAGTCGTTCCCAGCATTGCGTCAATATTACTGTTTAATCCAGATGTTTTAAGTATAATGGAATCAAATTGAAGGATGCTGTTAATACCTGTCAGCTGATTTAAAATAGCAATGGAAAAAACAATCAGCACAGGCGTTAAAATACGCCGTTTACTAATCAAACGTATTATGCTCCCGAAAGAGTTGGCGGTATCTCGTAAATTCTCTTGTAACAGATGATCTTGAATACGTTTTAGTTCATTTTTAGCTACAGCCTCTGGTTGCAATCTTCTTAGTGATTTCAGGGCTTCAGCATCGCGACCTTTCTTTATCAGCCACCGTGGGGACTTTACAATAAATAACGAACCTGCAAACAACAATATACCAGGAATCAAAGCAGAAAAAAACATTCCTCTCCAGTCGTGTGACTTTGTAAAGTAGATACCAGCCAGGGACGATATTAATATGCCAAAGCATAAAAACAGCTGAAACATTGCTGTTCCACGACCTCGAAATTTTGCAGGCATGACTTCAGTCAGATAAAGTGGTGCAACAATTGTTACAATACCTATTGCAACACCTTGGATTAATCTGCCAGTCAAAATAGCTGCATATGAATGCGCCATGGAAATAATAAAAACGCTAATGATAAATACGATAGATGAGAAGAAGATCATTCCCTTACGACCAAACTTGTCAGCTAAAAAGCCTGAAATAAGGGTAGAAATGGCACCACCACCCAAGACAGCGCTTGCTAGTAATGAAAGTTGACTATCTGTCATTGGGATGCTGTCTTTAACAAACAAAAAAACACCAGATATAACACCTATGTCATATCCATAAACTACGCCACTCAAAGCTGCAAATATCATTACCAGCCAAACGGCTACTGTCTTTGAGTTAGTTTTGCCAACAGATTTTCTCACTAAATCACACCTTTAAAACAAGTTTTTAAAGCAATAAAGTGCTTTACGTCAATGGATATGTATTTTAGTTTATAGTCATCATAAATTGTTTATCATACTACAGGGGAACTATGAACTCGGCAAGAAATTAATTAAAGCAAATAATAATTGACTAAACATAAATACTGCCTGCTGAGTTAGAGTAAAACTGAAAAATCAATACTTCAAACAGTTTTATTCGGCAATAGACCCGTACTCGCTAAGCCGGTTTTCATTAATTCACAGAGGATAAGAATTTATGAATGAGCGTTATAATTTAACAATAGTGAAAAAACGACAACTATTTTTATAGCACCTCCATGTTCATTTGGTTTGATTATAGACATGTGAAACTGAGATCACTGCCAGTCATACATATCATTGATCACCTCGTACGAAAACCCGCTCACAGCGTTTCTTTATAACAGCTCCACTCAGATTATTATGCAACTGATCCATCCTCGCCTATAGTCTTATATCAACTTTGGTGTGGCGGGTTTTAAAATCGTTGGTTGTGCGTTACTGTCTGCGTAAGGAGCCTTTTGTCAGGTATTTGCGGCCACCTGGGCTCTTGAGTAACCGGTGGACACCATCAGGTACTGCTTGCTGGCACCCTTGTCAAAACTGTTTAGTAAGCGATACCTTAAATTGCTGAGAACTTCTCCAACCCATTGGTAGCATTAATTTTTTGATTCCAAGCCAGGTTCTAGCTTCTGAGCTTGTTCAGGCAAGATTCGTACTTGCTCAATAGTGTTGGTATACTTTGTGTTCATGATAATTTTCATCCTGTTATCATGAATAATAAAACTGAAAGCGTCAGACTCATTTCATATTGGAAGAGACTTAAAATATTGGAATGCAGTTATTGTGCTACAATAAAAATCTAATACCAGAACCTGCATCCGATTTTTTAATGTAATACTTTCCTGACCTTATTTTTGTGTATTTAACTCCCCCCTGATTCAATGGTTTATTTATTCGTCTTTTTATCTAATAGAGAACCATGGAATTATACATATAATTACACTCAAAAACAGGTTTTGGTATCAATAGTCTTAATTAAATTTGAAGGTGTTTCCTATGGTAACTTTACGTTTATGTCTATTAAGTCTACTGGTATCAGGTTTGTTATTTACTTATATTAATCCCGCATCAGCTACTACAGAGCCAGCTTTGCACCATAAAAAGTTTGCTCTCGTGGTGAGAAATCTGGAAGAAATAGTTGGTGCCAATCCTAATTTAGCCAAAGCTATTAAAGGTATGCTGATCCAAGCGCCTAAAAATAGCATTTGGCATTATAAAACAGTACATGATGTGTATGTATACCTTAATCACTTATTAAAAACCCCAATAATTCCAGGAGTTCCTGAAGAGTCTTTTTTTTCATTACGATACTCAAAAATGGGCTTGCGGTTTTATGATAATCCCATGATACGCTCATGGTTTGAAAGTTTTTTTCATCAGATATATATAAATATGAGCCTTCCTTCGTCTAGACCGCTTATAAAACAATGGGAGCAAACACTAGGTGTAAAGCTTCATATGCAGGATTTTATTATTCCAAAAGGAGGATTTAAAAGTTTCCTTGCATTTTTTGACCGACACCTAAAACCTGGAATGAGACCCATAAGCAACCAATTCGACAACAGTGTTATTGTCAGCCCTAATGATGGTAAGAGCAAACTTTTCATGGCGCAGGTAAACAACAAGCAGGCCATCCAAGTAAAAGGAGATAAGCTTAACATTCGTGATATATTTAATAACAACCTGCTTGCTGAAAAATTTATTGGTGGACCTGTTATTAAACAATTCCTGAGTGAAACCAACTACCATCACTTTCATGCCCCTGTCAGTGGACAGGTAGTTTACGCTGATATTTTTTCTGGTCTTCGAACAGCTGAACATCACTGGGAAAGAACAACATTCAACCATAATAGAGCCGTCTATATTATTTACAACCCTTGTGTTGGTTATGTGGGTATGGTGCCTGTTGGTTTCTGGGATGTTGGATCTATTGATTTATTTAAGAAAAAAGGTGACCTCATAACTAAAGGTGAAGAAATTGGTCAGTTTAAATTAGGATCGTCTATTTTGCTCTTTTTCGAGCCTGATCGAATCATTACAAATGAAACAAAAGCAAAATATATTCCAATTAAAGTAGGGCAACAATTAGGGCATACTCGACTTGCCTGCAAAAAGTGATGATAGTACTAATTTAAATATACGTCACTCCTGTCTTGGCGGGAGTGACTGTCATGCTAAAAGTTTTATACAAAAACCTATTTCTAATTACTGTTATGAGCATGTATTTATATTTTGCTGTTAAAGAAGAAGTGACGAGTAATCCATAATATTTTTAAAACTATCAGCTTATTGTACGAAAACCCTGCTGTAATTATGAAATAGATTTTGGTATTAAACTCAGAGTGGCGAGTATGGAACCAAGTGGTGGTAACAAGCTTTATTTTTCTGAAAACTCATGAACAGCATCTACTAAAACTTTTACATTCTCTGGTTTTACATACTGGTGAATACCGTGACCTAAATTAAACACATGGCCCGTTGCATCACCTTTGCCTGCTTTTTTATAATCAGCAAGGATGCCTCTGACCTCTTCCCTGATGGTTTTAGGTGAGCCATAGAGCACACATGGATCCATATTTCCCTGTAAGGCAACTTTATTACCAACCCGTCGACGGGCATCGCCTATATTGGTTGTCCAGTCCAGTCCAAGAGTATCAGCTCCCGTTTGAGTCATTAATTCCAGCCATTGACCACCATTTTTGGTGAACAATGTGACCGGAACTTTTCTTTCTTCTCTCTCACAAATAAGTCCTTCAATAATACGTTTCATATAATTAAGAGAGAAATGTAGATAAGCTTCATGTGACAAGACACCACCCCAGGTATCAAAGATCTGGACAGCCTGCGCACCGTGACGTATTTGTGCATTCAGATAATCTGTTACAGCATCTGCCAGTTTGGCAAGCAACAAGTGCATGGCTTTCGGATTGTTATACATTAAGCCTTTTACGTGGCGAAAATCTTTGGTGCTGCCACCTTCAACCATGTAGGTGGCAAGTGTCCACGGGCTTCCGGAAAAACCAATAAGAGGAACTCGCCCGTTTAGTTCTCGTCTGATAAGGCTGACTGCATTCATCACATAATCGAGCGCATCTTCAACTGCAGGCATAGCGAGTTGCTCAATAGACTGCTCAGTTCTTGTCGGGTGCCTGAATTTAGGACCTTCACCTGCTTCAAAGTACAAACCGAGCCCCATGGCATCGGGAATTGTCAGGATATCTGAAAAAAGAATAGCTGCATCAAGTTCAAAACGTTCAAGTGGTTGTAGCGTCACTTCGCATGCAAGTGTTTTATTACGGCACAATTGCATAAAGTCACCTGCAGAACGTCGTACATCCAGATACTCCTGAAGGTACCTTCCTGCCTGACGCATAATCCAGACAGGCGTCCTCTCTACAGGTTGCCTGAGCATAGCCCTCAGGTAAAGATCGTTATCCATCGTTTGTCCCTGAAACTAACAGAACACCATAAAATGAAATGTATCCGGTAATATTATCATAAGCAAAAAAGTACTTATGTTATCATAGATTTAACACCAAGTTTTGTTGAAAACTGAAAGATACATTAAAAGACAAAAGTTCTGCTTTGTTACTATTAATACTTCAAGCACTTTTACACAGAAATAGTCCCGTACTTGCTAAGCTACGTACAGAGATCGCTGACTTTTTAGTTGTTCAGGTTTAAATCTAACCTTTTAAAAATTTTGCTCATCAGCTGTTTGTTACATTTACACCGTATCCAATCGGCAATGGAAAGCCCTATCAGGAGACCCAGATTATAGGAATATTTTTTGCCTGAAGTTCTTCAACGCTTAACAGCAAGATCAGAAAAGTAGTGCATTAAGAATTTAGAAGGAGGTTTTTCTATAATACGCACTACCATCTTTCATGAAACAACCTGAAACTTGTTCAAAATAATAGCTTCAGGCTTTCTTCCTCTCCAGTTCAATTAAATCCGTTCTATGACTGTTGCTATGCCCTGACCTAAACCAATACACATGGTGGCAAGTCCTGTTGTCGTATCCTTTTGTTCCATAATATTGAGTAATGTGCCAACAATACGGGAACCGGAACAACCTAAAGGATGTCCCAGCGCAATAGCACCACCTTGCAGGTTTATTTTATCATCCATTACATCTAAAATATCAAGCTCTTTGAGTACAGACAGTGATTGCGCTGCAAAAGCTTCGTTAATTTCAATGGTATCTATATCTGCAAGAGACATACCTGCATTTGTTAATGCTTTTTGTGTAGCTGGTACAGGACCACGCCCCATTAATGCCGGATCACAACCTGCAACCCCCATAGCTTTAACACGTGCACGGGGAGTTAATCCAAGTTCTTTGGATTTTTTATAAGACATGACCAGCAATGCAGAAGCACCATCAGAAAGTGCTGACGAAGAGCCGGCGGTAACCGTTCCATTTTTAGGATCAAATGCAGGCTTTAAGCCTGCCAGAGCCTCCAAGGTTGTATCTGACCTGATAACTTCATCCTTTGCGCAAAGCGTTTTAAATCCTCTTTGATCCTGACCTTCAGTGGGAACAATTTCATTATCCCAAAGACCTTTTTCTGTTGCTAAAGTGGCAAGCTGATGAGAGCGAAGAGCAAATTTATCCTGCTCTTCACGCGTTATTCCATTGAAACGGCCGAGCATTTCGGCAGTAACACCCATCAGATTGGAAGCTTTGGCACTATTTAGTGATGAGGATGGATTGATGTCTACATCGTAATCCATTGGAATATGCCCCATATGTTCAACACCACCTGCGAGATAAATGTTTCCAAAATTACATTGAATAGCTTGTGTTGCATTATGAAGTGCCTGCATGGAAGATCCACACAAGCGGTTAACTGTTTGACCCGGAACTGAATGTGGCAGATTCCCCATCATAAGCGCATAACGAGCGATATTTAAACCTTGCTCTTTAGTCTGCTTGACACAGCCCCATATAACGTCATCAGTTTGTTCGGTGTCCCAGCCGGGATTGCGAGTTTGTAGTGCCATGATCAGATGAGCGGAAAGATTTTCTGCTCGAATATTACGAAAAAGACCCTGTTTGGAGCGACCCATTGGCGTGCGGACTACATCAATAATCACTGCATCGTTGTCGCTGACTGAATTACTCTGTATCATAAAAGTTCTCGCCATTACTCTATCTGGTTAAAAGTCACTTGCTCTCTTGATAGTGCGCATACAGTGTTGTTTGTTTTTTTGCAAGTGTGCGAAGTACGGATGTTGGCTCGTATACAGGGTCTAGATGTGCATAACCATCAGCCAACTCTACAAATTTTTTCAGCCCCATATCGTCAATATAATGAAAAATGCCACCTAAAAATGGAGGAAAGCCCAAACCAAAGACTAACGCCATATCCGCTTCGGCAGGGCTTCCAATTATACCTTCTTCCAAGCAGCGAACAGCTTCCATTGCCATAGGAATCATTATACGCTGAATAATCAGCTCATCTTCAGGGTTCTCAGATAATGGTTTTTCATAGATAATAGCGTTGACAAGTTCATCAACCTGCTTAGTTGGCTTACCTTTTTTATCAGGTGCATATTGATAAAAGCCTGCACCATTTTTCTGCCCAAATCTTTTTTTCGCAGCCAGTTTACTTACAGCACTGTCGATCCCTGATTTCATGCGCTCTGGAAAACCTTCAGCCATTATCGCTTGTGCATGTACCGCCGTATCAAGTCCTACAACATCAAGCAAATAAGCAGGCCCCATCGGCCAGCCAAATTTTTCCATTACTTTATCAATATGCGTAAAGTCAACGCCTTCGTAAACTAAGTAAGCGAATCCGGCAAAGTAAGGAAAAAGCACACGGTTAACAAAAAATCCAGGACAGTCCTTAACAACAATCGGAGTTTTACCCATTCTTTGTGCTAGTGCTACAGTTTTAGCAACAGTTGCTTTTGAGCTTTTTTCACCACGAATAACCTCAACTAAGGGCATACGGTGAACAGGGTTAAAAAAGTGCATACCACAAAAGTTTTCAGGATTATTAAGTGATTTAGCAAGCCTGGTAACAGACAATGTTGATGTATTAGAGCAGATAGTTGTGCCTGCTGCAGTGTTTTCCTCAATTTCTTTTAATACTTTGCATTTCACTTGTTCATTCTCAACCACAGCCTCTATCACAATGTCTGTTCGGTCAAAGTCTGCATAGTGCAAAGTAGGTGTAATATTAGAAAGCACTTTACCCATCTCAGCTGTACTGATCTTTTTGCGTTCAATTTGTTTATTCAGGAGTTTAGTTGCCTCTTCCATACCATGGTCAATGCCCTGTTGAACCAGATCTTTCATAACTACAGGTACTTTTTTGCAGGCAGCTTGATACGCAATACCACCACCCATAATACCAGCACCAACCACACCGCAACGTTTGACTACTGTCGCATCTTCGATGATTTTTTTTGATTTTTTCTTAATAAATTGATCGTTAAGAAATAAATTTATTAGGTTGCGTGCGACAGGTGTTTTCGCCATTTTAATGAAATTTTTTGCCTCAATCTTAATGGCATCGTCTCTTGAAAGTTCAGCATGCTGCTGCATTGTTTTGATAGCAGAAACTGGAGAAGGATAATGAGGTCCGGCTTTGCTTTTAACAAATCCTTTTGCTGTTTCAAACACCATCATGCTTTCTATAGGGGATAACGTAAGAGGTGACGTTTTTTGTTTTCGTCTTGCATGCCAGTTAAGTTTGCCTTCAATGCATTGACTTAAAAGATTGTAACCACTTTCTTCAAGAAGGTTCTGTTCAACCACCTCATCCACTGCATGCATTTTTAAAGCATCTTCTGCTTTATGTGTATTTGCAGTGCATATCCATTCAATAGCATTATCTGCACCAATTAAGCGAGGCAGACGAACTGTACCGCCAAAACCCGGAAAAATGCCAAGTTTTACTTCAGGCAATCCAACGGTTGCAGTGGATGCCATTACGCGATAGTCAGTCGAAAGACACATTTCAAAACCGCCTCCCAAGGCATTGCCGTTGATAAGCGTAACGGTCGGAAAAGGTAAGTCTTCCACAGCATTAAAAGTCTCGTTAGCCTGTAACAGCCACCCAATTAATTCTTCATCTACCTTATCAAAATAGTCGTGGAATTCAGTAATATCTGCACCAACAATAAAGTCTTTTTTTGCACTCGTTACGAGCAAACCCTGAATATCTTTTTGTGTTTTAAGAGCTCTGACGCAATCATAAAGTTCCTGAAGTGTCTGACGGTTAAACTTGTTTACACTGGAACTGGCGTGATTAAAAGTAAGAACGGCGATATTGCTTTGTTGTTTATCAATGGTAATGCATTGACCCTTAAAAATCATTGAATTTTCTCCAGTATCGTATTTGGTTTTTATATATTCTAGTTCTGCTTACGATCTTAGTTAAAATAGTTTGTGCTTTAATCGTAGTTTTTTTATTTGCACTTGTGACAATGTGAACTTTTGTTTTCCTTTCAAGCTTACACTTATTATAACCTGAAGATAAAGTTGCATTTTACGGTTATTTAATGCAAAAACCTGCTTCTAACTTCTTATTGCACTACTTTTCTAATCTTGCTGTTATGCGTTGAAGCTCCTAGCAATAGCTTGGCTATTACTCGTCAATTTTCCTTATTAAGGGGGCTGCTAACTCAAATGATCACAGATTGTTAAAACGACGGTATCTGTGCAAAGCTGAAACTAAATTATCAAGGCAAATAGTTTCCGTCTTCTACATACTTCAGGCTAAAAAAAAATACAAGACGCAAGAAGTGTAGAATAATTTTCATTTTGGGAGGAGAATTGGTCTATTCCAATATAAAATGAGCCTAAAAATGGCTGTGTTTTCAATGAGGAATGCTTGCTGGAAAGTTGCTCTTGTTAACCTATATTGTCAACTTAGACTGTTAACAATGGCGGTGAGGGAGGGATTCGAACCCTCGATACGGCTACAAACCGTATACTCCCTTAGCAGGGGAGCGCCTTCAGCCGCTCGGCCACCTCACCAAGATAACGAGCCCAATGATAACAAACTGAATAAGAATTTAAAGCTTTTTTTAACAATTGTGCCAAAAATTCTTATCCAGAAGTCGTGATCAACATTAAACGATCATTTTCCTAGTTTTTGTAATCATCTCCATTTATTTTCTCCCAGGTATACTGATGATGGGGCTGACCATCATCATGATCACGTTCTTTCTGAATACGCTGGTAAATTTCTTCGCGATGAACAGCCACTGTCTTAGGTGCATTAACACCTATTCGAACTTGGTTACCTTTCACACCCAACACAGTAACAGTGACTTCATCACCTACCATTAATGTTTCACCAACCCGACGTGTCAAAATTAGCATTACCGTCTCCTTGTCCTTAAATCCAATGACAGATATTCCACTATCGATGACTTACTGTTTTATTTACTTACCCGCTATCTTTGATTATTCATCATCAACAAACATTTAGGTAAAGTAGATATTTTCCTTAATAACCGTTTGCTTATACAAAAAGATCAAACTTTACGCATAGCTCATCAATAATAAACTGTTCTGAGCCGCCAAAGATACAAGAGTAATACAGCTTTTTTATTTCGCAACACCTATTTGTCCTTATTTTTAACTTTTTAATTATTCCCTACTATCCATCAAGATGCAAAATCTAACAATTTCCAATGTTTTTTTCTGGTTTGACCTTATTACTGTTAGCCTCACAATCCAAATGGTTAGTTCTGCTTGACTTTTCCAAGTTAAACGCTGAGTGTAATGAGCGAACTGCAAGCTCAAGATACTTTTCCTTAATGAGGACAGATATTTTGATCTCAGAGGTAGTGATAGCATAAATATTAATATTATTTTTTGCCAATGCTTCAAACATGGTCGCAGCCACACCCGCATGAGAGTGCATTCCAACACCAACTATTGAAATCTTGGCTACTTTATCATCACCTTCTAAACCTTGAATATCAAGAGCTTTTATCTGGCTGGTTATAGACTTGATAGTAGCATGATAATCATTGCGATTAACTGTAAAGGTTAGGTCGGTCCTCTCTTGTTGTGCGCTACTTTTTACAATCATATCCACATCAATATCACTATTTGAAAGCTCATTGAGCACTTTATAAGCAACACTGGGCTTATCTGGTACCTGCTTAATAGTAATGCGCGCCTCATCACTGCTAAATGCTATACCAGAAACTAAAGGATTTTCCATTCCTGATCCGTAATCTAATGTAATCAATGTTCCAACCCCTTCTTTAAACGAACTCAAAACCCGAAGGTTAACGTTGTATTTTCCAGCGAACTCGACAGAGCGACTTTGCAATACTTTTGAGCCCTGGCTTGCCATTTCAAGCATTTCTTCAAAAGTAATATGATCCAGCCTTCTAGCATCTTCGACAACTCTTGGGTCGGTAGTATAGACACCATCAACATCCGTATAAATTTGACATTCATCCGCTTTCATTGCTGCGGCAATCGCAACTGCAGTTGTGTCCGAACCTCCTCGGCCTAATGTAGTAACAGAACCGTTATCATTGACTCCCTGAAATCCGGTAACAACTACTATTTCTTTTTGCCCGAGCCACTTGCTAAAACGCTTTGTGTCAATCGACCGAATACGTGCTTTGTTATGACTATTATTTGTTTCTATCCCAGCCTGAAAACCTGTAACAGACCTGGCTGTGCAACCAATCTTATGTAAGGCCATAGATAACAAGGCTGCTGAAACTTGTTCACCTGTTGCAAGTAACGCATCCAATTCACCGTTGTGAGGATTTGTACATATAGTGTCTGCCAGAGCTTTTAACCGACTGGTTTCACCTGACATTGCTGATACGACAACAATTATTTGAAAGCCTTTATCATAAAATGACTTAATCTTTCTTGCTACAGCAAACATACGATCAGCATCACCAACCGATGTGCCTCCAAACTTCTGTACCAGCAGTACCATACCGCCCCCAGTTTAAACTAACTTCGTTTCAACCCATGCAGCAACAGAATCAATAGCTCCCGATAATGCCGCTACATTATTACCACCACCTTGTGCAAAATCCGAGCGACCTCCACCTTTCCCGTTCACTTGGTTTGCTACAAACTTTAATAAATCACCTGCATGTACTTTATCGGTTAAGTTTTTAGTTACACCCGCAGCCATGGCAATTTTTCCTTCCTGCTCAACAGCAAGAAACAATATTCCGGAACCCAGCTTATTTTTTAACTGGTCAATAATATCTCTTAATGATTTAGTATCATCTGCTTCAAGCCTGACTGCAAGAACCTTGACTCCATGAATATTAACCGCTTTACTCTGCAGATCATCTCCTGCCACACTGGCTAGTTTTTGCTGAAGTTGCTGAAGCCGCTTCTCCAGCTGACGGTTTTTATCTGAAAGTTGCAAGACTTTATCTAAAACATTATCAGAGCTTCCTTTCACTGCATCAGCCACTTGTTTGAGTCTTAGTCTTTGTGCATTTATCCAATGCTGACTTCCTTCCCCTGTCAATGCTTCAATACGGCGAATACCTGAAGCAATACCTGATTCAGCAAGAATAATAAAGGTTCCAATATCTCCTGTTCGCCTAACGTGTGTTCCACCACAAAGCTCCACCGAAAATTGACTTTTTCCCATTGTTAGTACACGTACTATCTCATCATATTTTTCACCAAATAATGCCACGGCACCCCTGGCTCTTGCACTTTCAATATCCATTAACTGGGTATCTACCTGCGTATTATTGCGAATTTGTTCATTAACCAAATCCTGAATATCAATAATCTGTTTTTGTGTTATTGGCTCAAAATGAGCAAAGTCAAAACGCAAGTGTTTTGAGTCTACCAATGATCCCTTTTGCTGAACATGCTCACCCAACACTTTTCGAAGTGCTGCGTGGAGCAAATGGGTTGCAGAATGATTTGCTGCAGTTTGTGGCCTTGAGTCTTCATTTACTGAAAGCTTCACAGTATCACCTTTGGAAAGCTTACCCGCTTTTAATATACCGCTATGCAGGTGATGTGCACCTGATTTTTGTGTATCATTAACAACAAAGCTTCCTGATCCGAAGATAACTTTTCCTTTATCACCTACCTGACCACCAGACTCAGCGTAGAAAGGTGTTTGATCAAAGATAACCACCGCTTTTGTATCTGCGGCTTCAATACTTTCTACCGGCTTACCGCCAACAAAAAGGCCCATGACGCTTGCTTGATTCTGAAGCTTTTCATAACCGGTAAATACAGTTTTGCCTTCCAGTACAATCTCTTTGTTATAATCTATTCCAAAACTTCCTGACGACCTTGCTCTCTCTCGCTGTGCATCCATTAACGTTTCATATCTGGAAAAATCCAACGACAACCCTCTTTCTCTTGCAATATCGTTGGTCAAATCGACAGGGAAGCCATAAGTATCATAAAGTGTGAAAATGGTGTTTCCGCTAATTTCTTTACCTGTTAACGAAGCAATATCTGCTTCTAAAAGACGCATCCCTTTATCCAAGGTTTTATTAAACTGCTCTTCTTCCTGCTTTAATACACGTTCAACCTGCTGTTGCTGACCTTTTACCGGATCAGCTACATCACCCATAGCTTCAATCAAAACTGGTACTAGCTTATAGAAAAAAGTTTTATTTTCACCCAGCTTGTGACCATGCCTGCAAGCTCTTCGAATTATTCGTCGTAAAGTATAACCTCGGCCTTCATTAGAAGGCATTACACCATCAGCAATTAGGAAAGCACAAGAACGAATATGGTCAGCAATTACACGCAGAGAATTGTCTGTTGACGGAACCCCACCTAATAACTTTCCGGCGACTTTTAAAATATGCTGAAAGCTATCAATCTCATAGTTGCTGTGAACACCCTGAACTGCTGCAGTAACACGTTCAAGCCCCATGCCTGTGTCAATTGAGGGATTTGGCAATGGATGCATTACTCCGTTAGCATCACGACTATACTGCATAAAAACCATATTCCAGATCTCAACATACCTGTCACCATCATCATTGACACCACCTGGAGGGTCACCTGCCACACAGGGACCGTGGTCATAAAAAATTTCACTACAAGGTCCGCAGGGACCAGTATCACCCATAGTCCAGAAATTTTCATGATCACCTAAACGGGAAAAACGTTTTGAACTTACTTTCATTTCTTTTAGCCAGATCTCTTCAGCTTCATGGTCGTTTTTATGTACCGTGACCCATAGTTTTTCTTCCGGAAAATTAAGGTGTTTGGTAAGAAACTCCCAAGCAAACCTAATGGCTTCCCGCTTGAAATAATCACCAAAACTGAAGTTGCCTAACATTTCAAAAAAAGTGTGATGTCTTGCGGTATAACCAACATTTTCAAGATCGTTATGCTTACCACCTGCTCGCACACAGCGCTGTGCAGTTGTCGCCTTAAGATAAGGCTTTTTTTCACGCCCTAAAAAAACATCTTTAAACTGATTCATTCCTGCATTTGTAAAAAGTAATGTAGGATCATTTACTGGAATCAAAGAACTTCCAGGAACTATTACATGTCCTTTATTTTTAAAAAACTCAAGAAACTTTGATCGAATATCTGTGCTTTTCATAAAATATTTGCCAATATTACCCGCCTATTCTGATTATTTTAAATCAGACACTAGTAACATAATTCAATAAAATAAAATCCTAAACCAAAACTATACACTAAAACACATCAGAATGACGACGATTTCACACTCATTACTGAAGTTTTCAGATCTTGGCTATAAGGAATACCAAAACCTGCGCCTAGCTACTGTCATGAACAAATTTTTATGGTTTACTATTTTAGACTACATTCAGATAAGTGTATTGATCTAAATGTGTAATCAGTTCTCCATTCTGTTGTCAGTTAAGTTTCGGTGCAGAACCATCTTAATGCGACCACCTGTCTTCCAATATTTTTTGGGGCTGTGGAGTTTATCAGTGATGTTCACTCATCAGAGCTATAATAATTTATATTTGAACGCTATAATGCAACAACAGTAGTCAAAAAACGACAACTATTATTTATAGTACCCCTGCTTCATCTGTTTTCGTATATTATATAAACTCTAAAATCACCTGAAGAGATCAGAAAATCAATGCCAGAAAAGGGTAGAAGGTTTTGATAATATAGCTGTGATGTCTCTCTTTTTACTGACAGGTATACCCTCCATCAATTACCTGAAGACTACCAGTAATAAAAGCCGAATCATCATCAGATAAAAACCTGACAAATGCAGCAACTTCTTCAGGTCTTCCCAGCCTACCGGCAGGCTGCATAGCCTCTTCCTCTCGATGAACAATCGCCTTTTCTGTTCCTGTGTGCTCACAATAACGATCAATTGCAGAATGGTACAAGGGTGTCTCTATCGTACCAGGGCAAACAATATTCGCTCGAATGTTAAAAGATGCGTAGTCTATTGCTGTCGTTTTCGCAATAGATGCCAGAGCATGTTTTGTCATGCCATAGGCAAAAGAGTTAGGTTTGCCCACCAAAGATTGATCTGAACCCACAATAGTAATCACACCATGTTTTTGCGCTTTCATTGCAGGTAGTACAGACCTGATTAAAGCATAAGCACTTTTCAGATTAAACTCTATTATACGATCAAAGTCATCTATGGAAGTGTCTTCTATTTTAGCAGAAAAATGTATTCCTGCATTTGAGACCACAGTATCAATACGCCGAGTTCGTGTCAGCACATTTGTAATTGCCTGCTCAACAGCAGGGAAAGAAGTCATATCACACAGAATAAACTCACCAACATCCGACGGTTGGACGTCAAGATTGAATACATGATAATCATCGGCCAAAAAACGTTGTACAATACTCAGACCGATGCCGGATGAACCACCGGACACCACACACACTTTTTGCATACTTTTTGCCTTCTAATCAATGCGATTTTCAGTATGTTAACAACTTTTCTGATTAATTGTTAAGCAAGTATACCAGTACATTGCATCATTCACTGATGTTACGCAAAAAAGACATTTTGTGCGTTGATTGAAGTGTATAATACGTAAAATGAACAGACAACTTCTAGATTTAGACAGCAATTATCTCATCAGCTCCTTTGGTCAGACCATAGCTATGTGGGCCTTCTGCTTTGCTTGAAGAATCAGTCACTCATGACTAAATAAGTTGATTTCTGGCTGATAGAGAATACAAATCCAAAGATCTCGGGCAGGAAATAAAGTTTGTTGTCAGAGAAATGGAGCCCACGAAGGACGCTCTTATTGTAGACGATGCAGTTCAGGACAAAGCATATAGTGACGAAAGCGAGCTGATTTTCTGGTACTAAGATCATAGTTCCGCTCCGTCGGCAAAGAGAATTAATCTGCTGAATATGCTCAACGCTTTCGATCTATTCGCCATTCAAACTGAAGCGCCTGTCGATCAAACATAAAGTGAATCATTTTGTACTGAAGTCAAAGTTATACCTAAAGGCCTTAAAGCTGGCCTCTGGAGAACTTAAAAGTCTTAAGTCTGTAGTTCATAAGATCAGTTATATTATTCATTCTTTTTTACGCATGAAACGGTCAAGGCTAGGTGCTGTAATCAACATTAGTATGGAAATAATTCCGACAACAATACCAATATTAAGAAAAGTCTGACTGTAAATATGCAGTTTTGCAACAGTATTTCCCGCATATTCTGGGGGTGCCGTAAAACTGGCAATATGCCCTGCAACAATAGCGGCAAACGATGTACTTAGAAACCATGCTCCCATGATAAACCCGTTAAGACGTCTTGGTACAAGCTTTGCTATCATCGCCAAACCCAAACCACTGATAAGTAATTCACCTATCGATAGAAATGCATAAACAACTACCAACCATACTGATGAGACAACCCCTTTCTCATTAGCGGTGAATACAGAAAAATAAAGGATAAAAAATGCTATAGAACAAAGGACCATGCCTGTGGCAAACTTCACTGGCACAGACAAGTCTCGCCCACGGCTTCCAAGATAGCCGTAAATATACGCTAAAAAAGGACTGGCAATTACAATCCAGACAGGGTTTAACATCTGAAAACTTTCAGGTGCGATGGGAAAACCGAACAGATTATGCTCAACATTATTCAACGCAAAAAAATTAAGAGATGTTGGCATTTGTGCATACAAAATAAAAAAAATAAATGCTTCAAAGATCAGGATTAAAGAGACAATCATTTTTGCCCGTTCTCTTCCATTTAGTTTTAAGGCTTCAAAGATATATATTAATAAAACTGAGATACCTATAAAACAAACCAGAATTTGAGCGACCAGAACATGCAGTAGTAGCCAAGCACAGATCAATACCGCAATAATAACACCCACAATACATGTTAGAAGCCGTTTATAGTTCAGAGGTTCCAGATCTGGTTTTGAACCAATGTGAATAACACTTTTTTTCATAAAAAAATAGGTTAAAATGCATATCAACAAACCGATAGAACAAGTATAAAAACCCAAACTCCAGTTATATTCTTTGGCAAGATAAGGCACCAAAAACATCGATGTCATTGCCCCTAAATTAATGGCCATGTAATACAATGTGAAAGCACTGTCAAGACGAGGGTCGTGCGTTTCATAACAACGGGACAGCAGGCTGGAAGGATTTGCCTTGAACAAACCATTTCCGACAGCAACAGTTCCGAGCGCAATAAAAACAATAAATGAATTATTTTGTGCTACTCCCAGCAATAAATAGCCAATGGCCAAGGTGACAGCCCCTAATACCATCGTACGCTTGGTGCCAATATAAGAGTCTCCTAACCAGCCTCCAATAGAGATAAACCCAAACGTCAGTGCAAAAAAAGCACCAAATACGACATCAGACTTTGCTTCAGAGTAATTTAGTTGCCGTAAAAAATAAACGACAAGAATTGCCTGAATGCCGGCATATCCAAACCTCTCCCAAAATTCGAGAGAGAAAATCATATAGAACGCCTTGGGTTGATTTAACAGATTAGAAGGTCCTGGCATATATACATCCTCAAAAACACAAAAAAAAAACAGTGCCATTTAATTTATAACAAATACAATATTGAGCTTATTAATCCATCCATAAAAATGTTGGCTTCTATAAAAAACTCAACTGAAAAAGCATATGAAAAATAAACGCCATAGAAATATTTTTTACGTATAAGGTAATAATTAATTAGAATAATATTGTCCGCCAGAAAGTACATTATTTTATTCTTTCGTTTAATTTAATGCGTTTATTTTATCGGGCCAGTTAAATTATTACCTCAGACTCTTTTATGCAGCAATAGTCCCGTACTCGCTAAGCTCCGCATAGAGACATCGCTAATTTTTTGGCCATTTAGGTTTAAATCTAACCTTTTTAAAAGTCTCCACATCAGACATTGGTTACGTTTATTTTGTATTCAGCTGGCAATGGAAATCACTAAAAAACCGGAATTCAGGTATGTGAACCGGTCACACCTGACAAACCGATGGAACCGAGAAGGCTAGTAAAACGTGACTACGAATACAGACGGCACGGCACACAAGCCCTGCTGGCCGGAATAGATTTTGCTACGAGGGAAATCTTTTCGCTGGTAAGCAACACTCGAAAAAAAAGACTTCGTTGTTTGGTTGCATCAGTTACTGGCCAGTGATCCCTGCGCAAAAGGGTGACATATAATCATAGATAATCTGAATACTTATTTGTCTGAGGCAGCAGTACGAATAATCGCAGAGATAGAAGATACGCTGCCGGAAACGTTGGGAAAAAAAGGATAGTCTGGAGTTCTCAAAACATGCAAATCCACTCAGCTTATTTATGTGATCCATCGCACAAGATCGCATTTCACTACACGCCAAAGCATGCTTGCTAGCTCAATCAAGTGGAAATTTAGTTTTCTATTCTGATCAGACGTTACCTGAAGAGAAATAGCTTCAATTCAAAAGAGAGACTAAAATCAAGGCTGTACCGCTTTGTTTACTTTTCAATAAAACAATGGCAAAGCCATTTAAGCGGAGTTATGGCAAGCCACTGTGTGTATAACTGGCTATGCTGTCAGCGCTTGGCTCCGCTAACACTTTTAGATCTATCATTCATGATAACAGAATGAAAATTATCATGAACACAAAGTTCATCAACAGCATTGAGCAAGTGCCAAATCTACTTAAACAAGCCCCACACATGGAGCCTGGCCGGGAATCAAAAAATGAATGTAACCAATGGCCTGGAAATTATCTTACTATGTCGAACATCGTAGCTTCAATGATATTCCTAGCTTAATTATCAATGCCCTCTAAGGCGAAGAAGAACTTTTTTTTAAATTTATTCTCCCTGTTATGTTTACATCTATAATGACTCGTGAAAAAATTCTACTAAGATGCAGTAAACACAGGATGTCAATTTTGAAAAAGCTGAAAATAGCAAGTTTGTTTAAGAGGCTTATCGTAAGCGGGTATGCTTGATACGCTTCTGAGGTTTTTAAGTTCCTAATTTGATTGTGACTTGAATCATTATGTGTACGATGAATAATAACACGATTGTTACTGATGATGTATACTCCCTATCCGAAAATGTGGGTAAGCTTTTGTCTCAGCGCAGATGGCGTTTAATTACTGCTGAATCGTGTACTGGTGGAGGTATTGCAGCGATGATTACTGCTGTAGCAGGTAGTTCTGCTTGGTGCGAAGGTGGGTTTATCACCTATTCTAATGCGATGAAAATTAATCAGCTGGGTGTGGATGCTTCACTCATTGAAACTTATGGTGCAGTCAGTAAGCCGGTAGTAATAGCTATGACAAAAGGTGCTCTTGAAAAAAGCAATGCTCAGGTTGCAATAGCAGTTAGTGGCATTGCTGGCCCAGGTGGAGCAAGCAAAGATAAACCCTTGGGAACTGTCTGGTTGGCATGGGCATTGCCTGAAAATAAAATATGGACTCATCGGTTTTGCTTTAAAGGAGATCGAGAGCAAATACGATTAAAAAGTGTAAGATTCGCACTGACTGGATTATATTTTCTATGCAAAAATGAGAATTTGTGCTTCAATAACAACTGAATATTTATACAGTATTATTTTTAGTAGGTAGAGGTTGGGAGTGATGGACGAAAACAAGCAAAAGGCGCTTCACGCTGCACTTAACCAAATAGAGCGGCAGTTTGGTAAAGGCTCTGTGATGTGTATGGGGGATTATAAACGTGAACCAGTTGCTTTTATTTCAACTGGCTCTTTACAGCTGGATATTGCATTAGGTATTGGTGGCTTACCTAAAGGTCGCATAGTTGAAATATTCGGACCGGAATCTTCAGGTAAAACAACATTGACGTTAAGTGTAATTGCTGAAGCGCAAAAGTTAGGTATGACATGCGGGTTTGTTGATGCAGAACATGCTTTAGATCCAAACTATGCTGAAAAACTGAACGTACAAATGAATGATCTTTATGTCTCCCAACCAGACACAGGTGAACAGGCACTTGAAATTACCGATATGTTGGTGCGCTCTGGTGCTATGGACGTTATTGTTGTTGACTCTGTGGCCGCTTTGGTTCCAAAAGCTGAAATAGAAGGTGATATGGGTGATCCACATATGGGGCTTCAGGCACGTTTAATGAGCCAAGCATTGCGTAAAATTACAGGCTCCATAAAACAAGCGAACTGCCTTGTTATTTTTATCAACCAGATTCGTATGAAGATTGGTGTAATGTTTGGAAATCCTGAAACCACTACAGGTGGTAATGCACTGAAGTTTTACTCCTCTGTACGCTTGGATATTCGTCGTACTGGTGCTGTTAAGCAAGGTGATGAAATTATTGGCAATGAAACTCGGGTGAAAGTCATAAAAAATAAAATAGCGCCTCCTTTCCGTCAGGCAGAATTTCAGATATTGTACGGCAAAGGAATTTATCATATGGGTGAAGTTATTGATCTTGGTGTGAAGGAAAAACTTATTGATAAATCAGGGGCTTGGTATGCCTATAAAGGTAATAAAATTGGGCAAGGTAAAGCTAACGCAGCATTGTATCTTGAAGAAAACCCAAAAATAGCCAGGGAAATTGAGAAAAACATTCGTAATCGTTTACTTGCCCCGGCAGAAAAAGAAACCAGAGTTAAAGAAGAGATTCCTTTGGCTTAACTTTTTTTATATGCGTGTTCTATGACCATGAGTTCACAATTATTGTCTGAAAAAAAGCTCCATCACAAAAGGATAGATCTGTTAGAACGTCATAAGCATTCTGGTTATGATTTGGCGTTAAAGCTTAGACGTTATACGATCAATGATTTTGTGGTTGCACAAATTTTAAATGCGCTGATAAAAAACCTTGCTTCCGTTCAACGTTTCTGATCAGCATTGTGCTGAAATAATTTTGAAAAACTATGTTAGCAAAGGTTATAGCCCACTATACATTCAACAGCATTTAAAGCCGAAAAAAGTGAAAGGTATTACGCTATGTGTGAGTTCTAAACAGGCACAAAATCCTATAACTGGGTAGGGCTCATCCCCGCAGCTTTCTGCCTGCCGTAGAAGCCATGAGCTTTCGGGCAACCTTGGCGGTTAACTGTAGTGTTTTCCGGCACGTTCCCTGCTAGCCTGTCGGCAAGAGAGTGTTGTAGACTTTGCATGACAGACCATAGATTAGCTGCCTGACGGACAAACTGACTGCGGCTAGGCAACTGGGGAAATAGCGCTTTCCAGTGTTGAACGAAGAACCGATAAATCATTTTATCCTCACTAAGCTTGACCCACTCTTTCACCAGTAACATTGTCATTACTTCACTGTCAGAAAGGGTAGGTTCAGGACTTGTAACTCTCAGCCCGCCGTGCTGTTTCACAAAGGTGGTGTATAAGTTATCTACTAAACAGAAAATCTGAATTATAAAGTCTTCCATGGGAGTGCCCCTTGGGTAGTTGAATTTAAACCCTTCCACACTAAACGACGCATCCTCATTTTCAAAATTTAGAACTCACAGATCACGAAAGGTATTTATATTAAATACAGCCAATAATAACGGAAAATGTAGATTGGTTATTTATTGCCAACCAGCAAAAAATCAATAAACATTTTGGGGCCAGAAACCAAAAGATGATAATCAATGACAAAAATAAATAATTTACTTACAACGTAGGGGCTTTTCATCTGAACTGATTGAAAAGGTAATATTGATAAAATAAAGTTGCTTTTACAACAGTAGCTTGGGTTTGTATGGCTCCATTTTAAAAAATAGCGCAACGTTTTGCTTTTTACAGCTCTTTCTGACATGGTATTCTATAATATCAAAACCTATTTATAACTTCTTATTTCGCAAATTTTCTGATCTTGCTGTTATGGTTTGAAGTTCCTAACAATAACTGACTATTACTTGTCACTTCGCCTTTAACAACCAGCTATAAAACATGATCATAACTGCAGTCTGAAAAAGCAATTAGTATAAAATCCTGTACTTGTTAAAATTTTTTACGTCAAACATGAAATAATATCATTGGAGTACTGTCTTGGAGTCATTTGAAAGTATTGAAAACACTAGTTGATCATAAAATTCATTATTTTTGAAAATATTTTTACGCATAACGCCGTCCAGCTGAAAACCACACTTTTGCAGGACACGTTGTGATGGTTTATTATATTCGATTATATCGGCATATAGACGTTTCAACCCTTTTTCTTCAAAAGCATACTTTATAATATGTTCCAATGCTTTTGTTACAATACCTTGCCCCCAATACTTCTCACTTATCCAATAAGCGACTTCAGCACTATAGCGGTGTACATCTGGTTGAATAACAAAACCAGCCTCGCCGATTGCTTCATCGGGTGTGGCTATTATAAACCTGGTGTCGTTGTGATGCTGTTTAATATATTGAATCCAATTGCGGGCATATTCAATGGTGTATGGATTTGGGTATGAGTCTCGCTGATTAATGGCTATTTTTTTATTATCGCCATGTTTGGCAAGACCTGAAGCATCTCCATATAAGGCTTTACGCAGGAATATATTGCTATCTATTGAATGTTCCATGTGTATGTAACCACTGTTATAGAAGGTAATTAAAGAGATTATCGGCGATAAAAGAAAAGGGTTTATTGGTAAGAATAAAAAAAGGAAAAAAATAAGCGCCACAAGTGACGCTGACAGTATTATTTTTTTCGGGCTCTTTCAATAGCTTTCAGAACAATGTCTTCTGCTTGTTCTTCATCTTTAGCGGTTAATGGTGTTTCATTGAACAATTGTTGCCCCAGTAATCTTTTAGCAACACTTTTGGCAATTAAACCAACTATGTCATCCATCAGACTTTCATCCGCAATTACTGGCTCCGGAAAGCGTATATGTACTAAAAAATGCTCCTGCCCCCGATTACGGTCTTTCAGATGAATAGCAAAGTCACCGTTGTCTGATGTGCTTTGAGAAATAGTCAGTGTATAATGTTCGCCGCTCATAACAATGCTCTCTGTTGTTCTTAATAGTTACGTCGGCTATAGTGCCGTAGCCTTTATGAACCTCTTAAATTAAAGTATAGGTTGCTTTTATTCGGGTGCAAAAATATCTGTGTAAGTTTTGCTAGCTTACTTTAAACGAAAGGAAATCTTGGAGGCTTACCTCAGAGTTGCAGTGCCGTTATGAAAAGTACCTGTTTAATAAAATCGGCGAAAGCCACTCCTTCGGGGTCGAGTAGTCGATTTTAATGAGTTATTTACAAATCAGAGTGTTGAAGACCTTCCCATGCTCACTATAAAGGTTGAGCCCCGAACATTTTCAGGGCAACGTATCAACTAAAGCATATATTATTCAGCTACTATAGGAGGATATTGATAGAATATAGAATTCCCGTCATTTGGCATCCAGTGATCATGGATTTGTCGATAATTGACAATGATATCATTACTGTTATCAATATTAAGTACATCATTCATCCAGTAGGAAGTTGTGGGTGCAACAAAGTGACCTCCTGATGCAGAACATAATGATTGTGCATGCCAAGCAATGCTTGAGGAGCTCATTGTTCTAAAGGGCGTCATTTTACTATGAACCAAATACCACTTTAAGCCTTGATAAGGTGCTGTTGGGGATATACTTGTTGAGTTTTTTAAACATAAAATACCGTAGAGGTAATCAGGTTTTACCCCATCGTTTACGAAATGATGAGAAAGGTGATCAATCACTGCAATATCTGAACCTGTGTTAAGTGGATATCCGGCTTGCCAGCTCCAGAGTAAATTTGCAAAGCGAGGATCTGAAGGGTTCTGGTCGCAGGTAGAACTGTTACAGGTATAGCCCCACATTTCACCAGAAAAAATATTGATTGGGCAATAAACGAGCTGTCTTAAGTTGGTGGTGGTAAATGCATTGTGATATTTATCAGATGATGTATAATTTTTATTTTGCATATAGTCAAAAACCACTCTGTCCGAATCAACTCGGAACCATCTATTATTTCGGTTACCGATCAGCTTATTGGTGGTACTGTATTTATCATTTGTTGTGCAACTGTTTAGCAGTACTGTTGCTGACTGGGTAGAACGCTTCACATTATTGAAGGAAAATAAATAAGGGTTATTGGACAGGTAAGCCGCTGGGTCTACAACCATAATAATATTCTTTTTATATCTGCGTATTATTTCCCTAGCAGAAGCATGCATAGGCAACTCATTTCCCGATGTATAATAGTCCTTTCTTGCCATTGAAGGGGTGTAAACATAGGATGCTAATGTTGCAAGAGCACTATTGAACTCTCTCATATGTTGGGCAAGTGACTGATTAATATCGAAATAAAGTATAATAAAATCATTAGGGTGTCTGATTATCCAGTGTTTCACTTCATTGAAGGGATAACGTTTATTACTATCGTCACCTGTGAGTGGTATGTTGCCAGCACAGGTAATAAAATTAATACCTGAAGGACCATGGTTATGGCATACCCTGACCGAACCATTGTACCAAACAGTATCTATTTCAATTTGGCGTATGCCATTATTTAGCATATCAGTGATTGAAATATGCTGATTTGGATCACTATAACTCATATTGTAATGATTTTTACTTGTCGTATAAATAGAAGAGATAGCAGCATTATGTGAACCAATAAATTGCTCAAAGCTTAATGGTTCGGCCTCACTTATTTGTGCCTGAATATTGAGCGAATGTCGTTGGGTGCTATTTTCTGTATTTGTGTCTACGGGTTTCTGAGGAGAAATTATAAGACAGTTGTTAACATCGCCTCCGCAGTCGGAAAGTGCCAGAGAGTTTGCTAATTGTGACGCTTTAAGCTTATCAATATTTATAAAAGGATCTCTGGTCAGTGATCTGGGACGAGCTTCTATATTATCATTGACTACTGAAATAGCGTTAGTCAGATACCCGCTTGTACAAAGTGGGGAGCTGAATTTTAATGACCTTTTTTGAAAATAAGAAAGACTACTTAGAACAGAGTCATACCGATAGCGTAAATGACATGTTTCGCCTTCTCCACTTATTGTAATCTCACCCATGTTGCGTTTGGATATGCTGTAAGCATGTTTTTTCCCCGTATTGATAGTTACAATATTACTATTGCTATTTGGAGAAACCTCAAACTCAGCAAAAGAAGAGGTTTTGTTTGCAAAGGTTATGCTTCCCGGTTTATGCCAGTTGTCAGTTTGCGAACTGATATCTATCTTTATTGGTTTGGAAGAATTATTGATGACTCTGAACTGGTGTGATTGCGCAAAAGCTGAAACCATTAAAAAGTAGTATATAAAGCAAGTAAAAATTACCGCTTTTGTCATTAGAGGTAATTTTTTGTTGCTGCTCATTCTGTAATTCATCACATAGTTACCTGATCTGCTATTTGTGACTTTGTGACTGTAAATAAAGAGTATGCGAATGCTTTTTGTCAAGTGTAGATGTACTGGTAAATGTTGATTGTTTGATATTAGTGCGTCACAAAGCTAACACAGCTGTGTTACTTAATACAAAGATAGAAATAAATAAACAAGTCAGTAAGCGTTTTTACTTATAAACCCTTTAAAGATAGTTATAAAGATAATTTTTAGATCTAAATAAAGGGACCAATTTTCGATATAGGCAAGGTCATATTCAATACGCTTGGAAAGGTCTGTATCTCCTCGCCAGCCATGAATCTGCGCCAAGCCTGTAATTCCTGCTTTAACTTTATGCTTTTTCATATAATTTGGAATATCGTATTTAAGCTGAGAAACATAGAGAGTTCTTTCAGGTCTTGGCCCGACAACAGACATTTCACCTTTAAGTACATTGATAAACTGAGGGAGTTCATCTAGTGATGTTTTTCGGATGAAACGACCGGTTTTAGTGGTTTGTTTATTTTTAGCATTCCCCCAAGTTGTAGAGAGCTTTTCATTATCAACAGGCATAGAGCGAAATTTAATAATGTTGAAAGGCTTACCATTCCAGCCAATGCGCTCTTGTCTGTAAAACACAGGCCCAGGCGACGTGAGTTTTATCATAACTGAAATAATCAATATTAAAGGAGATATAATAATAAGTATTAAAAAGGCAATAGTTTTATCTTCGATAGCTTTAATAAGTCGGTTACCGCCTTGCATTGGAGACATGCAAAGATTTATCACAGGCAAGTCATTAATCACAGTTACCGAATGGTTGAGCAACTGAAGTTGATAAACATCAGGAACAAGCCGAATATCAACAGTGGTTGCATCCAACAACTGGATAATCTTATGTGTTTTTACTGCTTGTTCTGAAGGTAGTGCAATCCATACCTGATCTATATCTCCTTTTGATAAATCTGCAAGCAGGTTATCGGTACTACCAAGTATGGGTGCGGTTAAATGTTTTTCATTATCGTTATTTTGCTGGTTGTCTGATGTGTAGAAACCCTTGACTAAAAGTCCTGCCCATTTGGATGCATTTAATGTTTTTGCTGTTTTTTCCGCAGTTTTACCAGTGCCGATAATTACTATACGTCTAATGTTGTGACCTTTTTTTCGGATCTTTCGAAGCGTAAAACGAACTATCATTCGTTCTAAAGTCCAGAGCATGAGACCCAGTGCATACCAGCTAACAGCCCAGAGTCTTGAGTATTCAGCAGATTCTTTTAACAAAAAGGCTAAGCCAGTAAGGCTGAGAAACAAGGCACTCCAAGAAATAAAAATGGCTTTTATCTCATTCCACTCACTTGAACCTCTCCACACTTGATAAATGCCACATTTCGGATAGATGACCAATGAAACAATCAACCCATAAACTATCCCAGATCTATAGTTTATGGGTAAATATGGGAAAGGAAAAATCAGATAAAAGGCTATGACACCAGAAATTGCAATTATTAACAGGTCGAATACCCTCATAATAATCGATATGATCGATGCGTGCTCTTTAAGATAACCCTTAGGAAACATTTATTACCTTGTGATATAGTATCGGCCTTCTGAAAAAGTGGATTTTTACACGTAAAGCAGTTTAAGGAAAGTAAAATTTATCAAAATAAAGCTTTAGTTAAAGAGACATGTTATAAATGAATATATCTGTCGTTCGCAATTTATTAGTACTGTTAACCTGTCATGAATATTGTTCTGGCGAATGGTTAGGTCAACAACTGGGGGTTTCCCGTGCTGCCATATGGAAGCAAATACAATCATTAAGCCAATTGGGTATCGAAGTCAGCTCTGTAAAAGGAAGAGGATATCGCTTGTATGCACCTGTTGCTTTATTTGATGAAAGCAGGATCAAAAATGTTTTTGAAAAAGATACAGACAAGAACGTTCATCTGATTACTTGTCTAAGTACAGACTCCACCAACGATCTGGTAAAAAAAAAGGTGTCTGATCATCATAAGTATACGCTTTGTGTTGCCGATCATCAGGTGATGGGAAGAGGGCGTAGGGGAAGAGTGTGGAAGAGCCCTCTCGGAACTAACTGTTATTACTCTTTATCATGGAAAAGTAATAAGGGTTTTTCTGCATTAGAAGGCTTAAGTTTGGTTGTAGGTCTGGCACTGATTGATACATTAAAAAATGAAAAAATGAATGGACTTCAACTTAAATGGCCCAATGATGTTTTGTGGTATAAAAAAAAATTGAGTGGTATTTTGCTAGAGTTGGATGGTGATGCAAATGGTGAATGTCGTATTATTATTGGTATTGGAATAAACCTGCATTTATCGGAACAGGTGCGAAAGACCATTAATCAGCAAGTTGCCGATTTGCATGAAATAACAGGTAAAACGCAGGACAAAAACAAATTAGTTGCTCTACTGACAAATAGACTTATAAATTATCTTTCAGTGTTTGAGCAGCAAGGATTCAGCCCTTTTAAAGATCGATGGAACCATTATGATGCTTTTATAAATAAGCCGGTCATTTTCAGCTCTGGAGATGACCGGTGTACTGGTATTGATTTGGGGGTAAACGATAGAGGAACTTTGCTTATAAAGACAGATCAAGGTGTTGAGATGCACTCTGGTGGAGAAATATCTTTACGCTTATATTAGAGGCTGTTGATGTTCCATAATGGCAGTCATAAAAAATTGCAGAACTCCATTATAGATTCTCAGCAACTTCTTTTGAGCTTATTATAACGAGTGATAATACCTCTGAAATGCTTCACTCTTGCAAATATGTTTCCTACCGGAAGATGGTATTTATACAGCCTCCAATCTATCTTTTAATTGTCTGTTTTGAATTTTTTTCAAGGAATAACCTCTTTTGAGCCATGATCATCGTTTTAAAATCATTACCATATATGTATATTATCTTATTTATGATTATCTGGAGCTTTGACCAAATTCATCAGATAGCATGAGTTGAGCCACTGTAAAACCGTCGTGTTATTTTGTGTAAACCATTAATACTATGGTTTACAGACTAATTATAACCTGTGTTCAAAACACCAACAGCCCCTTTTTTTTTTATAAAAAAGTAGCTATTTCAAATAAAAATGTTGACAATATCTACAGGATAATTACAATCATTCCTCATTGGTTGGGTGGGGTTCCCGAGTGGCCAAAGGGATCAGACTGTAAATCTGACGCGAAAGCTTCGCTGGTTCGAATCCAGCCCCCACCACCAGTTAATCCGTATAATATTTATCCTTTGATGAACGGATTTCTGTTTTTGCGGGTATGGTACAATGGTAGCACCTCAGCCTTCCAAGCTGATGATGCGGGTTCGATTCCCGCTACCCGCTCCATATTTGAGTATAAATACTAGTTTAAAACGGACTTGAATTTTGTTTTTTTGGTATTTTACGGTAGAGCTGTAGCTATATTGTAAGCAAGTAAAGTTGCCGCTCGCGTGGCTCAGTTGGTAGAGCGCACCCTTGGTAAGGGTGAGGTCACCGGTTCGACTCCGGTCGTGAGCACCATAAACAATTTACTGGGATAGGCCTTCAGTCTGTTCCGTTTCTTTGTGTTAGGGTTTTTGGTCTGGGAGATGCTTTTATGGCTAAAGAAAAGTTTGAACGTAATAAGCCCCACGTTAACGTTGGTACCATTGGCCACGTTGACCATGGAAAAACAACATTAACAGCAGCACTGACACGTGTATGTGCCGAAGTATTCGGTGGTGAAGCTAAAGCCTTCGATCAGATTGATAATGCACCAGAGGAGCGTGAGCGTGGTATCACTATTTCCACGGCGCACGTAGAATATGAATCAACTGAACGTCACTATGCGCACGTAGATTGTCCAGGTCACGCTGACTATGTTAAAAACATGATCACAGGCGCTGCACAAATGGACGGGGCTATTTTGGTTTGTGGTGCTACAGACGGTCCTATGCCTCAGACACGTGAACATATCCTGCTGTCCCGTCAGGTGGGTGTACCTAAAATTGTTGTCTTCCTAAATAAAGCAGACCTTCTTGCTGAAGACTGTGGTGGCGTAGGCTCTGATGAATACGCTGAAATGCTTGAATTGGTTGAAATGGAGTTGCGTGACCTGTTGTCTGAATACGACTTCCCAGGTGATGATACACCTATTATCGCAGGTTCTGCATTAATGGCTCTGAATGGCGAAGATGCTAACGAGCTGGGTACAACAGCAGTTAAGAAGTTGATAGAAGCTCTTGATACTTACATACCAGAGCCAGAGCGTGCTATTGATCAGCCTTTCCTACTACCTATTGAGGATGTATTTTCCATTGCTGGTCGAGGCACAGTGGTAACAGGTCGTGTTGAGCGTGGCATTGTTAAAGTCGGTGAAGAGATCGAAGTCGTAGGCATTAAAGATACCACCAAGACAACGGTGACCGGTGTTGAAATGTTCCGTAAATTACTTGATGAGGGTCGTGCAGGTGAGAATGTTGGTTGCCTGTTACGTGGTACTAAGCGTGATGAAGTAGAACGTGGACAGGTTCTTGCTCACCCAGGTTCAATTACTCCTCACACCAAATTTGAGTCAGAAATCTATGTACTGACCAAAGAAGAAGGCGGTCGTCATACGCCATTTTTCAAAGGCTACCGTCCACAGTTTTACTTCCGTACAACTGATGTGACCGGTTCTGTAGAATTGCCAGAAGGCACAGAAATGGTAATGCCTGGTGATAATATTAAAGTAATTGCTGAACTAATCTGCCCAATAGCCATGGATGAAGGTCTGCGCTTTGCTATTCGTGAAGGTGGCCGCACGGTGGGCGCTGGTGTTGTTGCCAAAATTATTGCTTAACATTACCTGATTTCAGGCTGGCATATTTCCTGCCTCTCAAGGTTAACGCCTTTGAGAGGTTCTGGTTTTGTGTGTTTAATACAAAACCTGCTTCTAATTACATTGACTTCTTATCCTACTGTTATAAGTCGAAGCTCCTCATAATAGCTCTAGCTATTACTCACAACTTCGCTTTTAACAATAAACCAGAAAAGCGTGTTCATAACATTACTTAGAAGCAGGCTTTAGTATCACTCATGCTTTTAACTACGTCCAGCTTAGCTGGTTAAAGTGGCTTCACATTCGTTGCACATGGACCTTTTTGCCCTTGACCGACAGCGTATTCAACATGTTGTCCTTCATCAAGTGATTTATAGCCACCTGCCAGAATTTCTGAATGATGGACAAATAAGTCTTTACTACCGTCTTCAGGGGTAATAAAACCAAAACCTTTGTCTGCATTAAACCACTTAACTATACCTTTATCTTTACTCATATTCTCAATCTTTAATTGGTGATCTTTGGAATGCTAATATCGTTATCACCATTACGAGATCAGCTTCTGTATTTTATATTAATATAGCGAAAAAATAACCTACGATAATAAAATATCTTAGATTCAAGTAATATAACGCGATGCTCAACTTTTCATAAGGACCAGTTTTTCAAATTGTAACGGCGGGTTACTCAGTGATTTGTTAATCATCACAGCTACTGCGTGAGACAATACCTTACGGGTAATCCGATTAGTCAGTTGCTACAGGCTATGCGCCCTGACCTTCTGGATATTAAGCTACTCTGTTAGCTGTCCAATGACGGTTTCGACCAATCGCCGTGTAGAGATCAACCATGGTTGCGCATCTTTACTCCGTACATCCGGCATGTTTTTGCGCATAGGTGTTTGCAGGTTAATGGACTCCTGTGCTTTCAACTCCTGTTGTAAATCAGACCCGATCAACCCCCTTGTCAGCAAACAATAAGTTCTGAATGGCGCCTACAATATCCCAAAGAGAAGCTCGTTCGTCCACATTAGCAGCCGTTAGGGTGTGATCCCTGTAACAACGCCACCATAGCATGGAGAACTTTAAAAAGCGCTTGTCTGGTCTGGAGGCAAAAATTAAAAGCGAAAGGATCATACTGACCGATGATCAGGTTTCTGCACTTGAGAAGAAGAAAGAAGATGATAAAGTCTGTGGTGAAATAGAAACGCACCATCCTGGTTATCTTAGTTCTCAGGATACCTTCTATGTTGGCAACCTCAAAGGTGTTGGCCGAATTTATCAGCAAACCTTCACCAATACGTACAGCAAGGTTCCGTTTGCCAAGCTCTATACAACGAAAACGCTGATTACTTCAGCCGACGTATTGAGTGATCGTGTCTTTCTTGGTAGTGTACAGTTTATTGTGTCTGATGCAGGAATGAAGACATTGTTAAAATATGAGTAATAAACAAAGCACTGCATCCTCAAATGAATGGCATCTGCGAGCGATTTCATCAAATAATACTGAACGAGTTTTATCAGATCACGTTCCGTAAAAAAATGTACGATTTATTAAAAAAATTACAGAAAGATCCGGACGAATGGCTAAATTATTACAACAACGAATGAACTCATCAGGGCAAAATGTCTTGTGGCAGAACACCGATGGAAACATTGCTTGATGGAAAGAAGATTTGGGCTGAAAAGAATTTAGCTCAAATCCAACCTGACAGTAGCACTGAAAACGAGTAACTATCAGATCAGGTCTAAGCCAAAACAACTTATTGGTTAAATCCATCCTTATTCATCAACTGCATATTACACATTAATTGACATATAAAAATACTCCTTCGTACGCAATATCAGTGTGCAATCAATTCTCTATCTCTTTGCTAGTTAAGTTTCAGCGCAGAACTGCCTGATGCATTACTGAATTTTTGCAGTTGCTCATACTCATAAAAATGACAACGGACGGTCTCCACATCAATAAACAGTGAACGTGAAATCTGACGGAACCTCCAACCATCATCAGCCCAAAGAACTATCTTGATACGATCATCTATCTTCCTATCTTTTTCAGAACCATGGCGTTTTAACAGTGCCGTTCGCTCGTCAGGGAATAATAATTTATGCATGAGTACCATAATGCAACAACAGTAAAAAACGATAATTATTTTTTTATAGCATCCATATTTTCATCTGGTTTGTGTATATATACTTTACAACACTAAAATTATTCCTTTATAGTCATTATTAGTCGAGTTTAATTTGGACAAGGTAGTCCATTGCAAGGATGCTCGTGCAGAAAGGATATGCATACAGGGAAGTTCTCGGCTTTATAGCCCGCATTTTTCAATCTTAAAATGAGCCTGAACGTCATTGAATCAGTTCTTTCAGTCCTTTCATCCAAAAATAATTTTAAATAGTACCTCTCTGGCAGTCTGTAAACGTTTTACTACTTTGTTAACGATCATTTGTGTTACTTTTGCTTTGAGACTTGTGATTTGAGTTTTTCGAGCATCACCCCTTCTTTCAGATACTGCTTATAGTTGGCAATGCTGAGAAACTTGTCGTAAGTAGTCATCATGTTTTTGTAAAGATATTTTTTTCTTTCCTTGCCTTTCCCATCAGCTTCTGTCTCAGCAAAAAAACAGAGGCGGTGGTAAGCCAGAAAATAAGGTGTTAGGTAGTTGCGGTTCAACGTACTTACTTCTATCGCCCAAAACTGAAGAATATGGGCATATCCCAGTATTTTTCTTACCACTGAACCATTCTTATTTTCTACCAGTGCATTATCGCTTGTTTGCCGTGCTCTGGGTTTCGTAAACTCTATATGGATAGTTTGTTCAGTAATTTGGGCACGCGTCCATTGATATATCCTGACCTGTTATCTGAATGAATGACAAGAAACTGAAAGGAAAAGTCGCCAAGAGTTCTTCCAACACGGAGATAAGGAAGGTTTTATTGATTTGCTTTACCAGTACACACAACCTAGTATTGTGTCACTTCATCAACCGCATTAATGTGATACAGACCTTTCACCTTGTCTTTATTGCCCTGAGACAGTATCAATACGAATAAAACATAGTCTTCCTTCTAGTGGAGTATGCTTTTGACTATCTCAGGTTATAGATATATGAAGCTGAGATCACTGCCAGTCTTTCATATCGTTGAGCACCCCTTACATAAGCCCGTTCACAGAGTTTCTTTATCGCAGCTCCATTCAGATCTTTATCGAGCTGATCCGTTCTCGCCAATAGTCTTATATCAGCTTTGGTATAGCAGATTTTAAAATCAGTGGTTATGCGTTGCTGTCTGCGTAAGAAACCTTTTGTCAGGTATTTGCGGACCAACTGCGCCACCTGAACTCATGAGTAACCGGTGTACACCATCAAGTACTGCTTGATGACACCCTGCTTGTTAAACCAGTGATGGCAAGGTTAGTGTAGAGACTGACAACCACCGTTTTACCTGTAAAAGGGAAACCGATAATGGTGAAGGTGCTTATGCAGCGTCTGTCTATTAAAAAACGCTTAAACAGCCTATCTGTATGGCCATGTTTTTGTCGTAGAAAAATACGCACTTCTGTTCAGCACTGATAACACAGGATGCCAAAACACTGATTACCTTATACAGAGTACGGTTTCAAATTGAGTTTATCTTTCATGATGCCAGACAGAATACTCTCTTAACTCACTGTCAATAGCTTAAGAAAGAGGAGGTTTACACTCACATTAATGAGTCGTTTACAACGCTTAACCCCATAGAGTTTAAGGATCAAAAGAAAAGAACATGGACACCCTAACAGGGATTTCCATTGCTATCTGGATACACCGCAAACATAACCAATGCCTGATGTGTAGACATTTTAAAAGGTTAGTTTGAACCTGAAAGACCCAAAAGTCAGCGACGTCTATACGGAGCTTAACCAGTACGGGACTATTTCTGCGTAAAAGTATCTGAACTATTGTTTCAACAGCAGTTATAAACAGGCTTTAGTATAACTGGATTTATCCACTATCTTCCTGACCAGAGTCACCAAGAAAACATAAGTTCATCATCTGCCAGATATTCATGTTCTTAGCCAACCAATATTGAGGCATAAACATCAGCTTACAATAATATGAAACGCGCCCAACGCAGCCGCCAACATTTTATAAAATAAGTTTAGCGCCTCAGGCTCAGTGACATCAGCCTTAATAAAAGCTGACTGAAGCATGGCTTCAATTTGCTGATCTGTATAACTTTGAATGAAAGGAGATACTTCAGCAATATCTGGGTATAATGTTTCATTGACAGCCTTTATTTTTTCTCTTATTTTCACCAAAGAGTAGGGGGTTTTAATATGAGATTTCTTTTGCGCCTTCCAGACATTAAACCAATACTCTTGTATTTGTTTTGCCATATCCATTTGTACCTGAGCAAATAATAGCAGGGCAGTTTTGGATAACTGCCAGGTGGCTGACATATCCGCGATATTTTTTAGTACAGCAACCTCTTGGGCTGCATCATATAAAGATACGCCCCCTTTATCTTTTGCATTATATTTAATAGCAGCAACCTCTTTCATGAGGCTAGCTCGCAGTGCTATTTGCTCAGTGACTTTTCCAAAAAGTAAATCATGTTTACTCTGAACTGATGCCCATACACTAGATGCACTCAAAAGTAGTAGGATAAGTATCCATATCTTTCTATAAACAGTCATTGATTCACACCCTTTACTTGTGTTAAATAAACATACTTGAACAAATTATCGTACATAGAAAGGATTTGTGGTGAAAAAAATTGCTATAGTACTTTCGGGATGTGGTGTTTATGATGGCTCTGAAATTTATGAGGTCGTTTTAACTCTGCTGTCTATTGAGAAGGCAGGTGCTCAGTTTAAATGTTTTGCTCCTGACATTACGCAACATCACGTGATTGATCACATCTCTGGCAAAGAAATTAATCAGACACGCAATGTGCTTACTGAGTCTGCCAGAATTGTCCGTGGAAACATTCAATGTCTTGAAGAATTATCCCCAGCTGAATTCGATGGAATTATTATTCCAGGTGGCTTTGGTGTGGCTAAAAATCTGTCTGATTTTGCATTTAAATCAAGCAACTTAACAATTTTGCCAAAGCTTGAATCGATTATTCGTGAATTTAACGAGCATAGTAAACCGATTGGACTTATATGCATAGCACCAGCACTGTCTGGAAAAGTCTTTAATGGTGATGTCCGGTTTACCATTGGCCAAGATCAAAATACTGCCAATGCTATAGAAAAAACGGGTGCACAGCACGTCACCTCTAAAGTAAATGAAATAGTTATTGATGAACAGGCCAAGCTGGTAACTACCCCAGCCTACATGCTTGCAAGCTCAATAACTGAAGCAGAAAAGGGAATAACAAAATTGGTTAATAAAATAATATCAATGACCTGACTGCTTCCTGAAGCTCCTCAAAGAGATTAACCTTTGAGGAGCAGACGATCTGTCAGCTTGGTATCAGGTAATGTTAAGCAATAATTTTGGCAACAACACCAGCGCCCACCGTGCGGCCACCTTCACGAATAGCAAAGCGCAGACCTTCATCCATGGCTATTGGGCAGATTAGTTCAGCAATTACTTTAATATTATCACCAGGCATTACCATTTCTGTGCCTTCCGGCAATTCTACAGAACCGGTCACATCAGTTGTACGGAAGTAAAACTGTGGACGGTAGCCTTTGAAAAATGGCGTATGACGACCGCCTTCTTCTTTGGTCAGTACATAGATTTCTGACTCAAATTTGGTGTGAGGAGTAATTGAACCAGGGTGAGCAAGAACCTGTCCACGTTCTACTTCATCACGCTTAGTACCACGTAACAGGCAACCAACATTCTCACCTGCACGACCCTCATCAAGTAATTTACGGAACATTTCAACACCGGTAACCGTTGTCTTGGTGGTATCTTTAATGCCTACGACTTCGATCTCTTCACCGACTTTAACAATGCCACGCTCAACACGACCTGTTACCACTGTGCCCCGACCAGCAATGGAAAATACATCCTCAATAGGTAGTAGGAAAGGCTGATCAATAGCACGCTCTGGCTCTGGTATGTAAGTATCAAGAGCTTCTATCAACTTCTTAACTGCTGTTGTACCCAGCTCGTTAGCATCTTCGCCATTCAGAGCCATTAATGCAGAACCTGCGATGATAGGTGTATCATCACCTGGGAAGTCGTATTCAGACAACAGGTCACGCAACTCCATTTCAACCAATTCAAGCATTTCAGCGTATTCATCAGAACCTACGCCACCACAGTCTTCAGCAAGAAGGTCTGCTTTATTTAGGAAGACAACAATTTTAGGTACACCCACCTGACGGGACAGCAGGATATGTTCACGTGTCTGAGGCATAGGACCGTCTGTAGCACCACAAACCAAAATAGCCCCGTCCATTTGTGCAGCGCCTGTGATCATGTTTTTAACATAGTCAGCGTGACCTGGACAATCTACGTGCGCATAGTGACGTTCAGTTGATTCATATTCTACGTGCGCCGTGGAAATAGTGATACCACGCTCACGCTCCTCTGGTGCATTATCAATCTGATCGAAGGCTTTAGCTTCACCACCGAATACTTCGGCACATACACGTGTCAGTGCTGCTGTTAATGTTGTTTTTCCATGGTCAACGTGGCCAATGGTACCTACGTTAACGTGGGGCTTATTACGTTCAAACTTTTCTTTAGCCATTTTTCTCTACCTTACGTTAAAGATGTTCAATCCAGAATTCCAGAGTGAAAATATTACCCAAAAAAAATAATTTATCCTATGTATATTTTTTGGTAAAAACCATTAACTTAAACGTTTTGTTTGCTTACTGCTTCTGCTATGCTGGCAGGTGCTTCAGCGTACTCAGCAAATTCCATGGTGTAGGTGGCACGCCCCTGAGTTGCAGAGCGTAAATCTGTTGCATACCCAAACATTTCACCTAGTGGGACTTTAGCAGTAATCACTTTACCCATAGACCCATCATCCATCCCTTGAACAATGCCCCTGCGACGATTAAGGTCACCCATAACATCACCCATATAATTTTCAGGGGTAACGACTTCTACATCCATCATAGGTTCCATTAATACAGGGTTTGCCTCTGGAGCATACTTTTTAAGTGCCTGAGATGCCGCAATTTTAAACGCCATTTCACTGGAATCAACTTCATGGAACGAGCCATCGAATAATCGTGCTTTCAAACCAAGTAAAGGGTAACCCGCAATAACACCATTTTTCATTTGCTCGGTAATACCCTTTTCAACCGCAGGAATATATTCCTTAGGAATGGTTCCACCAACGATTTCATTGATAAACTCAAGTCCCTCTTCACCATCTTGAGCTGGTGAAAACTCAATAACAACATGTCCATATTGACCGCGACCACCAGACTGACGGGCAAACTTGTGATTAGCTTCAACAGAAGATTTCAGTTTCTCTCGGTAAGCTACCTGAGGTTTACCTACATTCGCTTCTACATTAAATTCACGACGCATACGATCAACGATGATATCAAGGTGAAGCTCACCCATACCAGAGATAATTGTCTGGCCTGTTTCCTCATCAGTTTTTACACGAAAAGAAGGGTCTTCTTGTGCCAATTTTTGCAGAGCAATACCCATTTTTTCTTGATCAGCTTTAGATTTGGGTTCAACCGCTACAGAGATAACCGGCTCAGGAAACTCCATACGTTCAAGAATAATCTTGTTGTTCATATCGCATAGAGTATCACCAGTTGTTACATCTTTAAGCCCAATCAGTGCTGCAATATCGCCTGCCAGTACTTCTTTAATTTCCTGACGATTATTGGAGTGCATCTGCACCATACGACCAACACGCTCACGTTTGCTCTTGACACTATTAAATACAGTATCACCAGATTTTAACTGGCCTGAATAAACACGAATAAATGTCAGAGTGCCGACAAACGGATCAGTAGCAATTTTAAAGGCAAGCGATGCAAAAGGTGCGTTATCATCAGCTTTACGAATTGCAGCTGTTTCATCCTTGTCGTCCAATGTACCTTCAATTGCTTTCACTTCTACAGGTGAAGGCATGTATTCAATAACCGCATCCAGTACTGCTTGAACACCTTTATTTTTGAAAGCAGAACCGCCAAAGACAGGAATGATTTCATTTGCCAGTGTACGAGTGCGAATACCTTGTTTAATCTCTTCTTCTGAAAGTTCAGTTTCTTCAAGGTATTTTTCCATCAATTCTTCAGAAGATTCAGCCGCAGCTTCCACAAGATATTCGTGCATTTCCTGACATTTATCAATCATATCAGCCGGAATATCTGCATACTCAAAAGTTGTTCCTTGGTCAGCTTCGTCCCAAAGAACAGCCTTCATTTTAACCAAATCAACTACACCTTTGAAATCATCTTCAGCACCAATTGTCATCTGCATAGGCACAGCATTTGCACCCAAACGATCTTTCAACTGATCAACGACCATATTAAAGTTTGCACCAATACGATCCATTTTGTTTACGAAAACCATGCGAGGCACTTCGTATTTGTCAGCCTGACGCCATACAGTTTCTGTCTGGGGTTGTACTCCAGACGAACCGCATAACACGACAACCGCACCGTCAAGAACACGCAGAGAGCGTTCTACTTCTATAGTAAAATCAACGTGCCCTGGAGTATCAATAATGTTAATACGATGTTCATCGAATTGACCCTCCATACCACGCCAGAAACAGGTTGTTGCAGCAGACGTGATTGTAATTCCCCGCTCCTGCTCCTGTTCCATCCAGTCCATTGTAGCCGCACCATCATGTACTTCACCAATTTTATGGCTCAGACCCGTATAAAAAAGCACGCGCTCAGTTGTAGTCGTCTTACCAGCGTCTACATGTGCGCAGATTCCTATGTTACGGTAACGGCGTATCGGAGTTTTACGTGCCACAACTTAATCCTCTGTATAAAATCAGAAACGGTAATGGGAGAATGCTTTGTTCGCTTCAGCCATTCGATGAACGTCTTCACGCTTCTTGTAAGCAACACCTTTCTTTTCAGAAGCATCCATCATTTCACCAGCAAGACGCAAGGCCATTGATTTTTCACCACGCTTACGGGCAGATTCAACAAGCCAGCGCATAGATAAAGTAGTACGACGTTGCGGACGTACTTCCACAGGCACTTGATAAGTGGCACCACCTACACGACGTGACTTAACTTCAACTAACGGAGCCAATGTCTCCAGAGCAGTTTCAAACAACTCGACCGGATTTTTTCCGGAGCGCTCCTGAACTGTATCAAGCGCAACATAAACTATTTTTTCTGCTATGGATTTCTTGCCATCTTTCATCAGATGGTTAATAAATTTTGCTAGCGTTTTGCTACCAAACTTAGGATCTGGTAATACTTCTCGCTTTGCTGCGATGCGTCTTCTTGGCATGATAAGTCCTCAAACTTTTCTTCAGGTGTCTCCGAGATGGAGGTTATTTAACTCGGCCTTACTCTTATCAATCCTTGTCGATGGCTTATATCGATAACTCTGAAAGATCAGAATTACTATAAAGCCACATCAAGATAATACAACGTCAAAACAACGTTGCTTTGATCTAAAAGCTGGATAAAAAAACCAACTTAAACAAGTAAAACAAACTTTGCTAAAAAACTAAACTTAGCTCTTTGGCTTTTTGGTACCGTACTTGGAACGACCCTGCTTACGATCATTAACACCTTGTGTATCCAATGTACCCCGAACAGTGTGATAGCGCACACCTGGTAAGTCTTTTACACGACCACCACGAATTAGCACAACACTATGCTCTTGCAGATTATGGCCTTCACCGCCAATGTAAGAAGTCACCTCAAAACCGTTAGTTAAACGGACACGACAAACCTTACGCAAAGCAGAGTTAGGCTTTTTAGGTGTAGTAGTGTATACACGTGTGCATACACCCCGACGCTGTGGGCAACCCTGCAACGCAGGAACGTCAGTTTTCTGAACCTTACGTTTACGTGGTTTGCGCACTAACTGGTTAATTGTTGCCATATTACAGCAAGTCTCCCATTAATTACCCTCAGGCAATAGCTTTATTCATAATATTGCCTATTTTTGGTGCATCATAGACACACAAGGCACGGACTCTACAAAGTGACCGGTCATAGCCCAATAAACAAAATCAACGATGCAATCCAAGGAAACATCATCGCTTTTGTGTTGCAGTTTGCATGTAATTTACACGCAGACCATCAATGATATTTATGTATGCATTCAGGAATTCGAAATTATACCCTAAAATGAAAGAAAAAAAACCCTTTTACTTCCTAGCAATTATATGAAAGAACATAAATAAAAAAGGAAGTGGATTTTAGAATGCTATAGCAGAAGAGTCAAGAAAGAAAAACCTATATATCATGTTTATATCATAAACAACCAAAAACAAAGAGAAAAATAATGTTTAACTTAAAAAAAATGTTAAAAAAGACCTGTAAATCCAAGACAATCTGCCTGATGTCAACTCTTTTTATAAACATATGGTTTATTTCGTTAGCTCAGGCCAAACAACAAAATGAGTCATGGTATCAGCAAGTTTGGTGTGACAGTCATGGAGGAAAGAGTGAGTTCAGGTTAAATGATTATACACGCATTGACTGCCTGACAACTAAATATGCCATAGAAATGGATTTTGCTCACAAATGGCATGAAGCCGTCGGACAAGCACTACATTATGCGAGAAAAACAGGGCTTAACCCAGGTATTGTTTTAGTATTAAAAAAACCTGGCGACCATTTTTACATTACTGAACTCAACAAAACGCTGGAGTACTTTCAGTTACCTGTAAAAGTCTGGCAATTAGGACCATGGCAATAACACCATGGCCTTGTTATGATTTAATATTACAGCTATTCCCTGTTAAAGGGAACAACAAAGCAGGCTTGCATCAATTTACAATACCAAGGGGTTTTATTCATCCCTGACATCTTTATTAACGTATCAACAACACGGTCTTTAATAACTGTTTTTGAGATATTAATCCGGTTAATCTTCTGGATCATGAATCATGATGAGTCACGCGAATATGGATACCGAACATCCCTTTATCATCGAAGCCTGTACCGGTAGATACCTTAGACTCAGAGGTACTGTTGCCAACTGAAATATTTTCATCATTTGAGCTCTTTTCATCATTTGGGTTATTTTCATCATTTATAAATTCTGTGGAATCAATATCTGTATAATCGGATATATAGTCATCACTTGACCAGCTCCAACCTATAGCCCCAGATGACACATCGCGACCAGTATAAGTAGTAGCCGGAAAATATTGTACATTAGTACTTTTATTATCTGTGTTTTTAGGCAACAAACTGTCAGAATGATTAATAATCTCAGAAGAAGCCTGTTGTTCAATATTTACATCAAAAGAACTCTCAAATGCATTTTTTTTTCCTGCAGATTTAAGTGCAATATCCATATATTGCCGCTCAACCACACGGTTAACCGACCTGACATACAAACTATTTTTGAATGCTGCTGAAATCAACCCAATAGCTAAAGCACTGGCTATTGAAACGGTTATCAGTCCAATAGAAATATAACCAAGAATTTCGACAGCCTGATGCCACTGTTTATTATCTTTTCTCGCTAAATAAGCACCATTTGTACTCGCCAGACCCATCCCTGCTAAACTTAAACCTGTTGCTCCAGAGATCGCTCCGAAACTCCCTGCCATCACGATAAAACCACGGATTAGCCCTACTAAACCGTTTTGGTTGTACCACACAAAAGCTCCTGATGTAAACAGCCCGATTCCGATGGCTGCTACACTGCTGGCTATTCCAAAGGCGCTATTTGCAATTGCAAGATTGCGATTTTCCGGACGAGCTGTACTGGCAATTTGCAGAGAGCCTGCTACCGTACCTGTCGCTCCACCAACAACGCTAGCTCCAACAACAGCACTTACCCCCGCTGCACTATTAATTGCACCAGAAGATGCCAACCCTAAGCTGAAAGGCAAAACCACAGAAACTACCGGAAGCAGTGCTGCAGAAGCTAATGCTGCCACAATACCTATCCCGCCCAGGGTATAGGAAAGCCATTTTGGGATGTGTCCGGTAGGGTCGGTGTTCATGACAGGGTTATTGCTGCCAAAACCATAACCATCAATAATTTTAAACGGGCTGTAACTGTCATGGCTCATAAAGTGACGATAAACCGGATTATACGCCCGTAAACCACCTCCCAGAAACTGATACCCTGTGGCCAGATCATTCATCTGTTTATCAAACCCCGGCGAATGATTCTTCCACCAAGGTTTCTGCTCACTGAGATGAAGTCTCGTCGCAAGCGCCTGATGAGCATTTGCCAGACGGTCATAACTCATTCCGTAGGGGCTGTAAACATAGTCATTTCTTCGCCTTCCCTCTGCCCCAAAGGTGCTGATTACATCCCCCTTATAGTCATGGGTATACCAGCGGGTAATGGCTCCATCCTCACTATGAGCTACACCAAATTCTACGCTGATATGCTGATGGTGAAAACTATCATTTTGCACCTGAGCCGTAATAGTATTACCTTGATACAGCATATACAGTGGTGACTGCAAAGCGTTACCTTTGGCATCAAAAGGCTGTTCTTCCACTTGGTGACCACTGCTGTCATAGGTATAGCGGGCCTTCTCTCCGGTTAGGGAAGAAGTAAAACTGTCCTGCTGTCCGAAGGCATTATAGTGAATGGTGTTACCATCAGCATCTTTTATAACTCGCCCTAAAACATCATAAGTTATGGTTTGTGGTGGCTCACTAATCCCGCTGTTTTGCCACTGGCGACTGAAAGATGTCATCTGATGCGGGTCGTAACGATATCTCAAGGAACCCGAGCCGGAAGCTGGGTTACCTGTGGTATAGGCGTAATGCACAATCTTTGTGGATTTTTTACCCTCTTTGTCCAGCAGTTTTTCGGTAACACTCTGAATGTTATTCCAGTGATCAAACGTATATTTCTGAGATAAAATAATGAGCGGTTTTGTGTTTGCACTACCAACCAGATCAGTATCCCTTGGACAGAGCAAACTAAGTGCATTTGCTTTACCTGTGGCACTACAGGTCATACGGGTGAGATCATTGGTGTCTCTATCATAAGTATACGACTGAGTAGCGCTGGCATTACCCTCAACTCTGGTCATCCCAATGATATTTCGGGTTTCGGTGTCATAGTTGTATTTCAGGGATTCGAGCAGTACACCTGCTCGCCTGTCAGTGGTTTTTTTTAATAAATTTAGCGGGTCATAGGTAAATGTTCGAGTCACTCCCATGCCGTTAGTTATTTCTGTTGGTCGGTTGAAATAGTCATCGTACCGAGTACTTGTTAAAACGGTAGCTTTGCGTTGCCCCGGAAGAAAAACTGACGTTTTGATTGGCCGTCCTAAAACATCATGGGTTGTCACAAAAACATTGCCGGCAAGGTCAGTGCGCCTTACCGGTTTATTATAGCGGTCATAAACAATGCTCTCAGTTCCGACAGGGTAATAAATGCCAGCCATGGTTTTAAAGGTGACCGGAGTGCTACGGGTAATTTTAATGAGTTGCCCTGTATTTTCATCAAAGCTGTAGTGCACATGACTGATGGCATCTTCTTTATCTGTGAGCTTCCATGTTACCGGATCATAAGTGTATTTTACGTACAACACACCATCAATAGCTGCACCTGTCTGCCCGATACTACTGTATGTATAAGTGAAGATGTGCCCTTTTGGGGCATTTTTCGTGGCAGGTGTTATCATACTAAGCAACCGGCCATCAGCATCGTAGTGATATGTTATCCGGTTACCATGTTCATCCTCCTGCCAGGCAAGGTTTCCCTCTCGATCATAACCCCGCTCTCCTAGAGAATGACAAATATTACTGCCGGAGGGTTGCACACACCGGGACGTTTTTTTACCAAACACATTAAATGTATCGTGAATCATACTGCCATTCGGTGCTGTCACAGCCACCAGACGTCCACGTCTCCAGGTCCAGTGTGTGGTCGCTCCGTTAGGCTGGGTTTGCGCAATGCGTCGACCATTACCATCATAGGTGGTAACAACACGCGTTAACCACGCTCGGTCTTTGATAGCTGCACGAATAAAAGCAGACAAACCATGTTTGCCCACCAACGGCATCAGCCCATAACTTTTTGTGGTATGCAGTGAAGAGGAAGGCTTAAGCTGATCTTCTACCCCTTGTAGCTGATGTTGTAGAAAATCGTTATAGACAGGTTTACCATTCAGTTTCAGCGACGGAATCAGAGAAAAGGTATACTGTCCTACCGGCTTTCCCAGTATATTGGATTGAATGACAGTCAAAATTGTACCCGTTTTCTCCTGTGATTTTGCATGTGACCACCCAGTAGCTACCTGATAATCGATCAGCCACATTGCCGGATCATTACGCACAGTAAATTTGATTACCCCGTCAGGAGTTTTCTTCCATACTTGGCGGTTTAACGCGTCGTAACCATAAGTGGTGGTCAATGCAATAGTTTTTCCCGGCGTTGCGCTGTCCGGATCGGCGGCATGATACACGGTTCGTGTGGCAGGCTTACCCGCTACGGTATAGGTGGTTTTGCTGTCAGGAATCCAGTTTGACAAACCTTCCATACCCGCTTTGCTCTCAGACTTGAATCGGTGCCATGCAGAAAGAATTTTTCTGTTTTTGCCTGTGCCTGCATATACAATCTTTTGTTGAGTGCCATCCGGAGCTGTTCTCACCACCGCTTGCTCTCGGTCTGTATTAATATAACCCCAAGTCACCGTCTGCGGGCGACCACCTGTCAAAGGAGTAATCACCTCTTTCACTGGTCGTTGCCAGACATCATAGGTTTTGATTGAGTGAAGATTTTTTAGCGTATCATCACTGGCCAGCTTTACGCCACTGACCAGCGAATACACCGATGTACCCAGCGAAAAGCTATTTCCATCAGCCATGCTCCGACCAACATGCAATTGCGCCTTTGCTTCCCTGATACTCTCCGGTGATGTTGCAGATAAAACGGCCATTGTTGTCTTGCGCGTATGAGTTTCAGGCGTGAGTGTCGTGGTGACATTAATGGTCACTTTATCCTGTGTCTGTCTGGCAGCGACCGGCATTTTTATCAACTCTGGTAACAGACCATCAACTCGATATTTACGAGAAGTATCTGCTATCTTAGTCAGAGTAAGCTGGGTCAGTTGCCCGTAGGTAAGGCTATTTTGCTCATGATTGTACTGATAGTCTGTCCGAGTGCCAATCTGTGATGGCATCAGTTCCGGCAGAGCTACACCCGGCTTCAGACCGGCAACACTGTCCAACGGCAAAGTACCCTCTGTTTTAGCTTTTACCTGCCATTGCCCCGCCAGTGCCGACGTGTCTTCTCCTGTCGCACTGTCAGACACCTGAACATCGGCTTGCAATGATTTTCGGTGTTTTAACAACTGCTGATAAGTACGAAGTTTATCCTTATAAACCGCTGCTACTGGTAGCCGAGTGTAGTCATACACAACCTCCGTTGCTGGAGCGGGATCAGCAGTGACGGCAAAATCATGATAAGGTGCACTGCCGAGCGGAGTGTGTGCAGCAGGAAGCATCAGTACCTTCTCTGGCAAAGTCACCTGTGGCCATAAAGGATCCATAACCGGACAGTGCTGATCACCTTTCACTGGACAATACTGAGTAAACACCTGGCGACCATAGGCGTCTTCCTGCCAGATAACCTGCCCTTTATCATTATAGCGTTTTTGTTGAACCACTTTTGCAGGGGCGGTGGTATCTTCATTGCCGCGGGCTGTGAGAAAATAGAGTGTTTTACTGTTTTGTTGTGGCAAAGAATAAGTAGCTGGTAATCTGGCAAAGGTGGTACCCCTCCACGGCGTATAGGTAATGTCATTGCCGGCTATTTTGGTATGATACACATCATCCCGTTGTACCATAGTCAGCGGCAGATGATACTTGTTATACGTGGTTTCGGTAGTTGTAAAACCATTGTCCTGTACAACCGTATAGGTATAGCTGTCAGCTCGGTCCATCAGATTGTCTTTACCCGGCGCAGAACTCACTCCCGCTTGGTAACCTGTATAATTATGTAGATCACCTGTCCCTCGACTATAGCGATACCACAAATGTTTGACCGGCAACGATTTTCTGACTGCCTGAGGCGGAATGGTAATCTGTTCTGTTACGACTGGAATATAACGGTTGCTGAACCCTGCAGGTAAACCCCGTGGCTGATCGGAAGAAGAACCCGATTCCTGATTATACAAAAAAATATCCTGCTGACCAGAGGGTTCAGTGACCTGTTGTAATAACCAAGGACGATTTCCCCGTACATCATAATCAAAACGCATTTCAGTCGACTGAGAGCTATTGTTTACGCCATGGCTAGACAACGAGGGCATAGACAAAGACTTCAACATGGGAGACCCTTTCACATCAAACAGATGTAGTACCAATGTTTGCTGACCATGAATAGTCACATCCCTGCCCTGATAAGTTAAATGCACTCCGTCGTAAAGACAGGTATTACTGCCTGTTTTATGTATATCGTTATCTGTCAGTGGATGCGCACAGATATAAAGCAAACGACGTGTGGTGTCTTTTGATCCATTACGGTCATAGTAGAACCATACCCGCTGACCATCCCGACCTTCTTCCCAGTCTTCATAACCGTGAAAAATATGTTCACGAATACCGGTAGCCATGGCAATAAGCCAGTTACCGGGTGTGCCGGTAATGACAACATCCTTCAATTTATGGCGAAGAGGTCGCCAAACAGTTTTTCCATCACTGTTCCGAACAGACTCCATGGTAAAACCATGGCCATCTCCAGTGGTGATATCAGTAGTTTTATGACCTGCAATTTCAGTAGTTGACGGATGCTCTACACCTAAATTAAAAGTCCAGTTAGACCCCAACCCCAAAGCATCTGACCCCGGTTCGAAAGAACCACCTGAATAAGACAGGCTCAAATCTCGCCTGCCCTGACCCTCGTCATAGAGCACGCTGGCAACGGGCATGGAAAAAGCCGAACTGCCGGTACGGGGGTTCACCGAAGCATCAACAGCACTATGAAAGTTATTGGCATTAGAAGGAAGCGCACTTTGTCCGTCAGCCAGAACAGATAGCCCAGTTATGGGAGAAACCGGCAACTGAGGGTGGTTAGGTAATCGCCACGCCTGCCCACGCCGAGATAACGTGGAAGAGACAGCTCCCACAGGACCTGAAAAAGAAGTTTTACCCGCTGATACAGAAGAAACCTTCACTCCATGCTCTGTCGTAAAACTCCTATTTTGCGTTGCCCAAACGATTTGCTCAAAGGGAAGTAAAAATGCAGGAATGAAAGTTAAGGAAAGAAAAAACTTAGCAACATAATGAAACACAAAACGAACCAAACTATACACCAAGATCACCTGTCTTTTACCAGGTACACAAACAATGTGCACGACACTCAACGATTACAAAACCGACTCGTACTCACCCGTCCGGCAATAACAATATAATGAAACCATTAGTTGCTGAATCGAAAAAATAAATAGGTAAAATATGTATAAATACAAGTACAAAACGAATATATACGCAAACCAAATGAAAGTTCGGGTACTATAAAGAACTAGTTGTTGGTTTTTACTGTTGTTAGATTACAACGCTCATGCATACATTCTTATCGCTCTAATGAGCGGAAATCACTGTTGAACCCTGCCTTATTGAATTACTTTTTTGATCTTGCTACCATGCGTTAAAGCCCCCCCCTAAATAGCTGGCTATTATTCGCTCCTTCATCTTTAACAATACTTCAGACAGATTTTGTACAGTAACTTCAAAGGCTGTGGCGTTATAGGGTATTTAATTGCGAGTCGGCGTTAACCCCAACTTGCCATTAAATACCAACCATACAGCACAGGGCTTGCCATACAGCACAGGGCTTGCCAGACAGGCATTAGGCTTTATAAAAACTGTCCACAGTATTTCTTTAACAGTAAGCCATAAAAAAATTCTCATAACAGCAGTTTAAACAGGTTATACCATTAGGTATTAACCTCATCCAAAAGCCTGTAAGAAATTAACGAGTATTTTTTCATTAAAGCAGTTGAATTTTAAGATATTGCCCCAATTTTTACGTATATAAAAAACGAACAGGATTATTAATTAGGAGTTTGTCTTGGAGCAATTCAGAGGAACAACCATTCTTTCAGTAAGGCGTGGTGATAAAGTGGTGGTTGGTGGAGATGGCCAAGTTTCTTTAGGCAATACCATGATTAAGGGTAATGCCAAAAAGGTAAGAAAACTTTATCACAATAAAGTACTTGCGGGTTTTGCTGGTGGTACAGCTGATGCCTTTACACTGTTTGAACGATTTGAAGGTCATTTAGAAAAGCATCAGGGTCACCTAATGCGCTCAGCTGTTGAAATGGCTAAAGAATGGCGTACAGACAGGGCATTAAGAAAACTTGAGGCAATGATCATTGTGGCAGATGCTACAGCTTCATTATTGATAACTGGTGTTGGTGACGTTATGGAAACTGAAGATGGTATTTTAGCTATCGGATCTGGCGGTGCTTATGCAAATTCTGCTGCAAAAGCACTGTTTGAAAATACTGATATGAATGCCAGAGATATTGTGGAAAAAAGCTTGAAAATAGCTGGAGATGTTTGTGTGTTTACCAATCAAAACCTTCGTATTGAAGAGCTTGATACCAACAAATAAACCAATCAGAGTATGAAATATGTCTAAAATGACGCCACAAGAAATTGTCAATGAGTTGAATAAGTTTATTATTGGCCAGGAAGCTGCCAAGCGTGCCGTTGCTATTGCATTAAGAAATCGTTGGCGCAGGATGCAGGTTCCTCAGGATTTACGTAATGAGATAACGCCTAAAAATATTTTAATGATTGGACCTACTGGTGTGGGTAAAACTGAAGTTGCCCGCCGTTTAGCAACTCTTGCCAACGCACCTTTTATTAAAGTTGAAGCCACGAAGTTTACTGAAGTTGGTTATGTCGGTCGCGATGTGGAGTCTATTATTCGCGATTTAGTAGATATGGCTGTAAAAATGTTGCGGGAACAGGAAATCAAAGCTGTCAAAGATAAGGCGCTGGATATGGCAGAAGAACGCATTCTGGACGTTTTACTTCCTTCTGCCAGAGATTTTGAAGCAGAGTCTAAACCGGCAGATAATACGACCCGCCAGATTTTTCGCAAAAAACTTCGTGAAGGAGATTTAGATGATAAAGAAATCGATATTGAGGTACGAGATTCGAAATTAGGCGTTGAAATTATGGCTCCTCCCGGCATGGAAGAAATGACAAGCCAACTTCAGGGTATGTTTTCTAATCTAAACAATCAAAAAATGAAAAGTCGTAAGTTTAAAGTGGCTGATGCAATGAAGTTACTTCAGGAAGAAGAAGCGGAAAAGCTGGTTAACGAAGAAGAGATTAAAACTAATGCTGTTGATTTAGTGGAACAAAATGGCATTGTTTTTTTGGATGAAATAGACAAAGTAGCTAAAAGCAATGCATCCACCGGTGGCGAAGTATCTCGCGAAGGCGTACAAAGGGACTTATTACCCCTGATCGAAGGTTGTACCGTTAACACTAAATATGGGATGATCAAAACAGACCATATTTTATTTATTGCTTCCGGAGCTTTTCACCTTTCACGTCCTTCTGATCTTGTGCCAGAACTTCAGGGTCGTTTGCCTATTCGGGTTGAGCTAAATGCGCTGAGTGTCGAAGATTTTAAACGCATATTAGTTGAGCCAGACTCTGCATTAACCATGCAATACCGTGAGCTGATGAAAACCGAAGGGTTGCAAATAGAGTTCACAGACGATGGTATTAATCGTATTGCAGAAATCGCCTGGAAAATCAATGAAACCACTGAAAACATAGGCGCCAGGCGTTTACAAACAGTGCTGGAGCGATTGCTGGAAGTTGTCTCATTCTCAGCCTCTGATCTGGCAAAGAAAGGTGAATCCATTTCTATCAACGGCAATTATGTGGATGAACAATTAAGTGATTTAGCCCAAGATGAAGACTTGAGTCGTTTTGTATTGTAAAAAAACCTGAACGAAAGCAAGTCAGCTCACTGCCAGTTGAGGTAGTGGGCTAAATTCGTATTTTTATATGAAGATCCGGCTCAAGTGAAAAAAAATAAGAATAAGCCAGAATACCTCCAAAAAAATAAACATGGAGATATCATATCTTACTTTAACTGAACCACTTTGTATTGAAGTCAAAACTACACATAAGAATTCTCAAACAAGCTTTTGGTAAATTTAAAAGCCTTAAGTCGCATAGCGTTCAACATCATTGATATCGTTTTATTTTTGTCTTATCCTGCTTTTTTACTCAACTTAAACAGCCTATTAAAAAGGACTGTCTTCTCAAATTTATTCAGTTTTGTGAATTTTCAGATGCCCTATGATAATAGATAAGCAGATCGTTTTTCTGCAAGTCTTTTAATGCATGTTCCAAGGTTCATATTCTGCCGATCTATCTGAAATATTATGGTGTTATAGGCTTAAACATGTTATCAAAACCCTGATCAATCTGCTCCGATTTTTCAGTTTCTTCACGCATTTCTAGTAAAACCTTGATAGTCTCAGCCACTTCAACAAGGTTTAAGATAACATTGTCCAGCATCGTGGCATCTGTATTCTGTGCAGAAGTACGATATGAGATGATGATGCGTTCACCAACAGTATCCCATCCAATCACACCGCCACGAGTTTCCAAAGCGTAAGCATTAAGTTGCATAGCCAACGAAAGTCTCTTTCTTCTGATTTCACCTATGCCTGCTTTACACAACTCTATTACAATGAACACGTCATCACTATACGCTGGAGCTTCAACACTTACTGGAAGGTCGTCATTAAATAGAAAGCTACAAACTCTCCCATTATCTTCAAGTGTGTTTTTATCGATTCCGGCGTTTGTCGCCCAAGTGTTCAGAATTTCTGCGCTGCTCATAGTTTTGTCCTTACTCTTTCAATAAAGAATATCCTTGTCGTTTTTTAAGGTAATCCGTAAACAATGTGGATGGTGCCCTGAAACTAAATGCCTTAACGATTTTTTTTTCAGGCTGTGATACTAGCGCCTCACTTAGTTTGGTACGGTGTTGTAATCGCTGAGCAAGCCATTTTGATCCGGATTTTATACGCCTGTGTAATGCATTTGCACCCGTGACGTGTAAAAAGGTTTTACCTGTCTGTTTCAGCATCAGACCTTTATATGAGAGTTTCTCTTGATAAAGCACTTTCAACAGTAACTTTTGTGCACTTTTTTCCGGTGAAAGCTGTAATCTTTTAATAGTTGTATCAGTTACTCCTAAATTTCTTAAAAACCTGACGCTTTCTTTTAATGGCTCACCTTTACCATAACGCAGCCGATCAAGAAATAAGCGCTCGGCAACGCCTATATTTTTTTTTGCATCAAGAGAAGTAAGTTGTTTTTCAGCTTTAACACTGGCTAACTGTCGTTGTTTATTCAGGCGTTTTGTGTGTACTGAATTATAGGCTTGCATGCCAATCGCCGAACCTATTCCCAACCCTCCGGCAACAATAGCCCCTACAAGTGCACCAGGGCCTGCAGCAACCGCACCAATATTGCTGGCAGCTGAAACAGCACTAATAGCTGTATTGGTTAGCCCTTGTCGAGCAGCCGTAGTACGCTCTTTTTTTATGTGTCCAGCCAGTGCTTGCAATAAAGGGTCACTGGTTGAAGCTTTTGCCGATGCAAGATTGTTAAGGGCTGCTATTTGTGTACCGGTGGTAATGGTAGATTTGATAAAGGCAATACCCGATACCACGGCACCTACTCCTGGCAAAGCCGGTCCAACAACAGATGTAAACCTTGCTGCCAGCAATAAAGATGATTCAATTAATCCACTGGCAGTGATAAAAATATTTTTTATTTTAAGTATATGATCAAAAGCTGTCTGTTTTTTCGTGCGGGCAAGTTCACCTTCTTTTTCTGCTAATAAAATGTGGAGTTTGTTAAGTTTAGCCTGCCCCGGTGTATCACCTTCTACCCGACCATGCTCAGGATCGTATTTTGATAAGAGTGCTTGTGCCTGAGTTCTTTTTTTATGCATACGAACATCACTAATAATTTTCGCTGCTTCTCTTCCTGTTTGTTGCGTAAGATCTATCCCTTGCGTAGCTACACCAATACCCCTTAATAGCTTGAATGAGCGAGCAAAATTTTTGTTAGTGATAGTGACACCATGTTTTATAATGCTACCAAGGTGCAATGAATTAACGGTATGGAGCGCTGATGTGTGAACATATTTTGCAATGGTTCTTAAACTGGGAATATTAGCTTTGCTCTTATTTTTTTCTATTTTGCTGAATTGATTTTTTCTGATGGTTCTGTTGTTTCGAAATATTTTATTTCTTTTTATGTTCAAAGCACCATCAGTTACGCTATACAATCCTTTGTGCTGTTTTCCTACAGGGCGAACATGGTAGGAAAAACCACGAGTGGTTTTAAAAGCGCCCCGCTGATGAGATGTGGGTTGTTGTTTAATATATGAATCATCTATTAATGGATGGTTTGATCCATGGGAACTATTTACCTTTTCTGTCATACCGTTACCCTGTGTTCTTGTAACAACTTAACAGTGGTCTGAATGCTATCAAAAAGTGTTGTTTTTTCACTGCATAGGTCAAATAGCGGATTAAATACTGCACCCGACGCGCGCCTTGAAAGCACAATACCTTCATTGATTAACGTTGCACATTTTGTTTTGCTAGTATTGATTAATAAACGAATAGCTAACTGACCGGTGGTATTATTTAGAGTTAATGGTGTAATAAATGGTGAAAGCGTTGCGCAAAATACATCAATGTTTTTATGGTAATTAATATTAATGACTGTCACCATTAATACTTGAATGACATTATCATTTGATTGAAAGAAAAAAAGGTCTGTGATCAACTCAGGAGCCAGAGTAAACGATAACCCCGGTGGCCTTTCCGATGTATTTTGCAATAAAACAGGTGAAAGTTTGAGTTCAGATAAATGTGTTTTTATTTGTTCTATTATTGAGTTCATTACCCTTGTGCCTCTGTTTCTTCTACCATAAATTCGGCAATGAGCCTGGCTGTCTCTGGCTTAGGTTTTATTCTTATGATAGTGTCAAGACTTTCAGTTAATCTAGGTGTTAATCGTTTAATATCGTCGAAAAAATTACTAAATGAAATCATTGAATCGCAAGACAGCGTATATGCAATTCTCAGGCATAACTGTTCACTTTTCATATCTAAAATAAGATTTAACGGCGACAATAGCATACCTGCTTGTTGCGTAAATGCACATAATGAGCCAAGCAGTTCATTTACCGGCAACTTCTTTGCCACAATAGCATCAAACACCAGATAAATAGATTCTGTTTCAATCAGGCCGGAAGCAATGGTCGCAGTTATAGTAACCTGTTGCCTGCTAACCAGAAAAAAGTTTGCCTGAATAACAAACTCCTGTTGATGGAGTACACAGGCTTTTGAGAGGCATATATCACTCAATCCGAGTAACCTCCATTCTTTGATTATTTTTTTTACCAGTTTTTTGACCGTTAATTGTGCTTTCACCGGATTAAGTCCAACACATTGTTATATAGTTTTATTTGCAGTGTATCAGGATTAACAGACAAACAGCAGATAATTTTTATAAAAGAAAATCATGCAAAGTAGTCGACTCAAAATAAAAAGGCAAAATAGTTTTATTATCTGAAAAGTCGCCTGAGACATGAGTGATATCAAAACCCGCTTCCAACTTGTTATTACGCTACTTTTCAGGTCTTGCTGTTATGCGTTAAAGCCGGGTATTACTCGTCACGGCCCTTTAACAGTAAACCATTAAAAGCACGTTCATAACAGTAGTTAAAAATAGATTTTGGTATAAGAAGTACTTGACCTTAAAGCCATACCCATTTAGCCTTCCACACATTATTTTTTGATGACTAACAGCGATGCCTACATTTACTACCGAAGTTAAAAAACGTCGAACTTTTGCTATTATCTCTCATCCAGATGCCGGTAAAACCACTATTACTGAAAAGTTACTTTTACTCGGTGGTGCCATTCAAATGGCCGGTACGGTGAAAGGTCGGAAAACGGGACGGATGGCCACTTCTGACTGGATGAAAATGGAACAAGAACGGGGAATTTCAATTACCACGTCAGTTATGCAGTTTCCTTATAAAGATCGCATGATTAACTTGCTCGACACACCAGGTCATGAAGACTTTTCTGAAGACACTTATAGAACTTTAACTGCCGTAGATTCTGCTTTAATGGTGGTCGATTGCGCCAAAGGTGTAGAAGAACGAACCATTAAATTGATGGATATTTGTCGTCTTCGTGACACGCCAATCTTTAGTTTCGTTAATAAAATGGATAGGGAAGTTCGTGATCCGATAGAAGTCATGGATGAAATTGAGTCTGTGCTTAACATTGCCTGTGCCCCAATTACTTGGCCGGTGAGCATGGGTAAAAGCTTTAAAGGTGTTTACAATTTATATACGGATACATTTCATCAATATACACCCGGCATGGGTCATACTCTAGCAGAAGATAAGCAGATAAAAGGTATTAACTCTGATGATGCTCGTTCCTTTTTAGGGGATTTATACGACAATTTTGTTGATGAGGTCGAACTTGTAAGAGGTGCAAGTCATGAGTTTGATCTCAAACAATATCTTGCTGGTAAAATGACTCCTGTTTTTTTTGGAACGGCTTTGGGTAATTTTGGTGTACGTGAAATGCTCAACCATTTTACCGACTGGGCACCCTCTCCTATATCACGACACACAAATCTCAGGGAAGTAAAACCAGACGAAGAAAAATTCAGTGGTTTTGTCTTTAAAATTCAGGCAAATATGGATCCTAAACACCGAGATAGAGTTGCCTTTATGCGTATTTGCTCTGGAAAATACATACGTAATATGAAAATGCGTCATGTTCGTTTAGGTAAAGATGTAAAAATCGCCGATGCAGTAACTTTTCTAGCAGGCGACAGAGCTCATGTAGAAGAAGCTTTATCTGGAGATATTATTGGTTTACACAATCATGGTAAAATTCAGATAGGTGATACATTTACTTACAATGAAGAATTAAAATTTACTGGTATACCCCACTTTGCGCCAGAGTTATTTAAACGTGTTCGTTTAAAGGACCCACTTAAACTAAAGCAGTTACAAAAAGGTTTACAACAGCTATCTGAAGAGGGGGCAACGCAGCTGTTTATGCCCACACAAAACAACGACTTAATTTTGGGTGCTGTTGGCGTCCTTCAGTTTGATGTAGTATTACGTCGATTGCAAGACGAATACAAAGTCGATGCCTTGTATGAGCCTGTCAACATAAAAACAGCTCGCTGGATAGAGTGCACCGACAACAAAATACTGGAAGAGTTTAAAAGAAAATGTAATCAAAATCTTGCAATTGATGGTGGTGGACACCTTACCTATCTAGCCCCAACTCGTGTTAATCTTTCACTCACTGAAGAGCGATGGCCTGATATCAATTTCCATCATACACGAGAACATTAATTAAATTAGTGTTTATAATAAAACTGATTTATACAGGGAAATACCAAAACCTGCTTCTAATTTTTTATTGCGCTACTTTTCTGACCTTGCTGTTATAAGTATCCTCATAACAGCAGTTAGAAGCAGATTTTTTAGATAAGTTGCCTGAATCAATGGAAAGTCACAGATGGTTCAGATTTTTTCAGCTAATGATTGTGCCAGACCAACATAAGACGATGGAGTTAGTTTTAATAAATCTGCTTTAGCTTTTTCTGGGATTTTCAGCTGTTTAATGAATTCATGTAATGTTGCATTGTCTACGGGTTTTCCACGAGACAGTGCTTTCAGTTTTTCATAGGGTGATTCAACACCGTAACGACGCATCACCGTTTGCACAGGTTCTGCTAGGGTTTCCCAAGCACTGTCTAAATCCTGTTGGAGGCGAGCTTTGTTTACTTCCAGTTTTTTGATGCCCTTGAGTGTTGCCTTGTAGGCGATCAGACTATAGGCTAACCCCATACCCATATTGCGTAAAACCGTGGAGTCAGTCAGGTCTCTTTGCCAGCGGGAAACGGGAAGTTTTTCTGCCATATGCCCTAAAAGAGCATTTGCCATTCCCAGATTTCCTTCAGAGTTCTCAAAGTCAATAGGATTTACTTTATGTGGCATGGTTGATGAACCTACTTCACCTGCGACCACCTTTTGTTTGAAATATCCAAGTGAAATGTATGACCAGATATCACGATCAAAATCAATTAATATTGTATTAAAACGACGAATGGCATCAAATAGTTCGGCAATATAGTCATGTGGCTCTATTTGAGTAGTATAAGGGTTCATCTGTAAACCCAGATGTGAGATAAAGGCTTCAGCATTGGCGATCCAGTCCACTTCGGGGTAGGTAACCATATGCGCATTATAATTACCAACCGCACCGTTGATTTTACCGTAAATGGAAATATCTTTAACCTGTTGTTTTTGCCCCTCTAGCCTGCATACGACGTTGGCCATTTCTTTACCCAAAGTGGTGGGTGATGCTGTTTGTCCATGGGTACGCGAGAGCATAGGCAATGTTGCATACTGATGAGATAAGGTACGAATGGCACTGATGACAGATGTCATGCTTTCGAGAATAACAGTCCTACCTGAATTTAACATAAGTGCATGCGATAAGTTATTAATATCTTCTGATGTACAGGCAAAATGGACAAATTCACTAATATTGTTAAGCTCTTCATGGTTGGCAATACGTTCTTTGATGAAATACTCTACTGCTTTAACGTCGTGGTTGGTTGTACGCTCAATCTCCTTAATGCGTTGAGCATCCTCTTCAGAAAAGCTATTAACAAGTGTATTTAAGACTGCATTGGCAGACTCTGTCAGCGGTGTTATTTCTGTAATATGTTGATGGCTTGCCAGCTGCTGTAACCAGCGTACTTCAACCAGAACGCGACATCGAATTAATCCGTATTCACTAAAAACAGAGCGTAGTGAGGCTGTTTTATCGCCATAACGTCCATCAACAGGAGATAAAGCTGTCAGGGGCGATAGTGTTGGTAACGGTATATTGCTCATACTGTTTTCTCATTTGCTTGAAAGTTCATGGTTTGCTGATTTAATGTCAGTAGCAATGTTTTTTTGTTAAACACTCATGTGAAACTGTGAGTTAATGGTTTTAAGTATCCGACCTCTTGAGAAGATAAAGTGCCAGCTTCTTCCTCCTACCTGCTGCCATAGAATGGCGGAACGAATACCGGCAAGCAATAGTGCCCTGATTTTTTTGGCGTTATATTCTGATTGTATATACTGTGGCTTACCTAGGATTTGAATTTTAGGAGTCATATGACTTATGCTTTCAGAGTAGATACTGGCCAAGTTAGTAACTAATGCTGTACTGGTGGTTATTGGCTCATTAAACTTTTCCAATTGCCTTTTTTGTCGGTGAGCCTGCTCAATCCTTTGTTTGATCAGTTTCTGCATTTCGCTATTTTTTTGAAGTTTTTTTTCCAGCCGCATGAGACCAAGGGCATAGCGAAAAGTATTTTTACTATCAGCATAACCTCCTTTTTGCAGAAACTTTTTAAGCACTCCTGCGCCTGCAATAATAGCGCGATGGCTGTATATATCGCTAACATTATTCGGATTAAAAGCAAACAGACTGTTAATGGAATCATTAAACAATGTCTCATCAACTTTGCCTTGAGTTGCAAGAATATGAACCATATTTGTACAGAGAAATACTCCTGCAAGTGCACTCGTGCGGTCTTTATCGGTATAGGTCATATGTCAAAATTTTCTCTATTTCACGGATTATTGAACTCATTAAGGCATGCTATACGTTGTTCAATAATAGCTCCCCCCAGACAATGATCTTTTTGATAAAAAACAATAGACTGTCCTGGAGTGACTGCTCGCTGAGGTTGATCAAAAACCACAAGAAATCCTTCATTCAAAGGTTCAATATGGCAACGCTGATCCTGCTGACGATAACGTATTTTAGCTAAAAGATTGTGGGCTGGTGAGACTGAAACATCATTTATCCAGTCAATGGTTGAAACAAATAATGCTTCTGAGTACAGCCCCGGGTGATTCTCACCCTGAGCAACGATGAGTTCATTAGTTTTCAGTTTTTTTTCAATCACGTACCATGGTGACTCTAGCGCCCCTTTAACACCTCCAATACCAAGACCCTGACGTTGACCAATGGTATGATACATCAAACCGTTATGCTTTCCGATAATTGTTCCATCTGTTGTGACGACGTTTCCAGGTTGTGCAGGAATATAGCGCTGAAGAAAGTCGCGAAAACGACGTTCACCAATAAAACAGATGCCAGTACTGTCTTTTTTGCTTTGAGTAGCAAGGTTGTACTTGGCCGCAATAGAGCGCACATCAGTCTTTTTAAGTTCTCCAACAGGAAATAACGATTTTTCCAGTTGTTTTTCACCTACTGCATAAAGAAAGTAACTCTGATCTTTCTTGGGGTCTGCTCCCTTTAACAGCCAAGTCTGTAGTGATGCATTGACCGTTATGGTCTGCTTTCTTACATAATGCCCTGTAGCAATATAATCTGCACCAAGATCAAGTGCGTAATCAAGAAAGGCTCTGAATTTAATTTCTTTATTGCAAAGGATATCAGGGTTTGGAGTTCTACCTGTTCTGTATTCACTAAGAAAGTGTTCAAATACGTTGTCCCAGTATTCTGCGGCAAAATTGGCGATGTGAAGATAAATTCCAAGTTGATCAGCTACGGCTTTCGCATCGGCAAGATCCTGTTTTGCCGTGCAATATTCTGTTCCATCATCTTCCTCCCAGTTTTTCATAAAGAGCCCTTCCACTATATATCCCTGCTCTTTGAGCAGCAGAGCAGTTACAGAAGAGTCCACACCACCGGACATTCCAACAATAACACGAGGAGGAGAGCTACGAGTCATATGATATTTCAGTTGTCATTAATCATGTTTGCCTGTGATCCGCTATTGTAACGAAAACAATATAAACTTCCAGTAAAAGTATTTCTATCCGGCATTTTCTTGAGACTCTGCATACCAGTTATGCTATCTGGTAGCAGTCAAGTTAAGTAGGTTTTTACGAATCCGAAAGGTCTGGGTTATCCTTAATTAATGAATCTGTTTTAAGCCTAACAAGAGCACGCCTTTGTTTTTTATCAGGCTTTCTTTTTGGTGAATGCATGCCAGCATTGAGTATTTTTCTTTGTTCCGCATGAAGTTCGCGTTTTTGCTTGCTTTCATCTGTTTCATGGTAGAGAAGTTCTGCTTCTTTTGCGCCACGACGCTTATCTGTCAATCGCTCAATAACCACTGTTTTTTTCACATGACCCTGAAATAGTTCAATACAGTCTCCGATGGCCAAAGACTTACCAGCTTTGGTCTTATTGTTATTAATGCGAATCTTTCCCCCTTCAATAGCCTGCTTTGCCAACGCCCGAGTTTTGTAAAACCTGGCCGCCCACAGCCATTTATCAAGACGTATATTTGCTTCATTCATATGCCTGCGTCCTCAGGTTATTTTGATTCTATTGGTTTTTTTGTGGGAATCAACAGATATATTCTCAGGTAGAAGAGCAGAAAAATCATGAAGTTTGGTAAAGCTTTTCACAGGTTTTTCCGGCTTTTGACTATTAGGTTGAGGGATCGCTAAAAGATGTTTTATTCCGTAAGCTTTGGCTGTGTCAAGCACAGAAATATTATCATCAATCAACAGTGTTCGGTCAGGATTAAATGGCTGCAGTTTGTTAAGTTCGTACCAAAAGGCGATATTTTCTTTAGGAAGCTTTAACTGGTGAGAAGAGACAACAGAATCTACCTTTTTGCTAAGATTTAACTGCCTATCCTTAAGTTTGAAATTTCTTGGGTGCGCATTAGTGATAATGGAAGAATGAATATTTTTCTTCTTGACCATGCGTAATACCGCTTTAACATTTGGACGATATTCCAATAAATGCAATAAATCTTCTGCCAAAGTTAACGTATCAAACCCGAGAAATCTGTCCCAATAATCAATGCAATACCAGTTAAGTGTACCTGTAATGGTATGGCTGTGAGCTGCAAGTTTTTTAATGGCCTGTTCATAAGAAAGATGATAGTATTTCGCATAATTTTCAGGCATATAGCGAAGCCAAAAAGTATCTTCAAAATTAAGATCAATAAGGGTTCCATCCATATCGAAAAAAACTGTCTCAATGGTACTCCAGTTCATTTGTTATACTTCCGTAAACTCTTGATCAGCGTATAATAACCCAGAATAATGATATTTATAGCATTTAATTAGTCAAACAGGTGTTTTTTAAAGTCCGAGGCTATACAGGAAATCAAAGTATGATGAAAAAGCCTGAAGTTCTTTCTGTCAGGGAAGTAGCTAAAACTTCTGTCTTTCGTGTTGAAACAGTAGGGTTGCGCTTTAGTAATGGGCAGGAGAGAGAATATGAACGCCTTGGTCGCTTTAATTCTCCGGTAAAAGCAGTAATGGTGGTGCCATTTTTGCCTGACGGGCGTTTGGTAATGATCAAAGAGTATGCGGTTGGAGTGGAATCATATATAACTGGCTTTCCCCGTGGTCTTGCCGAAGCTGGTGAGTCATTATCTCAAGGAGCTGAAAGAGAGTTAAAAGAAGAGGCGGGATTTGGTGCGAAATTTATTGAGCAGGTGGCAGAGCTAGCTCTTTCTCCTCATTATATGTGTCATAAAATGAACCTGATGTTGGCACAGGATCTTTATAAATGCTCATTGCCAGGTGACGAACCGGAACCATTGTCCGTTCATTATTATACTTGGGAAGAAGCTTTTGAGGTCGCACATCATCAGGCATACAAAGATGTGCGAACTATTGCGGCGCTTTATATGGTAAGGGATCATTTAAAACTTTAATGATTCATTAAGCTGGGGTATTTTTATGCAAAGTCATGATTCTTTATCCGGATACTTGCCGAGATCATTAGTAAAGATTAATGATATTTATACGCTTTGTTGCCAGGCTGGTGAGGTGATTCTATCCATTTATAACAGCGATAACCTTGGAGTACAGTTCAAAAAAGACGGCTCGCCAGTTACTTCTGCTGATTTTGCTGCACATAATGTTATTAAACAAGCTCTTGAACGTTTAACACCTGGCTGGCCGGTATTGTCAGAGGAAGAATCTGATATTCCTTTTTCAGAGCGAAAACACTGGACAACTTACTGGTTAGTGGATCCACTTGACGGAACTCGAGAGTTTGTCAATCACTCCGACGAATTTACAGTTAATATTGCTTTGATTCACGAACATAAATCTATTTTTGGTTTTGTGTATATGCCTGTTCAGGGTGTTACTTACTTTGGAGGTACGGCTGTTGGTGGTGCGTGGCGAATGATAGCAAATGGTGAGCCAGAAACCATAGCTGTACGTCCCGCTTTTAAAGGAGGCGTGCTGAGGGTAGCTGTAAGTCGTCATATTTCTGAAGAAAAAATGCCAGATATTTTCACTGCTTTGCATGCTGAGTTTGCTGAAGTCCATTTAATTGAGCTGGCTGGGGCTGCAAAGGGTTGTCTTGTGGCTGATGGTAGCATTGATTTTTATCCAAGACCTGGGTTCACCTGCGAATGGGACACGGCAGCTTTTCAGGCGGTTGTTGAGGCAGCTGGTGGCAAAGTATGTACTCAGCAGTTTGTCCCTTTGGAATACAACCGCAAGGAAAATTTAAATAATGTAGGGTTCTATGTAATAGGAGACACAACTATCGACTGGGCCTCAATTTTGCAGTCTGTTAAAAGCTGAGAAAAAAACAACATTATCACATACTTCTCATAATGCCGATTGTATCACAGATAAGTTAGTGATTAGCGTTAACCAACAGGTACTGCATAATACCATCTAAAAACATCTGCACGGAAAGCATAACCAGAATCATACCCATCAAACGCTCAAGTGCAATCAGTCCCCCTTTACCTAAAAGTTTCATTAATGTTTCTGAGCACATTAAAATAAGTGAGCTGATCAACCAAGCACTACATAATGCGACAGTTGAGATCAAGTAGTGCCCGTTATTATGGTTTGAAAGCAGTATAACAGCTGCCATTAACGAAGGTCCTGCCACTAAAGGGACAGCTAGTGGCACTATAAAGGGTTCTTCATTTTCACTCTCATCATCAGCATTAACAGAGCCTCGTCCGGGAGGGAATATCATGCGTATAGCTATGATCATGAGAATGATGCCACCGGCAATACTCACCGATGCTTGTTTGAGTCCCAGTATATTTAAAATAACCTGACCGGCGAAGAGGAAGGTAAGCATGATCACCAGAGCAATTAACAATTCGCGTATTAAAACTTTTTTTCGACGCTCCGGTGATACCTTGTTTAGTATGGATATAAACACCGGAAGATTGCCCAGTGGATCCATTATTAGAAAAAGCATCACAGCAGAAGACCATATTTCCATTGTCGTTTTGCTCCAGTCTGTGTTAGTGAGAATATAAAGTTTGTCTGTAGAATATATAAATTATATGTGTATATGATAAACTAATAAGGAAAGACTAATGAATTATTTTTAATAAAATACAATCTTTTATATACAAACCTAACTTTACACACAAAAACCAAATACCGACATTTTCATCGTATATTAATTTGCGTTAGCTCTTCTGCGCGAGGGGTTTGACTATTACGAAGGGCGGCAAGTCCCAAATTTTATAAAAAAACGACCACCCAGCGCCAATAAGTGTGTAGAATAGCCATGGTGTTTCCTTTGGAATATACCTATTTTGGCAGGCAAAATTCACAGGCAAAGGCTTTTCCTTATTCGTTGCACATCGCATTTCATAGAACAGAAGTTTTATGATTATATGTTCCAGACTACTGACAGGTTGTTGTCCAATTATTTTGAGTATAAAAATGCCAAAATGTGCCTGTAAGACAGAATAAAGGTCGCCAACTTTTTTTATTAGCAATATAACACCTGTAAATCAGCAACTATATTGTGATTTGTACATTAGAGAAACCATAATTGGTTAGCGAGATTGACGGGGTTATCTATTGTGGATAATAATACTTGCTGTTTGCTTGTTTCCACGACCGGCATAGTGGTAGCCTTGGTCTAATTATTATTGAGTGTTTTTTTGTATGATCCGGTGAGTATGAATACTTCAGAGCCTAGTCTTAATTTTATCGAACACATTATTGAAAAAGATATTGCTGAAAACTCGAACAATGGTTGCATCCATGTTCGATTTCCGCCTGAGCCCAATGGCTATCTGCACATTGGGCATGCCAAATCTATTTGCCTTAATTTTGGCCTTGCTGAAAAGTATAAAGGTCGTTGTAACCTCCGGTTTGATGATACCAATCCTGTGAAAGAAGAGCTTGAATATGTTGATGCTATTGAACGTGATATTCGTTGGTTGGGTTTTATGTGGGATGGCGAGATTAAGTATGCATCTTCGTATTTTGAAAAATTTTACGAATGGGCTATATACCTGATTAGTCAGGGGCTTGCCTATGTGGATGAACAATCATCAGATAAAATTCGTGAAAATCGTGGTACATTAACTCAGGCAGGTAAAAACAGTCCTTATCGTGATCGTTCCGTGAAAAAAAATCTGGCCGAGTTTGAAAAAATGCGCGCCGGTGTCCTCGATGAGGGAAGGGCTGTTTTAAGAGCAAAGATTGACATGGCCAGCCCAAATATAAACATGCGGGACCCTGTACTCTATCGAATTATTAAAAAGCCTCATCATCAAACTGCTGATAAATGGTGTATCTATCCGAGTTACGATTTTGCTCATGGTCAGGAAGATGCAATTGAAGGCATTACTCATTCTTTTTGTACGCTGGAATTTGCCGATCATCGTCCGTTATATAACTGGTTTATCGAACACCTTCCTGTGCCTTCCAAGCCAAAACAATATGAGTTTGCCCCGTTAAATTTAAGTTATACAGTTACCAGTAAGCGAAAATTAAAGCAGCTGGTGGAAGAAAACATTGTTGATGGTTGGGATGATCCGCGGATGCCAACCTTGTCTGCGTTTCGTCGTCGTGGTGTGCCACCGGAAGCTATTCGTAACTTTTGTCAGATGATCGGTGTGACAAAAAGTGAGGGGGTGGTAGATGTGAGTATGTTTGAGTTTTCTGTAAGAGAGCACCTTAACGAGAAGGCTCCGAGGGCTATGGCAGTATTACACCCTTTAAAAGTAAGGATTACCAACATACAACAAAATTACAAAGAAATACTGAAAGCTCCGCTTCACCCGCAAAACGAAAAGATGGGAAATCGTGAACTACCTTTTAGCGGGGAGCTTTATATTGATAAAAATGATTTTTCTGAAGTTAAACCAAACAAAAAGTGGAAGCGACTTTTCCTAGGTGGTGAAGTTCGCCTTCGTAACGGATATGTGATTCGTTGTGATGAAATAATAAAAGATGAAAATGAACATATAATTGAGCTACGTTGTACTTATGATGAAAATACACTGGGAAAAGACCCAAAAGACCGAAAGGTTAAAGGTGTTATTCATTGGGTAGATGCAAAATCTTCGCATATGGCAGAAGTACGTTTATATGACAGACTGTTTAACGATGAAACACCAGATGCACATAAGGGTAAAACTTTTACAGACTTCCTAAATCCTGAATCTTTAAAAGTCATTACCGGTGCAAGGGTTGAAAACAGCTTGGGTAATGCCAAGCCGGAACATGCGTTTCAGTTTGAGCGGGAAGGATATTTTTGTGTGGAACAACCTAAGTCTCAACAGGTAACATCTAAACTTGTGTTTAACAGAACTATATCCCTCAGAGATAGCCGTGAAAAACAAAATTAATTAAATGACAAAAGGAGCGCTTCAGACGTGCAGATTTACAGTACACTGAGCCGGAAAAAAGAACACTTTACTCCCATTGAACCAAACCATGTACGGATGTATGTGTGTGGTGTTACGGTTTATGATTACTGTCATTTAGGTCATGCTCGTAGTGAAGTAGCATTTGATGTGATCAGGCGTTATCTGCTGAATAAAGGTTATCGCGTATCTTTTGTTCGCAATATTACCGATATTGATGACAAAATTATTAAACGTGCGAATGAAAATAATGAATCCGTCTCCTCGCTCACAGCGCGCATGATTGATGCAATGCATGAAGATTACGCAGCGCTGGGTATATTATTGCCAGATGTTGAGCCACGCGCGACTGCCAGTGTTAAGAAAATGCAGTCATTAATTCAAACGTTGATTAACAAAGGCTATGCCTATGTTGCCAAAAACGGGAGTGTTTATTATCGGGTTCGGCAGTTTGAAGGTTATGGCAAGCTTTCCGGTAAAGTCATAGAAGAGCTTAAATCCGGAGCGAGGGTTGAGGCCGATGAAGTCAAAGAGGATCCTCTTGACTTTGTCTTGTGGAAAGGCGCTAAACCCAGAGAGCCTTTTTGGTCTTCACCTTGGGGTAATGGTCGTCCGGGATGGCATATTGAATGTTCGGCCATGTGCCTGCATACACTGGGTGAAACCTTTGATATTCATGGTGGAGGCCCCGACCTTAAGTTCCCTCACCACGAGAATGAAATTGCACAATCTGAAGCTGCGAATGGTAAACAATTAGCAAAAATATGGATGCATGCAGGTGCTTTGCGAATTAATGATGAAAAAATGTCGAAATCACTGGGTAACTTCTTTACTGTGCGGGATGCGCTGAAGACATATACTCCGGAGGCAGTGAGATATTTTCTAATATCGAGCCATTATCGGAGTCATATTAATTATTCTGAAGAGTGCCTAAAAGAAGCAAATATAAGGCTGGAGCGTTTATATAATGGCTTAAAAGGCATGAACTTATCGGATGTATCCATGGCAGAGGATACAATATATAAAGATCGTTTTTATGCGGCGATGGATGATGACTTCAATACACCTGAAGCATTGGCCGTATTATTTGACCTCGTTAGAGAAATTAACACTAAACGGCAAAAAAATGATGAAGAAGCTAAACCTTTGGCAGCCTTATTGCTCAGCCTTGGGGAAGTTTTGGGTATTCTTCAGGATAACCCTGAATCGTTTTTACACTCCGGCAGTAGTGTTGATAAAAACTGGGTAGAATCGATGATTGAGGCACGAAATAAAGCAAAACAACTCAAAGATTATGCAAAAGCCGATCACATTCGTGAACTGTTAAGCGAAAAGGGTATTCAGCTACTCGATTCCAGAGCAGGAACGACCTGGAAGGTTGAGCGAAAATAGGTGAATGCAATGCCAGCATTTAGTTCTGATTTTTTATGGCATTTTTGCCGTTCTACTATTGAGTGTTATACATAGAACTTGTTTCTAACTGCTGTTATGAGCATGTTTGTATGGTTTGCTGTTAAATAAAGCGAAGTGACGAGTAAGTCTGCTATTACGAGGAGCTTCAACCCATAACAGCAAGGTCATAAAACTTGCGTAATAAAAAGTTAAAACAGGTTTTAGTATAAATACTACATTATTAATACCATAAAATTATTCCTTCGAAGAGATAATAATATTCCAGATAATGTAAGGTTCTGTATGCAAGCAAAAAAAATAGTGCTTGTACTGTAAATATCTGGTTCAAATTATTTGGCAGAATTTGTAAAAAATAGTGATAAATTGTGCAGAACCAATGGGGTTCTTCTACACTACGTCGAATTAATGGTTCATCTGTACCAGAAAAATAAAAATACGTACATATCCTTGCTGTCCGAATATGTACAATAAAATCGAGTAATAATAACTATTATGACTTGTATCTTTTAGGGCTTAAATTTATTGGTGAATTTGTGTTAAAACTATTTGATTTTTTTCGCACAGCAAAAGTTGGGCCAACAATTACTGATCCTGCGTTAGTTAATAAAACATACAGGTATTGGCGGGTTCATATTCTGTTAATGATGTACGCAGGTTATGCAACTTTTTATTTTACTCGAAAAAGTTTTAATTTTGCCATGCCACAGATTATCATTGATATTGGTTTGGATAAATCAGATATAGGTACATTAACGACACTATTTTATGTCATTTATGGGTGCTCCAAGTTTTTTTCAGGTATTATAAGTGATCATTCAAATCCCCGTTACTTCATGGGTGCTGGGTTGATTGCCACGGGCGTCATTAACATTCTGTTTGGATTTTCTTCCTCTTTTTCCTTTTTTGCTGTGCTATGGAGTCTGAATGCATTTTTTCAAGGCTGGGGTTGGCCTCCATGTTCTAAATTACTGACTCACTGGTACTCCAGATCAGAGCGGGGTACGTGGTGGTCTGTATGGAATACAGCACATAACCTTGGAGGGGCTTTGATCCCTCTAATTGTTGGTTTCTTTACCATACATTATGGCTGGCGTTACGGAATGTTTATACCAGGTGTAATTGCTATTATTGTTGGATTTATATTGTGTTGGCGCCTGAGAGATAAGCCGATCACTATGGGTTTGCCCAAGGTAGGTAAGTGGCGTAATGATCAGCGGGAAAACTCTCAGAAAACTCTTTCAAATACTCTTTCGTGGAGTGAAACTCTTCGCCTTTATGTGCTGACCAATAAATGGATATGGCTGCTGGCTATGTGTTCGATTCTTGTTTATGTTGTACGTACAGCCATCAATGACTGGGGTAATCTGTATCTGACAGAAACCCATGGATATGATTTGGTGAAAGCAAACTCAGCCGTCTCACTGTTTGAAGTTGGTGGTTTTCTTGGTTCTCTGGTTGCCGGATGGGGTTCAGATTATTTGTTCAAAGGAGAGCGAGGGCCAATAAACTTTATCTTTTCATTGGGTGTATTAGCATCAGCATTAGTATTATGGTGGCAACCTTCTGGAGTATATATCGTTCAGAGCAGCTGTTTTTTTGCTCTTGGTTTTTTCATTTTTGGACCTCAAATGTTATTGGGAATTGCCGCGGTTGAATGTACAAACAAGAGCATTTCCGGTGCAGCAACTGGATTTATAGGGTTGTTTTCTTATGTAGGCGCAGCGCTGGCGGGTTGGCCTGTGGCAAAAATACAGGAAATATTCCACTGGTCAGGGTTCTTTACTGTCATAGCACTGTCTGCTGCTCTTGCGGCACTATTGCTGATTCCATTTGTCAGGTTTCAGTCACAATACGAGTAAATGATAACTATAAATCACAAGCCTGTATTTATTTATCCAGAATTTTGTTTAAGGTGGTAACACTCTTATTTAAGATAATCCAATTAAGGCATTTTCATAACTGAGAATTACTTATACTGTTCTAAATTTTGGTTTGCAGTAGCCCAAATAGTGGGGATTTCATAAAGTAGTATAATTTTAGTTTTGTTGTTTTGCTGATAATAAGTTATTATTCCACCCCTGTTTAATTAATTTGATTTAGTGATCAAGGTGTTAGTGGGGGTGACTTAGTATGGAAGCGTCACAATTAAAAGCCAAGGTGCGTACACACTTAGCATCTGGCATTCAGTTTCAATCCTCATCTTCTGATGACACGCAACATATTTCCAATATAAAACGTTTGCTAAAAGCTAAAAATGCTGTACTGATTGCTCATTATTATACAGATCCTGTATTGCAAGCATTAGCTGAAGAAACGGGGGGTTGTGTGGCGGACTCGCTGGAAATGGCTCGGTTTGGTGCAAACCATTCTGCGTCAGTGCTGGTTGTAGCGGGCGTGCGCTTTATGGGTGAAACAGCAAAAATTTTAAGCCCTGAAAAATGTGTATTAATGCCTGATCTTGAAGCAACGTGTTCTCTTGATATTGGTTGCCCTGCGGATGAGTTTAAACAGTTTTGCGATCAGCATCCTGAACGAACGGTTGTTGTTTACGCCAATACTTCTGCTGCGGTCAAAGCCCAAGCCGACTGGGTGGTTACTTCCAGCTGTGCAGTAAATATTGTTGAGTATTTACGTGATCAGGGTAAGTCTTTAATTTGGGCGCCTGATAAATATTTAGGGCGTTATGTAGAAAAAGTAACAGAGGCAGATATGCTTCTCTGGGACAGCGCCTGCATAGTTCATGAAGAATTCAAAGCTCAGGGATTAAAAGATTTAAAGCACATTTACCCTGATGCGGCAGTGTTAGTTCATCCTGAGTCACCAGGTTCGGTGGTTGAGCTTGCTGATGTTGTTGGTTCTACATCTCAGTTAATTGCGTCTGCGGCAAAACTACCCAATAAGAGATTTATTGTAGCCACAGAACGGGGCATCTTTTATAAAATGCGCCAACGCATTAGTGCAGATAAAGAGCTGATTGAAGCGCCTACTGCCGGTAATGGTGCAACTTGTAAAAGTTGTGCCCGTTGCCCATGGATGGCGATGAACTCGCTGGCCAAACTGGAGTCTACTCTTGAGCATGAAGGTAATGAAATTCACGTAGATGCCAGTATTAGAGAAAAAGCATTGGTATCTTTGCAGAAGATGCTGAATTTTTCTGGCTGAGCTTTTCAAAAAAGTTTAAAGCTAAAGTGACGAGTATTACCAAAACCTGTTTCTAATTACTGTTATGTGCATGTTTTTATGGTTTGCTATTAAAGGCCAATCGATTGCAAGAAGCATCAACACGTAAGGTAATCCCCCCAGAAAATAACCGTATTTAAAAGTAGATTGTTGTATAAATGTGAAAGCAATTCAAAGTGAAAAATTCTCAAGAATTTTTTTATCTTTTTTCAGCTCAATAAGTTGCTGTTGCATCGCCTGTCTTTGACGGTATTGCATGCGTAGGCTGTCAAGTGCATATTCCAGCTGATTAATAGCTCTTTCAGTGTGACCTGTTAAATGCAAGTATTGGCTATGAATCAGATAATAGCCGGCTTTATTACCTGCTCTGCCTGTAGCATCGGCCAGCTTTTTCAAGACAAATGGATTGTTATTATTTGTTCGTTGAATAGATCGTAGTAGTTTTTCGCTCTGCCTGTAATTGCCACTTTCATAAAGAAAGTGAGCATATAACATGGAGAAAGGAAGGTAATTTTCGTTGTCAATACTAAGTTGTTTTGTTTGGTACATTGCCTCACTTTTTTTATTATTAGCAAACATAATTTTTTGTTTAAGTACCTGATACATTAGATTATCCGGATTTTGTTTTAATGCTTTGCGTAGCTCATTATTTGCCTGATCGTAGTCTTTATTTTTCAGATAAGCCAGTGCCAGACCATAATAGGTGACAGTTGACTGGTTTGGCTTTTTATTTTTTAGTTCACCTTTTAGGCGTCTGATAAACTCATTTATGTTTCGTGCATATAAAAGACGTATGCGCATTTTGATAAGTTCAAAATTCAGCGAATCTTTTTTGTAGATATGTACGGGAAACTGATTGGCGAGTCCGGTTGTATCGGCGATTCTTTTCAGAGTTACAGGATGTGTTTGTAAAAATTCCAGTTCAGTAGTATTTCCGCGATTTAGTTGTTGCAGACGTTTAAACATTTCTGGCATGGCGTAAGGGTTAAATTTTGCACGATATAATGTTTTTATTCCTATTCTATCTGCTTCCGCTTCTTGTTGACGGCTAAAGCTTAACTGATGGCTTATGGTTCCTGCTATGGAAGAGGTTAAAGCCGCAATACCGGTATCGCCTGCGCCGGCAACAGTTAACAAGATGCTACCGAGCACAGCGGCTAGAACAGGAAGCCGGTTATTTTTTTCATCCTGAATATTTCTGGAAAAATGCCTCTGGCTTAAGTGAGCCAGTTCATGAGCCAGCACCGAGGCAACTTCTGGCTCATTATTTGCATATAATAACAGACCGGCATTAATCCCAATAATACCGCCAGGGGCTGCAAAAGCATTAAGTATTGGGTTATCTATCACAACAATCGAAAGCCTCTTGTCTTGTAATTGGCTCACAGTCGCCAACCGATAAACCAGGTTTTCCAGATACGTTTGAATCAGCGGATCGTTTACAATGGCTGACTGACTATATAACTGTTGCAAAAAAAATTGCCCTAACTGATGTTCTTTGTCAATAGAGATAGTGCTTGATGAAAAATCACCAAAAGAGGGAAGAGCCAAGTCTTTGGCAGAAACGGAAAAAGAGTACAGATAAGTGCTGACAATAAGTAATACAGCAAAGATATTCACAACAAGTTGCGAAAAACCTTTAACTTTTTTTACAAAAAATACTTTACAATAATCACAAATATACATACTGATTTCTTTGATTAAACAGAGCATTATTCTTTACTTGTAGTCAGAGAAGATAAACAAGGATATATCCATACTGAGCAACATTGCTGAGTATGAATGTTTTCTATATAAAGGTAAATAATACTAGATAAAATATTTTAACCGGTTCTGTGATTAGAATATGGTTATGATTAACGGGTTGTAAAATGATTGAAACTGACAGTATAAACCAATTCAACTGGGCAGATATTAAGATAAGCCGGGAGCTCGATTTAACGGCTTATTACTGTCCTATGCCTCTGTTAAAAACTAAACTAGCATTAAATTCAATGAATGAAGGCCAGGTGTTAAAAGTAATAACAAAAGACAGGGCATCTCTCAGGGACTTTCCTTCATTTACAAAAACAAACCATCATATATTGTTGTACAGTGGTGAAAACGATAATTTATGTATACACCTTCTTCGTAAAGGGAAAAGGGTCTGAGAGAACATGTTTATTTATTTTAAAAACTGGGTTGACCGCTACTTTTCAGATGATGCAGCGCTGACGCTGGGAGTAGTTCTTGTTTTTAGCATCATTATTATTGTAACACTAGGTAGTTTGCTTGCACCTGTGCTTGCAGGGTTTGTGCTGGCTTATCTGCTGCAGGGTATTGTTGTATTTTTTGAACGGTTTAAAACCCCTCACCTGCTTGCTGTCACTATTACCTTCTTGTTATTTTGTGCAATTTTAGCATGGATTATTTTCATGATTATGCCTTTGATCTGGGGGCAAATGACGCACTTTTTTAATGAATTGCCACGCATGATTCAGAAAATTCAATTGTCATTAAATGAACTTCCGGAGAAATACCCTGCTTTTGTTTCAGTACATCAGATTGATGAACTCATCAAAAACATGAGTACTCAGATAGGGTCTGCTGGTCAATGGCTGGTTTCTTTTTCTTTGTCGAAGCTTATGGGAGTTGTGACAATATTAGTGTATTTTATTTTGGTGCCCATTTTAGTCTTTTTCTTTTTAAAAGATCGTGAGCGCATCACCTTTGGTTTTTTGTCTGTACTTCCCAAAAACCGTCGTTTAATAAAGCAGGTTGCCGCTGAAATGAATATTCAAATTGCCAATTATATTCGTGGCAAAGCGATTGAAATTATTATTGTGGGAGTAGCAGATTATATTCTTTTTGGTGTAATGGGATTAAACTACGCATTGTTACTAGCCGTGTTAGTTGGGTTGTCAGTAGTCATCCCTTATATTGGTGCGGTCGTTGTAACTATCCCTGTAATTTTAATTGCATTTTTGCAATGGGGTACTGGTAGTGATTTCTTTACTCTAATCTGTATTTATGCCTTGATTCAGGGTATTGATGGAAATATATTGGTGCCTTTGCTCTTCGGAGAAGCTGTAAACTTACACCCTATTATCATCATCATGGCGGTTTTAATTTTTGGAGGACTGTGGGGCTTTTGGGGTGTTTTTTTTGCGATACCTTTGGCCACTCTTGTTAAGGCTGTATACAATGCATGGCCCAAAGGGAGTATTCCAAACTGAAAACAAAAGATCAGCAGTGGCCTGTGAATCAAGCCATTAAACTGATAAGTAGAAATTATTTAACGGCTAAAATGGCTTGCATTTTCTCAGAGCCAGTCGTTTTTTTGGAATATAATACTGTACAAATGGAAGGATAAAGTTGAGGAATTAGCTCAACGAAAAAACACTGGCAGAGAATGAGAGACATGAGTTTAAACTCCTGCTTAAGGAAACAAAATAGTTGTGAATGGAAAAGCATACCTTAAAAAAGTCCAGTGCCTTCTTTGCGAAAGAAATAAAATAAAGTTTGATTTCATCAAGAGATGAATTTCGTGATTTTCCGATAATTAAATTATGCTACCTGTAAAAGTAAGCCTGGGTAAAATCAAAGCTTATGATTTATTTTGGTATAATATATTGTTGACTTACTGAATAATACTCGGGAATAAATATATGCAGGAAAAACCCTCACAATCCATTATTAGCGCTAAAGGTTTGAGTAAACGTTACGGTCGCTTTCAGGCAGTTAAACCGATGGACTTTACCATTGAAAGAGGAACTATTACAGGTCTGATTGGCCCAAATGGGGCTGGTAAAACTTCAATTTTAAAATCCATCCTTGGACTCACTACCTGTGATGGAAATCTCGAAGTATTTGGTCTTAACCCTTGCAGGAAACGCTACAAATTAATGCAGAAAGTTTGTTTTATTGCAGATGTTGCCGTATTGCCACGCTGGCTTACTGTTGAAAAAGCATTGGCTTTTGTAGAAGGTGTGCACCTGAACTTTCACCGTAACAAAGCAGAACAATTTTTGAAAAAAACCAGCATTCAAAAAAACACCAAAATTGGACACCTGTCGAAAGGTATGATTGTTCAGCTTCACTTGGCTCTGGTATTGGCTATTGATGCAGAGCTTCTGGTGCTGGATGAGCCAACGCTGGGGCTTGATATTTTGTTTCGCAAAGAATTTTACAACACTCTTTTGCAGTCATTTTTTAATGAAGACCGGGCAATTTTAATTACCACTCATCAGATAGAGGAAATAAACGATCTTTTATCAGATGTTATGTTTATTCAGGAGGGAAACCTTGTGTTAAAATCGCCCGTAAAGGTATTAAGCGATCGTTTTACTCAGGTGAATGTACCGGATGATAAAGTTGAAGAGGCAAGAGCACTTAATCCTCTGGAGGAACAGGATGGTTTTAACAGTAAAATCTTTTTGTTTGACGGACTTTCTTCTGAAAAATTAGCACAATTAGGTGATGCAAAAAGTGCAGATCTTGCTGATATCTTTGTCGCAACACTTAAGGGAGTGAATTGATAATGGGTAAACGTTTTTTAGTGCTGTTGCGTCGAGAGCTTTGGGAGCATCGTTCTTTTATAAGAACACCTATTATTTTGTCTCTGGTCATTTTGTTTATTTTTATTACGGGCATGCTTACAACGCAAACTCATTTTTTTGAACGGATTTCAGACTATGGCATGATGGACGGACAATCCATTGTCTCACCTGTACAACTGGGTAATGTTGAAAACTTAAGACACTTTGTCTGGATTGCGCTATTTTCCAGTGTGTTTGTTCCTATGCAAATAGTACTTTGTTTTATCGTGTTTTTTTATGCCTTAAGTAGCTTGTTTGATGAACGCAGGGATCGAAGTATCCTATTCTGGAAGTCTTTGCCAATTTCCAATAGCGAAGTCGTGCTGTCCAAAGTATTCAGTGCCCTGATAACAGCTCCTCTGATCACGTTCATAATAGTACTAATTACACAGTTAATCGTGCTGATATTACTGGCTTGCTGGGGATCGTTTCAACTAAATCAGTCTGTCGGAATTATTTGGTCACTCCAACTTTTGCTAAAAACAGCAGGTTATGACTTTACAGGATTAATGACAACGATGTTTTGGGTTTTTCCTGTTCTTGGTTGGTTCTGGCTGGTGTCATCTTGGGTAAAGCGAGGCCCTTTTTTGGTGGCTATATTTATTCCACTTTGCCTGTTGCTCATAGAACGAATGCTTTTTGATTCAGGTTATTTTTCACACTTAATATCAGAGCGTTTGACTGGCTTGTGGGCAATAACTGGCCATGCGGTGAACCCTCAAAATATTTCGTATTCATGGATGAGTACAGGCATGTGGGGTGGGGGCTTGGTTGCACTTATTTTTATCATAATTGCTACTTGTATTCGGAGTTATAAGGATGACAGCTATTAATATTAACCGGATATCATAGTTTCAGTCTGCACAAATAGAACTGCACTTCTTGCTAAGGTAAAAAGTGTTTATTATTGAAAACCGGTACAAGACAGCATCGTAACGAAAGGGGCTGTCCTGTACCTGATCAGTTTTATACACTAGCAGAGTTCAGCTCATTTTCATCGCTGTGTGGTTTTCTTGCGCAGTATCATCGATGATAAGCACGGCCTGCTCCTATTCTATTTCCCTGACTACGGGTTTAACTTCTTTCCACAAGACTTTGGAAAAATATTCTCTTGTGAGAGGATGCGACTCACTTTATCGTGATTGTATTCATCGTGAACAATAGTAGAAAGCTATGTTGCAAAAATTTGTCCAAAGAAACTAATGAAATAATCACTGTATAAATCAAGAAGCTGCTTGTTCATGCATTACACTACACACTGCTTTTACCGTATAAAAATACTTTTTTCGTGTGTAACATAAGTTATTTAGCTAACTTTTTGATATCAGTAACAATATACCTCCTACACCCGTGAACATAAAAAACCTATTAATGACCTGTGATACAAACAAAGCACTTATCGGAAATATATTTTCATTTGACAGGCACATGTCGCATATAATCAGGCTTTCAAATTACGCGTTGCAGTTTTGCAAAAAAACTCGTTACATGTCTATTATGGTGATGTTATATCTTATTTATTACTTCTGACCTGCTATATCTGTAGCAATTTAACAGAGTAATCTCGCAGTCACTCGTTTATTAACATCCTCAGATTCAACTTCAGTTCCGGCTGATTAATGATATTTCTCAAAGCCCATGGGTTCTGCCTCACAGCCACCAGCGCAATCTCTTGATTTGATTGTAACTGTTTATCAGCGTATTGTAACGCTAGGCCATTTTGGTTAATAGCGACCATGACCACCTCCTGATCTGCTTTCAATTGCTCTGAAGCATATTGCAAAGCCATACCATCTTGTTTAACAGCTTCTAATACAATGTCTTTATTGGATTTGAGCTGTTCATCTGCATATCTCAAAACCAAACCATCCTCCTTAACTGCCTCCAGTACAACCTGTTTATTCGATTTGAACTGTTTATCGACAAAGCTTAACGCAAACGCATTTTGCTCAATAGCAGTCATCACAATCTTTTTATCTGTTTTAAGTTTTTCATCGGCATATATAATGGCTTTGCCGTTTTTCTGAACAGCCGCCATGACAATATCTTTATCCGCTTTAAATCGCTTATCAGCATATTTTAGAGCCCTGCCATGTCGCCTGATTGCTGTTAACACAATCTCTTTATCTTTTATAAATGATTCTGAGGCATATTGGAGTGCCAAGCCATATTGCTTAACTGCAGTCAATACAATATCTTTATCTTCTTTAAACGATTCATCTACATGTTTTAATGCCCCTCCATATTGCCTGATAGCTGTCAATACAATCTCTTTATCTTTTTTAAGTGATTCTGAGGCATATAACAAAGCCCAGCCTTTTTGTTTAACTGCTGCTAACACAATTTCTTTATCTTTTTGAAGTGATTCTGAAGCATATTTCAAGGCCTCGCCATTTTGTTTAACAGCGGCTAATACTATTTCTTTATCTTGTTTAAACGATTCATCTGCATCCTCCAAAGCCATACCATTTTGACTCATCATTACTTTGGCAATACGGGGATTTTTTGACCAGTCAGGCGGGAGGTATTTTTTATCAACCTTACCACAACTTAGTGCATGCAAAATACACTCATCATAGTCTTTTATATCTTGTGGAATATGATCTAGTACTCCTGTATTCATGGACAGAGCCTGCTTAAAAAAGCCAGCGTTATAGTATTGAGAAAAGCTTTCTCTGATAATCCCCATTGTTCGTGCAGGATCATCACGCAATAAATATAACAGTGCTTTTTCCTGAAAGGCTTCAGGTTGTTGCTTTAACCAGTCACAACAGAGTGTTTTGTTATTTCGTATAATTCCCAGTTTACAAAAATCTGCGTATTCGCCCACCAGCATATCTTTGGGGATATTAACGGTGCTATCAACCTCATTTTGGTTAGCAAGGTAACATTCCAACATCATTTTATTATCAGGTTGCTGTAATCCTTCATGAATCCTGCTGGTCATTTTCTCCGAAGAGAGGGGTTGACAAAATTTTTTATTTCTGTCGAATAGGAAGTCAAGATTACGAACAGAAAAAATAACTGCAATCATTTTAAGCAGGGCTTCTTCTTGCGCCTGCTCTGATGTCATTTGTATATTTTCAATTACCAATTCACTTGCAGACGGGTTGATATGTTTAGCAAGGTGTTTCTCACCCATTGCCTCAAAAAAAAGTGAGATTAACAACATCCGCTGACGCTTGCCATCTTCTGTCTCATTCATATCATCAGAAAACTTTAATCTGACCATTGCACCCTTGCCTCCGTCACCACTGGCAAGACTTTCGATGACACACTGATGCATACCCAGTGAAGCCGTAATAATTAACGCCTCTTTTGTATGGACAACCATGGTATTATTGGAGTCAATTTTTTTGAGTGCGGTAATAACACGATCGCTAAGCATGCCTTTAGTATCATCAGTAACAAAGTCTGTCAGTGTCACTTCGTCTTTTATTTTTTTTGTAACACCCATCGATGAATTTTTGCTGACTATAGGTAGCGCCTCAATAAACGCTTTATGAATGAGAAATACAATATCATGAATACTATTAACGTCCTGTGGCGAGTTTGGCTGAGAGAGTTGCTGCAAAAAGTTATTTAGCTGATAACACGCCACCTTCCAGCTTTCAAAATCTGTAGCTGATTCAGGTAGCTCATGGTTACCAACAAAGGGCTGGGTGATCGTTTCAAGTGTATCCTGCATTTCTGTAGATAGTCGCCTGAACTGTGTTTTTATCGCATTCAGTTCCGCTATTTTTTGTTGAAGAGTTGCATCGTGCTTGCCTGACTCATCACTAAAGGCCAGTAACTTTTCATAGCCGTCAAGCAATGCCTCTGTATCTTTTAAAAAATGGCTGGTTTCTTCTTTTAGCGCTGTCATCAGTTGCTGACGGTTAGCAGACATAGACACTGACAAGACAGACTTTGGCTCCAGACAACGATCAAAAACTCCCCCTGGCATAAAATACTTCAATAACCGAGTGTTTTGCTGGTTCAGCCATTCAAAACCCTTACCCAAATCTGTAAAGTCAGCCGACACTGGTGGAGAGTTATAATATAATGGCTTGGGAGGCTGTTGATCTGAAGCAGATGACACCATGTTTTTTCTTAGTATCTCTGTATGATCTCCTTCCCATAATGCGGCTTTAGGTTCACCATTAAAATTACCGCATGCCAGTGTATATTGCTCAGGCGGGTTTTTCTGTTCAGGCCACTGAAACGAATCACCTGCGATAAAATAGGGCTTGCCCGCCTGTCGCAGACTAATGGCAACATGATCATTAAGTCCGCCTTTTTTGAAAATAAAACCACCGGCTTTATCCAGAAACTCCGGTTTAAGCATTTCATCGTAAAAATGATCAGCAACAACAATATTTCCTTTTTCAAGAGGACAACTTGGACCATGAGCATGATAAACCGTACCGGCAAATACTCCTTCACTAACAACGGTTCCTGTCATTATCTCAGGTTTGTCGGGCATAACACCAAAGTTCATGGCACCTGGCAGTCTGGTCACTGGCCTGACTTGTACAATAAACAACTCTCCTTGTTTATCAACACCAAATTCAACATCTACAGGGCAAAGTAAAAGGTCTTCAAGCACTTTAATGTGCTCAGTCAGCTTGGTCACCTGTGCTTCAGAAAGTGAAGTTATCCCGATATCATCAGTACTTACTTCTTCTTCATAAAAGCCATCACCTTCTGCATTTTTTTTCAGCTGAAATGTTGATTCAACTTTTCCTGGTGTAAAGGTAATCTGTGGCTGAGAAGACATGCGATCTACCGAATGAAGATCTGGCGTTATCCCACAGGTTCCGCTGACTGCGGTTTTAGGCTGACCAACGGACGAGTTAATCTGAATAGTATTATCATCCAAAGATGTATAACTCATCGCTACTCCTCCCAGAGAACAGTTAATGCATCTCTGTAATACAATGGGCATGGCATCTGGAATACTTCCCTGTGAAGATGCGTGGTTTTTATAGCCAGAGGCAAGCACCTGCAAACAGGTTTTGACAATGTCTTCTTGTCCTTTAACTCGCGAGTCATACTTTCCGGCCTGAGCATCACCGTAACTGTCTTCTGCCACGCCAGAGCTACGGGCAATAACGGGATGCTTCCCCTGACTGATTTGTTCATAAAGTGCCCTGATTGTCTGAGCGTATTCCGTCTGGCTGATTTGCTGATAAAATTCATCGCTTTCGAGCAATTGGGCAAGGCGTGCCAGAGCTTCACTTTTGTTTTCAGGTTCCGCCGTGAGAAGCGATTTTTTTATGTCTGCAATACACGTGTAATTAGCACCGGGGAAAAAACGATTAATGGTAACGGAGGAAAGGTGGTGATTTTCAATGGCTTGGCTAATGTGCGACTCGACACATTTAAACGGTGGTACAGGTAGGTCTGCCTGTTGCATTGTGTGCAGAAAAAAACCTTTTCCTCCTACCTGTTTGCGCCCAAAACAATCATTTACTGACGTGTTCATTTGCTCATTTATGGATTGAGATTTTTCCGGAGCTGTGGTTTTAGACACAGATCGGTCAGAAAGCGATACGTTGTGTTGAGGTTGCTGACTTGGGTCGCTATCTTTGAGGGTAAGGGTGCTTTTTGCTGGGGCAACTTTTTCAGGTGTGCCAGTCGGGTGTTTCTCTTTGGTGAGCGGAGGGGTGCTAATAAGCGATTTTACAGGCGAAAGTTTTTTGTTCACGTTATTGTCCTTATTATAAAAAGCGCATAACCGAATTAAACGCTTAATTTTTCGTGATTCATTTTTTTAATTAATACTTAATATTATCATCATACTGACTTGTATTAATATCGCCTTTTGCTATTGTATAGTTTTTTGCAAAAAAAAAGAAAAAAAGTCAAACCACTGCAAGTGCCCCACTTTAAAAAAAGTATAATGTTTTGATGAAGCCGTACAAGTGCCAACGATTGTCTGCGTGATGTTTACGTTTTCGATAAATACTGGGATGAAGAACAACAAGAGAAGGAAAACTTTCAGATGACAGAACTGGGCAGTTACCCATTAATACAAGCCAGTGATTATGTATTTTACAAGACATCTAAATGAACATTAAACGGTTTTTTTTTCAAAACAACCCGTTTAATGTCTATTATCGTGATGTTTTACCTTCTTTATCACTTATTACCTACTAAGTCTGTAGCAGACTTAACAGAGTAATCTCGCAGTCACTCGTTTATTAACATCCTCAGATTTAACTTCAGTTCAGGCTTATTAATGATATTTTTCAAAGCCCATGGGTTCTGCCTCACAGCCACCAGCGCAATCTCTTGGTTTGATTGTAACTCTTTATCCGCGTATTTTAACGCTAGGCCATTTTGGTTAATAGCGGCCATGACCACCTCCTCATCTGCTTTCAATTGCTCTGAAGCATATTGCAAAGCCATACCATCTTTTTTAACAGCTTCTAATACAATGTCTTTATTGGATTTGAGCTGTTCATCTGCATATCTCAAAACCAAACCATCCTCCTTAACTGCCTCCAGTACAACCTGTTTATTTGATGTGAACTGTTCATCTACCGATCCCAAGATGGACACATTTTGCTTAATAGCAGCCATCACAATATTTTTATCTGCTTTAAGTTTTTTATCAGCATATAAAATAACAGTGCCGTTTTTCTGAACAGCAGACATAACAATCTCTTCATCTGCTTTAAGTTGTGCGCTTGCATACCTCAAAGCCCAAGGATTCTGTTTAACAGCGGCCATGACAACCTCTTTATCTGCTTTAAGTTTCTCAGAAGCATATTCTAAAGCCTTGCCATTTTGCCGAACAGCTGCCATGACAACCTCTTTATCCGCTCTAAGTTTCCGAGAAGCATATTCCAAAACAATGCCATCTTGCTGAATAGCTGTCATAACAATTTCTTTATCGTCGTTCATATTCTGACCAACGTCTAACAAAAGCTGGTGATCTAGCTTCATGCCAGCCAAGACAATCTCTTTATCTTTCTTAAGTCGTTCATCTACATACTGAAAAACCCAGAGATCTTTCTTCAAAGCCTCAAGGACAATCGATTTATCGGCTTTAAATCGCTTATCAGCATATTTTAGAGCCCTGCCATGTTGCCTGATTGCTGTTAACACAATCTCTTTATCTTTTATAAATGATTCTGAGGCATATTGGAGTGCCAAGCCATATTGCTTAACTGCAGTCAATACAATATCTTTATCTTCTTTAAACGATTCATCTACATATTTTAATGCCCCTCCATATTGCCTGATAGCTGTCAATACAATCTCTTTATCTTTTTTAAGTGATTCTGAGGCATATAACAAAGCCCAGCCTTTTTGTTTAACCGCTGCTAACACAATTTCTTTATCTTTTTGAAGTGATTCTGAAGCATATTTCAAGGCCTCGCCATTTTGTTTAACAGCGGCTAATACTATCTCTTTATCTTGTTTAAACGATTCATCTGCACCCTCCAAAGCCATACCATTTTGACTCATCATTGCTTTGACAATACGAGGATTTTTTGACCAGTCTGGCGGGAGGTATTTTGTATCAACCTTACCACAACTTAGTGCATGCAAAATACAATCATCGTAATCTTTTATATCTTCTGGAATATGCTCTAGTACTCCATTATTAATGGACAAAGCCTGCTTAAAAAAGCCAGTATTATAATATTGATTAAAGCTTTCTTTGATAATCTCCAGTGTTTGTGCAGGATCTCCACTAAATAAATATAACAGCGCTTTTTCCTGAAAAGCTTCAGGTTGTTGCTTTAACCAGTCACAACAAATTGCTTTATTGTTTTGTATAATTCCCAGTTTACAAAAATCTGCGTATTCACCCTCCAGCATATCTTTGGGGATATTAACAGTGCTATCTACCTCATTTTGATTAGCGAGGTAGCATTCCAACATTATTTTATTATCCGGTTGCTGTAATCCCTCTTGAATCCTGCTTGTCATTTTCGCCGAAGAGAGGGGTTGACAAAATTTTTCATTTTGTTCGAATCGAACATCGACATCACGTACAGAAAAAATAACTGTAATCATTTTAAGCAGGGCTTCTTCTTGCGCCTGCTCTGATGTCATTTGTGTATTTTCAATCACCAGTTCACTTGCAGACGGGTTGATATGTTTAGCAAGGTGTTTCTCACCCATTGCCTCAAAAAAAAGTGATATTAACAACATTCGCTGACGCTTCCCATCTGTTGTTTTATTCATATCATCAGAAAATTTTAATCTGACCATTGCACCCTTGCCACCATCACCACTGGCAAGACTTTCGATAACACATTGATGTATACCCAGTGAAGCCGTAATAATTAACGCCTCTTTTGTATGTACCACCACAGTCTTATTAGAATCTATTTTTTTGAGTGCGGTAATAACACGGTCGCTGAGCATGCCTTTAGTATTGTCAGCAACAAAGTCTGTCAGTGTTACTTCGTCTTTTATTATTTTTGTAACACCCATCGATGAATTTTTGCTGACTATAGGTAGCGCCTCAATAAACGCTTTATGGATGAGAAATACAATATCATGAATACTGTTAACGTCCTGTGGCGAGTTTGGCTGAGTGAGTTGCTGCAAAAAATTATTTAGCTGATGACACGCCACCTTCCAGCTTTCAAAATCTGTAGCTGATTCAGGTAGCTCATGGTTATCAACAAAGGGCTTGGTGATAGTTTCAAGTGTATCCTGCATTTCTGTAGATAGTTGCCTGAACTGTGTTTTTATCGCATTCAGTTCCGCTATTTTTTGCTGAAGTGTTGCATCGTGCTTGCCTGACTCATCACTAAAGGCCAGTAACTTTTCATAGCCGTCAAGCAATGCCTCTGTATCTTTCAAAAAATGGCTAGTTTCTTCTTTTAGCGCTATCATCAGTTGCTGACGGTTAGCAGACATAGACACTGATAAGACAGACTTTGGCTCCAGACAACGATCAAAAACTCCCCCTGGCATAAAATACTTCAATAACCGAGTGTTTTGCTGGTTAAGCCATTCAAAACCCTTACCCAAATCTGTAAAGTCAGCCGGCACTGGTGGAGAGTTATAATATAATGGCTTGGGAGGCTGTTGATCTGAAGCAGATGACACCATGTTTTTTCTTAGTATCTCTGTATGATCTCCTTCCCATAATGCGGCTTTAGGTTCACCATTAAAATTACCGCATGCCAGTGTATATTGCTCAGGCGGGTTTTTCTGTTCAGGCCACTGAAACGAATCACCTGCGATAAAATAGGGTTTACCCGCCTGTCGCAGACTAATGGCAACATGATCATTAAGCCCGCCTTTTTTGAAAATAAAACCACCGGCTTTATCCAGAAACTCCGGTTTAAGCATTTCATCGTAAAAATGATCAGCAACAACAATATTTCCTTTTTCAAGAGGACAACTTGGACCATGAGCATGATAAACCGTACCGGCAAATACTCCTTCACTAACAACGGTTCCTGTCATTATCTCAGGTTTGTCGGGCATAACACCAAAGTTCATGGCACCTGGCAGTCTGGTCACTGGCCTGACTTGTACAATAAACAACTCTCCTTGTTTATCAACACCAAATTCAACATCTACAGGGCAAAGTAAAAGGTCTTCAAGCACTTTAATGTGCTCAGTCAGCTTGTTCACCTGTGCTTCAGAAAGTGAGGTTATCCCGATATCATCAGTACTGACTTCTTCTTCATAAAAGCCATCACCTTCTGCATTTTTTTTCAGCTGAAATGTTGATTCAACTTTTCCTGGTGTAAAGGTAATCTGTGGCTGAGAAGACATGCGACCTACCGAATGAAGATCTGGCGTTATCCCACAGGTTCCGCTGACTGCGGTTTTAGGCTGACCAACAGACGAGTTAATCTGAATAGTATTATCATCCAAAGATGTATAACTCATCGCTACTCCACCCAGAGAACAGTTAATGCATCTCTGTAATACAATGGGCATGGCATCTGGAATACTTCCCTGTGAAGATGCGTGGTTTTTATAGCCCGAGGCAAGCACCTGCAAACAGGTTTTGACAATGTCTTCTTGTCCTTTAACTCGCGAGTCATACTTTCCGGCCTGAGCATCACCGTAACTGTCTTCTGCCACGCCAGAGCTACGGGCAATAACGGGATGCTTCCCCTGACTGATTTGTTCATAAAGTGCCCTGATTGTCTGAGCGTATTCCGTCTGGCTGATTTGCTGATAAAATTCATCGCTTTCTAGCAATTGGGCAAGGCGGGCCAGAGCTTCACTTTTGTTTTCAGGTTCTGCTGTGAGAAGCGATTTTTTTATGTCTGCAATACACGTGTAATTAGCCCCGGGGAAAAAACGATTAATGGTAACGGAGGAAAGGTAGTGATTTTCAATAGCTTGGCTAATGTGCGACTCGACACATCTAAACGGTGGTACAGGAAGGCCTGCCTGTTGCATTGTGTGCAGAAAAAAACCTTTTCCTCCTACCTGTTTGCGCCCAAAACAATCATTTACTGACGTGTTCATTTGCTCATTTATGGATTGAGATTTTTCCGTAGTTGTGGTTTTAGACACAGATCGGTCAGAAAGCGATACGTTGTGTTGAGGTTGCTGACTTGGGTCGCTATCTTTGAGGGTAAGGGTGCTTTTTGCTGGGGCAACTTTTTCAGGTGTGCCAGTCGGGTGTTTCTCTTTGGTGAGCGGAGGGGTGCTAATAAGCGATTTTACAGGCGAAAGTTTTTTGGTCACGTTATTGTCCTTATTATAAAAAGCGCATAACCGAATTAAACGCTTAATTTTTCGTGATTCATTTTTTTAATTAATACTTAATATTATCATTATACTGACTTGTATCAATATCGCCTTTTGCTATTGTATGGGTTTTTGCAAAAAAAAAGCAAAAAAGTCAAACCACAGCAAGTGCCCCACTTTAAAAAAAGTATAATGTTTTGATGAAGCCGTACAAGTGCCAACGATTGTCTGCGTGATGTTTACGTTTTCGATAAATACTGGGATGAAGAACAACAAGAGAAGGAAAACTTTCAGATGACAGAACTGGGCAGTTACCCATTAATACAAGCCAGTGATTATGTATTTTACAAGACATCTAAATGAACATTAAACGGTTTTTTTTTCAAAACAACCCGTTTAATGTCTATTATCGTGATGTTTTACCTTCTTTATCACTTATTACCTACTAAGTCTGTAGCAGACTTAACAGAGTAATCTCGCAGTCACTCGTTTATTAACATCCTCAGATTCAACTTCAGTTCAGGCTGATTAATGATATTTTTCAAAGCCCATGGGTTCTGCCTCACAGCCACCAGCGCAATCTCTTGATTTGATTGTAACTGTTTATCAGCGTATTGTAACGCTAGGCCATTTTGGTTAATAGCGGCCATGACCACCTCCTCATCTGCTTTAAGTTGCTCTGAAGCATATTGCAAAGCCATACCATCTTGTTTAACAGCTTCTAATACAATGTCTTTATTGGATTTGAGCTGTTCATCTGCATATTCCAAAACCAAACCATCCTGCTTAATGGCCTCCAGTACAACCTGTTTATTCGATTTGAACTGTTTATCGACAAAGCTTAACGCAAACGCATTTTGCTCAATAGCAGTCATCACAATCTTTTTATCTGTTTTAAGTTTTTCATTAGCATATATAATGGCTTTGCCGTTTTTCTGAACAGCAGCCATAACAACCTCTTTATCTTCTTTAAATTGTCCTCCTGCATACTTAAAAGCCCAGGCATCCTGTTGAATAGCAGCCATGACAATATCTTTATCTGCTTTAAGGTTCTCAGAAGCATATTCTAAAACACTGCCGTTTTGCCGAACAGCCGCCATAACAATATCTTTATCCGCTCTAAATTTTCGAGAAACACTGAACAATATCATGGGATCTTGCTGAACAGCTGCAATGACTATCTCTTTATCGTTGTTCATCTTCTCACCAACTTCAAATAAAAAGAAGCCATTTTGCTTTATGCCCGCCAGGATAATCTCTTTATCTTCCTTAAATCGTTCATCCACATACTCAAAAACTGAAAGATCTTTCTTCAAAGCCTCAAGGACAATCGATTTATCGGCTTTAAATCGCTTATCAGCATATTGTAGAGCCATGCCATCTTGCCTTATTGCTGTTAAAACAATTTCTTTATCTTTTTGAAATGATTTTGAAGCATATTGGAGTGCCAATCCATGTTGCTTAACTGCAGCCAATACCATATCTTTATGTTCTTTAAACGACTTATCTGCATATTGCAAAGCCCCGCCATTTTGTTTAATTGCGACTAATACAATATCATTGTCCTTTTTAAACGATTTATCCGCATGTTCCAAAGCCAAACCATTTTGTTTAACCGCTGCTAACACAATCTCTTTATCTTTTTTAAATGATTCTGGGGCATATTTCAAAGCCTCACCATTTTGTTTAACCGCTGCTAGTACTATTTCTTTATTTTGTTTAAACAATTCATCTGCATACTCCAGCCCCATACCATTTTGACTCATCATTGCTTTGGCAATACGGGGATTTTTTGACCAGTCAGGCGGGAGGTATTTTCTATCAACATTATCACAACTTAGTGCATGCAAAATACACTCATCGTAGTCTTTTATATCTTCCGGAATATGATCTAGTACTCCTGTATTCATGGACAGAGCCTGCTTAAAAAAGCCAGCATTATAATATTGAGAAAAGCTTTCTCTGATAATCTCCATTGTTCGTGCAGGATTATCACGCAATAAATATAACAGTGCCTTTTCCTGAAAAGCTTCAGGTTGTTGCTTTAACCAGTCACAACAGAGTGTTTTATTGTTTCGTATAATTCCAAGTTTACAAAAATCTGCGTATTCGCCCACCAGCATATCTTTGGGGATATTAATAGTGCGATCAACCTCATTTTGGTTAGCAAGGTAACATTCCAACATCATTTTATTATCCGGTTGCTGTAAACCTTCTTGAATCCTGCTTGTCATTTTCTCCAAAGAGTGGGGTTGACAAAATTTTTGATTTCTATCGAATCGGACATCTACATCACGTACAGAAAAAATAACTGTAATCATTTTAAGCAGGGCTTCTTCTTGCGCCTGCTCTGATGTCATTTGTGTATTTTCAATCACCAGTTCACTTGCAGACGGGTTGATATGTTTAGCAAGGTGTTTTTCACCCATTGCCTCAAAAAAAAGTGAGATTAATAACATCCGCTGACGCCTACCATCTGTAGCCTCATTCATATTATCAGAAAATTTTAATCTGACCATTGCACCCTTGCCACCATCACCACTGGCAAGACTTTCGATGACACACTTATGTATACCCAGTGAAGACGTAATAATTAATGCCTCTTTTGTATGTACTACCACAGTCTTATTGGAGTCAATTTTTTTGAGTGCGGTAATAACACGGTCGCTGAGCATGCCTTTAGTATCATCAGCAACAAAGTCTGTCAGTGTCACTTCGTTTTTGATTTTTTTTGTAACACCCATCGATGAATTTTTGCTGACTATAGGTAACGCCTCAATAAAAGCTTTATGGATGAGAAATACAATATCATGAATACTACTAACGTCCTGTGGCGAGTTTGGCTGAGTGAGTTGCTGCAAAAAATTATTTAGCTGATGACACGCCACCTTCCAGCTTTCAAAATCTGTAGCTGATTCAGGTAGCTCATGGTTACCAACAAAGGGCTGGGTGATAGTTTCAAGTGTATCCTGCATTTCTGTAGATAGTCGCCTGAACTGTGTTTTTATCGCATTCAGTTCCGCTATTTTTTGCTGAAGTGTTGCATCGTGCTTGCCTGACTCATCACTAAAGGCCAGTAACTTTTCATAGCCGTCAAGCAATGCCTCTGTATCTTTCAAAAAATGGCTAGTTTCTTCTTTTAGCGCTGTCATCAGTTGCTGACGGTTAGCAGACATAGACACTGATAAGACAGACTTTGTCTCCAGACAACGGTTAAAAACTCCCCCTGGCATAAAATACTTCAATAACCGAGTGTTTTGCTGGTTAAGCCATTCAAAACCCTTACCCAAATCTGTAAAGTCAGCCGGCACGGGTGGAGAGTTATAATATAATGGCTTGGGAGGCTGTTGATCTGAAGCAGATGACACCATGTTTTTTCTTAGTATCTCTGTATGATCTCCTTCCCATAATGCGGCTTTAGGTTCACCATTAAAATTACCGCATGCCAGTGTATATTGCTCAGGCGGGTTTTTCTGTTCAGGCCACTGAAACGAATCACCTGCGATAAAATAGGGCTTGCCCGCCTGTCGCAGACTAATGGCAACATGATCATTAAGCCCGCCTTTTTTGAAAATAAAACCACCGGCTTTATCCAGAAACTCCGGTTTAAGCATTTCATCGTAAAAATGATCAGCAACAACAATATTTCCTTTTTCAAGAGGACAACTTGGACCATGAGCATGATAAACCGTACCGGCAAATACTCCTTCACTAACAACGGTTCCTGTCATTATCTCAGGTTTGTCGGGCATAACACCAAAGTTCATGGCACCTGGCAGTCTGGTCACAGGCCTGACTTGTACAATAAACAACTCTCCTTGTTTATCAACACCAAATTCAACATCTACAGGGCAAAGTAAAAGGTCTTCAAGCACTTTAATGTGCTCAGTCAGCTTGGTCACCTGTTCTTCAGAAAGTGAGGTTATCCCGATATCATCAGTACTGACTTCTTCTTCATAAAAGCCATCACCTTCTGCATTTTTTTTCAGCTGGAATGTTGATTCAACTTTTCCTGGTGTAAAGGTAATCTGTGGCTGAGAAGACATGCGACCTACCGAATGAAGATCTGGCGTTATCCCACAGGTTCCGCTGACTGCCGTTTTAGGCTGACCAACAGAGGAGTTAATTTGAATAGTATTATCATCCAAAGACGTATAACTCATCGCTACTCCTCCCAGAGAACAGTTAATGCATCTCTGTAATACAATGGGCATGGCATCTGGAATACTTCCCTGTGAAGATGCGTGGTTTTTATAGCCCGAGGCAAGCACCTGCAAACAGGTTTTAACAATGTCTTCTTGTCCTTTAACTCGCGAGTCATACTTTCCGGCCTGAGCATCACCGTAACTGTCTTCTGCCACGCCAGAGCTACGGGCAATAACGGGATGCTTCCCCTGACTGATTTGTTCATAAAGTGCCCTGATTGTCTGAGCGTATTCCGTCTGGCTGATTTGCTGATAAAATTCATCGCTTTCTAGCAATTGGGCAAGGCGTGCCAAAGCTTCACTTTTGTTTTCAGGTTCTGCTGTGAGAAGCGATTTTTTTATGTCTGCAATACACGTGTAATTAGCACCGGGGAAAAAACGATTAATGGTAACGGAGGAAAGGTGGTGATTTTCAATGGCTTGGCTAATGTGCGACTCGACACATCTAAACGGTGGTACAGGTAGGCCTGCCTGTTGCATTGTGTGCAGAAAAAAACCTTTTCCTCCTACCTGTTTGCGTCCAAAACAATCATTTACTGACATGTTCATTTGCTCATTTATGGATTGAGATTTTTCCGTAGTTGTGGTTTTAGACACAGATCGGTCAGAAAGCGATACGTTGTGTTGAGGTTGCTGACCTGGGTCGTTATCTTTGAGGGTAAGGCTGCTTTTTGCTGGGGTAACTTTTTCAGGTGTGCCAGTCGGATGTTGCTTTTTGATGAGCGGAAAGGAGCTAATGAACTTTTTTACACTCAAAAATATTTTGCTCACGTTATTATCCTTATTATAAAAAGTGCATAACTGAATTAAGCGCTTTATTTTTCGTGATTCATTTTTTTAATTAATACTCAATATTACCATTATACTAACTTGTATCAATATCGCCTTTTGCTATTGTATAGGTTTTTGCGAAAAAAATGATAAAGAAGTCAGAGCAGAGAAAGTTCCCGCACTTTAAAAAAAGTGTAATGTTTTGATAAAAGCGTACAAGTTCCGAGGTATAGTACCGTGTTCACTCAGTAAAAGTTTGTGGCGTGTTGTCTCCATCAGCGTATATTTTCGGTGCATGTCTATTATGGTGGTGTTGTATCTACTTTATCACTTCTGACCTGCTAACTCTGTAGCAATTTAACAGTGTGATTTGAAAGTCACTCGTTTATTAACATCCTCAGATTCAAATTGAGTTCAGGCTGATTAATGATATTTTTCAAAGCCCATGGGTTCTGCCTCACAGCCATCAGCGCAATCTTTTGGTTTGATTGTAACTGTTTATCAGCGTATTTTAACGCTTGACCATTTTGGTTAATAGCAGCCATGACCACATCTTGATCTGCTTTTAACTGCTCTGAAGCATATTGCAAAGCCATTCCATTTTGTTTAACCGCTTCTAATATAATTTCTTTATTGGATCTGAGCTCTTTATCTAATAATTTCAAAACAAAAGCATTCTGCTTAATAGCCTCTAGTACAACCTGTTTATTCGATTTGAGCTGTTTGTCGACAGACCCCAAGGCATACCAATTTTGCTTAATAGCGGCCATTGCCACCTCTTGATCTGCTTGAAGTTGCTCACAACTATATCGCAAAGCCACGCCATCTTGTTTAACAGCTTCTAATACAATGTCTTTATTAGATCTGAGCTGTTCATCTGCATATTTCAAAACCAAACCATCCTGCTTAATAGCTTCTAGCACAATCTGTTTATTCGATTTCAACTGTTTATCGACATACTCCAAGGCATACCCATTTTGCTTAATAGCCGCCATCACAATCTTTTTATCTGCTTTAAGCTTCTCAGAAACATATTTCAAAACCTTGCCGTTTTTCTGAACAGCGGCCATGACAATATCTTTATCTTCTTTAAGTTGTCCACCTGCATACCTAAAAGCCGAAGCATCCCGTTGAATAGCAGCCATAACAATATCTTTATCTGCTTTAAGTTTCTCAGAAGCATTAAACAAAAGCATGGGGTTGTGCTGAACAACTGCCATGACAATCTCTTTATCGTCCTTCAGCTTCTGACTAACTGCAGATGAAAAAAAGTTATCTAGCTTCATGCCCGCCAAGATAATATCTTTATCTTCCTTTAGTCGTTCATCCACATACTTAAAAAACGAACGATTGTTCTTCAAAGCCTCAAGGACAAACGCTTTATCCAATTTAAATCGCTTATCAGCATATTTTAAAGCCATGCCGTTTTGCCTTATTGCTGTTAATACAATCTCTTTATTTTTTTTAAATGATTCTGAGGCATATTGAAGAGCCATACCTTCTTGCTTAACCGCAGCCAATACAATCTCTTTATTTTTTTTAAGTGATGTTGAGGCATATTGCAAAGCCCCTCCATTTTGTTTAATTGCTGCTAATACAATATCATTGTCCTTTTTAAGCGTTTTATCAGCATACTCCAATGCCAGACCATTTTCTTTAACCGCGGCTAACACAACTTCTTTATCTTTTTGCAGTGATGCAGAGGCATATAGCAAAGCCCAGCCTTTTTGTTTAACAGCGGCTAACACAATCTCTTTATCTTTTTTAAGTGATTCAGAGGCAAATTTTAAAGCCCGGCCATTTTGTTTAACCGCAGCTAATACTATTTCTTTATCTTGTTTAAACGATTCATCTGCATCATCCAAAGCCATAACATTTTGACTCATCATTATTTTGACAATTTGGCGATTTTTCGGCCAGTCAAGCGGGAGGTATTTTGTATCAACCTCACCACAACTTAATGCATGTAAAATACAATCATCGTAATCTTTTATATCTTGTGGAATATGCTCTAGTACTCCACTATTAATGGTCAAAGCCTGCTTAAAAAAATTAGTGTTATAATATTGAAAAAAGCTTTCTTTGATAATCTCCATTGTTTGTGCAGGTTCACCACTAAATAAATATAACAGCGCTTTTTCCTGAAAGGCTTCAGGTTGTTGCTTTAACCAGTCACAACAGAGTGCTTTATTGTTCCGTATAATTCCCAACTTACAGAAATCTGCGTATTCACCTTCCAGCATATCTTTGGGGATATTAACAGTGCTATCTACCTCATTTTGATTAGCAAGGTAATATTCCAACATTATTTTATTATCCGGTTGCTGTAATCCCTCTTGAATCCTGCTAGTCATTTTCGCCGAAGAGAGCGGTTGATGAAATTTTGTATCTAAGTCGAACAGAATATCTACATCTCGAACTGAAAAAATAACTGCAATCATTTTAAGCAGCACTTCTTCCTGTGCCTGCGCCGATGTCATTTGTGTATTTTCAATCACCAGTTCACTTGCAGACGGGTTGATATGTTTAGCAAGGTGTTTCTCACCCATTGCCTCAAAAAAAAGTGATATTAACAACATTCGCTGACGCTTCCCATCTGTTGTTTTATTCATATCATCAGAAAACTTTAATCTGACCATTGCACCCTTGCCTCCGTCACCACTGGCAAGACTTTCGATAACACATTGATGTATACCCAGTGAAGCCGTAATAATTAACGCCTCATTTGTATGGACAACCATAGTATTATTGGAGTCAATTTTTTTGAGTGCGGTAATAACACGGTCGCTGAGCATGCCTTTAGTATCATCAGCAACAAAGTCTGTCAGTGTCACTTCGTCTTTTATTTTTTTTGTAACACCCATCGATGAATTTTTGCTGACTATAGGTAGCGCCTCAATAAAAGCTTTATGGATGAGAAATACAATATCATGAATACTACTAACGTCCTGTGGCGAGTTTGGCTGAGAGAGTTGCTGCAAAAAATTATTTAGCTGATGACACGCCACCTTCCAGCTTTCAAAATCTGTAGCTGATTCAGGTAGCTCATGGTTACCAACAAAGGGCTGGGTGATAGTTTCAAGTGTATCCTTCATTTCTGTAGATAGTTGCCTGAACTGTGTTTTTATCGCATTCAGTTCCGCTATTTTTTGTTGAAGAGTTGCATCGTGCTTGCCTGACTCATCACTAAAGGCCAGTAACTTTTCATAGCCGTCAAGCAATGCCTCTGTATCTTTCAAAAAATGGCTCGTTTCTTCTTTTAGCGCTGTCATCAGTTGCTGACGGTTAGCAGACATAGACACTGATAAGACAGACTTTGGCTCCAGACAACGATCAAAAACTCCCCCTGGCATAAAATACTTCAATAACCGAGTGTTTTGCTGGTTAAGCCATTCAAAACCCTTACCCAAATCTGTAAAGTCAGCCGGCACTGGTGGAGAGTTATAATATAATGGCTTGGGAGGCTGTTGATCTGAAGCAGATGACACCATGTTTTTTCTTAGTATCTCTGTATGATCTCCTTCCCATAATGCGGCTTTAGGTTCACCATTAAAATTACCGCATGCCAGTGTATATTGCTCAGGCGGGTTTTTCTGTTCAGGCCACTGAAACGAATCACCTGCGATAAAATAGGGCTTGCCCGCCTGTCGCAAACTAATGGCAACATGATCATTAAGCCCGCCTTTTTTGAAAATAAAACCACCGGCTTTATCCAGAAACTCCGGTTTAAGCATTTCATCGTAAAAATGATCAGCAACAACAATATTTCCTTTTTCAAGAGGACAACTTGGACCATGAGCATGATAAACCGTACCGGCAAATACTCCTTCACTAACAACGGTTCCTGTCATTATCTCAGGTTTGTCGGGCATAACACCAAAGTTCATGGCACCTGGCAGTCTGGTCACAGGCCTGACTTGTACAATAAACAACTCTCCTTGTTTATCAACACCAAATTCAACATCTACAGGGCAAAGTAAAAGGTCTTCAAGCACTTTAATGTGCTCAGTCAGCTTGGTCACCTGTTCTTCAGAAAGTGAGGTTATCCCGATATCATCAGTACTGACTTCTTCTTCATAAAAGCCATCACCTTCTGCATTTTTTTTCAGCTGGAATGTTGATTCAACTTTTCCTGGTGTAAAGGTAATCTCTGGCTGAGAAGACATGCGACCTACCGAATGAAGATCTGGCGTTATCCCACAGGTTCCGCTGACTGCCGTTTTAGGCTGACCAACAGAGGAGTTAATTTGAATAGTATTATCATCCAAAGACGTATAACTCATCGCTACTCCTCCCAGAGAACAGTTAATGCATCTCTGTAATACAATTGGCATGGCATCTGGAATACTTCCCTGTGAAGATGCGTGGTTTTTATAGCCCGAGGCAAGCACCTGCAAACAGGTTTTGACAATGTCTTCTTGTCCTTTAACTCGCGAGTCATACTTTCCGGCCTGAGCATCACCGTAACTGTCTTCTGCCACGCCAGAGCTACGGGCAATAACGGGATGCTTCCCCTGACTGATTTGTTCATAAAGTGCCCTGATTGTCTGAGCGTATTCCGTCTGGCTGATTTGCTGATAAAATTCATCGCTTTCGAGCAATTGGGCAAGGCGTGCCAAAGCTTCACTTTTGTTTTCAGGTTCTGCTGTGAGAAGCGATTTTTTTATGTCTGCAATACACGTGTAATTAGCACCGGGGAAAAAACGATTAATGGTAACGGAGGAAAAGTGGTGATTTTCAATGGCTTGGCTAATGTGCGACTCGACACATCTAAACGGTGGTACAGGAAGGCCTGCCTGTTGCATTGTGTGCAGAAAAAAACCTTTTCCTCCTACCTGTTTGCGCCCAAAACAATCATTTACTGACGTGTTTATTTGCTCATTTATGGATTGAGATTTTTTGGTAACTGTGGTTTTAGACACAGCTCGGTCAGAAAGTGATACGTCGTGTTGAGGTTGCTGATCTGGGTCTGTATCCTTGCGGGTAAGGGTGCTTTTTTCTGGGGCAATTTTTTCAGGTGTGCCAGTCGGATGTTTCTTTTTGATGAGCGGAAAGGAGCTAATGAACGTTTTTACAGTCGAAAATATTTTGGTCACGTTATTGTCCTTATTATAAAAAGCGCATAACCGAATTAAACGCTTAATTTTTCGTGATTCTTTTTTTTAATTAATACTCAATATTATCATTATACTGTCTTATATCAATATCGTCTTTTGTGATTGTATGGGTTCTTAAAAAAAATTGATAAAAAAGTCAGAGCACAGCAAGTGCCCCCCTGCTAATTTCACAAATGGCCTTACTTAGGCTGTTTCGTTCTACAACAATAAAGCGTGCAAACTGGTGAGTAACACTGGTTTGTACATACCCTCTTTTTCAAAAAAAAATCAGATAAATACAAATTTTTAGTGAAATTTACTACCACTGTAGCGGGTTATTTGGTTAAACTGGCTGATTTATGAAACAATAGTCAGATTAAATTTGAGGAAAAACAGATGATCGATGAAGACGGTTTCAGACCAAACATTGGAATAATTATTATTAATCGTCAAGGCCAGGTTTTTTGGGCAAAACGTACTGGGCAAAACGCATGGCAATTTCCTCAGGGAGGTGTTAATGATGGTGAAGAATATGAATCGGCTATGTTTCGTGAGCTTCAGGAAGAAACAGGCCTGTTATCTGAACATGTGAAAATTCTGGACTATACAAGAGGTTGGTTGCGCTACCGGCTACCTAAACGCCTTGTTCGCTCTGATAAGCATCCTGTTTGTGTTGGTCAAAAACAAAAATGGTTTTTATTGGAGTTTTTAGGTAAAGACAGTGACTTTAATCTTAAAAATTCTGATTATCAAGAGTTTGATGAATGGCAGTGGACAAGCTACTGGTATCCTTTAAGCCAGATAGTTACCTTCAAAAAAGAAGTTTATCGTCGTGCGCTTAAAGAACTAGCTCCCACATGGATAGAGTTGCAAAGCAACACAACATCTCAACAAAATACAGCTCATGGTTAACATGTAAAACATACCTGTATCATTGCATTTAAGAAGAAATGTATTAACATATCTTAACAAGCTCTGCTTTATGCGTTAGATAGCACTGAAAATCATTCACATTGATCAGTGCGTAAAAGAATAATTTCAGAATAATCAGTTATACCAAAACCTGTTTCTAACTGCTTTTATGAGTATGCTTTTATGGCTTGCTGTTAAAGGTGAAGGGACGAGTAAGCCTGCTATTGCGAAGACCTTCAACGCATAACAGCAAGATCAGACAAGCAGAGCAATAAGACGTTAAAAGCAGATTTTGGCATTAGCACCCTCCAATTGGTGGGTTTTTTTCACAATCTTAATCGTTATCTGTGCCATGTAACCACCACGGATATATAATAAAGTGAGAAATAAGTATGTTAAAATCACTTGTTTTTTTTGCTGTCATCCAAGTATTTTTCAGCATTACTGCTCATGCTCTGCCAGGAAATATCACCATCCCTTTAACGCTCAATCAAAATGCACTAGATTACGTGAGCACACCAAAACTCAATACATCAGTGCTTAGCGCAAATGAAGCCAAAGCACAGAAACAATATTTTTTACAGCAATATTTTTACCCTTGGTCCAAGCTAGAAAATCAACAAGTATTTTTTTATGTACCCGGCGTTCAACAAACATCAAATAATGTCTTAAAGCTTGAAAAGGGTACTCTGGCTTACTACAAAAACAAAATAGGTTTTGGAAACCACTATCAGCCATATAAATCAGGCTGGACGGCACCTATTTCCAGCAACATGGATTTGAGTCATTTTCCCAATGTTTCCTGCACAACCTCCGGTTGCAGAGGTATTATCGTACGAAATGCACAGCTGAGATCACTACCTGTTAGTGAACCCTTTTATAAAGACTTTACAACCACCGGCGATGGATCACCGTTTGACTATATACAACTAGCGCATTTATGGATTGGTACGCCTATTATGATGATACAAACAACCCGTGACGGCAAGTGGACACTAGTCAACAGTCAGGGGAGCTTAGGATGGATACAAACATCACACCTTGCCAAAGTGGATGAGAAATTTATTCGACAGTGGAAAAAATCAGATTTTGTGACTCCAGCAACCCTTAAACAGACTGTATTTATTCCAGGTCAGTGTAAAAGTGTGGAGATTGAACAGGGATCTTTACTACCTATAAAAAAAAACCATATTTTAATTCCTTACAGAGATAGCCAAGGCAATGCCAAAATTGTTACCATCAAACAAAGCAACGTTTACGTTGCTAAATGGCCACTATTACCCACCTATAAAAATATAGGAATGATAATAAATCAGCTTATTAACATTCCTTACGGTTGGGGAGGTAAAAACTCCAATGATGATTGCTCATCATTGATGCAAAGACTTTTTACAACCTTTGGTATCTGGTTGCCTCGTTCTTCTACTTTGCAAACTTTTTACGGAGGTACCAATTATAGCCTGTCTGGTCGCTCAAAAATGCAGAAGAAGTTATGGCTGATAAATAAACACGGCCCAGTGCGACTCATTCCCTTTCTCACTCTTGTCTCCTTCGGTAGTAACGAAAAATCCACAACTCACGTGGGCTTGTATTTGGGAACGACTATTTATAATCAACAAAAATTTGCTGTGATGTTCAATGCTCCCTGGGGTATTCATATGAAATCAACTGATGGAAAAAATACAGGTATTGCCTTGGTTGCTCACTCCCTGATCAGCCCTGTAGGCTTGGGTGATATTGATGAAAAAGGGTTAAAACTGAAGGGCTGGAATCTGATGTCGCTGTGGGAAAAACCAGGGTTTAATGTCATATTATTAAATAAACCCCCAGCTTTTAATCGACCCTATTCTAATCAGCAATTTATACAGAAATCTCAACCTGATAAGGTTAAGCAATATCTGCACTGGTACTAGAGGAGTCATCAGAAATGTTTTTAGTTGCTCTGCCATGAAATACCATCAGCACAGAAAGCTGCACTGCAATAAATGTACTTTATGGTATTTTTACGTTGGACATTGTCTATAGAATCTTACCTACTGTGTCTTCCATGGGTATTATCTTCTGTTCTTATTGCTGAACTAATAGATAATACTCATGGAAGATAATGAGTTAAAAACTATTCAAAGTACTGCTTTAACAGCAAGCCATAAAAGTATACTAATAACAGTAGTTAAAAATAAGTTTTGGTATTATATCAGCCCTGACTTAATACTAATGAGGCATAATGCAATATGGGCTCTGCAAATACACCGAGGAATACAGTCAGTACCACAAAAACAAATACAATCAATGAATTCATGGATAACCTACGATTGTTGCCATCACTTAATGCGTATTGTATGTTCTCCTGAGGTGGTTTATCAAAGATCACAAGCAAAATACGAATGTAGTAGTAAAGACCTGCTGCACCCGCAAGCGCCATAACCACTGCCAACCACCATACCTCTTCATTAATAGCTGTCTGAAATATCAGCAACTTAGCAAAAAAGCCTGTAAGCGGAGGAATACCGGCTAAAGACAGAACCACTAAGGTCAACGCAGTACCTGCAATCGGACAACGTCTCCCCAGACCTCTAAAGGCATCGAGTGTTGACAAGCCTTTACTGCTTTCAACACCGTTAATAATGGCAAAAGCTGCAATAGTAGTAACGGTATAACTAATGCCATAATAAACAATAGCGGTAATGCTTTCCCGTTGGTAAACGGCCAGTGCTACCAAAATAAAGCCAAAGTGGACAACAGATGAGTACGCAAGAATCCGTTTAAGGCTCGATTGTTTCAAGGCCAGTACAGAACCGACAACCATGCTAATGACGGCAATAATAATAATTGCCCATTCAATAATATTCCATAATCTAATATCTAACAAAAAGGGTAATATCACCAACCAAGCGATAATAGATAGTTTGGCAACACTACCAATAAAAGCGACAATAGGCGTAGGAGCACCTTCGTAAAGGTCGGCAAGCCAGCTATGAAAAGGTGCAACCGCAAGTTCAAATCCAACTCCCGACATTAACAGTAAAAACCCTGTTATGGTAAGCATTCTACTCGCATCAGGCATATTTAAGTGGCTTTTAATTTCACTCACATCAACGGTGCCCGACCCTAGATAAATCAGTGCGATACCCATTAATAGAAAACCTGTGGCAACACCTGCTGTTATCACAAATTTTGTGGCAGCTTCTACCGCACCTTTGCGCGAAGGTGTCCATGCTGCTAGGCAAAAAGCACAAATGGTAACCATCTCGATACCAATAAGCACAGCAATAAGATTGCTAGAAGGAATAAGCGCCATGCCCAGGACCGAAAAAATAATTAAACTGTAATATATTTCGTCAATATCTTTATTGATAGTTTTCGCACTTTGAGACATAAATACCACAGCCAGCGCAATAACAATAAATAATATTATGCATGATTGTGTATATTTACTAACAATGACAAAGTTTTCAATAATGGTCTGTTCATTTAACAGCTCTAAGGCTGAAAACAGCGCTCCAAGCAAAACAATAATGGTGCTGGCATAAGCCCATTTTTTTCCCGCTGGCAGAAGGCCTGATAAGAGTACAACTACACCACCAAAGCCCAGCCACAAATATGGTTTTAAATAAAATATATCGCTTAATGACATTTTATAGCCCTCCCTGACTCAGATGACTCATACTGACAGTTTGGTGTGCGGCTGTGGAAAAACTTTCCATGAAGCTGTGAGGATACATACCCAGCCAAAAAATGGACAGTGCAAGTACACCTAACACACAATACTCTCGCCAGTTAGTATCCTGAAGTATTGGTACCTGAATATTTTTATTGAGCGGACCAAGCATTGCCCGCTCATACATACGTAAAAAGTAAGCAACACTAACAACTATGCTCAATGCAGCAATAACCGTCCATACCGGTGAAACATGATAGCTACCTGCAAGAATCAATATTTCACCCACAAAGTTACCCAACCCAGGCATACCTACACCAGCTATGATAAAAAACAGTAAAAAGGCACCTAAACGTGGCATCGGCTTAAATAAACCACCCATTTCATTAAGCTCACCTTTAAAACCTCTGGCCTCTAGCATTGCTACTATTGCAAAAATACCGGCAATGGAAAATGCATGAGCGACCAGCTGCACCATTGCCCCATTAACCGCTTGAAGCTGAAGAGCAAAAACCGCTAACATAGCAAGATTCATATGGCTGATACTTGAGTATGCAGCTACGGTCCGAATATTGTTTTCCCTGTAAGCAATTAACCCTGTATAAATAGCACCAATGCTGGCTAATGCCATACCTGCCTTACAGAAAAACAACATGCTTTCAGGTGAAACAAAGGGGCAAATTCGTAAAATACCATAAACGCCTGCATTAGCCATTGCACCGGACAATAACATCGTGACCGCAGGATTAGACTCCTTGTAGGCTCGTGGAGCCCAAAGATGGAGAGGAAATGCCGGAACTTTAACGCCAAAGCCAATGAGAAAAGAAAGAGTAATCCAGATTGCTCCTGTTTTAACCGGGGTGTTAAACAGCATATTAAAAGCAAAGCTGAAATTACCGTTATGTTGATTTCCCTTGATAACATATAAAGCAATAATGCCTATAAGCATAAACAGGGAGGCTGTCACAGTATACAACAGAAAACGTGTGGCAGCAGATTTAGCATGTTCTCCACCCCACTGGCTCATCATAAAGTACATGGGTATCAGCATGATTTCCCAGAACACATAAAACAACAGCAAATCCTGTGCCAGAAAAACGCCTGTAAGAGTGCTTGACATAAACAATAATAGCGGGCCAAACGCATACCAACGATCAACAGCTCGCCAACCGACTACAATAGAAACCACCCCCAAAAATGCAGTGATTAATATCATCACTAGGCTAAACCCATCCATCGCCAAGTTGTAGTGAATACCCAGTGAAGGAATCCAGGGAATGGATTTTGCAAAAGCCCAACCGGTAACCGGATGAAATAACCATAAACTGGCAGTAACAATAAACTCAACCAACGCTGCAATGAATGTAAGAAACCTTGCAAGATTTGAATTTTTTTGGCTAAAGGCCCAGATTAAACAGGCTGCAACCAACGGAAAAAATATTAGAAAGTTCAACATTTTTAATACCTTATGAGAACAGCCAAACTGAATAGGCCAGTAATAACACCGCGCCCAATACCATCAGATGCAGATAACGTTGCAATGCACCTCCCTGCAACTCTTTCATACTTGTATGAGCAAGTGATAAAAGACCTGTTACTGAACCCACAATAGCTTTGTTTAATAGTAATTTTTCAATCATAAATTGGGATATCCAGCAAAAAACATAATATGGAAAAACAATCACATAACGTGATAGCCAATCAATATACCAGGCATTTTGCAAAAAGTTGTTATCCCCAAGCCCATACCTTTTAACAATCTCTCTTTTTGTCAAAGGCCAAGCAGCACAAATACCAACAGTAGCGACAACTCCACCGATAATTTCCAACCAAAATGCAGTTTGAGCATCAGGTGCCGGACTCCACCCCACCACAGAAGATAGCCATGGGATCAAAAGATGTGGTCCAAAATTCCAGTCAGCCGGCAGCTGAATCCAGCCGATAGTTATACTGAAGAAAGCCAGAATCATTAACGGAAGCTTCATGGAAAACGGCAGTTTGTAATCTACAATTGTTGAGCGTGTTTTCCCCAAAAAAACCATAAAATACATGCGCATGGAATATAAGCCCGTAAACAACGCACCCAACAGACCTAAACAAACCAGCAAATACCCTTGGTTTGAGGTGAAGTCAGCGGCAATAATTGCATCTTTACTGTAAAAGCTTGCAGTAACTAATGGCAGGGCAGCCAAGGTTAAAGAGCCTATCAGGTAAACAATATTAAGAAAGGGTTGTTTTTTTGCAAGACCACCCATTTCACGAATATCATCCTCACCATTAAATGCACTTACTATAACGCCACTACTCATAAATAACAGTGCCTTAAAACAGGCATGAACAATTAGATGGAACAACGCTAACGAATAAGCGCCTGCACCAACAGCTGCAAACATGTAACCAATCTGGCTTACGGTTGAATAAGCCAGCACCCGTTTGATTTTATTCTGTGACAAGGCCGCAGAAGCTGCAAAACAGGCTGTAATACAACCAACAAACGCTACCACTAGCCGAACATCAGGCACAAGATTCAACAACAGATGGAAACGCACCAACAAGTAAACCCCAGCTGTAACCATTGTTGCAGCATGAATTAATGCCGAAACAGTACTAGGGCCTGTCATGGCATCAGGTAACCAAACATGCAACGGAAACTGTGCTGATTTGGCAATACCTGCAATCAGAAACAATACACAAAGCATGCCAATAAAAAAGTGATCTTGTGGTTGAGTTTGAACTTGATGAAAAATCTCAGCAATACTGACGGTTCCAAAATGGGCGAAAGCATAAATAATACCTATTGCCAGAGCAGTATCACCAATACGCGTTACAACAAAAGCTTTTCGTCCACAATACGCATAATACTGTTTATAAAAGTAATATGAAACCAACGCATATGAGCATAAGCCCATTACTTCCCAGCCAAGGTAAAGCAACACCAGATTATCTGCCATGACGAAAAAAATCATACCTGCGATAAACAGGTTCAGATAGAAGAAATATCGACGTTCTCCCGACTCACCCCCAATAAAACGTACTGAGAACAGATGGATAAGAAAACCAACCCATGTAGCCACCGACAACATAATCAAAGTGACTTTATCAACACTCAACGACAAATGCGGGTGCCAAGTGCCCACAGACATCCAAGTGTAAAGATTCTCATGAAAATGTGGATCAACACCACCATCAATCCACAAAAAAAGGACGACAAGCGCAGAAGTAAAGGCCATTAATGTGGCAAATCTTGAGCAAAGTCCTGCGGGAAGTCTACGTCCGAAAATAACAGTTATAAGAGCACCAAAAACAGGAGCGCCAGGAATTAACCAAAGTATATTATTCATTACATCTCCCGGCGTTAATCATGTAACTGGTTAAGCTGATCAATACGACTGACTCCCAGCTGACGATAACAATGCATTACAATCAGCAGTGAAACAGCCAGTTCAGCACCAGCAATAATCATTAACATCAATGTCAACACCTGACCCGTTGGATCGTGCCAGTGTTGCGCCCCCGCAATAACCGCTAAAGCGGCACCATTAAACATGACCTCAATTCCCATAAGAATAAATAGCAACTCCTTGCGTAATAAAACAATGGCGATGCCGATAATAAAGAGGAAGAACGAAATAAAAATTGTGAACTCAAAATTCATGATTTTTTCTCCCTGCGCAAACTGAATGGACGAGCTAAATACATCACGGCCACCAACGTAGCAAGGAGTAATGTTGAAATAACCTCAACCGCAATTTTGTAGTGTCCAAACAGTAATCTGCCGAGTTCTTTAGGTTCAATAGTGACCATCACACCGCTACCCAGTACGGGTATATCACCCGAAAACAACAGATAAACACCTTCAGACAACAGAACTATCAACAAAATAAGAGGCACCCACAGAGACGGTCTGTGAACATAAGTATGTTTTTTCAGAGGATTCATCATGATAAAAAACACATACAACACCATGATGGCACCAATATATAAAATGACCTGAAACACAGCGATTAAAGGTGAACCCAACAGATAAAAATCCAACGCTAATGCCATCAGAGAAGCAATTAAGTATACGGCACCATGCATTGGATGACGCACAAACAGCAGTGCCCCGGCGGTAACCACCAAAATTGCACTGCTCAGGTAAAAAATAATATTCCACGTTATCATATTACTTTGCTCGCACCACAGCCCTAAGGCAAATTAGAATACACATCAACGGGTGGAAGTTCATCCGGATTATCCCCGACATTTTTATCTTTTATCGCAACACCTGCATGTCGGTAAAAGTTGTAATGAGGATGTTTACCTGTACCATCAATCATAAGGTCTTCTTTATGCCAGACCATTCCCTTAGGGCGATCTGTCTGACATATCTCAAAGTCCTGCGTTAACTGAATAGCCAGTGTAGGGCATGCCTCTTCACACAATCCACAGAAAATACATCGACTAAAGTCAATATCAAACTGCTCTGGATAACGTCGTTCATTTTCATCTTCTGATCCCTGAATGGTAATACAGTCAACCGGACAAACTGATGAACAAAGATAACAGGATACACAACGTTCCTGACCATCTGGGTCATTTGTTAATACGATACGACCACGAAAACGTTTTGCACGTTCCGTCCGTTCTTCAGGATACTGAACCGTATCTCTCGGTTTAAATGCGTGGCTTAAGGTTGTGCCAAACGCACCAAAAATCTCTCCTAAAAATTTAAACACGATGCTACTTCCTCACATCCATACAGACGCAATCAGCGCCGTTGCAATAACATTCAGCAAACTTAATGGCAAAAGATATTTCCAACCAATGGTCATTAACTGATCATATCTGGTTCGTGGAACACTGGCACGCATCCAAATAAAAAACAAAACAATAACTAGAGTCTTTAGTGCCAGCCAAATCATGCCTGTCCACGGGTATTCACTGACAAACGGACCATCCCAGCCACCTAAGAACAAAGTTGCCGTTAACGCAGCAATTAATACAATACCAAGATATTCACCAAGGAAAAACATCGCAAAGGCCATACCACCATATTCGGTGTTATAACCTGAAGCCAGCTCATTTTCAGCCTCAGGCATATCAAACGGCAAACGGTGAGTTTCAGCAATACCTGCAATCATAAAGATGATAAAACCTAAAGGCTGCCAAAGAACATAAGGAACATGTTGCTGCTGAGCTAACACAATCTTTTCCAAGTTAAATGTTCCAGACAACATAATCACGCCAAACAGCGATAAGCCCATAGCTAGTTCATAGCTGACCAGCTGAGCAATAGTTCGAATGGAACCCAGCTGTGAGAACTTACTTTGCGAAGCCCAACCACCCAGAAAAACACCATAAGTATGAAGTGAACTCAACGCCAGAATAAACAGCAATCCAATATTCAAATCACCTGCCCAAGAAATACCGGGTGCAAAAGGAATGACTACAAAGCTTACCAGTACCGAAAATACTACCAGCCTTGGCGCAAGGTTATATAAAAACTTATCTGCAAAATGTGGTTGAAAGTACTCTTTGGTCAGTAGTTTTAGAGCATCAGCAATCGGTTGAAGTAACCCGAATGGTCCGCAACGGTTAGGTCCGTAACGATCCTGTAACACAGCAAGACCACGCCGTTCAAGCCAGACAACATATCCGGCCAGTAACACCAGCGCTAGGGCTGTAGCAACCATACCGACAACGATAATAATCCACTGAGCAAATAAAGGTAAATGACTCATTATGCTTCCTCTCCAATACTGAGAAGCTCATTGCCAAGCACTGTGTTAACCGGATAACCAATATGTTTGAGTGTGCTTCGCGTTACAGCCATACACCCTGTCGCAACACGATCAGAGCATATCACAGATAGCTCAACTCCAGTTTTAAGCTTAAGCTTTTCACCATCTTTTAATTTCAAACTTTTGGTCGTTTGAGGGTGCATGTAAGCACGATCATCAATCCACGGCTTATTCGATGCCAGATCTGGAGCATAATCGGCTTTGTCTCCACCACCATGCCATGGTAGTCTGACTACCTGAAGACCTTCGTCATTTTCTGAAACTGCTTGGTCAGCATCTGCAAGCGCACCAAATGCTTTTGCAAGATCTACTTTCAGTCCTGTTTGACCAGCTAGTATTAGCTGATCTGTATGTTCCATTACCCATGAGTCTTTCACTGCATATAGCTCGTTCTCTGTCTGAGGCAGCAGTGCAGACACAAAGTTATGAACTGAAAAGACACCCTTACGATGATATGCACGGGAGAATGCCTGCAACCTGCCCTCGTAACTGAGAGTTAGGCCTGAACGTTCAGACCATGTAGCAAAAGGCAATACAACATCAGCATCTTTGACCGTTTCAGAACCAATGTTATCCAGTACAATCAGCTGATTCAGCTGGCTACGAACTTTATTCCAGTCCGCAGAACCCATTCCTAACGGGTCAGCACCGCAAACCACCAGTGTATCGACACTGCCTGCAACAATCGCATCAATCATGGCTTGTGCACTATTGTCGGTACTTATCATTGCTGCCCCAGCAGCATTAGCTGCCTCCAGCGCAAACCCAAGCTGTACATAAAGATGTTTACGCTCCAGTCCTCGTGATAATTCATGCAATGCATTGATAGCAGAAACATCCATTTCTCCGGCAACACCTAAAACAACAATGTTTTTTCCCGCATCAAGATTGGCGAAAAGATTAGGACCCATCTCTGCCAATTCTTCAGACGCATTCATATTATTAATGGTTTCAGCCCACAATTTTGGTGCAACTTGAGTAATACGACCACAGCTATGTTTTTTGATCAGATCAGAAAGTAGCGATGGAGCAGCATGCACCATATAAACAGGCTTACCTTTTGCAATTAACTGACGAACAGCAAGATCCATCATTGGTGCAGCTTCAGTTAATGCACCAATGACCACCGCACCATCGGCCTGTTCAATCTCCGTTAGTGAAGGAGGCGAAATACTCGCCTTCATTGCTGCACGGGTACGTTCCTCCGCCTTTGGCAACACAAACGGGCTGAACATACCCTCATAATATCTTGCCAGCTTTTGAAGCATAAGATGAGTTTCAATATCTTCATGACCGGAACTTAACACACCAACTCGACCATTCGCATTTTCAAGTCGGTCTTTTATATGGTTGAGTACGTTTTCCTGTGTATCTTGTTTACCATGATGAAGTGGCGTTAAAGGGCGGTCTTTTGCTTCGCTAAAGTGCTCACCATAACGACCACGATCACAGATAAAGTGAGGGTTAACTTCTGCATTTGAATTAGGATAGATACGACGTAATGTTCCTTGACGCCCACCCGGCTCGGTATTGCAACCTGTTGAACAATGACCACACACAGAAGGTGCTTTTTCCAGTTGCCACGTGCGACTATATTTTCTGCGATAAACTTTGTCAGTGAATGTTCCGGTCGGACAAACATCCACCAGATTGCCTGAAAACGGACTCTCAAAAGCCCCAGGGTCTGACCGGCGAAAAGTTGTGCGCTGCCCAGAGCCATAAGTGCCTAGATCATCACCTAATGCATAGTTTTGGTAAAAACGGACACAGCGATAACAGGTAATACAACGGTTCGCCGTATTCCAGATAAGTGAACCCATATCCTGGTTTGAAAAAGTGCGTTTTTTTCCGTCATAACGTCGGTAAGTCTGATGCGATAAAATAGTCATGTCCTGAAGATGACACTCACCAGCCTCATCACAGACAGGGCAGTCGTGAGGGTGACGTGTCATATAGTATTCAACTACATTTTTGCGAACTTTATCTGCACTACCCTGATTTAAACGATAACGTTGTCCATCCTGCGCAGGCTGCATACAAGTCATCACCACACGTGAGCGATCACCTTCTTTAGCAGGTTCTAACTCCATAGCACAAACACGACAAGATCCTGCCGAACCCAGCGCTTCATGATAACAAAAGTAAGGGGTATCGATACCCGCTTTTAATGCAGCATCCAGCACATTTTGTCCAGGCGTAAAGTTAACCTCTTTATCATCAATATAAATAGTTCCCATCAGGCACACTCCTTTATTGTGCATCCTTTGTGCTTCACATGAAGACGAAGTAAGTCTTCAAATTTTTCAATGCCAGTTGTAATTGGCATCAGTGCACCGGGGGCAAAAGCACAGAATGTATTTGGATAGATGATCTCACAAAGCTCTTTTAACGTATCAATATCCTGCTCCACAGCTTTACCTGCCTCAAATTTTTCAAGCAGATGCTTTACATAAGGCAAACCATCCCTGCAAGGTGTACAATAGCCACAGGATTCACGGGTAAAAAACAGCATAAGGTTAATCATAAAATCTACCGGACAGATCTGATCATCCATCACAATAATACCCCCTGTACCCAAACGTGAACCCACCGTTGGCGGGCCATCCCAGTGCATGGGAATATCAAGATGTTCAGGCAACATAAATTGTGTGGACGCGCCACCTGGTAAAAAACCCACTAACTCCCGACCTGGTAACATACCACCTGCATGCTCAAAGATTAATTCACGGGCAGTAACACCTAATGGTAATTCGAAAAAACCGGGTTTTTTTACAGGTCCTGACACTTGGTAGATATGGCTGCCAAAACCACCATTGACACCCTGACTTTGATACCATTGCTCCCCACGCTCGAGAATAAAAGGTACGTGACACACGGTCTCCATGTTATTCACAATAGTCGGTTGACCCCATAGACCTTTGGCAATAGGAAAAGGGGGTTTGCTTCGAGGATTAGCACGATAACCTTCCAGCGCATTCAACAAAGCAGTTTCTTCACCACAGATATAACGCCCGGCACTCAGGTGAACATCAATCTCCAGACCCCAGCCACTACCCATAATGTTTTGACCTAATAAATTGGCCTGTTTGGCTTCTTCCACAGCTTTCTCAAGCAACTGTGCACCTTTACGGTACTCACCACGAATAAAAACAAACGCTTTATCTGCATCGAGCACATAAGATGATGCTATTACGCCTTCAATAATGGTGTGCGGATCACGATAAAGGACTTGTCTGTCTTTAAATGAACCTGGCTCTGCTTCATCAAGATTCACAACTAAATAAATGGGGTGAGGCGCATCCGGTGCTTTAAAACCCCATTTCATACCCGTCATAAACCCTGCGCCACCACAGCCTTTCAAACCAGACTTTTTCAGTTGTGCCAGTAGTTTATCTCTGGGCTTTCCAATAATGGAATCCAGTGTTTTATAACCGCCCGCTTTCTTATAATCTGCGAGATTCAATGGCTCATTGGCACCGAAGTTTCTTGATAAGACTTTATCCATCAAACATCTCCCTCTGCTACCTGCCCACTGGAAGCGATTACCTGTGATCCTGTGGCGTTATCATGTGGTGACTGTCGGCTAAGTTCTTCCAATACAGTTGCTATTTTTTCTACATCAAGCTTTGATATTTCATCTAGGTCATTCAGCAAAGCTGCGGGGGCATGATCACAAAGCCCCAAACATATCGACGGAAGTATTGTTACCGAACCATCACGACTAATTTCACCCAATGGCACACCACTCTTTTCTTGCGCAGCGGCCAATACTTTTTTGCTACCCATCACATGACAGGAAATACTGTCGCAAATACGTAAAATATTTCTTCCTACAGGACGTCGACGTAACAATGTAAAAAATGAAATAAGTTCTTCCAGTTGTGTTTTCGACAGCCCGCTCAGTTCAGTAACAATGGCAATACCTTCATCATTGATATAACCAATTTTATCCTGTACTGCATATAAACAGTAAATGGCACCAGCTCTGCGTTCTGGATAATGAGCCACATGCTCTTTTAAGTGACTAAGCTCATCGTCTGTAAACATTTATAAACCTCAAATTTTTGTTACAGGCCGATCAACGATCAAGGTCTGCTAATACATAATCTATAGAACTGATATAAGCAATCAAATTACCTATCTGATCCCCTTCGCATACAGGTTTTACCGACTGAAAGTGGGGAACAGATGGTGTACGAATGCGTAACCGGTAGGGGCATGGACCACCATCACTGATTACATGATATCCTGTCATGCCTTTGGATGTTTCTGTAGCAAAAAAGCTTTCACCTGATGGCATATTATAACCTTTTCCGGTAGTAACAAAGTGGTGAATCAGCGTTTCTATATCCTGAGTTGTTTTTTCTTTGACAGGAAAAGCAAACTGGTCGCACATTATATCTTTTACTGGTTCAACAGGCATTTTAGTTAAACGATCAATAGCCTGTTTAATAATTTTTACAGTTTCATTCAATTCCTGAACACGAAGCTTTACTCGGTTAAAACAATCATTATGTGTCGATGTCGGCACTTCAAAATCATATGTTTCATAACCGCAGTAAGGGCGAACTCTTCGCATATCCCATTCCAGCCCCGACGCACGAAGGTTTGGTCCGGTAAAACCCCAATCAATTGCCTGCTCTTTGGTAATCACTGCAATATCTTTTGTTCTTGCCTGAAATATTTTACTCTTGAGAGTAAGTTTCTCAAGCTCAGGAATACATTCTGCAACACAGTTAACGGCTATTTTAGCCAACCGTTGCCAGCCTTCAGGCATATCTTTGGCCACACCACCAATACGAAAGAAAGCCGGATGCATGCGCCCGCCTGTGACATACTCAATAAAGTCGAAAATATTTTCACGTACTTTAAAACAGTAAAATGCTGGAGCCATTGCACCAATGTCATGACCGAAACTTCCCAGCCAGACAAGATGGCTCGACAATCTGAAAAATTCAGTCAGCAAAACCCGAATCACAGTAGCTCTGTCTGTAGGCGTACTGCCAATAAGGTTTTCAATGGCCAGAAGATAAGGTAACTCGCCTGCAACACCACCAAGATAATCAATGCGATCTGTGTAGGGAATATAATTGTGGTAGGTGTGACGCTCTGCCAGTTTTTCTGCACCACGATGGTGATAACCAATTTCCTGATTTATTTCCAGTAAATTTTCACCACGTAATTTCACCATCAGGCGAATAATACCATGTGTTCCCGGATGGTTAGGGCCAATATTTAAAATCATGGTGTCTTCTTCACCTGGCTTAATGTCACCAGGTATTTCATAACTTTCCATAATTTTTGCATAATCATCTGAATTTAAATCAAATGGTGGAGGCATATCTGTGGAACGAAAAGGATAATCTTTACGCAATGGATATCCTTCCCAATATTCAGGCATTAAGAGGCGCTTAAGATTAGGATGACCCTCAAAATGTAAACCAAACATATCGTATACTTCACGTTCATACCAGTTCGCTGAAGGCCATATATCTGTAATGGAGGGAACTTTTACGGTATCATCAGCAACAGTTGTTTCGATACGAATGTCCTGATTAGAAACGACAGAAGTCAGGTGATAGAAAACGGTATAACCATTTTTACGACGCTTGCTTTCGTCAATGGCTGATAAATCAAACAGCATTTCAAAACGCACAGACGCATTATATTTCAGATAATTAAGTGCCGGTTTTACCTGTAACAAATCTATATGCCATGCAGGTGCTTTACCTACTATATTATCAACAGGCTTGCCACCATACTCACTGATTAAAACATTATCAAATGTTACAGACATTTATTCCACCGTGATTCCCAGAGGTTTACGATCTTTAGAAGGAATGATCTCTTTGGTTTCCTGAACATGCTTTTGAAGCATCATTAACCCCTGCAACAATGCTTCCGGATGCGGAGGACAACCTGGAACATAGATATCCACTGGTAAAATAGTGTCAACACCCTGAACAACGCTATATATGTCATACATACCCCCAGAGTTAGAGCAAGATCCCATTGAAATAACCCACTTAGGTTCCAACATCTGCTCATACAGACGTTTAACAAGAGGAGCAACTTTACAAAAAATAGTACCTGCTGTAATAAGAACATCACTTTGTCTTGGCGATCCACGCAACACCTCTGCTCCAAAACGAGCCATATCATAACGAGGGGTTACCGCAGTCATCATTTCGACAAAACAGCAGGAAGTACCAAAATTATAAGGCCATAAAGAAGATTTACGACTCCATGCGACAAGATCATCAAGCTTACCCACGATGTTTGTCATAATGCCATTTTTGGAGTCGACTGTTGTGCCGTGAACCCCCGTTTTTTCAGACGCTTGTTTTACGGGAATTTTACTGCTCATAGCTTTAACGCTCCTTTAGCCAGCATATAGATTAAACCAAGCAACAAAATAACCATAAACGTAATTGCTGCAACAATACCGGATGCACCAAGATGCCAGAAATTAACAGCCCAGGGCAAAAGAATGGCGCTTTCAAGCTCAAAAACAAGAAAGGCTGCGGCAACCAGAAAATAGCTGATAGATAGTCGTTCAGCAGGGCCTCCAGTAGGGTTAAGCCCGCATTCAAACTGCATCTCATTGCTTCTTGGTTTCAGGCGATGACGATTAACAAAAAAACTTATAATTTTATTTAATATCAGTAAAAATAAAGCAACAAATGCTACTACAATAGAAAAAACCAGCACAATTGCGCCTGGGCTTATATGTTGCATACAACCGCTCCCTTAATCCAGACACCGCGTTGTTTTTTAATATACGGTGCCAGTCCGCCATGCATAAATATTTCAAAAAAATATGTTTTAAGAAAGAATGATATATCATAAATAAAATACACTGAGTCTCCAAAGGTTGCTCTACTACCGCTACTAGCAGAACTTATTTATCAAGCAATACCCTTGTTTTATGTCAGGTCTATATTTTGAGTTGCATTTTATATTATTTAAGACACTGCCTGCAAATATACATTTGCATTTTAGCCTTAAAATAAGGCATATTTATCAAGTTGATCAATGATAAAGGGCAATAATATTCAAAATCGTTATTGTGAAGTCACTCTGAATGCATGTAATACAAACCCAACTTTCTCTCCGGTGTAGCCACTAAGTGCCAATATCAATACTGGTATTACTTGAGTGTTTTTTTAAAAGCGTTGTTTGGTATCACCTGTAAGTTATGCCTGCTGTAATAGTTGTAATGATAAAAAATCGTCTGAGAGTTTATTATCAGTTCAATTTTTTTTACCGATTATAAGAGCAATGTTTGATATATATCAAAATAACCACTTATTTAATCTATTAATTAAAAAAAACAATTAGCATTTTTTACATATAGCACATAGAATTTCACCGTTATCACCTAGCATTAATGAGTTAGAAATACTATATTGTTGTAGTTACTCGTGAACGTGCTTGGTGACTGTCACATTGGTAATGTGTTGGTCAAATCCTAAAGTGTTGATTAAAGAGAAAGCCATGAAGTTCAAAAAAACAACTGGTAGTCTGCTGATTGCTTTATCGTCTCTATTGGCTGTAAGCATCTGCGAGGCTGGCAGCAGTACCAGTTCATCTATAGCCAGTAAAAAGCCGTCCTCTTCTGAATCTATACTTAGTTACAGTTTGGGGAATATTATTGGAACACGAATCAAAAATGATTTTAAACAAGTAAATAACTCGCAAGCATTACATGGCTTGGATGATGCACTTTCCGGTGCGAAGCCTGCCCTAACCCAAAACGAAATGAAGAAAGCTATTGATGCTGCCCAGAAAGAACAAATGCAAAAGCTCAAAGCAAAACGTGATAAAGAAGCCAAAGCTAATGCAATCAAGAGCAAGAAATTCTTGGAAGAAAACGCTAAAATGAAAGGCGTTAAAACGACTGCCACCGGCCTTCAGTATAAGAATATTACCAATGAGCTGACCAAAGAAGATAAAAAAGAGTTAATGTCTTATCTGAAAACTCAACCTAAGCAAAGTGACGTTTCTCCAAATGAAAAATCCAAGGTAAAAGTCACTTACATTGGTATGTTTACGGATAAAAATGGCAAGAAAAAAATATTTGATGCAACTAGCAAGCGTAAACGGGCTGCTGAACTTCAGGTAGATCAGGTCATCCCTGGCTGGCAGGAAGGATTAAAACTGATGAAAGTAGGTCAAAGCTATGAACTCTTTGTTCCACCTAAGCTTGGCTACGGTGAAACTGGAATTCCTGGCATTATTCCTGGCAACTCTGTCCTAACCTTTAAGGTAACGCTGCTGAAAGTAGAAAATGCAGGGAAAAGCAAGTAAGAAAATGCATTCTTTGAAAATAAATAAGACAAAATTCAAGTAAAGCAGAATTGTAATTTTAAAAAACTGAAAAAAAACAAACTGGCTTAAAAGTCAGTTTGTTTTTTTTATTTGATAGAATCTTTTTCATAACGGTAGTGCATAATTTCCAGTAGCTTGTCCTCAAGCTCAAACCTTTCAGCCAGTATTTCCCCTAATGATGACAGCTCCCTCTGAAGCGAATGAATATTACCAAGGCTTTCGCATTTATCATTAAAGAAAAGACAAGCTTCTGTGTTTTGTTGAATACGCTGAAAGACAGGGTCTATACTAAGAAGAACTGATTCATCCCCAAAAGCTTCCACCTCTTTTTGCAGATTATCAAAAATTTCAAAATGTCCTACTGAAACATAATCCACCAAAATTTGACATAGTTTTTTTAGCTTTCCGTCCAATGAAGTACATTCTTCATAATTTATTTTATTCTGTTTGTCTGTTCCTGTAATACTACAGTAAGAGACTAAAAGCGCTTTACGCTCTTTTAACCACCTTTCAATCAGAATCGAAACACCACTCCAGCGCTCACTAGCCGATTCACATGCCTCCAGCATTGCTTACTCCTTACTTTTTATCGTTACCAAAAAAGGTTAATCAGATTAGTTCATGCTGTTTTATGGATATCTAACATTCATAAACTAAATCCGCTAAAAAACATCCAATAGATTACGGTAGCCACACCTGTCGTAGCAAGTGTTTTATGCCCTTAAATAATAAAATAATTTGCTATATAATTATTCCATAAAATAATAATATATAATTATTTCTATAAATTTTATTTCACTCATCAAATAAAACTTTATTTTATTTGCCTGCTATAACATGAATTATTACCCCATGATTAACGTCAAAGTATAGAGGAAAGGCAGTTGAAGAACTCAATAAATATTAATGAAATAAAACGGACATTAAAGCCTATAACAGTACTTGACGACCCAGAATCTTTGAATAAATACGGACAAGACCGTACTCGCTTTAGCCCTCCGGCACCCCTTGTTATAACTCTACCTGAGACCATTGAACAGGTTCAACAAATTATAAGGCTGGCCCACGAGTACGCTTTACCTGTAACCCCTTCCGGCGGAAGAACCGGTTTAACCGGTGCAGCTACAGCAAGCCACGGTGAGATTGTTATTGCCATGGATAAAATGAACAGCATAAAACAACTTAATCCGGTTGAGCGCACTGTTATTTGCGAAGCGGGCGTTATTTTACAGGATCTTCATGAATACGTTGAAAAAAGAGAGCTGTTTTATCCGGTCAGTTTGGCGGCAAAAGGCTCTTGTCAAATTGGAGGAAACATTGGCACTAATGCCGGAGGAATTAACGTTATAAAATACGGTGGTACTCGTCGGTGGGTTGCCGGTTTAAAGGTAGTCACAGGTACAGGTCAATTACTTGAGCTTAATCCCGGCGGGCTAATGAAGGACAATACTGGTTATCCACTTCATGAACTGTTCATTGGTTCTGAAGGCACCCTAGGTGTTGTAGTTGAAGCTACCATGCGATTAACTAATCTCCCCGAACAATTAGAAGTCATGGTTTTAGGACACAATAATCTAAATGATGTACTTAGCACGCTTAAACATTTTCATAAAACAATTGATTTAGTTGCTTTTGAAACCTTTGACAACAGTGCACTTGAAAAAGTGGTGAATATTCAAAATATTCCTCGGCCATTTGAAAGCCAAACACCTTTTTATTCCTTGATTGAGTTTGAGAGTAAAGATGAAATAATACAAGAAAAGATAATGCAGGTTTTTCAAAGTGCCATGGAGTCCGGATGGATTGTTGATGGCGTATTAAGTCAGAATGAAGTACAACGAAAGCAATTATGGCGATGTCGTGAAGACATAAGTGAAACCTTATCTCATATTACTCCTTCGTATAAATATGATATATCAGTACCTGTTACTGCCATTCCTGAGTTTTATGCCAAAGCTGATGCTTTGCTGAAAAATCAGTTGCAAGATTTTGAAATAGTGTGGTACGGACATGTGGGAGATGGCAATCTTCATATTAATATTTTAAAGCCTGATGACATGGAAACCACAGTATTTCAAACTCTGTGTGAAAAGCAAAATCGGGAACTGTTTGTATTACTACAATCGTTTAAGGGGTCTATCTCTGCTGAGCATGGTATAGGTTTGCTGAAAAAACCTTATTTACATTTTACCCGAACCGACACAGAGATTGGTATTATGCGACAAATTAAAAAGGTATTTGACCCAAAAGGCGTTATGAACCCTGGAAAAATCTTTGACTAAAATATAAAGCGGAAAAAAGATGTTTTTGGGTTTATTAAACAGGCAGACATAAACGGGAAAGAGACACATAAAAAATCTGGCGCCAAAATTCTATTTTTGCACCAGAAAGAAATCAGAAAAGTATTTTCTTCATATAACTGGTTTCTTTCCTAAACTCATCGTATCATTCACCCACCCTGAACTTAATTGCGATTATGACACTGATATGGCTTTACCTGTCTACGATATAGAATTAGTAAAAACTACCCAACTGACAAACAATACAATTGCTTTGTTTTTTTCTATTGAGAACGACCAGTTTACTTTCTCTGCCGGTCAGTTCGTTTCATTACGTTTTGAGTATGAAAATGAGCAACACAAGCGAAGCTATAGTATTGCCTGTTCACCTGAAACTTTTAAAGAAACTGGTGTGATTGAAATTGCGCTCGGTTTAGTACCGGGGGGGCGAGCCAGTGAATGCTTCAGCAATGTAACGGCAGGACAAAAATTTTCCATTGCCGGGCCAGCTGGTGTGCTGACTATGCCAGATGAATTACCCAAAAATCTTGTGCTAGTTGGTACTGGTACAGGTATGGCACCTTATCGAGCAATGATTCCGGAATTAAAACAAGCTCTGAAAAAAGGCATGAGCCTGCGCATTATAATGGGTGCCCGTTATCGCAATGACGTATTTTATGATGACGACTTTAAAGCATTGGTAAAAGATTTTTCTGAAGCTCATTATGACGTTTGCTACAGTCGTGAAACAGAAGTGGACAACCAGCTCGGTGAATATAAAGGATATGTGCAACATCATTTTGAAAGTTTATGCCTTGAGCCGGGTAAAGACTTTGTTTACCTTTGCGGTAATCCACCGATGATCGATGATAGCCTATCTCTTTTAAAGAGTGCAGGTTTCAACAACCGACAAATTCGTCGAGAAAAATACACCTTCTCACGATAATGATAATTGAGTGCTTCCGTCACAAAAAACCTGCGATATGCAAAGCCTGATAAATAAGGCAGTAACAGTTAAACAAACAACCATTAACCGTTGAGATCGATGGATATAATTGACGCACATTTGCATTTAATTAATCTGAATGAAGGTGATTATCATTGGCTTTTTAATGACAAACCTGACTGGATCGGTAAGAAAACGCTTCAAAAATCATTTTTTGAGGATGCACTGCAAACTAATGAATCATCAACACTGACAGGATTTGTTCATGTTGAAGCAGGGTTTGATAACACCAACCCATGGCGGGAGATTGCATGGCTGGAACAACACTGCAACCTTCCTTTTAAAAGCATCGCTTTTGCAGATTTAGCGGGTGATTTTGAGAGACAATTGAATAAACTGTCACAGTACGCGTCAGTTGCGGGTATACGGTACAATTTGAAGAATAATACCAAAAAATTATTATCCTCTCAGGCTACACATCATTATTTACAGACACTTGCCGAAAAGCAGCTACTATTTGAGACAAGCATCGATATCACTGATCGACAGGCAGTAAAAGCCATGTGTAACGTGATGCAAAAACTCCCAGATCTGAAAGTGTTGATTGACCATGCCTGCTTATATGCAGAATGCTTGGAATGGAAAAATAATTTGTCATTACTGGCTGAACATTCGCAATGTTACGTTAAATGTTCAGGTTGGGAAATGCAGTGGCATGATCAGGTTAAGCTGGACGAAAACAGCATGGTAAAGAGCATGGCTGAGTTACTTTTATTATTTGGTGAAGACAGGATACTGATGGGAAGCAATTTTCCGGTATGTCTTTTAAAACAGAGCTACCAGAAACTTTGGAAATTATATTATCAATTGTTTATATTAAATGTTTTTACCAAAGAGCAATGGCTAAAAGCCAGTTTCTTAAATGCGAATAAGCTCTTTGATATTAAGTGCTGATCAGATGATAGTCAAAGGAGTCAGCTTACTTTCGCAAAAAACCAGCACTAATTTTGCTTACACAACACCCGGCTAATTAATCTTATCAAGCCTGTTATTAATTAAATCAAGCAACCGTCTAGCTTCTGTTTTATCAGATATTAGTAATGCCTTGCTTTCAAGCTTTTTAAGCTCATCCTTTGTTGAGCAAGAAAAAATGGCATCCCTTATTACAACAATGTTGATAGCTTCTGTAAAGCCATGTTCAACGTTTGTAATTTCAACCTTTCTATCAGAAAGTTGTCGGTCAGGTATTTTATTTTGCGGATTAATGTTTAATAATTTTGAAACTGGTCTGCCACCTGCATGTTGTTGAGTACCATTCAGATGGGCCGGTGTGGCTATTTTAGGCGTAATTTTCATCTTTCTTCCTTGAATTTGTAAACGCTTAATTTAGTTAAGGCACATACCTGTATTATAGTGATATTTGAGATAAATATTATTACCCGTTACTATCTCCATGATATTTCAGGCTAACGCAAAAAAACACTTTAAATGAAGTGATACTAATATCAATACTTCAGACAATTTAATCAGCAATAGTCCAATACTCGCTAAGCTCCGTGTAGGCATCGCTAACTTTTCGGTCATTGAGATTAAAATCTAACCTTTTAAAAAGTCTGCACAAAAGGTGCTAGTTACTTTTGCGCTGTATCCATCTAGCAATGAAAATCACTGTCGGGCTATCCATCTTTTTTGTCTTTTTATCCTGAAAGACGCTAACAACGTAGAAAATTTTTGTATGAGATAGATTGCAATAGCCACGTTAACGCTTTTTTCCTGTCGAGTTTAGGTCAAATACAGACAAAGATAAGGCGTATACCCCTGCCATTAAGGCACCAAAAGAGAAAGGTCTCTGAAGCAGAGTCAGTTTGTCTGCTGAGAAAGAAGATGCAAAAAAAAACTTGCCGTGCATAATTTTTTCCAGAAAACAATAAATAACAAAGACATTAATTTTGCAATGCAGGTGGCTTTAAGTGTGCTGTATTTTTGATGGTTTCTTGCATGCGTGTTATAAAATACTCACTGACTAAAACAGGCGGTCTTTCTGGCAGAGAAAATAGTGAGCGTCTGGCCCATATTTGATTTTCAATTAATGCTTCTTTAAGAGAATGAAAAGCATCACAGGGTAGTTTTTGGGGAGAGGTTTTGGTTATTTCAAAAGAGCTTCTGAATAATTCGGGATGGGTAAACAACCACTTCCCCAGTGGAGTATCGTCAAGCTGTAAAATCTTTTTATCCGGTGTAACCAAACTACCCTCCGGAAAGATGCTACGGGCATAAACTCTTGGTATATCATCAATCACAAGTTGTACCCGACGGATAATAAAGCCTTTACCCCTTCCTGTACAACCGATTGCTGATAACTCTGAAGAGTCCGGCATGCCTTTATTTTGCTCAAGAACATTAACTATAACTTTTGTATGAAAAAAGTTTGATAACCTTAAAGTTAACGATTGAGTATTTGTCAGCCAATCTTGAAGGTGTACGGGGGCATTATGTATAACTGATTTGGCGGGTAGCCATAAATGACCCTGAGAACATTCACCCAATACTTTCACCAATGCTTTTTCTTTGTTTATTTTATGACTGTTAAAGTCGAATAAAATACAAAATAAAAATACAAAATAAAAATACAATCCGGTAGACTAACAGTCCGAAAGTGAAGTGGCAAGAAATTTAACTCTTTATCAGCTGAATTAATAGATTATGTAGAAAAGCACATGTCAACTCACAACACCAGAGTCAAGGCATTCCCCCATCAGTTATAGCCTTTTTATTGTATTGTAAAATATGAAACTACTGAAAGGCATGGTTTCCCCCCTCGTTTTTAAAGAACAACACTTCAGGTGTTTTTACGCACCAACTGCCTCATACTCACTGATCTCAGTATAAATATCATTAACTTTTTGGTCACTCCAGCTCAAATCTAACGTTGAAAGTCTTGTGTTTATTTTGTTAAATCCAGCACATGTAAAAATCTATCCGAGGTATTGAAGAAAAAAGCCAGAAGAATAAAAATTTAAAAGATAAATGGCAGAGTAAATATTAGCTTTATTTTTTATATGACATAGAATGTGTTAAATTTTATCATTTTATAACTAATAAATGGAGTCAACCTTCGTGAAGCAACTTCGGTCAATCCTTACAGAGGGTGCTGAACAAATGGATATTCGGGTTTCATCAGAACAGACCGATGCTTTGCTCGATTATCTGGAATTACTTAACAAATGGAATAAAACATATAATCTGACCGCAGTAAAAGACCCTGTAAATATGGTATCTCGTCATTTGCTGGATAGTTTAAGCATTCTTCATTATATTGATGGTCTGCAGATTCTTGATGTAGGATCTGGCCCCGGATTACCGGGCATTCCTTTGGCCATTTTAAAACCAGAATCAACCTTTACACTTTTGGATAGTAACGGGAAAAAAAAGCGTTTTATGGATCATGCCATTCGCTCTTTGCAATTACCTAATGTCATTGTTAAACAAGAAAGAGTCGAAGCCTGGCATACCGACAATCTGTTTGACAATATTATCTCACGAGCTTTTAGTGCTTTGATTGATATGGTCTCGTTAACAGAACACTTATTAAAAGAGAATGGCGTTTGGGTTGCAATGAAAGGTCAATATCGTGAGGATGAAGTTTTTGCCTTGCAAAAATTAAAACCCCGAGTTGTTGTCAAAGGTGTTGTACCGTTATCAGTGCCGGGAAATGAAGGCTGCAGAAATATTATCATGTTGGAACGGTTTAAACCTGAATGATGGTACTAAAACTGGTAGTACAATATAATGATCAGACATATAAACAACAATTCAGAGTAATTGCATATCATAGGGTATAATTGCTGTAAAGTACGCACAAAAAAGTGTAATTAACACAGAGCGAGTGGACAAATTCAGTGACTAGCATACTTTCAATAACAAACCAGAAAGGTGGTGTTGGAAAAACAACAACATGCGTTAATCTTGCGGCATCTTTGCAGGCAGCAAAGCGTCGAGTGTTGTTAATAGATATCGACCCTCAGGGTAATGCTACCATGGGAAGCGGTGTTGATAAGCATGAAGTTGATTTGTCGGTATATCACCTATTAATGGGCAAAGCTACTATTGATGAGACCATTATTACCAAGACAGAAGCAGGATATGATCTTGTTCCTTCCAATGCAGATGTGACTGCAGCAGAAGTGGAACTAACCGGCTCTCACCAGAAAGAGTTTCAGTTAAAAAATGCACTTGAAAAAATAAAATCCAGGTATGATTTTATTTTTATTGACTGTCCGCCGTCGTTAAATATGTTAACAATAAACGCACTTATTGCCTCTGATGGTGTGATTATTCCAATGCAATGTGAGTACTATGCTTTGGAGGGTTTAAGCTCCTTGTTAAACACTATTACTGGATTGAGTCAAACATTAAATCCCAAGTTACACATTCGTGGTATTTTACGCACTATGTATGATGCAAGGATTAGTCTGACTAACGAGGTATCCAAGCAGTTGATTGCACATTTTGGTGACAAGGTATATCGCACAGTTATTCCACGTAATGTCAGACTAGCCGAAGCACCAAGTTATGGATTACCTGCCCTGCAATATGCCAAAAAATCCAGAGGGGCTGTCGCCTACATTGGGTTGGCGGGAGAAATAATCCGTCGCATGGAAGCAGAAAACAGAGCAAAAAAGAAAAAAGGGAAATTTGACATTAACACTCAACCAGCTGTTACTACTAAAAGTAAGCGGGTATCAAAAAGTACAACATCTTTGGAGGCTGAACACTAATGGCGAAGAAAAAACCATCGCTGGGTCGAGGGTTGGGTGCATTACTGGAAAGCGCTCAGGTTTCAGCTGAAATAAAAATGCTCGAAGCATCTGAAACAGAGCAGGATATTAAGACTGTTTCCGGTACAGTTTCTCCTGAATCACTAGCTGTTTCTTCTGAATCACTAAATGGTGCATTAAAAGATGGTGCATTAAAAGAGTTACCGATTGAGTTTATTCAGCGTGGTCAATATCAGCCAAGAAAAGATATGAGTGAGAAAGCGCTGGAAGAACTGGCACAATCAATTAAACAATACGGAATAATGCAACCTGTTATCGTCAGACCTTTATTGGGCAAAAAGTATGAACTGATTGCTGGTGAACGTCGCTGGAAGGCTTGCCAGCTGGCGGGTTTATCAACTATTCCTGTGGTGATAAAAGAAGTGTCAGATGCTGTAACCATGGCTATGGCTCTGATTGAAAATATTCAACGTGAAGATCTGAACCCAATGGAAGAAGCAATAGCTCTTGATCGTTTAAAATCTGAATTTGAATTAACGCAACAAGAAGTAGCTGATGCAGTGGGAAAATCCAGAGTGACGATCACAAATTTGTTGCGGTTAATTAATTTGCAAAGCGAAGTCAAGCTTATGCTTGAACACGGCGACATTGAAATGGGACATGCTCGTGCATTACTTGGTTTAACTGAAACCCAACAAGTTGATGCCGCTAATACTGTAGTAACAAAGGCATTATCTGTGCGTCAGACAGAGGCGCTGGTTCGCCATATTCAAAAGCAAAAAACTTCTGATAAAAGCAAACTTCCCAATAAAACAGATCCGAATGTTCGCAAGCTTGAAGAAGATCTTTCTGCAAAAATAGGCGCAAGGGTAGATATAAAACATTCTGCCGAGGGTAAAGGCAAGCTGGTTATAAACTATCAAACTCTTGATGAGCTAGACGGTATCTTATTACACATTCATTAGGTTTTTTGCAAAATTGAACCTCTGCAAAATAATGGAGTGTCAGGATGCTTTTGCTGACAAAGCATGTCATTACGGCTATCAGGGGACTGTAGAAAACGAAAAAGATACTGTTGAAGTCAGTATCTTCCCATCCTAACATAAGATTGAACGATTCCAGTGCGGCCAGATTAGCTCCGCTTTTATCAATCACCACCTTTTTAAGAAGGCCATTGTGCCCAATGGCTTTATTCACAAAAGCACTGGCTGCAGGCTCATCCCTATGCTTGGAAAGCATAAAATCAATGGTTTCTCCGTACTTGTCGACAACACAGTACAGGTAGTGCCAGTCACCCTTGATTTTGATATAGGTTTCATCCACACGCCAATAGTCGGCTGTGGCTTTCTTTTTCCTACGGAAGTTAGCTTCTAGCTGAGGAGCATAGTTCACGACCCATCAATGAATGGTGGTGTAATCTATACAAAGACCTCTCTGTGCCATCAGCTCTTCAATATCACGGTAGCTCAGGTTGTAGGCCACATACCAGCGAACAGTCATCAGAATAAGTTCTTGTCTAAAATGACGTCCTTTAGTGCTGATAGCTGGCATGGTATACTACACAAGTTGTATTAATAATGAGTACATTATCTTGAAGATAAGTCTTATTTTGCAACAGAACCAAAATTTTCCGCAACACGGCTGGTGAGGTGCTGTGATAGTGGATGAGAATATGACCACCATACACAAAACAACTCACCCACTAATTAACTTAATTAATCATCCATGCATCTTGTAGCTTTCCATTAGTAGGCCAGTGATATGCTTTGGCGATGGCATATATTAAGCTTTGGGCAAGCTTTCTTCCATTATCAGAATTCGTTAAAACAATCATTCCCTGTCCTGTGTTAGGATAACCCACCAACCAACTCTGGTAGCCTACATTCTGGCCCAGTTTCATAAAGCGAAGCTTACTGCCTTTTCCTGAAACGACAAAGCCTAAACCATACGATGTATTTTTTTGTTTAGTCAATGTCTCTTTAGCTGTTTTTTCAGAAAGAAATGAATTCTTTTTACCTTGGTAAGCATTATTAAGTGCTATAACCACCTTCGCCATATCTGTTGATGTACTCCATAATCCACCGGCTGCATATTCCTTCATCACTCTCCATGAGTATGGAAAAGTTTTACCCCTATCATCAGTTGCTTTTGCTGCATTGGCTTGAAGATTAGCCAATAATGGTTGTTCCATATAACTGTGGTGCATTTTTAGTGGTTTCAAAACAGTGTCATTAACAGTAGGAATAAAGCCTTTATTGAGTTGTGAATCAATTAATAACTCAACAACTTCATATCCACCATTGGAATAGAAATATTTAGTATTTGGCTTATAAATTAACTCAACAGGTGGATTGTTAGCCGGAGCTTTTCCTGATAAAAGCTGTATCAGTGTAGGAAGCTTGCTACCAGGCATATAACCTGGGCCGCCTCCGGCACTTAGCCCCGATGACATGCTAAGAAGGTTACGCAGATTTACCGCATCAGATTTGAAATTGTCTTTGTTTTGGATCTTCCACCCATCTAACTTAGGATTGACCGGGCTATCCAGATTAAATTTATTTTCATCAACAAGTTTAAGCACTGTCAATGCAGTTACCGTTTTAGTCAATGATCCAACCTGAAATAATGTATTTTTAGTGATTTGTTTTGTATGTTTAGAATCGACATAACCAATAGCATCATTCCATACAAGTTGATTATGTTGTATAACGGCAAAACTTATGGCAGGGACTTTATAGTAATGCATTGCATTATCTATTGTCATGTATTTAATATCCCCACTCATTCGGACAGGAATATTTTTTAAAATATGATTATCAATAGAACTTGAAGTATCTGCAAATGATACAGATGAATTCAAGCAGGTTAAAAAAGTTATAATGTAAAGAATGGGCTTTCTGAAAAAAATCACGATTAAACTCACTTTATAAATCAACAAACATTATACGTCAAAATAATATTAATGGCACCGTCTACTTATTCTCTCTGACGTCAGGAAATCACATCCTGCTTTTTTTAGACGAAAACCTGTAGGGAAACTTGACCCCGAATGGAAAAAGCCTGCTTCTGGATTTATCTTCTCTGTGCTGCAGGCTTTGTATATCTACCAACATCCACCGAGAAGAAATTGAGCATAATACCAGATAACTTCAGCAACCGCTGTACAGTAGATATCCACTTAATTTTGATCATTGATTTCTATCGCTGTCGTGTGTATTGATGTGCATTCTCCACTCGGTTATTCAGCCCTTTATGTCGCCGGTGATCGGTCTTATGGCAAAGGTTTTTTATGGGCATAACTACGCAGCTTGTCTACTGCCTTTATCATCTTATTCACTAAGACTGGATTAGATAGCGTATTAGTTTTCGTATCAAAATTATTGAAAAATTCAGGTATGGAAACTGTTGCACGAATGATTGCACCAAAAAAAGGTGCTGAACTTTTAACTGCTGCTAAAACAGATGAAGCACCACCTGGACCTGGAGAAGTTGCCATTACAATCATAGGTTTACCTTGATATACTTTCATATCGATGCGTGAAGTCCAGTCAAAAAGATTTTTATACGCGGCAGTGTAATGACCATTATGCTCTGCAAAGGCAATCATAAGTGCATCAGCATCTCCAATTTTGGCATAGAATGCTTTGGCCTCATTTGGTATTCCCAGATCACGCTCACGATCATGGCTATATAAAGGCATTTCGTAATCATTAATATCTAAGGTTTCAATGTCAGCGTTCTCAACTAACGAAGCCGCATAGTCAACTAATTTTTTGTTAATAGACTCAGAACTATTACTAGCAGCAAAAGCCAAAAGTTTCATAAATAAACTCCCCTTCATTAATATTATTGTAATGGTTTTATCGTTATACGGTGTTGTGGCTATTATATATAGGTGAAATAATCATCATGTTGATTTAGCTTCAATCAAGACCGAAGATCGACGTTGACTTTTTCCCCTAATCATTAAAACTAATGAGCTGATAATTAAAACAATTCCAATCCATTGAAACAAATCAAGAGATTCATGCAAAAAGCTCACTCCCAATACTATTGCAGCCATAGGATTTAACATGCCAAACATCGCCATCATTTCAGCTCCAATTTTTTTAATAGAACGATTGAATGCCCAATAAGCAAATGCTGTGTTAGGTAATACAAGCCATAAGAATCCCGGAAGCTCTTTCATGGTGACATGAGGTGGATTTCCGGCGAAAAAATAAGCAAATGGTATTAACATCAGTCCACCTAAAAATAATTGCCATGATGTGAATGAAAGTATATCTGTAACCGGCCATTTTCTTATCCATAAAGATGAAAGAGCCAAAAAACTTATTGCTATTAATGCAGATAACGCACCTACTAAGTCAATATTTGTCGATGGATTGAGTAATAAAACAACACCTGTCAGGCCAATAGAAGCAGCGAAGATCGCTAATAAGCTGGGTCGTTTTCTTTCAATTAACCACAACAATAAAAGTACCTGTAATGGCAGAGTAGAACTCAATGTTCCGGCTATCGAGCCTGGCAAGCGATAAGCGGCTATAAATAATAGTAAAAAGAAAGCTGTAATATTACAAAAGGCAAGCAAGAACATTTTCGACCACTTAAGGCAAGGCCACTTTGGTCGCAAAGCTAACATTAATAATCCTGCAGGCAGAGCCCTCAACACAGCAACCCAGAAAGGTGATACCCCTTGCAAAAATAAACCTACTACTACATATGTACTACCCCAAAATAATGGGACACAAATAGCAATCAAGTAATTCATTAACAAACACCCTCAATTATAATTAATACAATCTTGCTCAAAGAAACATCCACAGAACAGTCGATTATCACATTAATAATGCGATATTTGATTTTCTATCACTGTTTTGTTGATTTCACCTTAAAAAAACATGTATGGAATCTGTACGATATCTAACGTTTATATTCTCTCAAATGCAACGTAAGACCATCAGCACAAGATTTTTCGACATCCAGTACAACTTTTACAGGACAAGAATACAAGACCTATCTTGCTTGTCCAATTGTTGCAATGTGATCAATATTTAGCCCTAAATGTATTCTTTACCATTGTACTACAATTATCATTTATACCCATAGCCAAAATAAGTCTACGGTATTTTAATATGACTCAGTACTAAACATCAAAAAAAAACACATAAATAAACGGAGTACATAAAAAAAATAGGGTGATAAAGATAAATATACTTAATAGGTATAACCTACAGTCAGTGAAGTCATTACAAGACCTTGCTCAGGCAAACAAAAATCAACCATCACTTACAGCATCGTTTTAAACTGTAGGCGTAAAGATAGTTCATATGAAAATTAACCTGCCAAGATTGCAGGATGAGCGAAGAAGAAAACTTTTATAGCTTGTGCCGGTAAAGGTGGGCCAGAACACTAGTAGCAATTAAAAGAATATAAAAAAATAAAAATTAATCCTGTTTTGGTAGATCAATTGAATCAGATGACAAATACTTTATGAAAAAAGTAAAATTCATTCCAGCTAAAATACCAGACAAAACACTAATCGCTGTGACAGTAAGCACTTTATAAATAGCCCATTTAGAAAAAAACAAATGATCATCGATAGAGTAATGAATAAGAAACTGTATAAAAAAAAAGCCCCATGAAAACAAATAAATAACTAAAACTACCTGGAATTTTTACTAACAACTGCTTTTTATCAGCTAAAACGCTGGTATCTTTTGCTTGAGAGTTACCAATATAATACCCAAAGAAAGCTGCGATAATAATAAACAAAACCACGTAAAAGGAGTAATGGAGTGATTCGTATAAACTATATTGGCTATAAACTATTAAAATAGCTGGTAGAATAACCAGCCGTTTAAGCGAGAGCACAGAGTCAAAACATCGTTTTATTCCGATGTACAATAATACAAAAAAAACAATAATAACATTAGTAGGGATATCATTTATCATGTTTAATTACGTCTCATAAAAAAATAAATTAAAGTAAAATAAATCGTCGTATGATAAAGCAGAGCACTGTTCTGTTCCACTCTTACCGGACATTTTTTTAGAGAATTTTCATACTCAGCGGGCATCATATTTCTATTTGCTGAGTGAAGTCTTTTCATGTTGTAATATTTTATATAAACTGCCATATCATGCTTTATATGTTCGTATGTTGGCTGATGTACCTTAATAATCCAGTCATATTGCAAACTGTAAAAAAACATTCAACCACGGCATTATCCCAACAAGCGCAACATCTCTCATACTGGCTCTGATACCATAGATTTTTAGCAGTTTCCTGTATTGCTTGCCGGCCCTCAATTTTATCTTTCCATTTGTACGATACATTGCTTACAATACCTTGTGATTTTGCAATTTCAGGTACTCAATAACCTTGTTCCCGTACCAAAACTACTGACTCTTCTTTAAATTTCTTTGGATACATTGTCTCAATGTGAATGTTAAGTTCCATTAGATCACAACACTGTCTCCTGAACCAAGGATGCTGCTGTCAACAGGTGCAGCTTCTTGTTTTGATAGTTTTCTCTTTATTTTTATGTCATTTTTCTTTACATTATCGTTTTGGCAGTTAGCAGATATGTGGATACAGAAAATTGTTGCTGAACTGATAGCTCTGTTTTTTTCTGTAAGAGATGCAGCCAAACTGAAAAAACTTGAACGTCAATAAAAGTATGACTTCAACACAAAGTTTAACCCTTTAAACACAGATATTACGCATTGATTTTTATTGAGCAAGCCTTGTAGGTGCTAATAATAGCGCCTTATATTTAACCATTTTATGTTATTTTATTATTTATGACGCAGACACCCTCAACTTCAATACAAAAACCAAAGTCAGTTGTAGTTTATTCTGGAGGTATGGATTCATTTACTGTACTCCACAAGGCACGAAAGGAATATGATTTATATGCGCTGTCCTTTGACTATGGTCAACGCCACAACACTAAAGAACTGAGTTGCGCCAGAAAAGTTTGTGAAAGCCTTAACATTTCCCATAAGGTAATTAACATAAATTGTATCAATGAATTACTCCAGTGCTCTTCTTTAACTAATACGGATATAGACATCCCCGAAGGTCATTATGCCGAAGAAAATATGAAATCTACGGTAGTACCTAACCGTAATATGATTTTACTATCCCTTGCCACAGGGTACGCACTTTCCGTGGGTGCCAACAAAGTGTTCTATGGCGCTCACAGTGGGGATCACGCCATTTATCCAGATTGTCGCCCTGAATTTGTTGAAGCAGTTAACCAATGCACCCAGCTATGTGACTGGGAGAAAGTTACCATTGAAGCCCCCTATCTCTATGGCAGCAAAATCGATATTTTAAACGACGGAATAGCGATGGGATTAAACTACGGGGATACGTGGACCTGTTACAATGGCAGAGAAAAAGCATGTGGTAAGTGTGGTTCCTGTGTAGAGCGACTAGAAGCCTTTGCTGAATGCAATGCAACTGACCCTCTACTCTACGAAGTCTAACAAACTGTTCTCACTATCTTCAATAAGATTGCTTTAGATCACAGGGATGTGAAGCATAAAGCGTTGTCATTGAGTTGGACTGTTGCAAACAAAAATCAATTAATATTTAAAGGCCTTTCTTAAGCTATGGACTCAGATATTTCATGACAGTAAATGTCACTTGTTGTTTACCTGTGAACCAATGCCGCTCCCTGCCATTACCGGCACTGTTTTAAGTCTGTTGCCTATAGTGCTAACGGTCAAAACCTCCCACCCACATTATTTACTCAAATAACCTGTCAGACAGTGAACGTCATAAAAAAATATCTCGCACAACGCGTTAGACTGCATCTTTTTTTGTATAAACTGGTACACTTATGTTTTTGCGTTTTACCTGGAAGGTGCAATGACCAAAGAGCAACACATTGAAGACGCATTGATTGATAAACTGAGAGATCTTAAGTATACATATCGCCCCGACATTCGGAATAAATCTACATTAGAAGGCAACTTTCGCAAAAAGTTTGAATCACTCAATCGTGTAACGCTCACCGATGGTGAGTTTGCCCGCTTGCGTGATGAAATTATCAATGCCGATGTTTTTATCGCAGCGCAAACCCTGCGAGAACGCAACACCTTTATCCGTGACGATGGGACCCCCTTACAATACACCTTGGTGAATGTGAAAGACTGGTGTAAAAACGATTTTGAAGTCATTAATCAGCTGCGTATTAATACCGACAACAGCTATCACCGCTATGATGTCATTATTCTTCTCAATGGTATACCGGTGGTGCAGATTGAACTGAAAAATATAGGCGTCAATACACGTCGGGCCATGGAACAGATTGTTGAGTATAAAAATGATCCGGGCAATGGCTATACCAACTCTCTGCTTTGTTTTATGCAGCTATTTATTGTCAGTAACTGCGCCAATACCTGGTACTTTGCCAACAATCAGAACCAACACTTTGGCTTTGATGCAGATGAACGGTTTTTACCGGTCTATCAGTTTGCCGATAAAGACAATAACAAAATAACTAAGCTTCATGACTTTAGTGATGCTTTTTTGGCTAAGTGTACCCTAGCAAAAATGATTAGTCGTTACATGGTTTTGGTAGCCACTGAAAAAAAGCTGATGATGATGCGCCCGTACCAGATTTATGCGGTACAGGAAGTCGTCAGTTGTATTCATGAAAACCGGGGCAATGGTTATATCTGGCATACCACAGGCTCAGGAAAAACGCTCACGTCGTTTAAAGCCTCCACCCTATTAAAAGATAATCCGGACGTAGACAAATGCCTGTTTGTGGTCGACCGTAAAGACCTTGACCGGCAAACCCGTGAAGAGTTTAACAAGTTCCAGGCCGGCTGTGTGGAAGAAAACACCAATACAGAAACCCTGGTAAGGCGCTTGTTGTCAGAAGATTATGCGGACAAGGTTATTGTTACCACCATTCAGAAACTGGGGCTGGCGCTTGATGAAAATAGCCGGCGAAACAAATTAAAGGTAAAACAGGGTAAACAAACCTATAAAGCACGCCTGGCACCATTACATGATAAACGCATGGTGTTTATCTTTGATGAATGTCACCGTTCACAATTTGGTGAAAACCATAAAGCCATTAAACACTTTTTTCCTCATGCCCAGCTCTTTGGTTTTACCGGCACACCGATTTTTGACGCGAATGCCACCGTTAAACAGGTAGAGGGTGAGCAGGCCTCCTATAAAACCACGGAAGATATTTTTCAGAAACAGTTGCACGCGTATACCATCTCCCATGCCATTAATGATGACAACGTATTGCGTTTTCATATTGACTACTTTGCCGAACAAAATAAGACAGAACAGAGCAAGAAAAATAAAACCAAAGGCAAAACCGGCAAACCCACACCCACCGCAGTGGTAAATGCCATTTTGGATAAACACGATGCTGCCACCGGTAACCGACGCTTTAATGCGGTGTTTGCCACGCAATCGATTAATGATGCGATTAACTACTATGATCTACTCAAACAACATCAGGCTAAGCGACAAGCTGAAGATAACCATTTTACACCGTTAAATATTGCCTGTGTTTTCTCGCCACCGGCAGAAGGCAATAAGGACACCAAGCAACTTCAGGAAGATCTGCCCAACGAACTGCGGGATAACAAAGAATCCCCCGATGAAAAAAAGGCCGCCTTAAAGCGTATTATTGCCGATTACAACAAGCAATATAACGCCAACCACAGCATCAGTGAGTTCGACAGCTATTACCAGGACATACAGCAGCGCATTAAAGACCATAAATACAGCAACACCGACTACCCGCACTGCAATAAAATTGATGTGATTATTGTGGTGGATATGCTGCTCACCGGCTTTGACTCCAAATACCTAAACACCTTATATGTGGATAAAAAACTGCAATATCATGGTCTTATTCAGGCGTTTTCTCGCACCAACCGCATTCTTAACGATACCAAGCCCTATGGCAATGTGCTGGATTTTCGCGGACAAAAAGACACCGTTGATGAGGCCATTGCGCTATTCTCAGGGCAAGAAGGTGAGCAAGCTAGGGAAATCTGGCTGGTAGAGCCGGCGCCAATTGTCATTGAAAAGCTTAACAGTGCCATGAATGATCTTAAAACCTTTATGACCACACAGGGGCTAACCTGCACCCCGCAAGATGCCAATAACCTAAAAGGTGATACCGCACGCATTCAGTTTATTAACTGTTTTAAAGAAGTGCAGCGCCTGAAAATCCGGCTAGATCAATACACCGATTTAAATGATGAACACAAAACTGCCATTGATGCCTGTGTGCCACAAGATACCTTGCGTGAATTTAAAGGGGTCTATCTGGAAACGGCTGGTAAATTGAAAGCCAGACAAGGCAAGCGCAATAACAGGGAAGAAACGGCGGTGGATCAGCTGAATTTTGAACTGGTGCTATTCACCTCCAATGTGATTGATTTCGACTACATTACAAGCCTCATGGCCGACTACACCACAGGCACCAGTCGTGAACCTATGACGCGTGAACAGATAATAAGCCTGTTATTATCCGACGCTAATCTAATGGAAGAACATGACGATTTAACGGCCTATATTAATACGCTAGAAATCGGCACGCGATTAAACAAGCAAGCCATTCGTGAAGGGTTCGAAACATTTCAAGCCGAAAAGTCAAAGCGTACGCTGAAAGAGATTGCGCAAAAGCATAAATTATCACCTGAATCCCTGCAAAGGTTTGTGGATAACACCATGGCACGTATGATCCTTGACGGTGACGCATTAAGTGATCTGCTTGCACCACTAGATTTAGGCTGGCGGGCGCGGGTAGAAAAGGAACAGGCATTGATGGAAGAGGTAAAACCCCTGTTGGAAAAACAGGCCGAAGGGCGTGAGATTGCGGGGTTAAAGGCGTATGAGTAAGCATCCGAAAGAGCAACTACCCCAAAAGGCAGATCAACCACCCCGTCAGGCTGCGCCTCAAAAAGCAGATCAACCACCCCGCTCTTCGGGCACCTCTCCAGAGGAGAGTCAACCACCCCGTCAGGCTGCGCCTGCCACCCCTCCAGAGGAGGGGAATGTCAAGACCGTGCAGGCTTCACCACAATCCCCCTCCTCTGGAGGGGTGCCCGAAGGGCGGGGTGGTGGCTCTCAGGTTATATCAGAGAGGCTGGTGCCGAGGTTGCGGTTTGGTGGGTTTGAGGGGGAGTGGAGTATTGAAAAATTTGGTAACATTTGTAAGTTTGTTAGAGGACCATTCGGCGGAGCTCTAAAAAAAGATATATTTGTTAAGCAAGGTTATCCTGTATACGAGCAGTCACATGCAATATATCAGAATTTTGATTCATTTAGGTATTTTATTACCGAAGACAAATTCCGTGAACTTAAACGTTTTGAAGCAAAACCAAACGATATCATCATGAGCTGTTCCGGAACAATGGGAAAGATTGCTGTAGTCCCCAGTGATGCAAAACGAGGAGTCATAAATCAAGCATTATTGAAGCTAACAGTTGCCAATGGCTATAATCTTGAATTCATAAAAAATGTGTTGAAATATCAACGAAACCAAGAAAAACTTCTGTCTCAAGCAGCGGGAGGAGCTATAAAAAATGTTGTAGGCGTTAGCCAGTTAAAAGAAATTGAATTTTCAGTCCCCAAAGAAAAAGAACAACAAAAAATCGCCGACTGCCTCTCCTCCGTCGACGAACTCATCACCGCACAAGACCAAAAAATCCAGCACCTCAACGCCCATAAAAAAGGGTTGATGCAGCAGCTGTTTCCGGCGGTGGATGATTCTTATCCACAGACAAACCAACCACCCCGTCAGGCTACGCCTGCCACCCCTCCAGAGGAGAGTCAACCACCCCGTCAGGCTGCACCTGCCACCCCTCCAGAGGAGGGGAATGTCAAGACCGTGCAGGCTTCACCCCAATTCCCCTCCTCTGGAGGGGTGCCCGAAGGGCGGGGTGGTGGCTCTCAGGTTATATCAGAGGGTTTGGTGCCGAAGTTGCGGTTTGGTGGGTTTGAGGGGGAGTGGAAGGAGAAACCTCTATCTGATGTATCCATTATTCTAATGGGGTCATCACCCAAATCTATATTTTATAATGAAAGTAACAACGGATTGCCGTTACTACAAGGAAATGCAGATATTAAGAATAGATTATCTGTACCCAGAATATACACATCTCAAATCACAAAAGAATGCAAGGTAAACGATATCCTTTTAAGTGTTCGTGCACCTGTCGGAAGTGTTGCCAAATCAGCTTATCAAGCCTGTATTGGTAGAGGCATAGCTGCAATTCGTACTAATAAAAATAATTTACAAGAGTTTTTATATCAATGGTTAATATCATTTGAACCATATTGGCAGGCATTATCTCAAGGTGGTACTTTTGATGCTGTAAACAGTGATGATATTAAACAATTATTGATTAATATTCCCGTTATCCATGAACAACAAAAAATAGCCAACTGCCTCTCCTCCGTCGACGAACTCATCAACCTCCACACCCAAAAACTCAGCACCCTTAAAGCCCATAAAAAAGGGCTGATGCAGCAGTTGTTTCCGGCGGTAGAGGGTACACTTGTAAAGGAAAAGCAATCATCCTGTGAAATGTTGTCTAAGAACGACCACCCCACCCCTTCGGGGCACCCCTCCAAGGGAGGGGAATGTAAAGACCGAGCAACTGACTCCAATTCCCCTCCTCTGGAGGGGTGGCAGGCGAAGCCTGACGGGGTGGTTAACTCTCCTCTGGAGGGTTCCCCGAAAGACGAGGTGGTTAACTCTCCTCTTGAGGGGTCCCCGAAAGACGGGGTGGTTAACTCTCCTCAGAAGGGTTCCCCGAAAGACGGGGTGGTTAACTCTCCTCTGGAGGGTTCCCCGAAAGACGGGTTGGTTAATTTCGAAAAGGTAGCAGAATAATCATGCGTAAAACCAAATGTTACCTGTCACTTCCTTTTAATCCGACGTTAAAGCAACGTGCCAGAGAACTCAGAAAAGCGGGTAATTTGTCTGAAGTTTTGTTGTGGAATCAGCTTAAAAGCAAACAGTTTTTTGGTCTGGATTTTGACCGACAAAAAATCATCGGTAATTACATTGTGGATTTTTACTGCGCTGAAAAGGCGGTGGTTATTGAGGTGGATGGCAGTAGTCATGACAATAAAGCGGAATATGATACAAAACGGGATGCGTTTTTAAAAGGACTTGGATTACAGGTTATTCATATTATGGACAAGGATGTTAAACAAGGCTTATCGGACGTGATGGACTTTTTGAGGATGCATTCAGCATTTGTTGAGTGAAAAACAAACAACCCCGTCAGGCAGGACCTGATAATAGAGACCACCCCGCCCCTTTGGGGCACCCCTCCAAGGGAGGGGAATGTAAAAACCGAGCAACTAACTCCCATTCCCCTCCTCTGGAGGGGTGGCAGGCGAAGCCTGACGGGGTGGTTAACTCTCCTCTGGAGGGCTCCCCCAAAAGAAGGGGGTGGTTAACTCTCCTCTGGAGGGCTCCCCAAAAGAAGGGGTGGTTAACTCTCCTCTGGAGGGCTCCCCAAAAGAAGGGGGTGGTTAACTCTCCTTTAGAGGATTGCCCGAAAGACGGGGTGGTTAATACAGCGAAACTTTTATGATATTAATGAGCCAGCCATGACTGACAAAGATTTAAGCCAACTGGGCAACACTTTATGGGGTATCGCGGATGAACTACGCGGTTCCATGAATGCTGACGACTTTCGTGATTACATGCTCTCTTTCCTGTTTTTACGTTATCTGTCTGATAACTATGAAGCAGCGGCTAAAAAAGTGTTAGGGCCAGACTACCCTGACCTGAAAGAAAACGACAAACGCACGCCTTTAGCCGTTTGGTATGAGAGCCTGAATAAAAAAGATCAGATCCTTTTTGAAAAACAGATGCGCCTAAAAGTGCATTATGTGATTAAACCTGACTACCTGTGGAGCAGTATTGCCGAACTGGCCCGCATACAAAGCAGTGAATTATTGAGCACACTAGAAAAAGGGTTTGATTATATTGAAAACCAGTCCTTTGAAAGCACTTTTCAGGGATTGTTTTCAGAGATTAACCTGAACTCGGAAAAACTGGGTAAAAAGTACCATGACCGTAACAGAAAGCTCTGCACCATCGTGCAAAAAATTGCCGAAGGGCTGGCGGAGTTTTCTACCGACAGTGATATTCTGGGGGATGCGTATGAATACCTGATTGGTCAGTTTGCCGCAGGCTCGGGCAAAAAAGCGGGTGAGTTTTATACGCCTCAACCCATTTCAACCATACTGTCACGCATTGTCACGCTTGATAATCAAAACCCCGCGGCAGGTTCCTGCAAAAAGCTGGAAAAAGTACTGGATTTTGCCTGCGGTTCTGGCTCTCTGTTATTAAATGTCCGTCATCAGGCAAAAGCGCATGGCGCCACCGTTGGAAAAATTTACGGACAGGAGAAAAACATCACCACCTATAACCTGTCGCGTATGAACATGCTGCTGCACGGCGTCAAAGATACAGAGTTTGATATTCACTGTGGTGACACGCTGGCAAATGACTGGATGAAGCTTAGTGAGATGAATCCGGCGAAAAAGGTTAAGTTTAATGCAGTGGTGGCGAATCCGCCTTTTAGTTACCGCTGGCAGCCAAGTGGAGAGACAGCAAAAGACTTTCGCTTTAAAGGTTACGGTATAGCGCCAAAGTCAGCGGCAGACTTTGCCTTTTTGCTGCATGGTTTTCACTTTTTAAATGACGATGGCACTATGGCTATTGTTCTGCCTCATGGTGTATTGTTTCGTGGCGGACAGGAAGCTAAGATTCGCACCAAACTGTTAACCGATAATAACATTGATGCAGTGATTGGACTGCCGGCAAACCTTTTTTTCTCCACAGGGATTCCGGTGTGCATTCTGGTGCTTAAAAAATGTAAAAGCACGGATGATGTTTTATTCATTAATGCTAGTGAGCATTTTGAAAAGGGTAAACGCCAGAATAAACTGTTGCCTGAACATATCGACAAAATTGTCGAGACTTACCAGTATAGAAAGGAAGAAGAGCGCTACGCCCGAAAGGTGTCGCCACAAGAGATTGAGAAAAATGATTACAACCTCAATATCTCCCGTTATGTGAGTACCGCCAAGCCGGAAATACAGATTGACTTGCAGGTAGAGCATAAGAAATTGGTGATGCTGGAAAAAGAGATTATGAATGCTACCAACACACACAACCAATTTCTGAAAGAATTAGGCTTACCGGAACTACCCGCTGGAGAATAGTAACTTATAGTATAACGTTAGGTTCTGTTGCAAACTCGACTACAAGCTGAACAGCTGGTTCTGTTGCAAAATAAGACTTATCTTCTAGATAATTCACTCATTATTAATGCGACTTGTGAAGTATACTATGCTAGCTATCAGCACTAAAGGACGTCATTTTAGATATCAAATTCAAGGGTGACAGGCACTACCTGTACCGTGTTGTCGATAACTATGGAGACACCATTTATTTTATGCTTTCCAAACATAGAGATGAACCTGCAGCCAGAGCTTTTCTGAATAAAGCCATTGGGCACAATGGCCTTCCTAAAAAGGTGGTCATTGATAAAAGCGGGGCTAATCTAGCCGCACTGGAATCGGTGAATCTTGCCTTATTTTTAATGGGATGCTTCTTTCTGATGGTTGATATTTTACAGTTAAAATATCTGAATAATATCGTTGGACAGAGTCACCGGTCTATTAAGAAAAAGATGTGGCAGACTCTGGGGTTTAAATCCGTGGAAGGAGCGTCTGCCACTATTGCCAAAAATGAGTGCTGGCGAATGCTGAAAAAAGGTCAGCATTGTGATGGAAGTGATCGCCCTGCGGTAATCCCCCCAGAAAACAACCGTATTTAAAAGTCTGATACAGTAAAAATCAAATAAAAATGATAAATGGTGCGCAGGGTTGATAAGTATGCAACAAGACCATTCAGATAAATCATTAAATGACCTATATTCTGGCGATGATACTGATCATCTGTTAACGCTTAGCATCACTAGTATTTTGCTTTATCGCAGATTAACTTTTGAAGCTCCAAAAGCCATTATGTTTTTATAATCAATCAGTATCTTGACTCTTATTCTGTTTGTTTTTTTGTAAAAAAACTTGTTCCACTTAACCAAGTCAATGCTAAAGCAATTGCAACCAAGATCGCTCCTACCCAATTGGGTGATGCATAGCCATAGCCTGAACTAATAGCTAATCCACCTAAATAAACTCCTATGGATATTCCCAGATTAAATGCCGATATATTAGCTGATGATGCCAGAGTTGGAGATTGCTTAGCTCGGTTCATAATTTGCAACTGAAAAGGGGCGACTGTTGCAAACCCAATAAAACCTAGAAAAAATAAAAAGATCACCATAGGTACACGGTAATATGAAATAAATAATAAAGATAATAATAAAACAATAAGCAGAGTCAGCAAAATATATATTGTTGGTCTTAAAGCATAATCAGCTGCCTTTCCGCCAAAAATATTACCAAGAACTAACCCTAAGCCATAAATTCCAAGAAGCCAAACGATACTTCCTTCTGAAAAATTAGAGATATGGATAAGTAAAGGGGTAATGTAAGTATATGAAGTAATAAGACCACTAAACCCTAGCGCCGTAATTCCTAACGCCAGCCAAACACCTACATTCCTAAAGGTTCTAATTTCTTTCCTTAAATCAGTTTCTGGTATATTAATTTTTTTGGGTATAAATAGAGCAATACCTATCAAACCAACAATGCCTAAATAAGAAATAGCCCAGAAAGGTAGTCGCCATCCATAGTGCTGGCCTAGCAAGGTCCCTAAAGGAACACCAGTAATATTCGCAAGTGTCAGTCCAGTGAACATCATTGCAATAGCACTTGCTTTTTTATCTGGTGTTACTAGACTGCTGGCAACAATAGCCCCTATGCCAAAAAATGCTCCATGACAAAGTGCTGATATGAATCGGCCTAATAATAAAAAATCAAAACTTTTCGAGCATGCTGTCAGCATGTTGCCCAAAATGAAAAATGCCATTAAACCAGATAAAAGATATTTCTTTTTTAAACGAATAGTCATGGCAGTTATCATGGGAGCACTAATCGCAACAGCCATTGCATAGCCAGATACAGCCGTACCCGCTTTAGAAATAGATACCTTAAAGCTATTAGAAATATTAATAAGTAGCCCAGCAGGCAAGAACTCTGTCATTCCAATGCAAAAGGAACAAACAGCCATAACAAACAACGCTAGAAAGTGTGAATTTTGCTTTACATTAACATTACTACCTCTATTACAAGTATTAATTTTAGTATCATAACTCATTGATCTTGTATCTCTATTTTCCATCATCAATTACTTACAGTTCTTTATATAAAATAAATTTAAATAAGCTACCATGTTCACGACCCTAATAAAAAGTGATAAAAATTCACTTTCAACCAATAGTTAAAAAACTACCTGCCTGAGTTCAAGAAAAAGAATGCTTATAACAATAGTTAGTTGCCTGTATAAACCCATCAACGCTGCCACAGTCAAAGCGTTTGCCCTTAAATTTATAAGCTAACACACAGCCTTTTTTTGCCTGTTGCAGTAATGCATCTGTTAATTGAATTTCCCCACCTGCACCTGGAGAAGTCTCTTTTAAAATATTGAAAATATCTGGAGTTAAAATATATCTTCCAATCACAGCAAGGTTACCTGGTGCTTCTTCAGGTTTTGGTTTCTCCACCATATTTTCCACTCGAAAAAGATCCTGACGAATTTCTTCACCAGCGATGATGCCATACTTATCCACCTGATCAGCAGATACTTCCTGAACAGCTACAATAGAGCAGCGAAATTGCTGATACAGAGAAACCATCTGTGCAAGAACAGCATCGCCGTCAGGATTCAGGCATAGATCATCTGCTAAAACAACAGCAAAAGGCTGATTGCCTACAAGTACCTCACCAGTCAGAATCGCGCGACCCAAGCCTAACATTTCTGTTTGACGAGTATAAGAAAAGCGACAACAGTTCATTAGTCGACGAATATCATTCAAATATGATTCTTTACTTGTTCCAGCAATTTGCTGTTCCAGTTCAAAGTTAGTATCGAAATGATCTTCTAATGCTCTTTTTCCTCTCCCTGTCACAATACAGACTTGACGAATACCAGCAGCCAGTGCCTCATCAACGCCATATTCAATAAGTGGTTTGTTAACTATTGGCATCATTTCCTTAGGCATTGATTTTGTTGCTGGAAGAAATCGCGTTCCATAGCCAGCTGCGGGAAACAAGCATTTTTTAATCATGTGTCATTAAATTCCTAAATTTAAACGACTAATATCAAGTAAAAAAATAATCTTACACACAACTACTTTTATGAAATGCCTCATCACAAACATAGTATCTGTACAAGCACAAATCATAAAAGCAGCTATTAATTGAATTCTTATTTTTTTACTGTGGGCAACACTTCATTGTAATGAACTACAATCTTAGCGTCTTTTGCTACATAGTAATTTGGTACAGAGTACGCAATTGTTGCAAAATCAATAGTCCCCCTATTTTTAAAATCGGCAATAGCTATGCGTGCTACAGACTCATCCGATACTCGCCACTTAGCAAATACGCCATTCTTAATATCTATTGCTTTGTAATAAAAAACACCTTGCCAAGGCCATGGCCCTCTTAAGCCAACCAAAAACTCATCATCACCATCACCATCAAAATCTGCACAAACAACTTGATGCCCCGGACCTTCACCATTTTCGTTGGGATCACCAAATACATCAAGAATAACTCTCTTCCACTTTTGATGATTGTCCTCATTTTTTACTTTGTAATAAACGGCAACAGTATTTCCGTGAAAAGGTTCTAATGCTGCAACATAGGAAAAAGGATCATCACCAATACTACCGGCATCCATGTCACCAGAACCTTTGAAGCCGGTTTGCTCAAATTGAGTTAACTCACCTGTACCAATTAGTTCTTTTTTCCAGCTTTTATTATTAGCGTCATAATATAACCATGTGACACCTTCATCAGATGCAAGCAAGACAGTGTCTCTGCTTGATCCAGGGATAAGGCCTGACTTCTTTTCTGCTCCATGAATCATTCTAAAATTACTGTCATCAACGCTTGTCATCGGCCATTCATCAGCAGTATTTGGGTCGTCTGGTTGCGTAAACAACACCACTGGAAGAACTGCGTGAATATCTTCTTTTGCTACAATAGGAAACCCTAAAATCTCCAGTTTTTCTGTTTGGGTAAAATAGCCTGCTCGCAAACGATGCATTCCTGTTGTACGACCAATATAATGCCTTTTCCATCTTTGGCCTTCTTTGGCGTTAGGTCCAGGGTTTTCTATCCAGTCAATTTTACCACCAGAGGTGTCAGGGTCGTCAAAAGTACCAATAGAGCCATAAAGCTCATAGCAAACAATAATATCAGGATAACCGTTACCATTTATATCTGCATAGTCAGATCCTACAGGCATCTTAATTTTGTCGACAACTAAATGTTTTTTCCAGTCAGGATTCTCGTACCAGTAAATTTCACCCAGAGTCAGACCATATCCAAAAAGATCAATAGAAGAGTCTTTGTTGATGTCTGTTGCTTCGAGCCAATATCCATCTCGTAAGTTTTCGGCCACCACCTCTTTAGTAAATCTAGGCGTCACTCCACGATACACGTCACTATTATCTGTCATAAGACCCTTTATGCCTCAAGTTAGTTTAACTGCTAAATAAAATAAGATTCTTCTACAGACCAGATGCACAAGGAAGAGCATTATTAGTCTGATAATGGTTGTTCGATGTGTTTTCGTATATTAATTGCTTTACTTGATCCTCAGCTCTAAAAATAGAAGTTAATTTTGAAGAGAAAACATGGATAAATCGATTGTTTAATTTATTATCTGCCACAACAATCAAAGGCCTTGAGTCACTCAAATCCCTTACTTTAGTTTTTAAAGCTAATTTATAATCAATGATTTCAAAATCATCATGAAATGAAGGGTAAAACTTTAATACATCATCTATTATTCTTTGGCTATATCTATTAATTTCATCACTTGATAACTTTGTATTAAACGCATCTCTCGCACTATAAATATCAGTGTATTGTCTAATGCTTGTATAATTCACATGGAAGATTTGAAATAATTGACTGTCTTTATAACCTCTATATTCTTCTGGTGTTGACCCATAACCAAATGGCTCTAAACTAGGATAGGCTCCATCGAATATGCCAAAACTATAGAATCTTTTATCTTTATTTTTTAAAGCTACGATAAGATAAAAACATAAATCAAAATAATGTTTATGCTTATTAGGTGAATAGCTTAGGGCTTGATTATATGTACAATTAATCACAAAGTCATACTGTTCGCTTGCTCTATTGATTATTAATTTATCATTTTCTGCTATACTTACATCTTTTACATAGGAGTTTAGCTTTAAGTTTATTCCATGTCTGCCTAGAGAGTCCTTAAAAAAAGATTTGGCTTTATCAACTAAAAGCACTGATTCATACACTTTAAATCCACCTTCAATATTTGATAGACCAAAATTATTTAAATCGCGTGAGGATAATTCTTTAAATGGTAGATTAGAACCGCTAATAATTATTTTCATGGTTTCATAATCAATTTTAGTTTTATCGTCATCAGCTACGCAAAATAACTTTGGGTTTATATTTGAGCTGCTTACAATGGATGAGTAGTGTTGAGTAAACTTAACCTCATCCTCAAGGCAATATGAACGAGTTTTTCCAGACCTTGGATAATGGTACCCTTTATGGATTCTATGAGAGTTTAAAGTTGAAGCACCTGAAAATATGTCATCAGCAATATCATACAAATCAACATTATTGTATTTGCTTTTAATGCTAAGAGCGATGTGGCAACCATATATTCCCGCTCCGATTACAGCTATCTTCATATTTCTATCCCTATCTCTATCCCTTGATAATTATGCCTAAAATACATTTTTTCTAATCCACATAGAATACTGGTTTCATATGACTCAGATCATACTCTATTATTAATCGGGTAGCAGGATGCAATTTTAACGCCATCCTGCCTACTAAGAGCCGTACACTGGCATCTTTTTACCCTCTGCTGATCGCACTCACGCTACCGCCCTTCAACTATCACCTATGCCGCACGGTGTAAATTTTGATTGAAGAAGATGCACTAGAGTGAAGCACACTTCAATAGACATGCTTTACTTGAGCCATCTCTTAAATGGCTTCTTTCATTATTGTATAAGCATGATATAGGCTTATACTTGCACAGTCAACCCTTCTGGCAATAAAAATTCCTCAAAGGGAATTATTTGTTGCTTAGCCGTTAATGAATGGTAACCTTCTGATTACATACATTTACTACATATAGGGAAAACTGGATAGGTTGTTCTGGTCTAATGAAACCGGACACAAAATTGAGAGACAATATCCGTTAATCAATAAAGGTCTTCAGTATGAGTCATAAACGTGCTTATAAGCAATATTCTAAGGAGTTTAAGGAAGAGGCTGTTGCTCTTGTTTTAGAACAAGGATATTCAGTGCCGGAAGCTGCAAAATCACCAGGTATAGCTAGCAATATGTTGTACAAATGGAAAGATAACGTTGAGAATCAGCTCAGTGGAAAAGCACTGGCTGAGGATGAACGAGATGAACTGAAACGCCTGCGCAAAGATGTAAAACAGCTGCGCATGGAGAAAGAGATCTTAAAAAAGGCCAGTGCCTTCTTTGCGAAAGAAATGAAGTAAAGTTTGATTTCATCAAAAAGGAGTCTCATCATTTTCCAGTGACTACCTCATGTAGTGTGATGCAGGTAAGCACTTCTGCTTATTATGGCTGGCTGAAGCGCCCGGGAAAGCTGATTAGCGCTGAGACATTACAGCTATACCGACGAATGAAAGCATTATTTGCAGAAAGTCGAGGCAGTCTGGGGAGTCGTGAAATGATGAAGAAACTACGCAAAGAAGGCTTTCAGATTGGACGTTATCGTGTTCGCAAGCACATGGCAAAACTGAATTTGGTAGTAACCCAGCGACGTTCGTGTAAAATAACTACCAAGCGTAAGCACAGTGATGCGGTTGCAGAAAATTTACTGAATCAGAACTTTAACCCATTGGGGGCAAATCAGGTTTGGGCTGGCGATGTGACTTATCTGAAAACAGGCGAGGGCTGGATGTATCTTGCTATTGTCATGGACTTGTACTCTCGTCGTATTGTGGGGTGGCACATTGATAAACGGATGACTACTGATTTGATCAGTAAGGCGATGATAAAGGCTTTTAACTTGCGTCAACCTCCAAAAGGATTGGTATTTCACAGTGACCGGGGTTCGCAATATACCAGTAAGCAATACAGGAAGTTGCTAAAAAGTTATGGTGTCAGAGCCAGCATGGGAGATGTAGGTGCTTGTTGGGACAATGCTGTAGTGGAACGTTTTTTGGCAGTTTAAAATATGACTGGATCTTTAAGGTGCATCAGCCAACACGCGAACATATGAAGCAGGATGTTGCTACTTATATCAAATATTACAACTTGGAAAGACTTCACTCAGCAAATGGTAATATGACACCTGCTGAGTATGAAAATTCTCTGAAAAAAGTGATGAGATGGACACCCCGATTATTCGGCGGCAATTGCAAGTCAATAGCGCCAAAATGAATATACTTAATTTTCATTTGCAAATCAGGAACGTCCATCATGAGCATTAACGTCGTTGGGATTGATTTAGCTAAGTCTGTATTTCAAATTTGTGCTTTGCAAAAGAATGGAAAAGTTCTGTTTAACAAGAGGGTAACCAGAAAAAACGTGTTACCAATGATCTGCCAGTTTGAACCAGACACGTTAATTGCCGTGGAGTCATGTGGTACTTCTCATTACTGGGGAAGAGAGTTTGAACAGATGGGCTTTACCGTACGGCTGATACCACCGCAGCATGTTAAACCTTTTGTCAAAAACCAAAAGAATGATGCCAATGACGCCTTGGCAATTTGTGAAGCAGCACTGCGCCCAAATATACATTTTGTGCCAGTGAAATCTGCTGCTCAGCAGGACTTTTGTGCTTTGCAAAAGGTCAGGCAAGGGCTGGTCCGACAGCGTACTAGGCAGGTTAATCAAATACGCGCATTAGCCAGAGAGTATGGGGTTAACTTTAATCAATCGATTGGCCAGTTACAAAAACAGCTACCTTGTGAGCTGGACAATACAAACAATGGTCTTACGGCGATAGCAAGACGACTTTTACAAAATATGCATGACTACTGCAAGCAGTTGACCAAAGAGATTAAGCAATTAGAAAAAGAAATGACAGCGCTAGGGCAGTCCTGTGATATCTGGAAGGAGGTCCAGCGTATTCCTGGTATAGGACCAATAACAGCTGCGGCTTTATTGGGGCAAGTCGGCAGTGGAGAGCAGTTTAACAACGGTCGTCAAATGTCATCCTGGCTTGGTCTGATACCCAGGCAACATAGTAGTGGCAGCAAAATCAGATCAGGTCGTATTACTAAACAGGGTAACGTTGATTTGCGTTGCTTGCTTGTTCATGGAGCCAGAGCGGCATTACGCTATAGAAAGCAGCGTAAGGACGCATTGGGTGACTGGTTACAATCGCTGGTTGATCACCGGGGGTTCAACAAAGCCGCAGTAGCTTATGCGAACAAGTGTGCCAGAATGGCCTGGGTGATTCTGTCTGATAAGCAGGCGTTTTGCATGGAGAAAGCTTTTTCTCTGCATCGTACAGCAAGTGTAATGTAGCAATAGTGTTATTCAGTTAACAAAAGAAGTACTTTCTTACTGAGTTTGCAACAGTTGATGAACTAAATGGTTATCCAGCCTTGTGAAACCCTGATATCGGACAGGCTACTCGTTAAGCCGTAAAAGTGATAAGGAAACAAGGTTCGGAACTCATCATGGTGCGATGGCAGTGAAAGTAAACCATCAACAAAGACGCCGGATATATGACCGTGAACCAACATAGTTAATCAGCTACTTGCAAAAATCGGGGTGTCCATATATGTCCGGTAAGGGTTGACCAGAACAGGTGCGGTTCTTCTGATACAACGAAATCTCATTTATCACTAATTCATCATAATTCCTTTGATAGGTAGTATTCCCAATGGGTACAGTACTTTTTCTACAACGGTAAAGTGCCCGCAGCATCAATATTTATCACAAAACCCGGGTAGGAAAAGATGCAAATTAGTAATGTTATTGGTTGCGCGACTTGATATCACCATAAAATGACCTTTACTTCATACATTAATATGACAAATCCTGTTTATTTCCGGGGGGATTACCCGGGCATATACGTTGTTTCAAAGGAACCGCACCCAAACTGTATCAAAAGGGAAACTATCAAAACCGCCTAATAACAAAATTAATTTTGACAATTATTGCCAAAAAGGGATATATTCTATCCTTTTATACTCTAGACATTTAGAAGATGATTATATGGCTATAATTCAACAGTTGAGGGGAGCACTTACTGATAACCAAGCATTCATCAGCAATGTTAAGCAGTTAATGCAAAAACAAAACATTAGGGAAGCAGGGCTTTCTCGCCTGACAGGTATACCCCTCACTACACTTCATAAAATTTTGTCTGGGAAAACCTCAGATCCACGCATCTCTACATTGCAGACACTGGCAAACTATTTTGAAGTCACTGTTGATGAGTTATATACGGGCGTACAAAATACAAATATTCAATCAATACCAATTTTATCCTGGGGTGACTGCACTAAAGATACGAAGTTTTTAAAAAGTCTAACGCCGTCTAATTGGGGAGAGTGGTTAACTACGGAACATATTGCAAAATTTGCTTATGGATTAATCAGCAAACCATCAATGGAACCAAGATTCCCTAAAGGAACAACATTGATTGTTGATCCCAGTTTAACACCAGAAGACGGAGATCTTGTGATAGTTGTCTATAATAGTATAACAGACGCTACGATTCGCCAACTGTCAGACGATGGCCCCAACAGATATTTAATATCCTTTACACCAAATGAACCTAAAGAAAGGCTGTCCAATGATATAAGAATCATTAGCGTGGTTGTAGAATCTAAATTTTCTTGGTCAGATAAAAAATAAGCAAAAGGCCTCACTAATAAGTAAGGCCATAATGATTATAAGACTAATACTCCTCAGCTACTTTTTCAAAGTAACTCTCAAGAATAGCTGATACTTCGCATAGACTTCCCCCCTCTAAAATACTATTATGATCCCCCGAAACAGTCACAGCTTCCACACATTGTGTATACCTACCCCAACTATTATCGCATTGATCTATATCCTGATATTCATGCAGCAATTCCCTAGCTTTTAGTAACAATACTGGTATATTGCTTTTTTCAGGCTGATAACGCAAAAGTTGACACATACAATGCCAAGTACGCTCAAATAACTCATCAAAAATTTCATTATTATCCGTATCCCCCACTCTTTCCATGTAATAACTACTCACTATAGACCTTATAACGTCCTTACTATAGTAAGCTACAGGTAAACAGGGCCAGCTATCAATCATAATCACAGGTGGCTGATAACCATAACAACTATTGAGGCTCAATGACATCTGATACGCGACAACACCTCCATACGACCACCCCCCCAAGAACAGCCTTTTCCCCGCAGCATCAAACATATAGAATTTTTTTAATGACTCGATATATTTAGCTGCCACTTCTTCAATAGAACTACACTGCATCACACATGGATCAACAGACATACCTATAACAGTCATACCTTCAGGGAAGCGAGATACTTTTACTAAACGATCATAAGAAAAAATATTGCCTCCAACTGGATGGATTAAAACTAAAACTCCCTCCTCTTGGTCAGCCTTTAACAAATATCGATAATTTCCTTCACCGTTTTCACAATATAACCCTGACTCGATCAACCAAACTTGCTCACCAAGTCGACTACACTCCATAAACTGATCAATTGACAAATTTACGGAAAGCCTCTCTTTATAGTCATGCAACACATCAATAACAGTAAGAGAGCTCCCTCCAAGATCATAAAAATCATCATTATCATCAATATCTTTTATAATTAAGTGACTCATCCAAATGGACTTTATAATCTCTTTTAAATTGTAAAAATTATTTTTTACTGTATGGGCAGTCAAACATTGATTACGCTGGTCAAACTCTGGTAGTGTATTATCAATAATATTTTGCATATTTCCATTACTAATTACTATATGCGAATTCGTCCCACCTACACCAAACGAGCTTACTGATCCATAATACTTGCCGCTTGTATCCCACGGCGTAAGCGCATCAGCTATCTTAAACTGTGTATCTTGCAACTTGATATGCTTATTTAATTTTGAAAAGCCCTTTATGGGCAAAATACTCTTTTTAACCATCATCTGCAGCATTGAGATCACCCCCAAAACACCTGCTGCTGAATCAGTATGGCCATAATAAGATTTTGCAGCTGTTAAATAGCAACTGCTATTACTAGTAGATTTATAAGCATCTTTAAGCGCAGCTACTTCTATAGGGTCCCCTATTGGTGTACCCGTACCATGAAGTTCTACAACATCGACATTTTCTGGATATATACCAGCCATACCAAGAGCCGACCTTAAACAAGCCACCTGTCCTTTTCTACTAGGAGAAGCAAAATTTGCTTTGTCTTTTCCATCATTATTTAAGCCATAACCCTCAATTACGCCATATATATTATCTCCATCATTTAGTGCTTGGCAATATGGCTTTAGCATAACCAACCCAAGTCCGGAGCTTTCCATTGTCCCATCAGCTGCAATATCCAAAGGTCGGCATCGCCCTACTTTCGACAAAATACTGGGGCAAGATTCAAGCACATTTTCATTTCCATTTTCAGGCATAATCAAGCTAACCCCACCCGCCAAAGCCATAGGCACTATGCCTTCTTTTAAATCTTGGCATGCTTTAATAATGGCCACCAATGAAGAGGAGCACGCGGTATTCAAAGTGATAGCAGGTCCAGTCAAATTCAGATGATATGCAACCTGATTAGCAGCAAGATTATCATTCACCAAAGAAGATGATCGCCCCTCTTTGAGCAACTTGGATTTTTCTTCATTTACTTTATTGCCTACCGCAAGGTAAGTACCTACTGGTTTTTGCTCGTCATATTTATAATCCAAGGTATACAGCAATTCCCATGCAGACTCCAATAATTTTCTTATTTGTGGATTCATCTGAGTCGCTTCATGCAAGCTTAACTTAAACAAATCAGCATCAAATTGGTCAAGATCCCCCAAAATTTTGCTTTTGTACAAAGCATCCTCTAAAGGAGAAGATAATTTTTCCCATAACTGGCTTAAGCAGTTAACACCAGGCAATTTAAGAGAAACACCGACAACAGCTATTTTTTGATCATTACCAAAATAACTATCCCTACTACTTTCTCCTTCACTTTGAAAATTTCGATAAAATTCATTTACCGATGGAAAATCAAAAATGTCTGAAATATTTATTTCAATAGCTAAAGCACTCTCAATCCTTAACTTTAACTCAACCGCCAATACCGAGTTCCCACCGAAAGAGAAAAAATTATCACTATAGGATAAAGAGTCATTTTTAAGAATTCCTCTCCATATATGCAATAGCAAAGCTTTTGCTGAACCTTCAAGAGGGAAAGGTACTTCTTTCTTTTCACGACCTCCATCGAGAAACATTTGCTTCAATTTTTGGTAGTCTACTTTCCCATTTTTCAATATCGGTAAAGCCTTTACAAACTCATAATTATTTGGAAGCATGCGACCAGAAACAATCTTTGATAGTTGATCTTTTATCGCTTCACTATTCAATGATGCCACTTCACGAACAACAAATGCCACTATCGAATTATCTATATGAATTAGCGCTGCATTAACAATACCAGGCAATGACCTCAAGGCACTTTCTATGGCATCTATTTCTACTCTCACCCCAAAAATTTTCACTTGGCTATCGAGCCTTCCATGCAGAATCAAGCTCCCGTCATGACTCCAAGATGCACAATCTCCACTTCTATACCAGACCTTACTAGTAAGCCCAGCTAAAGGTTGATATAAGAAAGCAGCGTCCGTTTGCTGCCGATCTTCCCAATAGCCTTTCATTACCCCTGGACCACCAATTAATAAATTCCCTCTAGCCCCAAAAGGCATTAAATCACCAGACTCACTTACAATTGCCAACTCTGTATTAGCAATTGGCTTTCCAATATGTATTAATTTTTCCGATGTAACTCGCCCACCACATGAATAAATAGTTGTTTCTGAAGGGCCATAGTAATTAAATAAAGCAGCATTATGTGACACAATCTCTTCAGCCAAAGCAGCATCAAGAGGCTCCCCCACACTCAAAATATTTTGTTTTCGTGCGGGCTTCCATCCCAACTTCAAAAGCGATCTTAATAACGTCGGCGTCGATGAAAGATAATCAACATCATCACGTAATAACTCATTCTTTAAAAGCTGAAGATTTTCTGAGACCTTTTCACTTATCAGTATAACTTTGCCGCCACAAACTAATGGCATTAAAAGCTGGTGAAAAGATATATCAAATATTAGCGGTGTCTGAGCAAGCCAACTATTCCCTTCCGAAAAAGGTAAAGTGGATAATGTGCCCATAAGCGAACTAGCTAAATTCTCATGTGTTACACATACTCCTTTGGGCATGCCTGTTGAACCGGAAGTATGGATGATATAAGCAATACTGTCTGGACTTGGGCATGAAGGCAAGTCAATAGAACCGGGAAAGTCAAAATCATTTACATTTAGCCATTTAATTTTTCCCAAATCTGTCAATTTTTGCTCAAACACCTGGCAAAGGCCAAATTTTACACCTTTCTCAATAATATGCCTCACCTGCAGAATTGACATTTTCATATCAATAGGAACAATAATTGCCCCAATTCTTAAAGCAGCTAGCATAGATGCAAACATATTTATGTTTTTCGGCATATAAAATGCCACTAAATCTCCAGATTTAATCCCGCTATTCAATAGCGCATAACAATACTTTGCTATCAAATCACGCAGCTCACAATATGTAATTGATTGACTCGCCTCTACAACAGCAACTGTAGAGGAATAGTATTCCCAGTCAATAAAGTCATATATTGTTTTATTCAAATAATTATGAACCACTTCTCCAGACCCAAACAATCTCAATAACTGTAACTGCGAACCAGGTAAGATATTAAGATCACCAATCTTATCAACAGTATTATCTAGAATTTTATTCGCGCAATTTTCAAAGCAATCAACAAATGAAGAAATAAGGGAATCATTCAAAATACTAGTCGCGTACTCAAATCTCACCTGCATTTTATTTTTCATACAATTTATATAAAGAGCCAAATCAAATTTTGATATAGGCAAAGTTATATTTAAGCTTCTTGTCTGAATTCCAGGAACATCAAAAAATCTTTCAAACTCCCCTTCAGACTCAAAAATTGCCACTTGGAATAACGGATTCATAGATAAATCACGATTTATTCCCAAGGTACTTAAAATACTTTCAAAGCTATAGTTGCTATACTTAAGCGAGCTAAAAACTATATTCATAATATAGTCTAGCCACTCAGTAACAGACATATCATAATTAAAACACGCCCTAAGAGGAATAGAGGACGTATTAAGACCAAGATAACAGTTTTTTTCCTTATTCTTTTTGCATGAAGTGCCTACAATTAAATCATTCTGTTGAGAAAAAAACTGCAAAACAATGAACAAAACACTAGCAAAAAAGCCAAATGGTGTTATGCGATTTTTTCTACAGAAAACATCTAAACGCTTTTTCCACTCATCATCAAACTTAAGAAATACACTATCACCCAAAAAATCGAATTCTTTTGGCCTTGCCGCATAACTTTGAAGTGTAGTAATAGGAGTTGCGCCAACAAGACCTCTCAGTTCAAGATCATGCAAACAATCTTTTTTCTCTGTAGCTTCCCCTATATAAGCAATTTTCGCTGACACATCTTCATTTCGGTAGATTTTTGATAAAGTAGAAACAATCGCAATCAACCCCTGATCATCAGTAATAATATGGTGCAAATTAATACATAAGTACACCTTCCTTTCACATACATATAAATTAATTTTACATAGAGGCCCACTACCTATATCAAACTTATGACTTGCAAAGCTTTCAAAGTCAATACTACCCGTATCCATTACCTCACGCACTAAGAATATATCTCTAGAAGAAAGTTTATTACATACAAATTCTTTATTTTCTACAGTTGCATTAAGTATTGAATTTTCCTCAATAATTCTCTCAACGGATCTAGTAAGAGAAGTAACATCGATATCTCCAACCAGCTCTAACACTAATGGAACATTATATGCACATCCTGTTTTATCAATTTTATCCATAAAGACTAAGCTTCTCTGTTCATCTGACAAAGAATGGCTAATGTCAGGAGTAGGTATCACAGTACTTTTACTTATAACTCCCAACAAAGATGACACTTTAGAGAACTTATATAAATCCATCACACTTAACTTCTTATTAAAATAGCGATTAAATTCAGCAACAAACCTCATAGCACTTAACGAAGTTAACCCAAAGGAAAACAAATCGTCGTCATTACATATATTTTCATTAGGAATACCAAAATAACTTGCAATAAAATCTAGGTACTTTTTTTCTATCTTATCATATGCAATTAATTCTCCACGAATATCCACATCAAATTGGTTAAGCAGCTTTTTCTCATCAACCTTTCCAGTATCAGTTAAAGGTATCTCACTAACAAATATTATTTTTTGCGGCAATTCATGTTTCATTAACATTTCTTCTAATTTAGAAACAACTAAATCCTTATCACAATTTTTTCCATCTAATACACAGTACGCTACATAGGATCTTATTTTTTCATTCACATGCAAGTATACACTCCTAACTTCTTTGCAAGAAAGAAAAGTGCTTGTTATGCCATCAAGGTCTACTCTAATACCATTAATTTTTATCTGCCTATCTCTTCTTCCACAATACACTATCTCTCCAGATACTAAGGAATAACCAAGGTCACCCGTATAATACTTATTATCTCTAAAAGAGTTACTCTCTATATTTAAATAACCTTTTGCAACTCCTACCCCTCCAATAACAATTTCTCCAATCAAATACGGTGGGTTAGTAACTCCATTTTCATTAAGAATCACTGCATTCATGTTTGATATAGCTTTTCCTATTGGAGGACAATACCCTACTTTACTCAATTCATTAGTGTTAAGATTATACGAAGTTGCTACATGCGTCTCAGTTGGCCCATATTGATTCTGAATATTTATCCATGGGTGTCTTTTGGCGAAACCAGAAATCTCACTATTTATGCATAGCCCTTCCCCCGAGCATCTAATCCGTTTTAAGCAAGTTAACAATATTTGTTCACTTTCTACTTGATGAGATAATATCTCTAAAATTGATGGCAGAAGAGTAATCTCCTCAATAAGATAACGATGCAAAAACTCTATAAGTCTACCAGGATCTCGCCTAGCCTCATCAGGAACAATATAAAGACTACGACCATATAAAAGCGAATAAAATGCTTCTTGCAGGCACACATCAAAACCAAATGAAGCAAATGCTGCCACACGTTTAATATCCAAAGCACTTTCATTTTGCCACATAGATAAATTTATTAGCGTACTTTCATGTTGCAAAATACCTTTTGGCTTACCAGTACTCCCAGAAGTAAAGATCATATAAGATGTCGGACATCCTTTGGGCAATCTATCTAGGTTCAAGAGAGATATATTTTCCGAATTCAGACCAACACTCAATACTGGCACAGAATTATTAGTCATATCTTCTAAAAAAACCTTTAATGAATTGTTGGTAACGACAATTTCCATACCAAAGTCGCTGACAATACTCTCTAAACTCAGAGAATTAGTATCGATAGGCAATAGGATACACGTTACACCCAAGCGCATACCTGCCAATAGAGCAACATAAAAATCTATACTTCTTTCGAAGTAAAGGCCGACAATGCTACCCACCCCAATACCAAGCGATTTCATATTATTACTGAGATCAACAGCTCGACTGGCTAAGCTTATATAATCAATTTCACCATTATTATCAATAATTGCATGCTTATTATGATGTTTTCTTACAGAGTCCAAAAAAGTATCCCATGCAGGCATACCTTCTTCAGCCAGTAAGATGTCAGTATCTTCGATACTAGAAAGCATATGTGTACTTTCATACAAAAAAGATATCTCTTTACTATTTTTTCTTATAGCCCTAATAATAGAGTTAAACTGATAAAACAAGGATTCAATATCATCTTTATGATATCTATCTTCATTAAAAGTAAAATCACAAACCAAGTCTTCTTCTCTAACATATAATTCAATTGTTATTGGAAATGGTGTTGATGAGAACCTTGAAATCTCTTGTACTTTAGATTTATCTATAGAAAATAGATAAGGCTTTGCCAAATCTGATAAATCACAAGAAATCAGAACTTCATATTTAGTCTCTACTTCATTTTGATGTGATAAAGCATATGTAACTTGATTCATAACATCTTCAGCTAGCTGAGAGAATTCCTTATTCTTCTTACAGTCAAACTTAATTGGTATTGTCCTGATGAACAAACCAATTGCACCCCATGAATTTTTTGTTTTTCTATCTGATATAGCTATACCACATGTTATTTCACTCACTCCAAATCGAGCACATAAAGCTACCCCTAAGGCTGCCAAAACATTAGCACTCAAGGTGACCTCATCAAAACCAAACGACAGTCTACCTAATGACTCCTTCATCAGCATAGCAACAGATAGTGACAATCTGTCAACAGACACTCTATTATCAAAATACTGATCTATATTTCTTCTATTTACATTTTTTTCATTATATAAACTCTTTAGATAGAAAAGATATTCATTATCCTCCAACAAGCTATCTTCAGGTCTAAAATATGAATGGAATAGCTTATTTAAATATATTGCAGAACTCCATCCATCAAAAAGTACGTGATGAAAACTAAACAAAACAACAAAAAAGTCATCACTTTGCTTTAATAAAATAAAACGATATGGTGCACTATTAGACAATATAAATCCTCTTTGCAAGTCTGACCGCTGTACTTTTTTTATTTCAAAGTTAAACTCTTTTCTTTGTAAATAGGAAAAATCAAAATATTGCAACTCGGGAAGAGTACCAGACAAGCAAAAACTAACTTCTCCATATTCATTAACTTTATATCCTTGCTGCAAAGTCACAGTCTTTGCATGAACTTCATCTATTGCTTTTTTTAGCCTATTAATATTTATCTCACAATTTATAGAAATCAATCTGCACGAATAGTAAACATTACTACTCTTGGTTATTCCTGATGTAGATAAAATACCCATCAAGCTATCTGAATGATTGAAATATTTATAAAATAATTTATTATCAACATAAGCATCTGAATTACTATTTTTTTCTATTTTTAATTCAGATAGACTTTTTACTAAAAAAATAGAAGAGGGGTCAATAGAATACCCTTTTTTTAACAGCCATACTGCTAACTCTAATGATTTAATAGAATCCCCTCCCGCCTCTATAAAGCTGTTATTCATATCCACCGATGAGACAGGCAATTTCAACAAACACGACAAACCTTTCTTTATTACCTCCTCATTAGAATCGGTAATGTCAATTTCTGTATTGTCATAATTGGTAAGACTAACTTTTTCTTTCAACAAGTTTCTATTGACTTTTCCATTTGATAGTAACGGAAGTTTCTTTATTATCCATAAATTTTTAGGAATCATATAGCTAGGGAATTCTTGAGATAGCACTCCAAAAACATGATCATTAACCTCTTCCTCAGAAATATTTGTATTACACTCCACAAAAGATACAAGATGATTGGCAGCATTTGGATTAGGTAAGACACAAGATGCATTAACAAATGGTAATTGATCTATTTTATCTTCTATTTCTAACGGATCAACACGCACGCCACTTATCTTTAACTGGCTATCGATTCTACCAACAAAATATACTCCACCATCTTCAGAAATTCTTACGCAATCTCCAGTCTTATACATTTTTTTATAATAGGGTTCATCACATTCCTCATCATAAAATGGGTTATTTATGAATAATTCTTCAGTCAACTTTGAATTATTAAGATAACCTGAAGACAACCCAATACCACTCAAATATAACTCTCCAGATTCGTTAACAGAAACTCGCTTAAGATTATTATCTAAGACATAATAACGCATATGATCCACTGAAGATCCTAGCCGTATTGTTTTCTCTTTTTCATTAAGAATCTCTGGAGAAATCTGATAATGCATGGCATCAATACAAGCTTCTGTAGGCCCATATAGATTAACTAGTTTTACTGCGCTTAAAATTGATCTGGCTTTAGATACAAGCATAGTAGAAAGGGGCTCACCACCTATAAAAATCAATCTCAGTGAATTAAGCATAAAATATTTTTCTTCGGCTTCAATTACCTCTAAAAATATTCTAAATAACGTTGGAACAAAATTTATAACTGTTATTTTATTATTAAAAATTAGTGCTATCAGTTTTCTCATATCTCTGACAACATGATCAGGTGCAATATATAATTGTGCACCTGATACTAACGGGTGCAATAACTCATAAATGGATGGATCAAAACTAATTGGAGCTAGCGGAAGAAATTTATCTATATCCTTCAAAGGATAAGCATCTTTCATCCATAGCGTATGATTTGATAAACTATCATGTCTGATTAAAACCCCCTTTGGATTACCAGTTGAACCCGATGTATACATTAAATACGCACTATCCCCCCCTTTAATAGCAGGAGTTATGGGTTCCTCATCACACAGCTCAACATCCTCAAGGAAAATTACTTCTATTTCCCCTAAATTATAATTTTTCAATAAATAACTGTTTTTTCTTGATGATATTATGAATCGTAAATCAGTATTTTTAGCTATTGTTTCAAATCTACTTTTTGGTGTTTGCTCACTAATTGGTACGTAAACCAATCCGCATTTTAAAATACTAAGCATTGCTGTAGCGCGATCCATTGCGCTAGATAATAAAACTCCACAGTATTTACCTAACGACTCATAACGCACCAGCTTATGACAAACGCTTTGAACTCTTTGCTGCAACTCTGAGTATTTAAAACTGGCGCCCTCTTCAGGGTTAACAAAAACAACACAAGGTCTGGATGATTTAACACTATCATCAAACAAATCAGCAACACTTTTAAAGTTACGCATGGCATAGAAAAAAAATTCACTAAGTAATATATTTTAAAGTGGGACTTTGCTACACGATAAAGGAATCAGCAAATTAGCGCATAGCAAAGTAGACGTAGTATGATAAAACCTACCGTCTAATAAATGTTTTTAGCACTGATAGCACTTGGTCTTTAGCATCCCGCCATACTGGATCACCAGCATTTTCTAAAATGCTTAATTCTGCACAATATGATAATTCATCCGCAACAGCGGAAATTCCAGCTGGAGGATGTTCAGGGTCTTTACTGCCCCCAATGCATAACGTTGGGCAAGTGACAGTCCCTCCAAGCTTACCTCTATAATCAAGTGTATAGTATAAGTTTTTATCAAAACTTTCCCAAACTGCTTGATTAGGCTTGGAACACCAAGAAAGCTCTTCTTCTGTATATGGGTTATTAGAGAACAGAGGCATACACTCTTCAATATAACGCTTTGATGTTTCTGAATCACTGCGCTTATCTCGCAAGTCCCTTACTACTTGACCAACTGCCTTAGCTTTCTCCGCATCATAACCTCGCTCAAGCGCACGCATTTCATAAGCTTTAGCTCTTTCTTCTACAAGCACTTTTGCTTCCGTATTGCAAAGCACTAACTTACCCGGATGCTTAGGAAACTGTATAACGTAATCCATTGCAACCCAACCACCAAACGAAAAGCCTACTACGATAGGTTTATTAATATTTCTTGCCTTGCAGAACTCGTAAACGTCTTTCCCCCAATGCCCAAACGTCCAAGTCTTCTCATACTCTTTACCATGACCGCCACTATTACCATGGCCACGCATATCGAAAAAAATAACTCGTATAGTCTCTGCAAGTTGTGACCAGAATGGCGTATAGATTTGATGGTCAACCACACCAGGCCCACCATGCAAGAAAATCAAAGGCGAATTCTGTGACTGCACATCCCCAAACTCTTTATAGTACAGCTTTATGGATTCTATACCATTCACATAACTCGGAACATCCACATAACCGTCAGTAGTTACTTTATCTACAGAAAGCTGCTTCCAAACCTCTCTATCTGTTTTCAACATCCGACTTCTCTTACTCCTATGAAAACAACCTGAACGGGTTGTAGTTAATACTTCGATCAATTTGATCAACCCCCAGCTTTGTCTTGATTAAGTAAACAATATACGAGGCTGGCACAGAAATAATAAAAGCATAGAGAATACGTAACACATACTCAGAAATACCCATTTTCAAAATATCACTTAAAGGTATAACGCCTAAAAATAGTATTGGCAATGCAATCATAATAACCACAAGTTCTCCAATCGCAGATGAACCAAGACTCCTCAAGAAAAAACAACGCGCTAAAAAAAATACTTTCCATTTTGACAGGCAATATACGTTAACAAACCGTCCAGTTATTATCCCAGCAATACTAGCCAAATTCGCTCTCAACATAGATCCCAAAACAGCATCAAAAGCCCCTTGCATATGCCATGAAGATGGAGATGGTAGATTGATTATACCTTCAACAAACATAACAAAAAGAAAGTCACAAGTAATACCTAACCAAATAATATAACACGCTATTCTGTAACCAAATATTTCAGTGATGACATCTGACAGGCAATATATAAAGGGTACAACAAATACTCCCCCTGGAAAGAGGGCAGGACCTACCTGCACTTGCTTATACAGTACGACATTAGAAGCCAAGTCAGCAGTTACATAAAAGCTAATAAAAACCATTAACAGTAATACTTCCGCCTTTTTATAGGGCTTATTCATAGAAAATTCAACGCCTTCCAAACACAAAATTTAAACAAAGCTATCATTCATTTGACAAGAAATAAAGCGCTGAACGATACCGGATTAAACTAACAAGTGCAACAGGCTAATTTTGAAAAAATAGTTGAGTTGATGGCTGTATTTGCATACTGTCGTGAGTTTGTAGTCATAAGACCAATATAGACACCATGTATCCAACTGACTTGACTGATGATCAGTGGAAACTGATTGAACTATTACTTCCAAAGCGTAAACCCAACAGTAGAGGCAGGCCGCGCAAGTGGAGTTACAGAACCATCATTAATGCCATCTCCTACCTGGTGAAAACAGGCTGTCCGTGGAGGATGTTACCCAAAGAATTTCCACCCTGGGATCTGGCTTACTACTATTTTAAGGCTTGGAAGCATAGTGGGTTATGGTTTGAGATTCATGAAACACTGCGCGTTGCAGTCAGAGAAAGTATAGGTAAAACCGCCGACCCAAGTGCTGCCATTATTGACTCTCAGTCAGTGAAGACAGTACAAAAGGGGGGGGCGGGGTTTTGATGGTGGAAAACTGATCAAAGATCGTAAACGTCATATCATTGTGGATACACTGAGCCTACTCTTAGTCGTTGTCGTGCATAGCGCCAATTTGCATGATGGATTTATGGGCTTCACGTTGCTGGATATTGTGAAGAAATGGATTCCTTCCGTGCGCAAAATCTGGGCAGATAATGGCTATCAGGGTTTTTGGGGTGACTGGTTTTATCGCTACCATCCACGTAGGGTACTGGAGATTATCAGGCGGAAAGACAAGGGGTTCAAAATGCTGCCTAAGCGGTGGATTGTTGAGCACACCTTCGGGTGGTTTAATCATTCCCGGCGGCTGTCAAAAGACTATGAAACATTACCAGAATCATGCTGGCGAGGCTGAAATTATTTTTTCAACAGCCTCTAAAGACCACTACTAATGACGCACACTCGTGGAAGACTTTATAACGCAGATTTTCTGTTTAGTCGATGACCTATATACTGCTTGCTAGGGCTGTCCCATCTAAAAATTCTGACGCATAATAAAGTCCAGAGCAGTGTTATCTCAGCCTGCGGTTTTTCTAAGCCCTTTAAGGCTAGACTGTTTGTACTTCTTTGCTTTAGCCTGACGGATCATATTGAGCGTAATATGCTTAATCATACTCATGTTTTCAGGTGCATTATCCTTTCTGACCCTTGAGTTGTCTTCGCCCACAGTAACATCCATTACCCAGTGTAACTGGTTTTCTATCGACCAGTGACTTCTGATAGCGCCACTAATGCGTTCAGCTTTTGGAACCATTGAGGTAATATAATATCTGCGCTCTGTACTGACTTTCGTTGCTGTCTCCCGCGTGGACTCTATCATCACGATTGTTTTTAAATCGGACTATTTTTCTTTATTCTCAAGCCATTGCAGCTGATCACTTACATAACACTTCCGTGTTTTAATACGCCCGTGTGCTTTATTGAAACTTTGATGATAATCCGTAATATTCGCTTGCTTTTCATGATCAACGGCATCAGACAAAAACAGACTGACATCTTCATGGAGCAGTCCTTGATTTCCCTTTAACGCCAGCACATAATTGGCTTTCTGCTGCCTGATTTGCCTGGCAATTTTCGTCTGGCAGCCCATCGCATCGATGCTGATGATACACCTTTTAATTTCTAAGAGCTTCAGTAGTCTTGGAATGGCTGTAATCTCATTGGATTTCTGATCAACTTTTTGCTGGCCGAGTACCAGACCCTCTTCACTGGCAAAGGCGCTGACCATATGGATAGCCGACTGGTCATTAGCTTTGTCAAAGCTGCCTTTCAGTGTTTTACCATCAATAGCTATAACGCCTGACAACTGGCTTTGTAATGACTGCATCCAATGAATAAAGCAGGTCTTAAAAGACGTTGGATCCAGTGCGGCAAGAACACGGGAAAAGGTATTTTTTGAAGGAATACCATTCATAAAAGCTGAGAACTTTTTGAGATACGACAGTTTAGCGTTGCCAAAATTGACATAATCTCGCCAACTCTCAGCACCACAGATCGTTCCGCACAGTACAACCAATAATATTTCTGAGAGTGGGTAATTGATTTGATCTTGATTTCTAGGATCTTTAAGGTTAGAAAAATGCTCTGTAAATGCAGCAGTCTCAGATAACGTTTCCATACAGCGTTCCTTGCTTAATTTTGTCCGGATGTTAGCATGAGATCGTCTTCACGACTAAATTCCTGATTGGACAGCCCTGATACTGCCTGCATAAGATTGACATAATAATGCTAATCTGCTAGCATCGCCGACATTGTAATGAATAACATGAACACACTGAATGTCTTTCTAGATAAGAGCCAAAACTTCTATTTGTGAGTTCAAGTATTAAGATACTTCTTCATGCGTTTGACATCTAAAATACTCAAAAAATTTACTTTGTTTGTAGCACACTACATAAGATTTATTACAACAAAAGGTCCTAGCCTTTTCTATATCGTTGAAGTCAATATAAAAAAACAAACAGTTACCATACACTGCCCAACTGCTAGCATTCATAATGTTATTACCCTCACTATTTCAGAGGCTATCGCCAATCAAGCAGTGATCAAAAACCTTTCGCCAAACCAGGCAGGTTGGCTAGGTGCATTTTATGGTAAAGCACTAACAAACTCCACTCTCGGCAAACATGCTCTTAAAAAAGTTATGGCTATCTCTGTTAATACCTTGGAAACAGGAACATACATTATCACTTCTGAAAAACGGTCTGGAAAAATCAGATACTTAGACAAGCACACTGGTAAAGAATTTGTAGAGCACCCTATAGCGATTGCAAGTCATGCGCATATAATATCAAAATTTTCCTCTCCTCAGGCCTGCTACATAGGTCTTTTAGCTGGTATAGCGATGGAAGAAACAAAAATCAAGAGTGAGGCATCTGAACAGCAAAGGCTACAACAATTACTAAAAAAACCACCTAAACTTAGAATTGTCTCATAACTGTTGTAAGGGTTTACATAACAACTAACCTCAAACAACTCAGTATCAGTTTCTCTCCATACAAACGAAAATCAACCACCATTTGCAGTCCTGATTTAAGTTGTAGACTTAAGTCTTCTATCACAGTAAAAGTCACTCTACTTTCATGTATGTCCAGCGACTCAAATTGCAAAGCTTCAAACCCAAAAACCCGCTGCACATGCAGGTAAGCCGCTTTATAAAAGCTTTCCTTTGCTGAAAAGACCAGCGTTAGAAGAGTAGCTTCAGAATGGACATCTTGATATCGCTGTAATCGTAGTAACTCCTCTGCATTTACTACCATGTGCTTTAGGGCAGATAATGCATCACCTGTCGCAACTCGTTCAATATCTACACCCACACCAGAGCAGTCTGTTTTGGGCAATGCAACCGCTACCGCTTCTCCTTCGCAATGACTGATCGAATCATGCAAGCCATCAGGCCACTGGGGAGAACGATCAGCATTGATGGGAATGTTACCTGTAAACCCAAACCTTTTTGTTGCATAACGTGCGGCTAACCGCCCATAAAAGAACTCTGCCTTTCTTTTTTTTACCGCACGTTTGATTTGAGGGGGACACTCAAGATCAAATTTCTGAAAAAGCACATCGTCACACTGCTCGACAATGAACTTAATGCGGTCCAGTGTTAACTGCCCACACTGCAAAAGCGAATGGATGCAACTTTCTGGTTGTACTATGATTGCAGGCTTAGACAAAGGTTCTACCCGTTTGGTTTTCGATAAAAGGTAGATATTGTCTAATAAGCTACTGAGCTTTTTCAACTTAATTATGATGTTTGTGGCTGCCTTGAAGATTGATACATCTCTACCTCTGCCCTCTGCCTCCTAATCAGCCCCTTCAACCTTCGTCCACCTGCCCACACCCAGCGCATAAGCTGGGCGGGAACTTGGTCGTGTTGTTGACGATTAATCTTACGACGGAGGGTTGATCGTTGCAGCGCACCAGCGCCAAGGTTGAAGGTAAGGGAAACAACGGTTCTATTGCAAACTCGATCACAAGCTGAACAGCTGGTTCTGTTGCAAAATAAGACTTATCTTCTAGATAATTCACTCATTATTAATACGACTTATGAAGTATACAATATCAGCTATCAGCACTAAAGGACGTCATTTTAGATATCAAAATCAAGGATGACTGACACTACCTGTACCGTGTTGTCGATAAGTATGGAGAAACCATTTATTTTATGCTTTCCAAACATAGAGATGAACCTGCAGCCAGAGCTTTTCTGAATAAAGCCATTGGGCACAATGGCCTTCCTAAAAAGGTGGTCATTGATAAAAGCGGGGCTAATCTAGCCGCACTGGAATCGGTGAATATTGCCTTATTTTTAATGGGATGCTTCTTTCTGATGGTTGATATTTTACAGTTAAAATATCTGAATAATATCGTTGGACAGAGTCACCGGTCTATTAAGAAAAAGATGTGGCAGACTCTGGGGTTTAAATCTGTGGAAGGAGCGTCTGCCTCTATTGCCGGAAATGAGTGCTGGCGAATGCTGAAAAAAGGTCAGCATTGTAATGGAAGTGATCGCCCTGCCTTTGAGCAGTTTTATGCACTGGCAGGGTAATTGCGTCTGAAGGAGGGGAGCTGTTCAGCTTGTGGTCGAGTTTGCAACAGAACCGAGGTGGCACCAGCCCAAACGGTGCGGGCTTCAGGTAATAAAAAAGGCCAACTTTTACTAGTTTACCTTTGTTGTATGGCGGAGGGATAGGGACAGTTATCAAAACTTGTGTTAACAAGGGCTTAGGGCTGGTGAGGGTTTGTGATAACGAGTGAGGATATGGCACTCTATACGCAACAACACTCACCCACTAATTTAATTAATCATCCATGCATCTTGTAGCCTTCCATTTGTAGGCCAATGATATGCTTTCGCGATAGCATATATTAAGCTTTGAGCAAGCTCTCTTCCATTATCAGAGTTTGTCATAACTATCGCCCCCTGCCCTGAATTTGGAAAACCTACCAGCCACCCTTGGTAACCAGAATTCTGCCCTAGCTTCATAAATCGTAAAGACTTGCCTTTTCCCTCTACGACAAATCCTAAACCATATTGCGTATTTTTTTGTTGACTTAATGTCTGTTGAGCCATTTTTTTGGTTAAAATATTATTTGATGTGCCTTGGTATGATTTCATTACCGATAACACAAATTTTGCTAAGTCTGTTGGTGTACTCCACAAGCCTGCTGCTGCATACTCTGGTGTAACTCGCCAACGATAAGAAAAATTTTTACCTTTACTATCAGTTGCATCAGCTGCATTTTTCGCTAACTGGTCACTTAGCGGCTGACTATAAAAGCTATCTTTCATAGTCAACGGTGCCAAAACAAGCTTTTTTACATCATCTTTAAAAGGAATTTTAGTGACAGAGTCAACAAGAAGCTGAATAACTTCATAACCACCACCTGAGTAATCGTATCTCGCCCCTGGCTGCGCTATTAGTTGTACCGGTGAATTGTTAGCAGGCTTTTCTCCCTCAAGCGTCTTAATCAGAGTCGGTAGTGGTTTTCCAGGCTCATATCCATAAAACCCCCCAACGTCCAATCCAGAAGTCATACTAAGTAATTGTCTCAATGTTACAGTAGTGTCTTTAAATTGAGCTGTTTTTTTTATTTTCCAACCTTTCAACATAGGACTTACAGGGAAGTCTAGTGATAGCTTTCCTTGCTCAACTAACTGTAGGGCAGTCATTGCAGCGATTGATTTTGACATTGAACCAGCTTGAAATAATGTACTGGAATTCACTTTTTTTGTATGCTCAGAGTTAACATAGCCAATAGCATCTACCCAGGAAATTTTATTATTTTCAATAACAGCGAAACTTACTGCTGGCACTTTAAAGTGAGACATCGCCTCAGACAGAACCAAAGGGGTCAGACTCGATTGATTCTACATTTTTCCTTATAAACAAAACCAAAGGGGTCAAACCAAAGGGGTCAGACTCGATTGATTCTACATTTTTCCTTATAAACAAAACCAAAGGGGTCAGACTCGATTGATTCTACATTTTTCCTTATAAACTGATGATCGTCTGTCACCTCCTCGTTTCACAGGACTAACCCTTTTTTTTAACTCTTCTTCAACATGTTTACGAAATCTATCACTCCCTAATACCCAACCTTTATTCGCTGACTCACGAATAGCACCTAGGTGCTCTAAGTTTATATGGTGTTCAAATAATGTTTTATAAGACTTTTGACACTCTGCCATACTTTTTCCTAATCCTTTATACTCCTCATGAAGTGTCACAAGCTTACTTTCTTTTCCTTCTGCATTAACAGCATAACTTGACCAAGGATAATCACCAGGATGCCCAACCATTCCTGCGCGCACCGGATTTAACTCTATATAGCGCATACAAGTTAACAAATAGATTGATGAATCGATCATGCTGGCTTTATAGCGACCTTCCCATAAAGTACCTGTACGATGGTACATATGATTAAAATACTGAACGTAATAACGACCTAGCATTTGTACCATTTTGCCCAAACTAATCCGCTCATCAGGCGTGACAAGTAAGTGCACGTGATTAGTCATCAAAACATAAGCATGCACATGGCAAGCGTGCCTGTTACAGGCTTCCTGTAATTTTTCCAGATAAAAGTGATAATCGTCTTCAGCACAAAAAATGGGTGTACGGTTATTGCCACGAACGATCACATGTTGAGGGTAACCCGAAAGAATAAAACGCAGCGGACGGGCCATAATGAGTACTCTCCTCTTCAGAAAACACTCAAGCATAGACCAATTACTTCAATCGAGTCTGACCCCTTTGATGTGACCCCTTTGATGCAGAAAACACTCAAGCATAGACCAATTACTTCAATCGAGTCTGACCCCTTTGATGATCGAGTCTGACCCCTTTGATGGACCTGACCCCTTTGATGTGAGTTCTTGTCTAAAATGACGTCCTTTAGTTTGATAGCTGGCATGGTATACTTCACAAGTTGCATTAATAATGAGTGAATTATCTAGAAGATAAGTCTTATTTTGCAACAAAACCCCGTTTTATTACTGAACTCATACTGACCATTTTTGCTATCCGACTAGCTCGCCGGTTGAAGCAGACTAAAAATATTGATGTTATTGACAAGAACAGTCGTTTTTCACTGTTTTAACAGAAAGATCAATCGAGGAAAAGGTATTTAACTTCATGGTTAATCAGAAAGATACAGCTATCCCAATTATAGATCTAGCCCCCTTATGGGAAAATACTGATATCGGTATACGTGAAGTGGCAGAGCAGATAAGAGCTGCTTACACTACATCAGGCTTTGGCTATGTTATCAATCACCGTGTACCGCAATCGCTTATCGACAATACTTTCCAGCAGGCAAGGCGTTTCCATAATTTGCCGCTTGAGGAGAAAATAAAAATCAAGCAAAACGACTGTTTCCGTGGTTATGCTCCAATGAATACCTCACAGTTGAAAGTATCAACAGAAGGTTCAGCTACCCTACCCAATCAGTTAGATGCTTTTATTATGGCTTTCGAAGTAGATGAGAATCATCCGGACTACCCTAAAGGGCTCTATCTGGCAGGACCCAACCAATGGCCGGAAAATCTTCAAGGTTTTAAAGAAGCGCTTTACTGCTATCGGGATACATTTTTACGCTTGACAAAACGATTACTGGAACCTCTTGGCGTGCTTTTATGTAATGACAAGCTGGCCCTGAAACAATTTTTCATTCAACCGACCTATGTCTTACGACTTCAACATTATCCGCCTCAGCCAGAAAACAGACCGGAGAATCAGTTTGGCATTGCGCCTCATACCGATTATGGTTTTTTTACCTTGTTAGCTCAGGAATCAATAGCCGGACTTGAGGTAAGGACAGATGATAATGACTGGATTAAAGTTCCACCTCTTGAAGGTGCGCTGGTAATGAATACTGGTGATATGCTCAAACGCTGGAGCAATGATACCGTCAAATCTACCCCACATCGTGTTATTAACCACTCTTCTTGTTCAAGATTTTCTATTCCGTTTTTCTTCGACCCTGATATGCATACAACTATCAAAATCTTTGACACCTACATCAGTGAAGATAATCCAGCAAAACATCCCCCCGTCATGTATGGCGATTATTTGCTGGATAGAATACAGGGAAATTATGGTTTGGGTAAAAAGGGAAATGCTGCATAGATGCAATATCTGGTTCTGTTGCAAAATAAGACTTATCTTCTAGATAATTCACTCATTATTAATACGACTTATGAAGTATACAATATCAGCTATCAGCACTAAAGGACGTCATTTTAGATATCAAAATCAAGGGTGACTGACACTACCTGTACCGTGTTGTCGATAAGTATGGAGAAACCATTTATTTTATGCTTTCCAAACATAGAGATGAACCTGCAGCCAGAGCTTTTCTGAATAAAGCCATTGGGCACAATGGCCTTCCTAAAAAGGTGGTCATTGATAAAAGCGGGGCTAATCTAGCCGCACTGGAATCGGTGAATATTGCCTTATTTTTAATGGGATGCTTCTTTCTGATGGTTGATATTTTACAGTTAAAATATCTGAATAATATCGTTGGACAGAGTCACCGGTCTATTAAGAAAAAGATGTGGCAGACTCTGGGGTTTAAATCTGTGGAAGGAGCCTCTGCCACTATTGCCAAAAATGAATGCTGGCGAATGCTGAAAAAAGGTCAGCATTGTGATGGAAGTGATCGCTCTGCCTTTGAGCAGTTTTATGCACTGACAGAATAATTGCGTCTGAAGGAGGTAAGCTGTTCAGCTTGTGGTCGAGTTTGCAACAGAGCCGAGGTGGCACCAGCCCAAACGGTGCGGGCTTCAGGTAATAAAAAAGGCCAACTTTTACTAGTTTACCTTTGTTGTATGGCGGAGGGATAGGGACAGTTATCAAAACTTGTGTTAACAAGGGCTTAGGGCTGGTGAGGGTTTGTGATAACGAGTGAGGATATGGCACTCTATACGCAACAACACTCACCCACTAATTTAATTAATCATCCATGCATCTTGTAGCCTTCCATTTGTAGGCCAATGATATGCTTTCGCGATAGCATATATTAAGCTTTGAGCAAGCTCTCTTCCATTATCAGAGTTTGTCATAACTATCGCCCCCTGCCCTGAATTTGGAAAACCTACCAGCCACCCTTGGTAACCAGAATTCTGCCCTAGCTTCATAAATCGTAAAGACTTGCCTTTTCCCTCTACGACAAATCCTAAACCATATTGCGTATTTTTTTGTTGACTTAATGCCTGTTGAGCCATTTTTTTGGTTAAAATATTATTTGATGTGCCTTGGTATGATTTCATTACCGATAACACAAATTTTGCTAAGTCTGTTGGTGTACTCCACAAGCCTGCTGCTGCATACTCTGGTGTAACTCGCCAACGATAAGAAAAATTTTTACCTTTACTATCAGTTGCATCAGCTGCATTTTTTGCTAACTGGTCACTTAGCGGCTGACTATAAAAGCTATCTTTCATAGTCAACGGTGCCAAAACAAGCTTTTTTACATCATCTTTAAAAGGAATTTTAGTAACAGAGTCAACAAGAAGCTGAATAACTTCATAACCACCACCTGAGTAATCGTATCTCGCCCCTGGCTGCGCTATTAGTTGTACCGGTGAATTGTTAGCAGGCTTTTCTCCCTCAAGCGTCTTAATCAGAGTCGGTAGTGGTTTTCCAGGCTCATATCCATAAAACCCACCAACGTCCAATCCAGAAGTCATACTAAGTAATTGTCTCAATGTTACAGTAGTGTCTTTAAATTGAGCTGTTTTTTTTATTTTCCAACCTTTCAACATAGGACTTACAGGGAAGTCTAGTGATAGCTTTCCTTGCTCAACTAACTGTAGGGCAGTTATTGCAGCGATTGATTTTGACATTGAACCAGCTTGAAATAATGTACTGGAATTCACTTTTTTTGTATGCTCAGAGTTAACATAGCCAATAGCATCTACCCAGGAAATTTTATTATTTTCAATAACAGCGAAACTTACTGCTGGCACTTTAAAGTGAGACATCGCCTCAGACAGTGACAAAATTTTTTTCTGATGATCTTTGATGACAGGGATATGACTAAGAACAAACTCTCTTTTATCTGATAAATTGTCATTTGCATAACACAAAGTATTAACCAGTCCTATATAAACAAAAACACCGATAATAATCATAAGCTTAAGATAACGCATGCTGTTTTCTCTTTTTAAATATATTGGTAAATAGAATTCCAATGGATATTATCCCCATGACTGAAGCGTATAGTTTTAATGAATCATTCAAACCAATAGTTTTCACGCTAAAACCACTAAAAAATATTGCTAATGGTCCAACAGCAACAGAAATCAAGTTTACTAACCCCATAATGACAGCGATATGGTTGTTTTTAGCTTTATTTTGATAGAAACCAAAGGGGTCAGAACCAAAGGGGTCAAGAACCAAAGGGGTCACAAGAACCAAAGGGGTCAGACTCGATTGATTCGAACCCAGAACCAAAGGGGTCAGACTCGATTGATTCAAAGAAACCAAACCAAAGGGGTCAGACTCGATTAAACCAAAGGGGTCAGACTCGATTGATTATACATTTTTCCTTATAAACTGATGATCGTCTGTCACCTCCTCGTTTCACAGGACTAACCCTTTTTTTTAACTCTTCTTCAACATGTTTACGAAATCTATCACTCCCTAATACCCAACCTTTATTCGCTGACTCACGAATAGCACCTAGGTGCTCTAAGTTTATATGGTGTTCAAATAATGTTTTATAAGACTTTTGACACTCTGCCATACTTTTTCCTAATCCTTTATACTCCTCATGAAGTGTCACAAGCTTACTTTCTTTTCCTTCCGCATTAACAGCATAACTTGACCAAGGATAATCACCAGGATGCCCAACCATTCCTGCGCGCACCGGATTTAACTCTATATAGCGCATACAAGTTAACAAATAGATTGATGAATCGATCATGCTGGCTTTATAGCGACCTTCCCATAAAGTACCTGTACGATGGTACATATGATTAAAATACTGAACGTAATAACGACCTAGCATTTGTACCATTTTGCCCAAACTAATCCGCTCATCAGGCGTGACAAGTAAGTGCACGTGATTAGTCATCAAAACATAAGCATGCACATGGCAAGCGTGCCTGTTACAGGCTTCCAGTAATTTTTCCAGATAAAAGTGATAATCGGCTTCAGCACAAAAAATGGGTGTACGGTTATTGCCACGAACGATCACATGTTGAGGGTAACCCGAAAGAATAAAACGTGGCGAACGGGCCATAATGAGTACTCTCCTCTTCAGAAAGCACTCAAGCATAGACCAATTACTTCAATCGAGTCTGACCCCTTTGATGGACCTTATACTCCTCATGAAGTGTCACAAGCTTACTTTCTTTTCCTTCCGCATTAACAGCATAACTTGACCAAGGATAATCACCAGGATGCCCAACCATTCCTGCGCGCACCGGATTTAACTCTATATAGCGCATACAAGTTAACAAATAGATTGATGAATCGATCATGCTGGCTTTATAGCGACCTTCCCATAAAGTACCTGTACGATGGTACATATGATTAAAATACTGAACGTAATAACGACCTAGCATTTGTACCATTTTGCCCAAACTAATCCGCTCATCAGGCGTGACAAGTAAGTGCACGTGATTAGTCATCAAAACATAAGCATGCACATGGCAAGCGTGCCTGTTACAGGCTTCCAGTAATTTTTCCAGATAAAAGTGATAATCGGCTTCAGCACAAAAAATGGGTGTACGGTTATTGCCACGAACGATCACATGTTGAGGGTAACCCGAAAGAATAAAACGCGGCGAACGGGCCATAATGAGTACTCTCCTCTTCAGAAAACACTCAAGCATAGACCAATTACTTCAATCGAGTCTGACCCCTTTGATGCTTCAATCGAGTCTGACCCCTTTGATGGACCCCTTTGATGTTGAAATGCCGTATGAAATAGTTCGATGGGATACACACCTCAACAATAAGAACCTTACTCCTTTAAAGAAACACTTTATTAGGGAATATGATAATAATCACCAGCTTCGTAATACTATCAACAAAACTATTGAATATTTCCTTGACAGAAAAAATAAAGCAGGCAAAAAAAATCATTTGCAATATGGACACTGCCTTAATTATCTGATAGAAGAGTGCCCTGTAATTATGATGCTTTGGGCGCAGCAGGGGTATGACTATATTGCCTACCCAAATAAAATGACACCTGCTATGCAGTACTGCCGTGAACAATTTGTTCAGCCTTATTTGCCCGATAAAGTTAATTGGTTGTCTTTGAAATTCAAGAAAAAGATTTTGCAAGGTGGTATTTAAAAATGAATTCACGATTGGCTCTTGCTGGTTTATCTATAGCAAGTTTTTTAGGGTGTATTGACCTGACGGGAATGAGCACGATATTGCCATCAGTCCAGAAAACACTCAATGTAGATTTTTGTTCACTACAATGGGTTAACAGTATCGTTTTTATTGCTTTGGCATGTTCTACGAGCATAGTCGGAAAGTTGTCAGACATATATGGAAAAAAACAAATTCTGTATGCAGGTATGTTAATCATTGCCTTATCCTCATTAGGTGCAGGACTTTCAACATCAATATACTCGTTAATATTTTTTCGCTTTTTACAAGGTATATCAATTGCAGTCTTTTACACTGTACCTATTGCCTTGTTAAGTGTTATTCTTTCAGAACACAAAGTGGCAAAAGCAACTGGATTTATTATCGGCATCAATGGAGTCGGTCTTGCCATTGGCCCTGTGCTTGGAGGTGCTATTTCCCAGTATGCAGGGTGGCAATGGATTTTTTTTATAAACATTCCCCTTATTTTTATTAGTTACCTATTTTGCAAATTCAGGTTACTTCATCCAGAAGAAAAGCAGCCCGGTACACTCAATATATCAAGATCTGTTTTTTTTATGTTGCTTGTTTTTATGCTAATAATTTTGATCAATGGAAGTTTTTCTGATATTTTTTCAGAAAATACTACCTTGAAGGCTGTATACTTTATTTTAACAGTTTTTCTGGCCATTTCTTTTTTCTTTGCCGATAAAAACTCTAATACACCTATTATTAACTATAACAACTTCAGGAAAGGAGATTTTTTGCTGGGTGTTATAGCAAACATGATACTGGCTTTTTCTTATAGCATATTATTATTCATGGTTCCTCAATACCTAAAACGAATATTAGGACTTCCTGACAACCTGATAGGCTTATTCATGCTTTCTGTCACACTTACGATGGCACTGTGCTCATTTCTTACCGGAAAGTTTCTGGAAAGGAGGACCCCTCCTATAAAACTTATACTAACAGGGTTTGTTTGTCTTTTTCTTTGCCTTGTTATTCAAGAAGGTTTCAGTTACAGCATAAACATAACATTAATATTTATAAGCTTGGTTTTATTTGGTGCAGGCTGGGGGCTTATATTGACACCATCGATTGTAATCAGCATGTTATCTGTCAGAGAACATGAAAAAGGTAGTTCAATGGGAACTCTGGTAACATTGCATAATTTGAGTGCAGCTATCAGTTTGAGCTGTGGTACCTATATTTATAACTCATTACATCATCGTTATCTTAACCAACATACTGATCAATTGCTATCAATACAAAATGTGAAACTTGAAGCATTTATTTACGGATATCAGGGAGTGATGAATGTGTTGGCAATTGGCATGGTAATAATAGTTGTTATCACCACATTTATTGCAGCTATCTCAACCCCAAAATAATCTCCCTTCAACAATGAAAATGTTTTTCTTAAAATGATGTCATATAAAACTATAGTTACTCTCCAAAGAATGGTAATATCACTACAGCGCCTTGTTCAAGTATACAGTAACCAATCACCACTTGCAGCTCCGATTTGAACTGTGAGTTCAAGTCTTTCACGACAGTAAATATCATTTGTTGTTTGTCCGCATTTAGTAATTTAAACTGCAGGGCTTCAAATCCAAAAAACCGTTGCACTTGTGGATAAGCCGATTTATAAAAACTTTCCTTCGCAGAAAAAACCAGCGTGATCAGGGTAGCTTCAGAATAGACGTCTTGATATTGTTGTAATCGTAGCAACTACTCTGCATTCACTATCATGCGCTTTAGAGCACTCAAGGCATCACCTATAGCAACTCGTTCAACATCTATACCTACGTCAGAACAATCTCTTTTAGGCAATGCAACCGCTATGGCTTCTCCCTCACAGTAACTAATCGAACCATGCAACCTTTCGGACCATTTGGGAGAGCGATCTGTACTTCAATCGAGTCTGACCCCTTTGATGTGGACCCCTTTGATGTGTTTGACCCCTTTGATGTGTTAAGAAAAAGATGTGGCAGGCCCTGGGGTTTAAATCTGCGGAAGGAACATCAGCCTCTATTGCCGGAAATGAGTGCTGGCGAATGCTGAAAAAGGGTCGGCATAGTGATGGAAGTGATCGCACTGCCTTTGAGCAGTTTTATGCACTGACAGGATAATTGCGTCTGAAAGAGGGAAACTGTTCAGCTTGTGATCGAGTTTGCAACAGAACCTCATAAAAGACTATTATATTCTTTTTCTTGCTGATTTATTCCAAAAAAATAACATTAATACTCAAATCTATTTTTTTTATTTGCCTAGAAATATTTCATATGTATAATACGAAAATTAAATAGCATATAAATGGCATTGGTCGTTTTGATAAGGAAGTGATCTAGATATGGGAATAATGACCCCTGTAGATAAAAAAGTGCTATCTGTTCCAATTAATGAGTGCGGTGAGCCTCTAGTTGATATAAAAAACACTAATAACATGCAGTATGGCCAGCCGCCTGAGTGTAAAGAAACTGCTAAATGTTACACAATGATGCGACAAAGTGTTTACACTAAGCTTCTTGAAGCACAGTCTCTACTACCTGGTGGATTAAAATTTAGATTATATGAAGGACTCAGGAGTATCGAAGTACAAAACTTTCTTTTTGAAAATGAGCTGAGAAGGGTTAAGTTTTTAAATCCGTTACTCTCCGATACTAAATTACATATAGAAGCATCAAAATTGATATCGCCCGTTATTAATCTTGATGGTAGTAAAAACATTCCACCGCACTCTACAGGTGCGGCTGTAGATGTTGAAATTATAGACTGTTCTGGCCAAGTAATAGACTGTGGAATGGAAATAAAAGACTGGAAAAAGGTACCGTTAGAGTTATGTTTTACGGACAATGATCTATTATCGGACGAAACTCGTGCGAATAAAAGTATGCTTTCCAACGTAATGAAATCAGCAGGATTTGTGAATTATCCGGGTGAGTGGTGGCACTGGTCATATGGTGATAGGTACTGGGCTTATAATACCGGAAATTCTGAAGCTATTTATGGAACTGTGGTTGATGTCTAGTAATGAATTGTCAGAAACCAAAGGGGTCGAAACCAAAGGGGTCGAAACCAAAGGGGTCAGAACCAAAGGGGTCAAGAACCAAAGGGGTCAGACTCGATTGATTCTACATTTTTCCTTATAAACTGATGATCGTCTGTCACCTCCTCGTTTCACAGGACTAACCCTTTTTTTTAACTCTTCTTCAACATGTTTACGAAATCTATCACTCCCTAATACCCAACCTTTATTCGCTGACTCACTAATAGCACCTAGGTGCTCTAAGTTTATATGGTGTTCAAATAATGCTTTATAAGACTTTTGACACTCTGCCATACTTTTTCCTAATCCTTTATACACCTCATGAAGTGTCACAAACTTACTTTCTTTTCCTTCCGCATTAACAGCATAACTTGACCAAGGATAATCACCAGGATGCCCAACCATTCCTGCGCGCACCGGATTTAACTCTATATAGCGCATACAAGTTAACAAATAGATTGATGAATCGATCATGCTGGCTTTATAGCGACCTTCCCATAAAGTACCTGTAGGATGGTACATATGATTAAAATACTGAACGTAATAACGACCTAGCATTTGTACCATTTTGCCCAAACTAATCCGCTCATCAGGCGTGACAAGTAAGTACACGTGATTAGTCATCAAAACATAAGTATGCACATGGCAAGCGTGCCTGTTACAGGCTTCCAGTAATTTTTCCAGATAAAAATGATAATCGTCTTCAGCACAAAAAATGGGTGTACGGTTATTGCCACGAACGATCACATGTTGAGGGTAACCCGAAAGAATAAAACGCGGCGAACGGGCCATAATGAGTACTCTCCTCTTCAGAAAACACTCAAGCATAGACCAATTACTTCAATCGAGTCTGTCCCCTTTGATGCATGTTTATAATAAGTTACAATACTGATCCCTCTATGACTTCAAACCAATGACATTATAACTCCTGAAATAATTTAATATCTATCACTTACGCCTGACAATAACTTCAACTACTTGCTCTTAAGGAAAGAAATATCGGAACCAAGACACAAACTTTGCCCCGATATTCGGCAGCTACTTAAATAAAAAAGTAAAAATCTAATCAAGAAAAGCTCTTTATAAGCTAGGATTGTAAAGTCCTTCTACATCTAGGCTAGTACCAGTAATGAAGCTTGAATTATCAGATAATAAAAATTTTGCTGCATTTGCAATATCTTCTACAGAACAAAGTCTATTCAATGGAATCTTACTAACTATCGATGACTCTATATCAGTAGCTTGCATTCCTAGCTGATCAGCAACCGTTTCAAATAAGTTATCTTTCATCTTTGTATTACTAGCACAAGGATTAATAGTATTTACACGTATACCCCTATTTACCAAGCCTTTTGCAAGAGCTTTAGCAAAACTTCTAACCGCTCCAGTAGATATGCTAGAGCATAAAAAATTAGGATCAGGTAGTTTAGATAAAATACCATTAATAAATACAATAGAAGAATTATTATTTATAATATTCTCTAAGCTTTTTATTAAATTTATACTGCCAAAAAGCCTTGTTTTAAGCTCATTTTCAATATCTTTAATGCTAACCTCAGAGATATTAGCTTTAACTGGCATTGCACCAGCAAAATTGATCAAACCATCAATAGACAATTTTTCATCATTTATTAATTTAGCTGCTTTTACGCATGATTGCTCATCAGAAACATCACAGTCTGCATAAAAAACAACCTGCTTATCTATAGAGAGTTCGTTAATTAACTCCTCTAATAATTCTTTTTTTCTACCTAGTAAAATTAACTTACAATCACCCTTCAAAAGGCTGATTGTTTTTTTTGCCATATCACTATATGCAGCAGAGACTAAAACTGTTTTCATTTAACAATCCTATTATTTAAATCCGTAAGCATCCATGGCTGCTTGAGAGTATCGCATACCATTTGTTGCATTCAAATAAGCAATTTTATTAATTTCAGTTAGCTCTTCCTGATTAAACTCAACCATTAATGACTCAACTGCATCAAGAACTCTTGATGATTTTCTCATACCAGGAATGACAACAATATCCTGTGTAATCAACCATGCTAATGAGAAACAAGCTAAAGAAATATGACTCGCAGCAGAAATGTTTTTAAGTTTTTCAACAAGAATTATATTATGCTGAAGATTACCTTGAGAAAATTTAGGCAATGTTTTTCTAAAATCATTATCTTCAAGAGCACCAACACTGAAGTTATCGGTTAGCATGCCGCGACATAAAGGACTATAAGCAACAAAAGATATATCTTGTTGTCGACAGAACTCTAAAACACCATTTTTTCCCATTGTTCTTTCCAATAAACTATATTCAGATTGAACAAAACTGATAGGAGTTCTCTGATGGATATATTCCAATTGTACTCTAGATGGTTCACTTATACCTACTGCCCTTGCCAATCCACGGCTTTTAATTTGTGCTAGAAAAGTGGCTAATGCATCAAGTTCTTCAGAACTAGCTTTTGGAGGCAAACGATGAATATAAAATATATCTAAATAATCAGTGCCCAAATTATCTAATGATTGGTCTAATTGGCCTTGAAGATAATCAGGTTTAATACAAATACCGCGAACAGAAGGATCATTTTTATCCCTTAGAATACCTGCTTTAGAAGCAACAATAAGTGATTTTCTATTGTTCTCTTGCTGTAAGGATAAGGCTTTTCTTAAAAATCTCTCATTATCACCAAATGCATAACCATCCGCTGTATCAAAATGATTAATACCCTGATCAATTGCTGTACTAATTGCTTGCAAGGCCTCTTTTTCATTTGTTGTTCCATAGAACTCTGAAATACCCATTGCACCAAAACCAATTAATGGTATCTCAGTAAAATTTTTTGCTGCATGAGCCACAGTTTTTAGTTTCATAAAATCTCCATAATAAATATCATTAATAAAAATATTTTGTAGGTAAAAATACTACAAAATAACCCATCCTTTCCTAATAGCTTCTTTCCTAAAAGATGCTACTGGATCAACTACATAAGCATGACCAACTAAATTTAACATAGGTTTATCAGAAATGTGGTCTCCAAAGGCTACAGACTCCTTAAGGTCAATACTATTTTTTGCTGCATAAGACCTGACAAGTGAAGCTTTTTGATCTCCAATTGCTTGTTGTTGCAGCATTCCTGTATATTGACCATCAATCACCTCAGGAATGGCACATAACAATGTTGTTACTCCAAGGTAATCTGCAATAGGCTGCAAAATGTCAACCATTGATCCAGAAACAAAAGTTATATCATAACCACTTTCTTTATAAAAAGTTAATCGATTCAAAATTTTTTTCTTAAATATTGTTTCTTTTTTATGCAAAAAAAACAACTTAGCATATTTTTTTACTAAGCTCTGTTGCTCGCCGCGGAAAAGATTATAATAAAAAGTATTAACATCTAATCGATTCCATCCATTGGAAACTTTGTGTTGTATATTATCAATAATATCTTGATAATATAAGTCATTTATCTTTTTTTCTGTATGATGAAGATAGAATTCCAAGAAGGAAAACATACTTTTACAGTGGATAAGTGTGTCATCTACATCAAAAAAAACTGCCTTTCTCATTAACGTTTCCTCACTAATACTAATGACCATGAAAATCCAGCACCAGCACCTAATAACAACACCCTGTCACCTGATTTTACTTCCCCCTTTTTATCGATGATATCTAAAGCAATCATGCAATCACCACAACCTAAATGACCAACGGTTTTCCCCCATGCAGTTGTATTGGGTATATCCATTAAACCTAATGATTTTAAATAATTATTTACCACTAATTCATCCCCTAAATTAGGAGTTACAATTAAATCAATCATTGATTTATCAATTTTTGTTATGGACTTAAAATCATCATATAATTTCAATAAACTATATGATGTTTGCTGCTTTAAAACATCACGTCCATATTTTGATAGGTACTGTTTTTTACATCTTTTAGTATCATAAGAGTTATACTCATAAATTTTCTGAAATGTACAATTGCGGTGCAACTCTTCCAGATCCCATGAAGAAATGCTTCCAATATACTCAATTGCGAACCTTCCTGGCTCTTTACCTAGCTCAACAGTACTAGCTGCATCACCATATAAAATATTGTAATCAGAGGTCCAGCGATTAAATGCAGATATATTAAAACGGTCAGCACAGACTAAAAGCTCTTTTCTTGGATTTTTTTGAACACTAATATTGTAGCATGCTTGTTCCATGGCTAATAACAACCCATTACATCCTTGCCTTAAACTATATGCATAGCTTTTGTTGCTAAGATTTAGCTCTCTAACCAAAGGGGTCAAACCAAAGGGGTCAGACTCGATTGATTCCAACCAAAGGGGTCAACCAAAGGGGTCAGACTCGATTGATTCTACAAACCAAAGGGGTCCAAAACCAAAGGGGTCAGACTCGATCAAAACCAACACAAACCAAAGGGGTCAGACTCGATTGATTCTACATTTTTCCTTATACAAACCAAAGGGGTCAGACCCCTTTGATGTGCACAATCGAGTCTGACCCCTTTGATGTTTGGAGTCTGACCCCTTTGATGTGACCCCTTTGATGTGACCCCTTTGATGCGTGACCCCTTTGATGCGAACATATGAAGCAGGATGTTACTGCTTATATCAAATATTACAACCTGGAAAGACTTCACTCAGCAAATGGTAATATGACACCTGCTGAGTATCAAAATTCTCTGAAAAAAGTGTCCGGTAAGGGTTGACCAGAACAATTGAGAAGGGTAAAGTAACCGTCAAGATGTACTCGGATGAGCTTGGGGAAATCATTAATTATTCCGCTGACTCTGGTTGTATCTCGCTCGACCAGGAAAATATTGAGATTGATACTTACACTCTAACGCCTGAGTATTTAGTAAACTCAACATCAGAAGAAACCGCACAAGAAACGCTGTATTCTGACTTGCTCAAATCTAACTGTTTGGTAACAGGGTAGCCTGACTGGGCTTCTGTTTTTATAACGTATGAGGGGAATAAGATTGATCGGGGTAAATTACTTCGATATCTGATGTCTTTTAGGCAGCATAATGAATTTCATGAGCAGTGTATTGAAAGAATGTACATGGATATTATGCGTTACTGCGAACCCAATGAACTGACAGTTTATGCACGATATACCCGCAGAGGTGGTCTTGATATTAATCCGCTCCGCTCTTCAGCTGAGAACCCTGAAGTAAAGAATATTCGGATGATTCGGCAATCAACGCAAGATCAATACTGATAATTGAATCAGTTCTACATCGTTTTAGTTAATTTTAACAATTAATCTGTTTTCATAAAAACAGGTTATAGGATTTTTACAATCAAAATTTACGCTGTGCGGCATAGGTGAAAGTCGAGGGGCGGTAGCGTGGGTGCGACCAGAGAATCATAACCTGTCAGGCAGTGAAACAGAGAAAGATCATGAAAGCCCTTGCCATGATTGATGTATATATGTGAATAATAGCCTATTTATGACAACAGACAAATGTATTTTTATGTTGGAGTATGTTCCATTCCCACGCTCCCGCGACTGGTGCGCAGAATGGCAGAGACAGCGTATGGAATGAGGTGGTAAGTCATGGCTTATTTCCCCATGCGAGAACGTGGAAATGAGAAAAAGTTTTACCTGAAGTCCTTGCAGGCCAAGAGTTTTCATGATTTTTCCGTGCCTAAGCAGCGGATTTTTGAGCAAACCTTTGGATGGTTTAATCACTCTCGACGAGTGTCAAAAGACTATGAAACGTTGCCTGAATCATCAGAAACTCTGATTGTGATAGCGATGATCAGAATTATGTTAGTGAGACTGAAATGATTTTTTCAACAGCCTCTTTAGATTCAGGGAAATATATTTAGTAAAATTAGGATTTGATAGAAAGTGTCAGAAGTCAAAATTTACGATGTATCATTAAGAGATGGTAACCATGCGGTTTCACACTCAATAAGCCTCAAACAAATCTCAGAATATGCTGAAATGGCAGATCAAACAGGCGTGTATGCAATTGAAGTCGGTCATGGAAATGGAATAGGTGCCTCATCGTTTCATCTTGGATTTTCCAGTAATAAGGATGAGGAAATGTTTGATGCTGCGAGAAAGGTTATAAAAAAAGCGAAACTTTCTACGCATGTGATTCCTGGGTATGCACGATTATCAGATATAGACTTAGCTATATCGTGTGGTGTTGAATTATTTAGAATAGCCTCTCACTGCAGCGAGTCTAATACAACAAAGAGATATGTCGAATATGCATTAAGCAAAGGAGTGGAAGTATCCGGTGTGTTAATGATGTCACACATGCTTGATAGCAAACAACTAAGTCAAGAGGCTAAAAACCTTGCATCATATGGGTGCGAATCGGTAATTATTATGGATTCAGCAGGGGCTATGCTTCCTAGTGAAGTTTATGACAAAGTGAGGATAGCTAGACAGAGATCAGGTGTCAATATAGGATTTCATGCACATAACAACTTAGGCTTAGCAGTGGGCAATGCTGTTTATGCACTTAGAGCAGGGGCAACAATTATAGATGGTAGTGTTAGGGGATTCGGTGCAGGTGCAGGAAATGCAGCCATAGAAATAATTTCAGCTTTGCTGTCAAAGCTTAACTTAACTAGTAATGTGAAAATAAATGATATTTTTACATTAGCCGACACTGCAGAAAGTATTTTATTAAAAAATATCCCTGTGTCTAGAACTTCAAATATAGCAAGTGGGCTATCTGGTGTATTTTCAGGATTTGAGCGGCACGTTAAATTTGAAGCAGAGCAAAACAATGTTAGCCCATTGGAAATTTGGCTGGAGCTTGGAAAGCAAAATGTTATTGCAGGGCAAGAGGATATGGTTTCAGAGATTGCTTTTCAATTAAAGAGTGAAAAATATAGCGCATAGGGTTATTGAGAAAAAATGAATCAATCAAAAGGATGCTTTATAAAAGCTGCAATATTGGGCAGTGGGAAAATTGGCTGCGATCTATTGATGAAGTTGAAAAAAATAGAATCGGTAAGATGTGGTTTAATGATTGGTAGGTCATTAGAGTCTCAAGGAATGATTTTTGCCAGAAATAATGATTGCAAGTTACTTATTAATGGCAGGAAAGAAACTATTGATGAATTAAATAAAGTGGATGTTGTTTTTGATGCAACTTCAGCGCTATCCCATAAAAAGAATTTGGAATATATAACAAACAGAAATACGAAGATTATAAATCTTACGCCTGCTAGATATGGAGAAGAGTGTGTCCCAACAGTTAATATAGACAGGATTTTAAACAGTAGGGTTATTGATATGATAACGTGCGGAGGTCAATCATCAATACCATTAGTTCATGCGATTGCTTCTGTAGTTGAAGATATTAAATATATTGAAGTAGTTTCAACTATTTCATCATGCAGCGCGGGTCTAGCTACAAGGGAGAATATTAATGAATATATAGAGAATACAGAAGCCTCAATCAAGAGCTTAGCTAAATGTAAAAGTGCAAAAGTTATCATAAATATAAATCCATCTGAACCACCAGTTGAAATGAAAACAACTTTATATATTATTCCAGGCGAATATAAAATAAATGAAGTGAGAAAATCCATTAATAATATGATTGAAAAAATGAAGTATATAGTCCCAGATTACAAGTTGGTTTTAGGTCCGCAAGTGAGAGATGATGCAATAGTCTTAAGCGTTAAAATTAAGGGTAATGGTGATTACCTGCCGAAGTATGCAGGTAATTTAGATATCATAACATCAGCTGCTGTATATACGGCAGAGCGGTTATTTAATAAAGTTTAAGGTATAACACAATGAAGGATGAGATTCATAAATGGGAAGGTTTTTATGACCTTAACATATATGCATGGTATGAAAAATGATGAATAAGCTCAAGGAAATATCGAGAGAAAGGTATAGAGAAATTTTGGGTCTTTCATATGAAGACTTCAAAGTAGGAATGATTATCGAGCATCGCCCAGGTAGAACAATCACTGAAAGTGATAACATATGGCTCACATTGCTATCACATAATCAGCATCCATTACACATAGATAATAACTATGCAAAAATGACAGACTTTAATAAGACCCTGCTTAATAGCTCTGTAACCTTTTTGATAGTAAATGGTATGACAGTATCGACACTAAGTGCGCGAGCTGTTTGTAATTTAGGTTGGGATAAGGTTTGCCTTCCTCACCCTGTTTATGTTGGTGACACTCTTTACGCTGAAAGTAAAGTTATTTTTAAAAGAGAGTCATCTTCAAATCCTGATGCAGGTATTGTAAAAGTTTATACTTGCGGATTTAATCAAGATGATGTGAAAGTAATCGATTTTGAGAGAACTTTTATGGTTTATTGTGAGGGTGCGGAGATTAATTATTAATATGGATAAGATTAAACTAATTTCTACTAGTGATTTAAATCTAGTACAGCTTATGCCTGTTATGATCTCAGCGTTGAATTTGGCTTTCTCGAATAACCAAGCTATAAACTATGGACATAGGCAACTAGTTGATATTGAGAGTAATAATGGAATACTATTATCTACTCCCTTCTTCTGCCTTGGAAATGACTATATGGGAGCTAAAGTATCTACAATATTTCGTGATAACCCTAGATTTGGTAGAAGCTTGACTCACTCACTAGTAACATTATTTTCTACTCAAAATGGAACTCCCACCGCAATCATTAATGGAAATATTCTTACCTCTCTTAGAACAGGTGCTGTTGGGGGTTTAGCTGCGGACTATCTTGCTTCACCGAAGGCGACTAAGCTCACATTAATCGGTTCTGGAAATCAAGCGTTTAATCAAGCAATAGCTATTCTAGCGGTACGTCCCAAGATAAAAACTATAGCTGTGTGGTCAAGAAATAAACAGAATGCAGAAAATTTTATATCAAAAGCAAAAAAAAATATTCCGAATAATGCTGAATGGTTAGTAAATGATAATATAGACGATGCTGTATTAAATTCAGACATTATTTGTACAGCTACTTCAAAAGAAGATTCTGAGCCGCTAATTAAGAGCTCTCATCTGAATAAATCATGCCATATCAATGTGATAGGAGGTAGTTCAATACATGCCGTTGAGATTGATCCTTCTATATTAAGATCAAAAATGACGTTTGTTGAAGATGTTGAATCATCTTATCATGAGTGTGGTGAAATTAAAGGAGCGCTGTCTATAGGAAAATTATCTAAAGATGAAATAATATCACTTTTTGACATATCAAAAAAACATGAAAAAAAATCAGGCTGTCAAGAAATTACTGTGTTTCGATCTGTTGGCACATCATTCCTTGACTCAGTAGCCTCAGACTGCATACTGAAATATGCAGACGAAAATAAGATTGGGAGAATTATCTATGTATAGTTCTACTGAAGATCATGCTACAGCAATAAAATTTTTTGCTAATAGGGTTGTGTTAGTGACAGGTGGCACCACTGGGATTGGCTTTGCATGTGTGGAAAAGTTTGCAATGCAAAATGCAAAAGTTGTTTTTGTAGGTCGTTCAAACTCCTGTGCTGGTCTAATGGAACCGGACACCAAATTGAAAGACAATATCCGTTAATCAATAAAGGTGTTCAGTATGAGTCAGAAACGTGCTTATAAGCAATACTCTAAGGAGTTTAAGGAAGAGGCTGTTGCTCTTGTTTTAGAACAAGGATATTCAGTGCCGGAAGCTGCAAAATCACTAGGTATAGCTAGCAATATTTTGTACAAATGGAAAGATAACGTTGAAAATCAGCTCAGTGGAAAAGCACTGGCTGAGGATGAACGAGATGAGCTGAAACGCCTGCGTAAAGATGTAAAGCAGCTGCGCATGGAGAAAGAGATCTTAAAAAAGGCCAGTGCCTTCTTTGCGAAAGAAATGAAGTAAAGTTTGATTTCATCAAAAAGGAGTCTCATCATTTTCCAGTGACGACCTCATGTCGTGTGATGCAGGTAAGCACTTCTGCTTATTATAGCTGGCTGAAGCGCCTGGGAAAACTGATTACCGCTTAGACATTACAGCTATACCGACGAATGAAAGCATTATTTGCAGAAAGTCGAGGCAGTCTGGGGAGTCGTGAGATGATGAAGAAACTACGCAAAGAAGGCTTTCAGATTGGACGTTATCGTGTTCGCAAGCACATGGCAAAACTGAATTTGGTAGTAACCCAGCGACGTGCGTATAAAATAACTACCAAGCGTAAGCACAGTGATGCGGTTGCGGAAAATTTACTGAATCAGAACTTTAACCCACTAGAGGCAAATCAGGTATGGGCTGGCGATGTGACTTATCTGAAAACAGGCGAGGGCTGGATGTATCTTGCTATTGTCATGGACTTGTACTCTCGTCGTATTGTGGGCTGGCACATTGATAAACGGATGACTACTGATTTGATCAGTAAGGCGATGATAAAGGCTTTTAACTTGCGTCAACCTCCAAAAGGATTGGTATTTCACAGTGACCGGGGCTCGCAATATACCAGTAAGCAATACAGGAAGTTGCTAAAAAGTTATGATGTCAGAGCCAGCATGGGAGATATAGGTGCTTGTTAGGACAATGCCGTAGTGGAACGTTTTTTTGGCAGTTTAAAATATGACTGGATCTTTAAGGTGCATCAGCCAACACGCGAACATATGAAGCAGGATGTTACTGCTTATATCAAATATTACAACCTGGAAAGACTTCACTCAGCAAATGGTAATATGACACCTGCTGAGTATGAAAACTCTCTGAAAAAAGTGTCCGGTAAGGGTTGACTAGAACAGTTCAAGCAGGTGGTGGAATAGTTGCCTCAGTTTTAAGTTATTTTAAGTTTGACTCACTTTATAATCTAGGGATGTTATATGTTTCTGGTTCTTGTTTGATTTCAATGCTCATATTGATTTTCTTCTCAAAAAGCCGTTCTAAAAAAAATGAACCGGTTAGCATGTACTGATCTGATAGAGCCAGATACTTAATTGAGAAACAATAGTATCAACAGCAATTCCCGCTAAAAGTTAAAGTAATATGGATTAAACATTGAGGATGAAAATTATGAAGGAAAAAAAGGTAGGTAGATTCAGATCTATCTTATACACTCCATCGTGCTCTATAAATGGGCTGAATAAAGGAGCACATGATGCTGATGCTAGAGTATTAGATTTGGAAGACTCTGTTCCTAGCGACTTAAAATCTATAGCAAGAAAAAACTGTATCGAATTTATTAATAAAAATGACTCTATAAAGCCAGTGATAGTAAGGATTAATTCTATAGACACATTTGATGGAGTTAGTGATATAGTTGAAATTTCTAAATCAGCAGTGAAGCCTGATTATATTATGCTAACCAAAATAAATAGTAAGCATGATTTATGTTGGGTTATTAATTTTTTTAATCAAAACAAAATTGATGTTGGTATTTATGTAACAGTAGAAACTGGAAAGGCTATAGCAAATATTGATGAGATTGCTTTGTCTTGTGATGGGTTGGTATTTGGTTCGGCTGATTACTCACTAGCTATCGGGCAGTCAATATCATGGGATAATATGTTGTATGCTCGTAATAGAATAGTAACTGCAGCTATTGCAGCAGGTATTCCTGCGATTGATACAGCCTGCTTTAACATTGATGCTAGAGAAGAATTGATTTTTGAGACATCTTCCGTAAAGGATCTAGGTTATGTTGGTAAGGCTGCTGTGCATCCAAAACAAGTATCTATTATAAATGACATATTCAGACCAACTCAGAGAGAGCTTGATTGGGCTCAATCAATATTAAATGCATTTGTAGAATCTAAATCACAGATAACTCTTGTAAGTGGTAATATGATTGGTCCTCCATTTGTTTCTCGTGCGAAGAAAATTATAGAATCTGCTGAGTTGTATGGTGTACAAGCATGATGGATAAGCTTAGAGGCTATTTAAAAATGTAAAATAAAAGAAGTGAAGAGTCACTTATAATGTGAAAAACTAGTAAGGGAGTCATGCAAATATGAAAGTGTAAATTTAATAGATCTGTATTTGTAAATCAACATTGTAATGTTGATATTCGTTTTTATAAAATTGAGTCCGATGTAAGAAGAATACCCTTTTGCAGTGCCAATTAATTTCTCGTAAATCAATAAGTCTTTAGTTAGTTACAGCGGGCACGAAAAACAGGCATAGTCTTTAGGCTGTGTAGGGACAAAACATTGAAAACCCTTAAGCATCAATTATTTGGGCTATCAAAATTATGGCTGTCACCGTCAAACAAAACGATCAACTTAGAACAGGGAATACTTGAACGCCCGTTATTCAGCGCTTGAGTAATATCTGACTCTACTGTCATTCTCGGACAGCCTCATAGGTTTGCTAAGCATATCGCCTTTCAATTAACCATAACATATTGATGACGTGGTACCCTACACAGGTCTTCAGGGTTCAATTTTTTAATATTGAGCTGAGATCAAGTTCTTTTTAGCAGGAATTAGCTAATGAGCAAAAATCAATACCAAAATCTGGGTAAAATGATCTCTCTGAGTGAAGACTCTTGGAGAGTTGCAAGCGAAAATAAACTTGTAGATTTAGTTGTCAAGCATACCGATCCCCCTTTCATGCAGTGCGAAGAGAAGCGTTTTATAAATATGTGCTCCTGTTCATATCTTGGTTGGGATCGACATCCGGCAATATTGCAGGGTGCAATCAATGGGATAAAGCGTGCAGGCACACTTCACCTAACAACTGCTCGCTGTCGTCTTAGGTTGGATATCCTTGATGAATTTGAATGGGAGTTGGGGCAATATTTCGGTGGTAATAATGCAGTTGTTTACAATTCTTGTGCTGCAGCGAGCTCAGCGGCACTGCCACTGCTCGCTTCTGGCGTCTTGACTGATGGCATCAAACCTGTAATGGTTTTTGATAAATTTGCACATTTTTCACTATCACACATGAAATCTTTGTGTGGTGATGAAACACAGGTCATTACGATAGAAAATAATGACATGGATGCTCTTGAAGTATTATGCAAAAAACATCCTCGGGTTGCTTATATATCTGATGGCACTTATAGCATCAAAGGTTTTGCTGATTTTGATAAACTAAAAATACTACAGGGTAAATATGGTCTTTTTATTTACCTTGACGATTCTCATGGTTTGTCTGTTACGGGGGATAAAGGTCAAGGTATTACTTTAACATCATTAGGTGAATTAAATGAATCAACTATTGTAGTTGCCTCTTTAGCAAAGGCTTATGGGAGCGCAGGTGGGATGCTTCTTTCCAGCAAGCAGAACATCAAAACTTTACTGGTGCGTTATGGTAATGCGTGGTCCCAATATTTGAATTCGGCTGGTATTGGTGGTGGTCAAGCCTCCTTAAGCCTGCATAAGAGTAATGAGCTGAGGCAGGCACAGCAGCAGTGGAGAGTGAATCTCGATATTCTCGATAATGCATTTACTACCCTTAATGCCTTTACTCTCAGTCCGGTTCGAGTTGTAATGCTGGACTCACCTCAGATGGCTATAGAGACAGCTAAAAAACTGCTTACGTATGGCTACTATACTTCTGCAGTATTCTTTCCTGTAGTTCCGAAAAATAGTGCTGGTATTAGAGTCATGCCACGGGCTGACATGACCTCAGAAGACCTACATGAGTTTTGTTCGGTGCTCAAGAAAGTTTGTGCCGACAATGAGGAAGTGAGGAATTAACGTGGTAGCCTAAAACATGACGCCCCAGTTAAGGAGTATACTTGCTCAAAACTGGGGATGGGAAATTACTCACAGTATATTGAGTAACTCACGCAGGAGGCCGCCTGAATCGGTTCTGTTGCAAACTCGACCACAAGCTGAACAGATCCCCTCCTTCAGACGCAATCACCCTGCCAGTGCATAAAACTGCTCAAAGGCAGGGCGATCATTCCCATCACAATGCTGACCTTTTTTCAGCATTCGCCAGCATTCATTTCCGGCAATAGTGGCAGACGCACCTTCTACGGATTTAAACCCCAGCGCCTGCCGCATCTTGCGTTTAACTGATCGGTGGCTTTGCTCCACAATATTATTGAGATACTTCACTTGAAGCATGTCAATTATCAAATGATAACAGCCCATCATAAATAGCGCCAAATTCAGTAGCTTCAGTGCAGACAGATTAGCTCCGCTTTTGTCGATTACGATCTTTTCCGGAAAGCCGTGCTGACCGATAGCTTTATCCAAAAAGGCATTAGCCGCAGCAGTGTCGCGCTTCTCAGTCAGCATAAAATCAATTGTGTCACCGTATTTATCTACGGCACGGTACAGATAATGCCAGACTCCTTTGATTTTTATATAGGTCTCATCCATGCGCCAGGAGCCGGCAGTGGTTTTCTTTTTGTTGCGGAAATTCTCTTCCAGCTGCGGAGCATACTCCACTACCCAGCGATGAATAGTAGTGTGATCCACGATCAGTCCACGCTCTGCCATCAACTCTTCGATATCACGATAACTCAGGCTGTAGGCCACATACCAGCGTACAGCCATCAAAATGATTTCTTTTCTGAAATGGCGTCCTTTAGTGCTGATAGCTGGCATGGTATACTTCACACGTTGCATTAATAATGAGTGCATTATCTAGAAATAATCTTGTTTTGCAACAGAACCCAGGAAGCCAGGTGGGACCTAGCCAAACAGTGCGGGCTTTAGGTAATAAAAAAGGCCAACTTTTACTAGTTGACCTTTGATGTATGGCGGAGGGACAGGGATTCGAACCCTGGATAGGCTATTAACCTATGCCGGTTTTCAAGACCGGTGCTTTCAACCGCTCAGCCATCCCTCCGAAGGGCATCGCACAAGAGCATATAAACGAAATCAATTATACGAAAAAATTGTTATCAGGCAAGCTTTTTTTTAAATTTATGAAAGAGTTATTGCAAACTTATAATTGTTTGCAATAATAAAATACGTCTTAAGATGTTTATATAACGATTTATCAATAAATAATAACTATATAAGATAGTTATATTGTTCTTCAGTACGGCCTCATGCATCTATAAAATTCACCGAAAAAGATTGCACGAGGTACATTTTCTTCATCTTATACAAAACCTGTTTCTAACTACCATCATGGGCATGCTTTTATGGTTTGCTGTTAAAAGCGAAGTAATGAATAAAAGCCCTGCATAACGGCAAAATCAGAAAAGTACCTTTATATTAAAGGAGGTATGTCACATTTGACTATACAATGTTAATGTTGATTCCACACTGGTTTGCTGTTTTTTCAAATTCCGGAAAAGAAGTTGAAACATTGTCGCAGTCTTTTATTAAAACAGAAGAAGATGCCTTTAAACCCGCAATGGCAAAAGACATGGCAATTCGATGATCATGATAACTGAAAACTTCTCCACCACTGATAGAACCGCCAACAATATCCATGCCATCACTGGTTGATGTTGCCCTTATGCCTAAACGGGTCAAACCTTCAGCCATTACTTTAATACGGTCACTTTCTTTAACTTTAAGCTCTTTTGCGCCAGTTAGTCGTGTCACTCCTTTAGCGCAAGCGGCTGCAACAAACAAAGCAGGGAATTCATCAATTGCCAGAGGTACTAATGATTCAGGAATATTAATACCTGTTAACGGGGCATATCTGACACGAATATCTGCCACCGGTTCAACTCCCAGCATTCGTTCATTCATTAAAGTAATATTGGCTCCCATTAGCCTTAGTATTTGCACTACACCATCACGCGTCGGATTAACTCCTACAGAGGTCAGCGTAATATCAGAGCCTTCAGCAATACTCGCTGCCACCATAAAAAATGCTGCTGAAGATATGTCTGCAGGTATTTCAATAGTTGTGCCTTTTAACTTTCCACCACCAATTAAACTTACACCTGAACCCTTAACCTGAACATCATAGCCAAAACTTTGTAACATTCGTTCTGTATGATCGCGTGTGACTTCAGGTTCAGTAACAGTTGTCTTGCCACTTGCGTATAACCCTGCCAACAGCAAACAAGACTTTACCTGAGCAGAGGCCATCGGCAAATGATAATCAATACCTTTTAATAACTTACCTCCAGATATATACAATGGAGGACAGTCACTGTCAGGCGAACTTATCTCTGCTCCCATTTGAACAAGTGGTTTTATAATCCGCCCCATGGGTCGCCCTGATAATGATGAATCCCCTGTTAAAGTTGTATCAAATGGCTGCGCTGCCATTAGTCCGGCCATTAAACGCATTGCTGTACCTGCATTGCCTAAATAAAGAGCATTATCGGGAGACTTTAATCCATTCAAACCAACACCATCAATGGTCAGGCAACCACTATCTAATTCTTCGATGGCAACCCCCATCAATCGAAATGCATTGAGCGTTGCCAGTGCATCCTCACTTTCCAGAAAACCTTTAATATGAGTTATACCTTCAGCCAACGCTCCTAACATAACACTACGATGTGATATCGACTTATCACCAGGCACCTGAATAACACCAGTTACTCCTCCCCTCGGCAAGACTTTATAATTTATGGTCACTCAAACCTACTCCTTACACAACCAATGTTGTCACCATGTAGTTCCAATATTTATTCAAAGAACAAACTGTCTTACCCTTTCTCAATACATCTTTCTTGAAGGTACGCATTATTATCAATTCAATAACAGTTAAGCTTTATGTTGTTTTAATACTGCCCCAATTGCCTCTAAAAAGGCATCATTTTCGTGTTCAAGCCCAATACTAACTCTTAAATATGTCTTCATGCCGTATCCGCTCAATGGTCGAACAATTATACCTTCACCCATTAGCCTCTTAAAAATATCGACACCAGAACATTTAATATCAACTGCCACAAAATTACCTGCTGAAGGAATGTAATTGAGGTTTAACTTATGTAAACCTTTTTTCATCTGTTGCATTCCCTGGTTATTCAGATCCCGAGAATGAGCAATAAATTGCTGGTCTTGTAATGCAGCACTCACCGCTTTTTGAGCAAGGTTGGAAACATTAAATGATGGACGGATGCGATTAATAATATCTGCAACCTGCGGACTGGCTACAGCATAGCCCACTCTTAGTCCGGCAAGCCCATAAGCTTTTGAAAATGTACGTGTGATAATAAGATTCTTGTAAATGCTTACCCATGAAGGTGTATCTCTGATATCAATATTCTCTTGATATTCAACATAGGCCTCATCAAGTACAACAATCACCCTGCTAGGAACCTGTTGCATAAAAGCTGCGATATCATTATTTGGCAAATAAGTTCCTGTGGGGTTATTAGGGTTGGCTATATAAATTATTTTTGTCTTATTATTGATGGCTTTAAGCATTGCACTCAGGTCATGCCCCCAGTTTTTTGCAGGAACCTCTACGGGTGTTGCGCCCACCGCAAGTGTAGCAATAGGATATACAGCAAAACCGTACTGTGAAAAGATGACTTCATCACCTTCACCTGCATAAGCCAGAGCTATAAGCCGCAAGACTTCATCTGAGCCGTTGCCCAACAAGACCTTTTCAGGCTCCGTGTTTAGGTAGTCTGCCAACACTGTTCTTGCTTCAAAAGCATTACCATCAGGATAATAAGACAGGGTTTCATATTCCTTGCTCAACACAGTTTTGACTTTATCAGAATATCCAAGCGGGTTTTCATTACTTGCCATCTTGATAATATTTGAAGGATTCAACCCAAACTCTTTTGCTACATCAGCTACAGGCCTACCTGGTTCATAAGGAGCAAGCTGTTGAATACTTTTTTTTGCTAATTGAATATAATTGTTCATTATGCCGTTACCACCAATTTTATTTGACGCCAACTTCCACATCCAGTTGCCATTTTGACAAAAAAAATATAGCTAATACCAAAATCTGCTTCTTACTTCTTACTTCTTACTTCTTACTTCTTACTTCTTATTGCGCTACTTTTCTGATATTGCTTTTATGTGTTAAAACTTCTTAAAATAGCTAGCATTACCTGTCACTTCGTCTTTAACATCAAGCCTTAAAACCATGTTCATCACAGTAGTTAAAAATAGCTTTTAATATAATTTACTGTTATTTTATAAAAATTCAATAACATCAAAAGCTACCGTATCAATCGTTTTCACTATCGCATAATATCAAAATAAAGCCAGTTAAAACCTGCTTCTAACTTCTTGTTGTTCTACTTTTCTGATTTTTCTGCTGGGTATTAGGTAATCCCCCCAGAAAATAACCGTATTTAAAAGTAGACTGTTAAGAAATGAGAAAAGAGGTCTGCGATGAAGAAGTCACGTTTTACTGAAACACAGATTATTAACATCCTGAAAGAAAGTGAAAATGGTTTGCCAGTGGCTGAAATATGTCGCAAACATGGGATGAGCGAAGCAACATTTTATAAATGGCGAGCAAAATACGGTGGTATGGATGTTTCGCTGATGAAGCAGTTTAAGACACTGGAAGAAGAAAACCGGCGTTTAAAAAAGATGTATGCTGAAGAGCGATTGAAAGCAGATATTCTTCAGGAGGCTATCGAAAAAAAGTGGTAAAGCCCTGTCAAAGAAAGGTACTGGCACAAAGGGCAGTAAACAAACGTCACATCAGTATACGAACGGCATGTTGCTGCTTTAAAATCAGTGAAACCTGCTATCGGTACAAGTCTGTACTGAGTTCAGATAATGAACTCATAGCCAATGAACTAATGCGCCTGACTAATGAACACCGCACATGGGGTTTTGGTTTGTGCTTTTTATATCTGCGTAATGTTCAAGGCTGTCCATATAATCATAAGCGGGTTTACCGTATTTATTGCGAGCTTGCATTGAATCTACGGATCAAACCTAAACGGCGATTAAAACGAGATAAGCCAGAAAGATTAGAGGTCCCTGCAAATATCAATAATTCCTGGTCAATGGACTTTATGCAGGATACACTGGCAACAGGAAAAAACTTCAGGACGTTTAATGTTCTGGATGACTGCAACCGTGAAGGTTTGGGTATTGAAGTGGATCATTCATTACCTTCTTTAAGAGTTATTCGAACGTTGGAACGTATTATGACATGGCGAGGTCAGCCATCAAGGATTCGATGCGACAATGGTCCGGAGTATATCAGTATTGAGATACGTCAATGGGCAAAGAAAAAAGGTATTGTGCTGCAATATATTCAACCGGGCAAGCCACAACAAAATGCTTATGTGGAAAGATACAACAGAACTGTCAGACATGAATGGCTGAATCAACATTTGTTTGAATCACTGGATCACGCCAGAGAAACGGCAACACAATGGCTCTGGCAATACAACAATGAAAGGCCTAATATGGCTTTAGGCGGAATAACCCCAAAACAGAAACTTGAGCAATTGAATTCTACTTTTGAAAGCGGTTAATAATGGGGGGATTACCATTACTCGTCACTTCGCCTGTAACAGCCAGTCATAAAAGTATGCTCATAACAGTAGTCAGAAACAGGTTGTGATATTACTTTTCAGAAAGTTTTTATTATTGAAAGGCTATAAGAGAACGGAAATTAGCATTTTAAAGTTGAATGGATAAGAGCAATCCTGCAATAACATGATTATCTATATTCTTTACTCTGAGATAACACAGAGTCACTAATATTGCGGCTGTCTGACTATGGGATTAAAAAAGGCAACCACAAGGTTGCCTTTTTAAAATCCTTAACACCTACCTGATTATAAAGAATCTCCCTGACTTAATGCTTCAGACAGTGCAGCTTCTACTTCAGATGCTGTTACCGATGAAATATCTTCAGGTTCACGTTTGTTGCGACGTTCTTTATGGTATGTTAAACCTGTTCCTGCTGGAATCAGGCGTCCTACCACTACATTTTCTTTCAAACCGCGCAAGTAATCGCGTTTACCTGTAACCGCAGCTTCTGTTAGAACCCTTGTGGTTTCTTGGAATGAGGCAGCAGAGATAAATGACTCTGTTGCCAGAGAGGCTTTGGTTATACCCAACAACACCCTATCAAATTGTGCAGGTTGTTGCGAATCACTCAGATTACTATTTACCTCAGCTACCTGGTTATAATCTACCTGTTCACCACGGATCAATGCGGTATCACCACTTTCGGTAATATTAACACGACGTAGCATTTGACGTAGAATAGTTTCGATATGCTTATCGTTAATCTTAACACCCTGTAAACGGTAAACATCCTGAATTTCGTTAACGATATAACGAGCAAGCTCACCAACACCGAGAAGACGAAGGATATCATGCTGATTAGTCGGACCATCAGAGATAACTTCACCACGCGTGACCTGCTCACCCTCAAATACGTTAAGGTGACGCCATTTAGGAATAAGCTCCTCATAAGGGTCACTACCATCATTAGGTGTAATAACCAGTCGTTTCTTACCCTTTGTTTCTTTGCCGAAAGAGATAGAGCCAGAAATCTCCGCCAAAATAGCAGCTTCTTTAGGCTTACGTGCTTCAAACAAATCTGCCACTCGTGGAAGACCCCCGGTAATATCCCTGTTTCCGCTGGATTTTTGAGGTATCCGTGCAATAACACTACCCACTTCTACTTTATGACCGTCTTTGATACTAACTAGCGCATTAGAAGGTAAAAAGTACTGTGCAGGCATTGTTGTATTTGGCATGGTAAGTTCTTCGCCTTTCTCATCCAGTAACTGAATAACAGGGCGAATATCTTTGCCGGAAGAAGGACGGTCTTTCGTATCAATGACTTCAATACTGGACAATCCAGTAATTTCATCAGTTTGTGTTTTAACCGTAATGCCTTCTTCCATTCCATTAAACTTAACGCGACCACTGATCTCAGAAATAATTGGATGGGTATGAGGATCCCACTTGGCTATCATTTGGCCTGCTTCTACTTCATCACTATCTTTCACTGATAATACAGCACCATATGGCAATTTGTAACGCTCACGTTCACGACCAAATTCATCAGCAATAGCTAACTGACCAGAACGACTGACTGCTACAAGGCTACCATCAGTTCTTTCTACTGATTTAAGATTAAGCAGACGGACAATACCTTTATTCTTGGGAACAATGCTATCCTGAGCTGAACCACGAGAGGCCGCACCACCGATATGGAATGTACGCATAGTTAGCTGTGTGCCCGGCTCACCAATAGACTGTGCTGCAATAACACCTACGGCTTCACCAACATTAACAAGGTGTCCTCTTGCAAGATCTCGACCATAACATTTAGCACACACACCATAACGGGAAGTACAGCCGATAGAAGAGCGAACAAGCACTTCATCAACATTCAACGACTCAAGGTGTAACACCCATTTTTCATCGACCAAAGTACCTGCCTGAATCGCAATATCATCCGTACCTGGCACATAAACATCTTCAGCAACCACACGTCCTAGAATACGCTCACCCAGTGGTTCTACAACATCACCACCTTCAATATGCGGTGTCATTAACAAACCATTAAACGTACCACAGTCTTGTTCTATGATCACCAGATCTTGTGCAACATCCACAAGACGGCGTGTCAGATATCCCGAGTTTGCTGTTTTTAACGCAGTATCGGCCAGACCTTTACGTCCACCGTGCGTTGAAATGAAATATTGTAATACATTCAATCCTTCACGGAAGTTAGCTACAATCGGGGTTTCAATAATGGAACCGTCTGGCTTTGCCATCAAACCACGCATGCCTGCCAATTGTCGAATCTGCGCCACACTACCCCGCGCACCTGAATCGGCCATCATGTAAACATTATTAAACGATTCCTGCTCAAGAGACTTTCCTTCTTTATCAACGATGGTATCGGTTTTCAGATTATCCATCATTTTTTTAACAAGCGTTTCATTTGTGCGGGACCAAATATCAATAACCTTGTTATATTTTTCACCTTGCGTTACCAAACCAGAAGCATACTGACTCTCAATTTCACGCACTTCACTATTGGCATTTTCAATAATTCCCGGTTTTTCAGATGGGATTTCAAAGTCATTAACACCAATAGATAAACCTGAAACCGTCGCATAATGAAAACCGAGATACATCATCTGGTCAGCAAAAACAACTGTTTCCTTTAAGCCTACATCACGATAGCAACGATTTAGCAAGCTGGAAATTTCTTTTTTCTTCATTACCTGGTTTACCGAATTAAACGGCAGACCTTCAGGAACTATTTCCCATAACTGCACTCGTCCAACTGTTGTATCGGCAATAAATTTACGTTTTTCCAAATCACCAATATCATTTTTGACCTTTTCACTTACTCGTACTTTTACTTTAGCGTGAAGCTCTACAACACCTGTACGATAGGCACGCAGCGCTTCATTGGCATTAGCAAAGATCATACCCTCACCCCTTGCGTTTATTCGCTCACGGGTGATGTAATACAGACCAAGAACAACATCCTGAGAAGGAACAATTATAGGATCGCCACTTGCTGGTGCTAAAATATTGTTTGTTGACATCATCAATGCACGTGCTTCTAACTGAGCTTCCAGGGACAATGGTACGTGTACAGCCATTTGGTCTCCATCGAAGTCAGCGTTATAAGCTGCACAAACCAGAGGATGAAGCTGAATGGCTTTTCCTTCAATAAGCACAGGCTCAAAAGCCTGAATACCTAGACGATGCAGTGTAGGCGCGCGGTTAAGCAAAACTGGGTGCTCGCGAATTACATCATCGAGAATATCCCACACAACCGGCTCTTCTCTTTCAACCATTTTCTTTGCAGCTTTAATGGTTGATGCCAAGTTTTGTGCTTCAAGACGACCAAAAATGAATGGCTTAAATAACTCAAGAGCCATTTTCTTAGGTAAACCACACTGATGAAGGCGTAAAGTCGGACCTACTGTAATAACTGACCGACCCGAATAATCAACACGCTTACCTAAAAGGTTTTGACGGAAGCGCCCCTGCTTACCTTTAATAACATCTGCAAGTGATTTCAGAGGTCGTTTATTAGAACCTGTAATGGCTCTGCCCCGACGACCGTTATCGAGCAACGCATCTACAGATTCCTGCAACATACGTTTTTCGTTACGGACAATAATATCCGGAGCACTTAACTCCAGTAGTCGCTTAAGACGATTATTACGATTAATAATACGGCGGTACAGATCATTGAGATCTGACGTTGCAAAGCGACCTCCATCCAAAGGTACTAAGGGACGCAAGTCTGGTGGAAGCACGGGCAATACATTCATAATCATCCATTGAGGATCGTTACCTGAATTATGGAATGCCTCAAGCAATTTCAAACGCTTGGAAAGTTTTTTTAGCTTGGTTTCACTGTTTGACTGAGGAATTTCTTCCCGTAGTCGCGAAATCTCGTCTTCCATATCAATATCAGATAACAGAATCTGAATGGCTTCTGCACCCATTTTGGCTTCAAAATCATCACCAAACTCTTCAAGCGCCTCAAAGTACTCTTCATCATTTAAGAGCTGACTTTTTTCCAGAGTGGTCATGCCCGGATCGACCACCACATATGATTCAAAGTAAAGAATACGTTCAATATCCCGCAAACTCAGATCAAGCATCAGGCCTATACGACTAGGCAGTGATTTTAGAAACCAAATATGAGCTACAGGACTGGCTAATTCAATATGTGCCATACGCTCACGACGTACTTTAGCCTGCGCAACCTCAACGCCACATTTTTCGCAGATAACACCACGATGCTTCAGACGTTTGTACTTACCGCAAAGGCACTCATTGTCTTTCACCGGACCAAATATTTTTGCACAAAACAAACCGTCACGCTCTGGCTTAAATGTGCGATAATTAATAGTCTCAGGCTTTTTTACTTCACCATAAGACCAAGACAGTATCATTTCAGGCGATGCCAATCCGATACGGATGGCATCGAAATCTTCAGACTGTCCCTGGTTTTTCAGCAGATCTAATAAATCTTTCATTGCTTCTTCCCACAGAGAACGACAGACACTTGCCTGTCGTAACTAAATCTTCAAAATCTGAGATTATTCAGATTCCAGTTCGATATCGATACCAAGCGAACGAAATTCTTTCACCAATACATTGAAAGATTCCGGCATTCCTGCTTCCATACGATAATCACCATCAACAATATTTTTGTACATTTTGGTTCGACCATTTACATCATCAGACTTTACTGTAAGCATTTCCTGCAAGGTATATGCAGCACCATAAGCTTCCAGAGCCCATACTTCCATCTCACCAAAACGCTGTCCGCCAAACTGGGCTTTACCACCTAAAGGCTGCTGCGTAACCAGTGAATAAGAGCCCGTTGAGCGCGCATGCATTTTATCATCAACCAGATGATTCAACTTCAGCATGTACATATAACCCACAGTCACAGGACGATCAAACTTATCGCCTGTTCGACCATCATAAAGTTCTATCTGACCACTTTCATCAATACCTGCCAACTCCAGTAATTCTTTGATTTCACTTTCTTTAGCACCATCAAATACAGGAGTAGCTATTGGTAAGCCACCACATAAGTTACGAGCCAACTCCATCACATCCTTATCAGTAAGATCATCAATATTAACGTGCTTACTCGCATTAGCTCCCACTTTATTGTATACCTGATCCAGAAACTCACGAATTTCAGCGATAGTACGCTGAGCCTGTAGCATTTTATTGATTTTATTACCAATACCTTTAGATGCAGCACCTAAATGGGTTTCCAGCACTTGTCCTACATTCATACGAGATGGAACACCAAGAGGGTTCAGTACTATATCTACCGAATTTCCTTCAACGTCATAAGGCATATCTTCAACTGGCATAATCATGGAGATCACACCTTTATTACCATGACGACCGGCCATCTTATCTCCCGGCTGAATGTGACGTTTGATAGCAAGATAAACCTTAGCAACCTTTAAAACACCTGGTGCCATATCATCGCCGGTTTGAATCTTTTTCTTCTGATTTTCAAAACGCTCATCCAGTGTCTGGCGTAGTTCTGTTAATTGCTTTTCTGCATTAATCAGCATTTCAGTCAAACTTTCATCTGCCATACTGATTTTGAACCATCGCTCACGCTCCAGAGAACTCAGGTAATCTGATGTTAATTTATCACCTTTGATTAAACCAGGTGCACGCAGAATCCCAGAACCTGTCAGCAATTTTTCCATACGTTGATAGGTATCTTCTTCAACAACCCGATACTCTTCATTCAAATCTTTACGTACCTGATCAAGTTGCTCTTTTTCTATGGCAAGTGCACGTGAATCTTTCTCAACACCATCACGGGTAAACACTTGAACATCAATAACAGTACCTTTCATACTGTTAGGTACCCGTAATGACGTATCTTTAACATCAGATGCTTTCTCACCAAAGATAGCCCGTAGCAGTTTTTCTTCAGGAGTTAACTGAGTTTCACCTTTTGGTGTAACCTTACCTACCAAAATGTCGCCACCTTCAACTTCAGCACCCACATAGACAATACCTGCTTCATCAAGCTTGTTCAGTGCTGCTTCACCAACATTAGGTATATCTGAAGTCACTTCTTCTGAACCAAGTTTGGTATCACGGGCAGTACAGGTAAGCTCTTGTATATGAATACTAGTCAGACGATCTTCTTGAACCACACGTTCAGAGATAAGAATAGAGTCTTCAAAGTTGTAGCCATTCCAAGGCATGAATGCTATACGCATATTTTGCCCTAGCGCCAGCTCTCCCATATCAGTAGAGGGCCCATCCGCAAGGATGTCCTTAACTGCAACCAGATCTCCCCTGTTTACAAGAGGGCGCTGATTTATACACGTGTTATGATTTGAACGAGTATATTTGGTAAGGTTGTATATATCCACGCCATTTTCACCGGGAAGTATCTCTTCCTGATTCACTCGGATAACAATACGAGCAGCATCGACGCTATCCACAACACCACCACGACGGGCAACTACACAAACACCAGAGTCACGGGCAACATTACGCTCCATACCTGTGCCTACCACCGGCTTGTCTGCCTTAACGGTTGGAACAGCCTGACGTTGCATATTTGATCCCATCAAGGCACGGTTAGCATCATCGTGCTCCAGAAAAGGAATCAGCGATGCCGCAACAGATACTACTTGCTGAGGTGAAATATCCATATATGTTACCTGATCAACGGATGCCAACGTAAACTCATTACGATGACGAACATTAATCAGTTCATCTTTTTTAAGAACTCCATGTTCATCTGTTTTCGCTGTCACCTGAGCTATATATTCTTCGCCTTCTTCTATAGCTGACAGATATGCAATTTCATCAGTTACCCTGCCATCTACCACTTTTCTATATGGACTTTCAAGAAATCCATATTCATTAGCTCTTGCATAAGTAGATAAAGAGTTAATCAGACCTATGTTTGGACCTTCAGGCGTTTCAATAGGGCAAACCCTGCCATAATGCGTTGTGTGCACATCCCGTACTTCAAATCCGGCACGCTCACGAGTCAAACCACCTGGCCCCAACGCAGAAATACGACGTTTGTGTGTGATTTCTGAAAGCGGGTTATTCTGATCCATGAACTGAGATAACTGACTGGAACCAAAAAACTCCTTAATAGTGGCCGCCACTGGCTTGGAGTTGATTAAATCCTGAGGCATCAGCCCTTCACTTTCAGCCATTGACAAGCGCTCTTTAACAGCTCGCTCAACTCGAACCAATCCCATACGAAACTGATTTTCTGTCATTTCACCTACAGATCGAACCCGGCGATTTCCAAGGTGATCAATGTCATCACATACACCGAGACCATTGCGAATATTTACCAGTTCTTTGATTACATCGACAATATCTTCATTGTTGAGAATGCCTGCACCTAGATCTGATTCTCGGCCAATCCTGCGGTTAAATTTCATCCGCCCTACAGCAGAAAGATCGTAACGCTCACTGCTAAAGAATAAATTAGAAAATAACTGCTCTGCAGCTTCTTTGGTTGGAGGCTCTCCGGGACGCATCATCCGGTAAATTTCAACCAACGCATCAACAGCATTTTGAGCAGAATCAGATCGCAATGTATCAGAAATATAACTTCCACAATCGAGCTCATTGGTATAAATAAGATGAACTTTTTTGATGCCGGCTTCAATAAATTTCTCAAAAAGATCTTTAGTAACCTCTACGTTACAATTAGCGATAATCTCACCTGTTTTTTTGACTATCACCGATTTTGCAAGCGTTTTACCAACAATTAAATCTAATGGGGCATCCAGTTTTTTCAAACCATCTTTTTGAAGTGTCTTTACATGTCTTGCTGTTACACGTCGGCCGGCCTCAACAACTATGCTCCCTTTACAATCTTTAATATCAAAGGTATGTATTTCTCCTCGGAGCTGTTCAGGATGTACACTGTAAGATACACCTTTAGAGCCAATTGTGTATTCTTGTATATCAAAGAACATATCTAGCATCTGCTCACTACTATACCCTAACGCTCTGAGCAATATGGTCACAGGTAGCTTACGACGTCGGTCTATACGCACATAAAGCAGATCCTTAGGATCAAATTCAAAGTCAAGCCAAGAGCCTCGATAAGGAATGATACGTGCAGAATAGAGCACTTTTCCTGAAGAGTGGGTTTTACCACGATCATGATCAAAAAACACACCTGGCGAGCGATGAAGCTGGGAAACCACGACACGCTCAATACCATTTATAACAAACGTGCCATTTTGTGTCATGAGTGGAATTTCACCCATATAAACTTCTTGTTCTTTAATGCTTTTAATAGCCTTGCTCGTGCTTTCTTTATCATAAATAATCAGACGCACCTTCACACGTAAAGGTACAGAGTACGTAATGCCTCTTGACTGGCATTCCTTCACATCAAAAACAGGGTTACCTAAACGATAACTAACGTACTCCAACACCGCATTGCCGGAATAACTTACGATTGGAAATACGGATTTAAATGCAGCTTGTAAGCCAATATCATCTCGTCCTGTTGGTTCTTTATCCTGCTGTAACAGATTCCTGTAAGAATCTATTTGTATAGCCAAAAGGTAAGGAACATCCATTACCCGAGTTAAGCTACCAAAATCCTTGCGGATACGTTTTTTCTCAGTATATGAGTAAGCCATCAGTGTTCCCCAGCCAGATCAACCTGTGAGTTTGTCGTGCCACATCCAGTTTTAACTGGCCACAACATATTTCTTGAGGACAAAAGGGCGGTTTGCCCATCTGTTTACCGCACAGAATATCAATTGTATAACATCACAAAGAGAGATAAGGAATGTAGAAAATTTCTATCAATTAAACAAGAAATTCTTTCATTTGTTTAACACATCCCACCCCTGACTCACGTAGCCAAAAGGTTGCTATCTACTCATTCATATAGCACTTTTCTACATAAGACTATTTATACTATGCTCTACAAACTCTATAATGAAATGCAACGGAAAAAGGCCGACGCTAAAAAGCACCAGCCATCCGAACGATTATCTCAAAGAAATTGTTCTTTTGCAATTTATAAAAGTTATTTAACTTCTACTGTTGCACCAGCTTCTTCAAGTTGTTTTTTCATGTCTTCAGCTTCATCTTTAGATACAGCTTCCTTAACAGGACAAGGTGCCCCATCAACAACAGCTTTTGCTTCTTTAAGACCAAGAGCTGTTATTGCACGAACAGCCTTGATAACATTAACTTTTTTATCACCAATAGCAGAAAGAATAACGTCAAACTCAGTTTTCTCAGCAACAGCGCCACCACCTTCGCCAGCTCCAGGGGCAGCAGCTACTGCGACAGCAGCCTGAGCACTAACACCAAATTTTTCTTCCATTGCTGAAACCAGTTCAACAACATCCATTACTGACATTTCAGCAATTGCTTCTAAAATTTCTTCTTTAGAAAGAGCCATTATTCACTCCAAATATTCCTGAAAACCAGCCTTACAATATGGCTGGCTTAAAATAATCAATTAAGACGAAAAAAATCAAGCCTGATTTGCTTTCTTTTGATCCGCCACAGCTGCAACAGCACGGGTAACTTTGGAAGGGACCTCGTTTAATGTCCTTGCCAGTTTAGTTACAGGTGCAATCATCACACTCATAAGCTGTGCACGCGCCTGATCCAGTGTTGGCAATTTTGCCAACACATCAATTTGCCCTGCTTCAAGCAATTGACCACTAATTGACAGCGCTTTGACCTCAAGCTCATCAAATTCTTTAGAAAAGTCCTTCATAAGGCGCGCTGCAGCGCCAGGATCTTCCTGAGAAAACGCAAGCACTGTTGGTCCTACCAAAGCCTCATTCAGACAAGCATACTCAGTATCACCTATTGCACGTTTGGCCAGTGTATTACGCACTATACGCAAGTACACCTTTTCTTCACGCGCCTTCTTGCGAAGTTCGGTCATCTGCTCTACTGTAAGACCATGATAGTCTGCAACAACAGCCGACAGAGCGTTTTGAGCAACCTCGGCGACCTCGGCTACTATCGCCTTTTTGTCTTCGAGACCTAACGCCATTGGCTTTACTCCAATAAATTACACTGTTTTCATTCAACCGAAAAACCGGTGAATGCATCTAAAAATCGGTAATAAGGGTTACCTTACACCATCTACGCAGGAAATTAAGCACCTAAGACAATGTCACAACATAAAGCTGATTGCCGTTAACGCACCCGCGGTCTTTGACAGATTCCTAATGGAACCCTCAAAGTTCAGTTTGTGATGAAGTACATATGTTTTTTATGTATCACCACCAATTCAATAAATCACAAACTAAAAAGCACAAACAGCTCAACACTCCCTGCACCCTATTTAATTACTTTAAACTTCAAGCGATCCGGCATCGACTGTTAATCCAGGACCCATTGTTGTAGATAAAGTCACTTTCTTAACATAAATACCCTTGGAAGATGAAGGCTTTAACTTTTTAAGCTCAGCTATTAACGCCAGAGAATTTTCTCTCAAGTCTCCGGAATTAAAGTCAATATTACCAATGCTTGTATGGATAATCCCATTCTTGTCAGTACGGAAACGCACCTGCCCCGATTTTGCATTTGTAACAGCTTCAGCAATATTAGGCGTCACTGTGCCGAGTTTTGGGTTGGGCATCAAACCACGAGGTCCAAGCAACTGGCCAAGCTGACCAACTACACGCATAGCATCTGGTGAAGCAATAACTACATCAAAATCCATCTTGCCACCTTTAATTTCAGTAGCAAGATCTTCCATACCAACTAACTCAGCACCGGCTTGCTTTGCAGCATCAGCATTATCGCCCTGAGTAAATACAGCTACACGTATATCTTTACCCGTACCTTTGGGTAAAACTGTTGATCCACGCACTACCTGATCAGATTTTCGAGGGTCCACACCAAGGTTTACAGCAATATCTACGGATTCTTTGAACTTAACAGTAGAAAGTTCCTTAAGTAGATTTGCTGCATCTTCAAAAGGATAAACTTTTGTGGAGTCTGTTTTTTCTGCAATTAGTTTTGCACGCTTTGTTAACTTTGCCATTTAAATACCCTCCACATTAAGACCCATGCTAAGGGCACTTCCAGCAATTGTACGGATAGCTGCATCTTCATCTGCTGCTGTTAAGTCAGGTTCTTTGATTTTGGCAATTTCAAGTAATTGATCACGATTTACTGTCCCTACCTTGTCCAGGTTAGGGCGACCAGAACCTTTTTTGAGTTTTAGTGCTTTTTTTAAAAGAACAGATGCGGGCGGTGTTTTTAAGATGAAGGTAAAACTGCGATCACTATATACAGTAATAATAACAGGTGTAGGCATGCCTGCATCTAGGTGCTGAGTCTGAGCATTAAACGCCTTGCAAAACTCCATGATATTTACGCCGTGCTGACCCAAAGCAGGACCAACCGGTGGACTGGGATTTGCCTTTCCAGCTGCAACCTGCAACTTGATATAAGCTTGTACTTTTTTAGCCATAATAACCTCAATACTTGGGTGTAACGCTGAATATCCGTTTAACACAAACACTCAGCTTCCCTATAATAACTTTCACTACCTTTAAATTTTTGTTTATTCTTGGCCTGTCTATCATTAGATCAGCCATGAATTATATCGACCACAAAACCGGAGCCATATTATACGGGTTTTTACCAAAAAACCAAGAACCCTAAATAAAAAAATCAGAGGTTTTGGTTTCAATAAATTAAAACTGCTCATCCCCGCCTGTTAAAAAACAAACTTATTAACCTTTTTCGACTTGCGCGAACTCAAGCTCTACAGGGGTTGAGCGACCAAAAATAGTCACAGCTACCTGTAGTCTGTTTTTTTCATAATTAACTTCTTCAACTACGCCATTAAAGTCTGCAAAAGGACCATCAACAACACGAACGGCCTCGCCTGGCTCAAATAATGTTTTTGGTCTGGGCTTGTCTACACCTTCTTCTATGCGCCTTAAAATGATATCTGCTTCTTTTTCAGTTATGGGCGCTGGCTTTTCAGCCGTTCCACCGATAAAACCTAACACTCTGGGAGTGCTCTTGATGAGATGCCATGTTTCGTCGTTCATTTCCACCTCTACCAAAACATACCCAGGAAAGAACTTACGCTCACTCTTGCGCTTTTGACCGCTTTTAATTTCAACAATTTCTTCAACAGGTACCAAAATTTCGCCGAACAGATCTTCCATGCCTCTCAAGCGGACACTTTCTTTTAGAGTCTGCATCACTCGCTTTTCATAACCTGAATAAGCATGAACAACATACCAACGCTTAGCCATATGTCAATTTAATCCCGTTTCAAATTTAATCATACAATGATGCGAAACTTACACAGCTCTGCATGTCAAAAAAAACTTATTGAATAAAGTTTTTCACAACCCAGCCAAGCAAAGAATCCACTCCCCAAAGCACCAGACCCATTAATAAGACAACAACCAACACGATAAGTGTTGTCTGAATGACTTCCTGACGTGTGGGCCACACTACCCGCCTGACTTCTGCTTTAGCTTCTTTGAGCATTTCCCAAAATAAACTGCCTTTACGAGTTTGCTTTGCGACAAAAGCAACCACAATACCCATAAAAACCAGTACCATAACCCTATAAAGCAGTGATACTTCCTGAAAATGAGAGTTACCCCACACACCTGCTGCAATAATTATCGCAACAACAAACCACTTGATAGTGTCGTGGCGCCCTTCCTGTCTCTTTTCATCTTTAATTACAGTGTTCATCATATTCCATATTTTAACGCAACTTCACAAGTTTCAATAGTCTAACATGCAATACACTTCAATGTGGTAAAATTTGTTTGAGCTAGCTATTGCATGCCTTCGTCAAAGATGAGACCTGCAATGTGAGCAAAAACAACGGTAATACATGTCATAACCACCCAGACCGAGCAAGGTTAAATAATCTATGAACTAGCCCAAGCATATAATCAAATGGAGTAATATACATTATTTGCACATTAAAGCAAATTTACACAAAATACTGGTAGCCACTCACTCACGCTTAAAACATCTATTGGGGCTGTTAAAGACTACCCCAATCACGAAAATTATTTGACGCTGTCAACGTCTTTTAATTTTCTTCGTCCTGAAGTATGCACAATACAGATGTTATTTGCCTGGATGATTTAGTCCCTGCCTCTCATCAATACCGTCATTTTGATAATCTCGTCGTTTTGTAGCCCATGATCATTTGAGTCAGACACCATAAATCGCACATAATAAACAAGCCTGCATTGGCTGCAAAGGGAAGGACAAGTACAGGTACTGATATGACTATAAACAGCAATTCAGTGCAGATATGCAAAGTAATCTCATCAATAAGATGGCAATCACGCTGGCCAATATGCGTCATTGATAATTATTTAAATTACACAATACGAAAATAAATCAAAAGTTACAGATTCATTAATATGTAACTTTTGTCATCAAAGAGAAGCTCACAACCAACAACAAGTAAAAAAATGGCAAAAATTTTACGCAAACGCTGCGCAGGAAGCTTATGCGCTAAACGTGCGCCAATACTTGCACAGGGGATACTGCCAATAATAATACCAATAAATGCAGGCCAGTAAATATAACCGATAGTGTGAGCTGGCAACTCTGGAACACCGTAACCCATGAAGATGCTTGTAATAGTTCCAATAAGAGCAATAGGAATACTACAGGCAGAAGCGGTACCGACAGCGTTTTTCAAAACAAGACCGAACCTTACAAGAACAGGAACGGTCATAAACCCCCCACCAATACCAAAAATAACAGAAATACAACCAATGACAAAGCCTGAGAACACGTAGATAAATTTGTTTTTAATAGCTATACTCGATAACTGTGTATTTTTCTTACGCCACATTCGTAAAGACATAAGTAACACAAAAATCGCCAGCATCAGCTTTAACACCCGACCGTTCATACTGGCTGTAAGCAACCCGCCAAGCCAGCCTCCCGCTAGCAAACCAACAGATACCCAGAGAAATACCTTCCAGACAATACCTTGTTTTTTATGGTGAGCAAAGGCAGAACTTGAGGTTGTGAAAAGCATAGAGGATAATGAAGTACTAATAGCAATATGAGTGGCCACATTTGCATCGAACCCCTGAGTGGCAAAAGCCAGTGCCAGACAAGGCACTACAACCAACCCGCCACCAATCCCAAGAAGCCCTGAAAGCAGGCCTGCAACGGCACCAAGGAGCAAATAACTAATAAATAACATCTATACTATTAGACCTTTCGTGTTCATATATCTATCACTTTAAAAATGAAATGGCATTTATGTGATAATCATGATGCATTTTTTTGCATTATATAGAGTTTAAATCAGGAAAGAAAACTGTTATGTGTATAGTCTCATTCAGGTGGGCACCTTCTCATACATTTCCGTTAGTAATTATTGCTAACAGAGATGAATTTTACCCTCGTCCATCGCTGCCCAGTCATTCGTGGAAAGAAAACCCGAAAATATTTGCCGGTAAAGACCTGAAAGCAGGCGGCAGCTGGTTAGGGCTTAATACTAACAGTGGACGCATTGCTATATTAACTAACTATTGGGACAATATAACCGGCGATTACAAATATTCCAGAGGAAAAGTCGTCACTGATTTATTAGCTTCTGAAAACTCCATCGCTAATGATTTAGAGAACCTCAGGGGATCGGCACAACATTATGCGGGATTTAACTTGCTTACCGGAGATGCTCACTCACTTTATTATTTTTCTAACAAGAACCCATCCATAAACCGGCTCTCTCCTGGAATTCATGGATTCAGCAATGGCTCATGGAATGATCAATGGGTCAAGGTTAACTGGTTAAACAAATCACTACAAACATGCCTTACACGCTATAAATCTGATTTAACCTGTAATAACTGCATAGACTCATTGTTTAATGCACTGCATTATGAAACCAAAAATTCGAAAGCACTAAGACCTGACATAAGTGAGAATGATGCGATTGAGCTTTTCAAATTAACCTGCTTTATAAAAAGCGATATTTACGGAACAAGAAACAGCACGATTATTCTGCAGGATAACACCGGTAATATTCATTGGCATGAAAAACTTTATGGTGTGAGAGGAAGTAATCTTGAGCGCTTTAATCACCGGTTATCCATAAAAAAGGCCTGCTCTAAAGCAGGCCTTTGAAAACATGGTATTCATTAACTTATAAATACCATTGAGCAAGAAAACAAGGCGTGTTTAGTTTCGTACCTTTTTTCTTCTTTTCTTTTGCTTTTGAGTTGACGACGCCGACGCAGCTGATTGCTGTACCTGCTGTTCTACTATCTCTGGGTTGTTAACAACAGGCTCAGGCTGTTGTATTTTAATTTCTGGCTGAGGTGGGACTGATTGCTCTACCTGCTGTTCTACTACCTCAGGGCTGTTAACAACAGGCTCAGGCTGTTGTATTTTGATTTCTGGCTGAGCAGGCGGGACTGATTGCTGTACCTGCTGTTCTACTACCTCCGGGCTGTTAACAACTGGCTCAGGCTGTTGTATTTTAATTTCTGGCTGAGCGTTGTTAACAGTATCAGAATTATTGTCTGTAATCTCAGTCACATCCGAACTACCTACGATAGTATCATATGCCTTACTAGGAACAACTGCGAGATCTGAGGCAGCATCAAACGCTGATTTCACGATTCTGATAGGAGATGGAGGCAAAATGGCTGCTCCAATATTATTGGTTCTTATTCTTAAGTCGTCGACAATTTCAGAAGTAGCACGAATTGAGTTCAAAAGAACATCAGGCTTTGGGTCAGCATCATAGGGAAGCTGTGCCGGAAGAGGCTCAGAATCATGACTAACAGCTACAGTCTCAAGTGACACTGATTCTGGCTGAATAGCAGCTATCAATGGAACTAAATTTTCTTCTGCACCACTAGGTACATACTTAATAATTACCGGCTGACGAGCAATTGCCGAGTCTTCAGCGTATTCACAAATTTCTTCTTTATAAGTATAAAAGTCAAAAAATCCTTTATCCTTTGATGCTATTTTTACATAACAGGATCGCTCCATATCCTTAAAATCATCTTTGCCCCCAGAATAACGTCCCACAGCAACAACAGAACCTGCAGCAACGTAAGTTAAATCAGCTGTTACTTGACTGTCCTGAACAGGATTTAGCCCATATTTTTTTCCAGATTCTCTGTCATTAAAAGCAGTCTGTTCAAAGACGCGATTAATACGTTTGTTATTTCCAAACCATGGTTCATTAGAAGTCCATAACAAGTTGGGAAAGTAAAAAGCAATTTCTTCATCTCCCGAACCTTCTTTTTTCACGTCAGAGCTACCAGTAATTGATGCTAGGATGCTACTTCCTGCATTTTTTATCTTATTTAATATATCTGATGTCACTGCGTGAACAATGTAACCTACAACAACGGGGCTGTCACCTGAAGAAGTTTTTTCCAATTTCTCAATAAGTTCACTCTTTTCCAATTTGAATAGGCGACTGTTTCCGGTACTGTTTATTTTTAATTGTCCGGAAGCTTTCTGTTCCTTGAAAGCTTCTATATCTGCAACATCAGCAACAATGATGCCACTTTCAAAGTATTCCGTACCGTTAAAAGTTTGTGGTATTAATAATGAAGCAAAACTCTGAGAGGCAATGATAGCCAGACCCAAAGTTGCCAGTTTGATTTTTAGCCCAATGGTCATAATAGACCTCCTGATTATTTATGTTATGATGCGTAGCCATATTATCCAGGTGAATCCTGTGACTGCTTTGAGTAACACCTTGCTTCAAAGGTTGCATTGATACGACTGTTTTGAGTCATTTGGTTAGAGAGTTATATGATTTGGTTAAGATATCTGACAATATTTGTTGCCAAGTAAACTTATTTTATTGTTCACTCTATTGGTAGAGTCTGGATTTATAGCAAGATTACAAGGCTTTACCGCAAGTAAATAGTGAGGATAAGGTAATGAAATATCAATTAGTGATATATGGGGCACCTTACACATCTCAGGCACCACAAACCGCTCTGTTTTTTGCCAAAGCATTGCTTGAAGCCGGCCATGAAACTGGTGTTTTTTTCTATCAGCAAGGTGTCCGGATAGCCTCAGACCGTGCTAGCGTTCCTCAGGATGAGGTTTCACTTCATCACGAATGGGCTAAATTTGCAGCCGGTCATAATATTGAATTGATTATTTGTGTTACAGCAGCTTTACGTGAGGGAATTGTCTCACAGGAAGAAGCTATGTCACAAAATAAATCTTCGGAAAATATTAAACCACCTTTTGTTTTGTCCGGTCTGGGGCAAATGATTGAAGGCCTCGCCATGAGTGATCGATTGATGGTCTTTGGGAGCTAATAGTGATTAAGATTGCCTGTATCATTGGTTCTGCTCCTTATGGACAACGAAACCTTCGAGACGCTTTAGATGTAATAATGGCCTCTGCCAGTTTTGATCTGCCACCGACTCTATTTTTTATTGATGACGGTGTTTTCTCTTTACTTAAAGCACAGTCTCCTGAGTATGTTTGTCAGAAAAACACAGCATCCATGTTGCAATCTTTACCTCTTTTTGAAGTGGATAATCTTTTTGTCTGCCAACAGTCTTTGGATGAAAGAGGGCTTAATACCAGTCTTTTAATAACAAACAATCTGAAGCTTATAGAAAAAGCTGATATATCAGAACAACTCGGTAACTTTACACAAGTTTTAACTTTTTAAGCAAGTTGGTGGCAAATGGCTACACTTCATACACTTAATAAACTGACAGGTTCATCAGGTGATATTTTGTCACGTTGCCTTTCAGTGATAACACCAGATGACATGCTTTTACTTCAAGAGAATGGTGTTTTTGTGATGGTATCTGACTCCTGTGCATCTAAAAGAGTTCTTGATGTGATATGTGCAAAACAAGTGTTTTGTCTTGCTGAAGATGCTATAGCAAGAGGAATAAGCACCTCGCTAACAAAAGGAGTTCAACTCATAACTTATGCACAGTATGTCGCATTAACAGAAAAAAGTACTATGATTATCAGCTGGTACTAATAACGATATGATTAATATTGGTAATAAAATTATTCAAACTACTGAAGATGGCTTTCTAAAGAACTTTGATGACTGGAATTCACATGTAGCCGAATTCCTTGCAAAATCTCAGGGTATACAGTTGTCTGAAGAACACTGGGACGTATTAAAAGCGACCAGAAAATTTTATTTTCTGTATGATATGTCTCCAAATCAAAGACCTTTTGTAAAGCATATTGCTAAAGAACTAGGAAAAGAAAAGGGTACCAGTAGGTATTTACTTAAATTATTCCCTGGTAGCCCGGCAAAAACTGCGTCACTGATTGCTGGCATTCCCAAACCAGATCATTGTTTCTGAAATACTATAAGCCCTGGAGAGTGTAATGTTTACTATTTCCGAGGAGATAGCTATAGCAATTGTCTACATGTGTGAAGAGCGAGTCGGTTGCAAAGTAGGCATTACCGATCCTTTCGGGAAGATTATAGCTAAAAATCCTGAGCTGGGTGAGTCTCGAGCAGAACAGGCTGCCAACCTGTCTATCCGCCGTGGACAGTTGACGACCTTAACCATCGATGAAAATCAAACCATGCAAGTACTTGGCATGCCACTTATCATAGAAAGTCGTGTGTTAGGTGCTATTTGCATCGAGGGAGAAACCTCTTTGCTGAATAATACAAAATCATTGATAGTAGGTTTTGTTCATCAAATTTTAGAAAAAAATGTACTCATAGAAAATTTTCGCCAAGATAGCTGGAACCTGAAAGAACTGCTTTTACATTTGGTGAAAGAGCCATTATCTCCCATGATCAGTTATTTGTGTAAAAAATTTGATATAAACCTACAGCAAAGCTCAAGGGTTATTTTGGTGGAATGGAGTAACTTTACAAAGATTAATGAAGATATTATTACGAGCATTTTAAAGAAATCACTAAAAAGTGATCTGTTTGCGCTCGATTACCCAGGACGAATAGTCTGGGTGATACAAAATGATATCAGCGATGTTACAGTTTCTGAACTCTATAGATCAATAAAAACAAAGCTATCCTCCCAGCACATAAAAACTGAAGTGTTACTTTTTGTAGGTGCTGATACGATATCAGCAGGTGGCTTTCCTGAATCATACAACAGCGCAATCCAACTGGTTACAATGGGAAAGATGTTAGACCGACCATGGATGTATTTTGAGCACCACATATTAACAATCAGCTTACTGCAACAAGAAAATACATGGTATGGAAAACAACTAAGAACCCCTATGAAAAAACTATACTCTGAAGATAAAAAAAATCAGCTAATTAAAACATTAAGAGCTTATATTCTGTGTAATGGTGAGATCAATCGCTGTGCTGACAATATCGTAATTCACCGAAATACGTTGCGCTACCGTTTGGATAAGGTTTATGAAATTACCGGGTTAAACCCACACAATTTTCAAGAGCTATTTACGCTATTTGCAGGCATGGTTATGTTTGAACGAAAAGGGTATGCCAAAAAAAGCTCTGTCGTATAGATTTTACCTTCATGAGGATGATGATTTAGTGGGCACGCAAGAATCAATGCTTGGCATTATCCGCTTAAACAGGTTAATGCTATTATACCAAAACCTGCTTCTAACATTTTCTTCATCGAAAAGCCCAAATTTTACTCAGTACAAAAGTAAACACAGGTACAATCATTAAAACAATAAATAACGACCATAAATATGAGAGAGGAGTCAAATGAAGTAACAGAAAATAAAGTGTTTCGTTCAAGATAAAACTACAAATGGCAATAAGAAAAAATTTTGGAGCCACAAACCTCATTTTATGTCTTGTATGATTAAATGTTAATCGGCTATGACCGAAATAGCTCACCCAAAAAGCCACTAAAAATGCAAATATATTAGCTACCAGAGGCTTCATAAATAATGCCTTGTCTACAAGTAGCCATACAATCAGCAGATTTACCAGTGCGGCAAGCCCTCCAATAAATCCAAATTTGAATACCTGGACAGCAAGCAGAATACGGCCAGAAGATTTCACTTAACCTCCGATTTAACACACTCTTGATTTTCTGCTATTTGCGACTCTTCCTCTGCAATAATATAAATAGGACGCTGCTTTACCTCGGCGAAAATACCAGCGATATACTCCCCTAACAAACCAATAGCAAACATTTGCAACCCACCCATAAAAGCTACAATATCAATCAGTGTCGGCCAGCCTGCCACGGAATTGCCAAATAATAGTGTTGATATGAGAATATATATCCCAAAAATTACTGCAATAAAAGCTATCAGCATGCCCATTAATGCAACAATACGCAGAGGTAATTCAGTAAAAGAAGTAATACCTGTTAGGGCAAGATTAATAAGCCGAATTTTGCTCCAGCTACTTGAGCCTGCGGGTCTGTCTGCAACATCAAAGTTAATGGCCTTACTTTTGAAACCAACCCATGCGTAAATACCTTTCATAAAACGCTGGCGCTCAGGCAACCTGCGAATGGCCTTTACCACTTTACGATCTAACAAGCGAAAATCACCTGCATTAGGCGGAATATCAACACCTGATGCCATTTTAATAAAACGATAAAAGCTATTGGTAATACTACGTTTGATTAATCCTTCATACATTCTGTCTCTGCGGGTCGCATACACCATATCATAGCCTTTACGCCAACCTTCCATAAACTCTGATATAACATCAATCGGGTGTTGAAAGTCAGCATCCATGATAATAACCACATCACCTTTCACAGCATCCAGACCCGCGGTTAACGCACGCTCTTTACCAAAATTACGAGATAATGTAATTAATCGGATCGGAAGCTCCTTTAACAAACCTCTAACCTTTTCTACAGAATCATCCTGACTTCCGTCATCAACAACAATAATTTCGTAGTTATTACTTTCTTGCTTTACTCGCTCAGAAAGTGCACGAAGGAAATCACAAATCAATTCCTCTTCATTATGCACAGGAATAAGACAAGAAATTAGCGGGTCTGTTTTTGTCGCCATAAAAACCTCACAAACATACCTGTAAATTAAACTGGAAATATTCTATACCAAATCAGATAACACTTCTTGTGATAATACCTATAACCCCTTTATTATTTTTATTTTCTGCTAGCCATAGATCTTTTTTTTTTGCGCTTATGCCTCTAATTTACACATTGTTACCTACTTAATATTTCTTGCAAAGTCAAGAACCCATAAATATAAGTTTGTTAATATTTATAAATTCCTGGCTGCAAAAAAATGGCGTATACTCAGGTTTACATCATCACCCTTTCTTAATATCGTTGTTTTTCTGAGCAGCATACTTGGCTTTATATTCATAACGAAAAGATACATCTGAAAGATTTGATTTTAATGAAGGGGGAAGTTCGAAAGTGCGACTTAATCTGTTTCGCCAGATTAACCTTTCTTCTCTGGGCATTTTATTTAATATATCCTGAATAACTAGCATAACCGCTTCTACAGCTGTTTCATCAGCCACTTGCATATTTTCTATCTGACGAATGATTTCAACTGCCAACATCACGTGATCCGAAGCATTTTCAAATGTCATTTATTCCTCCCTGAATAATCGTCTATGTGATCTTATTATTGTTTTTATTATGCTACTTCACAGAGCCTGAAAAACAAAAACTCATACAAATCAAGCATTCCCTGCCTGTTGCATGACTGGCTGATACCCGTCAGACCCATCATTATAATAAGCTAACACAAAATATTGGTTTAGGTAAACTATCTACGTAAAATATTCACTCCCCCCATTCTTCCGAGAAACAATACATCTGCGGATCGCTGTGCAAAAAGCCCATTGGTCACAACACCTGTAATTTGATTAATTTCCGACTCAAGCTTTACCGGCTCTGTGATAGACAAATGCCAAACATCCAAGATAATATTTCCGTTATCCGTAACCACACCCTCTCTGTATTCAGGACTACCGCCCATCTTCACAAGCTCTCTTGCTACATAGCTACGTGCCATAGGAATAACCTCAACCGGAAGTGGAAATTTTCCAAGTGTACCTACCAGCTTGCTTTCATCAGCAATACATACAAATTCCTCAGCTACCGCCGCAACAATTTTTTCACGTGTGAGCGCAGCCCCTCCTCCTTTAACAAGATTCAAATGCTCATTTGCTTCATCAGCTCCATCGATATAAAAACGCAAATTGGTAACCGCATTCAAATCATAAACGGGAATGCCATGCTCTTTTAGTCTTTGTTCAGAAGATTCAGAACTAGCCACAGCACCATCAAAATCTAATTTATACTCTGCCAGCGCATCAATAAAATAATTGGCCGTAGAGCCCGTACCTATACCAATAATCATGTCACTGACTAAATGAGGCTTAATGTAATCGATTGCTGCCCGTGCAACCGCTAGTTTCAGTTCGTCTTGATTCATCATTAACTATTTGCCTTATTAAGCTATTGATATTCACAGAAACCTGCTCATAAAATAGTTCTGTAATTACTACTAAGTGGATCAGGCTAGTAATTTTTACTTCTCAGCGTGTAGCAACTAACTGCTGTTAACCTGAAGGGTTCTCAGACATTTTATTGTGCTTTGATGTCAGCGCAACAATCAGCGCAATAATAAACACAGACAGGTAAAATAAATTTCCTGTCCACAAAGCCGCAGCTGGGCCACCAATGCTCACAGCTTTTGCCGCAACCAAAGGGGTTAAAAAAGTCCCTACAGTCCCTGCAGCCAGAGCAAAGTTAACCAGTAGCGGTGATGGAATACTCACCTGCAATGAGGCTAATGTGATCAATGTATAGTAAATACCGGCTGAAAACAGCCCCATAACAAAACAAAATACCGTCATTTCATGCAAACTGTGCGCATGGCGAATTAGATAAAACAACACTGTAGCACTAATTGCAATAATACAGACAAACAAGGTCATTGACATCTTCTTCACCAAAACAGAAGCAATATACAAGCCTATCCACATGCCTATCCAAAAGAAGCTGAGAGGGGTAGACTTTTCATGTTGTGTTGCATGAAATTGACTTACTGCATAATTGGGAATCCAGAATACTAAACAAAGCTGACCCAGAATATACAACATACAACCAAGCCCACAAGCATATACAGCAATACCCCACTGTTTCATATCTGCGATGAGTCGTTCAGACAAAGGCTTGTCTTTAGTCTGGAAATTAGAATCGGCAGGTCTTGGAAATTTAATACCAATAGAAAGAACAAATACAAAAAATGATGCAATCAATACCATCGAATACAACCAATACCAACTAATACTTCGACTTAGCATAATACCTGCTATCAGAGGAAAAATAATGCCAGCCAAGCTAAAGAATGAGTCTGTGAGCAATAACATCATACCCCGGTTTTTTCCTGCATAAAGATGAGCAATCAAATATGTGGAAACAGACATGGTTACACCACTTACCAACCCTAAAAGAAACATTAAAACACAAAAAACAGGCAAACTCTGTGTAACAGACAGCCCAATAAAAGCAACACATGTCATAGCAAAACTGATAGATATCTGTCTTTTCAGAGGAATAATGTCCATCAATCCGGAATTTGCCACAATAGCAACAAGAATTCCAAGGTTCATCCATGTAAAGACTCTGCCAGCCTCTGACATGCTCACATTAAAGTAATGTGCGACTGGAGTTATAACCATACCAGTCAATACAACCAATCCCCCTGTCAACATATAGGAGAAAAAGCTAAGAAGGGTTAATTTAAATCTTTCAAAGGATGTAACAGATAAACTCTTCATTTGTGTTTTCATATAACCAGCAAAATCCCTCATCCTATACATTTCTTCTTTTGTGGTCAACTACTCTTCTTTTGTGGTCACTACTGAACCTTTTACAGATTAGAAGCATATTTCAAAAACACAAGCCCATACACTTATAAATAACACCAAAACCTATTTCCAACTACTGTTATGAGCATGCTTTTATGGCTTGCTGCCAAAGGAAAAGTGATAAATAATAGCTAGTTATTGCGAGAAATTTCAACACATAACAGTAAGATCAGAAAAGTGGCGCAATAAAAAGTCAGAAACAGATTTTAGTGTACCAATATTTCGGAAAGTTTTGACTCATTATCTTCACGGACAGAAATTATTTACCTTTATGATTTAGTCCCTGCATTGCTATTTATCATCTTTTACAAAATATACTCTGGCCTGTTGGCTGAACCAGATTAAAACCACGACCGAATAGTCTAAAAAAAAAATACGCTCTCTTCAGTTATTACCCCATCAAGAATAATATCCCATGTGTCACAAGGCAGTCCTTCAGCCACATACTGGTTGGCATGAGCCAATCCAATTAATAAAGGTTTTTTTCCCCACTGGTGTCTTCCAATAAATGTTCTGTCATAAAAACCTCCTCCCATCCCTAAACGATTTCCATGACTATCGAAACCTACCAAAGGCATAAGAACAAGATCAAGGGTACTTGTACAGACGTATTGTTCAGGCTGGCAGACAGGCTCATAAATACCATATTTATTGGGCTTTATCTTTGCAGAAGAACTCCATGGAGCAAACTTTAAAGGCTTTGATTTATCCTCATCAGCAACAGGAAGATAGAGGTGTTTTTTTTCCTTAATGGCGTTGTCGGCAACTATATTCGTTGACAATTCCCCATCGAATGGCAAATAAAAAGAAACATGCTGACTTTTTTTCCAGATACTTTTCGCCTTAAGCATTGAAGCAACTTTGACTGCATGCAGTCTTTGTACACTATCAGACAAAGAGTTTCTTTTATTTCTTAATAAGTTCCTGCATTTATTCTTTGCAGTTTTATTAACCACATATTCTCCTTGGAGTGCACTATATGATAGAAATATAAGTTATACATTATTTTATACGCACTAATAACCAAACCGCAGGATAACAGTTAATTTTTAAAAGTTAAACCTTAGCTTGGTTGATAAGAAATGGAGAATGAATAACAATGAAAAAGCACCAGACAGTGTTAATATTTTTTCTGACGCTACTGCTGACCGGATGTAGTACAACACAAAAAAAAATATCACCAGTTACCTCTGCTTACAAAATGGTGAATTTTGAACAGTTAAAAGGCTGGAATAATAATGAAGCAATCAGACTAAAGGCAAGTTTACTCAATTCATGCAAAGTGTTCGATAAAAGGTCAGGAGCCGTTAGTCAAAACCCGCTATTGGGTACTTATGAGCAATGGCATCAACTTTGCAAAATAATGCGCCAGACAGATTCAGACAAAATGACTGCATTTTTTGAAAAACATTTTCGTCCATACCAACTTAACCCTAACGAAAAAGGGCTTTTTACCGGCTACTATACACCCACCTATCATGGCAGTCGTTTTCGTTCTGCGACCTTTTCTACACCTCTATTAAAAGTACCGGCAGATCTGGTGCGGGTAAATCTTAAACAATTTAACCATACCTATAAAAAAGGGAGTAGCATTATTTATGGCAAACTAAAAAATAACTGGCTGATCTCTTACGACAATAGATCTGTAATTAATAAGCGCTTTAAGCAGGGAGAGTATCAGCACGATGTTTTATGCTGGCTAAAAAATCCTGTTGACCGGCTGTTTCTTCAAATTCAAGGCTCAGGATACATTCAAATGCCATCAGGCGAAAAAGTGTTCATGCAGTTTGCCAGTAAAAATGGTCGACCTTACTACCCTATAGGTCGCTATCTTAAAAAAAATAAGCTGCTAAAAACAGTTAGCATGCAAACCATTAAACAATGGTTAATGGACAACCCTTCCAAAGCCCAGTCAGTAATTAATACAAATAAAAGTTTTGTTTTTTTTAAAGAATCAAAGCTTCCCCCATCAGGCTCTTTAGGTGTACCAGTGTTGGCTAACCAAAGTGTTGCGGTTGATCCGCACTATATTCCACTTGGATTTCCTGTGTTTATTGATACAACGCTAACTAGCGCAGGAAAGCCTTATCAACACGCTTTTGCAGCACAAGATACCGGCTCTGCCATTAAAGGGCCGGTACGGGCAGATATTTATTTTGGCTCTGGTTCAAAAGCCGGCGAATACGCAGGTCACCAAAATTCACCCGGCAAAATGTTTATTCTTATTCCAAATAAATAAAAACATTTATCTGTAATAGCAAAAGGAGGTGGCATGCCTCCTTTTTTTCTCTTAAGATATCCCACGTAAATACTATTGATGACACCTTTTACTTTGTTATTAGTTTTGGTAGCGGTTATTAAAACCTAACCTTTAACCACTATTTTTATTTATGTAATCAATAGATTTAATATCTACCAGCACGGTATCACTGCACAAATGACAAGAGTATTACAAATCTATGGATAAAGTGACGTTAAATACACTCTGTAAAATGAAAGATTCAAGTGAAAAAATCGTAAGTCTTACGGCTTATGATTACTCGCACGGAATTCTAGCCAGCACCAATGGAGTAGATGTCATTTTAGTTGGTGATTCACTTGGTATGGTATCTCAGGGACACACCACCACCACACCTGTTACGATGGATCATATGGTATATCACACCGAATGCGTGGGACGTGGCAACCAAAAAAGCTTTCTTATGTCTGACCTTCCTTACATGAGCTATGCAACTGAAGAACAGGCAATAGTTAACGCAGCCCGCCTGATGCAGGCTGGAGCAGATATGGTCAAAATGGAAGGTGGTAGCTGGCTTTGTAGCACTGTAAAAAAACTCTCTGACCGAGGCGTTCCTACTTGTTTGCATCTTGGATTAACACCACAGTCGATAGCAATCTTTGGTGGCTTTAAAGTACAGGGCAAAGATGAAGCGTCTGCTAATAAACTCCTTGAAGATGCCATTGCGTTAGAAAAAGCCGGTGCCAATATTATTTTACTTGAATGTATTCCTGCATCATTGGCTAAAAAAATCACTAATTCAGTAAAGGTTCCCGTTATTGGTATTGGAGCCGGGGCTGATACGGACGGTCAAATTTTGGTTTTATACGATATACTCAATATGATTCCCGGCAGAAAACCACGCTTTGTCAAAAACTTTATGGAAGACGCCAGCTGCCCTCAGGAAGCTATTGCCAACTATTCCAAAGAGGTGAAAGCAAGTATCTACCCTCAACCAGAGCATATTTATTCAGGCAAGAACCCTAACATAACATAAGCTACCTGAATTTGACCGAATCAGAAATTTCATTGAACGATCGCGCTATAGCCAAATAGCGCTACTTTTCTGATCTTGCTGTTATACGTTGACGCTCCTCACTATAGTTGTGAAACAGGTTTTAGTATAAGTCTCTGGTAAAGGCTAATTTTATACATAAATTTTTCCTCCCTTGTCCTGATTGTCTACACTAAGAATTCGCCTTGGTGGTGGTGATTATAAGAGGCTGTTGCAAACTGAATATCCGTCTTAAAAAAAATAATCGACTTTTATTATACGAATTATTAACAACATATGATGGGTTTTTATAGTTTCATTTTCGTTTATTTTGTATTTTTAACCAGTTTGCAACTCACTGTAATGCAAAGTCATCTGTTTTTTTGGGCGATTTTTAACTTTACTGACAGACTTTCAGGCAGGTTTTGGAATGATCCGGGTTCAAAAAAGAATTATTAACTTCCTTGCGGTTAAAATTGCACTATCAGCTTTATTAGCAGTGCTTATCAGTTATGGGATAGGCTGGCAAAGTGCCACAGATTTTGTGTTTTTTGCTCCATTTTCTGTCTGTATTAATATGTTAATGTTTCCTGATCAATCAGCTAACAACTGGATGATGATAGAACGATTATTAGGTGTTTCAGCAGGCTACCTTTTGGGTATTTTCAGCCTTGCTATTTTTCCTCATCAATCAGTATTTATTATTATTTATGCATCTGTAATCACCTTTATCTGTTGTTATCTGATAGGTATACATCATAAAAATCATTATGTTTTTTTCTTACTTTTTATCATATTGGATATAATCGTTGCTTTCCATTTCTTTACGCCAACACTAAATGAAAAAAGCTGGCAGCTTCCTGCCTCTGTAGCTATTGCTCTACTATCTTTGTATCTAATAAATTTTATATTGCCTAAAGAGTGGATAAGAAAATCAATTTTATCTCATAAAGACAAATTATTTAATGATTTAATTACTCATATCCAATCAAGCCAAACACAAAGATTTAACTTATTGCGTTATGATTTATATCAGGATGTTATTAGTCGCTTTCCTAATCATCTCAACAGCAAAGATTTAAATTATTTACAAAGACTAACATCATCTCTTAAAAGCATGTCCTATGAATTAAATTTAATTTTAGACAATATTGAGAGTGATAATGCGCTCAATATCTTTGCCAGAAAAAAATACACCCAAATAAAAAACAGGATAGCTTTAGATATAAAAGATATAAAAAATGGAAAAATTTTTCGAATAGATAAAACCATGCGCCTTATAAACATTTTAGAGTCAGATGCAAATAATATAGATGACACCGACTTGTTAATGAAAGCCTCTAAGCTAATCTATGATCTAAATAGGGTTATTTCTCACCTTCAAAATATTTACACTGATACTATAAATTGTAAAAAAGAAACAAAGAAGTTATCTATAGCCAAAAAGGCAGATAAAAAAGAAGCTATTTATTTTTCAATAAAAACAGTAGTGTCATTACTAATTACGGCTTACTTGCTAAAAGCATTAAATATTCCAGGGTTGTATCAAGCTTGGATCGCTTGTTTAGTTGTTATTATCATGCCTAATCTAGGTGAGCTTTTATTTAAAGGATTAATGAGGTTGTCAGGTATAATACTGGGAGGTTGTTTGGGTCTATTGATTGGTTATATTTCTTTTCGACTACACTCACCAACACTCCTTTTCACGCTTTTCACTATAATAATTTTTTTTGCTGCCAGGTTTGGCTTGAAATATCAAAAATATGAGTACGCAGCTATACAATTTTGTCTTATTTTTATCATGATGCTTTTTACGGGTGGCTTTGGGCAGTTAGATTTCGAGTTGGGCTATCAACGATTTACAGGTCTTTTTAGTGGAGTGTTGATTGCTCTTTTTGTTAGTTTTATCTTTAATCCCAAACTGCCATCATCAATTATTAATCAATATATCGCCTCTATTTTTTTAAGTCTCATTAATCAAATGAAAGAGTTTACCCAAAAATCAATAAACAGAGAAGGCATTGATAATTTGAATAAAAAATTACAGCATGAGATAATTCAGGCAAAAAATTATCAACATAAATTAAGTCATATTTATCTTGGTTACAAAAAACAAAATACAAAGCTACTTAATTCATTCATGAATCTAAACCATTATATCTACCAGCTTAATGCAACGCAGGTGGAGATAATAAAACATCCGGACTTATGCATCATGGTGAACGAGCTTATAAAAAGCGTTCAGCTAATTTTATTTTATTTCAATAAAAATAAAGTCGTTGCGACAAAAGATATTAATTTAAACCTTAAACGTCAAAGCTTAAAACATCTCAGACGGGAAGTGGCTAAACACAGAAATAGTGAACATGACTTCAAAGCTCTGATTAAATGCGTAGCTTGCTTTTCTGCAATTATTCATACTTTGGAGAATCTGGCAAAAGAGTAGATTTTCAGATGAGTTAATGCCAACAAAAAAACTGGTGTGGTGTATAGCTCATTATGTAAGCCCCAAGTGCTAATAGCCATACCCTGTATATGAAGCTAGCCATGGAAGTAACACCAAGAACAATGAAATTGATTCCGGTAAAATAGCTAGCCTCATATGAAAAAACCGGACAGTTAGTACAACTGTTCTGATCCACTTTTCAAATATTTTATTTCCAAGCTGACTGTACGGCAATTATCAAATAATATACCGATATTCCCTTTCTTTATGGATAAAGAGCTATAAACAAAAACTCATGTGTTACTCAAAAATTTTAAATATTCTAATTGAAAATAAAATGGGTATTAATTACAATGGCGTGCAGATGGTATCCATCTTTCTATTCATAGTACATTGGCAGTAACTCCATGAAAAATTATTTAATTATTTTAAGCTTGACTTTAGCATCTTTATCAGTATGTTCCTTTGCACAAACTTATAAAGAAGAAATCACCTTTGAAAATTCTACAGCGGTAAATCTTTATTTGACCGACTACGAAGGTTCTCAAGGATTTTCATATGATTTTATGCCTACGATTCTAGACCACCTTAAAATAGACCAAAACTTTGCGGCACAGGAAATATTTAAAATTAACAAACCAATTTCAGACGCGTGGTCTGGTAAGATGGTATTTACAAGCCATGACGGCACAATTAAAATAACCATTAATTATAATGGATATGATGGAATATATACTTCAAACCATAGTCCTAATCCTATGACTTGTGTTGGAGTTGGTATAAGATGTCAGGCAGTAGGTAGCTGGGATGAACCAAAACTTATTCAAGTTTACAATTAATACTCTATTGGTGGGTTTAGTATGATTCGAAATCATACAGTTGTTGTGAAATAAAATGCTCCCAAAACTCAAGATATATACAGATGCCTCCTGATTTCGGAAGCATCTTCAATATAGTATTTTACTGTATCAGAAAAGTTGCCCCCTCTACTGAATGATATCAAACCCTACTTTTAACTTTTTATTGTACTACTTTTTTGGTCTTGCTATTATGTGCTAAAGATCCTTGTAACAGTAGGCTTACTCGCTACTTCACCTTTAATAGCAAGACCATAAAAACATGCTCATCGCAGTAACCAGAAACAGTATTAGTATTACTGGAGTAAAATATGGTTAATAAAGATCGCTGGGTTGAAATTATGAAAGCAGCTGGTCTCGATGAAGAGGCTATGAGAAACTGGCATAAACAATTTGAAGCTATGGAGCCAAAATCTCATCAAGAACTTCTTGAATCATTGAATATTTCTCAAGACGAAATTAAAGCTATACGGCAATGGTCTAGATAATAGTCCAAACATGCGTGCCACTATGCAGGTGTCACTCACAACGCGCATTTCATACGCAACAACGCAGGCACATTCAGTTAGAGGCGCATAGCACCAGAACGAACTGGAATTTTTTATGATGTTGCTTTTCGCTTTTTGTCTCTGAATCTGTAGATCGAGCCATTTTGCTTTGACTCAAAGAGATCAATTGATAAGAATAAATCACTGAGCTTTTTATAGCCATAATTACGATGATCAAATGATGCTCTATTTTTTATATGCGAACCAATCGGACCAAGCATCGCCCAGCCTTGATCATCTTCAACTGCTTCTATTGCTTGGCGGAGTAAATTTATTAATTTTGTATCGCTTTTAAGCGTTTGCGATGATACTTTTGAAATCCCTTCAGATCCCTCCATGGTTTTAGCTTCCTTTTCCAGGAAGAGAAATTTCGAGCAAGCATTTACAAATGGATCAGGGGTTTTTCTTTCACCAAAGCCAATTACCAGTTTCCCTTCTGCCACTGCCCTTGTTGCTAGTGGAGTGAAATCTGAGTCTGATGAAACAAGACAAATTACATCCACATTTTTTGTATAGAGAACATCCATAACATCAATTGTTAATGCAATATCAGATGCATTTTTTTGCTTCGTCAGATCAAACTGCTGAATCGGCTGTACTGCATATTCATGTAGAATTTCTTCCCATGATTTTAAGCCTTGCTTTTTCCAATTCCCATATGCTTTGCGAATATTTACAACTCCATATGTCGCAAGCTCAGATAGGATAATATCTATTTGTGAGGCAGGAGCATTATCAGCGTCTATAAATAAAGCTATTTTTTGTTTTGCTTCCAAAATTTTTTCCTGTTGTAAATAAAAAGGTATAATACTGCAACATAACATCAAGCTCTAGAGCTACGTGATAGCACAATCTCTAACAGAGCATTGTCAAACACTCTCTACTGACCTAATAAATAGATAAAGCTGGCTTAAACTAACAAGTGCAAGCTTATTGCGCTACATTTCTGATTTTTCTGTGATACGTTGAACTTCCTCACAATAGCAAGCTTACTTGTCACTTTGCATTTAACAGCAAGATTATACAAGCATGCTCATAACAGTAGTTAGAAACTGGCTTTGGTGTAACTGATATTTAAAAAGCAAACTACCACCCCTTCTATGACAAATTTGTTGAAGATAGAAATATAAAGCTGGCTTTGTTTAATAGGTTTAATATGCAAAAAATAGGTAGTGTACAGTTTATTGTTCCATATGTCGTGGCAACGATAACATATCATTTTTTTATCCACAAGAAAAACCCCCACACCTTGTTAGCTAGGTGTGGGGGTTTTGTATTAAGCCCTGGCGGTGTCCTACTTTCACATGGGGAAACCCCATACTATCATCGGCGATGTATCGTTTCACTACTGAGTTCGGGATGGAATCAGGTGGTACCAACACTCTCTGGCCGCCAGGAAAACTGGTAAGGTAAATGACTCTTATCACTTACCCGGAATTCTGACCGGTACCTTAATTGTTTTTGTACCGATTATCAATCTGTCAATTGCTTATACACTCTCACGTTAGTAAGGGTCTTGCCTTAACTTATTTAAAAATAGCTTTGGCGTTATATGATCAAGCCTCACGAGTCATTAGTACAGGTTAGCTCAATACGTTACCGTACTTACACACCCTGCCTATCAACGTCCTGGTCTTGGACGGCTCTTCAGTGACCTCAAGGGTCAGGGAGACCTCATCTTGGAGGGGGCTTCCCGCTTAGATGCCTTCAGCGGTTATCCCTTCCGAACGTAGCTACCCGGCAATGCGTCTGGCGACACAACCGGAACACCAGAGGTTCGTCCATTCCGGTCCTCTCGTACTAGGAATAGCTCTCCTCAAGTCTCCAACGTCCACGGTAGATAGGAACCGAACTGTCTCACGACGTTCTAAACCCAGCTCGCGTACCACTTTAAATGGCGAACAGCCATACCCTTGGGACCGGCTTCAGCCCCAGGATGTGATGAGCCGACATCGAGGTGCCAAACACCGCCGTCGATGTGAACTCTTGGGCGGTATCAGCCTGTTATCCCCGGAGTACCTTTTATCCGTTGAGCGATGGCCCTTCCATTCAGAACCACCGGATCACTATGACCTACTTTCGTACCTGCTCGAGTTGTCTCTCTCGCAGTCAAGCTGGCTTGTACCATTATACTAACCGCACGATGTCCGACCGTGCTTAGCCAACCTTCGTACTCCTCCGTTACTCTTTAGGAGGAGACCGCCCCAGTCAAACTACCCACCACACATTGTCCCCAACCCCGATAAGGGGCCTAGGTTAGAACCCCAACAGTACCAGGCTGGTATTTCAAGGACGGCTCCACACACACTAGCGTGCATGCTTCAAAGCCTCCCAGCTATCCTACACAAATAATGTCAAGGTCCAATGTGAAGCTATAGTAAAGGTTCACGGGGTCTTTCCGTCTAGCCGCGGATACACTGCATCTTCACAGCGATTTCAATTTCACTGAGTCTCGGGTGGAGACAGTGTGGCCATCATTACGCCATTCGTGCAGGTCGGAACTTACCCGACAAGGAATTTCGCTACCTTAGGACCGTTATAGTTACGGCCGCCGTTTACCGGGGCTTCGATCAAGAGCTTCGCCATCCCGGAAGACAGATTACAGATGACTGAGGATAGATTAAACTCAGATAAAACTTATCGTTTATATCATGCGTCTTTTTTCCCCTGACTTCTGCTCTTATTACAGATAACTAAAATACAGATAACACCTTTAGGTTAAACGCCTACTTTTCAGCAGATTTATACACCTTGCGTCTTCTTTCTTCAGTCCTCTGCCTTCTGGTGATGGCTAACCCCATCAATTAACCTTCCGGCACCGGGCAGGCGTCACACCCTATACGTCCACTTACGTGTTTGCAGAGTGCTGTGTTTTTACTAAACAGTTGCAGCCACCTGGTATCTTCGGCCAGCATCAGCTTATGTCGCAAAGACAATCACCAACACCGGCGTACCTTCTCCCGAAGTTACGGTACCATTTTGCCTAGTTCCTTCACCCGAGTTCTCTCAAGCGCCTTGGTATTCTCTACCCGACCACCTGTGTTGGTTTGGGGTACGGTCTCGTATTACCTGAAGCTTAGAAGCTTTTCCCGGAAGCATGGCATCAACCACTTCTCTCTGCCCCGAAGGGCGTCAATCGTCATCAGTTCTCGACTTTATGGGACCGGATTTGCCTGATCCCACAGCCTACTACCTTAAACACGGACCACCATCGCCGTGCTGGCCTAGCCTTCTCCGTCACTCCATCGCAGTAATACAAGGTACAGGAATATTAACCTGTTTCCCATCGACTACGCATTTCTGCCTCGCCTTAGGGGCCGACTCACCCTGCGCCGATTAACGTTGCGCAAGGAAACCTTGGTCATTCGGCGGGGAGGCTTTTCACCCCCCTGATCGTTACTCATGTCAGCATTCGCACTTCTGATACCTCCAGCACACCTCTCAGTATACCTTCATCAGCTTACAGAACGCTCCTCTACCACTCAGAGAACAGATGACAAAAGACGAAGGACTATTGGTTGTTAAATTAACCCCAACTTTTTGACAACCCTGTGAGCATTTCTCAACAAGCTGCTAGCGTTTCCGCCATACCTGCCATTGTGCTTCACTTATGTATTCAAGATAAAACCATATCAAACTACAACCGGATTAAAACCCTTTCAGAGTTTTAAACCCACTGATGGATCTATCTTGTTACTTAGTTATTTACTAAGTTGTTTACTAAGTTGTCTGTCACTTATCTGTCTTTAGTCCTCTGTCAACTGTTCTCTGAATCCGTAGCTTCGGTGACCGGTTTGAGCCCCGTTACATCTTCCGCGCAGGCCGACTCGACTAGTGAGCTATTACGCTTTCTTTAAAGGGTGGCTGCTTCTAAGCCAACCTCCTAGCTGTCTAAGCCTTCCCACATCGTTTCCCACTTAACCGGTACTTGGGGACCTTAGCTGACGGTCTGGGCTGTTTCCCTTTCCACGACGGACCTTAGCACCCGCCGTGTGTCTCCCATGCTCGCACTCACTGGTATTCGGAGTTTGCATCGGTTTGGTAACCCGGGATGGGCCCCTAGCCGAAACAGTGCTCTACCCCCAGTGGTGATACATGAGGCGCTACCTAAATAGCTTTCGAGGAGAACCAGCTATCTCCGGGCTTGATTAGCCTTTCACTCCAACCCACAAGTCATCCCCGCATTTTTCAACATACGTGGGTTCGGTCCTCCAGTTGATGTTACTCAACCTTCAACCTGCTCATGGGTAGATCGCCCGGTTTCGGGTCTACACACCGCGACTATTTCGCCCTATTAAGACTCGGTTTCCCTACGCCTCCCCTATTCGGTTAAGCTTGCCACAATATGTAAGTCGCTGACCCATTATACAAAAGGTACGCAGTCACATTAACAAGTTAATGCTCCCACTGCTTGTACGCATACGGTTTCAGGATCTATTTCACTCCCCTCACAGGGGTTCTTTTCGCCTTTCCCTCACGGTACTAGTTCACTATCGGTCAGTCAGGAGTATTTAGCCTTGGAGGATGGTCCCCCCATTTTCAGACAACATACCACGTGTGCCGTCCTACTCGTTTTCATCAGCTATGCCTTTTTATGTACGGGGCTATCACCCTCTATGGCGCATCTTCCCAGATACTTCCACTAAAACATAACTGACTTAAGGGCTAATCCGCGTTCGCTCGCCGCTACTGACGGAATCTCGGTTGATTTCTTTTCCTCGGGGTACTTAGATGTTTCAGTTCTCCCGGTTCGCCTCTTACACCTATGAATTCAGTGCAAGATAGCCACTAATGTGGCTGGGTTTCCCCATTCGGACATCGCCGGATCAAAGCTTATTTGCCAGCTCCCCGACGCTTTTCGCAGGCTATAACGTCCTTCTTCGCCTCTGACTGCCAAGGCATCCACCGTATGCGCTTATTCACTTGATCATATAACCCAAAACCATCTCTTTACAAAACAGCTTCAGACTATACACCTTACCATTCGCTTGAGTGTATTCTCAGCAATTTATTCAGACTTTCATCAGAATTCCAAATTTTTAAAGAACTGTTCGAATCGTTATAAACATTTAACGACTCCGGTGATTTTATGCGTCACCATTTGAGCTTCGTCATTCTACAGAGTTTAGCTTCTGTGTCAAGTGGTTATTTCCACTTTCCCGTTAATTAAAATCGTCTTAACTGCCCGTTTTAATAACTTATCGCTAAAACTCCGACAAACACCTCATCGCTCAGTGACGGTGCATTTTACGCATTTATTTTAAAGAGTCAATAGTTTATTTTATAGTATAAAAGCTCGCATCAGCACAACGTTCCCCAGTAAGTTTAAACAGGTGCAAAATAACAACTGAAAAATTGCCTTTTTTCATTCAGTCATCTGAAAAAATAAAAATTACGCAATGCAAGCAATACTAACTATTTAAATACAAATGCTTCTCATAAAATTAAATAGATATCTATTTAATTTGTATATATGTAGTTATTTTTTTTTATATTAAGTGAATAATACAGATTGAATATCTCATTATACTTATTGTGCTTTCAGCACAACAATCTAGTGTTAACAATCGTTCATCTCTCCTGTTTTTAAACTAAAGTAAAGGGCTTTTGTTATGCCTAAGTCAATCACTAAGTTGTGTTTTATTTGCTCACTACTAACTACCTTTTCTTTGTTGGGTACCTTTTCTTTGCTGGGTAATGCAAATATCCGAAGCATGGTGCCTAACGTGAAGTTTAATGGCATCATAAAAATTCAAAATAGCCATTTATTACCCAATTTTAAATTTTTTGGTGGAACCGAGGGTGGGGAAACAAAATCATCAATCCCCTCAAACCTTTATCCATTGGTATTACCTTTACAAAAATCATTCCCAATTAAATTTAGTCATACGACAAATTATAAGGGATATGGTGACTATGAGGACTTTATATACATCGCCTATGAATCTAATTTAACCAATGAAGTTGATGTATGTAAATATTCCTTTCTTATCAAGAAGAATTTTTTAATTATTTCGACCAAGACACATCAGGATGGTGGGTGGTTTGCGCATAAGATTACGTGCTTGGCAGACGGAAAATCTCACGAGTCCATCCCTATAGGTGTATCAGATTTTTCTCCGGTTTTGTCAATAGATGTAGCGAATAGATCTTGATAATCCAGAATAAATACTTCGCCTTGCAAACAGCTAAATACTTGCAATCTCGCTCACTTTATAATACGATCTCGCCTTGATTTTAAAACTCATGGTGAGATGTCCGAGTGGCTGAAGGAGCACGCCTGGAAAGCGTGTATACGTTAATTGCGTATCGAGGGTTCGAATCCCTCTCTCACCGCCACATTTTTTTTAAATATAATAAGATAATAGTGTTTTAATTTTTTTCATCAGATGCAAGCATCAGATGCAAGTCGTCTTTGATTTCCTGTGATGCGCCATAGCTGGCAGAGCGGGAAATATTAAGCAATTTGCACCGTCGCTGCCACAATAACTTATGTGATTGTTTAACTGTTGTCTTGCGTTGCGCTCGGTCTACTGACCGACGACGTGAATTAGTCATGTTATTTCCTCAAACCAAAAATAATATTATCCCAGGAAAAGAACCTTAACTTGCTGTCTAATTTTTGAGTTCCACTACTGAAAGCTTCATGAGATTAAGTGCTGTAAACGACGCATTAATACGGGTGTGAATCGACTCTTTCTTAAGCGACTGATAGTGAGTTAATCCAGCATGTTGTCTGGCATCACGAACCCCTATTTTACTATTATCAAACGTGGCCAGTCCTTCCGCTTTTTACCGCTTTTTTCCAGAAAACTGGCATCGATAGCTGAAATCAGTGTTCTTTTCCCTGCTAACTGCTCAGTAAGCAAACTGAAGTTAAAGTCTGTAACATCGAAGATTCACCGATACCAACGACTCAGACATTTTTCACTCATCTACAGTAGCGACTCATATTTCTGAACGTTGCTTTGCCCTGAAAAACCATCAACACAGACAGTAGTACTGCAACAATCGTTCTTTATGGTTTTTTTTTCACTGGACACTGCCTTCATCATTTTGTTATTATTTCTTACTTAGATTATTTTCTGTCTTGTATTGAAATGCTTACAGATGGAACTAATGGGGGCTAGTGAATAAAAAGTTCCCCAAATTTTGAAAAACGGTGCTATTGCTAATTTTGTTAGTATGACATAAATATTAAGGTGGTACGTAATGATTGAAGAACAGATTGAACTGTCTGAATGGCTTGAGATTGAAACCCATGAAGAAGCTGTTGAAATTATGGAAAAAGAGGCCGTAGTACCCTTTGGTACTTCTCTGTGGTCATAACAATTCTTTAATAAACAAAATAAGGAAGGTTTTTCCTTCTCTTATTCAGCGATATATAGTCATTCCAAAATAAAACCATTCAAATTCAATCTTTAAAGCTTATTACTGATTAACAGCAAAAATGAATTTTTACATGTATGGTTCTTTATTGGAATGACTATAACAAGCTCACAAACGCCTTTTATTTTACCCCCACGAGTGTAATCTTCACGACATGTCATATATAGAACATTTTTTATACTATCTCGAACACCACCCTGCAATAAAAGACATCCATCAACCCCGTATTATGCTTGGCTTCACTGAAAGTTATGCTCCGTTAACCCAAAAGATTCTGACCTACAGTAATGAACACTATAAAAAATTCACGCTGATCACATGTCATCTGGAAAGTGATTCCTTAGAAACACTATCAGCGGTTATTTCAAACCAGTGTGATATATTTATCCTCTTTTATGACTCCTCCACTCTGATACCTCCATCAGTAAAAGGTCCTGACTTTATTCATAAAATAAACCCTGTCATAAAAAAATACTGGAAAAAATCTACACTCTTTAAAGATTACAAAAACCATTTCGAAAAAGCCTTTTCTATCTCACCAAGCAGAATAGAGGCATTAAATAGCAAGCTCATTAATGCTGCTCAGTCATCTGAAACATTTACCTTTAAGGATGACAAGGGGTCTGTACTTTCTGATCACCTGGTAAGCTCTCAACGGTGGACCAATATTAACGGTTGCGGAAACTTTGATATAGTTCCTGGTGAAATCGCCAGGCATCCACATCGTCTCAGTGGAAAAGTGGCTTTTACTGGCACATTTTTAAGTACCATCCCTTTTTCTATAAAGTATGGGATCATTCATGATCCATTATTTCTAACCATCGATAACAATGAAATTACTGCTGTTGAAACCTCAAATGCCTCACTAAAAAAAGATTTTGAACATTACCTTGCAGCAAACCCTTCAAACATGAAAGTAGAAGAGCTGGGTATCGGAACAAACGAAGGTGTCACAAAATTATACGGCATTAATGCGGGCTTTGAAGAGCGACACTGCGGGCTACACCTAGGTTTAGGCGGTGGCGCAGTGGGTAGTCACCACCTTGATCTCATCTTCGATTCAGGACGTATCTACTTTGATGAACAAAAAGTATTTGATGGTACGTTTTTTTGATACCCTCCTCACTGGAATGTAAGCGTACTGAGGCAAACTAGCCTCAGGTACGTTTCATTTTAAATACCCGCACTGCAACCATGACAGCACAATTCAAAAAACCTGCAACAGTCGGTTCTGTAATTTCTGCCGAAAGAAAAACACCCATCAGTGGATAGTGACTCAGCTACAGGTCTTACCCAAAGTCAACTGGCATCTTCGCTGCGATGCATACCTGGGGCAGAGATCTGAAAGGCAATGTCCATATTCATGCCTAAGTGATCTGTGGTGGGCTGACAGAAACCGGTGACTGGAAAGACTACACCTACCACATACAAACCCTGATACATAAATGACGTGACTGAGTGATTAAACTGCTAAAAAAACACAAAGAGACGCTGAGAGTACCTGAAAAGTTAGCGCACCTTAAAGCCCTGAAAGATTTTTTAGATAAGCGCTACGATATGTACTGGCATGTATGAGCTTCAAAGCCTTCTGACAGCCATAAAAATAATGTTGATAATCTGGGGCGCTATGTGAAGCGTCCGGCCATAGCGACTTCTAAAATCATTTATTAGGACAACAAGAAAGTAGTGTTTAAGTATTACTATCATAAAGAAAATGGATACCGTCGCTTCTTGAGTGAGCTAAGGTGTTTATAGTCTAGCTTTTACAGCATATCCAGGAAAAATACTTCCAGATGATTCGTTACTTTGGGTTTCTGACTTACCGGTTGAGAAGCAAACTATTGCCCGACATATACAAAGCGCTTAATCTCACTTTACAACGATCAGACAAATTCGATTTACAGAATTATTTCATCAGAGTTTTGGACGTAATCCACTGATGTGTGATAAGTACTATAAGCCGCTCGTATTCATGTGCCAGACCCATAGAAAGTCAATGGCTGATCTCTATCGGGATTACCGAAAAATGATGAAGCAAAGACAATTTTTAGCGCCTTACCAGGCGGAGTCCGATTTTTTTCCAAAAACACTAAAAACAAGCGGTTTTATGCTGCAATTAGCTTGCGATAGAGCTGAGGTAATCATGAGCACCTCGATTTTCAAGACTTATAGTTGTCACCTGACGAATAATTATAAATCATAACCGCTTTGAGATTATTATACATATAAACATAAATGCTGAGTTAACCCCCAAGCCACCGACGAAGGAGGCCACTTTACGTGCATAATATGGTTTCAAAAGAAAATACACAGCATGGTAGTCACTATGCTTACCCGTATTTTCTGCGCCTATTGATGACTTTTTCCAAACATTTAAACTCTATTTTAGCAATTTAAAACTACTGGACTCTTTTCCTCTCCTGTAGGAGGTGGAACCAAGACAGAATAAGGGTTAGATTGACTTCGATTCTTTTCCTTTTATGTAGGTGCCTAAAATACCTAGTAATCACTCCAATGGCCATTTAGATATAAACGACGCAAGTATTTAAAGATTTTGAAAATTAGAGCATCTCGATCTCAACTTGCAGCCACCAAAAGAAGCAGCTGCACTTAACTCCAACGCGTCGGATAAGACTAAGGGTTCCACACTGGATCAGGTTTTATTCTCACATGAGCGCTTCTCCCCAATCTCGCTGTAGTAGCATTGGCTTGATCTACCTCATCAATTTGGCTATTAAAATCACTAATTTTAGATCGTAGAACCTTTTCTGTTTCCAACATTTTAGTAACTTTTATCTCAGCACCAGCACGACTCGCGCGATTGGCTTCTAAATCCTCAATAGCACTCATATTCCTCGTAGTTCTCACAGATGGACCGGTGAGAATATGATCCAGAACCATGCGCGCTCTATTGGGCAAAAGAGAGCGAAAAATTCTATGTAAACCATGTATTTGAACTTCCAGGTCAATTCTTAATCTTTGCACAAAAGAAAGTCTTTCATCTATTGGGTTCAAAATAGCACTTCTGTATACGGAGGAATCGATCGCACTCATATTGGGACGACTCGGATCTGTTAACGTCTTGACTGCCAATTCGCCGAACTGACCTGATAATAATCTTTCCATAGCATCAACTTCCCGATAGAGCTCAGAATGAGCTTCTATTGAATCGGCTACAGAGCTTCTCAGATTCTCAGCCTCATTTTCAGCTTCTACAGCATTTGCAGCCATCGACTTTGCCACGCGTCCTCGAATACCTCCAACAGCCCCCAAAGTGCCTAGACCAATCGCCACATAACTTAAGATATCAATGGTATCACCATTACCATTTGTAGTATAAGCCAGAACCGTCGCCGCAGTGGCTGTACCTGTTGCGCCGACGGCCAGTACTGCTGTCGTAACCGCAGCCACCTTACTTAGTGTACTGGCTGCGGAAGCAATACTATTAGCAGCAGAAGTTATCGACTCAACAGAACCGCCGATAGCTGTTGCAACTCCCACAATAGCTGCACTGATACCCAATCCCAGAGCTGCCTTCTTATGCCCCTGTTTAGCTTCTATACGAGAAGCAATATTAAGTGAAGATGATGTAACCGTACCAATACCGAGTGCGACCAGCCAAGCATTGCCTGTGACGGCTCCACCAACGATCATGGCCACACCGGCAACCTCACCTACAATATCCAAGGCCCATCCTAGCCAGGTCGGGATATGTCCGGACGGATCTCCATACATCACTGGATTATTCTTCGCAAAGATATAGCCGTTAAACCCGCCTTTTCCGAACGGTGAGGCACTGTCCATGCTCATAAAACGTCGCATCACCGGATTATAGGCACGGTGATATCCCTGCCCTAAAAACTGGTATCCGCTGGCCGGATCTTTCAACTCACCATCAAAGCCCCAGAGGTTCTGCTGTACCAGTGGCGTGACTTTCCCTGACTCCGTTTTGGACGCACTGTCTGCACGTCCTTCGATCCCGTACGGCGTATACAGGCGTGAACCCCCTAAGCTTACTTTACCCGTCGAACCAACCATTGCCTCACTCAGCACACTGCCGCTTTGGTCGGTGATCGTATAATGGGTGGTTCCATCTGGGGTAATTTCACCAATACGTCCGGCTCCATACAATACGGTCGTAGTCTTCCCCCCCTGCTCAAGCGCACTGAGCCCTGCAGCACCATATTCAAAATATAACGGCGCCTGACCCGGAGCACTCTCTTTCACCTGAACATGAGCACCGTTATACAGATAACTGACGGTGCCTTGTTTAGTTTTGACACTGGCCATCTGATCAAAAGGGGTATAAGTAATAAACTGGTTGTGTTCGTTAGTGGTAATATTTCCGTCGTTATCATAGCGCAAAGTGGCACTCTGTCCGTAGGCAGAGTTACTGTTCGTATAATTGCGCAACCGTATGGGATCAGTACTGTCAAAGTGATAGGTGGTTGTGTTGGTCTGTGGTCCCTTCGCACTCAGCACATCCGTGGCTACTGTTTTAATGTTGTTCCATTCATCAAACGTATAATGCTGATCCTTAATGGTATTGCCTATATTATCCTTCGGACACAGTGAGCCGTTGCAGGTATAGTTCAGCAGATTGTTGATACTGTCATATTGATACTGCTCTGTGGTACTTGTTCCACCTGAAGAACGCACCCTTGAGGTCAGATCGCCATCCTGCAAATAATGGAACTGATAGTCCGCTACCTGGTTCAGATGATTATTCTGCATTACCCCAGTCTGATACGCCGATAACTGCCCCAGAGTATTGTAGGTATAGGCGGTTTTCACCGGCCCTTTCACCAACTGAATAAGCCGACCGGCAATATCATAAGTAAAGCTTTCCAAAGACTTGCCCTGACGATCTACATGGCTCAACTGTCCCAGATCATCATAATGATACAACGCCTGTTGCTGTCCCTGACGGGTGACACTGACCGGCCGACCAGCCTGCGTATACTGGTAATCTTCCGTAAAAGCAGGCAGGGTATCGCCGGCTATCGCACCGGTAGTATTGGTAGATAACTGCAATAAGCGGCCGTTATCCGCATACTGGTAATCCGTTGTTCCAGTTTTATCCTGACGGCTGATCAATGCATTAGTGACCAGATCATAAGACAAAGTAACTTTGTCCTCCGGATGATCAACCACCGATTGCGTCACCACCTTGCCTTGGTCATTATACGTATAGTGCATATGCGCACTATTGGGTGTTATATAATCTGTGAGCTCACCCACTTTGTTATACGTATAGTGCCAACTATGCCCCAAAACATCCGTGCTTTTGATCAGCTCGTTGAAAGCATTATATTCACGTTGTCCCAGTGTGATATCCTTGCCAGAGGTGGAATTACCGACACTGATTAGATTATTCTTACTGTCATAGTGATAGGTTTGCACAGCTCCATTGGGTAGTGTTTTGCTGATCGCTCTACCTTTTGCATCATAGGCAAAATGCGTCACATGACCGTCAGTGTCCGTTGCTACTAACACCTGATGCGCTGCATTATAGGTGGCATAACCGGCGTTATACCAAGATTTTGCCGTAATAGCCTGACGCAACCATCCTTGCAACCAGACAGTGTCAAAGGGTTTCCCCGCAGCAATATCGCTGGAAAGATGCGCCTGAAGCTCACTTTTCAGGTCACCGGTATAAAGTGGTTGCCCCTTATCATTGGTGATGGCCGGATCCAGACTGAACAGATAAGTGGCTACTTTGTCCCCGCGGGCATCGGTCTGGCTGACGGATAAATGCCGCGCCTGACAGGCGTGTGCAACACCTTTGACCGTACACAGACTCGCACCACTGACTGTGGCATCCACCGGTAACAGCACATAGCTGTAACTGCGCCGTGTCAGTGCATCCACCCCAACAATACCGGCCTGACCTCTGAAATTGGACTTACCAATGAAACGCCCTAAGGCATCATAATGGTAAGTGGTTGTAAAACGTTGTAGCTTACCCACTTCATTGGTGTCATACGCTGTTTTCTGAGCAATCTTTCCTTCGGCATTGTAGGTTTGTGATGACACTGTATCCCAGCTACCCGGTACCGCCTTGCCCTGACTGTTCACCTGTTCAGCCTGTGTCGTTAATGCCCGTCCTGCACCATCATACGTCTTTCTAACTTGATAACCATTAGGCGCGGTTACCGTCACACTGTTACCACTAGCATCAGACTGATAGGCATAACTTACAACTAACTGATGACTGGTACCGTAATCAGCCACTACTTTGATGACCCGCCCCAGCGTATCATATGCATAGGCGGTTTTATTACCCCGCGCATCCACACTCATCAGCGTCTGCCCTGTTACCGTGCTGGTGTAGGTCTTAACCTCAGGCGTTTTAATACCACTTTTTACCGCCATTATCTGCGCACTTTTAATGTTGACCGGAAATTGTTTACCCCACAATGTCAACTGCTGATTATCACTATAGGTAATCGACTTATTAAGCGAATCAGCCGTGCTCGCTACATTAGTCAGTGCCATTGCACTTGGCATACCGTAATCGGGTTGCGTTTGCATGTGATGAAAAGTGAATGACTCGGTTAGTCCTGCTGCCCATACGCCGGGGGTTTTCTGATACAGCGTGGTGGTGCTGGCGGGCAGAGTCATCCCCACCGGCATTGCTTTATCTTTTGAAGGCAATGTCTGCCAGCTGATCTTTGTTTGGGTTGGTAGTACTGCCGAGGTGCCCGGTAACGTCGCTGGTGTAGTCGTCTGCGTGGTGAGATTGTTCACAAACCCATTGGCATCAGCCGGCGCATACTGATTCGTGATGACGGTGCCATCTTCTTTTGTGGTTTTTAACACGTTGCCCTGATTATCATGCTCATAGCTACTGCTGTGCTCTACCGGCGCCAGAGTCTGTCCACCCAGCCCCTGCGTATCGACGGAGGTAGCCCCGTAAGCCTTAGTGGTAATCTTTGTAGCCAAAGAGTAGTTGGCTGGCAGTGAACTTATCGTACTGTTCAGCCAGTTAGGATACTGGTAATCCACTTCACTGATCAGCTTATGTGAACCCGGTGCATAAAGCTTCTGGTTCAAAACCAGATGGTATTTATTGTACGTGGTGACCGCACTTGGTTCGTCATTATTTGTTACCTGGGTTTGGTAGGTATAGTTATCCGGACGCATGTACAGATTATCCACATCCTGGCGGTACGCAACGCCTGCCGCATAACCTAAAAAATTGTGCCCGTTACCCAGACCGTAAGCATAGTTTGTCCTCCTCACCGGCTGATCACATCCTGGCGTAACGTAATGGGACTTCACTACATAGATCTGCGCCACCGGACCACCGGTAGGCACCGGTATGGTACTGTACTGAAAATCTTCACTGGAGCCTGAGGAATAACTGATATGCTTAATTAGCTCAGCAAAGCCAGGGGCCGGTGCATACTGAAAAGCCACTCGAGTCTTACCATCAGCAAACAGAAAATTTTGCAATTGTTCATTGCTGATCGCCACCTGCACCGTCTTCATACTGCCGTCAGCCTTCAGGCTATGCACCTGTATGCCGTTGCCGGTATAGTCAACCTGCAGTAACGTTTTACCACTGTCATCGGTGATCGATTCAAGACGGGCAGAGGTTTGATTGCCGGTATAGTGGAAATACAGGCTGTTACCCCTAGTATTCTCAAACCGTACCATATTCCCGTAGCTGTTAAAGAACTCTTCACTGCCGTCTTTGTGGGTCGCAATCAGCAGGTATTTACCGGAAGGGTCACCCCGCAAATGCAGCGTGTCTAATTTATGATACTTAATCGATGGTGTATTTCCCGACCACGTAAGCTTATAAGTGCCTCCGGATAAAAAACTTAAGGTTTTTGTCGTTTTATTATAATGAGACAAAGAGGCACTCCAGCCGAAACCATATCCGCTGTTCCCCCGATTACTGCTGCTGTAATGCAGACTGTAAGTATAATCAGGACCAAACCCTGCATTGCCGTGAACTGTACCCAGAGAGGCATTAAAGCTGTACGCTCCTGTTCTTCCATCAACACTCCCGCCATACATAGAAGAAAAATTAAATGCATTACTGGTGATCGTACTCTGCCCAGCCGCTGTGTGGCCAGTAGTAAAAACTTTATTATTGTTTGAATCTGATGAAGATAAGTGCCTGGACTTCCCCTCTTTACGGTGATGAGATAAGCCATGAAGCCCGTGTGCAATCTGATGAATTTGACCAGCCATCACATACTGCGAGGACAGCAGCATGGATATTAAAGTAAATATTGCTAATATCGATCTAATTATTTTTTTAAACATAAAAAAACAAAACCTTTATCTCAAAAATTACTGGTAACAACTAGAAATAAAATACTCTAGAAGGCGGCAAAAACAGAGCTACTGAGCTACTGAGCTAAAATTTTCTGCTGGATCGTAGTAACAGATAATCATTTATGGAGTCTGGCAAGTAATGTCAATTTGCTGTAGTTAGATATCAATTTCGCAACAAGGCATAAATACAGGTTAGAAGCACTGCTAATACGCATTATTACAATACATATTTAAATTTGTTAAATTTTGGTTGATGTGATTACCATACCAATCAGTCATTTTTACAATAAAATTTACGGAGGTAATTCCATAGTGCTCTACATTTTCATGCCTATCTTGATTTCCACTACCAACGGTCACCCGCCAACCGGCAGCCCTGTCAAATGGCACAACAGAGCCAACATGGAACGCAGTCAGTGCTGAAGAACACATAAGTCTAGATGCTATAAATGCTGATGTTTTCAATGCCGCCCCCCGAAATAACAGCCGATTTTTTTTAGTTTATAAAACTAAAAAACTGTTCTATGGTCTATAAATTGACACCTGAATTGAGACATTTCAGGTATCACACTAACACAAGGATGTTTACTATCAGAGAAGTCTAATCATTATCTACCAATCTTAAATAATATCCACCTTGAAATCAAGCCATAATACTCATCAGTGGATAAGGATTTTTACACGAGCACTATAATGAAATGCAACAATCATAAAAAATGATAACTATTTTTTTATAGCACTCCCACTCCCACTTTCAGCTTGTCCATTTTATTAGGTGCAGGCATATGTGTTGCTTCTATACACAAACAAGGTGAAAGAGATTTTGTTGCCACCGATACTATAATGCATGGTGTATGATGCATAGTGAAAGTGAAACACTACTGCTGAATAAACATAACAAGCCTCAAAAAAATCTTTTTCGATTAGGACTGAACGTACTTAGATGTGTATTGTTCAACATTTATGCAAAGCATGATGCCATTAGCTTTGGGGATTTGTTGTATGTTTTGTCCCGCACATAAGTGCTTAACGTGCCTTATTTTCACTTGGCGTAGGAGCGTTATGTTTGAAATAAACATAAAAAATTGTTTTTTTATAATATGGCTTCCAGTTAAGCTTGCATAGGCGTTTAACTGACATCTTAAATTCATTTTTTTCTCAGATATTAACAGCCCCCTTATAAGATCCTCAAAGGGCTTTATGGTCAATGGCAATTAGTTCGCCTTCAGAAAGGGTGCCGTATGACCTATTCATTCACGAAAGTTTTACGCAATGCTTTTAGTTTCAGTAGAGAACATACTTAGTCAAATGTGTCTTGGGAAGGAACTACTTGAGATAATTGAATAAATTTATTTAACCAGTACTATTTGGTGTGAGTTGGCCATGACGCCATACTCCAGCTATTAGTACTGCATAATACCATACATACGGTGATGAATATCAGGCGAGTCAGGGAATAATGGATGTTATCGGCACGAGGGTCGGGTATATCATTGACAGCTTCCAGTAGCGTCATGTTATTTTATCAAGAGTGTATTTTACGATAAAATAACATGTTCAGCTAATCAAAGAGATATATGTGCAAACCCTGAGTTAAATGATTGCACAGACTAAAAAAAGGAAGCAGGTGCTCATAATAGTTGACGATATAGCCAGTAATCCAACTTCTTTCCAAGTTAAATAGTTATTATTTCTTTGCATGGTTTACACTCCGTGTACATCAAATTTATCACGAATTTATATACAGTGTAGAAAAATGAAATTAGAGTAAGATAGTAATGCAAGGATGAATACCATTTTTCTGACACCACAGGATGTAAAAGTCTAAATAACCTCAGTTTGATGTAAAAATCCTTTAAAAACATAGTGTCTCGTGCATAGTATGGTTTCACAAGACGAAACACAACACGGAAGACACTATGATTACCCGTATTTTCTGCGATATGAATGACTTTTTCCAGACTTTTATACCTCTATTTGAGCAATTTTTATTGAAGTCGGAATGCAAAAAGAAAATTCGTTCTTGTCGTCTTTGCCTGAATAAAGTGATGACGATTGTCGTTCAGTTCCATCGTTCAGATTACCGCTACTTTAAAGACTTCTATCTCAAATTTATCAGTCATCATCTGCGGCACCTTATTTCTAAACTGGTCAGTACAATCATTTTGTAGAATTCATGCCTCAGGCATTGATTGCACTGTGTGCTTTTATGAAAAAATCATATGGCAAGTCTTCAACTGGCTTGTTCTGTGGCTTTAAACTTCAACTTATCGTCAATGATACTGGCGAAATCCTTAACGTTAAATGTACGTCAGGTAATGCGGATAACCGCTCCATTTCAGATCAAATGTGCAGTGTTCTTTTTGGGACACTCTTTGGAGACAAAGGTTATATTTTTCAAGGAAAAGTTAAATTACTGCTTGATAAATATGGTGTTTAGCTTATCACAATGCTTAAGAAAAACATGAATCCCAAACTGATAATACTATTTGATAAGTTGCTGCTCAGATGGCGCCCCATTATAGAAACCATTAATGATTAGCTTTAAAACATTTATCAGATTAAGCATTCTAGGCAGTGATCCAAAGATAATTTTATGATCAATCTAATAGTGGTCTGATTGCTTATATCTACAGAAAGAAAAATCTCTCACTAAACACCCAATACACGAGTTTAGTCTCTATCTAGTTATATCAAACTGAGGTTAAATAAAAAACAAAGTCACTGAAGTGTAACTCTGAGGAATAATAAAGCTTGGCCGACATGTATCATTATTACAGGTGTTTTCATCCAACAAATATAAAGCATTGTGTCATCACTCTGACAGATTAAAATAACAAGGAATAATAATGCATACATTTAGTCGCTATCTTGCCATGTACTTTGCATGGACACTTGGGGTTACGGAAACCTGGGTCTTCCTTTCTGTTGATGAATACTGGCCTTTATCTGTTGATGATTATTTAGCTGTCGTTTTAATGCTTTGGTGTGCCCGCATCGCACGTTTTCAACAGGGGGTAGTATTGCTATGTGTTAGCTGGGCATTTGTAACTGGAAATTTTTATGCACTTCTTTTCTCTTTTGAGGAAAAAAACATACAAACAGTTGTTCAAATTACAGCTATTAGCATAGGTTTAGGTATTGCTGTACTTGGGCTATGCACATCACTAATTGCCAGTAAACGTTTTTTTAGGGGAAGCCAGCGTACTATTTAAATTAACAACTAATGTCATGTAAACAATACATTTTCATACGATGATTGAAGCGTATAATACGCAAAATGAACAGACAATTTATAGATTTGTAAAACTATCTCATCACCTCCTTTGGTCAGATCACGGCTACGGGGCTTTCTGCTTTGCTGGACGAAGTAGCAAGCCATGGCTAAATCAATTGATTGCTGGCTGATAGCGAGTACACAACCGAAGATCTCTGGTAAGAAGTAAAACCTGTTGTCAGGGCGATGGAGTCCACGGTGACCGTTCTTATTGTTCATAATACAGTTCAGGAAAAAGCATAATTTTATCTTTGCACTTAAAAGCAATTGTACCGTAGCACTGAGTCTGAAAGAGAAAAAAGCCAGCAATTTCACACGAGTTGATGCACTCGATTATACCGGAACTAATCCATATAAAGCTTGGGTAAAGGATGTGAGTTTTGTCGTTCTGCTTTACCGAAAGGTCTTTACAAACAAGAACGAAAGGGTCGATTTGCTGTATCTGGCCTGTAGTGATCTTCAGTGTACTGCCGATAAGATTGAAACAATTTACAAAAAACAATAGAAGGTGGAAGTCTTCTATAATACGATAAAATCCAATATAGGGTTTGCAAAGTCGCCAGCTAAGATACCGCTAACACAGCAGAATCATGTATTTATGTCGATCTATTCGGCATTCAAGCTGGAGTACCTGTCGATAAAACATAAAGCGAGTCATTTTACACTGAAATCAAAGCCATACCTATGGATAATTTAAAGGTCTTGGTCGTGTAATGAATAAAATCAGTCACTAAAAAGTTACTATTCAATGAAGCTGGGCTATCAAAAAGCTAAGCTATTCCATAGTAGTTTGAAAAAGAAGTTAGTATTTTTGTAAGTACAATTATTTTTTTTCATCGTTTATTTATTCTAGTCAATAGGTTACACGAAAAAAAAATACCATTGTCCAAAAGAATAATAGCTTTAGACACCTTCAACCTTAAATCCTCATTTTCATTTAAAGTGAATGTGTGTTATCGTTGTTTGCTTATGCGTTATGCAGGTAATATTGCAATAGTATTATGACTTGTATGTTTTTGGGGTATCTGTAAGCGGTAGATTCTTCAATATGTTTTCTGAGAAAAATATTACAGTGATATTTTTGATGGGGTCAACGGCATCTGGCAAAACCAGTTTGGCCATGAAGCTTTGTGATGCCTTGCCTTGTGATATTATCAGTGTTGATTCCACTCAGGTTTATAGAGGGCTAGATATTGGCTCAGCCAAACCTTCAACTGAACAACTATCAAAGTATCCACATCACTTGGTAAATATAAGGAATCCTGATGATCCTTATTCAGTAGCAAACTTTTGTGACGATGCTAAAAATTTGATTAGTAAAATCATATCAGAAGGTCGTATTCCCTTGCTGGTTGGAGGGACAATGCTATATTTCAAAGCATTAACCACAGGGCTTGCAAAACTACCACCTGCAAATGAGCAGGTTCGCAATAAAATTTATACAGTTGCTCAAGAGTTTGGTTGGAATGAAGTATGGGAAAGACTGGCCAAAGTTGACCCTGAGTCAGCAATGAGATTGCATAAGCATGATTCTCAGCGGCTTCAACGAGCACTAGAGGTTTATATGATTTCTGGAAAAAGCCTGACTTCGCTAAAAAGATCACAGTCAGAAATCAATAAATTCCCATATCGATGTATACATTTAGCGGTTACACCAAAAGAAAGACCTATACTTCATTCGCGTATTGCTAGTCGATGTAAACAAATGTTTGAAGCTGGTTTGATCGAAGAAGTGCAAGGCCTTCGCTCGCTTGGATTGAATCCTAACCTTCCCTCAATGAGATCTGTTGGTTATCGTCAAATATGGCAGCATTTTGAAGGGATGTTTCCAAAAGATAAAGTTGTTGAAAAATGTATTGTTGCGACAAGACAACTTGCAAAGCGACAAATTACTTGGCTAAGAAGTTGGAATAATCTCCATTGGCTGGATACCTTATCTCCAAAACTTCTACCAGATACTTTACGAGTCATAAATGACTCGCTAAATGACTAAAGTAGTAAAAAAACAGAGCTTATACCTGTGATAACTGATCGAGGTCAAAAGATGTTATTTATCTTCAGGGTTGAGCCTGTTAATGTTTGAAATTTTTCGTATGACAGACTAAAAGTTTACCATCAATTTATACTGAGTGAGCGTTTGTGTGTGGTTAAGTTGTTAATAAGAACTTATTGATAGTGACAAACACACAAATATTTTTATTGAAATGATTATCTTAAAGGAGTACGGACATGTCAAAAGGGCATTCCCTACAAGACCCTTACTTGAACGTGTTACGAAAAGAGCACGTACCTGTCTCTATTTATCTGGTTAATGGAATTAAACTTCAGGGGCAAATTGAATCGTTTGATCAGTTTGTCATTTTGCTGAAAAATACTGTAAGCCAAATGGTGTATAAACATGCTATTTCTACTGTAGTTCCCGGTCGTCCCGTGCGCTTGCCTGCTTCAAGTCAGCTTGGTCACGAGTTTACTGAAGAAAATATTGATGAGTAATTGCTATTTCGGTAACTATTGGTCTTAAGTTTAGCCTTGTAATCTTTTACAAATCGTTACACGATGCTGCAGAAGTGACACATGGTAGTCATATTGGGGATTGTTTGTTGTTTGACAATAACCAGAGATGTTACATGGCGAAAAAAATCCCGTTTAATAAATGACTATGTTGGTGTGAAGTATATAGGCGTGATTTCTACCAAATTACGTCTATGAATGCTTGAAAAGCTTTTATTATCAAAATCTCTTATCTCTGTTGCTGTTTATGAGCAAGCTTTAAGATTTTTTTGTGACAAGCAAACTAATAAGTTATGCTAGCTTTTTTTTAATCTAATGATGTCAGACATTGATATTTGGGAGCTTGCACAAAAGGTGTGCCTGTGTCTTTTATATGGACTTTTCGTTTATTGCAAACGTGATACGATAAAAAAGTAATACCAAAATCTGTTTTTAAGTACTTTTATTATCATCCTTTTATGGTCTTGCTATGAAAGACGAAGTGACGAGTAATAGGCAACTATTGAGAGGAGCTTCAATACGTAATAGCAAGATCAGAAAAGTAGCGAAATAAGATATTACAAGCAGGTTTTTAAGCAACCAGATATAAGTGTATATTCTGGTGTTTGTTGAGAAGTAAGCTTTAATCCAGACTGTATTTGTTCTTTCAGTCCTCTTTGCCATAGCAAGGCTAGAGCAATCAGGATCGTGAAGTTAGTAATTTATACAATAGTATTATACCGATAGAATAAAAAACGAAATTGATAGTGTATCAAAATCGTTTTATCGTAAACTAAAAAAAATTCAACAGTTTTCCCATAAGTAATGGCTGTATTTTTATAGTAATATTGTTGTTTATTTAAAACTTGGCTTTTGTTTATAAAACTCACCAACGTGCGTTGGAATAACGGGATGAAGTAGACAAAAAATAGGTCCAGTAAGCTTTCCTGAAATGTTTTAGTGCAACGAGATATTAACCAATGTCTCTTTAAAATTGGTTAATATAGTTCTTTAACTTAAAGACACTAGTTTTTTGATGCCCTGAAAATTGTCAGTAATTTTTGATTTGATGCTGGATTAAACTAATAAATGCAAGTACTTTTTTCCTATATTTTCATCAGTGATGGGTATATCTGTGCATAATAAGTTGACCGTATAACTGCATTAGTTAGTAAGTTCGTGAGGTGGTCGATGTAATAAAAAAAATAGTGGTTGAGTATGCTCTCGTGGATAGTACTGAATTTTAGGGTAATTATAAATTAGAGGCACTACCCCATTGATCATCTCGAACAACCATCTAAGGCATTATCACCCTCCAAATATACGATGACAACCTAATATCAAAAAATACTAGGCTGAGAAATATAAATCCAACTATGTTAATCTATATTACTTTTTAGTAAATAATTTAGATACTGGTAAACATTCAAAGGAATTATCTTGTTTTTTGACAGGCACGCAGGTGGTGAAAAATCTTTGCTTATTCACCCTGAAGGGTTAGCAGAGAGTGAAAGTGAAGGTGAACAGGAGTTTTGCGAGCTGGCTTTGTCTTCCGGTGTAGATGTTCTTGATGTAGTACGGGTTAATAGCTCTAAAATAAACCCTCGTTACTTTATCAGTTCAGGGAAGGTTCAGGATTTAAAACACCAAATTAAAACTCTTGATGTAGAGTTAGTCTTATTTAACCATGCATTGTCTCCTAGCCAAGAAAGAAACCTTGAAGCTGAGTTTAAATGCAGAGTTGTTGACCGGACCGGTCTCATTTTGGATATATTTGCTCAAAGGGCTCGTACTCATGAGGGCAAACTTCAGGTAGAGCTGGCTCAGCTCGAGCATTTAAGCACCCGTTTAATCAGAGGCTGGACTCACCTTGAAAGACAAAAGGGTGGCATGGGGCTTCGAGGACCCGGTGAAACACAGCTTGAAACTGACCGGCGATTATTGAGGATGAGAATTAAGTCCATCAATAAACGTTTGGAAAAAGTTCGCAAGCAGCGACACCAAACCCGACGCTCTCGTGTGAATGCAGATATTTCACAAATATCGGTTGTTGGGTATACAAACGCCGGAAAATCAACACTATTTAATCAATTAACATCTTCGGATGTTTACGCTGAGGATAAATTATTCGCAACACTTGACCCTACATTGAGGCGTATTAATTTGCCTGATTTTGGCCCAGCTATTCTTGCTGATACTGTTGGTTTTATAAGACACCTGCCTCATCGTTTGATAGAAGCATTTCAGGCTACGCTTGAAGAGTCATCTGCTGCTAATTTATTGTTACATGTGGTAGACTGTGCTAGCGATGAGCGTGACGATAATATCGATCAGGTCCATAAGGTATTACGGGAAATTGATGCAGGGGAATTACCTCAGTTGCAGGTATATAATAAAGTTGATCTATTACCTAATATCCATCCGCATATTGATCGAAATGATCAGGGTTTGCCGGTATGTGTTTGGGTGTCAGCACTTAAGGGTAAAGGGTTGGATCTTTTGATGCAAGCTATCTCTGAGCGACTTTCTAAAAACATTGTGCACAAAAATATTGTATTGACGCATAGCCAGGGAGCTCTTCGTGCAAAACTTTATGCGTTGGGTGTTGTGCGTTCCGAGTCAATTGATGAAATGGGAAGTATTTGTCTTGAGGTAAAAATGGCTGAGAATGAACTGGACCGACTACTGAAAAAATCTCTGTAAATGAATAAATTTTAATCTTTATACAGAGTAATGTTACTTCAGGAATGTTTTTTTTGTTGAAAGTTTATGTTATTTATGATGATGATAAAGTGTATCCTGACTAAAAAAATGTGTTTAACTACGCATTTTACGTCTATGATACCAGCTGTTTATGCTTGCTAGTTGGTTTATATATGAATATGGAGAGAGCTGATGCCCTGGAATGAACCGGGTGGTAATAAGAAAGATCCATGGGGAAGTGGTAGCCAAAAAAATAGTAATCAAGGGCCACCGAATCTTGATGAGATTTTCAAAAAATTACTGCGGGCACTAAGTGGTGGTAAAAACACATCAAACAATGGTAAAAAAAACTCGATGAGTGGTAATGGCACTGGCAAGGCAGTTGTCTGGTTGGTTATTATTATTTTAGTGGTTGGCTATCTTTATAAAAGTATTTATGTAGTTGATCAAAAAGAACGGGCAGTTATTTTGCGTTTTGGCAAATACGTGGAAACAGTTGGCCCGGGGTTGCATATGTATTTTCCACCGATAGAACAACGTTTTCAGACTATGGTCACTGGATATCGGATATACAGGGTAAATCAGGAAATGTTAACCCAAGATGAAAATATTGTTAGTGTGGCTTTGTCTGTGCAATATAACATTAATAATCTGAAAGATTATGAATTGAATGTGTCAAATCCCGTGTTGAGTTTAGAGGAAGCGACGCAGAGTGCACTCAGACACGTAGTTGGCGGATCGACCATGCACCAAGTGTTAACAGAGGGGCGTGAGACAATGGCGGAAGAGGTAAAGGCACGCCTGCAGCAGTACCTTGATAATTACGGTACAGGTTTATCGGTTTCTCGTGTGAACGTAGAAAGCGCTCAGCCTCCAAAGCAGGTGCAAGCAGCTTTTGATGACGTAATCAGGGCTCGTGAAGATGAAGAGCGCTCAAAGAACAATGCTCAAGCCTATGCTAATCAGATAGTTCCGGAGGCGCGTGGACAGGCTCAACGTATCATTGAAAAAGCAAATGCTTATAAAGCTGAAGTTGTAGCACTTGCTGAGGGTAAAGTGTCACGCTTCACAAGCATTTTAAATGCTTATGAAAAATCACCAAATGTGACAAAAGAGCGACTGTATATTGATACCATGGAGCACATTTTTTCAAAGGCAACCAAGGTGTTATTAGATACAAAAACCACCGGTAATATTTTTTATTTGCCTCTTGATAAATTAATGTCTAAGCATTCAAAAAAAGACGATACAAAAGCTCTAAATGATTCTGTTTCAGCAGGCATGCAAAGTGTTATGACAAAGCACATTCAAAATGATCAGAACTCTGGAAGAAGAACAGGGAGGGTTAATCGATGAGTAAAAGATTAACAACTGCTATCATTTTGCTGATTTTAATACTTCTTGTACTAGTAAATAGCTTGTTTGTGGTTTCTGAAAAAGAACGGGCAGTTTTGCTTCGTTTTGGTCTGATTGTAAATGCAAATGTTAAACCAGGGTTACATATCAAAATTCCATTTATTGAAACCTTGCGTGCGTTTGATGGCCGGTTGCAATCACTTGAATTGCCATCTTCACGCTTTTTAACACAAGAAAAAAAGGCCGTGATTGTTGACGCTTATGTTAAATGGCGTATTTCTAACGTACAGTTATTTTATCAGGCTACATCCGGTGATATGTTCCGTGCCAATACGCTGTTATCTCAGCGGGTTGAGTCAAGGTTGCGTAATAAATTCGGTAGTCTGACTTTAACTGATGTTGTTTCTGGTCAGCGTGATGAGTTGATGAAGGAAATTACTTCAAGCGTTAATTTCATGGCAGAAAAAACGTTGGGTATTCATGTGGGTGATGTTCGAGTTAAGCAGATAGACTTGCCTCAAACAGTTAGTGAGTCTGTTTTTAACAGAATGAAGTCTGAACGGGATAAAGAAGCTAGGGAATATAGGGCTCAAGGCAAAGAAGCTGCTGACATTATTCAGGCCGAAGCTGAAAGACAGAAGCAGATTATTCTGGCGAATGCTCAAAAGCAAGCAGATATTATTCAGGGACATGGTGATGCATTAGCGACAGATATTTACGCCAAAGCTTATAATAAAAATGAGAACTTTTATTCATTCTACAGAAGCCTGAATGCGTACAAAAAATCACTTGGTGATTCTTCTGACTTGTTAATATTGGATGCAACTAATCCATTTTTCAAATATCTTAATATGGATAAGTTTTCAAAGTAGTTCCTGCCTAAATTATAAACAACTCAATGCCTTATTCCAGGTGCGCTCTAGGCGCCACCTGGAATAAGTTGTGAAATGCCTGTTTCAAATTAATTGTTCTTTCTTTTGTCTTCGATGAGTATTTTCTATTAGCTCAACAGCACAAACAGAAGATAACCCATAGATGACACAGCAAATAAGACTCTAGAGGCAATATCTAGCGTAAAACAACAAAGAACGTTTATTGCCGTGCAGCTTTTTGATCTGATGGCTTTTCATGACAGAGCAACGTTCAGAAATTTTAGTCGTTCTTATAGGATGAATGAATAACGTCTGAGTTGCTCAGTGCCAGTAAAGCTTCGATTTTGCAGATTTAAACTTTCGTTTTCTTAACTCAACAAATGCCCAAAAAAGGGTGTTGATAACAGCTATCGATGCCTACTATATAGAAAAAAGTGGCAAGAAACTAAACGAACTAGCTATGTTTTGTAATGATAAAACAGGAGTTCGTGAATGTGGTATTGAGCTATCTTCAATCAGTGTTATCGATCTTCAGGCTAACATTGCCTATAATCTGAATGCCCGACAAATACTAGATCATCCTGAAAGCAGGTTTTGGTATTACACACACTGTCATCTCACCTTTGCGAACATAACCTCCACACAAGTTTGTACCATCTATCGTTTACTTTTTACGAGCTTTGGTCCACTTCTCTTCCCAGCGATTGTCTTTAAAGTAAGCCTGCCAGCCTGTGGCTTTGCCGTTGATCTCAGACATCAGGTATTGTTGCTGGTTTTTTCGGCTAAAACGAATAACAGAATCATTACCATCAGGATCAGCTGTGGGTCCTTTCAGCAAATATTGATATTTTGAATCAATAACTGATTTATAAGGAATCAACTCTTTTACTTTAGGTGCTCGCGTTTCACGATTTTTAGGAAATTTGCTGGCCGCAAGAAACAAGCCTGCTGCACCATCACGTAATATATAATGATCATCTACTTTTAGGCACTTTAGCTCAGGCATTGGCACTGGATCTATTTTAGGTGGTGCCGGCTGCCCGCTTTTTAAAAGCTTGCGCGTATTTTTGCATTCGCTGTTGGTACAGCCGAAATACTTTCCAAAACGTCCGGATTTTAACTGCATTTCAGCACTGCACTTATCGCACTCAAGTGTTGGGCCTTCATAACCTTTGATTTTGAAACTACCCTGTTCAATCTCGTAGCCACTGCAATCTGGGTTATTACCACAAATATGGATTTTACGTTTTTCATCAATGAGATAACTGTCCATTGCTGTTGCACATTTTGGGCAGCGACGCTTGGCAAGCAAAGCATTAATTTCACCAAATTCGTCGTCTTCTGCTATTTCATCTCCAGGTATCAGATTAAGTGTTTCTTTACAACGTTCTTTCGGAGGCAATCCGTAGCCTGAGCAGCCAAGAAATACGCCAGTACTAGCTGTTCTTATTTGCAGGGGTCTGTCACATTTTACGCATAAAATATTTGTCTCGGTAGGTTGATTAGACCTCATGCCTTCGTTATTTTCAGCTTTTTCCAAACGCTCATGAAAGTCAGCATAAAAGTTGTTTAGCAGACCCAACCAGTTACTCTTGCCTTCTGCAACATTATCAAGATGCTTCTCCATGTCAGCGGTAAAACCGTAATCCATCAGATTTCTAAAGCTCTCCATGAGACGGTCTGTCACAATATCACCAATTTTTTCTGCATAAAAACGGCGTTTTTGCACGGTCACATAACCTCGATCCTGGATAGTTGAAATGATCGACGCATAGGTGGAAGGTCGACCAATTCCTTGTTTTTCGAGCTCTTTTACCAACGCAGCCTCAGTGAATCGTGCCGGAGGTCGTGTAAATAATTGTTTTGGATCAAGCGCTTTTAAATTAAGTATCTGACCTTTCTCAAAGTTTGCCGGAAGTATTACATCATCAACTTTTTTGCCAGTTTTTTGAATTTTTGTAAAACCATCAAACTCCATTACCCTGCCTTTGGCTTTTAATGTAAAATCTCCTGCCTTAACAGTAATAGTACTATTTAAATAGCGTGCCGGAGCCATCTGACAAGCAACAAATTGTCGCCAGATAAGTTCATATAAGCGTTGAGCATCACGATCTAATCCGCTCACAGCTGAAGGTTTGCGTTGAATATCTGTTGGCCGGATTGCCTCGTGTGCTTCCTGAGCGTTGTTTTTGCTGGAATAAAAATTAGGCTTTTCTGGCAAATATTTATCGTCAAACTCCTCGCTGATATAAGTGCGGACACTATTAATAGCCTCTTGGCTCAAATTTGTGGAGTCTGTACGCATGTAGGTAATAAAACCTGCTTCATACAAACGTTGTGCCAGCATCATGGTTTTTTTTACACCAAAGTTAAGCCGAGTACTTGCAGCTTGCTGTAACGTTGAAGTTATAAAGGGTGCAGTGGGATTTGTTTTTGCAGGCTTGTTTTCACAATTATCAATACCATATTGCGCCTGCTTTAATTGCTCCAAAGCGATGTTAGATTCCTGCTCGCAGACAGGTTTGAAGGCTTTGCCGTTTTGTTTAGAGACTTCAAAACGCACAGATGAGCTGCCGGCAATAAGATCGGCAAATATTTCCCAGTATTCTGTGGGAGTAAATTGACGAATGGCTTTTTCACGCTCAACAATTAAGCGCACTGCCACAGACTGAACTCGCCCAGCAGATAAACCTCTTGCTATTTTTGACCATAAAAGTGGTGATACCATAAAGCCGACAACTCGGTCGAGAAAACGTCTGGCCTGTTGTGCGTTTACCCGATCAATATTTAATGTGCCAGGCTGTTTAAATGCTTCCTGAATTGCACTTTTGGTAATTTCATTAAATGTTACGCGTTTATAATCAGCAACACCCGCACCTATCGTTTCCTGTAAATGCCAAGCGATAGCTTCTCCTTCACGGTCAAGGTCGGTGGCGAGATATACTGTATCTACATCTTTGGCTAGGCGTCTTAGCTCATTAACAATTTTTTCTTTGCCCGGCAAGACTTCGTAATGATGCTGCCAGTTATTTTCCGGATTTATGCCCATGCGAGTAATTAATTGATCATAAGCCTTCTTTTTTTTATGTGCGACTTTTTGTTCAGGAGACATTTTACGGGTTTCGGCCGCAGCCTTGGCACGAGATTTAGCATCTATGGTTTTACGTCCGCCAGAACCACTTGTCGGCAGATCCCTAATGTGGCCAACACTCGACTTTACAACAAAGTCTTTGCCCAAATACTTGTTTATTGTCTTTGCCTTTGCTGGCGATTCGACTATAACCAGTGACTTACCCATTGAATTTCCCATATCCTTGATATAAGTTTCATAGACTTATTATGGTCTGAATTTTTGCACTTCCAGAACCATTCCTGTTTTTGATGTAACTTCATTTTTCATTACAAATAGTTGCTTTTATAAGTTCTAATTGACTTTCGGTCAAGATTATGTGGCTAATTTATCGTTTTTTTTTTAAAAATTGCCACTTTTTCTCTGTAATCCAGTTCGAAAACTTCGGTATTAAAGCTGTAATATATTAAATTTTCTTTAATTTAAACAAAAAAATTGGGGAAAGTGGAGTTCTTTATGATTGTAACTGGCCAGATAAGAAAAAGTGTAATGCCAGAGGTGTCGGAAAAATTTAAGATACAAAAGTTGTTTATTTAAAAGTTAAGTGCCCGTTTTTAGCGGGTTGATATGGGGTCATCATTCCAGTTATTAGGTTTATACACCTTTATGAAAAATCATTATGCAAAACCTGCCTGTATTTCAACAAACCCAGTCTTGAAAGTTCAATTTTAATGAGCGAGCCCTATTTCATCAAAAATAGCAAAGAACTTAGGGATAAAATCATGTTCAGGTAAAATGTTTGCCATTTTAATGGACTAAATCCCATACCTCTGATAGCATTCTTTCAATTTGTCTTTTTGTATTTTGAGCATAATGAATGTTCTTAAACATTATCAGATAAATTGCTGGAAATATAAGAAATTAATTGATAAAGAAGTTATCATTTAATTTCCGTTTTTTTTACGGTAAAAAAAGAGAAAAGATAGTCAAATCATGTTAAAACAACGAGCGCTACTGGTACTGGAAGATGGATCTGTCTTTCGTGGCATATCAATAGGTGCAAAAGGCAGGGCAGTTGGAGAAGTTGTCTTCAATACTGCGATGACTGGCTACCAGGAAATTATTACAGACCCATCCTATGCAAAACAACTTGTAACACTGACTTTTCCTCATATTGGGAATACCGGAACAACTCCAAAAGATAGAGAATCGGGAAAAGTTCAGGCATCAGGTCTTATTATCAGAGACTTGACAATGACAACCAGCAATTGGCGTAGCAAACATTCGCTGGTTGATTATATGAAAGCACAAAATATTGTGGCGATTGCAGATATTGATACACGCAGGCTTACGCGTATTTTACGCAATAAAGGAGCCTTGAGTGGCTGTATTGTCACAGATAATAAAACAACGGAAGAACAGATGCATGTTCTTGCTAAAGAATTTCCAGGCCTTTCGGGTATGGATTTGGCTCAAGTAGTTAGCACTACTAAAGCTTATGAGTGGACAGAGGGTAGCTGGGAAATTAAAACAGACTCCCATAAAATTGTTACTGACAAACAATATCATGTGGTGGCTTATGATTTTGGTGTTAAGCGGAATATTCTAAGAATGCTGAGTGACAGAGGTTGTCGTGTAACAGTAGTACCGGCAAAAACATCAGCAGATGAAGTATTGAGCTTAAAACCTGATGGCGTTTTTTTGTCTAATGGCCCTGGTGACCCTGAGCCTTGTGATTATGCAATAGCGGCTATCAAAGTACTACTTAACGAAAAAATACCTTTGTTTGGTATCTGTCTAGGGCATCAACTGTTAGCACTTGCTTCTGGTGCTAGAACCATCAAAATGAAGTTTGGGCATCATGGTGCAAACCACCCAGTTAAGGATTTGAAAGCAGATCGAGTAATGATTACCAGTCAAAATCATGGGTTTTCCGTGGATGAGATGAGCCTCAACAGTAAGCTGAGGGTCACACATCGTTCGCTGTTTGATGGCAGTTTACAGGGGATAGAACGTTTAGATACTCCAGCATTCAGTTTTCAGGGGCACCCTGAAGCTAGTCCGGGGCCTCATGATGTAGCGCTACTGTTTGATCGTTTTATCCATATTATGGAAAAAACACCCAGTAGTTAATAGTACTGCTCGTATCTACAGTTGTTTATTATTTAATTATACGGAGTGCCTGTCGTTAGTTACGACTACATGACAGACACACTGGAAAATATTTAAATGTAGTGTCCATTAAAATCACAGAAGAGAAATCCAGGGTTACCATGCCAAAACGCAGTGACATTAAAAGTATCTTGATTTTAGGCGCAGGCCCTATTGTGATAGGTCAGGCATGCGAATTTGACTATTCAGGGGCTCAGGCCTGCAAGGCTCTGCAAGAGGAAGGTTTTCGCGTTGTTTTAGTTAACTCTAATCCTGCAACAATTATGACTGACCCTTCAATGGCAGATGCTACTTATATTGAGCCTATTCGCTGGCAGAGTGTTGAAAAGATCATTGAACGAGAGCGGCCTGATGCGTTGTTGCCAACTATGGGTGGGCAAACAGCTTTAAACTGCGCACTTGATTTAAACCGTCATGGAATATTAAAAAAATACAAGGTTGAAATGATCGGCGCAGATGCAGAAGCCATTGATAAAGCAGAAGACCGAGAACTATTTGACAAAGCAATGAAGAGTATAGGCTTACTGACACCTGTTTCCGGAATTGCACGTAACATGGAAGATGCTTATGCCGAACAGGAAAAGGTTGGTTTTCCTTGTATTATTCGTCCTTCTTTCACCATGGGAGGCTCCGGTGGTGGTATTGCCTATAATCGTGAAGAGTTTGATGAAATTTGCAGGCGGGGTTTGGAGCTGTCACCTACCACCGAGCTGTTAATTGATGAATCACTTATTGGCTGGAAAGAATACGAAATGGAAGTGGTGCGAGATAAGAATGACAATTGCATTATTGTTTGTGCCATCGAAAATTTTGATCCAATGGGAATTCATACCGGTGATTCTATCACTGTTGCCCCAACGCAAACCCTGACCGACAAAGAATACCAGATTATGCGCGAAGCATCGATTGCAGTTTTACGTGAAATTGGCGTGGAGACAGGCGGTTCTAATGTTCAGTTTGGTGTTAACCCTGAAAACGGCCGATTGGTTGTGATTGAAATGAATCCCAGAGTTTCACGCTCATCAGCACTTGCTTCAAAAGCGACAGGTTTTCCTATTGCTAAAGTGGCCGCAAAACTTGCTGTTGGCTATACACTTGATGAGTTGCAAAACGAAATAACCGGTGGTGTTACCCCTGCTTCATTTGAACCTTCTATCGATTATGTGGTGACAAAAATCCCAAGGTTTGCTTTTGAGAAGTTTCCTGATACCAATGATCGTTTAACAACACAGATGAAGTCTGTTGGCGAGGTAATGGCTATTGGTCGTAACTTTCAGGAGTCTCTGCAAAAAGCCCTGCGTGGTTTGGAGACAGGTATTTCAGGACTTGATCCTATTCTGGATTTATCAGATAGAAAAATAGCACGAACGAAAATCAAAGAAGAGTTAGGCAACCCTGGGCCAGACCGTATCCGCTATATTGCAGATGCTTTCAGATTCGGTTTGTCTGTGGAGCAGGTATTCGATCTTTGCAAGATTGACCGTTGGTTTCTTATTCAGCTGGAAGATTTAATTAATGAAGAAAAATTATTACTTAACCGGCAAATTGATCAGCTCAATAAAGAAGACTGGTGGCAATTAAAAAGAAAAGGATTTAGTGATAATCGTTTGTCAGAACTGCTTTGCATATCTGAAGAAAGTGTGCGTAAAGCGCGGTTAACGTATGGAGTAAAGCCGGTTTATAAACACGTTGATACTTGTGCTGCTGAGTTTTCTTCTACCACGGCGTATCTTTATTCATCGTATGATGAGGAATGCGAAGCGGATGTATCAGATCGACGAAAAATCATGGTTCTTGGTGGTGGCCCTAACCGAATTGGTCAGGGGATTGAATTTGATTATTGTTGTGTCCATGCAGCCCTGGCCATGCGTGAGGCTGGGTTTGAAAGCATTATGGTTAATTGTAACCCTGAAACTGTTTCAACAGATTTTGATATCTCTGACCGACTTTATTTTGAACCCATTACCTTAGAAGATGTGTTGAATATTGTCGACCTTGAAAAGCCTGAAGGCATTATTGTTCAGTATGGTGGACAAACACCATTAAAGCTTGCTCGCGCTCTTGAAATGGCTGGTGTTCCTGTTATTGGCACGGCACCTGAGGCCATAGACCGTGCAGAAGATCGAGAGCGATTTCAACACATGGTTAACAGGCTTGGTTTACTTCAGCCATCAAACGGTACTGCCAGAACGCAAGAGGAAGCTGTTCAAATTGCAGAAACTATCGGGTATCCACTGGTAGTGCGTCCATCTTATGTACTGGGTGGAAGAGCGATGGAAATAGTGCAGTCTGAAAAAGAGCTACGTCGCTACATGCTTGAGGCTGTCCAAGTATCTAATAAAAGCCCGGTATTACTTGACCAGTATTTAACTCATGCCATTGAAGTAGATGTTGATGCTATTTGTGATGGTAACAAAGTTGTCATTGGCGCCATTATGCAACACATTGAACAGGCAGGCATTCATTCCGGTGATTCTGGTTGCTCGTTGCCACCTTACAGCCTAGATAAAGAGGTTCAGACTGTTATCAGAGAACAGGTCACCGCTATGGCACTGGAACTGAACGTTATCGGTTTGATGAATGTACAAATGGCTGTTAAAGGTGATGATGTTTATGTTATTGAGGTCAACCCAAGAGCCTCCAGAACGGTTCCTTTTGTATCTAAGGCGATTGGTTTATCTCTGGCCAAACTGGCTGCAAAAGTCATGAGCGGTCAGTCATTAGATGAGCTAGGTTATACAGAAGAAATTATTCCTTCGCGATATTTTGTTAAAGAAGCCGTATTTCCCTTTAACAAGTTCTCAGGAGTTGATCCTATTTTAGGACCTGAAATGCGTTCAACCGGCGAGGTAATGGGGATAGGTGATTCTTTTGCAGAAGCTTATTCCAAAGGTCAGCTGGCTACTAAAATGCAACTACCTGAACGGGGTAAGGCACTTATCAGCATCTGCGACAGCGATAAGCCTCGGGCTGTAGCATTAGGCAGGCTTTTAATAGAAACAGGGTTCAGCCTTGTTGCAACAAGGGGTACTGCGGATGTATTAGAAGCGGCAGGCATTCCTGTTGAGGTAACCAATAAAGTCAAGCAAAGCAGACCGCATCTAGTAGACTTGATTGTTAATGGTGATATTCAGTTGGTCATTAATACTACAGAAGATCGACAAGCAATCAGAGATTCGTATAAAATACGTCGGTCAGCACTGACACATAAAGTACTATACACTACTACCATGACAGGTGCAGAAGCCATTGCTATGGCTGTTCGTTTCGGAGAAGAGCGTTGCGTCAGGCGTCTGCAGGAACTTCACTGAATATCATTTATTGAACTATAGTAAGTGCGCCAATTTAGTTCTGGTGCTTAAAAAGGTAATATAATGGAACGATTTCCAATGACTCCAGAGGGAGAAAAATCCCTCCGTGATGAATTAAATCATCGTAAAAACACTGAGCGTCCTCGTATTTCCAAGGCTATCGGGGAGGCCCGTGAGTTGGGTGACCTGAAAGAAAATGCAGAGTACCATTCCGCTCGTGAAGAGCAAGGGTTTAATGAGGCACGTATTAGAGATATTGAAGCCAAGTTAAGCAGCTCGCAGGTGATTGATGTAACAACAATAACCTACAATGGCAAAATCATCTTTGGTGCAACAGTTTCACTGCTTAATGTCAATACAGATGATGAGGTTACCTATAAAATTGTTGGTGAAGATGAAGCAGACATAAAGCTTGGTAAAGTGTCAGTGACATCCCCCATAGCCCGCTCATTAGTTGGCAAAGAAGAAGGGGATAGCGTATTAGTAAATACCCCAGGCGGGCAACTGGAATTTGAAGTGGATAAGGTTAAATATATTTAAAGATGGTAAGGTAAGCTGAGACTGGTTACATTATTATACAAATAACTAGCTTCTAACTTCTTTTACGATACTTTTTTTATCTTGCTGTTATATGTTGAAACTCTGTGAAATAGCTGGCTATAACTTGTCACTACGCCTTTAACAGCAAGCCATAAAAACATGGTCATAAAAGGCGTTAGAATTAGCTTATTTCCTGGTCAACCTAATCAGTGGTCTGAGTGCTGATACCTACAGAGAGCCCCCCTCACTGAACATCCAATACATGGATTTAGTCTCTATCTAGTCATATCAAACTGAGGTTAAATAGGTGAAGGGAAAAGTCGATCAGAAGAGGTTCCATAAGGTATCGGTCAATACACATCAGCAGAACCTAAAGAATTACATGGTGTTGCAGATTGGGAATTGCGTTGGTATTGCGTGTAGTTCTCAACCCACTGACTAAATTCGTCACTAGTCTTCTGGTTTAATCGCGAAAGTGTGAACATTTGTTTGATAGCGGTAATAGGGTCATAAAAATTCTTATTAAGAGCATACTTAGCAATACCAAGCTGCTCTTCAAAGCAAATTTTCTGCCATTTTCGAGGCTCTCCAAACGGAGCAATCCCTCTCCACTCAATTACATCAACAACATCATCAGGACTAAGCCAAATAGCCAAGTCTTTTTTGTGTTTGTCTGATATACCTGCCCAAGGCTGCAACAATTCATAAATATACTTAATGTGACTGGATTTAGTACGAGCTAATCCAAACTTCTTGCCCACTTTAGATGCAAGCTCAGACAAGAATATTCCATTACATTCGGTTAATATTTCCTTAATCACTTTGATCAAGGTTGATCGATTACGATCTTCAAAAAATAGCTTCTTATCCAAATCATTTGGACTTTTGAATTCGACTTTATCTTCAATCTCTTCTTCTATAACGATCTCATGTTCTTCACAAGGCTTTGGCGATAACTCCAAAAGTTCTTTTAGCTTATTATCTAACTGTTCGATAGCTCCTTCAGGATTAATGAAGTATGAGGTGGACCATAGGCGAATAATACTCCATCCAAGATTTTCCAGAATAACCTGCCTTACTCGATCTCGATCTCTTGCGGCTGGAGAACTATGATATGTGGCACCATCACTTTCGATACCCGCAAGGTATACGCCCGGTGCCTCAGGATGAACGATCCCCATGTCTATTCTAAATTTCCCTACTCCAACTTGAGTTTGTACGATCCAACCCTTATCCCTCAATGCAAATGCTACAGCCTGCTCAAAATCGCTATCAAACTGATCTATACCATGCTCTGCCTCAGTAACACGAGCTAACGACTTCAGGCCGTGTTCAGCAAACTCCATGTAATCCTTAAGGTGCTTTACAGCAGTAGCTTGAGTTCGGGTTAAGTCAATCATCCCTGAATTAAAGCTTGCAAATACTACCACCTCAGTAGTTGCGCGCGTAACAGCAACATTAAAACGGCGATGACCGCCATTTTTATTAAGAGGCCCAAAGTTCATCGACATAGTCTTAGCATTTGGTTCGGTGGGGCCATACCCAATACTCAAAATAATAAGGTCTCTCTCAACTCCCTGAACCGATTCGAGATTTTTTACAAATACTGGGTCATACCCATCCTTTCTATGAAAAAACTGTTCAATTTCTGGATACTTTCGTCTCCGAGAATCAAGCTCATCTTCAACAGTTACTTTTTGCTCGGTGTTCAAGGTAACTACGCCAATGCTCAGTTTTGACAATTTCGGATCTTTGAGACGGCGGACGATTTCATCTGCAACAGCTTGAGCTTCCTTAATATTGTTTCTTCCTTTACCTTTGGCATAAAGGCCATCCACTTTATTAAAGGTAACAGCAGTTTCTTTTGTTTCAGCTGACGGAAATGTCACCAGTGAATTTTCATAGTAATTGCTATTAGAGAACGCTATCAACGACTCATGACGACTACGGTAGTGTCCGGTCAGCCTATGATGTGGCATCCGCGCAGCTAGAGCTTGATCCAATATGCTTTCCAAATCTTCATCATTCTCGTCGTCATCTGATGTTCGGTTGAAAAAGTTCGTGGGCGGCATCTGTTTAGGGTCACCCACGATTATGCTGTTTTTTCCTCTAGCAATCGCACCAACTGCGTCCCAAACAGTGATCTGAGATGCTTCATCAAAAACGACAAGATCGAAGTAATTAAATGTAGCCGGTAAAAATTGAGCTACGGATAGAGGTGACATCATCATGCAAGGCGTGAGATTTAATAACGAATCACCCATCGTTTCCACCAATTGACGTACAGGTTTGTGCCTAGCCTTCTTCTGCAATTCTTTAGAGAGAAATCCGTATGCAGGTGGCGTGTCTGGGGTTCCAGGCTCTGGGATCAATGATGCTGTTTTGGCAATAATATAATCACTGGTAGTTCTAGCAACCTCAGCGTCTAGCAGCCTGAATTCATTAATTAAAGCTTCATGGTTGGTTGATGAGAAACGTCGCAGTATATCTGATTCATCAATCAGAATATCTGCCAACCATGTATGAACTGCCGTTTTAACATACTCAACAACCCCTTCAGGATCGATAGAACCACCTTCCAAGCCTTCAACCAACTTATTTAGGTGACAACTATTAGCTACCTGTTTGACATCGAGCCATTTACACCAATAATTCAATTCTCGTTCGTGTCGAACCAACTCTGAAAGAGTTTCTTTAAGAGTTGAGACATTGTCAATTTGAATCTCAGTTAAAGCTGCAAGTTCCTTAAATTTTTCAATTTGATCGTCGAAACCCTGGACAGCTGTCATAAATGATGCAGAACTAGCAAATAAGCCTACATTCGATTGTAGATTCTCCCATTGAGTATCCAATGTACTCTTCAGTTCAGACAAACTTTCAATTGAGCTCAAACCTTGCTCATGAATAAGCACATGAAGAGCTGAGGACCACTCATTGATCAACGATTTTACTGCTCTGAGATTCTCTGCTGAGGTGTCCCAGCCCTTCCAGATTTTGTCTGCCTCAAACTCTTTAGCAAGCTCTTTTATTTCAACACACAGTTTTTTTATGTCGTTTAAAGTATGAGTAGTTTCAACATCCTTATACGACCCTACTCTATTTTTCTTCATCGCTGATCGAAGAGATACTCTAGTGAAGGCTGAAAAAGGCCACATTTTATTTTTTATATTTCTTGCCTTGGTTGACCATTCAGTTGTTGGCAACACTAAGACGTCTGATAAACCAAGATCAACTCCGCTGGCACAGAGTTTTGTGTCAGCTTCCTCTTTTAAATCCGCTAGTTGATCTAACCGCTTTAGCTCAGTTTTTACTCGACTACTCAAAGCTATACCAGTGGGATTCTCTTGAAGTCTCTCCAAAAGACCGCAGATCGATTTCAGGGCGTTAATACCACGAAAACCTAAAGTATCTGATTGACCTAACTTTAGTTGGTTAATCAATTCTGATGCAGGTTGAAGCACACACTCAATCTCAGTGATTGTTCGTTTGGCAGCACCAATAAGGTCCGCTTGCCAAAAATTTGACCAATCTTGCTTCTCAACCAACGAGAATCCTTTCAGATCAATACCAATCAAATCCTTATACGCAAGCCCTAAATTTTTTGCTACATCCAAGATTCGTTGATAATCAGCCTTCGTTTTTACTGGGGATTCACAAATACTCCGTGGCCACTCAAGAGATAACGAATGCACGTTTTTATATCGCGTAGATCGAGATATAGCTCTTCTGGGAGAAATCCCGATCACGCTCTCTTTGTGGAGTTCATCAACATAAGCATTCAGATCAGAGCGCATACGATACAATTTTTCCGCACGCTCTTTCCAATCGGTTTGAGAGGCTTTATTGCGGCCTTCCCATGATCTTCTTAGTTGATCTAAAACAGCAGTTTTACTCGCTTTGTTACTATGAAGTTCGAGACACAAATGTCCTATACCGACTTTCTGGAGTCTTTCATAAACCACATTTAATGCGGCCATCTTTTCCGCCACAAACAGAATACGCCGACCTTTAGCCAGGTTGTGACAAATGATATTGGCAATGGTCTCGGACTTACCTGTGCCGGGTGGACCTTCCATTACGAAGTCTTGGGCATGACCTGAAGCCTCAATTGCAGTCACCTGAGAGCTATCAGCATTTAATGGTGCATAAAGCTCTGACGGCTTAATTTTTTCATCAACATCTTTTTGCTCGATAAATTGTGATGACTGAGAAAACACTTCATGAGGGCGATCAATCAAATGCTCAACGAATAAGTTCGACTTAAGATCATTCACTCGATCTTTTAAATCAAGCCACATAAGATACTTGGTAAATGAAAATGTGCTCAGTACCAGTTCCTCAACTACTTCAAAGCCAGGTATATCTTTTATACGGTGGCGAATCGTGTTCAAGATAGTATGTATATCAACTGCCCTACCAACTGTAGGCAATTCTGAGCGGAAGCAATTGAGACTAATCTCATGTTCTTTTTGTAGGAACTCTATCAGGGTTAAGTTAAATATCGGTTCCCCATCTTTCAGTTGCTTTACTCGAATGGCAGACTTGGCACTGGTGCGCACTAATTCTATAGGTATTAGAATTAATGGTGCCTTATAGCTCTCCTTCTTTGACCGATCATCTTCTTTCCAGTGCAGCATGCCTATGGATAAGAAAAGTGTGTTTGAACCTCCCTCTTCAAAATCGTTTTTTGCCTTACGATAAAGACTTAAGAGTTTCGACTCCATCTTTTTTCTGCAGTCATTAGCGATTACAATTTTCTTATTAAGTTGCTCCTTAGCGAATTCAACTTGAAGATTATTGCCTGTCTCAAATTTAAAGATTTCTTGCCTACGATTTCCTTCATCGGATGCTAATGGCGTTTCATCTGAAGCGATGAATCTAAACGTTTCACCATCGGCAAGCATATCCTTTAGTGATTCTAAATATGGACAAAAGAGACGTAGGGCTATGGCGCTTTGTGCCAAATTCAAAAGCCGATTCCGCTTTGTGAGGTCCAAAAGCTTACTCTGCCACAGATCTATACGTGTCTCAGGTGTATCTGCTACCTGAGGAATATCGCCTGCATTTACCGGAGGCAAAACAGGTGCAGGTGGAATTGCAATCGTCTTAAGATCTACTACCCCACTCGGATCAATTTCTGAGCATTTCGTCCTAATAGGTAGTGGCGATATATTTCTCTTACGTGCTTGCGAGATATCTAGTGCGTAAACAAATTTTTCTTCATTGCCCTCGCCCAGAAGAAGATCAGCCTCAGCACAAGCCTGCGAAAAAGAGACTTGGCTATCCGCTGCTACAAGAGTTGTTTCGAAAACGATCATATCTCGCATGGCAACCCGCTTACGAATAGCCATTGGATCATCCATCGTCAGTAATGAGAAACAGTTATCAATCAGCCAAACACCAATAAATGCATGTGTCTTAGTCAATGCTACAAGCGTGTTCAATCCCGCCCTTTCGAGAACAGATGCGAACAACATGGAAAGATCAAGACAGGCAGCAGAACGGTTAGTTTTTATATCTTCTGTTATTCGAATACGTTGTCCAGACGTTGCAAAGCTTGGGGAGGGGTTGATATACGAGATCCCTTCTCCTTGTATAGCTGCCCAAATAGCTGCTACAGCTTGATAAGGTTGTTCTCGTGTATTGGATTGATAACCATCTAACTGACTAGGGAGGTTTGACTGTTTAAGAATGTTAGAAGCTCTTACAACAAGCTCTTCTGAGTATGGTGAATTAGGCAGCGAAAATGCTGCTAGCAGCTCGGGCATATTAGCTTCACCTGCCCAGTAGTTTTTCGGAAGCATAGTTGTTTCAAAATCACAACTATGAATCTCTTGCCCTTCAACTGAAGCTACGAGTCTAAGATTGGTTATGATTTTATCTGTAAGCTCATAGAGAGCCTGAACAGAAGCTTTGACCCCTTGGAGCTGCAATTTAACCTCCTGACCGGGTGTTAAATAATCGAGCTGCCATATGACTTCATCGAAGAATACGGGATCACAAGTAAGTGAAATTTTTATATCATGTAGCTCTTCAGATTCGCTGTCTAAAGACAGAATCAATGAAGTAATCAAGGGATATTGATTCTGCTGAAAAGCTAATGAATAAAATGTAGAAGCTTGGAAATTAATTACACATTTTGACACTAAAGAGCCCACCTTGAGAAATAAACCGGCTCTGTTGCAAAAGTATTGTGATATAATTGATTATCAATAAGTTACCTTTTAACAAAATTCACAGTCTTATCTATTTTTTAAAAACCCAAGCGGACCATGTTTGCAAACATTTTTACCAAATGCAATTAGTAATTACCGAATATATATAGATATTTTTGTGTAATAACCACTCAATTTTTAGAAATTTCCAGATATAACTAAGTAGTTTTTTACCATTACCCCTTAAACTACCATCAGGCTCAACATACCTATACAGTGTTTGTCGTGTAATAGCCAGTTCTTTATACAACTGCCCGCCATGCATGTCCTTTTTACTCATGGCAACTTGTGCCAGTTGCAGCTTAGCTGGAGTCATTTTAAATGGAGCGCCTCCTTTCTCGCCTCTGGCTCTCACTGATGCTAAACCTGCTTTAGTGCGTTCAACCATTAACTCCCGTTCAAACTCTGCCAATGCTGAAAAGATACCAAACACCAGCTTTCCTACTGCTGTCAGATTCTGTTGCAAAATAAGAGTTATCTTCCAGATAATGCATTCATTATTAATACAACTTGTGAAGTATTCCCTGCCAGCTGTAAGCACTAAAGGACGTCATTTTAGACAAGAACTTATTCTGATGACTGTTCGCTGGTATATGGCCTACAGCCTGAGCTACCGTGATATTGAGATAGTGTCAATAACTCTGTGTCTGAAGGAGGGAAGCTGTTCAGCTTGTGGTCGAGTTTGCAACAGAGCCTCAAAAAAATAAGGGGTGAGTTAGCCCCTTATCTGCTGTTGGCTTGTTTTTCAAAGTTAATCACAAAATTGCGCCGAAATAGTCATATCTCTGTCTACAAACTGGTTGTAATGGCTCTTATGGCTACAGCATCTGTTTCCCAGTTTTAGTAAAGGAGTCTGGATCTTTTTTATAAGTTTCAATTGAGCCGGATAAAGCGGTCTCTCCTTTTTTTAAACAGGGTGTCGATATAGCCGCAACAGGTAGGGCTAAAACAATTAAGCTCAAAACAATTGCTTTCATAATATGCACCTCTCTAAGCGTTAAACGGCTTTGTGCAACAAAGCTGGGGAGGGTGTGAACCAAGACATGTAGCTGCTTCACCCGAACAGCACGCAGTTTCACAATCACGATAAGAATATCCGCAAACCCCACCAATGCCAATGCAAGATACATTGGTACTCATAAAGGGGGCACTTTTGATAAGTTGAATGCACTGCCGGACAAACTGTTAATACTGCACAATATAACAGCCACAAAAACATACTTTTTCATTAATGTTTTTTTTCCGTTATTAAAGATTATTTCATCGTATAAAGCATAGTTTTTCATGTAAAAAAATCTGTAAGTATATAAACGTAATTAATTAATTAATTGAATCTACGTGCAGCAAGCCTCACAAGCAATAAAGCCAAACCTAAAAAACATTATCTAACGAGTCTAATTCTATGGCCTACTAGACCGGAACAGACACTAATTATGTGGATTCATTTCAAAGACTGGTGACGTTTTAAGTGCGTCATTAGGAGAGTCGATTCTGTTGCAAAATAAGACTTATCTTCCAGATAATGCATTCATTATTAATACAACTTGTGAGGTATACCCTGCCAGCTATCAGCACTATAGGACGTCATTTTAGACAAGAACTTATTCTGATGACTGTTCGCTGGTATGTGGCCGACAGCCTGAGCTACCGTGATATTGAAGAGCTGATGGCACAAAGAGGTTTTTGTGTAGATCACACCACCGTTCATCGATGGGTCGTCAAATATGCTCCTCAGCTGGAAGCTAACTTCCGTAGGAAAAAGAAAGCCACAGCCAACTCTTGGTGTATGGATGAAACCTATATCAAAATCAAGGGGGACTGGCACTACCTGTACCGTGTTGTGGACACGAACGGAGAAACCATTTATTTTATGCTTTCCAAACATAAGAATGAGACTGCAGCCAGAGCTTTTCTGAATAAAACCATTGGGCACAATGGTCTTCTTAAAAAGGTGGTGATTGATAAAAGCGGAGCTAATCTGGCCGCACTGGAATTGGTGAATTTTGCCTTGTTTTTAATAGGGTGCTTGTTTCTGATGGTCGATATTTTACAGGTAAAATATCTGAATAATATCGTTGAACAGAGCCTATTAAGAGAAATATGCATTAAGTGCTAGGGTTTAAATCCGTGGAAGGAGCGTCTGCCACTATTGCCAGAAATGACTACTGCGAATGCTGAAAAAAGGTCACCATTGTGATAGAATTGATCGCCCTGCTTTCGATCAGTTTTATGCACTGGCAGGATAATTGCGTCTGAAGGAGGGAAGCTCTGTTCAGCTTGTGGTCGAGTTTGCAACAGAACCGAACGATTACCCTTTTTTTAACCTTTATTTTTTGCTCTTTAAAAATTAGTAATAAAATCAATGCGTTAAGTAAAATGAAAAAAAATTGGATAAAACATGAATATTTGCCTGTAGCCCTTTACCTACAAAGGAAATATCTGTTATATTCTGTGTTCACTGCCGCACAGGCAGCTTAGAAAATGCTTATACTTTGCCCACTGCCGCACAGGCAGCTTAGAAATATTCTGAACGTTAATACATCGATTAGTTCACTGCCGCACAGGCAGCTTAGAAACGTTCACACTGCCGCACAGGCAGCTTAGAAAATTGCCCACTGATGTGCATCGATTAGAGAATCGTTCACTGCCGCACAGGCAGCTTAGAAATTTACCGGCTCAGAAAGTTTATCAATACTGTTGTTCACTGCCGCACAGGCAGCTTAGAAAACATAGACGCAGCTTATAAAAAAATAATTTCTGTTCACTGCCGCACAGGCAGCTTAGAAAAATCGAAAACATTAATTTATCTAGCGCTGTACGTTCACTGCCGCACAGGCAGCTTAGAAAGATGTCTAAATTGTCAAAAATGGAGACATCGAGTTCACTGCCGCACAGGCAGCTTAGAAATTACTGGGCTTGGGGTAACAGATGAACCGGCCGTTCACTGCCGCACAGGCAGCTTAGAAATTTCGATAGACTCAAACGTATCCGTCGATAGCGTTCACTGCCGCACAGGCAGCTTAGAAAAACTAGACGATTTAGCAGAGGAGCTAAAAAAGGTTCACTGCCGCACAGGCAGCTTAGAAAAAGTTTCGCGCGCTCTGGTGCGTATAGGTTCTGTTCACTGCCGCACAGGCAGCTTAGAAAACGTCTAGCCCCACGTACTTTCCTACCTGCCTAGTTCACTGCCGCACAGGCAGCTTAGAAAAACTAGACGATTTAGCAGAGGAGCTAAAAAAGGTTCACTGCCGCACAGGCAGCTTAGAAACATTATTTTTTTGTCGCACCCATATATACACCGTTCACTGCCGCACAGGCAGCTTAGAAAGCCTAAATCAAAATATCATTTCAATTTTGACGAGTTCACTGCCGCACAGGCAGCTTAGAAAAACATCTAAAGATTTTATCGTGGCAGGTATCAGTTCACTGCCGCACAGGCAGCTTAGAAAGTCTAAAATTGGAGCAGAAAAAAAAGTTGTGCGTTCACTGCCGCACAGGCAGCTTAGAAACTCGGTTTTTTTCAGGTTGGTTGGCTTTGAAAGTTCACTGCCGCACAGGCAGCTTAGAAATGAACAACTGACTTACCCGTCAATATTTTTTATGTTCACTGCCGCACAGGCAGCTTAGAAATTATCATACTATCGTCTCGAAGCGTGACTAATGTTCACTGCCGCACAGGCAGCTTAGAAAGAACGACATTAGCGATTCCGATGCTTTTGTTTGTTCACTGCCGCACAGGCAGCTTAGAAAAAAATTTGAACGCGTTCAGGTCGCGCCTGATTGTTCACTGCCGCACAGGCAGCTTAGAAACCAATAAAATAAATACAGATCGAAACTATACACGTTCACTGCCGCACAGGCAGCTTAGAAATTGTTGCTTTGTATGATTAATTGATTTGATAAGTTCACTGCCGCACAGGCAGCTTAGAAAACACCCACTTGCGCCAAAAACAGCTGTTTTTATGTTCACTGCCGCACAGGCAGCTTAGAAAAAGTTGTGAGCGCTCTGGTGCTATAGGTTCTTTGTTCACTGCCGCACAGGCAGCTTAGAAACTACGCTGTTCGACCTGTCATCTAAACCACTTGTTCACTGCCGCACAGGCAGCTTAGAAAGCTTGAGAAAAGAGCAGCATTGGAAAACGGCTCGTTCACTGCCGCACAGGCAGCTTAGAAAGTTTATAGTCAAGCTACCGAACTTTAAAGATGGTTCACTGCCGCACAGGCAGCTTAGAAATAATGTGCCGTGGCTAGGTGGTTTTGTTGAAAGTTCACTGCCGCACAGGCAGCTTAGAAATTATGATGTCCTTAGTTTTTTCTATTGCGTAAGTTCACTGCCGCACAGGCAGCTTAGAAAAAACTGTCCAATAATATATATATTACCTATAAGTTCACTGCCGCACAGGCAGCTTAGAAAATTTTTTTCAAATGAAGACAGAATCTCTGTTCGTTCACTGCCGCACAGGCAGCTTAGAAAAATCGTAGGGCGCATGACACCCTGCAAAAGAAGTTCACTGCCGCACAGGCAGCTTAGAAAATAAATACTCCGACCAATCTTTACCCGATTGAGTTCACTGCCGCACAGGCAGCTTAGAAATATTACATTCTGATATTCTTTTAAAGTGCTATGTTCACTGCCGCACAGGCAGCTTAGAAAAATTTCCGGCTATAGTTGTGGGCGTCTCGGGAGTTCACTGCCGCACAGGCAGCTTAGAAACCGGAGGAGATAGCCGGAGCTGAGCGACTGAGAGTTCACTGCCGCACAGGCAGCTTAGAAAACTCAATACAATTCTAAACGTGTCAGCAATAAGTTCACTGCCGCACAGGCAGCTTAGAAATACGCAAGGCGGGATTAATAGCGTTCAGAAACGTTCACTGCCGCACAGGCAGCTTAGAAATCAGTAGAAGCGCTACCAGAATCGCAAGTTGCGTTCACTGCCGCACAGGCAGCTTAGAAACCAGTTTTCCGAAAAGCATTATTGCATTAGTTTGTTCACTGCCGCACAGGCAGCTTAGAAAAAGAAGATTCATGCTACCGTCTTTTATCAAAAGTTCACTGCCGCACAGGCAGCTTAGAAACATATTTCCAAAAAATCTACCAGTACCTATAGAGTTCACTGCCGCACAGGCAGCTTAGAAACACGCCTCCTTTTTGATTTATGACTGCAATGAGTTCACTGCCGCACAGGCAGCTTAGAAAAAAGATCAGTCGGATTAGGGATAACGGGTATCGTTCACTGCCGCACAGGCAGCTTAGAAATGCGCTATGAAAACAAAGGCATCCAGTTCTATGTTCACTGCCGCACAGGCAGCTTAGAAATGATAGACCTACCGAAAATTACGGAGTCGGGTGTTCACTGCCGCACAGGCAGCTTAGAAATAAATGCTTAAATTTTTGATAATTAATATTGTTGTTCACTGCCGCACAGGCAGCTTAGAAATGACGTGCATGGCATCCACGTCGCTGCTTCTCGTTCACTGCCGCACAGGCAGCTTAGAAAGGGCCAACGGATGGACTTCTCTGTCTAAATATGTTCACTGCCGCACAGGCAGCTTAGAAATCACTCGGCTTGTCAGGAATTTTACATAGTATGTTCACTGCCGCACAGGCAGCTTAGAAACTGTTTTGGACAGTTTGGACAGTTTGGACAGTTGTTCACTGCCGCACAGGCAGCTTAGAAATGAATCTGTAGTTATACCGAAAAATTTCACTAGTTCACTGCCGCACAGGCAGCTTAGAAAAGTCCTCATGCGATGAGGACTACTTAAAATATGTTCACTGCCGCACAGGCAGCTTAGAAAGATTACGTTCAGGTCACCAAGCAGATTCATACGTTCACTGCCGCACAGGCAGCTTAGAAAGTTTCAATATCCATACTCTCTGCCACGTCACATGTTCACTGCCGCACAGGCAGCTTAGAAAAACGCCCGCAGTAATGGAAAAAGATGAAGATTGTTCACTGCCGCACAGGCAGCTTAGAAACTATCAGCGTGACAGTATGTGGTTTTAGCTGAGTTCACTGCCGCACAGGCAGCTTAGAAACAGAACCATCAATAGAACTATCAATAGAACCTAGTTCACTGCCGCACAGGCAGCTTAGAAAAGCATCTCCCGCCTTCGTGCTTCCTCGTCCGGGTTCACTGCCGCACAGGCAGCTTAGAAAACCTTAGCCATGACTGTTTTTCCTCTGTTTTCGTTCACTGCCGCACAGGCAGCTTAGAAAACAAAAAATAAAAAGATTGGGGCACTTACCCCGTTCACTGCCGCACAGGCAGCTTAGAAAATTCCCCGCGAATACGGGGAGCGCTTCACGTCAGTTCACTGCCGCACAGGCAGCTTAGAAAATACTAATACAAAGAGTACTACAGAGATTACTGTTCACTGCCGCACAGGCAGCTTAGAAAAATCGAATGCCGGTTTTACACTAATGACTACGGTTCACTGCCGCACAGGCAGCTTAGAAATTCAGAGGGCTTCCAATCTTCTCTGTCATCACGTTCACTGCCGCACAGGCAGCTTAGAAATCCAACAGAATTAGATCAGGACGGATTTGTCCGTTCACTGCCGCACAGGCAGCTTAGAAAACATCCCCTCAGATGCGCCTTTAACTGCTTTAAGTTCACTGCCGCACAGGCAGCTTAGAAATGATAGTGAAATATCTTTTTTCACTGAATATTGTTCACTGCCGCACAGGCAGCTTAGAAATCTGAGCGCCTCGGCTTTCTCTCTCTGTCTTCGTTCACTGCCGCACAGGCAGCTTAGAAATCCTCCCAGGTCTTCTTTTTTCTAAATTTTCGGTTCACTGCCGCACAGGCAGCTTAGAAATCTGCTGCCCTGACACCCGTTCCTTCTCTGTTTGTTCACTGCCGCACAGGCAGCTTAGAAAGTCAAAATCGTTTATCTGGTCGTCTCTGTATGGTTCACTGCCGCACAGGCAGCTTAGAAAGGCTCACTAGTCCGTATCTCAATAGTTGAACAGTTCACTGCCGCACAGGCAGCTTAGAAACCAATTCTCTGCCTATACTCCTGACTGTTTCAGTTCACTGCCGCACAGGCAGCTTAGAAAAACAAAAGGAAAGCATTTTAGCATTTCAGAAAGTTCACTGCCGCACAGGCAGCTTAGAAATGCAAGGAATTGAATGTAAAGCGCCCTTTATTGTTCACTGCCGCACAGGCAGCTTAGAAATCAACACCCATTACAGAACCTCTAACTACCTCGTTCACTGCCGCACAGGCAGCTTAGAAAGGATAGAGCGACACTGTTAATTTAATTACAATGTTCACTGCCGCACAGGCAGCTTAGAAAGATAAAATCCATGGATTGGCTCTTGCTGAGCTGTTCACTGCCGCACAGGCAGCTTAGAAAAGACAAATATAATATACACCCCGTGTATTATTTGTTCACTGCCGCACAGGCAGCTTAGAAATGGCTCAAAAATACTGTCCCAGTATCGCTGTAGTTCACTGCCGCACAGGCAGCTTAGAAAGACAGAAAACTACCCGCAGAGGACGACAATCAGTTCACTGCCGCACAGGCAGCTTAGAAAAAGGTGGTTTTTCAAGAATATCTGTCCGTGTCGTTCACTGCCGCACAGGCAGCTTAGAAATAACCGCACTTTAAACAAATACAAAACAGCGAGTTCACTGCCGCACAGGCAGCTTAGAAACTTTCGGTGTATAGTCGTGGCTTGTGTTTTTAATGTTCACTGCCGCACAGGCAGCTTAGAAATACAAACAAAGGGCTGTTGGGTTTCTTTTTAGGTTCACTGCCGCACAGGCAGCTTAGAAAATAATTAATATACGAGAGTTCTACGAGGATTTGTTCACTGCCGCACAGGCAGCTTAGAAAGCTGAAATATTCAACAACCTCACCACTGTTTGGTTCACTGCCGCACAGGCAGCTTAGAAAGTTACCAGATCGACTTACTATTACTACAGCAAGTTCACTGCCGCACAGGCAGCTTAGAAAAGTGATAAACACACTCTAAAACAAGTTGTAGCGTTCACTGCCGCACAGGCAGCTTAGAAAGTCATCACTGTACATTATGGCTTTACAGCTCTGTTCACTGCCGCACAGGCAGCTTAGAAATCGGGGCAAGTCGATCAATGATCATCGCAAGTGTTCACTGCCGCACAGGCAGCTTAGAAATTTAAAACAAAGGCTTTCAGGATGTAACACACGTTCACTGCCGCACAGGCAGCTTAGAAATGTTCTTTGTTGTTACTGTTGGGTTTATTCTAGTTCACTGCCGCACAGGCAGCTTAGAAAAACAGTAACAACAAAGAACACGGGCTACACAAGTTCACTGCCGCACAGGCAGCTTAGAAATAAACCCCTTGCAAACAAAGGGCTGTAGCTTTGTTCACTGCCGCACAGGCAGCTTAGAAATGTTTCTGTAACTCCGCCAGGTGACAAAATAATGTTCACTGCCGCACAGGCAGCTTAGAAATGACATTGAACGACTTCCGTCGGACACTTCGCGTTCACTGCCGCACAGGCAGCTTAGAAACACACCTGCTGCTTGGAACCGTTTCAGGATTCGTTCACTGCCGCACAGGCAGCTTAGAAAGCTAATTGATTTTGTAAAAGGTCTTGTTTCATGTTCACTGCCGCACAGGCAGCTTAGAAATATTTAGGTAATGGAATAAACGTTTACATTATATTCACTGCCGTACAGGCAGCTTAGAAATATTTCGGTAATGGAGTAAACGTTTACATTATGTTCACTGCCGCACAGGCAGCTTAGAAACTGTTCTATCATTTTGCTCTGTTTTTTGAAGTACTCCATCCCTGTCTAAAATCGTTCGGTTTTCGACAGGGTTTTACTCAACAATACTTCTCAAATACAGCGCTGACTTTGAAGGTTGTTTTGAAAAATTGACTGGCATCATCATTATCATTATCATTATCATTATCACTTAATAAGACAGCATCAATCTGCCCCACGCTATCATAAATGATTCCGGCAGATTCTAATTTAGTCACTATGGGGTAACCATTGTTCTCTATTCGCTGGCTCAATGCTCTCAAGTCAATGGTTTCGCTGGGGGTAAAGTATGCTATAGGTAATACACCTATGAAACTACCTACAGTTTCTCCAGAATTCTCCCCTTTATCAGACTCTACTGATGCCGTAAAAATAATTGCCTTATTTTTAGATGAAAAATCTCCACCTGATAAGGCAGCCTGCGTACCATCAATGGAAGGTAAAATCACTTCAGCAACCTGAATAAAATTGATTCTATTTTTTTCCTTCGCCATGTAACGAATCAAATCTATTTCTTTTAGTTTAAAAATAAAGCTCTTACCGGTAAAATTTCCCCGATGAAATATATAAGCATACTCACCCGTGGTGATTAAACCCTCAACATTAAGACGCTGTTTTTTACAAAAACCAGCCGCTTGCTTTAACTGGTCATATAAACTTGTTATCGATCGTGAATAAATACCCTCTCCCAATAATTGCACCATATGGCCTCGTTCCCTAAGTGTTGACTTCCCACCTGAGCCTAAAACAATAGCCCAGTCCCTGTCCATATACTTCACTTTGGAAAGTGCTTCATAATCAGGTTTTATCGATCCAGTCATTACACCCTTTATCATGTCTAACTTTCTGGTATTAAGTAATGAAACTTTATCCTCAATATCTAGTTTTTTGTTTAATCTAAACAACCAAGGCATAGCATCACTGACTACATGATATTTACGACCATGAGCAATAATTCCAGAACCACCTGCAATTGTTTCCGTGACAATCGGTTCGCTTAGCTCCATATCATAAATAATACCAGCTGATGCAAAGTTTATGCTGCCTAACAATGTAGTTACACCAAGTAGTAGTTTTATTATTCTTTAGCTTCCTTGCTAATTAATTTAATAATTATCTGCTTATAAAATGTAACAAAAATATATAAACCATAGTCATTGCTTACCTTTTTTCAGCATTGTGATGGAAGTGATCGCCCTGCCTTTGAGCAGTTTTATGCACTGGCAGGATAATTGCGTCTGAAGGAGGGAAGCTATTTAGCTTGCGGTCAAGTTTGCAACAGAACCCGAATTACTAATTGATAAGAACAGGGTTGAACTTATCACCCCGCATAAGAAAAATATGAAACCCAAACTGATAACACTGTTTGATAAGCTGCTACTCAAAGGGCGCTCTATTATTGAAACCATTAATGATCAGCTTAAAACATTTGTCAGATTAAGCATTCTAGGCATCGATCCAAAGCTAATGTCATGGTCAACCTAATCTGTGGTCTAATTGCTTATACCTACAGAGAGAAAAAACCCTCACTGAATATCCAATACACGGGTTTAGTCTCTATCTAGTCATATCGAGCTGAAGTTTAGTAAAGTGTCATCAAGCTCAAGAGTTGCATGTTCACCATTGTTTTTTTGCAGGGCAATCGTTGAAAAGCTATTTTCTATTGAGCATATAGTAAGGTAACGCCCGATTAGGTGTGCACGGCTATGGATAGTCCACGGAGCCATGTAAACAGCATAACCATAAGGGATTTTAAATGCTGACAGTAGTAGCTGGTTTGAATCTTTCCTGATTCCCAGAAGAAGATATCCGCCAGCCTCTTCAGTTAATGGCATATACAAATGAGGTTGGTTATGGGTTTCCAGACAGGATTCTCCAACAAATGCTGAATTGCACAGATAATGTTTATGGTAATCTTTTCCGGTATTAATAATGGTAACAGGCAAATCACTATCGCCTTCACAAAATATACTTTCGCCTTTTGTTATCAGACGACAGCCGTAAAATGCAAGACTTTGCGCTGTTGCCTGCACAGTTGGGATCATCATATTTTGTTGAGTGCTAGAAAAAAAATGGCGGCCGTTTTTACCAAAAATATTGTTTTCTTCACATTCAGAGACCATTTTATCAGACCAGAATCCAGTCATCCTTATATGTAAAGGTTTTTCAGGTTGAGGCATTTTTGACATGGGTTTTGCAGGTGTTTCTAGTAAAAAACCTTCTTGGAGCTGATAGCTTTTACCTGGAGAGATAATACCCTTAATATCTTCGGTGACCATAAACGCTTCCGGAGTTGAACCTTGCCTGTTCATGATAAGCTCGGAAATATGGTTTAATAAATGTTTCGGAAGGTTTCTAATTGTAGATAAAGTATCGCTATTTGATGCAGGGTAAGTGGGTTGCTCTGCGATAGAGTTTGTTATTTTCTGTTGCGTTACTATTTGATTATTATTAGTGTACTCTTTGGCTGATGTTTTCCTTTTGGAGTTATACCAAATGGCAATACCAAAGAAAGCAAAAAGTAGAGAAACAATTGGGTTTATCCAGTTAAGCAGTGCCCAAGGAGCATAACTTGTGACCGGAACCTGAAGTGTTGCTGCAAAGAAAAGTCCTCCGGTTGCCCAAGGTATCAAAGTGGTGGTCAGAGTAGCGCCTTCTTCTAATGATCTGGAAAGCACAATACCATCGACATCATTTTTTTCGTAAGCTTCCCGAAAAATCTGACCACCAAGAAGAATCGACATGTAAGCTTCTCCCATCGTCACATTGCCGAGAAAACAGGTAATTAGTGTTGTCAATACTAGTGAGAAGGCGCGTTTAACCCTTTTCAAAACGGTTGACATTAAGACATGAAGAAATCCAAATTTATGTAAAATACCACCTAATGTCAGCGTGAGCAGAGTAATCGAAAGCGTTGGCATCATAGAAGAAATTCCACCGCTCATTAACAACTTATTAAGTGTTGGAATATGTGTGTCGTTTGCATGTCCTAGCAGTAATGAATTCATGACAACAGAAAAAGACTCACCCTGCTGAAATACTGCGATTAATACAGCACTGATCGATGAAAAAATCATGGCCGGCTCGGGTGACACCCTACTAACGCTTAATACAATCATTACTATCATGGGTATCAGTGAAACTATGCCGATGTGGTACGCACTTGAGAGTCCCTCCATCATCTGATGAACAGATTCTAATGGTAATCGGTTTTCCGAATAGTGAAAACCTATGAAAGTAAACAGAACCAGTGTGATAACGTAAGTTGGCATGGTTGTATACATAAGGCTTTTAATGTGTTGATAAAGATCAACACCAGCGGACATAGCGGCAAGGTTTGTCGTGTCAGAAACCGGCGACATTTTATCTCCGAAAGTAGCGCCTGATACCACCATGCCCGCCACCACCGGTAACGGTATACCCATAGAGCTTCCCATGCCAATCAGGATGATACCTGCGGTGCCAGCCGTTCCCCAGCTAGTTCCTGTTGCCAAGGACATAAGGCTACATAAGATCAACCCTGCTGGCAGAAAAGCGGCGGGAGATATGACTTCAAGGCCGTAGTAAATCAATGTGGCAACCGTACCACTTTGAATAAACGATGCAATAACAACGCCAATAAGGATAAAGATATACACAGCTCCAAGAGCTCGGCTGACGCCACTACTCATGGCTTGGCGGATGGGCAAAAATCCTTGTCGGTTAATCCTCCAAGCACTATAAGCGGCAATGATTAGACTCACCAGCAATAGGCTTTGAAGATTGGTTTTAAGCACAAACAAGCCATAACTGATGACAACAATAATGGCTCCAAATGTTATAAGTGAAGGTATAAAGCCTGGCATGTTTATTTTTGTTGACACTATATCTCTCCTCAGGTCAGTCTTGCACAGATAATCATGCAAACCCTCTGATACTTAGTGTCTAGCAAACATATTAATGAATTCACTATACTAAACTACCTCACTGCATCAGAAAATATACTCAAATTTAAGGGATTGTCGCAAAGTGCATTCTATCCAACTTCGAAATAGCCGAGCCCAACTTCGAAACTGCAGGGCCCAACTTCGAGATTGCAGGGCTATGAAGGAGAAAATACAGTTCCATGACATTATAAACCAATAAAAAAAGCCTGAAACCTCGACGTTGCGAAAGTTTTAGGCATTTTCTTATTAACCTGCGTACAATAATACCAAAGCACAGCTGTAAAAATCCTGAACACCATTACAGGTCAGGCAAGCATATTATTTACTTTTCTCCTTGAATAATCCAGAATAAGTTCCCGCTAGGATCCATCCATTTATAGTCGTCAAACAAGTTATTCCAGTGTTGAATGCAGAAAGTATAGAAAATTCCTCCCAGTTATTTCCTTGGTCCATGCTGAAATAAAGCCCCTCATCAGAACCTCCCGCAAACATCAAGCCACCACCCGCATCCACTAGGGATTCCACTTTTTTACCAGAAAAACCACTCACAGGCGCCCAAGTTTTCCCTTTATCCGTGCTTCGATAAAGCCCTTTTTCGGCGGTTCCTACAAAAATGATACCATGGGTATACAGCAGAGAAGTTACCTTTGCATTAGTTGGGTAGCCACCACCTTTTACGTCATCCCATTTCCATTCCTTTGTCTGGTCCTTTCCCTTTCCCTTTACCTTTATTTTACCTCTTTGAAAACGATTATCATTAGGAAACTTAAGGTTCTCAGTGCTAACAAAAACGGTGCCATTGACATTCACCATAGAGAGCACTGACCTGCCGAAAACATCAAATACTATATTCCATGAGTCTTGTGTTTCATTACTGCTATGAAGACCATCAGCAGTACCGACTAAAATAAATCCCTTGTCCTTGTCCTTGTCCTTGTCCTTGGCATTGGCTTTATCTTTGACATATAACAAGGAGGTAGCTTTTACACTATGCAAGTACCTTAAATTACTCCAAGAACCTCCGTTATCTTTACTGATATAAAGCCCTATGCCTTCCTTTTTTTCTCCTTTCACTCCTCCCACATAAAGGGTGCCGTTGGCATCTAGCAGGGAAGTCACTGATGCATTGGCCGGAAAGGTATCTGCCACTTTCTTCCAGCTTGTTCCTTCATTCTCACTCTTGTAAAGCCCATTGCCGGCCAATCCTGCAAAAAGAATATCTTTATTATCTTTTTGATTGTGGTACTTTATCAGTTTTGTTACTAATGCAGTAGAACTGTTGGTAATTTGTAATTGGGTCCAGTTAGTGCCTTTATCAGTACTTTCATAAACCCCTCTGTTTCTCGTTCCTGCAAAAATGGAATCGAGATTACTATTGTCCTTACGAGCTTTTGCCAAAGACAGAGTGTCTATACCAGACGGATAGCCACCCCCTTTCACTTCCTCCCAGCTCACCCCTTTATTTTCACTTTTATACAATACATCTTTTGCAACTCCCATAAAAAAGGTATCGTTGGCATTTGAAAATGAGGTAATTTGTTTCCCTGCAGGAAACAAGCCTGGAACCCCCCCTTTCTTACTTCCTCTCTTCCAATTATCTCCTTTATCTGTACTGTACCAAACACCCTCCAAATAAGTGTTGGCAAGAAGGACTTTATTGGCATATAGTAGTGTTTTCACAGGATTGGAAGACGTAAAATTAGTTAACGGCTCCCATTTTTTTCCTAAATCTTTACTGCGAAAAATAACTGATTTATTGGCGATAGTTTTACTCATGCCTGCAAAGAGGGTACCATCGGCATTTATCAGGCTGTACACCGTTGATTTTTTTGGTATACCCCCAGAAGCCATTTCCCAAGTATTTCCCTCATTATGACTTTTTAAAAGTCCATTGTCGGCAAATCCTGCAAAAAGGGTATCATTGACATGCAACATGGAGAGCACACCTGTATCAGATTTGAATACCCTTTTCCAGCTCTTTCCTTTGTCAGTACTTTTGTAAACTCCATGTTGATTAGTTCCTGCAAAAAAAATGTGATCATTGATATTTTCCATGGATAACACTGATGTATTGTCCAAAAATCCTGTGACTGGTGTCCAGGTTTTTCCTTTATCCGTACTGCGATAAAGTCCTCTGTATATAGAGGCTGAATCATTTAATGGTTCTGCAAAGAGGATGCCATTAATATTTTTCAGAAAGGGAAAGCTAAAGTTAGAAATCCCCCGATAACTCTGAGTCCATTTAATGGGCAGAGAGGCTAGTTTACCGGTCTTTTTCATGACCCTGACTTTAAATTCATTACCTACATAATTGATTGTCATTCCCAGCTGATCTGTCACCACTAAACTGTTTTTAAGAATTTTTTCAGCGGTGTCTGGTAACAAATGTGGAGCGATTCCAGAATAATCAAATACCAAAAGACATGAGCTTTTTGGCGAAATGGGTTTTGGTATTTGACGGGCATAAAAAGTACAGGTTGATTTGGATTTATTGAAACGAATACTTCCCATGAAATCACCTGATGTATGAAAATCATGCAGATATAACGGAAATGGTGCATCGTTTTCAATCCTGAATTTATATCGCATATACATCGGCGAACCATCAAATGCAATATAATCTGATGGTATAGGTATGATACTGAAATTAGCCGCCAGAGCGCTTGCAGCATAAGTTAATAGTAAAAGACCTGTTACAAGAAATCTCAGCTTCATCGTCTGTTACTCCCAAACTTTATATCTTAAAATTGATAACTCAGGCCTGCCTTAGCCATAACACCGTAAAGTCGTTGTTTAAGATTGCCTTTGCTCCTCGCACCTCTTTGGACAACTTCCACACCCAAAGATGAGCTCCCAAGATCTTGATACCCTATCGAAAGATCTATTCCCAGATGCTGATTAATTAAATAGCCCCACCCGAATGTCAATCCATAATCAAAATTATTTATTGATTTTTTCTTGCGTGACATAGTGAGATGTTTTTGAAGAAAGCCAAAGTCATGACTGGCTAGATGAGCCAGCCCTGTGTTACCTTCAAGATACAATACGTGATGCGCAGAATAGTGTAAGCTGAAACGCAGGATGACATTGGCAAGCAAGGTATTTATGTCATAACGATAAAGATTTGGGGATCCCACCACATAAAGACCCTTTTCTGCCAGAGTGAAACGACTAAACCTTGCACCAATGCGCCATGAATGGAGATAAGACGGTTTCCAGCTGTAGCCACCGCCAATATAGAAACCTGGTCTTTTTGTATCCGACGTATGGTTGTCATAACTGATCAGGATTGTAGGTGCAGAAGGAACCAGCCTGTTTGGAGAGTGACTTAGTTTGCCTGCTGATGCATTTCTATAATAATTTACACCGCCCTCTATATAATAATGGCCACCATTAGTGCCAAATGATGATTCATTGGCACAGGCGACATTATTAGAACCGAACAGGATAATATAAACTGTGACAGAGAATGATAGAGGTTTAAATATTTTCTGCTTTAGCATATGCACAGCTCCAGACAGATTAAAGAAGGAAATTCATTAAATGTTTTGTTTAGGCAACACTACGACCGCTTTTTGATCAATCACGGTTGTACGAACATTCTCCGTTCTGTAAAAATTTCAAATAATACCAAAACACTGAAAACACTAGGTGAAAGATTAAAAGATTCTTTAGTCTGCTGTAATCCTTCCGGTTACAAAGTGCACCGTGGGATAAGGTATAGAAGGTTAAAAACGGTAGTTTAAAATGGTGTCTCCAGAGAAGTTTCCTTGAATTTTATCGGCTCTGATATCCGTAGATTAAAACAAAACATGCGCAATAATGAGTAATGCAGATGCCAAGTCGAGATGATATTTAGATGAACTTTTAGTGATTAAAGATCACGCAAGTTAAAAAATCAAACTGTATACTTATTTAACTTCAAGACGCTGGTTTTTTTGATTCCCTAAAAATTGTTAATAATCCTCCAATTGATAACTTCTTTCATCTCTGGTGCTTTTGCTCTGAAGAAATCCTTGAACGTGGGTCTAAACTCTTTTGCAGGTCAAAGGATTAAATAAAAGAATTTATGAACTATATGGCTACGCACGTAAAAAAAACCATAAAAAAACACTTAAATAAAAATATTAGTCTCGTGCGGATCAGTAGAAAGCACTAAATAAAGCTGAAATCCATGAAGACCGTATTTCTTGGTTTGTTGGCTTTTCCCGTATGACTTATTATCGCGATAAGTAAAGCCTGAATGAACTGAGTTTGGGCTAATTGCCATCTTCAAAACGCCCCAAGCAGATAAATAACGTTAGGGAGAATAAACAAAAAAAACTTGGTTTTACATCTACGTCATGAAAACCCCAATGGAAGCATATTGAATAATTCAAGCAGGAGATTGCCTGAGCCTCATATGGTATAAACCTTTACAAAACGGGAACGTTTGTTGCTAACTTCTCTTTACTTATGTAAAATGCAGGGTCGCATGAATCTTTGGTTGTTTTTTGATAGCTCCAAAGAAACTCAGAGCGACAGGAAATAATCAATAACTGCTTTTTTATCAATCGGTTACTGTGGTTATTTAACTCCTTACCTTACTGGTAATAGCATAACCAGAAGGTTATTTAATCCGTAGGGAGCATTTATGCGTCATTACGAAGTTGTATTTCTGGTACATCCAGACCAAAGTGAACAAGTCCCGGCAATGGTCGAGCGTTATAAGAAGCTCATTGCTGACGGCAAGGGTAGATTACATCGTCTTGAAGACTGGGGACGTCGCCAACTGGCTTATCCTATTCAGAAAATTCACAAAGCACACTATGTTCTGTTAAATATTGAATGTAACGAAGATGTGCTTGATGAACTTAAAAATAGTTTTCGTTTTAACGATGCGGTGATTCGTGACATGGTTATTGGCCGTGACAAAGCTATTTCAGAATCTTCTGCCATGATGCAGCAGGATGATGATCGTCGTGAGCGTAGCGCACCCCGTGCAGAAACCGAAGCAGAAACCGAAGTAGAAGCCAAAGTAGAAGCCGACGCAGAAGCCGACGCAGAAACCGAAGTAGAAGCCGAAACAGAAACAGAAGCAAGCGAAAATAAAGATGAAGGCTCTGAAAAAGTCGCAGAACCTATTGCTGATGTTGAAAAAAACGTAACTGATGCAACTGAAGAATAAGTTACTCATCAGATTTATTGATTAGGAGAGATTATCATGGCACGTTTTTTTCGTCGTCGTAAATTCTGCCGGTTTACAGCTGAAGGCACTCAGGAAATCGATTACAAAGATCTTCCAACACTAAAAGCTTATATCACTGAAACAGGCAAAATTGTACCCAGTCGTATCACTGGTACAAAATCCCGCTATCAACGTCAGCTGGCAACCGCTATCAAGCGTGCACGCTATCTGGCACTTCTGCCTTACTGTGATCGTCACTGATCACTACAAAGAGAAGAGGCGTTTTGGGTAAACAAATGAAGGAATTGGTCGAGTTCATCCTGCATAGCAGGTACCGAGCAATGATTGTTACTATTATTGCTTTTGCCATTCCTATGCTTTTTTGGGTAGGATCTGCTCTCGTGGCGACTGTAGTCCTTAGAAAAGGGTTAAAAAATTCGATACCTGTTATTTTAAGTGCGGGTATTGTTGCTGTTTTGTTGGCTGTTCATGGTTATGCAATGGCTTTGCTAAGTCTTATTGGCACAATTATCATGGCAAATTGCCTGAGAGAAACCAGTTCGTGGATACCCACCCTTATGCTACTGATTCCGTTCAGCGCATTCATCACTTGGTTGGTCGTTATGTATATGTCACCTGAAATAAAGCTGCTGATAACCACTATGAAGGAGAACAATCCTGAGGTGTATCACCGTTTTATTGCGTCCAATACCAGTATGAGTAATGAGGAAATAAAGTCGTTGCTGATTTTAAGCATCATGAAAACTTATGTTTTTGGTGCTTTGGTAACTATGGTGATTAGTTTGGCAATGGCACGCAACTGGCAGGCAAAACTGTATAATCCAGGTGGCTTTAAAACAGAAATAATTTCACTGAGAATGCCAGTGTTATTATCTGTTTCACTCCTGCTTTTATGGCTGTTAAGTACGACATCCAACATGGAGTTTTTAAACATTATGCAGCCCGGATTTGCGATTCCTTTATTATTCACAGGGATTGCACTCGGTCATGGTGTGGCTTCAATCAAAAAAAGCACAAACAGCATATTTATTGTAGTGGCTACATACTTATTGTTAGTTATTGTTTACCCTTTGGTTCTTGTTTTAGCATGCTGTGACAGTGTCATGGATTTTCGTGGCAAGCTCGCTAACAAACTAAACGGATCTAAAATAAAGTAACCCGAAATCTATTGAGTCATAGCAAAGATAAAGAGGTAAGTTGAGATGGAAGTAATTCTTCTTGAGAAAATTGCAGGCTTAGGCACACTAGGAGACTTGGTTAATGTAAAGGCAGGTTACGCACGTAATTTTTTATTGCCTTTCAGTAAAGCCGTTCCTGCAACTAAAGAAAATCTTGCAAATTTTGAAGCCCGTCGTGCAGAGCTTGAAAAACATGCAACAGATAAACTGACAAAGGCACAAGTCCGTGCAAGGGCATTATCAGAAATCGAACTGACACTCACAGCAAAAGCTGGAGAAGAAGGCAAACTTTTTGGTTCTATTGGTGTTCGTGATTTGTCAGAGTCTATTATTTCAACAGGTGTTGAAGTTGCCAAAAGTGAAATTCGTATGCCAGACGGTCCTATCCGGAATGTTGGCGAGTACGATATTCATGTACAACTTCACCCAGAAGTAAAAACAACTATCAAAGTATTTGTTGAAGCTGAATAGTCAGCCAGAACAACAGTCTTTGCTATAAAAAAGCCCGAAGTTTATTTGAAAGCTTCGGGCTTTTTTTGGGCAATTTACCGTCTGTTTCAGGAGTGATTTTTTACCCTTTATACCTTGATCTCAATGTTGTTGACTCGTCATTCCACTTAAGTAAATTTTGATAAATTTCGTAAAAAAAGTTAGCTTCAGGAAGCTCTGCTTGTTTGGCCAGTTGCCACATTATTTTTAACAAAGCGAGCGTATCTGATACTGGGGCCACTGAGTGCCAGCGATCAAAAACTGCTGTTAAATATGTTAGTGCAGCGATTGGTCCCTGGTTTTTATTAATGGTTTTAGCTAACTCAATGAGTGAGGGAAAATATCCAGGATTTAATTCGATGGCCTTTTGATGGTAATCGTTTGAAGGCTTTGCAGCAAAGGGTAATGTGAGCTTAAGGTCGACAGCCATTTTGCTTAAAATACCAAGCCAGTAAAGGTAGCGGGATTCTACTGGTGTACGTTCGTGCATAATTAATGCTTGTGCCCAAACGGTTTCAAATATCTTTTGTCTTTTTTCTTCTGCAACTACCGGAAGGGCGCGGTAGATATTTTGCACTAATACCTCAGAAGCGGGAGCGTTGGCCGGATCAATACTCAATATAGTGTTAGCCAGAGATGACCTTTGCTTTTCTGAAAGAGTAATTGGAAGGATTTTTTCATGAAAGATGATATGAGGTAAAACCGATAGCGCTAATTTTACCCACAGAAACACAACGAACAAGGTCAAGAAACCACGGACTATTGGTCTTACAGGTTTTATGACAGGCTTTTTTAGCAAGTTGAGTTTAACGCTAATCCAAATAATTCTGGCAAAAATAACACCGGAAACAAAATTAAGGTAGTCAATGTAAAAAATGAAATTAATGCTGGCCTGCATAAATAGCATCAGATTAATGATTAGTAGGCCGGTAAGTTCTATATATTTGCTAAAAGAACATTCACTCAGGTTAGGTTTTGTAAGGAATAATCGAATCAATAAGTAAAGGTGAAACAACATCCACCCCATAAAAGCTATAAATAAGAATATGCCTCCTTCATGTAACAGTTGCAGATAATCGTTATGCACCAGGTTGCCTGCGCTTGCCCATTCTTCCCTTAATGGTGGGTAAAGTAGCTTAAAAGTGCCAAAACCTGTACCTGTAAACGGGGCTGACAAAAACATTTCCCAAGCCGCTTGCCATTGAGGAATTCTGGCATTAAGTGAACCAATATCATTAAAATTTCGAGAAATAGTCTCTGTACCAAAAGCTAATGGCAATAATTTAACAAACAGGTAAGCTATCAAGGCCAGACAAAGGTAAGAAATTAAAGGGCGTAATCCGAATGGAAAACGAATACAAAAAAGCAACGCTACAGCAACACCAACTCCCCAAGTAAAAATACCACTTCTGGAGAATGTCGCCATCATTGCAGAGAGCATCAGTAACTGTAATATCAGGTATAGCCGTTGATGACTTACATCATTTGTTATTTTTTTAAATAAAAAGAGAAAGCTTCCACAGTAGACAATAGCGGCAAAGGCATTAACATCAATTTGTGGTCCGCTGACCCGCCCAAAATCAAAACTGTATTGAGTCAGTGCCCAAACCGTGGCAATCAATGTAGTTGCGATTAAGCTATTAATGAGAAAATGCCATACCTGCTCTTTACACTTTGTTACCAGCAACAAAAAAGCCCACAGCCCAAGTGCTGACTTCCAAGCAGTGACTTGTGTCACAAAAGGGTGAACACTCCAGACAACGTTAACAATCATACCGGCAATCACCAGCCATACAACCACATGAATGCAGGAAAAGTCGAACTGTCGTGATAAGGCAATATGCCAACAGGTCAGTATTATCATGATTGTTGTGGCGATAAACAACCACAAGTGTGTTTGGCCGGTTTGTAACAGTAGTATTGGAATAATAAGACAAAACAACCCAGTTTGAAACTGGGCTTTTACAAGAGAAGCGCTCAATTTATTTTATCTGCAAGAAGCAGGTACATACTTGGAATCAAGTGTTGCTTGGTTTTTACAAACCCAGTTGATAGGTCCGCTGGATGTATTAGGTGTCAACGTAAGTGTTGCATCATCAACAACTTTAGTATTATATGTAATAGTAATAACACCACTGGCACCTATCTGAATACTCTTAACGGCTTTTCCTACAATACTGTCGAGTCCAGCGTCACTGCTATTGCTTGGGAATTCACCCTCAGTAGCATAATATTCGGCTACAGCAGCCTTTGCACCTGATGCCAAGCCAAGACCTTCACTGACATGCGCCCGCTTTGAATAATCCTGATAAGCAGGGAGTGCTACCGCTGCCAGAATGCCTATAATCGCCACAACAATCATCAGTTCGATCAGTGTAAAGCCATTGGCTTTCGTGCTTGCTTTTATGATTGGTAGCCGACCTTCCATGGTGTATTCCTCCGCCCAGAAAAACTGGGTTTTTTTTTGTTATTTATAACAGTAAGAGAGATCTTTTTTTTGCTGGCAACGTATTTATTTTTATGAGAGTCACCTATGCTTTAAAAAAAACCATAATAATATAAGTTATAGATCATGATAGAAAAACACGTAACAGGTTTAGCAAAAAAATTAGTCGACGAAAAGTTGATATCTAAAGAACATGTATTGCAGGCGCAGGAAAAAGCTCGCAATAAAAAATGCACTCTTTACCATTATCTCCTCACCCATAGAGTCATAGCCGATCATGTTCTTATCCGAATGAATGCCGAGCTTTTTGATATGCCGGTATTTGATTTGCGAGCAATGAATCTTGAATTTGTTCCTAAAGAATTGTTGAGTGAGAGCCACTTGCGTCAGCATCATTTTATGCCATTGATGCAACGTGGAAAAAAACTTTTTGTGGCTATTTCAGATCCAAATAATCAAAGCGCATTAGATGTGGCTCGATTCAGAACCAATCTTCAAATTGAAGTTGTGCTGGTCAACGATGAACACTTAAAACAGACGATCGACAAACTGTTTAACAGTGCTGAAAGTGCCTTGGGCGATCTTGACGAAGAAGAACTTGAAGGTTTAACTGTTGAGCAAGATGCAGAAGAGGGACAAGATGATGAAGATACTGGCGACGATGCACCAGTGGTGAAATTTGTGCATAAAATGCTACTTTCTGCCATTAAAATGGGTGCTTCTGATTTACATTTTGAACCTTATGAAAAAAATTATCGTATCCGTTTTCGTGTCGATGGTGTATTAAGAGAAATTGCAAAACCTCCTGTCTCCTTATCGCGTAAAATATCTTCACGTTTAAAAGTCATGTCCGGTATGGATATATCAGAACGCCGAAATCCCCAAGATGGCAGAGTCAAGCTTAAAATATCAAAAACCAAAGCCATTGATTTTCGTGTCAACACGTTACCAACCTTATGGGGTGAAAAGGTGGTGATGCGTATACTCGATTCATCCAGTGCACAACTTGGTATTGATAAGCTGGGTTACGATAAACAGCAAAAGGAATTGTTTCAAGAAGCGCTCGAACAGCCTCAAGGCATGATTCTTGTTACAGGACCTACAGGTTCTGGTAAAACTGTATCGCTTTATACTGGGTTAAACATTCTTAATACTTCAGAACGAAATATATCCACGGCAGAAGACCCCGTGGAAATTTATTTAGAAGGTATTAACCAAGTAAATGTGAACGTCAGGCAAGGGATGGACTTTGCCAAAGCACTCCGTGCTTTTTTGCGTCAGGATCCTGATGTGATTATGGTGGGAGAGATTCGTGATATTGAAACAGCCAATATTGCCATTAAAGCTGCACAAACAGGCCATATGGTACTATCAACATTGCATACAAACAGCGCTGCTGAGACATTGACACGTTTAATTAATATGGGAGTACCTTCGTTTAATATTGCTACTTCTATCAGTTTGATCATTGCTCAGCGCTTGGCCCGAAAACTGTGTAGTAAATGCCGTATAAAACAAAAAATACCAGAAGAAGCTTTGTTGCAACAAGGCTTTCATAAAGATCAGATCAATGCGAAAACAGCTATTTACAGTCCAGGTACCGAAGAATGTGAACATTGCGTAAATGGTTATAAGGGGCGGGTTGGTATTTTTGAGGTAGTACCTTTAACCAAAAAACTGCAAAAGCTTATCATGCAAGAAGCCAACTCCATTGATATTGCAGCTCAAGCCAGAAAAGATGGTTTTATGGGATTACGCGAGTCTGGTTTAATTAAAGTACTGGAAGGAGTGACCAGTCTTGAAGAAGTGAACCGAGTAACGATGGAATAATATCAAAATCTGCTTTTAACTTCTTATTGCGCTACTTTTCTGATTTTAAAGTTATGCGTTGAAGTTTCTTGCAACAGCAGGCTTGCTCGCTACTTTCTTTTAACAGCAAGCCATAAAAACCCATTTCATAACAGTAGTGATGAAATGGGTTTTTATATTATTGGTAGTTTTATATTATTGGTAGTTTTATATCCATTAAAATTTACTTACCTGCATATGTATATTTTCATATCTTCATAAATCAATTAGCGAATTTATAAATAGCTAGCGAAATAATAAGTTTTTTTTCGTTTAATTATACTTACGTGACATGCTTTATTCGAACAATTTAGTTAAATAATTTTGCAGACATATTTGTTCAATATCACCCCTGTCTATCAGTCATATAGGCTGTAGTAATTATAATTTCACGAGGTCAATTATTGGTATCAACAGGCTTATTAATTATAATTTAGTATACTACTTGACTTGTTACTTATCTTTTGTTTTTATTAAATTCTGTTTTGTTTTTATTAAATTCTATTTTGTTTTATTAAATTCTGTGTTGTTTTTATTAAGTGCCGTGTGCGTTCAATATTATTTAATTATTGTTTAGTCTGTTCTTTGTTCTATAACTTTCAGTTCATTATTCTGAAAATTATTTTTGCCTGAATCCAGTCTTTCTGACAGCGAGCAAAGAATATTTCCTTCTACTTTCACATGAAAATGAAATATGTTACTCCACAAAGATTTTAACGAACATGAAACTGTCGCGTATTTTACCGATAAAGCCACTAATCTTAAAGCTATTATAGCTATTCACAGTACGAAACTGGGCCCTTCTTTTGGTGGTTGTCGTATGTATGATTATGCCTCTGCTGACGATGCACTTACTGATGTATTAAGACTTTCTACAGGAATGACTTATAAATCAGCGTTGGCTGGTCTGAAGTTTGGAGGTGGAAAGGCAGTAGTTATAGGTAACCCCAGAAAAGATAAAAATCCACAACTATTAAAAGCGTTTGCTCAGTGCATTAACCGGCTTAATGGTCATTACTTTACTGCAGCAGATTCAGGGACTACCGTTGCGGATATTCTGACTATATCTGAACATACGCCTTTCGTTATAGGTGCTGGTGACAGGCTTGGCATTGACGGACAACCTTGTAACGGGGACACAGCGCCTGCTACAGCCTACGGCGTTTACGTAGGCATAAAGGTTGCAGTTAAACATAAACTTGGGCGAGACTCTCTCCGAGGTGTAAAAATTGCTATTCAGGGAACTGGAAAAGTTGGTTTTAAAGTAGCAGAATATTTACGCAAAGATGGTGCAGAACTTTTCGTAGCCGATGTTTATGAGGATTTAGTCATAAAAGCTGTCAATGAACTAGGTGCCACGGCTGTTGCTCCTGAGTCTATTTACAAACAAAATGTTGACGTTTTCTCACCTTGTGCCATGGGTGCTATTTTAAATGCTGAAACTATTCCACAAATTAAAGCAAAAGTGATTGCCGGATCTGCAAATAATCAGCTGTTACATATTAACAATGGTGATTTATTACGCGAGAGAGAAATACTTTATGCACCAGATTTCGCAATTAATGCAGGAGGTATTATTGATGCTTCATACGAGTACTGTGGTTATGATCCAAAACAATCGAAACAGCATATAGAATCTATTGCTGACACTTTGACAGCGATTTTTGAACGAGCTGAGCAGGAAGGCACTTCTACAATAAAAGTGGCCAATAAACTTGCAGAAGAGAAACTTTCACTGTAAGACTTATTGGTGGTAAATTTTGGTTTCACTACATCTTTAACCAGATTTATCCACATAAAAATATAAATAGTCATTGTTCAATTAGAGAAGCGCTTTGCAACACAGGGAATAATTATGTCAGAGGTTCCACTATTTATTGAAGGTAAGCCTGTATATTCATCATCTGATGATTATTTAAATGTGCTGAATCCAGCTACGCAGGAGGTGATTGCAAAAGTACCTCTTGCAACAGAACAAGAGGTTGAACATGCGGTTCAATCGGCCAAAGAAACGTTTAATAGCTGGAAAGAAACACCCGCACTCAAACGTTCCAGAATCATGCAACGATATCAGGAATTACTCAAAATTCATCAAAAAGATATTGCTACCATTCTCAGCCATGAAACTGGGAAGATATTTGATGATGCTATGGGTGATGTCTGGCGTGGAATAGAAGTAGTTGAGCAAGCCGCTAATGTTGCTTCAAATTTGACGGGTGAGTCGTTAACTAATGTAGCAACAGGTATAGAGACAGTCAGTTACCGTTACCCTTTGGGAGTATGTGTCGGAATTACCCCATTTAACTTTCCTGCAATGATCCCACTTTGGATGTTTCCTCTTGCAATTGCTTGTGGCAATACTTTTGTTTTGAAACCGTCAGAACAGGACCCGATGACTTCTGTCAGACTAGCAGAATTATTTTATGAAGCAGGTGCACCTGCAGGTGTCTTGCAACTGATCCATGGAGCAAAACAGCAGGCAGAAACGTTGGTGAAGCACCCAGACACTCGTGCTGTTTCATTTGTTGGTTCTGTTCATGGTGCCCGCTCGGTATACACAACGGCCACAGCGCATCTCAAGCGAGCGCAATGTTTTGGTGGTGCTAAAAATCACTTGGTAATTATGCCAGACGCAAATAAACAGCAGGTAATTAATAGTCTTCTTGGTGCTTCAGTCGGTGCTGCTGGTCAACGTTGTATGGCAATAAGCGTGGCAATTTTTGTGGGCGATACTCAAAGCTGGCAAAAAGAACTTGCTGAGGCGATGGCCAAAGTTAAACCCGGGACCAATAATCATAAAAATGCAGCTTATGGCCCACTCATCAGCAATGCTGCAAAAAAACGTGTTCTTGACCTGATTAAAAAAGGCAAACAGGAAGGTGCAAAATGTTTGCTGGATGGTTCCGACTGTACTGTAGAGGACTTCCCTCTTGGAAATTGGGTTGGTCCTACAATATTTACTGATGTCACTCCAGAGATGAGCATCTACCGTGAAGAAATATTTGGTCCGGTATTGTGTTGCATGAATGCAGGTTCTCTGGATGAAGCAATTAATTTGGTAAACCAAAATCACTGCGGTAACGGAACATCTGTATTTACTTCAAGTGGTTCTGTAGCGGCTCGTTATCGTCATGAAATTGAGGTAGGAATGGTGGGTGTCAATGTGCCTATTCCTGTACCTGTTCCCGTATTTTCATTTACCGGCTGGAAAGATTCATTTTATGGTGATGCTCATGCTTATGGTAAAGAGGTGATTCGCTTTTACACCAAAATAAAGACTGTAACCACTCGTTGGTTTGAAGATGATGACGTGGCTCATGGCCCAAATATGACAATAAAACTTAAATAATCACCTGGCAGGATAAATGTATGGATTTCTCGTTAACTTCTGAACAGGTTGCCTTTCAACAGGCAGCACAAGAATTTTCGTGCGCAGAAATGGCTCCGCTTGCAGCACAGTGGGATATAGATACCTTTTTTCCGGTAGATGTGATTCGTAAAGCCGGCGAAATGGGTTTTTTAGGATTATATACACCAGAAGAATATGGTGGTCTTGGTTTGTCAAGGTTGGATGCCAGTTTGGTTTTTGAGCAACTTGCCAGGGGCTGTACATCAACCACAGCCTACATGACAATTCACAACATGGCGACATGGATGGTGTCTTCTTTTGGTAGTGATCAGGTGAAAAGAGAGTATGTTGAACAACTGGTGTCTGGCAATCTCTTGGCTTCATATTGCTTAACAGAACCTAATGCCGGCAGTGATGCAGCGTCTATTCAGACAAGCGCAATAAAAAAAGGTGACAGTTATATTATCAACGGATCAAAAACATTTATTTCTGGTGCTGGCAGTACACAGGTTTTAGTTGTTATGGCTCGTACAGGTGTTGAAGGCGCTAAAGGTATTTCTGCTTTTATGGTACCGGCAGACACTCAAGGAATATCCTATGGCAGAAAAGAAGAAAAGCTTGGATGGAACAGCCAGCCTACACGGGCTATAACCTTTGAGAATGTAAAAATTCCTGAAAAGTTTTTATTAGGTAAAGAAGGTGATGGATTCACCTTTGCGATGATGGGGCTCGACGGTGGACGTATAAATATTGCCAGCTGTTCAGTTGGGACGGCACAGCAGGCTCTGTCTACAGCAAGAGATTATATGCTGGAGCGTCGACAGTTTGGCAAACTTATAGCTACCTTTCAGGCATTACAATTTAAACTGGCTGATATGGAAACAGAATTAGTAGCAGCAAGGCAAATGGTTCGGCTTGCTGCGTGCAAACTGGACAACAAAGAACCCGATGCCACTGTTTATTGTGCTATGGCTAAAAGGTTTGCCACTGATGTGGGGTTTACCATTTGTGACCAAGCACTGCAATTACACGGTGGTTACGGCTATATCAAAGAGTACCCTCTGGAAAGGTATTTGCGTGATATGCGTGTTCATCGTATTTTAGAGGGTACTAATGAAATTATGCGTTTAATTATTTCAAGAAGACTTCTGTCCGACGACAAACCAGAATTACTGTGAGGAAAAACCTGATGCCAATCACCGGATTTCGCATTGAACAGCAAAAGTCCATAGCCATTATTACTCTTGATAACCCCCCCGCAAACACATGGACATACGAAAGCCTCGCTTCGTTTAAAAATACCGTTCAACAGTTAAGTGATGAACGTCGAGTAACGGGTTTGATTATTAAAAGCGATAACGGTAAATTTTTCTCTGCCGGTGCTGATTTAAAAACATTTGATAATGCACCTGTGGAGCAAGTAAAAGCAATGGCAGATATGTTTGGTGAAGCATTTGAAACATTGAGCAAATTTAATGGTGTTACCATTGCAGCTATTGATGGTTATGCTATGGGCGGTGGTCTTGAAGTAGCTCTAGCCTGTGATATGCGTTTTGTCAGCCCAAAAGCAAAACTGGGACTCCCTGAAGCTAAAGTAGGATTATTGCCTTGTGCAGGTGGTACTCAGAATCTGGCAGCATTAGCCGGTGAGGGTTGGGCCAAGCGTATTATTTTATGTGGCGAGATTATTGGAGGTCAGACAGCTTTTGATATTGCTCTGTGCGAAGAAATATCCAACGACCCTTTTGAATACGCATTAAAGGTTATATCTCGCACTGAAGATGTAAGTCCTGATAGTCTTAGGGCGTGTAAAGCATTAATCCAACAAGCACGTCATACACCACAGTGGGAAAATCTTGCCAAAGAACGTGAGCTATTTTTACAGCTGTTTAAAGGTTCTAATCAACAAGAGGGTGTTCGGGCATTTTTGGAAAAACGAGCGCCTGAATGGACATATTAATCTACCAAACAACACTTATATTAAAATATGTCATCTAAATAAGTGACGTATGTACTGGTGTTTTTAATATCAAAAAAAAACGGCAACCAAAGTTGCCGTTTTTATGCATCAGCTCCCTTAGAAATCGTAACGAAACTTCGCCTGAATGCTATCTGCGCTGAAACCACTTCTCCAAGTACGGTCATAATTTAACGATAGCGTTACACTATTATCCAGCCACCAGCTGAGACCTGTGCCCACCTGATAAGTTAGTCGTTGCGCTTCTAGACCCGTGGTACGATAGTTAAGATCCGTGTTCAGAATATTCACATTTACATCCTGACTCATGGTGTCACCTTTCAGGTCATAGTATACCTTTGCACTGGCCTCTGGTAACAAAGCACTTGAATCCAGTTCGAACAAGTGCGTAAATCTTAACCCTGTACCTAGCTCTAATACTTCGTAATCACTGGATTTAACTTTGATATCTGACTGCCCCGATGCTTTTTCTTTATAGTTATCTGTGGACAGATGACTATAGTTAAAAATCAGTTGCGCCTCGAGCAGAGTATCTTTGTCGTTAAACCAAAACTCCTTACCACCAACTACCCGTAAACCATACTGTGTACTATCAAAATCTGCCTTATAAGCAATATTCCCGCCAGAAATACGGCTAGAGTTATTTTTGTTGATACCTACGTTTATGATGGAATCTACAAACCAGTCATCACGTTGCCAGTTACCATAAAAACTCAGCTGATAACTCTTGACGGAGGTTTCATCACTTGAATTTTTTACTTCCATCTTTGAATCGGCATAACTCCCAGCTATTCCCGCTGTCCACCGCTCATTGATATCAACATCGTACCCTAAGGTAAAGCCCTTGGTATTAGACTTATATCCATTAAAAGTGGTTGTTCCACTACGCTGTTTGGCCTGATCAGCTCTTACCATTAAAGCCTTCAGCCAGACACCACCGTGCCACTTTTCCTCGTCACCGAAACTCACTCCACCCTGACCACTACGAGTTTCCGCCAGACGGCCCAGGATGTTATTGAATACCCCATCTTGCAACGCCTCGGCCAACAAGGCCTCAGAACCATCGTTATTGGTGACTGAATTTTCAATAATATCGCTCAGCTCTTCCCCGTCAGCAACATTCAGCAACGCCTGAAACAAGTTGCTCTGAGCGCCTTGTGTCACCAGTGCATCCTGAATTTTACCGGCCAGATCGCCATATAGATTATTCTCTGATGCGTTCTCTACTTCTGTTTCCAGATCATTACTTCGCATGTTCAAATAAAGGTCTGTACCACTTTCTTCTGAAATGCTCTGATCAAACAATACTGTTTGATTTGTTAGGCTACCTGTGTAGTTGGTTTCTTGTGCATTGACCACACGGTATTTTTCCTGTGTCGTTCGGGAGTATGAGAACTCAGACCAAACTGGATTAACTGTCATTGAGCCAGAAATGGTTGCTGTATCACCCACGGTTAACGCCGCCTGATTACTGCCCGTGAATGCAGAGTTTACAGTGCCCACACTTGTTATCAGTCCACCTGCCTGAGTGTAATTACCTTCAATCTGTGTGCCGGTATGAGTACCCAGTGCTAATATGCCAGAACTATTTACTGTAAACTGATTGGTAAATCCACCCTGCTCTAAACTGTTACCGTTCAGCGTGAAATTACCCCCTGTTACCATCACATTCTCAACTCCCTGAAGGTTACCGGTTAAGCTACCGCCACTGAAGGTGGCTTCATCATCAGAACCGGCTATCTGACCCCAGACATCTCCAAGAATATTGGCATCAGCCCCTGTTTGCTCCAACGTTAATGCTGTTTGAGCCTGACTAAAGTCAATAGCTATTCTATCACCTGCCTGTGGACCTGTTGCTGCATTATGCACGGCCAACCCAGGGTAGTAACCATTGTCTAGCATACGTGAAAAGTCACCATTAATAGTAAAGGGTCCATCAATATCTTCTCCTTCACCCCACTGTACACTGTTTACTGGCTGAGAAATCAGTACGCCTCCACTGATTGTTCCTGAGTTATACAGAGTACCGTTCAGACTACCTTTTACGTCAATAGTCGCCCCCGATACTGATGAAAGCTCCCCACTATTTTCAATATTTCCATTAAAAGTACCGGTTAGTTTAATGGCTGAAGCGTTTACATAACGTGGTGAAGAAATACTGGAACCCCCATTATCTCTCACTGATGACAGATTAATTGGTGGAGAAACATATTCTGTTAAACGACCTGATACATCATCAACAATTTGATCAAAGGCGATTGTATATTCATCACCAGGCCTGAAAGTACTATCACTATCATGATCATACTGTCCTGTTGCAATGAACTCCAATACCTCCTGCTCAGGAGCATGCGACTGGAAAAACCGGCGCAATGTCTGATCTCCCTCTGTTTTTTCCAATACATACCAGTTGCTATCCCCAAGATGATAAACCTGAGTGCCTGCCTGCATAGACTCATGAGATAACTGTTGGTAGTCATTAAGGTTTGTATTAACACCATAATCTGCAAACATGTCTCCAGAAGATTGTGAGGCGATAGTACCAGTATTGTTAATGGTACCGGTCATCTCTTTGGTAATATAAATACCGTTTCCTGCCTGCCCTGTAATGGTTCCACTATTATTTAGTGCAAGAGAAAAATCTGATGTGTCACCACTATAAAAGTTAGACCAGTCATTGAATATACTGATACCATGTTGTTTACCTGTCACACTACCACTATTGTTCAGCGTACCGTTAAGATAACCCTGATATTGAATACCATCATAGTATTTACTGGTAATGGAACCACTGTTATCAATCAACATATCTGTAGCAATATCATTATCAAGAGTATCAATCCAGATACCGGCATGGGATGAGGTTAGCGAACCACTGTTAATTATCTTAGAGACTGTGGATTCATCTTCCATTTTCAGAGTAATACCATGGCCAGAGGCTTCAATGGAACCACTATTATCAACCACCTCTATATGGTTAGTGGCACCTTCATCACTCTTGGACCTCATTTCAATTTCAATGCCTGAGAAAGTAGAAGAAAAGTTGATGCCGTCAGTATTAAAACTTAATGAGCCACTATTAATAATGCTGTCAATTTTGGAACCGGACTCGATATCAAAATCAACTATATCATTGTTAATAGTGCTCACCGATCCTGTATTAACAACTGAGCCAATACTTGATTCATTGATGACATCAATGCTGATTCCATCTGCTATGTTATTTTCATTCATAATACCGTTAATGGAACCACTGTTTTCTACCAGGTCAACCCTAGAGCCATCTTCAGCATCTACTTCAATGCCGTCGTTGGCGGCAGTAATATGCCCTCTGTTAATAACTTTCTCGACCGTGGAATTGCCATGAACATCAACATCCAGTCCGTCAAACCACGCAGTTAATGAACCCGTGTTTTCATTAATAATATCGCCCATGGTACTACCATCATAGATTTGTACTTCAATAGCATCATCACCCTCAGCGGTAACTGTACCGCTGTTAATGATATCACCAAACTTGGAACGATAACCCGTCACATAAATATTTTCACTCCCTGACCAATCATCATAAAACGGAATAGGAAAGGGGCCGGGACCAGGACCTAAATTATTGTTTTGTGTTGAATGCAAATTACCCGTGTTTTCTATGTTCCCAACGCTGGCATCATGCACAAGAACATCAATATTTCGCCAACCAGAGGTTATATCACCACTGTTCTCAATTCCAGCCAGATTATTTTGTTTAGGAGCTTCAGCAGAGCTTTCGGCTTCAGTAGAGCTTTGGGCTTCCCCCTGCCTCAGGTTTACTTCAATACCCTTGTATATACTAGTAATTGTTCCACTGTTGCTTATCAGGCCAACAAACGTACCAGCCTCACCTTCCAATTTTATGCCATATTCTCCAGCATTAATAATTCCTGCATTAGTGATATTTTGTATGGAACTCTTATTGGTCAGGTGAATATCAATACCTGCTCGGTAGACTTCTTATGGCAAATTTTCACTGGTTGCCTGAATAGTTCCGCTGGCTGTATTCGTAATATTTCCTATCTGTACATTATTGTAACCTTGAATAGACACCCCTTTATAAATTGAGTTAATGATTCCGCTATTAAGAAAGTTACCTACACTGGAATAATCTTCTACGTGCATGTATACACCCGTATCAGAATCTTCAATAACACCACTGTTTGAGACATCACCACTGTCACTATTATCACGTGTATAAACGTAAATCCCTGTATTGCCATTGGAACGGATAACACCACTATTTACTATATTTCCACTGTCTGAATTATCATGGGTGTCAATTCTGATACCCGCATCAACACTATTTATAACACCATCATTATTAATATTACCCAAACTACTATTATCTTTGACTTCAACCCCTATACCTCTCGCCTGACTAATATCAACAATATCAGGCACGGTACCTAAGGTCGTTAATACACCAGTGTTGGAAATATCATCCAGCGTAGAATTATTTTTAAGCGTTACCCTGATGGCATCACCATATGAATTAATATTGGCACGGTTGATGATAGAACCTGCATTTGTAGATTTCTGGCTTACTTCAATACCCTTTTCTACCGCAGAGATAGTGGCCTGATTGTCAATACTTATGAACTGTAGACCGGAAAAATACATTCCCCAATCACCTTCACCTTGACCCGTTATCGTCCCTTTGTTAAATAAGTTATCAACGTACGTATTCTTTATACGAATCCCTTTGTCTTTATTATCTGGAATTTCAATGGTCGACAGGTTAGTAAAGTCACCCCCAATAGGTGTGTTTTTATTATAACGATCACAGATACCAGAGGCAGTGGTCACATTACCCTCTGAATCGGTTGTTGCTTCACACTGGGCAGCACGCACAGCTTCAGGCATTGCCATCGCTATTGTCGCACCGGATACCAGCAGGCTAAGTAATGTCTTGCGAAAAGGGGGTGTTGAAATCATTATAAGTCCTGTTATTATTTTTATATTAATTACATCACCTTATTACCCAAGTATTTCACTTGGGTATATTTATAGATAAAGCTGACTTGATTAATAAAGCAAGTGATTAGTGTATAAAAAAATTTAATAAATTTATTTTTGCGGAATTTAATACGACAATAGACATTTAATAAAAAAAAGAGTTGAAGTTGTTAGGAGCTCGATTATTGAAGAATCAGACATTTCAGGTTATTAATAATGGCGCATGATTATCTGCTATTGAGAATAATAAAGACCATGAGAAAACCTTTTTTACCCTGTATATTCGTTGCTTTATTGCTGTCAGGGTGTAGTTCGCTTAAGCCTGTGGATAAACTGAGAAAACAGGTGATTAATCATGGAGGCACCATGCAGGTGATAACAACACCTGTTTTTAATTTTCAGACGGTAGCATTGTTAAAGCATCAAACAAAAACATTACGGATATACATTGAAGGAGATGGCAGGGCATGGAGGCGCAAAAGACCTTCCATTGACCCTTCTCCGCGTAAACTGGTGTTTTTAAACCTAATGTTTGAAGACTCATATCCTGACAAGCTCTATATGGCAAGACCGTGTCAATTCATCAAAACTGCTCAGTGCTCTTCTGTGTGGTGGACTGATAAACGCTATAGCCGGCAAATAGTTGAGGCAATGAATAGTGCTGTGGATAAAATTAAAGCGCAAGGTAAATGGAAGCATTTTGAACTCATAGGTTATTCAGGTGGTGGCACGCTGGCACTGTTGCTTGCAGGATATCGTAATGATGTCATTTCAGTAAGAACCATTGCCGGTAATTTAGTACCTGATTTTTCTGACCAAATACATGGTCTGTCGTTTTCTTCCAGTGCAATGAATCCTTTACAGTTTGCAGAAAAGCTCCGGCATATCCCTCAATGGCATTTTGTTGGAGGTAAAGACAAGATTGTTCCTAAAAAAATTGTTCTGCATTATATAAAATCATTTAAACATAATCATTGTATACGTTATAAGATCGTTGAAAATGCAAGTCACGCTCAAGGCTGGTTGTCTGTCTGGTTACAGCTGTTGCGCTATCCTTTTTCGTGTCATTAGTGGTGCTAATTGAAGTTGATAGTGCATAAGTATGAAAAGAAAACTTACACCTTTGAAAAGATTTTAAAATGCATAGCCTTTCATTCGTAGTATGGTTTCTAACATAAATACAATAATATGAAATTGGTTATGCTAGCCTATAGTGTCAGTTATCTCCGTTTTTTAAAGGTCATGCCAAGAGACTGATTAGATTTATGCTCCTTCATGAAACTCGTTATGAACAATCTACCGTAATTTTTTATATTGACTCTACAGGTTTGGCTGTTCGTAGCAATAATTAGAATGTGGTGTCATAAAACATTTGAGGGAGAAACCAGCTATTTCTAGGAGTTTTAACCCATAACAGCAAGATCAGAAAAGTAGCGCGATAATAAATCGTAAGCAGATTTTTTTATAAATTCAGTTATTTGGCATTGTCTCATTTAACATTCCTTCAATTTTTTTCAATCGTGTCTCGCGGATTTTTTCAGCAAGATTTTTACCCTTATATCCCTGGCCAATTAACACTTGAACATCAACGTCCTGACTACAAAGAAATGATTTTTTGAGCAGTTCCGCCTGTCCGTTTTGTAACTTTGCAGCATCCATAAGCAGTTGATAAACAGATAAAATCATAAAGAAGCGGTCTTTACGGCGAAAGGCATCAATTGTTTCTAATATATTAAGTAATGCCTTTGGTGACTGAACATCTAGTACAAAAAGTGCGGATAAGTGCTTAACAATTATTATCAAAATATCTTGGTAACCTTTTGGTACCTTGAGAACACGTAGTGTTTTCGATACTTGCTGACAGGCTTTTAACGAATTTTCAACAGTGGTTTTCCAAGGAGTTAATCCACAAACAAACCTTATACGGCAATCCATGTCTTGCTGTGCAGCTTTATTCATTGCTACACGTGATGGGCAAAGTTCCCGATGGTCAGTTCTGTAGTTTTCCAAAATACTCGGAAAAAGAATATCAAGCGCACCGCATCGCTCTAATGTTTCAAAATAAAGATCTGGTTGTGGACAAGATAACGCATCAAGCGTCTCCTGCCAAATACGCTCACCTTTTAAAAAAGAAAGCTCGCCAGATTCGCTGATTTCCCGCATTAACATTAACGTTTCTGGTGCAACAGTGAAACCTTGTTTAGCAAAACGTGTAGCAAATTTTGCCACACGTAAGACACGTAGTGGGTCTTCCGTAAACGCTGGAGAAACATGTCGTAAGAGGCGATTATTTAAATCATGAACCCCGTTGTAAGGATCAATTAATGTACCATCAGGCCTTTTGGCAATCGCATTAATGGTTAAATCTCGACGATACAGGTCTTGCTCAACGGTAATATCAGGTGCTGTATAAAAAGTAAAGCCACCGTAACCATGACCGTTTTTCTTTTCGGTTCGGGCAAGTGCATATTCTTCTTTGGTTTCTGGGTGGAGAAACACGGGAAAGTCGTTACCAACAGGGCGAAAGCCTTTAGCAAGCATCATCTCCGGTGTTGCGTCGGTTACCAGCCAGTCACGCTCTTTAATCGGCAAAGACAACAGCTCATCTCTTACAGCACCGCCGACAATATAAGTTTTCATGATTATTCATGTGCCCTCTTATACACAATGCATTTAATTTTTATTGCACTTTTACTGTCGATAACTTTCGAATTTATATAGCAACAAGAACCCCCTCACACTGCAGTCAACACTATTTTATTTATCAGAAGCTAACATTACGAGGCACGCGAGGGAATGGAATAACATCGCGCACATTGGAAACACCTGTCAGATAACTGAGTAATCTTTCAAATCCCAGCCCGAATCCACTGTGAATAGATGTCCCGTAACGTCGCAAATCCAGATACCATTGATAAGTTTTAAGATCCATGCCTTTCTTTTGCATTTTTGCCTTCAATATATCATAACGTTCTTCACGCTGAGAACCACCTATAATTTCGCCGATGCCTGGTGCTAAAACATCCAGCGCCGCCACGGTTTTTCCATCGCTATTTTCACGCATATAAAAAGACTTGATCTCTTTGGGGTAGTTCATCAGAATGACAGGCGCATTAACATGCTCTTCTGCCAGAAAACGTTCGTGTTCTGAAGCCAGATCAACACCCCACTCCACAGGGTTTTCAAAGTGGCGTTTACTCTTTTGCAATACTGAAATAGCATCAGTGTATTCCATGCGAACGAAGTCTGTCGATGCCAGCTTTTCCAAACGAGCTAGGCAGGTTTTATCCACATGCTGATTAAAAAAAGCAATATCATCAGCACGCTTATCCAGCACTTCTCTGCAAATATATCGCAGTAAGGTTTCGCTGAGCGTGGCGATATCGGACAAGTCTGCAAAGGCTACTTCCGGCTCTATCATCCAAAATTCTGCTAAATGACGGCTGGTATTTGAATTTTCAGCCCTAAAAGTAGGGCCAAAAGTATACACTTTACCCAGTGCCTGAGCATAAGCTTCCAAGTTTAGCTGGCCAGAGACAGTTAAAAATGAAGGTGTCGAGAAAAAGTCATTCTGATAGTTAATCTTGCCTTTATCATCCTTTGGTGGATTTTCAAGATTAAGCGTAGTTACCTGAAACATCTCTCCTGCCCCTTCGCAGTCAGATGCCGTAATTAAAGGGGTATTGATCCAAAGGAAACCTTCTTGGTCAAAATAGTTGTGAATACTATTTGCCGTAGTTTGTCTTACTCTGCTCAGTGCGCCAATTATATTGGTGCGCGGACGAAGGTGCGCATGTTCTCGCAAATGCTCCATGCTATGGCGTTTTGGTTGCATGGGGTAAGTTTCAGGGTCATCCACCCAGCCAAGCACTTTAACTGATAAGGCGTGCACTTCCCAGTTCTGACCTTTTGCCGGAGATGGTACAATCTTTCCTGTTACTTCTATACAACAACCGCTGGTTAAACGCAAAACATCCTGCTCATAATTATCAACTGTATTATCAACAATCACCTGCACAGAATTGAAGCAACTGCCATCGCTTACTGCAATAAAGGACATACCAGCCTTTGAATCCCGGCGTGTACGAACCCAGCCAGAAAAAGTGACTTTAGTATCTTGGGTGGCCCCTTTAAGCAAAGAGGAAATACTTTGTTGAGAAAATACATGCGTCATGACAATCGGTTATCTTCAAAATTAAGTTAAGTCAGTTAAAGACAGATTAATAAATTACGTTCGACTGTTATTTTACACCAGAGAAATTTTCTGTCACTGAAAATATAAGAAGGCGTGTATATCTTTAGGTTAAAGTCATACTAACCACCTACCTGATAAGTTTGTTTTTTTATGAAAAATAAGATTTTTCTTACATCTCTGCAAAATGTACGTACTGATAACATCAACAATAGAAACTACCTTTTATTTATATATAAAAACAAGAATTGCAACATTTGTATAGTAAATATATTGGTGTCAAATTATTTGTACTAAAGGCTTCCCATTTTGCTGGAAAGTATGCAAGTCCTCGTTTTAAATCTGAACTATATATCAGTTAGATAAATGAAAAGATTATAGACTTATGGTGATTGCTAATTTTTTAAAAGTTATTAAGTTACAGACTATTAAAGATTCATTTTTATGTTTTTTTTATGGTGTCTGTTTACGTGCAATGTATGTAGTTATTGCAGTATCTATTGTTTTTTTTACCTGTTTTGAACAGGTGACTTTTGCTTCTGAAGCTTTTCACCAGAGTTCTGGTAAAGATTCATCAATGACAAATATTGGTGATAGTGCCTTGCGCATGAAAAAAACAACTGGCTCCAAGCAAAATTTTATGATGCCTAAACCTTTTCAGTTTGCAACATCGCCCACTACCAACTTACCAGTACTGTTCAATGGTCAAATGGCTATACCATCTAATGCCGATAATTTTCATGGTGCAATGAATGCATCTGTTGACCCCCGAACAGGTAGCGCATCGTTTAGCCTGCCAGTAGCAACAGTGTTATATGATCAGGGTCAGGGCAGGCGAGATTTAACCCTTTCCTATTCAGGAAGCCCAACACCACACGGTCCTGACTCTTTAGGTTTAGGGCCACACTGGGCATTTAATATCGGAACAGAACATCCTTCCATATCCGAAGTAGCTGGTCATAAAACAACAAATATTACCACAGGTGATGGTCATAGCTTTACGATGGAAAGCGACAAGAATTCGCAAGGTGATCCTTATTGGCATCCACTTCGGCACAAGCTCGATGATGTGAAAATTACAGGAGAGCCAGGCAATTGGACTATTGCAGCAGCCACCGGAGTTCGTGAGCATTTAGAATACGGTTACGAAGACTGGGAAGAAGAGCGAGACGGGCAACGAGTATGGTTTTATTATGACCGTAATGGACCGTCGGATATTACCCGCAAACTACTTTACATATGTGGCCATCCATTAACAGAAGCTCAAGTCCACAGTCAAACCAATGCATGTGCTGGAAATGGTATACAAATAACCTACCAGGGAAACAATGTATATGTTCATGGGTATATGACTATTGTTTTACACATGGGTCAAACTGATGGTGATTCCACAGTAGAGTCCGTATCTATGCCATCTCTGTCAGATTTAGGCTCAACATTAACGGCTAACTCTGATAACCAACCGGCACAAATACAATTTAGTTATGACAATCAGGGAAATCGTCCTTGGTTATTAAAAAAAGTCATCTCTCCGTCTGGTCAGGCAACGGAATTTTTATACAACGATGAATCTGACCATAACACATTTCAGCCTCAGGGTTTACCAACTGGTTTTAACAAAGCGCATATTCCGGTAGTAACAGAAGAGATAACCACACCAAATATTCAGAACAAAAATGCTATTTCGCAACGGCGCATTTGGTTTCGATACAGTGCCAGCATGACAGACCAACATAATTATACGGGTTATCAAGTTGGCGTCAGCGAAGAACCTGGAAAAGATAATCTGTTTGACAGAGCAGATAATTACACATATACAGTTGCAGAAGATAATGGGTTAACCACAACAACAAGGGTATATAATAAATACCATTTGCCATTAAGCATTATTCAAACAGATGACTTACAAAAGTCAGTAGTAGCCAAAAACGATATAACTTATTCCCCATGGAAGGGAACAACATTCTTTAAACTTCTGCCAACATATTCGCTCCCTTTGAAAACGTCTAAAACTTTATATTCCATAACAAGAAAAGGAAATGATAGTACCGTTCTGCCGGCAAAAGTGTTTCAGCAAAGCAAATATAACAATAATGGTCAGGTTATTTGGCAACAAGACGCTTATGGCAGACAAACATTTACGCAATACTGCCCTATCGAAGGTGATAAACATTGCCCCCAGATGAATCCCGCATGGCCACAAGTTGCCTTACCAGAAAAAGTTTTAGTTATTCCAGCCAGGAAAAGTCCGGCAGGAAGTATCCCTTTTACTACTTTTGCGACAACCAGTGACGTAGCACCTGCCATAGAAGTGGAGTTTAACTATAAATTAATTCCTGTGGCTACCAGATACAAAGCACGCATCCAAAAGTATCGGAAAATATTACAAAAACAATGGAAGCAAGATAAAAAGACTACTCTGTCGAAAGGCTATCCGAATAATCTAAATGACACAAGTAATGCTTCGCTTTCCGGTAGCTGGCAGGTTTCTACGAAAATAACAGGAACCATATCGCCTGAAACTGCTTTAAGATTAAAACCTGGCCAAGCATTGCCGGAACTGAATCAGAATCAACTGTCAACAACCACAAACTATCAATATGACTTACAACAAAACAGTCTGACTTATGGAGAGCTAACTCAATTAACAGTTATTCAATTTCATAAACCTGTAACTTTGAGAAAATTTATTGGCCTTAACAATTCAACTTCCGAGGATGATAATACACAACAATTGACTTTTAATGTAACCCATAACATTGATAGTAAAAATCATACCCGTAGCACAGATGTTGAAATAGTCGCTAAACATGCCCCTTCAGATATTTTAAATGCCCGCCAGCTATTAAAAACAAATCAACCTGTGAACTTTGGTGATGAAGGAGGATTATCATTAGGAAAATCTGTTTACTCGTTAACTACTGGTGTAAAAATTTCCAGCGAGGATGTATTAAAAACATTAAATGCTGAATGGACATATGATATCTGGCAGAGACCGATAAAAGAAGTAATAACACCTTCAGATAATAGCTGCCCACAAATAATTACATGGACTTATATTGCTACCGACAATGAACAGTCTGTCGTTAAAACCATGCCTTATGGCACTCAACAAAAAATCATCTATATCGGAGACGGAAAGGACCAGAAAGTAATATCTACCTGGCATCGTAATAAAGATCAGTCCAGTCTGCCTTTAGAGGGAACATCAGGATGGATTGAAGACAGCTCAATGACATATACAACAACGGACAAAATTGCTAGTAAAACAGTCTATCGCGCATCGGATAATGATGGTAAGACTATCGCCCTTACGACGACTTTTGGTTATGACGCACTAAACCGCCGAGTGTGGGAAAAGTCACCCGATGGTACTGTAAAAGTTAGCGTGCGTAATGACCCTCAAATGCTGTCAATAAATTACTTGGTAGCCTCCAAAGATAATAATCAGAGCGAAAAGCTTGGCCCAATACTAAGCGTTGTTCAGTCTAATGTTATTGGTAAACCTGTTGCACAGTATACCTTTGCGCTGAATCCTCAGGAAACAGTCAATGGAAAAAGGCTATATTCTGATCAGTTACAAACAACATTGACTACTCTTGAACAACAATTATCTTTTATAACAAACTTAAACACGTTACAAAGCTATGGGTTGCTTCCTTTGCTTGGTAAAAATGGCTTATTTGCTTTTGTGAATGATGCCATTCATACCGGCGCTTGGCTCACTAAAACAACTACACTATACGACGGTAATGGTCGACAAACAGGGCAAATACAACCTAACAATGCGCAAACCCACTTTCAATGGCAGTACGGTAATCTTGTCGCCACGATTGCGCCAAATGGCAGTATTATTCATGATTCTTTTGATATACAGGGAGATAAAATTTCTCGCTGTGTTCAGCCAGCAGGTCAAACAACTTGTCATATATTGGGTACCCGTGGTTACGATGATGAGGGAAATCTCGCATGGCAAATAGATGATTATGGGAACAGAATAAATTATACCTATGATGCAGATGGTAGAATGCTGAGCATGACTATTCCTGCCACAACAACTGAAAAAGAACATACCTTCACCTATAGCTATAATAGTTTTGCCAGAACCTCTGAGTCTGTCGATGGTGTTGTTTATGCCACCTATACTTACAACCCTAAAACATGGCAATTAACAGACCAAGAAGACAATATAAGTCATTTGCATTATAATTATGATCCTAATACAGGTGAATTGATAAAAATAACAAGAAGTGTTCCCGTAAATTTCAAACCACCTGCTGGCATAAATTATCCAACAGGAACAGAAACTATGACGTATGATCGTTTTGGTCAGGCGCTTAGTATGAAAGATTTAGCGGGTAATGTATATACAGCAACACACGACATATATGGTCGTGTATTGCAATCAAAGGTTACTCTTTTCGGACAAAGTAAGCCTACTATTTTGTCTTCAACTACCTACGATCCGTACTTCAATCGTCCTGTAGAAATTATTAATGGTATCGGCATTATCAGAGATTTTGTGTATAACGATCTGGGAAACCTTGAACGCACTATTGACAAACAAAACGACACAATAATACAGCAATTAAGTTATACATATAATCCACAAACTCAAAATATTACATCCTTTACCCGAACGCAAGGAAAAGAAAGTGCAACACAGTCTTACAAATACGACAAAAACACTAACAGCCTAACAGAAATGTCGTGTAATGTTACAGGGAAACCTGGAGTCATAAGTGCATTATGTCCAAGGGATACTGACTTATCAGGCAGTAATCTTACAGATCCACCTATCATCGCTTCACAACAATATATATTTGATGACTGGAATAATATTAAAACAGTAAATGAAAAATTAGTTATATCTGATGGAAAATCCACCATAAAAACGACTAGATACAGTTATGCCTATCATAGTAAAAATAATTATGACCCACACAGAATGACAGAATTTCGAACTCAGTGGCAAGCAAATGTATCAGATTTCAGCACTGCGCCTGATGCGATAACATACGACAATCTTGGTAGGGTAATCAAAGATGCAAATGGGAATACCATTCATTATAATATTTTTGGTCAGTTAAACAGTTTTACCAATCAACATACGGGTGAACAAACTTCTTATATTTATGACAGCACAGGGCATCAGGTGGCAGAAAGTTCAGTCAATGCACAGGGAAAAATGATTCAACAACCATTATATATGGTTTATCAGGGAGATAACATTGAAGAACAAGTGCAAAAGGACTCTACCGGAAAAATTCATACAAGTGTTAGTCTGGCAGGTATTGCTTACAGCGAAGACGGTAAAATAAGTAACTGGTATATGCATGATTATAAAGGTGATGTTATTAGCATCTTCAATAATTCAGGGCAACGAACCAGCGATTGTGTATATAGCCCATACGGAATGAGCGATAATTTATTAAGCGACCATCAACAAGCACTCCCCAACAAGCTACAAATAGCATCACAGAAATTATGGATAAAAATTCACAGACTTGGGTTTGATGACCAGATGAATGATCCTGCTACTGATTATCAATTTCTGGGTGGTGGATATCGCGCTTATAATTCCATATACAGGCACTTTATGACTCACGATAGTTACAGCCCGTTTCAACATATAAACGGCTACGGATTTGGTGATAATAATCCTATTATGAACACTGATCCAACAGGTCATCTCCCAAAATGGGTCAATTATTTAATGGGAGCCGTTGGTATTGCAATGTCTGTTGTTTGTGCAACCATTTTGCCTGTTGCTGCTGCCGGCACTATCGCTGGTATAACTGCTTCGGTCGGTGCCGCCAATGCAATTATATCTTCAGCAAGTGCAGGTATGGGATTGATCGGCGTAACTTCAGGATCATTGCAGATTGCAAGTACAGTTTATCCGGAAAATAAAAATCTTGCCATTGCCAGTGAATCCTTTGGTCTGGCTAATGGTCTGGTTAATATCTCAATGGGTCAGGGGTCGATGGGGATTGGTATTGCTAATGCATACTATGGATTGGGAAAACTAACCAGCGTACTTTTATTTACCTCTGGTTTAACCGGACTGATTTCTGGCACCACTTCCGGAGCGCAAAGCGGTATAGCTTTTGGAACTACAGTTGATCAAAATCTTTCTCATAAGGCGGGATTATACAAAGCCGAACAAATATTAGGCGTTGTCAGTATGGGGTTTTCAGTCGCATCTATGGTTTCAGGGATTATTGACTCGGGTATAACCATAGAAAAAATGGCTTTCAGAAAATTCAGTGGAAATACTACACTAGCTGCAAGAATTCCCGGTGATATACAGGAAACAATGGCTTCAGTTGAGACAGAAGAAGATAATACAGAAGAACAAAGCCTCGATGACATAGAGAATGTCAAAGAACTTCTGGAACATAACTTTCAACAATATTCTGGGCCATCGATACAAAGCGATAGTGAGGAAACAAGCTTAAAACTGCGAATACGTGACTGGAACTGGTCACCTGCAGTATCTTTTGAGGATGATGAGTCACCAAGCTACAATATTGATGAACATATTCGTTATTATGAAGAAGATGTCATGAGGCAAAGGTATGCCCAAGTTAAAGATGAGCAGAAAGAAGAGTTTCCCGAACATTTTGGCACTATTGAAAATTTTAAAAATACGGCTGCCAGAGGACATTTGGAGGGAAATGCTCAGCACTTAGAAAGATTTCTCTCTGACCTGAAAGATTTCAGAGCTGAGATTGGTTATGATGGCCCAATACTTAATTCCAGTGGTCAGTTTCATCCTAACTTTATCGCACACATGATACACCTTTACCCAACGGATTCAGAATGAATAAATATTTCACGCTCTAACACAAAAACCTGCGTCTAACTTTTTATTGCGCTACCTTTATGATCTTTCTGTTATGAGTTGACGCGCCTCGAAATAGCTGACTAATACTCGTCATTTTCCTTTAGTAACACTGCATAAAAGCATGCTCACAAAAGTAGCTAGAAACAGGTTTTGCATAATATGTGGTTTTCAATCAGGGTCAGGTGATGCGTTTAACCGTAGAGATAAATCAATTGAACGACAGTCCTTTGTTAGTGTTCCCATAGAAATGTAGTCAACGCCTGTTTCTGCAAAAGTACATATTGTTTTATCACTGATGTTCCCTGAGGCTTCCAGCTTCGCCCTTCCATTAGTAAAAATAACCCCTTCCTTTACTGCTTTGGGCGTAAAATTATCCAGCATAATAATATCTGCTCCGGCATTTAACGCTTGCTTTAGCTCTTCAATGGACTCAACTTCTACTTCCACAGGTTTACCTGGAAACTGGCTTTTAGCCTTGGCAACTGCATTAATAATACCTCCACAACCATTAATATGGTTTTCTTTAATTAGAAATGCATCATACAAACCAATACGATGGTTAAAACAACCACCATAATTAACAGCATATTTTTGTGCAATTCGTAATCCTGGAATGGTTTTTCGGGTATCGAGCAATTTAACATTGGTATCTTTCACCATATCAGCAAAATAACGACAACGTTTTGCTATTCCTGACATTAACTGTAAAAAATTTAGCGCCGTTCGCTCGGCGGTTAAAATTGAACGGGTTTTTCCCTCTAACTCAACCAGGACTTGATCTGGTTCCGCTCTACTTCCTTCCTTAACGAACCAGTGTACCTGAATTTCAGGATCAACCTGCATGAAAACCTCATCAACCCATGGTCGCCCACAAACAACAGCATATTCCCTGCAAGTTATGCTTGCTTTTGTTCTGGCATCTGGTGAAATTAATTGCGCAGTAATATCACCCGAACCCACATCTTCAGCCAATGCATGTTTAACGTTATCTTTGATTACTAAATCAATGTTGGTGTCATTTAGTTTATTTGTCATTATCTTACAACTTATTGAATATTCATTTGATGTAGCTCTGTCATTAAACGTTCATGCTCATAAAGTTTAAGGTGAGCTTTTTTTGCTTCGCGAAGTATAAAACCATTGATCCAATTAAGTTCAGTCGGTTTATTATGTGAGGCATCCTGAAATGTAGATGATTTGTTGTCAGCTGTAGCACGAATAGCTCTTTCACTCATAACCTGCACACTTTCAGAAAATTCAAGTTGATGATAATCAAGAACAGACTGAGTTTCCGCAGCAAGTTTCTCAACGCGAGAACGTATGTTGTCTGATAATAACAACTGACCATTTTTACACCGATATCTTGCTGTCAAACCATTAATCACACTATTTACTGCTACCTTACGCCACAAATGGGTGAAAATATTATCACAAACCCTTACATCTAGTCCTGTATCTGGTATAAAACTTCGAGCGTTGTCACAGTTGTACGAACCCACCCATGTATAACCTTTGCCCGCATAGTTCACTCGCAATGGCTCACTTGTCCATGCGCCATCATAGGTACTACCAATCCATATGTTTCGTTGAGGCAAAAGGGCTGCAACTTTCTGCTGAATACCTATACCATTCATTAAAATTAAAACATTCGCACGGGAAGAAACTCTGTGTTTAATACTATCTACAGCATTGATAGCATGATTAGCTTTAACAGTTATAAGTAAATTATTAATGGGTTGGTCCAGATTATCAGCCAGTACGCAATCTGATGAAAATGTTTTTGTAGTATCCTCATCAACCAGCGTCAGCGTTTTATTCCTGTAGTTTTTCCAGGAAGCGGGATTTATGATAAGTGTGCATGGAGTATTTTCTTCTGTCAGATGAGTTGCCCACAAGCTCCCAATTGCACCTGCTCCCAGGATGTGCCAACGTTTATTAATACCCATACTTTTGACTTCACTTAAAGACTTAAAATTTAAACGATTGAGATTATAACAAAACAAGATGACAGTATCATAGAAAATACGCTTTCATAAAAGATTAGTTTTCTCACCCTCAAGCCTTGCAATAATAACAGCACCACACGAATCACTAAAAACATTAACAGCAGTTCTGCACATATCCAGGAATCTATCAGTGATTAACAATAAACCAATTCCTTCCAGTGGAAGTCCAATAACACCGAGAATGACACTAATAGCCACAAGACTTGCCGCAGGAATGCCGGCTACACCTATAGAGGTTAACAGTGCTACCACCACAATTAAAAATTGCTGAACAAAGGTTAAATCCAAACCATAAACCTGAGCGATAAACAGAGCAGCCACACATTCATATAGCGCTGTGCCATCCATATTAACTGTTGCACCTAACGGTAAAACAAAACTGGTTGTTCGGTTAGACACCCCAGATTTGTGTTCAACCGCCTCCAGAGTCAAAGGTAGTGTTGCAGCACTAGATGCTGTTGAAAAAGCTGTAAGTAACACAGGTAGCATTATCTTGAAATGCTTCACAGGGTTAACCTGCCCTACTACCCTCAACAATAAAAATAAAACAAAAAACAAATGTATTACCAGAGCAAGTAATACGGTAATGAAAAATGCAAATATTGGTTTAAATGCTTCAAACCCAGTCGATGCAACCGTTTTTGCAACTAATGCAAATACACCATAAGGTGCAAATTTCATCACCCATTGAGTGATGTGCATCATCGTTTCAAATACTCCTTTCCAAAAATTTGCCGTTGTCTTGTAAAGTTCCGGATTGGTCTTGGTCATAAAAAAACCAAACAACAGACTAAAAAAAATCAACCCTAACATTTGTCCTTTTGAAGCAGCAGATACAATGTTTACTGGCACCATTCTCAAAAAAACATCAACAATATCCGATACACCTTTTCCAGACACCTTTTTCATTACGGCTGATAACGATTGCTGATCTGTAGCGAGATTCATATGCAATAATGCCGTCGTATTTATATCAATAATACCTGGCTTGATAATATTCACTAGCAACAAACCAACAAAAATTGCCAGTAAACTACTAAGCAAATAAAAACTGAATGTTTTTAAACCCAGTCGCCCCAAGTGTTTGCTGCTACCCACTCCTGAAATACCTACAATGATAGATGACGCAATGAGTGGCACAATCAACATTTTGAGTGCATTTAAAAAAAGTGTGCCGGCAAAGTCAAAAATAGCGTAATATGTCACACCAAAGAGCTGATGATCTGTACCGGTTCTTTTGCCAATAATAGTAGCAAGAATAATAGCGATAAGAACTTTCCATTGAAGAGCAAGTGACTTTTTCATTTGTAGGTTACTTTTTTATTAGTTAATTTGCCCTATCATAATAAGGATGTTTTTTGGCTAAAACCATATAGCGTTATCATTACAACGAAATAAAATAACTCAATTACTGTTAAATTAATACAAGAGGTTAAACTAATGAGTGATCATATCTATAAAAAAATTGAGTTAGTCGGAAGCTCAAAAGTCAGTAGTGACGATGCCATTCGAAACGCAATCGCAGCAGCGGCTAAAACAGTTAAAAACATAAACTGGTTCGAAGTGGTTGAAACAAGAGGGCATGTTGAAAAAGGCCAAGTGTCGTACTTTCAGGTAACAGTGCGCATTGGGTTTAGAATAGATAACTAAAGATAATTTTTTAACATTCTAGAACTTGCTTATATCAGAGCAAATAATAGTATAATAAGAAAATTTTCACTGTAACAATCAAACAGAGGATTTTCCATGCCATCTTTTGATGTGGTTTCTGAAGTAAACTCACACGAGTTGACAAACGCTATTGACCAAGCCACTCGTGAGCTGACAACCCGCTATGATTTCCGCGGAGTTGATGCATCAATTGAACAGGAAGGTGAAGAAATAAAGTTTACGGCTGAAGCCGATTTTCAGCTTAAACAAATGCAGGATATTCTTCAGATTAAAATGGTAAAACGTGGCATAGATATAAAGTGCCTTGATGAAAAAGATTCTTATCCTTCCGGAAAACAAGTGAAGCAAACGTTATGTATAAGACAAGGAATGGATAAAGATTTATCAAAAAAAATTGTTAAAGTTATCAAAGAGTCAAAGCTGAAAGTACAGTCAAGCATTCAGGGTGAAAAAGTTCGTATTACAGGTAAAAAGCGTGACGATCTACAGGAAGTTATTGCCTTACTCAAAGAAGGAAACTTCGATCTGCCATTGCAATTTGATAATTTTAGGGATTAATTTCAAAACCAGCTTATATTGCTGAAAATTTCATTTTGATACTTCGTATCATATGACGCTTGAATATACGTCGCTACTTTCCACTTTGGGAAAAAATCAGGATTGATTAGCCGAATCAATGATAATTTTCAATGCATCAAACCCGAATTTTAATTTGGTTTGTGTATAGTAATTGAGCCTGATTTTATAATAGATTCTGGGTTATTATCACCTAGATTTAGAGTGTAGTCATCAAGCACGACGATCTTCATTTAATAGATATCTCCAGGTTGAAAAAGCCGTTTTCCGGAGAAGTTTAATGCGCTCTGGTTTTTTGGTGAGGGAGCATACTGTTTTCTGAAAATCTCAAAATAACTGTCTGGGTCATTGAAACCTGCTATGCCACCTGTTTTTTTATCAATACGCATAAGAACCAAACCAGATGGCAAGGGTAACCTTATTTCTTTAGTACCTTTCAGTGCTATTCGCATATAGTTTATCCATATTGGGAGTGCTACGGTGGAGCCAAATTCTCTCTGCCCCAAAGTAGAAGAGTTATCATTACCCGCCCATACGACAGCAAGTAATTTAGGATTGTAACCTGCAAACCATGAATCTTTATGCAAGTTAGTTGTTCCCGTTTTTCCAGCAAGATCGCCTCTGTCTAATACCAAAGCCCGGCGACCAGTGCCTTTTTTAATTACATCTTGCATAATACTGTTGATAATATAATTGACTTGCGCAGACATAACAGAAGGAGCACAACTCATTTTTGGGTCGTCGTCGTTGGTTTGAATCGCAGGCTGTGTCATGTTGTCCTTATTATTAGCTGGCATGTGAATATTATTACAAACATGCAGGGGCGATGAGCTGAAAATTAATCCTGTCGATGACGTTATTTTCTTAATCAGATAAGGCGTAATGCGATAACCGCCATTGGCAAGAGTCGAATAACCTTTAGCTAATTGCAATGGTTTTATATCAGCTGAACCCAATGCTAAAGAAAGATATCCGGGTAACTGAGTGGCAGGCAACCCTAGTTTGGTGATGTAATTTAACGTATTATCAATGCCTGTTTTTTGTAGTACTCGTATAGATACAAGATTTCTGGACTGGTACAGTGCTTGTCGAAAGCGCATTGGTCCGTTGAATTTACTGTCATCATTATGTGGTCGCCAATCCTCTTCTGTTTGAGGATTTTCTATGACAACAGGTGCATCATTAATCAGGGTAGCAGCTGTCATTCCTTGAGCCAGAGCTGCGCTGTAAATAAAAGGCTTGATAGCTGAGCCTATTTGTCTTGAGGCCTGAATGGCTCTGTTAAAATGGCTTTCATAAAAATCAAATCCACCAATCAGCGCTTTGATTTCACCATTTGACGGATTTATTGATACCAGTGCTGCTTGTGCTTGTGGAAGTTGGCCCAAATTAAAAGTACCATCATGATTGGTAGTGACATAAATCTGGTCACCAACGGAGAGTACGTCTGTAGGTTTTTGAGGTGACTTACCTGTCCGGTTAATGGTGATCGTTGGTTTTGCCCATGACATATCTTTCCATTTTATGATACCTGTTTTATTGTTTTTTAATAAAATATGTACTTTCTTATCGTCAGTTTGAGTTACAACAGCAGGTAGCAGGTTTGCTATGGAAGAGGCCTCATCTAATGTTTTGTGCCAGACATTGTTGTTTGTCCCCAGTTTTTTCACCGGCCCTCGATAACCATGACGGCGATCGTATATCTGAAGCCCTTTCACAATCGCCTCCTGTGCCGCTGTTTGATTTTTACTATTGATAGTCGTATAAACTTTCAGGCCATTGGTATATGTTTTATCCCCATAATTTTTAACAAGCTCCTGACGTACCATTTCAGCAATATATGGTGCGTAAAGCTGTATTGACGGAGCGTGATATGTAGCACTTACAGGTTGTAGTGCAGCATTTTCATATTCATTTTTTGAGATGTAACTAAGCTTTAACATTCTTGAGAGAATCCAATTTCTTCGCTCAAGTGCACGGGCTGAATTTGCAAGAGGATTATAGCTTGATGGTGCTTTTGGCAACCCGGCAATCATTGCCATTTGATCCAAACTCAAGTTATTGATAGATTTTCCATAATAAACATTAGCTGCTGCCTGCACACCGTAAGCCCTATTACCCAAATAGATTTTATTAAGATAGAGTGTCATGATATCTTCTTTGGATAACTCTTTCGTGATTCTTAAGGCCAGTAATATTTCTTTAAACTTTCTTGAAAAAGCCCGTTCTGGGCTGAGAAAAAAGTTTCTTGCAACCTGCATTGTAATAGTACTGCCACCGGTTTGAATGTGTCCGGTAGACAACAGCTCCCATGCGGCTCGTAAAAGGCTACTTACATCTACACCATTGTTGGTGTAAAAGTCAGAATCCTCAGCAGCCATAAAGGCGTGAATCAGAGAGGTAGGGATTTGATTAAACCGTACAGGTATACGTCGTTTTCTGCCAAATTCTGCAATGAGTTTATCATCACTACTATATATTCGTAACGGTGTTTGCAAATGAGCGTCTTTGAGCGCATCAATTGGGGGTAGTTGCGATGAATAATAGACATAGCTTGCTACTATAATAAGAACAACTAGGATAATTCCAAATCCCAAGCCCCACAAAGCAAAAGTCATTGACTTTTTAGCTGTAATTTTCATTGGTCGCCATCAAATATATCTTGAGCGTGAATGATAGATTAAGTTACTCATTACTTATCAGGTAATACTAAGACCTGCTTCTAACTTCTTATTGCTCTACTTTTCTGATCTTGCTGTTATGCGTTAATGTTCCTTGCAATAGTTGGCAATTATTCGACACTTTGCCTTGTACAACAAGGCCATAAAAGCATATTTATAACAAAAGTTAGAAAAAGGTTTTAGCATAATTTCTCCCAATATAATAATAATGCTAAATAAATATGCAAGCATAACGATTTAAATATAAGAAGGTGTATTTATGGAGATATTGCGTGTTTGGTTTATTTCAAAAAGTCAGAAGTTCACTAATAGGTGTTGATATCAATATGTTTTCTGCAAATTTAATTGAGCTTGGTTATCAGGGAGATAGTTTGTTTCTTAAGGCTTTTAAGAGAGCCCCGATGCCACAAAAACAAACAACTGCAGAAGATCAAAGTAATGAAGATATGCTTGATACAGAAGCGTATGGCGAGGCATTAAACAGATTATTAAAAAAAAATAAATTTTCTTCAAAACATGCAGTTTCTGCCGTTCCTACATCTAGTATCATCACGAGAAAACTGATAGTGGATGCTTCACTCAAAGATGAAGACATGGAGACCGAGGTGATTCTCGAGGCCGAGCAGGTTATCCCTTACCCCATTGATGAAGTGGCTCTTGATTTTGAAGTTGTTGGCGAAAACAGCAAAGACCCTGAAAAAGTGGATATTATGCTGGTGGCTTGTAGAAAACAGACAGTGGATGACAGAGAAGGTGTGCTGGCAGTATCAGGGTTAAAAGCTGAAGCTATTGATGTAGTAAGCTATGCGATGGAGAGAGCTTTTCCACTGGTACAACAACAACTGTCTTTACCGGAAGATAACAATCACATTGCTCTAATCAATATAGGTGACACTTTTACGACACTTAATATTATTAAAAATAATGAAAGTGTTTATGTTCGAAGCTCACCTTCGGGATTTAAGCAAATGGTTGAATTAATGAGCCAGAAAAATAAAACTTCGTTTCAGCAGGCTCTTGAGTTTTACACCAGCTTGGAAATAACAGAATCAAAGCATACAATTGGCAAAGAACAGGCTCTTCAAGCTACACGTCAACTTAACCAAATGCTTGAGCAGTACTACTCCTCAGAGCATGCGCCGGTGGTAAATCATATTGTATTATCTGGTGGCATACCAGGTCTTGATGAACTAAGTAAAAAGATCAGCACACTGGTTAATATTCAGTGCTCTTTAGCTAATCCATTTGTAAATATGGAACTGGCATCGTCAATTAATCAACAGCAATTGAATAAGTCTGCACCGGCATTTTTTGTAGCGTGCGGTCTGGCGATGAGGAACGACCTGTGAATATTAACCTGCTTCCATGGCGAGAAAATAAACGACAAGAAAACAAAAAACAGTTTTCCATGGCTCTTGTTATATCTGTAGTTATAGGAATATCAGTCATTGGTTTTATCCATTTTTATTTCGACCAGCAAATGACTCAACAGAGCTCACGTAATACCTATTTACGGGGGGAACTTGGGGCACTGGATAGAAAAATAAAGGAAATCAAGAAACTAAAAGTAAAAAGAAAAGAGTTGTTAGAGCGAATGGAAGTAGTTCACAGGCTACAGGGAGACAGGCCGGTTATTGTTCTGATATTTGACAATCTTGTAAATCATGTTCCGGAAGGTGTGTATTTCAGTGAATTAATAAAGGATGGCCAAATGCTAACAATACGGGGAGTGGCTGAAAACAACGGTGGCATTTCTTCTCTGATGAGGCGTCTGGATAAATCCGTCTGGTTTAAGGACCCTAACCTGATAGCAGTAAAAGCATTAGATGTTGGTGAAGGTAGCAGATTCAGTCTGAATGTAACGCAGGAAATGCCCGAGGAGTCTGCCCATGAGCATTAAAGGAACTGAGTTGTTACAGGCGATAAAGGAAGTTGACTTTAAAGAACTGGATTTGCAAACCATGGCAGGCTGGCCAACGGTGGCAAGACTTATCATTTATGCATTACTGATATCTTTGGTGGTAGTGATTGGTTATCAGTTTCATTTAAGTACTGTGCAGGAAAATCTTCAGCGTGAAGTAGAAAAGGAGCAAGTTCTAAAAAGTCAGTTGAAAATTAAAGTAGAGAAGGCACACAATCTTCAAGCTTACAGGGAACAAATGAAAGTCATAAAAGAGTCTTTTTCAAATCTTGTACATCAGTTGCCAGGAGATACTGAAGTACCAAGTTTGCTGGAAGATATTACACAAATTGGTTTAGCTGCTGGTCTGGAGTTTGATTCTATTAATTTAAAGCCAGAAGCAAACAGAGAATTTTTTATCGAACTGCCCATTCTGATTCAAGCTAAAGGAAAATATCACGATATTGCCAATTTTGTCAGCGGAGTCTCTTCTCTGAAGCGAATTGTGACATTACATAATTTCCATATATCTCCTGATAGTGCAGGGGAATTAAATGTGGAAATTCTTGCAAAAACTTACAGGTATAAGGACGAAGATGTCAATGATGGTTAAGATATTAAAGATAGGTATCGTCCTTACTTATGCTCTGACTTTGTCTGGTTGTTTGAGTGATCTTCAGCATAATGATTTAAAGTCGTTTGTTTCACACATAAAAGCAATGCCACAAAACTCCATACAACCTTTACCTCCTGTTCGAACGTATGAGCCATTTACTTATGAGGCATCAGGACTAAGAAGCCCCTTTGAAGCACCAAGAACCAGCAACATTCAAACAAAGATTTCAAGCAGTGTTAAGCCAGATGTAAATCGAAAAAAGCAATTTTTGGAGAACCTTTCTTTTGATGCCTTTAAATTAGTGGGTACTCTACAAAAGTCACAAAAAACCAAAGGATTACTGGAAGCAAACCAGAATATTTATATGGTATCGGAAGGTGATTATATCGGAAGAAACCACGGTCGCATTACAGGCATTACTGAAAAAGCAGTTCATATCGTTGAGCTGGTACCCAGTGGGGTTAATTCCTGGATAGAACGTCCAAGACGACTGAGTCTGAAGTAGAGTCTTTGGCTATTAAAAATGTCTCAGGGTAATGTCTCTTACATGATGGCCGACATTATCTTACAGACAAATAATGGAGTGTGAAGCCATGGAAGTGGCCGTAAAAAAACAAACAAGTTATCTTATCGCTACTTTTATCAGATTTTTTCTGGCATCAGTATTTTTATTGGGTTTGTCTTTACTTTATGTTCAGTCATTAAATGCGAGAACATTAAAGCTTATAGATGCGTCTTCCCATAAAAACGATAATCCTCGTTTAGTGCTGAGTTTTGATAAAGCACCTCCTAAGCTCAAAAGTTATACACTAAAAAATCCTGAACGCATTGTGATAGATTTACCTGAAACTAAAAGCCAGGTTAAGCGTTATCGCAGCATCAACAAAAACAATATCAAAAACCTTAATGTTATTCAGGCTGGTTCAAGAACTCGTCTGGTAATGGAACTGGCTCAGCCAGCAGTCTTGAAATCTGACATACAGGGTAATAAGTTAAACCTGACAATTGTTGAAACCGAGCAGGATAAAAACCGTGCTGAAAAAACAATACAACGACAAGAATTAGTTGCCGTAGACTTTAAACGGGGCAATGATGGTGCGGGAAGTGTTATCTTTAAAACTTCGGTAGATGACGTGCCAGTGACAGTTGAAGACAACGGACAGCAGTTATCGTTAATCTTTCCTGGGCTTGAATTGCCAGACTTTTTAAATAAAAGACTTGATGTTACTGAATTTTCCACACCAGTAGAGTTTGTCACCATTGAAAAAACTAAAGGTCAGACAAAGGTTAATATTGACCTTAAAGGAAAGTTTGAGTATTTGTCATGGCAGTCAGGCAAAAAGTTCATACTGAGTGTACATGAAATTGAGAAAAATAAAAAACCTGGTTCTGGTAAATTAACACACACAGGTCAAAAGTTATCCTTAAATTTTCAGAACATTGAGGTCAGGGCTATATTGCAACTATTAGCCGATGAACAGAATTTCAATCTGGTGGCCAGTGATGCTGTAAAAGGCAATGTGACACTAAGATTAGAGGATGTACCTTGGGATCAGGCTTTAAATATCATTTTGCGTTCAAAAGGGCTAGATAAACGTTTAGAAGGAAATATACTTATTGTCGCTCCTGCACAAGAGTTAGCAAACAGAGAAAGACAATCGCTGGAATCAAATAAACAGATTAAAGATTTATCTCCACTTTATACTGAACTGATGCAAATTAACTACGCTAAAGCCAGTGATATTACCACTGTATTAAAGGGCAGTGAGAAAAATCGGATTCTTTCTGAGCGTGGCAGTGTTCAGGTAGTTGAGCGAACTAACAGTTTGCTGGTAAATGAAACCCGAGAGAAGCTAACAGAAATTCGAAATCTTGTTGAAAAAATTGATATTCCTGTTCGGCAAGTAATGATTGAGGCAAGAATTGTAGAAGCTCGCACGAACCTGCGCGAAGAACTCGGTGTATCTTGGGGTAATTCAACAGCGGCAGAACTAAATACAGTATTACCAGAAGCCGGAGGTAGAACAATAAACAACATCAATGCTAATTTAGGAGGGAGCAAAGTTCTTAAAGATTTGTTTGTTTCCTTGCCCGTAGCAGGTGCTACTTCAGGAATAAGGCTTGGTTATGTGACTAATTCGGTTGACTTATCAATTCAGCTTTCAGCACTTGAAACAGATAGCAAGGTGGAAATTATCTCTCAACCTCAAATTATTACAGCTAATAAGAAAAAAGCTGTCATTAAAAAAGGTGAAGAACGTGCCTTTGAAACTACCAGTGATAGTGGCACAAATACCACTTTTAGGGATGTGAGCCTAGCACTGGAAGTTACACCGCAAATAACGCCAGATGGTCGTGTTATTATGGATGTTGATGTCACTAATAATGAAGTTACCGGCACAGATGCAAAAGGTAACCCTATTACCTCAATTAATGAAATTAACACTCAGCTGCTTGTCAATGATGGTCAAACGGTTGTACTAGGTGGTATCTTTAAAAACTCAGTTATCAAATCCGAAGAAACAGTACCTCTTCTGGGTAAACTTCCGATACTCGGAAATTTATTTCGTCGCGATATAGATAGAAATGAAAAATCTGAGCTACTTATATTTATTACTCCTAGGGTAATCACTGAATATCTGGCAGAAAATAAATAATCATGTATTGCACCTCTTTTTGTAGTAAGGTGCATACTATGCACGACATAACTTAAAGTGTGGATATATGCTGTCCTCCGGAATAAAAAAATTCTAGTACAGGTGATCTGTATCAGATTGATGCACCATGAAAATTCCGGTATTTTGATTTCTTTTGTGTATATCTCACAATTTATTCAATTTTTAATACTATTGGCATTTATGGCTTTAAAAACTGTTTATTTGATAGGCCCAATGGGGGCAGGAAAGAGTACGTTAGGTCGAATTCTGGCGCAGAGGCTGAATCTCCCTTTTCTTGATATAGACCGAGAAGTAGAAATGCGCAGTGGTGTTTCTATTGGATGGATATTCGATAAAGAAGGGGAGGAGGGTTTCAGACAAAGGGAAACCTTATTGCTGAGAGAGCTGAGTCAGAGTAATGAAACTCTGGTAATAGCTACTGGCGGAGGCTCTGTATTAAGGCCGGAAAATCAACGATTGATCACCAATTCAGGATTTGTTGTATTTCTGGAAACCTCTGTTGAAACTCAGGCAGAGCGCACAAGCAAAGACAAGCGCAGACCTTTGTTACAAAACGGTGTTGACCGGTTTAAAATTTTAAGTGATATCTATTTACAGCGCAGGGCGCTCTATTATTCATTGGCCGATATTACAATTAATACTGATGCAGGTGCCCAGCATTCAAATATTGAAGAAATCATCAAAGTGCTGGATATGTAATACAAAACCTATTTCATAACTACTATTATGAGTATGCTTTTATGGCTTGCTGTTAAAGATGAAGTGACAAGTAAACCTGCTATTTCAAGGAGCTTTATCGCATAATAGCAAGATCAGAAAAGTAGTGTAATAAGAAGTTAGAAACAGGTGTTGGTATAACTGGTATATGAGTTTTTTTGTGTTTAATCGTTAATTGAGCCATTATGCAATCACTTACAGTATCTCTTGGTGAAAGAAGTTATCCAGTCTTCATTGGAGAGCATTTGGTATCCAATGCTAATTTGTTCATTCCATATATTCAAGGTAAAAAGGTGGTGATTGTCACCAACCAAACCATAGCACCCTTATATTTAACCAAAGTTAAAATGGCGCTGAGTGATTATTCTCTAAGCGAAGTCATTCTTCCCGATGGTGAACAATGGAAAACTATGGAAACACTAACGCATATTTTTGATCACCTTATGTCGCGCAAATGTGACAGAACAACAACACTTATCGCTTTAGGTGGCGGAGTGGTTGGCGACATTACCGGCTTTGCTGCCGCATGCTATCGAAGAGGGGTGAATTTTATTCAAATACCTACAACTCTGCTTTCTCAGGTGGATTCTTCTGTAGGAGGCAAAACGGCAGTGAATCATCCCTTAGGAAAAAACATGATTGGTTCCTTTTATCAGCCGGTTTGCGTGTTTGCAGATATTGAGTTATTAACAACATTACCAGAAAGAGAATTTCAGGCAGGTATGGCAGAAGTCATCAAATACGGGTTAATCTGTGATGTTGAATTTTATAAATGGTTGCTTGACAATACAGAGAAAATACAAAAGAAAGAACCAGAAAAGCTTATGGAAATGGTATACCGCTGCTGTCATCATAAGGCTAAAATTGTTGAAAAAGATGAAAAAGAAAACAGTAGGCGAGCAATATTAAACTTAGGTCATACTTTTGGTCATGCAATTGAAACAGAGCAACAGTATAAAGGACTGCTACATGGTGAAGCCGTCGCTGTAGGCATGATGATGGCAATGGAGCTTTCTTCAGAATTGGGTTATCTCGATGTGGCTGAAAAATACGTATTAGAAAAGCTACTGAAGAAGTTTAAGCTACCTACAACTATTCCTGCAGAGATTAACAGAAAATCATACTGTAACTCATTACTTCAGGATAAAAAAGTGAATGATGGTCGATTGCGTTTAGTATTACTTAAGGGTATTGGTGATGCATTTGTGACATCAGCTTTTGATCAAGATAAAGTCAATGCGACAATATTTGCGTTTTTCCGGAGTAAATAAATTTTGAGCGCCGGAACGCAAAAAATTACCGATCATTCACTAATACCAAAATCTAGTTCTAACTTCTTATTGCGCTACTTTTCTAATTTTGCTGTTATGCGTTGAATCTCTCACAATAGTTGCTGGATTACTTGTCACTCCGCCTTTAATAGCAAGCCATAAAAGCATGCTCATAACAGTAGTTATAAACAGATTTTGGTATAATGCCGAATATTTTTACAGGCCTCTTTTTTTAGTGAATTATTTTACGTCGTATACAGAACAAATGGGCTTGTGAACCCTGAATAATGGGCAGTGGTTTTGCTAAATCATTGAGTAGAACAAATGAATGAACCCACATGTCTTTACCCCATAGATCACCCAAAGTTTTTGATTTTTTCATTTTACGGCAGGTAAAATAAATATCTGCGTCTGTGTAGCATTCAGAGGTGAGAAAAAGATTCTTTTTTGCTCTGAATATTATACCTATATGCTTTTCTACCCGTACTATAGCGTACTGATTTATATTTAAAATTTCTGTTAATTCCAAATTTAGGTTATTTATTTGAGGCTCTCCACATAGTGAAAGCAGTTTCCACATATAATATTCATATTGATCATCTTCGGAAAGACTCTCATCAGGATCAGTTTCTTTTCTTGCAAGTAAAAACATAAATATTTCTTCAAGAGGAAGGAGTTTTTGCTTTACGTAAAAAGCAACAAGTATAGTTTCTGTGTCGCATAAAACGTTTTTTTGGAAAACCTTTTTCAATGCTAAAAAAGCCTGATTGGGCTGCCTTGAGGTCGCTAAACGCAAATAAGAAACCTTTGCCCCTCCCTTATATGTTTTTGTAACAATAAGCTGTGGTATTAATTGACGTAAGCGCTCTTCAAATTCATCAAGGGTTTGAGGGACATATAAGTTGTTTATGTTTTTTGTTTTAATATTGTCATCACGGCCATGTGAGCAGTTTCCGTCTAAAGATATCATCACACACAAAAAATAAAACCATTTTAAGAGTAAATTTCGGCTATCTGCAATAAACATATATGATATTACGCTAACACATTTTTTATCACACAATGGTTGTTAGAATATCTGTTCAATAATACTACAACCTGCTTTTAACTTCTTATTGCGCTACTTTTCTAATCGTGCTGTTATGCGTTGAAACTCATCGCAGGCTTACTCACTACTTTGCGTTTAACAGCAAGTCATAAAAGCATGCTTATAATAGTAGTTAGAAACAGGTTTTTGTATAAATCCATCAGAAGAGAAAAAATATATGACTCGAAAACTTTGTTCAAGATGTATATTTTGTATACATTTTATGAGGCAAGTCTGATTCTAACTATTAAAGTACAAGTAATGATAAAATCCGCTGAAAGGCTTTATCACGCAACAGAAAGACTAGAAAAAAAGTGCAAAATGAAGGGTGCAAGCCTTGTGTCTGATCTGGCTCTAGTCACTACTGACTTTCGTATGTTGCAACAGCGCTCATAATCATTTGACGTGCCGCATCTGCACTATCCCAAGATTCTATTTTTACCCATTTATCCGCTTCCAGCTCTTTGTAGTGTTCGAAAAAATGCTTAATTTGATTCCGCAATAATTCAGGCAAGTCCGAGTATTCCTTAACATCTTTATAAAGTGTTGAAAGTTTTTCGTGAGGAACGGCTATTAATTTTACGTCTTCTCCACTTTCATCAGTCATATTAAGCACACCGATGACCCTGCTACGAATTACAGAGCCAGGAACAACCGGATAAGGTGTTACAACTAACACATCCAGTGGATCACCATCATCTGCCAGAGTTTGTGGAATATACCCATAGTTAGCGGGATAAAACATAGGAGCTGTCATAAAGCGATCAACAACTAGTGCATTCATGTCTTTATCAACTTCATACTTGACTGGATTGGCATTAGCCGAGATTTCAATCACTACATTAAAGTCATCAGGTAATGATTTACCAGCAGGAATATTATTAAAACTCATAAAATGTTTTCCTTAGTAAACATAAATAATAGATAGGAAAGATATTGGGACAGATGCTTGTTATCTGAAATCCGTATTATTCTATCTTGAATGACCCAACTGTCAATTTTTTATTGTTGTTTAAATCATTTAACTGACCACTCTAAGTTATTCACAACAGCTGACGATAACTTATCCACAAACAGAATTTTTTCTTAGCGAGCTTTTTGTGGGTACAACCTATGAAACGAATACTTTTTGGAGTGGTTTATGTCAATCAGTAGTTCTCCTCCGGAACACAAACAGCCTTTGTTGCCTAGTGGCTTAAAGCCAGAAGGAGAACAGTCTTCTCCTTTTGGAGAATTGGGGAAAAAGGCAACGGTTATTGAACCAAAATACAAGCATCTATCTGCTGATACAGTAAAACATAAACCCAATAATAAGCCTTTGGGGGAACGTCAAGCCAAGTCCGCTGATCAAGATGAAAACAGCACTTTGCCAACTATTCAGGCAAAAAAAGCGACTCTGGTTAACACACCCAATGGCAGGTTGCTTATTGAAGAAGAGCCAGATCTTGAAGAAGATCCATCACTGAAAAAAGAGTCTCATGAAATGCCTTTAACACCCGAGGCCAGTAGTGCAAATGTACTTAATGCACCTGATGGTACTCTATTAATTGAAGCAGGTGATAACCCTGAATCCAGTGCAGAAAAACTGGTTGAGGAGGTAGAAAAAAAACATGGCAAGAATGTTGCGGGCAAGGCAAAGAAATTTTTTGGGGCAGTGCTAAGTAAAATTAAAGATAACAAAGCTCAGATTCTAACGGTTGTAGGTTTTGCTGTGCTGGTAGGTGGTATAGCCGGAGGTATTGCCTTTCCTGCTGTATTTATTCTGGCGGCACCTGGCATTATTATGCTTGGTTGTGGTGTATCAGACTTACTTGGTGGCGAAATGCCAAAGCTGGAAACCCCACCTCTAGGTGAACCCCCTGAAAATCCAGCAAATGAAAAGAAAAAAGAAACCGATGAAAAAGACAAACCTGTTGAGTCAGACCCAAAAAAAACAGCAAATAATGAAGTTCAAACAGAAACAACATCTCCACTTTCAGAGCCGGTATTAACAGACAAGCCTTCTACAGATAAAAACGCTGCTAAAAATGCTCAGCCAACAATAAGGAGCTCTGCTTCTACATCAACCAATACAACAACATCGACCGATGCAGCAACATCGACTGATACAGCAACATCGACATTAACTTCTAGCACAGTTGCCAATAAATCAGTGGGAATAGCAAGTGCAGAAGGAACTAATTCTGACGATTTTAAAGTTAAACATTCCAGATTGGCCACAGAGCAATTGTTACCGTCCCTAAAACCTAGTGATCCGGGTTATGAGGATTGGAAAGCTACCGAAAAGCTTAGAGAAAATCTTAAAGATCAAGAGGCTAGCGTACATTTATTAAAGGTTAAACCTGACTCTAAAGGTATGAGTGAAACCATTCGTTTTCTAAAAGATGAAAACCTATCTGCATCAGGCAAACTAACAGAGAGGGATTTTGAAGAACTCAATGTTGAAAATGCTCTTAATGATGAAAGTTTTAACGAGGAGCAACTAAAGAGCTTCTATCACACTTATTCGCAAATTGCGGTGGGCTATGATTTTTATTTGTGGAAAGAAGGTAGTGATGCCAAAAAACATTCAGCAGTAAGTCAAATAAAAAGTAAAGAATTAGTGGCCTTGAGAATATCTTTTAAACGCGAAGCATTACGGTTAACCATTGAAGCCATTCGCAATAATGAGAGAGTTGATGCGGCCAAAATTGCTACAAAAGCGACTCATAATTTAGAAAAATTGGCAGCCCGTTTAACACCTCCTGCTGATCAAAAAAGCGAGGGAATGGTAAACAATAAATTTATTAAAGGTGTAAATGAATTTCTGTCAGGCTTTGCAAGATCAATCAAAGAAAAACAGGAATAGTGGGAGAATAAATAATGCCAAATGCAGGAGGTGGCATTCATGGAGCTAATGCCAGTCAACCAAATATCAATCTCAATCAGAGTCGCAGTTCTTCTGATTTTTTATTAAGCCAAAATGCTGAACAAATAAATTCATCAGCAAACACTGGAGAACGAGTGCCATTAGATGCATTGATGATGGCGATCATGACCGAGCGGGCAGAATTGCTTGAAGGTCAGCTCAGAGAACAGGTAGACGAAATTCGTGGCAAGAATTCTCAGTTAAAAGATGCCAACAACATAATGGCTAAAGCACGAAACCAAAAAAAGGATGCCACGGAAGATGACAAAACTGTCATGACCGATGACATTAAGAACTTTTTCAAAGCTAACGATATTCCTTGGGGAGATAAAAAAAGTGGAGAAATGCCGACTGAGCTAAATAGTACTCAATGGGATCTAGCTATTGAAAATCTGAAAGGCTGGAGTGAGAGTTTAACCAGTACGTCTCAGCTTGCCATGACAAAATTACAATCTGCTTCCGGTAAATTTAATCAAACCTTTGAGATGTTATCGCAATTCATCTCAAAATATTATCGTGGTGGAGATAGTATTATTAAAAACATTTAACATTCTTATTGGAGAATGGATATGGAAAACTCAACAAACTCAGGTTTTACAGGTATTGATGAAGGAATGCTTACAGAGTATTTCGGTAATGGCGGAACATTTAAAGAATTAAAAAATTTAAGTGATGACACCATGGAGTCTGTGTATGGTGTTGCATTTAACCTCTATCAAAATGATAAATATGAAGAAGCGACCAAGGTTTTTCAGTTTCTTTGTTTTTATGATCACTATAACGCCAAATATTATCTTGGTTTGGGGGCTTGTCAGTTGATGATGAAAGCTTATGAAAAGGCAATCGACTTCTTTGGGTTTGCAGCAACCATGGATATGAATGATCCAAGATCAATGCTTTACATTGGCGAATGCCATCTGGGTATGGACAATATTGAATCAGCCAAAGTTGCTTACAAAACAGCAATTGAATGGGCAGCTGACCAGAAAGAGTTCAAGGATGAGAAGCTTCGGGCTGAAAACATGTTAAGCAGCCTTACCCAGGAGTAACTGTAATGTCGTCAGCAAGCGGAATTGGTGGAGTAGGTGGTAATCAGCAGCCATTGAGTACTAATGCAGATCCTGCCAAAGATATAGACAATATCAATAAAGTCGATCTGGGATTTAGCAAGGATAATACGATATCACATGAAGGCACGAATCCTTTGAAAAACCATAATATTCAAAGGACTAAAGTTGGAATACCTGAGCCTGAAATTAAGATTGGTGACGTTACGGTTGAAACGCTCGAAGAATTAGATAACGCCACAGGTGCTCTTGGTAACTTTTCTCTTGATGGTATTTTTGACCAGGATGGCGATGGGGTACATGCTTTTGATGAAATTTTTGATGCTGTGGCTTCCGGTGACATAACTACAGATGAAGCCATGGTAGCAAAGCTTGCAGAAGAAGGTTTACAGGGTGCTGATATGGAAACATGGATGGACTTTGAAGCTCGAGCATCTGATGTATTTATGCACTTAAATCATATTGAATCGGCTCCGCCTGAAGTGATGGATTCCATAAATAATCTTACCGCAGATGCTCAGCGTGCGCTTTCTATGGGCAATATTGAAGATGTCGCTGCTATTCTTTCTAAAATTCAGACTCAATTACGTGATACGCGTATTAAGTTTGACCAAGAAGGACTGCAGGCTGCTAAACAAGCCAGAGAAACAGTTCACGCAGGCAGAATTGATAAATTGCTTGAAGCCATAAAAAAAATGGAGGAAAAAGCAAAGTCTGGTTTAGTTGGAAAAATTTTTGGAGCCATTGCTACAGCCCTTGCGATGGTTGTTGGAACTGTTTTGATTGCCACTGGTGTATTGTCTAAGGTGGGTATTGCATTGATGGTAGCCTCTATTGGGTTAATGGCTGCAATTACCATTTCTCAAAACACCGGAAACTGGATGAACAAAATTTTTGGTAACGACAAATACGCACAATTAGCCGCTGGTATTATGTGGTCTGTTATAGCTATTGCCTTATCTTTGGGGGCATCTGCTGCAACATCGAAGAAAGCAGCTGTTGATATCGCACAACAATCAGCTACTTTCGCCTCAAAACTTGCTATTCATGCAAAAACAGTAGGGCACGTTGCCAAAATGGGTGCAGCAGCGTCGATGGCTACATCAGGTTCTGCCGAAATTCATGGTGCACGGGTTGGTTATGAGGGTGAAATGTATAAGGCTTCAGCTATGGATGATTTGGCAGAAATGACCAAATTCCAACAATATATTGATGACATGCTGGAGGCAATAGAAAAAGCAATAAAAGAAATTGATGAAGGTCAGCAGGTGGCTTCAACTATGATGAAAGAATCCCTCGATAGTAAATACAATGTATCAAAAAACATTTAACAAAATTTATTTTAAAGAAAACACAGGGAGTGTGAGTGATGAGCGGATTAGGATCAGTAGACGGTAGTCAGCGTCCACAGGATATTCATTTAGGATCTGAAGCTTCTAATAAAGCTAAACATGCGGAGCAATTACGACAGATCTCTTCGGGTAATATGGATGGTGACAATTTAATTATCCAAGATTATAACGAAGATGGTGTGGCCGATGGAGATATTATCGGTTCAAGACCAACACTTTCTCCTCCTCGGCTTGAATCAACACTTGCCAATTACCAGACAGCAATGACTCAAATGGAAGGTGTTGATTCTGCCTCCTCTCAAAAAGCTATGATGAGTATCCTAGGCAAACATATCAAATCAGAAGGCGAAAGAAATATTTCCGGCCATTCTGAACCTTTGATCACAGAAATTACACAAAAAGACTCTTCATTAACTGGACTTATCGGTAGTGAAGGCTCTTTTAACGCTGACTTTAATAAAGGTCAAATGACTGTAATGCTTGGTAATGATACTGCACAGTTTAATATGGTTGATGGAAAAGCTGTAGCAACAATCAATGGCCAGCCAGCAAACCTTAATCAAAGTGAGCTCGGTGCATTATCAGACTTTTTCGTATTGATGGAGTTATTTCATGAGATGGGAGTAAGTCAGCGTAAGTTTAGCCGAGAAGCACGTAATACCACTAACGCAGGTATTGTCAGCAATATTAAACAACAAGCAGACGAACAGCGCAAAGCGGCTGCTAACCAGTTGGTAGCAGGTATTGCCTCTGGTGCAGTCAAACTTGCGTCAGCCGGTTTGAGCATGGCAGGTTCTGTAAAAGGAATGAAGGCTGATGCAGCAACATTTAAAGCAAACCCAAACGCTGGTGCACAGATGTATCAGGGCGGTATGATCTCTCAGAAGTTTTCATCCATCGGTCAGGGTTTTGAGGCAAGTGGAGAAATGGGGGCATCAGGTGCCAGATACCAAGCATCTCAACACGAAGCAAGACAGACAGAATTGCGCGCCGGAGAAAAGCAACTTGATCACCTTAAACAGACTGAACAAGATCAGATGCAGGTAGCTCAGGATTTATTGAATAAAGCAAGAGAAACATTCGCACAGGTCTGGGCACAGGTGATACAGACACAACAGAATCTCGCAAGAAATATTTAAGCGATGTTTTAAATGCAGAGAATTAATAATAAGGCTGGTCATGTATACCTTAAACAAGGAAATGAGAGGTATCCTCTGTTTCCGATGATTAAACTGGAAAAAGTATTCATTGGCATCTTAAACCCAAAGGTAGATAAACAATAGTCAGGCTATGAACAATATTGGAAATGTTGGCGATATAAATACTACCAGTTTACCGTCCCAGTCAGGTGGAGAATCGGTGACTCAGGCAGGTTTCACGCATTCTCAACTCGGTGCGGGAACAATGTCAGGCTTGAATAGCAGTATGTTTGAGGAAGCTGCCATGAATATTGCCTCTTCCCGAAAAATTGAAAACAAAGACGATAAGAAGGACAAAGAAAGCTTACAAAAACTGCTTGATGCCCGCGTAAAAAAAGTACCGGATATGCCGGGTGCTGAGCAGTTAGATAATTGTCTTCAAAAATTAAAAAATTCGTTTAAATCCAAAAATCTGAATGATGAATCGATTAAAGAGTTTATCAATGAGTATTCAGGTGACGCCACACACCAGTATCTTGCTCTGGAAGATTTAATTGCTTATTTGCTTGAATCAAACAACGATGACGATAAAGCTCTTGCCTCACAACTAAAAGACTACAATCACAAATTTTATGAAGAGAATAAACAGAATATTCAGGCTGGGGTAAACATTTCTGGTATTGCTGTAAATTTTTCTGAAAGCAGTGATCTGGGGAATGTCGGTGAATTAAGAGATATTTGGCGCTCTGCCCTTCAGGTACCTGAAATTAAAAATGCACAAGATGCTTTTCAGTTTGCCATGGAAAAGTCTGGTGGCTACGAAAAAGTTGGCGAGGGTATTAAATGGATGACAGATGCGCTTGCCAGAGAGCTGGATCTGGCGCAGTCCGAACGTTCTGTCGATAGTACGCAAATGTTACATGTGCGTTCGCAGCTGGAATATGTTTTTGGTGTAAAAACAACCTATGAACAATGCCTAGAATTAGAAAGTAAATTGCCGGAGTTAATACGAAATGAGCGCAATGGCTGAGTTTAAAAAGGGCGTTTTGATTAAGGAAGCATTGAGGCTTCTAAATCAAAGATGGGTGTCTGCCGGAGATATTGAGGGTGTGCCTAACAAAATGGGCATCAACAATTCCGACCTGTTGTCGGTTAAAATTTTTGTGATTAATCAACTTCTTGAGTTATATCGCAAGATTCCGGATCGTTATTTTAAGGAAGAAGACCATCGGGCAAATTTGCTAGAAGCAACTCAGGAGGCTTTGGACGATCTTATCGAAGAAGAAGAGGAAGCCTATAACGATGATGACGATGACGATGATGCGGACCTAGATTTTAACTTTTAACAAAATCAGTAATAAATTAACAGGATAAACCATGCAGGATGTAGTGGCTGACGCAATAAAGGGCTTTGCTAAAACGATGGGACTTGAGAACCTTCAAATACCTTCGTCCAGTATTTTGAAGTTTTCATTTGAAAATGCAGGCACATTATTTGTGGAGGATCAGGAAAGTGGTACGGTATTTTATCTGGTCAGAGAGTTAGCAGAGTATAATCTCAATGAAAAACTAACAAAAGCCTTGCAATTGTGTCATTACAAAGAAAGCAGAAATTATGATGTGCAATGTGCTTTACATGAAAGTTCCAAGCTTGTTTTTCTGACATGGTTATCACATCAGGAAATAACTACTTCAGCTATCGACGCGCTATTGATTCACCTGAATAACTTACACGAGAAAATAGCTGATCACTGACCAAAACAAAAGATATGGCCAACGAACCATAATACCAAAATCTATTCTAACTTCTTATTGCTCTACTTTTCTGATCTTTCTTGTATGTGTTGAGACTCCTTGTAATAGCTAACTAACTATTACTCGTTCCTTCACATTTAACTGCAAGCCATAAAAGCATGCTCATAACAGTAGTTAGAAACATGTTTTGGTATACTATTTTATTTATAACCATACGGGTACTTTTTTTTCCCGTAAACATAGATGATTTTTTTATGGTTTTCAGACTATAGTTCGTTTTATCAAAATACCCGCTATTGGCAAATAAACACTAAACATGGAAAGCCATCAGAACTAACTAATGTTATTATCTGTCGTTACTTTCAATTATTCTGGAACATTAAAGTTATATTATGTTATCTCCGGCATTGAAAAAATTGCGAATAGCTACCAGAAAAAGTGCTTTGGCATTGTGGCAGGCAAACTTTGTGGCTGATGCACTAAAGTCATTGTACCCTGATCTGAACATCGAACTGGTTAAACTTGTTAGTCAGGGTGATAAACTACTTGAAAGTCCACTGGCAAAAATTGGTGGTAAAGGTTTGTTTGTTAAAGAATTAGAGCATGCCTTGTTAAATAACGAAGCAGATATTGCCGTTCATTCCATGAAAGATGTTCCTATGCATCTGCCAGATAATTTATGTTTACCCGTCATTTGTAAGCGGGAAGATCCGAGAGACGCTTTTGTGTCTAATCGCTTTTGTTCTCTGGATGAGTTGCCAGAAGGTGCGGTTGTTGGGACATCGAGTCTGAGACGACAATGTCAGCTCCTGGCATCAAGGCCGGATATATCTATTCGTTTTTTGCGGGGTAATGTGAATACCCGTCTCTCAAAACTTGACGCAGGAGAGTATGATGCGATTATTTTGGCATCAGCGGGATTGCTTCGGTTAGGGTTTAATCATCGCATTAAAATGCATCTTTCCGTCAAGCAAAGTATACCGGCTGCCGGGCAAGGTGCAATTGGTATTGAAGTTCACTCTGGCCGAGAAGAGATTCAGGCATTAATAGCTCCTCTTCATCATAAGCAAACAGCCTGTTGTGTTGAAGCAGAACGTACGGTTAATCGGGTTCTTAATGGCAGTTGCCAGGTACCTATAGCCAGTTTTTCAACGATTAATGAAGATAGGTTATTTCTCAGAGGTCTGGTTGGAATGCCTGATGGAAGCAGAATATTAAAGGCAGAAACAAAAGTTGGCATCAACGAGCATTTTAAAGCGGGTGATTTGGTGGCGAAACAGTTGCTTGATCAAGGAGCGAATGAGATTTTGGCAACGTTGGTGTGACTAGCGTAACAGTGATGGACTCGCTTATGTTAAAAAATCTTAATGTTTTGGTGACCAGACCCCAGCCTCACAGTGAAGATCTGTGCCACCTGATTGCAAATAAAGGCGGTAAAGCATTTGCTTTGCCATTGGTGCGTATTGAGCCAATCAATCTACACTCTCATGAAACGTTGACCATTAATAACTACGATAAGATTATTTTTGTGAGTCGACCTGCCGCAGAACTTGGAGCTGACTGGGCTACTGGAAAGTCGGTGTCTGTATATGCCGTCGGCGCAGGGACTGCCAAAGTTCTTGAAAGTAAAGGTATTTATTCGAATATGGGGAAAACGCCTGATAGTGAAGGGTTGCTTGATTTAATAGCATTACAACAGATTGATGGACAGCGTATTCTTATTATCAGAGGCAAAGGTGGCAGAAAGCTCCTGAAGCAAACACTCACAAGCAGGGGTGGTTGTGTAGATGAACTGGCTCTTTATCAAAGGCTGTGTATAAATTATTCAAAAGGTCATATTAATAAACTAGTGGAAAGTCAGCAAATAAATGTTATTGTAACTACCAGTGCTGGAATATTAAACAACCTTTTGCAACAGGTAGACTTGGCGCTGTTGAAAAAAGTAACTCTAGTGGTTCCAAGCGAGCGCATCTTGTCTATTGCTAAAGAACAAGGATTTTTTCGTGTTGTCTGTGCCACGGGTGCAGACAATGATGCTATTTTAAGATCTCTTATAACACTATAATAATCAATGAAAAAATGACACCATTAAAGACTTACCGGTATTTGGTAGGCGGAGTATATATAAAATATCATGTAGGCTTTTGGGTTTGGTAGTTATACTTATCGATTATGATTCTATTGTTCCTGAAAAACTCAGGTGGTGTACTAACACAAAAATCGAACAAGTGCTTGTAAAATGAGTAAAACGGTAAAAGCAGAAAAAGGTGTAGAGACTGAATCTACAGCTCAGAAGAGTAAGTCATCCAATCATCGGAAGACAGGAACTCGGAAAGGTTTGGGTTGGATCTCAAAGGTTGCATACTTTATCAGTATTGTTGCTTTATGTTTGGCCGTTTATGCTTTTTGGCAAAATTATCGTTCAATGAGCAAGCTGGCTGGTTATCAGAATGCGTTAGAGCAACAAAAAGCATCTTTGGTGGCACTAGAGTTAAAAAACAAAACCAAGCTAAAAATACTGACAAAACAAGTCAATGAAAACTTCCAACAAATTCTGGCAACGAATAAAAGTGTTCAGGCAAGTTACGGAAATAAGCAGGAAACCTGGCATTTGGCAGAAGCGGATCACTTGATGCGTGCTGCAAATATTCAGCTACAAACCAGTAGAAATGTTCGTGGAGCAATGCAGCTACTTAGGCAGGCAAATGAAGTGATCAACAGTATTAATGATTACTCGCTTTTTTCTGTGAAAAAAGGTTTGGAAGAGGATATTGCAACGCTCAGTGGTGCTGCTGTATTCGATACTACAGGTATTTGGCTGCAACTAAACGCGGCTATGGTACAAGTGAAAACCCTGCCCCTTTTAACGCCTGAAAATTCCGATGCAGATAAAGTATTACCGAATAATCAGAGAGAAATAGTAAAAAATAACGACAAATATGCTGGATGGTTTAAATATATCGGGAAAGCTTTACAAGACAGTTGGCACTTTTTTAGCAGTCAGTTTTATTTGAGAAAACATGATAATAAGCACCCCGTCATGCTGTTATCATCAAAAGATGAATTCTTGCTGAAGCAGAAGCTCCAGTTAATGCTGGCACAGACTCAACAGGCTTTACTCATCTCTGATGTAACTATATACAAAAAAAGTCTTGAAAATGTATTGCATTGGATTAATGTTTATTTTAGAAATAACTCACCGGAAGCGAAGAGTCTGTTGGCTAAATTAACTTATCTGACGAGTCTGGATATTGTGCCACCAATACCAGATATCACTCATGGGTTAAAAGCCCTGGAAGGGTATTACCATCAATCATCAAAATCTGTCGTAGGTGGCTCTGGGGCTGTTTCTCAAAATACAACTGAAAACATAAACTTTGTAGCACCACCTGCTACAGTGCAACAAGAGCCAAAAAAAACCACATTAAATAAAGGTGAGCCTCAAGATATAAATAAACCGAGCCAGAAGTTACCGGCAACAATCATATCTGAACAGCAACAAGAGGCCGATAATTAATGAAAAAAACGGTATTGTTTTTTTTTACTGTTATTATTTGCTATGTATATGCACGACTTTTCTCAGCGCATAAAGGCTATGTATTAATAAAATGGGGGCACTACACCTTAGAGAGTAGCCTGTGGTCTTTTTTGTTTGCCCTGCTGATTATTGTTCTCGTTGTAATGTTATGTGTCAGTTTATGGCGACTGATCTTTAATGGTGTTAGTCTTTTTTATCCCGTAACACGTAACTCAAAGAGTAAAAAAGCGCTTGGTCAGGCGACTAAGGGAATGATTCATTATGCAAATGGACACTGGGGTTCTGCTCAGCGATTGCTTGCTGATGCAGCCGCTGCAGGCCAAGCTCCGCTGATTACTTATTTGGCGGCTGCACGGGCCGCTCACCAAAATAGTGATGATGAAGGTTGTGCTAATTATTTAAGAAAGGCAGATAAGGTAGCCCCTGGTGCTGATTTAGCGATAGGCATAACACGTGCAGAATTACTATTAAATAGCGGGTATAAAGAGCAGGCACTTGCGACCCTTCGACGGCTTTATAAAAAGTCACCCAAACATACTTATGTGCTTAAGCTATTAAAACAAAGTTATTTAGAGTTAAAAGACTGGGATGAATTAGCACGTTTATTACCTAACTTGCGTAAGCGTAAAGTTGTTAGTACTCGGGAATACGAAAAGCTTCAGCACATGATTTATCGCGCATTATTTGAACAGGCCTGTCATGCAGGAAAAACACTCAATGGTGTAGCCTCAAGAATCCAGCCCGTAAACAGTGTGTGGAAGCTATTAAGTTCTCAGCATAAAAAGGATATATTTTTCATTAAAGAATATGCATATGCAATCACTAGTTTAGGGGCTGAAAAACAAGCAGAGACTTTTATACGCCAACAACTACAGAACCATTATAGTCAGTCATTAATCAGACTTTACGGCAGTTTATCAACCTGTGATCAGCAGAAATTATTGTTAACTGCAGAAAGTTTACTTAATGAGCACCCAAATGATTCAGAGTTATTGCTTTGTCTAGGAAAAATATGTCAGCGTTGTCAGCTGACAGGTAAGGCAGAGGAATACTTTAAACATTGTCTTGAGGTTTCCCCTTCGGTTGAAGCTTACAAGCTTGCCGGTCAGTTTTATGCACAGCGGGGATTATACAAACAAAGCACAAAACATTTTTTGCAGGCATCGAATTTTGCAAAAAATGTTGATGAAACCCAGTATTATTGATACAAAAACCTGTTTCTAACTGCTGTTATGAGCATGCTTTTATGGCTTATTGTTAAAGGCGAAGTGACGAGTAATAGTCATCTCTTGAGAGGAGCTTCAACGCATAACAGCAAAATCAAAAAAAGTAGCGCAAGAACTGCATTAGCTGCAGGTTTTGGTATTATGTGTATGATACGATATGAATTTGCATGCTAAAGTCTTCTGATTATTTATCGCATAACATTTATTTTATTAAACATGATTACTTATTTAGAAAAATAAATCATAACGTTACGATTTAAGTTTATTGCTGTTTGTTTTGCATTTTTCCATCCTGAAACAACCCCATTAATGGTATTTTTTTCAATAAAATATTTATTCTGTTAAATCAAAATACTTTTGTTTTTGGTGTGTTTGCGTATAATGCCAGCAACTATTTCTATCTGTTGTTATACAAAAGCTCGTTTCTAACTACTGTTATGAACATGCTTTTATGACTTGCTGTTATAGGCGAGATGACGAGTAATAGCTTGGCTATTGCGAGGAAATTCAACGCATAACAGCAATATCAGAAAAGTAGCGCAAGAACTGCATTAGCTGCAGGTTTTGGTTTTACAGGCATATTATTAGAATTACTGTTAAACAAAAAGTGAGGCGATAATTAGCTATATTACGAGAAACTCTAATACATAACAGTAACATTAGAACATTTATTCAAGAACAGACTGGAGGCGGGTATTTGTATAGTTACCCAACCAGTGATGTATTATTCATTAAACACATTAGTTAAAATATGCTAGAACAAGCTTTAAAACAGCGTCGCATTAAAAGTTATGTGCTACGTTCCGGGAGAATGACCTCAGGCCAGCAAAGAGGTTGGAAGGAAGTATGGCCAAAGTGTGGGTTATCCACAGAACAAGGCTTGCTTGATGCAAAAGCTGTGTTTAAGAGAGATTTGCCTTTAGTACTTGAAATTGGCTTTGGCATGGGGCACTCTCTGATTACGATGGCAAAGAATGAGCCAGAAAAAAATTTTATAGGTGTAGATGTGCACCGACCGGGCGTGGGGAGCCTTTTAAATTCTGTGAATAAAGCACAACTTATGAATATAAGGGTGTATTGTGATGATGCGGTAGAAGTGCTAAAACAAAGTATTGCAGATAAGACTCTTGCACGTATTCAAATTTATTTTCCTGATCCATGGCATAAGAAAAAGCATAATAAGCGAAGATTAATTCAACCTGAATTTATTAATTTACTTAATCAAAAGCTCGAACCAGGTGGCATATTGCATATGGCGACAGACTGGAAACATTACGCAGAACATATGATGGAAGTAATGTCTTCAGCTACTGGGTGGAACAATATGGCAGGAGAAAACCAGTTTTCCCCAACGCCATCATTCAGACCATTAACAAAATTTGAAAAGCGAGGACAATGTTTAGGGCACAGTGTCTGGGATCTTGTCTTTGAAAGCAAGCCATTAAAAACATTGAAATAGATAACCGGATTTTATTTGGGTGACAAGTGAGCTGAGAGTGTATTTAAACACTTTCTTCGCTTTGACCAAAATATTGCATACATAAAAAAAGGAGGTGGAAAAAGAGTCTTTCTCTCCTTATTATATTCGTAGTAAAAAATCAAAAAACGAATTTTTTATAGCAAAGCAACCAATAATCACATCAAAAGTAAGTATTTTATTATTAAAAAACAGTATAAAAATCTTAATCCTAAACTTTTTTTTGTCTAGGATTGTTTGCGTTAGTATAACTTTGTATAACTAAAGAGTGATTTTTTATGACTATAATTAGAACAACTTTATTAAGCTTTATTAGTGTTTCTTTGTTTGTTTTATCTGGTGCTGTTTTTGCAAAAACAACAGACCAGTTTTTACCACAGTGCCACACTAAATCTGAAAAACCTTTCTTTCAGCCAAATCCGAGTGCTCCTTTCTATTTGGCTCGACAGGATGGTAATCATGGAATTCAGTATTGCAATAAAGAAGGCTTAATGACAAGCAATCCATGGGTTAACGATAGTGGTAATTCAGCCACCCCTGAATTTAATAAAACCGCATCAGTATTAAAATTCAGTATTGACCCTAAGACGTTAAGTCTACCTAACCCTAAAATGTATCAATTTAGCACATGCAAGGTTTCTTTTTCAGGTAAATCCTGGCAAATAGGCAGCTGTCAGTCCATCAGTGACAGTGAAGGAAATACCTTATTGAATGCTGCCGGCTAAAGCATGAAATATACATAAATCAGATGAAAGTATGGGTGCTATAAAAAATAGTTGTCGCTTTTTAACAGCTGTTGCATTATAACGCTGATACTTTCACCTCAACACCCTGCATACTCAGGTCAAAAGATTAACACGTTTACTCATGGGCGTTTCTCCCTTTTCCCAAAAAAATTTTAGTTATTTACTTAATCCTTATTTAAGGTTGTTTTCAGGGGTGTAAAAATAAATAATATCAATAAATTAATTGTGTTTGTTTTTCTTATTAGGTTTCAGCGCGGGGTTTAAATCATTAAAGCCGTTTAATTTTGATTATATATACCCTTTCTTTGTTTTTCTACTTCCCTTTTTTTCGTTTTATTAGCGTCATAATCGGGCTGTCCCTGCTTATCGAAATACAGTGTCTTACATAAAGGAAAACCGGAACAACCCCAGAAAAACAGTTTTTTGTTCTTCTTTGAAGTGCGTTTAATCAGCCCCTTACCACAGGTTTTGCACTGATATTCTGATGAGATTATCAGCTTGGTTTTAGGAGTAGCATTTAACGCTGGTTTTCCTTTTTGATCCGGATAAAGGGCTTTGCACTCAGGATAAGCACTGCATCCCCAGAAAAAACCTTTCTTTCCTTTGCGTCTCCCCAAAATAGCGGTATTGCATTGCGGGCAAACAGTACCCTTTACTTTAATATCCAGACCATGGGTTTTTACCTCAGCAACTTCTTTTTGCAGGTAAATTACTAATCCTCCAATAAACTGATTAACCGGTAAGACACCCTGTTTTATATCCTTTTGCTGTTCATGCCACAATGCGGTCATATCAGGGCGTGTGGCTTTATCAGGTAACAGATCAAAGAACTCACTGCCTAATGGAGTCGGGATGATGTATTTACCCTTCTCAGTAAGAAATCTTCGATCAAACAGGTTTTTAATAATTGTGGAACGGGTAGCAGGAGTGCCAATGCCTCCATGTTCACCGGCTTTATCCTTATCTTTATCCTGAAGCAGCTTTCTTAACGCTGGATCTTCTATGTATTTGGCAGTGCGGGTTAAATCCTTCAATAAGGATGACATGGTGTACAGCGCTGGTGGTTTGGTTTCTTTTTCATCTGCTTTTGCCTGCTGGCATTGGCCCTGCTGTCCTTGTTGTAGCGCTCTAAGATCATTTTTATTGTCGGTATCTCCTTCACTGTTGATCTCATCGTTGCCCTTGTCATTCTTATACAATACCTGCCAACCGGGATGGATAGTCACCTTACTGCCTGTGGAAAACTGCAACGGTTTTCCTGTTACAGGATGCTGTTCACATTCGATGGTGGTTTTCGTTTCCTGATACTGATGTAACGGGAAAAATTGCGCAACATATGCTCTGGCAATGAGCAGGTAAATCTTTTGCTCGGCAACTGATAACTGACTGAAATCACCCGTTGTCTGTGTGGGAACAATACCGTGGTGAGCGCTGACTTTTCTCGAATTAAAGGCTTTACTTTTAAAAGAAGGATTGGCTGCTTTAGCTGCACCGGTTAACGCAGAAGCAGTACCTGCGATGGCGACTAAAACAGAACAGGCATCCTTATGTTGTTCATCTGACAGATACTCGCAATCTGAACGGTTGTAGGTAATTAATTTGTGCTTTTCTCGCAACGATTGGGTAATGGATAGTACCTGATCCGGCTTAAGGTTAAATTTACGTGAAGCATCCGCCTGTAGCTTTAACAGGTTATAAGGCAGAGGAGCTGACTGCTTTTTGTCTTTAGTGGCCGTAGCTTTAATAACTGCCTCTTTACCCGTGACATGAGTTGCTATGGTTTCAGCAAAGGTTTTATCCGACAGGCGGTTTTTTTCATCTGCTGGGTCCCCCTCCTGTACCTGATAGACAGCCGTTACTTTTTTCTCTTCTTTTGCCGGCCCCAGAAAAGTAAACGTACCTTTTACGGTATAAAATAAACTTTTCTGATGGGCTGCATTCAGGCGGTCACGACGTACCACCATCCCTAGAATGGGCGTTTGTACCCGCCCGACAGAAAGTACACCCTGATGCCCTTTCTGTTGAGCGGCAAGGGTGTACATTCGGGTCATATTATATCCATACAGCTGATCAGCTACACTTCTGGCCTCAGCACTGGCAGACAGTCCGGCAAATTCACTGTTGCTGCGTAACTGTGTTAGTGATTTTTTTACTACCTGAGTATTGTTATCATTGATTAATATCCGTTTCACCGGCACTTGACAACCCAGATATTCTAGCAGTTCATCAACCAGTAACTGTCCTTCCTCATCTGGGTCACCGGCATGAACCACACTATGAGCCTGTTTGAGTAATCCTTTAATAATACTGACCTGTTTCTTCTTATCAGCACTTATTTTCTTTTTCCACGGAGTATGTACCACCGGTAAGTGCTCCATTTTCCACTGTTTATACTGCGGGTCGTAATCTTCTGGATCATACAGTGACAACATGTGCCCAAAACACCAAGTCACTTTATCAGAGCCACAATCAATGTAACCGTCCTGACGACGGCCTCCCCCGAGTGCAGCGACAATGGCTTTGGCCAGCTCTGGTTTTTCTGCAATAAATAAACGCATCACCCTGTCCTGTTATAGCCCTTATAAGGGGCAGGCAACACCATATCCCCGGTCAGTAAAATTTTAAAATTCGCATCAGGCCTGATCTCTAGTGCAAGTTGAATCTACACAAATCACATTTAACCCGCACTTTGATTTTGTTTGTGTATAGATATGAGCTATTGAAATCAGATAAAAAAACCGCCAAATAAATATTATTTCCGCATCATAAGCAGATCTCTTATGCTCATCAAAGATGAGCACAAAGGAATTTATAAACCATATGGCTACGTACGTAAACACGAAGCCATAAAAACACATAAATAAAAATATTATTTTCGTGTGGATCAGTGGGGAGCGTTGAATAAAGCAGGAACGCATGCTCATGTTAACAGTATTGCTACCAGTTACTCTGCTAAATGTTTTCTTAAAACCTGTTGGATAAGACGCTTTTCCTTGTATTTTCCACTCAGATGGATGGGGGGTAGAAAATTCCAGCAGGAAATGATGGTTACAATTGTATTATCATAATGTAAAATCCATATTGGCTTGACGGATAAAGGCATCAATGTTGCTTAATATTGTTTGTTTATTAATTTCACGCCGCTTTTTGTTGGCATGAAACACATGCTCTGCAAGAAATGCATACCTTAGTTGCTTCAGAGCAAAAAATCACACACAGAGAGATAACTATTGATTTCAGGTATAGGTACCGATTTAGTATCAGTTAAACGCATAGAAGCGGTTATTGAACGTCTGGGAGACCGTTTCGCTCAACGAATACTTACTGACAATGAATTAATTGTTTATATGAAACGCAATCGAAGTGTAACGTATCTTGCTACTCGGTTTGCAACAAAAGAAGCGGTGTCAAAAGCACTGGGAACGGGTATTGGCAAAGTCTCTTTTCATGATATAGAAACCTTTCATTTACCAACAGGAGGGCCTGCTGTCAGACTACACAGTTATGCCAAAAGGCTTCAAACCGAAAAAAAAATAAATTCAATACATCTTTCACTATCTGATGAATCCGAATACGTAGTCGCGGTTGTTGTTTTAGAGCGGTAGTGTACTGTATGTCTTATCTGCATAAAAGACTTTCCGATGATGATCTAGTGACATGGCTAGAAGTTGGTTTTTATATAATATCAGCAAGTTAATTTAAGTAAAATGTTTCGGGAATATTATAAAATCAGTGTATACTCGCAGTTTTTTTCATTTCAGTAGTTTTATTTTGTTCGAGAAAGATTGCCTTGATTATTTTTACCATTACAAACAATGTTACGGGTCAAATATATGTTGGACACACACGCAACAAGCTGACAGAACAATGGCAAAAAATGCTATCTGCTGCCCATTTAAATTTAGGCCACCCTCTTTATAATGAGATCATAATATACGGAAATAAAAATTTTACCGTTGAAGAGTATGATATTGCTGAAACCCTCCAGGAAGCCAAGGTTATTGAAAAAGAAGCAATCAGTCATTTTCATGCAAAGAGTTTGCAGGGATATAAAATCAGCAATTCAGTTATAACGAACAAGCAACATAAGAAACTAATAGCTCAAGAGCAAAGCATACTTAAAAAGTTATTTGACATAAATCCCTTAGAAGACTCAACGATTGATGATGCCCTAATTTTAGAAACTGCTGAAAATAATACAGAGCAAAAGCCTGCACTTAACGCGGTTGAAAATAAACAAGCCGCCAATTTGCCAAGAGATAAAGTAGCAGACATTAAAGTACCTGAATTATCTTCGGGTCTTCAGTCTATGCAAGAGCGACCTGAATGTGCTGAGATAATACCTGAACAAACTACCCACACCAAGAGAGAAGCATCTAATAGCAAAGCAAACAATATAAAAAATGAAAATATCTCTTCGTCTCTGATTAACTCAGAGACAAATAAAGAAAAAAGCACCTCCAACTGTCCGAAAGCTGAAACTTCGGTATTAAATCATGCTGAAATATCAAATGATGCTTATAATCACACAAGAGAGGAAAGTCAGCCTTGTGTACTAACGCAATCTATTACTGATGCTATCGCCAGACAACGAAAAAAACTAATCACGCGAGCAGCGTCGGAAGCTGAACTTGAGCTAAATATTTTGCAAAAACAACTTTCTGAATTATTCCAAAAAGCAGAATGTGTTGAAAATTAACGAAGTTTTTTCCTTTTCTACTAAAATCTTCTTCTAACTTCTTATTGCTCTACTTTTCTGATCTTGCTGTTATGCGTTGAAGTTGCTTGCAAAACTGTCCGAAGTATTGTTTTTAAAAGCCTGCTCATAACAGTAGCTAGAAGCAGGCTTTGGTATAACATTAGCTACAAACACATCCTGAAGGACCGCTGTTTTCACAATGGCCGCTGCAACAATCTCCCGGACAGGATTGATAAAAACTACAAAAATTGCCTTTTGAAATACATTTTAGTGGTTTCTGAGCTCCCGATGCATAAACAACACTACTAAAAAGACCGAAAGCCAATAAAACAACAAAAAAGGTCTTAATCATGAGATAGTCTCCTGCGTAAAAATTAACGAGCTATTTAAAATAAAAATAACACTTCAGGAAAATAAAAATTAAAACTTGGATGCAACTTATACAAAACCCTGCTTGTTACTTATTATTACGTTTCTTTTCTGATCTTGCTATTATGCGCTGAAGCTCTCTAGCGATCACTCGTCACTTCGGCTTTAAAAGTAAGCCACAAAAGTATGCTTGTAACATTAGTTATAAACAGGTGTTAGTATTATTAATACATCATGTAAAAGTGTTTATTTTCAAGATGCACTATAAGATTGAACTTGATCAAGAGTAGTCGCTGTATCAATGATACAAAAGAATCTTTAATCATATATATATAACCAAAATCAAATAGTTACAAAAGGATCTTTCAGATTTTTACTGGTCACTGTCTCACTGTCTCAGTGTCGCATCGCTTTCACCTGAAACGCATACCCCCCTGTTTGGATATTAATAGAATCTCTTTTTTAAGGTAGTATCTTTTGATATTGCAGGGTGGAATACTATTGCTTATTACATCAGTTTGATGATGCATTGTTTTGCTACAGGCTCAGGTTTATAACAAAACCAGTTAAAGTTATTTTATCTTAAACTGTTGCCATCGATTGCATTCTAACTATCTCACTCAGTTTGTAGTAATATCAGTCTCTTAGATTATTTTAAGGAAGGTTTTATGATGAAAAATCCATTGCTATATACAAAAGAACTACCATGTTTTAGTCGCATAAAGCCTGAGGATGTAATTCCGGCGGTGAAAAGTATTATTGATGAAAGTCGTCAGGAAATAAACTCCCTGCTTGAAGAAAAAAAAGACACGCATACTTGGGAATCTTTACAGGAAAAACTAGATAGTCTGGGAGAGCGTTTATCATCTGCATGGTCTCCCGTTAGTCACCTAAATAATGTTGCCAACACACCAGAGTTAAGAAAATCTCACGACAAATGCCTTGGTTTTTTATCTGAATTTAATACTTGGTTGGGACAAAATAAACAGCTTTACGTAGCCTATCAGCAATTACAATCTGGCAAAAACTTTGCACTGTTGAATGAAGCTCAACATAAAGTAATTAATGATAGTTTACGTGATTTTAAACTTGCAGGCGTTGCATTACCTGAAGAAAAACAAAAGCGTTTTGCAGAAATTCAGCAACGTATGACTCAATTAACCAGCACGTTTTTTGGACATCTTCTTGATGCAAGCATGGCTTGGACAAAACATACAGAGGATAAAAATATACTGGAAGGAATACCTGAAAATACGTTAGCACTTATGGAACAACAGGCAAAATCCAAGAATAAAAGCGGGTATCTAATCACACTGGACTTTCCAAACTATTCCCCAGTGATGACTTATTGCAAAAACCGCAAATTAAGAGAGGAGCTTTATTACGCTTATACAACAAGAGCTTCTGATAAAGGACCTGATTCAGGTAAGTTTGATAATAGTGACACAATGAGTGAAATCCTTGCATTGCGCCAAGAAAAGGCAGAGTTACTGGGGTTTGAAACTTATGCAAATTATTCCCTGTCCACCAAAATGGCCAAAAACCCTGAAGAAGTAATGCGATTTTTAAATGATCTGGTATCAAAGAGCAGACCACAGGCTATACAAGAGTTTGAACAGTTAAAAGCATTTGCCATGGATGAATTAAATGGTGATGCTTTGCAAGCGTGGGATGTGGCTTACTTTTCAGAAAAACTTCAGCAAGAACAATATGCAATCAATCAGGAAGAGCTAAGACCCTGGTTTCCGGTAGATAAAGTATTAAGTGGTATGTTTGCCGTAGTAGAGCGTTTATATGGCATATCTATTGAGCAGAAAGATGGTATTGACACTTGGCATAAAGATGTTCGATTTTATCAGGTCAAAAAAGAAAATAACATTATAGGTCAGTTTTTCACCGATCTTTATGCACGTGAAAACAAGCGTGATGGCGCATGGATGGATACCTGCAAAAATCGCTGGAAAACCTGTGAGAATTTTCAAATACCTGTAGCCTATCTTACCTGTAATTTTATGCCGGCCGTAGCAAATAAGCCGGCCTTATTAACACACGATGAAGTAATAACGTTATTTCATGAATTTGGTCATACACTTCATCATTTATTAACAGAAATAGATTACCCGGATGTTGCCGGAATTTGTGGTGTACCATGGGATGCAGTTGAACTGCCAAGCCAGTTTTTAGAAAACTGGTGTTGGGAAAAAGAAAGCATAGAACTTATATCAGGTCATTACAAAACCGGTGAACCATTGCCAAAAGAAAAACTTAACCAGCTGCTTGCTGCCAAGAACTTTCACTCAGGTATGTTTTTGGTGCGTCAGCTAGAACTGGCACTGTTTGATATGCGACTACATAGTGAATATAAATCTGGAAAAAGTATTCAGAATATTTTAGATGAAGTCAGGCAAATAGTAGCAGTAATAATTCCGCCATCATTTAACCGCTTTCAGCATAGTTTTTCTCATATTTTTGATGGAGGCTATGCAGCTGGTTACTACAGTTATTTATGGGCAGAAGTATTATCAGCCGATGCTTATTCAGCCTTTGAAGAAGAAGGTATTTTTAACCGAAAAACTGGAGAAAGGTTTCTGAAAGCAGTGCTGTCAAAAGGTGGCTCCCGTGAACCAATGGATATGTTTGAAGAATTTCGTGGTAGAAAACCAACCATCGATGCCCTGTTAAAGCATAAAGGTATTACATGTTAGTTTTAAACATAAAAAAACCAGACTGAATCTGGTTTTTTTATGTTTTGCTTTGTATCAGAAGCGCCAGCCAATGTTCAGGCGTGCAACCATGGGGCTGAAGTCGTATTTCATTTTTGCGCTGACCGTTTTTCCGGAATCTACCGCTGTCGTTTTCTGATGATAGGTTGTCGGGGTATAGCTTACTGATGCGTTGACCAACCAATTTTGATTAATGTAATAATCTACACCAACTTCGCCAATAGGACTGACAGTACTGTCACTGGTTGCCTTTGTAAGGCCTATAACTTTTTCTAATTTGGTCAGTTTGGGCTCGAACCGGTTGTAACTGGCACCCAATCCAAGATAAGGTTGCCAACTACTACCAGTGTCGATGTAATACTGAAGTGTTAGTGCAGTCTGTTGGTAGTTAAGTTTATCAAGTCTGAGCCCTCCCTTACTATTTTTCCAGTCCTGATCCAAATCACTTGGGAGCGTACCCGAAAGCTGGATGCCCATATTAGGTGCGAATAAGTAAGTTAAAGAAAGAGCACCGGTTAGCTCACTCTTGGTTTTTACTTTGGTTCCATTGCTGCTGTTTTTAATTTTGCTGGACTCTGGCAAGGCCATAACACCTGCCATACCAGCACGAAAAATAAATGAACCTTCCGGATTTTGGTTAAGTTGATCTGCATTCGCCAAGCTTACAGAACCTAAAGTGACAGTTGATACTGCCAGTACAGCTAGTAACTTCATGAATTTTACTCTTGTTAATTGACTACTCACCCATTTTTTTAGACCAAAACTGAGATTTTGCAAGTTATTGCATACATAACAAGTCATTAAATTCAAAAGAGTCAAACAGTATTTTCCGGTTTTATGTAGGTGAAAGTATAAATCTGGTTTTTTTATGTTTTCCTTTGTATCAGAAGCGCCAGCCAATGTTCAGGCGTGCAACCACTGGGCTGAAGTCGTATTTAACTTTTGCGCTGGTCGTTTTTCCGGTGGTAGAATCTACCCCTGTCGCTTTATCCTGATAGGTTGTCGGGGTATAGCTTACTGATGCGTTGACCAACCAATTTTGATTAAAGTAATAATCTACACCAATTTCGCCAATAGGACTGACAGTACTGTCACTGGTTGCCTTTTTAATTCCTGCCATTTTTGCTTCTTTGCTCAGTTTGGGGTCGAACCGGTTGTAACTAGCACCCAATCCAAGATAAGGTTGCCAGCTACTACCAGTGTCGATGTAATACTGAAGTGTTAGTGCAGTCTGTTGGTAGTTAAGTTTATCAATTCTGGCCTTCTTCTTACCATATTTCCAGTCCTGATCCAAATCACTTGGGAGCGTACCCGAAAGCTGGATGCCCATATTAGGTGCGAATAAGTAAGTTAAAGAAAGAGCACCGGTTAGCTCACTCTTGGTTTTTACTTTGAATCCATTGCTGTTTTTAATTTTGCTGGTCTCTGGCAAGGCCATAACACCTGCCATTCCAGCACGAAAAATAAATGAACCTTCCGGATTTTGGTTAAGTTGATCTGCATTCGCCAAGCTTACAGAACCTAATGTAACAGTTGATATTGCCAGTACAGCTAGTAACTTCATAAATTTTACTCTTGTTGATTGACTACTCCCCCACTTTTTTAGACCAAAATTGAGATTTTGCAAATTATTGCATACAAAAAAAATCATTAAATTCAAAAAAATCAAATAGTATTTTCCGGTTTTATATAGGTGTAAGTACAGCTGATAGGTGATTATTATGAATTTATGTGACTTTATATCGTCGATCAATTACAGTTACCTTATAAAACAAAGATGTGTATTTTCTGAGGGTGAATGTCGCTTCAGTCCCTCCTTCAGATGTTGTTGAAATCATACTCAGAGATGCATTGACCGGTCAGTGTTGATCAAAAATGTCATTCATAGTCACTAATGTAAACTGACAAATCCTACTCACAAAGAACATAAAAGTAGCTTAATAAGAAATTAGAAGCAGGGTTTGGTATTATTTATACCTTCTATTATCAGCCGTTTAATGTCAGGTTATCGGGGTGGTTATTCAAAAGTTATGAGACAAATAAAGCCTTTTCAATTATGATCATGCGATATACAGAAAATGGTTTAAGGAAATACCAATGAAAAACAGGCGTTTTATTGCAGGTGCTGTTTGTCCTCGCTGTGCAGTAATGGATCGCATTTTTATTGAGAGCGAAAGTGGTATCAACAAACGGGAGTGTCTTGGTTGCGGTTACAAAGAATATATGCAAAGCGATGGTACAACCACTGAAATACTAACTCGTGTCAATAAAGATGAGCATGGTAATATTGTTGACGGGTTTAAAACAGTTGCTGAGTACAATTCACAAAAATCTTCTGAAAAAGAACTTCAACTGTTGAATACAACCACAGATCTGGTGAAAATCATCTCATCAGACAGTGATAAAAAACACTAATTTTATATATCCGATCGGCTGTTAACAGGATCAAAAATGACAGAGCAAAGTGAGTTGCCGGACAATAACCGCTTCGACGATAGTACAGAACATGTTTCTTTAAATACATACACTGAAATGGCGTATTTGAATTATTCTATGTATGTCATTTTAGACCGAGCTTTACCACACGTGGGTGATGGCTTAAAACCGGTTCAACGACGCATTATTTATGCAATGAGTGAGCTGGGGCTTAAAAATACGGCCAAACATAAAAAATCTGCCCGTACAGTGGGTGATGTTTTGGGCAAGTATCATCCGCACGGTGACTCTGCCTGTTATGAAGCCATGGTGTTGATGGCTCAACCATTTTCGTACCGTTATCCGCTAATTGATGGTCAGGGTAACTGGGGGGCAGCAGATGATCCAAAATCTTTTGCTGCAATGAGATATACCGAGGCAAAGCTCTCTAAGTATGCTGATATTTTACTGGGAGAACTGGGGCAGGGAACGGTTGACTGGACACCAAATTTCGATGGCACGCTAGAAGAGCCTTCAACCTTACCAGCAAGGCTTCCTACTATTTTATTAAATGGTGTTTCGGGGATTGCCGTGGGTATGAGTACTGATATTCCGCCACATAATTTAAAGGAGGTGGCGGCAGCGGTCATTCACTTAATTGAAAAACCCAAAGCAACGCTAGAAGACTTATGTGGCTATATTCAGGGACCTGACTATTGCACTCAGGCAGAAATTATTACCCCAAGACATGAAATTTTAAAAATTTATCAGCAGGGAAAAGGCTCTTTGCGTGCTCGTGCGGTATACCATAAAGACAGTGGTGACATTATTATTAATGCCCTGCCCTATCAGGTATCGGGTGCCAAAATTCTCGAACAAATTGCAGATCAAATGCAAAAGAAAAAATTACCGATGGTGGCCGATCTGCGTGATGAGTCTGACCATGAGAATCCAACTCGGCTGGTGATTACCCCCAGGTCAAATCGCATAGACACAGTTCAGCTGATGCATCACCTGTTTGCTACAACAGATCTTGAGCGTAATTATCGTATCAACCTTAACGTGATTGGCATTGATGGTAAACCTCAGGTCAAATCATTGGATAAACTGTTAAGAGAGTGGATTGAGTATCGTAAAACAACAGTTATTCGCCGGACAAAATATCGCCTCGATAAAGTACTTGCGAGGCTGCATATTCTTGATGGTCTATTAATTGCCTTCCTTAACATTGATGAAGTCATTGAAATTATTCGCAATGAGGACAGTCCCAAGCAGGTACTGACTAAACGGTTTTCACTATCTGCAACACAGGTTGAGGCAATTTTAGAAATCAGGTTACGACAGCTTGCCAAACTAGAGGAGGTGAAAATTCGGGCAGAACAGGAGTCACTTTCAAAAGAGCGCGATATGTTAGAGAAAATATTAAACTCAGATTCCCGCTTAAAAACACTTATCAAAAAGGAAATCCTAGAGGACGTTAACAACTTTGCTGATAAACGTCGCTCACCGATAGTAAAACGTGAAGAAGCTCAGGCCCTTTCTGAAAAAGACCTAGTTTCATCAGAGGCCGTCACCGTTATTTTATCCAAAAAAGGCTGGATAAGGATGGCCAAGGGGCATGATCAGGATCTTTCACGTCTGGGGTATAAATCAGGTGATGGCTTGTTGGATTTTGCTGAAGGAAAAAGCAACAACCAGACATTGTGTATCGATACAACAGGAAGAACTTACACTATCGCAACGCATTTATTACCTTCATCCCGTGGACATGGTGAGCCATTGACAGGAAAAGTTAACCCACCAGATAATGCAGGGTTTGCCAGTGTTATGATTGATGTAGATAATGCCATGTATTTTATGGTCAGCGATGCAGGTTACGGATTTATAGCTCGTTATGGCGATATGATATCACGCAATAAGAATGGTAAAGCTACTTTAACCTTGCCAAAATGTGCGAAAGTGATTACACCAAAAAAAGTGCTTGATAAAAAGAGTCAGCGCGTCGCTGTGGTAAGCAATGAAGGTCGCCTGCTTATTTTTCCTCTGGCAGAACTTCCCTGCCTGTCCCGGGGAAAAGGTAACAAAATCATTAGTATTCCTTCTGCCAGAGTTGCAAGCCGAGAAGAATTTGTTATAGACACCTGCTTATTGTCACCAAATGACAAACTCGTTGTTTATTCCGGCAAACGATCACTTACGTTAAGTGCTTCAGATACCATGCATTATGAAGGTGAACGTGGTCGCAGGGGGCATAAGCTACCCCGTGGTTTTCAAAGGGTTGATAAACTTAAGGCAGATCAATAAAAACCATTTAAATCAGGTTGCACGGTGACTTTGTTATATCATTGTTTTTGTAATGTCTGGTACACTATGCGCTTATAAATGGACTGAGTTTTCAGGTTGTTTGATGAAAAAAAAAGAGTTTTGTATACATGAAAGTTATTGAGCAGCAAGCACTGGTGATGCATTCTGCAAAGGATATGTTTGACCTGGTCAATAATATAAAGAGTTACCCCGATTTTTTACCTGGTTGCGTTGGATCTTGGATCGAAGAGAAACAGGATAACTGGCTTCAAGCTCGTTTAGAGCTTAAAAAAGGAGGAATCCGTCAATACTTTACAACCAGGAATACGATCACTAATGATCATCGGATTGAGATGGAGCTGGTGGAAGGTCCTCTGTCATCACTTAACGGATACTGGCTCTTTACGGCACTGTCTGAAAAGGCATGTCGCATAAATTTGCATCTGACTTTCTCTATTGATAATCCGTTGCTTCGCATGACCGCCGGCCCGTTGTTTGAACAACTGACAGGTACAATGGTCAATGCTTTTTGTAAACGGGCTGATCAGATTTACGGGAAAAACTAAGCCATGATTAAAGTTTGTGTCGTTTATGCGCTTCCTGATAAGTTGTATAGCTATACATTGATGGTTAAAAGTGGAACAACGGTCAGCAGTGTTGTCAGACAATCAAACTTGTTGAAAGACCTGCCAACACTTATTGTAGAAAATATGCCTATAGGTATTTTTGGCAAAAAAATTATTAAACCTGAAGAATATCAAGTAGAAAATAACGACAGAATAGAGATTTATCGCCCCATTACAGCAGATGCAAAAAGCCGAAGGAAAAAAAGAGCGCTTGCTAAATCCAAATAGAGTACCTTGGCTGAGTCTAATGTGATTTTGTCTGGCAAAATCTGTATCAAAATAGTTTTATGGAACAGATTTTGATATAAGTGATTAGAAGCAGGTTTTTGTATTAGAAGCAGGTTTTTGTATTAATAGTCAACACCCTTCTGGGTTTCAATAAATTAAACGTGGACAACAATGATTAACCCCATACAGCGTATTATGACTTTGGAGCAGGCCGTTAAATGGCGTCACTCTCTTAAGCTGCAAGGAAAACGACTGGTTGTCACAAATGGTTGTTTTGATATTTTACACCGTGGACATGCGCAATATTTATATCAGGCAAAATTACGTGGTGATAAATTGTTGGTATTGCAAAACTCTGATGAGTCTGTCCGGCGTTTAAAAAGCCCTTCCCGCCCTGTGATTAATGAAAATAATCGTGCTTATATGTTAGCAAGCCTAGAATCAGTTGATGCTGTCGTCACGTTTTATGATAAGCGTTGCACTAAAGAATTTACAGCCTTACAGCCAGAGGTTTACGTAAAGGGCGGAGATTACACACTGGAGACATTAAACCCAGAGGAGCGAAAGGCTTTGCAACAGTGCGAAGCTAAATTTCACTTCATCCCTTTTATCAAAGGGTTTTCTACCAGTGATATTATCAAAAAAATAAAAGAAGGCTGATTTATAAAATTTGTTACTGCACCCTGCTATGATAACGATCATATGCAAAGCAGAAAAACAGCTAAATGTTGAAAAAATGAATTAAAAAAAACTATTATTTCCTGATACCAATGACAAGCAGGTTTATCGTTGCAATGTGTTCAATTTTAGGTGTATTTAATCTCGCCCCACTGTCCGGTGACTTAAGAGCAAAGTCTATATATTTATCGGCAAAACAACGTCACAGAGGACCAGATTGGTCTGGCGTGTACGAACATCCAAAAGCACTTATGGTTCATGAACGCCTGGCTATTGTCGACGTTGATAACGGTGCACAACCCCTTGCCTGCAAGCACCATAATGCGCCAGATAAACAGTGCATACTGGCGGTAAATGGTGAGATTTATAATCATGAGCAACTTGAACAACAGTTAAACCTGCCATTCATATTCAAAACAAAGTCCGATTGCGAGGTTATCCTTGCACTTTATCAGGAAGAGGGAGTTGGTTTTCTGAATAAGCTCCATGGTATGTATGCTTTTGCTTTATATGACGAACACCTTGACCGCTATCTTATAGCCAGAGATCCCACAGGAATTATTCCCTTATATATTGGTCAGGATAACAAAGGACAAGTGTATGTTGCTTCTGAAATGAAAGCTCTTACACCTGTTTGTGAATCAGCAGATGTATTTCCTCCGGGTCATTACATGTTAAGTTGTAATGGTGACAGTAACATCTCTGATAAATATACCCGATTCTATAATCGGTCATGGATGAACAATTATACTGATAATGAGATGCACCACTGGAAATTCAACACCGAAGATGATGCCATTAATATGATTCGCAATAGTTTAACGGCATCAGTAAAAAGTCACCTGATGTCTGATGTACCTTATGGCGTACTGTTGTCCGGAGGGCTTGATTCATCGGTAATAGCTGCGATCACCAAGCAATTTATTGATCGAAGAGTTGAAGATCATGATAGAACAAAGGCGTGGTGGCCACAGCTGCATACTTTTTCAGTAGGGCTTGAAGGCTCGCCCGACTTAAACGCAGCTCAGAAGGTAGCCGAACATATAGGTTCTGTTCATCATGCTGTTATCTATACAGAACAACAGGGTATTGATGCTCTGAGTGAGGTGATTTATCATCTTGAAACCTATGATGTAACTACTATAAGAGCCTCGATTCCCATGTATCTGATGGCAAGAAAAATAAGAACAATGGGTATTAAAATGGTACTTTCTGGAGAAGGAAGTGATGAACTGTTTGGCGGATATCTGTATTTTCACAAAGCGCCTTCTGCGCAGGCATTGCATGAAGAAACTGTCAGAAAACTCGAAAATCTCCATCTATATGATTGTTTGCGTGCCAATAAAGCGATGATGGCTTGGAGTATCGAAGCCAGAGTTCCTTTTTTGGATGTTAACTTTATCGACAATGCCATGCAAATTAATCCGGCGTTTAAAACAAGCACCAATCATAGAATGGAAAAATACCTATTACGTAAAGCCTTTGAAGATTTACTGCCTTCAACTGTCGTTTGGCGACAGAAAGAACAGTTTTCCGATGGAGTGGGTTACAGTTGGATTGATCGTTTACAGGCGTACGCAGAAACACAGGTAAGCGACGACCAATTGAAACAGGCTGATCAGGTGTTTCCGATAAATACACCCGAAACGAAAGAAGCCTACTTATACCGCACTTTATTTGCCAGCCATTTTTCACAGGATTTTGCAGCCCAGACTGTTTCCGGTGGAAAGTCTGTGGCTTGCAGCACGCCGGCGGCACTGGCGTGGGATAAATCATTACAAAATACGATTGATCCATCAGGGCGTGCAGTAAGTGGAGTACATCAATACAGCTATGAATAAACAGGCTATAAAAAGCCTGCTTCATTATTGCCGCTTCATCATTTTTTCGGTATTAATGCTATATTCAAACCTCCCTGGAAGGGCAGGTTTTGACATTACTCATCACCGTTTAGACCTTTACTGTGACAGCAAGCGTTGAGGGCTTGCCTGTCATTATTGTCAGTATAAAGTTTCAGAATAAAAGCTATTTAGAAAACTGGCTGGCAGCAAATTCCCAGTTAACTAAATGCCAGAAAGCTTCAATGTATTTAGGACGAGCGTTGCGGTAGTCAACATAGTATGCATGCTCCCAGACATCGCAGGTAAGAACGGGCTTTTGTCCTTCAGTCAGAGGGCAACCAGCGTTGCTTGTGTTCACAATGGCCAAACTGCCATCATTGTTTTTTACCAACCATGTCCAACCTGAACCAAAGTTGGTTGCTGCGCTGGTAGAGAATTTTTCTTTGAAAGCATCAATACTTCCAAAGGTTGCCTCAATAGCATCTTTTAACTCCCCTTGTTGTAAGTTTCCACCCTTAGGGCTTAAGCAGTTCCAATAAAAGGTGTGATTCCAGATCTGCGCAGCATTATTAAACATTCCGCCTTGGCTGGTAGTGATGATTTCTTCAAGTGTTTTATTGGCAAAAGGTGTGTCTTCAACAAGTTTGTTAAGATTATTTACATAAGTCTGATGGTGCTTGCCATAATGATATTCAAGCGTTTCTTCCGAGATATAAGGTGTTAATGCATTTTTTTCGTAAGGTAATTCAGGCAGTTCAAAGCTCATGAGATCACTCCTTTATCGATAAGGCACTTTAATTAGTAAACTTTAGTTAGTAAACTGTGGTTAGAATAAATCAGATTGGCATAAATGCAATAATAGCCCTTTTTGCCCTCTGTCTTTTTCTTTTTGCGGATCATAGCACTCCAACAGAGTTTAATCCATGATTATGTTCTGATCTGGTGAAGCCCGATACTGACGTTCTTCCATAATTTAAAACACAAACAGTAAAGTTTATGAAAAATGTGTGAACGGTGCTAACCATTTTATGAAATGCTCATGATTTTTTTGTTTTTGTTTTTGTTGGTCTATCTATTTTCATAAACCGACGACCATACTAATAGCTACTACAACGAGTGTCATACTACACATCTCATGTGAGAACTAATATCAAACCCTGCTTCAATCGTTTTATTGCATTGCTTTTCTTTTCTTTGCTTTTCTTGCTGTTATGCGTTGAAGTTCTTTGCAATAGCAGGTTTTAAGGTGCGCCACCGAGTTTACTTGAATGTATTTGTTACATGCGTAGTTTAGGTAAGGTATGTATAAAAGTGCCAGTTGCTTTTACTGGTATTCATTGAATCATAGAGCTTTTGGGCTTGAATATTATCTGGGGCTGTAACCCATTGAAGTCTACATGCGCCGTTTATTTTGGCATAGTCACGGCAGTGCTCAATAAGACTTCTTGCAACTCCTTTTCCACGATGCTCAGGGTATACAAATAGATCATTTAATACACAAACTTTTTTCGCTATTGTAGATGCGTAAGTGAAAAATACTGTTGCAAAACCAACAGCATTATCATCGATTTTGTAAAGAAATTGACAGCCTGAATCGTTATCCTCGCCAAACTGAGAGAAGAATTTTAAGTTTTTAGAATCAATAATTTCAGATACTTTGTAAAATTCTTGATAAGATCGAATAAGTGGCAACACACTTCCAATATTGTCTTGTGAAACGCTTTCTATCATGTCGATGCCCTCAGATTCTTTATTGAATTTTCTACCAGTTCTGATAGATATGTTTGGGTTTTGGTATTTTATATTACTCCTTAGGTAAATAGTCATAAGTCTATAACAGGTAATTAACAGTAGAACATATGACAAGACTCTTCACCATTTTATAAATGCCCTTATGTGGTTTTTTGATCTATATGAATAGGTTGTATGATGTGTTCACAACATTTATCAGGAAGTCTTTAATTTTATTTTAATGTCTCACAGTCTGTGTACTAATATACTTTTTTTCTTTGGTATAAATAATAAAAATATCATATTTTCTATTTACGTGAGTTCCTATATGGTTTATAAAATCCATTGCATTGTTCCTCACTGCAGATAAGAAATCTCTATTTGCATGCAGACTTTCAATTAAACAGGCATTCATACCATGCAAGGCAATGATCAGGACGACGGATTAAACAATTTACCAAGCTTTTCGCTATCAAATAAGGAGAGATCTTCATACATTCCCTCCGATGATAAAAAAGTGTCTGGTTCAGGTAAGACAAAATCTAAAATATCTAGTGATGAGAATCATAAACAAAACAGACATTCACGCAAAATAGTGGTTTTTCTCTGGCTGATTATTTTTTCTCTCATCGCTTATGCCCTTTGGCAGTATAAAAACTTCACTATTCAAACTCAAAGCTCAGAGCAAAAAATAAATAAAATGGTGTTGCTGATGGAAAAAATGGGCAGCAAAATAAATGATACTGGGAAACAGACAACGCAAAATACAAGCCAGTTTAACAAGCAGATGCAAACTATTGTTCAAACGCAGCAGGTGCTTGATAAAAAGTTAAATCAAATAACAGCAGCTACAGACGTTAACAAGAAAGATATATCAAACCTGAGGTGGCGTAATAAACTTGATAACGATAAGCAAAAAAAGGATACAAGTCAGATATATGCCCTGAACAAAGAACAGGGTAAAACGAATAAACAGCTTCAGGATCTGGACAAATCAACGCATAATTTAAGTAGTCAGTTGAAAACTTTAAATACCAATCAGCTTTCTTCCACAGCTATTTTACAGTCGCAACTTGATGCATTGAAAAAGCAAAATGATGCGCTGAATAAAACGGTCACCCAAAATGTTCATGGAAAAAAAGTAGATAAAAAGCTTGAAAGTTTTGATGATGCATTAAAATCAATGGATAGCTATCGTCTGCAAATTAATCGTCGCTTGCTTCAGTTGGAAAACAGTGTTCGCGGACTTCAGCAGAATAAAAAATAAGATGTATTTTTAACCTTTTTTTTGCAACCTGAAAGTTCAATTTGAATATAATTTGAATATAAATAGTTACCATGTAAAAGTGCTTTTAATTATATAAAAACGAGCTTCAGGTATTGGAAAAATGAAAAAAACTCTTAACGCACTTCAATAGCTGACTATACTTGCTGGTAATAAATATGGTTAATGACCGGTAATACCAAAATTGGTTTATAACTACTGTTGTAAGCATGATTTTATGGTTTGCTGTTAAAGGCGAAGTGAAGAGTAAGCTTGGCTATTGCAAGGAGCTTCGACACATAACAGCAAGATCAGATAAGTAGCCCTTTAGAAGTTAGAAGCAGGTTTTGGTATAAGTGCATTGTTCTCGCAAGCTGTATTCATTATTACGTTAAATGTTAACCCTCAAAGGGGCTGAATTCTTTAAGGCTCACAGACCTGTAACCCTAAAAATCGACAATCTTAAAACCTGCAAACCTTGTAAAGATAGGCACAAGACGTGCTTTGTTAATAAAATATTAACAGATGATTTATAACGGGTCTGATGAAATTTGTTATTGGTATTAATATCTATGAAAACTTATGTACATCAAGATGCATATATAGTATCAACAGGAGCATTCTTACCAGGCCCTCCGGTTACGAATGATGAAATGGAGTCCATATTAGGTCTTGTTAATGGACGACCAAGCCCTTACAGGCGTCGGATTTTAAAATCTAACGGTATTACACAAAGATACTATGCACTTGGAAAAAATCGCAAAGCCACGCATTTGACATATCAGTTAGCAGCTGAGTCTATAAAAAAGGCATTGGTTAATATTAATACCGATCAAGGCACTATAGATATGTTTTCCGTTGGTACCACATTGCCTGACTTACTGGCACCTGGTATAGCATCTATGGTTCACGGTTGTGTGGGTGGAAAAAATGCTGATATTTTATCATGCGCGGGAATTTGTGGTGCAGGCGCCGCTGCCTTTAAAGCCGCTGCCCTATCAGTCATTGCCGGCCAGCACAAGCGAGTGGTTGCCTGTGGTACTGAACGCCCGTCTGTTATAATGCGTGGCGAGCGATTTCATTTGGAAAATAAAATCGCTGATGACGATAATACAGGTAGTTCCTATAAATACTTTAATGCTGAGTTTTTACGATGGATGTTATCCGATGGTGCCGGTGCTTTCATCATAGATAACAAACCGAACACCCAAGGAATTTCCCTGAAAATAGAGTGGGTTGAGTTTGCATCTTATGCACATCGTTTACCAACTTGTATGTATATGGGTGTATCAAATGCCGAGAACCCTGACACCCAAAATACATGGCTTAATTACACTGATTTGGCAACAGCTGATAAACATGGTCTTTTATTGTTACGTCAGGACATTAAATTATTGGACGAAAATATAGCAGATATTGTCACTGGTTTTTGCTCCCTGTTAAAAGATAACGGATTTTTTGAAGAAAATAACATTGACTGGTTTTTACCCCATATTAGCTCTTTTTTCTTTTATCAACGACTGCATGACAGGTTAGTACAGGCCGGTATTGATATTCCGCTTGAAAAGTGGTTTACCAATTTAAAAACAAAAGGCAATACTGGAGCGGCCAGTATCTACATAATGCTTGATGAATTATTTTATTCTGGTCGTTTAAATGTGGGAGAAAAAATAATGCTTATGGTGCCTGAGTCAGGTAGATTTTCTGTAAGTTATGCTTTATTGACTGTTGTAAACAATCACTAATACCAAAACCTGGTTTCTAAGTAGTGTTATGAGCATATTTTTATGGGTTTCTGTTAAAGGCGACGTGACGAGTAAAGCCAGCTATTGCGAGGAGCTTCAGCAAGATCAGAAAAGTAGCGCAATAAAAATCATAAATAGATTTTGGTATAACAGTAAAGAGCCATAGCGAGCCGATACCTGTTGTTTATCGCCTGTAATTTGATTTTTATTGAAGGAAGTGCACGATAGTAAAGTGACTGCTAAGTTAGTTAATGTGTTGCTATAAGCAAAGCTTACTACTGCAGGTTAAAGGTATAACAGCACAGGCTTGCATCCAGATAAAAGTCAAAGGCTATGATTTTAATGTTTTCAGATAGTCAGGCTCACAGACTGGACGTGGTGATATTAATTGAAATATTTATAACCACCTAAACTTAGCAAAGAAAATATTTGCTAAATCAGAGTGTTTTCAGGTCAGAGTAAACAGATATAAATACCATGTCAGTATACTGGCTTTCCCACTTTAACCATCAACAACTTATGTAAAAAGATTTGGATTGAATGTATGGATCAACTCCCTGAAATTAAAGCTCCCATCTCTTTGGATTCGCTGCTTAAACAAAGCCCGTTACAAAACCGTCTGGAAAATACCGGAAATCCTGTCGTGCAATGGCTGGGACGAGCCTTGGCTGAAGTTTGGTTGGATTTTGAAGCGAGGCTATCAAAAACACCTATAATTGAGGCGATAGAAAACGGTACCATTACACGTAACCAATACAAGATGTTTTTGCGTAATATGCGTCAACAGGTTAGCCAGGGAGGTCGATGGATTTCACGTGCAGCCTCCTCAATGGAAAACAGTCATATTGATTTGCGTAATGCTCTGATCCGGCATGCGGCAGAAGAACATCAAGATTTTAAAATGCTTGAAAGTGATTTTCAGCACATGGGCGGAACAGAAAAAGAGATGTCCGAAACGACAATGAATATTGGCAGTCAGGCACTTTCCGCTTTTATAATAAACGAAGCAGGCAAACAAAACCCAACAGGTATTTTTGGTGCAGCTTTTATTATTGAAGGGTTAGGTTCCTGCAAAGCTCAACCTTGGAGCAAATCGATTCAAAAAACATTGGGTGTTTCAGACAATGAAGTGAAATTCTTAAGTTATCATGGCGTCGCTGATGAAAACCATTATGATAACTTGGTCAACATACTTACATCACCGTATATTGCTTCCTGTGTTGCCATTGATATCAGACGTATTGCCAAAGTGGTGGCACGCTTATACATCCTGCAGCTGGAGGAGCTGGATAATTTTTAGACAGGTTTAACCTGTTTTCTTATAGTAAAATCAAAGTGTTGTATCTGTAAACAATCTAGTTGTGTCTCAAGTTTTCACATCATAACTGTGTTGGCAGATTTGTATCATCACTAGCAATCTTAAGATGAAATTATGCGAGATCATAATAATCCTAGTTTTTTTGAAGCTATAGCAGCTGACCCTCATTTGCCATTAACAAAGAGCGAGCGTGCAATCTATATCCGTGATATGAACCGAAAAAAACCTCGGTTATTTCTACCGTTTTTTCGGGCTTTAATTGTGCCATGTATTTGGATAGTGCGCTTCATCAAACGTTACTTGCCATTTGATATAGGCTCACATCGTGCATTAAATCATTTAGGGGTATGGTTTATGCGTAACCTTCTTTCTCCTCAGGCATTATCCTATGTCATTCGACACTTTCAAATAGAATCAGCTTTAATCAACTTTGTAGCAAAAAATAGTGGCTCTGACATGGTGAAACAAGTGGACTTATTTCCCACCAAAGTTGAACAGTTAGGAGATGCTGATGGTGTTAATGCCATTGTATTGCATGATCTGAATATCTTTAACCATATTATTGATACCGGAGCCGATAATGTTCACCTTGGGGCTGATCAGCAGCTACCTTATTCTGAAATTGATTTTTCTTCTCTCAGCTTGCCACCTGTAGAAGCAGATGATCGGCGTAAGCGCTTACTTAGCTTGGATATTGAAACGGCTTGTTATGTAATGGTGTTTTTTTTGGTACTTTTTTTAACGGATAAAGAAGGTGAGCGTGCTGCATTGTCATTACAGTTAGATCAAAGTTTGATGACATCTTTGGCCAACCTGACAGGAGATGACTTTTATCGTACACTTTGCCCCATGCGATTCACCCAATATACACGCTACCATATAAACGTTGTGCAAGATTTGCGTTTTCATATGATGACATTAGATTTTGCTTTTTATCGATTAACACAACTACATGAAAAACAACAAAAAAATGAATAAAGCACTGATATAAAAGTCGATAAAACGATCATCAGGCTCAATGTGCCACAAATGCTTAAAATGTTGTGCTGAATAGAAACGAGGAAAAAATACTTGAAAATACATCTTCAAAGATAAATAAAACCATAAAAAAATCTTCATTTTTGAACTTGTTCTAATCGGGCTAGAAAAACGTAGTAAAATGTTCGATATAGTTTATAATTTGCAGATTTAAAGCTGACATTGAATAATGTTTTTCATCAGAAATATATTATTTCCTGTAACTTTTTCTGTTTTAAATAAAAAAGTCCGCATTTTTTGTGGAAGATATAATTTTAATTCACCGCTATTGCCTTAAAAGGGTTATAATTCAGCGTTGATACTTGTAAGTCGTGATATATATGAACCCAAACTACCTGGAATTTGAGCAACCAATTGCAGAGCTGGAAGCTAAAATTGATGAACTTCGTTTAGTCAGTACTGGCAATGGGCTAAGTCTGAGTGACGAAATTAAAAAGTTGGAAGAAAAATGTCAAAAATTAGTGGGCAGCATCTTTAAAAGCCTTACTCCTTGGCAGATCTCACAAATTGCAAGGCATCCTCGTCGACCGTATACGCTTGACTATCTATCAATGATCTTCGGTGAGTTTGATGAACTTCATGGTGACAGGAATTTTGCTGACGATAAAGCTATCGTGGGCGGTATAACAGAGCTTGAGAATAGGCCTGTGATGGTCATCGGGCATCAAAAAGGTCGTGAAGTGACAGAAAAAGTTAGCCGAAACTTTGGTATGCCTTGTCCTGAGGGTTATCGTAAGGCTTGTCGTTTGATGAAAATGGCAGAGCGATTTAATTTGCCCATTTTAACATTTATTGATACACCGGGTGCCTACCCTGGTATTAATGCCGAAGAGCGTGGACAGAGTGAAGCTATAGCTAATAATCTTTCGGTCATGTCTCGTCTTAAAACCCCCATTATCTCAACGGTGATTGGTGAGGGAGGCTCTGGTGGAGCACTGGCTATTGGTGTGTGTGATCGTCTGTTAGCGCTACAGTATTCGACATATTCAGTTATTTCCCCAGAGGGATGTGCCTCTATTTTATGGAAAACGGCAGAAAAAGCAGCTGATGCGGCAGAAGCCATGGGCATTCATGCCGAACGCTTATTTGAGCTTGGCCTTGTTGACCGACTGATTGAAGAACCACTTGGTGGTGCACATAGAAATCATGAGGAAACGGCCAGCAGGCTGAAGGAAATATTGATCGATGAATTAGAAAAACTTTCATCACTTTCAGGTAATGCATTGGTCGATCATCGTTATAACCGGATGAAAACGTTTGGACTGCCGTAAAGCATACTGGTATGACCTTAAATGTATCACTACTCAGAGAACAGCCAGCAATAACCTTGGCAAATGCTGTGGTTGTTGCGCTCAGTGGTGGTGTTGATTCTGTTGTTCTTCTTCATTTAGCTGTCCGTGCATTACATGCCGGAGACATTTCCTCACTACGCGCTATTCATATTCATCATCAATTAAATGAGCAGGCTGACTCTTGGGCTAATTTTTGTCAGCAACTGTGTAAGGACTATGCCATTCCCTGCCTTATCAGGAAAGTAAATCTTGAAAATATAGCGAAAAATGGTATTGAAAAAGCAGCCAGAGACTCACGCTATCATGTATTTGAAAATCATTTAAAAACAAATGAATGCCTTTTAATGGGTCATCATCAGGATGACCAAGCTGAAACAGCTTTGTTTCGTACGCTCAGGGGTAGTGATCCTTACGGACTGAGCAGTATTCCTCAGCAACGCAATGTGGGTAAAGGTTATCTCTTCAGACCATTTCTTTCAGTCACCAGACAGGATATAAAAGAATATGCACATGCTTGTAGCCTAAAATGGGTAGAAGACAGCTCTAACGATCAGGATGTGTTTGATAGAAACTATCTTCGTCACCGTGTAATTCCTTTACTAAAAGCACGTTGGCCACAGATTTCTAAAACACTGGCAGAGACAGCCAGCCAATGCCAGTCTTCTCAGAGACTACTGGAGGAAATTGCAATCGATGACCTTCGTCTGGCAGGAAAAAAAGTTAGTTTCCCCTTCATGGGTGAAGTTTTGGCCATTAATTGTTTGAAATTATCAACTTTATCTGATGATCGCCAGCAGAATTTATTAAAACAATGGCTTAGAAAGCATTATCAGGTGACACCTGGAAAAACAGCCGTACAGCAAATGCTTCATGCTGTAAAAAATGCTGAAGCTGATAAATTACCATGCTTAAAAATTCACCATCTTTACTTAAGGTGTTTTCAGCAGTGGCTCTTTGTTGATCCATTGAAATCCTTGCCAGTTATTGAGCCACTGTTGCTGAATTTTTGTGACGATAGCTCTCCTATTTGCTTTGAGGGCGGACAGCTGGAATATGTGTTATCTGAACAATCTCCTGGTATTACCACAAAATTAACAACAGCTGAAATAACTTCAAGACCTTATATTAAGAAGATCAGACCTTTTGCCATTAAAAATAGAAAAGGACGTAAATCATTAAAAAAATGGTTAAATGAATTGAAAGTCCCCCCTTGGCTCAGAGATCATATTCCGTTATTGATAAAAGATGATGAGCTACTAGCAATTCCAGGCCTGCTGACCAATGTCATATTTTCGGCAAAAACCTGCGATAAATCCTGGTCTTTATCATGGAGGTTTACGACTAAAAGCACTCAGTAATCTAAATTGTCTGTTTATTTGGCAGTTAAATAACATCCTTTAGTCTCAGGTCAAATGGTAGTCTGTTTGTTGTCTTGACCCATTACGTTTTGATTTTTTTATGCAATACCTTTTCCTATTCTCAAATAAATTAACAGCGACATTTCGATGCTGATATTTGTTACAGGGAAGTTAGGATGTCCGTATTAAATAAAAAAACTTGTATTTCTTTGACTATAAAGCTCTCTCTTTTAATTTTTTTCATATCAACAGCACAAGCTTTTGCCCGTGACCATAAGCCTATGGATAACAGTGTTGGACTAATCGCTGAAGCAGATATTAGCTGTTACGATAAAAATAACTTTTCGTCCTTTACTCCACAAAGAAAAGCTTCAAGAGGTAGCTGGCGATCAGAGGTAAGCAACCCTTCGCATCATATTATCTTATCTGCGGGACATGTGAACAGAGTTTCCGGAACAACAGGTTATAATAACCAGCAACTTGTGTCCTACAAGGGTTACAGACATACAACAGAGGCTATATTAACAAAAATAGTAACACCATTTATGGTGGAAATTGGTCGTCAAAGAGGCTTTTCTGTCGAACAGTTTGTTGCTCAGTCAGATAATTTTAGACAAGCATCCCTAGAACTTGCCAATTATGAACGAATGATGAATGGTATTGCTTTTGAAATTCATAGTGATTCACCCTCAGAAGGACACCACCGCTCCCCTAATTACGATGGACAAACAGGAATAATTCCAGCAGCTGATGGCACTATTACGCCGGCTGAAGCATGTGCAGGAAAACACTTGGGTAAGTTTAAAAAAGGGATGCGTGGACTATACGTGCCCAAACAGGGAGTAAGCCTTTTTGAGCTGTTTCCCACTAATAAAGCAATTACGTATGCTGTTCATCATGCTATAAAAACTGGAGATGATAGCGAAGTAAAAAGACTTGCTCTACCTTATGTGAATTTATTTTTTGATGCACTTGAGCAAGGTGGAATTAAACCAGTTGATAGCTCTGATTTTATGGCTTACAAAAGCAGGCACATATAAAAAATACTTGGAGTGAAATTGCCAATATTTTTTTGGCAACCCGGTTAAACATCATTACTCAATTTTGTAACTGCTTTTTCATACTAATTTAGTCTTATATATGTCAGTGTTGAATGTAGTCATGGCAGTTATCAAGCATCGCAATCTTATACAATATGTCTTGCTGTTATATGTTGAAGCTACTCGCAATAGCTAGGCTATTACTCGTCATTTTGCATTTAACAGCAAGCCATAAAAGCATGCTTATAACAGTAGTTATCAACAGATTTTCGTATAATATCTACTGTATTATCACTTATTTATATTAAATAAAGCGTACACAACTACTTAAATTTTATTGTTTTCATTTAAAGTATTGTTTAATAATTTTGTAAAATTAGTTAAATTTTGTTCTCCAACCACTCTTGTATACTCTTTACCTGATTTTCCATAAAGAATAATTGTGGGAGCACCAAAAACATTGATGCCTCCCATAAACTTAGTTTGCTCATCTGTTACTTTAGTCAGATCAAAACGCACCAAAGTAAACCTTGATAATAATGATGATAAAGCTGGGTTGTTAAAAACCTTATGATCCATTATTTTACAGGCTGTGCACCAGTTAGCCCAGAAGTCTAAAATTAAGGGCTTATTCATTTTTATTGCCTTCTTGCGCAATAATTCTAACTGCTGGACCGATGTAATGACATTAAACTGGTTGCTGACTCTCTGCTTACAGGGCGCAACAGCAGTCGATGCGAGAGGTTTTATAAAATTGGAGTTGCCATGAAGCCCCCCAGTTATCAGGCTTGCACCATAGATAAAAAAGATAAGACCTGCCGTTAATAAGCTTACCATGTATTTTAGGGAGCTATTTGTTCTCAATTTAAATGAAAGGAATGATGTCACAGCAAGAACCAGAAAAAATATTCCTGAAATAATGAGTACAAGATAACTTGGGATTATTCTTGATATTAGCCATATGGCAATACCTACCATCAGTATGCCAAATAATTTTTTGATCTTTTCCAGCCATGCACCGCTTCTTGGTATACAATTCCCAAAACCAATACCAACCACAAAAAGAGGAACACCCATGCCCAATCCCAAATTAAATAATGCCAATCCCCCAAGGGCTGCATTCTGAGTGCTGCTGATATAGAGCAAAGCACCCACTAACGGTGCCGTAATACACGGAGAAACGACTAGCGCAGAACACATCCCCATAAAACCTGCGCCAACCAATGAACCTTTGGTTTTTTTGCTGACATGAGCATCTGCAGACATTATTTTGTGTCTTAACCATGCAGGTAATTGAAGCTCGTACATACCAAACATGGAACACGCCAGCATAAGAAATAGGAGGGAAAACAAACCAATCACCCATGGTGATTGCAACCAAGCCTGAATATTTAATGTTTCGCCAAAAACACCTACCAAAATCCCTGCAATAGCGTAAGTTAATGACATGAAAAAAATATACGACAAACTTAGCGCAATAGTTCGACGGCGGTTTCCTGCGCTTGTGGCAAGGGTTGCCGAAAGAATAGGAACCATGGGCAACACGCATGGGGTAAATGCAAGAAAAATTCCTGCGATAAAAAATAATCCAAACACTACAAACAAGTTGTCTTGCTTATTTAACAAATCAAAATATTTATTATCATGATAGGGCAGGCTAGCCGGCTTATCTGTCTTTATCTTTTTATGCAGACTCAAAGATGCAGTATTTTTCGCTTGTTCTAAGTTGTTTTTTAATGTTTTTGCACGTTTATCTTTGAGATCAAGAGTTCCTACTTTATTCAGGTTAATGGTTGTAATTGAAGGCGGGTAGCATAATCCGGCACGTGCACACCCCTGAAATTTAATAGTTAACTCAATATTATTTTCTGAAGTGTTGAGTGGAATGATGACTTTGGTATTTTCAGGAAAGATTGTCATTTGACGGTGTTGAAATGGATCCTCAATTTCAATTCCACTCGGATATATTGGTTTTCCAATTATTATTTTTGGATTCGACGCATAAATCTTTATCCGATCCTTATAAAGGTAATAACCATTTTTCACATTAATATGGATAATTGCTTTGCTTTTATCTTTTTTGTCAATATTGCCTGAAAACCGAAACGCCTCATGCACAGGAAGAAAATCATGCTGAACTTCATAAGAAGAAAAAGCGACTGCAACAGCGTTGATGGCAAGTAATTTTATGATCAGATAGATTGTGACCATCATGCGTGACCATTGAAATAGCCAGCTCCCCAAAGAGTATTTTTTGATCCGTTTGCTTTTTATCATAAAAATTACAAAAATCTCCGAGAATTAATCGTTGGATGCAAAGTTTAGGTACTATATGTTTAAATGTCTCATAAGTTTAGATGTCTCATCAGGTTATATGTCTCATAAGTTTATATTTCACCATCTTTCTACGAGATATGCATAATACCCTATAAAAAACCAAAACGATATTTTTAGAGACTAATGACTTTTAAGTATACCTTAGGGTTTTCTTATTGAATGGACTCAGGGGAAGCTTTTTTAGAAAGTATTATTTCAATTTTTTGTTTTTTACTTTCTGGTATTAAAAATACGTAATTACATTGTTTATTTATTGTCGGCAACGCCATAGTCTTGAGCAACACAAGTTACTTTCACCGTGAATGATAGATAAACAAAACAACTTAATACCAAAACCTACTCATAACAATAGTTATGAGCAGATTTTGGCATAAGTCTTCAAATACTAGATAGCAGATATTATTTTCAAGCATGACCGTAGATACAAAATCATTAGAAATAATCACCAAAAGAAATGGTTAATCTGTATATTTAAAATGAAAAGTACAACGAACATGATAATTAGTATACGACTACCAGAATTTACAGAGGTGATTTGTTATAAAAAAACACATGTCATTCTCTATAAAGGGGGAATGGCAATCTGTAAACACCTGCAATATTTATAGCTTGAATAAATTAATAAAATAATGAGTTCTGGTTTTTACACCTTTATTGAAGGTATCTGCATAACCACTTCCTATGAGTTCTCTTCCATATGAACCTGCATTCATTTTATACATCTTTACTTCAATGGTGGGATGAAACATTGAGAAAATATTGGCATGAACAGAGAATCTTTTCTCTGTATATTGACCTGTATAATGTTCGCCAGTGCAAAGACGGGGATCTTGCTTTTTCCAGAATGGGTCAAGTGTACGAGAAACGGTCATACTTCCATGGTTCATAAAAGAAACATCATAAAGGTAATGACATGCCCCAAAATGTTGTGGAAATAAATTAGTTACCCCGTAACCCCGCCAATTTCCAAAAACCGAGGTATGATTTGTACTAAACCCTGATTTTATTGGAGATATAGCTGAGGCGTTTGCTAAAACACCAGAACAAAAAAACAAGCAAGAAAACAAAATTGCTACTTTTTTCATTGTTTCATACCTTTTAAAAAGAAATGAGTTAGTTACCTGCCCTTGCAGGTCAGATAATTTTAGATAGACATGTTAATTGTAAAATAGGGTTATTTACTTTATTAATAAGTATTTATTATCATTGATAAAGTTGTTATTACTTTTTTTTAAAAGAAAAAGCCTATTTAATTGAGGTTATTATCATTCGTCTGATATAGAGGCAGAGCTATGTCTGGGACAAAATACATAAAAGCTCATTGTCGTTCAGATCATCTGGCTTGGGGAAAAAGATGGTGTTTGTGACCAGTCTTTTAATCTGTGGTCTCAGCTTCAAATTACGGCGCTCAATTTTTTGCGTATATTGCTTCCGAAGGACGAGTCTTTCTTTAGGACGTAATCGCTCATAGCTACCCCGGTCAGCAGTAAACCAATCTCTTATATCAAAACTTTTCAAAAGACTGAACAGCATTTTTCAAAAGCTCATCAGTACGATGACCAAAGGCATAAGCCTTCACTTTTCCTGTCAGTGTATCCAAAGCGGTATTATGTTATGAAAGTTAGGCTAATAGTGAATTTTCAGACGGCCTCCTAATAATGAGGAGGAAGTTCATCATTAATCTCTTCTTGATTCTCAAGAACTTCATTTAAATTTTCCTTCAACAAGTAAACCATTTCACGCAAGGTGTCGATTTCTTTTTGTTGTCTTATTACTACTTCGTTGAGTGCCTGAAGGCTGTCTTCCTGAAAACTGAGCTGGTTTTGCATGGAAACAATATCATTACTCATAATCTGTACTCTCTTCTAGTTAATAATGATGTTGAACCGGTAAATGGTTGTGCAGAAGATATTAAAGCATCATATTATATAAATAACTCTTTTTTCATTGATCTTCTTTTCGTAAAATAGCTATGCTTTTGGATTATATACTACGTTCCATTAAAGGTAGCTAAAAATTTTATGCGTACAAGTCAGTTTTTACTAGCAACTAAAAAGGAAATACCTGCTGATGCTGTGGTGATGAGTCATCAGTTGATGTTGAGAGCGGGTATGATACGTAAGCTTGCGTCTGGTCTCTATACTTGGTTACCGACAGGTGTGCGTGTTTTAAGAAGAGTTGAAGAAATTATTCGTACCGAAATGAACAAAGCCGGGGCTCAGGAAGTGCTGATGCCTATTGTGCAAAGCTCAGAACTCTGGAAGGAAAGCGGGCGCTTTGAGGAATATGGTCCAGAGCTGTTAAGGATTAAAGATCGCCATGACAGAGACTTTGTATTAGGACCAACCCACGAAGAAGTGATTACAGCAATGGTTCGTGATGAGGTAAACAGTTACAAGCAGTTACCACTCAACCTTTATCAAATTCAAACCAAATTTCGTGATGAAATTCGCCCGAGATTCGGAGTGATGCGCGGCAGGGAGTTCATAATGAAAGATGCTTATTCTTTTCATATTGATAATGCATCACTACAGCATGAATACCAAAAGATGTTTGACGCTTACTCTTCTATCTTTGATCAGCTTGGATTAAACTACCGTGCTGTAGAAGCAGACACTGGCAGCATAGGTGGCAGTGCATCGCATGAGTTTCATGTGTTGGCAAACTCTGGAGAAGATGCCATTGTTTTCAGTGATGGTAGCAATTATGCTGCAAATATAGAAAAAGCAGAAGGGATGTCAGTGCTTAAAGAACGACATTCGCCTGTAGAGTCACTTGAGTTAATTGATACGCCCGGTATTAAAACCATTAAGCAATTGACGGATAATTATGGTATCCCTGTTGAAAAAACCGTTAAAACTTTGATGGTTAAAGCTTCTGATGATTATGACGGTGATATAGTGGCTCTGATTGTTCGTGGAGATCATACTCTAAATAGTATTAAGGCAGAGCATTTGCCTGAAGTGGCATCTCCGTTAACCTTTATGGATGACAAAATCATTAAAGAAACTGTTGGAGCCGGTTCTGGTTATTTGGGCCCTGTTAACTTAAAGGTTTCATGTATTATTGATCGGACTGTAGCTAAAATGAGTGACTTTAGTGCAGGAGCCAATATTGATGAAAAGCACTATAAAGGCATTAATTGGGGGCGAGATGCAGGTTACCTGAAGGAAGCTGATTTAAGGAATGTGGTTGAAGGTGATAAAAGCCCTGATGGTTGTGGAACATTATTTATTAAACGTGGTATTGAGGTTGGGCACATTTTTCAGCTGGGTACAAAATATAGCGATTCCATGGGTGCAACAGTGCTTAATCAGAATGGAAAATCACAGCCTGTGTTCATGGGTTGCTATGGTTTGGGAGTAACACGAGTTATAGCTGCTGCCATTGAGCAAAATCATGATGACAGAGGTATTATCTGGCCTGATAAAATGGCACCATTTCAGGTAGCGATTGTTGCGCTTAAAATTGAAAAATCCGAAGCAGTCAGGCAAATAGCTGAATCGTTATATGATCAGTTAAGCAAAGAAGGCATTGAGGTGCTTCTAGACGACCGCAAAGTAAGTCCCGGTGTAAAAATGGCCGATATGGATCTCCTTGGAATTCCTCACAGAATCGTTATAAGTGAGAATGGTCTCAACAATAAGACTGTGGAGTATAAATATCGTCGAAAAAACGATGTTCAAAAAATACCTGTTGAAACGACTGACCGCTTTCTTATTGATCAATGCAGATAGTTTGAGGTATTTGCATTTTGTTGTTAATACTGTCTGCTACAGGTAATTAATCTATATACACTCATAACTTCCGAGAGTTATGTCACTTAAAGATGATCTGTGTGATGGCGAAATGTTGCGAGCACCCTGCCCGCCTCTAAGCGAAGAACGATTTACCTTGCCTATAACCGGTTCTGGAGAGGGTGAGTCTGTGGATTGTTCAGGTGTGATATCAAGGTTAAGATGTTGAGAATTTATCATTCCACTGTTTTCCAGAAGATAAGTAGAATCATAAGAGCTGGGGAATGAGAACTTATATCCGCCACCTAGAGCTTTATCAGGGCTAATAGGGCTGTTATTTTTCGATGTGGTGGTAGATTGATCTGCTTCGATTACAGCCCATAAGTTTGGGTCACTGGAGATATCACCTTGTTTAGAGGCTACAGCTTTTGAATAGGGTATGAATTGTCCTGTGGTTTCGCCTACAGATTTAGTATAAATTCTAGCTCCTATAGGTGGTAACGATTCTTCCATAAAGGCTCGTCCTGTATTAAACGGTGTATTATAGGTACTACTAAATTCGGCAGGTTTAAAACCACGATAGTTCAACTGAAGCATAGCAGAAACACTTGCGCCTAAAGAGGATAAGACAGAAATAGCCATCAATGCCATGGATGCATAACCCAGGCAGGTTATCGCCGTTTCCAGTCCTGCCTTATGGGAAAGGCTTGAATTGGAGATTTGACTTATGCCTATGTCTGAGGATGCTATTGCTGTTACACCGGAAAAAGCACTACTGATACCAGAGCTAATAATAAATATATTGGTAAATTTGTTCATGCCAGAAATAATACCAGTCACGCCGGTACCAGTTATAAGCGAACCCATTATTACTGTTGAAACAGCGTTGATCAACCCAAAGGACTGATTAGCAATAGCAAGATTTTTGTTTTGTGGCAATGCGGTACCGGCCACTTGCAGGCCACCGGAAACAACACCCACTGTAGCGCTAACGCCTGATGCCACACCTGATGCCACACCTATTGCAGAGGCTGATGTAACACCGGCGATACTTACCGCTGCGACGGGTAATAATATGGCTGAGGAGACTGCCATTACAGCACTTATTCCACCTAGCATATAACCCAACCACTTGGGCATATGGCCGGTTGGATCAGTATTCATAACAGGATTATTATCACCAAAGCCATAGTCATCTATTTTTTTGAATGGACTGTAACTGTCGTAACTCATAAAACGTCTGAAAACAGGATTATATGCACGATAACCACCGCCCAGGAATTGATATCCAGTATCAGGATCACTCATTTGACCATTAAACCCTGGTTTATGATTCTGCCACTTTGGTGTTTGCGAGGTAGCTTTTAATTTGCTCACAAAAGTGTTAATTGAGTTGTTTAAAAGATTATCATCCATGCCATAAGGGCTGTATACATGCACACTGGTTTGTTGACCGGAGCCATTAAGCGTTGAAATTACATCTCCTTTATAGTCGTGCAGATACCAGCAATTAATAATACCATCTTCTGCATGAGCTACACCGGCCAGTTCGACACTGACATGGGTTTTGCCCTGAATGTTACTTTGAACCTGCTCAGTGATAGTATTTCCCTGATAAATCATATATAAGGGGTTATATAACTCTTTACCTTTGGCATCAAAAGATATTTCTACTACCTGATGGCCTGCGCTGTCATAACTGTAATGAGTATGTTGACCTGTACGTACATTAGTAAAGCCATCTTGCTGACCAAAAAGATTGTAATGCAGAATATTTCCCTGCTCATCTTTAATCACTCTGCCTGAACTGTCATAAGTAATTGTGCCGTATGTAGTTTTAAAGTTCGAAATACTATCCTGCCATATAGTATTTAATGCTACGATTCGATGTGGATCATAGTGCTCGGAACTGCCTGTTTTATTTGAATAAAAGTATGTGGTTTTTTTGTTGGTGACTGCACCATTAGAGGTGATTAGTTTTTCACTCACTGTTTTAATGTTGTTCCAGTTATCAAAAGTGTATTTTTGTGAGGTGATGATGGGAGGGGTAATCAGCTGACTACCTGACATATCGGTATCTCTCGGACACAAGGAGCTGGCTATATCAGGTTTTCCGGTAACGCTACAAAACATGGAAACAAGGCTGTTAGTATTTTTATCGTATTTATAAACTTGTGTAGCGCTATTTTTTGATCCGATCCGTGTAAAAGTTTCGATATTATTGGTTTGAGGATCATAGGTGTAACTCAATTGCTGTAAAATCGAGTTACCCTGTTTGTCGATAGTGCTTTTAAGTTTACCCCAGCGGTTATAGATAAACTCTCTCACCACCCCGATACCGTTAACAATAGATGATGGTCGGTCAAAGTATTTGTCGTAATTCACAGAGATCAATGGTATTGACCGCTTGTGCCCAGATAAAAGAACAAGGGTTTGTATGACGCGACCTAGCTTATCATGTTTTACAGTGAACTTATTACCGGCAAAATCTGTCAGACTCATGGGCTGACCAAACCGATCATAAGTTAGGGTTTCAACCCCAGGGGGATAATGAATGCCTTCCGGCGAAGATATTTTTTCTGGTGATGTACGTATGATTTTTATTAGATTACCTGAATTAGCATCGTATTCATAATGCAAATGACTTATAGAATCTTCAGTATCAGTAACCTTCCAAGTTTTTGGGTCATAAGAGTATACAGAATATAAAACACCATCCACAGATTCACTTGTTTTGGCATAACCATTATAAGAATAAGTAAACACATGACTTTTATCTGTTTTTGTTGCCGGCGTGGTCTTGCTGAGTACTCTGCCATCGGCATCATAGGTATAGGCGATCTTATTACCATACTCATCCGACTGCCACGCAAGGTCACCTGCGTTGTTATAATGACGCATACCCAGCACGTGACAGAGGGATTGATTTAAAGGCTGTACACAACGTGAAACTTTATTACCTGTTATGTCATAGCTATCATGAATCAGGCTACCATCTGGGGTGACTGTTGCCACTAGATTTCCATGATGCCATTGCCAGTATGTTTTTGCGCCATTGGGTTGTATCTGCTCAATAGCGCGACCATTGCCATCATATTTTGTTGTCATTGCAGACAACCATGATTTTGAATTAATTACATCTTTCACAAAAGCAAATAAACCGTTTTTTCCAGATAAAGGAAGCAAGCCATAGCTTTGTAATGTTGTTAGGCTATCTATAGGCTTTAGTTTACTTTCAAGGTTAATAAGCTCACTTTTAAGCTGATAAGAGTACAGTGACTTACCTTGCACCATTGTGTCTGGATCCATGGCAATGTTGTATCGTGCAACAGGTTTTCCCAGTATGTTAGATTGAATGACACTTATTATTGGTTCTGGTTTTTCTCCCTGTCGCTCAAATCCGGTAGCAACCTGATATCTTATCAGAAGCATCTCAGGGTCGTTGCGTACGCTGAAGCTAAATATGCCGTTTGGTGACTTTTGCCATGTAAGACGATTAAGTGTATCGTAGCCGTAAGTGGTAGTCATGGCAATCGTTTGTCCATTATTATCCGCTACATGGTAAGTTGTTTTACTGGCTAATTTGTCTGTTTGTGTATAGGTAAAATAACTGTCTTGTATCCAGTTTGATTTTCCCTCCATGGGTGCAAAAGCCTTATCTTTTGTTCGATGCCAGACAGACACAATATTCTGACTATTGCCGCTACCTGTGTACACAATTTTCTGTTGTGTACCATTTGCTGCCGTCTTGATAACTGAGTGTTCTTTTTGTGTTGAAATATACGTCCATAATCTTTCTTGAGGATCACCACCAGTTGAGGTAGTAATTACCTCTTTAATGGGTCTTTGCCATACATCGTATGTCCACTGGCTGTGAATGTTTTTTAGCGTATCATCAGTAGAGAGTTTTACTCCACTGACCAGTGAGTATACGGTTTTACCCAGCGATAATCCGCCATCATCATTAAAATTTTCACTGGATTTTAATAATGTATTTGCGTTGTGAATATCAGAAAATGGCTGTTTTGGTGCTATTTCAACATCGGTTGTCCGTGTACGATTTTGTTTGTCAATGCTGTGTGTTACGTTAAATGTTAATTGCTTTGATTGAGAGGAAGGTACGTTTAATTTTATATTATCAGTCTGTAATAGCTTACCTTTTACTGAAGGAGCAGGTGGGTTGTATTTAATCACAGTTAACTGTTTAAGCTGGCCGTAGGTGGGACTGCTTTGTTCAAGTTCATACTGATATTTTGTTGCAGTAGAAAGCTGGCTTTGTGTCAGCTCCGGTAACGCATTGCCAGGTTGTAACGATGATAAAGCAGCAGTTGATATGGTGCCAACAACTTTCGAGCTTACCTGCCAGTCACCGGCATAAGGAGATGATATTGTTCCTACATCGTGCATAAACCGGCTTTTGCTGAACAGATTTAAAGAAGTCAGCTGACCCTTTTGACCAGCGTGAGAACCATTCCACATTTGTGCTGTTTTTTTCCATCTTTTTTGTAGCAAATTTTGGGATTTTTGTATGCGTTTTTTATATTTCTCCGCGACAGGGATCAGTTTATAATTAAACTCTATTTCTACTGCGCACGGGGAATCATTGGCAGATGTGAATGTGCCCGACCCAATACTTTCGGGAAATGATTTTTTTGCAGGAATCTCTATGATTTTTTCAGGTAAAGTGACTTGTGGCCATGAAGGGTCCATCTTCAGACAATGCTGGTCACCCTGAAAAGGGCAGTATTGTGTATAGATTTCTCTGCCGTAGGCATCTTTTTGCCAAATAACCTGTCCGTTGTCATCGTACCGTTTTTGTTGCACTATTTTGGCCGGAACAGTCATAGGGTTTTGTCCATGACTGGTTAATGAATATAATGTTTGTGCTGTTTGTTTTGGAAAAGAATAAGTCAAAGGTAACTTATTAAAGGTAGTGCCTTGCCATGGTGAATAAGTATAATCTTGTTGAGTCACTAGCGAATGATGTAAATCATCAGTTTTAAAAACAGTTAATGGTAAATGGTACTTGTTGAAAATCGTTTTTGTTGTTGTTAATCCGTTATCTTTTATTACGGTGTATGTATAATTATCTGTCCTGTCAAACAGGTTATCCTTGCCCGGTTCGTTGCTTACACCACTCAGATAGCCGGTGAAGTTATGCTTGTCAGCTGTTCCATTACTGTATTGATACCACACTCTGCGTTTTGGAATAATCTGCTGATCAACGGGTGGGGGTGTAGTAATTTTTTCGGTTACTACCGGAATATACGCTTTATTAACACCAGTGGGTAAACCCTGAGGTTGTAGCGTATTGTGATCAGATTCATTATTATACATAAACGTATTAGTTTCACCTGAAGGCTCCGTGACCGTCTTTAGCAACCAAGGTCTGCCACCATTTTCATCATAGGAAAAGATAATTTCGGCGGGTTGAATGCTACCAGGCATGTTATTGCTGGACAGAGAAGGCATGGAAATAGATTGAATGTTGTTTTCTCCACTAGCCCGAGTTAAATGTAGTACTATATTTTGTTGCCCGTGAATATCAACTTCATTACCGTTATAGGTAAGCCTCACGCCGTTATTTGGGCACTGGTTGGTATCACTGTAGATTTGATTTTCAGTAAGTGGTTTTGAACACACATATAACAAATGACGAGTTATATCAGCAGGCCCGTTACGATCATAATAAAACCAAATGCGTTGGCCGTCACGACCTTCCTCCCAGTCTTCATAACCGTATTGTAAATGTTCGCGAACGCCTCTGGCTGTAGTGATAGTCCAGTCACCGGGTTCACCAGTAATGAGAACATCCTTGATTTTATGGCGAAGTGGGTGCCAATAAATTTTACCCTGTGAGTTGTGATCACTTATCATGGTAAAGCTATGGCCATCGCCGGTGGATATATCGTCTGTTTTATGGCCTGATATTTCAGAAGTGGAAGGCTGTTCTGTGCCGATATTAAACGACCAATGACTACCCAAGTCCAGAGGATCAGGCCCTTTCAGTGATGAACCACCAGCATAAGAAAGAATTAGGTCACGTTTTGTAACTCCATAGTCATATAATGTACTGGCGATAGTAAATCCAAATGATGAAGACCCTGTTCGGGGGTCAACTGACGTATTGATGGAGCTATGAAAATTATTAGCATTTGATGGCATGGCGGTTTGACCATCTGCTAATACTGGAAGGTGGGTGAATGGAGAGTAAGTCCAGTATTTTTTATTTGATGAAGCAATATTAGCCCATATCTTTGCATAAGAAAAATTTGCATTATTTATAGTCACAGGTACTTTTTTTTCGGTATTTGGTAAAGCCGGATGAAATAATTGACTATATTGATTAACAGCCCATACTGTTTGTTCAAATGGCAATGCTGTAGCTGATAAAAAAACAACATAAAAAAAGAGTTTTATGCTAAAAAATTTAGCTACTTTAATGTATTTTGATTTATAATATAGTGCCTTTTCTTTTTTCCATAAAGCGTGCTTAATGTAGCTATTTTGAATATTCATAAGACCAACTATCACATAAATAAGAACCATAAAATAAAGAACTTCTTCAGGATTATTAATCTCAATCTTAAAATTATCATTACAGATATAGCTTAAAAATTAAAGTGTTTTTACCTAATATTATTGGTGATGCTATTTTATTATGAATATCAAAATCAATATGATTTTGAGCATATTGTTCTAATTTTAATTGGTGGTATTTGTCTTTTAGATATTTTTGTGATTGACTTACCTCCATGATTATATATTCAAGATTTTTTTACAGCAGTTCATGGTTTGTCTGATGATTCGAAAGTAATTTTTGGCTTAAACACCCGACTCTGTTTTTATAAAGCGTAACATGTATATACTTTATCCCAATATATACTTTATCCCAATATTTTTATCTGGTTTGTCAGACAGGAGTTAGTGTGGGAAGTTTGTTAATGAATAACGAGTACGTAAAAGGAGCTTAGTTAATGAGTAGCAATCCCGATCATTTCTTTAGCGAAAAGCTAACTCACGATGTGAGCTTTATAAAAAATGATGCGCTTGAAATCAATACATTACGTCTACTCAGGGAAGACGGCTCTCTTTACAATTCCAGGGTGCAACCTGAAATCAGCAAAGAGACAGCACAAAAAATATATGGAACCATGCAGTTTATTCGACTGCTTGACGAAAGAATGCTGGCTGCACAACGCCAAGGTCGTATTAGTTTTTATATGCAGTGTACGGGTGAAGAAGCATCGGTTACTGCCAGTGCAGCAGCCCTTGATAACGATGATATGATTATGGCCCAATATCGTGAGCAGGCAGCTCTGCATTATCGTGGTTTTACGCTTGATGAGTTTATGAATCAGATGTTTTCCAATGAGCTTGATTACGGCAAGGGGCGGCAAATGCCTATCCATTATGGCAGCGCAAGCCTGAATTATTTGACTATTTCATCACCGCTGGCTACACAAATTCCTCAGGCAAGTGGTTATGCTTATGGTCAAAAGCTTCAGGGCTCAAACAACTGCACATTATGTTATTTTGGAGAAGGTGCCGCGTCTGAAGGAGACTTTCATGCAGGGTTAAACATGGCCGCAGTTCTTCAGGTGCCGGCTATATTTTTTTGTCGTAATAATGGATATGCAATCTCAACAGCTACAGGGGAACAGTTTGCCGGAGATGGCATTGCCTCCAAAGGGGTTGGTTATGGCATTGAAGCGATACGGGTTGATGGCTGTGATGCGCTTGCCGTTTATGTAGCAACTCAGCTGGCGAGAAAAAAAGCGGTGGAAGAAAACAAGCCGGTGTTGATTGAATCTATTGCCTATCGTTCAGCTGCACACTCTACTTCTGATGACCCGTCTGGTTATCGAACTAAAGATGAGGAGTCTTTGTTTTTAAAAAAAGACCCTCTTTACCGGTTTAAACGATGGCTTATCAATAAAGGCTGGCTCAATGAAGCTAAAGATAATGAAAAAGAGCAACAGATTAAAAAAGATATTCTTGATGCTGTCAAACGTGCAGAACAGATCAAAAAACCAGTGATTGATGAGATTATTACTGATGTTTATGATAAGCCTACACATCAGTTAAAAAAACAATTAAGTGAGCTTAAAACCCATATTGCAGATTATCCAACCGCCTATCCAACAACAGCAGGGAGGCTGAAATAATGGAAAATATGAGTATGTTACAGGCACTAAACAGTGCCCTTGATATTGCTATGGACGAACATAAAAATGCCTGTATTTTTGGTGAAGATGTCGGGCATTTTGGGGGTGTATTCAGAGTCACTAAAAATTTACAAAACAAATACGGAAAGGAAAGGGTATTTAATACCCCGTTGACAGAGCAAGGAATAGCAGGTTTTGCAAATGGTTTGGCAGCTCAGGGAACAACCGTGATTGCAGAAATGCAGTTTGCTGATTATATTTTTCCTGCCTTTGATCAGATTGTGAATGAAGCGGCAAAGTTTCGTTATCGCTCAGGCAATGAGTTTAATGTAGGCAGTTTGACAATACGTGCACCTTATGGTGGAGGGGTTTCTGGTGGTCTCTATCACTCTCAGTCGCCGGAAGCTTATTTTGCACATACACCAGGTTTAAAGGTTGTTATGCCACGTAATGCTTATGAGGCAAAAGGGTTGTTACTTGCATCTATAAATGATCCTAATCCGGTGATTTTTTTTGAACCAAAACGCCTGTATCGTGCATCGGTAGGTGAAGTACCAAATGGGAGTTATGAAATTCCGTTAGGTGTTGCACAAGTCACTCAAGAAGGTAGTGATATCACTTTACTTGCCTGGGGTGCTCAAATGGAAGTGATAGAAAAAGCAGCTAAGCTGGCCATGGAAAAAAATAATGTTTCGGTTGAATTGATTGATCTGCGTTCAATATTGCCGTGGGATGTTGAAACAGTAGTCAAGTCAGTACTTAAAACCGGGCGACTGATTATCAGTCATGAAGCACCGTTAACCTGTGGCTTTGGTGCTGAAATTGCAGCAACAGTTCAACAGGAGTGTTTTTTGTATCTTGAATCACCGATAATGCGCGTTTGTGGTTTAGATGTGCCTTTTCCCCATGCTCATGAAAAGGAATATCTGCCAGATCACCTTAAAGTATATGAAACGATTAAATGCTCAATGAACTATTAAAGGAGTCATTAATGAAAGATTTTATTCTTCCTGATATTGGTGAAGGAATCGTTGAGTGTGAAATTGTTGAGTGGCATGTAAACAAAGGCGACACTATTTCGGAAGATCAGCCAGTATGTGATGTGATGACTGATAAAGCGCTGGTGGAAATTCCGTCAGTTTATTCGGGTAAAGTAGCACAGCTTTATTATAAGAAAGGGGATATGGCAAAGGTTCATGCACCACTCTTTTCTATTGATATAGAATGTGGTGGCAAAATGGATAATGCAAGTGTGTTAAAAACAAAAGAAAAAAATACAGGTGCTGAAAAAGTGTCGGTTAACACGGCATCGGTAGAAGAGTTTATTCTTCCGGATATTGGCGAGGGAATTACTGAATGCGAAGTGGTTGAGTGGTTAGTCAATGAAGGAGATCAGATAGAAGAAGATCAGGCAGTGTGTGATCTTATGACGGATAAAGCACTGGTTCAAATTCCTTCTAAAAATTCTGGTACTGTTGTTAAACAACACTATAAAAAAGGTGATATTGCTGCAGTACATTCACCATTATTTAGTATTTCTGTAGATAAAAAACCAGATGATAATAAAGTTTGTTCAGATTTGGTCAATACGTCTACCAGTGTTGAGACAAAGAGTAACTCTGCAACAGAGACTGTTAATAAAAACACAGCTGACCTGCATAACCCTGTGACACAAAAAAAAGCTATTTCGTCGCCATCTGTGCGTCGTATTGCGAGAGAAATGTCCATTGACTTAACTCAGGTCCCAGGATCTGGCGAGAAAGGGCGAATATATAAAGAAGACGTTATAGCATTTAAGCAAGGTAAGGGTTCAGGCAATGGTCACCCTGTTGAAAACAGGGCAATAGTGACTACAGGTGGTATACGTAAAGAGCCTGTGACCGGCATGATGGCTAAAATGGCAAAACATATGACTGATGCCGTGCAGTCTATTCCACACTTTACCTTTTGTGAAGAGATTGATGTTACCGCATTGTCTGAATTGAGAGCTTGTTTGAAAAAAGATTACGAGCAATCAGGTATTAAACTGACAATGATGCCCTTTTTTATAAAGGCATTATCACTAGCATTAAAAGCATTTCCTCAGATAAACGTTCAGGCAAATGATGAATGTACGCAATTATCATATTTTAATGATCATAATATCGGTATGGCAGTAGATTCAAAGTTAGGGTTGTTGGTGCCTAATATTAAACAGTGTCAGAACAAATCGATCAAAAATATAGCAGAAGAAATGGCTGAGTTAATCGGGTCTGCAAAAGAAGGACGGGTAAGTCCGGATAGTCTGAAAGGAGGTACTATCACTATTTCAAATATTGGAGCATTAGGCGGAACCGTAGCCACACCCATCATTAATAAACCAGAGGCGGCAATTGTTGCTCTTGGTCGCATGCAAAAACTACCAAGGTTTAATGATAAAGGTGAAGTGCAAGCAAGGCAAATTATGCAGGTTAGTTGGTCGGCAGATCACCGTATTATTGATGGTGCAACTATCACGCGCTTTAACAATAAGTGGAAAGGATACTTGGAAAATCCGGCAACCATGGTAGCTGAGTTGATATAAACACAACAGACCGACTAATGAGTAAATCCCCGTGGATACGGGGCTCACTTATCAAATACCCGTTTTATCGCCTGTGGTGCCTGCTTGGCAATTTTCTTTATTCCTTTAACAGCGATTGGCCGTTCAATGCAGCAATTGCTACCTATAATGCCTCTATACCGGTTTTGTACAAACGGTGTATTCTACACAAGATCAAGCATCTTTTTTTTCTTTGCCTGAAACTCTTCCTGCGTAAGTACCCCCTTATCAACCAGCGCAGCTAATTTTTCTAGCTGTGCTATTAGATCATCTTCTGTTTTTTGAGGTGCTGCTGTTACCTGTTTTAATGCTTGGATAGCATCATTGATTTTATTGACAAATGGCTTGACTGTTGCCTTGGAAATACTTTTGATGGTAGTCGAGCTTGACCCATCCCAGATGCTTATTTCACCAAAAAACAAACCGGTTTTATGTTCAATAGAGTTGATTTTTTCTAGTGGCGTATCAACCTGTTTTAGGCCGTAAATCATCCCCTTATCAAGAAAAATTACTCTGGTGTTGGTGCAAGTAATAAGCCATGTTTTACCATCCATCTTGCCTGATGTCAGGGCATAAATTTTTTCGTTTTCCTTCAGAATCTGTGGCAGATATTTAATTTCCTTTTTCGTACCAAACTGGTCAGCTTCTATTCCAAGGTCTTTTACCATTTTTTTTACTTCGGCAAGAGTTGGCATAGCTCACTCCTTTATGTCTTGTTTATTGTTTTGGGTAGTGTATATCGCATGCGTATACACTACATGCATTAAAATATGCATAAAATTATTCTTACACGATATAGGGATTTTAACTAACTATGCTTACACTCTTTCGCTATTAGCTGACTAAACCCACGACTCTCTCTTGATGAAAGATGAAGGCCGTATGTTTTTACGATTCTATTAAATCGCACTATATACTGACAGCGGTATGAAGTGTTTGGTGGTAGCCACCTTAATGGACCCAATGCGCCTTTACGTCGGTTGGCACTGGCTTGAACAGGTATCAGATTTCGCACGTCATTGGCAAATTTTTCGCACTTTGTTCGCATCCAGTGATTAGCACCATGTTGCCATGCCCATTTGAGCGGAACGATATGGTCTATATCCAGCTTTTTTGCATCAAAGAAGGTTTTTCCGGTGTAAGGGTCATACCATTTTCCACGACTAACAGTGCACCGTGATTTCATGGTAATAGTGCTGGTTGAGAGTTTTTTTAATAGCTCTTGGCGAGTATTTAAACAGTTATAATTAGCATCGTTCCAGCCATTGCCAAACTTCTTTCGGCTGTAAGATAATTCAGATGATGTACGTACGTTGTATAATTTACTACTGCTATGCGATAAACGTCTGCTTTTTGGTAACCTGCCACCAGATTGCAAACATGCCTCAACTGTGTCGTATGACCTATAGTTCTTTATTCTTGCGTATGATGAGCTGTGACTATTATGACAGATACCCGATCGGCTCTTTTTGACAAGTGTCGCATTAGATACCTGTGATAAAGAGATAAACAGGAGAATTAGAAAACTGATTAATCGAACCTTCAGGCAGATATCGTTTTTATTCATATAGGGTATATACTGCCCTATATTTTTTAGTACTCCAAATTTATTTAAAGTTTTTTTATAAAAATTTTTGCCAAGTTTATAAATGCACAAAATGTACCTGTGCTAAATGCGTCGATTGTCTACCAATGAAAATTAAGCAGCCCTTCTCTTTCTTTGTGAAAAAGATCATCCATAAGTATGGTTCTGTTGCAAAAAAAGAGCTGTAATCATTATATCCAGAGGGCTGAATAAGGTTTATCCCCGTGGATACGGGGAACACAATTGCGTTTCGTGTTTTGTTACATGTGTAGCCGGTTTATCCCCGTGGATACGGGGAACACATGTTGCGCCTAAAAGTTGCAGAAACTGCTAACGGTTTATTCCCGTGGATACAGGAAACACAGTATTTGACCATGAAAATCATTTGACCGCAACTGTTTATATCCGCGAATACATGGAATACGTCGTCTGTTTTTTCAAGATATTTTTTCCCAACGGTTTATCCCCGTGGATACGGGGAACACCAACTTAGGGTTTTTAAATAGAACGTTGTAGACGGTTTATCCCCGTGGATACGGGGAACACTCGCTTTTAGTTGCTATTTGTTCTGGTCAACCCGGTTTATCCCCGTGGATACGGGGAACACTAATGTCGTTTTTACAAATAAATTGTACCACACGGTTTATCCCCGTGGATACGGGGAACACGACTACAGCTAGATTGTCATCGTCAGAAATAGCGGTTTATCCCCGTGGATACGGGGAACACCAATTTCTATTAATTCACTGCTCTCACCTTGCCGGTTTATCCCCGTGGATACGGGGAACACGAAGTTTGCAAACGTACCAGACCCGCCTAGCGCGGTTTATCCCCGTGGATACGGGGAACACTATCATATGAAGACCTGACAAAATCGACGGCGCGGTTTATCCCCGTGGATACGGGGAACACGGCATAAATTTTCATCGGTATTTTGTACGTCGCGGTTTATCCCCGTGGATACGGGGAACACGCGCTATCTGGGTATCAAAAAGGCCTTTGGTGCGGTTTATCCCCGTGGATACGGGGAACACTTACAAGATAAACTTGAACAAAAAACAGTGTGCGGTTTATCCCCGTGGATACGGGGAACACATGCGTGGTTGCTTGCTTTCTTTTGCGCTCTACGGTTTATCCCCGTGGATACGGGGAACACTGCTAACGTCTGCCGAGATGCATTTATTGATGCGGTTTATCCCCGTGGATACGGGGAACACTATTTTTAGCCCGAGGTTGATAGCTAGATCAGCGGTTTATCCCCGTGGATACGGGGAACACTGACAATTGCAGGAACAGATACAGCAAAGGATCGGTTTATCCCCGTGGATACGGGGAACACCAAAATCAATATCCATATCAAAACCCAAAAAACGGTTTATCCCCGTGGATACGGGGAACACTTTTTTTGAAGTCGATTGAATGCCGAGACAGCCGGTTTATCCCCGTGGATACGGGGAACACTTTTTAGCTTCATCAGACAGCTTTAAAAGCGCCGGTTTATCCCCGTGGATACGGGGAACACGGTTAATTCTGCTCTAATTGCAGAGTCATATTCGGTTTATCCCCGTGGATACGGGGAACACCCAGTACCTATATTCAAAAATGCATGCCGTGCCGGTTTATCCCCGTGGATACGGGGAACACGGATTTATAAATATGTCAGTCGCTTCTGGCGCCGGTTTATCCCCGTGGATACGGGGAACACGATTGTTATTAGTCCCACTTTGAGCCAAAAACCGGTTTATCCCCGTGGATACGGGGAACACCTACAGGATTTTTGGCTTCTGTAGGCAGGTATCGGTTTATCCCCGTGGATACGGGGAACACGTAATACCCGCCCTGAACCCGATTTTTTTTCTCGGTTTATCCCCGTGGATACGGGGAACACATAGGTGACATTCTATTGTCACCATATGATGACGGTTTATCCCCGTGGATACGGGGAACACTAGATATGCTGAAAAAAACACACGAACTACCACGGTTTATCCCCGTGGATACGGGGAACACATATAAGCGACGCTGAACGCAGTCTAGAAAAGCGGTTTATCCCCGTGGATACGGGGAACACATCAGATGACGGCAAAGAACCAGAGCAAGTGGCGGTTTATCCCCGTGGATACGGGGAACACAAAAGAGGTTGCTAAAGCGTAATGGAGGCTGACGGTTTATCCCCGTGGATACGGGGAACACAATACGGGAACAACAACACTGTTGCCAAATTGCGGTTTATCCCCGTGGATACGGGGAACACTCAGCCTGGCGCACTCCCTTGGTGTCATGCGCCGGTTTATCCCCGTGGATACGGGGAACACATTATTGCGTGAAAGTACGGTATGCCTGACGGCGGTTTATCCCCGTGGATACGGGGAACACGACATGCTCGCATGGCTCCAGTATGTCGCCAACGGTTTATCCCCGTGGATACGGGGAACACAAACAAACATGCGGTTGTAAATGCAGAGATAACGGTTTATCCCCGTGGATACGGGGAACACAGAGGAAAACAAAACAGAGACAACTCATATATCGGTTTATCCCCGTGGATACGGGGAACACATATACCACTAAAAACTGATCACCCTACAGCCCGGTTTATCCCCGTGGATACGGGGAACACACATACAGCAGAAAAACTAGCCGCTAGATGCGCGGTTTATCCCCGTGGATACGGGGAACACATAATTAGCTGAGCCTCATAGCACAATTTCCCCGGTTTATCCCCGTGGATACGGGGAACACATATCTCAGCCTGCCGTCTATTGCACCAGATCCGGTTTATCCCCGTGGATACGGGGAACACTGGGCATACAAGAAAGCCATCGACTCACTGGGCGGTTTATCCCCGTGGATACGGGGAACACCAGCGGCTTTAGCTTTCTTGGAACAGCTGCGACGGTTTATCCCCGTGGATACGGGGAACACGACCGTAGTTAGCTTTAGAGACCAGGATACACGCGGTTTATCCCCGTGGATACGGGGAACACTTACCGGTGAGTGCGGTAGTGAATCTGACCCACGGTTTATCCCCGTGGATACGGGGAACACGATATTGTAGAAATCGCCTGATCTAAAAAATTCGGTTTATCCCCGTGGATACGGGGAACACAAACAACAGATTAATTTTAGTTTTTTAATTTTCGGTTTATCCCCGTGGATACGGGGAACACATAAATACCTAGTCGTACAATTCTGGCAACAGCGGTTTATCCCCGTGGATACGGGGAACACAAATAAACGACGTTTATGTCAGCCTCCATTATGGGTTTATCCCCGTGGATACGGGGAACACATTTCATTCTGTTTTATGCAAGCAGCGCAATGCGGTTTATCCCCGTGGATACGGGGAACACACGGAGCCAGTGATTTTAATACAGGCACGTCCCGGTTTATCCCCGTGGATACGGGGAACACTTATGCGTTTTTTTTGCGACATTGCGACACGACGGTTTATCCCCGTGGATACGGGGAACACTTTAGCCGGTTCTTTTTGTTTTGTTTCCACGACGGTTTATCCCCGTGGATACGGGGAACACACCGGAATATCAACTAAAAATGGAATTACATACGGTTTATCCCCGTGGATACGGGGAACACATCAACAAATCATGTAATTCTTTTTTGGTTATCGGTTTATCCCCGTGGATACGGGGAACACGTACAACTAACTATTTTTTACGAAAACGTAACAGGTTTATCCCCGTGGATACGGGGAACACGGTCGGGTAACTACTAACCACACTACCAAACCGGTTTATCCCCGTGGATACGGGGAACACTCCTGCAATATTTTGACGCCAAAATATCCCCGCGGTTTATCCCCGTGGATACGGGGAACACCCAGATGACATAATAGGTTTAGCTCAAGCAGGCGGTTTATCCCCGTGGATACGGGGAACACTTCTTTTGCGCTCTACTTGTTTGCTAATACAGCGGTTTATCCCCGTGGATACGGGGAACACATTTATGTCCAGTATATTTTTTTGCAAGGTCACGGTTTATCCCCGTGGATACGGGGAACACGATCGCGCATTGCTTTGGTTTCAGGAATGTCTCGGTTTATCCCCGTGGATACGGGGAACACCGCCTCTGTGCGCTCTCTCTCAACCCTCAATTCGGTTTATCCCCGTGGATACGGGGAACACTAGCCCCAAAGGGGCGTAACCCCGCTCTTGACCGGTTTATCCCCGTGGATACGGGGAACACGCGTGGTAATTTAATCTAAGTAACGGAAGGCGCGGTTTATCCCCGTGGATACGGGGAACACTCAATAGCGTTAAAACCGCAATAGAAAAAATACGGTTTATCCCCGTGGATACGGGGAACACCTCGTCTAATACTAACAAACCTGCCTCGTGTTCGGTTTATCCCCGTGGATACGGGGAACACTTCATCCCTGCCTAGCTGATCATGCCACTCGCCGGTTTATCCCCGTGGATACGGGGAACACATACTTATAGCATTACGACCCAACCACCTTGTCGGTTTATCCCCGTGGATACGGGGAACACGTCAGATTCACTACCGCACTCACCGGTAAGGGCGGTTTATCCCCGTGGATACGGGGAACACGCTAAAGAAAGTGCTATAAGATAGTTTCCGACCGGTTTATCCCCGTGGATACGGGGAACACGTTGTAGTACCAAGTTTCAAACCCGAAAATTTCGGTTTATCCCCGTGGATACGGGGAACACAAGATTGCCCACGTATTCCTCCAATAAGCATGCGGTTTATCCCCGTGGATACGGGGAACACTACAGAAGCGCAAACAGATAAATTACTGATCGCGGTTTATCCCCGTGGATACGGGGAACACGAGCTGTTTATTCCGTCTCTGACAGCGTTTGCCGGTTTATCCCCGTGGATACGGGGAACACAAATCAAATTGTATACGGTCCATTATGCAGTCCGGTTTATCCCCGTGGATACGGGGAACACTAAAATATATCTCCTGCAAGTTCTCCCGTACTCGGTTTATCCCCGTGGATACGGGGAACACATAAGCTCTACAGGTCGTCTGCCGGAACATAACGGTTTATCCCCGTGGATACGGGGAACACGATTAGACAGGGATATTTATATGTCTAAAATACGGTTTATCCCCGTGGATACGGGGAACACTAAAAACAATGATCACGTCTGGCACGATGATACGGTTTATCCCCGTGGATACGGGGAACACGCGCGAACGGTAGCGACGAGCGAAAGGAGCTACGGTTTATCCCCGTGGATACGGGGAACACAACACCGACGGTACTAGACGGCACTGACAGACCGGTTTATCCCCGTGGATACGGGGAACACTAATAGATCGTCGTTGACTGCCGAACAGGCAGCGGTTTATCCCCGTGGATACGGGGAACACTGAGCGGTTTATCCCCGTGGATACGGGGAACACTCTAGTTGCATCTAACTGATTTTAAACAGTTTATTCATTATCCTTTTTTCTACCAAATTTTTAAAGAGCTAAACACAATTATTTCTGTTCGGTTTCTGGTTTAAATTTAACCAGTCTAAGGCCGTCAAAATCAATGGGTTCTCGCCTGTTTTCTCCATAAGTCTGAAAATCAAAGCCCGACTCGGTATTGGTAGCCCATGCAATAACCACATTGCCTTGTTCCGCAAGAACTGTGATCTGTTCCCAAATCATTTCACGAATTTTGCGTGAAACATTGCCCACGTATACGCCTGCCCTCACTTCCGCCAACCATACAGCCAAGCGACCACGCAGTCGTGGCGGTACAGCCTCTGTAACAACCACAAGCATACTCATACTACTTACTCCTGTGACCTTTATCGCCGATGGAAACCGGCTCAGGTATCGCCGGGGGTTGCGCCTCTTTTGGCGCAACGGGTAAGTCTATGTTGCCGGCTGCCAGTACTTCTTCAATAAGCGGTATCAAATTTTTGAGCACCTTGCCTTTTCGAAAGACTTCACGACAGGCTATTCTAACTGACCGATCCGGCTCCACAGGGTATGATCTCGCTATTTTAAACGCCACGGGTACTACGGTATCAAATTTAATAATATCGGCAATGTCATAAACGAAAGAAAGGGGCTTACCCGTGTGCAAAAAACCAATCGCCGGTGCGTAACCGGCCGCTAAAATAGCCGCTTCTGTTACACCATACAAACAGGCGGTGGCAGCACTGATGCACTGGTTGATTATATCTCCTTTTTCCCAGTCTTTGGGATCGTAACGGCGTCCATGCCATTCAATTTTGTATTGTTTTGCCAGTATCTGATAAGTCTTTCTGACTCTAGACCCTTCAATACCTCTTAGCTGGTCGATATTGCGTCGTTGTGGGGCAGGTTCATTAAAACGCAACTGATACATTTTACGTACCACTTTTAATCGTAAATGTTCATCAAGTGCCAATTTTGCCTGATACAATAAACGATCTGAACGCGCCCCACCTGGTTGACCAGCAGAGTAAACCCGAATACCTCCTTCACCAACCCAAACTATCAATGTTCCTGTTGTAGACGCTAGTTTAACCGCACTATGGCTAATACGGGTTCCGGGTTCGAGCATAATACAGGTGATAGAGCCTACAGGAATATGCATGCGCTCACCGTTCACATCATCTACAACAACAAACGCACCATCTTTTACATCAATGCGACCCATACCGACAAAAATCATAGAGTTTCTGTCTTTTATCGGTATCGGTTTCAATGGTATAAATGCCATCAGACATTCCTTATGAGCATTAACCCACAGCCAAAAGACTTTGACCGACCAAAACCTTTTTTATAGTGCGTTAAAAACCTCACCGGGTCATTGATGGTCAGTTGTCCCTGAAAATCCACGCTTGAGAACTGAATGGTGTGATTACCTTTTTTTCGGCTTTGATGCTGTGTGTAGGATTCAATATTTAAAGAGTCATCAAAACAAACACCCCATTCATTTAGACGCTTTTCATTGTTTATCCACTTAAAGGCAGCCTGTTCCATTACCTGCTTGATGTCTTTTGTTGCAAGGCCCTGTAACATTGTCTGCTTTTTAGCATGCATTAACACATCATGACGTTTTTGTTTACGTTCATTGTTGGTAATGCAAACTGTTGGATTAACACGCAACTTAAAACCCAATGGTTGCCCTTGTGTTAATTGCGGTTCAAACGCTTTGGTCTGAACCTGAAAGGTGTCAGGCATAACGCTTGGCTTATCTGTGGATAACACAAAAAACAAAGGCAACCCTTCTGGGCTTATTTCTTCACGAAAAAGAAAACATCGCTCATTTGCTTTAGTAAATAGTTTCCATAAAAGCTGATGAGCAGAATAAACATCATTGTCTTTCAGATTTAGCAGAATATGTGCCATATTGCGAGATGGCGCAAGTGTCACTTTTGAAAGATACATCAACTACCCTCCTTGTTATTGAGTGACGCCTGATGCAACGTACGTTGTTCAAACTGCCAGTGTTTTCTGCTAATTGGCTCATCGCACGGTTGAGTAGTTTGTATATGACCGACAATGTTCGCTTTGTCTACACCTAGCGCCTCTTTATCACCTTCCCAAAAATAAGTAGAAAGCTGATTACTTTTAAGCCAACGATCATCACTTTTTTGATTTGTAGTCAATGATGGAAAAGGTGTATCTAACGCTTTTTTCAACGAACAGGGAGGCAGTAGTTTGGGTGCCAGTGGCAATGCTGGCGGGCAAGATTTTCTACCAAGATACAGTGTATACACAGGCTCAAGCAATGCACCTTGTATTTGCTCGAGCGTATACGATGCTGATTTAGTGAGAAAAATGGCAATAACCCATAAACTGTCACAACGATAATAACGGTTAGATAAAACAGTATTGAGTTTTTTATCAGCTAACTCGTCCTTGCGCGTATTAAATACGGCTTTCATATTACGTGAAGGCATTTGCGCGGTGTGATAGTCATATAACAACGAGCCACGAGTGGTTTGCTTGATGGCAATATGTACACTGCGTTTGAGTTGGTTAAGCGTGTGCTCATCATCACGCTTAATGCCCAACGCTGCACCTAACAGCCCTAAAATAGCAGAGCGTGAAGGATGCAGTTGAGTGGGGCGAGTCTCACCAATTGCCGGTAAGCCCCAGCTTGCCAAAGGTGCATATAACCGAAATACTAAATAGGGCTTCATTATCGCTCCTTATTCAGTCACAAATGAGAGTATTTCTTTCAGGGAACCTTCACCTGTAATCGCATTTAAGTGGCAACTCTCACCTTTGAACTGGTTATAAACAAGGTTGAAATTTTCCACCTGCTTTTCAAGTGCTGTGATGGCAGATTCACCGATATCATTACCCTGAATGGGCTTTAAATAAGCGACAGACAATGAGCGGGGTTGTTGTGAACCTTTTTCTGCCAGAACATAACTGGCAAAAGCACGTGAAGCAAAACTGTTTTGTTTGCCGGCGGGAGAAACTGTAGCAGCTGATGTTGTCAATGCTTTAATGGCTTGGTTGGCAAGCTCGGTGTTACCATCAAGATTATCAATTAGTAGTGTTTTATTAATACAGATATAACTGTAAAACAGCGCAGCCGCAAAACCAGATTCACCCAGGTAAGCAGAGCCGGTACCTGTTTTACTATCATTGAGATCATCAACGGCGGTAAAGTAGTCGCTTTCGACCACCACACTATGAACACTTATTGCATGCGCTACCTGACAGGCAGCTTCTACGTTAAACTCAGGCTTAGATGCTAGCATTCGGCCAAACATCGCCATATCCACACTGGTTTTTTTGTGCGTTAACAGTGCTAACTCTTCTTTTTTAGGAGCTCTGTTTTCTGATGCCAGTGTTTTTGCCAAAGAGAGAGTTTGTTCTTGTTCTAATGCACTCAAATGCACTAACTGCTCTATTTCCAGCGGATGGTCATTGTCCAGTTTGCCAAAAGTAGCTGCGATGGTATTTGTCCAGTCTTTCGCTGATTTTTCCTTGACGCCTCCGGCAATTAATATGTCATACACTTTATAGCCGAAACGCTTGGTGCGAGTACCTAAGTAGTCAGACAAACTTTGCTCAAAAATATCAGATGCACGCCAGTGGCGCTTTAAACTTTGTGAACTGATACGCAAACGTTCACTGCCACCCATTATTGCTGTTTTCGGGCGACCTAAATCATCACGGTTCAGGTTAGAGGGCGGATAAGAAGTTAGTAAGTGTAATTGAATAAATTGACTCATCATTGCTTTCCTTTTGCAAATCAAAAGTTGTTGTATTAGTTAATTGGTTTATTTGCCTGTAACGTTGTAATAATCCATTGCCCACTTTACGCTGATTCTTTTATCAGCCTTGCGTGGCAAAGGGTTGTTGTGTTCAATTACCCATTGTTCAATATCTTTGGCTAACTGAATAACATTAACGGTTCCTTTTATTTGTTGTAAAATACGTCGAAGTCTTTGTACAAATTCATCAGCGGTTTTAGCGTTGCGCAATTGAGAAAAACGTAATTCGCTGACAACCGGTTTATCGCCATCATTTTTTTTACCTGCGGTGGTTGCAAGGTTAAATTTACTGGTGCTGCCGACATGCACTAACGCTACTACAATCATTGCCCACCGCTCCATATCCTGTGCGTTGAGCATGGCCGTTAATGGTTTAGGCAATTTAAACAAAAGGGCGCGAAAGCCTTCTGTCATCATGGCAGCATCAATACTGCCACACCGTTTAAGTTGTGCTTTGAACACGGTAGGCGCCGGGAAAACAGGTGGTTTTTTCTTTTTTAATTCAGCCTCTGATAACATTAGGCTTTCCCACCAATTTAACAGTGCTTTTCTTGCGCTCTCATTGCTATAAAGATATCGCTCATTGGCTGTATGGGTTTCCATTAGGTGTTTCTCTCAACAGATTTTTTGGTGTGAATGGGAATATGGTAATCAGCAATGAATGTTTTTATTACCTTGCTGCTAAAGAGCCATTTAGTGAGATAGAGGCGTGCTTTAACACGATCTGATAAAGTTTTATCGTTATCTGGAACTGAAAACACCGCTTCATCGAACACACCAAAGCAAACAGAACGAAGCTGTTTTAACCATTGCTCAGCCTGCTCTGACGTTAATTTGTTTTCATTGTCTGACGGGTTGTTAATAATGTGCTCAATAGTGTTAAAAAAAGTGGTTTCCGTTCGTGCCCAAAACTCCATGCCAATAAACGACATATCCCCTTTTAGATCTTTGGGTCTGTGTGACCAGGCCGCTTTAATTTGCTTGAGACATTCTTTGACTGCCAAATCTGCCAGTTGCTGAAGGGTTTTAATCTGAGGAAAAACAATGTCAAGCTGTTTCGCAGATACTGAAAATAAAGGCAAGGTTCTCGAATACCAGCAACGGGGCTTCATATTATCCATATCATAAGCAAACGCCCATAAACGAGGCTGTTTACTTGGGGGAGCATCCATGAGTTCAATAATGGTTTGGTAATTATGTACAGTTTTGGCGCAACGCTGACCTGCTGATTCGTTAGTTAATGTCAGTAAATCCCATGTTTTCCAAGTAATGCCACCGGGTTGTCCTTTAATGCTTAAATGTTCTTGATTCGGTTTTTTGGGGTTCCATTTATAAGGTGTAAGAGGGTGGCTCCAATTACCTTTGTAATTATATCCGTAGTTTTTTGTTATAAAACCAGCAATGCTTTTTGTGGACTTTGTTCCACTAATATCACAGGTGCATTCTGACTCTTTAATTTGTAAACGAATACGTCGTGGCATTGCCCAATACATGTGTAAAGGATGTACATTGGTGTGATAGGTTTCACTGCCTTCTTTGCTGCTTACCTTCGTGGGTGCCAGCCAGGGAAAAACGCTACCATCGTTCAAATTCGGTTCATCATAACGCCAAAGATCACGATGGATAACATTTAGCCAAAGCTTTTGCCACAAGCTAGTATTGTGTGCCTGCGGTAAAATAATAGTCGTTAATGGTCCACCACCACGTAACCCTGTTCTGTGGCCTGCGCCACCCGCCGGTGCATTGATTTGAAGTGTAAAAAGGGCAAGTATGGCCATCTCAGGTGACATAACTTCACATATGCCCCGTTTAACAAAGTGGTCGGTATTTTTTTTGATGGTAGCGTCACCGGGTGCATCAATCAATAACCCTGAAACAGGCACAGTATTTTTTTCATCAAGAGAGTTAAAGTCTTGCATAAATAGCGGGCCATCGCCGAAAGCATTAAAAGCATGGGCAACCTTATTCCACTCTTTTTGTAAGTCATGTTGAGCCGGAGGCAGCTCGTACAAATTCAGCCATTCCTCTTCATCTTCAGGCGCTAGCGTGGTTTGTAATAATCCGATACATAACTGATAAGCGGCTCCCTTAAAGTCCTCTCTGGGTAATGCAAAGTCGATAATGTCTGATCGGCAAATGCTAGCCAGCGGTAGTATTTGCCTGCTTCCATCTTGTAGAAGGAATGGTAGCCACGGGTGTTGTATTAAATTCATATTTAAAGATTACTCTCTATGTTTTCTGTGACTTAAACGTCGAATTTAATTTAATTAATTCAATATATAAAAACTTCAGTCACTTTTATGCAGTAAAAATACCGTATTCGTGAAGCTTTGTATAGACATAAATAGACTTTTATTTGTTTAAATTTAACCTTTTGAAAATTCTGTATATCAGGTGTTGTTTACGTTTACTCCACATCCAGCTGCAATGAAAATCCCTGTCGGGGCATCCATATTTTCTAGAATTTCAATTCTAAAATTTCATGTGCCTTAGCATCATAAACGACGATTTAATTTAGTGTAAATTACCTCTTTCTTCAAAATTTCCTACTGAACAATATGAGATGGATATTTTTATTTATGTATCTTTATGGTTTCCTGTTTACTTGCGTAGTAATATAGTTTATGAATTTATTTGTGTCATTTCGTCTGCCCAAGAGATCCCGCTGATGATAAGTCAATAACATTTATGTGGATATCTTTTTATCTGATTTCAATATCTCATATCTATCTAAACTTATAGGAATATATATAATTGGCATAAAATGCGAATATATCTTATTCCACAGATAATGAGAACTATCTTAAATAGTAACGAAATAATAGCAACAGCTCTTTCTTTTGGTATGTTTTTTGCGGATTTATTAATCATAATATATATTCTCATGCAATAATTAATAGATATTATATGTGTTCATGTCACTAAGGACAAGTAAATGTTTCTTTAAATTTTTAAATAATTAAAAATTAATGATGGTTTTAATATTCACGCTTTTAGATTACATATATAATTGATGGACTTCTCTTTTGTGAAGGAATAAACCGTGTTCATGTCACTATTGTGAATGCACTGAAACCCAGTTCCCCGTATTAACGGGGATGCTTTTACTGTAATTAAATATCTATCATCCTGAGGCAACCAGAACTGGAAATACTTTGCCTACGGATATCTTTGCAAGAAAGCCTTTTGTGCTTTAGTCACGAATTTTATGTCAGCGTATTTGTTTTTATGCGCTTAATTTAATGGGGATTAATCATAATATTTAATCTTTTTTATAATATAATTTCTATATTAAAAATCATATGTGTTCAATAACGTCAATATTTTTTTTTGCATGTGTTTTATGTGTTGATTAATCATGATATATATTTCCTTTTAAAACTCGACCTCTATTTTAAGATTATAATTGTTACGTAAAATAAAAAATAAAAAATAAAAAATAAAAAATAAAAAATAAAAAATAAAAAATAAAAAATAAAAAATAAAAAAACATTATAATGTGTTTGTTTTAATATTTAAATAACAAATAATTAAAAATTTAATATTCACATTTTTAGATTACACATATAATTTGTGGGGTTCTCTTTTGTGAAGGAGATAAACCGTGTTCATGTCACTATTTTGAATGCACTGAAACCCAGTTCCCCGTGTTAACGGGGAATATCATTTAGCTTTATTTAAGTTCATGCTTATCCGGTTTTTCACAAAACCCCATGGTTGCACTGTAATCAAATGCCTGATCCTCCTGAGGCAGCCACAACTTCAAATACTTTGTCTGTGGATACCTTTGCAAGAAAGCCTTGTTTTGTTCCTCAGTCACGGATTTTAGTTTGTCAGCGTATTTGTTTTTAGCGATGGAAACGGTGCTTAATTCAATGGCAAATTTTTTATTGCCGACCCATGGAATAAGCGTTTCATCTTCATTTTTCTTTAGCAATAGAACCCGGGTAGTTTCAATATCACTATATCGGGTGCTGATATCATACCGATCTTCTGTCCAGCCATTGGCGCTTAGTGTTGAATAACCGTGATTAAAGTCTATGCATTGAGAGCTAGCATTTGCCGCCTTTGCACGCTGTTCACCAATTAAAGATTGTTCTTTTTGTCTTAACGAAGCAGGTATCTTTTCCAAAGCGCTGTCACCGTATACCGCTTCTGTTAATTGTCTTGCATTTTCTGGCATACGGATGGAGCCTAGTTTCATTATTACTCCAAGTCCAAGCCATAGTCGCCCAGGTGATTTATAGACGTATTCAGTTGTCTGAAACTGTTTGCTTAACCAATCCTGTTCAGGGTTTTGTTCCCATTCTGGCGTATGCAAATAAAGTATTGGGGGTGGTCGTTTATCTGGCTTATAAGGCGTATATTTTCCTGTTGCATCACGTAGATGACGATACAACCTTCCCAAACGCTGAATCAGGTCATCCACAGGGCAAATGTCTGAAATGATAAGATCGGCATCAACATCCAGGCTTTCCTGAAATACTTGTGTGGCAACTAATATTTTCCCCCGTCGTTGTTTTGTGTTGCTATTTTTACCAAATATATCCAACACTTTGTTTTCAGTCTTTTGACGGTCAGCCAAAATAAACCGACTATGAAACAAAAGACAATGATCTGTATTATCAAAATGCTCACATATAGCATTAAAACTTTCAATCGCATCATTGACCGTATTACGAATCCATACGCAACATTGTCCACTGTTGCTGGCGTTAATCAGGGTTTTTATGCAGTCTTGCTCAGAATGCACAAGCTTTATTTTTGTTTCCTTGATTATCTTTGACTCGCTGATCAAAGGCTGTTCTTTTATCAGTGCTGGTGATCCATAGCTAATTTGCGTGGCAAGGGGAAATGCGGTTTCGTTAAGGCTTGTTGATTTAACACAATCTTTTAGCCAGCAGTTTCCAAGACTCTGACGTTGTTTTAGTGCCAGTGTTGCAGAAAGTAAAACAGCAGACCCACCCTGATGAAGGTGGAGCGTGAGAAGTTCTTCTAATAATTCAAACATATATTCATCGGCAGCATGTACTTCATCAACAATTAATACCTTATTGTGTAAACCTAGCAGTCTCAACGACTGATGCCGTCTTGGTAATACCGCTAATAAAGCCTGATCAATAGTACCAACACCAACCGGAGATAATAAGGCTTTTTTACGTGAATCTGCGAGCCATTCCCTGCATTGGGCAGTGGCTGTCTGGTCGTCATTTGTATAGTTTTGATCTGTGAGCAGGTTCTGGAAACTGGCGTGCATTTTCGAGGCGCTATGGGCCAACACAATATCTGGCGTTTCTCCCGGCTTCCACATGCAAGTGTAATGATTTTTGATGCGATCAAACATTGCATTTGATGTTGCCATGGTTGGCAAGCCGAAATAAAAACCTGTTGCCACCCCTTTTTCCATTAATCGGTGAGTCAGTACAAGTGCGGCTTCGGTTTTACCTGATCCGGTATTATCTTCCAGTATAAATAACTGTGGAGAGTTTGTTATTTCAACCGTTTCTGCCCAGTGTTGCAGAGGGGTTGCATTAAATTTAAAATGATGGCTGACTGAAATAAAAGGCGCAGTGCCAGTTCGATGAGCATAGCCCGTTTGGTTTAGAGCGATAACTGCCTGTGTTTGTGCATGCTTCCAGTATGTTTCTAGTGGTTGATCTTGTGCATGATACACAAAAAAAGTTTGATCAGAGCCAACCCAGTCAGCCAGTACAGCAATGCCTGCCAGATGCCAGCTGATTTGTTCAAGATTTTTACTCCATTGTTTGTCTTTCAATTTTGCCAAGGGAAGCTTTGGATTAAGTGTGTTATATAAATCACTGATAAAAGCATTTACGGCGTCGACGTTTTTTTCTTCAAAAAAGCATTCGAAGCCTTGGGTGTTGATAGTATCGACCGGTTTTCCATGATGCCCAAAAACACAGTTTATCAGTATCATATGATTTTTTTTTATTGCATTAACTTCTTTTTTTTCTAACGCATCGCTTGTATCGATTAAGGATAAAACTTTATTTATGATTAAGCTATGCTTCCAGAAATAAACCCCTAAACGATCATGTCGGTAATTTTTGCCCTCGTATGTATGTACCTGATCACCAGGTTTAATTAAGGCTGTATCTTCAGAAGGGTAAAGCTTTTGAAATGCAGAAGCGAATTTTCCAAGATCATGCAAGGCTAAAAAAAAGGTAAATAGTGACTGAAGTTCACAGGGTGTTATTTCAAGAAATGCTGACAGTTGTTGTGCCAGCGGTTTATCAGGACTTAACAAGCGTTGCCCTACGGCTGCAACGTCTAGACAGTGGAAGGCAAGCAAGTGGTAGTCAGTCGAATGATTACAGGTATTATTTGCTTTACCCCAATAGGAAAAATAGCTTGGTGATGTATTCATGGTGATTTTTGTGCACATCTTAATAATAAAAAGGTAAATATATTCGTTTAATATGCCACATAATATGTAGGCTAATCAACTGAGTATGTCTTTTGTATAAACGGTTATGTTAACAAACACGACATGTCTCTCACCATAAATTTTTGCCTAAAACACCTTGTTTTGACACTGTTTGAATTTATGCATTAAAGGTTGAACAAAATTTCGGTATTAGTCTGCTTAATGAGGGGGCTAATGTTTATATAAATTCAGCAATCACACCTTTAATCAGCAAAGGCTCCAGTCTGTAATTGTTATAGATTACATCTGCGATCTTCAGTTTTGGCAGCACTACATAGCCTTTGAGAAAAACAAAAATATAGCTGCTAATCCCATGCCTGCTTCTTACCATTTAAGTTTATTTACATGCTTGGTCGTTTATAAGGTGACAATTTGCCCAGACCAAGATCATTCAGGCATTGCTTATCACGATGACAAATCGCACGGAAAAAGAAAAAGCTCACAAACTTAAAAATACGGTCTTAATAGATTGCTACTTTGCTCAGTGCTTCTCACTGATTTAAACGATACTGAAGGTTTTTTATATATTTTAATGATTTATTATTTACATTTAGTGACGTATGCTTTATAAACTACTGTATGCGTTTATTTGTTTTTATAAGAGACATTTGTTAATAAAGAAAATATCAATCTAAATATTAATATGCGCCTTTTTCTACCTTGTAAGAGCCGAAATTTGGATCTGGCAGAGTAGTGTTGGAAAGTGATAATTGGGTAAGTTGTCATGTTTTATTCCGTTCAGCAACAAAGTATTCATGCAAGCTTTTAGTCCTCTCAGGAGAAAATAAAGCCTGTTTTTTTAGTCGTATAAATAATAATTTTTATAGCATCAAACCGAAACTTTTATTTGGTTGACCTGTATTTTACAACTTTCAAGATCTTTTATTAATTAATCATGGTAATAAGGATTTTTTTGTGTTTATAAGACTACTTAAGTTAGCTATTTCCGTAATAACTCTCGCCAGTTATTTAACAACCAGTGTTGCTTTTGCAGAAAATTCAAATATACATATACCTTCGGTCAAACACCGTTCATCGACGAGCAAGGCTGCACCCATGTCGGTTGCTGCAAAAAAAACACTGCTAAAAAAGCTTCAGCGTCTGGTGGCTACAGGTCAAAATCATTTTACCTCTCAGGCGAGCAACGGGGGAATGAACGCAGCGGTGTCTGTCAACCCTTCTTCACTGGCACTGACATTTTCACAAAAGCTGTTTTCCGTAAACAGTTCACCGACCTCAAAAACTACACTACCAGTTAGCATTTTCCTTGGGGCTTCTACCGGTTTTAACCCGACAACCCAACTGTTGAATGACTACCCCATTGATGTGAATATTCCTTATATTCAGCCACAAGAGTCCAACAGTGGTCATACTTATTATACCCTATCTATCGGGGGCGGCAGCTATCCGATGATAATGGATAGCAAACAACAGTTTCAGTTTATTTATTATAAAAAGCCCGATATTCATATTACCCATCAAAGTGATGATACCATTGTCGTCACCCTGCGGAACAACTCAACATATATCTTCAAAAAAGTGAACGGCACTGCTGCCACAACTCCATATCAAGTGGTGGCTAAAATAGGGCCAGATGGCAAGGCCATTTATTTTCAGTATGCCCACAGCGATACTCAATCTAGTATTACGCTGTTAAATTCTGATCAAAAAGTAGTGGCTAAAATAAACAAACAATCTGGTTCTGCCACGCTGTTCTACCAAGATAAAATGGGTCATTTTCAGCACTTTACACTCCGTAACAAAAGCGACGGTGTAAGCATTACCAACCCGTTAAACGAAAGTACATTACTCACCTTTGATACCGATAAAAAACCCACTAAAATTACTCTGGCCGATGGTGCTTATTACACCATCAACTATGGCGTGCTCTCTGGCTCTCACTATATTGTTAGCGGCTACACAGAGCCTGTGAATAATCATACGCCTTATGTTAGCTCTTATACAGAACACTTTAATAACAGTCACGATCAGGATATTACCCGTACGTTCAGCGTTAGCAGTACAGGTAATAATTTTGTCGGTAATAATATACAGTGTGATGGTAATACGTTTAGCCATGTGACATCAGCACAGGACTGGTTAATGGAATGCGGGTTTCGGCATCAGGGCGCACCCGTGTATCGTTATAGCACCCTTGCCGGGATGAAAATTCCAGTCTTTACCGGTACGTTAACACCTTCGCCAGAAACAAAAAAGATCAGCCAGAGTTATAATTATCTGCATTTAAAGGATCAGCAAACGACTTCAGTCAATAATATAACCTTAACCCGCGGGCAGACTAGCTACGGTGACAAGATTACTTCTGCCTCTTCGGTGGCTGATCTATCCCTGCACTATAATCTTCCCTCTGTGCAACAGTATCAGTTGTACGACGCCACTGGAAACAACCCGCTGTTGCAGGTGCAAAACTTCAACTACAGCTATGACTCAAAGGGATTTCTGGCGAAAAAAATTGTACAAGACAGTCACGGTAACCTGAATACTGAAAGCTACACGACGCTACCTGGTGTTTATCACCCTATACTGCAAACCAGTGTCGCTCAGATCAGACCTGCAAAGCAGGCAGGTCTGCAGGGAGAGGCACCTGACACACTCACCACAAATTACAGTAAACCCAGTGTTATCAGCAAATCCATAACAGTGGGAGGACACGCTTATACGGTTAACCGTGTAGCGATTCCCGGTAATCAGATACTCTTTAATGGCAAGATAATCAGAAGCAGTACCGTAACTTATAATACTGAACCCACAGCGATGACGTTTGCCATGCCAGTCAAAACGACTGCCACATTGCCGTCCATGGGACAATATGTCAACAATTCCTACACGATCAGCAATAGCAATAACGTCTATACGATCAGTAATACAAAACAAAGCCTGACCAGTGACACACAAGGTAGAGCTCCTCAACAGTTACCCGGAACCCAAAAAACCTATAATCAGTATGGCGGGTTAATAAAAAGTGAAGATCCGGTCACCGGAGATATTGTCACCTACGACAGTTACGATGCTCTTGGCCGTCCGGTGCAGGTTAGTTATCTACCTGCAGGTAATGCCGATGACAAGCAAACTTATCGTTATCAGTATGACATACTCAATGGCGCACAAAACGCAGGTTTTCGGGTGACCATGACACAGCTGATGCCCACCGGTAACGGCAAGGGAGTACAGCTAGAAAAAGAATATGACACGCAAAACCATGTGGTCAAAACGCTACAACAGCTTAAAGACCGTAGTGGTTTTTACGCCACTGATGAGGCTTTTTATAATCTGTCCGGTCAGATCAGCAAAACCATTCATTATTATTATGATGAAAAGGGACAGGTTCATCCGCAACAATCCCTGTATTTTTATAACCGCTATGGCAAACCCACCGCCGTACAGCACCCCAACGGTAGCACCAGTATATCTGTATCAGATTCTTACCATTTGCGAAAGATTTCTTATACGTTATTACCTACCAGTCAGGTGATAAATAATCCGGATTCTCTGTGCTTTGATCCGTTACAATCGACGCCCGATCACAGGGTTAATACCGCCTGTCGGGTAGCATCAGTTCAGGTATCACAGTCACATTCGGTCAATCAAGGCTCGGCCAGTCGTCCGGTGATGTTTCACGATGTGAGCTATAAATATAACTTTATTACTGATCCGGCTTTTACCACAACGACAACTGATGATAAAAAGGTACCATTGTACGACAGTGGCACAAAAAAACAAATGACGACCGTGTTTGCAGGTACCGCTAAAGGTCAGGCGCCTGACCCTCAGGCACTGGAATCGCTGGCAGATACCATTAAAAACCAAGCACTGGCTAACCCTTCAGCCACACAGGCAAGCACTTTTGTGGCGAGTCATTTCAATGCAATGGGACAGGTCTTGTTCTCTGATGCCTATCATGCCGGAATGGAAACCCGTAATGTTTACAGTACAGTCAAGCCTGATCAGGTGATTGCCTCCACGGTATCGACCCGTAATACTGATGGCAGTGTGACACCGGTGAGAACCACCTACAACACCTATGACGCTTATGGAAATATTATCAAAACAGAAGTAGCCACTGGCGCTTATGACCCTTCGGCTCAAAAGGTACTGGTGGGTGAAAGAACGTATACATCACTGGGCTTTTTATTAAATGCCACAACAATGGTGAGAGATAAATCTCATCAGGTGAGCATGACATATGACACAACCTCTGGTTTTCCGACCAAAATAACAGACCCGCTGGGTAATAGTATGACTATTACCTATGATACGCTATGGCATAAAAAACCACATACCGTGGTATCTGAGACAGCAGACGGTCATACAGATTTTACCCTGACCTATACTTACGATGCTAATGGTAACCTGACCGATCTGAAAAAAACGAGCGGGCAGAATAAGCTGATCAGCGAAATGGCATACACCTATGATCCGGTGAATCAGCGGTTACTGACCACAACCATCACTCACCCTGACGGTAGTCAGCGAATCTTATCCGATGAGGTGAACAATTATTTTGTACCGGTGAGCAGTACCTATGGTGCTCCAGCTGCGCCGGTGTATACACAAACAGCGGTAACCGATGCGCTAGGATTGCCGGTTAGTATGAGTTATAAGGGAAGCGCAGGTCAGGTATCTCTGGGAACTGATTACAACCCTGATTTATCGGTGAAGGATAAAACCATTAACCATCAGGTGACCAATAGCTATATCTATGACAGTATTGGTAATTTGGTCAGCATTGCCAATGACCTGAACGGTAAACCTGTTCGAACGTATGGTTATGGTTATAACACAAAAGGTCAGGTGGCTACCCGTACTGCAACAACTGAAAAAGGTGTCAGTACCCAAACATACACCTATACACTGCAGGGTCAGTTATTGCACTTTACCTGCAACGGAACAGAGTGCCCTCAGAATCTGTTCAAACAATCGGTCAGTGCCATTGATTACAGCTATCAACCTTTGTTTAATTCACTAAATACAGTGGATGAGACGATCAACGGTGGCAGTAAACAGCTGATTACTTACCAGTATAAAAACACTGATCCGACACAGGTATCAGGTATTGATTATGCCGGTAAAGGTCATGCTACATTTAGCTATGATGGTGACGGTAATATCACTGCCATGCAGAAAATGACCGCCTCGGGCAAGTTAGTGCCTTACCAGATGAGCTATGACAGTGCGCAGAATTTAACGGATGTCACTATCAATGATCGTGAAAAAATTCACTATACCTATGATGCGTCAGGACAGCAAATTGCAGAAAGTGATACCAACGCTTTCGGAAAAACAACCACACTACAGCAGTATTACAATGGCTCTCTGGCAGAGCAGTCGCTTAACGGGAAATCTCGTTATTATGTAGCCGGAGGAAGTTTTTATGATGGCCGTTACGAGTCGGCTGTTACCGATGGCAAGCAGTTAACAGGCAGTGTCGTTAATGGCAAAGTTCAAGGTGATGATGTGTATATGCCGTATGGTCAGGTAACAGACCTGAATCAGGCTAAAACACTGGCGTTGACTCTGCAAAAAAGCACCCGTGGCTATCAAATGAAAAATACAGACCAAGTGACGGGCTGGCAGTTTTTGGGCAATGGTTACCGTGCTTATGATCCGGCACTGAGACTGTTCACTAAACACGACAGTGCCTCTCCGTGGGGAGCCGGTGGCATAAATGCTTACAACTATGCAGGTAATGATCCCATCAATAGTTCTGACCCCACCGGTCACTACACCGAAAATGATGTTAATGATGTTAATAAAACGATGAAAGCGGAAAACAAACAGCTTTACGATAACTATAACAAAAGTAAAGAGGAAACAATTTTTGCAATTTGTCTCGCGGTGGTAGGACTTTTGATGGCCCTAGTGATCCCAGGTCCTGGTGACTTTATAGAGGGCACGGCGCTGGGTATCTTGGCTAATGTTCTTTTTTTTACGGCACTGGGTGTAGCAACAACCGTAGGCGCAAAAGCTACAGAAAATTACGTTTTGGAACAAAAAGGCTTAAAGCCATCTCAATCAATTGGTGAGATGATGAGTACTACTTCGTTCTGGGAAGGTGTTGCTATTGATGCCGGGGCTATGGTCGGTGGCGAGATGGTAGGTATAATCATTAATAGAGTAGTCAGTACAATTGCCCGCTCTGTAGCAAGAAAAGCAATAGAAGAAACAACAGGACAAGCAGCAGGAGAAGCAGGAGGAGAAGTAGTAGAAAATGGCGGCCTCAGTACAACTGATAAAGATATACTGGGTAATAGCAGTCATGATATTGCGGCAATGACCCCGACTGAAAAGGCTGCAAATGTGAAGCGATATTTATCTAAACGACATGAGATAATGAACGACATCAGCGAGGATGAATTGGAGGACATTTCTGCCAGGCAAAAAAAATACTTTGAGCAGGCTTTTGCTAATGAGATGCTTAAAGCTTATCCGGAGCAGTTAGGTGAGCCAAATATTTCCAGAATCATAGATGATCAAGGATCTGCAGCAGCAATATGGCAGCAGCCAGAAGGTTTTGCAGCATGGAAAGAAAATGTCTCTGCACTTGCAACTAGAAATCTTGGAATACTTGAAAGAAATACAACATTTGAGACTCTAGATGATGAGATAGGGGAAGTGTTCAGCAACTCTGATGAACTATCATTACATCCTGGACATATTTCCAATCCGGAACAACAAATGGCGGCTATAGGTTACCATAAATGGTACATGGGATTTTTGGACGCTACACAAAATTGGGATGACTATTTTAATACTGGGTTAAGGAAGCAATTTAGCAATATTACTCCCTAAGTGATTTTTTTTCGCTGGACATTGCCTCTAGAATTTTATTTGCTGTGTCTTCCATGGGTTATCTTCTATTCATATTATTGAATTAACAGATAATACTCATGGAAAACAATCAGTCAAAAACTGTCCGAAGTATTGCTTTAACAACAAGCCACAAAAGCATGCTTTTAATAGTAGTTGAACACTAGTTGTAAATGGTCAATATGTTTTAATCAGTTATTCACTTTTTTAAATGCTGTGCGGGTAAAGTTAAATGCACCTTCTTTTTTTACAAGAATATTGTCTTCTATACGAATGCCACCAAAGCTTTTTAGCTCATTGATTAGCTTCCAGTTAAAATCAGGATTACTTTTAACAGACTCCAGCAACGATGGGATAAAATAAAGCCCAGGTTCAATAGTTACCACCATGCCTTGCTCTAATGTACGCAAGCATCTTAATGCCGGATACCTTTCATCCGGGGAGAGCTGACCGCCTTCCATACCCGCTTGCTTTCCGGCCGAATCATGGACTGCTAAACCAAGAAAATGCCCTAGTCCATGAGGAAAGAAAATACGTGTATAACCCTTTTCATAAGTTTCAGTAGCTGATAGATTAACTATCGAAAAATCCACAAGTACCTCAGACATTCGTTGATGCATATAATTATGTAAATCCGGATAGCTCACACCAGGCTTAATACGCCTTATAATGTACTGCACTTCATCATCTATACGGTCAATCAATTCGCCAAAGAGACAAGAATTTTTAACATAAGTACGGGTAATATCTGCAGCATAATTATAATGCGATGCGCCTGCATCAATAAGAAATGACCGTGCGTTATCAACAGTTGTCTGATAGTTGTGATAATGTAGAACCGAGGTGTTTTCATTGAGTGCCACAATGTTTGCATAAGGCATCAATGCTTCTTTTTCCCGTACTGCACTTAAATACTTTAAGTGAATATCAAGCTCTGAATCACCATTTAAAAAAGCTTTTTTAGCCGCCATATGGCCTTTCACTGCCGTGTGATTAGCTTCCTGAATGCAGGCTATTTCATAATCGGTTTTAATTGAACGTTGCCAGTCAAGCCTATGGCAAACTCTCGCAGGATTGCAACAAATAGCACCCAACTCTTTAAGTACTCTTTCATCCTGACCTAGCCCAATCATTTCTTCTTTAGGCAGAAGCGATGAAATTTCATCAGGACTTTTAACAATTTTAATATCAAAACACTCTGTCCAGAATCCAGAGGGTGGTTCTACCACTGCATGCCAAAAATCAATAGGGTGATGCCAGAATAATAAAGGTTTTTGTTCAGGTCGAATCAATAGTAAAGAACCGTTCATAACCCGTTCGGGAATCCATTGACGAAAGCGCATATCTGTCCAAAACTCATAATCCTGATCATCTAAATACCGAGTAATTGTTGAGCCTGCATGGATCAGTATGCCATCGACTTTTTGCTCAGAAATCAGCTCTTCATAAACATGCTGTAATGTTTGAACATGCTCTTTAAAAAGAGAAACCCAATTTTGCATATCATAGTCTCCATCCTGAAAATTAATAATATTATGCGTTTTTCATACAATATTCGCTACAATACTCTTTGCAAAGGTGTATAAATAATTTTTTCTTTAAAAATCCTCATCAAAGACATAAGGAGCAAAACCTGTCACACTTTCATAAAAATGATTAAAAAGAAAAAGTGATTATAAAGTAGCATTAATTGTGTGCCTGTATTGCCCTATATACTTAAAACAATCAGGATTCTTATGATAAACATGGCTATCATACAACTTATCATTATTGGTTACTAACGATGAATATGACTTTCCGCTGGTATGGTTCTGGCAATGATACAATTCAACTGAAAGATATTCGGCAAATTCCCGGCACTGATGGTATTGTCTGGGCTCTTCATGATGTTCCTGCCGGAGATATATGGCCAGAAGAAAGAATCAGGCAAGCTGTTAATGAGATAGCAGAAGCCGGCTTCAATTCAGATGTGGTTGAAAGCGTCAATGTGCACGAAGATATCAAACTCGGTAAACCCTCATGCAGTAAATATATAGATAACTACAAAACAACCATTTGTCGCTTGGCAAAACATGGTGTAAAGGTTATTTGTTATAACTTTATGCCAGTGTTTGATTGGACCCGTACAGAATTATTTAAAGAAAATACAGATGGATCAACATCACTCTTTTATGAAAAAGCTAAGGTTGAAAATATAAAGCCCACCGATTTAATCGAACAAATCACGAAAGACAGTTCTGGGTTAACCATGCCTGGCTGGGAACCGGAACGACTCAGCCACATTCAATCCTTGCTCAACGATTATGAGCATATAACCACTGAAGATCTATGGCAAAATCTTACCTGTTTTTTAGACGAAATTATCCCTGTCGCTGAAGAATTTGGTATAAAAATGGCTATTCATCCGGATGATCCACCTTGGTCTATTTTTGGTTTGCCCCGTATTATTACCAATGAAGAGAACCTGCAACGATTTTTGTCACTAAATGATAGTGCTTCAAACTGCCTGACACTTTGCGCAGGCTCTCTTGGTGCGAGCATCAAAAATAACATTCCATCACTGGTACGAAAATATGCCAAACGGATTGCCTTTATGCATATACGAAATGTTAAACATTTCAGCAACGGTGACTTTATTGAAGCTTCTCACCGCACCTGTGATGGCGACATTGATATTGTCGATGTTGTTACTGCACTTTATGAAAATAATTATAACGGTTATGTCAGACCTGATCATGGACGGCATATTTGGAATGAAAAGTGTCGCCCTGGATACGGACTGTATGATAGAGCTTTAGGAATTATGTATATTTTGGGAATTTGGGATAAGCTGGAAAGTTCTTGCGGGAAATAATACCAAAGTCTGTTGCTAATTACTGTTTGAGCATGCGTTGGTATTAGAAACAGGTTTTTGTATATATAATTTACACCGAAGTACTCAAACCCTGCAGGGCACACCTGCAGGTTGCAATAATTCGGACCTTTTCACAGTAGACTGGATAAAAAAACGACACCTGTCTCAACCTTTAATATTCAGGCCTTTTTGTCCTCTTGCTGAGATTGCTGTATTTTGCGGAAGTTTATCATTATAAATTACATAGTTCACTGCAAATGGATAATTGACTTTCTTATTCCACCACCTTGCAATAAAATGCAGTCGCCCTTTAATGACCCCCCTAGGTAATGCTTTGACGTTAGCTATTTGTAAGTACATCTTACTTCTTTTAATACCCCAGTTAGCAAATGAATTCATTACGTGTTTTCCATTCCATATGCGAAAACCAATTGAGTTATTTTGTAAATCAAGTACTTTAATCAAGGTTGTTGTTTTAGATGTTTTTTTTGTAGAGTCCCAGCTATAAGTATCAGGCCCTGAAAGCATTTGGCTAAAATCCCGATTTATAATATAAGCCAGTCTTTGACCTATTTGCCGGTTGTTTATGTAGTGTGCCAATTTTGATAGATCAACTTTAAAGCGACTATTTTTTTTGTTTCTCTTTATTATGACTTGTGGAATTGCAGTATATATAACTCGTTCTGATTTATTATCTATAGCATTACCATACTTATCAGTAAAGTTATGAAGATGAACTTTGTACACACCTGAAATTGCATTAAATGGAAGCAGTGCACGATAAGTTAGGGCGCTTGTTGTTGGCTGAATGGTGAGGGATAGATTATTACCTGAGGGGTCGGTGGCCTCGATATTTCTTTGTGTTAAATACTGAGCGGGTAAGCGATTAAAGCTGATGACTATATTGGGTTCAAAAATTTCCCTTTGTATATGAAAGGTAAAGCCAAAAGCATGCTTGACAACATCAGTATAACCTTTGTTTCCACCGACACTTATTGCAAAAGGATTAGTTGAAGGGTATGTTATATCTCTGATAAAAAGTGGTTTAGAAGAACTAGGGCAAAAAACAGAAACTGTATCTGGTTTGTTTATTGTCGGTACATTTACAGCAAACAGATTTCCCTCATCCCGAGAAAAATTGGTATTTGGTAAAGCTATCTTTTGAACATTACCATATTTCATTTTTATAATTAAGCTACAGTCGTTTGACTTGGGTGTGTTGTAAGAAAATACATATCCGTAACTACTGAACATAGCAGGTAATATATAGGCTCCGTTAGGAAATATTTTTTTACTCGGATCATAATAACCGGCAATCGTGACTACTGGTACTGCTCCACTGACGGGCAACCTGGAATCATCGGAAGATTTGTCAGTCATCTTTTCATTTACTGGGTCAAAACCATAAAGCCTGTATTTACCTTGTTTATTTTGTTGAAAAAACGTACTATTTTGAAATGTTTTCGCAATTATTTTTAAAGAATTAGGCGTATACAAGGTGTAACGAGAGATGTCAGAATAATTATTACCACCCCCTGACATTGCATCTTTGCCGTATGAGAAGATATTTTGAAATGGTTTTTCACCCAGCACATCAGCAGGGCTGGCACCCCACTCTAAGACAGATAAAAACATATTGTTATAGGCATCAAAAGCCCAGCCATCTGTATGTTTATGACCACCAAGCTGACCACCTTCATAATCGGCCAAACCAAAAGTGTGGCCTAGCTCATGTGAGTATTCGTTGAGGTCAGTTGAAGTCAAAAAAGTCATAGCACCTATACAATGAAGGCCATGCCGGACAATACCATTTTCATACTTACCTTTAATCAACATATTTACCCTGGTCAGAGATGGCGTCCAGTTTTTAACTTCATGCGCTAATAAATATCCATTATTTGCAATTAAAATGGCAGGAGCAATTACCCGTCTTGCAAAATATTCTGCTTTACCTCCATATACGTCACCTTTACCAGGAAGCTTACCTGTATATCGATGCCCCTCCACATCAACAATTTCATTTAATTTCAGTGGAGAATAATTATCCACAGTCAGCTTTGACGCAGGAATGGTTTGAAGATAATTGGCAGTTAACTCAAAATCTAGCTCCTGTGCTGTTCTATCAGGAGGCTGAGTGAGCTCACCAATTCTAATATTATGCATAATAGCATGGGCAGGGACACCAAATATAAGAGTGCTTGCTCCAACAGTCCCAGTTGAACCACTTTTCTTATCAGTAATTTCAATACTTAACCCTTTTAAAGGAAAGGTAAAAGCTTTCGCTGGTATTACTGCTGTATAAGCTTTCGTTGAAAATTCAACCCGTGGTTTTCCGCTAAGCTGTGGTTCGTCGGAAGGAGGAATAAGACTGGGAGGCAATAAAGCAAACTGATTCCTTATATGATGATTTGCATCAAAAATAGTAATTTTATAATCCCCGCCAGATTTATTTTTGGGAATAAAAGCAAACAATGTATCACGTAATGGAGTAATGGGATGTTCATGAAGGTTATACCCAGGAATTTTAGTTGTGTCCTGAACGAACATAACCAAACCCTGCAAACTACCTGATGTTAAATTATCAGGCAAATTCCAGTCATCTATAAAACCAATGGTATTTGCGTAATTATGAACGGTGATTATGAATAAACAAATAGCTAAAAATTTTCCGAAAATTCTCATCAGGAAATACCTCTTCTCGAAATATATTTAAATCTGGATGAAGTGTGCGGAAGGTAGAACTATTTTCAGACATCTAAAGTATATAAGATACCTTATCAATTTCCAGTAAGGTTTTACCTTACTTTTTACTGCAAATTACTGCAAATTACTGCAAATTTATATTTCTCCGAATGAGCCCCAGAAACTATAAAACCATTTTTTAGTAACAATGTTCTTAGTAAAAAAAATTGTTGCCTAGCTTGCAACAACCTCTGAAAGAAGGTTTCTAAAAATTTTAGCCCTTGCATTCAGGGCGTAATTTTAAGACTCAGGTTGTTAAAGTTTTCCTTTTCTGCGCATGGCTCTGCGCTGTGGCAGTAAACCATTCAGCCTCTTGAGGCCGCTTTTTTTCTTTGTAAAGGATTTTTTGATAGCTTCATCAACCTTTTTTTGAGTGATTGTGGCTATATTGTCTGCTGTTATTTGTATCATTTTTTCTAATTTATGCTCAAATTCTTTATCAGGTGATCTGACTGGCTCCGTTGTCATGGCTTCATGAGATGGAACCCTTACTTTAAATCCTGGTTGTTGAACACCGGAAATTTTGATACTGAAGCTTTCAGTTGTTTCATCTTTTACGGGAAATTTTGGTGAATCTTTCTTTTTTTCAGCAACTTCTGTCTTGCTCGTGATAGCAGGTTTCACCTGTATGTAAGCGATCGCTCTTTTGAGAAGGCTTTTGCTACCAAAGTAGCTCGTTGCTAATAAACCGGCTCCAATCGGCGACCAGTAGCTTCCAACCCCAGCCCCCACAATCACAGTTGAATCCAGAGTTTTTTCAACAGCATGAAGGCCCATTCGTACTATTTTTTTAAGCAAGCGCAGGTGGCTGTAGTGCCTATTCTGAGCTGTAGAGTTTTGCGTTTTTATGGTTCTACTCATTAATTTAACCTCGCATGATTAGTTTTATTTACGAAAATGTTGAAATCACTAATCAAAAATATTATGGGAATTTAGAATACTGTTATCTTGAAAAGTTTGTACGACATAGGTCTTAACCTCGCAAAAAAGAGTTTTTTATGAAAAGAGTAAAATAATCTGTCATTTTAAGCTTGGCTGTTGTATCTCAATGGGTTATCCTCTGCCAGTTAAAGTATTTTTTTTAACCACATGAGTCATTAACGACCTAATGAAGTCAGGATATCCTTGTAGCCATGAGCGACTATAAGTCCACATTAAATCTTCCATATACCAGTTTTCCCATGAAAGCAGGTCTTCCTCAAAAAGAGCCAGCCATACTTAAATCGTGGACTGACAAAGATTTATATGGAAAAATCAGGCAATGGTCCCATGGCCGAAAAAGGTTTGTGCTGGGCGATGGCCCCCCTTATGCCAACGGTGATATTCATTTAGGGCATGCTATCAATAAAGTTCTCAAAGATATGGTGATTAAATCCAAAACACTGAGTGGATTTGATGCGCCTTATGTGCCGGGCTGGGATTGTCACGGATTGCCTATTGAACACAAAGTGGAGCAAAAAATTGGTAAGGCGGGCGTCAAAGTAGATAAAAAAACTTTTCGCAAAAAATGCCGTGACTATGCTATCAAGCAGGTTGAAGGTCAAAAGAAAGATTTTATTCGCTTAGGCATACTGGGTGAGTGGGATAACCCTTATTTGAGTATGAGTTTTGCTTATGAAGCTAATATCGTACGATCACTGGCAAAAATCATCAGCAATGGTCATCTTCAAAGAGGATTTAAACCGGTATACTGGAGTGTGGTGGGTCAGTCTGCCTTGGCTGAAGCGGAAGTGGAGTATCAGGATAAAACTTCCACCTCCATATATGTAGGTTATCCGGTAAAGGACAAAGCCACTTTTTGTCAGTCATTTGCCCTTGCGAAGGAACCAAATTGTGATATTTCTGTGGTCATCTGGACAACAACACCATGGACGTTACCTTCCAGTCAGGCGGTGTCTCTTGGTGCAGAGCTTACGTATGTGCTGATTCAGTGCAATACATCCAAAGGAGAGCAGTGCTTTGTTCTGGCCGAAGATTTATCAGAGACTGTAACAGAGAAGCTTGGATGGTCTGATGTTAAAGTGCTGGGTAGGACATCCGGACAATCACTGGAAAACCTTCAGGTTTATCACCCTTTTTATCAAAAGATCCTGCCTTTAATTTTGGGTGAACATGTTACTATCGATTCAGGTACAGGGTGTGTACATACTTCGCCAGATCATGGTTTAGATGACTTTAATACTGGAAAGAAATACGGTCTTGGAACACTGAATTTACTCAATGATGCAGGAGTATTCGCAGACAATGTTGAGTATGTTGCCGGCGAGCATGTTTATAAAGTTGACCTCAAAATAGTAAATCTTGTCAATGAAAAAGGGAATTTGTTGTACGAAGAAAAAATAACTCATAGCTATCCGCATTGTTGGCGAACAAAAACACCTCTGATTTTCAGGGCCACACCTCAGTGGTTTATTAGTATGAAGCAAAATCATTTGCTAAAACTCTGCAAACAATCGCTAAAAGATATTACTTTTACTCCGGCATGGGGAAAAAAACGTCTTGAACTTATGTTAAACGGAAGTCCTGACTGGTGTATTTCCCGTCAACGTACTTGGGGAGTACCTATTACGCTATTTGTCCATAAAGATACATTTAAACTACACCCTGATAATGAAAATCTAATGGCAAAAGTGGCTCAGCGTATTGAAAAATCCGGAATAGATTCGTGGTTTGATCTGGAACCTTCTGAGTTGCTCTCTTCTGAGGATGCTGAACATTATATAAAAATCACTGACACACTGGATGTATGGTTTGATTCGGGAGTAAGTCATGAAGCTGTCATAAAATCCAGAAATCTTGGATATCCGGCTGACTTATATCTTGAAGGCTCTGATCAGCACAGGGGCTGGTTTCAGTCATCGCTGAAAACCGGCTTGGCTATGAATAACAGCGCTCCTTATAAGCATTTATTAACTCATGGTTTTACAGTAGATGAGCATGGACATAAAATGTCCAAATCATTAGGCAATACAATCTCTCCTAAAGAAATCACCAACGGGCTTGGTGGCGACATACTACGTTTATGGGTCTCTTCTGTTGATTATTCTACCGATATGGCGGTATCGAAAGAGATATTTAAGCGTACAGCAGAAGCTTATCGTCGCATTCGAAATACTGCACGCTTTCTTCTGGCAAATCTTAATGGTTTTGATCCGGAAAAAGACTGTATTTCACCTGATAATATGTTGCCATTAGACAGATGGGTAGTGGATCGTGCTTTGCATTTGCAACAAGACATTTGCGAAGCTTATGACACCTATAGCTTTAGTACCATCTATCATAAACTGCATAACTTCTGTATAAATGATTTGGGTGGATTCTATCTGGATGTAATCAAAGACCGCCAGTACACAACCCAAAAAGACAGTCTGGCAAGGCGTAGCTGCCAGACTGCGCTTTACTACATTGCTGAGGCTTTTGTGCGCTGGATATCTCCCATACTAAGCTTTACAGCCGAAGAAATTTGGCAGGTAATGCCAGGCGATCGTTCAGAGTCGGTTCACTTGAGCCTTTGGTACGATCAACTAATACCCCTGAGTGATAAGATCTTTGATAATGATTTTTGGACTCAGGTACTTGCCGTTCGTGAACAAACGAATAAAGCACTTGAAAAAGAAAGAAAAGCCGGCACTATCGGTAGCGCTTTGGAAGCAAGTGTTACACTTTATGTTGATGACTCGCTCCATGAAATATTGAGCAAGCTGGACAAAGAGTTGCGTTTTATTCTCATTACCTCTGAGGCTATACTTAAGCCTCTTTCCAGTGCGGACTCTGAATCTTATGATACTGATCTTACATCACTTAAATTAACGGTAACACCTTCTACCAATAAGAAGTGCGTAAGGTGTTGGCACCGGCGTGAAGATGTGGGTCTGAACTCAGCACATACAGAGTTATGTGGTCGCTGCATAGAAAATGTGGACGGTGACGGCGAAAAAAGGCTTTTTGCATAGAGTTGCGGTGATTAAAATACTCAAATAAAATAGTGCGATTTCTCTATAAATGGTGTATTTTCTCAAAGGCTAAACAAAATGTTTAGCCTTTTTTTACTTTGTTATATTATTTTTTACTTATAAAGTGGTAAATAATGGTTTCGACGAGTACCATTCTAATAGCTGATGATAGCCCGGCCAATTTAAATGTTTTGCTGGAAACGTTAAAGGGGCGAAACTACAGACTGTTGGTGGCTAAAACTGGTGAAACCGCTATACGCTTGGCTAAAGAGGCTAAGCCAAATCTTATTCTTCTTGATATTATAATGCCGGGAATGGACGGATTTACTACTTGTCGTTTATTAAAGGAAGACCCTGAAACTTTAGATATATCCATTATTTTTCTTTCTGCACTTGATGAAATCAGTGACAAAATAAAGGGTTTACAGATGGGTGCTGTAGACTATATTTCCAAACCTTTTCAGCCTGACGAAGTGATTGCACGGGTTGCCACTCAAATCAAAGTGAGCCAGCTTGAACTGGCATTAAAAGAAAAAAACATTAAGCTTCAGGCCAGTAATGAACGCATTCTTCAGGCAATGCATGAAGGCGTTTTTGGAGTTGATTTGAAAGGCTGTATTACCTTCGCTAATCCAGCGGCGGCCAGCACACTTGGATGGTCTGTTGATGAACTCAATCATATGAGTATTTCTTCAGTCATTGGTAAACAGCTTTTTCTGGAAAAAAAACCTCCCGTAAAAATCACATTGGAAAAAGGCATTGTACAACACGTCAACCGCGCTGTTTTTTGGAATAATACAGGCGGACAAATTCCAGTTAGTTACTCAGTGACACCTATCATTAACCCTTGTGAGCTTATTCCATCGGGTGCGGTTATTGTTTTTTCAGATATTTCCGAAAAGTTGAAGCAGGAGTCGGAGCTTCATCGTATGGAACATGAAATTCAGCATCAAAAAGATAAGCTTACCCATATGTCTCGTTTAAGCAGCATGGGAGAGATGGCATCTGGTTTTGCTCATGAAGTTAATCAGCCATTAACAGCCATTAATAACTACGCACAGGCATGCACGCGAATTATACGTCATGAGACTCCAGATATGGAGACATTAACAGATGTTATGGACAAAATAGAAATTCAAGCCTGTCGGGCGGGTAATATTGTTTCACGAATCAAAAACTTTGTGCGTAAGCCACAGCATGTAGTAGAGGTAATTGAATGCAATAAGATGATTCGCGATATAGTGACTCTGGCGGAAGTTGATACCAAAGATAACAATGTAAATATTCATCTGGATCTGACTGATAACCTTCCATTAATTAAAGTTGACCCTATTCAAATTCAACAGGTTACTCTTAATCTGATCAGAAATGCCATGGAAGCAATGAAAAATGAAGATACACGAAATATTGGTGTGTGGGTTAAAACCGCTAAACAAGATAACCAATTCATTAAAGTGTCGGTTATTGATAGAGGGCATGGTTTAAAAGAAGAAGATGAAAGAAAACTATTTACACCATTTTTTTCAACAAAATCATCTGGAATGGGTATAGGTTTGTCAGTGTGCCATTCTATTGTTGAGGTGCATAAAGGCAGTTTATGCTATAAAAGAAACCCTGAAAGTGGCGCTATTTTTGAATTTACACTGCCGATTGATAATGGTGAGTAATACCAATTTTTCTTTAAAATTTGGTTAATATTTGTACATAATCAGGTAACCATATAACTACATTAGTTAGTATCTTCGTAACCTGGTGTATGCAATAAAAAAATAGTGATTGAGTTTTCTCGTGCACCACGGCTTCCGATTCAATTTTTTGAACCCACCCATGAGAAAATAAAACTAAGGTTGCTGAGCCGGATCACTATTAAGCACACAGTACTTGTTGCTGTATAACTATATCAAACTGAGATTATTGCAAGGAACTTCAACGCATAACAGTAAGATCAGAAAAACTGCACAATAAGAAGTTACCAGCAGGTTTTGTATAACCTGCTTATTTTGATAACCATGCCACAGCCGTATCAAGCATTCTGTTAGCAAATCCCCATTCATTATCAAACCAGCAAACCAGTTTAATTAAGTGATTATTGCTCACTCTGGTTTGAGTTCCGTCAATCACGACGGAGTTTGCATTGTGATTAAAGTCTACTGACGCATGAGGCTCATCAGAAAAGTCAATAATATTTTGATAGTTGTTGAGGTTAGCTGCACCTTGTAAAAAAGCATTAACATCATCAGCTGTTGTTTTTCGAGAAGTTCTAACTGTTAGATCAATTAACGACACATTGATTGTAGGAACCCGAATAGCAATAGAACTAAAGCAACCAGCCAACTCAGGTAGTAATCGCTCTATTCCTTTATGTAGCCTTGTTTCCACCGGAATAACAGCTTGCATGGCAGCTCGCGTGAGACGAAGATTAGTCTGATGATAAGCATCGGTAACTGGTTGATCATTCATTGCTGAATGTACTGTGGTCGTAGTGCCTTCCTTAACACAAAATTCATCGTGTAATAATTTTAATACTGGTACTATGGCATTCGTTGTGCATGAGCCATTAGAGACGATGCGGTGATTTTGGCTAAGTGTATCGTGATTAATGCCATAAACAATAGTGTTATCAACATCAGAACCGGCTGGTTGAGAAAAAAGTAACCGTTGAGCACCGGCGTTCAGGTATTGCTCTGCAATAAATCTTGATTTATAAGATCCTGAGCATTCGAGTAAAAGATCAATAGTCTCTTTCTGCCAAGGAAGGTCCTCAGGTGATTTTGCATGAGAGACTTTAATATGATCCTTGCCAATGCACAATGATTCTCCCTTGCAATCAATCTGATCTGGAAAACGACCGTGCGTGGAGTCATAACGGGTTAAGTAAGCCATTGTTTTAAGATCAGCCAGTTCATTAATTGCAATGATTTTTAGTATATTATGTAATTCTTTACGCTCATAGAATGCACGCAAAATACTACGACCAATACGACCATAACCATTAATTGCTAAATGATACTTCATTATTTAAAAGGCTTCCCGTTGTCATTGTTTCTATCATGTGAGAGATTTTATCAGTAGTATCTTTTGAAATGAAAATAAATATTACAAACTCCGAAGAGAATACATTTTTTTAGTTATACAAGTTTGCGTCATCACTTTTTTCAAACAAATAAACCAATGTTAGCCATTGTCTCTCCAGTTATTGAGAGAAAATTTAACGCATAACGACTAAAGTAAAGTAATTTCGCTAGAAGTTAGAACCAACATTCGGGGTATTATACAATAAATTATCGACCAGCCCATGTATTTGTATTATAAAGTCTGATTTGTAGATGAGAGTGCGTTGTTACCATGAATTTAAACCAGGATAAATAAACATTGTCTGAAATAAATAAAAAACTTCACCTTCGTTCCAGCCTGTTGGTAGGGTGTATGACAATGACCTCTCGGGTATTGGGGCTTATTCGGGATATTGTAATTGCAAGTTATTTTGGTTCAAGTGCATCAGCTGATGCTTTTTTTATTGCGTTTAGAATTCCCAATTTTCTTCGGCGTCTATTTGCTGAAGGCGCATTTTCTCAGGCATTTGTACCTGTACTTTCAGAGTATAAAGCCAAAGGCTCAAAAAAAGCGGTCAAAGAATTGGTAGATTACGTAGCTGGAACTTTAGGACTGACATTATTACTGGTAATGGTCATTGGTGTTGTCGCAGCACCGTTGCTCATCTATATTTTTGCACCCGGGTTTTATCAAGATCCGTCAAAGCTTCAGCTGGCCGGTCAGATGCTTCAAATTACCTTTCCCTATTTAATGCTGATTTCATTAACAGCGTTTGCAGGTTCGGTAATGAATACCTATGGGCAGTTTGCTATTCCATCGTTTACGCCGGTATTACTTAATTTAAGCCTTATTGGTTCGGCTATATTGCTTACGCCGTATCTGAGTCCGTCTGTAATGGCTCTGGCTTGGGGAGTAATGATTGCAGGGTTTTCACAGCTTGCGTTACAGTTTCCTTTTCTTGCAAAGTTGCATATGTTACCCACGCCAAAATGGGGTTGGCATCACCCCGGCGTCAGAAGAATTTTGAAACTGATGATGCCTGCACTGTTTGGCGTATCTGTCAGTCAGATAAGCTTGTTGCTAGATAGTATCTTGGCCTCATTTCTTCAAACCGGCAGTGTGTCATGGTTGTATTATTCAGACAGATTAGCCGAACTTCCTTTAGGTGTATTCGGTGTGGCTGTGGCTAGTGTAATTTTACCTAGTCTCTCTCATCAGCATGCGACAAACAATATCAAGCAATTTTCTAAAACGCTTGACTGGGCTATCCGGATTATATTATTAATTGCCATTCCCTCAACAGTAGCATTAATCATTTTGGCCGAACCATTGCTTTCAACTGTCTTTCATCATGGTGAAATGAGTAGCCACGACGTAATGATGGCTTCTGGCAGCTTGCGTGCTTTTGGATTAGGCCTAACTGCTTTTATGCTTATTAAAGTATTGGCACCGGGCTACTTTGCTCGGCAAGATGTTAAGGAACCGGTTAAAATTGCTGTGAAAGCATTGGTGGCAAATATGGTAATGAATTTGATTCTTATCTGGCCACTGGCACATGTAGGACTGGCACTGGCGACTAGTCTTTCTTCTTCTCTTAACGCATGGTTACTGTATCGCGGTTTAGTTAAAAACAAAATATTTATTCCATTAAATGGTTGGAAACTCTTTATATTTCAATTGTTGTTTGCAACAGTGATGATGGCTTTGGTATTAACTCTTTTAAATGCTCCAACTGCTGACTGGTTGGCATGGAAATCGTCCACACAAGTAGTACACCTAAGCATTTTGGTCATATCAGGGTTGCTGGTTTATGGTGTATGTCTTTTCATTAGCGGACTTCGGTTAACACATTTAAAACACTAAGTTGGTCATTTAGTGTATGATATACGGTTATTTTAAGGGCTTAATCTTAGCTGACATGAGCATGGAACTAATTCGAGGCATTAGAAATATTAAGCAGAAACACTGTGGCAGTGTTCTTACCATTGGTAATTTTGATGGCGTGCATCTGGGTCATCAAAAAATTCTTTCTTGTCTGAAAAAGAAATCTGATCAATTACAGGCTCCCTTAGCAGTCATGTTATTTGAACCACACCCGAAAGAAAAACTTTTGTCTGCAAGTTTTCCGGCAAGATTATGCACATTAAGAGAAAAACTTGTCGTTCTTGACCGGCTTGGAGTGGACTACGTTATTTGCCAGCCATTTACACGTGCGTTTTGCCAGCTGTCCCCGCAAGATTTTATTCAAGAGGTTTTGCTTGAAAAACTAAAAATTAAATATTTGCTGGTGGGTGATGATTTTCGTTATGGGTATCGGCGGGAAGGTAACTATCAATTACTGGAGCAATTTTCGAGACAAAATGGTTTCTTGCTTAGCAAAACCCAGACTATTATCAAAGGGGCAAGGCGTATAAGCAGTACTTTAATTCGGGAAGCTTTAAAACATGATGATTTTGAAAAAGCAAAAGAGCTACTAGGCAGGCCTTATCAGATTTCCGGTCGAATTATCAAAGGACAGCAGTTGGGAACAAGCATTGGAATTCCGACAGCAAACTTTCAGCTAAAACGCTATAGTATGCCAGTGCATGGTGTTTACGCAGCACGCATACATGGTCTGGATAAGACTTACTTGGCTGTAGCCAATGCTGGAGTGAAGCCTACCGTAAAAGGTTGCCAGCCATCACTTGAAGCACATCTGCTGGACTTTAGTCAAAATTTATATGGTCAATTTTTAACCTTGGAATTTTCATATAAAATTCGTGACGAGCATAAGTTTGAGTCACTGGATGCATTAAAGCGAGCTATTTTAAGAGATATTTCAACTCTAAAGCGCGATGTGTTGTAATTATACTGTTGATTATTTTTTCAGATAGAGAAAACTAATGCCTGATAAAGCAGTGCTTCTATTAAATCTTGGGTCACCAGACTCACCATCAATTAAAGATGTGCGACGTTATCTAAACCAGTTTTTAATGGATCCAGATGTTATAGATCTGCCGTGGATATTCAGACGGTTATTGGTTAGCCTTTTAATTTTACCTTTTCGGTCCTCTCGTTCAGCACATGCTTATTCTCTAGTCTGGACAGATAAAGGATCTCCGTTATTAGTGAATAGTCTGGAGTTGACTAAAAAAGTGCAGGCAACAACAAAAACACCTGTTTATCTGGCAATGCGCTACGGTTCTCCTTCCATCCATAAAAAGCTAAATGAAATCAGACAACAATACCCAAGGATAAAAAAATTACGCGTTATACCTTTGTATCCACATTATGCAGGATCAACCTTTGCCAGTTGCTGTAGGGAAGTTGAGCTGGTTTGCTCTAAACTTTCACTTCCTTTTGAAATAGAGACACACCCTCCCTTTTATGCTGATTCAAATTATATAAAGTCGCTTATTGACGTCTCTAAACCCTCTCTTTCTGAGCCACATGATCATGTGTTATTCAGTTACCATGGGTTACCTGAACGCCATTTGAGAAAAGATGATCCGACAAAATCACACTGCATGACGAAAGACTGTTGTTTTAAACCTTCATTAGCACACAAGAGTTGTTACCGTTATCAGGTATTGCAAACAACCAAGGCATTTGCTGAGAAGGTTGGTTTGTCAGAAGATCAGTATACGGTGACTTTTCAGTCTCGTCTTGGTAAGGCAAAGTGGCTTGAACCCTTTACAGAGTCCACATTAGTTCGACTAGCAAAAGCAGGTAAAAAGCGTGTGGTAATTCTTTGCCCTTCGTTTACAGCCGATTGTCTCGAAACGCTAGAGGAAATAAATATGCAGGCCAAAAAAACCTTTAAAGCCGCCGGAGGTGAGAAACTCATTGTAGCACCCTGTTTAAACAGTCATCCAGCATGGGTGAATGTGATAAGCCAGTGGGTTGATAGTCCGGTAAAAACGGTAACACAGGGTTGATTAGCTATGTTATTATTTGTTAAATAATCAACTTACCCTCAGTTATAAAAACTAGTTTTGTTTTAATTGATGACAGAGAGATCGCGTCATGTCGTTAAGAGATCAGCTTCTCAAAGCAGGTGTAGCCACCAAAAAGCAGCACCAACAGGTGCGTACACAAAAAAGAAAGCAACGCAAAAACACAAACAAAATCACTGACCAGCCCATGCAGAAAGACATAATTAGTGGAGCCACGCAGGAACAAAAAGACAGAGACAAAACACTGAACCTACAACTTGAGCAAATGCGTGAAAAAAAATCACTGGAAGCGCAAATAAAACAGTTGATTACTTCTAACGCTATTGAGCAAAAAAAGGGAGAGAAGCCTTTTAGATTTATTCATGAAAATAAAATTAAAACACTGCATTTTTCTGATTCACAAATTGACAAGATCATTCATGGAAATATAGCCATTGCCTCAATAAAGGTGGATGAGTATTATTTGATTCCTTGGCAGGTCGCTGAAAAAATTGAAAAAAAACAAGCGAGCGCAATTATCGTTAACAATGTTAAAGAAAGACAAAAGAATTCAGAATCAGAATCAGAGCCAGACGACCCCTATTCAGATTACGAGATTCCTGATGATCTGATGTGGTAGAAGTGCGATGTAGACTCTGCTTTGCAATACAACAGGTAAAGTTGGTGGCGGAACCCATATTTTTTAACACATTTCGACCGGATCAATATCCACAGACCATCGACACTGTTTCTTTTTGGGTAAACAATGCAGCTGTCTTTTAATGTTATGAATCAAAAGGTGCAATGATGATCGTCGTACCGAACGAAAGATAAGATGACCCCGAAAACGATTTTGTCGTTTTTCCATTGGTGCAGGCATGGGACCTATTGTATTAATCGTCTCCTGCGCCTTTTGATCAAGCTTTTCGATAAAACCTTTTGCCCAAAAAGCCGCCTGATTCAGAGCGTCCTGCAGCACCTGATAATCAATACTTTCTACTGTCAGTAGCGCCAAATAAGTGAAGGGAGGAAGGTTTTCCTGTGCCCGTCGCCCGAGTAAACTATTTGCAAATGTTGAATATCCACCATGTATCAAAGTTTGTAAATCAGGATGATCCGGATTATAAGTTTGAATTAATGCCTGTCCCGGCAGCCTGCTTCGCCCTGCTCGTCCGGATACTTGCAAAAGAAGTTGTGCTGTTTTTTCTTCGCCTCTGAAATCAGCACTAAAAAAACCTGCATCAATATTTACAATGACAACCAACGTCACATAAGGGAAATGATGCCCCTTTGCCAGCATTTGAGTACCAACCAAAATAAGAGGTTTTCCATCATTAATTTTTGCAAGCATAATGTTAAGACTTTCTTTCTTTCGTGTACTGTCACGGTCAATACGAAGCACGGGTGTATCCGGAAATAATGTTTGTAATGCCATTTCTGTCCGTTCAGTACCAGTACCTGTAGCGATCAACTCTGTATTGTTACAAGAGAGACAAAATGTTGGAGTAGCATGCTGGTAATCACAATGATGACAGTGCATATGTGGTGGCAAACGGTGCAATGTCATGTGAGCATCGCAGTTTGGGCAATCAATAACCGTTCCACATTGAGCACAAATAAGCGATGGGGCAAACCCCCGCCTGTTAATAAACAATAACACCTGTTGTTTTTGTGAAAGCGTTTGACCAATAGTATTAATTACACTCTTGCATAATCCCGCATGAAGTTCTTTGTTTCTTATATCTACAAGTTTTAGCGTGGGAAGAGAGGCGCTACCTGCCCTTTTGGTTAACATCTGGTAAGTATATTTTCCTGATAAGGCATTATTTAACGATTCCAGTGATGGCGTTGCACTACCCAATATAACTGGTATGTTGCATTGTTTTGCCCTCAATAATGCAAGGTCTCTGGCAGAATAACGAATACCGTCTTGTTGCTTATACGAATCATCGTGTTCTTCATCCACCACGATCAAACCAAGATTGGGCATTGACGTAAAAATTCCGGAACGGGTACTAATTACAATACCTGCCACAAGTTGGTGAGCCTTTTTCCAGCCCATATATCGTTTTGTATCATTCAGACCAGAATGAAGTACAACCACAGGTACCGTAAAACGCTTTTCAAAACGTTTTACTGTTTGTGGAGTTAAACCAATTTCAGGCACTAATACCAGAGCTTGCTTTTTGTTATTAAGAATTTTTTCTATTACCTGAAGATATACTTCAGTTTTACCGCTACCTGTTATACCGTGAAGCAATGTTGCTGAAAACTCATTAAGTTTTCCGGTAATAATATTCACTGCCTGCTGTTGTTCGCTATTAAGATGTTCAGATTGTTCCCTAATCACTAATGTTTGCTGATAAAACAATTCAGGTTCAACCATTTCGTCTGCATGATAAATAAAACCATTCGTTTCAAGACTACCAAGGGTGGCTTTTGAAATACCATGCACTTTTAATTTCTGCTCTGAAACAGAACCACCCTCAAGAGTAATACACTTAATGGCGTCTCGCTGTTTTGTTGCATTAACTCTAATCATATCCAATGCATCTGCTTGTTTGAGATGCCAAAATCTTTGCAGATCTTTTTGGTATAAGCGATCTTTGCGTAACAGTTTGGGCAAGGCTAATGATAACACCTCACCTATTGTCTGATGATAGTAAGCTGCGATTTGCTCGCATAAGCGTAACACTGAACAACTAACCACTGCGACTTCATCAAGAATTTTAATCACCGGTTTAAGTTTTTCAAACGGGTAATCGCTCTTAGTGGTCGTGTTAATAAAAATGCCGGTAAGAGTTCTGTGTCCATAGGGTACACGAACTCTTATCCCCGGTTTTAAGTGACTGACTTGTTCGGGGCTTGCCGGCAAATAGTCTAGCAAACCATTGCCTGGAACCGGTAAGGCAATTTGTAAAATAACAGGGTTTAATTCAGTGATTTTTGCTGGCATATAAACCTATTTAACAGTTATATTGTGGATTTGCCGGATAAAACAGATATCTGATCATTTTATATATCAATACTTTGGATAGTTTTTGACTCATTGTATTCCATGAGTATTGTCTGTTAGTTCAACAACACGAACAGAAGATAACCCATGGAAGAGACAGTAAATAAGATTCTAGAGGTAATGTCCAGTGCAAAAAAACACAAAGAATATTTGTTGCAGTGCTGCTTTTTATATTAAAGGTTTTTCATGGCAGAACAACGTTTAGAAAACTTAGCCGTTACTGTGAGATTAATGAAAAACGTATGAGTCGCTGATACCTGCAAAGCTTGGTTTTGCAGATTTTAACTTTCGTTTACTTAACGGACTAACATAGGGCTTAGCGAATATGGGACTATTGCTGCGTAAAGGTATCTTATTTAACAGCAAGCCATAAAGCATACTCATAACACTAATTAGAAATTAGAAGCAGGTTTTATATTACTTTGTTTTTCTCAAAAAACGATAAAACACTCTAATAAACAGTAGAAAGAAATATATCTTGAAGTTGCTCTATCCGGAGTTTACTCAGGAAAAAGATCCGCAGCCTGCTGATAATATGTTTCTTTTATCTGTGGTGTATCATATTTTTTCAACCCTGAGGTTTTAATCCAATCCCTAAGCGATTGGACATAATCTTTTCCACGTTGTGAGTACTTGTCTAGTCCTTCGATAAGTTTAAGGCTGTCCAGTGGACGGTGTTCTTTTCGCTCAGTCGCACGAATAGAACGCAATTTTTGATAAGCAGAGTTAGTGTTGATATTTTTGAAGTATGCTCTTACCGAAGCCGTAAGTGAATCAAAGACCGCCACTTCATGAGTTTCACCGACTGTTCGCTTGCCGGGTACCAACCCACACCCCTGTGTATAACACCACATACCAAAATAATTGTTGCCATCCTGGGCAAAGCGTGAAGTTCCCCAAGCAGACTCATTGGCAGCTTGTACCAGAACAAGCGAAGGAGGCAAAACATCAACACGGGTAAGCATTTCCTTAAACCAATGCTTGGTCGGAAGAGGCTCACCTACGGGTAGGTTATACTTATCACCAAGTCTGGAAAGCCATAGAACTTGGGAATGTAGCAAGTTCTCTTTGCCGGATAACGTGTTTAGCTTTTGGTGCTGATCGCTTATTTCTTTGTTAAGACTGTAAATAACAGGTAAAAATATATCAATAAAAGCTTCTTTTCGTTTATTGACCGGCAATGAGGAAAAATCAGGGAAATCCGATTTTTGCTTAGCCATAACAGAAATCGTAAATACAATGCTAAAACACAACGATAACATCGAGTAACGAAGAATGCAGGAGAACACCCTATCTGGCGATAGTAAAATCATAATCGAATGCTCACCATAAGCTTACGGGAATAAAAAATCATGTCTTTTAAGCCACATAAAGACCCACTATTAAAAGATTCACTAGAAATATTGCATGAAGCTTACTTATTTTCTAGAAAATTACAATATATAATTTGAGACTACTCAAGCCAATTACAATAATAACGGTGATATAGTAATTGATTTCTGAAGAAAGGTGCTACACTAGAGCTCGCTGATAATCAATGATCCAACTCAGTGCATAGCAAAAAAATTGTTGCGTGAAGTATATTTGTGTATCGATAATGTATGAAATTAGCCTGCGAGAGCCAATAACTCTTTTTTCATTGTCTCTGGGAGATGATGTTACGATTACGTAAGTACAATAGGTGCTCCCGTATTATATTTTCATATACAAAAAATGTCAGAACTACTTTGGGCTGTCTTGGATTATTTTGCCAAAGCCTGTTTCTAATTACTATTATGAGCATTCTTTTTTGATCTTGCTGTTAAATGCAAAATAAGGAGTAATAGCCAGCTATTGTGAGAAACTTCAGCGCATAACAGCAAGATCAGAAAACTAGCGCAACAAGAAATTAGAAGCAGGTTTTGGTATTACACTCGGCTACATGCACTTACATGTTTTATTGGTGAGATACATAGCATTTTATATCAGGGTTTAATAGCTTTAAATTATGGTTTTTTTATGTTTAGGCAATTTGCTAAAAAGGTAGATTCATACACTTTTCTTACTTATGGAATGCCTTTTCCTCCACCTGAGACACTAGTGAATATTATTGGTGGGGCAGATGTTGATATTCAACAGGATGATGCTGAAGATTCATCCGACACTGATGTTTTGGAATATACTCAGCACTCAAATATGATGTCCATCACTTCAACCGCTATCAGAAGTTCCCTGCAAGCAAAAGATAGATTTTGCAAATACAAACGAAACAACAGGCAAATTCAAACTTCGCCCAGAGCTGTTGAAAAACAGCCCGGAGCAAGACTCATGGTCGAAATATCTGTGACCACCAAGCCTAAGTATCGTTTACCTTATTTATATGTCTGTGGATGCAGAAATAAGGAAGTGGCTATCAGTGAATATAAACATGCACAAATGAAAAAAGGTCATGTATACCAATGCAAAAGTTGCAAAAAATCACTTACTTTCAAAAATAAAGTCAAGTCGATTGTAAGCAGGTTCTACAGAGTTAAAGAACACAGCATTAGCTCGTTTAACAAGACTGAACGAAACACAGTTTAATTTGCTGCCCACTGTTCAAGCGAGATTTTTACATTGTTAAATTGCTCTGTTACCTGAGCTAATGCATTTTTAATGTTTGACAAGTCTCCGTTTGCCGCCTCGGTTTCCATTACCTGGCAAATGTTCTGGAGTTCAAAAGCCCCCACATTTGCACAGCTTGATTTAAAAGTATGCGCTGCATTTCTGACAGTTTCTGCACTCTGCTCAGATAGCCCTTTTTCCATAGTCCCTATTTGAACAGGGGCATCGGTCAGATAAAGACTAACTAATTCTCCTGCTTCTTTTTTGCCATCTTCACCTAACAATTCACAAAATTGTTCAAGAACTGAAAAATCAATAACAGCCATGAAATTCTCCTTGTTTATTTATGCTTTTTACTTAATTGTTATTAACAATACTTCAGACACTTTTACACAGCAATAGTAACGACGAATTAATGTTAATGTTAATCGCCTCTCTCTTAAGTACCTGCCAGCAAGTTAAGCCGGTATGCTGTCTGGCATTACGAAAGATAAATTCAATTTAAAGTGCGCTCTGCGCTAAAGGATTTTGACAATTACGTGATCAGTATTTTTTTATTAAGTAATCATCGTGTATTTGGATGGTGATAATTCCTCGGATGGTTATGCCTGATGATCAATGGAACCATATTAATGATCTATTGCTAGGAAAATTAACAAATTGTGAAGTGACAGCAAAAGATAATCCAGTCAGATACTGAGCCGGTTATCCCTCCTCTAAGTAGCAGAAAAGAGCCCCGGTTTTACGAGCAACACATTTTATAAAGAGCGTAACCTAGTGGAAAACCTATTTTTAAGCTAAAAAAATATCGTCAGGTTGCCACCCGATATGAACAGTCTGGGCGTAATCAACCCGCTCTACTGGAGATCGCAGATTCAATGATATGGCTGGCTTGATTGCCAACGCCCTCTAGCTTGCCAGGGTGAGCTCTAACCTGCTCCCCAAATTATTAGCTCGGTCTGCAAGGTCCCCAACTCGGTCAATGATTTTATATAAAAACATCACATCTACTGGTGGCAGCTGTTTTTCCAGATCAAAAAGAATTTTACGAACCCTGACTTGAAGAGTATCCGTTTCACTTTCTATATCCTCCAGCTTATTAACCATGGATTCAACAATATCTGCTTCAGGACCTTTAAACCCGCTTTCTGCAAGAGAATCCATTTCATTGATGGCTTTCAGAGCTTGCTCCGACGTATCTATACTTCTTTCTACGTACGCAATAAATTCTTCACGTATTTCCACAGGAAACTGCATTTTACGACCAAAGACCAGTCCTGCAATATCCTTGGCACAGTTAGCAATTTTATCCTGAGCGGTAACAATTCTAAGCAAATCTCCTCGGGGAACAGGAAGAAACAAGCTTTTTGGCAAAGAAAGCCTAATGTTTCGCTTCATTTCGTCGGCTTTCTCTTCCAAGTCTCGTATTTTTAACTGAGATTGTTCTGATTTTTTCCAGTCGTTGGCAAAAACACCCTCAAAGAAAGGGATAAGCTCTGTCGCACACTCATGCGCTTTGGCCATATGCATTTTAATTCTGCCAATAGGCGAACGACCAAAAACACTTGTAAATAAGTTTCCTGTTGGCATAGTCAAATCCTGTTAATTTAGCTAACAAAGTTGTATGCTATTGAGTATATATTGTCCAAAATACAATGTCAGTTTCTTCCGGCAAAAGAGATTATATGAAAATATTTTAAACCAATATTTTCACCTCTGCATCAGAAATAATATACTGCACCCTACTACCTACTAGTCGTACCAAGCGTTGATGGATACCCAATCAAAATATAGTTTAATCATTCATTCTAGAATGACTTAAATCACCGCAAGGATGTAGATAAAAAAATCTGTTTAAATTACCTTTTCAGAAGATCCTGATTGAAAATACGCTATGATCAATGGAAGCATTGTCAGAGTTCATCAGTATGATGTCTCAGCTAAAAAAGGTAGAAGGTTACTCTCAAAAGGTGGCTTAAGCACGAAGATTCATATAACTATTGATGCATTAGGCAACCCAACCAAATACTGAGCCTATTGTCCTTCCTGAAGCAACAGAAAAGAAAAAAGGTTTTACCACCAACACATTTATAAAGAGCATAATCTGCTGAAAAAGCTATTTATTAAGCTAAAATCCATCGTCGGATTGCTACCCGATATAAAGACTCTGAGCGTAACTTTCTTGCTATGCTACACATCGCAACTTCAAGGATATGGTTGGCTTAATTGTCAATGCTCTCTAGCCAGTATACAGCCACTGTTGCGTAAAATTATCTAAAACATTACATAATATAAGACTTCAGTTGACAGCTACCGAAGACAGCACAACATCCGTACCAAAGTGCTCTTTACGCCGCCAATAACCCTTATTCTCTGACATTTCCTGTTTAATGACTTCTATTGTTCCACCTTGCTTTAGAAAAAAATTAACGTCTGACTGAAGCGTAGTTCTTGTTACCTTTTTATGCTGTAGCTTCTGATTTCTTCGTAATTTCGATGTTGCTTTGATTGAGGATGCATTTTGTTTAAATAATATCGTTGAAGGTATAAGTTTCATGATCACGCCTCATGATAACAAATTAAACCATTGACCCTTACGATTATAGATGATAGTTTCCTTTTTTACTCTGTATTACCAGATGATAATTATCTCATTCCACCATTTGCTTCTAGCTCATTATTGTGCCAATTTTCAGGTCTTGATGTTAGTGTTAGGTAGTATCAACATCTCTGAAAATGATTATCAACCCTCTGGTAGTAACCATTACCCTTATTGGTTACACTAAGTGTCGATAAAAATAAATGCCAACGGTTTCTTTTCCATACTTTTCTTCGTTGTTGTAATAAATGTAATACCGGACTTCTAACGCAAAAAATTTTGTTTTCTCTTTAAAAATACAACCTCTACCATCAAATAATTTACTAAATAGTAAATTATACATTTCATCCGGAATGTACGGTTATCCACATTACCTGCGGTACATTTCACGTTACCTTCGGTACATTTCACATTAATCATCTCTACTTTATCACTGACGATCAAAGGTAGTTTAAATCCACAAAACCAACCGATAAAAAACTTTACCCAACCAGTTTCCCTCAAATATTTTCTGATGCAAGGCTCAATTATTGCTGCAAACGGCCAAATCTGTAGCGTTAATATAAGAAATTTAGGTAGGTTATGTATAACGATTTCTCATTAAGGCGCATAAACCTAATAAACCTCAGTTCGGCGTAACTACACAGAAACTAAGCCTGTATATTGAATGTTCAGTGAAGGCTTTTTCTCTTTGTAAGTATAAGCAATCAATCCACTGATCAGATTGACCATAAAATTGGCCTTGGAACGGTGTCTGGAATGCTCAATCTGACAGATGTTTTTAAGCTGATCGTTAATGGTTTCAATGATCGAACGCCCTCTCAACAACATCTTATCGAGCAAGGTGATCAGCCTGGGTTTCATGTTTTTCTTATGGGTAGTGATGAGTTCAACCCCGTATTTATCCAGTAGCAATGCAGCCTTTTCTTTGGAGATATAGCCTTTATCGCCAAAGAGTTTGCCAAAAAGAACACTGCACATCTCATCCAATACAGAACGGTCATCGGTGTTACCTGAGGTGCATTTCACGTTAAGGATTTCACCGGTATCGCTGACAATAAGGTGAAGCTTAAATCCGTAAAACCACCCAGTGGAAGACTTTCCTCTTCCCGCATCATCCCGAAAAGTTCTATGACGCCTGATTCGCTTATTTGTACAGACGGCTAATCCCGTTGAATCAATATAAGAAATACCCGTGGGTTTGCCATAACGGCTTTTCATAAAAGCACACAGTGCCAGTAATGCTTTGGGCATCAGCTCGACAAAACGGTTATAACTGACCAGTGTTGGAAAAAGATGCAGGTAGTGGCGCCTTATGGATTTAAGATAAAAGTCTTTGAAGCAGCGATAGCCCGAGCGATGAAACTGTACAACAATCGTCATGATTTCGCTCAAGCTGAGCCGGCACGCACGAATCCGGTGTTTGCAGTCAGATTCGAGTAAAAACTTGTTGAGTTCTGGCTCAAAGGACTGGCAAAAGTCATCCATATCACAGAAAATACGAGTTAGCATATCACTTCCATGTTTTGTATTGTCTTGAGAAACCATACTATGCATGGAAGTGATTGCTTTTAAAAGACTTCTTACGTCGAACTGAGGTTAATAAGGGTCTTGGCATGAGCGCCAAAAAACAGTGCTAACTGCACAGTGCCGGAAAAGACTTGGAATAATATTAATGAATAAAAATCAGGTAAAAATGCTGAAACTCAGGCTTAAAGGTCAGGTAAAATCATTAATATTCAGTTATTTTACAGCTTTTAGCACTGAATAACCTTGTCCCCGTACTAAAACAACTGCCTCCTCTTTAAATTTCTTTGGATGCTTCTTGTAAGCACGTTTCTAACTCATACTGAACAGCTTCATTGATTAACAAATATTGTCTCTCAATTAAGCGTCCGATACCATAGACCAGAACAAGTGCCTCGGGCACATCTGATCTGGCGCAAGTTATTACATCAGAAAAGTTAAGATATTTTATTATCTTGTGTGTTATCTGTTTTTTGGTGGGCAGTCGTCTTTTCTGTTATTTACAATTATCTTTACTAACCAAACATCTTCCCGTCATCTCAACAGGCTGTTTAATATTCATTAAAGCCAAAAGTGTTGGTGCTAGATCACTTAGTTTACCATTACTCTTGAAGGTAAATGACTTATCCCCTGTATAAATTAATGGAACAGGCTCACAGGTGTGTGCTGTATGTGCCTGACCGGTTTGCTGATCTGTCATCTGTTCAGAATTACCATGATCTGCTGTGATCAAACACTGTCCACCTGCTTTATAGAGTGCATCAACAACCCGACCAACACATGTATCTACAGTTTCAATAGCTTTAACTGTGGCTTCAAAATTACCCGTGTGACCAACCATGTCGCCATTTGCATAATTGCAGACAATAAAATCATACTTTCCACTTTCAATAGCTTTAACGAAAAAATCTGTTATTTCCTCTGCACTCATCTCTGGCTTTAAATCGTAGGTGGCAACCTTTGGAGATGGTATCAACTGTCTGTCTTCACCGTCAAAAGGTGTCTCTTTGCCACCGTTAAAGAAAAATGTAACATGTGCATACTTCTCTGTTTCAGCTAAACGCAGTTGATTCTTACCTTGTTTTGCTAACACTTCACCCAAAGAGTTGTGTAATTTTACAGGAGGAAATGCACATTCTGCGCTAATATCTGAAGCATACTGTGTTAATGTGACAAAGTGTGAAAGTTTTGGCAGTATATTTCGAGTAAAGCCGTTGAAGTTTTTATCAGTAAAGGCACAAGTTAGTTGTCTTGCACGATCTGCACGGAAGTTCATAAACACAATCGCATCACCATTATTTATCATTACCGGCGATTGTCCTTCAGGAACGACTGCTGTTGCTTTTACAAACTCATCGCTTTCACCACGAAGATAGGCCTCATTCAAGCCCGAAATAGCATCAATTGACGTGAATGATCCTTTGCCCTGTGTAATAAGATTATATGCTGTCTCTACACGATCCCAGCGCTGGTCACGATCCATTGCATAATACCGACCTGTCAGACTAGCGATATATCCCACATTTAAAGATTTTAATTGTTGATCAACTGCCTGTAAGGATGCTCTGGCACTTTTTGGTGATGTATCACGGCCATCTAAAAAAGCATGCAAATAGACTTTTTTTGCGCCTTGTTGTACCGCCATGTTAATCATGGCTGTGATATGTCTCTCATGAGAGTGTACGCCACCTGGTGAAAGCAAACCCATAATGTGCAAACTTTTATCATGATTCACAACATCATCAACTGTTTTGCAAAGCACTGTATTTTGATTAAATTCGCCACTTTCTATTGCATTGTTTATCTGCACTAGATTCTGAAAAACTACCCTGCCTGCTCCAATGCTCATATGACCAACTTCACTGTTACCCATCTGACCATCAGGCAAGCCAACAAAATGGGAGGAAGCCTGAATTAATGTATGTGGCTGTGTTTGCCATAGGTGATCTGATACAGGTGTTCTTGCGGTAGCAATAGCATTATCATCAGCAGGTTCACGATATCCCCAGCCATCCATAATAATCAAGGCTGTCACTTTTTTATTACTTTCAGAATCAGTTAAATGTGTCATGAATTTTCCGAGTTAGTGTTCAAAATTTTGCCAGATTAATAAAAACATACTGATCTGTACAGCAATACTTTAGTTTTAGTTTGTTACAAGAGCCTTTCAACCTGAAAGATATTCCAATATGCACTTGATTTTACGCAGGAAGATCAATGTGATAAAGAATTTAAAAATTAATATTTACATTGATACTGAATGAAGACCTGTAATAAACCACGCCTCAGGTGAAAGCCTTTCCTCGCTACGCCTGACATTTATCTTTGCAACATAGGAGTATTATACCAAAATCTGCGTTGGCTAACTCAAAGAAATCGCAATAAACTGCCGAGAATATGACCCTTACAAATTCAACCGCTCATGACCTTAAAGCATTACTTAATAAAGCAATACTAACACATCATTTGGTGACTTTTCTTTAGGTAAAGAAACGAAAATAAGATTTTTTCATCCTAACTACAATAGTTACAATTATTAAGTTTTTATTTTTCCTGATGGCGGTTTTATGTCATTTCGAATGTACACCCTTTTGTTTTTATGTTTCATTTCAAGCGGTTCAACTGCTTCTATGGTCACCGTTCAACATGACACTATCGCTTACCTCCACGACGGATTTTCAGCAGGAATATATAAATGCCATATTGACAATGGAAAGCTTATCACATGTAAACCTGAGACTAACACAAGTTAATACGCCATTTATGACATTCACTATGATTCAGTGAATAATAATTTGATTTTCTATGATCAGAAATCAGAAGAGTTTGGTCATTGTGCTCTAGATAAACAAGGTAGTATTGTTCAGTGTGGCTTATCTACTCATCAAGCCTTGGGCAGGCTGGCTGCTCTAGATTTATCAATGAAAGATAAGTTTGTATTTGCTCTGCTTACTTCAGGAAATATAAACCGGTGCAAACTTTCTCCAAATAGCTCTGTTTCTAACTGTATCTATATTGGCATACCAGACGCAAATAATTGATTCACACCCTGTCGGACAAATCTTGCGAGCTATCTTGCCATAAATAACAAATACACCAAGCTTACTGAAGAACAAAGGTATTCTGGTAAGCTTTCTGATCATAAGTGAATGGTTCTGATGACTGGTTTAGTTGCATGATTTGCTCATCTTATTTTCACAGATAAATACGGATCCTCAAAAATGGAAATATCCGAATCTATCCACCGTTAAAGAGAGCAGAACATCGCTTTTACACAAGAATAAAGACATTCATATATTTTTCTTTTTTATTATTTTTTTATTACTAACTTCATAACCAATGATTAAAGCTAGAAAATATTAGTATTTAAATGCTTGGTGAACATGGATAACTTTGTTTATTGCCCGAGAAACTATCCATGATCATAGAACTACTCAAATAGCTGGCAATGTTCTGTCTACACTAAAGACCCGCTGTCAGCTTTTAGGAGGTACGGGAAGGTATGCTGACGGGCAGATCCCCCCACCTATACGGTCATATTCTCCTCTAAACCGAGTAGCGCCGTTACTAATAATATCTGAAGTTGCTTCACTACCATTTACACTCATTGTTACAGATTTAGTATTTTTGTTTATAAGAAAGTTCCAACAGCGCCTGCCCGGAATCAATAAAGCAACAAATCTTGTTCCCACAGCAAGCTGATCATCAGGACAAACGGTTGTCTTCCACGTATCACCTTCATTAATAGTGTCAGCATGCTCTCTGAGTGTGTTCTCTTTTGTATATACCGCTGCAACAGAAGTTACAGGATGAGAACCTGTACTAAAAGTAAACGTTATTCCAGTTCCACCACCATCCTTACTACAATCAATGGCATTTGCATTTATGACGGAACAAAGTAACAGAAATAAAATACTGAAAACTTTAATTTCCGTCCTGAAGAAAAAATGATTATTCATATTATTGATCTCTTTTGTCAGGGTATTTATAAATTTACAGTTATAATAGTTATTGACTTACACATACTGAAAATGATTAGTTTTAAGCTCTGCAAGCTATCACTAAACACATCCAAAAGTACTATAGTTTTTACCCAACAAAAAACACCAAGTACATATACCTTCTATTTTGGTATTACTCAACAGTAAAAATAAAAATAACAAGTACTAACCATAAATTAAATTCCTGAATTCGTATAATAACAACTGTATAACCTCAGTTAGTTGCTAAGTAATACTAAACACTATTTCTAACTAATGTTATCAGCGTGTTTTTATAGCTTGCTGTTGAAAGCGAAGTGATGATAATAGCCAGAGCTATTGCAATGAGCTTCAACGCAAAATAGCAAGATCAAAAAAAAGCGCAATAAAATGTGAGGAACTAACAAAGCGGAAACAGATTTTGATATAAATTGCCATATCCTTACCCTGGTCGGAAAAAAAACGTTATATTAGTGACGTAACCTCAGTTCGATATAACCAGATAGAAATTAACCCCGAATGTTGGATGTTTAGTGAAGTTTTTTTCTCTGTAGGTATAAGCAATCAATCCACTGATCAGATTGACCATAAAATTAGCTTTGGATCGATGCTTGGAATGCTCAATCTGACAAATGTTTTACGCCGCCTGATTCTCTTATTGGTACATACTGACAATCGGGTAGAGTCAATGTAAAAAATACCTGTAGGCTTGCCATATCGATTTTTCATAAAAGCACAGAGTGCAATCAATGCCTGAGACATGAGTTCTATAAAGCGATTGTAACTGACCAGTTCTGGGAAAAGGTGCCGCTGATGACGACTGATCTGAACGATGGAGCTGAACGACAATCGTCATCACTTCACTCAGGCTAAAAAGACAAGAACAAATCCGTTTTTTGCATGTCGACTCCAATAAAAATTGAAGAAGTAGGGTAATCCCCCCATTATTAACCGCTTTCAAAAGTAGAATTCAATTGCTCAAGTTTCTGTTTTGGGGTTATTCCGCCTAAAGCCATATTAGGCCTTTCATTGTTGTATTGCCAGAGCCATTGTGTTGCCGTTTCTCTGGCGTGATCCAGTGATTCAAACAAATGTTGATTCAGCCATTCATGTCTGACAGTTCTGTTGTATCTTTCCACATAAGCATTTTGTTGTGGCTTGCCCGGTTGAATATATTGCAGCACAATACCTTTTTTCTTTGCCCATTGACGTATCTCAATACTGATATACTCCGGACCATTGTCGCATCGAATCCTTGATGGCTGACCTCGCCATGTCATAATACGTTCCAACGTTCGAATAACTCTTAAAGAAGGTAATGAATGATCCACTTCAATACCCAAACCTTCACGGTTGCAGTCATCCAGAACATTAAACGTCCTGAAGTTTTTTCCTGTTGCCAGTGTATCCTGCATAAAGTCCATTGACCAGGAATTATTGATATTTGCAGGGACCTCTAATCTTTCTGGCTTATCTCGTTTTAATCGCCGTTTAGGTTTGATCCGTAGATTCAATGCAAGCTCGCAATAAATACGGTAAACCCGCTTATGATTATATGGACAGCCTTGAACATTACGCAGATATAAAAAGCACAAACCAAAACCCCATGTGCGGTGTTCATTAGTCAGGCGCATTAGTTCATTGGCTATGAGTTCATTATCTGAACTCAGTACAGACTTGTACCGATAGCAGGTTTCACTGATTTTAAAGCAGCAACATGCCGTTCGTATACTGATGTGACGTTTGTTTACTGCCCTTTGTGCCAGTACCTTTCTTTGACAGGGCTTTACCACTTTTTTTCGATAGCCTCCTGAAGAATATCTGCTTTCAATCGCTCTTCAGCATACATCTTTTTTAAACGCCGGTTTTCTTCTTCCAGTGTCTTAAACTGCTTCATCAGCGAAACATCCATACCACCGTATTTTGCTCGCCATTTATAAAATGTTGCTTCGCTCATCCCATGTTTGCGACATATTTCAGCCACTGGCAAACCATTTTCACTTTCTTTCAGGATGTTAATAATCTGTGTTTCAGTAAAACGTGACTTCTTCATCGCAGACCTCTTTTCTCATTTCTTAACAGTCTACTTTTAAATACGGTTATTTTCTGGGGGGATTACCGTAGAGGTATAAAAATCTGAGAAAGTCATCAATATTGCAGAAAATACGGGTAAGCATAGAGTCTTGCGTGCTGTGTATTGTCTTGTTAAACCATACTATGCACGGAACGCTATGCTTTTTAAAGGCTTCTTACGTCAAACTGAGGTTAGTTAGAAACAGGTTGTTATATTGCAGGCTGATTTGGACAAATGGATAAACCATTACAATAATGAACAAACTCATCAGGGGCAAATATGTTGTGGAAGAACCTCAATAGAAACCCTTTTTGATGAAACAAACATCTAAAAGGAAAAGTTCGCAAGCTGAACTTAACTTCACCTGACAGATAACTTCTGAAAAATGGGTAACTGTCAGATCAGGTTTGAGTAACTACAAATTATTTCACCCCTTAACTTATTTTAGAGAAAATGAAATTAATCAGAGATAGCCCTTCTAATAATCCCTTATCCACGAATCGCTTAAAGAAGAGTCGTTCGAATAATTCCTTATCCACGGATTGCTTACAGGATAGCCGTTCGGATGAGCCCTTATCCACGGATCGCTTACAGGAGAGCCTGGACGAAAACACATGTCAGGATCAATAGCCACTCCTGTTGTGGACCAATTGCTTTCACGAAAATCCCACATTCTTCTTCCTCCAGTCTTATCAAAATAAGCCCAACTATGTTGGGTTGCCTTTTCAAAATCAGTTTCTACTTCATAAAAAGGCATCTTAACTCCATTTTTGTATGCAGTAGCATCAACGTCTTGTTCTTTTAGTAATCGAACGGTTCTTTCTGGTTTTGATAACTCCACCGGTCGTCCTTTGAGTTCCTTAAACACCGAACCATCAGACAGACGATATGCCTTATGATAACCACCCTCGCCTATTTTCGTAAAACCATCTAGTTTTTTTTGTTTAAGAAGGTCAAAAAACTCTAACTGGCTGGTTGTACCTCCTTCTCCTGCTGCTGCTCCTGCTCCTGCTTCTCCCGCTGCTGCTCCTGCTTCTCCTGCTGCTTCTCCTGCTGCTTCTCCTCCTGCTTCTCCTGCTTCGCCTGCTGCCTCTTCTGCTGCTCTTCCTGCAGCGCTTTCAATTGCACGCTCTACTCCTTTAATGATTAGACCCGCCGTCTCGCCACCGACCATAGCCACGGCATCAATACCAACACCTTCCCAGAACGAAGTAGAACTCATCATCTCACCAATTGATTGAGATGGCTTTAAGCCCTTTTGTTCCAAAACGCCATTTTCTACAAGTTTTTCGCTTACGGTTGTTGCTATACCTACTGCCGTAAAAAAAGCAACATTAGCCAAGAAACCCAGCGCCGTGCCCTCTATAAATTCACCAGGACCTGGGATCAACAAGGCCATCAAAAGTCCTGCCACCGCGAAACAAATTGCTAAAATCGTTTCCAATTGACTTTTGTGATAGTTATCGTAAAGCTGTTTGTTTTCCGTTTTCATCGTTTTATTAACGTCATTGACATCATTTTCGGTGTAGTGACCGGTGGGGTCAGAACTATTGATGGGATCATTACCTGCATAGTTGTAAGCATTTATGCCACCGGCTCCCCACGGAGAGGCATTGTCGTGTTTAGTGAACAGTCTCAGTGCCGGATCATAAGCACGGTAACCATTGCCCAAAAACTGCCAGCCCGTCACTTGGTCTGTATTTTTCATTTGATAGCCACGGGTGCTTTTTTGCAGAGTCAACGCCAGTGTTTTAGCCTGATTCAGGTCTGTTACCTGACCATACGGCATATACACATCATCACCTTGAACTTTGCCGTTAACGACACTGCCTGTTAACTGCTTGCCATCGGTAATAGCCGACTCGTAACGGCCATCATAAAAACTTCCTCCGGCTACATAATAACGAGATTTCCCGTTAAGCGACTGCTCTGCCAGAGAGCCATTGTAATACTGCTGTAGTGTGGTTGTTTTTCCGAAAGCGTTGGTATCACTTTCTGCAATTTGCTGTCCTGACGCATCATAGGTATAGTGAATTTTTTCATGATCATTGATAGTGACATCCGTTAAATGCTGCGCACTGTCATAGCTCATCTGGTAAGGCACTAACTTGCCCGAGGCGGTCATTTTCTGCATGGCAGTGATATTACCGTCACCATCATAGCTAAATGTAGCATGGCCTTTACCGGCATAATCAATACCTGATACCTGTGTCGGATCAGTGTTTTTATACTGGTAAGTAATCAGCTGTTTACTGCCACCGTTGAGCGTCTCATCCACTGTGTTTAGTGAATTAAACAAAGGTTGATAGCTGTAATCAATGGCACTGACCGGTTGTTTGAACAGATTCTGAGGGCACTCTTTTCCGTTGCAGGTAAAGTGTAATAACTGACCCTGCGGTGTATAGGTGTATGTTTGGGTACTGACACCTTTTTCAGTTGTTGCAGTACGGGTGGAAACCTGACCTTTTGTGTTATAACCATAACCATACGTTCGAACAGGTTTACCGTTCAGGTCATTGGCAATGCTGACCAAATTACCAACACTGTCATAGATATAGCTATTGGTCACTTGATGGTTAATGGTTTTATCCTTCACCGATAAATCAGGGTTGTAATCAGTTCCCAGAGATACCTGACCTGCGCTTCCCTTATAACTCATACTAACCGGCAATCCTAGCGCATCGGTTACCGCTGTTTGTGTATACACCGGCGCAGCTGGAGCACCATAGGTACTGCTCACTGGTACAAAATAATTGTTCACCTCATCGGATAAGATTCGCTGACTACCGTCAGGGTGAGTGATCGTTGTGGTCAGTAACCGCTGATTCACCGGATCATAGGTGTATGCCATTTCGCTGATCAGCTTATTCTGCCCGCTCGTTTTTTTCAGATCGGTCAGGTTACCATTAGCATCGTAAGTATAAGTCAGGGTAAAATCTGTATGACCGTCTGCCGTCTCAGATACCACGGTATGTGGTTTTTTATGCCATACCGTATCATAGGTCATGGTCATACTATTACTCAGCGGGTCTGTTATTTTGGTCGGAAAACCAGAGGTTGTGTCATATGTCATGCTCACCTGATGAGATTCATCTCTCACCATCGTTGTGGCATTTAATAAAAAGCCCAGTGATGTATACGTTCTTTCACCCACCAGTACCTTTTGAGCCGAAGGGTCATAAGCGCCAGTGGCTACTTCTGTTTTGATAATATTTCCATAAGCGTCATAGGTGTTGTAGGTGGTTCTCACCGGTGTCACACTGCCATCAGTATTACGGGTCGATACCGTGGAGGCAATCACCTGATCAGGCTTGACTGTACTGTAAACATTACGGGTTTCCATTCCGGCATGATACGCATCAGAGAACAAGACCTGTCCCATTGCATTGAAATGACTCACCACAAAAGTGCTTGCCTGTGTGGCTGAAGGGTTAGCCAGTGCTTGGTTTTTAATGGTATCTGCCAGCGATTCCAGTGCTTGAGGGTCAGGCGCCTGACCTTTAGCGGTACTGGCAAACACGGTCGTCATTTGTTTTTTTGTGCTGCTGTCGTACAATGGTACCTTTTTACCATCAGCTGTCGTCGTGGTAAAAGCCGGATCAGTAATAAAGTTATATTTATAGCTCACATCGTGAAACATCACCGGACGACTGGCCGAGCCTTGATTGACCGAATGTGACTGTGATACCTGAACTGATGCTACCCGACAGGCGGTATTAACCCTGTGATCGGGCGTCGATTGTAACGGATCAAAGCACAGAGAATCCGAATTATTTATCACCTGACTGGTAGGTAATAACGTATAAGAAATATTTCGCAAATGATAAGAATCTGATACAGATATACTGGTGCTACCGTTGGGGTGCTGTACGGCGGTGGGTTTGCCATAGCGGTTATAAAAATACAGGGATTGTTGCGGATGAACCTGTCCCTTTTCATCATAATAATAATGAATGGTTTTGCTGATCTGACCGGACAGATTATAAAAAGCCTCATCAGTGGCGTAAAAACCACTACGGTCTTTAAGCTGTTGTAGCGTTTTGACTACATGGTTTTGCGTGTCATATTCTTTTTCCACCTGCACGCCCTTGCCGTTACCGGTGGGCATCAGCTGTGTCATGGTCACCCGAAAACCTGCGTTTTGTGCGCCATTGAGTATGTCATACTGATAACGATAAGTTTGCTTGTCATCGGCATTACCTGCAGGTAGATAACTAACCTGCACAGGACGGCCAAGAGCATCGTAACTGTCGTAGGTGACAATATCTCCGGTGACCGGATCTTCACTTTTTATTAACCCGCCATACAGATTATAGGTTTTTTGGGTTCCGGGTAATTGTTGAGGAGCTTTACCTTGTGTGTCACTGGTCAGGCTTTGTTTTGTGTTACTGATCGTATAGACGTTATTGCTATTGCTGATCGTGTAGGTATTGTTGACATATTGTCCCATGGACGGCAATGTGGCAGTCGTTTTGACTGGCATGGCAAACGTCATCGCTGTGGGTTCAGTATTATAAGTTACGGTACTGCTTCTGATTACCTTGCCATTAAAGAGTATCTGATTACCGGAAATCGCTACACGGTTAACCGTATAAGAGTGTCCTCCCACTGTTATGGATTTGCTGATAACACTGGGTTTACTGTAATTTGTGGAGAGTGTGGTAGGTGCCTTTCCTTGCAGACCTGCCTGCTTTGTAGGTCTAATCTGAGCGACACTGGTTTGTAGTATAGGGTGATAAACACCAGGTAGCGTCGTGTAGCTTTCAGTATTCAGGTTACCGTGACTGTCTTGTACAATTTTTTTTGCCAGAAATCCCTTTGAGTCATAGCTGTAGTTGAAGTTTTGCACCTGCAACAGCGAATTGTTTCCAGTGGCGTCGTACAACTGATACTTTTGCACAGAGGGAAGATTATAGTGCTGGGATAGATCAGCCACCGAAGAGGCAGAAGTAATCTTATCACCGTAGGTAGTCTGCCCGCGGGTTAGGGTTATATTATTGACTGAAGTTGTTTGCTGATCTTTTAAATGCAGATAATTATAACTCTGGCTGATCTGTTTTGTTTCTAGCGAAGGTATTAACGTACCGGTAAAGACTGGAATTTTCATCCCGGCAAGGGTGCTATAACGATACACGGGTGCGCCCTGATGCCGAAATCCGCATTCCATTAACCAGTCCTGTGCTGATGTCACATGGGCAAACGTATTACCATCACACTGTATATTATTACCGGAAAAATTATTACCTGTACTGCTAACGCTGAACGTACGGGTAATATCCTGATCGTGACTGTTATTAAAGTGTTCTGTATAAGAGCTAACATAAGGCGTATGATTATTCACAGGCTCTGTGTAACCGCTAACAATATAGTGAGAGCCAGAGAGCACACCATAGTTGATGGTGTAATAAGCACCATCGGCCAGAGTAATTTTAGTGGGTTTTTTATCGGTATCAAAGGTGAGTAATGTGCTTTCGTTTAACGGGTTGGTAATGCTTACACCGTCGCTTTCATTACGGAGTGTAAAGTGCTGAAAATGACCCATTTTATCTTGGTAGAACAGCGTGGCAGAACCGGATTGTTTGTTTATTTTAGCCACTACTTTTTGATCAGAATTTAACAGCGTAATACTAGATTGAGTATCGCTGTGGGCATACTGAAAATAAATGGCCTTGCCATCTGGCCCTATTTTAGCCACCACTTGATATGGAGTTGTGGCAGCACTGCCGTTTACTTTTTTAAAGATATATGTTGAGTTGTCCCGCTGGGTGACAACAATGGTATCATCACTTTGATGGGTAATATGAATATCGGGCTTTTTATAATAAATAAACTGAAACTGTTGTTTGCTATCCATTATCATCGGATAGCTGCTGCCTCCGATAGATAGGGTATAATAAGTATGGCCACTGCTAGATTCTTGTGGCTGAATATAAGGAATATTCACATTAATGGGGTAGTCATTCAATAGTTGTGTTGTCGGGTTAAAACCGGTAGGAGCGCCAAGGAAAATGCTAACTGGTAGTGTAGTTTTTGAGGTTGGTGAACTGTTTACGGAAAACAGCTTTTGTGAAAATGTCAGTCCTAGTGAAGAAGGGTTGACCGACACCGCTGCATTCATTCCCCCGTTGCTCGCCTGAGAAGTAAAATGATTATCACCTGTGGCCACCAGGCGCTGAAGCTTTTTTAGCAGTGTTTTTTTAGCAGCAACCGACATCGGTGCTGCCTTACTCGTCGATGAACGGTGTTTGACCGAAGATATATGCGCATTTGAATTTTCTGCGAAAGCAACACTGGTTGTTAAATAACTGGCGAGAGTTATTACTGAAACAGTTAACTTAACTAGTCTTAAAAACACAAAAAAAATCCTTACTGCTATGATTTATTTATAAATAAATAAATAAATAAATAAATAAATAAATAAATAAAAGATCTTGAAAGTTATAAAATAGAGATCAACCAAATAAAAGTTTTGGTTTGATGCGGTTAAAATTACCAATGATTCGACTGAAAACAATCGTCTTTATTTTTCCCTAAGCGGACTAAAAGTCTGCATGAATGGCGCATTAAAACGTTGTTTCAGAACGAAAGAAAAACCATTTGTTACCAACTCATTCATCACTTTCCAACACTACTCTGTCAGATCCAAATTAGGGCTCTTATAAGGTAGAAAACGGCGCATATTAATATTCAGATTGAGTTTTCTGCATTAATAAATATCTCTTATGAAAACAAATAACTGAGCAAAGTAGTTTATAAACTATACGTCAAAATATGTAAATAGAAAACAATTAAAAAACATAAAAACACATTATCGTCGTGTGAATCAGCGAGAAGAACTGAGAAAAGCAACAATCTATGAAGACCGTATTTTTAAGTTTGTCGGCTTTTTTTTTCCGTGCGATTTGTCATCGTGATAAGCAATACCTGAATGATCTGCGTCTGGGCAAATTGTCACCTTATAAACGACCAAGCAGGTAAATAAACCTCAATGGGAAGAAGCAGAAAAGTAACTGGTTTTGAGCATACGTCGTGAAAACATCATTGAAGGCATTGAACTCAACCTGCAGAAAGTAGTAACAACGCACTATAAAACTGTTAATGGCGAGAGTATCATTGCGTTTTTACCACATTGAAAGAGACATACTCTACAGCCGCTACGATGCATATCATTTTGGATCAGGCGGGTTATCATTGTAGTGAAATGGTACAGTCCTTTGCTGCAAAAAGTGGTATAAAGTTGCATCATTTACCAACTTACAGCCCCAACCTAAATCCAATAGAATGTTTATGGAAGATGATGAATGAGGAGGTACGTAATAATCGATTTTTTGCTTCTATAAAAGCGTTTAGAGCCGCACTAAAGGATGTCTTAACAGTAAAAGCTCCAGAGATGTAAGAAATTATCAACTCACCAATTACTGATAATTTTCAGGTCATCAAAATACCAGCGTCTTTAAGTTGAATAAGTATATACCTAACCTAAGTTCGATATAACCAGATAGAGACTAAACCCGTGTGGTTGTAAGCGCAATCTCGTATTTATCAAGTAGTAATTTAGCTTTCTCTTGAGAGATATAGCCTTTGTCTCCAAAGAGTTTTCCAAAAACAATACTGCACATTTCATCTAAAACGCAACGGCCATCCGTATTACCTAAGTGCATTTAACGTTAACAATTTCGCCAGTATCACTGACGATAAGATGAAGTTTAAACCATGGAGCTAGCCAATTGAAAAATTGCCTTTTGCTGCCTCATTCTGAAATATTTTATGCTACCTGATTCTCTTATTGGTGCATACTGACAATCGGGTAGAGTCAATGTAAAAAATACCTGTAGGCTTGCCATATCGATTTTTCATAAAAGCACAGAGTGCAATCAATGCCTGAGACATGAGTTCTATAAAGCGATTGTAACTGACCAGTTCTGGGAAAAGGTGCCGCTGATGACGACTGATCTGAACGATGGAGCTGAACGACAATCGTCATCACTTCACTCAGGCTAAAAAGACAAGAACAAATCCGTTTTTTGCATGTCGACTCCAATAAAAATTGATGAAATAGAGGTATAAAAGTCTGGCAAAAATCATCAATATCGCAAAAAATACAGGTAAGCATAGCGTCTTCCATGCTGTATATCGTCTTGTGAAACCATACTATGCTCCTTAAAAGCGGGTTAATCCGACGACTTAAGGTCACTTAAGCCGAGGTATAATCTTGAACTATTGACTAAAAATATTCTTTAAGAATCTACTCTGTATAGGAGAGTCAGGACGATAAGACAAGTTAGGACTAAGAGCATCCCCGTATATGGAAAAACTGTTGGGACCTGTATAGTCTAGTTGTCTTTCATATTTAATCCGATACATACGAGCATACCTCGTTGCTCTCTCAGCATCAGTTAGTACTGGATAATAAGGCATCAAAACTCCATTTTCGTATGCAGTAGCTTCCATACCTTGTTCTTTTAGTAAACGAGCGGTTCTGGATGGGGCAAATTCCTTAGCCATCATCGAATCGCGTGTGTCTTTATTGACTGCCTTAAACACCTTACCATTAGACAGACGATATACGTCATGATGGTGACCTGCGTCTATTTTGTCAAAACCAGGTAGCCTGCTTTCCTCTGCAAGGTTAAAGAACTCTAACCCGCTGGTTGGACCTGGTTCGCTTCGCAGTAAGTTTGCTGTATTTCTTATTGCTTCCAGTGATGGTGCTCTTGATACTTCATCTCTAAAGAGGTTTCTAAGTACAGGCAGGCCGCCCAGATCACGAACGTCTCTCATTACATTTCCGAGGCCCGCTTCCTTGACTCTTCTAATTGCACGAAATACTTTTGGAAGGAGCTCACCCAATCCCTCGCCAGCGATTAAACCCGCGGTATCAACAGCAACACCTTTCCAGAACGATCTAGAGCTCATCATCTCACCAATTGATTGAGATGGCTTATAGCCTTCTTTTTCATCAATGCCATTTTCTAAAAGTTTTCCGCCTACGGTTAATGATATATCTACTGTCGAAAAAAATACAGCATTGACTATTAGAGCTATCTCCGCGGACTCTAACAAGTCACCAGGACCTGGGACCAGCAGGCCCACAACAATTCCTACCAGCAAGATACCAATTGTAAACATTAATTGAATTTTACTTTTGTGATAGTTATCGTAAATCTGTTTGTTTTCCGCTTTCATCGTTTTATTAACATCATTAACATCATTTTCGGTGTAGTGACCGGTGGGGTCGGAACTATTGATGGGATCATTACCTGCATAGTTGTAAGCATTTATGCCACCGGCTCCCCACGGAGAGGCATTGTCGTGTTTAGTGAACAGTCTCAGTGCCGGATCATAAGCGCGGTAACCATTGCCCAAAAACTGCCAGCCCGTCACTTGGTCTGTATTTTTCATTTGATAGCCACGGGTGCTCTTTTGCAGAGTCAACGCCAGTGTTTTAGCATGATTCAGGTCTGTTACCTGACCATACGGCATATACACATCATCACCTTGAACTTTGCCGTTAACGACACTGCCTGTTAACTGCTTGCCATCGGTAATAGCCGACTCGTAACGGCCATCATAAAAACTTCCTCCGGCTACATAATAACGAGATTTCCCTTTAAGCGACTGCTCTGCCAGAGAGCCATTGTAATACTGCTGTAGTGTGGTTGTTTTTCCGAAAGCGTTGGTATCACTTTCTGCAATTTGCTGTCCTGACGCATCATAGGTATAGTGAATTTTTTCACGATGATTGATAGTGACATCCGTTAAATTCTGCGCACTGTCATAGCTCATCTGGTAAGGCACTAACTTGCCCGAGGCGGTCATTTTCTGCATGGCAGTGATATTACCGTCACCATCATAGCTAAATGTAGCCTGGCCTTTACCGGCATAATCAATACCTGATACCTGTGTCGGATCAGTGTTTTTATACTGGTAAGTAATCAGCTGTTTACTGCCATCGTTGAGCGTCTCATCCACTGTGTTTAGTGAATTAAACAAAGGTTGATAGCTGTAATCAATGGCACTGACCGGTTGTTTGAACAGATTCTGAGGGCACTCTTTTCCGTTGCAGGTAAAGTGCAATAACTGACCCTGCGGTGTATAGGTGTATGTTTGGGTACTGACACCTTTTTCAGTTTTTGCAGTACGGGTAGCCACCTGACCTTTTGTGTTATAACCATAACCATACGTTCGAACAGGTTTACCGTTCAGGTCATTGGCAATGCTGACCAAATTACCAACACTGTCATAGATATAACTATTGCTCACCTGATGGTTAATGGTTTTATCCTTCACCGATAAATCAGGGTTGTAATCAGTTCCCAGAGATACCTGACCTGCGCTTCCTGTATAACTCATACTAACCGGCAATCCTAGCGCATCGGTTACTGGTGTTTTTGTATACACCGGCTCCGCTGGAGCACCATAGGTACTGCTCACCGGTACAAAATAATTGTTCACCTCATCGGATAAGATTCGCTGACTACCGTCAGGGTGAGTGATGGTTGTGGTCAGTAACCGCTGATTCACCGGATCATAGGTGTATGCCATTTCGCTGATCAGCTTATTTAGCCCGCTCGTCTTTTTCAGATCGGTCAGGTTACCATTAGCATCGTAAGTATAGGTCAGGGTAAAATCTGTATGACCGTCTGCCCTCTCAGATACCACGGTATGTGGTTTTTTATGCCATGCCGTATCATAGGTCATGGTTATACTATTACCCAGCGGATCTGTTATTTTGGTCGGCAAACCAGAGGTTGTGTCATATGTCATATTCACCTGATGAGATTTATCTCCCACCATTGTTGTGGCATTTAATAAAAAGCCCAGTGATGTATACGTTCTTTCACCCACCAGTACCTTTTGAGCCGAAGGGTCATAAGCGCCAGTGGCTACCTCTGTTTTGATGATATGTCCATAAGCGTCATAGGTGTTGTAAGTGGTTCTCACCGGTGTCACACTGCCATCAGTATTACGGGTCGATACCGTGGAGGCAATCACCTGATCAGGCTTGTCTGTACTGTAAACATTACGGGTTTCCATTCCGGTATGATACGCATCAGAGAACAAGACCTGTCCCATTGCATTGAAATGACTCACCACAAAAGTGCTTGCCTGTGTGGCTGAGGGGTTAGCCAGTGCTTGGTTTTTAATGGTATCTGCCAGCGATTCCAGTGCTTGAGGGTCAGGCGCCTGACCTTTAGCGGTACCTGCAAACACGGTCGTCATTTGTTGCTTTGTGCTACTGTCGTACAATGGTACCTTTTTACCATCAGCGGTCGTCGTGCTAAAAGCCGGATCTGTAATAAAGTGATACTGATAGCTCACATCGTGAAACAACACCGGACGACTGGCCGAGCCTTGATTGACCGTATGTAACTGTGATACCTGAACTGATGCTACCCGACAGGCGGTATTAACCCTGTGATCGGACGTCGATTGTAACGGATCAAAGCACAGAGAATCCGGATTATTTATCACCTGACTGGTAGGTAATAACGTATAAGAAATCTTTCGCAAATGATAAGAATCTGATACAGATATACTGGTGCTACCGTTGGGGTGCTGTACGGCGGTGGGTTTGCCATAGCGGTTATAAAAATACAGGGATTGTTGCGGATGAACCTGTCCCTTTTCATCATAATAATAATGAATGGTTTTGCTGATCTGACCGGACTGATTATAAAAAGCCTCATCAGTGGCGTAAAAACCACTACGGTCTTTAAGCTGTTGTAGCGTTTTAACCACATGGTTTTGCGTGTCATATTCTTTTTCCACCTGTACGCCCTTGCCATTACCGGTGGGCATCAGCTGTGTCATGGTTACCCGAAAACCCGCGTTTTGTGCGCCATTGAGTATGTCATACTGATAACGATAAGTTTGCTTGTCATCGGCATTACCTGCAGGTAGATAACTAACCTGCACCGGACGGCCAAGAGCATCGTAACTGTCGTAGGTGATAATATTTCCGGTGACCGGATCTTCACTTTTTATTAACCCGCCATACAGATTATAGGTTTTTTGGGTTCCGGGTAACTGTTGAGGAGCTCTACCTTGTGTGTCACTGGTCAGGCTTTGTTTTGTATTACTGATCGTATAGACGTTATTGCTATTGCTGATCGTATAGGTATTGTTGACATATTGTCCCATGGACGGCAATGTGGCAGTCGTTTTGACTGGCATGGCAAACGTCATCGCTGTGGGTTCAGTATTATAAGTTACGGTACTGCTTCTGATTATCTTGCCATTAAAGAGTATCTGATTACCGGGAATCGCTACACGGTTAACCGTATAAGCGTGTCCTCCCACTGTTATGGATTTGCTGATAACACTGGGTTTACTGTAAATTGTGGTGAGTGTGGTAGGTGCCTCTCCCTGCAGACCTGCCTGCTTTGTAGGTCTAATCTGAGAGACACTGGTTTGCAGTATAGGATGATAAACACCAGGTAGCGTCGTGTAGTTTTCAGTATTCAGGTTACCGTGACTGTCTTGTACAATTTTTTTCGCCAGAAATCCCTTTGAGTCATAGCTGTAGTTGAAGCTTTGCACCTGCAGCAGCGAATTGTTTCCAGTGGCGTCGTACAATTGATACTGTTGCACAGAGGGAAGATTATAGTGCTGGGATAGATCAGCCACCGAAGAGGCAGAAGTAATCTTGTCACCATAGGTAGTCTGCCCGCGGGTTAGGGTTGTATTATTGACTGAAGTCGTTTGCTGATCCTTTAAATGCAGATAATTATAACTCTGGCTGATCTGTTTTGTTTCTGGTGAAGGTGTTAACGTACCGGTAAAGACTGGAATTTTCATCCCGGCAAGGGTGCTATAACGATACACGGGTGCGCCCTGATGCCGAAATCCGCATTCCATTAACCAGTCCTGTGCTGATGTCACATGGGCAAACGTATTACCATCACACTGCATATTATTACCGGAAAAATTATTACCTGTACTGCTAACGCTGAACGTACGGGTAATATCCTGATCGTGACTGTTATTAAAGTGTTCTGTATAAGAGCTAACATAAGGCGTATGATTATTCACAGGCTCTGTGTAGCCGCTAACAATATAGTGAGAGCCAGAGAGCACGCCATAGTTGATGGTGTAATAAGCACCATCGGCCAGAGTAATTTTAGTGGGTTTTTTATCGGTATCAAAGGTGAGTAATGTACTTTCGTTTAACGGGTTGGTAATGCTTACACCGTCGCTTTTGTTACGGAGTGTAAAGTGCTGAAAATGACCCATTTTATCTTGGTAGAACAGCGTGGCAGAACCGGATTGTTTGTTAATTTTAGCCACTACTTTTTGATCAGAATTTAACAGCGTAATACTAGATTGTGTATCGCTGTGGGCATACTGAAAATAAATGACCTTGCCATCTGGCCCTATTTTAGCCACCACTTGATATGGAGTTGTGGCAGCAGTGCCGTTCACTTTTTTGAAGATATATGTTGAGTTGTTCCGCAGGGTGACAACAATGGTATCATCACTTTGATGGGTAATATGAATATCTGGCTTTTTATAATAAATAAACTGAAACTGTTGTTTGCTATCCATTATCATCGGATAGCTGCTTCCCCCGACAGATAGGGTATAATAAGTATGACCACTACTTGATTCTTGTGGCTGAATATAAGGAATATTCACATCAATGGGGTAGTCATTCAACAGTTGTGTTGTTGGGTTAAAACCGGTAGAAGCCCCAAGGAAAATGCTAATTGGTAGTTTGGTTTTTGAGGTCGGTGAACTGTTTACGGAAAAGAGCTTTTGTGAAAATGTCAGTGCCAGTGAAGAAGGGTTGACCGACACCGCTGCATTCATTCCCCCGTTACTCGCCTGAGAGGTAAAATGATTATGACCTGTGGCCACCAGACGCTTGAGCTTTTTTAGCAGTGTTTTTTTAGCAGCAACCGACATGGGTGCAGCCTTGCTCGTCGATGAACGGTGTTTGACCGAAGATATATGCGCATTTGAATTTTCTGCAAAAGCAACGCTCGTTGTTAAATAACTGGCGAGAGTTATTACGGCAACAGCCAACTTAACTAGTCTTAAAAACACAAAAAAATCCTTATTACCATCATTAATTAACAAAAGATCTTGAAAGTTATAAAATAGAGATCAACCAAATAAAAGTTTGGCTTTGATGCGGTTAAAATTGTCATTGATCCGACTAAAAAAACAGAGCTTTATTTTCCCCTAAACGAACTAAAATCCTACATAAAGGGCGCATTGAAGCGTTGTTGCTGAACGGAAGAAAAACCATTTGTTACCAACTCATTAATCACTTTCCAACACTACTCTGTCAGATCCAAATTAGGGCTCTTATAAGGTAGAAAACGGCGGATATTAACATTCAGATTGAGTTTTCTGCGTTAACAAATATCTCTTATGAAAACAAATAACTGATCAAAGTAGTTTATAAACTATAAGTCTACATATGTAAATGGAAAACACTTAAAACACATAAAAACTTCCAATATCGTTTAAATCAGTGAGAAGCACTGAGCAAAGTAGCAATGCATGAAGACCGTGTTTTGAGTTTGTCAGCTTTTTCTTTTTCCGTGCGGTTTGTCATCGTGATAAGCAATGCCTGAATGATCTTGGTCTGGGCAAATCACCACCTTATAAACGACCAAGCAGGTAAATAAGCGTCAATGGGAAGAAGCAGACGTGGGATTAGCAACTAAAAAAGTGAATAACTGATTAAAACATATTGACCATTTACAGCTAGTGTTTAACTAACCTCAGTTCGACGTAAGAAGTCTTTTAAAAGCAATCACTTCCATGCATAGTATGGTTTCTCAAGACAATACAAAACATGGAAGTGATATGCTAACTCGTATTTTCTGTGATATGGATGACTTTTGCCAGTCCTTTGAGCCAGAACTCAACAAGTTTTTACTCGAATCTGACTGCAAACACCGAATTCGTGAGTGCCGGCTCAGCTTGAGCGAAATCATGACGATTGTTGTACAGTTTCATCGCTCGGGCTATCGCTGCTTCAAAGACTTTTATCTTAAATCCATAAGGCGCCACTACCTGCATCTTTTTCCAACACTGGTCAGTTATAACCGTTTTGTCGAGCTGATGCCCAAAGCATTACTGGCACTGTGTGCTTTTATGAAAAGCCGTTATGGCAAACCCACGGGTATTTCTTATATTGATTCAACAGGATTAGCCGTCTGTACAAATAAGCGAATCAGGCGTCATAGAACTTTTCGGGATGATGCGGGAAGAGGAAAGTCTTCCACTGGGTGGTTTTACGGATTTAAGCTTCACCTTATTGTCAGCGATACCGGTGAAATCCTTAACGTGAAATGCACCTCAGGTAACACCGATGACCGTTCTGTATTGGATGAGATGTGCAGTGTTCTTTTTGGCAAACTCCTTGGCGATAAAAGCTATATCTCCAAAGAAAAGGCTGCATTGCTACTGGATAAATACGGGGTTGAACTCATCACTACCCATAAGAAAAACATGAAACCCAGGCTGATCACCTTGCTCGATAAGATGTTGTTGAGAGGGCGTTCGATCATTGAAACCATTAACGATCAGCTTAAAAACATCTGTCAGATTGAGCATTCCAGACACCGTTCCAAGGCCAATTTTATGGTCAATCTGATCAGTGGATTGATTGCTTATACTTACAAAGAGAAAAAGCCTTCACTGAACATTCAATATACATGCTTAGTTTCTGTGTAGTTACGCCGAACTGAGGTTAACTACTATTAAAAGCTTGCTTTTATGGCTTGCTGTTAAAGGCGAAGTGACGAGTAATAGCTAGTTTTGTGAGGAGCTTCAACGAATAACAGCAAGATCAAAAAGGTGGCGCAATAAGAAATTAAAAACAGGTTTTGTATTAGTTGTTTTTTTAAGGCAAGAAAGCGTTTTTCGCTTGGTTTGTAAAAGCCTCGTTAACGGCAAGCCATACAAGTATGCTTATAGCCGTAGTTAGAAACAGGTTGTTGTATTGCAGGATAATCTGGATAAATGAATAAGCCATTACAATAATAAACAAATTCAGCAGGGGTAAATATGTTGTGGAAGAACCCCAATAGAAACCCTTTTTGATGAAAAAAGCATCTAAAAGGAAAAGTTCGTAAGCTGAACTTAACTTCACCTGACAGATACCTTCTGAAAAATGGGTAACTGTCAGATCAGGTTTGAGTAACTACAAATTATTTCACCCCTTAACTTATTTTAGAGAAAATGAAATTAATCAAAATAAATTCGGGTACATTTTTAACCACTTATCGCTTACAGGAGAGCCTGGACGAAAACAAAAGTCAGGATCAATAACCTCCCCTGATTTGGAATAATTGCTGGGATCATGATCGCGCATTTTTCTTCTGAAATTTTTGAAATATGCATCCGCATGTGCAGTTGCTCTTGCCTCATCAGTTTCTACTTCAAAATAAGGCATTTTAACTCCATTGTTGTATGCAGTAGCATCAATGCCTTGTTCTTTTAGTATACGAGCGGTTCTTTCTGGTTCTGTTAAATCTATTCTCGTTGTGAGTTGCTTAAACACCGAACCATCAGGCAGACTAAATACATCATGAAAACCACCGTGCCCTATTTTCTTAAAACCACGGCGTCCTCTATACTTATTAAGCTTAAAATTAGGTAGCTTGTTGGTTGCAGCTTCTGCCGATGCTTCTGCCGATGCTTCTGCCGGTGCTTCTGTCGATTCTCCTATTACTTCTCCTGCTGCTGCTTCTTCTCCTTCTCCTGCTGCCTCTTCTGCTGCTCTTCCTGCAGCGCTTTCAATTGCACGCTCTGCTTCTTTAATGATTAGACCCGCCGTCTCGCCACCGACCATAGCCACGGCATCAATACCAACACCTTCCCAGAACGAAGTAGAACTCATCATCTCACCAATTGATTGAGATGGCTTTAAGCCCTTTTGTTCCAAAACGCCATTTTCTACAAGTTTTTCGCTTACGGTTGTTACTACACCTACTGCCGTAAAAAAAGCAACATTAGCCAAGGCAGCCAGCGCCATGCCCTCTATAAAGTCACCAGGACCTGGGATCAATACGGCCATCAAAAGTCCTGCCACCGCGAAACAAATTGCTAAAATTGTTTCCAATTGACTTTTGTGATAGTTATCGTAAATCTGTTTGTTTTCCGCTTTCATCGTTTTATTAACATCATTAACATCATTTTCGGTGTAGTGACCGGTGGGGTCAGAACTATTGATGGGATCATTACCTGCATAGTTGTAAGCATTTATGCCACCGGCTCCCCACGGAGAGGCACTGTCGTGTTTAGTGAACAGTCTCAGTGCCGGATCATAAGCACGATAACCATTGCCCAAAAACTGCCAGCCCGTCACTTGGTCTGTATTTTTCATTTGATAGCCACGGGTGCTCTTTTGCAGAGTCAACGCCAGTGTTTTAGCCTGATTCAGGTCTGTTACCTGACCATACGGCATATACACATCATCACCTTGAACTTTGCCATTAACGACACTGCCTGTTAACTGCTTGCCATCGGTAACAGCCGACTCGTAACGGCCATCATAAAAACTTCCTCCGGCTACATAATAACGAGATTTCCCGTTAAGCGACTGCTCTGCCAGAGAACCATTGTAATACTGCTGTAGTGTGGTTGTTTTTCCGAAAGCGTTGGTATCACTTTCTGCAATTTGCTGTCCTGACGCATCATAGGTATAGTGAATTTTTTCATGATGATTGATAGTGACATCCGTTAAATTCTGCGCACTGTCATAGCTCATCTGGTAAGGCACTAACTTGCCCGAGGCGGTCATTTTCTGCATGGCAGTGATATTACCGTCACCATCATAGCTAAATGTAGCATGGCCTTTACCGGCATAATCAATACCTGATACCTGTGTCGGATCAGTGTTTTTATACTGGTAAGTAATCAGCTGTTTACTGCCACCGTTGATCGTCTCATCCACTGTGTTTAGTGAATTAAACAAAGGTTGATAGCTGTAATCAATGGCACTGACCGGTTGTTTGAACAGATTCTGAGGGCACTCTTTTCCGTTGCAGGTAAAGTGCAATAACTGACCCTGCGGTGTATAGGTGTATGTTTGGGTACTGACACCTTTTTCAGTTGTTGCAGTACGGGTGGAAACCTGACCTTTTGTGTTATAACCATAACCATACGTCCGAACAGGTTTACCGTTCAGGTCATTGGCAATACTGACCAAATTACCAACACTGTCATAGATATAGCTATTGGTCACCTGATGGTTAATGGTTTGATCCTTCACCGATAAATCAGGGTTGTAATCAGTTCCCAGAGATATCTGACCTGCGCTTCCCTTATAACTCATACTAACCGGCAATCCTAGCGCATCGGTTACCGCTGTTTGTGTATACACCGGCGCCGCTGGAGCACCATAGGTACTGCTCACCGGTACAAAATAATTGTTCACCTCATCGGATAAGATTCGCTGACTACCGTCAGGGTGAGTGATGGTTGTGGTCAGTAACCGCTGATTCACCGGATCATAGGTGTATGCCATTTCGCTGATCAGCTTATTTAGCCCGCTCGTTTTTTTCAGATCGGTCAGGTTACCATTAGCATCGTAAGTATAGGTCAGGGTAAAATCTGTATGACCGTCTGCCGTCTCAGATACCACGGTATGTGGTTTTTTATGCCATACCGTATCATAGGTCATGGTCATACTATTACCCAGCGGGTCTGTTATTTTGGTCGGAAAACCAGAGGTTGTGTCATATGTCATGCTCACCTGATGAGATTTATCTCCCACCATCGTTGTGGCATTTAATAAAAAGCCCAGTGATGTATACGTTCTTTCACCCACCAGTACCTTTTGAGCCGAAGGGTCATAAGCGCCAGTGGCTACTTCTGTTTTGATAATATTTCCATAAGCGTCATAGGTGTTGTAGATGGTTCTCACCGGTGTCACACTACCGTCAGTATTACGGGTCGATACCGTGGAGGCAATCACTTGATCAGGCTTGTCTGTACTGTAAACATTACGGGTTTCCATTCCGGCATGATACGCATCAGAGAACAAGACCTGTCCCATTCCATTGAAATGACTCACCACAAAAGTGCTTGCCTGTGTGGCTGAAGGGTTAGCCAGTGCTTGGTTTTTAATGGTATCTGCCAGCGATTCCAGTGCTTGAGGGTCAGGCGCCTGACCTTTAGCGGTACCGGCAAACACGGTCGTCATTTGTTTTTTTGTGCTGCTGTCGTACAATGGTACCTTTTTATCATCAGTTGTCGTTGTGGTAAAAGCCGGATCAGTAATAAATTTATATTTATAGCTCACATCGTGAAACATCACCGGACGACTGGCCGAGCCTTGATTGACCGAATGTGACTGTGATACCTGAACTGATGCTACCCGACAGGCGGTATTAACCCTGTGATCGGGTGTCGATTGTAACGGATCAAAGCACAGAGAATCCGGATTATTTATCACCTGACTGGTAGGTAATAACGTATAAGAAATCTTTCGCAAATGATAAGAATCTGATACAGATATACTGGTGCTACCGTTGGGGTGCTGTACGGCGGTGGGTTTGCCATAGCGGTTATAAAAATACAGGGATTGTTGCGGATGAACCTGTCCCTTTTCATCATAATAATAATGAATGGTTTTGCTGATCTGACCGGACAGATTATAAAAAGCCTCATCAGTTGCATAAAAACCACTACGGTCTTTAAGCTGTTGTAGCGTTTTGACTACATGATTTTGCGTGTCATATTCTTTTTCCACCTGTACGCCCTTGCCTTTACCGGTGGGCATCAGCTGTGTCATGGTCACCCGAAAACCCGCGTTTTGTGCGCCATTGAGTATGTCATACTGATAACGATAAGTTTGCTTGTCATCGGCATTACCTGCAGGTAGATAACTAACCTGCACCGGACGGCCAAGAGCATCGTAACTGTCGTAGGTGATAATATCTCCGGTGACCGGATCTTCACTTTTTATTAACCCGCCATACTGATTATAGGTTTTTTGGGTTCCGGGTAACTGTTGAGGAGCTCTACCTTGTGTGTCACTGGTCAGGCTTTGTTTTGTATTACTGATCGTATAGACGTTATTGCTATTGCTGATCGTGTAGGAATTGTTGACATATTGTCCCATGGACGGCAATGTGGCAGTCGTTTTGACTGGCATGGCAAACGTCATCGCTGTGGGTTCAGTATTATAAGTTACGGTACTGCTTCTGATTATCTTGCCATTAAAGAGTATCTGATTACCGGGAATCGCTACACGGTTAACCGTATAAGCGTGTCCTCCCACTGTTATGGATTTGCTGATAACACTGGGTTTACTGTAATTTGTGGTGAGTGTGGTAGGTGCCTTTCCTTGCAGACCTGCCTGCTTTGTAGGTCTAATCTGAGCGACACTGGTTTGTAGTATAGGGTGATAAACACCAGGTAGCGTCGTGTAGCTTTCAGTATTCAGGTTACCGTGACTGTCTTGTACAATTTTTTTTGCCAGAAATCCCTTTGAGTCATAGCTGTAGTTGAAGTTTTGCACCTGCAACAGCGAATTGTTTCCAGTGGCGTCGTACAACTGATACTGTTGCACAGAGGGAAGATTATAGTGCTGGGATAGATCAGCCACCGAAGAGGCAGAAGTAATCTTATCACCGTAGGTAGTCTGCCCGCGGGTTAGGGTTATATTATTGACTGAAGTTGTTTGCTGATCCTTTAAATGCAGATAATTATAACTCTGGCTGATCTGTTTTGTTTCTGGCGAAGGTATTAACGTACCGGTAAAGACTGGAATTTTCATCCCGGCAAGGGTGCTATAACGATATACGGGTGCGCCCTGATGCCGAAATCCGCATTCCATTAACCAGTCCTGTGCTGATGTCACATGGGCAAACGTATTACCATCACACTGTATATTATTACCGGAAAAATTATTACCTGTACTGCTAACGCTGAACGTACGGGTAATATCCTGATCGTGACTGTTATTAAAGTGTTCTGTATAAGAGCTAACATAAGGCGTATGATTATTCACAGGCTCTGTGTAACCGTCAACAATATAGTGAGAGTCAGAGAGCACACCATAGTTGATGGTGTAATAAGCACCATCGGCCAGAGTGATTTTAGTGGGTTTTTTATCGGTATCAAAGGTGAGTAATGTGCTTTCGTTTAACGGGTTGGTAATGCTTACACCGTCGCTTTCGTTACTGAGTGTAAAGTGCTGAAGATGCCCCATTTTATCTTGGTAGAACAGCGTGGCAGAACCAGATTGTTTGTTAATTTTAGCCACCACTTTTTGATCAGAATTTAACAGCGTAATACTAGATTGTGTATCGCTGTGGGCATACTGAAAATAAATGGCCTTGCCATCTGGCCCTATTTTAGCCACCACTTGATATGGAGTTGTGGCAGCACTGCCGTTCACTTTTTTGAAGATATATGTTGAGTTGTCCCGCAGGGTGACAACAATGGTATCATCACTTTGATGGGTAATATGAATATCGGGCTTTTTATAATAAATAAACTGAAACTGTTGCTTGCTATCCATTATCATCGGATAGCTGCTGCCCCCGATAGATAGGGTATAATAAGTATGACCACTGTTGGATTCTTGTGGCTGAATATAAGGAATATTCACATCAATGGGGTAGTCATTCAACAGTTGTGTTGTCGGGTTAAAACCGGTAGGAGCGCCAAGGAAAATGCTAACTGGTAGTGTAGTTTTTGAGGTTGGTGAACTGTTTACGGAAAATAGCTTTTGTGAAAATGTCAGTCCTAGTGAAGAAGGGTTGACCGACACCGCTGCGTTCATTCCCCCGTTGCTCGCCTGAGAAGTAAAATGATTATGACCTGTGGCCACCAGACGCTTGAGCTTTTTTAGTAGTGTTTTTTTAGCAGCAACTGACATGGGTGCAGCCTTGCTCGTCGATGAACGGTGTTTGACCGAAGATATATGCGCATTTGAATTTTCTGCAAAAGCAACACTGGTTGTTAAATAACTCACCAGAGTTGTTACGCAAACAACTAACTTAACTAGTCTTAAAAACACAAAAAAATCCTTACTACTATGATTTATTTATAAATAAATAAATAAATAAAAGATCTTGAAAGTTATAAAATAGAGATCAACCAAATAAAAGTTTTGGTTTGATGCGGTTAAAATTACCAATGATTCGACTGAAAACAATCGGCTTTATTTTTCCCTAAGCGGACTAAAAGTCTGCATGAATGGCGCATTAAAACGTTGTTTCAGAACGAAAGAAAAACCATTTGTTACCAACTCATTCATCACTTTCCAACACTACTCTGTCAGATCCAAATTAGGGCTCTTATAAGGTAGAAAACGGCGCATATTAATATTCAGATTGAGTTTTCTGCATTAATAAATATCTCTTATGAAAACAAATAACTGAGCAAAGTCGTTTATAAACTATACGTCAAAATATGTAAATAGAAAACAATTAAAAAACATAAAAAAACATAAAAAAACATTATCGTCGTGTGAATCAGCGAGAAGAACTGAGAAAAGCAGCAATCTATGAAGACCGTATTTTTAAGTTTGTCGGCTTTTTTTTTCCGTGCGATTTGTCATCGTGATAAGCAATACCTGAATGATCGGCGTCTGGACAAATTGTCACCTTATAAACGCCCAAGCAGGTAAATAAACGTCAATGAGAAGAGGCAGAAAAATAGCTGATTTATGTATACGTTGTAAAACATCATTGTAGGCATTGAACTCAACCTGCAGAAAGCAGTAACAACGCACCATGAAACTGTTAATAGCGAGAGTATCCTTGCGTTTTTACCACATTGAAAAAGGCATACTCTACAGCCACTACGCTACATATCATTTTAGATTAGGTGGGCTATCATTGTAGTGAAATTGTACAGTCCTTTGCTGCAAAATGTGGTATAAAGTTGCATTATTTACCAACTTACAGCGCCAACCCGAATATTTACCAACTTACAGCGCCAACCCGAATCCAATAAAATGTTTATGGAAGATGATGAATGAGGAGGTACGTAATAATCGATTGTTTGCTTGTACAAATGCGGTTAGGTAATAGCCAGAGCTATTGCATGGATCTTCAACGAAACATAGCAAGATCAAAAAAGTAGCGCAAAGAGATGTGAGAAACTGAGAAACAGATTTTGATATAAGTTGCCATATGCTTACCCTAGTCTGAAAAAAGAACGTTATATTAGTTATATACGTAACTCAGGAATAAATTTTAGCCGCCAAGGCGTACAAATTGCATAGTAAAGCAACATATTTATATGAAATTATGCGAGATATTGGAGAAGGTAAAATCTGTAAAAAACTTTAATCTCTTTATTTATCAAAATTTTATATTATTTTGTAAGTATTTGTGAATGTACTAGAAAATACTAATGGTGCCGAAGGCGGGACTTGAACCCGCACGAGCATAGCTCACCACCCCCTCAAGATGGCGTGTCTACCAATTCCACCACTTCGGCTTTGTATCTCAATTGTGCCGTGAATGTTAAAGGTAAATGCCCATGAGGTCAACCGCCAAACACAAATAAAGCATACAATATTACTATGCTTTATTATGCGATTATGCGATTTAATAAATATTTACTTTTTATCGTGATTAGTTTTTTCACCCTTATCACTTTTCTCAGTCTTTATGCTTTCATTGGTTTTTTTATTCTCACTAACAAGTGCCTGAATTTTCTTTGGTACTACTCCAGCTGAGTTAACACCAGAAGATTTAACATTAGCCTTGACAGGAATAGGAATATCACTTGATGTTTTGCCGCTAGTTTCAGGTTTTTTTATTTGTATCTTCGGGATATCAGACGATGATGGTGTCGGTGTGTTGGTTTTTGTCTGCTGTGTCGACGTTTCAGGAATACCTACCGTAGACATATTCTTTACTTTGCGGGCATTCATAATACCTAAAGAAACACTCGTAACAAGCAAAATAATGGCCACAGCAGATGTTATTCTGGCCAAAAAACTTGAAGAACCACGACCACCAAAGACCGTTTGTGAAGCACCAGAACCAAAAGACGCACCAGCCTCGGCCCCTTTACCTTGTTGCAAAAGAATCAGGGCAATTAGCACTATAGCTAATAGGATATGAATAATAAGAACTAAAGTTTCCATATTTTGCTTAACCTACTGCATTGCAGATTTTTAAAAATTCAGTCGGTTTCAAAGAAGCTCCACCTACCAAACCACCATCTATATCTGCCTGAGAAAAAATGGCTTTTGCATTATCACCATTAACACTGCCGCCATAAAGAATACGTGTTTGATTAGACAGAACTTCACTATAATCTTTTAATAAGACTCTGATAAAGCTGTGTACTTCCTGAGCTTGTTCTGGTGATGCCGTTCTTCCTGTACCTATTGCCCAAACTGGCTCATAAGCAACAATAATATCGGAAGTGTGAGATTTATCCATCTCGTTAAATACTGTACGAATCTGATTTTCGATCACTGTAAATGTTTTGCCCTGCTCTCGCTCTTGAAAGCTTTCTCCAATGCATAATATAGGAATAATATCATTGACTTGCAATGCCTCCACCTTTTTTGCAATTTGTTTATCAGTTTCACCGAAAATTGTTCGTCTTTCCGAGTGACCGACCAAGGTGTATCGGCAACCGGAATCAGCGGCCATTGTTACTGAGTTTTCACCAGTATACGCACCATTATTTTCATAAAATACATTTTGTAACCCCCAGTCTATATCAGAGTCTTTTAACAGTTCAGACACCTGAGTTAAATAAACCGCTGGTGGAAAAATAGCAATATCACAGGCCAGTCTGGTTGTATCCATCCCGGATAAAATTGCATTTAATAATATTTCATTAGCTTCAAAAGAGCCATTCATTTTCCAATTGCCAGCCACTAACGGTTTACGCATAATCAAAATTCCTAACTTTAAAAACAGTGCATATTAACGGAGAATGCCAAAAAATGAAAATTTTTGCATTCGATACCTTAAACAGCCCACATTACAGCCTTCTCTGCCTGCGATGTTGTTTAGCTGACCAGGTTTTTAACTACTATGGCAAGCTCATTAACCTGAAGCTTAACTTCCTGAAGATCTTCCCCTTCCACCATGACACGTATAACAGGTTCTGTACCTGATGGTCTTAACAATACTCGGCCTCTTAAGCCCATATTTTTTTCAGTCTGACTCACAGCTTTGTTTATTTCTTCGTTTGCAAAAATATTCAAACGCTTTGTTACTGGAACGTTAATAGTTAACTGTGGGTATTTATCCATCCCTTTTTTCAACTCATTCAACGTTTTTTCTGTACCTTGAATAGCTGCCAGCACCTGCAGCGCAGCAGCAATACCATCACCAGTAGTAGAAATATGACGGCAAATAATATGACCGGATGACTCACCACCGAGCATCCAGTTTTTTTTGAGTAGAGATTCATTCACATAACGATCGCCAACATTAGCGCGATAAAAAGGAATACCCTTTGTAAGTAACGCATTTTCCATGCCAAGGTTGGTCATTACTGTTCCTACTACTCCACCGTTAAGCGCTCTTTCTTTAGCACGGTAGCAGGCAATGATGAACAAGATCTCATCTCCGTCGACAATGTCTCCTTTGTTATCTACCATCATCAGACGGTCACCATCACCATCAAAGGCAATGCCCAAGTCTGCGTTGCAAGCAGTCACTTTTTGTTGCAGGGCTTGAAGATTGGTCGATCCGCAGTTTTTATTAATGTTTATCCCGTCTGGCTGTCCGCCAATCACAGTAACATTTGCCCCCAATTCACGAAACACTTCAGGTCCCACAATATAGTTTGCGCCATGAGCTGTATCTACAATAATATTTAAACCGGTCAAATCAAGGCGCGGGCGTACGGTCCCTTTGCAATGTTCAATATAGCGACCTGAAGCATCATTAATACGACGAACTTTCCCTAGTTTTAATGGATCTACAACAGGAATATCCTTATCAATCAAGTTTTCAATCTGATATTCAACAGCATCAGGCAGTTTCATCCCTTTTCTGGAAAAAAATTTTACGCCATTGTCGTAATAAGGGTTATGTGAAGCACTGATGACAACTCCGGCACTGGCATTAAATGTTCTTGTCAGATAAGCAATGGCTGGTGTCGGCATAGGACCTAGCAATAAAACATCCATTCCCGTTGCAGAAAACCCGGCTTCTAACGCAGATTCAAACATATAGCCTGAAATACGAGTATCCTTACCGATAATAACACGATTGGCTCCATGATTTGCAAATACACTGCCCGCTGCCATACCAAGACGGAGAAAAAAATCAGGGGTAATAGGGTATTGCCCAACTTCTCCTCTAATGCCATCTGTACCAAAGTATTTTTTGGACATAACTAACCTTTTTAATTTTCAAGAGCCTTTTTATATGTAGCTCTTATTCCTAGGCATGCGCGCACCAGCATAAACGTTAATCTCAGGCATTTTGAACAGCCTCAACAATTTTAATAACGTCTACAGTTTCTGCTACATCATGAACACGAATAATATTTGCTCCAGCATATGCTAGCAACGTTGCAGCTGCGAGACTTCCTGCTAACCGTTGTTCTGTAGGTTTATTTGTCGAAAATCCGATAAATGATTTGCGCGAGACTCCAGCAAGTACCGGAAAACCCAGTGTTTTAATTTCATCAAAACGCTTTATAAGCTGAAAATCATAAGCCATGGTTTTGCCAAACATACCACCACCAAAACCAGGATCAAGTATGATTTTTTCTTTATGAATGCCTGCTTTTTCACAAGCCTCAATGCGAGAGAGAAGGTATTCCTTTACAGCAATGACAACATCATCATATTCTGGCACAAACGATGGCGACGGATGCTCCACCAGTGAGTGCATAAGAATTATTGGTAAACCAGAATCAAAAGCAGCTTCAAGTGCCCCTGGACGCTGAAGAGCCCTGACATCATTAATTATACTGGCACCGGCATGCGTAGCCACTTTGATGACTTCAGAACTACTGGTATCTATTGAAACAAGTGCTCCCAACTGATTAGCAATATAATCGATAACATCAGCCACACGCTCTATCTCTTCCTTCGAAGAAAGATTTGCCAAACCCTGCGGGCGCGTAGATTCACCACCTACATCAATAATAGTTGCACCAGCTTCAAGCATAATCTCTGCTTGTTTTATCGCAGCATCAAAAGTCTCTCTTCTACTACCCTCGTAGAACGAATCTGGCGTGACATTGATAACTCCCATTACGTTAGGCCGACTCAAGTCCAGCAGATGCTTTCCACACTTAAATTTCATAAGTAATTCCAACTCATTTTCTGGTGCTTAAAAAACCAGCTGATAATTTTATATCAATTGGAGTAAAGCTTTAGTGATTTAAAGCCCTTCATTAGTTTTGTTTTGCTGTATCTTCCGGAGGTGCACTGTCACTATGATCATATGAGCCTTCTGAATCATTGTTAATATTAGTAGACTCTTTTTTGGTATCCGGGCTGGTGGTACTGTCGTTGTCACCATTTGGGTTCATGTCATCCCACCCTTCAGGAGGATTGGGTTTTTTGCCATCCATGATCGCCTTAATCTGCTCGGCACCAATGGTTTCATACTCAATCAATGCCTCTTTCATCAACTCCAGCTTGTCACGATTATTTTTCAGCGTTGTATAAGCTAGGTCGTAACATTTATCAATAATAGAACGCACTTCTTCATCAATGAGTTTGGCGGTGTGTCCGCTAACACCATTGCCATGAGAACTACCCTGCGACTTACCTAGGAATATTTCACCTTCTTCTTCTGCATAAAGCAAAGGCCCCATTTTGTCTGAGAGCCCCCATTTAGTCACCATGTTACGAGCCATTTGTGTAGCTTGCTGAATATCATTTTGTGCCCCTGTAGAAACACCATCTTCACCATAAAGCATTTCTTCTGCAATACGACCACCATACATGGAGGCAATACGACCAAGAAGATAACGTTTGCTATAGCTGACCTTATCTTCTTCTGGCAGGAACATAGTAACCCCCAAAGCACGCCCGCGAGGGATAATAGTTACCTTATAAACTGGGTCGTGCTCCGGCATTTTTAAACCGATGATGGCATGACCTGCTTCATGGTAAGCTGTCATCTCTTTATCACGCTCACTCATGGCCATAGATTTACGCTCAGAACCCATCATGATTTTATCTTTAGCTTCTTCAAACTCTTGCATCGTGACTTTTCGTTTGTTCATGCGTGCTGTAAACAATGCGGCTTCATTTACGAGGTTTGCCAAGTCCGCACCGGAAAATCCTGGCGTACCTCTTGCAATTAATGCCGGATTAACTTTTTCACCCAATGGCACCTTCTTCATATGCACTTTAAGAATTTGTTCCCGCCCACGAATATCTGGCAGAGGAACAACAACCTGACGGTCGAATCGCCCCGGACGCAACAAAGCAGGATCAAGTACGTCAGGACGGTTAGTAGCCGCAATAACAATAACGCCGTCATTAGCTTCAAAACCATCCATCTCTACAAGCAACTGGTTAAGGGTTTGTTCACGTTCGTCATGACCACCACCTAAACCAGCACCACGATGACGACCCACAGCATCAATTTCGTCAATAAAAATAATACATGGCGCCTGTTTTTTCGCTTGCTCAAACATATCTCTTACTCGCGAGGCACCAACACCAACAAACATTTCAACAAAATCTGAACCGGAAATAGTAAAAAATGGTACTTTAGCTTCACCGGCAATGGCCTTAGCCAATAATGTTTTTCCGGTACCTGGTGAACCAACCATCAGTACACCACGGGGAATTCGCCCTCCTAAAGTTTGAAATTTTCCGGGGTCTCTCAGAAAGTCTACTAACTCTTGCACATCTCCTTTGGCTTCTTCTATGCCGGCCACATCTGCAAAAGTGGTTTTTATCTGGTCTTCTGATAACAGGCGAGCCTTGCTTTTGCCAAAACTCATAGGCCCACCCTTACCTCCAGCGCCACCACCTTGCATTTGGCGCATGAAAAACATTAAAACCGCAATTATGATCAGAATAGGAAAGCTGGCTACCAGTAGCTGACTCCAGATACTTTGTTTTTCAATAGGCTTGGCCACAACTTTCACATTATTTTTTAATAATTCCTGCATGAGTTGCGTGTCAGGAACTGCCGGTGGCAGATTAACGACGAAATTTTGATCATTTAATGAGTTTCCGGTAATGGTATAACCATCAATAACCACCTGATTAATCTGGTGATTCTCAACTTTACTTATAAAATCTGAATAGCTCAGTTTTTCGGTGGTTGACTGCATGCCTTCAAAATTTTTAAAAATAAACAGCAATACCAGCGCAATGATGATCCATAAGATCAAATTTTTAGCAATATCGTTCAAAAGATTAACCTCACTGAGCACACAGAAACGCAAATACTGTAACTTACAATAGCATTATCAATTTACTATTCTATAGACAAACTATAACTTTACTACAGAAAATTTTATTGACAACAACTTGCCTGTGTAAAACCCATGTACTCCTATTGTTCAACTATGAAAAAACTCATACATATATATTATATTCTGCTGAATGATAAAATTTAACCCTTATATGATCGTCCCAGCAAATAAACCTCTCTCGACTGGGAGCGTGAAGCTTCAGGTTTTCGTGTCACTACTTTATCAAAAGCCACCCGCATATCTTTAAGGTAATTATCAAAACCCTCTCCCTGAAACACTTTTACAAGGAAATTGCCGCCTTTCTTTAACACATGACAAGCTAAATCCAGTGCCAATTCTGCTAAATACATTGCTTTCGCCTGATCTGACACCTTAATACCACTTATGTTGGGTGCCATATCTGAAATTACAAGGTCTGCCGGAATATTTTTCATGGTATTCAGAATTTGTTGATACACCTCGTGCTCAGTAAAGTCACCCTGAATAAAGCTAACACCAGCTATTACATCCATGGGTAAAATATCGGAGGCGATCACCCGACCTTTATGCCCGACCTTTTCAACAACTACCTGACTCCAGCCACCGGGAGCTGCACCCAAGTCTATTACCTGCATGCCGGGTCTAAATAGTTTATCCATCACATCTAATTCAAGAAGTTTGAAACTGGCGCGAGAACGATAGCCACACTTTTGCGCTTTTTTCACATAATGGTCGTTAAAATGTTCCTGCAACCAGCGATTGCTACTTTTGGATCGTCCCATGATTATTTACTTTGATAAACCCTGACCGAACACCATACCATAAAATGGACAAGTGAGTATCTATTTTTTATCAGTGTAATCTCAGATATTACCAAAATATTAAAAGCACCTAAAGTGTTCTGGTTACCAATTTTAGCTATTTTCATCCGGTTTTTAAACATACGAAATATGTAGTTTTTACCAAATACCAATAAGCCAGACAAGAGATAATACGCAGAAATTATTAAAAACTTAGTAGTGCGCGCATTTCTGCCACGGCCGGTTTTAAGCCTGCAAACATGGCATGAGCCATAATGGCATGCCCAATATTTAGTTCATTTAATCCCGGAATGGATGCTACAGGCTCAACATTATGATAATGCAAACCATGTCCTGCATTTATAACCAACCCTTTGGATAAGCCGTAATCTATCGCTTTCTTAAGTCGTAATAATTCATTTTTTTGTTCTTCACCCTCAGCATCAGCATAAGAACCTGTATGGAGCTCAATGACGGGAGCACCACATCGCACTGCTGCATCGATCTGTTTTATTTCCGGGTCTATAAACAAAGACACCTCAGCACCAGCTTTTGACAGGCGGCAGCAAGCTTTCTTAATGCTTTCCTCATATGTAATTACATCCAATCCACCCTCAGTCGTTAGCTCTTCTCTTTTTTCCGGAACAAGACACACATGCTGAGGTTTAACTTTTTCAGCAATCCCAATCATTTCTTCTGTTACTGCCATTTCTAGGTTCATGCGGGTTTGCAATAGCTCCCGAAGTAAATAAACATCGCGATCCTGAATATGACGACGATCTTCCCTGAGATGCAGGGTAATACCATCTGCGCCAGCTTCTTCTGCATCCAGAGCTGCTTTTACCGGATCAGGATACGAAACACCTCTTGCTTGACGAATAGTCGCAACATGGTCAATATTCACCCCCAGAAGTACTCTTTTTCCTTGCGTTGTCATTTGCATTATTGTTACCTATACCCCTGATTAAAAATAAATACGCAAAATTATAATAAAAAATAATTCTTATAATCAACCTTATTTACACGAATAAAACTCCGGATATTTTCAACAATATGTAACTGACAGATGATACTCATAAAGCTTAATCAAATAAAAAGTAACTAAAGTATTGCTGGTATCGATTGAAAGAAATCGCTAAAATAGCGCTTAATCCGTTTATCCTGAGAGATTTAATCTGTGTCTGATCCTTCTACCCCCAGGGAAATTTATATTTCCTGGCAAGAGTTTGAAAAAGATTCAAGGGCCCTTGCTGAAAAGCTGAAAAAAAGATCCTGGAAAGGATTACTTGCTATTACGCGAGGTGGCCTTGGTCCGGCGGCTTTGTTATCACGTTATCTTGATATCAAACATGTAGAAACATTGTGCCTTGCCAGCTACAACGACAGAACTCAGGCTGATATGGAGATCATCAAATCTGTTGAGCTGGAAAACGAAGGTGAAGGTTGGCTTGTGGTTGATGATCTTGCAGATACAGGGAAAACTTTACAGCTGGTAAAAAAAATGTTGCCGGCAGCAATTATCACCACCTTGTATGTAAAACCTGCTGGACAGAAACTTCCAAATACCTATCTTAAGGCATTTAAACAGACAGACTGGGTTATTTTTCCATGGGAAGTCTGAATATAGTTACGACAGTATAATCTATTAATCTTTTTAAGAGATAGCCATGATTAAAGAACGCACACTTTCAATTATCAAGCCAGATGCGGTAGGGAACAATAATATAGGCTCAATTTTGCAACGCTTTGAGGCTGCCGGGCTAAACATTATTGCTGTAAAAATGAAGCATCTTTCCAGTACTGATGCACAAGGGTTTTATGCCGAACATAAAGAGCGCCCTTTCTTTAATGATTTGATTAAATTTATGACATCAGGACCTGTGGTCATTTCCGTTCTGGAAGGTGAAGATGCTATTATGGTTAACCGTAAATTAATGGGCGCAACAAATCCTAAGGAAGCTGATCAAGGAACCATTCGTGCAGATATGGCTTCCTCTATTGACGAAAATGCTGTGCATGGCTCGGACTCTGAAACATCGGCAAAACGTGAAATTGATTATTTTTTCACCGCTGATGAAATCTGCCCACGCACCCGTTAAGTTCCACGGGACAAGACTGGGTTAAACATATGAGTACAGATATATTACCTGTAAAAATCATAGAACAGGAAAAAGTTAAGGTGAATTTGCTGGGTTTGAATCGCCCGCAAATGGAAAATTTTTTCACGTCAATTGGCGAAAAAAAATTTCGCGCACAACAACTGATGAAATGGATCCATCACTTTGGTGTGACTGAATTTCAGGAAATGACTGATATCAGCAAGTCCTTACGCAGTAAGCTGGCTACTATTGCTGAGATTCAGGCTCCTGAAATAGTCAGTGAGCACAACGCTACAGATGGGGTGAAAAAATGGATTGTGCGCTCTGCCAGTGGCTCCTTGGTGGAAGCAGTATATATTCCTGAAAAAGGAAGAGGAACGCTGTGTGTTTCTTCTCAGGTAGGCTGCATACTTGACTGCAGTTTTTGTTCAACAGGTAAGCAAGGGTTTAATTCTGATCTTACAGCAGCTGAGATTATAGGACAGGTCTGGCATGCCGTTCGCTCTTTTCCTCATGCAAAGGATACGAATGGGCGTTCTGTGACAAATGTTGTAATGATGGGTATGGGTGAACCTCTCATGAACTTTGATAATGTAATGACTGCCATTGATCTGATGATGGATGACTTGGGTTACGGTCTGTCAAAGCGAAGAGTCACACTCAGTACCAGTGGTGTGGTTCCAGCCATGCACAAAATGATAGGGCGAACTGATGTTTCTTTAGCCGTTTCCCTTCATGCCCCAACCAATGAATTGCGCAATATATTAGTGCCTGTTAACCGTAAATACCCGCTTGATAAACTCTTAGCTGCTATTAATGCCTACATGGAAAGCTTACCTGATAAAAGTCGTGTTGTTACCATTGAATACACACTGCTCAAAGGAGTGAATGACCAGTTGGAACAGGCAAAACTTCTGATTAGGTTATTGAAAAATACTCCGTGTAAAATTAATTTAATCCCTTTCAATCCCTTTCCACATTCCGGATATGAAAGACCAAGCAATAATGCTATTCGTAATTTTCAGAACATGCTTCAAAAAGCTGGGTTTAATGTAACTGTGCGCAAAACTCGAGGTGATGATATAGATGCAGCTTGTGGTCAGCTGGTGGGTCAGGTAGCTGATAAAACAAAACGTAGTGCAAGATATCGCCATCGTGCTGAATCCGGAAGTTGTACTCAGGCATAACAATCAGATTGCCAGAAATATATGAAGCGTGATAACCAGAAAAAAAGCCCCAATGCAAGTATGTTACGTATATTTGTGTTTTCAACAAGCAGGGTAGAGCTACCCTTCACTGAAGAAAAACTGTATAAGTTCAGATAGATATGAGATATTGAAATAAGATAAAAAGACCTTCATCTAAATGTTATGGGCGCATCATCATGAGGTCTTATATGCAGCTCCAAAGGACTACACCAAGCAAGAGGTTACTTAATTCTCATGTGGTATGAACCCATACAATACAAATTGGATGATTCCCTTGTCTGTGACTTCAGTGTATTATGCAAAAATCAGCTTCTAACTTCTTATTTCGCTACTTTTCTGATCTTGCTGTTATGCATTAAAGTTTCATGCAATAGTTGGCGATTACTCGTCACTTCGCCTTTAATAGCAAGCCATAAAGAATTCATATAACAGTCGTTAGAAACAGGTTTTGGTATTAAATGTTTTATGCTTAAAAAATGATTATAAAAACAGGCAGGAAAATGTTGATAAAGCAGGAAAAGTATTTCAAATATAAAGTGATCATCAGTATGGCTATATTGTTTTTACTGACAGGTTGTTCAAACGTTCAGAAAACCATCATACAGAGAGAGAAGTTTGAAAATAAAAATATTCAACTAGCCTCCCAGTACTTATCGATAAAGAAACCTCTGCAAGCCATTGCAAGGTTAAATAAGGTATTAACCATAAACCCCAACTCTGCTAGGGCTTATGGTTTATTAGGTGTTATTTATCAGCAACAGGAGGAGTATTTACTCTCTCAGCAGAGTTTTATGAAAGCATTGCATCTTACTCCAAAAGATTCAGGTATTCGCAATAACTATGGAACATTGCTTTACGTAACAGGCAAATACAATGATGCCTTGAAACAGTTTTACCTAGTATCAAAGGATGTGTATTATGAAAACAGGGATCAGGTGTTCAAAAATATTGGCGCCACATACCTGAAAATGAGTGAAGTTAAGCAGGCAGTCGGGTATTATAAACATGCATTACGCCTTAACCCAAGATTGTCAGATGTAAGCCTGAAATTATCTGAGTTATTATACAAAACCAAGGACTTTCAAGAGGCTTACCATTACTATAGAGATTTCGTTCAATACGGACAGCAAAATGTACGCAGTTTGTGGTTAGGTATACAGCTGTCACATAAATTGCAAATGACTGAAAAGTTATCTTTTTACGGAAAGCTTCTAAAGAATAAGTATAGGTTTTCAGCTGAGTACTCAAAATATCAAACACTATTAAATCATGATTCACGAAAAAAATCGCATAATGAATGAAATACAACAACCTAACCCGGATAACAACGATACACACTTATCGTTGAATGAACTTCTTGTGGCATATCGAAAAAAAAGGCACCTTACAACCGCTGATATTGCACAAAAAATGAAAATTGATGAACACCATATTATTGCACTTGAAGAAGGAAGGTATGATGATTTACCTTGTGCAACATTTACTCAGGGTTATGCGCGTGCATATGGACGCATTGCACAAATACCGAAGGCTGACCTTGATCAACATATTAAACGGGATACCTCTTCTATTTCTGCTAAATCATTTTTTATCAGTGGATTGCCTGTAAAAAGTCGCCGATTATCCTTATCAATGACTTTTACCTCCATATTCAGTGTTATTATCATCACCATCGTGATATTAACAGGTACCTGGTTATACCGTGATCATATGCAACACAAAAATATCATTGCAACTAATGTTAATCAATCAATGATCGAAAATACAAAAGGCCTGAAAAAAAGCGCTCATGCTGAGGCATTAATGCCATCTGGCAGTAAAGGGCTTGCAAACAGTGCGACGAATAGGCCAAATTACCCTCCGCGACCTGTTACGAAACAACCAAATAGCTAATGCTTTGCTGATGAGGTGAGACCCTTTCAGATCAACTCACCTTTTTTAAACTGATAGGGTGCAGCAGTAAGTAAAGCACGTTGCCCTATAGGCACACTTGCCAGAGGAAAAAGGATAACCTCATCATCAATCATTGTTGTAATTGGGGTTTTGCCATCATAACCTATCAGAGTATCTGCTGGATATGGAGTAAAGTTTTCCACCTCATTACTGAAAGTGAACGAAAAGTCAGGTTGAGTTCGGTAAATCGTTTGATGACTTTTGTAGATCGATAGCATTGCAATATTTTCTTCATTAAACGGAATGTCTTTTCCAGTTATCAAAGAGATAAGCGCCTCCTCTGTCTGACGAAAGTTATCCATATTGTTTTGACCAAAAGGGCGAACTTTTCCAAGTTCCAGTGTAAAGGCATGTGCGTTAAAATTTTTGGCTGAAAAGTAGCTGAATGTCGTTGTCGGCTTATCGTAAAGTAAAACAGCCGATATACCACAGGCAGCAAGAAAATTTAGTTGATCTTTAGACCATGGTTTGTCATGCAAAAAAGGGTAAACTGCAAATTTTTCCTGCTTTGAACAGCGAATAGCTGTGTGTAGATCGTAGTGATAACGTTCGTGCTGACTTGTTTTTTCTCTTTGCGAGAAAAAGCGGGTGACATTCATCTCAAGTGTACCAGTTCGTTCACGCTCTCTATTGGAAAGGCCACCGTTGGCATGAGCACCTGAAAATAGCCGGTTCATATTTTCTTTAACAAATCGCTGCCCTATATTTATTGCGCCAGGATTGGCAATAAGACAAAGAACATGCTCTGTCACAACCAGAGACTCGTCTAAAACCTGACGAATAATATTGTTAATCATTTCAATAGGTGCTGTTTCGTTACCATGCACTCCACATGACAAAACAATCTCTTTACGATTTTTTTTGGTAGAAGCAGGCGTAAACTCAATAACGCCAGTGTCCCGTATTTCAACATTAGTTCCGTTATCTAGCTTAAATGAGCATGGCGAAAACTGGGTTTCATTTTTCATAGTCAGTGAAAGAAAGTCATTATCAGGAATAATTGGGTTTGTCATATAAATCTCAAATGGTGATTAATAATGTAAAGACAATTTTAACAAAAGATGAAGAGCTTATTGAATGAACATAATAATGAGCAAAGTTATTAAGTCTACTTAAAAGCGCTGACATTAATTTTTCTCTCTGATAGTTGTCAAAATAACTCTCCGGAAGATTTGGTTCAGCAGTATCAATTCAATAGCAAGCATGGACAATCTGATAAAAAAACCTGTGCTTTTCTCTTCTTGCTGATACGCATGATAAAATCATTAAGATTTGCCTTAAATGTTATGCGCGTGAGACTATGGCTGCGTAAAAAACCACTCATAAAAAAACTTCGGTTTTTTTATGCATTATGTGATGATTACGGTATTTTAATCTATTATTGCCTAGTTTGATTATAATTAGTAAAGTTCCCATTTGTAATAAGATAACATTTGATGCCTTTAAAGATGCCTTGCAAGTGAGGTGTGTATACTATGCAACCAGGTTTGTTGATCTGTGTATTGCTCAAATCGAATGAAAGAGTTACGCTGAAAGTAAAAATTGAAATAACTAAAATATTGGAAAATAAAGTATGGATGCTGAAACTCTGACTGTGCCTAAGGGAGAGTCAGATCTGATCGAAAATACTGATCTTCTTGTCTCGGAAGGGAGTTCTTTTATCGCCTTGGTTAAGGGCGAGCCTGTTAAGAAAATTCCCGATGACCTTTACATTCCACCAGATGCATTAAAAATTTTCCTGGAAGCTTTTCAGGGACCTTTTGATCTTTTACTGTATCTTATAAAACGTAATAATATGGATATTCTGGACCTTCAGGTAGGAGAAATTACAGCGCAATACATGAAATATGTGAACGCCATGGAGGTAGCACAATTTGAACTGGCAGGCGAATATCTTGTAATGTCTGCAACCCTAGCAGAAATCAAATCACGTATGTTATTGCCAAGACAAGAACAAAATGAAGAAGAAGAGGTGGACCCAAGAGCTGAGCTTGTGAGGCGACTTCAGGAGTATGAATGTTTCAGACAGGCAGCTGAAGATTTGGATAGTATCTCAAGGGAAGGAAGAGACTTTGTGACACTTAAAGTATTACCTCCTTCTGTTGAAAAGGAGTTCGTACATCCAGATGTTGACCTGAAAGAAGTATTATTTGCTTTGTCGGCTGTACTTCAGCGGAGCGAATTGTTTAACGAGCACGTAGTAGAACGTGAGGTTTTATCGACACGCGAGCGCATGATTATCGTGTTAAACCGGCTAAAAGGAAACAGCTTCATGCCATTTGTTTCATTTTTTACTCCGGACGAAGGTCGAATGGGTATTGTAGTAACATTTCTGGCCATAATGGAGTTAATCAAAGAGTCTTTAGTTGAGCTGGTTCAAAATGAGTCTTATGGTTCCATACACGTGAAAGCGAGGTGTGACTGAGCGCGATGAAAAAAAATATAAAAAACATAAAAACTGACTTCATGGACAATACTGTTGTAGGTGAAACCACAGACACCAATACTGATGAACTCAGTCAGATATCTATGCAAAAATCTGAAACATCTTTAGAGTCAATCATAGAGGCACTGCTGTTTGCTTCAGAAAAACCCATGACTCTAGAAAAACTGATATCAGCTTTTCCAAACAATGAACGGCCACAAATTTCAGAAGTAAAGCATGCGCTGAATAAGATTGCTGAACACTATAAAGCTCGTGGTATTGAGCTGCATGAGGTAGCAAGCGGTTATCGTTTTCAAGTAGGAAAACATATGATGCGGTGGGTAAGCAGTCTGTGGGAAGAAAAACCTGCCAGATATACACGAGCTATGCTTGAAACACTTGCATTGATTGCTTATCGTCAACCGATTACCCGAGGAGAGATCGAAGACGTCCGCGGGGTAAGTGTCAGCAGTAATATTGTAAGAACCCTCCAAGAGCGTGAATGGATACGAATAGTTGGTCGTCGTAATGTGCCAGGACGTCCTGCCATGTATGCAACAACACGTCAATTTCTCGATTATTTTAATCTAAAAAATTTAAATGAACTGCCTACGTTAGGGGAAGTAAAAAGTTTGGAATCAATGGCTGAAAGATTGGAAACAGGATTGCAAGAAGAACTTAAAGGGGTAGAATCTGCTATTCACAAAGATAAAGTTACAAAAGGTTTTGAACAAGAAAATAAGGTTAACCATGATGCTTCACCTGACAATAAACCTGAAACATCTGATAAGTCGCTTTTATTAGTGAATCACGAAACGGCCAGAATCTTTAAAGAAGAGACAGAAAGAGTAGATAAGGAAGTATTTGCAACGGTGGATGAACTACTCTCCAATGTTAAAACAGACTTTACTGATTATTCTGAAAATCAGGAAGATCAGGTCACTCAGAATCAAGTAGAAGCAGTTTTTACAGAAACACCGCAAGGTGCTAAAGCAGAAAATACTTAAACATCTGATAATATACTAACAGACAACAAAAAAGGACGAAGCTTCACTGCTTGAACAAACCTATACAGATATAAATTTTAGTATCTTTTAGCGCTTAGCACCTTACTGCTAAGGTGCTAAGGTGCTAAGGTGCTAAGGTGCTAAGCGCCACTAGCGTAAAAACATTACTTAAAAAATATGAGAGGCCTTCCACGCATCTCCCACAACTGCTTTGATTCTATCCACTATCATCACAGCTCTATCTATAAGAAGCTATCGCCTGCACTTAAATAAGGTAGCTAATCAAATTTACCATAAAGTTTATTTTTGAGTGATGCTTTGAATGCTCAATCTGAAAAATATTTTTAAGCTGATCCTTGATGGTCTCAATGATAGACCGCCCTCAGAGTGAGTGCCTTGTCAAAGAGTATAAACGATTATGGGTTTTCATTCTTATCATTTCGAAAAACACTAGGTATTTTGAATGAAAAATAATGATGTCTCTAGTAAAATGTCAGTCTTTAGCTCACATTGCAAACTAAGCAGGTAACCCTTGTCTAAGTCAGCAGAAACCATGCAACCAGAAACCATGCAACCAGAAAATCACACCCGCTCACTCCTACAGTGTGGCCAATTAACACTTGAGCGTATTCAGTTTGATACCGGACAGTTTGATAATGTGCTTTTCCACAGGTTTGATATAGCGTGCCCACCGCAAATAAAACGTGCCATAGAAAAGCGAAAGGCAGAATTCTTCTATGGTCGACTGGCTGCGCGTTATGCAACAGAAAGGTTTGGATACACAGGCAGTATTGCCATCAATGCTGATCGTTCTCCACAATGGCCCAATGGCCTACATGGCTCGATTAGCCATTGCGAGGGACAAGCGATAGCTGTTGTGTTGCCTAAAAGAGACTGTGCTGGCGTAGGTATAGATATTGAACAAGTTGCTAAAGGCGGCGCATTGTCTGCCTTGAAGAAAATGGTAGTGAATGCAGAGGAATTGCTCCGATTACAGCAATATCAAGGCATATACTCAGAAGACATCTTGCTCACGTTAATCTTTTCTGCAAAAGAAAGTTTTTATAAAGCGGCTTACCCTCAAGTACAACGGTTTTTTGGTTTCGAAGCCTTGATCTTCCAATCATTGGACACAGATAAACAACAAGTAACTTTTATTGTTGTGAAAGACTTGATCTCACAATTTAAGCTGGAGTTGAAAGTGGTGATTGATTTTTATCTGTCTGAGCATGATACTGTAATGACTTCGCTTGTATTAGCCTCTGATTCTTAAGTATATTTATTATTCGCTTTTTTGCGCTTTACTCCATCTGTTTTTTGCCAGACCTTTAAGTCTAAGTTTGAGCATTTTTTGCTGATTTCTAGTTTGTGTATATTTAATGTGTCTTCCATAGGTTACCTTCTGAACTAATAGATAATACTCATGGAAGACAATGAGTCAAAAGCTGTCCGAAGTATTATTGAAGTATTGTTATAGAAAAAACGCAAAAAAAACAGCCTCAGGTCGAATAGGTATGTGCATTCAGAACCATTTCAACCAATGGCTTATAATAAGGCTCACACTCAACATGCGATACAATTTCAGAGTTCCAGCTAAGTAAGAGGTCAAAATCTGCTTCACATTCACCATGTTTAGCCAACCTGTTTCTACCTAGCTTTAGCTCCTGCACTTTGCACCACCGACTAACTTCTGTGTGATCTAATGGTGTTTCTATAAGAACGACAGCATTTAAATAAGGTGGTATGGTTTCATCGTGATAATCTGCGGTTTTCTGTATAGAGCTCTGCTTTATAACATCAGACAGACTGCGACAGGAAAACAGCATTTTTTGCATTTGGCTTTCAGGGAGCCAGTTGGTTGCCAGACCAATCAGATGATGCATAAACAATCCTTTAGAATCTTTAGCTTATTAATTGAGTCATTTGTTCTCGGGTACGACAACACTCTATGGACGCAATTGCACTTCTTAAGGCATGAGGTTTTCTCATTGATAAATGAATATCTGTGACAGGCCAATGTTCAAAGATATATACCAAAATGGCTTTGGCCAGTCCTTCCATCAACTGAAAGTTGCTGTTTTTACAAAGGAATTTAATCTCTTTCGCAATAGCTGCATAGTCAATGGTGTCCTCGAGTGCATCGGAGATAAATGCTTGGTTAAAGTTGGTGCCGACTGTAATATCCAGCAATAATGGTTGAGGCTCATTATGCTCCCAGTGGTAAAACCCGATAGTAGCTTCAACATATAGCTCTGAAATTTTAACTTTATCGTTGAAACACTCTGTTTTATGCCCAGACTGCTTTATCATCCTTTTTCCTGATACACCCAGTATTTATTGATGACACTAAGAATAATAGTTTTCTTCATAAGAATAAACAGCAATTGATCATTAATACTTAAGTTGTATTTTATTATTGACTTTTGGGTTTAAACTCAATTTAACACTAATAAACAAAAACTAGCTGAATGCAGATGCAAGGAGGCGGTTATGATTTCTTTGTTGGGTGATACGTCAGGTTTACTTGGCACTAAACAATTTCCTCAACTTCCTGTCAGTGAAACTGTTTCCTGGGCAGGCAAATCTGTAATTCCCTGCTGTGTAGATATGGTAAATAACCCTTATATTAGCTCAGCAGTTTATTCAGCAGGCTCTGAGATTGTTAATGGAGTATATGAATCTTATAAGCTGGGTAAAATAGTCAGATTTGATGAAGTTATGTCTAATTCAGATGAAGATACGCAATTGATGAAACTTACATCAGATAAAGAAAAGCTCAACACGTTATATGAGCAGCCTCTACTGGAAAAACAAGAGTTATCTAGGTTATTTATTAGTACTACCGCATATAATTTGATTGCTACGGCTTTATTTGGTGGTACGGTTGCCTCAACGTTACCAGTAGCTGCAACTGTCGTTTTGACCAGCGTTGGGGTTACACTCACTTCAAGACTTGTGAAAAAAGGGATAAATTTATACAGAAAAAAAAGGCTTGACTCTACAATACACAAGAAGAATATGTCGTTTAATAAAAACAAGCCGCGCAAAGAAACGTGGTTCAATAGCGAAAAAATTCACACAAAAAATTCATGGAAAAAATGTTATAGCCAACACAAGCTAAGCAAGCGACTCCAGAAGAGCTAATGGCCAGCGAGGCAAGGGTGTTAGTGCACTGTTATCATGTTGGCCTGCGACAAGCCTGCAGCAGCCTGCGTAAGCGATCATTGCGCCATTGTCCGTACAAAAAGCTTGTCTTGCATAATGAAGAGAGGCTCCTTCCTTGTAAGCCATGGTTTTCAGCCTTGATCTTAATCTGAGATTAGCACTTACACCACCAGCAATAACCAAACGACTCAGGCTTGTTGCCTGAAGTGCGCGACGACATTTAATGGTTAAAGTATCAACTACTGCTTCTTCAAAGGCTCTGGCAATATCTGAAATCGTCTTGTCATTTAAAGAACCGGAAGACTTTTGTGTTTCCACTGTGTTTAATGTAAAGGTCTTTAAACCACTGAAGCTAAAATCCAGCCCAGGTCTATCTGTCATTGGACGTGGAAAGACAAATCGTGATGGATCACCATTCATGGCAACTTTTGCAATATTAGGGCCTCCAGGATAGTTTAATCCCAGCATGAAAGCAGCCTTATCAAAGGCTTCCCCAGCTGCATCGTCAAGTGATTCTCCTAACAACAGATACTGTCCAATTCCTTTTACTTCTATAAGTTGTGTGTGTCCGCCTGAGACAAGAAGTGCAACAAAAGGAAAATCAGGTGGATTATCTTCGAGCATTGGAGCTAAAAGGTGTCCCTCCATATGATGCACACCGATGGAGGGGATATCAAGACCAAAGGCTAATGCTTTTGCCACACAACCACCCACCAGCAAAGCACCCATCAAACCTGGGCCACGTGTATAAGCGATGGCATTAATTTTATCTTTTGTCATACCTGCTTCATTAAGCGCTTCGTCTATTAGCGGTAATACGCGCCGAATATGGTCTCTGGAGGCCAGCTCAGGTACTACACCACCGTACTCGTTATGTATATGTACCTGACTATAAAGAGTATCAGCTAGCAGTCCCTTATCGTCGCTATATATGGCCACTCCTGTTTCATCGCAGGATGATTCTATACCTAATACGTTCATTTGAATCCAGTCTTATTTGTAAGAGTTGCATCATATGAAAAGTTTGAACTTTTCTCAACACTTACCAAGGTTTTATCTTTTACAGCGGTAGTTAATACCAAAGTATTAACCTGCAATACGAACCAGCATTTACTTTCCATGTCTTATTTTGTAACCAAATACAATACAGAGAAATAATTGATATTTATTGTTCAGCCATACATCATTTAAAAGGAGGTTTGTCATGGCATCAACAGTTACTCAAGCAGGAAATATAATCGCCCAGTCGCTAAGAAATGGACCAGGGATTAGTCAGATCGCAGCATGGGCAGGAAAAGCTGTTGTATCCATTGCTCCGGCAAATGTACGTGCAACAATAAATACAGCCGCAAAACAGTTTTTATTAAGTTCTGCGGGGCAAACTATAAAAGCTTTCGTCGAAAATGGATCATCTTTTCTTGCAAGAAACGCGGTTTATGTAATGCCAGTTGTAGGTGCAGTCATAGCTGTTGGCGTGATTGAAGGTGCAGCATTTGCTTATAGCGAATATAAAGTCTCCAAACAAAACCATAGTGAAGGAAGTGCAGCTGATGAAATGGCACAAAGACAAGTACTTGAAATGAATAATAATATATACAAGTCTTTTGGCAGCGTTAAGAAACAATATAATAAATGGGCTAATATTGAAAAAGCCAATAAAGCGCAAAGCAAGAAAGGCGTTATTGGTGTGGCAGATGTAGTTGTTACCGCAATGGGTGCTGGTGCTTGTTTAGCTGGTGGTGTTTTTGCAGGTTCAACAGTTATTGCTGTACTTCCTCAGGTAATACTAGCTGGCGTAGCTACCCTTTGTGCAACTACTGCTATCAGAGGGAGTAAAAAAGCACTTTATGCCTATCGCACATATAAAGCAGGTAAGCAGATGAAGTATCTGGAAAAAGAAAATAAATATCATGCAGCCTATGAGTATAAACTCAACGAATTAAAAGAGGCTTCATCTAAAGTTGCTCATTTAAATGAAGAGAACCAGAGTTTGAAACAACAAATGGAGAACCTTCAGAATAAAGCTGATGCACTTCAAAAGCAAGTTGAAAATTTGCAGGTAGAAAAAGCTAATGCCGAAGAAATTATGGAAACTGAGACCTCAAAACCAACTACTGAAGGCAGTAGCGAAAAAAGCGAAAGCCAAAAGCCTGACACTTTGCATAATCATATCTCTCAGCCTAAAAGTCAGAATAAAGGTGTTCTGAGCTATATTATGGGAGATGATGACAATAATAAACAGTCTGGGTATGAGAGCGAAAGTGACGACGACAGCAATTATGATCCACCAATGGCATAGGTCGCCTGGCACAAAAAAAAGGGTGGTAAGATTTAATCCTGCCACCCTTGATTGGTACTATCAGTTTATACTGTTACATTTCGAGTCTTTACTTTACGACCTTAACTAGCCTCAATTTAGCAACCCGTAGTTTGCTATACGTTTCATTATTTGTTGGCTGACTAGCACCAATGCCTTTTGTGAATATGCGATTGCTATTAATGCCTTCTTTGCTAGTCAAGTATTGCTTAATGGAGTTAGCACGGCGCTGGGATAATGCGAGGTTATTATAGTTATTTTTAGCTCTTGGGTCTGAACCACCAACAACCGCAAGATTCAATTCATCGTTAGATTTTAACAGATCAGCTACTTTATTAAGCTTGTTTGTATCATGCAATTGCAGTGCACTGCTAGCCGTGGAAAAGTAAATAGACACTTCTCCACCATTATTAAACGGCGCTAGTTTTCCATAAGTGTCTTCAGGGGTAGTTTTTGACGATAATGTTGCTTTTTTAATATGACAATCATCAGTCGAGCCGTTAAGCCAGTCTCCTACTGCAGCACCAACAACTGTGCCAACCGGACCAGCCACTAATGTACCAATAATAGCGCCAGAGCTAACTAGTCCACCGCGCTGTCCTGACCATCCACAAGATGCATTTGCAGAAGAGAATGGCATAACGCAAGCCAGACCCAATGCTGAAGCAATCAAAGCCTTTTTCATGTGTAATACCCTTTAAAAAGTTATTAATTCTTTAATGATGCAAGTGTGCTATAGAATACATAAAGCCTCATCTGAAGAAGTGTAAATATTAAAGGAACATTCCTTATAAGGCAAACTGAAAAATCAAAGCCTGTCATCACCAATGCGTCATCTCAAGCATGTAACCACTTCAGATAATGAGATACTGTAGCACGCCTTTTTGTTATAATCCAACAGTCATTAAACACTTATTATGATATTAAGAATCTAAAACGCAGGGTGGGTTTAGTTGGTTATCTTCAAAAAAATGCAAAAATCCTGATGATAGTTTAATAGGCTTTGTACAAAAAGTTTGAGAGTGGTTATAAGAAAGTATTTTGTCATACCCTTTGTGCTGTTGTAGTGAGCTATCGCTAAGGCGCGACTTAACGTGACTGGCTACAGCCTCAACAGAGTCTATCAATGAAACGGCATAATGACTAAAGCAAGAAGACAATTCTTTTTTCAACCATGAAAAATGTGTACAACCTAACACAATATAATCTGGAATAATTGTTTCCTGCAGAAAGGGTAAAAGAATATTATTTAATTTGTCATAGCATACCGACTTACCCTGAAGTTTATCTTCAGCCATTTTTACTAACTCTGACGAACCGTTGAGAATCACGTGGCAATTATTGGCATATTGGCGAATTAGTTTATCAGTATAACTTCTGTTTATGGTGCCGTGAGTTGCCAGCAGACCAATACACCTATTCCTTGAATATTTTGCAGCTGGCTTTATCGCCGGCACCACTCCGACAACAGGAATGCCAAATCTTTTGCGAAGCAATGGCAAAACAACGGTGCTGGCAGTATTGCACGCAATGACGATCATACTTGGAGATACATGCCGACACAACTGATCAAGGCAACTCAATACTCGCTTTATGATGTATTTTTCGCTTTTATCCCCATAAGGAAAACCTTTGTTGTCCAGACAATATATTAAAGAGGTGTTAGGCATTTGTTCACGGATAGCTTTAAATATGGTAAGACCACCAAAGCCAGAGTCAATAACAACAACAGAATTTTCTTGCACTGTCCTACTTCGCTGTTAATCAGTTAAACATAAAATATTAATCTTGTGAGGCTAACACACAATAGTTTTTAAACAAGGGTAGTGTACAGTTTATTATGCTAATACATTCTTCTAACTTCTTGTTGCACTACTTTTCTTATCTTGCTGTTAAAAGCATGCTCATAATAGTAGTTAAAAATAAATTTTAGCATCATGCTCATTTCATCGGGCATGATGCAATTTTTTTAATTTACCTCTGCCAAATCACCTTTACTTTCAAGCCAGTTTTTTCTATCTGAAGATCGTTTTTTTGAAAGTAGCATATCCATCATCTGTTCAGTTGCAATAGTATCGGTTAAACGAAGTTGGACAAGGCGTCTTGTATCTGGCGACATAGTAGTTTCACGCAACTGTAGCGGATTCATTTCACCCAAACCCTTAAATCGAGTGACTTGCACTTTACCTTTTTTCTTTTCTGCATTGATTTGATCCAGCCTGCCATCAAGTTCAGCTTTATCCAGAGCATAAAAAATCTCCTTGCCAATATCAATTCGAAATAACGGTGGCATAGCTACAAATACATGACCACATTCGACTAAAGCTCGGAAATGTTTGACGAAAAGTGCACATAGCAGAGTTGAAATATGTAGACCATCGGAATCTGCATCTGCAAGAATACAGACTTTTCCATAACGCAAGCCCTTAAGGTTGTTCGAGCCAGGGTCTACGCCTAACGCTACTGCAATATCATGAATTTCTTGCGAAGCAAGCACTTCGGAGGAATCAACTTCCCATGTATTCAAAATTTTTCCGCGCAAAGGCATAATTGCCTGAAACTCTCTGTCTCTTGCTTGTTTTGCCGAACCTCCGGCCGAATCACCCTCTACCAGAAACAGCTCGGTTCGCTCCATTTCACTACTAGAACAGTCGGCAAGCTTTCCTGGTAAAGCCGGACCTTGGGTGATACGTTTGCGGGTGATTTTTTTTGTTTTTTTCATCCGCTTTTGTGCGTTGTTTATGCATAGGTCAGCCAGTTGCTCTGCAATTGTCGTATGCTGATTAAACCATAAGCTACAAAAGTCTTTAACTGCACCAGTTATAAAACCAACACACTGACGAGAAGAAAGTCTCTCTTTTGTCTGGCCTGAAAATTGCGGGTCTTTAAGTTTTGCTGATAAAACATAACTACAGCGTTCCCATATATCTTCAGCAGTTAGTTTAAGTCCCCGAGGCAAAAGATTGCGATAGTCACAAAATTCACGCATTGCTTCTAATACGCCAGATTTTAGTCCGTTGACGTGTGTCCCGCCAAGAGGTGTAGGAATCAGATTCACATAACTTTCAGTAGTTAGTTCTCCTTCTTCCGTTAACCAGATAATTGCCCAGTCCACGGATTCATTGTCACCTTTTAATGAAGCTTTCAATGGCTCTGCTGGTAAACTTTCAAAGCCTTTACAGGTCATGCCAAGATAATCACAAAGACCATCCTGATAGTACCATGTTTCTTTATCACCATTTTTTTTATCTTCAAACTTCACAGTTAAGCCGGGACATAGCACAGCCTTTGCCCGCAACAAGTGTCTGAGTTTAGAAATTAAAAAATTAGGTGAATCAAAATAGTGCGTATTTGGCCAAAATCTTACACTAGTGCCATTATTGCGCTTACCGCAAGTATCAATTTGTTTGAGAGAAGATGTACAGTTTCCATCAGCGAAACTTATAGAATAAACACAGCCATCTCGTCGTATATAAGCATCAAGCCTTGTTGATAAAGCGTTGACCACTGATACGCCTACACCATGCAACCCCCCAGAAAACTCATAATTTTTATTAGAAAATTTTCCGCCAGCATGCAGTCTGGTTAAGATCAACTCAATCCCGGAAATTTTATGTTTTGGGTGAATATCGACAGGCATGCCTCGACCGTCATCTACAACCTCAAGTGAATTATCAGCATGTAGGGTAACGTAAATATTTTTGGCAAAGCCAGCCAGTGCCTCATCAACACTGTTGTCAATAACTTCTTGCGCAAGATGGTTAGGTCGTGATGTATCAGTATACATTCCTGGACGTTTACGTACCGGATCCAGACCACTCAATACTTCAATCGCTTCAGCAGTATATTTGTTGCTCATTCATCATCCTGATTAAGTTACCGGTTTATATTTGCCTATTTAAATATAAAATCAGACTACTATCAAAGATTGTTTGAAAAAAAGTACAAATATTTTGTAGTAAAATGGAGTAACTATCTTTTCTTTTCACTCCATGGGTTTCCTTTGAGTTCAGCATTAATATTCAAAGCTACGGTAGCAGGCAGGTCAAGATAGGAAAGAATTTGACCTTTTTCAGCTTTATCATTTAAGGATGCTATAAACTCTTTTACATCTGGCACAACTTCAAATGCTTTTACAAAATCTTCCCGGGATATGCATTCAGTAAATGACTTATCAAGCGCTGCATATAAAGAAGAAGGGGAGTTAAATGTGCATGATGCTAAGGGAAGCATTCTTTTTTTAAATATTGTATATCTCTCTTGTTGCTCCTTAGTGCCCAGATGATTAAGCAATTCCCCAACAGATTGATTCAATATTTCTTTAAGTTTTTGTTCCCATTTTTCTTCGGGATCTATAGCCTCAAACTGCTGGGTATCAGTATTAAAGAAAATACCCTCATCATGCAAACGACTAGTGGCTTCTTCTATTAAAATATCTTTATCAGGTATCCAGTGAACCATTCCATCTGATGAAAGAGTAAGTATTTGTCGTCGATCAGTGCCTTCTTTATTGCAGGTAAAGAGTTCATAATGGTGTTTTTGTTTTATCGGAATGTTGCCCTTGGTTTGCGGGTGGAGAATGGCATTCATACAATTGGCACGTTGAGCTCTATCCGTTGCCGCACCTTTTAGAATAAAAGACAAAGGAACCCTGGGATCTTCACCTTCTACTGAGCGACTCAATACTGCCAGAGAGCGAGCTGTGTCATTTCTTGTAATATCTGATACTTTTAAGGACTTATTCGCAACTTCTGCTTTTAGCAGATACTCTTTTACGTCTGAAGCTCTGCTTAATGATGAATCATAGACAACTGTACCTTCCACCTGTTTAATCAATGCATCAAATTGCGTAAACGCAGCATCAGAAGCCTGTAAATGCGAACGACTATGACTAACTTCTTTAGTCGATTGACGAATCATCTTTTTCGCACTGTCCGGTCCGGTTACTCCTTGTACATTATCACCGTAATTTTGGCGTATCAGGCTGGTTTTACCTGCACCGAATCCACCTTTTAACATAGCAACAGTGGGTGATTTGTGTGTTTTTGCCAATTCCATAGCATGTACAAATGTGTTTTGAAAAAACCGACTTTTAATGGCTTGTGCCTCTGGTATCCAGCTGGAAGGTTTTTCTATCCACTTCCAGAAATTTATGTCTTTTTCAGTAGAAGGTAATGTATAAACCTGCCAAGATTCCAAAGGTGTCCCTGAACGTTGAGCTGCTATTAAAATAGCGGTACGCAAAGCAAAAGAGATGCTGATCGCAAGGCGAGGGTCATCTTTTTCAAGAACATTAAGTTGATCAAGAATTTCAGAAAAATAAATGTTATTTTCTTTTGAGCCTTTAGCGCTTAACAAAGCACTGGCTAGCTCGTCGATGATTTGATTTTCATTAGCACCTTGCCCTGATAAGAATAATGGGCAATTAAAATCTTTTTCAATAAGGTGTTTTTGTGTCAGAGGAGCAATGGCACCAAGCCCTGATAAGAAATCAGGCAGAGAGGAAGAAATATTTACCTGACATGTTGTATTTGATAAAGAAGCAGTTCGTGACATTATTGGTGTTAGTGCAGAATTATTTTTATGGGCTTTATCCAAATTAGCAATATAATTTTCTTTTTTTTCTTCAAGCTTTTCTGATTTCTTATTCTTGGTATCTTCGGTGTAATCCTGAGTGGTTTTGTATTCTCCTGACTTTATTGGCTTAGTCACAATTTAACGTCCTGTTTGTTTTACAAAATGATTATTGCTATTTTAGCTTCGAACGTATTTATTATTTGTGTTATAACTGGATTTATATATTTTTATGTCAAAAAAATACTCATTTATCATATTAATAATGTTGTTTGTATTATCCGTTGTCTTGTATGCCTGATAAATTGGCGTATAATCAGAGAGTTGTTTTATCATTTTTTTACAATTAAAAGCATCGCAGGATGCTAATGTTGAACAGATGCTAAACGCTAAGATAAAAAATTATAATCGAATACTAAGAGCTATCGTGCCATTTGTTTTTATATTGTCTGGCATAATGTTGTTTGGAGCAACTAGTGCTGATACCTTGTCTGTCATCAAACTGCATAATGTACAAAAAGATCTGATAGTAAAAACATTAAAAGAATTAAAAGCCAAACAACAACTAACAGACAAAGAAGAACAAAAGCTTGAAATATATAGCATTGCACAGAGCTATATAGAAAAAGCTAAAATAGAGCAGGCAAGGCTTGATTCAGTGTTAGAAAAAGCAAAAAAAGCACCTCATGAGATTAAAAATCTACAACTGTTGCTCAAAAATTTTAAGCCGATTAAAGCAGAATCTTTATTATCAAGTTATAAAAACCAAACACTTGATGATTTAGAATTAATTTTAAAAGGTACACAGGATAAATTAAACAAGCTTCAGAAAAAATTAGCCTCACTCAATCAGCAAATAACAAGAGAGCGCGTATTACCAGAAGCCAATCGAAAACAGGTAGCCTTGAATCAGCAGCAATTGCTTGATCTTAAAAAGAAATCAACATCTCTTAAACCTGACAATACCATGCCTTTTAGTGAACAAAAACTATTACAGTTTTCAGCAGAGATAAAGTATCTTGAAAATCACAATGAATTACTCTTAGCAGAGATAAATAACAATGGCTTGATACTTGAGCTGCTAAGTAAAGAACAACAGTTAGTTGTTAAGCAAATTAAAAATGCAGAAATTGATAACGAGGAACTGCAAAACACTATTAATCATAAACGAAAAATAGCTAGCCAGGCGTTAGTAAAAAATATAGAAAAAGGATCTGAGGGTATTTATCAGCACAAGCTATTAAAAGTATATGCAAATTATAATATTGAGTTGAGCCAAAAGTTATTGATGGTTACCGATAAAATTAGTCAACTTACACAAGTGTCTCAAATGGTTCGTGAACAGTTGAATAACTTAACAGCTATTCGACAAGATATAGAAAATCAATCGAGCTTGTTAGGTGATGGAGTATTACTGGCAAGGGCTCTTAGAGAAAATTTAATGCATTTGCCAAATATTGCTACTAATAAGCAATTATTAGATTTGCTCACTAAATCAAGATTAGAAAAGTTTAAGTTTGATCAGAAAAAACAACAGCTAGCTGATCCCAGCAGATTTTTAATCGCTGAAGAAGGGAGTCAAAAATTTACTTCTACCGAGAAGGAAGAAGCGATTCAGTTGCTGAGAAATCGTGAAAAGATATTAGATAGCCTTTCAACAAACCTTGGTAAATTAATTAAATTTGGTATTGATCTTCAATTAGAACAACAGCGTCTTTATCTGCTAAGTAAAGATTTAACCGGCACTTTGAAACAAAGACTTTTTTGGGTTAACAGTAGTCCACCGTTTAATATTCAGTTCCTAGTCGAATTGCCGATCAAACTTTGGAAAGAAATATCAGAAATTCCATGGCTAAAAAGTATGCGCAAAGCTTCTACTATTTTCATAACACATTGGCCCTGGATAGCCATAACTTTAATGCTGTCTGCTCTCTTGCTAGAACGTCGAAAAATATTATTGAAATGGCAAATCGCTATTTCAGAAAATATTGGTCGGATTAAGCAAGATTCTTTATGGTTAACACCATGGTCGCTAGTGCTTTCACTTTTATATGTATCACCAGTTGCTTTATTTATTGTTGTTATCGCTTTTCTCTTATTAGTATTTGCTTCAACGCCTTTGACTGCTATTGGCTATAGCTTAATTTACACGTCTATTGTCTTTGTTATGTTTTCCTTTATAAGTCATTTATTAAGATCAGGTGGCCTAGCTAAAACACACTTTCATTGGGCCGATCATTACTGCCAAAAGCTCAGAATTCAATGGCGAAAACTTGGGCAAATTGTGGTGCCTATGACATTATTAGTAGTTACTGTTGAAAAGCAAAATTATGAACTTGACCAAGATGTTCTGGGTATGATGCTCCTGATGATTGGTGCACTAATACAGTCATTTTTTATGTTTTCCCTTTTGAAACAAATGAAGAATATTTTGGGATCAAAAATTGCTCATACGTTAATGTTGCTTTTGTTGCCATGTCTTTCTTTGGTTCAGGCGATATTAATTGTTTTAGGGTACTATTATACAGCGCTTATTTTGGAGTATCAGATCCTGGGAACATTAACATTAGTAGCCGGTTTTATGTTACTTCAAGCAGTTGCTATCCGAAGTATTAATATTGGTGAGCACCGTTTAGCGTATCAGCGAGCTGTTAAAAAGTACACAGCAACAGACAGCAAACCTTTTGAAGAGCCTGTACTAGACCTTGCAACTGTAAATCAGCAAACATTGCGCTTATTAAATGCGTTGTTAATGGTTGGATTTGCCATCTTGTTTTATTGGGTGTGGAAAAACTTTTCAGGGGCTTTGAGTGTGATAAATACTTGGGCATTGTGGTCATATTCTTCTGATAATACACTCAATTACATTTATTTAAGCAATGTGTTGATAGCAATTATTACATTGGCGACCACTTTCATATTTTCTAGAAATTTACCAGGACTCTTAGAAATTACTGTGTTATCAAGGCTTAAGTTACCTACGGGTAATAGTTATGCGACAATGACATTGTTAAGGTATACAATCACATCCTTAGGAATTATATTAACGCTAGCTGGTCTTGGATTTACCTGGGAAAAACTGCAATGGTTGATTGCAGCGGTAGGTTTAGGCCTTAGTATTGGTTTAAAAGAAGTATTTGCAAACATTTTATCTGGATTAATCATACTCTTTGAGCGCCCTATTCGTATAGGTGATACCATAAGCTTGGGTGATCAGATCGGTGAAGTATCTCGTATTCGTATTCGTGCAACAACTATTGTTGACTGGGATAACAGAGAAATCATTATTCCTAATGCAGTTTTGTTAAATGAAAAACTGGTAAACTGGTCACTGAGCAACTCGGTTATTCGTATTACTCTAGCTTTCTATGTAGCACATGATTCTGATACGGACACAGTAGAACGGTTATTAATACAGGCATGTAAAGAGCACCCTCTGATAGCAGATCAGCCTAAAAGTATTGCAACCTTGATGGAGTATGGTGATAGTGCTTTGTTTTATGAACTTCGAATCTTTATAAAACATGTTAAGTATCGTTTGCGGGTAAGAAACGAGGTGAATCAGACAGTAACAGAGTTGTTTGAGGATAATGGCATTAAGATTGCACCACAAAAGAGAATGCTGTATTTAGGCAATACCAGCGAATCTGAATAAATTTATTGTGTTACACGAAAGACGGACTGTTTTCCAAAATGGCATGACAAAACCATTACCGAAGGAAAACAGAATCTGACAAAACTGTACAAATACGAGAAAGTTTTAGGTTTCAGTATCATACAGTTAATTCTCGACATTCTCTATGCTTTGGCTGCTTTTCTCTTTCGCTTTTTTTCAACCTTTTTAACATGCTTTACCATACGCTGGCGTTTTTTAATCTGGCGGTCAGTGAGTTTATTTTTCTTTCCAGCGTAAGGGTTTTCGCCAGTTTTAAACTCAATACGAACAGGTGTACCAGATATTTTCAAAATGCTACGATATTTATTTTCAAGATAACGTATATAAGTTTTCGGTACATCAGCGGTTTGATTACCATGAATAACAAAAGTTGGAGGGTTGGTTCCTCCCATATGGCAGTAGCGTAATTTAATCCGGTTACCACGTACCAGTGGTGGTTGGTGTTCCGTAACAGCTGACTCTAAGATATGAGTAAGCTGACCAGCAGACCATCGTTGCATGCTGGTTGTATAAGCTTTTTTTACCTCTGTATATAAATTACCTACACCTGAACCATGTTTAGCAGAAATAAAGTGTATTTTGGCAAAATTGATAAAGACCAAGCGCCTGTCCAATTCATCTTTGGCTTCCATGCGTTGTTCTTGTGTCATGTTATCCCATTTATTCATAGCAATAACTATACTTTTACCAGCTTCAATCGCATAGCCCAGCATGTGAAGATCTTGGTCAACAACACCTTCACGTGCGTCTAATACAAGAATAACAACATTGGCATCTTCAACAGCCTGTAGTGCTTTAATTACGGAAAACTTTTCAACATATTCCTTGATTCTACCTTTTCGACGGACTCCTGCTGTATCAATTAACGTATACTTCTGTCCTTTATGTTCATATGGTATATAGATACTGTCGCGGGTGGTTCCGGCATGATCAAATACTATAACCCTGTCTTCACCCAGCATTCGGTTAACCAGTGTTGATTTTCCTACATTAGGTCTGCCAATAATGGCGATGCGAATATTGCTTTCTTCAGGGGGAACGTTTTCAGCCTCTGTTTCGTTGTTGCCATCATTCACAGATTCAGATTCAGATTCAGATTCAGATTCAGATTCAGATTCAGAAATAAGAGCGTTTAACACATCGTCAATCAGGCTTCTTACTCCTTTTGCATGTGCCGCAGCAATAGGAAAGGGAACACCCATGCCCAAACTGTGAAACTCTGAGGCTGCTAGATCCGGATCAGTGGTATCAACTTTATTAAGCACTATCCATGTTTTTTTATGGTGTTTACGTAGATGATTGGCAATCATTTCATCAGCGGCAGTAAGCCCTTCTCTGGCATCTACCAGAAACAGTACGGCATCGGCCTCACTAATAGCACTCAATGATTGCTCAGACATTTTGCTGTCAATACCTTGTTCATCACCACTGATGCCACCTGTATCAACAACGATATATTTATGATCACCTAGCTTGCCTTCGCCATATTTCCGGTCTCGCGTTAGGCCCGGATAATTGGCAACAAGTGCATTTCTTGAGCGTGTTAACTTATTGAAAAGTGTAGATTTTCCTACATTAGGGCGTCCGACAAGAGCGATCGCTGGTAACATAAACGTTTACCTGAATTTTTCTGATACTAACAATTAAGACCACACAGTATACAAAAAAATAGCAAAAAAATCTAAAGTTATAATTCACTGCCAACAACTACCACTAAAATTTATACAAGAACCTGATTCTAACTTCTTATTGCGCTACTTTTCTGATCTGGCTATTATGTGTTGAATTTCTTCGAAAGAGTTGACTATTATTCATCACTTCGCCTTTAACAGCAATCCATAAAAACTTACTTATCACAGTAGTTAAAAACAGATTTTTGTATAAGTCCTACTTGATTTTATTATCCACTTAGCTATCAATAATATTTACAACTATTTTAGTTTATTCATTAGTTATGAAACATAAAATATACGTATAAGTTTATATGTTCAAGTCATCTTTATATTCATATCCTGTCTCTGCAAATTTTAAAATTATAAATTTAATAAAAAGAGGTTAATATATGAAAAAATTATTGCAATATCTGCTGACTTCCGTATTTGTAACCGTCTGTTTTAATCTGTGCGTTAATGCAGTAAGCACTGATCAGCATTACTGGAATAATTACTGTGTGGTGAACTCTAACTTAATCCTTGCTTATGATCTATATGCAAAAATTACTAATACTGATGGCACAGTTGATATAGTTAAAGTGCCAAAACGCACCAGCATGACAAGCAAATATCCCATGCAAATCAAAGCGATTAACATTTATTCAGATAATAATCTTTCTTCTGCCATTCCGCAAAAAAATGGTACTAAATCAGGTGTGACTTATTCTGACAGACCGGGGAATAAAATTACAGTAATTGTGGTTCGTTATCATCCAACCCATGTTTGGGATTTAAAGACAACAGCAACCTATAACAATCTTTCTATTCCTGGTTGTTAATAAACCATGTCAGAGATATTAATGCTGTAAACTAATGGGCAGGTTCTATCTTGAAACCAGTATCGAAGATGCTTATTTCAAGATAGAGCCTGCCGTTTTAAGCGATGACAATAACAATAGCTTTTAAAAAGCTATTGTTATTTTTTTATATTCATAGAAGATATCTGTCAGCCTTGAGCAGATTCCAGTATACCCGGTTTCATGCTGAGTTTGATTCGGCCTCGTTGATCTACATCAGTGACAACAACCTTTACTTTTTGACCAACACTCAGGTAGTCTGTCACATTATTAACACGCTCATCAGCAATTTGAGAAATATGAACTAGTCCATCCTGACCAGGTAATATATTAACAAAAGCACCAAACTCAACAGTGCGTATAATGTTGCCTTCGTAAATTTTACCAATTTCTATTTCAGCAGTGAGACCTAAAACACGAACCTCAGCAGCATGGCATGACTCTTTATCTTTGCCATAAATCTTAACTTCACCACCATCAGAAATATCAACAGTTGCTCCAGTTTCATCACAAATAGAACGAATGGTTGCCCCACCCTTTCCAATAACATCACGAATTTTTTCTGGGTTAATTTTCATTGAAATAGTCATCGGTGCGTTTTCAGAAAGTTCTGCACGACCGGTGCTTAGGACTTTATTCATTTCGCTTAGAATATGCAACCGAGCATGAAGGGCTTGCTCAAGAGCCTTTTCCATGATTTGCTCATTAATTCCGGCAATTTTGATATCCATTTGCAATGCTGTGACACCTTCTGATGTACCTGCAACTTTAAAATCCATGTCACCTAAATGATCTTCATCACCTAAAATATCAGTCAGTACAGCAAACTGTTCACCCTCTTTGACCAACCCCATTGCTATACCGGCAACAGGTGCTTTTAAAGGAACACCAGCGTCCATTAATGCAAGACTGGAACCACAAACCGATGCCATAGAGCTGGAACCATTTGATTCGGTAATCTCAGAGACAACACGAATAGTGTAAGGAAATTCTTCATCGTCAGGTAACATTGCCTGAATACCACGACGAGCCAGACGACCATGACCAATTTCACGACGCCCTGGTGTACCTAAACGTCCACACTCTCCTACAGAAAAAGGGGGGAAATTGTAATGAAGCATGAAAGGGTCACGTTTTTCACCTTCTAAATGATCAATTAGCTGTGCGTCGCGGGCAGTGCCAAGTGTTGTTGTGACCAGTGCCTGAGTTTCTCCACGGGTAAATAATGCGGAACCATGTGTGCCTTCGAGAACGCCTACTTCTATATTAATAGGTCGGACAGTTTTATTATCGCGACCATCAATACGGGGTTTTTCGTCGATAATGTTTTGGCGAACAATCTGTTTTTCAATACTGGAAAAAACTTTTGAAACCTCATCTTCAGATAAAGTGCCAGAAACAAACTTTTCTTTTGCTTCTTCACGCAGTGACAAAAGAGTAGTATTGCGCTGAGTTTTTTCAGCTATAAGATATGTATCAGTAATAGCTTTTTGATAATTATCGAAAACAGCTTTTTTTAATTCCTCGTTTTCTAGTGTAGCTGTCCACTCCCAAGCTGGCTTGCCTGCTTCAGCGGCTAATTCATTAATTGCTTCGATAACGCATTGATATTCTTGTTGTGCAAAAAGGACAGCTCCGAGCATTTCATCTTCAGTTAACTCTTTAGCCTCCGATTCAACCATTAAAATGGCATCCTTAGTGCCCGCAACTACCATATTTAGTTCAGATTCAGCTAATTGTTTGTAAGAAGGATTGAGGGTATAACCTTCATTTTCAATCAAGCCTACGCGTGCAGCGCCAAGTGGACCCTGAAACGGTACGCCAGAAATAGTAAGAGCGGCTGAAGCACCAATCATTGATGCAATATCAGGATCGTATTTTTTATCAGTGGATAAAACAGTACAAATAATTTGTACTTCGTTCATAAAGCCTTTAGGAAATAAAGGACGGATCGGGCGATCAATAACACGTGAAGTCAGTGTTTCTTTCTCGCTTGGGCGGCCTTCACGCTTTAAAAAACCTCCGGGTATTTTCCCCGCAGCATAGGCTTTTTCCTGGTAGTGTACGGAAAGAGGAAAAAAATCTTGGTTCTCTTTTACTTTTTTTGCAGCAACTACTGTAGTTAGTACAGAAAGATTACCAATAGAAACCATAACGGCCGCATCTGCCTGACGTGCAATGCGACCGGTTTCCATGACGATTTCCTGACCACCGAAATTAAATGATTTTTTAATGGTTTTCACACTAAGTATCCCTTGTTAAGTATTCTTAATACCTTTTCGGGTTCAGGTAAAAAGATAATGGCGTTGTTGTTTTTATTTTAGTCGGCACTGTGCAATGCTCAGAGTCCTTTATTTAAGAGTAACAAGAAAGCAACACCTGCCTAGATATGCGAAAACAATAACCTCAACGCCGATTTAATGTATGCTGAAAATGTATTGTCAGCAAGATTGTTTTAAATAAAACCCAAACAATGGGTCAAGTATGACTGAAATTAACAGTAAGGCTATGCTCAGAAATGAATAAATTATAGCCTCTTATTATACAAAATAACCGTAATTTCAGATATCTTGTATCCAAAATCACGGTTGTTTTTTTTATACAAGCCTGATGAGGGGTATAATTATCTGCGCAACCCAAGCTTTGAAATAAGATTCCGATAACGATCAATATTTTTACGCTTTAAATAGTCCAGCAGTTTTCTACGATGGTTAACCATGCGAATCAGACCACGACGAGAATGGTGATCATGCTTGTTGCTCTGGAAGTGTGATTGTAACTTGTTAATATTATTGCTTAAGATTGCAACTTGAACTTCAGGGGAAGCCGTGTCTCCCTTACTTTGAGCATATTCTTCAACAATTTTCGCTTTTTCTTCAGCATTTAAAGCCATAATAAATCTCCAGTAATATGCATTCGCCTCAGGCTTAACCGCGCATATTTACAGCTAACCTAACGTTTCAATAATCAAATCTGATTTGGAGACGGATTATAGCACAACAGTTTTCTTAAAAAAACTGTTAGTCTCTTCCACTGTGAAATGAGGCTGATGCTTTCAGACCTATCGTTCATGATAACAGAATGGAAATTATCATGAACAAAAAGTTCATCAACACCATTGAGCACGTTCAAACTTGCTTGAACAAGACCAAACCTGGAATCTGGCTAGGAATAAAAAAATGAATATTTCCAATGAGCTGGAGAAGTTCTCAGCTACTTCAGGTATCGCTCACTTAACCGGTAACTCAAAAGCCCAAGTGGCGCAACTTGCCAGCAAATACCTAACAAAAAGGGCTCCTTACAAAACAATAACGCATAAACAACGGTTTTGAAAACCGCTACACCAACGCTAATATAAGACTACTGACACGGACAGATCATGGGCATAATGATCTGAACGGAGTAGCGATAAAGAAACTTTGATTGGAAAATACTGTTATAAACAGGTTTTGGCATTACTCTGTTCTTAATGCCTCAATGGGATTCATTCTTGCCGCTTGCGATGCAGGATATACTCCGGATAAAATACCTGACACCACTGAAATTGAAATACCTGCTGGAATAGCTATCCAGCTGATTATAAATGGCATATTCATTTCTACAGAAAAACCTGCTGAAACAAATAAGCCCAAAACAGTACCTATCATGCCACCAATAAAACATAAAATGACTGACTCAGATAAAAAAAGCATTTTAATATCGTTAACTGTAGCACCCAAGGCAATGCGAAGCCCAACTTCTGTTTTGCGTTGTGCGACGGATACAAGCATTACATTCATGACACCAATACCACCAACTACCAAGGCAATACTACCAATAGCCGCCAGTAAAATGGTTAATAATTGTGCTTGTTTTTTAGCTTGATCAATAATGGTTTTTGCTGTTCTAACTGTCAGGTTTTGGTGCGGATAATGGCGAACCAATTCTTGTTTAAGTTTTTCTGTAGATGAGTTCACAGCATCATCATTAATTGCAACGCCCAGTAATGATGAAACTTTAAATTTTTTAACCAATGTTTTGGCGTTATCGATACTTATGTAAAATGCGGTATTTGGTTCAAAGGGTAGTAACAGATTCATACCTGTAGGTTGCGTAAATCCAATGATTGAAAATCCACTACTTCCTATGCGAACAATACGACCTGTTTTAAGATGATTTTTTTTAATCAGGTCATTTCCTGCAACAGTGTATGACTCATATTTGTCAAAGCGAGAGAGCATTCTCCCGCTCACAGGAGTCATATTAAGTACTGAGAAAAGCTGAGGTGTTGTAGCAATTGCATTGTAGAATTCATATTTTTCTGTAGCAGGAACGTCTACATCTACTGATACACTTTGCACTGGTATTAATGCTTTAATATCTTTGTTTTTTTTAAGTAATTTTGGTATTTGCTCGAGATCAAATCCACTGTTATTATCCTCATAAGTATTCATGGAGACGACAAAGACATTCGTACCCATTGACTTAAATTGTTGAAGAATCTGATTTTCAACAATACCAGCTATATTAATCAACATAATAACTGATGCTGTTCCAATAACCACACCTAACAACCCAAGCAAACTACGTTGTTTTGTACTTTTAAGGTTGCTTAAACCTTCTGCAAAGCTACTTAAAACTGCCTTATAGTTCATACTTTAACTGGTCCATATCTCGCCATCAACAATATGAATACAGCGCTCACACTCTCTGCTAATCTGCTCATCGTGAGTTACCATAATGATGGTTTGCCCTTCCTTGTTAAGAGTATGAAAAAGACCCATAATGTCTTCGGTTGTTGCAGAGTCCAGCGCACCTGTCGGTTCATCAGCCAGAATAATTGAAGGTTGATTAACCAGTGCGCGGGCAATAGCAACCCGCTGACACTGCCCCCCTGACAAAGTAGAGGGTTTATAAGTCAAACGATCATTCATGGCAACCTTGTTCAGCATTTCTTTTGCTCTGGCCTGAGCACTTGTGTTAAAACGAGACGAATAAAGTAGAGGTACCATCACATTGTGTAATGCATTTTTATGAGATAGCAAAAAATAACTTTGAAAGACGAAGCCTATCGACTCATTACGAAAACAAGCAAGTTTTTTTCCTGTAATATGGGTGATGTCTTCATCATTAAATAAATATCGTCCGGTCGTTGGCTTATCAAGTGTTCCCAATATATGGAGTAATGTTGATTTACCAGAGCCAGATTTCCCCATGATGGAAACCATCTCGCCCTTTTCTATTACAAGAGAAATATCTTTTAATACCGAGATTTTGTTTTGGCCACTACCATAAGATTTATAAATATTTTTTAGTTCAATCATACAGAGACATCCCTCACTTTGTCTCCGGCCTTAAGACCTTTTTTGATAACTACACCATCTGGAAGTGTGGGGCCACGCTCCACAAAACACTTAACTGATTTCAAGTTCTTCGTTTGAATAAATACATAATCTTTTCCAGTTGTGTCTGTATGAACAGCACTAATAGGCACCACCAAAGCATTGTTATTCCGGTAGGTTTCAAGCGCAATATCAACCATTAATCCCACCCTTAGTAATTTAAGATCTTTAGCGGAAATAGTGTCGAGTGCTATGGTGAAAGGAAAACTGGGAGTTGAAGACGAATCCTCATCTGCCAGTTGAGAAATAGACTCAATTTTACCTGTCAGAGTGATACTTGGAAATGCATTGCTGGTAATGTCGACCGCAAGACCGGTACTTATTTTGTTAATTTCTTCCTGATTTAAACTGCCCTTTACATCAAAATGCTCAGAGTTACCTATTGTTAACAAGTTTTGGTTTTCTGTAACAGCTTCTCCTTCCACTGCTGTAAAAGACGATGAGTCCTTTTCACCTGTTTGTTCTGGTTTTAAGGTAATACCTGTTGCCGGAGAAATAATGGTAGCATGAGTAAGCTGTTTTTCAATATGATCTAAGGTGTTTTTTGCATCTTCCATAGCAAGGCGTTTAATAGTTAAATTGTTTTTATCCCCCTGCTTTAAAGTGTCTTTAAGTGATAACTTGGCAGAGTCAATTTGTTGCTGGCTTTGTTGCAGGCTCTGTTTTTGCTGATCTAACTCGTCTCTTGAAATTATTCCTTTTTTATACAAAAAATCATCATCTTTGAGTTTTTCTTTGGCAATTTTAAACTGCTGTTGAGAGTTCAGCACATCTTGCTTTGCCTTTTGCACTTCTGAGCCTGATTCCCAATGAAGATATTTTTGATAGTCTTCTTGTTTTTGCAGATAATCGCTTTGCGCCTGATGTTTTTTCTTTTCAATACTGTCCGTGGATAAAACCAGTAATGTCTGACCTTTAACCACTTTATCGCCTAAATGATAATGCATTTTAAGTATCTGACCATCAAACGGTGCTATCACACTAATGTTGCCACTGGCAGCTATTTTTCCATATTTGTGTACAGATACGATTGCTTCACGTGGATGCACAGTCATCCAGCTAACCACCTGTTTCACCTCGTTTGTGCTTTTTTTTGTCAATAAAAGTATGCTATAAACAATAATCATTAAGACAATAAAAAATGTTGTTTTTTTTCGCTTTTTCGCAAAGTTTTTAATTCGCTGAATCATTGTGCTAACACTACCTGCCATGTGGCCAACGCTGTTCCCAGGTAGTCATCAAGAGAAGAGAGTTGGTTTAAATAGTCAATTTTACTGGCAATCAATTGATTGCGACTGTCTTTTAATTGCTGTTGTTGCTGAGCCAGATCATATGCACTTGCTCGGCCATACTTCAACCTGAGCTCAGTATTATTAACTTGTTGCTCCTGAAGCCGGAGCTGTTCTTCTTGAACCTTCAGTGCTTTATAAGTTTGTTCTAGCTCACTTACATTGCTTCGTATTTGAGAAATAACCTGTATTTTTTGTTGCTGTAGATTCAGCTTTGCATTATCAAGCGCAATTTTTGCATCTAACACGGCCTTTTTTTGTACGGAGTTATCCAAAGGAATACTCAAGTTCAGACCCACATCGTAATCGTTGGTTTTTGTGACATTTTGTATTACTCGGGTTGTTCCGGCAGAAGCTGTCAGGCTCAAATCCCACAATTTGTTATTCTCAGCCTGTTCCAGAGAAAATCTGCTGTTCTGTATGTCTAGTTCTGAGCTCAAATAATTAGGTTTGTTTTGTAAGGCGTAGTTAATCAACTGTTTTTCATTCAGGCTAATATCAGGAATAGTTATGTTATCGTTTACCTGAAAATCAACATTTTTTTTCATCCCAAGTAAGGTGGCGAAATTTTGTTGCTGTTGTTTTATCTGGTTCTCGGAACCAAGTAGAGAGTTCTTTGCACTTTGTACCTGAATCTGAGAAGACAATAGCTCTGTTTTGGCTAAACGTCCTGCTTTTACCTGAATCTGGTTATTTTCTAATGTTTTCTTTGCTTCCAATAATGCCTGCTGGTTGCTTTGATAAGTTAAAAATGCAGAAATCAAGGCTCTATATTGTTGAATAACATTTAAAATAATGCCTGAAACTGTGGTTCTGAGGCCAAGCACATTTCGGGTTTCGGTTATCTGTGCCTGTTGCCAGGCGATTTTGTTAATATCATAACCAAATCCTTTGAGTAATGGTTGTGTGATACTGATTTTCCCATTGAGAGTTTTATCGTCAGAACTTGTCATGCCACCACTTAATGCAATCGTAGTGCCGATAGGACTGGTAAATGCAAGTGCTGGAGCAATACTGTAGTTATTACCGGCAGAGGCAACATTGGGTACAGTCATATTTGTAGTGTCACTGCTTTGATTTTTTGATGATGTTTGTGTGATTGATCGCTGACCACTGATATTAATGACAGGGTTATTTTGCATATAATACCAAAGTTCTCTGTTTCGCTTATCCAGATAATACTGATAGCGCTGTGATATCCGATTCATATAGGCAGTTCTTATGTCGGTATTGTGCTTGAGTGCCAAAGCAACCGCCTGTGTCAGGGTTAAGGGGAATTTTTCTCGGCTTTTCGCTTCATGTACAACGGTTAAACCTTCTTCTTTTGTTGAAGACTCAGGCTTTCCAGAAAACTGTGTAGGTTTTTGGTTATTTTTTAATGTTGTTGACGGTAATGTAAGATCAAGACTTGGATCAGCAGCATTTGCCATTGTTGTATTTAAACTAAAAGCCAGAAAACAATAAACAAGAAACCTTATACAAAGGAACTTTACACTATTACCAGCCAATTTTTTTATTGGTAAAAGCTTTAACCTAACCACTAAAAACCCCACACCTAATAACTCTCATACAATAAAATTCAGTAACTTTGAGTAGCTCTGAATGTTTTGAAACATCTTTTTTTCTTACGCATAAATAACCATGCCACCGAAGTAATCAGCGATACAAATAAAACAATCAACGTTGCCAGTGCATTAATTTGCGACGAAACACCGGACTCGATCAAAGATAAAATTACCCTTGGTAACGTTATTGCTCCAAGTCCTGTCATAAAGCTTGCAATGACAACATCATCCATGGAACGTATAAATGCTAATAACCATGTTGCAATTAATGCCAGAAGCAGTAAGAGTAGCGTAATTTTAAAAAAAGTTTTAATTGGATTAGCGCCCAAATCCAACACAGAATTTTTAAACACTCTGTCAGTTTCCTTCAGATACGATGAAATCAAAATGGTAGCATAAGAGATACAAAAAGTTATATGAGTCATGAAAATCGTTAAAAAATCGCAGCGGACAGGCCAAACAAGGTTTTCCATTAGCGACACAAATATTAAATATAATAAAATACTAATAATGACATTAAGCATTACCCAAGGGTGCTACAACCATACTGCTAAAAACTATCGTTCCTTTAAAAGGGTCAGAGCTTATGATGATATATACAATCATTGCACCAAAATAGTACCCACTATTGCAATAAAAAAGCAATACAGATACTCATTCTTATTGCATTTAACAGTATTATGTTACGAGATAATTCACCATACTGTTTTGGTCAACTTTTACCGGACACTTTTTCCACAGAATATTACCCGTCATTACAGTGCTGGCTACACCCCAAATTGTTTATCATGGAAATGATTGGAAAGTTTTCAGGCATGGGAAGATAAAAGCATTTGTCACTACTTCAACTGTCTTTGAAGTATTTGGCGGTGAATTTTCCAGCAAACCTTAAAAGCACGCTCATAACAATAGTTAGAAACAGGTTTTGGTATAAGATGTTAGAAGAAAACTTTGATATTAAACGCTTTTATCATTAAATAAAGTACTTTTAAAGGCCTGAGGCTGATCTGTAATTAAGCCATCCACACCCATTTCCAGTAACTGCCTGCCACGTTTTACATTATTTACTGTCCATATATACACGTAAAAACCCGCATGCCTGATTTCGGTAATAATGCTCTCTGAAACATAATCATTATTTAAATTTATAGATTTTGCATGAATACGCATGGCTTGTTCCAACCAGTTTTTTGGTAATGCTTTTTCATACAAAATTCCTAAATTAACGCAGGGAATCAGATCTTGTGCTAATAGTAAAGCAGTAAAATCAAAGGAAGAAATCAGCAAGTTTTTTTGTGTGAAATGATGATGCTTTTTCAACTCACTGGCAATTTGTTCAACCAGTATTCGTTCACCGCCAAGACGTGGTTTTATTTCAAGATTAAGGTCCAGTTTTAATGTTTGCAGCAATGTTAGTGCTTCATTAAGGGTCAGAATGCGTTCATTATGAAATTCTGGTGCAAACCAGCTTCCTGCATCAAGCTTTTTTATTTCTTCCAGTGTCAGGTTCTTAAGTAGCCCGCTCGCATTTGTACAACGATCAATAGATTCATCATGAAAAACAACAGCAGAACCATCTCCAAGCAAGGAAACATCAAGCTCAACTCCAGTGGCTCCATGTTCTTTTGCTGTAATAAAAGCAGCTCTTGTGTTCTCAGGTGCAAAAGCCGAGGAGCCACGATGTGCCAACAACGAAATATCGGAAAAAGACATAAAAGCAGTTTCTTTCAGTTAGTTGAAATTAGTTTTTTTGTTCAATGCTATACAGCGTATTCAGCTCCGAAAAAACAAAATTATAGTAGGCTCTCAAAGACTTTTGCGCAAATAAGAAATGACCTTTTGTGTGTTAGGTCTAAAATTATGCCATATATTAAAAGCCTCTGCCGCTTGTTCTACCAACATACCTAATCCGTCATATGCAGCTGCAGCTCCGTAAGATAAAGCAGTAGAAATGAAGTTTTGCGCAGCACAACCGTAAACCATATCATAAGCTACCGTTTGAGCACCAATGCAACCTTTGGGTATGGGAGGCAGAGAGCCATGAAATGTTGCTGAAGTGCCATTTATTACTAAATCATAGGGTGAATGTGTTTTTCTCAGGTCACCAACACAAATATTTCCCTGAGATATAAAATGTTCTACCAGCTTTATTGCTTTTTCTTTTGTTCTGTTAACTACAGTAATTAATTCAGGCATTTCATCCATTAATGGCTTAATAGCACCAAGCACAGCCCCTCCTGCACCAATGATCAATATACGTTTACCCGTAAGGTTTTGTCTCAGGTTCTTCGTTAAATCTGAAATTAGCCCAATCCCATCGGTATTATACCCATAAAGACGACCATTTGATTCTGATTTCAACGTATTGACAGCTCCTGCGGCCAATGCCTCGGTTGTTAATACATCAGCGAGTTCAAACGCTTTTTGCTTCAGGGGTGAGGTAATATTTAAACCATCACCATGTTCAAAAAAATCTGTTATCATCGCTGAAAAGCTATTCAAAGATACATCTAATGCCTTATAACTAAGAGAGATACCAGCTTGGCGTGCAAACCTTGCGTGAATTGTTGGTGATAAACTGTGTTTCACCGGATGTCCTACAACTGCATAATGCTTTAATTTATCCATGCGGTATCATTCTCGCAGTATTAATAAAGAGATTCACTTAACCAAGCTCTTGGTGTTAAATATGCGTTAAGAGATGCTTCTTTAGAGCCCGTTGCAGGTTGCCAATTATATCTCCACTCTGTCTGTGGCGGCAAAGACATAAGAATAGACTCAGATCGGCCACCAGACTGAATACCAAAAATAGTTCCTCTGTCATACAGCAGGTTAAATTCTGCATAACGGCCACGACGATAAAGTTGAAAAGATTTTTCCTGCTCTGTAAAGGGATGGTTTTTACGCTTTCTTACAATAGGCAGGTAGGCATCTAGGTAACTGTCACCCACAGCCTGGATGAAGTTAAAACAAGTATCAAAATCCCATATATTCAAATCGTCGAAGAAAAGACCACCTATGCCACGAGTTTCCTTACGATGTTTGAGATAAAAATAGTCATCACACCACTTTTTATAATGAGGATACACTTCTCTACCAAAAGAGCTGCAAGCCTTATACGCTATTTGATGCCAGTGAATGCAGTCTTCTTCAAAAACGTAATATGGCGTTAAATCATAACCACCACCAAACCACCATATGGGTTCTGCTCCGGGTTTTTCTGCAATCATTAACCGAACATTAGCGTGAGATGTAGGAACGAAAGGATTATCTGGATGTATCACCAATGAAACACCCATTGCTTGGAAGGTTCGTCCGGCAAGTTCGGGTCTTTTTTCACTTGCTGCAAGAGGTAGTTCATTACCAAACACGTGCGAAAAGTTTACCCCTCCCTTTTCTATAACTGCACCCTTTTCGAGAACGCGGGAACATCCACCACCACCTGAGGTATGATCCCAGCGATCTTCTGCAAACAAAGACAAACCATCTTCTGTAGCCAGCGCATTACATATATGATCTTGCAGATTTTGAAAATAGGAAGAAACTTTCTGAATATCACTTTGCTTCATGGGGACTCCCCTGATCAATCTGCTACATTAACGCAGAATGATGCCCGTTTTAAGGTCAATAATACGCGAGGGCAATCCTGCTCCACAGGTTTTACCGGGAACAATCATATCAAGTTTTTCTGAAAAACAGGAAGAGACTTCTGTGAATGTTGTTAACGGTGGCTCCCCCGCCACATTAGCAGAAGTTGAAATTACCGGTTTATCACACGCATTGCAAATACTTTTAACAACAGGATGCTGACTTATTCGAACAGCAACAGAGGAATGTTTTCCTCTAACAAAATCAGGAGCCCAACCATTATTGTCAGGAATAAGCCAAGTAGTTGCTCGCTCATACACTGTGTTAATACGCTTTAGCATCTCTTCAGAAAGTGGTGCTAAGAGTTGGGCTATCTGAGATGTATCTGCCACCACAAGAATCAACCCTTTGTCAGCAGATCTTTGTTTGATTGATAATATTTTATTAACAGCAGACTCATTCCACGGATCGCAACCAATTCCCCAAACCCCTTCCGTTGGGTAAGCAATAATACCACCTTGAAAAATGATTTTTGAGACACGTTGATAATCGACAGGTTCCATGAAGCAAATATTCCATCAGTACTACTCAAACTGTTTAAAGTTGTGCCTGAAGCGCTTCGTTCTTTTCAAGAATTGCTTCTGCATTGGCACGACGCTCATTAAGCAGTTTATCGCGAAGTTGCGGGTCATTAACAGCAATTATTTGCGTTGCTAAATAGCCCGCATTTTTGGCGCCGGCTTTGCCTATTGCAACTGTTGCCACAGGAATGCCACCTGGCATTTGAACGGTAGACATCAGCGCATCCAGCCCATCTAAAGGACCGGCGTCAATGGGTACGCCAATGACAGGTTTTACTGTGAGTGATGCAACCACACCGGCAAGATGAGCGGCCATTCCCGCACAGCAAATGAACGCTGCACAACCACGGGCATCAGCATCCTTAATATAGTGATGTGTTATATCGGGAGTTCTGTGTGCTGAATGAACTCGCACTTCAGTACGTATGTTGAATTTTTTCAGAATTTCAACTGCTGCCTGCACCTTGGGAAAGTCTGAATCAGACCCCATGAGAATTGCAACAAATGTATCGGTCATTATATTGTTCCTATATCATTTCTTTCTCGTAATTTATCTTGTTTTCTATATTTGTAGTCCGTGTTAACAGACATTTACATATTCAAAAACAAGTTTTAATTTCTAGCTTTTTTTTACTAGAAATTCAAGAGCATTATCAAAATTAAAATATTTTTATGCCAAAAACAGTTCATTTTAGTTAAAATTTATACTTCAAACATCAGCGGGTATCCCAAGAAACGAGCATGGCTAATCAATCACCCCACTTTAAATCTTCACCCGTCAGGCTAACCGAATATAGTCATGGTGCTGGGTGTGGCTGTAAAATAGCACCAGAAGTCTTAAGTAAAATACTGGCGGGTAATATTAAGTTGCCGACATTTCCTCGGCTGATTGTTGGAAACAGTTCCCGTGACGATGCAGCTGTGATGGATATTGGTAATGGGTATGGTATTATCAGCACCACAGATTTTTTTATGCCTGTTGTTGACGACCCATTTTCGTTTGGGCAAATAGCCGCAACTAATGCTATTAGCGATATATATGCCATGGGGGGGACACCATTAATGGCAATTGCCATTCTTGGCTGGCCCGTTCAGAAATTAAGTGCTGACATAGCTGCAACGGTGGTCGATGGCGGAAGAGCGGCCTGCCTCGATGCGGGTATTCCGCTGGCGGGAGGTCACAGTATTGATACTCCGGAACCTATTTTTGGTTTAGCTGTGACCGGAAAGGTCAGACTATCTGATATTAAGCAAAATAATACTGTTAAAACCGGAGACTTATTGTTTTTGACCAAGCCATTAGGTATTGGTATCTTGTCTACAGCTCAAAAGAAGCAAAAACTTGCGAAAGAACACGAAAATATAGCGCCGGCTGTAATGAAACAACTAAACACAGCAGGTATGATTTTTTCTGATTTTCCTTTTGTGCATGCGATGACGGATGTGACAGGATTTGGTTTGCTTGGTCATTTATTAGAAGTCTGCCAAGGCAGCAACCTTGATGCTATTTTGCATGAAGAACATATTCCACTGCTTGATCATGTTGAACATTATCGAAAGCTTGGATGCATTCCAGGGGGCACTTTTCGAAACTTTAAGAGTTATCACCAGCACCTTCCTGAATTATCTGATCGTCAAAAAGAGTTATTTTGTGACCCACAAACCAGTGGTGGATTACTGGTAGCCGTTGATCCGAAAAATGCGGCTGAAATTATTTCAATTGCACAAGAAGCTAATGTATTACTGCAAAGAATTGGTGAAATAGTTCCCAGAGGGAAAAATGCTGAAAGGATTACTATTTGCTGATAGCTTTGCTGAAGATATTTTCAGATAAATACCCATTGAATAATGATTGACATACCAGGAACAAGAAGATGACAACAATTGCTTTATTTGACCTTGATGAAACATTAATTTTCGGTGACTGTGCTGCAATCTGGGCAGAGTTTTCCGTTAGAAAAAATCTAGTTGAAAGTGGGTGCTATCTTCAGCGTGGAAAAAATCTGCATCAGGATTATTTAGATGGTTGTCTTGATATAGCTGAAGCGATGTCACATTCTTTAGCCTCCATTAAAGGACAGATGACTGAAGATGTCGCACCTTTGCTGACGAAGTTTGCAGAACAAAATATTCGCCAGTTAGTTTATCCTGAAGCTTGGGAACTACTGCAACATCATCGCTCATTAAACCATCATCTACTATTAATTTCAGCCTCCGGTAGCCATATTGTTGAACCCATTGGTAAAATGCTTGATTTCGATAATATTATTGGTACGAAAGCACAAATTGTTAATAAATGCTATACCGGTGTCATGGAAGGCGAACCAAGTTTTCGCGAAGGAAAAGTTATTCGGTTTCAGCAGTGGTTAACACAAAACAATATTCAACCGGAAGAAACTTGGTTTTATTCAGATTCACCAAATGACCTACCTCTGCTGGAATTTGTAGATGTACCTGTTGTCACTAACCCAACACCTGAGCTAGAAAAGATTGCAAATGCAAGAGGGTGGCCGGTAATACATATGGAAAAACCAGCAGGCTGCATAAACGCGTAATACAGTAATTGGCTTTTCATCGTTTATATCCTTTAAGTTATTGTTATGTTTTAGTTAAAAACCTGAGTTCGACGTAAAGTTTTTTTAAAAGCAATCAATTTTATGCATGGTATGGTTTCTCAAGACAATACAACAACATGGAAGTGATATGCTTACTCGTATATTCTGTGATATTGATGATTTCGGCCAGTCTTTTGAACCAGAACTCAATAAGTTTTTGCTCGAATCAGCCTGTAAACAACGTATTCGTGCATGCCGCCTCAGCTTAAGTGATGTTATGGCCGTTGTCGTGCAGCTTCATCACTCAGGATATCGCTGTTTCAAAGACTTTTATCTTAAATCCATTCAGCACCATTACTTGCCTTTTTTTCCTCAACTGGTCAGTTACAATCGCTTTGTAGAACTCATGCCTCAGGGAATACAGATGAGCGTTGTGTTTTAGATGAAATGTGAAGTATTGTTTTTGGAAAACTCTTTGGAGACAATGGCTATATCTCTCAAGAGATAGCTAAATTACTGCTTGATAAATACGAGATTGAGCTTATCATCACGCATAAGAAAAACATGAAACCCAAACTGATAACACTGTTTGATAAGCTACTGTTCAGAGGGCGTTATATTATTAAAACCATTAATGATCAGCTTAACAACATTGGTCAGATTGAGCATTCCAGACATCGATCCAAAGCTAATTTTATGGTCAACCTAATCAGTGGTCTGATTGCTTATACCTACAGAGAGAAAAAACCCTCACTGAACATCCAATACACGGGTTTAGTCTCTATCTAGTTATATCGAACTGAGGTTAAATTAAATAGTTCCATATCGTAATGACTTTCTCGCTACCTAGTGAAACTAACGCCTGGTTCAGCCGCGCCGCCGACGGCGGCTTCGGGTGGAGGGGCGAAGCCCCGGAACGAACTGGAACCACTTGTTACATTTCATTGCCCAAAAATCAGCTTCTTAACTCCTGTTAATAAAAAATCTTTACCTTCTTTGCTCTTGGCAAACTTTACACCAAAGTCAAAAAGCTTATTCTTGGCAACTTTTGCCCAAATGCCTTTTGGCATACTTTTAGCGGATGATTTGAGTAAATCTAACTCTGAGCGTAAATTGTTAACAGCTTCCTCTGTGATTTGATTTTTCTCCTTGAGTTGTTCAAAGTTCGCGAGAATTGTATCAAATTTATCGTTTAATGCCGCTAACTCTTCATCTGTTGCAATAGAGTTCTCATCTGGAATATCTGAAGAAAGTTGTTCTTCAAGATTTTTCCTAAACTCTTCAAATGATGAGTCACTTATATTTGTTAGAGTGATTTCTCTAAATATATTATCACACCAGCTTCTAATTTCGCTTGAAGCACTACCAATATCATACAATTCTATTTTATCAGTTTTTTTATATTTCCCAGGAGAGTAAGTTGCGTATTCTACAGTTCTCTTGTTTTTCCGCTCTCTGGTTCCAATACCAAGTGTAATTCTATCTTTCTCTGTTATGATATCGTACTCAATTTCTTCTGAGAGCTTGAAAGAAAAAGAATCATCATATTTAAAAGTGATCGTAACTAATGCACCACCACTGCTAGGAAACGAAAAATCAAAATCAGATGCTGAGAATCTTGTTATTTCAAATTCAGTTTTCAAATTATCAATAAAGCTTTTGTTTAATCGCGCCATATGCACTAACTCTCCTTGAAATGTAACGTTAAGCTTTGGGGTTGCGCGACAGCGCAGTCCCTAACAGCGCATTGTTATGTGCGTGCTTAAAGCTTACCAATTAATCCAGATACAGCAGCGCCAATGATCTTGCTTACTGTACTATTTTCAAGAAGTTTTTTTAGTGTGGATTTTGCTTCAGAGTCGCCATACTCTGCAACTTGCTCAACAAGTTCATTGATTGTAATGTTCTGTGTATTTTCATTACCAACTTGAACATTACTTGCGTTTATTGAAGAAATATTAAAGTTATTTATTGGTAAGCTTTTATTGTTTTCCTGAGGTTTCATGACCCTGACCGTTGAAAAAATTGTTAAATATCCATTTGCAGCTAGCATTATGCCTAACGCGCTGAGTGTGGATTCACCTTGCAGATTTGAAATAAGCCCTTGATTAAGTAATACTTGTAGATGACTCTCAAACTTAGAATCTATTATTTGCCGTTCATTGCAAATGATAACCCCATTTTTACCCAATTGATCTAAATATTCTTTTATAGTTAGAACAGATTGATTCTCTAAAGGTTGCAGTAGTTGACGTAAAAAATCTTGTTCGAGGTCCATTGATTTCTCCCAGTACATAACGCCCAAATAACGGGCAAATTGTGTTTGGCTAAAATTTTGGAACGCAGTGACAAAAGCCAAACAGAATTTGTCCTGTTGATTTGCTTGTTAGGTGCGATGCTCATTATTTGTATACATTGCCTTTTTGCCTTTTTGCCTTTTTGCCTTTAAAAGACTGAAACAATGATTCATGAGCTGACCTTGAAAAAGTATCATTACGTAAATTGTACTGGGAAATCCATTCTAACAACATAGGTAAATTGGCATCTTGAGCTTTTTTGCTTTGATACTTGTGTGGCTCCCAAGGACGACTTTTTGCATTTTTAATACATGCGTCTATTGGTAAATTTAAAAAAATAAGTTCATTAGCATGTGATAAAACCAAAGCAAGCAAATCAGAATAACAGCCTTCAATTACCCAAGAACTGTTTAGTTTTAGAAACTTATCAATTGCTTTTTCTGATTCGTGGATTGGTAACCTTTCAGGAGTACTTTGCTCTTTCCATGCTACTATGTCCAAGTCTAAATGAGATAAGTCTCTAGCTTTAAGGATGCTCTTTGCTAATGTTGATTTCCCTGAACCGGAATTACCGAATATTACTATTTTGCTCAAAGCTACTCCTTTAGCACCTAACAGTTGGTTATACGGCCTTACTTCGCATAATACACTATATGTAATTATTTCAACGACACATAATAACATTTCTTGGTCGTACAAGACATGTTCAGAAAAGGTCAGGTGGATTTATGGTATTACGGTCAGGGGATAGCAGGTGAAGTGCATCTGGTGCAAAGTAAGTTTATTTTTTGAGAGAAAAGGAACTGGGAAAATCTTATCCTGAACAATTGTTTGCAACGGTGCCTTACAAAGCCATGTATAAGTCCAGATAGATATGAGATATTAAAATCAGAGAAAATGCCTCGGTAATCCCCCCAGAACAACCATCAAGTGTATTCGGCTTAGCGCCCACAATACCTAACTTGTTTTATTCAAGTTATTAGCAATTTTTATTCCCTTTTGAGTTAACAGATATATCATTTTTCTACCACTTTCCCCATGAATATCAGGGTGGATACCTTTATTTCCCACTAACCCTTTGCTTTCCAAGCGGGCTAGCTCATGACTAACCTCAATATTGCTACCATGCGGAATATTAACTAATTTTTTATTATCTTTTCTTTCAAACCATAAATAAAGAATCTCGTTGAACAGAGTCACCGGTCTATTAAAAGAAAAATGCGGCAGGCGCTGGGGTTTAAATCCGTGGAAGGAGCGTCTGCCACTATTGCCGGAAATGCGTGCTGGCGAATGCTGAAAAAAGGTCAGCATTGTGATGGAAGTGATCACCCTGCCTTTGAGCAGTTTTATGCACTGGCAGGATGATTGCACCTGAAGAAAGATGCGTCTTCAGACCGGCTCCCTATTGCAATAGAATCCTCCGGATTGACCTGAATCAGACTATTTTCTTTTGTTTTCAGGCTGATAATTGTGCTTTTGCTTATGTTTAAAACATGTTCAGTATTTCTTATTCCACTGCTGTTAATCACCATTTCAACGGCCTGTTTTTTTACCCCCTGGCTCGCAAGCTCTGTACTGATAATTAAACATGAAGGTTCTAGTTTTGCATTCAGGTTCTTTGCATCTGTAACGTTGTGTACCATGACGACTTTTTCCAGCCTTTGAAATTCTTTCACTGCTGTATTGAGGGCAGCTCACTTCTTGACAGTATGCCATACGACGCATTATATATAAAATTACATATCTAGCCCACTACCAATTTTAAGTGCAAATCAACATACAAGGTGTGCTTTAACAGGTTTCTGCTGGTTGTAATATATCCACACCGCAGCGATCAACATGATGCCTATAAATAAAGCGGCTATTTCATTAATCATCGACCAGCCAATGTAAAGCACGAGGCTTCCTGATGAAAGTGAAGCAATTGCACTTAAACCAAAAACAAAAAAATCATTAATAGCCTGCATTTTAAATCGTGCATGAGGCAGGTAACTTTCTGTTAAAATTGTAGTTGCGCATATAAAAGAAAAATTCCAGCCAATACCAAGCAAGACTAATGCCAGAAAATAATGGGTAAAAGTGTAGCCTGTAATATTGATGAGAATACAGAAAACCAAACACCCAATCCCAGTCAGTGTGACCCATAGATTACCTAAACGCTTAACTAAATAACCTACAAATAGTGACGGCAAATACATAGCAATTAAATGACTTTGCATAACGATTGTGGTTTTATTCATTGTGAAGTGATGTAATGCATGCATGGCAACCGGTGTACCGACCATGATTAAACTCATAATAAAATACGACAATGAGGCTATAATCATAGCGGGTATAAAATTTGCTTCAATGATTGTATGCTGTACTTTATGATGAGTATGCTGTTTGTGTGATTGATTTTGATAGAACCATAGTGTCAGCCATGAGAACCCTAACATAATAATAAGTACAATGAATGAGCCAAGGTAAAGCGTCGCAAACCAATGACGCGCAAGGTTTGTCAACTCTGTTCCTAAATACGCACTGATAATATTACCAGAAAGTAAAATGGATAAGGCTTTGGCCGTCAATGAAGGTGATAAACCTTCAATCACTGCAAAACGATATTGCTGGACGAAGGCACTGTTAAAACCGATGAATAATGCCGCGATAGAAAACAGCAAAAAGGAGTGCTGGGCAATAGCTACGGTCGCGATGGCAGCGCCAAGTAAAGCAATGGTAGCACCTAATAAATGGCCCGCTTTGCGTCCAATGCGGCGCATAATCATTGCCGACGGGATTGCACCAATCGCCGCACCAATTACTAAGATGGCGATCGGCAAGGTGATCCAATTTTTCGATGGAGCTAAGGTTATACCGACTAAGCCTCCTAACAGGGTAAAACTAATAGCTCCTGTCATACCAAAAATTTGCGCAACAGCTAACACGATGATATTACGATATATTTTTAACATCATCATCCCCGCAAAATATCTTGTAAGTTATAACTGCCAGAAGCTGCATTCTTAGCCAATCATTAAAAGTACTTTCCATACTTCTACGAGTGGGTGGATGAGGGTTAAAGGCGTTGGTTTTGGGGTCAATATATATCTGAATCGTAGATTCTAAATCCCTATGTTCAATCTGGCGTATACTAATTTGGTTCTGTTGCAAAATAAGACTTTCCTCTAGATAACCTCAGTTCGACGTAAGTAGTCTTTTAAAAGCAATCACTTCCATGCACAGTATGGTTTCTCAAGACAATACAAAACATGGAAGTGATATGCTGACTCGTATTTTCTATGATATGGATGACTTTTGCCAGTCCTTTGAGTCAGAACTCAATGTTCTGGTATAAGAAACTGAAAACTGATTTCTTCATAAAATTATCTAGTTTTGCATTATCTAGTTTTGCAATATGGCCGAAGAAATCTAAACTTATATGGTCGCAACAAGAGTACTTCATATGGATTTGTGGCTAAAATGAAAAAACTGTTTTTCAGTACGTGGTTCAATTCATCGGTATCCTTCTTTTTTTAACAGACTTAACAACCATGAGCTCTTTGTCAGGTATAACTATTGTGCTCAAGTTTAACCGATAAGAGGAAAAGTAAATGAAAACTGCGCTAATAAGCATGTTAATGCTGGTATCAATTACCTGTTTTGCAGGTATGCAGGAAGCTATGTGTAAAAAAGCGGGCAAAGGCCATGAACTAAATACGTACCTGTGCTGTAAACAGGGATGTCATTCTTTTTGGGTAAAGTATCATTATTTTTTATTTCATTGCTCATGGAAACATTTTCAAGAAGGCGCAAGTACCTGCAAGGCAAGTGCGGACAGTGAAGTAGGAAGGTTTATTCATGGGCATGCAAACTTTTCTGCTCGTTTGAATAGTAGGAATCAGTGTGGTGATCGTCATATTGATTTCTATCAGCGTGTACAAAAATAAAACAATTTAATAAGTTTTATTGCAAACACAATTAAGTTATATACAGTTTCTTCTTTTGAATTATATCTGCCGGCTTTATAATTTGTTATAATTTTCATCCGTTCCAATATTAAATAAGATATTCATATGCAAGGTAAAAAATCAGCTTTTCTGGTAGCTCTGTTGTTATGCATTAATGGCTGCTCCTCTGAACATGATTTAACAGGCTATTCAGGGTCATGGACAGGCAATGATACTGTCACAACGGGGATTATGGGTGATTTCTTAATTGCCGGTGATACAATAAGTTTTGGTAATCGAGGCTTTGGCAACAAAGCACCTGTTTGTACTGCAAGTTATACTGCGCACTACCAACGAATCAAGAAAGAATACACGTTGACTTTGCATAATAAAAAGTGTGATTATTCGTCTGCCCTGAACCCAGGTTACCTTAAACCTTTGCAGAAGCTGGTTGTATATCTGAGCAATAACCCGTTTGGCAATAAAGACCCTTTTTCCAAAGAAAAAAAGACAGAAAACGTTGGAAAAACTCATTATCTTTTTATTAGAACGCCTAAAGGTAATACAGATTATCGGTTTATCCGCCAGATAAAATAAGAGAAATTTACTTTTACCCTTGAACCTTATTAACTTATCCCCATATTTTAAGAAAATACAGACATTATATTAAAAGCTACGGAGTATTTGATGACTAACCAAAATAGTAATAAGGGGAAAGATAACGTGACGGACAAAACTGTACAAGACGAAATCGTTGAAGCAATAGAAGAAGCACAAGCTGAGCAAGAGGCTAAAACATCTGCGAAAGAAAGTGAAGCAGTTGTTGATGAAACAACACTCTTAAAAGATGAGCTAACAAAAACTCAGAAAGCATTGGCTGAGGCAAAAGATCAATCATTAAGAGCTATTGCTGAATTGCAAAACGCTCAACGTCGAGCACGACAAGATGTTGAAAAAGCGCATAAGTTCGCACTGGACAAGTTTGTTGAATCTTTATTACCTGTTGTAGACAGTCTTGAGCGTGGTCTGGCAACAGAATCTTCCGATAAAAGTGCCCTGGCAATGAAAGAAGGAATAGACCTTACATTGAAATTATTCCTAGACACATTGAAAAAATTTAATGTGGATCAGGTATGTCCGGAAGGTGAACCTTTTAACCCTGAACTTCACCAAGCCGTGAGCCAGATTGAAAACCCTGATGTCGAACCAGGCACAGTTACAGAAGTATTTCAGAAAGGTTATGTATTAAACAAACGCTTGGTACGTCCGGCAATGGTAATTGTAGCCAAGTAAAGGTTTGTTCAGTATATGGGCAATTGGAAATAAAATATAATTTCCCCTTGAAATGTAAACAAACCGTTCCCATATAATCTTTAATGTTAAAAAATTTCAGGCTACAAATTTGCTGGTATTCGTAAAATGAGCTGGCATAATTTTCGACAAATTGAGGTATTAAATGAGTAAAATTATAGGTATTGACTTAGGCACCACCAATTCCTGCGTGGCAGTGATGGATGGGGATTCAATCAAAGTAATAGAAAATGCTGAGGGTGCCCGAACCACTCCTTCTGTTGTTGCATATTCTGATGACAATGAGACATTAGTCGGCATGCCTGCCAAGCGTCAGGCTGTGACGAATCCTGAGAGCACATTGTTTGCAATCAAGCGCCTGATTGGGCGTCGCTTTGAAGATAAAGAAGTACAAAAAGACATTAGCATGGTTCCCTATAAAATTGTCAAAGCAGATAATGGCGATGCATGGGTACAGGCGAAAGATCAGAAGATGGCTCCACCACAGGTTTCTGCAGAAATTCTGAAAAAAATGAAAAAAACTGCTGAAGACTTTGCTGGGGAAGAAATTAAAGAAGCTGTCGTTACTGTTCCTGCTTACTTTAATGACTCTCAGCGCCAAGCAACTAAAGATGCTGGTCGCATAGCAGGTCTTGATGTAAAGCGCATTATCAACGAGCCAACAGCGGCAGCATTAGCCTATGGTCTGGACAAGAAAAAAGGCGACCAAACGATCGTTGTTTACGATTTAGGTGGTGGTACTTTCGACGTATCTGTCATTGAAATTGCAGACGTAGATGGCGAGCATCAGTTTGAAGTATTAGCAACTAACGGTGATACATTCCTAGGTGGTGAAGATTTTGACTTACGTTTAATCGACTACTTGGCTGCTGAATTCAAAAAAGATCAGGGTATTGACTTAAAAGGTGATCCTTTAGCCATGCAGCGTCTGAAAGAAGCGGCTGAAAAAGCAAAAATTGAGCTTTCTTCTGCTACTCAGACAGATGTTAATCTGCCCTACATCACAGCTGATGCTACAGGTCCCAAGCATCTGAATGTTAAGATGACTCGCGCTAAGCTTGAGTCTTTGGTTGAAGAACTTGTCGCACGTTCCCTAGAACCTTGCCGTAAAGCACTTGTTGACGCTGATATTGAAACGTCTGCTCTTGATGAAGTGATTTTGGTGGGTGGTCAGACTCGCATGCCTTTAGTACAAGAGAAAGTTGCAGAGTTCTTTAAAAAAGAGGCTCGTCGCGATGTTAACCCTGATGAGGCTGTTGCGATGGGCGCTGCAATTCAGGGTAGCGTACTTTCTGGTGACCGCACCGATGTTTTATTGCTGGATGTTACACCATTGACATTAGGTATAGAAACACTCGGTCAGGTGTTGACTCCGCTGATTGAAAAAAACACAACGATTCCGACCAAAAAGTCTCAGGTTTTCTCAACCGCTGAAGATAATCAGACAGCAGTAACTATCCATGTATTACAAGGTGAACGTAAGCGGGCAACAGATAATAAATCCTTAGGGCAATTTAATCTGACTGACATCCCAGCAACAACACGGGGCATGCCTCAGATTGAAGTAAGCTTTGATTTGGATGCTAACGGTATTTTAAACGTTTCGGCTAAGGACAAGGCAACAGGTAAAGAACAATCCATTGTCATCAAAGCGTCTTCAGGCTTAACTGATGAAGAAGTTGAGAAGATGGTTAAGGATGCTGAAGCTAACGCAGAAGAAGATCGTAAGTTTGAGGAGCTCGCACAGGTTCGCAACACAGGTGACAATCTGGTTCATGCAACACGTAAAACGTTGAAAGAAGCAGGTGATAAAGCGAGCAAAGAAGAAAAAGCATCGATTGAAACTGCTATTACTGAGTTAGAGGAAGCTCTCAAAGGCAATGATAAAGAAACTATCGAAGCCAAGAGTAATGCACTGACTGAGTTATCTGCTCCTTTGGCGCAAAAGATGTACAGCGATGCTGCGAATGCTGCACAAACGCAAGATGCTGCTGCTGATGCTAAACAGTCTTCTGATGAGAAAAAAGATGAAGATGTAGTTGATGCTGAGTTTGAGGAAGTGAAAGAAGATAAAAAGTAAACTTGCTTTATTATTTTCTTGGTTAAGACAGTGTGGATAATTTCACACTGTCTTTTTCCTGAACCGCATTTTAACCATTTACCGAGTATGTTTACTGCAACAACTGAATACATTCTTTTTTTATAAGATTGTATGAAGAATGAGTCATTATGGCCAAACGTGATTATTATGAAGTTCTGGGCGTTGAAAAAAACGTATCAGAAAAAGATTTAAAAAAAGCCTACCGTCGTATGGCTATGAAGTATCATCCTGATCGCAATACTGGTGATGCAGGCTCAGAGGAAAAGTTTAAAGAGGTTAATGAAGCCTTTGAGGTTTTGTCTGATGCCCAAAAACGCCAAGCTTATGATCAGTTTGGTCATGCAGGCGTTGACCCTAATAATGCAGGTGCCGGAGCAGGCACAGGCAACTTTGGTGATATTTTCGGTGATATCTTTGGTGATATTTTCGGAGGTCAACAAAGTGATAGAGGTCATGGTAATGCAGGGTTTAGGGGCTCTGATCTTCAGTACAATATAGAACTTGATCTTGGAGAAGCAGCCAAGGGCATATCTAAAACTATCAAGGTACCCACTTACAAATCCTGTGAAACGTGTGATGGTTCCGGAGCAAAAAAAGGGACAAAACCTGTCACTTGCAAAACCTGTCATGGTCAGGGCCAGGTTCGTATGCAACAAGGCTTTTTTGCCATGCAACAAACCTGTCCGGAATGTCGTGGTTCCGGTGAAATTATTAAAAGCCCGTGTATGGAGTGCCATGGTCAGGGTAGAAAGCGTACTACTAAAACATTATCAGTCAGAATTCCCAAAGGTATTTCCAGTGGTGATCGTATTCGTTTAACGGGCGAAGGTGAAGCTGGTCAGTCAGGTGGTTCTCCCGGAGACCTTTATGTTCAGGTGCATGTGCGTGAACATGAAATATTTCAGCGTGATGGCAGACATTTATCTTGTGAAATTCCTATTTCCTTTATTGATGCTGCTCTCGGCAATGAAATGGAAGTACCGACACTTGACGGGCGCGTTAAACTTAAAATACCGGCTGAAACTCAAACTGGTAAAATGTTTCGGTTACGAGGCAAAGGTATGACTACCGCTCGAGGTGGGTCACCTGGTGATTTAATTTGTAAAATAGCTGTTGAAACGCCTGTGAAGCTATCTGACAAACAAAAGCAAATACTACGTGATTTACAGCAAAGCCTGGAAGAAGACGGAAAACAACATTCCCCCCAAAAACGTTCATTTTTCGATGGTGTCAAAAAGTTTTTTGACAGCTTGGGTAAATAAAAATTTTTGGCAAAGGTCATGCTCGATTAAACAACCAAGTCCAACAGGCTAGTTTTGAAAGATGAATTAACTATCGTTACTCTTCACAGCTGACCATCAAAAATCAAGAAAGCTTGCTTATTTCTTGATTTTATTCTCATTTACTTGGTTGTTTTTCTAATACAAAAAAATCTTTTCGCTTAATTTGCAACCGCCTCTATACGGGCGGTATTTGCATTTATCACCAGCAAGCCAATGGATTTAAAAGTTATGGCATTTTTTAGTTCCGACTCTCAGCACTGACATCTTATCTTTGTTTTGAGGTATATCAACAACACAGCTTTTGTCGTTCATTTTAAACATTAACGACTTGGTATCATAGGGCACTTCAAACTGAAATAAACCATAGCTATCTGTTATATTATTAATGCCAGAAATATTGGCAACCTGCGCACCAAAGACTGGCAGACCTTTTTTGTTTAATAAGCGACCAAACACTAATTGTAAAGACTTAATTTTATAATTTAAATTAACGACATTACCAGGGTAAAGCGTGACACGCCTTGCACTTTCATTAAAATTGTAAAAACCAGGATCTTTGGGTGCTATTTTAATGTTATACGTTTCAAACGGTGCCAGAGGAACCAATGTTGTATCGTTGCCTTTGGCTACACCCACGCGTTGTCCGTCAGCCATTACATTAAAGTTCTCTTGTTTATCTGCCCCCTGAACATCAATAACTAATCCGCTTTTCTGTAGTTGCTGACCACCAAACGTTAACCCGCTTTTACTAACAGCAAAACTCGTAGAAAGGCTTGCACCGTAGTTTATACTATCATCTCCAGTTCTGGAGGTTACCCCGGAAATAATACCTGAGAATGCCCCTAATGAAGAGCCAACGGTTGCATTTTGCTGCACCAAAGTAACATCTTTACTTTCTTGAATAAGCAGTTGTGCATCAATATCTTGGTTTAGAGATTGTCTGCTATTCCAGCCAGCTTGATAACGCAAGTTGTAATCACGCATTAATGCATTTTCTGAGCCTTGTGCTGCTTGTTTTTGCCATTGACCCATTACTGTCAGATTCTGAGAGAAATTATTAGCCGTATTCCAGCGCAACGTAAAAGTCAATTGTATTAATTTATCTGCATCGGACTGGCTGTAAGTAAAGTTGCTATCAAGCGTGTAATTTTCATCAGAATACAGCGTTTTTGAGTAATTCAGTGCTTGTATTTTTGTTGATTCAAACCCTTCTTGTCGTCTGTAAGTAGAACGATAACCCGCTCTTCCGTCAGCCATAGGCACACTAAAACTAACACTTGCCTGCTCGAAACTATTTTGTAATAAATTAAAATCATCCACACTTGAACTAGTTATTACAATACCATTGTCTATTAATGATGTGGTTATGACAGCTGAGTTGTTATTATTGTATAGTCGTTTATAGTTAAAATTGGCAGCAAAACCCTGCCATAATAGTTGTGCATCAAGCTTTATTCCGTGGCTTTTATCTGGGCTAATCATAAACCCTGGCGTAATAGTGTAATATTTGCCAATATTAAAAATACTAAACTCTGCGAAGGAGTGGTCTTGTGTTGCTGCAACAGCTGCTGTTCCTGCCCAAGCATTTGCCAGACGATAGTTTATACCTGCCCGTGAAATAAAGTGGCTTGTAGTTCGGTTAATAATAGAATCTGTCTGACGTTCAATAATGTTGCCTGCCTCAAAAAAATAATCAGGGGCGCCCTTTTTTGGAAGTGCCAGATCTCTTGCAAAAAAACGGGTCTGTTCACTAATAATTCGCCCATATGAATCACGCGCACGTAAAGTAATATTATAAGAACCAGCCGGAAAACCTGACGTGTTAAGCAGGTGATTACCCGCCTCTTCAAAGGTTGTGTATATCAGCCTTCCATCTCTCAAAACATCTATACGACCACGAACAGGCATAAATATTTGTAATGGCGTGCCCTCACTTAGCCCTCTGTCGACTCTGGTATCATCAGAAGAAGCTAGTCTGACGCCCCACATAGGGTTATCGCTGGAAAAAGCCATGCCAAAGCCGTTGGTATTGAGTAATCCTGTCTGCCACAGTTTCCCCTGAAATTCACGCTCTAATACAACATTATTTATTGATAATTTATGGGCTTTGGAGTAATCATAATTTAACTGAATGTTATTTTCTTTATATGCAAACAAGCTATTACCGGTAATGGTATAGTCATTTTCTGTTTTCGTGTTATTTTTGGAACCTGAAAAAAAACTATCAAACTGTTGTATAATTGATGCATCTCCATCAGATGCGGGTAAAAATATTTTTGCCATTGCCGGGTTCAGCTTTAAATAGGCTGGATTAATAAAAATATTTAACCGAAAGCTTGATTCGTTAAAGATAACCCCTGCCACTTTGGGCGACAAAATACCGCAATTTTGCTGATCAGGCTTATGGCAAACATTCATGTTGTTTGTATTAATTGATCCACTTAACGCTGCCAGCACAACTTGAGGTGCCGTGATACCTGAGATTTTTTCTAAAATTCTCTGAGGATTACTTAGCTTTATCCAGCTGGGGGTATAAGTGGCCATTTGTGTTGTGATAAGACGATCGCCGTAATAAATATCAATCATTGTTCTTTGTGGCTGGCTTAATGCTTCAAACCCCGGCGGTGGTGAGTTGTCAACTAAAAAGAGTGGATGTATCGAACCTGCAGAATGGGCAAACGTACTGCCTAACACACCAGACAAAAGACTGGCAACTTTCCAGCCTGGTTGAAGCCTCATAACTCCCCCACATATATTTGGTTTATTATGTCTTTTTTTATTTATAAATATTATGTCTTTTTTTATGTATAAATTTGCCTCTTTCACTGCATCACAGACAAAGAGGCAAAGAGTAAATATTTATCGTGCTGAAATCTGAAGAGTTAAAGTACCTGTATAATCATCTATGGACTTGCCATCTATTTCACTACCGGGAACAGTGACCCAAACTGTAGAAGTATCAGCACTTCCATCTGGTAAACACTGGAGAGCAGCTGTAGAAGCGGAAGCACCGGTGGCTACATAAGGCTGATTTGGCGTTAGTGGTTCACCTCCAACAGTGTTAGTTCTTACAGGGGTCCCCGCAAAATTAACCTCATATGACACCGTATCCGACCCACCGTTTGAAAGAGTAAAGGCATCAGCTTCACCACTACCTTGCGCTGTAATGGTAAAGTTTCCCTCTGCACCACCAGTATCAGCGTAAACACAAAAGTTGGTATGCCCCACTGCATCTAAAAAATTACCTGTAGTTGGAGATCTGACGGGATTCAAGGTAATATCATCAAGACCAGATATTTTGACGAGAGCGGCAATGTTTAAACTAACCTCCAGAGTCCCGGTTGATACTGGGCCAACATCACCATCCGTTGCAGCAAATGCTGAACCTGCTGCACAGGCAGAAATTAACGTTGCGATCAGAATTTTTTTCATTATTATTGCTCTTTTAAAAAGAAATAAATTGATCGTTGCCTGACTGCATATTATTATTTTTGAACAACGATTGTTTAATATCAACTCTATGTTATCAATAAGTATGTTGATTGCAATATCTTGCTTGAACTTTTATTTGCTTTTTTTTGCTTTTATTTGCTTTTATTTAGGCTCCACTGTTAAATAGAGTGTGCCAAAGTAAGTACCTGCTGGTTTACCACTTGTTCCAGTCTTGTCAACGGCTACAATAACTTCAGAATTATTATTATCGGTATTGCACTCTCTGAAAGGTGCATGAATATCAATTTTCTTATTAGGCGACACAGGATCAATGTGTCCATGGGAACCTTTTCGCCTCAAGTATGTATTATAAGCAATGGTGTTACTACCGTTACTCAGTATAAAATGGTCACTATCTTTTGACATGCCTCGTGCCTCAATCCAGAATGAATTGGTGCTACTGTACACGCAAAAATCAGTTGACCCCCCATAACCATCGTCGCCAAAGTTGTCCATTTCAATATCTTTTAAATGATTAATTCTTACCATTTCAGGTATAGTCAGTGACAATAAGAGGCTTTTAGTGACTGTATTACCCGCGCTCAATCTTTCTTGGATATTAATTACTGCTGTATACTGGCCCGATTTTAATGCACCTGCCTGCTTTGTATTAACAACAAACTGCAATTTACTGCGACCATAATTTTGGTCACTGCATGTAAGACCACCTGTGTAACTATGAGACAACTGGCCAGGTTTCAATACCTGAAGTGTGCCGAGACCTTTTTGGTTATTGGCGTAATCGTAATAACTACCCGCCTTTACGGTTAAATCTAAAGTATTGGAACCACTATACAATTTAAATATATTGCCTGATACCGATTGACGATTCTGGGTGATATAAAAATTAAATGATTCTCGGTGAGAACCATTTTTTGCCACAACACAAAAATTTAAAGGAGCAAAGTTAAGAGAAGCTGAGTTTAATTGCGTGATAGTTGGTTGCATGGATTCAGTGGCAGGTAAATCGTTAATAAGGAGCTCCATTTTGGCATACCCATAACAAATGGATAGGGAGAACAACATTGAAACGGCTAGCACTATTTTTTTTATCATCTTTGCCTCAATATGTCTGAAAAACTTATATCGATACCTTAAATAAATTTAACTGATCGCTTATTATGACTATCATTTTTACACACTTTTTTATTGGAGTTAACTCAGTGTTGCATATTGTTTTATATCAACCGGAAATTCCGCCAAATACTGGTAACATCATCCGTCTTTGTGCAAACACAGGCGTAATACTTCATCTTATTCGCCCGCTTGGGTTTGACCTTGATGATAAAAAAGTAAAACGTGCAGGGCTGGACTATCACGAAATGGCCAATGTGAAAATGCACGATAATTATTGCTCATTCATGTCAAACATAAAACCAACTCGTTTATTTGCCTTCAGCACAAAAGGCAGAACTCTTTATACAAAGGTTACTTATCAACAGGGCGATGCGTTGATGTTTGGCCCCGAAACCCGAGGGTTACCAACAGATATTCTCGAAAGCCTGCCAAAAAACCATGTATTACGACTTCCCATGAAAGAAGATAGCAGAAGTATGAATTTATCAAATACTGTCGCAGTAGGGTTATACGAAGCATGGCGACAGCTAGATTTTTTTGGTGGTGCTTAATGTAATTGTTTATTGGCTATATGTTGCATCATCACGTATTCCAGTGGTTCTGAAACCAATAAGGAATCATTTTGATCATGATGAATACCCACATGAACAGGTGCTGTTGCATTGGGTTTTGAAAACACTAGTGAATCTATACTGGTGTTTTCTGTCTCAAGGTAGTCGATAATTTGTTGCAACTCCTCGGCCTTCACTGTGGGTAAAAGGTGCTCATCATTAATTTCATAATTTTGCATTTTTCGGAGAAATAGGTTTAATTCCTGTAGGTGAGGATGTTGCATACCATGGGTAATCTTATAATTTTTTATAGCATTTTCTGCCCACTTCATTGCCGTAGACAGTCCGTTTTTACTCAAATTATTACAAATATCAACCATTGCATAAAACGTGTATGAATGCCCGTTATTAGCAGTAAAATTAATGGGAACAGGCTTATTCAGTCTTGCTGATATTTTTTTAGGCAAATAGTACCCTGTACACAAAACATTCAAATGTACAAGATGCTCAGTATCACAGAACCGAGATTGAATCTCATCAGGGGTTGCCTGATAAAAACACATCAATGCGGTTGCTACCAAGTGATAAAAAAGCTCTGTTGATTCACCACAACTATCATAAGGGTGGCTGATATAGGTTGAACAGCGTTGCGTATCGTCCTTTATTAATTGCACATGATCAACGGATAAATAATTATCCGTCATCCATCCAACATCAGTTTTATAGCAATAAAAAGATTGAGCATTTGTTTTGTTATTATTGGTTGAAAAGCGTGTCCTCAACGCATTGTATGGGATATCCATAAGCATTAACTCTCCTTGGTATCAGACTTACTTTTTATAGTGCAATAAGGAAAATAATGCACCCTGTTGCTCTCGTCCTGTGGCTGTTTTAAAACGAGGGTCCCCTACATTATTGAGCAATACCTCCGCTTCCCCTGCGCCAAACATCATGGCTTGTAATTGCTCCTTTCGTTCAATACCCCATCGAGAATTTGGATCCGGCACCTCTCCTGACTGCTCAGTTTCCAATGCAAGTTCTTTGATTCTTGCGTCTGCTTCTCCGGTCCTGTCTTTACCACTCTTACAGTTAAAGTGTGGCGTAATACCTGTTAAGTGTGCCAATAATTGAATACGTGTCATTAACTTATACGCATCCTGCCCTTCCCTGTGGTGTTCGTTGTCAAGGTATAAGAGACGTATTTGCTGAACAAGACTTCTCACTTTATCAGCATCTGGGTGATATGTATTTTCCTTCAGCCACTCACCTGCCCAGCCACCTTCTGGTGCTTCCGGTGAAAGATTGCCGATAAGTGTTTGCATCGCTTCATTGTTATAACTATCTGCCTGTTGCCAGGAATGCAATAATGTAGATGCAGCCGGATGCAATGAAAGCTTATTTACACCTGTATTGAACGTTGCCACTTCAAGATCTGTCGCTACCTTATGAACATTTCCACTGGCATCATAGAGTGTGAGAGGCTCACCACTTTCTGCCAGTTCATGTAGTGCTTGGTATTGTTCTTGTTGTAATTTCAGCTCATCATCATGAATATGAGACAAATGGCGAAACCAGTCCGGAGTTAACATGGACGTACTGACTATTTTTAACGGAATAGCTTTACCCGCTTCAATATCTTTAACCATTTCAGGATGGCGCTCTAATGTATCCAACAAACTTGCGGTAACTACTTCTTTCGCCCAATTTTCACACGCCTGTTTTCGTTGTTCCTGATCTGTTATCTTTTGCGCTGCAATAGTCCCGGATCGAACCCCAGAAAATAATTGTTTATTTTTAGCAGAAAACTTTGTCTGATATAAGTTCAGTGCGTGCTCTGTATTGGTTTTTGTAGATGATGAAAGACCTTTACCCTGATAACTGTGCTCAAACGGATCTCTCTCGCCCGTATGTTTTGCTTTGTCTTGTGTGTATCGAATTTTTGATGCAGGTACCAATACACTTTCACCTCGCAACACCTTACCCTGACGACGAACAACCGTCTCCTTTTTAACAGCCTCCCAATCCCTTTCATTAGCTACTGTATTCCAGGCCTTGTTCCAATGTTTTTTTATAAACTTTTTCTTAATACCAAGATGTTCAAGATTTTGTTGAAGTTCCTTTTTGCTCTGCTTTAATGTCTTTGCCATATCAACCGGAGGATCGGTAATAAATGGTTTATCCAGCTCATCAGAAAGCATGTTTTTTTCCGTTTGCCAGAGCACAATATCTGATGCCAGTTTTGTTACTTGTTTAGCGGATACGCGTTTACTTTTGTTGGCCTGATCTATAGCTTCTTGCAAGACATTTTTTGCTGTTTCCACCTGCTCTTTTCGAACACGGTTAAAGTTTTCTAATGATGCAAAATCATTCGCTTCTACAACCGACAAATAGTTATCGTGGTTTGTCAGCTGTTGATTTTGTCGCTCAAGGTCTTTTAATATCGCCTTCGATATGTCCGCGGGTAAGTGCCCAGATTTTTGTATCGAATGACGGAGCTTTAAGATGTTTTCTTGCTGGTGCTTTACTTCATTTCTTTGAGTCTTAAAAGTTGCACTAGCACGCAAGTCAAAAGGCGAGCTTTTTAGCAGGTGAGCACTTCTTGTCACCGTTGCTGCAAAGCGTGCAACCATGTGTTCTCCCTGTGGGTCTAATTTTTCCTTAGTTGCAAATTCAGTTAACTGACTATTAAAAACAGGGCCTTTAAGAGAACTCTTTTTTTTAACCAACGATGAAACTTCAGGGCTTAACTGTTGAAAATGACTTTGATACTGCCAGAGCGATTCAATACATTGTTGCTGAACCTGAGACTTTGATAATACACCGTGCGAACTGCTAAGCTTTTCTTTCAGAAAGTCTTCTACTTTCGCCTTTTCGACTGCGCTAAACTGCCATGGATGTAAGTTTGGTTGAATTTTTTGTAACGCTTTTGTTGCGACGGATGATTTATTGCCCAGATTAATCCACTTGTTTAGATTAACTTGGTTTTTGCGATAATTACTGGTCTTTAGTTTTTCAGCCTGTGCATAAAGTCCTCGAACTTTACGCTCTGATAATGGCTTGGGTTTGGAATTTTTCAGAACTTTAGCGCTTATTTCATCACCAAAGGTTTTGGTCAAATGTTGATGAACTTTCACCCAAGCATAGGTTTGCTTAGGTTCCACCACCTTAACAGGACGTCCTGAAAACTGCTTTATCTTTTGTAAACTCTTCTCAGTTTCACTGCAAATCTGTGTATATCCCTGATGCCCCTTTGTACCTTTGATCTTAGAAAAGTCCATTAAGCACTGCCCCCCATCACCATTTTTTATTATTTTTTTTTACAGCACCTTCTTTAATATTAAGCAACAATAATTAAAAAACCTAATGACTTTTAATATTACAGGTTTTAGCATAATTAAAAAAAACAAAGAGCAACTCAGGTAAAAACAACCAAAACAGTTTTGAAATGGCAGTTGCCATATTTAATAATGTTGTGACAAACCGCCCCCTAATACCATATTAGGGCTGTTTATTGTTCTCTAGACGACATAACTGATCACAATAGATATTGTATAGCTCGTTCAAAAATATTCCCCTTAAAAATAAAGCCATATGACTATAATCAGCTGCTATATTATGCCCTACAAATAAGCATCTCAGCGCAGTTTCTTCTCACTATGCTCAGTTTTTTATTTGGCAGACTCGAGGCGTTCTATAGCGAAGAATCTGCCTAAGTTTATGGTAAAGAATGCACCAGACGTAACGTAAAATTAAACCAGTCGAACTTAAAGTACAAAGCCTTAGCCGTTATAAGCTATATAATTATTATCCACCATCTGCTGCAGACTCTGGGTCAAGGCTGTCTTAAAAGCCAAATCATAATAAAATAATTTGTAGAGTTCCATCTCTTCCTTGCGGCGATTTAGCATCACTTCATTAACTATTTTTTTAAACGTCAGGTCGCTGGTATGAGGATCTTGGTTGTTGTGGTATTTGTCTTTAAAGTCGCGATGTTTACACAGGCTGGCTAAAATATTCAAAAACTTGATGCGTTGTTCCTCTGGTGTAGCACTCCAGCCCTGAAACCAGCGTTCATTGAAGGTGCTTATAATTTCGTCAAGTGGGTCAGTCTCTTTTTCACCATCACGTGCACCACGGGGGTTAGGGTTTTGTGGATCAAGTTCGGCGTCATCGCCAGTCAGTTTTATTTCATGGTTGAGTTTTACTCGCTCTAACCCGTATGAACTTAAATCGACCGATTCTAGCAGTTCGTCAATCGCCTCTGCATCAGGGTCTTTGACTTTGAGTTTGTGAATTAAAAACTTCAGAAACCAAAACAATTTTTCCCATGCCTCTATCTCATAAGGCATAATCGAGGCCATTTGTCCGTATATTTTAACAAATTGCTTTGCCTTGATTTTAAAGTCAGCCTTGGCCACATGCTCTAATTCCAGCCCACTGTTAAACCGTGTGGCAGCAATATCAATAATTGGACTGAGCTTTTGGGCGTCTTCGTTATTGAAGTAACGCTTTATAAATTCCTCTACCTCGGTCCATTCATACACGCCAACATCGTCAACTTCATCCTTTAACTCATGCAGAACATTAATATCTGTCGCTTTAGAAAGCGATGTGGCTGTATAAAAGGGGTCAAAGGCTTCCTGAACTTCCTCCACTTTATTAAAGAAATCCAGCACAAACAGATCTTCTGTTTTCTTACCCAATTTGGGTGCGCTACGATTAAGACGAGATAATGCCTGTACACACAAGACACCAGCAAGTTTCTTGTCCACATACATAGCGCAGAGTTTAGGCTGATCAAAACCGGTCAGGTACTTATTGGCAACAACCAGTAAGCGATATTCGTCGGTATTAAACTTATCCTTCGTATCGGTATCACTAAAGCCATTCATATCGGCTTCTGTATACTCAATACCGTCCACTGCTTTTTTGTCTGAAAAAGCAATGGCTACCTTAAAAGGATTCCCCATCGACGCCAGTTGGCGAGTGATGGCTTTGTGGTAACGAATGGCCGTTTCAATGTCTTGCGTCACCACCATGCCTTTGCCTTTACCTTTGAGCTTTTTGGCATTGACGACTTTGGGAATGAAATGCTCTAGCATGATGTCTGCTTTGGTATCTATGGTCTGTTGACTACGTTCTACATACGCTCTTAGTTTTTTGTGTGCCTTTTTAGTGTCAAACTCCGGGTTCTCTGTAATAGACTTTTGAATTTCGTAGTAGCTTTTATAGGTGGTGTAGTTTGCCAGCACATCCAAAATAAAGCCTTCTTCAATGGCTTGCTTCATGGAATACAGATGAAAGGGTTTAAAGCTGCCATCGTCTTGTTGCTGACCAAACTTCTCTAACGTGCTGTTTTTGGGGGTTGCCGTAAACGCCAGATAGGACGCATTGCCGCGCATCTTGCGCGATTTCATCGCCTGTAGAATTTTGTCCTGCGCATCCTCGGCTTCTTCCACCTCAGATTTGCCCATGGCACGGTTCATATTGTCATGGGCAGAGCCTGACTGTGAGCTATGCGCCTCATCAATAATGACCGCAAAGCGTTTATCACTTAAATCGCTAATACCATCAATGATAAATGGGAATTTCTGAATGGTGGTAATGATGATTTTTTTGCCATGTTCTAACGCCTGTTTCAATTCTGATGATTTGTGCGCCGGTGCAATAATATTTTTAACTTCAGAAAATTCCTTAATGTTATCTCTGAGTTGTTTATCCAGTAACCGTCTGTCTGTGACCACAATCACCGAATCAAATAATGGTTGCTCTATAGATTTACCTCCGGCTACCTCCACTGATGCCGGATAGGTTTCAATCAGCTGATAAGCCACCCAAGTAATAGAGTTTGACTTGCCTGAGCCTGCCGAATGCTGAATAAGATACGTCTGCCCCACGCCCTTGTTCGCCGCATGGTCAATCAGTTTGCGGACCACATCTAGCTGATGATAGCGCGGAAAAAAGAGGGTACGTTTTGATAATGGGTCTTTGCTGCTGCCATCTAGGCGCACAAAGTGCTGAATGATACCTGTCAGGCTTTCTTTGGTAAAAACCTCCTGCCACAGGTAAGCGGTTTTATGACCGTTCGGGTTTGGCGGATTGTCCCGCCCGTGATTAAACCCTTTGTTAAAGGGCAGAAAAAAGGTATTTTTACCGGCGAGTTTGGTGGTCATGTAGACTTCATCCGTATCCACCGCCATATGTACTAGGCAGCGCCCAAAATTTAATAAGGGCTGTGTGGCATCTCGGTCATTACGGTACTGTTGTTGTCCGTCAAGACGTGCGGTTTGGTTTGTCCAGCCGTTTTTTAGCTCCAGCGTTATCAGGGGGATGCCGTTAACAAACAACACCATGTCTATCTCTTGCCGAGGGTTGGCTTGAGAATAACGCACTTGTCGTGTGCAGCTAAAAAGATTTTCGGCAAAATTTTGTGTGACTTTTTCACTACTACTGGCAAGGGGGGCAGGGTATAAAAGGTTAAAATGCGCATCATCCACGCTTAACCCTTTTTTTAACAGGTGCAAAATGCCATTTTTTTTAATGAGCCGGTTAAAACGTTCCAGCAGTTTACGTTGCCAATCGGTGGGGTTGTATTTTTTAAGTTTTAGCAGCTCAATGTGCTGAGTTTTTTCCAGAAAATGCCAGAACAGATTTTCATCCAACGCATATTGACTATTAAAGTCTGCCGGATTACCAGCCGTAAAGCCGGCACTTTTCAATGATGCTTCAATAGCCGCTTCCAGTGCCTGCTCGTTGGTTTGACTGACCATGGGTCCTCCTTGGGTATTAACTTTTCACCATATCAGGGGTTATCTTAATCTTGCCGGTGACGGCGCTGTTTATTAGGGTGGTTTTGTATTCTTTGAGGTGGGTGATTTGTTGCTCCAAAAGAATCATTCCCTCATCTGAAGACATCATGAATGACTCAATGTACTTTGCAATCGCAGCTTGCTCTTCAATTGGAGGAATAGGAACGTTCAAATTAAGAATGAAGTCTGAATTAGCCCGAGGCATTTTTGACCCATATGTGGAAGCATCAATCGTTTTTATAAACCCATCTGACAACAGTAGGCTTGACGCATACTCGTTATCATATTTGTGATTGACAGCAAGAACCAAAAACTCTGTTGAACAAAGGCCAGAAAAACCCGTCAAATAAACTTTGGCTAAATATGGTCTCAGTTTCCCAAATAAAATATCTCCTTTATTAAATACGTTTGCCAATCCATCAGCTTCACCAACAACTCCGCTCAATGCGCCTGTGTTTGAAGCGACTGACTCCATGCCAAGATAAACAGCACTTGATTCTTTGTTTTCAGCTTTCTTGTTACTCAAATTCATAGTGTGTTTTAACTTGAGAACCTCCCAACCCTTCGGAATCTCCCCAATCCAATCCACACCGGAATCCTTCATCGGCACATCAGGATCAAGCCCCCGGGTTACGGCCTGTTGAATAATGATCTGTTTGCGCTCTTTTAGCAGTGTTATTTGCTGTTGCTTGATCGCAATGGCTTCGTCGATCTGAGCGGTTTTTTTGTCGAGGTAGGTGGTAATTCTGACCATTTCGCACTCAGAAACCTTGAGAAATGGTACTGAACCTAGCCGTTCTGAATTTAGAATTTTCAGTACGTTGCCTGTTGCAGTTTTTTCCAGTTCTTTCTGTGAAGCTTTAATCAAATAGAAATAGTATCCGCCAGAATGATTAAAGGTCGCTGACGTTATTTGTTGATTTGTTGATACCTCTTTATTTACGAATCCAGCCTTACCAATAGTGCCAATACAACATATTAAGGTGGAGCCTGGAGAAACATGTCGAAGTTGGTTCCAACCAGCTAAACTGACATATTTGTTTGCTTCTGTTGCATTACTTCCTTCATCAATATCTTCGGGTCTTATCCATGGATAGCCTATTTCAGGATCATCTTCATAATTACTCTGATCGCTTGTTGAAGGTGTCAAACCTGTGCTTAAGCTGCATAGTCTTTTAAGCGGCATTGTTTCCCATTCATTTGGAATAGCCCCCAACCACTCAACCCGCGACTCCTTATACTCCTCATACCTCGGCATCTCTGCAATAGTCATTATGCCTGCTCCTTGCTTTTTTTGTTGTCCCCTTGGACTCCGCTCAGGGAACCTTTATCGTTCAGGGAATCTCTATCGCTCCCTGAACGGAGTCGAAGGGTGGAAGAGTCCATCGCATTTACCCCCAAAATATCCGCAATCAGTCCTTCGGCCTTCTGCTCTAGGGTGAGAATATCGTGGGCGACTTCTTCTAGCGAGCGCAATGGCTTATGGCGATAAAAGTATTTGTTAAAACTGATTTCATAGCCGATTTTGGTGCTATCAAGATTAATCCATGCCTCGTCTACATGAGGTTTCACCTCGACAAGGAAGTAACGGTGAATGGTATCTTTTAGGGGAACCGATTCTGCATCACGTAACTCACTGCAAGGCTCATAGGTAGTAAACTCGCGGGTGTTGTCGGTAGGGTAATAACCAAAGTCCGGTAGTTGCACTTTTGTACAGTTTAAATGTTCAAGCAGTTTCGTCAGCTCAGCATTTGAAAGCTTAACCGTTTTTTTAATCACTTTTTCAGCGTGTTCATCATACCAGCTTACCGCATTTAAAATGCTGTTTTTCTCAGTGGCAGAAAGTTTGATTTGTTTCTCTTTCAGTACAGCATTAACCTTCTCTTTGAATGCAGCGTCAACTTTTTTCTTAAAGCGATTAAAGTCGCTAAATTCTTCACTGCCGATTTCGCTCATAAGCAAATGGGCAACATCTAACAGGTTGCGATATTTCTGCCACTGTTTTTCATCTCGCAACTTGGTTTTTGCCTTGTTATTGAGGCTAATGTCGTTTTCTTCACACCAGGTGCGAATGTCTTTCTCAATGCCTTTTAAAAAGCCTTTTTCATAGACCTTGTCACCGTGTTCGGTAAACAGATGCTCCATTACTTCTCTTAAGGACTTATCAAAACGCAGGGGAGCGATAGCATCTAAAGTGAACTTTGCCTTGCGCCGGTCCGGCCGTTCAATATTAACTTTGTAATAGCCAAAGTCTTCATTATTAAACATTTGACTGGCAATGCCAATGGCGTCATTGTTTGTATCTGTCTTGCGCTCAATCGTTTTGCCATCAAGAAAGGCTTGGGTAATTTCAGCGATATGTTCGGATGAAATCTCACAGTTTTTATCACCGAGGTTCTTTCGCAGTTTGCGGAACAACAGGCTGGCATCAATGAGTTGCACCGTGCCTTTACGTGATGCGGGTTTATTGTTATTTAGCAGCCAGATATAGGTGGTAATGCCGGTGTTATAGAACAGATTATTAGGTAACTGCACAATAGCATCGAGCCTGTCGTTTTCAATAATATAACGACGAATGTTACTTTCACCGCCACCGGCATCACCGGTGAACAAGCTGGAACCGTTATGTACCGAGGCAATACGGCTTCCTAGTGGGTTATCCTTTAACGACTTCATCTTGCTGACCATTTCCATCAGAAACAATAACTGTCCATCACTAGAACGGGGCGTGGCATCTTGGTCTTGTTCATTATTCCAGTAGTCGTTTAATTTCACCTTGAAGCGGGTGTCAATAATGTCTTTACCGTCTTTAATATGCTTTTGTTCCGATGCCCAGCTTTTGCCGTAAGGCGGATTAGACAACATAAAGTCAAACCGATCTTTAGCAAACTCATCGATAGAGAGCGTAGAACCCACCTTGATATTTTCAGGGTTCTTGCCCCTGATCATCATATCAGACTTGCAGATGGCGTAGGTTTCATCATTAATTTCTTTGCCGTACAGGTAAATATCACGATTAGTCGCAGGGTATTTATCTTCAATAAAGTTTTCAGACTCTGTCAGCATACCCCCACTGCCGCAGGCAGGGTCATATACCGTAAGAATTGATGGTAGTTTGTCTTTTATAGGGTCAAACACCAAGTGCGTCATCAGTTCAATCACTTCACGCGGAGTGAAGTGTTCTCCCGCCTCTTCATTGTTTTCTTCATTGAATTTTCGAATCAGTTCTTCAAACACATACCCCATGCCCAAGTTTGTAAGGGCAGGTAGTTTGCTACCATCAGGGTCTTCTATCACTTCCGGTGTCAGGTTGATATAAGGCGACACAAACTTTTCAACCACATCAAGCAACACTTGTTTTGATGCCATATGGCGGATTTTATTGAATAAGTCAAAGCGTTCAATAATCTCTTTTACGTTATCGCTGAACCCCTGAAGATACGTTTCAAAATTTGCTAGCAAAATCTGTTGGTTATTAGTCGCCGTCTTGAAAATCTCACTTAACGTCCATTTGGACGTGTTATAAAACACATAGCCACTGACTGCCTTTAATGACTCATCATCTAGCTCGGTAGCTTCCATTTCTTCCTTCTGGAATTTAACTTCTTCCATTACCTTTTTATTGGTTGGTTCAAGCAGGGTGTCAATACGACGCAGGACTACCATAGGCAAAATAACATCACGGTATTTACCACGAACGTATACATCGCGCAGACAGTCGTCGGCAATATTCCAGATAAACGATACAAGTTTGTTGTGTACAGAATGATTCATGAAAAGCTCAAGATGAATAATAATTTAAAAACTTAGAGTAATCATACCAATAAAATGAAAAAAACAGGAGAGAACAATGAAAAAGCACAAACTGATGAGAGTTAGGTAATAATAAAGATGACTCCAAATTGCGGGAAATGAAAAATTTCGATTTTAGTGTCTCCTAAAGACAATCGAGTGATATTGACCTATTCGTCGCTGTACTCACAACAAGTTTCAAAGCAAAACAACATATTAAAAATAAAAAACATGAAGGCTTTTTATTTTTAAGGCGTTAATACCGTATCACAAGCTACTGGCAACGTATTTGGGTAATCCAGATTGTAATGTAACCCTCGACTTTCTTTACGCTTTAGTGCACTTTTGACTATAAGCTCTGCCACCTGAACTAAATGTCTTAGCTCAATTAAATCGTGAGAGACTTCAAAATTGTTGTAAAACTCGCTTATTTCCTGTTGCAATAATACTATGCGATGCATAGCACGAATTAATCGCTTGTCCGTTCTGACAATGCCCACGTAATCCCACATAAATTTACGTAACTCAAGCCAGTTGTGGCTGATTACCACGTTTTCATCCGAATTTGTTACCTGAGAACTGTCCCACTCAGGAATATTATCAAGATATTCAACTTCAGGGTTATATTTGTTGATGTGTTTCGCCGCTGACTGTGCATACACCAGACACTCAAGTAAAGAGTTGCTTGCCAGGCGATTAGCACCGTGAAGTCCGGTAAAACTGGTTTCTCCCACGGCATAAAGTCCGGGAATATCTGTTCTACCGAAACTATCTGTCATAACACCACCACAGGTATAATGTGCAGCCGGAACGACAGGAATAGGTTCTTTGGTAATATCAATGCCATATTTTAAGCACTGATTGTAGATGGTTGGAAAATGGTGCAGAACAAATTCAGGTGGCTTATGACTAATATCAAGATATACATGCCGGCACCCAAGACGTTTCATTTCATGGTCTATGGCTCTTGCAACAATGTCTCGGGGTGCAAGCTCGGCTCTTGGATCATAAGAATCCATAAACCTTTGCCCGTCTGGTGTTAGCAGTTTTCCACCTTCACCACGCAATGCCTCAGAAATCAGAAATGATTGAGCATTAGGGTGGTAAAGACAGGTTGGATGAAACTGGTTGAACTCCATATTTGCCACCCGACAACCAGCTCTCCAGGCCATTGCAATACCATCGCCACTTGCACCATCACGACTGCTACTAAACAGATAAACTCGGCTGGTACCACCTGTTGCCAGCACGACAGACTTTGCTCTGAATAATCTGACCTTTTGCTTGTTAATATCAAATACATAAGCGCCAGCACAAAAATTTTGTTTGCTACAAAACTTTTCGCTGGTAATTAAATCTATGGCAATGTGATTTTTAAATATTTGAATTCCAGAGGTGCTCTGAACCCGTTTCATTAGCGTCGATGCTACTGCATATCCTGTCGCATCGGCCACATGGGCAATGCGTCTGTGAGAGTGTCCCCCTTCACGCGTTAGATGGAGTTTGTCTTGTTCATCAGTAGAAAAAGGTACACCTTCTTTCAAAAGCCAGTTAATACATTGTTGACCGTGGTTTACGGTAAACTGAACGGCAGGTTCATTACACAGTCCTGCACCGGCAGTTAATGTATCGTGTACATGTTCATCAACGGAATCAGCACTGTCCATTACTGCTGCTATGCCACCCTGGGCAGACCATGAGGCTCCGGAATCCAGATCAGATTTACACAAAATTGCAATTTTATAATCTGAGGATAGTTGTAATGCAAGGCTAAGACCTGCTAAACCACTACCAATAATCAATACGTCATAATCAAAGGCTGTTTTCATGCAAATCTCTAACTATTTGTTTCTTCCAAAAAATCGTGCCTTGTATTGTATCTAATCCAGAAATTTTGTCGATACAAGTAAAAAAATATAAATAAAATATTGCGAGGTAATCACATGGCATTAAATTCTGATAGGATGAAAGAGAATCAATGATAAAAACTATGGATGCGGGAACTTTTTGTCAGTCTGTCTGTCCATTTTGTTAATGCCAGGCTGCCTTTACGCAAACCTTATTTTGCAGGATTATAATAAATTTTGAGGACAGTCTTATGGCGAAAGCGCCAGCAACGGATCGGCAGTTAATAGAACGGGTAAAACAAGGAGATAAGCGGGCTTTTGACCTGTTAGTTTTAAAATACCAACATAAGATACAGGCTTTGGTCAGCAGTTATATAAAGGATGCTCATGAGATTCAGGATGTAACTCAGGAAGCTTTTATTAAAGCATACAGAGCATTGGCAAATTTTAGAGGTGATAGCGCATTTTATACCTGGCTTTACAGAATAGCGATCAACACAGCAAAAAACTATCTGGTATCTAGAGGCAGAAAAACACCGAGTGTTGATATTGATATTGAAGATGCTGTGCACTTTGAAGAAGGTAGTCTTCGCGACTTTGGAACACCTGAATCGTTGCTTCATAAAGAGGAAATAGAAAAAGTCATTTATGATGTAATTGAATGTCTGCCAGATGGATTAAAAACAGCATTAACACTGAGAGAATTAGAAGGTTTAACTTATGAAGAAATCTCAGAGATTATGGGTTGTCCCGTAGGCACTGTGAGATCGCGAATTTTCAGAGCCAGAGAGGCCATTGATAAGGTACTTTGTCCTTTGTTAATGAAAGATGACTAATTATGCAACGTATTAACAAACACAGAGAGAAACTGAATAAAATTTTGTGATGCTTGCAAATGACAGAGTGACTCGTCAGTTAGTAATGATCGATCTGGAATACATAATTTGTATATCAGTTTTACATTACAGTTGTCATGGTAAAGTATTCTGCATTTTTATGGTCTCAACGAATAATAAGCTAAGAGGTTACTTGTGAAAAAATCATCTGTAAACAGTCTTTTTCGAGAGTCTGTGTCAACAGTTATAGATGGTGAAGCTAATGACATAGAGCTTCACCGCGTTTTAGCCAATATAGAAAATGACGAACTTCGTCAAGTAGTTAAAAATTACCAGTTGGCCGGAGATGTAATAAGAAAACAAAATACATCAGCATTTACCACTGATCTCTCAAAGAAAATCAGAGACAGCATTCATAAAGAGCCTTCACTTGCCAAAAAGCAGGAAAAACTTCCGAGTAAATTATCGCAAAGATTAACTCGGGTTGCTATCGCAGCTTCAGTTACAATGGCTGTCATAATCGGTTTTCGTTCATGGAATTCTCCCTCTGATCAGCAACAATTATTAGCAGGCAATCAGCAAAGCCTGAGTGAGAAGGAGGTCTTTCAGGGTGTGAGACGTGTAGCAAATTATGGCGCCCAAGGTTTACTTGCTGGTTCGCAGGCTAAACAGATATCGTTAACGCCAAAGCAATTAACTGCAGTGCAACATATTGCAGATGCACAGACGATCAAACGGTTTAAAGCATATAGTCTTAATCATGCTGAGCAGGTCTCAAACCAAAACATGCAGGGAACACTATCATTAATACGTGTAGTTAGTTTCCCAGCGCACTAAAATCCGAGCTAAAAAGAGAATACTGTGTATAACAATTTTTTTATCATTTCGAAGCTGGGAAAGGGCTTTTGTCAAAGAAAGCTTAAAATTATCTTTCTATGTATATTGATTTTGGGTGGTAGCATTTCTGCAAGAGCTGATAATCAGATGCCTGCTGTTGACTGGGTAAAATCCATGGCGAATGCTATTAATAATAAAAACTATTCTCAGATATTCATTTACGAAAATAAACTGGGTATTTCTACCATCAGGCTATCTCATGCAAAGATTAATAATCATACGTTCGAAAAGATATTTTTTCTTAATGGTTCGCGACGTGAATATGTAAAAAAAGATAAGCAACTGGCTGTTCTGAGCCAAAACAATGGTAATGAAAACAAATCAGTACCGACTTTTAGTGATTTGCCTTTTACGAAGTTTACTCCGGTTCAATGGAAAAAAATTCAGCAGTTTTATACATTCAATGAACAAGGCACTGAAAGAATTGCAGACAGACCAAGCATTAAAATCACCATTCAACCAAAAGATAAATTTCGCTATGGTTACCATTTATGGATTGATAAAAACACTAAATTATTGCTACGTGTAGAACTATTTGATGGCATGAATACGATACTTGATCGCTTCATGGTCACCCAGATGACAGCTCCGGCAAATCTTACAGAGAATGATTTTGAGTGGCCTGAAAAAGTAACTGAAACAAAATCTGTTATGCCATCAAAAAACGACGTAAAATTTCCATGGAACATTAGCTGGTTGCCTGATGGGTTTACTCATATAAACTCAAATATCATCAAGAGTCCCGTGAATGAGACTCCAGTGAACTATGCACTCTTTTCTGATGGTTTATCTACCTTTTCCATTTACATAGAAAAGGATCTCTCAAAAGTTTTGAGCCAGTCAGCTGAAAACTTTGGTGCAACTTCTGCAGTCTCACGTGTTTTCAAAACCGGAAAAAATGCTTATTATAATGTTACTATCATTGGAGAACTTCCTGTAGGTGTGGCAGAACGCATTGCCGCTTCTGTGCAAACTCGTATTGCTGAGAGTAAAAATTCAGAATAAGTGTCTGCAAAAAAGCATGAATCGACCCAAATAAATTACATTGAGCGTGCCTGATATAAAACCTAAGTTCTTTATCAGGTTGCTTTTATTATTTTCATCTGGTTTTGTGATATTGTTTTCAGAAATGGAGAAAAGGTACAAATGAGATATACACATGTATTACTGCGAAAGACAATAATTATCTTCGCTGTATTGTTTTTTGCTCAGCAAATTGCTAATGCTACCACCAATGAATTACCAAACTTTGTTAAACTTTCAAAAGAAGTCTCTCCGGCTGTCGTAAATATAAGTACGTTAGTCAAGCCAAAGCAGTTTAATAACCCTTTTCAGCAATTTGGTAATGGTTCACAACAAATTCCTCTACCAGAGCTATTCAAACATTTTTTTGGCGATCAGCAACATAACCCTTCAGCTCCCTCGCCTTCACAAAAAAGCCAAAAACCAGTACCACGCTCGCTAGGTTCAGGGTTTATTTGGAAAAAAGATGGTTATATTCTCACAAATTACCACGTAGTGAAGGATGCGGATGAAATTATAGTTCGCCTGAAAGACAGAAGTGAGTATAAGGCAAAACTGGTGGGTGATGATCCAAAAACAGATGTTGCCCTACTTAAAATTGAAGCAAAAAACTTACCTGTGGTTCACTTCGGTAATTCAGATAAGCTTGAGCCAGGACAGTGGGTGTTTGCGATAGGCTCGCCATTTGGTTTCAATTATTCAGTGACAAAAGGTATTGTGAGTGCTTTAAATCGTAACTTGCCTAATGACAGCATTGTGCCTTTTATTCAAACAGATGTCCCTATCAATCCAGGAAACTCTGGTGGTCCGCTACTTAATATGCAAGGCCAAGTAGTAGGTATTAACTCCCAGATTTATACTCGCTCTGGTGGTTTTATGGGTGTGTCTTTTTCTATCCCCGTTGATGAAGTCGCTTATGTTGCTAAGCAGCTGAAGGAGCACGGCAAAGTCACTCGAGGTTGGCTCGGTGTTGTTTTTCAAGATGTTAGTGAGTCTTTGGCCAAATCTTTTGGACTGGAAAAGCCAGAAGGTGCGCTTGTCTCTCAGGTAATACCAGATTCTCCCGCTGATAAAGCAGGCTTTAAACCTGGTGATATTATTACCCGTTTTAATGATCGCAGGATTGAGTTCTTTAACGAATTGCCGGTGATTGTTGGGCGAATTCCTGTCGACGAGAAGTCGGTCGCAGATGTATGGCGTAATAAGAAAATGATAAAGCTTCATGTGACCATTGAAAAAAGACCAAATGATGCCGATTCAGGAACAAGCAGCCTTGGCTTAACATCCAAGAGTAAATTAGGCATTCGGGTACAAACACTCAATGATCAATGGAGACAAAATCTAGATTTACAAGATCGGATTAAAGGGGTCATTGTTCTCAGTGTTTCTGATGATGGTATCGGTGCCGATCTTGGCTTAATGAAAGGTGATGTTATTACACAAATGGACAATACCATTATTCATAATGTAAATGATTTCGAGAAGGCAGTTAAAACACTTACTCACAAAAAAGGTAATGTAAATGTTGCTGTAAGAATCATTCGTCAGGGAACTCCTATTTTTAAAGCATTCAGTTTTCATGGTAAATGATCGTTAATGTTAACTTTCTGCATCACCTTGTGTTGATGCAGAAAAAAAACTGACAAAAGGCATTCCATCAGGAGTGCCTTTTTTAATACTGGTTTAATGCCGAACAACCCCTACACAAACGCCTTCAATTGCAAAATCTAGACAGTCAGGAGTAACAGTTATTGTTGAAAAATCTTGATTTTCCGGATGAAGCAATATGGTATTACCGGTTTTTTCCAGACGCTTAACCGTTACTTCATCATTAATGCGAGCTACTACAATTTCTCTATTATTGGCAGTGCTTGTTTTACAAATGGCAACAAGATCGCCATCAAGAATACCGCAGTCTTTCATGCTATCGCCTTCTACTTTCAGCAGATAATCGGCCTGAGGGGAGAAAAAATTTTTAGGTATAGAGCAATATTTATCAATATTTTCAATGGCAAGAACAGGTGCGCCAGCGGCTACTTTACCTACAATAGGCAAACCTTCTTCCTGTTCTGAGCCACTATTATCGTCAATAACACGTATTCCTCTGGATGTGCCGGGCAAAATATCTATAGCACCTTTTTTGCACAGAGCACGTAAATGTTCTTCTGCTGCATTGGCAGAACGAAACCCCAGTATTTTGGCAATTTCTGCACGAGTGGGAGGCATACCCGTTGTAGCAATAGTTTTTTTGATGGTGTCAAGCACTTCAGCTTGCCTGTCAGTAAGTTTTAGCATACGAGAACTATTAATCTATATTTACCTGTGTAGGATAAATATACTGTTCTTTTATACAGCTTTCAAAGATTTTTTATTTTTTATGGCTTTACTGATTTCTTTTTTCTGCGTGTCACTCAAAAAAAGATACAGTTTGGTACGACGTTTGATAACATCATCCAATGCTTTCACCCATTCAAATTTGACTAGGTAATCCAGCTCTGCCTCTGTAAATTCTGAACCGTAATGCTGACCCATATCTTCAAAGCAGGTAGCGTTTGCCAAAATGGTTTCAGACTCACTGCCATAAGTTTGTATAAATCTTGTGGCTAGTGTAGAACTTATCCATGGGTATCGTTGCAAAAGCAACTGTCTGTATTCATCAATCGAGGGTATATCACCACCTGGCAGTTTAGCCGTTGCAGTCCAGTGACCAGTTGCCTGAGGGTAATAAGGTTTCAACCGGTCAACAGTTGCTTCACTGAGTTTTCTGTAAGTGGTAAGTTTCCCACCAAATACTGACACCAGCGGTGCTTTTCCGGCCTGATCAGAAAGAGTCAATGTATAATCACGAGAAGCTTTTTGCGCAGTTTTATCATTTTTCTCGTCGCTTAATGGTCTTATCCCTGAATAGGAAGCTATTATATCTTTTTCTTTTAACTGGTATTTGAAGTGATTGTTAATAACAGAGAGCAAGTAACTAATTTCTTCTTTATCTATGGATGCTTTTCTGGGGTCACCTGTAAAATCAATATCAGTGGTACCGATCAGTGAAAACTTATTGAGATAAGGAATAACAAATACTATACGCTTATCCTCGTTCTGAAGAATATAAGCATTCTTTTCATCATATAGTTCATGCACAATAATGTGGCTTCCCTTAACCAAACGAACTGTACGAGAGGCGGATTCTTGTGGCATGACATCATAGAACTCTTTCACCCACGGGCCCGTAGCATTTACCAGACCTCGACTGAAGTAAACACGCTCATGACCACTTTGTTCGTTATGCACAGTAATATGCCAGATATCGTTTACCCTTTGAGCCTTGGTTACTTTTGCCTGCGTATAGATTTCCGCACCCTTTTGTTGAGCAAGACGGGCATTAAGAACCACCATTCGAGCATCATCCATCCATGCATCATAGTATTCATACCCTTTGGTAATGTCTGATTTAAGTGGACCGGTTTTGCTAAAGTTAACCTTGGAGCTTCCTGGCAGGCTGCTACTCTTGGAAAGGTTATCATAAAGGAATAGACCTGCTCGAATCATCCAGCTTGGGCGAAGATAAGAGCGGTGTGGTAAATGAAATTTCAGTGGAAAAACAACATGCGGCGCCATCTTAAGAATGATTTCACGTTCAGTAAGACCCTCTTTCACCAATCGAAATTCGTAGTTCTCCAAGTAGCGTAATCCACCATGAAGTAATTTGCTAGAAGCAGACGAAGTAGCGGAGGCTAAATCTTCTGATTCAAAAAGCGCAACAGAAAGCCCTCGACCAGAAGCATCTGCTGCGATACCACAGCCGTTTATACCTCCGCCAACCACAATAAGGTCATAAATATGTTGGGTCACAAGTGTTATACCAGAGAAAAGTTAGCTTCTAACTAACATGTTAATCTAAGATATTATAAGTTTTCTTGAAAGATATTATGAATAACTTTCTTGCTATACAATCCCAAGTGAAAATAAGATGTTGAATCTTAACAACAGTAGCACCAGACACAAGGTTAGCAGATTAATGAAAAAATGAGTAACATCCCGACTATTGTAAAAAACTTTAACGCATGGTAGCAAGATCAGAAAAGTAGGACAATAAAAAGTCAGAAGCAGTTTTTGGTACAAGATTCTCTGGCACCTCTCAGAAAGAGAAGTCTGTGAAGTTATCCGGCTTTTACAACAGAGTAAATTTTTATGAGTATTTCTGAACATTCACATATTATCACAGAGAAAATCGGAAAGGTGCAGCTCATAAGCATCTCCCGCTCGGAAAAGAAAAATGCACTAAATTTGGCAATGTATCAGAATTTAACAGAAGCGATTATTTATGCCCAAGAGTGTGATGATATTCATGTATTGCTAATTACAGGCAGTGCGGGTGTATTTACAGCAGGTAATGATCTGTCTGATTTTATGCAGGCAAAAAACAAATTAAATGAAAAGTCGCCCATTCTGCAATTTATGATGGCATTAAAAAATTGCCAAAAACCGGTAGTGGCAGCCGTTGAAGGTTTAGCAGTTGGTATTGGAGCAACAATGCTTTTACATTGTGATATTGTGATAGCAAGAGCGGATACACGTTTTAAGCTTCCCTTTGTTTCGTTGGGCCTTTGTCCTGAGTATGCATCTTCTTATTTGCTCCCACGTGTGGCAGGGCACGCCAAAGCTTCAGACTGGTTGCTTACAGGAAGAGAGTTTTCGGGTAAAGAGGCTTACTCAGCAGGTTTGATTAGTCAGTTATCAGATGACCCACTCACTCTGGCAAAAGAGCGCGCTACCATGATGGCAGCATTACCTCAGAAAGCTCTTTGCAGGGCAAAGTTACTACTTAATGAACCTTTAAAACAAACAGTTGAGACCGTCATGAAAAAAGAGATTGAACTTTTCATCAAAGGGTTAATGAGTGAAGAATTCAAACATCAAGTGATGACTTTTTTCACTAAATCAGATTAATAAATGAGGCAAACCATGTTTGATTTTATCAACAAAACTGTTTTAGTTGTAGGTGGCACCAGTGGCATTAATCGTAGTATTGCGATTCACTTTGCAGAATCGGGTGCCAGAGTTGCCGTGGCAAGTCGTTCACAGGATAAGGTAAACGATACGGTAAAAAGACTGGAAGAAATAGGAACACAGGCTAAAGGATTTGTAGCGGATGTTCGAAACTATTATCAGGTAGAAAAAGTAATTTCTGATGTTGCTGAAAGCTGGGGCACGATTGATGTATTAGTATCAGGTGCAGCAGGTAACTTTCCTGCACTGGCTAATAAAATGTCAGCTAATGGTTTTAAGTCTGTGGTAGATATTGATTTACTTGGAACTTACCATGTAATGCGTGCAGCTTATCCTCATTTGACCAAACCGGGAGCCAGTGTAATTAACATTTCCGCACCTCAGGCAGTTGTGCCCACAATTGCTCAGGCACATGTGTGTGCCGCAAAAGCAGGAGTAGACATGATCACAAAAACCCTTGCACTGGAATGGGGACCAGAAGGCATTCGGGTTAATAGTGTTATTCCCGGACCTATCGAAGGCACTGAGGGCATGAGACGTTTAGCACCAACGCCCGAGCTAAAACAGGCGACTGTTGAGTCGGTCCCACTGCGTCGGATGGGAAAAGGTCGAGACATCAGTAATGCCTGTTTAATGTTGTCCTCTCCCTGCTCAGATTATATACACGGTGTTGTACTTCCTGTCGATGGCGGCTGGATCAACGGAGGTGTTGCAGGCTTAAGTAGTAAACTGGGTGAAATCGTAAATTCATTGAGCGAATGATCTTAAAACCTGCGTTAACCTTCAGTAGTATTTGTTAAAGATAACAGTAGCTCACCACTGTTAGTTAGTAACACTTGTAGATCCTTACACTAGTATACTCGTGAGCAAAATCAGAAAAAGTGCTTTAAATATTATCACTATGGTCCTTAATTTAAATGAAAAGTTCACTACGAAAGATAGATGAAAAACGAAAGGCTACTATAAGTGCAAACGGCTAAATAAACAGGCTTTCGTTGCAAAAAGTTATGCTGATTTACTGGCATCATGCCAACAGTCTCAGCCAAACAAAAAAAGAAATTAATCTACTCTATGCCATACGCTTTTGGCAATACTGCAGAGCCCGTGGCTTTTGAGTTAAAAAAAAACCTGTGATTGTTACTGACCGAAAAACCAGAGTTGGCAAATTTGTTTTTATGGCGTACAATAGCCGACCACTCATAATTTAACAGGTTAAAGCAAATAACGCCTGAGTTGAGTAGGATAAGCGTGATATTAAACAGTTATTTGCAGATATAACAGAGTAAAGGTCCGTATGGTCACTATTCGTTTAGCCCGGGGTGGCTCTAAAAAATGCCCTTTTTATCATATTACAGTGGCAGACAGTCGCAAAGCCCGCAACAGTCGCTTTATTGAACGTATAGGGTTTTTCAACCCAAGTGCGCGTGGTAAGGAAGAGCGTGTTCGTCTGGATACTGCGCGAGTGGATCACTGGGTTTCTCAGGGAGCTCAAATAAGCGATCGCGTTAAGAATATTATCAAAACGAGTCAAGCTGCAGCTTAAACCATGACTACACATCTTCACGCTGGTATATTAATACCGGACAGCGAAAAATCAGCTACAGATGTGAACAATCCACAAAATTGCGATAAAAAAGTTGTACTTGGCAGGATTACCACGGTTCATGGTTTAAAGGGTTGGGTTAAAGTGTACTCTTGGACACAGCCTGTTGCGAATATATTTTCTTACCCTGTATGGTGGTTATGCTTTCCTGATGGACAATACAAGAAAGTAAAGATTGAAGAGACTCATAAACAAGGTAAAAGTCTGTTGGTGCGCTTTGATAAATGCAAAGATCGCGATAGTGCTCTCCTTTACATTGATGCAGAAGTTCTGGTAGATGCTGACTCACTACCAAAGCTTATGGGTAATGAGTTTTACTGGCATCAGATTGAAGGCCTGACAGTGGTGGCAGTTGATGAAGATGGTAAGTCAGTGAATATTGGCAAAGTGCATCATCTTATAGAGACTGGTGCAAATGACGTACTTGTCATCCACGCTACAAACAATAGTATTGATGACAGAGAAAGACTTGTTCCTTGGATTGAGAGTGAAGTTATTCTATCTGTTGATCCGAGCAAACAATTAATTCGGGTAAAATGGGACCCGGAGTTTTAAATAATTATGTGGTTCAGTGTTGTAACTCTTTTCCCAGAAATGCTTGATGCATTGATAAGTTATGGAGTAACAGGTCAGGCAGTAAAAAAGGGGTTGATTCAGGTGGAAAACCGGAATCCTCGTGATTTTACGCATGACAGACACCGAACGGTGGATGATCGACCTTATGGCGGTGGTCCCGGCATGTTGATGAAAGTTCAACCTCTGCGTGATGCTATACACTCTGCAAAAAACGATGCTAATAAGCATGCAGATGTTATGCATATAAAAGATCGGCGGACTAAAGTGATTTGTCTTTCTCCCCAGGGCAGAAAGCTTGATCAGCAAGGTGTTAAAGAGCTTGCTACATTTTCACATCTTATTTTAGTCGCTGGTCGGTATGAAGGCATTGATGAACGCCTCATTGAATCTGAGATTGATGAGGAGTGGTCTGTTGGAGATTACGTTTTAAGTGGTGGAGAAATACCCGCCACATTGATGATTGATGCTATATCACGCTTAGTTCCGGGAACTCTAGGTCATAAAGATTCTGCAAAAGAAGATTCGTTTGCAGAGGGGTTGCTTGATTGTCCGCATTATACACGACCAGAAATACTGGCAGGGCAACGTATCCCTGACATATTGCTTACAGGACACCATCAGAAAATCAAAAGGTGGCGGTTAAAGCAATCGTTGGGACGAACCTGGCTGAAGCGTCCTGATCTGTTGAAATACCGAAAGCAGTCAGAAGGCGAACTGAAGTTACTCAATGAATTTATTGAAGAGTACCAGGCAGGCTTATTCGATACCCAGACTTCTGGCAAGACTGACAGCAATCTTTAATGGATGGATTAGAATCCATATTTATTCGACTTAGGAGTATGTGATGAGCAAAAACAAAATTATTCAACAACTGGAAGCTGAACAAATGAACAAAGATGTTCCTAAGTTTAGTGCCGGTGATACAGTAGTTGTTCAGGTAAAAGTTAAAGAAGGCACACGTGAACGCTTGCAGGCCTTTGAAGGTGTGGTGATTGCCAAACGCAATCGTGGGCTAAATTCTGCTTTTACTGTGCGAAAAATCTCCAGCGGTGTTGGTGTTGAACGCGCATTTCAAACATACAGCCCTTTAATCTCCTCTATTGAAGTGAAACGTCGTGGTGATGTGCGTAAAGGAAAAATTTACTACCTTCGTGAGCGCAGTGGTAAATCTGCACGTATTAAAGAAAAACTTAGCTAATGGAACTGTTAAAAACCTGAGCCCTTGCTGAAAAGGTTCATTTATTCAGACACATTTATCCTGCCTGCGCATAACACTGCTCAACGGCAGGACGATTACTCCCGTCACGTTATCGATTTTTCTTCAGTGATCGCTAAAGCCATCTAGGTGTTAGCACCCCTTCAACCACTTAAAATAAAAAAAAACTGTAAAGCTAAAGACAATTTCTGCCGGCTCATGTATCCTTTGCTTTTCTTTACTAATGTAAATAGCAAATGCTTCCGGTAGCCAATGGACGAACAATACTTCCCCCAGACTATTGAACGCGATGCTCAGAATTACTGGGCTGAAAAAAGAACTTTTGAAGTCACCGAAAATAGGGATCAGGAAAAATTTTATTGCCTGTCTATGTTCCCCTACCCCAGTGGCAAACTTCATGTAGGGCATGTTCGTAACTATGCGATTGGTGATGCAATAGCCATTTTTCAGCGTATGCAGGGAAAAAACGTTCTTCAACCTATCGGTTGGGATGCTTTTGGCATGCCGGCAGAAAGTGCAGCCATAAAGCACCATACTGCACCTGCCCTTTGGACCAGAAATAATATTAAAGACATGAAATCTCAACTGAAAAGCCTTGGTTTTTCATTTGACTGGAACAGAGAAATAGCCACTTGCTCCCCAGACTACTACCAATGGGAGCAATGGTTTTTTACTCAGCTTTATAAAAAAGGATTAGTTTACAAAAAATCTTCAGCAGTAAATTGGTGCCCAAATGATCAAACTGTTCTGGCTAACGAGCAGGTTGAAAATGGACGTTGCTGGCGCTGTGATACGTTGGTAGTACGAAAAGAGCTTCCTCAGTGGTTTGTTAAAATTACAGCTTATGCTGAAGAACTGCTAAACATGCTTGATACGCTGACAGACTGGCCTGAACAGGTGAAGGCTATGCAACGCAACTGGATAGGAAAAAGCGAAGGCGTTGACATTATTTTTCAGGTTGTTAATGCTCCTGAAGGTTGTGATAGTCAATTGAGTGTATACACCACGCGCCCTGATACATTAATGGGTGTTTCCTATGTGGCTATTGCGCCAGAACATTTACTCTGCAAAATGGCAGCGGAGTCAAACCTTGGGCTTGCAGCTTTTATAAAAGAGTGTTGTACGACTACAACCACTGAAGCTGATATGGCGACTATAGAAAAGAAAGGTGTGGACACTGGACTTAAAGCGATTCACCCCATTACCGGCAAGCAGGTTCCCATCTGGGCAGCAAACTTTGTTTTGAACGATTATGGCTCAGGTGCTGTAATGTCTGTTCCTGCACACGACCAGCGAGACTTTGAATTTGCGCATAAATACCAATTACCTGTTCAACAGGTTATTTCGCTGGAAGGAGATAAATCTTCTGATCTTTCAACATCGGCCATTACTGAAAAAGGCGTGCTCATCAACTCAGGTGAATTTGATGGTCTCAATTTTGAGCAAGCCTTTCAGTCCATAGCATTGCACCTTGAAGCAGAAAACAAAGGTCAGCGCAGGGTTAATTATCGGTTAAGAGACTGGGGTGTGAGTCGTCAACGTTATTGGGGAACTCCAATTCCAATGCGCTACCTAGAAGATGGTACGGAGATTCCGGTACCTGAAAATGAATTGCCCGTTATTTTGCCAGAAAATGTTGTCATGAATGGTGTAAGTTCTCCCATAAAAACAGATTTAGAGTGGGCAAAAGTTACGCATGAAGGTCAGCCTGCCCTGCGGGAAACAGATACTTTTGATACCTTTATGGAATCAAGCTGGTACTATGCAAGGTTTTGTTCTCCTGACTTTAATCAGGGAATGCTTGATACTAATGCTGCCAACTATTGGCTACCTGTTGATCAGTATATTGGTGGTATCGAGCATGCCTGTATGCACCTTTTATACGCTCGGTTCTTTCATAAACTCTTACGTGATACAGGTCTTGTGGAAAGTGATGAACCTTTCAGGCGTTTGCTTTGTCAGGGTATGGTACTGGCAGACTCCTTTTATAAACTGGATGACAAAGGGGTAAAGCAGTGGTTGCCACTAGATGATATTATTATTGAGCGCGATGATAAAGGTCGTCTTCTTAACGCTAAACACAAAGTAACCGGTGAATCTTTATTCCACGGTGGCATGGTTAAGATGTCCAAATCCAAAAACAATGGTGTGGACCCACAAGCGTTGATTAACAAATATGGGGCAGATACAGTCAGGCTTTATACATTATTTGCTGCCCCACCTGAACAGAGCCTCGAGTGGTCATCCTCCGGTGTTGAGGGTGCTCACCGATTTTTAAAACGTTTCTGGAAACTAGCTCAAAACATCCTGACCAAAGATAAGAGTACTGTCAATATCTCGGTAGATGAGCTTGATGCTAACCAAAAAGCACTATACCAAAAAACACATGAGACAATAAAAAAAGTCAGTGATGATATAAGTCGTCGCCAAACGTTTAATACTGCCATTGCAGCCGTAATGGAGTTGAGCAATATGATTACAAAGTTTAGTGATAACTCACCTGCGGGAATCCAGACTGAAAAAGAGGCAATTAAAGCCATGACCTTGCTAATGGCACCCGTCACACCCCATATTTGTCACTCTATCTGGCAACATTTTGAAGAACAAACCGACATCGCTAACGCACAATGGCCAACTTTTAACGAAAAAGCACTGACCAAAGACAGTATAGTCTTGGTTATTCAGATAAACGGTAAAGTAAGGGCTAAAATCAATGTTCCGACAAACATCGGAAAAGAGGAGGTTATAGCACTTGCTATCAAACATAAAAATATTGAGAAATTCATTGGGTTAAAAACGATAAAAAAGACTATTGTTGTGCCCGGAAAACTGGTGAATATTGTAGTATGTTGACAGAAGTCAAAGTGTTCTATAATTTACCGCTTTTTTGATGTAAAACTTAAATTAATGTTTTCATCATGGATTTTCGTAAACACAAACAAGTTTCTGCTATCTTTTTCACAGCAATTAACTTTAACACTTATGACTAATTCAAGGAATATTAAGCCATGGCGGTTAATACAGAATCTCTAATTAAAGACAATGAGATTGAGTGGGTTGATTTACGATTCACCGATACTCAGGGCAAAGAACAACATGTAAGCCTTCCTGCCACAGAAATTGATGCCGAGTTCTTTGAGGCTGGTAAAATGTTTGACGGTTCATCCATTGCCGGCTGGAAAGGCATTCATGAATCAGACATGATTTTGATGCCTGACGATAATAGTGCGGTGATTGACCCTTTTACAGAAAGTCCTACATTAAATTTACGTTGTGATGTAGTCGAACCTGCCACGATGCAAGGTTATGAGCGAGATCCACGCTCCGTAGCCAAGCGTGCAGAGGCTTATCTGAAAGCTTCAGGGGTTGGTGATGAAGCTTATTTTGGTCCGGAACCTGAGTTTTTTGTATTCGATGATGTAAAGTGGAAAGTTGATATTTCTGGTGCATCTTATGAAATCAACTCCGAAGAAGCTGCATGGTCTTGTAATAACACCTACGACGAAGGCAATACAGGGCATCGTCCTGGTATTAAAGGGGGATATTTCCCTGTACCTCCGGTTGATTCTCTGCATGATTTACGAACAGCCATGTGTCAAGCAATGCAGGCAATGGGTGTTGAAGTTGAGGTACATCACCATGAAGTAGGTACTGCTGGTCAGAGTGAAATCGGTACAAAATTTAATACGCTTACCCGCAAGGCTGACGAAGTACAAATTCAAAAGTATTGCATTCATAATGTCGCTCATGCGTATGGAAAAACCGCAACGTTTATGCCAAAACCTTTGGTAGGAGATAATGGCAGTGGCATGCATGTTCATACATCTATCAGTAAAAATGGTAAAAATATTTTTGCCGGTGATGGTTATGCAGGTCTTAGTGAAACAGCATTATTTTATATTGGTGGAATTATCAAACATGCTAAAGCCCTTAATGCATTCACTAACGCCTCAACCAATTCTTATAAGCGCCTGATACCCGGTTTTGAAGCTCCTGTCATGCTGGCTTATTCTTCGTGTAACCGTTCTGCCTCTATCCGTATACCTTTTGTAAACAGCGCCAAAGCCCGGCGGGTTGAAGTTCGTTTTCCTGACCCAACAGGTAATCCCTATCTTGCATTTTCTGCTATCTTAATGGCTGGATTAGATGGTATTAAAAATCGGATTCACCCAGGTGATCCAGCTGATAAAGATTTATACGACTTACCACCGGAAGAAAAAGCAAACATTCTTCAGGTTGCATCAAGTCTTGAAGAAGCACTTGATGTTCTGGAACAAGATCACGCTTTTCTTACAGCAGGTAATGTTTTTTCAGAAGATATGATAAAAGGATACATTAGACTCAAACGTGCTGAATGCGAAAGGGTTCACCAGATTACACATCCTGTTGAGTTTGATATGTATTATAGTTGCTAGCTCACATGACAAACTACTGAAAAGCATTTTGTTAAAATTCACTATATCAAATTAATAGCCACTTAACGTCTAAATGATAAACGTTGGCTTTGTCTAACTAAGACCATAACCTGTTTTTAGCTACAGTTATGTAGCATGCTTTTATAGCTTTCTGTTAAAGGCGAAGTCAAGAGAAGTAGCCAGCGATTGTAAAGAGCTTCAACACATAAAGATAAGAATGAAAAAGTAGCACAATAAGAAGTTAGAAGCAGGTTTTGGGATTATACTTTCTGTTTAAGTGGTTTCGCTTATTTAAAAAATCACATGCTCGACTATCATTGATCCATAAAGATATCTTCAGGTCAGGCTGCGGGGGTTTTCTGGGTCAATGCCTTGTGTATTTTTCTGTTTTTGGTGTTGGTAAAATATTTTAAAGAGAATTTATAAATGGTTAAATACCTATTTTTGATAACTGTTTTTTTCACGATTTCAGCTTTCTCATCTAATAAGTGCCAAGATTCCTTGGAACGTATTAAGCAACAGCTTCTTGTTAGTGGTGAAGTAAGCACAATAGATTGCGCTCCTGCATTTTCGAAATTTAAAGACTATTGCAGACATTATCACAGTTTTTCTTCCTGTGTTCTCACAAATTATGATGATCAAAGATGCAGTTGTAGTAATCTAAAAGCTGATAATGGTTCATCTGATTTGGTATATTGGTCTCCAGACAACTGGAAAGCAACCTTCACCCTGCGCTGGTATGGTTTTCGTGCTCAGGCAGCATCAAAACGTCTTTTGCTATTTTCACATAGTCCTTCTGCCAACAAAAACTTGTTTGAAAGCAGTGTTAGTACCTTCAGATATAAATAATTTTATATTAAAATCTGTTGCTAATTACTGTTATGAGCGTGCTTTTATGGCTTGCTGTAAAAGGTGATGTAATGAGTAATAGCCTAGCTATTTCGAGGAATGTCAACTCAAAACAGCAAGATCAAAAAAGTGGCGCAATAAGAACTCAGAAGCAGGTTTTGGTATTATACCCATGTGTTTTTAGAAAACATTAAAAGAAAGTTTTTTTACTGAAAGCAGATAAACAATTTTCAGCTTGCGCAAACCAAGGTTGTGTTAGTAATATTTGATTATTCCTATTTATAATCAGTGGAAAAACAATGAATCATTACGGCTGGGTTATTATTGGTGCAGGACCAGCAGGTATTGCTGCCATCGGAAAGTTGTTAGATGCCGGTGTTCCTCACACCGCAATCTCGTGGATTGATCCGGAGTTTACAATAGGTGAGCTTGGTAAGAAGTGGTATAGGGTCAACGGTAATACCAAAGTAAAAACCTTTATTAATTTTTTTAATGCTTGCAAGTCTTTTAACTATAAAAATGCACCTTATTTTGCTGTAAACCAGTTTGATATTGAAAAAAGTTGTCGTCTTATAAATATTGTACAACCATTGAAATGGATAACCCAGCAACTAAAAAAACAGGTTAATTGTATCAATGGCCGAGTTTGCGCATTGTCCTTGCAGAATCAGCACTGGCATATTGAGTTGGAGGATTCTGTTCTTATTTCAAAACAAGTGATTCTAGCTACAGGTAGTTATCCTAAATCGTTAAGTCATCCCTTACCTGAAATTTCTGCAGAAATAGCTTTAAATGATCAGTTACTTGAAAATCAAAATCTTAAACATGATACCGTTGCAGTATTTGGGTCTTCACACTCAGCCATCGTTGTTCTTGAAAACCTGATGAACACTGATGTAAAAAAAATCATCAATTTTTACAGGCATCCTTTAAAATATGCCATAGATATGGATGACTATATCTTATTTGATAATACAGGGCTAAAGGGTAAAGCGGCAGATTGGGCAAAAAAGCATATTGATGGAGCCTGTCCTGACAGAATTGAGCGTGTGCTCTGCAATAGCGATTCCATGCAAGAAAAGCTTATGGAGTGTACAAAAGTAATTTATGCCATAGGGTTTGAGCCTAATTCGACTATTACTATTCACCCTTTTGATTACCCGTTAGAATATAATGATACTAATGGCATTATTGCTCCTGGTTTATTTGGGTTTGGTATCGCATATCCTAACAAAGTTACAGACCCGCTAGGAAACATTGAGCATGCAGTGGGTTTGTGGAAGTTTATGCAACATATTAACAGGTGCTTACCGATCTGGATGCGTTATCACGCATGAGTTATACAGTAAACTGTATAAAATCCTCAATATTAATTTATGGTTTAAATGATATTATGCAACACAATTCAGCATTTTTAGCTCTTGTCCAAGATGCTAAAACACGTATCACTGAAATAGATGTCCATGAAGTCAGTCGGTGGTTGAACGATGATAGACGTTTTATTCTTGTTGACGTACGAGAAGAAAGTGAATGGATCAATGGTCATATTCCTAATGCTATTTATTTAAGTAAAGGCGTTATCGAAAGAGATATCGAAAGACTTTACCCGGACAAAGACACGTCATTAGTTCTTTATTGTGGAGGTGGTTTTCGCTCTGCTCTTGCAGCGGATAATCTGAAAAAAATGGGTTATCATGATGTCATTAGTATGAATGGTGGTATTCAGCAGTGGCGAAACTATGGCTATCCCCTTACCACTTGATAGTTTCTACGGATTCCATCGCTAAAATGAATAGACTTATTCGTTCAGACACCATTTTTCAGCTAGTGGTAAAAAACCTTAAAAATTGAGTTTCTATTTTTGAATTCCAAGGGCATAAAAGACGATGATATTATGAGCCTTTAAATCTTTTTCAGTAAGGCCTGCACCTAACAATGGAAGTTCATAAAAACCATCCATGAAATGCGATAGTCTGAAGGCATTAAAGATCCTCATTATTGTAGTGACAGCATTATAAAACGTGGCTTTAATAAAACCCAACTCATCGGCCACTGAAAACGTGGATACTCTGTCTGTGCTTTGTGAGATTAAACTTATCAGATACACAGATTAACAGTGAGGTTAATTTTAACAGTATTAACACGCCTGCGATGACCTCTTTTCTTAGTAAGAAAACGGTAGAAAAAAAGCCTGGTGCAGGCTGGATGAAACTAACAAGTGCAACAGGCTGATTTTTTAAGATTTTTTATGAAAACTCATATAATCAAACAGACATACTTAAAAAAATTTAAAATTTTACAACATAAAAAATTACCTTATTATTTATAGTTTCTTATTTGCATTAGGGTGGCCGAGCACGCGTATGTTAATATGAGCGTTCGGTTTTTTTACGACCGGCAAAAAAAGTGTTGATATAATTATGCAAAAGAAGTGTCATGTCGTTTGACGTAAGTTGGGATTTGTGTTTTTTTCTCTTGGTACTTGAGGAAATAATCACGTTTTTGTACCCTCGACGCTGGCATATCATAATTGTAATTAATAAAGGTAAGCTGATGGACTCGACGAATATTTTGGTTAGTGAGTATGCTGATAGACGTTTGAGTACTGTATCTGCTTCGATAAAGTTTTAAATGAGATTTAATCATGGGTAAGAATGTTGTTATCCTTGGAGCCCAGTGGGGTGATGAGGGTAAAGGTAAGGTTGTTGATCTTCTAACTGACAGAGCATCTGCTGTTGTCCGTTTTCAAGGGGGGCATAATGCAGGCCACACACTGGTGATTGACGGTCATAAAATTGTTCTCAGGTTGATACCTTCCGGCATTTTGCGCAGCCATCTGACTTGTTATATTGGTAATGGTGTAGTGCTATCACCTGATGCACTGATTGAAGAAATAGCCGAAGTTGAGGCCCATGGCATTAATGTTCGTGATCGTTTGCGTATTAGTCCATCTTGTCCTGTTATTCTTCCCAGCCATATTGCGTTGGATAAAGCGAAGGAAACCGCTCTGGGGAACAGTAAGATTGGTACCACAGGGCGTGGTATAGGTCCCGCCTATGAGGATAAAGTCGCAAGACGCGGTCTGCGCATGGCAGACCTTATGAATAAAGAGGTTTTTGCTTCAAAATTAAAACGATTGCTGGACTACCATAATTTTTTGCTCACTAACTATTACCAAGTTGAACCAGTTGAATATGATAATTTATTAGACCTAGCTAAAGGCTGGGTTGAACAGTTAGCACCTATGATAGAAAATGTGGTTGAACGTCTTCACGAAAGACGTATTGCCTCTGAAAATATTATGTTTGAAGGTGCTCAGGGTACATTACTTGATATTGACCATGGTACATACCCGTTTGTGACTTCATCAAATACAACCGCAGGTGGTGTGCCCACAGGCAGTGGAGTAGGGCCTCTTTATCTAGATTATGTGCTTGGCATTGTCAAAGCCTATACAACTCGGGTGGGTTCTGGCCCATTTCCTACAGAATTATTTGATGAAACAGGTACCCGCCTTGCTCAAAAAGGTCATGAATTTGGTTCTAATACCGGCCGGGCAAGACGATGTGGCTGGTTGGATATGGTATTGCTAAAGCAGTCCATAAATATTAACAGCATTAGTGGTATATGCTTAACCAAACTGGATGTGTTAGATGGGTTAAAAACCATTAAAATCTGTACAGAATATAAGAAGGCTGATGGTAAAAGGCTTTCTTCTCCGGTAGATTGCGAAGGTTACAAAGATGTTATCCCTGTGTATAATGAGATGCCTGGCTGGAGTGAATCAACCTTAGGTATAAAATCTGTTGATCAGTTGCCAGAGAATGCAATAGCATTCATTCATCGAATTGAAGAGCTTTCAGGTCTTCCTGTAGATATTATTTCAACCGGACCAGACCGAAAAGAAACTATTGTGTTGCGTCATCCGTTTGAGGATTAATTTTTATTGATGCTTTCTTGGCTTTATACAAAACCTCACTCCCTATAAAACGGAAGTGAGGCATTTTTTCCATTAAAAGCTATGATAAATATAATCTATTGATTGAGAGTAGATAGTGACAAAAAAACAGAAAGCCTTATCAATCACAACCATTATCCTTGTTTGTGTCGGGGTTGCTTTTGGTTTGTACTGGTTTTACTACGGACAGTATTTTCAAAAGACTGACGACGCCTATGTTAAAGGTAATATTATTACTATTAGTTCCAGGCTGTCAGGGCATATTGTTGAAGTTTATGCGAAAAATAACATGATGATAAAAGCAGGGAGTCCACTTTTCTCCCTGGATGACAATGGTTTTAAAGTACTTGAAAATAAAGCTCTGGCAGGCTTGAAACAACAAAAAGCACAATTGATAAGTCTTGATGCTAAACGACAGTTAGATCAGGATAATATAGCCCAGGCCAAAGCAAAAATAGCTCAGGCTAAAGCAAAGCTTGAAAATGACATGTTAAATCAAAAACGTATTGCCTTACTAATTAATAATAACTATGCCTCGCAAGCTCAATTTGATGAAATTAACCAAACGGTGAAATCAGATAAAGCTGCGTTAAATGCAGTCAATGCCAGCTACAAATCAGCACAGGATCAGGTCTACTTTACTGATGCGCAGATCAAGCAGGCACAAGCCTCTATAGCTGAGGCGCAGGCATCTCTAAATCAGGCAAAACTGAATCGTTCTTATTCCATAGTCAAGGCGCCTCAGGATGGGATTATCACAAACAGAAGTGCTGAAAAAGGAATGAATGTTTCACCCGGAATGCCATTATTTAGCCTTGTTCCACTCAATGATCTTTGGGTTATAGCCAATTTTAAAGAAACTCAACTAAAAAACATTCGGTTAGGTCAGCCGGTGACTATTTATGTAGATGCTTATGGAGATAAGGCAATAAAAGGTGTTATAGAAAGCATTTCACCAGGTTCTGGTTCCGAGTTTGCGTTATTGCCCCAAGATAACGCCACAGGTAATTTTACTAAAGTGGTACAGCGTTTTTCTGTAAAAATTAAAATAACGAGTGATATTGCGTTAAGAAACAAGTTGTATCCAGGCTTGTCGGTAGAAGTGGTAGTTGATACCCACTCAACAAAATGATGGCTGAACGGGTAATTCAATAGGCGAGGGAAACGATGCAATCTACACCAAATCCTTCATCTTCAGACTATGTGCCCTTACGTTTGTGGTTGGCGATCCTAACAACCATTTTGGGTGCTTTTATGGCAATCTTGGATATTCAAATCACCAACTCATCTATTCGTGAGATTGCCGGTTCATTATCTATTTCGTTAAGTAAAAGTAATAACATTGCCACAGCATATCTTGTGGCGGAGATGATTTGCATTCCTATCACGGCATGGTTGGTGAGGTGGCTTTCCATGCGTCGTTTGTTAATTATTACTACCGTTATTTTTGTATTGTCTTCTTTAGCCTGTTCAATATCGTGGAACCTTGCCTCTATGGTTGTTTTTCGAGCAATACAGGGTTTTTCCAGTGCTCCTCTTATTCCATTAGCATTATTAATGGTGACAAGCTCCTTACCTGAAAGTAAGCGAATGGTCGGCATGGCACTGTTTGGTGTTACAGCAACCTTTGCTCCAACTATTGGTCCCACCTTGGGAGGATGGCTAACAGATAACTTTTCGTGGGAATATCTTTTTTACATAAATGTAATCCCTGGAATTATTGTTATCTACCTGTTGCTAAAAACAATGGATAGCGAACCGGTTAATAAACAAGCGATGAGACAGATTGATATATTTTCCGTTATCACTATGGCTCTCGGCTTAGGCGTATTGGAATATGTTCTTGAAAATGGCAGTACCTATAATTGGTTTTCATCGTCTTACATTCTGATGCTTTCCGTTATTTCATTTGTATCACTGATACTTTTTTTTATCAATGATTTCTACAGTGAACACCCTTTGTTGCATATAAGGATATTATTTAAACGTAAGTTTGGTATTGGGACTATTGGTTATTTTTTTCTGGGAGTTACCTTGTATGGTTCCGTTTTTATTGTGCCCTTGTATTTAATTGAAATACAGGGATATTCAGCATTTCAGGTAGGAAAGGTGATATGTTGGCAAGGATTACCACAACTGATATTGATGCCGGTTATTCCCATAGTCAGCAAATATATTGATAAACGGGTCATGGTGGCTATCGGATACTTGTTACTTGCCTTTAGTTGTTTTTTCAGTGCTTATATGTCATATAATTTTTCTGGCCCTCAGACAGAAATTAGCATGATTATTCGGGGAATTGCCCTACCTTTTGTCATGGTTCCACTTTCGTCAGTGATCTTTGAGGATATGCAGCGAAGCGATATGGCTGCCGCATCATCTATTACCAGCGTTGTACGAAATTTGGGTGGTGCTTTTGGCATTGCTTTTATTACCACGCTTATTACAACTGGTGGCAATGTAAATGCAGGGATTATATCTGAGCGTTTATCATCGACAAATCTGGCTGGCTGGTGGCGGTTATTTAACTATAAACAGATGCTTATGCAAAATGGTTCAGACGCTTATACAGCCTCACAACAGGCACACATATTACTTCATCAGCAACTTGAAAAAAACGGTGTTATCATCGCCTTTAATACAGTGTATTTCCTGCTTGGTATTACTTTGGTATTTTGTGCAGTTTCTATGGTAATGTTTTATGATTTTAAAAAGAAAAATAATTCCTCTGCAAATTAGTTTATATCAATACCCGTTTCTAACTACTGTTTTTAGCATGCTTTTGTCGCTTGCTGTTAAAGGAAAAGTGACGAGTAATAGTCAAAACAGAAAGATTAGAAAATTAGCGCAATAGGAAGCTAGAAGCAAGTTCTGGTATTAGTTGCAAATTCTTCCATAGTACCAACCACTCTTTAGTTTTTTTAGATAAAAAACCCCTTATTAAGGGGCTTACCAATTTTTTAAGCAGTAAATTAGTCTATGTTTTATGCTAGCGATTTAATTTGATTATTCAGGTGACTTTTATGACGAGCGGCCTTGTTTTTATGAATGATGTTTTTGTTAACCATGCGGTCAATGACAGGAACAGCTGCAATATAGGCAACTTTAGCCGCCTCTACATCTTTGGTTTCAATAGCCGCAAGAACCTTTTTAATCATGGTGCGAACCAATGAACGTTGACTTGCATTGCGTGAACGACGCACAACAGCCTGACGTGCGCGCTTTTTTGCTGAAGGTGAATTTGCCACTTTAACAACTCCTGATTAATGTAAATATATGAACTTATGGCCGAACAGGTCAGGAGTTATCTTACCCATTACCTTGTTCTACCAAGAAAATAGCGAAAATTATATCGCATATTGGAAAAAAAATAAGTTTTATTTTGCATTATTCACGCATTAGTATGTAACTTATTGTTTTAACATTGCTTATTGTTTTTATCTGAGCAGATTTTATCAATAGAAAAGTGTTCATTTTTTAAGGTTAATGTAAGTTTCAGACTGTATCGCAAAAAGCCCTTGCTCTTCAAGGGTGAGTTCTCTGATTTTTCTGGCAGGACTACCTCAGTATAAGCAACCACTTTCAAGGTGTTTGCAAGGCCGACTAGGTAAGTCGTATTGCATTTATTGTTTAAATCCAGAATAACCCAGGTTTTATCATTGTGTTCGGACTAATTTTTAAATATTTCTTGAATCATAAGCCCAGTGTAAAAGTGCCTGGCGTTGTTTTTTGCGGCAACTATAGTCAAATGGCTCACAGTATTTTTTAATAGCACCAATATGGCGACGAAATGCAGACCAACGCCTGATTTGGCGATTATCCTCTTCTTCAGTTCTGCGACCCATATAGTATCTGCAATACCATTGAAACCAACCTCTGGGATCTTGATGATTTATCCAGCCTTTTCTAATCCATTCTTTTAGTGGTTGTGAAGCGTCAACACCAAAATAGTTTAATGATATATCTTTCTTTTCAGGGCTTAGTTTTGCATTAATAAACCATTCTTCAAGAAATTCATTCTGGCAATCTGTTAAATACTTCCCTCCGAAAACTCCAAGTTCCAGCATTTCTTTTGGCGTAAGTTCAGGCTGAAAGTTAAATTGAAAATTTTCTCCTACAGGTTCCGTTAAAAGATAAACATACCCCTGTTGCATTTTATCATTTACGATTATCTCTTGCATAAAAAGATCTCCTCCGATTCTTCGGATAATCATAAATATATCATCAGTCAAATAAAATCCGATACTATGAGACCGTCTGAAAATTCATTATTATACCAAAACCTGTTTCTAACTACTGTTATGAATATTCTTTAATGGCTTGCTATTAAAGGCAAAGTAACGAGTAATAGCTATCTATGTGATAAGCTTCAACCCTTAACAGCAACATCAGAAAAGTTGCGCATAAGCATTGTCAACAAATTTAATTATTTCATCCTACCTTAGTACAATACTTCGGACAGTTATTGATTCATTGTTTATCATCAATATTTTCTGTTAGTTCAACAACACGAACAGCAGATAACCAGTGGTAGATAATGAGTCAAAAACTATCCGAAGTATTGTACATGATATGTGATATTTTCCCCTTTTCTGCCAGAACACCAGACTACAACAAACATACCATACGGCCAACAACAACTCAGTATACGATTTTAGACACACTTAAACAGGTTTTTGTATCATTGTTCAGATAGTCTGGCTTTAAATTTTATGGATGTTAAGATTGTTTTAAACACTTGCTGATGATGCATATGATTTCAAAAAATATAAAATCAAATAAAAGAGTTTTGTTGGTGTCATCAATTGTGGCACTGGCAGGCTTGTTATTTGGTCTTGATATGGGTTTCATCAATTTGTCATTAAAGCTGATTCAGCAAGAGTTTGCTCTTACTACCGGTCAGTCCGAAAGTGTAACGGCTTCCTTACTGTTTGGCGCAGCTATTGGTGCAGCAATCAGTGGATTTCTCTCATACCATGCTGGTAGAAAACGAACATTACTCATCGCCTCTTTAATTTTCTGTATTGCTTCTTTTTTATGTATTGCCTCACATTCTTACGCCATGCTTGTTGCATCACGTTCTTTCCTTGGCATAGCAGTAGGAATGTCGTCGTTTGTAGCGCCACTGTATTTATCAGAAATTGCACCTGCCAAAATACGTGGCAGAATGATTGCCATGTATCAACTTATGATTACCATCGGTGTACTTTGGATTTTTATATCTAACTTTCTGCTTCAGCAATATGGTTCTTGGCGACTAATGATGGTCTCTATTATTATTCCGGCAGCAACCATGTTTATCTGTTGTTTCTTTCTTCCATGCAGTCCACGCTGGCTAGTACTCAAAGGTAAGCCCATGTTGGCAGAATCCACGCTACAAACATTAAGAAACACACAGGATGTCAGCCATGAACTGACAGAGATAGAAAAAAGTATCCAAATGGAAAAACAACACAGTATCTGGAAAAATAAATGGCTATGGCGAATCATTTTGCTGGGCGTGTTATTACAGATTCTTCAACAGACAACAGGGGCGAATGTGCTGCTTTATTACTCGACCAAAATTTTCCATCAGGCTGGGTTTGAAAATAATAATATTAATACTGTATTGATAGGACTGATAAAAGTAATTACCACACTATTTGCGCTTTTTCTGATTGATAAAACCGGCAGAAAACCCTTGCTGTATTTTGGAATTATAATAATGATATTGTCGTTAATATGTATAGGGTATTTATTTAACACAGAGTTAAACATTGGTTATCTGACAACAGTGCAAAAAAATATTTTACTCATTTTCTCGTTATTAATCGTAGCTGGGTTCGCCATTTCTGTCGCACCTGTTGTCTGGGTAATATGTTCAGAAATTTTTCCTCTGAAGTGCAGAGATAGTTGCATTACCATTTCAACAACAGCTAACTGGTTAACTAGCATGCTGATTGGTCGTTATGCGCTCAGTATGTTTGATCTCTTTGGGTATGGCAATACATTTTATATTTTTGCCTGCTGTTGTTTAGCAGGCTTATTTCTGGTTTGTTTTTTTACACCAGAAACTAAACAAATTTCACTTGAATGCATAGAGAAAAATCTTAAGCTGTCAAAACCATTACGTCACATTGGCAAACAATAAAGCCAAGCTGACAAAAGTTAAACTTATACAAAAGCCTGTTTCTAACCACTGTTATGAGAATGCTTTTAGGGGTTGTTGCAACCCGTATTTTTTTACATTTCTTTTCCATAACAATACTTCGGACTATTTTTGACTCATTGGCGTACATGAGTATTATCTGTTAGTTCAACAACACGAAAAGGAGTTAATCCATTGAATACACAGAAAATAAAATTTTAGATGCAATGTTCAGCGCAAAGAAAACAATACTTGCTAAATTCCTGCTGTACTATCTGCCGAACCTTTCCGTGACACATCAAATCTGACCACAGATACCAAGCACAAACTTTAGTATTATTTAGCTTAGTGCGATGAATAAAACACTTCAGTTTCTTCAGCTTTGATCTGTTCATTTCGCAAGCGCTTACGTTCCTCACGTATAGCTCTGCGCTCTTCAGAGAGTTTACGGATTTTTGTTCTTGCTTCTGCTTCCATTTCAAGTTGCAACGCTTGTTCCTGCTTTACAAAAGCCTCATCTGTCATGGTTCGTTCTTTATTAGTTTCGATGAGTTTCATAATATCAAAACAAAGTTGTTTTGTTCCTTCAGAAGTAATCGCAGATATAGTTTTTACCTCGCCCTGCCAATTTAATTTTTTAACGATAGCGTTACAAAACTCATCCCGCTCATTTTCTGGCAATAAATCAATTTTATTTAATATCAACCAGCGATCTCTGCGGGCAAGCACCGGACTAAACTGTTTTAGCTCATTGATAATAACATTAGCATTTTCAACAGGGTCACTCCCATCCACAGGAGCTACATCAATAATATGTAAAAGAATTTTGCATCTGGCCAAATGTTTGAGGAAGCGGATACCTAATCCAGCACCATGAGAAGCGCCTTCAATTAAACCCGGAATATCGGCGACGATAAAGCTGCGTTGCTTCTCAAGGCTCACAACACCTAAATTTGGCACGAGGGTGGTAAAAGGATAATCAGCTATTTTCGGACGGGCATGTGAGATTGCACGAATAAATGTAGACTTACCTGCATTAGGTAACCCAAGCAATCCAACGTCAGCAATTACTTTTAGTTCAAACCGAAGATTTCTTTCATCTCCGGGTTTTCCTTGTGTTGTTTGGCGGGGCGCACGGTTGGTGCTGGATTTAAAGCGTGTATTACCTAACCCGTGATAGCCACCTTTAGCCACCAAGAGACGTTGACCAAAGTGTGTCAGATCACCTAATACTTCTTGTGTATCTTCATCAAGAATAGTGGTGCCGACAGGCACGCGTAATTCAATATCATCGCCTTTTGCACCTGTACAGTTTGAACCTGCACCACACTGCCCGCTTTTAGCATGATATTTGCGCTGATAACGATAATCAACCAAAGTGTTAAGATTGTTATCAGCAATCACCCAGACACTGCCACCATCTCCACCGTCACCGCCATCAGGACCACCTTTGGCTACATACTTTTCACGGCGAAAACTTAAGCAACCATGACCACCCTTACCTGCCTCAACGAATATACAAGCCTCATCTACAAACTTCATTGATATCCTCCACCTGAATAAGGGCTAATAACTGAAATGGTTGCAACCCTGTAAAAAAGCCCTGTCAGGGCAGGGCTTTTTGTAATCTGGTCTTGCCTGGCTACCTAAATTAAACAGTTGCCGATTCGATACTAACATATTTACGGTTTTCTTTGCCTTTTACTGAAAAGACAACCTTGCCTTGTGTCTTGGCAAATAAAGTATGATCTTTGCCCATACCAACATTTTCACCAGCATGAAAGCGTGTGCCACGCTGACGAACAAGAATATTCCCCGCTATAACATTCTGTCCACCAAAACGCTTGACACCAAGGCGTTTACTTTCAGAATCGCGACCGTTACGGGTACTACCACCTGCTTTTTTATGAGCCATTGTTTATTCTCCTGTTTCTCAACCGTTAATTGCTGTGATCTTAATTTCAGTGAACCACTGACGATGACCCATGCGCTTCATATGATGCTTACGGCGCTTGAATTTAATTATGTTCACTTTTTTGCCACGACCGTGAGAAACCACTTCTGCGACTACCTTTGCACCTTCTACTACAGGAGAACCAATTTTAACATTGTCATCACTGCCGATCATTAACACCTGATCAAGCTCCAGAGACTCACCTGTAGATACTTCCAGCTTTTCGACTTTGAGAGTATCTCCAACAGCGGCACGGTACTGTTTACCGCCACTTTTAACTACTGCGTACATAAATTACTCCATAATCCAGCCTTTTTGTCAAAGGCAGCAGGTTTCTATTCGACCTGCATTTTTACTATTATTACCAATAAAAAAAGTAGCCTCAACCTCAATCCATAAAAAAATTAATCCAAAAAAACTAAAATTAATCCAAAAAAACTAAAAGGGTGACAAATCAGGCTGCTTTATCGGTACACAAGGGAACAAATTCTAATGCAAAACAGTTACAACAGCAATAGTTAATACCAAAAATATATTTAGTACGTTCATCTTAATATCTATATAGTTCTAAAAGTATGCCTCAATACAAAATTGTATATACCTTGGCTTGACATAACGCTTACAGCCCCATAGGATTGCCACAATAACTAATTGCAACCTGATTTATAAACTAACGTAGCGACCCAATGCTCAAGAACCCTGATTCCTATAATATATCCCTACAGTCTTTATATGAACCAGTCGCTGATGAATTTACTCAGGTCAATGATTTTATCCTTAATCAACTCCACTCTGACGCTTCTTTAATAGATGATATTGATGAGCATATTTTTCAGATAAAGGGAAAGCGTCTGCGTCCATTACTTGTATTACTTACCGCCCATGCCTGTGGTTATGAAGGCCGAGAACATATTGCCCTTGCCGCTATTATTGAGTTTTTACATACAGCCACACTACTCCATGATGACGTAGTAGATGTTTCATCCATGCGACGTGGTCGTAAAACTGCGAATCAATTATGGGGCAACGCTCCAAGTGTTTTGGTAGGCGATTTTATTTACTCCCGAGCATTTCAACTAATGGTTAGCATAGGAAGCATGGACGTAATGCGGGTACTTTCCCAAGCAACGAACGTGATTGCAGAAGGTGAAGTATTACAGCTGATGAATATAAAAAATACAACACTCACGCATACACAATATATGGATGTTGTTTATCGTAAAACTGCCATGCTATTTGAAGCTTCATCACATACAGCCGCTATTTTAAGTAACACACCTTCACAGATAATTAACGCCATGCAAACCTACGGCAAACATTTGGGACTTGCTTTTCAGCTTGTTGACGATGTACTCGATTACACAGGCGACATGGAGATTATGGGGAAAAATGCAGGTGAAGATCTGAACGAGGGTAAAATCACACTGCCATTATTGTACCTTATTCATCACGGAACACCAGCACAGTCTTCTTTGGTTAAAAAAGCTGTAGAGACATCAGATGCATCCTTGTTTGAGGATGTATTTAATGCCGTTAATGAGAGTGGAGCTGTGAGTTACACGATGAATGAAGCAAAAAAACAGATGAACTTAACTATTGATGCACTCAATATTCTGGATAACTCTATTTTTCGAAAAACACTTCACAATCTTGCTGTATTTTCTGTTTTTCGGAATAAATAGTTGAATACTGGGTGTGCATAAGAAGACTTTCTACCGGTTACCTACAATAAAAAATTAGCAGCAGATTCTTGTATAATAACTATAATTTTTCAATCAGATAATTAAGCTAGGGACGCAAATGTTAAGACAATTGTTCGATGCAGACTCATTTACATATACATACCTGTTGAGTGATGACACGGAAGCTGTAGCCGTTATTATTGATCCTGTTAAAGAGAAAACCTCACAATATCTTCAGCTACTGGATGAGTTATCACTAAAGCTACTGGCCACCGTGGACACCCACACTCACGCAGATCATATCACTGCCAGCGGAACCCTCAGAGAAAAGACCGGATGTGAAATAGTGATGAGCAGCACAACTTGTGCAGAAGGCGTAACGGTCAAACTGAATGACCAGCAATCATTTTACTACGGAACCTCTGAGTTGATCTGTCTGCATACACCAGGACATACTTCTGATTCATGTTGCTACTACTCAAATGAAGGATTTGTATTAACCGGAGATACACTATTAATAAGAGGTACAGGGCGAACCGACTTTCAGCAAGGTAATGCAAAACAGGCGTTTAAAAATATTCAGGAAAAACTGTTGCCGCTTGCAGGAAACACTAAGGTATATCCTGGCCATGACTACAAAGGGTTTACAGTTAGTACTATTGCAGAAGAGAAAAAAAATAATCCACGGCTACAGGTTAAAGATGCTGAAGCCTACGAAGTACTTATGAACTCGCTTAATCTTTCATATCCCCGAAAAATTGATCAGGCATTACCACAAAACATGAAATGTGGTTTGTAGCTTGAACAACAATATTATAAAGGACTATAAGGACTTATCAGAAAGAAAATCCGGGATCTGCAAATGGTAAAATACACAGCTTAAAAATAAATTTTTTTAGCTGTGTATGGTTTAAATCACGCCTATCACTGACCACAACATTTTTTGTATTTTTTCCCACTACCGCAAGCACAAGGGTCATTTCTACCAGGTTTTTTTTTGATGGCTACAGAAAGAGGCTTATTCTCTAATGCTTCAAGCTGACTGATATCTTCAGGTTTATCTTCATTAATGCTAATATCGCAGATCCACTGTTTTTCTTTACATAAAGCCTTCACCTCATCACATCTCTCTTGGGTCTGAACGGTGACAACCAATGGATTTTTAACAGTCCCTAGACGAATAGTCCGTTTGTTTTCATCATACTTTTTTGCCGGAGTTACACGTGATGCTTGTTTTGTCTTAAATGGAAATTGCGACATTCTTTGAAACCTTTTTCAAAAAATATTATGTCTGAAGCCAAACATAATAATATATTTTTACCCATCCAGCCGGTTTAATTGACGAGCAACCATCGCAACTAAGCATAGCAGGCATTAAATTTTTAACTTAAACACAGGAGTAAACCATACTGTCTTTTTAGTCACTCCATGCAAACACTAGTGAAAATGCCAAGATCAAATAATTGATCATCAATAGCGGTGAAGACATGTCTCTTCGCCTCCTCCACCAAGGCACCAATCCTCTCCAGGGTCAGATATAATATACGATTTACAGAAATTGTCGAAAATCATACCCAATTAAATCCATTTTTTTCAAAAACAGACTTTAGCAGTTGGTATTTGTATTCGATGTTAACGGATGTTCTCTGCCAGCTTTTAGCTATCTAGGTAGAACCGATAACCAAGGTTTTGTGCTAGAACACAATGTTTTTAAAACGTATAGTCCTTATAATCTTTTAATTTTTTTAACACTAACACAATGGCAAAGAGAAAATTACAAAGGTTTTTATCATCAATAGATACAATCAAACCCTCTTTATGGTCCATTGATAAAACTTCAAAAATAATTGTTTTTCCCAATAAAACCATTTCTTCAAATTGCATATTTCCACCTGAATTAAGGGGCTTTTTATTCTGGTGGAGCACTGATACTAACATTCAAATTATTCAATGCACCTGTACTAACATCATAAAGCAACCCATGAATAACCAGTGACTCTCCTGAAAGCCACACACTCCTGGCCGCTTCACTCTCTGCTACTTGTTTTACCTGTTCAATTACATTAATTTTGCTCAAAGTATTCTCTTTTTCTGCTGCAACAGAGATAGTTTGAATTTTTTTTTGGTTAATCTGAACTACACGTTCAAGCCTTTTTAACCAGCTCCCTATATTTCCAATAGTATTACCTGAAAGCGCCGCCCTGACTCCTCCACAATCGGTATGACCTACAACAAGAACCTCTCTGATATTGAGTACGGTTAATCCAAACTGTAATATCGCCTGTACATTACTATCGTTTGGTTGCACTTGGTTAGCAATATTACGATGCACAAGCATTTCACCAGGACCACACCCCGTAATCACCTCAGGTGGTACCCTGCTATCTACACAACCGATCCAAAGATACTTTGGCGTCTGACCGCCCTTGGTGCGCTCAAAATAATCTGGATTTTTATCGTTTACTTTTCGTATCCATTGAGTATTATTATCATGCAACACCTTTAAGCTACCCATTGAGTTTTTCTCCCTTAATGCTAATTTCTTTTTGTACCTGAAACGGGATTGATTATACGAAAGTGATTTTTGTCCAGACTGACCTAAAATATGCAGGAATAAACAATAGCATCTTCACGACCAGATTCTGAGGGGTAATACCTTTGACGACGGCTCATTGGCAATAACCGACAATGCTTATATAACATCTGAGCCACTTTATTAGAAGCACGAACCTCCAGAAATACTCTCCTGACTTGGCTTTTTTTCAGCTCTGCCATCACACTTTGAAGCATTGCTTTGCCCACCCCCTGTTGTTGCAGTTTTGACTCAACAGCAAGATAAAGAATCTCAGCTTCATCAGCCACATGAGAGATAATAACAAACCCTGATACCTTCAGATTCTTTTCAAAAATCCAGCATTGATGAACCAACAAACTTTGCTCAATGGCCAGAGTATTCCAAGAACGTTCGACAGAAGGTATCATAGTTGCAACAGTTTTAATATCAGATTTATTCATTTTTCTCAGTGGCATAAGCAATACCATTATTTGTATTTATAGGAGATAAATGCACCCATGATTCTGCTTTGAGATCAGGTAATTTTAACAACTGATCAAGGCCGTAGGTACAACCACAAACGGCTCCGTTGGGTTGCCGGTGTACGCCATACAATTGATCAACATTGTCATAATTAACTAAACCATGCATAACGCTGAATCTACCGAAAAATAACAGTCTTTTACGACGCAAAAAACCAAACTGATTATTTAAAAATCCCTGCACAGCCTCACTAGCTTCCTGTTCACTTAGATTTTGATCCAAACCAATCAACGGCCAAGTAAAGGCTTTTTTTTCCCACTCTGCTGAAGATGAACACTCCCATCGCAGAGCATGAAGTATAGATGAAAGCAACCCAATTAACGATTCAGACAAAACAGATCCAGAACTTTTTGTAAGAGGTATATCTGTTACCACCAGAAGATCTTCTGCCGGAGATACAACACCCAAGCGAAAAGGGGCTGCACAGTACAAATCTTGAGGTGTGACTGTTTCAGTCTGAATATAGTTTTCTTGCTGGGTTACGTTTGTCTCTTTTTTAATGTCTGATTCGCTATCGATCAACGCAACCAGAGAAGTATCTATATGTTTTGTAAAGGTTTCCGATGTTTGATGCACAGGTTCATTTTTTGCCGATTTCTCCTGAAAATCTTCATACAAGGAGGAAGGTTTGGCAACAGGCATAATAAACCGGGGAAACCAGGCTTTAATCCCCATAGCCCTGAGATAAGCCTGTCGCTCTGTCTCGTGCATGTACTAACCATTTAACTGATGAATAAATAACCAGGTAATTGCACCTGGAACAATCTGAAATTGATGCGCGTAAATTATATCATAGCCAGCAATGAACCTAACTTTTTCTTAAATTTTGTAGCCTCTGCTCAAGCTCACCGGTTAAAGATTTATCCACTATTTTTTGTATATCTCTGGCAACAGAGGTGTCACCCGTCAGCTTTTTTAACAACTCAACATTCATTCTTTTTGCCTGCTGGTTGTTTGTCGCTAAGATTTTCAGCTGTTGTGTCATCTTGTTTTGTACACGAGAGTGTTCAGCAGATGATATTCCATTATTCACAAGATTTGTTAACATAGACCTTTTGAGCTCAACTGCTTGCTCAAGCGTAGTCATTGCTGAGGCTTTTTCCATCATATTTCCAAATACTTTTTTACCCGCTTCAGGTTCATGTTTTTTCGCCATAGAAAAATCCGTTTTACGAAGATTGGCCAGCGAAATCAACTCATCACTCTTGTGAGCTGATAAATTTCCTTTAGTTTTTTCAAGCAGAACAGACTGTTTAAATCGTTCAATCTCCGGCCCCGTTTTCAATGCACCAAGGTACTTTTTGAATCCTTTAAAGTAAACTTCTTGACTGTTTTGCCGAGTCTTTGCAGGTGCTTGTCTGACACTAGCACCTGATCGTACCGGTGCGTTTTTTACCTGCCAGCTATTTTTAGTAAATGTTTTAGAAGCTGGCGCATGCGATGGCTTTTTGTTGCTAATCCACTTAAAAGGATTAATTATTGCAATCTTCCTCAGCCCTTTTTTTGCATTTTTACTCTGAACGTGTTCTGGCATACTATTGGCAGAAATACTAGTAGAACCTAGCGTATTAATATTAGGCATAATTTTTCTTCCCTGAATATTTTGCTTGTTTTTTTAGTATAGAGCCATTTAATTTAATAACTACCAGATGAAAAGTGAAAATAAGAAGCAGAAGCGAAAGCATTACGACCATGATTTACAGAAAGCTTTAACTGACCTTTAAATTTACAATACTTCAGACAGTTCTTGTACAGTAGCTTCAAGGGCTGTAGCGTTATAGGGTATTTAATTTCAAGTCTGCGTTGACCCTAACTTGCCATTAAATACCAACCTTACAGTACAGGCCTTACCACACGGACATTAGCCTTTATAAAAATTGTCCACAGTATTGAATTTATGGTATTTTTTTTTCTTTATGCAAACAGCTTTTTTCAATAATTTATATATGGATAAAACTACACCACCAGCATCTTCATGCTTTTGATATTCAGACGCTGGCAACCTTATTTTTACAATGTATTATTACTTTACCCGCCCGACATAGTCACCTGTGCGCGTATCAATTTTCAAAACTTCACCTTGATTAATAAATAAAGGCACTTTTACTACCGCTCCGGTAGAAAGAGTCGCAGGTTTTGATCCGCCTTGTGCAGTATCACCCTTAAGCCCCGGGTCTGTTTGAACCACTTCCAACTCTACAAAATTAGGAGCTGATACCGTTAGTGGTGCACCATTGTACAGTGTGACCGTATAGACATATTGTTCTTTTAACCAGTCTAAAACGTCGGCCAAAGCCTCTTTACTTGCCGAATGTTGTTCATACGAGCCATCGGTTAACATAAAATGATAGAATTCACCATCGGTGTAGAGATATTCCATATCCAGATCGATAACATCGGCAACTTCCAGAGACTCACCCGATTTAAAAGTGCGCTCCCATACTCTGCCGTTAATGAGGTTTCGAAATTTTACTCGGTTAAAAGCCTGGCCTTTACCCGGTTTCACAAACTCATTTGTAAGAATACTACAGGGGTCTCCATCCAACATTACCTTAAGACCCGAACGAAATTCATTAGTGCTATAACTAGCCATGGATAAGTCACTTTCAATAGTTATCAGGAAAACATCAGTTGCTATGATACCTTTTTCTCACCAAAATTTGCACTATGATCAGTCTAAAAGATCACAAAAAATTATCAACACATACTCTATTGATAATCAACCATCCTGGCAAGAGGCAATGAAAAATGCCATTCGCTCACCCGGAGAGCTCATAAAATATCTTGGCTTACAAGAAAAGATCAGTATAAACGCAGAAAAGGCTTCTGCCATGTTTTCAGTGCTTGTTCCTTTATCGTTTGCAGACCGAATGGAAAAAGGTAACCCACATGACCCGCTACTACAGCAAGTACTTCCGGTTACAAATGAAACATTATTGATGCCTGAATTTTCAAAAGACCCCTTAGGTGAAGAATCTGCAAACCCCTGCAAGGGCGTATTACATAAGTACAGAAACAGATTATTACTCTTTCCCAGCACACATTGCGCCATTAATTGCCGTTACTGCTTTCGCAGACATTTCCCTTATGAAAAAAATCAACCTAACAAAAGAGAGTTTTTACAGGCACTGGAATATATTCAAAAACAGCGTGATATTACAGAGGTGATCTACAGTGGTGGCGACCCTTTAGCGATAAATGATAACAGGCTCTCATGGTTAACGGAGAAAGTCGCAGGCATCGACCATGTGCAACGGTTGAGAATTCATACACGATTACCCATTGTAATCCCAGAACGAATTAATGATGCATTATTAAACTGGCTTAGCTCCACACGACTAAAACCCGTTATAGTTGTTCACAGCAATCACCCCAATGAAATTAATGATTCAGTTAAAAGTGCATGTAAACGCCTGACTGATGCAGGTGTAGTATTACTGAATCAAAGTGTTTTACTAAAAGGTATTAACGACTGCGCATCAACACTTAAACAGTTGAATGAAAAACTGTTTGATTGCAATATTATACCCTATTATCTGCATCTGCTCGATCGGGTACAGGGTGTTTATCACTTTGAAGTAGCTGAAGAAAAAGCCCAAAGGATAGTTGGTCAACTTAGTGCTGAATGTTCAGGTTATATGGTTCCACGTCTTGTAAGGGAAGAAAAAGGGCTGTTCTCCAAGGTTACTATTGCACCATTGTATGAATGAAAATTTTATGATAAACAAATTTTCAATCCGGTAACTATTAATACTATTTGGATTAAGTTTCTATATTTTTAATTTAAGTATTTATTTCTCTGCCATTTAACCCTAAACTCGGTTTAGAGTTGATAAAGTACAGGCAGGAGCACGTATCTATCTAGCACTAATTGTCGTATAACAACAAGGTGTTTTATTTGTATATTAATTAAAACATCATATTTTTTCTAAAATCCTATTGTTATTTTTTACTGATAATTATTTGTTTCATCTTATATTGGTATCCACACTTTTATGTATGAATCTTCTTTGACAGTCCCAGACAGCACAATGGTAAATTTGCAAACACCCCCTCACTCCATTGAAGCAGAGCAGTCTCTTCTGGGTGCACTCATGCTTGATAACAACGGCTGGGACTCTGTTGGCGATAAACTCCGTGCAGAGGAATTTTATCATCGTAGCCATCAAAAAATATTCGAATGTATTGCGATGCTCGCATCTGAAATGAAGCCTTTTGATCCACTTACAGTTGCAGAAGAGCTGAACAGAAATAATAGCCTGAACGACATTGGTGGCGACAACTACCTTGCTGAATTGGCTGAAAATATCCCGTCAATTGCAAACATTGAAGCATATGCTGATATTGTTCACGAAAGAGCAGTACTGAGACGCCTGATTGCAATATCTCAGCTCATTGCCGAATCAGCTTATCACCCAGAAGGAAATAGCTACAACGATATTTTAGAAAAAGCTGAACGCTTAATTTTTAAGTTAACCGAACAGCAAGATGACGAAGGTGGACCTGTTGCCATCAAGCCTCTGCTAAAAACCACACTGAACAGAATTGATGAGTTATTTAATTCTAAAGAATCAGTTACTGGTGTCAGTTCAGGATTTAATGATCTGGATGAAATGACTTCAGGTCTGCAACGTGCTGACATGGTCGTGGTTGCAGCCCGTCCTTCCATGGGTAAAACCATTTTGGGAATGAACATCGTTGAAGCTGCAGTAATGGATCAGCCCGACAAACCTGTAGTGGTTTTTAGCCTTGAAATGCCAGCCGAACACATACTCATGAGAACACTCGCATCCCTTGGCAAAATTAATCAAACCCGCGTACGCACAGGTAAACTACAAGATGATGACTGGCCTAAACTTGCATCTGCCGTTAAACGACTTAAAGAAAAAAAATTATTTATTGATGATACGCCGGGCATTAGCCCACAGGCAATGCGTTCCCGCTTACGCCGAATTGTCAGAGAACACGGTCAGCTAGGCATGATCATGGTTGATTATCTGCAATTGATGCAAATTTCAGGTTATAAAGAAGGCAGGATTAACGAAATATCTGAAATTTCCCGATCCTTAAAAGCAATGGCTAAAGAATTTAATGTGCCTGTTGTGGCACTTTCACAGCTCAATCGCTCACTGGAACAACGCCCAAACAAACGTCCGGTAAACTCAGATCTTCGCGAATCGGGCGCCATCGAACAGGATGCCGACCTTATTATGTTTATTTACCGTGATGAAGTATACAATCCGGATTCTGAACACAAGGGCGTTGCAGAAATCATCATCGGCAAACAAAGAAACGGACCTATTGGCACGATACGTTTAGCCTTTCAGGGACAATATGCACGCTTTAATAATCTTGTAGCAGAAAGTTGGGACGGTAATTAGTACCGCTTATTTTGTAACAAATTATAAGAGAAATACTCAGGTTTACATAATCAACTCAGTCAACCTCGTTGAGTTGGCTGAGTTGATTATTGCTATAAAAGAACACCTGAGTTCAGCCAGAAACTTAAGTGCAATGTGTTCGTTACATATTGCTGGCTCCTCTTTTAAATCCCCTCAATATATTAAAAGTAGTCTCATCAACCCCATTAAATCTTGTTATATCACCAACCTTTTCTCTACCGTTCAACTCAGCGAAAGTTGACATAGCTGTCTCTTCAGTCATCCCCCCATTATCGCTATCCAAATAAAATATGTTGTTGCTTTCTTGACCATAATGCATTGTTTGCAAAAGAAGGTAACCTCCCTCTGTACGTATTTTCCGACCACCTGAAGCCTTTTTACTTTTGTTTGCTACACTTTTTTCATCTTTTGATTTAACCTCATCATCTTCTTGATTACTAGAATCTATATCGCCAGGGCTACTCCCTTCGTCCTCGACTTCAATCTTAAGCGGTTTCCTAGCACTTATATTCTGTACATCATTGACCAAAACTTTAATAAAATCGTCTCTCACATCTATTTTAAACCTAGTAAACGCAGGAGTTGCTTTAGTTTTAAAATATAATGCTGACTTTTTGAAGAGTTTTAGTGTGCTTTGTGCAACTGACGCAACACTGAGCACTGTAGCCATAGCCATCAAACCCATACTTACATACCCTAACACTTTAACTGCAGTTCCCAACCCTGCAGATCTTGCCAAGGTTGCATTCGTGGTCATACCAAGCGCAAGGCCTGAATCGAAGCCGCCGCTAATACCGGCAAGAGCTGTTGTAACCCCTGCAGCTACATTTACAGCCATAGTTACAGACATTGCGCCTTGTATTATAGCTGCAGTGGAACCAATAGCTGAGGCTACACCCATGGCAGCCATTGCAGTACCACCAATGACACCCATTGACTGACTGGCAATAGCTAACTTTTCATCTTCAGGATGTGCAGTACTTGCAATTTGTAGCGATCCGGACGCAACACCCATAGAAGCTATAGTACCTATCATAACTCCACTAGCCACGGCCTTAGCCGTTGAACCCGCAGCAGCAGCACCCACTGCAGCAACCGCTGACATGGTTCCCGAAGTAGCTGTAGCACCAAGGGCAGCTCCTACACCAGGCAATACAATAGCTGCGGCTATGGACAGTGCAATACTTAAACCACCCATAACATAACCCATCCACTTAGGCATATGACCTGTGGGGTCAGTGTTCATAATGGGATTATTATCACCAAACCCGTAACCATTGATTTTCTGGAAAGGACTATAACTATCATGACTCATAAAGTGTCTGTAGACCGGATTATAAGCGCGATAACCTCCACCTAAAAACTGGTAACCGGTAGCCGGATCATTCATTTGTCCGTCAAAACCCGGCTGGTGACTTTGCCACCAGGGCGATTGAGATGCAAGCTTAAGTTTTGCTGGTAGTGCATTCTGTGCATTGTCTAATAAATTATCATCCATGCCGTAAGGACTGTAGACATGGTCGCTAATTTTTTGACCTGAACCATTGAATGCTGAAATTACATCACCTTTATAATCATGCAGATACCAGCGATTAATATTGCCATCTTCGCTGTGAGCAAGCCCCAACTCCTGACTGATATGCGTTTTACCTTGCGCATCATTTTGCACTTGAGCCACCACAGAATCACCCTGATACAACATATACAGTGGTTGTTGCAAGGCCTGTCCTTTCGAATCAAATGGCTGCTCAGCTACCTGATGACCACTGTCGTCGTACCAGTAAGAGGTGGTTTCTCCCGTATGACTATTGGTGAATTTATCCTGACGGCCAAACGCATTATAATGCAGTGTATTTCCATCAGCATCCTTCACTATCCGCCCCAGAGCGTCATAACTGATGTTACCCGGTACAGCACTGAACCTTGAGAAATTTGCCTGCCACTGTGTACCAAATGCTGTCATCCGATGTGGATCATAACTGTCATCTTCTGCGGCATCTGAATTATTACCTGAACCTGTCGCATAAGTATATGTTGTTATTTTACTGGTTGATTTTCCATCTTTGGTACTCAGCTGCTCTTTCACCGTTTTGATATTATTCCAATCATCAAAGCTATAGTGCTGGGCGGTAATAATCGGTGGCACAGTTAACTGACTACCTGACAAATCAGTATCACGTGGACACAAAGCACTCGGTGTTCCTGCTTTTCCAGTGACGCTACAGGTCATATCTGTCAGACTATTACTATTACCGTCGTAGGTATAAGTCTGTGTAGCACTCTCTTTTCCTTCTGTTCTGGTAAACCTAGTAATATTACCAGTCTGCATATCATAAGCATAATCGAGTTGTTGTAAGACTTTGTCATTTTGTTTGTCAATGGTACTTGCCACCTGACCATCTGTACCATAAACATAGGTGCGAACAATACCTATACCATTAACAACAGAATCTACTCGGTTGAAATAGTTATCATATGTCGTGGCCGAAAGTAGCGTTGGCTTGTTTTGGCCTTTCAGAGTCACTTCTGACCTAAGTATCCGCCCGAAACTGTCATGAGTGGCTGTAAATGTATCACCAGACATATCGGTATAGCTTACCGGTTGACCATAGCGGTCATAGGTGATGCTTTCAGAACCAGAAGGATAATGAATACCTTCCGGTGATTTTAGTTTTACAGGGGAACTTCGAGTAACTTTTATTAGCGCTCCTGTATCAGCATCATAATCATAATGCAAATGACTAATCGTATCTTCACTATCAGTAAGCTGCCATGTGTCAGGATCATAACTAAACGTTGCGAAAACGACACCATCTAATAATTCGCTGGTTTTGGCAAAACTGTTATAGGTGTAGGTAAATACATGACTTTTACTTGTTTTGGTGGCAGGAATGGTTGTACTGGTGATTCGGCCATCAGCGTCGTAGGTGTAATTAATTTTATTACCATATTCATCCGCCTTCCATGCAAGGTTACCTTCATCGTCATAACCACGGGTACCTAACACATGACAGACTGACTGACCAGCCGGTTGCACACAACGTGCCACCTTTTTACCTTGCAGATTATATGTATCATGAATAAGGCTACCATTAGGTGCAATAGTCGCAACCATGTTGCCGTTCTGCCATTTCCAGTGTGTCTGGGCACCATTTGGCTGAACCTGCTTAATCATACGGCCATTACCATCATACTGTGCGCTAATTCTGGTCAACCAGCTACCTGTTTTAATGGCATTACTCACAAAGCCAAACAAACCATCGTCGCCTGCAAGAGGTAATAGCCCATAACTTTGAGTCGGTTGCAGGGAACCAATGGCTTCTAATTGACTTTTTAGTTCTGTCAACTGTGACTGCAACTCACTGGAATACAAAAGCTTACCATTTAATGTAGCTTTTTCATCCAATGGAAAAGTGTATTGTGCAACCGGCTTATTCAATGTGTTTGACTGCACAACTCTTAACATTGGTGCAAGTTTTTCGCCCTGACTATTAACACCGGACAATACTTTATAACCTATCAATAGCATCGCAGGATCATTACGAACAGTGACATTTACTGAACCATCCGGATCTTTTACCCATACAGGCCGGTTAAGAGAGTCATAACCATAAGTGGTGGTTAAAGCAATGGTTTTACCATTACCATCAGCTGCATGATAAGTGGTTTTTGTAGCCGGCTTGCCGGTGGTGGTATACGTAAGACTGCTGTCTTCCACCCAGTTAGAAATACCTTCCACTGGCGCACTAGCTTGAGATTTACTTCTGTGCCAGACAGATAAAACTTTTTGGTCTTTACCACTACCTGTATAAATAATCTTTTTTTGAATACCATTTGGCAACGTTTTAACAACAGATTGTTCGTTGTCTGTCGAAATATACATCCACGAAATACTTTGGGGCTTACCGCCAGTTTCAGGTGTAACTGTTTCTTTCACTGGACGTTGCCAGACATCATAGACCCAGTCAGTATGTACTTCTTTCAACGTATCGTCACTGGACAACTTCATGCCATTAGTAAGAGAATAAACTGATTTCCCTAATGAAAGCCCTCCGCCTGAGCCCATTTTCAACAATTGCGTTGCCTGTTGAATATCGGAATAATGTTGGGCATGCGCTACTTCAATATCAGTGGTTCGGGTGTGCGTTTTTGCATCTATAGCATGATTAACATTAAAGCTTATTTGCTGAGGTTCCTGTTTCATCACAGCTAATGCTGTCACACCTTCATTCAATAGTTGGCCATTAACCGTTGGAGTATCCTGATTGTAATTGGTTAACGTCAGCTGTGTCATCTGCCCAAAAACAGGACTATCTTGTTGCAGGTTATATTGATAATTAATCGCTGTAGAAAGCTGATCTGAATTCAAATCTGGCAGAGACTGTCCGGGTTTAATAGATGCAACAGATGCTAGAGATAAAGTTCCTACCTGCTTTGTCGATACCTGCCAGCTACCACTAGTATCAGAAGTATTCTGCCCTATATCATCCATCAAACGAGTCTGGCTGAATAGATCAGAAGCAGATAACCCACCATATCCACCATTACTGGTTTTACCATGAGATTTATATGTGGCTTCCCAATTTGCTTTGTTTTGACGCCATTGTTGTTTGAGTATTGTGGCGTATTTTTTTACACGATTTTGGTATTGCTTTTTCTGTGGGATACGCGTGTAGTCAAATACCACCTCCACAGCTGAAGCAGGATCATCTGTCTTTGCAAAATTTGTAAATGGAGCGCTACCTGCAGGGCTTTGCGTGGCTGGAAGTGTCAATACTTTTTCAGGTAAAGCCACCTGAGGCCATGAAGGGTCCATGGTCGGACAATGGTCATCTCCCTGACGAGGGCAATACTGCGTAAAAGTCTGCCTGCCATAGGCATCTTCTTTCCAAACAACCTGACCATCATTGTTGTACTGCTTTTTCTCAACAATTTTAGCAGGTTCAATAGCCTGATCCTGCCCTGTGCTACTCACCGAGTAAAATGTTTTTGTTGTATCTTTTGGGAACGAATAAGTCGGCGTAAGCTGGGCAAATTTAGTGCCCTTCCACGGTGAATATTCTGCATCATTCTCACTGATCAGGCTATGCCTTAAATTCTCAGTTTGAACCGCTGTCAGTGGCAGGTGATATTTATTATACGTTGTAGTAGAAGTGGTCAACCCATTATCAACAGCAACAGTGTATGTGTAATCATCAGAGCGATCAAACAGATTATCTTTGCCAGGCTCTGAGTTTACACCGCTTTGGTAGCCTGTATAATTATGCTGATCACTGGTACCTTTACTGTATTGATACCAGACATGCTGATCTGGAACTACTTTTTTTCCGCCGGTATTTATGGTTGTAATTTCCTCGGTCACTACCGGAATATGAGCAGATCCAAAACCTGTTGGCAACCCCTGAGATTGTAGCGTATTATGGTCGGACTCACTGTTATACAAAAAGATTGTCTGCGCTCCGGAAGGGGTTGTCACGTTTTTCAATAACCAAGGTTTTCCCCCCTGATTGTCATAAGTAAACTGCAGATTGGAATTCAATGCTTTATCGCTAGCTTTTGTACCTGTCAACAATGAATGTTTAGTGAGTGCTGCGCTTGACAGTGAAGGCATTGAAATGGTTTGCAGTATTGGCTGGCCGTGCATATTTCCCATATGCAAAACAATCGTTTGCTGCCCATGGACGGTAATATCACTACCCTCATAAGTTAAGCGAATACCATTATTGGCACAGGCATCCTGACTGCTTTGAACTTCTGCTTCGGTCAGTGGATGATTACAAACATACAGCAATCTACGACTAATATCCTGAGGGCCGTTTCGATCATAATAAAACCACACCCGCTCACCATCACGGGTTTCTTCCCAGTCTTCATAACCATATAATAAATGCTCCTTGACACCCGATGTCAGGGCAATAGTCCAGTCACCTGGCTGGCCGGTAATTGTTACGTCACCGAGTTTATGTCGTAATGGATGCCAGTATTTCCCTCCCTGAGAGTTACGATCGCTTACCATTGTAAAGCTATGCCCGTCACTAGTGGTTATATCAGTCGTTTGATGGTCAGATACTTCAGAAGCAGACTGACGCTCTTTACCAACATTAAAAGTCCAGTGCGATCCCAGACTGAGAGGATCAGGGCCTAATGCTGACGAGCCTCCTGAATAAGAAATAGTCAAATCACGCTTCCCCTGACCATTATCATACATAGTACTCGCAAGAGGCATTGAGTAGGAGGCAGAACCTGTACGCGGATCAACAGATGCACTGGCTTGACCGTGGAAATTATTAGCATTTGATGGCATGGCTGTAGCGCCATCAGCTAAAACAGGCAGGCTGGTCAAAGGCGATACCTCATAATTAGATAACTTTGGAATTTTAAAGTTAAACCATGTCCCTGAGTGTTTAAATGCAGTTAATTGCGCTTTTTGTGGTGTTGGCTGTTGGTTTTTAAATGTGGTAGTTGCATGTGTATAACCAGAGAAAGCCCGAACCTCACTAGCATAAACCATTTGTTCAAAAATCATCAAAAACACAGGGACTATCGCACAGCTGACTGCAACACGTTTTACAAATGCCAATAATAAACTGTAATCAAAGAAGAAGCTTGAGCTACCTGAGCCCGATTTACTGTCATTATACTTGTACATTATCTTTTAACCTGAACTGCATTATTATGGATAATAAATAAACTAGCCTGCATACAGATATTTTCATTACGTAGTTATCACAGAAAAAACAAGCGAACATGCATAAATATAAGTTTAATCACTTCGTAAAAAATATTTTTCCTGAAAGAATAAAAAAAAAAATAAATTAAACATTCTGTTTGTAGTGTTAATTCAGACAACACTAGGGATAAAATATGTTTTGATCTCACCATGAAGATTTTAAAAGCAAATAAAAATACAAATGTCGTTTAAACTGATGCATCTTCACATACAACAGTGATACCCTAAAGAGCCAAATCTATTGTATGCATACTATAAAATAACTTTATTGAAATATTGCCATACACTTAAAAAATACTGATACAAAAACTTTTAGCACTATTAAGTGAATAACAAACTAAATATTCACTCTTAAAGATTTTCATCATTTCCTTTAATTTTTTCCGCATCAATTTCATTTTTTTCACTGTACAATACACCGAGACTTTCGTCAGAATTAACTGGACTGCTTTCATGGGAATCAACTTCAAAAGTAGGTGTTACACCGGTCGTTTGTTCATTTTTGTCAATCACTGTTTCTGTATCTGATGATAAAAAAGGCGTACGTGATCGTGAAGTTGATCGTCTGTTTGCAATTGATTCTGGATTTACCCCTTGGTCGCTTGATTTTACCCATTGCGCTATATCTTCACTTGTTCGTCCATGCACTTTTCTTTCTGAAATCGAATTTTTGTCAGTCAATAGTCTGTTTAAGTTATCAACATCACGTTGATCCATTTTACTCAACGATGTCGTTGGTGATGCGTCCCCATTTTGAGAAGCAATACCGTCTTCGTGGTCAAGCCATGTTGTTGATGTACCTATAGATGAATCACCCCTCACGAACTTGCCAAATTTTTTGAAATATTTTAATGACATTCGTGCTGCAGCTGCAACACTGAGTACTGTGGCTACAGCCATCAACCCCATGGAGACATAACCTAATAATTTAACAGCGCTTGCCATGCCTGCTGATCTCGCTAAGTCCGAATTCGTAGTCATGCCAAGTGCAAGGCCTGAATCTGCGCCAAAGGAAGCCCCCCCTGCAACCGTGAAAAGGCCTGATAATACAATCATGGAGTTCACAGCACGTGCCCCTACAGAGAGTACAGAAGCAGTAGCGCCAATCACCGTAGCTGCGCCCATCGCAGCTAAAGCAACACCTCCGACAACACCCATTGCTTGGTTGGCAATAGCTAAATTTTTATCTTCAGGGCGCGCGGTACTTGCTATTTGTAATGATCCTGACGCAATATCCGTAGAAGCCAAGGCACCTATAATTACTCCACTCATCGCCGTTTTTGCAACCGTAGCCGATGCTGTAATACCAGTGGCAACAACCCCAAAGCCTGCTGAACTTGCTGCCGTAGAACTTATAGAAAACAGTACTCCTACACCGGGCAACAAAACGGCTGCTGCTACAGCAAGCCCGATACTTAAACCACCCATAACATAACCCATCCACTTAGGCATATGACCTGTGGGGTCAGTGTTCATAATGGGATTATTATCACCAAACCCGTAACCATTGATTTTCTGGAAAGGACTATAACTATCATGACTCATAAAGTGTCTGTAGACCGGATTATAAGCGCGATAACCTCCACCTAAAAACTGGTAACCGGTAGCCGGATCATTCATTTGTCCGTCAAAACCCGGCTGGTGACTTTGCCACCAGGGCGATTGCGATGCAAGCTTAAGTTTTGCCGGTAGTGCATTCTGTGCATTGTCTAATAAATTATCATCCATGCCGTAAGGACTGTAGACATGGTCGCTAATTTTTTGACCTGAACCATTGAATGCTGAAATTACATCACCTTTATAATCATGCAGATACCAGCGATTAATATTGCCATCTTCGCTGTGAGCAAGCCCCAACTCCTGACTGATATGCGTTTTACCTTGCGCATCATTTTGCACTTGAGCCACCACAGAATCACCCTGATACAACATATACAGTGGTTGTTGCAAGGCCTGTCCTTTCGAATCAAATGGCTGCTCAGCTACCTGATGAGCACTGTCGTCGTACCAGTAAGAGGTGGTTTCTCCCGTATGACTATTGGTGAATTTATCCTGACGGCCAAACGCATTATAATGCAGTGTATTTCCATCAGCATCCTTCACTATCCGCCCCAGAGCGTCATAACTGATGTTACCCGGTACAGCACTGAACCTTGAGAAATTTGCCTGCCACTGTGTACCAAATGCTGTCATCCGATGTGGATCATAACTGTCATCTTCTGCGGCATCTGAATTATTACCTGAACCTGTCGCATAAGTATATGTTGTTATTTTACTGGTTGATTTTCCATCTTTGGTACTCAGCTGCTCTTTCACCGTTTTGATATTATTCCAATCATCAAAGCTATAGTGCTGGGCGGTAATAATCGGTGGCACAGTTAACTGACTACCTGACAAATCAGTATCACGTGGACACAAAGCACTCGGTGTTCCTGCTTTTCCAGTGACGCTACAGGTCATATCTGTCAGACTATTACTATTACCGTCGTAGGTATAAGTCTGTGTAGCACTCTCTTTTCCTTCTGTTCTGGTAAACCTAGTAATATTACCAGTCTGCATATCATAAGCATAATCGAGTTGTTGTAAGACTTTGTCATTTTGTTTGTCAATGGTACTTGCCACCTGACCATCTGTACCATAAACATAGGTGCGAACAATACCTATACCATTAACAACAGAATCTACTCGGTTGAAATAGTTATCATATGTCGTGGCCGAAAGTAGCGTTGGCTTGTTTTGGCCTTTCAGAGTCACTTCTGACCTAAGTATCCGCCCTAAACTGTCATGAGTGGCTGTAAATGTATCACCAGACATATCGGTATAGCTTACTGGTTGACCATAGCGGTCATAGGTGATGCTTTCAGAACCAGAAGGATAATGAATACCTTCCGGTGATTTTAGTTTTACAGGGGAACTTCGAGTAACTTTTATTAGCGCTCCGGTATCAGCATCATAATCATAATGCAAATGACTAATCGTATCTTCACTATCAGTAAGCTGCCATGTGTCAGGATCATAACTAAACGTTGCGAAAACGACACCATCTAATAATTCGCTGGTTTTGGCAAAACTGTTATAGGTGTAGGTAAATACATGACTTTTACTTGTTTTGGTGGCAGGAATGGTTGTACTGGTGATTCGGCCATCAGAGTCGTAGGTGTAATTAATTTTATTACCATATTCATCCGCCTTCCATGCAAGATTACCTTCATCGTCATAACCACGGGTACCTAACACATGACAGACTGACTGACCAGCCGGTTGCACACAACGTGCCACCTTTTTACCTTGCAGATTATATGTATCATGAATAAGGCTACCATTAGGTGCAATAGTCGCAACCATGTTGCCATTCTGCCATTTCCAGTGTGTCTGGGCACCATTTGGCTGAACCTGCTTAATCATACGGCCATTGCCATCATACTGTGTGCTAATTCTGGTCAACCAGCTACCTGTTTTAATGGCATTACTCACAAAGCCAAACAAACCATCGTCGCCTGCAAGAGGTAATAGCCCATAACTTTGAGTCGGTTGCAGGGAACCAATGGCTTCTAATTGACTTTTTAGTGCTGTCAACTGTGACTGCAACTCACTGGAATACAAAGGCTTACCATTCAGTATGGCTTTTGCATCCAATGGAAAAGAGTATTGTGCAACCGGCTTATTCAATGTGTTTGACTGCACAACACTTAACATTGGTGCAAGTTTTTCGCCCTGACTATTAACACCGGACAATACTTTATAACCTATCAACAGCATTGCAGGATCATTACGAACAGTGACATTTACTGAACCATCCGGATCTTTTTCCCATACAGGCCTGTTAAGAGAGTCATAACCATAAGTGGTGGTTAAAGCAATGGTTTTACCGTTACCATCCGCTGCATGATAAGTGGTTTTTGTAGCCTGCTTGCCAGCGGTGGTATACGTCATACTACTGTCTTCCACCCAGTTAGAAATGCCTTCCATCGGCGCACTAGACTGGGATTTATTTCTATGCCAGGCAGATAAAACTTTTTGATCTTTACCACTACCTGCATAAATAATCTTTTGTTGTGAACCATTTGACAACGTTTTAACGACAGATTGTTCATCGGCTGTCGACATATATATCCAGGAAATACTTTGTGGCTTACCACCAGTTTCAGGTGTAACTGTTTCTTTTACCGGACGTTGCCATGCATCATAGACCCAGTTAATATGAAGTGTTTTCAATGTATCGTCACTGGATAACTTCATGCCATTAGTAAGAGAATAAACTGATTTCCCTAATGAAAGCCCTCCGCCTGAGCCCATTTGCAACAATTGCGTTGCGTTTTGAATATCGGCGTAATGTTGTGCATGTACCACTTCAACATCCGTGGTTCGTGTATGCATTTTTGTATCTATATCGTGCTTAATGCTAAAGGTAATTTGCTGAGGTTCCTGTTGCGTCACAGCTAGTGCTGTTACACCCTCGCGCAATAGACGACCATTAACTGTTGGAGTATCCTGATTATACTTGGTTAACGTCATCTGTGTCAGTTGACCAAAAACAGGACTATCCTGTTGCAGGTTGTATTGATAATTAACTGCTGTAAAAAGCTGATCAGCATTCAAATCGGGCAAAGCCTGACCTGGTTTAACCGTTGCAACAGATGCTGGAGACAAAGTACCTACCTGCTTTGTCAATACCTGCCAGCTACCACTGGTATCAGAAGTATTCTGCCCTATATCATCCATCAAACGAGTCTGGCTGAACACATCAGAAGTAGATAGCAAACCTGATTCACCTTCTAAGGTCTTCCATTTCGCTCTTTGTTTTTTCCATTGCTGCCTGAGTATTGCAGCGTATTGTTTTACACGATTTTGGAATTTCTTTTTCTGAGGGATACGCTTATAGTCAAATACCACTTCCACAGCTGAAGCTGGATCACCTGTCGCTGCAAAATTTGTAAATGGAGCGCTGCCTGCAGGGCTCTGCGTGGCCGGAAGTGTCAATACTTTTTCAGGTAAAGCCACCTGAGGCCATGAAGGATCCATGGCTGGACAATGATTATCTCCCTGACGAGGGCAATATTGAGTAAAAGTCTGCCTGCCATAGGCATCTTCTTTCCATACCACCTGACCATCATTGTTATACTGCTTATGCTCGATAACTTTAGCTGGTGTAATAGCCTGATCCTGCCCTTTGCTACTGACCGAGAAAAGTGTTTTTGTTGTATTTTTTGGAAACGAATAAGTTGGAGCAAGGTCTGAAAATTTGGTACCTTTCCACGGTAAATATGCGGAATCACTCTGACTGATAAGACTATGTCTTAAATCCTCAGTTTGAACCGCCGACAGAGGCAGATGATATTTATTATACGTTGTGGTTGCAGTGGTCAACCCGTTATCAACAGTGACTGTGTAGGTATAATCGTCAGAACGATCAAACAGGTTATCTTTGCCAGGCTCTGAGCTTACACCGCTTTGGTAGCCTGTGTAATTATGCTGATCACTGGTGCCTTTACTGTATTGATACCAAGTACGCTGATCTGGTACTGCTTTTTTTCCAGCGATATTAGTAGCTGTAATTTCTTCTGTCACTACCGGAATATGAGCAGATCCAAAACCTGTTGGCAACCCCTGAGATTGTAGCGCATTATGGTCAGACTCACTGTTATACAAAAAGGTTGTTTTTTTTCCGGAAGGGGTTGTCACGCTTTTCAATAGCCAAGGTCTTTCCCCCTGATTGTCATAAGCAAACTGTAAGTTTGCACTCAATGACTGATCACCGCTTTTTGCACCTGATAGCATTGAATAGTTGCTCAATTGTGAGCTGGATAATGGAGGCATTGAAATAGTTTGAAGTATTGGCTGTCCCTCCATATTTCCCATATGCAAAACAATCGGTTGCTGGCCATGAACGGTAATATCATTACCCTCATAAGTTATGTGGATACCGTTATTGGCACAGGCATCCTGACTGCTGTGAACTTCTGCTTCGGTTAATGGATGATTACATACATACAACAAACGCCGAGTAGTGTCTTGAGGACCGTTTCGGTCATAATAAAACCACACCCGCTCGCCATCACGGCCTTCCTCCCAGTCTTCATAACCGTATAATAAATGCTCCCTGACACCTGATGACATGGCAATAGTCCAGTCACCTGGCTGGCCGGTAATGGTTACATCACCCAGTTTATGTCGTAAAGGATGCCAGTATTTTCCCCCCTGTGAGTTGCGATCGCTTACCATTGTAAAACTATGCCCGTCACTGGTTGTTATATCAGTCGTTTGATGATCAGATATTTCTGAGGTGGACTGATGTTCTGTACCAATATTAAAGGTCCAGTGTGATCCAAGACTGAAAGGGTCAGGACCTAGTGCTGATGACCCTCCTGAATAAGAAATAGTAAAATCACGTTTGCTTTGACCATTGTCATACATCGTACTTGCAAGAGGCATTGTGTAAGAGGCAGAACCTGTCCGCGGATCAACAGATGCGCTAGCTTCACCGTGGAAATTATTAGCATTTGATGGCATAGCAGTAGCACCATCAGCTAAAATAGGCAGGCTGGTGAAAGGTGAAACCTTATAATTGGACGGCTTTGGGGTTTTAAAGTTAAACCATGCCCCTGAGTGTTCAAGTGCCGCTGATTTCAGATTAAGGGATGCTGAACGCTGGTCACTTAATGTAGCAGGTGCATGTGTATAAGTTGGGAAAGCTCGAATCTCGCCAGCATAAACCACTTGTTCAAAAACCATTAAAAATACTGGAACTATTGCAAGTTTTATAACGACACATTTAATTAATGAAAACAACCTCCTGCAAAAAGAAGAAAATAATGCTTTAACTAAACTATCCCCACCAATACTATCTTTATATTTATATTTTTTCATAACTGCTTATCCAAACCTGATAACACTTGCCTATAAAAAGAAAGTAGTCTTCAAACGAAAGTTTTCACTAGGTAGAGGAAGTTGAAAAAAATAGATGAATCGAAATAATTAATGGTTTATTACCTTAAAATTGATATTCCCCCCCCAAAATAATAAAAAATTTATCGTTTACTTCTTATTCTATATAATAAATCTAAGTTGATATTAAGGATATTTTTATATATTGGAAGTATATTTCGCAATTTTAAAAGACAATATATGCTTGAATAAAAGACTAGTGTTTTTTTAAATTAGTCGTTTATCTGGTTTTTATTTTAACGGTTTCTCATAGCTTGAGCTTTTATTAGCTATAACTTTTATTAGATGATATTAACCCCCAACGTATAAATTGCAAACTACAATAAGAGCCAAATAAACAATTATAATGACATAATTTTAAACTTGGAATTATTATTAGCCTGCTTGATAAAAGTCAATAAGCCTTTATTTTTGGAGCGCATTCTTAAGTTTATAATACCTTGCCTGTACGTTGTTTTCACAAAAAAAAGTGACAATTCGCAACCGACTATAAGTTTAAGAAGCACTCCATGAAGTAACCGAAAATATCCGGATATTATCACTCAAATACGCGCCAAAGCTGATAGATCCTGAATAGCTACAGATAGCATGGCCAAATTAATATCGGTAGCCGCCTGAAGGTCTCCAATAGTACGCTTCCAGAGATCAACTTGTTTTTTTCGGTTGGTTAACCAGTGCTCTAGCGCTTCCATAGGTTGTAAAATATTACTTTTAAGTACATGAATACAGTTATCACTGAGCGTTTTGTCAAGGCGATCTCTTAAAGTATCTCTTGCTTTTCGTTGCCATAAATCTATTTCAGGCAACGAGCGTACTTTTTCTCGCAACCAGTGTAATTCCAAGTGCTCTTCCAATAAAAAATATATACGTGCTGTTTCTTCTACTTTTCGTTTATTCGTGTTAGCAATATTAACAATACCTAAACCAAAATAGAGGTAACGCAAGTTGCAAAGAGATCTTGCTTTTTCAGGGTGAACGCCACCGTCAAGTAAAAATTCTTTCTGACAGTGCCATTTCTGCTTGTCATTTTCTCCAAGAAATTCAGGAAGCTGCTGATCAAGAGTTTGTATACCTGATGAATACCTATCTGCTAGCTCCTGAATATTCAGGTCTTTGATATATCTTTTAATCAACCAGTGAATAGATTTCTCAACCTGACGGCGAATCTGATAAAGCTCATGACAAATAGTGGTTGCATCAACTATATATTCCAAGCTTTCCAATCCTCTCCATAACTGATCAAGATTAAATACTTTTTTAACAATAATGAAAGCCCTCAATACATCCAAGGAAGAGCAGTGATTTTCTCGTTGAATTCGATACATAAATCCTTCCCCCATTCTATTGCAAATTTCATTGCTCAAATAAGTGGCAAGTATTTCTGCACGCAAAGGATGCATCTTGATACGGTCCGCCATTGATGTTTTTATTGCTTTAGGGAAATACTCAGGCAGCAATCCTGAGAGATAATCATCATCCTCAATATTGTCGGCAATTAAATCATCAAAAAGTTTAAGCTTACTGTGAGCAAGCAACACAGCAATTTCAGGTCGTGTAAAACCCTTGCCATTTTTCAACATTACTGATAACTCTGCATCTGAAGGCATTACTTCAAGTTTACGCTTTAAACGTTTTTCACTCTCAAGCAAACCAAGAAAACGTCGATGATCATAAAAAACCTGGGATGACTGTGCTGTTGTAATAGTCAGCCCTAATGTTTGAAGATAATTGTTACGAATCACCAGAGAACCGACTTCATCTGTCATTTCAGTTAATAAATTATTTCTCTGTTTTACAGTGAGATCACCATCAGCTACAACCTGATCAAGCAGTATTTTAATGTTCACCTCATGGTCAGAACAATCTACACCTGCTGAATTATCAACGGCATCAGTATTAATTAATTTTCCATGACGAGACAGCTCGATACGCGCTTGTTGGGTCAGACCAAGATTACCACCTTCACCAATTACAGAAGCTCTTACTTCTGTTGCATCAATACGCAAGCAGTCGTTTGATAGATCACCTACTTCTTCATTCGTTTGAAATGAGGCTTTAATATAAGTACCAATTCCACCATTCCACAGCAAGTCCACTGGCGCCCGAAGTATTATCTGAATAAGCTCATTGGGCGTTAATGTTATTTTTTCGGCCCCTAACGCTTTTTTTGCTTCCTGTGAAAGACGTATTGATTTTGACGTCCGAGAATAAATATTGCCACCTTTAGACAATAAAGATTTATTATAATCCCCCCATGAAGAGCGTTCCATTTTAAAGAGTCGAAGACGTTCATTATAACTGATAAGCGGATCAGGGGTGGGATCAATAAATATATGCATATGGTTAAATGCTGCGACGAGACAAGTGTTTTTTGAAATCAACATACCATTACCAAACACGTCACCTGACATATCGCCAATGCCTACCACGGTAAAATCTTGAGTTTGAACGTTTATTTCTTTTGTCCAGAATAAACGCTTAACGGACTCCCACGCTCCTTTTGCCGTGATTCCCATAAGCTTGTGATCATAACCAAGGCTACCTCCGGAAGCAAACGCATCACCTAGCCAAAACTTGTATTGATGGGAGACTTCATTGGCAATATCAGAAAATGTTGCAGTTCCTTTATCAGCAGCTACTACCAGGTAAGGATCGTTTTCATCATGACAAACAACAGATTTGGGGGAAATAACAGCTCCGTTTTGCATGTTATCTGTAATATCAAGCAATCCTGATATAAACATTCGATAGCAAGCAATACCTTCTGCCATAATCTCCTTACGGTCACCTTTAACTGGGAGCTGTTTGGCCACAAATCCGCCTTTTGCGCCTAAAGGCACGATTACCGAATTTTTTACCATTTGCGCTTTTGCAAGACCCAAAATTTCAGTTCTGTAGTCTTCTTTTCTGTCTGACCAGCGTAACCCGCCACGAGCTACTTTACCTGCCCTCATATGTATCCCTTCAATCCTGGGCGAATAAACAAATATCTCATATTTCAGGCGTGGTTGTGGAGCAATAGATAATAATTGTGGAGATAACTTAATTGATACATACGGCTTTGGATTGCTTTTACTATCAGTCTGGAAAAAATTTGTTCTTAAGATTACCTGAACTAAAGATAAGTAATGACGTAAAATTCGATCTTCATCAAGACTGGCTACTTGTTCAAATTTGTTTTCAATAGCTAATATTTTATCAGAAACCATTCGCTCTCTGTTGTCCATTTCATCAGGAGACAACCGCATAAAAAAAAGACTGATAATATCAGAAGTGATACGAGGATTATTATTTACAGCCACCTGCATGTAATGTTGACTAAAGGGAATTTGCAGCTGCAATAAGTAGCGGGATAAAGCTCGCACCAAAGTAATACAACGCCAGTTTAATTTTGCGTTTAAAGCCAGTGCATTAAATCCATCATTTTCAAGTTCATTAGCCCATGTTTTGGTAAATACTTCCTGAAATATTTCTCTTGCCTGCTTATCTTCCAAATCACAGGATGCACCTGGCTGAATAGCAAAATCTGAAATCCAGTAATCTGTATTACCTTTTGGTTTTATTTTGTATGGTCTGGCACTAATAACCCGAACACCCATTTGTTCGAGTATTGGAATAACATCAGAAAGTGAAATAGCTTCACCTGAGCCAATAACCCGAAAATGTAGTTGCTCCGGTGTATCCACAGGGTAATACAAGCGCGTAACTATACTTCTTTGCTCGCTTAATGATTCAAAAGATTCAATATCAATCACGCCTTGCAGCGGGTGACTGTCTTCACGATAAGCTGCTGGAAAAGCACGAATATATTTACGGTGCATCTGCTTACCCTGCGCTTCTCCTAACTGTTCAACCAGTGCGTTTTTTTGCCGATCCTGCCACCCCATCATCAGCTCTGATAATCTCGCTTCCAGAACTTCTACATCAATTTCATGATCAAAGTCGCCATCGCAATATACCCTGAACAGAACCTGTGTAAATGGATGGTCAGTGGTAACAATATTAAAATCAACAGACTTCCCGTCAAACATTTCAAGCAATACCTGCTCAAACTGCAATCTTAATTCTGTGGAATACCGCTCTTTAAGAGTGTAAACAATGGCAGTAACAAACTGACCACAACTATCAGTTCTTAAAAAAAGACTAAACTGTCGACGTTCTTGTTTAGAAACAATACTGGATAAGGTTTTCTTTAGATAAACGACATTAGATTGAAGTAGTTCATCACGAGGATACTGGTTAACAATAAATCGCAGGATACGGTTACGGTGCTCATCACTTGACAAAAGATCGTTGGTAATTTGCTGTATTTTTTTTCTAACCAGTGGCATTTTTTCGATAGGCTCAGAATAAGCCACTGATGATAACAGCCCGTAAAAACGCCACTCCCCGATTACGTTACCTCTTTTATAATGTTTAACGCCAATATGATCAAGATGACCCGGTCTGTGAATAGTTGATAATATTTCCGATTTAGTCAGTACAAGTAAAGTCGCTTCCTGAATATGCTTTATCTGACGGGAGTTGGGATAGAAAATTTCTTTCTGATCTTGGTTTCTGCTTTCTTCAAGCAATCCAAGTCCTGATCCCTGTTGATAAACAAATGCATGCTTTTGTTCTATATTCTGTAATGAATAGTAAGCATAACCAATGAAAAGAAATTTACCCGTTACAAGCCATTCAAGAAACTTTAAACTTTCATCATAATTTTCTTGAGATATAAACGACTTAATATCATCTTTTTTATGTTGCGTATTAATTTTACGACATATGCCAACAACCTCCAGAAGTTTGTCACTCATTGACTTCCAATCTTTACAAACTATGCCAACATCATTTAGCACACGCCATATAGAAGACTCTATATTACTTAGTTCTTTTTCTCCTGGCTGACGCTCTATTTCAATGTGCATTAAAAATTCTATATTTTCATGTTCTACTGTTTTTATTTCCTCAAGAGCAAGCAAAATTCCCTGCTGATCGCGTTGGTAAGTATAAACAATGTGATTTTCATCATATACCTCAATATCCTGCTTATCTAGCTCCATAAGAATAGATGCAATTAAAAATGGCTGATCATCACAGATTATTTCTATAATGCTATGTGTTGAATACCACTGGTGCTCTTCAGGAGAAGGGTTGTAAACGCGAACTGATGTTTTACCTGGATCACGATGCTTAATAAATCGCCACATGCTCATCATTTCACCACAGACTTCTGCTGTTGGTGCTTTTACCAGGTTTTTTGGTTGAATTTTGTTTAGATAGGCTTCTGCTAGTTGCTCTGCCGGCTTGCCTTCTTTTGCTGTCAGCCGTTCTTTAAAATAATTTTTTATCTCATCAATGCAAAGTGAGGATATATCCTTGAAATTGCTCATAAACTAGCCTTAAAATAATCATAAAAAATAATCTAATAAAACAAAGCGACAATATATCGTTATAAGTGTTTTTTTGAGCTACGCTTTACTACCAGTGAAATATACTGAGTGCAAATAATTATCCTAAAATCAAAAACCAAATGTTTACCTTAATGCGACAGCTTGTTGCCTAAAAACGACATATTTGTTAACTTATGTTATAAAGAATTATTGCTTGTTTTATTTATGTTTAAAGACCACACCGCTGAATTTCTGCATCTTGTTGATGCCGGAAAAAAAACACATGCAATAGTATTGACCATGGGCTTTTCCATGCAAGCTTTAATGCTTGTTTTACAAGCATTTCGAGGCAATCAACGATACTACGCAACTAACCATTCTCAATGGGTGCTTTTAAGTATGGACGGAGCTGAGGTTGTCTGTGACCTTGGTATACATGTTATGCCTTATGCTTCAATTGATTCTAACTATAATTTAGCAAGCGTAACATTACTCACAGGAGAAAATAATTTTCTCTCACCTGTGATGTCGGTGTTTTTAAAAAAACAACTAAACAGGGGGGCTCTCCTTGCAATACTGGGGGAAAAAGCAGAAACCATTAAGTTATTTCATTACGAAAGTGCCAGAAAACCATGGATTACCTGTCATGATACAATGTTAATTTCAACGTTAGTTTACCGCCTATTTAATGAGAAAAATCTCAATAATCATAACACTCACAAATTAGATAATCGGCTTATAAACACCATTACTTTGATGAAAAACAACACAGAAGAACCTCTTGCTTTGAAAGAAATAGCATTTCATTTAGGTATATCAAAACGACATACCGAACGCTTATTTCGAAAATACTTGAATACAACACCGGCAAAATACTATCTAAATATAAGATTATGGAAAGCAAAAAAAATGCTGCAAAGAACCAAAACTCCAATCATTCAGGTAAGTACAGCGTGTGGTTTTGTAAGCGCTTCTCATTTTAGCCGAGCTTATACTAATTACTTTAACATTGCCCCAAGTCATGAGAACAATCGCCGTACCCTACCTGAATCAGAGTTAAATCAACCTTCTCTAAAACAGCATTCTGGGTAATTATTTTGAATAATGCAGTATTTACAAAATGACCTAACAGGCATTATTTCCTGAGTGATCCTGACTACAGGTTTTCAAGCCAAAGACATCGAAACAATAATCACTACAACAGTCAGAATCTTTTTGACATGATGATCCAGAGCATTTACCACCCGGATTTTTGCAAACAGGAGAATTTCCCTGTAGCTGAAGAAAAAATTTATATGCCGGTGTCACGGGCGTTGTGCTTGCACAGGCACTACCCATAATCATGAATGCCAACAGAACAGAAAAGAATTTCATTACTCTTCACCATTGTTTTAAATTGATAAATTGTTTTAAATTGATAAGTTTCACCATATCGCCTGAGCTCTTATAACATTACCAAATAGTTTTAGTTCCGAAATTATCTCAATGAGCCAGACCATATAAAGAACTCTAGTCGGAAAAATAAAGTGTCTCATCCACTACTGCATACGTATTTAAACTAATTCTACTTCTGACTAATAAACAAAACATACTGTATTACAATTTTCTATCCATGCAATTACGCAAATCTTGTTTGAATAAACCAATAAACTCGGTTATACCTCAGTATTTTAAGACCCTTTCTATGAGTAAAAGCACTCTCATCCCAGTTATAAAGCAATTGTCAGCTGATTTTTAAAGGTAATAGGCCTGTAATTTTCAACCTTTAGCCTGTACTTTCTAATCAATAGCTGTATAATACATCGCCCATCACACATAAAGAGCCAAATATTCGATTATCCGTGAAGCTGCTCACCAAGCAGAACATAAATCACCCGAAGTCAGGCTCATACAAAGACAGGTATTTTAAATATGTCAGACGATCAGCCTGAAAAATCTGGGTTCCAAGAACTGGATCTTTCAATTCCCATTATAGAAGCGTTGGATAAAATAGGATATGAAACACCTTCCCCCATCCAAGCAAAGATTATTCCTAAAATTCTTGCCGGTAAAGATGTTATAGGACAAGCGCAAACTGGTACTGGTAAAACAGCAGCTTTTGCCTTGCCAATCCTGTCAAAGATTGATCCTACTAAAAAAACGACTCAGGCACTGGTACTTACCCCCACACGTGAACTGGCTATTCAGGTGGCAGAAGCATTTCAAAGCTACGCAGCAAACCTTAAAGAATTTCATGTACTGCCTATCTACGGTGGTCAAAATTATTCGCATCAGCTAAAACAGTTAAAGCGTGGTGCACACATAGTTGTGGGTACACCTGGTCGGGTAATGGATCATATGCGCCGAGGCTCTTTAGTGCTGAAAGATCTTTCCATACTGGTACTCGATGAGGCTGATGAAATGCTCCGCATGGGCTTTATTGATGATGTTGAGTGGGTTCTTGAGCAAACACCGTCAACACGCCAAACTGCTTTATTGTCAGCAACCATGCCTACTGAAATCAGGCGTATCGCTAATAAATACCTAACCGACCCAGAAGAAGTAATAATTAAAGCTAAAACAGTAACTGCTGAATCCGTACGGCAGCGGTACTGGGCTGGAGCCAATAATCACAAACTGGATGCGCTAACCAGAATTCTTGAGTTTGAACCTTTTGATGCATCAATTATTTTCGTTCGCACAAAACGTGCTACCAGTGAACTGGCAGAAAAACTAGGAGCACGAGGCTATGAAGCTACTGCGCTAAATGGAGATATTGCGCAAGCACAACGTGAACGTACTATCGAACGATTTAAAAAAGGTAATATTGATATAGTTGTTGCCACTGATGTTGCTGCCCGTGGCCTAGATGTTGACCGCATCACTCACGTCATCAACTATGATATTCCTTATGATACAGAAGCTTATACACACCGCATTGGTCGTACTGGGCGTGCAGGGCGCAAAGGCGAAGCTATTTTGTTCATTAATCCACGAGAGACGCGACTGTTACGCTCTATAGAAAAAGCGACAAGGCAGCCCATTGAATTGATGAAAATGCCTTCGATAGACATATTAAATGAACAGCGTGTAGAAAAATTCAAACAAAAAATCACCGAAACGATGGAAACAGAAACAGGGCTTTTCCTGACTATATTGAAAGCTTATCAGGAACAAAATGACCTCAATCCTATAGAGATTGCCGCCGCTCTGGCAAAAATGTACCAAGGACGAAAGCCCTTACTACTAAAAGAATTACCAAAACCTGATAGTCGATCGTCATATAAAGAGACTGACCGCAGAGGGCGTAATGATCGTTTTGAGCGTGGCTCAAGACGATCCGGTGATTCTCATTCAAGAGGAAAAACTGAAGAAGGAATGCAGAGATTTCGCATAGAAGTTGGTCGTTCACACGGAGTAAAACCTGGTAACATTGTAGGAGCCATTGCCAATGAAGCAGGAATCAGTAGTCGTAATATAGGCTCTATCAGGATTTTAGATAATTATTCCATAATTGATTTACCGGCAAAAATGCCTGAGAACGTGCGTAGCCAACTTGCGAAAGTATGGGTATCTGGTCAGCAATTACAAATTTCCAGCATGCCAGAGGGTGACTCCCCAAAACCATTTGGAAAAAAATCCAGAAAACAATCAGACCATTCGAGAACCTTAAAACCCAACTCATCATCTAAAGGTTTCAGACACAAGAAAAAGGCAAAATAGCGTAAAACAGAATCACAGCTATCTTTACTTATACCAAAATCTACTTCTAACAGTTAATTAGAAATAGATTTTGGTATTACTTTATAATTTTTAAAGAAGGCTTGCCTTTAGGTCTACTGTTTTTCGTAGAGGACTCTTTGCCAAACTCACCCTGCCCAGAGGTTGCATTGGTTATCGAAACTGAAGGTTTCGCCTTGAAGTTACTAGGTTTATCTACTTTAAAAGTCTCATCATTGCCTTCTTCAGGATGTGGTTTAGGGTCAAACACCATGCCTTGTCCATTCTCTTGAGCATAGACTGCCAGAACCCCATCAACCGGAATGGAAATAGTAAATACTTCACCATCAAATCGAGTAAGAAAAGTTATGATTTCGTTAGAAATTTCAAGCTCTCTTGTAGCCATGGGTGAAATATTTAATACAATTTTTTCCTCTTCGTAAAACTGTGGAGGAAGCGTTGCATTTGGCCAGTGACTATCGACAAGGATATAAGGTGTACAGTCATTATCAACAATCCATTTATAAATAGCTCTGACAATGTATGGTCGGTTGTCAGTCATCGCCATGGTGCAACTCCCAAAAAAACACTAATATGCTCCAATAGAAGTAATAATACATCTACGGATATGCTATTTTTTTATAGTCTGATAATTATGCTATAAAATCGTTATAAACAAAATGATATTTTCACTATATAAACAGACATATTTATTTTAAAGCACACGCATTTCTCTTTCCGCCTCAGAGAGACTGGCTTTAAATGACTCTCGCTGAAATAAACGCTCTGCGTAGTCCTGCATCGGTTTTGCCTGACCGGGTAACTCTATACCCATCAGAGGCAGGCGCCATAAAATGGGAAGCAAACAACAGTCAACCAAAGAAAACTCTTCGCTCATAAAGAAAGGATGCTCAGCAAACACAGGGGCTATAGCAAGCAATTGTTCTCGAAGCTCCTTTTTTGCCCGATTTACATCTGTCATCTTTTTTGCCGGATTAAGCACTGTATCTACAAGTTGACAAATATCTTTCTCAATCCTGTAAATCATCAGGCGACTTTTCGCACGGGTTACCGGATAAGCAGGTAACAATGGCGGATGAGGAAAACGCTCGTCAAGGTATTCCATCAAAATAGTAGATTCGTATAAAACCAGATCACGATCAGCCAAAGTCGGCACATCATTGTGAGGATTTATATCAACATGTTCTGGTGACCCAGCTTCCGGATCCACATCTTTAATATCCACGACGACATCTTTTTCTGCAAGTACAATACGTACACGATGGCAGTAATGATCAGATGGGTCGGAGAAAAAAACCATCGAGGACCGCTTGGCGATAACGCCCATAAATTAACTCCGCCTACATTTAGTATCAAAATACAAATTAATCAACAATTGGGTGCAAATCATGACTCTGTAAAAAATACACCAGCAGACCAGCAGACCAAAACTTATTTATTTTAACAGAAAAAAACAAACTTTAGTGAATACACTTGTAGTTTTCCACTTACAGAAGATAATCTGTCGATTAGAAGGACTAGAACAGTAGCCATACAAGCGCATTAAATTTATTCCACAGTAACTGATTTAGCTAAATTGCGGGGCTGGTCAATATCTGTTCCCTTAATCACCGCCACTTCGTAAGACAATAACTGTAACGGTACTGAATAAACAATCGGCGCAATAATTGTGTCTACAGGATCAAGTTGAATTACCTTAACACCCTCACTTTCATTTAACTTTGCATTTTTATCTGCAAAAACGTAAAGTTGCCCCCCCCTGGCCCTAACCTCTTCCATATTAGACTTGAGTTTTTCAAGCAACGCATCATTAGGTGCCACAACAATGACCGGCATATCTTTATCAATCAACGCCAAAGGACCATGTTTTAACTCACCTGCAGCATAGGCTTCAGCATGAATATATGAAATTTCTTTAAGTTTGAGAGCACCCTCTAATGCAATCGGATAAAGTGGCCCACGACCTAAAAACAGGCTGTGATTTTTTTGTGAAAAATCCGCAGAAAGCGCCTTAATTTCATCACCTAATGCAACTGTATTTTGAATGGCTTCCGGCAAATGATGCAACGCCTTAACAATGGCAGCTTCCTGCAATAAATCAACTGTTCCTTTTAAGCGCGCCATTACTGTAACCAACATTAGCAATGCTGTGAGCTGTGTGGTAAACGCTTTGGTGGAAGCGACACCTATTTCCGCTCCGGCACGAGTCATCAAAAACATATCAGATTCCCGCACCATTGATGAACTTGGCACATTACAGATAGCAAACGTCTTTTCGTAACCTTGTTGTTTTGCCAACCGTAATGCGGACAAGGTATCCGCTGTTTCACCAGACTGCGACAAAGTGACAAATAAACAATTTTCAGGAACAAATGCTTTTCGGTAACGAAACTCCGAAGCTATCTCAACCCGACAGGGAATACCAAAGTCCTCAAACCAGTAACGTGCAACCATGGCAGAATGATAACTGGTTCCACAAGCAACAATTTGCACAATATTAATGTTTTTTAACAAAACTTCAGCTTCAAAACCAAATGATTCTGTCAATACCTGCTTATCAGTGACACGACCTTCCAGTGTGTTACTGATAGCAGACGGTTGCTCGTAAATTTCTTTTAGCATAAAGTGCCTGAAACTACCCTTTTCCCCTGCCTCATGTTCCAGATCACTATCAATAACCGGTCGCTCAACAGGTTTTCCATCATGCCCGTAAATAATAGCTTTATCTTTAGTGATTTCCGCCACATCTCCTTCTTCAAGAAATTGAAAACGATGAGTAACTGGCAAAAGAGCCAGTTGGTCAGATGCAACAAAGTGTTCACCAATACCAACACCTATAACCAAAGGACTTCCCGAACGCGCAACCACAATACGTTCAGCATCAGTTCTGTCCAGTACAGCAAGACTATAAGCACCATGAAGTTTTGATTTTGCCCGCGTGACAGCCTCAAGCAATGAAATACCTGTTTTACGGTAATATGCCACCAGATGAGCAATCACCTCTGTATCTGTTTCAGAGGTAAAGACGAAACCTGACTGTTGCAAGTCTTTTCGCAAGTCAACATTGTTTTCAATGATGCCATTATGCACAAGCATAATGGAATCACCTGAGACATGAGGATGAGCATTCGCTTCACTCGGTTTACCATGAGTTGCCCAACGCGTATGGGCAATACCTGTAAAACCTGACACATTCTCCTGATCGACAACGTGTGCCAGCACATTTACTTTACCTAAACGGCGAACACGATGAAACATGCCGTCCTCTGTAATAGTCGTCAAACCAGCTGAATCATAGCCACGATACTCAAGCCTTCTCAAGCCTTCCAGTAAAATGGGAGCCACATTTCTTTGAGCAGATGCAGCAACAATTCCACACATATAATTACCTTACGTTAGTCTGATTATTTAACCTCAGGTATTGAGAGGCACTTTACATAACTTCTTGCTTTTCAGGTCGCTTCCAGCCTTCGATATTGCGTTGCGAACCTCTGCTAACTGAAAGCTGCTTTTTTCCAACATCATGAGTAATGGTGGAACCGGCACCTATCGTCGAGTCTTCCCCGATATTCAACGGGGCTACCAATGCCGTATTAGAACCAATAAAAGCACCATCTTCAATCACCGTTTTGTGTTTGTTCTTACCGTCGTAATTACAGGTGATAGTACCCGCCCCTATGTTTACCTGTTTTCCAATCTCTGTGTCGCCAACATAGCTTAAGTGGTTAATTTTACTACCTTCACCAATCATCGATTTTTTAGTTTCAACAAAGTTACCAATTTTAGCCGATTGCTCAAGAAAAGTACCTGGGCGAAGCCTAGCAAAAGGCCCGATAAAGCAGTTATCTTCTACTTGGCTTTCATCTATCAATGAATAAGGTGCAATGGTTGTATTATCTCCAATAGAAGCATTTCGGATTATACAGCCTGCACCAATGGAAATATTATTGCCAAGAGTTACCTGTCCTTCGAAAATACAGTTAGTATCAATGACCACATCTGACCCAGCTTCCAGTTCGCCCCGAATGTCTGTTCTTAACGGGTCTAATAATGTTACTCCCTTCTTCATCAGCGCTTCACACTGTAACCGTTGATATTCACGCTCCAAGCACGCCTGCTGTTGACGATCATTAACACCCTGCACTTCTGCTTTACAAAAAGGTTGACATGAAGTGACTGGTATATTCTCTGCAACAGCCATGGCTACAATATCAGTCAAATAATATTCACCCTGAGCATTATCATTACTTAGTGCATTCAGCCATTTCTGCAAATACTGTTCGGGGATTGCCATAATGCCGGTATGTATCTCTTTAATCGCTTGTTGTTCAGGAGTTGCATCTCGTTCTTCAACAATGGCTTTAATATTATCCTGTTCATCACGCACTATTCGCCCGTATCCAAATGGAGACTCACTATTAACTGTCAACAGAGCCAATGCTTCCCCTCTTGAGGTCTCTGCCAATAATTTCAATGTTTCTGGTCTGATTAGTGGTACATCACCATAAAGCACAATGACAACACCGACTCTCTGACCTGTTAGTATCGCCTGTTTTACGGCATGACCTGTGCCAAGCTGCTCACGTTGCAAAACCCATTGAGCAGGAATATCCCCGAGTGCAGACTTTACCTGTTCTGCACCGTGACCTATCACGATAGCAACATCCTCAGAAGTTAGCTGTGGAAATGCTGTCATCGTAGCATTAGCTACACGAGAGAGCATGGGTGTACCACCAATCGGGTGAAGCACCTTGGGAAGTAACGAACACATTCTCTTTCCCTGTCCGGCAGCTAATATGACAACAGTTATATTCATAAACTTACCTGCATGCAATGTCAGACATATTTTTTTAGCATCTGTATAACGAAATATTCTTGCGCTTTACACCTGAGAATTTAAATAAAAAAATGCCATAACATAATATAATATAAATATTTTTTTCAATAACACATTAAAGAATTTATGTGCTATTACGGGGTATTTTCGCTTATCTGGCAAGTGATCGCAAAAAATATATTATTAAATGTTTATTTAAAGTCTTGCATCATATGGGCTTACTGTTTTATCGTGAACCAACAGGCTATTTTATCGGACCTGTTGTTGTACACAGAGGAAAGCGTACATGACCCTCTTTACTATAAGAAAGACAAATCAGGAGTTAATCAAAAGATGCGTAAAGGCGAATTAGCAGAAGTTGTAGCAGAACAAACTGAATTGAGCAAAGATAAGGCAAGCAAAGCTGTTGAAATTGTTTTACAGACCATTACTGAAGCTTTGGAACGCAATGAAGACGTTACACTAACAGGCTTCGGCGCATTCAAACGTCGTCATCGTAAAGAACGTAGAGGCAAAAACCCTCAAACTGGTCAGGAAATTCAAATTCCGGCATGCGAAACCGTTTCATTCAAACCTGGCAAAAAACTCAAGGAGAAAGTCAACCCTTAGTGCTCTATTGACACTACTATAAAAAGGCTGTCTACTGATAGTCTTTTTATGCATTAACTGCAAAACGTGGGTAGTGTCAATAACTCTGTATCAGTTCAGGATGAAAATATTGCTCATATATTCTTGATATGGATAAAAGCTGTTACCCGTCTGGAATAAGTTGTGCTATCCAGTCAATTAATTACCACAATATTTCAGACACTTTTACGCAGAAGCAGTCCTATACTCGCTCAGCTCCATATTAACCTCGCTGACTTTTTGGTCATTCCTGTTCAATCCTAATCTTGTAAAAAGTCTTCCCATCAAGTGCCGATTACGTTTACGCCGTTTCCAACTGGTAATGGAGGTCACTGTCGGTGTATCCGTGTTTTTTGTCTGTCGGTCTTGCAACAGAACTCTTAGCTTTGCATGTAAGTTTTTTATGATCTTTTATACGCATATAAACAATTATAATACTGTGTACATCCATCAAAATATGCATTTTACAGTGATTTTTCCTGCACTATTTCTTAACCATTGATGTTTTGAACTTTCTGTTTTTAATACGATGATCGTTGTGCATTATGCGTTGAAAGAATAGACAATTCCTTGATTTATACAGTGCTTACCTGATCCGTAACTTATTGATATAATAACGTAGCAAAAACTAAATATGTCGTTAAATAGCACACCCCTCCAAACTTTATCAAGATGCCAAGCGTTCCAAACTCAAAGCAATCAGGACTATTGATCTATGTTTCTTCGAATGAAAGATTCGAATAATAAATCTCTTATATTGTATTCCTGAACAGAGTTAGGAGTGGTTACTGACTCATCTTGAGGTGCCACTGAAGCCGAAAGCATAGCGTTATTTTCTGGTCTTGAGGTGATTAATCTGTGCAATACATATACATCGCCGTCATTTCGGTTAACATCAAACCAACTTAACTCAAAGTTACTACCCCTTACTGTTATGCTGTTATCTTTCAGACTTACTGTTCCATTGCCCTCAATAGCCCTTAATATTTGTGTTCGAATTTCTTGTTGTCTTGCCGTTAACCCAGATACATCTATTTGGTTCGCTTGTTCAGACACCACACCTAGTTGGCTAGCAGTATTTTCGATATAGTTTTGATGCATCCTTGAATCTGTTAAGTCTTGAGATTGAGACCTGCTTTCATATGGAGGTGGTGGTTCATAAAACGAAGTTTCCTCAATTTGGGGAGCTGACTCATTTGTATAAGGACTGGAACTTGATAACCTTGACAGATGTTCTAGCCTTGCGGGAAGGGTATTTGGTGATAGTAAGCCTTTAGCGTACGTCCAAGTTACCGTGCCTGCCCCCAAAATTACAGCAGTGCCCATCAGGCCAATATTGATATAGCTTAAAACATCGATAGCCTGAAAATAAATGGCACTGGTCACATTATTTTGCTCAGCATGAGTATTCATACCGAATAAGGTGAGACCAATCATTCCTGAGGTTATACTGATACCACTGGAAGCTGTAATCAGACTGATGGTTGAACATGCTGCACCATAAATAGCACTAAAAATATCAGCAGTAATCATTGTAAAACCAGTCACCATTATTGCAAGGCTATTCACCATATCAAAGGATATACTAGCAAAATCTAAACCGATATTATTCGGATACAAGCTTCGGGTTATTTGTAAAGTTCCGGAGACTATACCCATTAGACCTAAAGTACCCATTAAAGCTAGAGATGTAGCAATAAAAGCACAGTGGCTCATAGCAAGACTTAAAGCAGTCGCTGCAGCTATACCCAAAACTGCCGGAAGTAATATTGAGGAAACTAATGCCACACCAACACTAACCATTCCCAAAGCAATACCTGCCCATTTGGGTAAATGTCCTGTTGGGTCGGTGTTCATTATTGGGTTGTTATCACCAAATCCATAACCATTTATTTTGGCAAATGGACTGTAACTGTCGTGGCTCATAAAGTGTCGGTAAACCGGGTTGTATGCGCGATAGCCTCCACCTAAAAACTGATACCCTGTCACCGGATCACTCATCTGGCCGTCAAAGGCTGGCTGATGGCTTTTCCACCAGGGGGCTTGCGTGGCAAGATCAAACTTTTGCGGTAATGCCTGCTCACGACTGCTTAGCAGATCTTCATCCATACCGTAAGGACTATAGACATGATCACTGATTTTTTGACCCGACGCATCAACAGCTACGATAACATCACCCTTATAATCATGGAGATACCAACGGGTAATGCGGTTGTCTTCACTGTGAGCGGCACCAGTCAGTTCTACACTTACATGCGTTTTTCCCGTGGCATCATTTTGCACCTGTTCTGCAACAGTATCACCCTGATATATCATATATAAAGGAGCCTGCAACGCTCGGCCCTGACTATCAAAGGGCTGCTCTGCTACCTGGTGACCTGTTGCATCATAGGTATATGCTGTATGCCCGTGAGTGCGCACATTAGTAAACCCGTCCTGCTGCCCAAGCGCATTATAATGCAGGGTATTACCGTCTGCATCTTTGATAACCCTGCCTAAACTGTCGTAAACTATTGTCTTGGGAGCAACACTGGTATCCGATACACTATCCTGCCATTGTGTATTAAAGGCGATCATGCGGTGTGGATCAAAGTGATCACCGTTAGCATTCTGACTTGCATAAGTATATGTTGTCGTTTTGCTGGTTGACTGTCCCTCTGAGGTGACTAACTTTTCGCTAACACTTTTGATATTGTTCCAGTCATCAAACGTATACTTTTGTGCCATAATAACTGGCGGTGTTGTTAAATGACTGCCGGATAAAACCGTATCACGCGGACACAGTGAACTGGCTTTATCAGATTGCCCTGTTACACTGCATAACATTGACGTCAGATTGTTTGTGTTATTGTCATAAGTATAACGCTGTGTTGCACTATTATTGTCTTCTGATTGGGTGAAAGTGACAATATTGCCGGTCTTCAAGTCATAAGTGTAACTTAATGTTTGTAACGTTTTATTGCCCTGCTTATCAGTGGTTGTTGTGAGCTTACCCAGAGCGTCATATGTGAAGTATCTGGCAATCCCGATACCGTTAATTATTTTCACCGGACGATTAAAGTAATCATCGTACTGAACAGCAGTTAGCATCGTGGTTTCGGTCTGATTCGGCAAAATGACTTCAGTCTGAATGACTCTGCCGAGTTTATCGTGCAGGGCTTTGTATCTGTTTCCTGCAAAATCACGCAGGCTGACCGCCTGTCCGTAACGGTTGTAACTCATTGTTTCAAAACCACCAGGATAGTGAATACCCACCGGTGATTTAAAACTGACCGGTGCGCTCCGAGTCACTTTAATCAGTTGTAAAGTATTTGGGTCATAATCATAATGCAGATGACTGATTGCCTCGTCTGTATCGGTCAGCAACCAAGTATCAGGGTCGTATTTGAAGGTCTCATAAAGTACACCATCAACAGACTCACCGGTTCTGGCAAAACTGTTGTAGGTATAAGTAAAAACATGACCTTTGTCCGTTTTAGTGGCAGGTGTTATCATGCTAAGCATACGACCGTCTTCGTCGTAGGTGTACCTTATTTGATTGCCGTATTCATCATGCTGAGATATCAGTTCTCCTGTGTCATCGTACTGCCGTGTTCCTAATACATGGCAGTCAGACTGACCTAACGGCTTAACACACCGTGCCACTTTTTTACCCTGAAGGTTTATCGTATCGTGTATCAGGCTTTGATTGGGAGCGATGGTTGCCACCAAGTTGTTGTTTTGCCATTTCCAGTGTACCTTTGCACCATTGGGCTGGGTTTGCTCAACTTTATGACCCATTCCATCATACTGCATAGTGCTTTTAGTCAGCCAAACACCTGCATTAATGGCATCGTTGACAAAGGTGAACAACCCCTTACTTCCGGCAAGTGGCAGCAAGCCAAAGTTATTTTCAGCCGTTAAACTGGTGACAGGTCTGAGCTGACCTTCCAGTGTTGTTAGCTCCGCCTGAACTGCCGGTGGATAAAGCGGTTTGCCCAAAACTCTGACATCAGGTTTCATGGCAAAAGTATATTGTGCCACGGGGTGGCCTAACGTGTCAGATTTAACAACACCCAATATAGGTGCAAACTTTTCACCCTGATTCTGGCTTCCTGTTGTCACCTGATAACTTATCAGCAACAGTTGTGGATCATTGCGGGCGACAACACTAACAGAATTATCCGGAAGTTTGGTCCAGACATTACGATCGAGTGAATCGTACCCATAAGTTGTGGTTAGTGCCACAGTTCTTCCGTTGTCGTCTGCATGATAAACAGTTCGGCTCGCCGGCTTTTCAGCATGGGTATAAGTGGTCTTACTGTCAGCAATCCAGTTAGATACCCCTTCCATTGATGCACCTGCCAGCGATTTATCTCTGTGCCAGACAGAGATAATCTTCTGTTTTTTACCCATTCCGGAATAAACGACCTTTTCCTGACTACCATTGGGCATCGTTTTAACAGATGCTTGTTCCTGGCGGGTAAAAATATACGACCATAATGTTTTTTGTGGATGGCCTCCGCTAACCGGTGTCACCGTTTTCTGCACAGGACGAAGCCATGCATCATATTTCCAGCGTGTTTGTAATGTTTTTAACGTGTCCTCGGTGGACAGTTTTACACCACTATCTAGTGAGTAAACCGACTGCCCCAGTGATAATTCTCCGTCGTTGGACAGTCTGTAATCAGCATGAACCAGTCGGGTATTATTCTTTAAAAGCTTCGGTGCCTGCTGAGCAGACTCAGGTGTTTCATGTGCTACTTCAACATCTGTTGTACGGGTATGCAATTTGGGGTCAATACGGTGAGTGACATTAAAGTCGACCTGTTCCTGCTGTCCGGGCTGATCATCAGATAATGGGGCTTGGTCTGTCTGTAATACGTTTCCATTAATTATTGGTGAAAAGCGGTTATATTTTGTGATGGTTATGTGAGCCAGCTGGCCATAAGTCAAGCTCTTTGGATCAGGGTTATATTGGTACAGGGCTTTGGTCGATAGTTCATCGGTAGTCAGCTCAGGTAACGGACTGCCCAGGGTCAGGTGGCTGACCGTATTCTGCGGTAATGTCCCCACGGTTTTAGTGCTGACTTCCCAGCTACCGGCAAGGCTTGAAGTGTCCTGACCCACATCATGATTAAAGCGGCTTTGACTAAATAAATTCGTGGTAGCCGAAGAAGACACTGAACTATGACTGTTGTATGTTTTTTCCCATCGTGCTTTTGCTCGTATCCACTGTTGCTGTAACAGTTTTTTGTACTGGCTGATTCTCTGTTTATATGTTTTTGCGACAGGAATCAGTTTATAGTTATATTCTACTTCAACAGCAGGTTCAGGATCATCACTGGCTTTCAGATTGGCATAGCGCGTAGCTCCTGCCAGTGTTTTTTGTGCCGGTATCTCAATTGTTTTTTCGGGCCATGTTGCCTGTGGCCAGTTCGGATCCATAGCAGGGCAGTGGGCATCACCCTGTGGCGGACAATACTGCGTAAAAGTCTGTCGGCCATAGTCATCTTGTTTCCAGATAACCTGTCCATTATTATTATAACGTTTTTGCTCCAGCACAGTCGCCGGTTTGATTGTCGATTCTTGCCCTGTGCCGGTAAGGCTATACAGAGTTTTTGTCGTTTTTTTCGGCAAAGAGTAATCAGATGGCAACTGGGCAAATGTTGTGCCTTTCCAAGGAGAGTAAGTGGCATCATTTTTCAACACTAAACTGTGATGTAAATCATCTGACTGGGTAATCGTTAGTGGTAAATGATATTTATTATATGTGGTGGTGGTAGTTGATGAACCGTTGTCTTGTGCAACCGTATAGGTATAGCTGTCGGCGCGGTCGAACAGATTATCCTTACCGGGAATATGGCTAAAACCACTGAGATAACCGGTGAAATTATGCAGATCAGTGGTTCCTTTACTGTACTGAAACCAAACATGACGTACAGGCAGAGAGTTTTTATACATTGGTGGTGGTGTTATTATTTGTTCTTTGACCACAGGCAAAGAAGCGGAATTAAAGCCGGTTGGAATACCATGAGGCTGGAGACTGTCATAATTTGCCTCATCGTTGTAAAGAAATGTATTGATCTGACCTGAAGGTTGAGTGATCGTTTTGATTAACCATGGGCGGGCACCCTGAGTATCATAACTAAACAGAATGTGTGCCGGAACTCCATGATTACTGATATTCTCACTGGAAAAGGGCGGAAGGGTGACTGAGGTAACCTGTGTTTCACCTTCAGTCTCACCGGTATGTATAGTCACTGTCTGCTGAGCATGTATGGTAATATCATGAGCTTCATAGGTGATTCTAACACCATTGTCTGGACAGGCATTAACAGCCCCTTCAGCCTGATCTTCTGTTAACGGGTGCCCGCAGATATAGAGTAGGCGTCGGGTCATATCGGTTGGCCCATTGCGGTCATAATAGAACCATACACGCTGCCCGTCGTGCCCTTCTTCCCAGTCTTCGTAACCGTAGAGTAAATGTTCACGAATGCCGTTTGAGGTAGCAATAGTCCAGTCCCCAGGTTCTCCTGAGACAGTTACATCTTTGAGTTTATGGCGAAGTAAATGCCAATAGGTTTGACCCTGCCCGTTACGATCACTTTCCATTGTCAGAGCATGACCATCACCGGTGGTTAGATCAGTGGTTTTATGTCCGGCAACTTCCGACGTAGAGGGGTGCTCTGTTCCCACATTAAATGTCCAGTGAGCACCAAGGCCTAATAAGTCAGGGCCATGAGGAGATGGGCTTCCGCTATAGGACAATATCAGACTGCGTTTTGCCTGCCCGTGATCGTAAAATGTCGTGGCCACTGGCATATTGAGCGATGCCGTTCCTGTGCGGGGGTCCACAGAGGCGTGAAACGCACCGTGAAAATTATTGGCATTTGATGGCATGGCAACGGAGCCATCAGACAATACAGGTAAATGGGTGAAAGGAGATATATGGAACTTATTACCATTACCAGCTTGCTGAAAACTTAGCCAGGTGTTTTTTGTATTAGTCGGCAGTGCACTAGAGACAGATGCTGATTGTCTGATCACATGGTGCTCAGGAAGATGAGAATTACTACTTACAGCCCATGCAACCTGTTCAAAAGTTAATAAGAAAGGAGGAATTACGCAAATACCAACCAGAGCTTTTATAATTAAGCGTGTGAGTTTTACAATGATCTCACATACAATATTATCCAAAACTCACACCTTCCATATCTATAACTACTTACAGCTAAAACTATGAAATATTTTTAACTCTGTATGTAAGTTTTCCATAATTTTTTATACGAATATTAACTTTATATATAACAGCAAGATTAGAAATCTTGCGCAATAAGAATTTAGAAGCCGGTTTTAGTATTATGCCGGCCAAAAGAAAAAGCCCACTTTCAATATTGAAAGTGGGCTCGCTACTTTGTAGTTATATCAAGCTTGAGTTGCAAAAAAGCCAGATACACTCAATTAGTTTCACTGATTTACATATGTATCAATGCAATTAGGTAGAACCACCACTGATTGTTTCTGACCTTTTGCTAGTTTTTCCACATAATCTACGGAACTGTTTTTAACAGTAAAAACCATTATTCCACCATAACCGGAACTAAGCGCCTGAAATGCATTTTGATCTGGTGAGTCATTGTTTGCGGGATTAACACCAAGCGCAAGTTTGTTTTTAGACATGTATTCAAGATAAGGTGACAACTGAGACACACCTGAACCGTAATTCATACCCCAGCCGTAATCAAGTAAGCTGCCAAGTTTCCAGTCGTTGTAATGAGCATTAAAAATATCAAGATCTTGCCATAAGACTTTGGTTAATAGTTTTCCCTCAAATTTTGGGTTTTGTTTGATAAACCCAGCTACCATGATCATGGAAGTATTGTTACCTGAACAAGTAGAGTATTCGTCATCAATATCAATACCATCCAGATTATACTTAATCACTGCATTCACAAGTTCATCAGCAAACTTTTTAGCCCCATCTTCATTTGTGAAACAAGACCACCCTGCATTCTGATGATTTCCCAATACAGATAGTAATACTTTAATGCCCTCACTCTTTAGTTGATTAATGCCTTTTTGATTTTTCAATGTAGCACTAACCTGTGGATTAAAATAAAGAACAGGATCATCTGGATTTTCTCCATTAATATTGGCTGCAAAGATAGATGCCATGCTAAAAAAAGGCTGATTATCTTGTGTATTAACAAAACATCGTATATTCATTAATGACTGATTATTAACACCCACATACCCCATATTGAAAAAAGCGTTGATATTACTAACATATATACTTAATGAAAAAGCGATAAACAAGAAATAAACATATGGTTTTTTCATAGTTAATCCTTATGATTTTACTAATAAGAAAAGCTGTTTGTATTCTTCAAACAATAGATTTAGTTATATTAATCATCCTTCAAAGCCATCATCATAATAGCAAAAAATAATTAGCTCAGTTTTCGAGTTCACATAATAAAAATCTTTGCTCTGTATAGGTTTGTTCTTTTCCATCTTCTAATGTTCTGATCAATCTTTACCGGACACTTTTTTTCAGAAAATTCTCATACTCAGAAGGAGTCATATTTCAAAATTAGCCTGTTGCACTTATTAGTTTAACCTCAGTTCGACGTAACTAAACAGAAACTAAGCCTGTATATTGAATGTTCAGTGAAGGTTTTGCTCTTTGTAAGTATAAGAAATCAATCCACTGATTAAATTCACCATAAAATTAGCCTTGGAACGGTGTCTTGAATGCTCAATCTGACAGATGTTTTTAAGCTGATCGTTAATGGTTTCAATGATCGAGCGCCCTCTCAACAACATCTTATCGAGCAAGATGATCAGTCTGGGTTTCATGTTTTTCTTATGGTTTGCAACAGAACCCTCTGGTGTATGGTGATGCTGAAACACTGCCATTAAATAAATATACCTGATCTTAAAAAAGTCTTTTCGGTTAGGGTTGGATGTACTCAGACGTGTATTATTAAACGCTTGTACGAAGCATGATGCCATTAACTTTGAGGATTTGTTGTATGTTTTATCCCGTACATAGGCTTTTGTGGCTTACTGTTAAAAGAATAATAACGGGTAATAGCCAGCTATTATGAGAAACTTTAATGCATAACAGCAAGATTAGAAAAGTAGCACAATAAGAAGCTAGAAGCAGATCTTGGTATTAGTGCATAAGTTTTCTAGCATCTTTCAGCCGTTATAGTTGTTTATCTACAATTTTATGAGATAAACTGACATGCACTCACTGACACTCAATAAAAAAAATACTTATAGGTAACATTTGATGAAACGTTGGATGAAATGGATGCTAGGCATCATTGGTTGTTTAATTTTTCTGCTTGTAACTATTTTAATAATTGTCATCACCTTGGTGAACCCCAATGATTATAAAGGCAAAATAGAAGCCAATGTTTACGAAAAGACTGGTCTTTACCTGAAAATTAATGGTGACATTAAGTGGCAGCTGTTTCCTGATATTGGTTTATTTGTTAGTAGTATTAATTTGAAGAACCAGGAAAAACAACCTTTGGCTACTCTGAAAAAAGCGCAGGTAGGTATTAAAGTTCTTCCCTTGTTATCTAAAAAAATAGAGCTCGGTAAAATCGTTGTCACTGGTGTTAATCTAAATATCACTAAACTAAATAATGGTCAGCTAAATTGGCAGAAAGCATTGTCTTTTCCTGCAAAGAAACAATTAGCATCTGATAAAATTGCATCACCTACCGCCAAACAGATTGCAACGGCATCACAAAATAAGCCCCCTTCAGCCATGGCCCTGAATGCAGAAAAAATAGAGTTGAAAAATGTTAATGTCCACTATCTGGATCAAAAAACCAATCAATTAATTACTATTAATCATGCTTATGCTACTACCGGAAATATTTTGAGTGGCAAAAACTTCCCCCTAGAGGCTGGGTTTACCATTAAAAGCAAGACTCCTTCGCTCAACATGAAATTTATGCTCACAGGTAATGGACTAGTCAGTCTTAAAGATAAAACCTACGCCATTAAAAAGATGCACTTAACTGTTTTTCCACAACAAAAAACTGCAACAGGTGATAAATTTACAGCAAAAGGCAACTTTTCTGTGGTGAAAAATAAAATAATATTCGACTTAAACGGGTCGCCATTACATTTAAGTAACTATCTGCCAGTTAAATCATCAACAAATGCTGTACAAACGGGCAAGAACGCCTCTTATAAAAGTAAGGCTACTGCTGTTTCAGCCAGCAGTGCAGACAAAATCTCTCTGCATAAAGATAAAGTTATTATTCCTGTTTTACTATTACGTAGTTTAAATATTGATGGTCGCATAAAACTTAACGAACTCTCTTACAATAAAGTTATGCTCAATCAACCATTACTTGTAGTCAAAGCCAAAGACGGTATTGCAGAGTTATCTGAGTTAAAAGCTGGTTTTTATAACGGAAAGATTGATGGCAAGGCAATCATTAATTCACGTGATGTTCAGCCGAAAGTATCTGTAAATATGAATATTTCTGATACAGATATTAACAAGCTGAGTCACTCTTTAGCAGGCATTGATAATATAGCTGGACACCTGAATGCGAGTATGCGTCTGTTAACACATGGTTCAAGGCAGTCAGCCTTAACAGAAAATCTTAGCGGGCTTATATCCCTTACCGTAGATAAAGGTCGGATTACTGGTATGAATATGAACCATTTGGTCTGTCAAATGATTTCACGTATTCGCAAAAAAAATATTGAAAAAAATAATTGGGATAATTTTACTCAATTTACAGCATTAAAAAGTCAATGGACTATAGAAAATGGTATTGCACGAAATAGCGATTTAACAGCCAGTCTTAGCCAAATGAACTTAAGGGGTGATGGATGGATAAATTTAGTCTCTAATGTTATGGATTATCATTTAGGGCTGACCGTTACTGGTAATAGTGTTGAGTCTGACGAACCAGCCTGTGAAATCAATCAGCAATACTCAAACTTAACGTGGCCTGTGAGATGTCAGGGTTATTGGAGAAAAAAAGGTCTTTGTGGAATTGACCAAGAACGCTTGGCAAATACAGCCAAAACTTTGTTAAAAAATGAAGCACAACATCAACTGGAAAAGCAGCTTAAAAAACATTTGGGCAATGATATTACAAATAAACTCAGAGGATTACTAAACTAAAAAAAAGAAGATACCTTCTTTCAAAAAACTCATAGTTCCATATGCAAGCCTTTTGGCTTGTATTTTAAATGGTATATTTAGCTCCTGTAACATTATAGGGAGCTAGATAACGCATCTTTTATTTGACTCAAGGATTAGAGTATTTCATAAAACACATGTTAAATAAAATTACTATAAGCAGGGTAAAAGAGAAATTTTTTGATTTTTAAATGTTTTTTTTGGAGATAAAAATATATGACACAGTGTCATAAGACTATAGTTTGGTAGCAGTGCCCGGACTCGAACCGGGACGTCGCAAGACAATGCATTTTGAGTGCACCGCGTCTACCAATTCCGCCACACTGCCAATAAGTGTGGCGAGTATATCAAATACACACCTAATGTAAATACTATAATGATCGAAAGTTAGAGTTATATTAAAAATACGAATAAAGATGGCTCGGGATTTAACTATTCTGGAAGTCAACTTCCTGGAACAATTGATGACAGACCATACATTTAAGAATGACATTAATATAATGAGATCTTGTAAACCGAATATCTGGACATTTATTTCCATGAGGATTTTATCTTTTAATACAAAATCTTACCAACCATTTATCAGGTAGATTACAGTTTATTGTGTCTGACGCAGAAATGAATAGATTGTTAAAATAATAGCGTTATACCAAAATCTATTTTTAGTTACTGTTACGAACATGCTTTTATGGTTTACTGTTAAAAGAGGCTGTTGCTAATCAAGTGAAATCTGCTTTTTTGCCTTAAAAAAAAACAACTAATTCAGTTTAGTAAACTTTAAAACCATCTATTATTTATTAGTATTATTGCTCTTTTCCTTATTATTTTTCTCTGGCCATTTTTATGTCGTGTACAAAGAATTATTCTGATGTTATGCATACACTAAAAAATATTTAATATAGAATTGTTAATTATTTATGAAGAATCGGTGGTTGTTGGATATGATGAATAACAAAAAGTATTTTTATCGTTTGGTTTGTATTTTTAGCGTTATTTTTTCTACAGTTATTGTCGCTCATGCAAAAGTTACAAACATTAATTTTTGGCATGCCATGTCTGGTAACCTTGGTGTTGAAATTAATAAACTTGCCAACAGATTTAACCATTCGCAACATAAATTTCATGTGACTCCCGTTTATAAGGGAAACTATACCCAAACATTAACCACGACGATTGCAGCCTTTAGGTCGCATACACAACCAGCATTAGTACAAGTGTTTGAAGTAGGTACAGGTACAATGATGAGTGCAGGCAAACTAGTCTACTACTCAGTTGAGCAGTTGATGAAAGATAACGGCTATGCATTTAACCCAAATGACTTTATTCCTGCTGTTGCCAGTTATTATACAGATACGAAAAACAAGCTGGTATCTTTTCCATTTAACAGTTCTTCAGGCGTCATGTTTTATAACAAAACAGCAATGAAGCAAGCTGGGTTAGATCCAAACACCCCACCTGCTACGTGGGAACAACTGGTTAAAGATTCAAAAATCATTATGAAAAAAGATAGCATGCCTCATGGCTTTTCTTCTGGTTGGGGGTCTTGGTTACTTATTGAAAATACGGCCGCAATCAATGGATACCCTTATGCTACAAGAGAAAACGGGTATCAGCAGGGCATACCAAAACTTCTGTTAAATACAGCATTTTTTCAAAAGCATCTGAATAATCTGGAACAATGGAAAAAAGACCATGTGTTTGTTTATGGTGGTCGTTATAGCAAATCGTTGCCTCTGTTTTCCACACAAAAGATAGCTTTTTATATGGACTCTTCTTCTGAGCTTTCCACTATTAATGATGTTGTTAATTTTGATTATGGCGTGGCGCCTCTTCCTTATTATAAAAAAGCCAAAGGTGCGCCCCATAATGCATTGGTTGGTGGTGCCAGCTTATGGGTTCTTCGTGGTCATAACAAAAAAGCATACCAGGCTGTAGCCGCCTTCCTTCATTTTTTATCCCAGCCAGAAATACAGGCAGAATGGGTAAAAGCAACCGGTTATATACCTACATTAAAATCAGCATCAAACCTTTTAGACAAAGAGGGCTATTTCAAAGTTAACTCTGCAAGTGAGGTAGCACTACATTCATTAAGTCGTGGAACACCCACCGTTAATGATAAAGGTATACAGCTCAGGGCAATGTCTCAGATTCGCGATAATATTGATTCAGATCTTGAGCAAATATGGTCAGGTCAAATGACTCCCAAAAAGGCACTAACTCATATGGTTAGTAAAAATAACTCTTTGTTAAAAAACTCCTATTAGTTATTGTGTAATACATAAGTGACAGATGCGTTCGATTATTTTAAACAATAATAGGGCGCAGCTGTTTTTATGGAGTAAACTATTTTCTCCTGATCTTAAAATTAAGAAAACTTTATGCCAACGATTTTCTTCATAAGCTATCATTGGGTGCTTAAAACAGTATTGCCATATTTGAAAATATTTCGGAAAAATTATCCGCAGTGGTTTGACAAGTGTGTTTTTCCTTATCTTTTGCTATTGCCTCAATTGGTTATCACATTAATGTTTTTTATCTGGCCGGCAATCCAAGCCATTAGGCAGTCTTTTTATCAGGAAAGCCCATTTGGTTTCTCAAGCCATTTTGTGGCATTTAAAAATTATATTTCACTTTTTTCTAACTCTGATTATCTGCATAGTGTTCTTAGCTCTTTTATTGTTGGTATTGCAACTACAGTGCTTTCTATGGTAATTGCTCTGCTTCTTGCTGTTGTAGCAGACCGGTTGTTAAAAAAGCGTAAGGGGCTTCAGTCTGTCTTAGTCTGGCCTTATGCTGTAGCTCCTGCTGTTGCTGGCTTGCTTTGGATGTTTATGTTAAACCCTAGTGTAGGTATTCTTGCTCACGGCTTACAGAGGATTGGAATTCCGTGGAACAGTCTAATCAATAGTAACGATGCTATATTACTCATTGTTATTGCCGGTGCTTGGAAGCAAATAAGCTACAATTTTTTATTTTTTCTGGCCGGATTGCAGTCTATTCCATCGAGTTTATTAGAAGCTGCTGCCATTGATGGCGCAGGACCAATAAAACGTTTTTGGAATATTACTTTTCCCCTACTTTCTCCTACCAGTTTCTTTTTGTTGATTGTTAATTTGGTTTATGCATTTTGTGATACCTTTAGCATTATTGATGCTGTTACGCAGGGTGGACCCGGCAATTCAACAACAACAATGGTTTACAAGATATTTTTAGATGGATTCAAAGGAGAAAGTTATGGTTCTTCTTCTGCGCAATCTGTCATATTAATGATTGTCGTAACGATATTGGTGGTTATTCAGTTTCGTTTTGTAGAACGTAAGGTAGTGTATTAAACAGTATGCGTAAAAGCTAAATCATAACCGAAGAAGGCATTGTTTAATGGTAGAAAATCGACCGCTTATCACTTTTTTGACTTGGACAGGTATTACTCTTGGAATTTTATTGATTATTTTTCCTGTATGGGTTGCTTTTGTAGCATCCACCCACAGTCTGCCAGAAATAATGAATGGAATGTCGTTGCTACCTGGTCATGATTTTATTAAAAATTACAAAGCGTTATTTACTACAGGAATACCCGGTATTAATGTCAGCTTTGGAGTAATGCTTTTTAATTCTCTGATGATGGCATTGGGGGTAGCTGTTTTTAAGATTATCATATCAATTCTTTCTGCTTATGCATTGGTGTTTTTTAATTTCAAAGGCAAACGAGTGTTTTTTTGGATAATCTTTATCACCTTGATGTTACCGATAGAAGTGAGAATCATTCCAACTTTTCAGGTCATCGCTGGTTTGCACCTCATTAACAGTTTTTCAGGATTAATCCTGCCTCTGATTGCCAGCGCCACAGCAACATTTTTGTTTCGGCAATTTTTCTTATCAGTACCCAAAGAGCTACAGGAAGCTTCCAAAATAGACGGAGCAGGTTCAATACGTTTTTTTTTCGACATATTATTACCACTATCTAAAACCAATCTGGCGGCTCTATTTGTGATTATGTTCATCTACGGCTGGAACCAATATCTGTGGCCATTAATTATCACTACAGATACTCACTATATGACGATTGTTATGAGTATTAATGCGTTAGTCAACGCTACGGATTCCCAACCTTTATGGCAATATATTATGGGCATTGCCTTACTGGCTATGGTTCCGCCTGTTATTGTGATTTTGCTAATGCAACGAGTGTTTGTAAAGGGATTGGTAGATATAGAAAAATAATGCGCCAAGTATCTAAACAGTCAGTATAATACCGTCAACTATTTTATCACTAATGAAAATGAGAGATTATGGTAAACGCTACAATCAAAGGTCAGCTTTATGTTATTTCAGCCCCGTCAGGTGCTGGAAAAACCAGTTTGGTTAATGCTCTTTGCAAAAATATGGATAATTTATGTATTTCTGTTTCTCACACAACTCGGGCTTTAAGAAAAGGTGAGAAAAAAGGAAAAAATTATCATTTTGTCAGTGTTGAAAATTTTAGGAAAATGATGTCCCAAAATGAACTGCTCGAGCATGCTGAGGTTTTTGGTAACTTTTACGGTACGTCCAAAGATTGGGTGCAAAATAAGCAGGCACAGGGATATGACATTATTCTTGAACTAGACTGGCAGGGGGCTCAACAGATAAGAAAGCAGGTACCAGCAGCTGTCAGTATCTTTATCCTCCCTCCATCTCAAAAAGAGTTGTTACGAAGGCTTGAAGCCAGAGGTACGGACAGTAAAGAGGTTGTTAACTATCGTATGACCAAAGCTACCAGTGAAATATCTCACTTTAATGAATTTGACTATCTGATAGTAAATAATGATTTTAATGTGGCTTTATCTGAGTTAATCACTATTATCAAATGCCATCGTCTTACCAGAGAGCAGCAAAACCTTCGCTACACGGATTTGATTTCTGAGCTATTATCTTGAAAAAAAGCAAATAAATTCCAATAAAACTTGTCATAAGGGTGGTTGTTTAAGTAAACTATGCGATTACTTTGCTTTTTAGGTATAGTCGGTTTAAGGTTTAACCGTTGTTACCTCACTTTTATTTTGTATGTAGTGATAAGCAAATATTTAATCAGGAGTCGAAATTGGAGAAAAAATGGCCCGTGTAACCGTTGAAGACTGTCTGGAAAACGTAGATAATCGTTTTGAGCTAGTAATGGCGGCATCCAAGCGTGCCAGACAGCTTACTATTGGAGGCAAGGATCCGAAAGTGCCTCGTGAAAATGATAAAGCCACCGTTGTTGCCTTGCGTGAGATAGCCGAAGGTGTCATTAATCCTAAAGCACTTGACATGGATGATCGTGAAGAAGAAGCAAGTATTCTTCTTTCTGACCTTGACGAGTAAGCCTTAACCCCGGATCCTGAGTCATATCGCTATTTGAAAGCCTGTAAACAGATATGGTGTTTGAGAAATGCGAGGTAGAGGGTGCTTGGTTTGTCTGACATTAATAGTTTATCTAAATATTTAACATCGTACCTTACTGAAGAACAAATCAATAAGGTACGACGTGCTTATTATTATGCCGAACAAGCCCATGATGGTCAGAAGCGCCATTCTGGTGAAGATTACATTACCCATCCACTTGCTGTTGCAACCATTCTTTCGAAGATGCGTATGGATTACCAGGGTCTTATGGCTGCAATGCTTCATGATGTTATTGAAGATTCTGATATTACCAAAGATGCCATTACTAAACAGTTTGGACAAACAGTTGCTGATATAGTTGATGGTGTTAGTAAGCTTACCCATATAAGATTTGAAGACAAAGCCAAGGCACAGGCAGAAAATTTCCAGAAAATGTCTTTAGCTCTGGCCAAAGATATTCGGGTTATTCTTGTAAAGCTAGCCGATCGCACGCATAACATGCGAACACTAGGGGCTATGCCTGCCTATAAACGTCGGATAAAGGCTGAGGAAACCCTTGAAATCTATAGCCCAATTGCACAGCGTCTTGGGATGCATAACATGCGTATAGAGTTTGAAGATCTGGGGTTTGCAGCCATGTACCCTCTGCGGGAAAAATTATTGAAAAAAGCTGTGGGTCAGGTTAGATGCAATAGAGAAACTATTGTTAATGAAGTAATTAAAACTATTAAAAAGATTCTTGATCAAAATAATATTGAAGCCAGTATTGCAAGCCGTGAAAAACACCTTTATAGCATTTATCAGAAAATGAAACTGGAAAGGAAACCCTTTTCTGAGATTATGGATGTGTGCGGTATTCGTATTGTGACCAAATCCAAGGATGATTGCTATCGCATTATCGGCTTAATTCACACACTTTATAAGCCATTTCCCGGTCGTTTCAAAGATTATATCGCCATTCCAAAAACAAATAGCTATCAATCTCTCCATACCACACTATTTGGCGCAAAAGGCACTCCGGTTGAAGTTCAGATTCGAACAGAGCAAATGGAGGAGATGGCTAAAAATGGTATCGCTGCACATTGGCTCTATTACGAAAAGGATGCGGCGTTGGCAGTGAGTCAAAGTCAGGGGTGGGTTAAAAACCTGATGGAACTGCAGAAAACATCTACAACTCCTCTGGAGTTTATCGAAGACGTTAAAACAGATTTGTTTCCTGATGAAGTTTATGTTTTTACCCCTAAGGGTGATATTTTAGAATTGCCCAGAGGTGCTACGGCTATTGATTTTGCCTATGCAGTGCATACAGATATTGGTAATACCTGTACAGCGTGTCGCATCAATAAAAAGCTTGCTTCTTTAAATGAACCACTGGAAAATGGTCAGACGATAGAGATTATTATTTCTGAAAATACAAGACCTCGGAGTACATGGCTTAACTTTTCAGTAAGCAGTAAAGCAAGATCAAACATAAGGCATCACCTTAAACAACAAAGTAAAAAAGAGTCAATTGAGCTAGGTACACGCTTGATGAATAAAGTATTGATGCAGATTGATGCACCTATTCAAAATATTGACCACATATCTGAGGTCGTTTTAGCAGCTTTGTTGAAGATATTAAAGTGTGAAACAAAGGATGAACTTCTTCAAAATATAGGGCTTGGAAAAGTAATGGCGTATTTCGTCACCAGCCACTTAATGACACTATTTGGCAACGATTCAACACTAATTAATAACTCCTCAACAGAAAACCAACCCTTGCTTATCGGTGGAGAAGAGCAAAATAGCATTATTTCTTTTGCGCCCTGTTGCAACCCCTTACCGGGAGATTTAATCACAGGTAATCTGAAAACAGGGCTAGGCATTGTTATTCATCGACAAAATTGTCTCAACATAAATACAACAGATGCAGAGGACGAATTAGTTGCAACAGTAGACTGGGATAAACATGTTAATAAAGAGTTTGTTGCAAAACTACTACTGACAGCTGAACGAGACAAAGCTCTTTTTAGCTCTATTGCTAATATTGCAGATACACTGAATGCAGAGGTGACTGATCTCACCACACAGGAAATCAACTCTGAAATCCGGCAACACTTACTTTCATTAAGAGTATCCAGCCGTATTCATCTGGCAAAAATTATGAGAAGTGTTCGTCACCTTCGCTGCATTCACTCTATTTCGCGACACCCTAAAATTAAAGGTAGTAGATCTAATTAGATTGATTACACTCTAGGCAATAAAAACATTGAACGCATATTTTGTGCATTGGGATATACTATGCCTTAACGGCTGGTAACTATATTAATTTTTAAGAGAAACTTTTGGATACTAATGAAACAATTTTTTGACTTTCTTCCGCTTATTTTTTTCTTCATTGTGTATAAAATGGATCCTCGGGCATTCGAGCTTGCTGGACATGAAATGAGTATTGGTGGCATATACAGCGCCACTTTTATACTAATTACTTCCACACTTATCATTTATGGATTTCAACTTATACGTCAAAAAAAACTTGATAAAAGTCAGATAATAACTCTCATTGCAGTTATCTTTTTTGGTGGATTAACATTAGGTTTTCATAGTGATACTTTTATTAAGTGGAAGGCACCTGTTATCAACTGGATATTTGGTCTTGCCTTTCTGTTGAACCCGCTATTTAGTAAAACTCCACTGATCAAAAGGATGCTAGGTCATGCTATGGCCTTACCAGACAACCTGTGGAAACGACTTAATTTAAGCTGGGCTGTTTTCTTTTTATTGTTAGGTACAGCCAATCTGTATGTTGCTTTTGTATATGAAAAGTTCTGGGTTGACTTTAAAGTTTTTGGAAGCCTTGGGCTCACACTACTCTTTGTCATTGTGCAGTTTATTTTTATAGGAAAAAATATTCAGCCTTTAGAAAAGAAATAACTAATAACTAATACCAAAACCTGTTTCTAACTACTGTTATGAACATGCTTTTATGACTTGCTGTTATAGGCGAAATGACGAGTAATAGCTTGGCTATCGCGAGGAAATTCAACGCATAACAGCAAAATAAGACAAGTAGTGTAACAAGAAGTTATCAACAGGTTTTTGTATAATAATTGACGGAACTCTTATGTTTTATGCCATTCTTTCAGAAGATATTGAAAATAGCTTGCCTTTAAGAAAAAGGGCAAGGTCTGCTCACCTTGCCAGGTTAGAGCAACTTAAAAATGAGGGGAGACTATTGCTTGCAGGACCTACACCTGCCATAGACAGTGAAATGCCTGGTGAGGCTGGTTTTTCTGGTAGTCTTGTCATTGCAGAGTTTGCCTGTCTTGATGATGCTAAAACCTGGGCAAACCTTGACCCTTATGTCGAGTCAGGTGTTTATAAATCAGTAACGGTAAAGCCTTTTAAAAAAGTATTACCCTAGCTTTAACAGGCTACACTGAACAACTCAAAAAGTGTTCTGAGTATTAAACTTTGGTTTGTGTTTCTGCAAAATATCTCACATGTTTTACATAGCTGTCATGTCGCTCAACATTATAAAAATGGGCGGGTTTTAAATTGATGCAGGAACCAACTGATTTTAATTGTGTTGGTAATACTTTGCTCATATTAGGTACCATATCTCCTTTGATATTGACACAAACAACCTTCTCGCATGCTTGCTTAAGGTTTGTTGTCGGAATCTGATTTATCAGTTGCTGATGAAGTTCTGCGCTGGAGAATACTCGTGCTTCTAATGGTTCATTCTGAGAAAGGGCTGCATATGTAGCCTCAGCGCCTCCCTTTGAATGACCAGAAAGAACCAAATGCGTTTTTTGGTGGTGAGGTGATTCATCAAGTGTTTTTTTCAAAGTGCTGGTCAGCTGTTTTGCCTGCTCAAAGTTTTTAGGACTTTTCATTCCCAGAGCATTTTGTATGTTGCTTTTCCACTGTCTTAATGTGAACTTCGGATTTGATACAAAGGTGCGTTTTAGTAACCCACCAGTGTGCAATCCAGAAGTAGTTCCACCAAATACAAGTCGCATTTCGTTTGAATTTTTTTGCTGCAGTATATAGGCGACTAATCCTGTTTTTTTATCATAAAGCATACCTTTTTCTTTATCAGGAGTAAGCCCAGTCTTTTCAGCTAACTCATTTATAAACTCAGTACTGACTCCCCATTCATCGGGAGTAGCAGTTACTGATTGTATGTTTCCTGCATCGCTAATTTTTTCTGTAGAACGATGATATGCATAAGCAGAAATAGATGCTTCTACTGCCATTTGTCTTTTTTCTTCAATGCTGTCGGGTGGGCTTATTTCTGCAAAAGGTACGATGGTGGCCGGCAGGTTTGCAATATAAGGTGTAATCGTACGATCTGATAGTTTGGTCTCTTTTTTCTCATTCAAGGGTTCATAAGTGTTAACCTGAATGTCGCAAGAGGAGGTCTTTTGACGCATATAAGAAATGGGGTGCTTGACTATCTGAAGAGCTTTTTGCCATTTAGACGAGCCTTTTGATTTAAGGATATCAGAATTTGAATTTTCGGAAGGCAAATAGGTCTTCGTATTCGAGGATGGAGGTTGTATGCCATTAGTCACTATCTGTATACCTTATATTCGTTTATCTCGAATGCAACATTATTTTATGCCCAAAAATAAGTTGCGCCGGTAACTATACAAATGCCCCTGTGTATAATCTTTTTATTTTTTTAGTGTATCTGACTAATCTTTTTATATCGTACTCCTCTGCTTTAGTTACATCAATATAAAATTAATAAAACAAAAAGGCCGATTTGTCTTTAAGTCATCACTGAAAATAAGATTTCCGGCAAAATATTAAAATCTTTTAAGGGTAATACACAACACAATGTAAATTTTGATATTTTGATTTCTGTTGTGTATAGGCTACGCTGGATTAAACGAACAAGTGTAGCGAAGGAGATACCGTACACGGACAGGATGCCACGTTAGTCACTCTGGTAGAAAGAAAGAGTTGTTTTTCTTTCATAGGTAAGACACAAAATAAACTATAAGAAGTTATGACTGAAAAAAATGTGTGACTATGCTGAGGAAAGTTTTTGGTAGGTTAGTGCTTATGAAAGTAAATACTGGAAAGCGTGTTGCACTTATTGGTTAAATTTAGCACTTCTACAAATGAAAAAAATACTTAACAAAGCAGTCGCTGTATAATAGAGCATTTTTATTAAGCAACGCTATTTTCGTTGGATTTTTAAACTGTTTTTGAGTTATTAAAAAATTTTATGGCTTCACTTTATTTTTACTATTCATCAATGGACTCAGGTAAGAGTACTTATCTCTTACAATCTGCTCATAATTACCGTTCGGCGGGAAAAAAAGTGATGTTAATGACGCCGGCTTCAGATATACGCTTTAAGTACGGAAAAATCACATCGCGTATTGGTCTTTCCTGTGATGCATCAGTTTTTTTGCCGTCAGATAATTTGTTTAAGTTAGCTAAAAGAGAGCATATCAAGGGTGATTTATCTTGCGTCATGTTGGATGAAGCACAGTTTTTAACAGAAGAACAAGTGTGGCAGATTTCTGATATTGTCGATAAATTAAAAGTACCTGTTTTATGTTTTGGTCTAAGAACTGATGCATTTGGTGAATTGTTTTCGGGCAGTAAAATCTTATTAGGAATTGCTGATGAACTGAATGAGCTTAAAAGTATATGTAAACGTTGTGAAAAAAAGGCAATCATGCAATTGCGACTGGATAAAAATGGTGCTCCTGTCAGTACAGGAACTCAGGTTCAGCTGGGAGGAAACGAGAGTTATTTATCTGTTTGCAGAAAACATTATAAAGCATTGATCAACAAACAATTGTATTGATTGAAACAGTTTATTGGTATTTTCCGACGCTATACTCTGGCATAATGAAAACTTGTATTTAAAAGTTGGAGTAAATGCCATGCAACATGAAACCGTGTTGCTCAATGAGGCCGTAAACGAGCTATGTTGTAATGCTGGGGGAAGGTATGTGGATGGCACATTCGGAAGGGGTGGCCATAGCCGTTTAGTTCTAAAGCGTCTCAATGACTCAGGAAAACTTTATGGTGTAGATAAAGACCCTCAAGCCATTAAAGAAGGAAGTCTGTTAGCGGATCAAGATAAACGTTTTTCAATTATACACAGCTCTTTCGCCACAATAGGAGACTTCCTTGAACCTGGAACTGTAGATGGTGTGCTTCTTGATTTAGGTGTTTCTTCACCTCAGATAAACGACGCCTCAAGAGGTTTTAGCTTTTTACAGGATGGTCCATTAGATATGAGAATGAATCCGGATCATGGACAAACAGCCGCTGAGTGGCTGATGAGCGAAAAAGAAGAAAATATTGCAAGGGTTTTATGGGAGTACGGCGAAGAGCGGTTTTCACGGCGAATGGCTAAGGCGATTGTCAAGGAACGCCAATTGTCACCTATTGGAACAACTGGTCATTTGGCCAGAGTAATTAAAGAAGCCAATCCTCGCTGGGAAAAACATAAACATCCAGCAACAAGAGCCTTTCAGGCTATCCGCATATTTATAAATCATGAGCTGGAAGACTTAAAGAAAGTATTAAATGTATCCATAGATTTACTTAAACCAGATGGTCGTTTGGTTGTGATTAGTTTTCATTCGTTGGAAGACAGGATAGTCAAGCAATTTATACGCAATCAAGCGCGTGGTGATTATGCCAATATCCCGCGGTGGGTACCCATAACAGAACAGCAGGCAAACCGGCGTTTACGAAGTATAGGAAAGCCTGTGAGGCCAACAGAGAACGAAATTAACAATAATCCGCGCTCCAGAAGTGCCATAATGCGGGTTGCAGAAAAATGTTCTTCTCAGGCATAGCTTGTTCAATAAAAAGAGATGACAGCCTATGGATTGGAATATATTAAAAATTCTTTTTTACGCTACTCGCTGGCGAATATTTGTTTCTGTTTTGTTAGTGGTGTTGTCGTCGGTTGCGGTATGTTATGTAGTGCAGGCAAACCGCCAAGCTTACGCTCAACTTCAGAATATATATGCTGAGAGTAACAAAGAAGAAGCGAGATGGGGGCAATTGCTGCTACAGTACAGTACATTGACCTCTTATGGGCGTATTGAATACTTAGCAAAACAAAAGTTAAATATGAGAGTACCAAGTCAAAAGAACATTATTTTGGTAGCGCCGTGAGAAAAAATACCATTACAGAGCAAGCACAAAACCGAAAGGATATGCTGGCTGATGATTATGTCTGGCGATATCGTGGTGTAAAACTTTTGATTGTCTTTGTTGTTTTAATTGTATGTTTTCGTTTGGGTTATCTTCAGGTGATAAACCGTCATTTTCTGCAAAATCAGGGAGACCAAAGAAGCGTCCGTTTAATTAAAATCCCTGCTCACAGAGGCATTATTTTTGACCGAAACGGTAAAGCACTGGCTGTTAGCACACCAGTGATGACTGTTTGGGTGAACCCAAAAGAACTTCTGAATACCAAAAATAAGCTTGCCGAATTAGCACTACTGCTTGGGACTAACGAACAAAGCCTTGTAAAGCGCCTGAAAGATAATGAACATCTTGATTTTTTATACCTGAAACGTCAATTGGCACCTGGTGAGACAAAAAAAATTATGGCCTTAAAAATTCCAGGAGTTCATAGTATTCGTGAATACAAACGTTATTATCCTTCAGGTCCTTTGGTTGCACAGATTATAGGGATGACTAACATTGATAATCAGGGACAGTCTGGCATTGAGCTTACCTACAATAAATGGCTTGCAGGTCATCGTGGCAAAGAACGTATTATACGGGACCTTTATGGCCATGCCATAGACAAAGCAGAAATTGTCAAAAGCTCAGAGCCGGGCAAGCCAATTTACCTGAGCATTGACTTGCGTTTGCAGTACTTAGCTTATCAGGCTCTGGCGCAAACGGTTGAAAAACACCAGGCATCTTCTGGATCAATAGTTATGGTAAATCCTTCCAATGGAGAGGTATTAGCCATGGTGAATATACCCTCTTTTAACCCTAATAATCGAAAACATTATATAGCAGAAGATGCACGAAACAGAGCAGTTACGGATCAGTATGAGCCGGGATCTACCATAAAAGCATTAACGGTAACAGCTGCTTTAGCATCAGGAAAATTCACTCCAACAACACCAATCGATACGACACCAGGTCGAATGATAATTAATGGTTATACCGTAAAAGATGACAGAAATCTTGGTAAACTGGACGTGACAGGAGTGATAACACGTTCGAGTAATATTGGTGCCACAAAGATGGCTTTTGCTATTGGTCAGAGGGCGCTAACTCATGTTTTACGGGCATTCGGATTAGGTAGCCCGACAGGTGTTACATTCCCCGGAGAGGCTTTTGGTATGGTACCCAGTGCAAAGAGATTAAGCCAGATAGGACTTTCCAATCTTGCCTTTGGTTATCATATTAGCGTGACTCCTCTGCAGCTGGTCAGAGCTTATGCGGCTATTGCTAACGGTGGTGTTTTGCATGATGTTTCATTGTTAAAGTTAAACCAGCAGCCTGAAGGACATCGCGTGGTCTCTCAAAAAATTGCTGACGAAGTGGTGGACATGTTAGAGACAGTCGTCGATAAAGGAACGGGAAGAAAGGCGAAAATTGCCGGATATTCTGTGGGCGGAAAAACAGGAACATCACACAGGGCAAGTGCTGAAGGTTACAAAAAAGACAGTTACTATTCATCATTTATCGGCTTTGTTCCATTGCATAAGCCAAAACTGGTTATGCTAGTAATGCTTAATGATGTAAAAAAAGGTTCTTACTTTGGTGGAACAGTGGCTGGCCCTGTATTCGCAAAAGTTGCCTCTGAAGCTTTGAGAATAATGGGGGTGTCTCCCGACAGAAAATAAAGTATTATACCTAAACCTACTTCTAACTTTTTATTGAGCTGCTTTTCGGATCTTACTTTTATGCGTTGAAGCTCCTCGCAATCGCTGGCTTTGACTCGTCACTTCACCTTTAAATGCAAGCCATAAAAGCCTGCTCATAACAGTAGTTAGAGACAGGTTTTGGTATTATTATTGCAGTATATTGCCATGGTGCTTAGTTATAAGTTTTTTTTTGCAATATGGTATAAGCATATTTTAGTTTTTCACAGCCTTCAGTTTCATGTTCTTCTCTGAATATTTCTGTCCATTCGTTATCATTAATTGAGGGGAAAAAAGTATCTGCTTCAAAGTTTTTATAAATACGTGTCATGTATATTTTATCTGCTAAAGGTAAAGCCTGTTCATAAATTTGCGCACCACCAATAATCATGACTTCGTTTATGTCGTTTATGCAAGCAATATCTCTGGCACATTCAATAGCATCTTTGAGAGAGTAAACAACAGTTACACCGTCGTGATGCCAAGTTGCATCACGTGTAATCACAATATTAACTCTTCCCGGTAAAGGTTTGCTTAAAGACAAAAATGTCTTTTTGCCCATAATGATAGGCTTTCCCATGGTAACAGTTTTAAAATAACGCAATTCGCCCGGCACATGCCATGGTATTTTATTATTAATACCGATGGCATTATTTTCTGCCATGGCAACAATCAAAGCAATGTTCATTGAGAATCCTTTAGTTTTCCTTTATTTTTTTGCCAAATAAACGCCAATATTTGTATAACCTTCGCCAACTAAATGCGCCGCATGTAATCGACTAACAATGCCTTTATCGCAAAATAGCAAGTATCGTTTATCTTTATTTAACAATTTTATCTGTGACTCTAATTTATAAAAAGGAATAGACAGAACTTCATTACTTGTGAGCATAAAAGGAGTGTTATGACATTCATTAGGATGGCGAATGTCAATAATAATATCTGAAAAATCCGGTTGAGTAACCAGTGCGACTTGGTCGATTATATCCGGATGTTCCTGACTGACAAGGTCATTAATCCGTTCATTTTTGCGATTTTTAATCGCTTCTTCAAGAACTGATAAATCCAGTTTGCTTTCTTCAAAAGCGATTTTTTCAGCATTAGCTCGCGTGGTGGGTTTTCGGGAAATAACCGCACAATACTCAGGTATGCTTTTAGAAAAATCTTCAGTACCAATCTTGCGAGCAATACTAATAATATCCTGTTTGTCCATTACAATCAGCGGACGCATGGTAAGCATATCGGTGATTGAATCGATCACTGATAAATTAGGTAGAGTTTGGCTGGAAACTTGGGCAATTGCCTCACCCGTTACAAGTGCTGAAATATTCATTTCTTTAGCCACAGCAGTAGCGGCACGTAACATCATTCGCTTGAGAATAACACCCATTTGAGAAGAATCAACATGCTTTAGTATCTGCTCAACAACACCCTGAAAGGGGATAGTGACAAAACGTACATAGTGTGATGAACCATATTTTTGCCATAAATAATACGCCACTTCTTTTACACCGGTTTCATGTAAGTGTCCACCAAGATTAAAAAAGCAAAAGTGTGTATTAATGCCACGTTTCATGGTTAAAAAACTGGCAACTGCAGAATCAAAACCGCCAGAAATTAGCGAAAGCACAGGGTCCTGAGTACCAAGAGGAAACCCTCCTAGTCCACTAAAGCGTTCCTTAACAAGAAAATAACGGTTATGTTTAATTTCAATATTAATGGTTACATCAGGGCTTTTCAGTTTTACTCCTTTTGCCTGAGTATTTTGATTAAGCCCTCCTCCCACATATTGTTCGACTTCAATGGATGTGAAGTCATGTTTTCCTGTGCGCTTTACTCTTACGGCAAAAGTTTTACCTTGCAGTCTTCCAGAATAAAGCGCCAGGCAACGTTTTACCATTTCATCGAGATCTGACAGCTGGTATTCTTCAACAGTAAAAAAATGAGCAATACCCGGAGTATGAGAAAGAGCATTCCCGATTTTATATTGTTGATCAGTATCTGTGGATAACGTATTAATATCGATTAAATCCCACTCGCTACTTACCTCTACATCGGGATCAAACTGACTACATATTTTTCTAATATTACGGCATAACTGCCGGATAAGCTGCTTGCGAACAGGTGGGCTCTTAATGGTAATCTCAGGAAATAGTTTGATAATATACTTCATAGTATGCTGTATCTTCAACCAGTTGGTCGATCAGTTGTGGATAAATTACACCAAACATAAAAAAATTTATAACTAATGAGAGCCAATAGTAATGGTGATATTGTGTAAAAACAAGAGTTATATAGACACTAAAACTGGTTCTGTTGCAAACTCGACCACAAGCTGAACAGTTTCCCTCTTTCAGACGCAATTATCCTGCCAGTGCATAAAACTGCTCAAAGGCAGGACGATCACTTCCATCACAATGCTGACCTTTGTTCAGCATTCGCCATCATTTATTTCTGGCAATAGTGGCAGAAGCACCTTCCACGGATTTAAACCCCAGCTCCTGCCACATCTTTCTCTTAATAGACAGGCTCTGTTCAACGATATTATTCAGATATTTTGCCTGTAAAATATCGACCATCAGAAAGAAGCACCCCATTAAAAACAATGGCAAAATTCACCGATTCCAGTGCCACCAGATTAGCTCCGACTTTATCAATCATCACTTTTTTAGGAAAGCCATTGTGCCCAATGGCTTTATTCAGAAAAGCGCTGACTGCAGGCACTGTTTTAAAAAATAACTGAGCAGCCAGATAAGCGGAAGTATGTGCTTAATTGGGCGCTTACGACCTTGATACCCCTTTCATCTAGCATCTCCGCCAGCTCACGATAGCTGATACCGTATTTACAATACCAGCGTACTGCTGATAGGATAATATCCCCCAAAAAATGACGCCATTTAAAGTCAGACATACTTACCCTATTTATTGTTGAGGAGTAGTCTGGCTTATTCTAAGATTTTTGCAACGGGGTCCAACCAGCGTCTTTTTATACTTTTCTTTTTTACTACGCTCAGGCACTCCATCTCTGCTTCAAGCAGCCGCTGAAGACGTTCCATATTTTTTGACCGGCTGGCCGGAGACGGGCACAACATATCTAGCAATGCATCATTCAACGGCTCTGACAATGACGCAGATGACTCAATCTCTGGCCAGTCTTCCATCGCACGTTTAACCGGTTGCGCCAAAGGGTGTTTACCCGTAAACAGCTTATACAAAATACACCCCACAGAAAAAATATCACTGCGTTCATTAGGAGTCTCTCCCTGAAACAGTTCCGGTGCCGAGTAATACGGGCTAAGTGCATTCATTTGCTTATGATCCAGACGAGGTACACCTTTTAATGCTTCTGCCTGTGAAATAGACACACCAAAGTCAAACAGCGTGAGCTGCCCTTCATCGTCTATCATAATGTTTTCCGGTTTTAAATCAGCATGAATAACCTGTTTCTTATGACAGAAGCTCACTGCATTGACCAACTGCAACGCTAGAGAAAATCGCTGAAGCTTTTCCTGAAAAACTGCATATTCCGGCTGCACCAACCAGCTTTTTAATGGCACCCCAGGCAGCCATTCCATCACCATAAATGCCTGTTGCGTGTCTGAACACACGTCAAAATGACAGGCTGCACAAATGAGGGGATGGTGTAACTGCTGCTGTATTAAATACTCCCCGAATAACAACCGGTCGGCATCGGCGTAACTTTGCATATCGGTGCTTAACACTTTAACCGCAACGGTGGCCTGAGAATCACCCAGCGATTGCCGTAACAGATCACTGGCCTGATAAACAGCGCCCATGCCACCAACCCCCACCAGTTTATCCAGAAGGTATCGCTGTTGCAGCAACATAGGGTTAACCGATGATCGAGGCGTACAGTCTGCCTCACACACATCCTGTATATCAAAATCCAACATAAATTCTATAATTTCTCAAAAAACCATCCATTATTTTAATGAATTAAATATATTTCTCCAGCGATTCCAGTGTGGTTAAGAACGCATGATTATTTTCCAGAATCATGCTGTCGGTTAATTCAATGAACTCAGGGGGGATTTCGTGTCGTTTATGCAAGCGAGTTTTGTTATATAATCTAAATCCTGCCTTGCCCGCACTTTGCCGCGCTTGCCTTCCAGGCTGTCCAGTAAGGAGGTTTCCTCACCACAGATATAAGCGCCGGCTCCCATGCGCAGTTCCAGGTGAAACGCTTTGCCACTGTTACAAATGTGATCTCCGAGAAAACCCGCTGCCTCGGCCTTGCCTATGGTAGTGTGTAGCACTTCCCAGGCGTGGGGATACTCCAAGCGCATGCAGGGCATGCTCCAGACCATCGAAGCCATGCAGAGACTGATAGTGCTCCAGACACAATGGGTCGCCCAGGGCCGCGGCAATCTCGTCGCTTCCCATAGCAATCGCGGTAGTATCGCTGGGGATAAACAGCCGCGCGGTCACAGGCGCTCCTCCTGTGGGGGAAGCGCAGCCAGCAGGGTATCGAGTTTTTCCCCATCCACCCGTGCATAAACCCTGTCATCGATTCTCACCGACGGAGAACAGGCGCAATTGCCCAGGCAGTAGACCGCCTCCAATGTTATCTGGCCATCCGCCATGGTTTCACCGAAATCTACACCAACGGCAGCCTTCGCATGAGTCTCAAGATCACGCCCGCCCACTGCCTGACAGGCTTCTGCACGGCAGATCTGCACCGTATGACTACCGCCAAGCTCGCTGCGAAAATCGTGGTAAAAGCTGATAACACCCTGTACTTCAGCGCCAGACAGATTCATTGCCGAGGCTATTTCAGGAATCGTTTTGGCGGGAATACAGCCCGCTATCTCCTGTACCGCGTGCAACAGGGGAAGCAGGCCACCGGGCACCGCACGGTAGCGCTCAATACAGTCTGTAATCAATTGCTGATAGGGCACTCTTACTCCACGGAAAATGCCTGATACGGCAGCTTAATATTGAACCTTAATACTGAACTACAGATCGAATACTCTCACCGGAGTGCATCAGGTCAAAGGCCTTGTTGATATCATCCAATGGCATGGTGTGTGTGATCAGGTCGTCGATGTTGATTCTGCCGTCCATGTACCAATCGACAATTCTCGGCACGTCCGTGCGACCTCTGGCGCCACCGAAGGCGGTACCGCGCCAACTGCGGCCGGTAACCAAATGGAAGGGCCGGGTTGAAATTTCCTGGCCGGCACCGGCCACGCCGATAATGCAGCTTTCACCCCAGCCTTTGTGACAGGCCTCAAGGGCCTGGCGCATGGTATTCACGTTACCTATGCACTCGAAAGTGTAATCCAGACCACCGCCGGTAATTTCCACCAGGTGGCCCACCACGTCGTCAACGTCTTTCGGATTGACGAAATCCGTCATACCAAACTTTTTCGCCAAGACCACTTTGTCGGGATTGAGGTCGACACCAATAATGCGTGAGGCACCCACCATCTTCGCGCCCTGTATGACGTTCAGACCTATACCGCCCAGACCCCACACTGCAACTGTAGAACCGGGCTCTACACCCATGGTGAAGGCCACCGCACCGATGCCAGTGGTAACCCCACAGCCGATATAACAAATCTTGTCGAAGGGCGCATCTTCGCGCACTTTCGCCAGCGCTATCTCTGGCAGCACCGTGTAGTTGGAAAAGGTGGAACAGCCCATGTAATGCAGAATGGGATTGCCATCTAGCGAGAAACGGCTGGTACCGTCAGGCATCACCCCCTGGCCCTGGGTTTCCCGCACAGATTGGCAGAGATTGGTTTTCGGGTTCAGGCAAAAATCGCAGGTGCGGCACTCGGGTGTATACAAGGGGATCACGTGATCTCCGGCCTTGAGCCCGGTAACTCTCGGGCCGACTTCCACCACCACACCGGCACCCTCGTGGCCAAGGATAGCGGGAAAGGCGCCCTCCGGGTCATCCCCAGACAGGGTAAAGGCATCGGTATGGCATATACCGGTCGCCTTGATCTCAACCAGGACCTCGCCCGCGCGGGGCCCCTCCAGGTCAACCTCTACAATTTCCAGGGGTTTTCCGGCCTCAAAGGCCACTGCGGCACGTGTTTTCATCGATTTGGTTCCCTTATCTGGTAATACAGCACTCTATTGGACTAGTTGCTTATCTCAAGATAAACAGACTAAATTGAATTATACTGTTGCTAGATAGAAACAATAGGGTCTAATTTATGCCAACTCATCGCTGGGATGGGATAGAAGCCTTCGTAGGAGTAGTCCAACAGGGCAGCTTCCTTACCAAAGACCATACAACGAAATACCACCACTTCTTCGCCATTAAACGTCTGTGCACCGGTCAGCACATCCAGCGGCTTACCACCCTGTTCTGGCGGCAGCAACAGTGCTTTAATCTGCTTGGCTATCCAGGGCGCAGCGGCCAGTGGTATTTCTACCTGAGAAGGGCCAGGTAAGCCATCAAGATGAAGAAGAATATAGTCATTGGTTTTGGTTTTAAAGACATTCCAGATAAAATCAAAAGTACCAAGCCAATCCAGATCACCAGGAATTTTTTCTGCCTCAAGAAGCTCTTCTCTAAGGTTTTCTCCTAGTAAGGGAAATGTTTTCATTTACTTCAGTCCTTCAATGGGGGTGAGGGGAAGGGTGACTAACGCATTTTTTTCGCGCAAGGCATCCAGTTTGGGTGCTTCCTGGTCTAACAGTTCGGATTTGGTGGCACGGAAAATGCTCAGCACTTCAATGGCACCGTACTTTTTATTGGGCACCAGATCGCTGGCCACCTTCGATAAAAAGCGGTTGTCACGTTCCGTCACACCATTGCCCGTAAACCAGGGGTTACAGCCTGTCTCGGTAGCTGCAATATGACGGGTTTTTGCATATTTAGCACTCAACGTACCTTCACCTAACTTTGTATCCAAAAAATCATCTATAGCTTTTGGGTTATATTGATGAAACCCGCTATAACTGTTTGCCAGATCAGATAACGTTCTGTCCTGAGTAGCCGGGTTTTGCAGTTTGCTGATGTAGTCTTTTTTAAGGATGTCTTTCTTATCTATACTCAAGCGTCTAAGTGCTTTTGGTAGCTTTGTGGTGTTGTTTTCCCTGAGAGCAGTTCTTAACGGCACCTGCCACTGCCGTTTCTGTTCATCCGACCAACGCCAGAACTGTTGCATCAGTTCAAAGTAGGTGTCTTTATAGCTTTCCTGCATCACCGATTTGAATACCTTTGGGTCCACCACGTTGCTCAGGATTTCACTGCCCTCCTGCCCGACCTTCTCCCACGTGAGGGGGAAAGATGAGGGTCAGTTTTTCTCTGTTAAATATACTTCTCCAGCGATTCCAGTGTGGTTAAGAACGCATGATTATTTTCCAGAATCATGCTGTCGGTTAATTCAATGAACTGAGGGGGGATTTCGTGTCGTTTATGCAAGCGAGTTTTGTTATATAATCTAAATCCTGCCTTCTTACCAAAGACCGTACAACGAAACACCACCACTTCTTCGCCATTAAACGTCTGTGCACCGGTCAGCACATCCAATGGCTTACCGCCCTGTTCTGGTGGCAGCAACAGTGCTTTAATCTGTGCCACTACCCAGGGAGCCGCTGCTAGCGGTATTTCTATCTGAGAAGGGCTAGGTAAGCCATCAAGATGAAGAAGAATATAGTCGTTGGTTTTGGTTTTAAAGACATTCCAGATAAAATCAAAAGTACCAAGCCAATCCAGATCGGCCGGAATGTTATTGGGTAAAATCAGTTCGTCGTCAAGGTCATTACCCAGCAGGGGAAATGTTTTCATTTACTTCAGTCCTTCAATGGGGGTGAGCGGAAGGGTGACTAACGCATTTTTTTCGCGCAAGGCATCCAGTTTGGGTGCTTCCTGGTCTAACAGTTCGGGTTTGGTGGCACGGAAAATGCTCAGCACTTCTACCGCACCGTATTTTTTATCAGGCACGAGATCACTGGCAAATTTTGATAAAAAGCGGTTGTCACGTTCCGTCACACCATTGCCCGCAAACCAGGAGTTACAGCCTGTCTCTGTGGCTGCAATATGACGGGTTTTTGCAGATTCAGAACCTTGGGTTTGCTCTCCTAATGTTTCATTAAAAAATCGCCGTGTTGCCTTATCGTTAAACTGATGAAACCCGCTATAACTGTTTGCCAGGTCAGACAACGTCTTTTCTTGGCTAGCCGGGTTTTGCAGTTTGCTGATGTAGTCTTCTTTAAGTATGTCTTTCTTATCGATACTCAAACGAATAAGCTGACTTTCTGTTTTCTTGCGATTATTCGTTGCCAGAATATCCTTTAACGGCACCTGCCAGCGCTTCTTTTGTTCATCCGACCTACGCCAGTACTGTTGCATCAGCTCAAAATAGGTGTCTTTATAGCTTTCTTGTATCACCGATTTAAATACCTTTGGGTCCACCACATTGTTCAAAGCATCACTGCCTTCCTACCTCGACTTTCTCCCACGTGGAGGGAAAGATGAGGGTCAGTTTTTCTCTGTTAAACATACTTCTCCAGCGATTCCAGTGCAGTTAAAAAAGCATGGTCGTTTTCCAGAATCATACTGTCGGTTAAGTCTATAAACTGCGGATCTCCCCCCCTCTTATGCTCACGGCTTTTATTATATAGTGTAAACCCTGCCTGCTTACCAAAGACCTTACAACGAAACACCACCACTTCTTCGCCATTAAACGTCTGTGCACCGGTCAGCACATCCAATGGCTTACCGCCCTGTTCTGGCGGCAGCAACAGTGCTTTAATCTGTGCCGCTACCCAGGGGGCCGCAGCTAGCGGTATTTCTACTTGAGAAGGGCCAGGTAAGCCATCTAAGATGAAGAAGAATCATATAGTCATTGGTTTTGGTTTTAAAGACATTCCAGATAAAACTCAAAAGTACCAAGCCAATCCAGATCACCAGGAATTTTTTCTGCCTCAAGAAGCTCTTCTCTAAGGTTTTCTCCTAGTAAGGGAAATGTTTTCATTTACTTCAGTCCTTCAATGGGGGTGAGGGGAAGGGTGACTAACGCATTTTTTTCGCGCAAGGCATCCAGTTTGGGTGCTTCCTGGTCTAACAGTTCAGGTTTGGTGGCACGGAAAATGCTCAGCACTTCAATGGCACCGTACTTTTTATTGGGCACCAGATCGCTGGCCACCTTCGATAAAAAGCGGTTGTCACGTTCCGTCACACCATTGCCCGTAAACCAGGGGTTACAGCCTGTCTCGGTAGCTGCAATATGACGGGTTTTTGCATATTTAGCACTCAACGTACCGTCACCTAACTTTGTATCCAAAAAATCATCTATAGCTTTTGGGTTATATTGATGAAACCCGCTATAACTGTTTGCCAGATCAGATAACGTTCTGTCCTGAGTAGCCGGGTTTTGCAGTTTGCTGATGTAGTCTTTTTTAAGGATGTCTTTCTTATCTATACTCAAGCGTCTAAGTGCTTTTGGTAGCTTTGTGGTGTTGTTTTCCCTGAGAGCAGTTCTTAACGGCACCTGCCACTGCCGTTTCTGTTCATCCGACCAACGCCAGAACTGTTGCATCAGTTCAAAGTAGGTGTCTTTATAGCTTTCCTGCATCACCGATTTGAATACCTTTGGGTCCACCACGTTGCTCAGGATTTCACTGCCCTCCTGCCCGACCTTCTCCCACGTGAGGGGGAAAGATGAGGGTCAGTTTTTCTCTGTTAAATATACTTCTCCAGCGATTCCAGTGTGGTTAAGAACGCATGATTATTTTCCAGAATCATGCTGTCGGTTAATTCAATGAACTGAGGGGGGATTTCGTGTCGTTTATGCAAGCGAGTTTTGTTATATAATCTAAATCCTGCCTTCTTACCAAAGACCGTACAACGAAACACCACCACTTCTTCGCCATTAAACGTCTGTGCACCGGTCAGCACATCCAATGGCTTACCGCCCTGGTCTGGTGGCAGCAACAGTGCTTTAATCTGTGCCGCTACCCAGGGAGCCGCTGCCAGCGGTATTTCTACCTGAGAAGGGCTAGGTAACCCATTGAGGTGAAGAATAACATATTCGTTGGTTTTGGTTTTAAAGACATTCCAGATATTGTAAAACTCGCCTAGCCAATCCAGATCGGCCGGAATGTTATTGGGTAAAATCAGTTCGTCTTCAAGGTCATTACCCAGCAGGGGAAATATTTTCATTTACTTCAGTCCTTCAATGGGGGTGAGGGGAAGGGTGACTAACGCATTTTTTTCGCGCAAGGCATCCAGTTTGGATGCTTCCTGGTCTAACAGTTCGGGTTTGGTGGCACGGAAAATGCTCAGCACTTCTACCGCACCGTATTTTTTATCAGGCACGAGATCACTGGCAGCTTTTGATAAAAAGCGGTTATCACGCTCCGTCACACCATTGCCCGTAAACCAGGGGTTACAGCCTGTCTCGGTAGCTGCAATATGATGGGTTTTTGCAGATTCAGAACCTGGGGTTTGCTCTCCTAATGTTTCATTAAAAAATCGCCGTGTTGCCTTATCGTTAAACTGATGAAACCCGCTATAACTGTTTGCCAGGTCAGACAACGTCTTTTCCTGGCTAGCTGGGTTTTGCAGTTTTCTGATGTAGTCTTTTTTAAGGATATCTTTCTTATCGATACCCAAACGAATAAGCTGACTTTCTGTTTTCTTGCGATTATTCGTTGCCAGAATCTCCTTTAACGGCACCTGCCAGCGCTTCTTTTGTTCATCCGACCAACGCCAGAACTGTTGCATCAGCTCAAAATAGGTATCTTTATAGCTTTCCTGCATCACCGATTTGAATACCTCCGTGTCCACCACGTTGCTCAGAGCATCACTGCCTTCCTGCCTTGACTTTCTCCCACGTGGGGGGGAAAGATTAGGGTCTATTTTTCTCTGTTAAACATACTTCTCCAGCGATTCCAGTGTGGTTAAGAACGCATGATTATTTTCCAGAATCATGCTGTCGGTTAATTCAATGAACTGGGGGGGGATTTCGTGTCGTTTATGCAAGCGAGTTTTGTTATATAATCTAAATCCTGCCTGCTTACCAAAGACCGTACAACGAAACACCACCACTTCTTCGCCATTAAACGTCTGTGCACCGGTCAGCACATCTAGCGGCTTACCGCCCTGTTCTGGCGGCAGCAACAGTGCTTTAATCTGTGCGGCTATCCAGGGGGCCGCTGCCAGCGGTATTTCTACCTGAGAAGGACCAGGAAACGAACTATAACGGTGAATAATTACATAGTCGTTAGTTTTGGTTTTAAAGACATTCCAGATATTGTAAAACTCGCCTAGCCAATCCAGATCGGCCGGAATGTTATTGGGTAAAATCAGTTCGTCTTCAAGATCATTACCCAACAGGGGAAATATTTTCATTTACTTCAGTCCTTCAATGGGGGTGAGGGGAAGGGTGACTAACGCATTTTTTTCGCGCAAGGCATCCAGTTTGGGTGCTTCCTGGTCTAACAGTTCAGGTTTGGTGGCACGGAAAATGCTCAGCACTTCCACCGCACCGTATTTTTTATCAGGCACGAGATCACTGGCAGCTTTTGATAAAAAGCGGTTATCACGCTCCGTCACACCATTGCCCGTAAACCAGGGGTTACAGCCTGTCTCGGTAGCTGCAATATGACGGATTTTTGCAGATTTAGCAGCTAGCGTATTTTTACCCAGAGCTTCATTGAAAAAGTTTTTTGTAGCTTCTTTATTAAACTGATGAAACCCGCTATAACTGTTTGCCAGATCAGATAACGTTCTGTCCTGAGTGGCTGGGTTTTGCAGTTTGCTGATGTAGTCTTCTTTAAGTATGTCTTTCTTATCGATACCCAAGTCTCTAAGTGCTTCTTGTAGCTTTGTGGTGTCGTTTTCCCTGAGAGCAATGCTTAACGACACCTGCCAGCGCTTCTTTTGTTCATTCGACCAACGCCAGAACTGTTGCATCAGCTCAAAATAAGTGTCTTTATAGCTTTCCTGCATCACTGATTTGAATACCTTTGGGTCCAACACGTTGTTCAGAGCATCACTGCCCTCCTGCCCGACCTTCTCCCACGTGGGAGGAAAGATGAGGGTCAGTTTTTCTCTGTTAAATATACTTCTCTAGCGATTCCAGTGTGGTTAAGAACGCATGATTATTTTCCAGAATCATGCTGTCAGGAAATTCGATGTATTGGGGGGGAGTTTTTTTATCATAAAAAATTCTATTTTTGTTATATAACCTGATGCCAGCCCGCTTACCAAAGACCGTACAACGAAACACCACCACTTCTTCGCCATTAAACGTCTGTGCACCGGTCAGCACATCCAGCGGCTTACCGCCCTGGTCTGGCGGCAGCAACAGTGCTTTAATCTGTGCCGCTACCCAGGTGGCCGCTGCCAGCGGTATTTCTACCTGAGAAGGGCCAGGAAAAGAGCTATAACGGTGAATAATCACATAGTCGTTAGTTTTGATTTTAAAGACATTCCAGATATTGTAAAACTCGCCCAGCCAGTCCAGATCAGCAGGAATTTTATTGAGGGCAATTAACTCTTTACGCAAATGGTTACCTAGTAAGGGAAATGTTTTCATTTACTTCAGTCCTTCAATGGGTGTCAGCGAAATAGTGGCCAGTGCATTCTTTTTTCGCAATGCCTCAAGTTTTGGCGCTTCCTGGTCTAACAGTTCGGGTTTGGTGGCACGGAAAATACTCAGCACTTCCACCGCACCGTATTTTTTATCAGGCACGAGATCACTGGCAGCTTTTGATAAAAAGCGGTTATCACGCTCCGTCACACCATTGCCCGCAAACCAGGAGTTACAGCCTGTCTCTGTGGCTGCAATATGACGGGTTTTTGCAGATTCAGAACCTTGGGTTTGCTCTCCTAATGTTTCATTTAAAAATCGCCGTGTTGCCTTATCGTTAAACTGATGAAACCCGCTATAACTGTTTGCCAGGTCAGACAACGTCTTTTCTTGGCTAGCCGGGTTTTGCAGTTTGCTGATGTAGTCTTCTTTAAGCATGTCTTTCCTGTCTATACCCAGGTCGATAAGTTGATTTTCTATTTTCTTGCGATTATTCGTTGCCAGAATCTCCTTTAACGGCACCTGCCAGCACTTCTTTTGTTCATCCGACCAACGCCAATACTGTTGCATCAGCTCAAAATAAGTGTCTTTATAGCTTTCCTGCATCACCGATTTGAATACCTTTGGGTCCACCTCATTGTTCAAAGCATCACTGCCTTCCTGCCTCGACTTTCTCCCACGTGGGGGGAAAGATTAGGGTCTGTTTTTCTCTGTTAAACATACTTCTCCAGCGATTCCAGTGCAGTTAAAAAGGCATGCTCATTTTCCAGAATCATGCTGTCGGTTAAGTCGATAGTTTGAGGGGGGCAGTCGTCCATATTGTCCAAACGGCTTTTGTTATAAAGCCTGAATCCTGCCTTCTTACCAAAGACCGTACAACGAAACACCACCACTTCTTCGCCATTAAATGTTTGTGCACCGGTCAGCACATCCAATGGCTTACCGCCCTGTTCTGGCGGCAGCAACAGTGCTTTAATCTGTGCCGCTACCCAGGTGGCCGCTGCCAGCGGTATTTCTACCTGAGAAGGGCCAGGAAAAGAGCTATAACGGTGAATAATCACATAGTCGTTAGTTTTGATTTTAAAGACATTCCAGATATTGTAAAACTCGCCCAGCCAGTCCAGATCAGCAGGAATTTTATTGGGTAAAATCAGTTCGTCTTCAAGATCATTACCCAACAGGGGAAATATTTTCATTTACTTCAGTCCTTCAATGGGGGTGAGGGGAAGGGTGACTAACGCATTTTTTTCGCGCAAGGCATCCAGTTTGGGTGCTTCCTGGTCTAAGAGTTCAGGTTTGGTGGCACGGAAAATGCTCAGCACTTCCACCGCACCGTATTTTTTATCAGCCACGAGATCACTGGCAGCTTTTGATAAAAAGCGGTTATCACGCTCCGTCACACCATTACCCGCAAACCAGGGGTTACAGCCTGTCTCTGTGGCTGCAATATGACGGGTTTTTGCAGATTTAGCACTCAACGTACCTTCACCTAACTTTGTATCCAAAAAATCATCTATAGCTTTTGGGTTATATTGATGAAACCCACTATAACTGTTTGCCAGATCAGATAACGTTCTGTCCTGAGTGGCCGGGTTTTGCAGTTTGCTGATGTAATCTTTTTTAAGGATGTCTTTCTTATCGATACCCAAGTCTCTAAGTGCTTTTTGTAGCTTTATGGTGTTGTTTTCCCTGAGAGCAGTTCTTAACGGCACCTGCCACTGCCGTTTCTGTTCATCCGACCAACGCCAGAACTGTTGCATCAGCTCAAAATAAGTGTCTTTATAGCTTTCCTGCATCACCGATTTGAATACCTCCGTGTCCACCACGTTGCTCAGGATTTCACTGCCCTCCTGCCCGACCTTCTCCCATGTGGGGGGAAAGATGAGGGTCAGTTTTTCTCTGTTAAATATACTTCTCCAGCGATTCCAGTGCAGTTAAAAAGGCATGCTCATTTTCCAGAATCATGCTGTCAGGAAATTCGATGTATTGGGGGGGAGTTTTTTTATCATAAAAAATTCTATCTTTGTTATATAACCTGATGCCAGCCCGCTTACCAAAAACCGTACAACGAAATACCACCACTTCTTCGCCATTAAACGTCTGTGCACCGGTCAGCACATCCAATGGCTTACCGCCCTGTTCTGGCGGCAGCAACAGTGCTTTAATCTGTGCCGCTACCCAGGGGGCCGCTGCCAGCGGTATTTCTACCTGAGAAGGACCAGGAAACGAACTATAACGGTGAATAATCACATAGTCGTTAGCTTTGGTTTTAAAGACATTCCAGATAAAATCAAAAGTACCAAGCCAATCCAGATCACCAGGAATTTTTTCTGCCTCAAGAAGCTCTTCTCTAAGGTTTTCTCCTAGTAAGGGAAATGTTTTCATTTACTTCAGTCCTTCAATGGGGGTGAGGGGAAGGGTGACTAACGCATTTTTTTCGCGCAAGGCATCCAGTTTGGGTGCTTCCTGGTCTAACAGTTCAGGTTTGGTGGCACGGAAAATGCTCAGCACTTCCACCGCACCGTATTTTTTATCAGGCACGAGATCACTGGCAGCTTTTGATAAAAAGCGGTTATCACGCTCCGTCACACCATTACCCGCAAACCAGGAGTTACAGCCTGTCTCTGTGGCTGCAAGATGACGGGTTTTTGCAGATTTAGCAGCTAGCGTATTTTTACCCAGAGCTTCATTGAAAAAGTTTTCTGTTGCTTCCCCGTTAAACTGATGAAACCCGCTATAACTGTTTGCCAGGTCAGATAACGTTCTGTCCTGGGTAGCCGGGTTTTGCAGTTTGCTGATGTAGTCTTTTTTAAGGATGTCTTTCTTATCTATACCTAGGTCGACAAGTTCATCTTCAATTTCTTGATGATTATTCGTTGCCAGAATCTCCTTTAACGGCACCTGCCAGCGCTTCTTTTGTTCATCCGACCAACGCCAGAACTGTTGCATCAGCTCAAAGTAGGTGTCTTTATAGCTTTCCTGCATCACCGATTTGAATACCTTTGGGTCCACCACGTTGCTCAGGATTTCACTGCCCTCCTGCCCGACCTTCTCCCACGTGAGGGGGAAAGATGAGGGTCAGTTTTTCTCTGTTAAACATACTTCTCCAGCGATTCCAGTGCAGTTAAAAAAGCATGGTCGTTTTCCAGAATCATACTGTCGGTTAAGTCTATAAACTGCGGATCTCCCCCCCTCTTATGCTCACGGCTTTTATTATATAGTGTAAACCCTGCCCGCTTACCAAAAACCGTACAACGAAATACCACCACTTCTTCGCCATTAAACGTCTGTGCACCGGTCAGCACATCCAATGGCTTACCGCCCTGTTCTGGCGGCAGCAACAGTGCTTTAATCTGTGCCGCTACCCAGGGGGCCGCTGCCAGCGGTATTTCTACCTGAGAAGGACCAGGAAACGAACTATAACGGTGAATAATCACATAGTCGTTAGCTTTGGTTTTAAAGACATTCCAGATAAAATCAAAAGTACCAAGCCAATCCAGATCACCAGGAATTTTTTCTGCCTCAAGAAGCTCTTCTCTAAGGTTTTCTCCTAGTAAGGGAAATGTTTTCATTTACTTCAGTCCTTCAATGGGGGTGAGGGGAAGGGTGACTAACGCATTTTTTTCGCGCAAGGCATCCAGTTTGGGTGCTTCCTGGTCTAACAGTTCAGGTTTGGTGGCACGGAAAATGCTCAGCACTTCCACCGCACCGTATTTTTTATCAGGCACGAGATCACTGGCAGCTTTTGATAAAAAGCGGTTATCACGCTCCGTCACACCATTACCCGCAAACCAGGTGTTACAGCCTGTCTCTGTGGCTGCAAGATGACGGGTTTTTGCAGATTTAGCAGCTAGCGTATTTTTACCCAGAGCTTCATTGAAAAAGTTTTTTGTAGCTTCTTTATTAAACTGATGAAACCCGCTATAACTGTTTGCCAGATCAGATAACGTTCTGTCCTGAGTAGCCGGGTTTTGCAGTTTGCTGATGTAGTCTTTTTTAAGGATGTCTTTCTTATCGATACCCAAGTCTCTAAGTGCTTCTTGTAGCTTTATGGTGTTGTTTTCCCTGAGAGCAGTTCTTAACGGCACCTGCCAGCGCTTCTTTTGTTCATCCGACCAACGCCAGAACTGTTGCATCAGCTCAAAGTAGGTGTCTTTATAGCTTTCCTGCATCACCGATTTGAATACCTCCGTGTCCACCACGTTGCTCAGGATTTCACTGCCCTCCTGCCCGACCTTTTCCCATGTGGGGGAAAACAACCGGCCAAGCTCACCTTCATCCAGCGCATGGGTGTCGATGATATGAAGTTCATATTCAGCTTCAGGATCATAGGGCGCACCCAGCAGTGCGGTAATCAGCCGGGGATCACTGTCGCACTCAATGATGCTGTCTAAATCGGTCATCCAGATTCTGCCCACACCGGTTTCAGACATTTCTGGATAAAAATGCAGACTGTCTCTTTCACCCTTTGCCATAAAGCTGATCATAAAGCGGGGCTTTTTAATCTCACTTTGCTCCGCCCGTTCAAGCAATTCAGCATCGGTATATTTCGTCACATAATGCTGTGTATTGGATAATACACAGCGCATACGATTAAGCGCAGCTGTGGCTTCGGTTAAGCTGCTGATGCCTTCCAGTGGCTCAAAGCGCGAGACCTTTTCTTCCTTCTCAACCTTCAGCGATTTAAGCGTGACGACTTCGGCTTTTTTTTCTGAGATATTGTTTTGATAACGTGCCAGTGTACGGGGTGCTTTGGCCAGTTTAAGCTTGATCTCAACCAGCCGGTTAACGACATTATTTAACCATGTCAGTTCCTGTGCTGCGCCTTTAAACAAAGACACGGCAGCACCGCCGGTAACAGCTGTGACCAGCACCATGATGGCACCGCTGCCCAAAAACTCTGCCCCGCTTTCTGTAGCGTATGCCGGATAGTGCTTACACAGTGCAAAGTACTTTTTGGTGAAGATTTCAAAACGACGACGACATTCTTTATCCTGCAACAACAATCGTACTTTAAGGTAAGCATTGACCAGCGCATGGCCGGTTTCCAGCGCCTCATTAGCCAGCGTCTGAAGCTCTTCTGCCGGGTCCATCATCAGGCCGCCGGCAATATTGTTCAGTTTTTTTATGGCTTCAAGCAAGCTTTTGGTGGCAGAGGCTACCCCTTCCATCGCACCTTTGCCCACATAATAGGCGTAATCTGCCAGGCGGATGATTTCATGAGTCCCGGCCTTTTTATCAAAAGCCGCCTGCTCCTGCTGAGCGTTGGCTGTCGCTTTTGCCAGTAACTGGCTAAGCACTTCAGACAAACGCTGCTCAAAATGCTTTTCGGCTTGTCTCAACTGCGAGGTATCATCGTTAAAATACACAAACTGACTTTCGTTCACATCTGTATGTAACAGCTCGCCATCAGCATTAGTGGTGCCTTTAGGGTGCCCGTCTTCCAGAATATAAGGCACCCCTGCAATGGGTTTTCCATGTTCATCAATCAGCTTAACTTTAATCCCGCCTTTGGCAGGATCCTTCGGTGCGGGTGGTGTCTTGGCCTGCTCCATAGCCTCAGTAGAACGGCCCTTACTGCTTGCGGGATAGGTAATACGGATTTTAACCGGATGATGGTCTTCGGGGGACGCTGTTCCCCAGATATCTTCCGCCTTGCGCCCCTGCATCTGCGTGTTTGGGCAGTGAACCCTTCGTTGCTGTTCAGCGTTGGAAAACGCCTGCATGCGTGCGTCAATGGCAGTATGTGCCTCGTCTTCAGACAGCTCCCGGTTCAGGACTTTATAACGAGTGCCCGCAATAAACAGCGCCAGCTCATTATTTGCCTGAATGCGCGCCACAGGATCATTCAGAAGGCTGTGATTTTGAATCCCCGTAAGGCCAAGATTTTCAAGCTTGTGGTCTAGCGCTTCCAGTGTGCTAGTGTGTATATCGCTCACAGCTGATCATTCCAGCTGTCCATGCCGGTGGTGCTTGCCCCTTCGTGCTGCCAGTCAATCCGCTGGTATGAAAAACCAATGGTTTCAATCGGGTAGACCGATTTTGCCAGATCGATATGCGGCATCTGATAATGCACTTTTACAATACGGGCATTCTGAAGTTTAACCGTATACAGTTTTTCTAGCCCGGCGTTTTCACCGTAACGAAAAATGGTCAGACAGCAGTCGGTAATGGCTTCACCGGTGTTAAGTGCTGTTGCAAGCAGAGGTGAACTTTTATCGAGTCGCTTTGTGAGAATAAAAGGCTGGTGACAGCGTTGCCCTGATGATGAGGTCATCGGGTGTTCCAGCGGGACATCCATTTGGTGATCAAAAGAAGTCACAAGAATCTGATCCTCAAACCCTTCCTGCCAGTAATTACCTACAGACTCTTTTGTCGATGCCCCTTGACTCATCAAACCCTGTCGTTCACCGGTAATGCTTAAATACGAAGGTAATGACATACCAATATCCTTTTTTATGCTGCTATTTAAAGTTCAACTGACTACAATGTTAGTGCCATCACCCATTTGTGTATTAAACTGCATGCGCTGTACTTCACCTCCCACATGAACATCGCCTTCAATAACCAGATTAACGGTAAACAGGTCTTTACTTTTTACCTGTACTACAGAAACATTACTTAAACGGGGGTCATACTTTGGAACCGCAGCTTCTAAATGTTTTTTTACCCGATCTATCGCATCATACGTACTAAAGCGAAGATCATTAAGATCAGGCATACCATAATCAGCCATCGCGCCGGTGGCATTAATGTGGGTATTAAGAAAGCGGTTCAGGTGCGCTGCCAGTGAAGCTTTGAGCGCCTCACCGGCAGGCTGTTGCGAATAATCTGCAGCAGCGCCTGTCAGCCTTTCAAAAAGACTGCCTTTATACATCATGGGTTACTCTGAATTATTCCTGATCCAGCTTACCCACCAGACTTAACGTAAAGTCAGCCCCCATGTACTTAAAGTGAGGTTTGACGGAAAGCTTCACACGGTACCAGCCAGGGTTACCCGCAACATCCTGCACCTCAATGCTGGCTGCACGCAGAGGACGACGGCTACGTACTTCTGCCGGCGGGTTTTCCTGGTCAGCAATATACTGACGAATCCAGGTGTTTAGCTGATTTTCAAGGTCAGTTCGTTCTTTCCAGGTGCCAATCTGTTCACGCTGTAACACTTTAACATAATGCGCAAGACGACAGATAACAAACAGATAAGGCAGCTGTGTACCCAGCTTATAATTTAGCTCTGAGGCTTTACCTTCTTCGCTGTTACCAAAAAACTTTACTTTTTGTGCAGAGTTCGCAGAGAAAAACGCCGCATTGTCTGACCCTTTGCGCATGGTCAGCGGAATAAACCCTTCTTCTGCCAGTTCAAACTCACGGCGGTCAGATACCAGCACTTCTGTTGGAATCTTCGTTTCAATCTCACCCATGCTTTCAAACTGATGCAAGGGAAGATCTTTCACCGCACCACCGCTCTGAGGCCCGATAATATTCGGACACCAGCGATAGTTCGCAAAACTGTCTGTCAGACGTGTCGCAAAGGCAAAGGCCGTATTACCCCACAGATAATGCTCGTGACTGCCAGACACTTCTTCTTTATAGCTGAAGGTTTTTACCGGATTATCTTCCGGATCATAAGGCTGACGCAGCAGGAAGCGAGGCAGGGTTAAACCCACATAACGTGCGTCTTCTGTCTCACGGAATTCCTGCCATTTGGTAAACTGAGGACCACTGAAGTGATCTTTCAGGTCTTTCAGGTTAGGTAAGCCTTCAAAGCTTTCCAGGCCAAAAAACTTAGGGCCGGCAGAAGCAATAAACGGTGCATGTGCCATCGCAGAGACAGCCGCCACATTCTGCATCAGTTTAATGTCTGGCGTTGTTGGGTTAACATAGTAGTTGGCAATCAGTGCGCCCACAGGCTCACCACCAAACTGGCCATATTCTGCCGTATAAAGATGCTTGTACAGACCAGACTGCACAATTTCAGGCGCATCTTCCAGATCATCACGCAGATCATCTTTAGAGACATTTAAAATTTCAATTTTATTATTTTCACGAAAATTTGTCTGATCAACCAACAGTTTCAGTCCACGCCAGGCCGATTCCATTTCCTGCACTTTCTGATGATGCAAAATTGCATCCATCTGCTGACTCAAACGCGCATCAATGTCGGCAATCATTCGATCAACCAGCGCTTTTTTTACCGGTTCGTTCTCATTCTGAGGTTTCAGGAGTTCCCGAATAAAAACGCTAACACCTTCCCTAGCAATACCATACGCTTCATCCTGAGCGCTTATCTGTGTCTTTTCAATAATCTGATCAAGGATACCCACCTGCGAATTCGCTGCTGGAGATTCCAGTACGTCTGCTTCAGCCATTGTTGTACTCCGTTAATTCTGTGTCTGGTAATGTGCTTTCTATAATCAGTCTTTACTGACAATCGTTGTTTCTTCTTTCAGATTCAGCTCATCCAAAATGCTTGTACGCGCAGCTTCATCCGTCAGTACTTCTTCAATCGCCTTACGAAAGGCAGGGGCATTACCCAGAGGTCCTTTCAACGATACTAGCGCATCACGCAGCTTCATCAGTTCACGCAGTTCAGACACATTCTTAATAATGTTTTCAGGATTGAAATCTTTCAGCTCTTTAAACTTAAGATTAACCGCCAGCTCTTCCGGCGCATCCTCTTCACCGTTTGTCAGGTGGTTAGGCACAGAGATATCCAGAGAAAGTTCCTGATTGGCCAGAACGTCATCGAAGTTTGTTTTATCAACAGCAATCGGTTTACGATCTTCCAGCGCGCGTGTATCTTCACGTTGCGTGAAGTCACCAATCACCATGGTTTTCAACGGAAGTTCTTTTTCTTCCTGCACACTTGCTGCAGGCTTGAATGTGACATTAATACGCTCTTTAGGCGCGACAGAACCATTACTACTCATTTTTTTTCCTTTTAGTCTTAACGTATGTTTATCATATACTGCTGTAAACTAGTATCTGACCGGCAGTAAAACAGTCTTTAGATAACAATAACCTACGATACTCACGGCTAAAGCACTGCCGATAAATCAGCACAACAAAGCCGTTTATAAACCTGTTGCTTATCCTTAGAATTCACCTGTTTTTCAGGTAATTTTTGCAAGCAGTGATAGCGTAATTTAAGCACCTGCAGTGTCAGTGCAGGCTCCCACTGATCCAGCTGTTTTTCCTGCAGCGTATGGTCCAGCATTTCCAGCAGATTTGCAGCAATATCAAGCTTCTTCATCCGTACACAGAGGCGGGCCAGCGTCAGCTGCCACATAAACCGTTCGCGTTCACCTTCTGCCTGCTGAATCCCATCTGTTAACGGCTTAACGGCCTGGGTAAACTCAGTGGTTTGAAGGCTGGCCATTACCTGACTGAAGACAACATCCCATTCAGCAACGGCCGTTGTATCAGCGTCATAGTCAAGCGTCACTTCAACAGAAGATTCAAGCACTTCATTCTCAATCCATTGCCGCGTTTCTTCTGAAGCAAACGGTGTGCCATCCACAAACAGTCGTTCAGGCAATACAGGGTGCTTATCCAACAGCTTGTCCATTTCTACACAAACGGCTTTGGCAGCTTTCTTCATACTCAGCGCCTGAAGGCTTTGCCATATCAGATAATGCCCCTCCAGCCAAAAAGCATGTTTAGTTAATTGTGGTTCCAGCTCACTGATCAGGCGGGAAAATTCACCCTTATTTAAATAAGCCTGGTACGTTTTTACCTTATCTTTCAGGGTAAACGGCATCAGTGTACGTACAGGATCCTTTGCTCTTTCTTCCTTAGTAAGATCATTACTATGCTTTGGCGCCGGATGCCCCCCAGCCGGAGGCGTAATATCCGCCCAAGTCAGCATGCGATTAAACGCATATACTCTGACATCAGCAAGATCTTTCTGTAACCAGTGCCGAGTCAGTGAATACGTTGATTTCTTTAGTGATGCTAAAACACTCGTGACATCCTGATCACAGGTTACGGTGTTTACAGATGCCGGTTTAACCAAATTTTGGGTCGCTTCCCGTACATGCGCCATCATACTTTTCTTTTTTACAGACGGCGACGCTGGTGTTTCCATCGTCGCACTTAACCGGTCGATCTGTGTTTGCAGCTCACGATAAAGCGGTAACAAAAGCGGTGCATTATCCGGTAGCTTCTCGACATAAAAACCATCAAGACGCTTCAGCTCATTAGCCAACATTCGATAATCACTAAGATTACCCTGATCTGCCGGATACGTTTCTAGCACATCGCTGATAACCGGCACAAGAGCCTGAAGTGTTTTCGCACGTGAAACTGTTTTTTGAGGATACACATCACCCCAGAAACTATCCTGCAATGCCGTGAGCATGACAATGCCTTTACATAAGCCAGCGACATTCTCTTCATAAATCAACGCACGAATCACCCAACAGGCAATACGTAAATCTTTTGAACGCTCTTGTAGCAAGCTAACACTTTTTTTCAGAACAAGCGCCCAGTCAATAGCTTCTGTATTATAAATACTTTGTTGCTTTTTAATCTCACTACTGATGGTTTCAAATACATCATCATAACGAAGATCTTCTCCGCATGGTGAATCGTCTTTAATAGGCGTTACTGCAACTGTTAGTAATGTTTCCTGATCAAACATCCGCTTTCTTCTAATACATTAATTCCTAGTAATACTATCAACAAAGATTAAATAAAATACAAAATCAGGGTAAATTGTATCCATGAAAAAAAGAATAACAAGAGAAAAATTAAATTTAACTACATAAAGTAACAATTTAAATACGTCTGCTGTTTTATTTTTTGAATTTTATTTAACAAAAAGATACATATAAATAATTTCATCAATGCACCATTTGCTTAATTACCAAAAAAAACAGGTTGTATCTTTTTATTTTCACACAAAATTACTAAAAAAATGGGTAATGGATCAAAATCAGGCTATGATTTTCTGATAAATGGCCGCTTTATAGTAAATCGCTACCTGCTAACTTACACCTGACCAGAAAGAAATTCACACAGCGCATTGAGCGTTATCATCTTACCTTCAGGTTGCATATAAAGTGTCTTAACAGAAAGACGCTGTGTTTTTAGAAATCAACTAAATTGCACGACATAGTAACATAATTTTACATTGAAAACATTGCTTCAACTATTGTGAGCAATTATCAAAAAATGACATATACATTTATAACATATTGACTTTATTGATTTAATATGCAAAATAAGGTTCGAAAATTAACCCTAGATAAACAATAAGGATGACGTATGCCAACTCCAGCATATATGAGTATTAGTGGTGCTAAGCAAGGTCCTATCACCAAAGGTAACTTTACCGCTGAATCTGTCGGTAATATCTATCAGGAAGGTCATGAAGACGAAATTCTGGTACAGGGTTTTGAGCACACCGTTGAACTGCCGAAAGACCCGCAGGCAGGTCAGCCTTCTGGTCAGCGTAAGCACGGTGCCGTGAAAATCACTAAGATCTTTGATAAGTCTTCACCCCTGCTTTATAACGCCCTGACATCTGGTGAGAAGCTGCCAACAGTGACCATTAACTGGTACCGCACTAATGCTAACGGCGCTCAGGAGCACTACTTCACACACAAGTTGACAGATGCCATTATCACTAAGATTGAAGCAAAAATGCCTAACTGCCAAAATCCTGAAAATGCACACTTTACCCATCTTGAAGAAGTTGAGATGACTTACCGTGCGATTGACTGGACACATGAAGTGGCGGGTACTTCCGGTGCTGACGACTGGCGCAAGCCGGTTGCTGCTGCTTAAGCGCACAGCACAAATGTACTCAGAATAAAACCACGGCTTTATTCTGAGTACAACATAGCAGTCAGAGAGGCAGAAATTGCTTCAAAACAATTTTTGCTTCTTTGTAGTGCTGTGTAACGGGTGACTCTAATGTCAGATTTTTAAGGGAATAATAGAGCGCTGTGTTTTTCGTTTTTAATACTTATTATGTATTTCTTTTTCGTAAAACCGCCCCGAAGAATGATTACTGCCTTTTGCAAATGGCTGGAAAATCAAGCGAAACTGAAAAGCAGAAAGTGGCAAAGATTTAAAACCCCGGATAGAAAGAGTAAGCAGACACGGTAAAGTATCCACCTTAAACGTATAAAAATACTTACAGGTAAATAAGTTTTACCCTGTTATTGACCCATAACACTGAGTAATAGTCATATTAATGCGCACAATCACTTGTTTTTTCATTACCGTTCTTGCTGTGTCGACCCTTTCAGGATGTACTGACATACAAAGCTACCACTATATCGGTGGTTCAGTACCCGCGGCAACGTCTGCCAGTGGCCAATAACTCAGGATAACGATACATGGAACTTGTTCTCAGCGTTAAACAATCAGGCGACTACACATCAGGATTTAAAACCTCCCGCATTTTTGGCGCAGAAGGGGGAACCATAGGCCGTGCACCCGATGCACACTGGGTACTGCCTGACGAAAAGAATGAATTATCCCGCTATCACCTGCATGTGTCCTTTGATAACGGCCGCTTTTTCTTAACTGACGACAGCAGTAATGGTACCTTTACAGATGACCACAGTCGTTTTCCTAAAGGGCAGCCCATGCCCTCAGCCACACGCGCAACCCCGGCAACGGCGGCAGCTCCCGGAAGCGACTATCAGTTACGTGAACATATTCCTGTACCGGTATTAAAAGAGCCACCAGAACAAAAAGCGACACCTCATACTGAAAGTACAATCATTAAGTCTTCTGTCGCCGACAAAGCCTTACAGGCTTTTGAGCAGGCGCTGGGCACCGACCTCTCCTCCCTAGAGGAAGAAGAAAAAATAATAGCCCTCCGTAGTTTTGGTGAAATGCTCAAAGCCTCAATCCAGGGGCTTCAGCAGTCACTGCGTACACGCACAGAGTTAAAAAATGAACTGCGCTTAGGTGTAACCACCTTACAGGGACAGGGAAATAACCCACTAAAATTCTGCACAGATTACACCCAGACGCTACAAATCATGACCGACGGTCAGTCCGGCTATATGAAATCAGTTCTGGCCATTAAGTCCGCTTTTCATGATCTGCAGTCACACCAGGTAGCGTCTCTGGCAGCAACCCGTGCGGCCTTAAAACAAACCGTTACCAATGTCTCACCAAAACAGCTGGTCTACCAGTTTTCACAGGGCGCGTATAAACGCAAATGGCGTTCACAAGATGCCTCCTGCTGGCAGGCTTATACCCGCTATCACCAGAGCCTGGAAGAAAATGATGACTGGTTTCACGCCCTGATGTCCGGCACCTACGCAACGGTGTACGAGGAACAGGTGCAACTGCTCAATACTGCATTTCAAAGGGAAGAATAACGACGATGCCCGCTGCTAATAAAGCCCGATTTTTGATCAACCTTGCCGGAATGCAACACTTGTCAGTGTTGGGATTTTCCGGCACAGAAGCGTTAGATGAAGTTTACGAAATAATAATAAATATTATTGCACCGCAGCCGCTTGACGCGTCTTTATTACAGCAGCCTGTTTGTCTGACCTTATTATCGCAGTACAGTGACAGCAATACCGCGCTGCCCGCTGATCAGCACCCCCGCTATATCAACGGTGTGGTGGATACCTTAACACAAACGGGTTATCAAGCCGATTCAGGCTATGAGTACACCATCACAGTGGTGCCGCAGTTGGCCTTACTGAAACATCGTCGTCGGTATCAAATCTTTCAGCAGCAGAATGTACCTGCCATTGTTGGGCAGCTACTGAAAGAAGCAGGCATCACTGCTGTTAAACAACAACTACAGGGTAGCTATACAACACGGGATTATTGTGTGCAGTACGGCGAGTCTGATCTTGAATTTATCCAGCGTATTTTATCTGAAGCGGGCATTTTCTTTTACTTTGAACATACGGTGACGGACCATACCCTAGTACTGCAGGATAACATGATGCAGTCGCAGGATCTGACTCCGCTTATGTATCACCCGCATACCGGTCAGGTGCCCGACGGTTCTGTGGTTACCCAGTGGACTGTGACCCACAAAGTAACTCCGGGGGTGACGAGCGGGCGCACCTATGACTTTACCCGCCCTCACACTAAAGAAGAAAGCTTTGAGGTCACCCACTCTGATCAGAAAAATACGACCATGCTGCAGCAGGATCAGGGGTTGCAGCCGGTACAGGATGATCTGACCAAACCGAATGCCTCCCGTCGTCAGCAGGAACTGGCCGAAAGAGATCAAATTGTCGTTAAAGGTAAAACCGACAGCATCGAATGTTTGCCCGGTTACTATCTGTTACTCAAAGACCATCCTGATGCAAGTAACAATACACTGTGGCTACTGACAAAAGTGACTCATAAAGGCATGCAGCCACAGGTCAAAGAGGCTTATGCCAGCCAAAGAGAGTCAGGCAGTTATCAGGCCACGTTTGAAGCGGTGCATCAGCATCTGAGCTGGCGACCCTCGATCATTAAAAAACCACAGCAGACCGGCCCGCAAACCGCTATCGTTACTGGCCCTGAAGGGCAGGAAATTTTTACCGATAATTACGGGCGGGTAAAAGTGCAGTTTCACTGGGACCGCAAAGCGCAGGGCGATGACAAAAGCAGTGCCTGGCTCCGTGTGGTGCAACAGTGGGCAGGGGCCGGTTATGGCACATTCAGCCTACCCCGTGTTGGGCACGAAGTATTGGTGAATTTTTTAAACCACGATATTGATCAGCCTGTAATTACCGGCAGCCTGCATAACGGGACGAATAAACCAGCTTATTCTTTGCTGGACAATAAAACCCGTAGCGGCATTAAAACCCTTTCCAGCCCCGGCGGTAACACCGACAATGAACTGCGCTTTGATGATAAGCAGGGGCAGGAACAAATCTATATTCATGCAGGCAAAGACTTTGCACAACAGATCGACAATGATCAGCACATTGTGGTGAATAATGACCATCACCACACCACAAAAAACAACCACTACCAGCAGGTACAGGGTGAACAGCACACCACGGTCAACAAAGGCAGCTTTACTACCGTACAGGGCAGTGTGAATGAAACGGTTCAAGGTTCTGTGCAAACCAAAGTGGCCAAAAGTCATTTACTGAATGCAGGCAAAACTATTCATGTAAAAGCGGGTCAACATGTTGTCTTCAATGCCGGTAAAACCTTAACCCTTAAAGCGGGCGGTAAGTTTTTAACGATCAATAGCAATGGGGTGTCTGTTTCTAGCGGTATTAAGATAAGCAGCGGTGGTTCATCAGGGGCTGCTGACGCCGCCCCTAAAACGGCAGCGATGCCTGGCAGTGTTGATAAAGCAGGTTTCGGGCAAACGCCAATTCCTGAAAGTGCACAAACTCCTGAAGTGCTGACAGCCTTAGCCAAGGGACAGGTTTTAACAGCCGCTCAGGTAGCTGATTCCGTGGCGGCGAAAAAACAGGCGGAAGCGGATAAAGCCGCAACCGAACAACAGCAGAAAAAAGAAGACCCTGTATCGCATAGCCTTGCTCTGTTACCACTGCGTTATGCACTGGTGAATACGGCACCGGATGCTTCTCTGAAATCTGTTCTGCAACCTGCGTTAACCACACAAATGAAACCGACAGGTGTGCGTACCGTACGAGAAGGGTTTTTGTATACGTTTCATGAACATGCACCTAATACCTTGCTCGAGTACACATTAACCCCTGCAAAAGACGGCAGCACCACGGTAAAGCGCACTGGCCAGTATCAGCCAGAAAGCACAGCGCATACTTCAGATGATGCCCTGGCCTTTCTCACACTGCAACAACAGCCGGAAGCCGCCCAGTGTGTGCTGATGCCAGACGAAGGTCAGTTATTAGTGCTGTTTACCGAACAGAAGATGACGGATTTTAAACGAAGCCAGTTTTTAAATACACCGGTTGAAAAACGTCAGCAGATTATGCAACCGGTTTATCTGAGTAAGGAGGCTGTCATCGAGGGTGGTCCACATCTGTTACCGTTTGAACAAGCCGATAAAGGGGTGACTGAGTATGCGGCCACGGCTCCTCTACTCAAAGACCTTAGCGCCCCGGAACAAAGTCTGGCCAGTTACCTAAAGATAAAAGACGCTTATTTTTGGTCGTCAACCCCCTTTATTTATGTGGGCAGCAGTGGCGTAAGTGCCTATCAGCAACAAGTCCCTTCATCGGTACCCAAAGGTCAGAGTGCACTGTTACTGGTCGAAGACTTCATTGGCGTGGCGGAAGATACCCAGACGGGTGCTTTGCTGGCCAAGGGTGCACAGGCACAGTGGCATAGTACGAAGGGCAAGGCTGGTCACGCGAATAATACCCTGCAAAGTGTGGCAAATATTATTGCTGATCTGACCTGTGTCACTAGGGACACCGTGTCGCAAGTATTACAAAGTGTCAACGTGCCTACACCGGAGATAACCCCATCCCTTCAGACTGAATTGCTTAACTGGGCCAGGCAGGTCTATGCCCACTATTTGGGTAATGATCGCCTGCAAACGGTGGAAATGAATGCCGGGCTTCCCGGAAATATGCAGCAGAGACTACTTCAGGCCTCTCATGCGGCAGCTCAAATACAGGCCCCGCCGCTGCCAGAAGACCCTAGCTGTGTTTCAGCGCTGGGTGATCAGTGGTCCACCGTTAAATCACAGTTGATGGCCGATGTGCAGCAAGCCGTGAATCTGCGCCTGCATGGTGAAGGGGGCAGAGCGTTTAGTGCTGGGCTAGAAGATGTGGTAGATTATGCCGATATGCAAAAGTTTGCTGCGCAGTCTGAACAACAACTGACTGCTTGGCATATGCTGAAATCCGCCTGGGTACAGGAAAGCATTCGCGTCATTGATGCCCTGAATCAAGCCATTGTGGCTATAGATTTTACCGATGCCACTGGTGCCGGATTACTACGGGCCAGAGGGCTGGTCTACAAACACCTGATTGCGCTTGGCAGTAGCAAGGCCGGCAACAATTTTATTCGCGATGACATTCTGGTGAAAGGGAATGCGTTGTTGCGTGTATTTCCTGCGGCTGAACCGGAAAAAGAACTGCTGGAAGGCCCCGGCAGTCTGAAAGAGTGGGCTGAATGGTTCATGGGTATTTTTAAGGATGAGCTGGCCTCGGGCTTTATTAAGTATCAGGTTATTCATAGCCAGCTGAAAAAAGTGGCGCAGTTGCCGAGCGATGAAGTGCTGGAAAACAGTGAAGTGGCGGCACTGTCACATTTAACCTCTGCGTTTCTGGCTCCCTTCACGCTGTCCTTAAAAACGGTTTGGCAGTGGACGGATGAATCCAGTACCAGTCACCTGGTCGATAAGCTCATGCAGGGGCCATGCAGGGGTGCAGTCGTCTTATTTGCGCAGTTAGCCTTAGCCCATAAAACCGATATGGATTTTATGGCACTGGCTCAGCAATCTGAAAAAGTAGATCAGGCATTAACAACAGCACTACAGCACTATCTGGATAAAACCCTGTTAGCGGAAATGATAGCCAGAGTACAAAGCCAGGATAGTTTAACCATGGCCGATAAGATGATTCTTCGTCGGATGCGCCCGGCTGATAAGCTGGGGCAGATCAAAGCGCTGGCCAATGCGGATGAGGTTATCTCCGATGACACCAAAGCCCTGCTAGGCGTACAAACAGAAGCAGCGCAAGTCTCAGGTTTGCTGAATCATCTTGATGGCAAACTGAAAATGGCCAGTGAAAATGTGGTGGCTGCCGGTGCAGGGGTGGTGGCCGGCAGTATGAATAAAGAGGCGACAAAGTTTGTAGATAGCCTCGGCAATGCCAATATTAAAGGTTTTACCCTGAAGCCGCTCTTGGGTATGGAAGGGCTGTTTATGGTAGCAACGGTGATTGATCTGATGAGCCAGATCAGCAATGCCGTCAACAAGGTAAACATGACCGCCGAAGATCGCATTGAGTTTGGTATTAAGGTGCTCAGTGACGGGGCGTATTTGTGGACCACGTTGCTAAAGCAGAAGAAAGAAGGGTTGCAGAAAAATTTAGCTGTCATGACGGAAGATAGGAAAATACTGAGAACCGCTACTGACTTACAAAAAGTAATCACAGTTATTGCAAAATGGAATGGTCTTGCCATGCTCGCCTCCGGCATGTTCGGCGTCTGGGAAGACTGGCAGCAGGCCAGTGAAGCCAATGAACAGGGTCAGCCCGCCGGTATTGCTTGGTTGTATAAAGCGCAGGCCGGTACCAATATGTTGTTTGGTGCTGTCGGGGCGAATAATCTGCTACTGGCCGCCAGCAAACGTACGGTGGGTCAGTGGATTCAGCGAGCCTGGCAGGGACCGGCACAGGTGGGGGATACCACGCTTGAGGCAGTAGAGCAAGATGTATCTGACGCAGGTTTGAAACGTGCTGAAGAAGAAACCACGCAGAAAGTAACCGCCCGAATTGCCGAAGGTATTGCTTCCCGGATGGTGGCAGCCGATGCCCTCCTTGGGCCGTTTGGCACCCTTTTTGGTATGATTACCTTAGCCTTGGATTTTGTGATTTACGAAGCTACCCTGGACAAACTCACGTTATGGGCAAATAACAGTGCATGGGGGAATAGCGATGCCGGCTGGAATTTGCCGCTGCATTTGTATCATTTGGCACCGATTATGCAGGCATCCACCTGCACGGTAGTCATTAACGCTGCATATCAGGCGGCTGTAGTCAGGCAAAGCCTGATGTATACCACCCATGGCGACCAGCAGGCACTGATGGCACAGGCTGAATCACTCCCAGTGAGCGCCTTAACGCTGTCATTGCCCGGCTTAACTCCTATGTACGCCCAAACGCTGCTAACCGCTGGTAGGCCACCGGCACTGTGTATCCTGGTGGAAACCAGTGATAAAGCTAACTGGAACAATCAACTAAAAGGCGCAGCCACTGAACTGCCCAATAAACCCTTGTTCAGCGTAACGGAAGCGGTGATCAGTCTGTTTAAATCCTCGGCGAACCAACCCGCTTGGCTGGATATCACCGCCTGGATGCAGCCGTATATTCACTGGAATGAACAGCAATTTACCTTTGTGGTGGACTTCAGCCACCTGCCGGCGCGGTTACAACCCAGCCTGTTGGCGATAGAGTGCCGGTTGCGTTATCAGCCGCCGATGCTAAAAGGCTTTATTCCGCAGCAAGCCGGCGATAAAACGGTCACGGGCAATCAAGTGAGCATCTGGCAAATGGCCGGTAGAGGCAGCGAAGGCCTACAAAAGCCTCTGGATGAAGAAAAGGCGGAAGGAATAACGCCCAATAATCAAGCGATAAACTGGCATAACCTGCCGGTGACCACGGGCTAGGGAGTCAGTAGTATGAGTAGTAAACCGTTGCTAAAAGATTCAATGACAGGAGTTAGGTATAGACCAGCGGGTGGCTCTGAACGAGATAAAGGTGCTGAAGGCTTGTATCTTTCCCCTCACCCAGCAAAATGCCTGCCCACGACCGAGAAAGGGGGAGGGGCTGGTATGAGCGCCTCTAGTCAGGTGAATGAGGCGGTCGCCCGCTTTCCGGCACTGCGTAATCAGGCACCGGGGTATGCTGGCACACTACGCTGGCGCTTTTGGGGCACGTTGATTTGGTTTTTTTTTGGTCTGTTCATTTGCTTTATAGCAGGCGCCTTCATGTGGCAGGCCTTTGTTATTCCTGTCGGTGGTTGGCTGTTCTATACCGTACTTTTTCCTAAAGAGCGCCGGGAAAACCAGTCAGGCCGCTGGGTATTTTTTCATCGCCAACGGCGGGAAGTGGCCTTTACCATTCCTACTACCCGTGGTAACAACGGTCCATTACGGGTCGAGTACTGCCCGTGGGAAGAGGTTGTCGCTTTTGCGACCTCTACGGAGTTGAGTGGCGAACAGGAGCGGGTAGCCAATAAGGTATTTCCCCAAGGTGCCCGTTGCAAGCGTAACTTGTTTTTGTATGTCTGTATGCCGGATCCAGCCAATAAGAAAAAGATTAAATACTCCATTGTGGTCGGTGATCAACGTACAGAAACCAAAGAAAAACTCTTTTTTAACTGGCTGATGCAAGGCTGGAATGTAGTGCGAGCATTTATGGAAAATGAGCCTTTGTTGCCTTTTATTGATAATGATATTGACCCAGACCTTGATAAGACTATTTTTGATGATCCAACTGTAACGCCGGCCATGCTGAATGAACGTACCTTAACCCATGACTACTATCTAAAAAACATTAAAGGGAAGAAGTCACCTAATAAATACTATGATGCAGGCATTCCTGACTTCAGTAATAAAGCCTATAAACTTCAAAGCGAAGATCTCGAAAAAATGAATGCCCGCCTGCCTGATTCATTCTGGGAGTGGGCTAAACCGATACCTGAAAGCGAATGGAAAAAACCCTCTGCCGAACTCACCGCACTCAATGCCCGTTTAGATAAAGGCTTTGAGATGGGTAAAACCTTTGAAGAGCAGATGCATGAAATATTAACGGAACAGGGCATTGATCCGGTCAAAGATTTCCGCAAAGACAAAAGCGTTCCTCTAACGCCTATTCAGCCAAAAGAAGAGGTGGCATAGACGATATGCTGCAACGGTTGTTTTCTTCGTCAGTTCATCACACTCATTCATCATTTCCTGACAGCATGACAACGAATGTGCACGGCTTTGTCACAGAAAAAGATAAAGAAGGCAATTCTTTGTCCGGAAACCAAACCACCGTCTGGCAAATACAACAGGGCCAGCAAGGTGAACAAGCTGCCATGAGTGATGAAGATACTGAGGCACTAAAGCCCAAAAGAAGTGCGCTGGCCAGGCAGAGCCTGCCATTATTACCTGCGTTAGAGGTATAGAGCATGAGTAAACAATCGTTAAAAAAAGACGCAATGTCAGGTATGGACTGCGAGTTAGCAGGCACCTGTCAGTATGGTGGAGGCTCAGAGCTTATGACTCTTTCCCCCCTTCCCGCAAAATGCCTGCCAGAAACAGACAAAGCCGGTGGGGCTATTACCGGTGCAAGCCAGGTTAATGAGGCCGTCGCCCGCTTTCCAGCATTAAAATCGACAGCCTCTGGTTACATCAGTTATCTGCGTTGGCGTTTCTGGGCCACGATCATCTGGCTGGGGTTCGGTCTTTTTCTCTGTCTGGTCGTAAAAGCCTTTATGTGGAGGGCCTTTGTAATTCCTGCACTCATGTTTATCGGCATGTCGCTGCTTCTTAAAAAAACACAGAGTGAGCATCAGCAGGGACGCTGGGTGTTTTTTCATCGTCAACGTCGCGAAGTCGCCTTTACTGTGCCTACCTCAAATAAGAAAAACGGACCATTAAAGGTAGAATATTGCCCCTGGGAAGAGGTGGTTGCCTTTGGTACAACGACACAGGCCGATCCTAGGAAGTTTACCTATCTATTTAAAGAAAGTGCGGCAAAAGTTAAATATTTTATTCTTTATGTTTGCATGCCAAATCCTGCCAACAAAGAAAAAATAAAATACTCAGTAGCTAAAGGTGAAGCCTTACCTGATAACGATAAGAAAGAGCTGATGGATGATACAATTCAGGGCTGGAATATAATACGTGCGTTTATGGAGTACGAATCCATTGGTACTTATAGCCGAAGTCAATCGCCAAAAATTTTTTTGAAAAAAGAATTTTTTGACCAAATGAATAAACCTATTCTACTCCACGAAAATACATTCACCTACAAGTATTACCAGGAACATATCAAAGGAAAAAAATCACCTAATCCCTACTATGAAGCAGCAGACCCTGACACTACTGAAAAAGCCTATAAATTACAGGACAAAACTTATCGAAAAATAAACGCTCGTCTGCCCGCTGAGTTTTGGGAGTGGGCCAAACCTATACCTGAAAGCGAATGGAAAAAACCCTCTGCCGAACTCACCGCACTCAATGCCCGTTTGGATAAAGGCTTTGCGATGGGTAAAACCTTTGAAGAGCAGATGCATGAAATATTAACGGAACAGGGCATTGAGCCGGTCAACGATTTCCGCAAAGACAAAAGCGTTCCTCTAACGCCTATTCAGCCAAAAGAAGAGGTGGCATAGACGATATGCTGCAACGGTTGTTTTCTTCGTCAGTTCATCACACTCATTCATCATTTCCTGACAGCATGACAACGAATGTGCACGGCTTTGTCACAGAAAAAGATAAAGAAGGCAATTCTTTGTCCGGAAACCAAACCACCGTCTGGCAAATACAACAAGGCCAACAAGGGGTACAGGCCGCCATGAGTGATGAAGATACTGAGGCACTAAAGCCCGAAAGCAGTGCGCTGGCCTGGCAGAGCCTGCCATTATTACCTGCGTTAGAGGTATAGAACATGAGTAAACAATCGTTAAAAAAAGACGCAATGTCAGGTATGGACTGCGAGTTAGCAGGCACCTGTCAGTATGGTGGAGGCTCAGAGCTTATGACTCTTTCCCCCCTTCCCGCAAAATGCCTGCCAGAAACAGACAAAGCCGGTGGGGCTATTATCGGTGCAAGCCAGGTTAATGAGGCCGTCGCCCGCTTTCCACGCTTGAAGTCGAATGTGTCTGAATATACCAGCTCGCAACTCTGGCGCTCCTGGGCCACGATCATCTGGCTGGTAATTGGTATTTTTATCTGCCTGGTGGTAAAAACCTTTATGTGGATAGCGTTTGTAATTCCTGCACTCATGTTTATCGGCATGTCGCTGCTTCTTAAAAAAATACAGAGTGAGCATCAGCAGGGACGCTGGGTGTTTTTTCATCGTCAACGGCGCGAAGTCGCCTTTACTGTGCCTACCTCAAATAAGAAAAACGGACCATTAAAGGTAGAATATTGCCCCTGGGAAGAGGTGGTTGCCTTTGGTACAACGACACAGGCCGATCCTAGGAAGTTTGCCCCTCTATTTAAAGAAAGTGCGGCAAAATTTAAATATTTTATTCTTTATGTTTGCATGCCAAATCCTGCCAACAAAGAAAAAATAAAATACTCAGTAGCTCAAGGTGAAGTCTTACCTGATAACGATAAGAAAGAGCTGATGGATGATACAATTCAGGGCTGGAATATAATACGTGCGTTTATGGAGTACGAATCCATTGGTACTTATAGCCGAAGTCAATCGCCAAAAATTATTTTGAAAAAAGAATTTTTTGACCAAATGAATAAACCTATTCTACTCCACGAAAATACATTCACCTACAAGTATTACCAGCAACATATCAAAGGAAAAAAATCACCTAATCCCTACTATGAAGCAGCAGACCCTGACACTACTGAAAAAGCCTATAAATTACAGGACCAAACTTATCGAAAAATAAACGCTCGTCTGCCCGCTGAGTTTTGGGAGTGGGCCAAACCGATACCTGAAAGCGAGTGGAAAAAACCGTCAAAAGAACTCACCGAGCTGAACGCTCGTTTAGATAAAGGCTTTGCGATGGGTAAAACCTTTGAAGAGCAGATGCATGAAATATTAACGGAACAGGGCATTGAGCCGGTCAACGATTTCCGCAAAGACAAAAGCGTTCCTCTAACGCCTATTCAGCCAAAAGAAGAGGTGGCATAGACGATATGCTGCAACGGTTGTTTTCTTCGTCAGTTCACCACGCTCATTCGTCATTTCCTGACAGCATGACAACGAATGTGCACGGCTTTGTCACAGAAAAAGATAAAGAAGGCAATTCTTTGTCCGGAAACCAAACCACCGTCTGGCAAATACAACAAGGCCAACAAGGGGTACAGGCCGCCATGAGTGATGAAGATACTGAGGCACTAAAACCCGAAAGCAGTGCGCTGGCCTGGCAGAGCCTGCCATTATTACCTGCGACAGAGGTATAGGAAATGAGTAAGCAACCACTGAAAAAAGATTCTATGGCAGGCAAAACATATGAACCGATGGGTACATCAGCCTATGCCTGCCCAAAGGGCAGGCAAAGAGAAACACTTGTGCTTTCCCCCCTTCCCGCAAAATGCCTGCCCGAAACAGGCAAAGCCGGTGGGGCTATTACCGGTGCAAGCCAGGTTAATGAGGCCGTCGCCCGCTTTCCACGCTTGAAGTCGAATGTGTCTGAATATACCAGCTCGCAACGCTGGCGCTCCTGGGCCACGATCATCTGGCTGGTAATTGGTATTTTTATCTGCCTGGTGGTAAAAACCTTTATGTGGATAGCGTTTGTAATTCCTGCACTCATGTTTATCGGCATGTCGCTGCTTCTTAAAAAAATACAGAGTGAGCATCAGCAGGGACGCTGGGTATTTTTTCATCGTCAACGGCGCGAAGTCGCCTTTACTGTGCCTACCTCAAATAAGAAAAACGGACCATTAAAGGTAGAATATTGCCCCTGGGAAGAGGTGGTTGCCTTTGGTACAACGATACAGGCCGATCCTAGGAAGTTTACCCCTCTATTGAAAGAAAGTGCGGCAAAAGTTAAATATTTTATTCTTTATGTTTGCATGCCAAATCCTGCCAACAAAGAAAAAATAAAATACTCAGTAGCTCAAGGTGATGCCTTACCTGATAACGATAAGAAAGAGCTGATGGATGATACAATTCAGGGCTGGAATATAATACGTGCGTTTATGGAGTACGAATCCATTGGGACTTATAGCCGAAGTCAATCGCCAAAAATTCTTTTGAAAGAAGAATTTTTTGACCAAATGAATAAACCTATTCTACTCCACGAAAATACATTCACCTACAAGTATTACCAGGAACATATCAAAGGAAAAAAATCACCTAATCCCTACTATGAAGCAGCAGACCCTGACACTACTGAAAAAGCCTATAAATTACAGGACCAAACTTATCGAAAAATAAACGCTCGTCTGCCCGCTGAGTTTTGGGAGTGGGCCAAACCGATACCTGAAAGTGAGTGGAAAAAACCGTCAAAAGAACTCACCGCACTCAATGCCCGTTTAGATAAAGGCTTTGAGATGGGTAAAACCTTTGAAGAGCAGATGCATGAAATTTTAACGGAAAAGGGCATTGAGCCGGTCAAAGATTTCCGTAAAGACAAAAGCGTTCCTCTAACGCCTATTCAGCCAAAAGAAGAGGTGGCATAGACGATATGCTGCAACGGTTGTTTTCTTCGTCAGTTCACCACGCTCATTCGTCATTTCCTGACAGCATGACAACGAATGTGCACGGCTTTGTCACAGAAAAAGATAAAGAAGGCAATTCTTTGTCCGGAAACCAAACCACCGTCTGGCAAATACAACAAGGCCAACAAGGGGTACAGGCCGCCATGAGTGATGAAGATACTGAGGCACTAAAACCCGAAAGCAGTGCGCTGGCCTGGCAGAGCCTGCCATTATTACCTGCGACAGAGGTATAGGAAATGAGTAAGCAACCACTGAAAAAAGATTCTATGGCAGGCAAAACATATGAACCGATGGGTACATCAGCCTATGCCTGCCCAAAGGGCAGGCAAAGAGAAACACTTGTGCTTTCCCCCCTTCCCGCAAAATGCCTGCCCGAAACAGGCAAAGCCGGTGGGGCTATTACCGGTGCAAGCCAGGTTAATGAGGCCGTCGCCCGCTTTCCACGCTTGAAGTCGAATGTGTCTGAATATACCAGCTCGCAACGCTGGCGCTCCTGGGCCACGATCATCTGGCTGGTAATTGGTATTTTTATCTGCCTGGTGGTAAAAACCTTTATGTGGATAGCGTTTGTAATTCCTGCACTCATGTTTATCGGCATGTCGCTGCTTCTTAAAAAAATACAGAGTGAGCATCAGCAGGGACGCTGGGTATTTTTTCATCGTCAACGGCGCGAAGTCGCCTTTACTGTGCCTACCTCAAATAAGAAAAACGGACCATTAAAGGTAGAATATTGCCCCTGGGAAGAGGTGGTTGCCTTTGGTACAACGATACAGGCCGATCCTAGGAAGTTTACCCCTCTATTGAAAGAAAGTGCGGCAAAAGTTAAATATTTTATTCTTTATGTTTGCATGCCAAATCCTGCCAACAAAGAAAAAATAAAATACTCAGTAGCTCAAGGTGATGCCTTACCTGATAACGATAAGAAAGAGCTGATGGATGATACAATTCAGGGCTGGAATATAATACGTGCGTTTATGGAGTACGAATCCATTGGGACTTATAGCCGAAGTCAATCGCCAAAAATTCTTTTGAAAGAAGAATTTTTTGACCAAATGAATAAACCTATTCTACTCCACGAAAATACATTCACCTACAAGTATTACCAGGAACATATCAAAGGAAAAAAATCACCTAATCCCTACTATGAAGCAGCAGACCCTGACACTACTGAAAAAGCCTATAAATTACAGGACCAAACTTATCGAAAAATAAACGCTCGTCTGCCCGCTGAGTTTTGGGAGTGGGCCAAACCGATACCTGAAAGTGAGTGGAAAAAACCGTCAAAAGAACTCACCGAGCTTAACGCTCGTTTAGATAAAGGCTTTGCACAAGGTAAAACCTTTGAAGAGCAGATGCATGAAATATTAACGGAACAAGGCATTGAGCCGGTAAAAGATTTCCGCAAAGACAAAAGCGTTCCTCTAACGCCTATTCAGCCAAAAGAAGAGGTGGCATAGACGATATGCTGCAACGGTTGTTTTCTTCGTCAGTTCACCACGCTCATTCGTCATTTCCTGACAGCATGACAACGAATGTGCACGGCTTTGTCACAGAAAAAGACGGAGACAAAACCCTGTCGGGCAATAAGGTAACCGTCTGGCAAATACAACAGGGCCAGCAAGGTGAACAAGCTGCCATGAGTGATGAAGATACTGAGGCACTAAAGCCCGAAAGCAGTGCGCTGGCCTGGCAGAGCCTGCCGTCATTACCCGCGATAGAGGTGTAAAGAATGAGCACACAACCAATGAGAAAAGATTCTCTTGCTGGTAAAACATATAAAGCGTTAGGCACAAGCACGTACGCTTCTCTCAACGGAAAGCAAAAAGAGGCAATAACTCTCTCCCCACTTCCCGCCAAATGTCTGCCTGAAACAGACAAAGCCGGGGGGGCTATTACCGGTGCAAGCCAGGTTAATGAGGCCGTCGCCCGCTTTCCAGCATTAAAATCGACAGCCTCTGGTTACATCAGTGATCTGCGTTGGCGTTTCTGGGCCACGATCATCTGGCTGGGAATTGGTCTTTTTATCTGTGTGGTCGTAAAAGCCTTTATGTGGCAGGCCTTTGTACATTCTGCACTCATGTTTATCGGCATGTCGCTGCTTCTTAAAAAAATACAGAGTGAGCATCAGCAGGGACGCTGGGTGTTTTTTCATCGTCAACGGCGCGAAGTCGCCTTTACTGTGCCTACCTCAAATAAGAAAAACGGACCATTAAAGGTAGAATATTGCCCCTGGGAAGAGGTGGTTGCCTTTGGTACAACGATACAGGCCGATCCTAGGAAGTTTACCCCTCTATTTAAAGAAAGTGCGGCAAAAGTTAAATATTTTATTCTTTTTGTTTGCATGCCAAATCCTGCCAACAAAGAAAAAATAAAATACTCAGTAGCTAAAGGTGAAGCCTTTCCCGATAACGATAAGAAAGAGCTGATGGATGATACAATTCAGGGCTGGAATATAATACGTGCGTTTATGGAGTACGAATCCATTGGGACTTATAGCCGAAGTCAATCGCCAAAAATTTTTTTGAAAAAAGAATTTTTTGACCAAATGAATAAACCTATTCTACTCCACGAAAATACATTCACCTACAAGTATTACCAGGAACATATCAAAGGAAAAAAATCACCTAATCCCTACTATGAAGCAGCAGACCCTGACACTACTGAAAAAGCCTATAAATTACAGGACCAAACTTATCGAAAAATAAACGCTCGTCTGCCCGCTGAGTTTTGGGAGTGGGCCAAACCGATACCTGAGAGCGAATGGAAAAAACCGTCAAAAGAACTCACCGCACTCAATGCCCGTTTAGATAAAGGCTTTGAGATGGGTAAAACCTTTGAAGAGCAGATGCATGAAATTTTAACGGAAAAAGGCATTGAGCCGGTAAAAGATTTCCGCAAAGACAAAAGTGTTCCGTTAACACCTATTCAGCCAAGGGAATAGGTGGCATAATAGGTATGCTGCAACGGTTGTTTTCTTCTTCGTCAGTTCATCACTCATGCTCGTCATTGCGGCAGGAAATGCCGGGGAGCAGACAAGGCGCTGAAACAACAAAAATCCGAAAACTGCATCATACCATGCTTCTATTAAAACGACAGAGGTAATTAAAATCAAGGCAATGAAAGTGTTTACCCGTTTATCCCTGCTTCGCCAGCTCGCCGTTGTAGGCACCGGCCTCACCATACTGTTACTCAGTGGTTGTGCAATAAAGCCTGACCCTACCCTGTTGAATCTTTCTGTGCTTTCCGGCTCCAGACAAAATCTGGACACTAGCGATAATGCGACACCTATCGTAGTAGAGCTCATCGAAATGAAACAGCCTGATGCCTTTAAACAGGCCGATTTTTTCAGTCTGTATACTCACCCTCAGCATGTACTGGGCAGTGATTATGTGGCCAGTGAAAAACAAGTGTTTGTACCTAAAGGGATACAGACACTTAAATTAAGACTGCATCAGGGTTCGCGCTATATTGGCGTGGTGGCCGCTTATCAGGATATCAATCACGTGATCTGGCAACAGCTGATTACACTGGCCCCTAAGGAGAAAAACAGCGTCACGCTAACGCTGACTCAGGGCGGTGTAAGCGTTATTAAGCAGTCACCTCACGTTAAACCTGCTGCCGATAAGCAGCAGGCATAAACACATTAAGACGAGACAGACATGGATAAGGTAATGTGGTACGAGGGCATGTTATTACGCCCTCAGCACTTTCAGCAGCAAGAACGGTATCAGGACCATCAGGTGCGGATGCGCACCTCCTTACCGTACCGTAATCACTGGGGCTTTTTCACCCTGACCCTAGACCGGCAGCAGCTGGCCAGCGGGCAGGTGGTTTTGAAAGAAGCCTCCGGCATTTTTCCAGATGGAACGTTATTTAATACGGCCTCTTTTCGTGAAACACTGGCCCTGCACCTGCCCGCCGGTGCCGAAAAAACACAAGTGTATCTGGCACTGCCTTCAACCACTGAACAAAGCATTGCTAATCGCCGCAGTGACCAGCCCGATGTTACCACCCGCTATGTGAGCGATGAACACACTATCACCGACAACAATGCCGGTGAGCGCAGTGAGTGCCAGATGCTATGCAGCCAGCATGACTATCGCCTGGTCTCAGATAAAGAGGGGCTGGCGGGCTACACCTATCTTCAGATCGCTACCGTTTTGCATGTTAAAGGCGATGGCGTTATTGCACTGGACCCGGACTTTCAGGCCACATTTTTACACAGTGATCATGCCCCGCTGATTGAAGACTGCCTGAATGAAACCCTGAGCATGCTCGCGCACCGCGGTAATGTACTGGCCGGACGCCTCAGTGCACAAAACCGCTTAGGCACCGCTGAACTGGGTGATTTTTTAATGCTGCAGATGATTAACCGCGTCGAACCCACACTACGGCATTATGCCAGCACCGACAGAGTGCACCCTGAAGAGGTGTATCTGACCCTCAGTGCACTGGCAGGGGAGCTAGCAACTTACCGTAGCGGGCACAAACGTATTGAACAGCATATGCCTTATCAGCACCATAATCAGTGCCACAGTTTTTCAGGGCTGATGGATACCATTCGCGATCTGCTGAGCCAGGTACTGGAAGAACACGCGCTGGAACTGCCACTGGAAAAGCGTCAGTATGGCGTTATGGTGTCTCCGCTCACCGACAAAAAACTGCTTAGCAGCAGCATGTTTGTGATTGAAGCACGTGCGGCCCTCAGCCCTGATGTTCTTCAGCATAAACTGCCGTTGTGCCTGAAAGCCGGACGGGTAGAAACCATTCGCGATTTGGTGAATCTGCAGTTATGCGGTCTGCCGGTAACCCCGCTGCCCGTAGCACCTCGTGAGCTTCCCTATGATAAGCGATGCAGTTACTTTGCACTCAGTATTGAACCGGAAGAGATCGCAGCGTTTGAACAGTCTGCCGGTTTTGCTTTTCATGTGTCCGGTGAGTTTGAGAATTTATCTCTGAAACTCTGGGCCATTAGAAATCATTAAGCCATTTAACGACTAAGTATGGGCAACCATCTTGTAATGAACCGACGTAAGAACCCAACGCCTTTATGAATAACTACGCTTCCAATGAAAAAAACAGTTATCCGCATGCCTCTGCCGATAATGACCATACGGTACTGGTCCCTGCGGCCGGTGCAGTGCCTCCTGCCTCCGGCAGTGCGCCCTCTCTGACCGGTGAATCACAGGCCATTGATTATCAGGCACTGAGAGACCGCATGGTCTACACCGCTGAAATACAGTCGGCACAGGGTGTCTATATTGGCGAAAACCCGCTGCTAGACAGTGCCATGCCATTGTTTACTGAGTGGGCAGAATTAAGAACTATGCCAAAAGCCCGTGGCGAACAACTGGAAGCCTTAGGCCATCAGCTACGCGAAGGCATCAAAAACTATGAATACCATGCCATGTCCTCAGGCTGTCAGCGCGAGGAAGTGTTAGTCGGTCGTTACATTCTCTGTTCTTCTCTGGACGAAGCCGTCGTTACCACACCCTGGGGAACACAGAGTAACTGGGCAAAAGACAGCCTGCTGAGTCATTTTCACAATGAAACGTCCGGGGGAGAAAAAGTATTCTCCCTGATTGAGACACTCACTAGCCACCCGGCAAAATACCTAGATCTGCTCGAGCTGGCTTATGTTTGCCTTAGCCTTGGCTTTGAAGGCAAGTTTCGTAAAATCGATCGGGGCCACCTGGAGGTCGAGACACTGAGAGACAATTTGTACCGGCAGATTCGCCTGTTACGCGGCGATATTGTGCAGGAGTTTTCGCCTAACTGGCGCAGCCAGATACAGCGAAAAAACAAAATGACCCGCCTCGCGCCGTTAAAAACTATCGCACTTATTACCGCAGTGAGCCTAGGGGTAATGTTTACCGGCTTTACCTATGTATTACGGCAACAGAGCCAGCAGGTTGCTCAGCTATATCAAACACCAATAAACACTCTACCGTCAGATAAAACCATGCAAACGCCCATGAAACTAGCAGCGCATCAGGCCAGTGCACCACGCAAAGAGAATCAGGGAGTTGCAGAGTGAACGTTATCAAAGCATTTTTTAAAAAAGTCTGGAACGCTCTGAACCGTTTCTGGTTCTGGGCGCTATGTATCACGGCGGTTATTTCACTGGTCGTATTATTCTCTGGCCTTCGCATCAGCCTTGGATCACACACCCTGTGGGCAGGCTGGTTATCACGTTCAATCACGGTTGTCTGTCTGCTGATCCTCTGGGGAAGCATCAGCGGCCTTTATTACTGGCGCAAACATAAAAAACAACTGACAGATGAACAGCGACAGGCCGTAGAAGAAAAACGTCAGCAAGAAGAAGCAGTAACAGAAGCCATTGACACCCTGCGTCAGCGGCTGGATCAGGCGATATCCACCATTCGTCACTCTGTTTTTTACAAAAAGCGCAGACGTCGCAGCCGCTATGCCCTGCCTTGGTATATGATCATGGGCGCATCAGGCAGTGGTAAGAGTGCACTGCTACGTCATGCCGAGCTGGATTTTCCGTTGGAAAAAGAACAAACCGGTATCACAAAAGACCTGATGGCCACCCGTCACTGTGAATGGAATTTTGCCAACGAAGCAGTTCTGATTGATACGTCAGGCAACTATACGATGCAGAAAGAAGAAAAAGAGCAGCAGGTCTGGCGGGGCTTTTTACGCCTGTTACGTCAGCGTCGCCGTCGTCGCCCGCTCAATGGCATTATTTTTACACTCAGTGCAGAAAAGCTGACAACCTCTTCTTTACATGGCCTTGAAGAATACGCCAGAAAAGTGCGCGAAAGAATGCGGCAGATCAGTGAAGAGCTGTCCAGCCAGGTGCCGGTGTATCTGGTGATTACTCATATGGACACTGTCACCGGTTTCAATGAATTCTTTGCACGACTCACCCATGCTGAACGACAGCAGGTGGTAGGTGTCACCTTCAGAGATGAACAGGACGGTACACAGCAGAACGTGGTCCGTGAAGAGTACGAAGAGCTGGTGCGTCGTTTAAATGCCCGGGCCATTATGCGTCTTCATGAAGAACGCAGCATTACCGCCCGTAATAAACTCCTGGGCTTTACCCCCGCCATGGCAGGCATGAACGAATCACTGGCACAGTTCATTCATCTGGCGTTTGCTGAAACCCGTTATCACCGGGCAACCGCCATCCGTGGTTTTTACTTTACTAGCGCACCGGAAGTCAAAGAGTCTTTTGACTCTGTCACACTCAGCACCGGACAGGCAGCCGGCATGAAAGTCTCTGCGCTGCATGCCAAAGTGCAACGCCCCGGCTGCTTTATCAAACAACTGTTTGAATCCATTATTTTTGCAGAATCTGAACTGGCCACGCTGGATACCACCTGCGAACGCCGCATCAAATGGAACAACCGGCTCGCTTACGGTGCTGCCGCCGCAATCGTGCTTGGCTCAGGCGCGCTTTGGGTCAATGCGTTTATTAATAACACACACAAACAGCAACTGCTGCAGACCTCAGCTGCGAGCTACCATGAACAGTGGCAGACGCTCTCCCCTGCGATGGATGTACGCACATTACTGCCCGTACTTAACACGCTGTACAACGCTACCCAAACGTATCAGGAAGGTGAATCTGGCTGGCATACCGGCCTGGGACTTAATCAGCAGACCCGGATGATTCCGGCTACTGAGCAACGGTATCAGCAGGTGCTGACAAACGACTTTTTACCCGCGGTGGCGCGTGATCTGGAAGATCAGATGATGAGTAATCTGACCAATCATGATTTTCTGGAAAAAGCACTCACCGCCTACCTGATGCTGAATGAAAAACAGCATACGGATACCGCGTTTCTGAAACAGTGGATGGCGCTGGACTGGTCTTATCGCTTCAACGGTGATGAAACCGTGCAAAAGCTGCTGAATATGCATCTGGATAACGCACTGAAAACTCACTTTGCGCCCGTCAAACTCGATCACAACCTGATTGCACGTGCCCGCCAGCAATTGCGTAAAGAACCTTCTGTGATTTGGGTATACCAGAGCATTAAAAACAGCGATGCGGCCAGCGCACTGCCAGCGTTTCATTTTGCCGATGTATTAAGCTCTGACAATCAGGTATTCAGCGGGGCTGATTATGCGATTCCTGGCTTATACACACAGCAGGGTTATGCCCTCGTTTTCCTGGGACAAGGACTCAGCCTGGTGCGCAAAGCCATTGAAAATAACTGGGTACTCGGAGAGGCTACCGATCTCAGCGATATGGAAGTCCGCAGACTCTACAGTGCCGTAGAAAATCAGTATTTCCGTGATTATGCCCGTTACTGGACACAGGCACTGAACCGTCTGCAGATACTGAAAAACAATACACTCACGCAGGAAGCCGACCAGGTACTAGCGATGACCTCTGGCGATCAGCCACTGATTTCCATTATTCAGGCCGTGCGTAAAAACACCTTATTCCTTGATCAGAACGGGCTGGCAAAAAATATCGCTGGCTCAGATAAAGGCAGGAGCGCACCAGAGACACCCACAGGCCGCCTGGCAGCAGTCGCTTCCACAGGTTTGAAAAGTGTACTGGCTCAGCAGGAGAATACGTCAGCTGTACATTCTCTGGAAGCACAGTTCCGTGATATCGACATGCTAATTCCCGACGGCAAAAACAATGCGCCAGTTCTCGACAGCACGGTGGTGGCACTGAACAATCTGGAAACGCGTCTGCAAAGTGTGATTCATGCCGCAGATACACCAGAACAGGCCTTAGACTGGGCGTCTGATCACATGAAAGGCAGACAGGGCGAATTATCACAGCTGGATAATATCACGCCACGCCTGCCTACACCGATTGCCATTCTGATTAATGATGTGGAAAACAACAGCTGGCACCTAGTACTGGAAAATACGATGAAATATCTGAATACACAGTATAAGGCCAATGTTTATACCGCGTACCAGCAAACAGTTGCACCGTATTATCCTTTTGCCCGTCACAGTAATGATATGACCATGGATGATTTTATCCGGTTCTTCGAAAAAAACGGCACACTAGGGCAGTTTGTACATCAGTCACTGGCGCCCTTTATCAGCGGGCCGGCTTCAGCGCTAAAAGTAAAAACGCTAGACGGACAGGGACTGCATCTGTCCGCCGTGTTCTTACATGATCTTGCGATCGCACATAACATACAGCAGACATTTTTTAGCGCTGGCTCTACCATTAATGCACAGTTCCAGCTGTCTCCGTTACATCTCTGCGGGCAGGCACTGGATATGAACTTTAAGCTGGGACCCACCTCGCTGCTCTATCAGCATGGTCCCCTGTTACCACAAAGCTATACCTGGACGGGCGCATCACAAACCACGGTTGTTACACTGGCCCCCCTCAATGGTAACAGTGCAACAGATCAGGCGACGGATAACAGCTTGGCAAAACAGTTAAGCGCTACCGGCCCCTGGAGCCTGTTCCATGTGCTGGACAGCCTGCATGTTCGCCCGGTGACAGGTTCGCGGAACGGCATTGAAATCAGACTGAAGCAGGGCAAACTTAACGGTGCTTATCTGCTCACCAGTGAACATGCCCCTAACCTGTTTGATCGCAAGAATTTACGGCGCTTTACCTTACCTGCTTCCTTATAGGAAACAGGTAACGGTTAATCTTATGAACAGAGTAACGAAGGAACATGCTGTCAGGATGTTACAGCGTGTAAAGCAATGGCGTGAGAGGCGGGAGGATTTGCATATGCTTCCCTTTTCTCCTGAGTGGGACAACGGACATGAGACAACTTGAGCATCAGATGTCGTTAAAATGGCCGGTACACAGTGCAGCCGATACGCACACCGGTTATCATCGTGCCCGCAATGAAGATGCCTGGCTGGATGCCGGGTATCAGGGCATGTGGGTCGTTGCCGATGGCATGGGTCACGACGGACGTGGCAGTGAAGCCAGCCGGCTGGCCATTGAAGCCCTCAAACAGTGTTCATTATCCGGCGACTTATATGCCAGAGCGTCTGCTGTAAAACAGACACTGGCAGGTGTCCATGAACACCTGTGCTATGAAAAAACCGGCGTCAACGGTTCATTCCCTGGTACAACGGTGGTGGTTGTATTAATTCATCGGGGCCAGATGCTCTGCCTGTGGGCTGGCGACAGTCGTTGTTATCTGCTGCGTCGCGGTCAGCTGCATCAGCTGACACAGGACCATTCTCCGACCGAAAGCCGGATAAAACAGGGACAGATCACCCGCGAAGAAGCCGCCCGACAACCAAAACAGCATGGCATTACCCATGCCGTAGGTGCCGGACGCAATGCCTTTAAAACAGAAAGTATCGAGATGCCCTTGGCGGCCAGCGACACGCTATTACTTTGTACTGACGGCCTGTATCAGATGCTGAATGAACAGACGTTGGTTGAAGGCATGCTGCAACCTGATGCCAGGGAAGGCGTTCAGCAGCTTATGACAGCCGGGCTCAGGACCGAGGCACGGGATAACCTAACCGCCATGATCGTGAAAGTAAAACACTCGTGATATCGGGAAAACACCTGGAGTATGAATATAAGTGTCATCACTAAACAGTTATTTTCAAAGTGAACTCACTGCCCTGAGAGAGCTGGGCAAGGAGTTCTCAGAAAACAATCCGGCACTGGCGCCTTTTTTATCACAAAAAGGCAGTGATCCGGATGTTGAGCGTCTGTTTGAAGGCTTTGCCTTTCTAACGGGCCGGTTAAGACAAAAGCTCGACGATGAAATGCCGGAGTTAAGTCACTCGCTGATGCAGATGCTCTGGCCCAACTATATGCGTCCACTGCCTTCCTGCACCATTATGAAGCTGACGCCTGACGCGGGTATGACCGAATCTCAGCAGGTACACAAGGGCACAGAAATCAAAGCCGCCTCTGCCACTGAAGGCGCAATCTGTCAGTTTCAAACCTGTCACGATGTCACGTTACATCCGCTGGCTGTGCAGGACCTTACGCTGTCACAACACAGTGCTGCGGAAGCCTCACTGAACTTAACACTGGAAATGCTGAATCAACAGTCGCTAGATAAACTGTCGCTGTCATCGCTCAGGTTACATTTAGCGGGCGATATCGCCACCAGCCAGATGCTGTATCTGATGCTGCTTGAGCACGTAAAAGACATACAAATTGTATTGCGCGATGCCTCCGGAAAGAAGATAGATTCTCTGGCCGCAAAACCCAATGACTTAACCCCTGGCGGATTTACCCGTGAAGAGAGTCTGCTGCCTTATCCGCTCAACACCTTTATGGGCTACCGCATTTTTCAGGAGTACTTTTATTTTCCTGAAGCTTTTATGTTTATCGATATTCACCGCCTAGACAAACTAGCAGCACTGGATGAAACACTGTTGCAGCAGGCATCGCAGATTGAGTTTGTTTTCCGGATCCGGGATCTGCCCGATACCAACCTGCAACTGAGCAAAGACCACATACAGCTCTTTTGTACACCAGCCGTGAATCTGTTTTCATTAGATGCTATGCCTATTCGCCTTAACCGTGACGATAACGAATATAAAGTTCAGCCCACCGGCTGCAATGATGTTCAGGTGGGTATTTATTCTGTCGATACGGTTCAGAGCTGGAGTCAGGAAACAAATGAACAGCAAACACTGCCGCTGTTTGAATCCTTCCGGCATGAAGAGGATGGTAAAGAAACGACCTATTACAGCATTAAACAACGGCCAGGGATGCAAAAGCAGCAGGTTGAAACCTGGCTGCGCTTTTCAGGGTTCAGTCAGTCGTCGGCTCAGCAAAAAGGGAATATCATCTCCGCTGAATTAACCTGCACCAACCAGAATCTTCCTCAGCAACTGAAGCCCGGTGAAATTTGTGTGCCGGGCGCGAATGCCCCTGAGAACATTACCTTCAGCAATATTACACAGCCTACAGCCAGTTATCCCCCACCGCTACAGCAGGATACTCAGCTCTGGAAAGTGATCTCAAATATGAGCCTTAACTATCTTTCCATGGCTAATATTCATGCACTGCGCACGGTGCTGGAAGCCTACGATTTCGCCTCAGCCTACGATACCAAAAAGGCCCGCCGTACACAGCATCTGTTAAAAGGGTTATCCAGCATCAGTCATCGCAGTGTAGACCGGCTCTTTCAGGGTATGCCTGTTCGCGGCATGGAAACCACGCTCGAAGTGGATGTATCCTGTTTCATTAATAAAGGCGGCATGTATCTCTTTGCATCGGTCCTTAATGAGTTCTTTGCCCTGTACTCCAGTATCAATTCATTTCATTTGTTATGTGTTAAATGCACCGAAGGAAGCTATTACCAATGGATACCTCGCATGGGCGAACAGCAGGTGCTTTAAACCGCCCTGCGCCAAACACGCTTAACACGGCAATGAAAGCTCTGGAAAAGTCATCTCTGTTTCAGGCGATTGATGCGCTATGCAAGCTTTTAATGCAGGCGAACCCTGGTATTACCGAAACCCAGGCATTTGAACTGATCCGCTTTACCGGCAACGAAAGCCTCGCCTTTCCTTCGGGGGATATTGCCTGTATTCGCCCTGAGCACAGTAAGCAGTATCTGAGCGCCAATGTGTCACTCAATCTGCTCAGCCTTACCGGTGCCAGCTCGCCCCTGCCCCCCTGGTGGACAGAAGCGGCTGTCGGGGAAGAGGCTGACAATATCATGCTGCGTCAGTTTATGGACCTATTTAATCATCGCCTGCAGCGTTTGTTATTTAAGGTCTGGCAAAAGTACCGTTATTACGTGAGCTTTCAGGCGCAGGCCAGAGATGCCTTTTCGAAGCAGTTGTTTTCTCTGATTGGTCTGGGCTCTGATGCCATGCGTCAGAAGTCATGCATCAACTGGCAACGGTTACTGCCCTATCTTGGTCTGTTAAGCTTACGGGTACACTCGGCGGCGCTTATCGAATCTGTGCTGCGGTATTACTTTGAACACAGTGATATTTATATCGAGCAGTGCCAGTTACGACAGGTCACAATACCCGATGACCAGCAAGCCACTCTGGGTAGTGAAAACTGTCGCCTGATGAACGGGTGTGTCATTGGCACTCAAATAAAAGACAGACGAAGTAAATTTAGAATACATATACGCCAGCTGGCGTGGTCATCCTTTCATTCCTTTTTTCCGACCGGTGACAATTATCCGGTACTCAACCATCTTGTTCGCTTTTGCCTTAAAGACCCGCTGGATTACGACATTCAGCTCACGCTCAGGCCCGACGAAATACAACCGCTCAGCCTTAGTCGTGATAGCCAGTGCCAGCTTGCCTGGACCAGCTGGCTAAACCATGAACAATCCGACGGCACCATTATTCTTTCAGGGAGTTTATAAATTATGTCGGCTATTAATTTGCATCAGCTTATCAAAGCACTTGATGCCGAATCTAAGAACGCGCTTGAACGTGCTGCTGAAACCTGTGTGCAGCGTGGGGGAAGCGAGATTCTTATTGAGGATGTCCTCATTAACTTTCTTGATACGCCTGAAAGTTTTCTGAATGCAGCGCTAAAGCAGTTTAGTATCGATAAAGATACGCTTTTAGCCGTCATAAAACCCAGAACATCCTACGGCAGCAGTGAAAGCAGTCATCCTGTCTTATCCACACTGATAATCCAATGGCTGCAGGAGTCTTACCTGCTGGCCACCCTTGATATGCATTTAAGAGAAGTACTGGCAGGCTGCATGATTCTGGCCTTACTGAAAAACAGTGAACGCTATGGGCACACTCGCTACTATCAGGTGCTGGCAGGCATCCCTCCCGATAAACTGCAACAACAAATCACCGGACTGATTGAAAGTGCAGAACAGTCCGGCAAGGTTCAGCAACAAGGCGACAACGCCTTAAAGCAGTTCACTAAAAACCTCACACAGCAAGCACGGGAAAACAAGATTGATCCGGTCTTGTGTCGTGATGATGAAATTCGGAAAATGGTGGACATACTCGCCCGACGCCGTAAAAACAACCCCATTGCCGTAGGTGAAGCCGGTGTGGGTAAAACCGCTGTCGTCGAAGGGCTGGCGCTTAAAATTGCACACAATGATGTACCAGACACCTTAAAACAGGTCGAACTGCTCACCCTAGATATGGGCTTGCTGCAAGCAGGTGCCAGTGTGAAAGGGGAATTTGAACGGCGCTTAAAAGCCGTGATTGATGAAGTAAAAGCCTCGCCTAAGCCCATTATTTTGTTTATTGATGAAGCCCATACCCTCATCGGTGCCGGTGGTCAGGCAGGCGGGGGCGATGCGGCCAACCTGTTAAAACCCGCACTGGCCCGCGGTGAATTGCGTACCATTGCCGCAACCACATGGTCTGAGTATAAAAAATACTTTGAAAAAGATCCGGCGCTGGCTCGTCGTTTTCAGCCAGTACAGTTGCTTGAACCGACCGTGCCTCAGGCCGTGACTATTTTACGGGGCCTCGCTTCCCACTATGAAGCAGACCATGGTGTTTATCTGCGTGATGATGCCGTCATGGCGTCTGCCGAACTCTCTGCACGCTTCATATCAGGACGACAACTGCCAGATAAATCAGTGGATGTGTTAGATACCGCCTGTGCGCGTGTAAAAATCAGCATGTACTCTACACCTGCAGCACTGGATAACCTGAAAAGAGACGTGGCTCAAAAAAAACGAGAATTAACCGCACTTGAACGTGATGCCGACGCAGGCATTGAACAGGATACACAGCACATCACCGCGTTACACGCTGATCTAGAAACACTGAAAGCCGCACAGGAAAGCACAGAAAATGCCTGGCAGGTACAAAAAGCGCTGGTTGAAAAACTTCTGACCTTACGACAGTCTCTGCAAACTCCTGACACCTTATCCACAACCGATGAAGTGAACGACCTTCAACAACAACTGAATGAGACAAAAGCAGCACTGGCCACAGCCCAGGCCGAAGAGGTGCTGGTCCATTACGAAGTATCACCCCGTCTGGTCGCAGAAGTCATCAGTGGCTGGACCGGTATACCGCTGACCACACTGCTGGAAGAGCATAGCCTGCAGGTGCTTACCTTTGCCGACAATATGCATCAGCGTATTAAAGGGCAAGATCAGGCACTTGACTGTATTAATCGTGCGATTCGTCTTCACAGTGCCGGTTTAAGTGAGCCGGAAACGCCTACCGGTGTTTTCCTGCTGGCTGGTCCCAGTGGTGTGGGCAAAACAGAAACCGCACTGGCTATTGCTGACTTACTGTATGGCGGTGAACGTTTTCTGACCACCATTAACATGTCGGAATACCAGGAAAAACACAGTCTCTCACGTTTAATTGGATCCCCTCCTGGTTATGTTGGCTATGGTGAAGGCGGTGTACTGACCGAAGCCGTGCGTCAAAAGCCATACTCTGTGATTCTGCTCGATGAAGTAGAAAAAGCTGATCCGGATATTATGAACCTGTTTTATCAGATCTTTGATAAAGGGGTGGCTAATGACGGTGAAGGCCGCCTGATTGATTTTCGCAATACCCTGATTTTAATGACATCTAATCTGGGTGATCAGCTGATAATAAACACCTGCAAGGGAGATACTCTTCCTGATGCACAGCATCTAACTGAAATAATTCGGCCTGCGTTAAAATGCTACTTTAAGCCAGCGCTGCTGGGAAGAATGACCGTAGTCCCTTACTACCCCATTCAGCCGGATGCCATGCAGGAACTGGTTAGGATTCGCCTGGACAGACTGGCGGCACGACTGAATGACAAGCATATTACATTCAGTTACAGCGATCTTTTAGTCGACACCATTACAAAGCGCTGTCTGGATACAGAAAGTGGCGCACGCTATATCAAACAGCTGATTGACACGCATATGATGCCTGCGATCTCTGATGCATTATTGAATGCCATTGCTTCAGAAACCATCTTAAAGGCACTTTCTGTTGATATCAACGATGAAGGTGAGTTAACAATGGATCTGGTTTCAAGTACTGAAGTCTAGTAAACCAGACTTGATCTGACAGTTACCCGATTTTTATAAGGTGTCTGTCAGGTTAAGTTCAACCTACGAATTTTTCTTTCCAGATGCTTTTTCCATCAAGGAGCGCCTGCCACTATTGCCGGAAATGAGTGCCGGCGAATGCTGAACAAAGGTCAGCATTGTGATGGAAGCGATCGCCCTGCCTTTGAGCAGTTTTATACACTGGCAGGATAACTGCGTCTGAAGGAGGGGAGTTGTTCAGCTTGTGGTCGAGTTTGCAACAGAACCATAAATATTGCATGCCAGACTAATTAACCCAATCGGGGCAAATCACATGTCCTTGATGATCTTTGACTGTTCTTATCCATGAACTTTTGCCTTTACCATCATCCCAATAACACACCATATTAAATAATGCTCTGGTACATCTGAGATGACCATTTGCGTGATCAACAGTCAAGCACATAGAACGACCAAGTAAACCTACAGCGTGAAGTAAAATTTGAGTCCCTTCTAACATGTTATCAGTAACACTTTGCCCTACCAAAAAAGTTTTCGAGCGTTCAACACCCATACTGCCATCAATATTCTGATAAACCGGATATTGAAACCATAAATCATATCCGCCTTTATTGGCGACAGTAACAGGGCAATTAGGAGTTTGTGGTTTCAGAATAGGATAGCCATAAAAAACACCACCTGAAAGAATAGTTAATTCACTATAAGGGGTTATATTTTTGTTGACTGAAAGATGAATAGTTAAATAACAATTTTTTTTGTTATATAACCCTATTTTACACGTAGAATTTGCAACATCTACTCTCCCCAAGTAAAAAGGCTCTATCTTGAAAGGGGTTTTAGATAAATTAGTAACATGAATAATATATGAGCGTCCCTGAACAAAAGTAAATGCATTTACAGGTACAGGTATAGTACTGGATCTTGCCTTATATTTACTGACTGAAAGATAAAAGCCTTGGCTTTTGACAGAAAAAGGTAGACGGGTAGTTCCTAGATTAGTGGTTAAAAGCAAATGACCAAACACAGGAATGGTTGCCGGCGGAATGTTGTAAGTAATATGACAGCTATCAGCTGATACAAGAGGTGAGGTTTTATTCATACAATCACCAGACAATGTAATATTGGCATCAGACAATGCAGTCGATAGCGAAAAACTGGCTGAGGTGATATTTGCATGCTTACGTTTTTTCACCTGAATTGTCACAGTTCTGGATGATTTTTGTAATGAATAGTCTGTTATGCTACTCAAATACATATCTTTATTATACTGGGGAGCAACAAAAAAAACTGGGTCTCTCGCCACTTCTAAATGAGCAATCGTTGTGCTACCGGATTTAAATAAAATATTTTTACTAAAAAAATTAGAACTATCAGAAGGAACTTTATAAAATATCTTACAAGACCCCCGTCTTTTTAAATACATCATATTGGAATGGCAGGTTGTATGCAATTGTTGTATGTTTTTATCATCTGGAGGCAATGCTACGTTGAAAGAACTAATAACTGTCGATGTATTGATAACATCGATGCTTTTTAATTTATCATCTCCTTTGTCAATGGTTATTTTATGCTCAAAATTGCTTTGCAAACCAACGTTATCGTCTTTATTTGAAACAACACCAACGTGGTAAAAAACATTAAAGCAGTTGGAAAAAGCACCAGTAGCTTTATCCACATTACACCGAACTATCTTATGGTAAAAATATCTATAGTTAGCAACAAAGGCGAGGGTGTCTGATGCATTTAATAATACACTGGTGGGACTGGAAAACCCTGTCCCTCCCGTATTGGAACATTTGGAAAAAATTCCGCCAGAATCTACATGACATCGGCTTATAGTGGAACTATCAGTATTAACGACAAAAGCCAGAGTGCCTGATGCATTTAGCTTTATACCATTAGGAAAAGAGAACCCAGTTCCTTTAGTATCGGAACATTTGGAAAAAGCACCGTTAGCATCTACATCACACCGGCTTACGGTATTGTTACCGCTATTAACCACAAAAGCCAGGGTCTCTGATGCGTTCAATACTAAACTAATAGGCTTGGAAAAATTGGTTCCTCCGGTATCAGAACACCTGGAAAATGCACCAGTTTCAGAATCTACATCACATCGGCTGATGGTAGTATTACCAGCATTAATTATAAACGCACGCTTGCCTGATTTACTCAATACAAAAGCACGAGGTTTGGAAAATCCGGTTCCCCCAGTATCAACACACTTCGCTTTAGCGACAGAGGTGGTATTTACATCACATTGATTGATTTTATTATTTCTGTAGTCAAGCACGAAAGCACGAGTGCCTGATGTATTTAATGCTATGTAATCAGGGCTTGGGAAATTGATTGTACCAACCGTGTAACAAAGAAAGAAGGTACCCGTTGCCGAGTCGATACGACATCGACTAATTAAATCCTTATCAAAATTAATTAAATAAGCTCGATTGCCTGACTTATTTAATGTCATACCTAAAGAGCCCACCCAGTAGGTGCCGATATTGCGATGATTAGATGCATTTCCATTTATTGCCAAAAGACAAGAAAACCCTGTCACAATAGCTAAGATAGTGGATAAAATATTTGCTTTCATTGATCATATCTGCCTAATCTTTGATCCTACCAATACAAGGGAGAATTAAAGTCTTATGGTGAATCTGCCAGAATACATAGAGAATGCATTCCATCTGTTAGCTTAAAACACTAATTTGAGTGTGATCACTATCTTCTTTTGAGGTCAGACTAAAAAGATAATTGAAAATAGAAATAAGAATATAACGAATAATTTAAAGTTAAATTCAATATAAACAACAGAACTAACACGAATTTATATAAGTGTTTTTCATTTATAGAAAAGCCATAATACGCACATATCTCTGAAAAGGCATGCCTAATGGGGCTATTGCAAACCGGTTTTTTTTGCATTTCTTTTTATTAATGATTTTTCTATTAATCCAAAAAAAACGTTTTTTGCTTGGCTTACAACAGCTTTTTATTTGTAATGACTATTTATTTGTAATGACTATTTATTTGTAATGACTATTTATTTGTAATGACTAAGCGATACTCATCTCTTTATCTTTCCATACAGCCTCGAGACCTTGTTTTTTTATCATGCTGATAACCTCCGGTACTCGTCTTTTGTCGCTGATATCAAATTGTGCAAGTGAATTATCTTCTGGATGTGAATAGCCCCCAGGACGAGTGCTGGATGCTGCACTCATGCTGGTGATACCGAGCTGAATAATATTATCTCTTAAACTGGCAGATTCCCGAGTGGATAAAGATATTTCTACTTCTGGAAAACAAAGGCGCCAGGCACAAATAAGTTGCACCATTTGTCGGTCTGATATTTCTGAGGCAGGAGTAATACCACCTTCACATGGGCGAAGCCTTGGTACGGAAACTGAATAGCGGGTTTGCCAGTATTTATTCTGCAAATACGACAAGTGAATTGCGCTTATCGCAACATCTGCCCGCCAGTTTTCGGCAAGCCCAATAAGAGAACCAATCCCTATTTTGCGAATTCCTGCACGTCCTAGCCGGTCTGGTGTGTTTAGTCGATAGGTAAAATTCTGTTTGTTTCCGCGCTGGTGGTGTTTTGCATATACACTTTTGTGATAGCTTTCCTGGTATACGAGTACAGCATCTAAACCCTGTTTAATCAGAAGGCTATAATCTTCCTGCTCCAATGGCTGAACTTCCATACTGACGTGTGGTAAAATCTTTTTCACTTTCGGTAACATCTGTTGAAAATACTTCATACCAACAGTGCCTGGTGCTTCACCGGTCAATAATACTACATGCCCAAACCCTAATGTTTTTATGGCAGCTAATTCTTCCTCAAGTTTTTCTTCTGTCAGAGTTATCCGACGAATAGGATTATTCAGACTAAAACCACAGTAGGTGCATATATTGTGGCACTTGTTTGACAAATACAGAGGAACAAACAGCTGAATTGTTTTACCAAATCTTTGTCTCGTCATACGATAACTAATTTGCGCCATGGTTTCTACATATGGTGTGGCAGTTGTGGAAATCAAAGCCATGAAATCTTCAACTGTACGATGGCGGGATGCTAACGCACGGTCAACGTCTGAATCAGTTGTGGATGCAATTTTAAGTCCGATATCGTCCCAGTATAACTGATCATGTATATCGGAAAAATTTTCTGCTGAGGCATGTATAAATGGCATAAAAACTGAACCTCAAATTGTATCCAAAAATCCGGTGAGTGGACTGGTTGACTGAGCATCAGGTTGCCGAAGCCCCAGACCACTCTTGTGTGCAGTATACCCTGCTTCAACTGCCTGTTTAAACGCCTTCCCCATGGCTATAGGATTGTTTGCAACAGCAATAGCTGTATTAACTAAAACGGCATCTGCACCCAGCTCCATTGCTAATGCTGCATCAGATGGGCTACCAATACCAGCATCGACTACCACGGGTATACCGCTTTGCTCAATGATGATATTAAGAAACTCTCTGGTCTGCAGCCCCATATTACTGCCTATAGGCGATCCAAGTGGCATAACAGCAGCACACCCTACTTCCTCAAGGCGTTTACATAAAACCGGATCTGCATGACAATAAGGCAATACAATAAACCCTTTTTCAACCAGAATTTGACAAGCTTTGAGTGTTTCAACAGGGTCCGGCAACAAATACCGAGGGTCGGGATGAACTTCTACTTTTATCCATTCTGTTCCCATTGCCTCTCTCGCTAACTCTGCTGCAAATACCGTTTCTTCGGCAGTTCTTGCACCGGAAGTATTAGGAAGTAATGAAACGCCCAGTTCCTTGAGCGGGTGTAAAATATCATCATCCATTTGGTTAAGATTAACGCGCCTAATGGCCATAGTCACCAGCTGAGACTCAGTGGCTTTAATGGCTTTTACCATTACCTTGCTATCGTTGAATTTACCCGTTCCTGTAAAAAGACGTGAAGAAAAGGTTTTGTTTCCCAGAGTTAACATTACTGCTATTTCTCTTATTGTATTAATAGTAACCACAACATACCGGTAAAAAGGTACAAAGCATAAAGTGGCAGAGTAATTAGCCACCAGCTGTGGCTTTGATGACCATAATATCGTCTTGGTCAGATAAAAAATATAACTGCCATTCACTTTTCGGAATCACTTGCTGATTTACTGCCACGGCAATTCCTCCGAGCGACAATGACAGAGTTTTTAGTAAACTGGCAACATTTAATTCATTTGCAATATTTTTATATTCGCCGTTAACACGTACTTGCATAATCAACCTGTTTTGACTCTTTAATATCTGATATAAGCTGCCATTCAATAGGCTCAATACTCTTTGAGGCAAGGTAATCATTTGTCCTTGAAAAAGGGCGACTACCAAAAAATCCTCGATGTGCAGAAAGTGGTGAAGGATGAACTGATCGAATTATGCAGTGTTCCCTACTGTCTATAAATGCTCCTTTTTTTTGTGCATAATTTCCCCACAAAATAAATACCAGATTTTTTCTTTCTTTGACAAGCGAACGAATCACTGCATCGGTAAACAGTTCCCATCCTTTTCCTTGATGTGAACCGGCTTGTTTATGTTCTACCGTTAAAACACTGTTTAACAATAATACACCTTGTTTTGCCCATGGTTCAAGAAAACCGTGTGAAGCAGGTACCAAGCCCAGATCAGCATTAAGCTCTTTATATATATTGTGCAAAGATGGCGGAATGGCCTGCTCGTGTTTGACAGAAAAACTTAATCCATGCGCCTGTCCTGGCCCATGATAAGGGTCTTGTCCCAAAATAACGACTTTAACATTATTGAAAGGAGTAAGATTAAGAGCCCTAAAATATTCACACCCCCTAGGATAAATTCGCTTACCAGCCCGCTTTTCATTCAACAAAAATACTTTTAATTGTTGCATGTATGGCTTGCTGAATTCATTCAGTAATCGTTGTTTCCAACTTTCTTCCAATATGATATTTTTGATCAAGGCTTTTTACCTGCAATGAAGCACCAAATCTACAATCCATGCTTAAGGCTTGCTTCGATAAACTTATCTAAATCGCCATCAAGCACTGCGTTGCAATTAGTCGTTTCCACTCCTGTGCGTAAATCTTTAATACGAGAAGAGTCCAGAACATAAGAGCGAATCTGACTACCCCAGCCAATATCAGATTTACTATCTTCCAGTGCCTGTTTATCTTTGTTTCGCTCCATCATCTCAAGTTCATACAATTTAGCTCGCAACTGTTGCATTGCCTTATCTTTATTTTGATGTTGCGAACGCTGATTCTGACACTGTGCCACCGCACCTGTTGGTACATGAGTAATTCGTACTGCCGAATCTGTCGTATTAACATGCTGACCACCTGCACCACTTGAACGATAGGTATCGATACGAAGATCTGCCGGATTAATATCAATTTCAATCTTGTCGTCAATCTCTGGCGATACAAAGACAGAAGCAAAAGATGTATGTCTACGATTTCCCGAATCAAATGGTGATTTACGCACCAGTCGATGTACACCGCTTTCTGTGCGCAACCAGCCAAAAGCATAGTCTCCTGTAAACTGTATAGTAGCAGACTTGATACCAGCCACTTCACCACCAGAAACCTCAATTACCTCAGTTTTAAAACCTTTGGCCTCTCCCCAGCGCAGATACATCCGAAGAAGCATGTTTGCCCAGTCTTGTGCTTCAGTACCACCAGAGCCAGCCTGAATATCCAGATAAGAATTATTAGAGTCCATCTCACCGGAAAACATGCGACGAAACTCAAGCTGCTCCAGAGTATTGCTCAGCTCGGATAGGTCGGTAATTACTTCATTTACACTGTCCTGATCTTCTTCTTCTGCCGACATTGTCAGTAATTCTTTAGCATCAGCAAGACTTGTATCTAATGTTTCGATCGTACTGACTACTAGCTCTAGTCTAGTTTGCTCTTTACCAAGATTTTGAGCCAGCTCCGGATTATTCCAGACATCAGGATCCTCAAGTTCTCGCAATACCTCAGTTAATCGTTCTTTTTTTGTATCATAGTCAAAGATACCCCCGAAGAGTTTCTGTGCGGGTGCGCATATCTTTGATCTGATTTATTATAGGGTTGATTTCCATAGTTTCTCCAATGAGAAAATAATAACAAGTTGGGTACTCTATCAAATATCTGTCTCAAAGAATACTCTACGCATAATAACCCTGATACCTTTATAAAAAACAAACCATATAATTAATACGTTCATATCAATAAACGCCGGAAATAGCGTACATGTAAGGTTACGTCATTAGCAAAAGCGGAAAGGAACTATCCGAGCTATGAATAAAGACAAGGAGAGATTGCAAGCCCCTGTGTCAGGATAGTTGTCCCCTCTACTGATTAATTTTTTAATTTATACAGTGGGCACCGGATAAGGTTGCTGTTGCAGAAGAGGATCTTTTCAAAATAGCAATAATTTTGGCTGACTTAAATGCAGTTGCGATAATCCAGCAATTAATTCTTTGACCTATATGATCTATATATGTTTTTTGAGGATTTCCGCTTTTTTGCAGCATATATTCAAAAATCTCAGCAGTTTCATCTGATTCAGCAGCCAGCATCAGTGGCGTATATCCAGGGATTGGTTGACCATGCTCATGGTTAGGATCAGCACCAGCATCCAGTAGTATTTTTCCAATAGCAATCAAATTCTTTGAGGTTAATCGATTTTTCCGCTGCTCATTATGAACACTATAAACAGCCTCTAAACAATCTTTATACTTATGATCTTTAAGCATCTTTTTGCAACCAAAGTGCAACCAAAGGGGTCATACAACCAAAGGGGTCAGACTCGCAAAAACCAAAGGGGTCACAAAAACCAAAGGGGTCAGACTCGATTGATTCTACACAACCAAACCAAAGGGGTCCAACCCAAACCAAAGGGGTCAGACTCGATTGATTCCAAACCCTAACCAAACAACCAAAGGGGTCAAACCAAAGGGGTCAGACTCGATTGATTCTACACAACCAAAGGGGTCAGACTCGATCATAACCAAAGGGGTCAGACTCGATTGATTCAAAAACCAAAGGGGTCAGACTCGATTGATTCTACATTTTTCCTTATAAACTGATGATCGTCTGTCACCTCCTCGTTTCACAGGACTAACCCTTTTTTTTAACTCTTCTTCAACATGTTTACGAAATCTATCACTCCCTAATACCCAACCTTTATTCGCTGAGTCACGAATAGCACCTAGGTGCTCTAAGTTTATATGGTGTTCAAATAATGTTTTATAAGACTTTTGACACTCTGCCATACTTTTTCCTAATCCTTTATACTCTTCATGAAGTGTCACAAGCTTACTTTCTTTTCCTTCCGCATTAACAACATAACTTGACCAAGGATAATCACCAGGATGCCCAACCATTCCTGCGCGCACCGGATTTAACTCTATATAGCGCATACAAGTTAACAAATAGATTGATGAATCGATCATGCTGGCTTTATAGCGACCTTCCCATAAAGTACCTGTACGATGGTACATATGATTAAAATACTGAACGTAATAACGACCTAGCATTTGTACCATTTTGCCCAAACTAATCCGCTCATCAGGCGTGACAAGTAAGTGCACGTGATTAGTCATCAAAACATAAGCATGCACATGGCAAGCGTGCCTGTTACAGGCTTCCTGTAATTTTTCCAGATAAAAGTGATAATCGTCTTCAGCACAAAAAATGGGTGTACGGTTATTGCCACGAACGATCACATGTTGGGGGTAACCCGAAAGAATAAACCAATTACTTCAATCGAGTCTGACCCCTTTGATGTGACCCCTTTGATGTTTTAGTCTGACCCCTTTGATGTTTGATGCGGTAAAGGTTGACCAGAACAATAATTTTCATTTTTGATGACAGATTTCAACAGCCCCCTTTATCTGTGATACCATACGACGCGAATCAATAATTTAAGACCAAAAAAGTAAGAGAAAACAAGATGTCTAATCCAGGGTATTTAAGCCTGACAGGGGACAAGCAGGGACACATTAGCGCAGGCGCATTCACAATGGAGTCTGTGAATAATCTGTGGCAGGAAGGGCACGAAGATGAAATTCTTGTTCAGGCATATAGCCATCACGTAGGACTACCCACAGATACACAGTCCGGCCAGCCTTCAGGTCAGCGCAGACACGGTAAATTCACTATCGTTAAGCTGTTGGATAAAAGCTCGCCACTACTTCATAACACTTTGTGCTCTGGTGAGGTCTGTTCAGACTTCACCCTCAAACTCATGCGTATCAACAGCAGTGGTCAGCAGGAGCATTACTACACTATCTCACTGACTGATGCCATCATTACAGATATTCAGTCAGATATGGTAGATCGTCGCACCTCAGCAGACGCCCCATCCGAGATTGTCTCATTCAGTTATCGCGCTATTCACTGGCAGCATGAAGCCTGCGGTACATCAGGTTCAGATGACTGGAGAAAGCCCATTGTCTAGTGAAGATAAATACACTCGGCAAGAGCTGATTCATCAGTGTGGAATCACCATTCACAACCTGCAAAACGGTATTAACCTGCACATCAGGGACCCACAGCTAAAAATGTGCATGTGTCGGGAGGCAGCGGAGTTTCTTGGAGGTATCCAAAACCAGTGGACAGCTAATCCTGTCGCAAAGACTGACCTTTCTACACCAGAGTACATGTCCATAGTAACCCATCTGGGAGATGCTGCGGGTAGGTTCTTTGCTGAAGGCGTAAAGCTGGGTGAAGAAGCGCTGTCGTTGTATGGTGGCGTATCACAAGTGCTAACCGGCACAGGTTTACTGTTCACGCCTGCATGGCCATTAGGTCTAGTGCTTGTTTATCAGGGTGTAGGTAATACAGGGGGAGGTATTAGCGATCTGGTTAACCTGTCAGCCAGTACCCACTACGACTGGAATATTACCAAAAAGCTTGATGAAATTGTTCTGGGCAAGAAACAGGGTGCGATGACCTTTGATGCTATAGATTTGGGTTCATCTGCCAGTGGACTCATGAGACTATCAGTTAAATCTAATGAGTTTGGAATGCCTATAAGAAAACTGTATAGAAAGGATCCCATTAATTACATTCGTGAATTTAAAAATGCTTCAAAAAGAGGTTTATTTACTGAAATTGTTGGAGATATCTACACAGCAGAAAGTTCGGAAGATGACTTTAGATGATTATTCCAGCATACGTATATGTACCTTTTGGAATACTTAGTGTTTTGATAGTTTGGTATACATACCCAAAAATTTTCAAAGGCGAAGACACTAAGTCCATTCTCAGTTATTTGTGGTTGTTTTTTGCAGGAATAACATGCGCTGGTTTTTTCCACTTTGCACGTTCAGAACAAGCGTTTAGCTTATCAGTGCACCATAACCTATTCAGCACTATTTTTTGCGCCATAACAGGGCTAGCAATTGGTATAGCTGGATTTATTCGGGTTGGAAAAAAACGTAAGACCCCAAAGGGATTTTAGGGGTTAAGGGCCAGCGCCCCTTACCGGCTCACAGATGATCCCGCAGGGACCTCTGTGTATGCTGGCTTGGGGTACTTGAGAGGATTCTGTTGCAAAATAAGACCTATCTGATAGATAATGCATTCATTATTAATACAGCTTGTAAAGTATGCTCCTCAGCTGGAAGCTAACTCCCATTGATAAGCGCCACTGAGTTGTATATATGACAACAAATCTTCAGATAAATTAACGATACCCCATCACCAGGTAAATTCAAATTTCTTCATTGCTCCGTCTCTGTAACGCGCACCACTGGCAATACCAATGGGAGCTAATGACTCTAATTCCACCATTTCATCAGATGACAATTCAACATTAATAGATCCTACATTATCTCGCAAATGGCTTATAGACTTTGTTCCTAGAATTGGAATTACTTTATCTGATTTATGCAATAAATATGCTAAACAGAATTGGGAAAACCAAAGAACCAAAGGGGTCAAAAGAACCAAAGGGGTCAAAGCAAACCAAAGGGGTCAGACTCTATTGATTCTACATTTTTCCTTATAAACTGATGATCGTCTGTCACCTCCTCGTTTCACAGGACTAACCCTTTTTTTTAACTCTTCTTCAACATTTTTACGAAATCTATCACGCCCTAATACCCAACCTTTATTCGCTGAGTCACGAATAGCACCTAGGTGCTCTAAGTTTATATGGTGTTCAAATAATGTTTTATAAGACTTTTGACACTCTGCCATACTTTTTCTTAATCCTTTATACTCCTCATGAAGTGTCACAAACTTACTTTCTTTTCCTTCCGCATTAACAGCATAACTTGACCAAGGATAATCACCAGGATGCCCAACCATTCCTGCGCGCACCGGATTTAACTCTATATAGCGCATACAAGTTAACAAATAGATTGATGAATCGATCATGCTGGCTTTATAGCGACCTTCCCATAAAGTACCTGTAGGATGGTACATATGATTAAAATACTGAACGTAATAACGACCTAGCATTTGTACCATTTTGCCCAAACTAATCCGCTCATCAGGCGTGACAAGTAAGTACACGTGATTAGTCATCAAAACATAAGTATGCACATGGCAAGCGTGCCTGTTACAGGCTTCCAGTAATTTTTCCAGATAAAAATGATAATCCAGATAAAAATGATAATCGTCTTCAGCACAAAAAATGGGTGTACGGTTATTGCCACGAACGATCACATGTTGAGGGTAACCCGAAAGAATAAAACGCGGCGAACGGGCCATAATGAGTACTCTCCTCTTCAGAAAACACTCAAGCATAGACCAATTACTTCAATCGAGTCTGACCCCTTTGATGTGGAGTCTGACCCCTTTGATGTGTGACCCCTTTGATGTGTGACCCCTTTGATGACCCCTTTGATGTGCGAAAGAATAAAACGCGGCGGACGGGCCATAATGAGTACTCTCCTCTTCAGAAAACACTCAAGCATAGACCAATTACTTCAATCGAGACCCCTTTGATGCTGACCCCTTTATTTGATGAGTCTTTGATGTGACATATTATTTGATGTTCCTTCAATCGAGTCTGACCCCTTTGATGTGACCCTTTGATATTATGACCCCTTTGATGTTATAAATAATACTTCAATCGAGTCTGACCCCTTTGATACTTATGCTGGCAGGATCGAGTTGACCCCTTTGATAGATTTGGGAAACTGACTCAGCTTTGATGTGTCGAGTTTGCAACAGAACCATTTTACCAAGGATATAAGGTGCAGTGACCAGCTCTTTTTTTTCTTTGGCGGAGGGCGTATGATTAGTTTTTTACTTCTTTACATGGATTGCAAAACAAGCACAGACGTTTTTTTGATACAATTGAACCCCGTTTTTTGCAACAGAGCCGAGTATTGCTTGTAAGTACGTTCCTGACTCATACTGAACACCTTTATTGATTAACAGATATTATCTCTCAATTAAGTTTCTAGTTCTATTAGACAGACACCAACCGCCGGTGATAAGAGTAAATACAGAATATGAACAACGCAGAACAACAGTTTTTAAAGAAGCTTGATTTAAAGCTTTGGGCCTCAGCCGATCGACTTCGCAATAATCTGGATGCAGCCAACTATAAGCACATTGTACTGGGTCTTATCTTCCTGAAATATGTATCCGACGCATATGAAGAGCGTCGGGAAGAGCTTAGATATCTTTTCACACAAGATGACAGCATCTACTACATGCCACGTGAAGATTACGAATCCGACGAAGAGTACAACGATGAAGTAAATAAGGAGCTAGAACGACACGAGTGCTATCAAGAAAAAAACGTTTTCTGGGTGCCCAAACAGGCGCGCTGGGAATTCTTAAAAAGCGCTGCTGCGCGTCCAATTGGCACTGAAATCGAGCTAGGCTCTTCACCTAATGGTCAGGGGGGGGATAAATTCAAGCTTACTTCTGTTTCGAAGCTAATAGACAACGCCCTTGAATCCATCGAAATCTGCAAGATAGATAATAAACTCGCTAACCCGAAATTAAAAGGTGTTCTGCCACGTATCAGCCGTTATGAAGTAGACAACCACAATTTAACCGAACTCATTAATAAATTCTCAGATACCAGTTTTCGCAATCCTGAACACAACAAGCAAAAGCTTAATCTTCACAGCAAAGATATTCTCGGCCATATTTATGAGTACTTTTTGGGGCAGTTTGCCCTCGCAGAAGGTAAACAGGGCGGGCAATATTACACCCCTAAAAGTATCGTCACGCTCGTTGTTGAAATGCTGGAGCCTTACGAAGGGCGGGTGTATGATCCGGCGATGGGTGCCGGTGGTTTTTTTGTAAGTAATGATAAATTCATTGCATCCCACGCCAAAGAAAAACGCTACAATGCGGCAGAGCAGAGAAAACATATTTCTGTGTACGGACAAGAAAGCAACCCCACCACATGGAAGTTAGCTGCCATGAACATGGCCATTCGCGGTATTGATTTCAACTTTGGAAAAAAAAATGCAGATAGCTTTCTGGATGATCAGCATCCTGACCTTCGTGCCGACTATGTGATGGCCAATCCGCCATTTAATATTAAAGACTGGTGGCACGCAAAACTCGAAGATGATGTGCGCTGGAAATACGGTACACCGCCAAAGGGTAATGCCAACTATGGCTGGATTCAGCACATGCTGCATCACCTGAACGATAACGGCTCTATGGGCTTATTGCTGGCGAATGGTTCTATGAGTTCAAATACCAACAATGAAGGCGAAATCAGAAAAGCACTTATCAAAGCCGATTTACTGGAATGTATGGTGGCCTTACCCGGACAGCTATTTACCAACACTCAAATTCCAGCCTGTATTTGGTTCTTAACCAAAAACAAAAAAGGTGGCTCTTCAGAAGGGCAAAGGGGAAAACGCGACCGTCGCGGCGAAACCTTATTTATTGATGCGCGCAATCTGGGATTTATGAAAGACCGTGCGTTACGTGACTTTACAGCGGATGATATCGCCGAAATTGCTTATACATTCCATGCATGGAAAAAAGGTGAGAATTACGAAGATATTAAAGGCTTCTGTTACTCAGCTTCTATTGATGACCTTAAAAAACACGACTTTGTGCTCACCCCCGGCCGTTATGTAGGCGCAGCGGAAACAGAAGAAGATAGCGAACCATTCCCAGAAAAAATGCAACGTTTGACAGTACAGCTTAAGTCCCAGTTTGAAGAGTCAGATCGATTGGAAAAAGCGATTAAGGACAATTTAGCGGGGATTGGTTATGAGTTTTGATATTCCATTCGAGTTACCAAGAGGCTGGGAGGTTAAAACCGTTGAGCAACTTATCAAGGATGGAATAATTCAAAAACCCTTAGATGGTAATCATGGCGAGATTCACCCTAAGTCATCGGATTATGTTTCCGAAGGGGTACCATTTATAATGGCTTCTGACCTTAATGCTGGTCGCATTGACTTATCAGGTTGCAAATTCATAATAGAAAAACAGGCTAACAATCTGCGCAAAGGATTTGCGAAATCAGGAGATGTTTTAATTTCTCACAAAGCAACCATCGGCAGAACAGCCATAGTTCAAAAAAATGATTACCCTTATATCATACTGACTCCCCAAGTCACGTATTACCGAGTAATAGATGATCAAAAACTATCTAATGTCTACTTAAAAGCCTATTTTGATTCTCCATTCTTTCAATCTTTAATGGCTTTATGGGCCGGCTCCGGTTCAACTCGAGCATATCTTGGTATTACTGGACAGTTAAAATTGCCGGTGATAGTACCTCCAATTGATAGTCAGAAGTTCATTGCTAACCATGTAGTTACGTTAAACGAAAAATTAGAGCTAAACACCCAAACCAACCAAACCCTAGAGCAAATCGCCCAAGCATTGTTTAAGAGTTGGTTTGTCGATTTTGATCCGGTCAAAGCAAAAATTTCGGTTTTAGAGGCTGGCGGAACAGAAATCGATGCCGAGCTTGCCGCTATGAGTATTATTGCAGCGAAAAGCGCCAAGCAATTGGCTGAGCTAAAGCAATCAAAACCTGATGCTTACGAACAACTAGCCCAAACCGCCGCGCTCTTTCCATCTGCTATGCAGGAATCAGAACTTGGGGAAATTCCCTGCGGGTGGAAAATTTTACCACTCGACAAAGTTGCACATTATCAAAATGGTTTAGCCCTTCAGAAATTTAGGCCACTAGATGAAAACGATTACCTTCCAGTAGTAAAGATTGCACAGCTAAAAAAAGGATTTGCTGATGGCGAAGAAAAAGCATCCCCAAACATTAAGCCAAAGTGCATAATTGACAATGGTGATGTGATTTTCTCTTGGTCAGGCTCGCTGATAGTTGATATATGGTGCAGTGGGAAAGCGGCCCTTAACCAACACCTTTTTAAAGTCACTTCCGAGAAGTTACCAAAGTGGTTCTACTATTATTTTACAAAGCATCACTTGGCCGAGTTCCAAAGAATTGCAGCGGATAAAGCCGTAACTATGGGGCATATCAAGCGAGAGCACCTATCAAGTGCAAAGTGTACAATCGCTCCAAATGAAGTGATTTTAAAAGGCACTGAATTAATAGGTACTCTTCTTGAGAAACAAATTGAGAAGCGATTAGAAAATAATATTCTCGCAGAAACACGAGACACTCTTCTCCCTCAGCTATTGTCTAGCAAAATCACTCCAACTCGCAAGGACACTTTCCTATGAGCCACCCGATCCGTATCTACCAGTCCCCCGATGGTCAGGTGCAGCTCGATATCAGGCTGGAACAGGACACCCTGTGGCTGTCACAATCACAAATCAGTGCTCTTTTTGACACCAGTACCGACAATATCAGCCTGCACTTGAAAAATATCTATGCAGAACAGGAGCTTGATGAGAAAGCAACTGCCGAGGATTTCTCGGTAGTTCGGCAGGAAGGCAAGCGGCAGGTAAGACGCAAACTCAAAGATTATAGCCTCGATGGCAATAAACGCAGTAGTTCATTACTGTTTCTTTGGTATCTGCGTATGAATCAGAACTTGCTGGCCAAGCCCGTTGAGCAATTAATTAACGATAATACGCTGGTAGCCGTAGCATTATTGGTCGCAGAGAGCCAACCAAAAAGAGTTGATGATTCGGTTGCTTGAACATTTTATCTTGCTGAAAAAAGAGACAGGGCAATGAACGAAGCCCAATTGGAAAACCTCTGTTTAGACTGGTTCAGAGAAAGCGGCTGGGATGTACTGCATGGACCAGACATTGCACCAGGTAGCGCAACACCGATGCGCTCTGACTGTGCGCAAGTTGTTCTGGATGGACATTTGCTTGATGCATTCAAGCGAATCAACAAACATATCCCAGCAAACCAAATTGATAGCTGCTATGAGCAGTTGAAAGCTATCGCCCTTAAGCCCGAAAGCTTGGATCTGATCACTAATAATCGCGCATTTCATCGATTGTTGCTTGAAGGCGTACCCGTTGAATTCAAACAAGACGATGGTGAGTCAGTATCAGATCACGCATTTTTAATCGACTTTGAAAATCTCGCAAACAACGAGTTTGCGGTCGTCAACCAATTTTCGATTTTTGGCACTAAACAGCTTCGCCGACCCGATGTAATTTGTTTTATAAACGGCTTACCCATTGCCATTCTCGAGCTCAAAAACCCGAGCGATGAAAACGCTGATATTTGGGATGCGTTCAATCAATTGCAAACCTATAAAGATGAAGTCTCTGACCTTTTTATTTTCAACGAGGCATTAGTCGTCAGTGATGGCTACACAGCCAGAGTGGGCTCGTTAACAGCCAACCAGGAGCGCTTTATGCCATGGCGCACCATTAAGCATGAAAATGATAAGCCCATGCTTGAGTGGCAGCTAGAAACCATGGTGCGCGGTTTCTTTGATAAAGAGCTGCTGCTTGATTACATTCGCTTTTTCGTATTGTTTGAAACAGATGGTGAGGCCATCCTTAAAAAGATTGCAGGCTATCATCAATTCCATGCAGTGCGAGAAGCTGTAAAAGCAACCGTTGTCGCCGCACAAAATATTCAGGGAGCGGGTAAAAAACGGGCGAGCTATGGTGGCGGGGTCGTTACAGGAAACAAAAAAGCAGGTGTTGTCTGGCACACGCAGGGCAGTGGTAAAAGTATTTCGATGTGCTGCTATGCTGGAAAACTGCTACAACAACCAGAAATGAACAACCCAACCATCATTGTGGTGACTGACAGGAACGATTTAGACGGTCAGCTATACGCAACTTTTTGTAATGCTGTCGAGTTGCTCAGGCAAACACCGGTTCAAGCCGGTGACCGTGACGCATTAAGACAACTATTGGCAGAGCGAGAGTCTGGAGGAATTATATTTACTACCATTCAGAAGTTCGCATTGCTCGACGATGAAAACCATCACCCCATTCTAAATGACCGGCATAACATTGTGGTGATTTCGGATGAGGCACACCGAAGCCAATATGGCCTGAAAGCCCAGTTAAACAAAGATACTGGGCAATATAAGTTCGGTTATGCCAAACATATGCGTGACGCCTTACCTAATGCATCTTTCATAGGTTTTACCGGTACACCGATTTCTCAAGAAGATAAAGATACCTGCGCAGTCTTTGGTGGTTACGTGTCTGTCTATGACATTCAAGATGCGGTAGTTGATGGCGCTACGGTACCTATTTACTATGAGTCTCGCCTTGCCAAACTAGACTTGAACCAAGATGAAATCGCCGTTTTATCAGATAAGGTCGATGATCTTATGGAAGATGATGAAGACTTCACCTCTCGTGAAAAAATAAAAAGGGAATGGAGCCAGCTTGAAAAACTGGTTGGTGCAACACCCCGCTTAAGCCAGGTAGCCGCTGACCTTATTGATCATTTTGAGTTGCGTAACGTATCTATAGATGGCAAAGCCATAATAGTGGCGATGAGCCGGGATATCTGCGCGCACCTATACAGTGAAATTGTTGCGCGGAGGCCGCAATGGCATTCAGACGATCCGGAAAAAGGTGCGATCAAAATCGTTATGACGGGTAGTGCTTCTGACAAGCCGTTATTGCAGCCTCACATATACAACAAGAAAACGAAAAAACGCCTGGAGAAACGCTTTAAAGATGTTAACGACCCTCTAAAACTTGTTATCGTGCGCGACATGTGGCTTACCGGCTTTGATGCGCCTTGTTGCCACACCATGTATGTCGACAAGCCAATGAAAGGCCACAATCTGATGCAGGCCATTGCACGAGTCAATCGGGTGTTTAAGAACAAACCTGGCGGCTTGGTTGTTGATTACATCGGTATTGCCAATGAACTAAAACAGGCCCTGAAAACTTATACTGACTCCAAAGGTAAAGGCGAACCCACACTTAACGCTGAAAAAGCTTTTGCGATTCTTCTAGAAAAACTCGATGCCATTCGAGGCCTGTTTGCCAAGACACCCAAAGCAGATGGCCTAGACATATCAGGTTTTGAATCAAAGGCTCATAAAATATTGGTGCCCACAGCCAACTATGTGCTCGGATTGGAAGATGGCAAGAAACGCTTTCTTGATCTTGTGCTAGACGCAAGTAAGGCTTATTCGCTTTGCATTACATTGGATGAAGCGAAAGATCTGCGCAAAGAAATTGCTTTCTACTCCGCAATTAAAGCCGCCATTAGCAAGTTTACGAGCGTTGACAAGAAGCTAACACAGAGTGAGCATAACTCAGCATTAAAGCAAATTTTAGACAATGCAGTCATCGCAGAAGGTGTTGCTGATGTATTTGCCTTGTGTGGTTTGGAAAAGCCGAATATTGGTTTGCTATCGGATGAATTTCTTGAAGATATTCGCCAGATGCCGGAGAAGAATTTAGCCGTTGAATTGCTGGAAAAACTCTTAAAAGACGGCATCAAAGCCAAAATAAGAAACAACGTCGTTCAAGAGAAAAAATATGCTGACCGGCTACGGGAGACACTCCGAAAGTATAACAGCCGAGGCATTCAAACAGCACAGGTTATTGAAGAGCTCATTCAGATGGCCAAAGAGTTTCAAGAGGAAATGGCGCGTGAAGCTAATCTCGGACTAAATTCAGATGAAATTGCCTTCTATGATGCACTAGCAAATAACGAAAGTGCAGTGCGCAAACTGGGCGATGATATACTCAAGAAAATTGCTGTCAAGATAACTGAAAATCTCAAAAAATCTACGACTGTAGATTGGCAAGTTAGAGATAGCGTCAGAGCGAGACTAAAGATACTTGTTCGTCGCACCTTACGGCGCTGGAAATATCCACCAGATAAGTCCGATGAAGCGGTTGAGCTTGTCCTTAAGCAAGCTGAAACCCTGTCCAATTCATGGACAAATAAATAACAAAGTAACTTCAAAGCGTGATAAAAGACAGGTAAAATGGCAATCCCCTTCTCATCAATCAGATATTCTTCTTTAACGAAACGTAACATCTTCATTGATTAACGAATATTATCTCTCAATTAAGTTTCCGGTAAAGGTTGACCAGAACAATAATTTTCATTTTTGATGATAGATTTCAACAGCCGATTTATCTGTGATACCATACGACGCTAATCAATAATTTAAGACCAAAAAAGTAAGAGAAAACAAGATGTCTAATCCAGGGTATATAAGCCTGACTGGGGACAAGCAGGGACACATTAGCGCAGGCGCATTCACAATGGAATCTGTGAATAATCTGTGGCAGGAAGGGCACGAAGATGAAATTCTTGTTCAGGCATATAGCCATCACGTAGGACTACCCACAGACACACAGTCCGGCCAACCTTCAGGCCAGCGCAGGCACGGTAAATTCACCATCGTTAAGCTGTTGGATAAAAGCTCGATGAAATTGTTCTGGGCAAACAAAAAGGCGCGATGACCTTTGATGCTATAGATTTGGGTTCATCTGCCAGTGGACTCATGAGACTATCAGTTAAATCTAATGAGTTTGGAATGCCTATAAGAAAACTGTATAGAAAGGATCCCATTAATTACATTCGTGAATTTAAAAATGCTTCAAAAAGAGGTTTATTTACTGAAATTGTTGGAGATATCTACACAGCAGAAAGTTCGGAAGATGACTTTAGATGATTATTCCAGCTTACGTATATGTACCTTTTGGAATACTTAGTGTTTTGATAGTTTAGTATACATACCCAAAAATTTTCAAAGGCGAAGACACTAAGTCCATTCTCAGTTATTTGTGGTTGTTTTTTGCAGGAATAACATGCGCTGGTTTTTTCCACTTTGCACGTTCAGAACAAGCGTTTAGCTTATCAGTGCACCATGACCTATTCAGCACTATTTTTTGCGCCATAACAGGGCTAGCAATTGGTATAGCTGGATTTATTCGGGTTGGAAAAAAACGTAAGACCCCAAAGGGATTTTAGGGGTTAAGGGTCAGCGCCCCTTACCAGCTCACAGATGATCCCGCAGGGACCTCTGTGTATGCTGGCTTGGGGTACTTGAGAGGATTCTGTTGCAAAATAAGACTTATCTGATAGATAATGCATTCATTATTAATACAACTTGTAAAGTATGCTCCTCAGCTGGAAGTTAACTCCCATTGGTAAGCGCCACTGAGTTGTATATATGACAACAAATCTTCAGATAAATTAACGATACCCCATCACCAGGTAAATTCAAATTTCTTCATTGCTCCGTCTCTGTAACGCGCACCACTGGCAATACCAATGGGAGCTAATGACTCTAATTCCACCGCCTAATATTTCATCAGATGACAATTCAACATTAATGGATCCTACATTATCTCGCAAATGGCTTATAGACTTTGTTCCTGGAATTGGAATTACTTTATCTGATTTATGCAATAAATACTACAAAACAGTTTAGGGGACAACTACCCTAACACAGTGGGCAAGACTTGTATAACAAGCCTGTTATCTGATTGAGTGAATTTTAAAGATAAAAATACTTCTAACCTTGTAACATTTACGACAAGACAGATAACTTACAGGTGTTTATCATGGATATAGATACGGGGCAACGATGTGGTCCAACTGATGGAATAAAAAATAGTCCTATTTTCAGTGGTAGAAATACAAAAAATGAAGTGGGTGCCTTTGCTCATAGACAAACCCGTAAACGTACAAGGGAAGCTACAATAAGCAATACTTCTCCTACAAAAAAATTTGCGCAACAACCCAACGTTTCACAAAGACTTGTTGCTAGTCGAAGTGACTCTGTTAATGAGATAAATCGTTCTGATAATAACCCTGTGATAACTGCTCCTTCTCCAGTCGAAATAAGCACTCCATCTATTAGAGAAGGTATGGATAAGCTTGGTTTTATTCGTATCCCCATTACACCAGACGGTAAATGTTGCTACAACGCAATGGCCACAGTAGTTAATATTCATTCCCTGTTATCAGGAGAACCTCAGAAAAAAGTTCCAACCAGCATTGTTATCGACAACTTAAAATCTGCACTGACCATGCTTTTAAAGAAAATTGATAGCAACAGGACTCTTGCCACAGAAATTTCAACACTGCTGCAAGGGGAGGGAAATATTGCTTATCCCAAAGAGTTTTTGACGGAACAGTTGTCTCTGCTTGAATGCTATGATCCATGCACTCCACTGGCCCAAGAATTTTGGGGTAACTCAAGGTGCTTTGGATTGTTAGGTCTTATTTATGGATTTCAGATAGATCGCTATGTGCTTACCGTAACGGCTAAAAAATCCAGACACAAATACGGAACACACAGAGCATCCAAGCTTTGTACTTCACCAGAAAACTTTGAACAGTTCCCTGAGATAATAAAAATACTATCACCTCTGACTAAGGGTAATCCTTCTAAAAAAATCTATACCATTTCATTCGATCAAGATCACTTTGAAGTTTGGTTAAAAAAAGAGCAGGTAATACAGGCGAACGAAAAACTAAGCTCAACTGTGTCGCGTTCTTTAAATGTAAGGAAAACATTGACAATATTAAAAACAAGAGTACGAAGATGTTTAACACTTGGTAGTGTATTAATGCCCAACATTTCAAGTGTGACTTTTAACATGTGGCATTCAAAAAGAACATTATCGTTAACTTCTGCTGCCCCTAGACAAAAGGCTAACAATTTTAGTGTCCAAAAAATAATTGAATGGCTGCCTGAACATTGATCAAAATCTCTGGGCAACTAACCTGATGTGTTTTCAATAAAAATGGATAGTATACGGTTTATTGTGTCTGATGCAGGAATGAAGGTTTTGTTAAAATATAAGCAATACCAAAACTTGGCTTCTATTACCATGCAAACATTACTTGCAAATAACACCAATAGTATTGGTGAAGTTTCAGGGTTAGCTGAGCTTTGCACAACCATTTATAATACGACCTGCCGTTGTAATGAGACACAACACAGCATAGAAGCAAGCCAGAAAGGGAAACCAAGAAGGTAACATACATGCCAACATGAAAAATATAATGGTTTCCGTACCCTCGGTAAGACCACTCATATAAAACAGTGATTTATTTTTAAACTGTGTGCAGGAAATATTGTTTTTTTCTGCCATTATTGCAAACGCCAAAAAACTACTGGTTGCACCCATGAAAGCAAAAAGCAAAAATGCTGAAGGCAATGCATTAGCCTCAGGCTTGGCTAATGCAAACCCTAAAACTACTATCGAATAAAAAATAAAGTCCAGAGTAATATCCAAAAATCCACCTTTGTCAGTAGTGGATGTAGCTCTCGCCAGCGCACCGTCCAGACCATCGAATACCCTGTTTACTAATATCAAAACAAGTGAAACAAAATACAATTTCAATGCTAGCGCAGGTAATGTGAATAATCCTATCACAAAACCAATCCAGGTGAGCCTGTCCGAATGCACCTGTTTTTTTAACAACAGTTTAATGACAGGCTTTAATAAAGGCTGAATTATTGCATGTGTATAACGATCAAGCATTTCTGTTTTATATGACTTTGATATAAAAAATATAAATACTAATAAAATCTGTTAATAAGGCTTAATCTTAACCTGTTACGACTTATGATAAATGACCTTGCCAGAAGTAACTTTGCCTTCTATTTTAGAGCCGTCTTTAACTAAAACAACTCCCTCACCAGAAGAGAATTTGATGTTTCTGACTATGGTATGATCATCCAGAACAATATTCGGCTTATTTTTGTGTTGTCTTTTCGAAAAAACATCACCGACACTCATTTTTATTGACTTTGCCTGGGAGTTAATCAATATGAGTGTACCATTGTTTACAATGATGTCTTTGCTAAAAACAGAATTTTTTGCTTTAAATGTTCCTACCACACCAAGAACAGTATTCATTACCAGATTATCAGCCATGCCATGGCCTGTTATATTCAATTTCTTGTTAACAATAGTTTTTTCCAGATCTATTGATCCTACAACACCTATGTCTGCATTCAGTATTGATTTTTCCACTTTTAATTTGCCAATGACATTGGCTGGAGTTGTAATTTTAGTGTTTTTAAAAACATATTGGCTGAAACCGGATTGATTTTGTTGACCGTGACCTTTAGTGCGATTTATAGCCTTGTTTGTATTATCCTGAAGCGTTAAAGAATCATTTGCTTTTCCACTCATTATCTGGCTTTTCTGATCAATAACAATACCGTTTTTTCCGCCTAGCTTAACCTTATTACTGGAAACGGCACTGGCATCTCCTCCAGGAATCAACAATTGTGCAAAAGCAGATGAGGATAACAGGAAAATGACTATACCCAGTTTTATAACATGTTTTGTATACATAAATCGCCCATTACTTAATTAGTGCAAGCATATTATTTTAATGTGACCTGATATATTCCTGATATTCTGGATCACTATAGATGGCTTTCTTAACAACATCAGCAGAAAAAGCACTTTGTAGAGCTAACCAAAAAATCAAGGCACTAAACACTGCAATAACAACAAAGTCCCAACCAAAAGAAATGTAGCTGTGTCCGTGACCAAAACTTCCAGCCCACGAGATAACAGTTAAGCCTAGAATGTACAGAATAAACCAATAGTACTGCTTAAAGGAAAGGTTATTACTTTTACCATTGCGGGAAAAAAGGCGGTAACATGCCATAAGAATAAGCCCAGAGATTACAGCAAATCCAGTCTGGCGCATAGTTTGCCATCCGGTCCAGTAAGCAATTAATGTGCAAATATAGAATGTTGCCAAGCTAACCCAAGTACTTTTAGGAAGCACGAATGGACGCTTTAGGTCAGGTGTTTTTTGTCGTAAAACCATTAAACAGATAGGGCCGAGACCATAAGATAAAACAACAGCAGTAGATTGAAAAGCCACTAAAGCCTGCCAAGTCGGCAGAGGAGCTAGCATTAATACGCCTATTACAAAGTTCACTAAAATAGCGAAAACAGGTACACCTTTTTTGTTAACTTGCATCATAATTTCAGGCATATATTTGTTAGCACTTGCTCCGTAGTTTAAGCGTGCTGTTGTTGCCGTGTATATAACGCCGGTTCCAGTTGGTGATATAATAGCATCAATATAGATAAGCTTTACTAGCCATGTCATTCCTAATGCTAACGCAATAGTTGCTAACGGACCCGCCTGAATCGATGATGATAAGCCTTTCCAGCCGTTAGCCAGCATATCAGGGGAGAGAGAGCCCACCAGAACTATCTGCAAAACAACGTATAAGATAATGCAGATTAAAACAGAGCCAAGCAATGCAAGAGGAATAGCCCGTTTTGGATTTTTTGTTTCACCTGCCATTGAAATACATTCACGAAACCCAAGAAAAGAAAAAATAACACCGGATGCCGGAATAGCCCATAGTATGTTTTTCACCCCAAAAGGGGCAAACCCACCGTAGGCATAAAAATTATCGGTGCTATAGCGACTATGCATAATAGCAACAATAACAATCAGAGGAATGATCAGCTTCCAGTATGTCATCCAGTTATTAAAACGGGTCACAATTTTGATTGCGTACAAATTAATCACAGTAAAACAAAAGATCAAAACAATAGCAGATATCCAGCCGTACATTGTCATCAAATGGTTGGCAGAAGCTTTATACACCTGCCAGGGAATGTAGCTTGCAGAGTACGCTAAAATTGCCTGCGCTTCTGTCGGCGCAGTAGCTACACAGGACAACCAAGCCAGCCAAGTGGCACTAAAACTGACAAATCCCCCATGGGTAATATGCGTGTATCTTGCAATTCCTCCCGCTAGTGGAAGGGCAGTTGAAAGTTCTGCGTAGTTTAGCCCAATTATAATTAATAAGGCTCCACCTATCATCCAGGAAAAAATAGCCGCAGGTCCTGCTATCTGAGCTGCATACATGGCACCAAAAAGCCAACCTGAGCCAATCATCGCTCCCAGCGATGTCATTAATAAACCCCAGCTGGTAATATCTTTTTTTAACTTCATGTACTTCCCTCAAAATAGAATGCACTCCTTACTGTAATGACCACTTTTATCAGAAAAAACACAGAACTGCTACAGTAATTTAATTATTTACATTGATTTATAATGTTTCATGCTTTAAAAGCAATATCAAAACACGCTTCTAACTTAATATCGTACTATTGTTCTGATCGGGCTTTTATGCATTAAAGCTACTCGTTACTTCGCCTTTAGCAAAGACTGAAGCAGAGAGCTATCCCCAAGCATGCCATCAATTATGCCTGATCCATAAATTTCGTAATTTACTACTTCGGGTTCGAGTCAGTGAAAAAAAATCTATGCTCGAAAGTTTTCATAAGTTATTTAATTTAGATGATACAGCCGATACGCCTGACTACGCCATATTGTGCTTCCAGGAATTTGTTGAGCAATGAAAGGTTAAACACGCGGCTTTGTGCGTCAACTATCTAAAATAAATGGAATCATTACGTTGCTTATTTGAATTATCCTCCTCAAATGAGACGAATGCTTTACACTACTAATTGGATAGAACGACTCATCCATATGCCACTCGTCTCCACGCTTGTGCTCCCAGTTTTTTAAAAAAATAGCATAGTGAAGACTAAGCTTCAGGCATCATTTTTGGATGGTCTCATAACTCACTCTAACACTCCACTTTGCCATCATCTCTTCGATATCCCGATAGTTCAGATTAAAGACGTGATATCAGAAAATACAATAATCGATGATACAAACAAGGAGATGGTAATCTTTTGGTGATTGAGTGATCAGAGCAAGTCCTTTTATTATTGGGTAAACTAACTATAACAACACATCTTCAGATAAATTGACTGCACCCCTTTTCTTCCTGATAAGTCAATGGTTCGTACTGTCTGTATTGTTTAGACATATCAGGACCTCTTCATTTTTGATAGTTCAGCTGTGAAAGGTAACGACGGTTGACGCATCTTTTAAAATAAGCCTGTTGTTCTTACTGGCTTAATCCACCACAACCTTATTTTTATTTACGTTAAATGAAATAAACAACCTGTCAAATTCATTTAAAATAACTCACAACCTTACAGTCTTCCATTACACTGAAAATAAGAGACTACGTATGACGGTGCGCTATGACAAAAAAAATAAAAAAGTCGATATTTGTCTGGGAAGGACACGATAAAAACAAGAGTAGGCAAACTGGTGAAATAAACGCTATTTCTATTGCTCTTGCAAAATCAGCACTTCGCAAACGAGGGATTACCCCTATTAAAATCCGCCGAAAAAGGCTATCTATAAACCTGCTTAAAGGCAAACCCATTAAACCGTTGGATATTGCACTTTTAACCCGACAGCTTTCAACTATGGTCAAATCAGGCGTTCCCATGCTGCAAGGTTTTGATATTGTTTCTGAAGGTGTAGATAAGCCATCCATGAAAGAGTTAATTCAGTGCATAAAAAAGGATGTTCAGGAAGGTCTGAGCCTTTCAGAGTCCTTGCATAAACATCCAAAATATTTTGATGAACTATATTGTAACCTAATAGCTACTGGTGAACAGGCAGGCGCACTGGATACTCTGCTTGACAGAATAGCGACTTACAAAGAAAAAACCGAGGCGCTTAAAGCCCGTGTAAAAAAAGCAATGAATTATCCAATTATTGTTGTGCTCGTATCAATTATTGTGACAGGCATATTATTGGTAAAAGTTGTTCCTCAGTTTGAAGAGATTTTTCAAGGCTTTGGAGCAGAGTTACCCATGTTTACACAGCTGGTTATTGGATTTTCTGAGTATATTCAAGACACTTGGTATCTTATTATACTGAGCTTTCTTCTTGCCGGCTTTGGAATTCGGGCGCTGTTAAAACGTTCGCAAAAGGCCAGAGATAATCGTGATAAAATGCTTCTCAAACTGCCCGTAGTTGGGTCAATTATTGATAAGTCAACTATTGCCCGCCTGACAAGAACACTATCTACCACTTTTGCAGCAGGTGTTCCACTTACGGAAGCACTCACTTCTATTTCAAGTGCAACAGGAAACGCTGTATACCGTGATGCAACGGAAGATATTCGCAAAGAAGTTTCCAGTGGACAGGCTCTTCAGAGCGCCATGAAAAATACGGGTAAGTTTCCCAATATGGCAGTACAAATGGTTGCAGTGGGTGAAGAGTCTGGTTCTTTGGATGAAATGCTGGACAAGGTTGCCAGTTATTATGAAGAAGAAGTGGATAACATGGTAGATGGTTTAACCAGTATGCTAGAGCCCATGATTATGATTGTTCTAGGCATCTTGGTTGGTGGTTTGATTATTGCTATGTATTTGCCAATCTTTGAGTTGGGCTCTGTTGTTTGAATCAGCACAGAGTTATTACAATACAGTCATCTGCACCCTATACATAAAACAAATGAAAATGTGGAAAGTATGGAAAGAATAATTGTCGCTTTCCATGCTTTGATTAAGATTGTGTATAAATGTGACTTTTTTACCGAAGATCATTGTACTCACTAACCTTTTTTATTATGTTATTTAAAGCGATATACTGATCAAAGATAGTCAATATAATCAACAATAACTATATTCAACAGGTATATCCGTGGCGCAGATAACTGAACATTTATTAAAAATAATTGACCCGGTAACATTACAAATAACTTGTATCATTTTAGGGTTAATAGTCGGAAGTTTTCTCAACGTAGTAATTTACCGTGTGCCTAAAATGATTTTTAACCACCGAGGCTCTGAAACGATAAGCTTATGGCAACCAGGTTCTCATTGCTTACATTGCAAAAGTCACATCAGATTTTATGAGAATATTCCACTAATCAGTTTTTTGATTTTAAAAGGAAAATGTAGCAAATGCGATAAGCGCATCAGTTTTCAATACCCTTTAGTGGAAGCCCTTTCAGCCATTTTATCTTGGTTTGCAGCTTGGTACTTTGGTCTTTCCGTCGAATTAGCTTTTGTTTTACTTTTTTTCTGGGCGCTAATTGCTTTAACGATTATCGATATTAACCATCAACTTCTACCAGATATAATTACCTTACCTTTGCTATGGACAGGTTTATTGGTTAATGCCTATTCAATCTTTTCCACACCAACCGATGCGATTTTGGGTGCAATCACAGGTTATTTATTATTATGGAGTATTTACTGGATTTTTAAGCTAATAACAAAAAAAGAAGGAATGGGCTATGGTGATTTTAAGCTATTAGCAGCATTAGGTGCATGGTGTGGATGGCAGGCATTACCAACTATAGTTTTACTATCTTCTCTGTTAGGAAGCATCGTTGGTATTTTGTTAATTCTTTGTTTTAGAAAAAAACGTGAAATCCCCATGGCTTTTGGTCCATGGCTGGCATTATCTGGTATTATTGCATTTATTTGGAGACATGACTTGGAACTGTGGTGGTTCCACCTAACAAATATACATCATATTATTTAGTTATGATTTACCAAATATCGATAGAGACTTTAGAAATCAATGAGTTATATAGTTGGTCTGACAGGTGGCATTGCAAGCGGTAAAACCACAGCCTCCCACTTTTTTATCAATAATAATATTGATGTTATTGATGCTGACATTATCGCCAGAGAAGTTAGTGTTCAAGGCTCTCCAGCTCTTAAAAAGATACATCAACACTTTGGTGACTCTATATTGCTAGATGATCGTTCTCTTAACAGAGAACGGTTGCGTTCTGTTATTTTTACACAGCCTACCCAAAAAAAGTGGCTTGAAAACCTCTTGCATCCATTAATTAGACAAAAAATAACAGTCAAAATTAATCAATCAACGACACCTTATTGTGTATTTGTATCACCCTTATTGCTCGAAACTGATCAGTATCGCTTAGTGAATCAAATTCTTGTCATAGATACGCCTGTAGAGATGCAAATAGAACGAGTTATGCGCAGAGATAATTGTGATGAAGAGGCAGCTAAAGCAATCATTAATACACAAATATCCAGAGAAGACAGAATTTCTAAAACAAAAGATATTGTTTTAAACAGCACATCGTTTGATGAGTTAAACCAAAAACTTAAGTACTTTCATGAAAAATACATGAAGCTTGCTAAAAGCTACAGTGATAAGTCATAGCTGACAACAATTAGCCTGAGCATAAGCCCTTGCATAGTTGAAGTGACTCCGTTTTTTCCTATATTTAATTTCGAGAGTATAAGGTAGTTATACAAAAATCTGTTTTAACTACTGTTATGAGCATGCCTTTATGGCTTGCCGTTAAAGGAGAAGTGACGAGTAATAGCCTAGCTATTGTGAAAGGCTTTAACGCATAACAGTAAGGTTGGAAACCTTGCGCAAGAAAAAGCAAGAAGCAGGTTTTTATATTATTTGAGCTTATAAATATTCAATATAATTCTTCTGACTCATACCTTGCTTCTGCCAGATGACACGCTAGACTGTGGGCTGTATTACCTGATATGAGTGTTTTTACTAATGGTTTTTTTAGCTTGTAAAACTCTAATAACAGACAAACCTTTGGGGGCCTTACTCTCAGCACTGTGATTACTATAGATGTTCTCCGTTAAACCGGCATACAAATATAACTATTTGATTATTAATTAAAAGAAAAAATGAGAGAAAAACCAATGCCCCGTTTAATACAACAAAATTCACTGATTCTTATTGGTGTTGTTACTGGGATAACTCTGGGTTTTTTCGATCATCCTGCACTTATTCAGTCAGCCAATATTATCGTCGACACTTTTATGCGTCTACTGAAGCTTGTCAGTATGCCTTTAATTTTTATGGCTGTTTTATCAACGATTACCGGTATGGGAAGTTTTGAAGCTACAAAACGGTTGGGAGGCTCCCTTATAAAGCTAACTCTTATTACAACAATTATTGCTGCAGTTATTGCATTAATAATATACCTGATATTAGACCCTGCCAGTCACATAATGGTAGCTAAAAGTTCTGAAGCTTCTATTCAGAAAGTAGATTATATAACACATTTAAAAAATACAGTGCCTGATAATTTTTTTCAGCCATTTATTCATACTAACCCTGTCAGCTTGCTTTTTCTTGCATTCATTGTTGCTTTAGCCATTCTTTTTTTACCTGAAGAACAAAAAGCTCAATCGACAAAAGCACTTAAGTTACTATTTGCGATTGTGATGAGTATGACCAGATTATTACTTAAATGTCTGCCTATAGCTATGGTAGGGTTTTTTGCTCAATTTATACATTCTTTTCCTGGTAAGGAGCAAGTTAATGGAATTGGGCTATTTCTGTTGTGTGTGCTCATGGCAAATCTTATTCAGGCTATCATTGTGCTTCCAGGGTTAGTAATGCTTAAAGGATTGTCGCCATGGAAAATTTTTTGCGCCATGAAATCAACGCTACTACTTGCTTTTTTGTCAAAGTCTTCCAGTGCTGCTTTGCCTTCCACCATTGAAAACATGGAGAAGAACCTTCACCTGAGTCCACGAATCACTCGGCTTATCCTTCCACTTTGCATTACTGTAAATATGAATGCCTGCGCTGCTTTTATACTCATCACTACGTTATTTGTTTCCATGGCAAATGGTGTAACCTTTACTGGCTGGGAACTTATAGGATCGATTTTACTGGCAACTATTGCAGCTATTGGAAATGCAGGTGTTCCCATGGGGTGCTTTATGTTATCAAGCTCCATTCTCATCAGTATGAATGTTCCCATACAGCTAATGGGTGTTATTTTGCCGTTTTATGCTTTAATTGATATGCTTGAAAGCGCTATAAATGTTTGGTCTGACAGTTGCGTGACAGCTATGGTTGCCAAAAAACATAATGCTATAAATACAGAAAAAGAAAACAAAATGGTCTCTAATACCAAAACCTGCTTCTAACATCTTATAGCTCTACTTTCTCATCTTGCTAATCTTGCTGTTATGCGTTAAAGCTCTTCGCAGTAGCTTGCTATTACACTTCACCTTTAACAGCAAGCCATAAAAGCATGCTCATAACCGCAGTTTGAAACATGTTGTGTTATCAGTTTATGCTGACAGGCACCCTTTATCCCAAGCTCTATGTTTGAACAGATAAAATTATAGTTTTTTTTCAATTTAAATTCTTTAAACGAGTCTACAATACGTTGAACCAACTGAGCCAGCCCGGACAGGCCATACGTCCTTGTTGAGTTTTTACGGTTCTTACCCAAACACTTTTCCCATGATGGTCATCCCAGTAACACACCATATTGCTCATTCCTCTTGAACATCTGATATGGCCGTTTGGATGGTCAATTGTTAGACATATATAGCGACCTGCTGCACCTGTGGCATGCAGTAAAATTTGCTGCCCTTCTAACAATTGCTCAGTATGACTTTGTCCGAGCAAAAAAGTGGGGGAACGGCTGAAGCCAATACTATCAACACTATTATAAACTGGGTATTTAAACCATAATATATACCCTCCTCGGTTAGCTATGGTAATAGAGGAAACAGGTATTTTTTGTATGATGACAGAGTAATTATAAGCAATACCTTTTGAAATTATGGTTAGCATTCTTTCAATATTACTCTTTGTTTTTACCGGAATATTAAAATTTAAATCACAGTCCGTTATGTTATCTGAATTTAATTTGCATGTGGAAGTCTTTACATTCAAGTTGTTCTTTAATTTACCTAGCTTTGAAGTATCTACCTTAAATGACTCAGAAGATAAATGAGTAACATGAACAGTATATGAGTGACCAGGAATAAAAGTGAATACATTTAAAGGTGTTTTATTGGTTACTTTACTTCTATCGCGACTGACTGAAAGATAGAAACCAAGACTTTTGATGGAAAAAGGTAACTTGGTGACTCCTCTGTTAGTAGTTACAAACAATTCACCAGACACTGGTTTAGTAGCCGCAGCAATAGTGTAATTCAATCGACAACTACCTGTCGTTAGAATAGGCGGATTTTTTTTTATACAATTGCCTGACAAGGAAATATGAGCATCAGTTAAAGTAGGTGACAATGAAAACCGTGCAAATTTGATGTCAGAGCCTGTGCGTCTGGATACCACGATGCCGGCTGTCCTAGGTGATGAAACCAAAGCATAGTCTGTTATTTTATTTAAATAAGTACCATTACCATTCTGACTACCGAAAAAAACAGGATCTTTGGTTATTCTCAAATGAGAAATTGTTGCGCCATCAGATTTTAATAAAATATCCTCATTAAAAACTGCATGACTGGTAGAAAGAATCGTGTAAAATATCTTGCAACGGGTGTGTGCCTTAAAAAAGGAAGGGATTAAAGGGCAGGTTGTTCTTAGTTGTACATTTCTATCATTTGCAGGCAAAACTACTCTAAAATCAGGAATATTGATCGATTTGTCAACAATATCCACCTCTCTTTGCTGTTTAGCCTCATGGTAAATAGTTATTTTATACCCCGAACGACTTAATGATTCATTATTCACAGCTGTCTCGGAAATAACATTGATATCATAGGATGCATTGACACAATCAGAAAAGACACCGGTGGGCATATCTACATTACAGCGACTGATTGTCCGATTTCGATAGTTAGTCACAAACGCACGATTGCCAAATCGGCTTAATATCATGTCAATAGGTCTGGAGAATTTTGTTCCTCTGGTATTGGAACAGTGAGAAAAAGTACCAGTATCAGTATTTACAACACAACGACTGATTGTATTAATCTCAGAGTTAATCACAAAGGCACGATTGCCTGACGCATTTAATTTTATACCAGTAGGCCCCCAAAATATGCCTCCGGTATTGGAACAATTAGAAAAAACACCGGTAGATGTATTTACATCACACCGCCTAACTCTGTTAGCAATATAGTCAGTAATAAAAGCATGACTTCCCGATGCGTTTAGTACCAAATTATACGGGCTATATAACCCTGTTCCAAGAATAGTGGAACAATGGGAAAAAGTACCCGCGATAGTATTTAAATCACAGCGACCGATCGAGCCATTACTATAATTGGTCACAAAAACCCGATTACCTTCAGTATTCAGTATCATACCAGAGGGTTGAGAAAATACTGTTCCTCCACAACTGGAGCAGTGAGAAAAAGCACCATTTTCAGTATTCACATCACAGCGAGCGATTGTTCCATTACCAGCATTAATGATAAAAGCAGTATTGCCTGCTGAATTCAATACGATGTTAGCTGGACCAAAGAATTCACCACCTCCGGTATCGGAACAATTAGAAATAACACCTGTAGCCGTATTTATATCACAACGCTTAACTGTATTATCAAGATAGCTTGTTATAAAAGCACGATTTTCCGATGCGTTTAATTTTATGCCATAGTAAGGACTAAATGATGATATGCCATCATTTGCAAACACATGGTATGAACAAGTTGCTATGGTAAAAAAAACTGAGGACAACAAAAATATGCGCATAAAAAAGTTTGCTTATGGTAATACCGAGGGAAAGATAACTAGAAGTTTACCGCCAATTTATCAGGAGGTTTTTTAATAATAGTCTTTTATTTTAAAATACCAACATAGATTCTTACTGTTTCTGAACAGGGAAGTTGAAGTCGATGGTTCTATTATTGTGCTTTGGTGGGTGTGTATATAGAAATGTTAATGAAATAATACAAAACAGACTTTTAACTTCTTATTACGCAAAATTTCTAATCTTACGGTAATGCGTTGAAGTTCTGGTTGTTACTCGTTACTTCACCTTTAACAGCAAACCATAAAAGCACGCTTATAACAGAAGTTAGAAAAACAGGTTTTGTATTACTCACTGATAAATCAGAAGTAGATTTAATATTAATCATCAGTTGTCTCTCAGGTATGATCTAGAGCTTAGACACTGTTTGCATTCTCTCTGAATCAACACCTGAGCCCCTTATCATTCACTTTGGCTAGTAAGTATTATTACTGGTATGCATCTTAGGCAAATAATATTGACGAACTAAGTTTTTTTCGCCTTGTAGAAAATTCACTATTTCATTGAGTTCATCTGCACAACTCCCCTTGAGATGGCTAATTTGGTCTACACAATCACACTTACCTCCAGAGCAAACTCTTGAACCTACAGCAGTGGCAACAAGGCTACAAGACTCCCCTTTACATTCAGCTGATCCGTTAGTAACCACGGCAGCTACACAGGACGGTCCATGGCAAGAAGCATGTCCACCGGTTGACAATGCTGCAATACAATTATCATTTGTGCATATAGCATCCCCAGAATTGCTAATTGCGCAGTTGCAATACTTGGTATTGTCACAAATGGCTGTTTCCGTTGTTGTAATTATACAACCTGCTGGTGGTAGTTTTTTTTGAATGGCCGATACTGAAAAAACGACTGTTAAAAAAAAGGAACAAACAAAAAAAGATTTTATTGATTTCTTTTTAAAAATTATCATGACTAACCTCATACTTAAATTTTTATTTTTCAGTTGGATCATATGACAAATTGTAGAAGTAATTATTTGTTTGAAAATAAACTTAACTACGTAGCGGTGTTAAAATATACCTAAAATGAACCACCCCTAAGCGAGACTCTCAAGCTAAAAATGCTATGTTATATTGATAGCAGTTGAGGTTATTGTGAAATAATCTGATAAATAATACAAAAACCTGCTTCTAACTACTGTTATGAGCATGCTTTTATGGTATTTCTGTTAAATGCGAAGTAACGAATAATAGTCTGCTATTACAAAGAATTTCAACGCATAACAGCATGATTAGAAAAGTAGCGCAATAACAAATAAGAAACCATGTTTTGGTATATAAAGGTGAGGTGCGAGTTTTACGTATTGGTAGCAGCTCAAAAAATAAAATATTTTGTTTTTTCTAAAAAATGTCGTCTGAACTAATAATATATTTTGCAAAATCCAGTGAACGCAGATCTGTTTACATGAATTCGGATCAACAATAATTACAACCATGAGCTAATTTATGTCAAAACTCGTTAAATTATGCCCCTGCTGCAATGGTAAAGCTGTTTGGGTTGAGATAAAGTCTAAAGATATTCTGCTTTGGCAACTTGCTTGTAACCAGTGCGGTATGGCAACTAACGCTGAAGAAACACGAAGCAACTGCCTGTTACGCTGGAATAAGCGTACCGACAGAAAAGCTAAAGCAGGCTGGATGTTAGTGATCCTTCTTTCACTCTTGACGTGCCTTATCACCTTTATAGCGGGATTGATGGTGGGGATAAGCTCATCAGTTTGAATTATATCTAACTAAAAGATACTACCAGTATCTGTAAAACAATTGCAGCAAAAATCCCTGCAATTAGGTCATCCACCATTATACCTAAGCCCCCGTGCAGATTTTTATCTATCCAACGAATAGGCTGGGGTTTCCAAATATCAAATATCCGAAAAAGAACAAACCCTGACACAGCAAAAAAAATAGTTTTTGGTGCAAAAATCATGGTTAACCAGTAACCACAAAACTCATCCCAGACAATGGCAGGATGGTCATGCACATTTAAATCACGTGAGGTTTTATCACATAACCAAATCCCAACAATAATACAAATGACCAATACAAGAATGTATGTGTAAAAGCCTAGGTAACTGAGAGGCCATAACAGAATTAAAGCCACAACAGTACCCCAAGTTCCTGGTGCTTTTTTTGCCAGACCGCTACCAAAGCCTGCCGCAAAAAGATGAACGATATTTTTAGGATTAGGTTTAATCATAAAACTATTATCTCTTGAATTTTTTTAAAGAGCGAAGTATGGCGCATAGTAACAATACTCTCAATCCGGAACCAGCTTCTAATCTATTTGATTATCTATTGATTAAAAAAAACCTGATCATAGTTTACTGTTAGCGTTGCTTTTTTACCCAAGATAATAGCGCAATTATCATTAATATGTCCTGCAGGGAAATTGAAGCATACCGGGAAGTCATAATTTTTAGTGATATCTATAACTATTTGCTCTATGGTTTTATCAAAAGAAAATACCATATCTTTTACTTTTGTGATGCCACCAATTATTAGCCCTTTAAGATGCTCAAATTTTCCAGCTATTTTTAATTGCAAAAGCAGGCGCTCAATCACATACATTGCTTCATCAACCTCTTCTATAAGTAATATTTTTTTATCCGTATTTATTTCCAGAGGTGTTCCCATTAATGAAGATAAAATAGACAGGTTACCACCGATAACTGGTGCTGTAGTCTTACCTAACTTGTTATATGTGTTTGATTTAAACGTGTAGCTGTTGGTTTCGTTTTTTAACACATTAATTAAAGATTTTAATGAAGATATTGTATTATTTTCAAATGAAACAGGCATACAGGCATGAACAGACTCTATTTTTAACTGCTGTAGTTTACAGTGAAGTACGGTAATATCACTAAAGCCAATAATGTATTTTGGGTTTTGTATAAAAGCTGTAAAGTCTAGATTTTCGATAAGCCTTATAGTGCCGTAACCACCACGGGCACAAAGGATAGCATTGGTTTCGATGTCATCTAAAGCCATTTGTAAACTGGCTAATCTTTGGTCGTCGGTGCCGGCAAAGTAGCCATTTTTAGACGTAGCCTCAGGTGCAACAGTAACAGTAAATCCTTCTTTTTTCAGGTAGTCTTTAGCAATATTTATGACTTTTTTTTCAATTTGTTTAGCCGGTGAAACGATAGTAATTTTCATATACTTTAGATGCCATGTTTTAAACTTTAAGTGTAAGTAATGAAAGATTACTACAAAATTTAAACAATTCTCACTAGCTTGTAAGAATAACTCGGATTATAATTGCGAACTCGGCACATATTAATGTTAATGCCGGTTGAATTTATTGATAGCTCTCTGGTAAGCAAGACTGATGTTATGACAAAAAAGCTGTATATTAAAACCCACGGCTGTCAGATGAACGAATATGATTCTAATCGTATAGCTGATTTGTTGGGAGAAACACACTCACTGGAAATAACTGATATACCAGAAGAGGCTGATGTGCTCCTTATTAACACCTGTTCAATTCGTGAAAAAGCACAGGAAAAGCTTTTTCACCAGCTGGGACGTTGGAAAAAATACAAACAAAGTAACCCAGATCTTATCATTGGTGTTGGTGGCTGCGTAGCCAGTCAGGAAGGTGAAGCCATCAGAAAGCGGGCACCTTATGTGGATTTGGTGTTTGGTCCGCAGACATTACACCGTGTACCAGAGATGATCAATCAACGTACTTTAACCAAGGTACCGGTGATTGATGTTACTTTTCCGGAGATTGAAAAGTTCGACCGTCTACCTGATCCTCATGCCCAAGGTCCCAGTGCTTTTGTATCAATTATGGAAGGATGCAACAAGTATTGCACGTTTTGTATTGTGCCCTATACAAGAGGTGCTGAAATCAGTCGTCCTTTAGACGATGTGTTAGTTGAATGTGTAGGGCTTGCCGAACAGGGTGTACGTGAAATTAACCTGTTAGGGCAAAATGTTAATGCCTATTTGGGCGAAAAAGAAGATGGTACAACGGCTGATCTTGCCGAATTGATTACGCATGTAGCCTCTATAGGTGGTATCGATCGTATTCGGTTTACCACCTCTCACCCAGTAGAGTTCTCAGACAGTTTAATTGAGGTTTATGGTGAAGTACCTGAGTTGGTAAGTTATCTGCATTTACCGGTTCAAAGTGGCTCAGACAGAATGTTAGCATTGATGAAACGCGGTCATACACGCCTTGAATACAAGTCTAAAATTCGGCGTTTGAAAAAAATTCGTCCGAATTTAAAGCTGTCCTCAGACTTTATTGTCGGTTTTCCCGGAGAGTCAGATCAAGACTTTGAAGATACCATGAATTTAATAGCCGATATTGGTTACGATACATCATTTAGCTTTATTTACAGCAAACGACCTGGCACACCCGCTTCTGATATGCCGGATAATATTTCGGATAATATTAAGAAAGAACGGTTGTCATTACTGCAAGCAAGGTTGACTGAACAGGCACAGCGGATTAGCCGGCGCATGGTGGGAGAAACCGAGCGTATATTGGTAACAGATTTTTCACGACGTGACCCAGGTCAGTTGCAAGGCAGAACCGAATGTAACCGTGTTGTTAATTTCAAATGTAATCAGCCAGAACTGATTGGAGCATTTGCCGATATTCGTATTGAAGAGGCCCTGCCTAATTCTCTAAGAGGTGTATTGATAAGTTCTGAATTACAAGATATTGGTTTGAAACAAGAGCAATACATGGAAAACAAGCTTGGTATTTTATAAGTAATGTGTAAGGAAGACTCTTGTGAAGAGAGTCTCGTGGCTTTTTTTTTGCAAAAGTTGCAGATAAAAAATTCTTATAAATATCAGGCTTATCAACTTCATCAAAGCTTGAAAGAGCCAATGTTTATAGAAGTATATTGGTGTTGATTATCGAAAAGGTAATGATTTGTTGGAAGCGTTATGAAAGGCAATCCACAAGTTGAGGACGCTAAATACAGTAAAATGGCAAGAAATTTATCAAACCTTTAAATAATAATTTTCACTAACTATCAATCTCGTTCTTGTAAACTTATTCAATCTTTGTAATGATCTATACCAAAACCTGATTCTACCTACTGTTATGACCATACTTGTATGGATTGTTGTTAAAGGCAAAGTGACAGGTAATAGCCAACTATTACGATGAGCTTTAATACATAACAGCAAGACCAAAAAAGTAGCGCAATAAGAAGATGGAAGCAGGTTTTTATATTGGACGATTGTCGCTTTTAAATTACTTTAACCGGTCATAATTCAGGACAGGTAGAACGGCCTTAAAGCTTCAACACTTTTAAGTACACAATTATGAGTCGTTATTATAGCTAAGGATATATAAATTGGTCATCCTCTTATCAGATTGTAAATAAGTTGAGCCATTAATGTATGTAGCTATTTTATATTTGGCTTTGTACCTGCAACAACTTGGATATCACTAATGAGCCGTCCGGCAGAAGCTGTTATTGATTTAGATGCACTCAGGCATAATTTTTATGTCATCAGAAAATTAACCCGTGCTCGCATTACCAGTGTTATAAAATGTAATGCTTATGGTTTGGGAGCGCTGCGTATTGCGCGAGAGCTGGAGAACACAGGCACAGATGCTTTTGCTGTTTCCAGTATTGAAGAGGCTATTGAACAGCGTAATTTTGGTGTTCGTTGCCCTATTATTTTACTTGAAGGCTGTTTTGAAGCCTCTGAAATGCCATTGGTAGAAAAGCATCATTTAACGACACTTTTACATTGCAAAGAACAGGTAGATATGTTTCTTGCATATAAACCAAAGACGCCTTTGGATGTATGGATAAAAATAGACACGGGTATGCATCGTTTAGGTTTTTCTCCTGAGGTCTTTTTGAAAGAATATCAGCGCATCATAAATTGCCCTCATATAGGTCATATTGTTCTGGCCACTCACTTTTCTTGCGCTGATGAGCCAGATAACCCTTATACTCAAAAACAGATTAAACAGTTTAAAGAAACAATTAACGGCCTGAATCATCCGGTGAGCATGAGTAATTCTGCCGCTGTTTTACAGCAAGCTGTTCCCTTTGATAACTGGGTAAGACCCGGAGTTCTGCTTGGTGGTATCTCTCCCTTACCTCAGTCTCATCAATCACACCAGTTGTTAAAACCTGTCATGACGCTTAAAGCAAGAATTATTGTGGTAAAAGAAGTGGCTGCCAATGAAGCAATTGGTTACGGTAATACTTATATTGCCACTGAACCAAAGCGCATTGGTATAGTTGCTTATGGTTATGGCGATGGTTATCCTCATCAGGCTAGTGCAGGCGCACCTGTAATGGTAAAAAATACACGTTCAATGCTACTGGGAAAGGTTTCTATGGATATGCTTGCCATTGATCTTACACATATCCCTGATGCGGGTGTCGGTGCAGATGTGATACTTTGGGGTGCAGAACCCTCAGTTACTGAAATTGCTAAATATGCGAAAACCGTACCTTATGCTCTGCTCACTGGTGTCAAAAGGGTGAAGCGAACTTATATAGCCAACTTTTCCTAGAAGGATTACCATGCCGTTCATGACATATTCAAATAATTTCATAGAATATGTTTGAAATTTACAAAATCGACGCTTTGCTAGTACCAGCGACTTAGATGTTTTTCATGCATCTCATAGTAACCATCTCACAGTAACGACTAAGATTTCTGAACATTGCTCTGCCATAAAAAATCAGTACAGAAAGCAAAACTGTAATAAAGGTTCTTTGTGTTTTTTTTCGGTGGACATTGCCTCTAAAATCTTATTTACTGTGTCTTTCATGGGTTATCTTCTCTTTGTGTTATTGAAACTAACAGATAATTCTCATGGAAGACAATGAGTCGAAACTGTTTGCAGTATCGCTATAAATATTCTTGAAAATAAACCATTTGTCATCAGTTACGGAAAATAATATATGCGGATTGTTATTCAGCGCGTGGAACATGCCTCACTGAGCATAGATAACCTTCAAAAAGCAAATATTGGAAATGGTCTGTTGATTTTTGTCGGTATTAATAATATAGATACTCAAAATGACGTTGACTGGTTGTGTAAAAAAATTGTTCAGCTGCGTATTTTCTCCGATGAGCAAAACAAGATGAATTTATCGATAAGAGATATTGATGGAGATATTTTGGTAGTAAGCCAATTTACACTTTATGCCAGTACTAAAAAAGGTAACCGGCCTTCTTATACTAGTGCTGCCCCACCTGAAGTGGCAGTTCCTTTATATGAATCATTTATCAGTACACTAGGCCGGAAATTTGGCAAAACTATCGCCACAGGTCAGTTCGGTGCCGACATGCAAATAAAGCTCACCAATGACGGTCCTGTGACTATTGTAATGGACAGCACTAATCGGGAGTAACCCCAAGAATCACTCTTTTGACCAATAAAAACCTGCTTCTAATTTCGTATTGTGCTACTTTGCTGATCTTGTTGTTATGCGTTGAAGCTCCTTGCAAAAGATGGCTATTACTCCTCACTTCACCGTTAACGGCAAGTCACAAAAGCATGCTCATAACAGTAGTTAGAAACAGGTTTTTGTATAACTTTGAAACAACTGATAAATACTTGAAAAATCCAAATCTTCATTGCTGTTATTTCTGTGAATTGAAAACAAATTTCTGGCAAGAGATCCCATAGGAACAATAGCCTGATTGTCTTTTGCATTAGATAATGCAAGGTCTAAATCTTTTAGCATAAGTTTTATCGCAAAACCACCTTGGTAACTATTGCTCGATGGTGCGTTCTGCATTACTCCCGGGGCGGGGTTATACAGTTGTAGCGCCCAGTTATTACCAGAACTGTTTTTCATAATTTCAGACAACACTGAAACATCCAGACCATTGGCTTTACCAAGAGCAAGAGCTTCTGCTGTTCCTGCCATTAAAATGGCCAGCAACATATTATTACAGGCTTTGCTGATTTGCCCGCTGCCCACAGCTCCGGCGTGAAAAATTTTTGTGCCCATTGCATCAAATAAAGGTCTTGCTTTTTCAAGGGTTGACTTATCTCCACCTACGATAAATGTTAGTGTGCCATCAATGGCTCCACTCACACCACCAGAGACTGGAGCATCTAAAAATGAAATACCTTTTTTGTGAGCACAATCTGCAATTCTTTTAGTGGTATCTGCATCAATTGTGCTTGTATCTATTACTACTGTGTGATCATCAATAATATTCAGTAAGTCATTTGAAGAACAATAAACTGACTCAACATGCCTGCCCGTAGGTAGCATGGTTATTACTGTATCCACATTCCGAGCAGCTTCTTCAATATGCTGAACAGGGATTCCGCCTGCAGATGAAAATTTTTCTAGCATAGAAGGAGCAAGGTCAAATCCTTTAACCTTAAATCCTGCTTTTAATAGGTTGGCAGCCATCGGCCCACCCATGTTACCTAAACCTATAAAACCAATTGTTTTCATCGCAAGCTCACCTATATTTATAATTGCTTATGTTCATTAGTCTGTAACAAAGAGTCAGATTTTATAAAACCAATTGCTTCCAGCTCAATGAGTGCATTTTTTGGTAATCCTGATACTTCAACACAAGATCGCGCAGGTTTACAGTGATGAAAAAATTCATTGTATACTTCATTAAATTCATCAAAATCATTCATGTTTTTTATAAAACAAGTCACTTTGATGGCATTGTCTAATGATGTTCCGGCGGCATCAAAAATAGCTTTTAAATTTTGTAACGCCTGACGAGCCTGAGGCTTAATGCCTCCTTCCGGAAAAGAGGTTGTCTCTGGTATCAAACCCAGCTGACCTGAGGTATATACCTTGTTTTCGCAAATCACTGCCTGTGAGTAAGGACCAATGGCTATTGGCGCCCTGTCCGTTTGTATGCTTTTTATCATAAAATGCTTCCCATGTAATATCATAATCTACGGCATGCAAGGTAACATGCACGCAGTCATATCTTCTGATAAAAAGAGCAATAGAGCAACACAGGTAAAGGACAGATTTTACAACTTTGAAGCTAAAATCTGTCAATACTTAAATACAGTTAACTATCGGTTGAATTCTAATCAACATTTCTTTAAAGCATTTAGGTGTACCACATACCAAATGTCCTGTATCCATATGGGTATTGCCTCCTTTTGGATCGCTTACAAGCCCACCAGCTTCAGTTATCAGTAATATACCTGCTGCCATGTCCCATCGTTTCAACCCTAGTTCCCAGAAACCATCAAAACGCCCTGCCGCCACATAAGCCAAATCCAACGCCGCCGCACCTGGACGACGGATACCAGCCAATCCAGAAGAAAGTACCCGAAGCATTTGATAGTAGCTGTCTGCATAGAGCTGTTGGTCCTCACGGAAAGGCAGACCTGTACCAAGCAGAGCACCTTGAAGACTTCGGCGATCAGAAACCCGCAACCTTCTGCTGTTAACACTTGCACCATAACCTCGACTGGCACAAAAAGCCTCGTCACGCATGGGGTCAAACACAACTGCATGCTCAACTCTTCCGCGATAAAAACAGGCTATTGAAACGGCAAAATGAGGAATGCCCCGGATAAAATTGGTTGTACCATCTAAAGGATCAATCACCCATTGGTAGTCTGAACCATTAGGATTTCCTTCTAAAAGACCACCTTCTTCACCAAGAAAACTATGATCGGGGTAGGCTTTTTTTAAAGTGTAAATAATAGCTTTTTCAGCAGTTTTATCCACTTGCGTAACATAATCGTTAGCCTGTTTAGTTTCGACTTTCAGCTTATCCAGCTGATCAAATGATCCGGTGATAATATCACCTGCCTTGCGAGCAGCACGCAAGGCTATAGTTACCATTGGTTGCATAATATTAAAATTACTAAAGCACTGATTTTGTGAAATGTGCGCCAAGTATACTACTGTTTTCCCTTGCAGGAAATATTATTATTTTTTCTGTAAAAGTTAATGCCACACAAAATTCAGTCAGCCTTCTGTTTGAGCCACCCAATATATTCTCATGGATTGTGACTTATTTCAGGCGTTGGTGAGTTAATAAGCGGTTAATAATAAACATCATGTGATCTGGCTTAAAACAGGTTAAAATAAATATTAGACAAACCTCTGGATTTAAAAAATTTCAAGACAAAAATGACATACTCATTAAATAAAGCTCAATACGATGCCATAACATTGCCATTTGGTCATGCGTTGGTTCTTGCCGGTGCCGGCAGTGGAAAGACTCGCGTGTTAACTCAGCGTATAGCCTGGCTCATAGAGCATAAAAATGTTTCACCAAGTTCAATATTAGCAGTTACGTTTACTAATAAAGCCACAACAGAAATGCGGGAACGTATACAATCATTTTTAAATATGCAGCTACATGGTATGTGGGTGGGAACATTTCACTCAATTGCACATCGACTGTTACGTATGCACTGGAAAGACCTCGGGCTACCCGAAAATTTTCAAATTATTGATAGCGATGACCAGCTACGTATTATTAAACGATTAATGAAAGCACTGAATATTGATGATAAACGCTATCCACCGAAACAGGTACAATATTACATTAACTCAAAAAAAGATAAGGGTTTGAGACCCGAAAACATAGACCCTGGTTCAGATGTTTTTGAGCAAACCATGCAAATGATATTTAGTATTTATGAGCAAGAAAGAAAAGCAACAGGGTTGGTAGACTTTTCTGAATTACTGCTTTGTGCTCATGAATTGTGGCTGAATCAGCCCGATATCTTGGCTCATTATCGTGAGCGTTTCCAATTTATTTTGGTAGATGAGTTTCAGGACACAAATGCTTTGCAGTATGCTTGGTTGCGTCTACTTACTGGTAAATCTGGCCATATCATGGCAGTAGGTGACGATGATCAGTCAATATATGGCTGGCGAGGAGCACGCATTGAGAACATACAAAAATTTAGTAAAGACTTTCCATCAGCAGCTACTGTTCGGCTAGAACAAAACTATCGTTCAACGGGAACTATTGTTAAAGCGGCCAATGCAGTTATTGCGCATAACGAAAATCGCCTTGGTAAAACCTTGTGGACAGAAAATACAGATGGTGAGCCCATTTCTTTATATACCGCCTTTAATGAATCAGATGAAGCCCGATATATCTGCAACACTATCACAAAAAAATTAAGTGATGGCTTAGCTTATAATGATATTTCTGTTTTATATCGATCAAATGCACAATCTCGTGTACTTGAAGAAGCTATGTTACGAGCAGGCATTCCTTATCGAATATACGGAGGGCATCGTTTTTTTGAAAGAGCAGAAATTAAAAATGCTTTGGCTTATTTACACCTTATTTATCAATCAAATAATAATGAATCATTTGAGCGTGTGGTAAATGTTCCTCCAAGGGGTATTGGAAATAAAACTTTTGAATGTATTCGCAACGTTGCTATAAGTAAAAAGTGTAGTCTTTGGCAGGCGGCAGAGGTTTTAATTGAAAACAAAGCAATACCATCCCGGGCTCAACAATCGCTGACCTCATTTACAGAGTTAATTTTACATTTGAGGTCAATGGTTAATGAACTGTCTCTTTCTCGGCTGGTGGAGATAGTTATTGAAGAAAGTGGATTGCGTACAATGCACGAGCAGGAAAAAGGTGAAAAGGGAAAGTCCAGAATCGAAAACCTGCAGGAGTTAATTACTGCTTGTCAGCAATTTAATCCGAAAGAATATTTATTGAATGAAACGCAGGAAACATTGAAACCACAGAATGACCTGGAAGCATTTCTTGCTCAAACAGTGCTGGAGTCTGGAGATGCTCAGGTAAAAAATGATAATGCCTGCGTACAAATGATGACATTGCATTCGGCTAAAGGTCTTGAGTTTCCGATTGTATTTATTACAGGTTTAGAAGAAGGCCTGTTTCCCAGTGTGCAGTCTGCTGAACAGGACAGATTGGGAGAAGAACGACGATTATTTTATGTAGGGATTACACGCGCCAGACAGCAATTGTATTTGAGCTTTTCTCAAATCAGATCGCTTTATGGTAGAACAGAAAACAAAAGGAGCTCATGTTTTATTAACGAAATTCCTGCTAATTTATTACAAGACATCAGAATATCAAACGTTCAGTTCACTCGCCCTTTAACAGCGAGAAAACCTTTTTATAAAACACCGGTCGCTGACTGTGAGTTTGCTTTAGGGCAACAGGTTCATCACCCAATATTTGGTGAGGGCACTTTAACAGGCTATGAAGGTGAAGGAGTACGTACAATAGTTGTTGTTAGTTTTGCTGACAAAGGAACTAAAAGGCTGATGTTATCACAAGCAAAACTAACAGCGCAACCTGGTAGCATATAATGCCAAAACCAGGTTCTGATTGCTGTTATGAGCAGACTTTAATAGATTGCTGTTATATTGAATTTGGAGGGAATCCATTCCAGTTCAGAAGTTCCTGAACAACATATTTCATGGAGGCCCCTGGATTTTCTCCGCCATGGGTTAATACATCAGCTGATGCACCCGGATGATTCCAGCCTTCAGGAGGAGGTCTTTGTTGTCTTATAGCTGTAATTTTATGATGGAGTTCATACGCCTGCCCGTCATTAGGGGTTAAATTGTCTAACGTTAGCTCGTCTCCCGTGTTAGGCATTATTTTCAACTCACCATACTCATTAATCATTGCGGTTCCGTTTTTATCAGTAGCTTGCTCAATAGCCTGCCGAATGTTATTTTGTCTGACTGAAGGCCATCCTGACCCGTGTCTTGCTACATTACTAGCCTCCTCCTCCTCAGGCCTTGACATATTAGATAGGTCTGGATAAAGAGCATTTTGTTCGCTAGAAACAAAAGGAATCTGGCTTTCTGCGTTTGTGGGTGGAGGTAAAGATGAAGGGGCATTGGGAGTTTGTAGAAGTGCTTCGGAACTTGTACTGCGTTGCGAGGTTGCTCTCTGTGAAACTTCTGGCCTAATACCTTTGGCAAACATCCAAAATGTTGTGCCTGTATCTAAAATAATAGCTGTGGCCATTAAGCACATATTAATATAATTGAGCATATCAATGGATAGCAAATAATCTGTGCTGGGTTTGCTATGATCACCATCGGCTTCAATTGACATGCCTGATGAAGTCGTACCAAGAACTCCTGACATTGCGCCGATAGCACCAGTAGCCATAATCAAAGAAGCGGTTGATTCTTCGACACCAAAAATGCCACCGACAACACCTGCACCAAACATCACACCACCAGAAGTTAGTGCGGAAATACTGCCCATGAATCCTAATGCAATATCAAGTTCAGAAAATGTGCTGGATGAATTGGCTGAAACATTATCTTTTATTTGTAGACTACCAGATGCTACACCCATTGTACCAAGAGCAAGAATTGGTATATAAAGCTGAGTAGCAGTAGATAGAACAGATGCACCCACCCCAGTAGCAATAGCGGCGGAAGTCAAAGCTATAGGAAGCAAGACGGCAGAAGCTATTGCCATACCAATACCAAGCGCTCCCAAAACAATACCTGCCCATTTGGGTAAATGTCCTGTTGGGTCGGTGTTCATTATTGGGTTGTTATCACCAAATCCATAACCATTTATTTTGGCAAATGGACTGTAACTGTCGTGGCTCATAAAGTGTCGGTAAACCGGGTTGTATGCGCGATAGCCTCCACCTAAAAACTGATACCCTGTCACCGGATCACTCATCTGGCCGTCAAAGGCTGGCTGATGGCTTTTCCACCAGGGGGCTTGCGTGGCAAGATCAAACTTTTGCGGTAATGCCTGCTCACGACTGCTTAGCAGATCTTCATCCATACCGTAAGGACTATAGACATGATCACTGATTTTTTGACCCGACGCATCAACAGCTACGATAACATCACCCTTATAATCATGGAGATACCAGCGGGTAATGCGGTTGTCTTCACTGTGAGCGGCACCAGTCAGTTCTACACTTACATGCGTTTTTCCCGTGGCATCATTTTGCACCTGTTCTGCAACAGTATCACCCTGATATATCATATATAAAGGAGCCTGCAACGCTCGGCCCTGACTATCAAAGGGCTGCTCTGCTACCTGGTGACCTGTTGCATCATAGGTATATACTGTATGCCCGTGAGTGCGCACATTAGTAAACCCGTCCTGCTGCCCAAGCGCATTATAATGCAGGGTATTACCGTCTGCATCTTTGATAACCCTGCCTAAACTGTCGTAAACTATTGTCTTGGGAGCAACACTGGTATCCGATACACTATCCTGCCATTGTGTATTAAAGGCGATCATGCGGTGTGGATCAAAGTGATCACCGTTAGCATTCTGACTTGCATAAGTATATGTTGTCGTTTTGCTGGTTGACTGTCCCTCTGAGGTGACTAACTTTTCGCTAACACTTTTGATATTGTTCCAGTCATCAAACGTATACTTTTGTGCCATAATAACTGGCGGTGTTGTTAAATGACTGCCGGATAAAACCGTATCACGCGGACACAGTGAACTGGCTTTATCAGATTGCCCTGTTACACTGCATAACATTGACGTCAGATTGTTTGTGTTATTGTCATAAGTATAACGCTGTGTTGCGCTATTATTGTCTTCTGATCGGGTGAAAGTGACAATATTGCCGGTCTTCAAGTCATAAGTGTAACTTAATGTTTGTAACGTTTTATTGCCCTGCTTATCAGTGGTTGTTGTGAGCTTACCCAGAGCGTCATATGTGAAGTATCTGGCAATCCCGATACCGTTAATTATTTTCACCGGACGGTTAAAGTAATCATCGTACTGAACAGCAGTTAGCATCGTGGTTTCGGTCTGATTCGGCAAAATGACTTCAGTCTGAATGACTCTGCCGAGTTTATCGTGCAGGGCTTTGTATCTGTTTCCTGCAAAATCACGCAGGCTGACCGCCTGTCCGTAACGGTTGTAACTCATTGTTTCAAAACCACCAGGATAGTGAATACCCACCGGTGATTTAAAACTGACCGGTGCGCTCCGAGTCACTTTAATCAGTTGTAAAGTATTTGGGTCATAATCATAATGCAGATGACTGATTGCCTCGTCTGTATCGGTCAGCAACCAAGTATCAGGGTCGTATTTGAAGGTCTCATAAAGTACACCATCAACAGACTCACCGGTTCTGGCAAAACTGTTGTAGGTATAAGTAAAAACATGACCTTTGTCCGTTTTAGTGGCAGGTGTTATCATGCTAAGCATACGACCGTCTTCGTCGTAGGTGTACCTTATTTGATTGCCGTATTCATCATGCTGAGATATCAGTTCTCCTGTGTCATCGTACTGCCGTGTTCCTAATACATGGCAGTCAGACTGACCTAACGGCTTGACACACCGTGCCACTTTTTTACCCTGAAGGTTTATCGTATCGTGTATCAGGCTTTGATTGGGAGCGATGGTTGCCACCAAGTTGTTGTTTTGCCATTTCCAGTGTACCTTTGCACCATTGGGCTGGGTTTGCTCAACTTTATGACCCATTCCATCATACTGCATAGTGCTTTTACTCAGCCAAACACCTGCATTAATGGCATCGTTGACAAAGGCGAACAACCCCTTACTTCCGGCAAGTGGCAGCAAGCCATAGTTATTTTCAGCCGTTAAACTGGTGACAGGTCTGAGCTGATCTTCCAGTGTTGTTAACTCCGCCTGAACTGCCGGTGGATAAAGCGGTTTGCCCAAAACTCTGACATCAGGTTTCATGGCAAAAGTATATTGTGCCACGGGGTGGCCTAACGTGTCAGATTTAACAACACCCAATACAGGTGCAAACTTTTCACCCTGATTCTGGCTTCCTGTTGTCACCTGATAACTTATCAGCAACAGTTGTGGATCATTGCGGGCGACAACACTAACAGAATTATCCGGAAGTTTGGTCCAGACATTACGATCGAGTGAATCGTACCCATAAGTTGTGGTTAGTGCCACAGTTCTTCCGTTGTCGTCTGCATGATAAACAGTTCGGCTCGCCGTCTTTTCAGCATGGGTATAAGTGGTCTTACTGTCAGCAATCCAGTTAGATACCCCTTCCATTGATGCACCTGCCAGCGATTTATCTCTGTGCCAGACAGAGATAATCTTCTGTTTTTTACCCATTCCGGAATAAACGACCTTTTCCTGACTACCATTGGGCATCGTTTTAACAGATGCTTGTTCCTGGCGGGTAAAAATATACGACCATAATGTTTTTTGTGGATGGCCTCCGCTAACCGGTGTCACCGTTTTCTGCACAGGACGAAGCCATGCATCATATTTCCAGCGTGTTTGTAATGTTTTTAACGTGTCCTCGGTGGACAGTTTTACACCACTATCTAGTGAGTAAACCGACTGCCCCAGTGATAATTCACCGTCGTTGGACAGTCTGTAATCAGCATGAACCAGTCGGGTATTATTCTTTAAAAGCTTCGGTGCCTGCTGAGCAGACTCAGGTGTTTCATGTGCTACTTCAACATCTGTTGTACGGGTATGCAATTTGGGGTCAATACGGTGAGTGACATTAAAGTCGACCTGTTCCTGCTGTCCGGGCTGATCATCAGATAATGGGGCTTGGTCTGTCTGTAATACGTTTCCATTAATTATTGGTGAAAAGCGATTATATTTTGTGATGGTTATGTGAGCCAGCTGGCCATAAGTCAAGCTCTTTGGATCAGGGTTATATTGGTACAGGGCTTTGGTCGATAGTTCATCGGTAGTCAGCTCAGGTAACGGACTGCCCGGGGTCAGGTGGCTGACCATATTCTGCGGTAATGTCCCCACGGTTTTAGTGCTGACTTCCCAGCTACCGGCAAGGCTTGAAGTGTCCTGACCCACATCATGATTAAAGCGGCTTTGACTAAATAAATTCGTGGTAGCCGAAGAAGACACTGAACTATGACTGTTGTATGTTTTTTCCCATCGTGCTTTTGCTCGTATCCACTGTTGCTGTAACAGTTTTTTGTACTGGCTGATTCTCTGTTTATATGTTTTTGCGACAGGAATCAGTTTATAGTTATATTCTACTTCAACAGCAGGTTCAGGATCATCACTGGCTTTCAGATTGGCATAGCGCGTAGCTCCTGCCAGTGTTTTTTGTGCCGGTATCTCAATTGTTTTTTCAGGCCATGTTGCCTGTGGCCAGTTCGGATCCATAGCAGGGCAGTGGGCATCACCCTGTGGCGGACAATACTGCGTAAAAGTCTGTCGGCCATAGTCATCTTGTTTCCAGATAACCTGTCCATTATTATTATAACGTTTTTGCTCCAGCACAGTCGCCGGTTTGATTGTCGATTCTTGCCCTGTGCCGGTAAGGCTATACAGAGTTTTTGTCGTTTTTTTCGGCAAAGAGTAATCAGATGGCAACTGGGCAAATGTTGTGCCTTTCCAAGGAGAGTAAGTGGCATCGTTTTTCAACACTAAACTGTGATGTAAATCATCTGACTGGGTAATCGTTAGTGGTAAATGATATTTATTATATGTGGTGGTGGTAGTTGATGAACCGTTGTCTTGTGCAACCGTATAGGTATAGCTGTCGGCGCGGTCGAACAGATTATCCTTGCCGGGAATATGGCTAAAACCACTGAGATAACCAGTGAAATTATGCAGATCAGTGGTTCCTTTACTGTACTGAAACCAAACATGACGTACAGGCAGAGAGTTTTTATACATTGGTGGTGGTGTTATTATTTGTTCTTTGACCACAGGCAAAGAAGCGGAATTAAAGCCGGTTGGAATACCATGAGGCTGGAGACTGTCATAATTTGCCTCATCGTTGTAAAGAAATGTATTGATCTGACCTGAAGGTTGAGTGATCGTTTTGATTAACCATGGGCGGGCACCCTGAGTATCATAACTAAACAGAATGTGTGCCGGAACTCCATGATTACTGATATTCTCACTGGAAAAGGGCGGAAGGGTGACTGAGGTAACCTGTGTTTCACCTTCAGTCTCACCGGTATGTATAGTCACTGTCTGCTGAGCATGTATGGTAATATCATGAGCTTCATAGGTGATTCTGACACCATTGTCTGGACAGGCATTAACAGCCCCTTCAGCCTGATCTTCTGTTAACGGGTGCCCGCAGATATAGAGTAGGCGTCGGGTCATATCGGTTGGCCCATTGCGGTCATAATAGAACCATACACGCTGCCCGTCATGCCCTTCTTCCCAGTCTTCGTAACCGTAGAGTAAATGTTCACGAATGCCGTTTGAGGTAGCAATAGTCCAGTCCCCAGGTTCTCCTGAGACAGTTACATCTTTGAGTTTATGGCGAAGTAAATGCCAGTAGGTTTGACCCTGCCCGTTACGATCACTTTCCATTGTCAGAGTATGACCATCACCGGTGGTTAGATCAGTGGTTTTATGTCCGGCAACTTCCGACGTAGAGGGGTGCTCTGTTCCCACATTAAATGTCCAGTGAGCACCAAGGCCTAATAAGTCAGGGCCATGAGGAGATGGGCTTCCGCTATAGGACAATATCAGACTGCGTTTTGCCTGCCCGTGATCGTAAAATGTCGTGGCCACTGGCATATTGAGCGATGCCGTTCCTGTGCGGGGGTCAACAGAGGAGTGAAAAGCACCATGAAAATTATTGGCATTTGATGGCATGGCAACGGAGCCATCAGACAATACAGGTAAATGGGTGAAAGGAGATATATGGAACTTATTACCATTACCAGCTTGCTGAAAACTTAGCCAGGTGTTTTTTGTATTAGTCGGCAGTGCACTAGAGACAGATGCTGATTGTCTGATCACATGGTGCTCAGGAAGATGAGAATTACTACTTACAGCCCATGCAACCTGTTCAAAAGTTAATAAGAAAGGAGGAATTACGCAAATACCAACCAGAGCTTTTATAATTAAGCGTGTGAGTTTTACAATGATCTCACATACAATATTATCCAAAACTCACCACCCATGCTTATAACTATTTGAGCTAAAAGGTATGTTATATTTATAGCTTTGTATCTAAGTTTTTTATGATTTTTTATACGCATATAAACGATTATAATACTGTATACATCCATCAAAATTTGTATTTTACAATAAATTTTCTGCACTATTTCTTATCAATTTATGTTATGGAACTTGCTGTTTTTTATGCGATGAGCGCGATGTATGATGCTTTGAATGAATAGAAAATCCCTCGATTTATACAGTGATTACCTCATTAATTCTTTTGGTTAGGTCACAGTTACGAAGATTTCTACTTTGCCGACAAAGCGATTACCCATTGCTAACATCCACCTGCAATATCTATGAATGATCCAGTAATATATGAACCTCAGCTCGACGTAAGAAGTCTTTTAAAAGCAATCACTTCCATGCATAGTATGGTTTCTCAAGACAATACAAAACATGGAAGTGATATGCTAACTCGTATTTTCTGTGATATGGATGACTTTTGCCAGTCCTTTGAGCCAGAACTCAACAAGTTTTTACTCGAATCTGACTGCAAACACCGGATTCGTGCGTGCCGGCTCAGCTTGAGCGAAATCATGACGATTGTTGTACAGTTTCATCGCTCGGGCTATCGCTGCTTCAAAGATTTTTATCTTAAATCCATAAGGCGCCACTACCTGCATCTTTTTCCAAAACTGGTCAGTTATAACCGTTTCTCGAGCTGATGCCCAAAGCATTACTGGCACTGTGTGCTTTTATGAAAAGCCGTTATGGCAAACCCACGGGTATTTCTTATATTGATTCAACGGGATTAGCCGTCTGTACAAATAAGCGAATCAGGCGTCATAGAACTTTTCGGAATGATGCGGGAAGAGGAAAGTCTTCCACTGGGTGGTTTTACGGATTTAAGCTTCACCTTATTGTCAGCGATACCGGTGAAATCCTCAACGTGAAATGCACCTCAGGTAACACCGATGACCGTTCTGTATTGGATGAGATGTGCAGTGTTCTTTTTGGCAAACTCTTTGGCGATAAAGGCTATATCTCCAAAGAAAAGGCTGCATTGCTATTGGATAAATACGGGGTTGAACTCATCACTACCCATAAGAAAAACATGAAACCCAGGCTGATCACCTTGCTCGATAAGATGTTGTTGAGAGGGCGTTCGATCATTGAAACCATTAACGATCAGCTTAAAAACATCTGTCAGATTGAGCATTCCAGACACCGTTCCAAGGCCAATTTTATGGTCAATCTGATCAGTGGATTGATTGCTTATACTTACAAAGAGAAAAAGCCTTCACTGAACATTCAATATACAGGCTTAGTTTCTGTGTAGTTACGCCGAACTGAGGTTATTTATCAATCAAATAATAATGAATCATTTGAGCGTGTGGTAAATGTTCCTCCAAGGGGTATTGGAAATAAAACTTTTGAATGTATTCGCAACGTTGCTATAAGTAAAAAGTGTAGTCTTTGGCAGGCGGCAGAGGTTTTAATTGAAAACAAAGCAATACCATCCCGGGCTCAACAATCGCTGACCTCATTTACAGAGTTAATTTTACATTTGAGATCAATGGTTAATGAACTGTCTCTTTCTCGGCTGGTGGAGATAGTTATTGAAGAAAGTGGATTGCGTACAATGCACGAGCAGGAAAAAGGTGAAAAGGGAAAGTCCAGAATCGAAAACCTGCAGGAGTTAATTACTGCTTGTCAGCAATTTAATCCGAAAGAATATTTATTGAATGAAACGCAGGAAACATTGAAACCACAGAATGACCTAGAAGCATTTCTTGCTCAAACAGTGCTGGAGTCTGGAGATGCTCAGGTAAAAAATGATAATGCCTGCGTACAAATGATGACATTGCATTCGGCTAAAGGTCTTGAGTTTCCGATTGTATTTATTACAGGTTTAGAAGAAGGCCTGTTTCCCAGTGTGCAGTCTGCTGAACAGGACAGATTGGGAGAAGAACGACGATTATTTTATGTAGGGATTACACGCGCCAGACAGCAATTGTATTTGAGCTTTTCTCAAATCAGATCGCTTTATGGTAGAACAGAAAACAAAAGGAGCTCATGTTTTATTAACGAAATTCCTGCTAATTTATTACAAGACATCAGAATATCAAACGTTCAGTTCACTCGCCCTTTAACAGCGAGAAAACCTTTTTATAAAACACCGGTCGCTGACTGTGAGTTTGCTTTAGGGCAACAGGTTCATCACCCAATATTTGGTGAGGGCACTTTAACAGGCTATGAAGGTGAAGGAGTACGTACAATAGTTGTTGTTAGTTTTGCTGACAAAGGAACTAAAAGGCTGATGTTATCACAAGCAAAACTAACAGCGCAACCTGGTAGCATATAATGCCAAAACCAAGTTCTGATTGCTGTTATTAGCAGACTTTAATAGATTGCTGTTATATTGAATTTGAAGGGAATCCATTCCAGTTCAGAAGTTCCTGAACACCATATTTCATGGAGGCCCCTGGATTTTCTCCGCCATGGGTTAATACATCAGCTGATGCACCCGGATGATTCCAGCCTTCAGGAGGAGGTCTTTGTTGTCTTATAGCTGTAATTTTATGATGGAGTTCATACGCCTGCCCGTCATTAGGGGTTAAATTGTCTAACGTTAGCTCGTCTCCCGTGTTAGGCATTATTTTCAACTCACCATACTCATTAATCATTGCGGTTCCGTTTTTATCAGTAGCTTGCTCAATAGCCTGCCGAATGTTATTTTGTCTGACTGAAGGCCATCCTGACTCGTGTCTTGCTACATTACTAGCCTCCTCCTCCTCAGACCTTGACTTATTAAAGAGCTCTGGATAAAGAGCATTTAGTTCGCTAGAAACAAAAGGAATCTGGCTTTCTGCGTTTGTGGGTGGAGGTGAAGATGAAGGGGCACTGGGAGTTTGTAGAAGTGCTTCGGAACTTGTACTGCGTTGCGAGGTTGCTCTCTGTGAAACTTCTGGCCTAATACCTTTGGCAAACATCCAAAATGTTGTGCCTGTATCTAAAATAATAGCTGTGGCCATTAAGCCTATATTAATATAATTGAGTATATCAATGGCTTCCAAAAAATCTGTGCTGGGTTTGCTATAATCACTATCGGCTTTAATTGACATGCCTGATGAAGTCGTACCAAGAACTCCTGACATTGCGCCGATAGCACCAGTAGCCATAATCAAAGAAGCGGTTGATTCTTCGACACCAAAAATGCCACCGACAACACCTGCACCAAACATCACACCACCAGAAGTTAGTGCGGAAATACTGCCCATGAATCCTAATGCAATATAAAGTTCAGAAAATGTGCTGGATAAATTGGCTGAAACATTATCTTTTATTTGTAGACTACCAGATGCTACACCCATTAAACCAAGAGCAAGACTTGGTATATAAAGCGGAGTAGCAGTACATAGAACAGATGCATCCAACCCGGCAGCAATACCGGCGGAAGTCAAAGCTATAGGAAGCAAGACGGCAGAAGCTATTGCCATACCAATACCAAGCGCTCCCAAAACAATACCTGCCCATTTGGGTAAATGTCCTGTTGGGTCGGTGTTCATTATTGGGTTGTTATCACCAAATCCATAACCATTTATTTTGGCAAATGGACTGTAACTGTCGTGGCTCATAAAGTGTCGGTAAACCGGGTTGTATGCGCGATAGCCTCCACCTAAAAACTGATACCCTGTCACCGGATCACTCATCTGGCCGTCAAAGGCTGGCTGATGGCTTTTCCACCAGGGGGCTTGCGTGGCAAGATCAAGCTTTTGCGGTAATGCCTGCTCACGACTGCTTAGCAGATCTTCATCCATACCGTAAGGACTATAGACATGATCACTGATTTTTTGACCCGACGCATCAACAGCTACGATAACATCACCCTTATAATCATGGAGATACCAACGGGTAATGCGGTTGTCTTCACTGTGAGCGGCACCAGTCAGTTCTACACTTACATGCGTTTTTCCCGTGGCATCATTTTGCACCTGTTCTGCAACAGTATCACCCTGATATATCATATATAAAGGAGCCTGCAACGCTCGGCCCTGACTATCAAAGGACTGCTCTGCTACCTGGTGACCTGTTGCATCATAGGTATATGCTGTATGCCCGTGAGTGCGCACATTAGTAAACCCGTCCTGCTGCCCAAGCGCATTATAATGCAGGGTATTACCGTCTGCATCTTTGATAACCCTGCCTAAACTGTCGTAAACTATTGTCTTGGGAGCAACACTGGTATCCGATACACTATCCTGCCATTGTGTATTAAAGGCGATCATGCGGTGTGGATCAAAGTGATCACCGTTAGCATTCTGACTTGCATAAGTATATGTTGTCGTTTTGCTGGTTGACTGTCCCTCTGAGGTGACTAACTTTTCGCTAACACTTTTGATATTGTTCCAGTCATCAAACGTATACTTTTGTGCCATAATAACTGGCGGTGCTGTTAAATGACTGCCGGATAAAACCGTATCACGCGGACACAGTGAACTGGCTTTATCAGATTGCCCTGTTACACTGCATAACATTGACGTCAGATTGTTTGTGTTATTGTCATAAGTATAACGCTGTGTTGCGCTATTATTGTCTTCTGATCGGGTGAAAGTGACAATATTGCCGGTCTTCAAGTCATAAGTGTAACTTAATGTTTGTAACGTTTTATTACCCTGCTTATCAGTGGTTGTTGTGAGCTTACCCAGAGCGTCATATGTGAAGTATCTGGCAATCCCGATACCGTTAATTATTTTCACCGGACGATTAAAGTAATCATCGTACTGAACAGCAGTTAGCATCGTGGTTTCGGTCTGGTTCGGCAAAATGACTTCAGTCTGAATGACTCTGCCGAGTTTATCGTGCAGGGCTTTGTATCTGTTTCCTGCAAAATCACGCAGGCTGACCGCCTGTCCGTAACGGTTGTAACTCATTGTTTCAAAACCACCAGGATAGTGAATACCCACCGGTGATTTAAAACTGACCGGTGCGCTCCGAGTCACTTTAATCAGTTGTAAAGTATTTGGGTCATAATCATAATGAAGATGACTGATTGCCTCGTCTGTATCGGTCAGCAACCAAGTATCAGGGTCGTATTTGAAGGTCTCATAAAGTACACCATCAACAGACTCACCGGTTCTGGCAAAACTGTTGTAGGTATAAGTAAAAACATGACCTTTGTCCGTTTTAGTAGCAGGTGTTATCATGCTAAGCATACGACCGTCTTCGTCGTAGGTGTACCTTATTTGATTGCCGTATTCATCATGCTGAGATATCAGTTCTCCTGTGTCATCGTACTGCCGTGTTCCTAATACATGGCAGTCAGACTGACCTAACGGCTTGACACACCGTGCCACTTTTTTACCCTGAAGGTTTATCGTATCGTGTATCAGGCTTTGATTGGGAGCGATGGTTGCCACCAAGTTGTTGTTTTGCCATTTCCAGTGTACCTTTGCACCATTGGGCTGGGTTTGCTCAACTTTATGACCCATTCCATCATACTGCATAGTGCTTTTACTCAGCCAAACACCTGCATTAATGGCATCGTTGACAAAGGCGAACAACCCCTTACTTCCGGCAAGTGGCAGCAAGCCATAGTTATTTTCAGCCGTTAAACTGGTGACAGGTCTGAGCTGACCTTCCAGTGTTGTTAACTCCGCCTGAACTGCCGGTGGATAAAGCGGTTTGCCCAAAACTCTGACATCAGGTTTCATGGCAAAAGTATATTGTGCCACGGGGTGGCCTAACGTGTCAGATTTAACAACACCCAATACAGGTGCAAACTTTTCACCCTGATTCTGGCTTCCTGTTGTCACCTGATAACTTATCAGCAACAGTTGTGGATCATTGCGGGCGACAACACTAACAGAATTATCCGGAAGTTTGGTCCAGACATTACGATCGAGTGAATCGTACCCATAAGTTGTGGTTAGTGCCACAGTTCTTCCGTTGTCGTCTGCATGATAAACAGTTCGGCTCGCCGTCTTTTCAGCATGGGTATAAGTGGTCTTACTGTCAGCAATCCAGTTAGATACCCCTTCCATTGATGCACCTGCCAGCGATTTATCTCTGTGCCAGACAGAGATAATCTTCTGTTTTTTACCCATTCCGGAATAAACGACCTTTTCCTGACTACCATTGGGCATCGTTTTAACAGATGCTTGTTCCTGGCGGGTAAAAATATACGACCATAATGTTTTTTGTGGATGGCCTCCGCTAACCGGTGTCACCGTTTTCTGCACAGGACGAAGCCATGCATCATATTTCCAGCGTGTTTGTAATGTTTTTAACGTGTCCTCGGTGGACAGTTTTACACCACTATCTAGTGAGTAAACCGACTGCCCCAGTGATAATTCACCGTCGTTGGACAGTCTGTAATCAGCATGAACCAGTCGGGTATTATTCTTTAAAAGCTTCGGTGCCTGCTGAGCAGACTCAGGTGTTTCATGTGCTACTTCAACATCTGTTGTACGGGTATGCAATTTGGGGTCAATACGGTGAGTGACATTAAAGTCGACCTGTTCCTGCTGTCCGGGCTGATCATCAGATAATGGGGCTTGGTCTGTCTGTAATACGTTTCCATTAATTATTGGTGAAAAGCGATTATATTTTGTGATGGTTATGTGAGCCAGCTGGCCATAAGTCAAGCTCTTTGGATCAGGGTTATATTGGTACAGGGCTTTGGTCGATAGTTCATCGGTAGTCAGCTCAGGTAACGGACTGCCCGGGGTCAGGTGGCTGACCATATTCTGCGGTAATGTCCCCACGGTTTTAGTGCTGACTTCCCAGCTACCGGCAAGGCTTGAAGTGTCCTGACCCACATCATGATTAAAGCGGCTTTGACTAAATAAATTCGTGGTAGCCGAAGAAGACACTGAACTATGACTGTTGTATGTTTTTTCCCATCGTGCTTTTGCTCGTATCCACTGTTGCTGTAACAGTTTTTTGTACTGGCTGATTCTCTGTTTATATGTTTTTGCGACAGGAATCAGTTTATAGTTATATTCTACTTCAACAGCAGGTTCAGGATCATCACTGGCTTTCAGATTGGCATAGCGCGTAGCTCCTGCCAGTGTTTTTTGTGCCGGTATCTCAATTGTTTTTTCAGGCCATGTTGCCTGTGGCCAGTTCGGATCCATAGCAGGGCAGTGGGCATCACCCTGTGGCGGACAATACTGCGTAAAAGTCTGTCGGCCATAGTCATCTTGTTTCCAGATAACCTGTCCATTATTATTATAACGTTTTTGCTCCAGCACAGTCGCCGGTTTGATTGTCGATTCTTGCCCTGTGCCGGTAAGGCTATACAGAGTTTTTGTCGTTTTTTTCGGCAAAGAGTAATCAGATGGCAACTGGGCAAATGTTGTGCCTTTCCAAGGAGAGTAAGTGGCATCGTTTTTCAACACTAAACTGTGATGTAAATCATCTGACTGGGTAATCGTTAGTGGTAAATGATATTTATTATATGTGGTGGTGGTAGTTGATGAACCGTTGTCTTGTGCAACCGTATAGGTATAGCTGTCGGCGCGGTCGAACAGATTATCCTTGCCGGGAATATGGCTAAAACCACTGAGATAACCAGTGAAATTATGCAGATCAGTGGTTCCTTTACTGTACTGAAACCAAACATGACGTACAGGCAGAGAGTTTTTATACATTGGTGGTGGTGTTATTATTTGTTCTTTGACCACAGGCAAAGAAGCGGAATTAAAGCCGGTTGGAATACCATGAGGCTGGAGACTGTCATAATTTGCCTCATCGTTGTAAAGAAATGTATTGATCTGACCTGAAGGTTGAGTGATCGTTTTGATTAACCATGGGCGGGCACCCTGAGTATCATAACTAAACAGAATGTGTGCCGGAACTCCATGATTACTGATGTTCTCACTGGAAAAGGGCGGAAGGGTGACTGAGGTAACCTGTGTTTCACCTTCAGTCTCACCGGTATGTATAGTCACTGTCTGCTGAGCATGTATGGTAATATCATGAGCTTCATAGGTGATTCTGACACCATTGTCTGGACAGGCATTAACAGCCCCTTCAGCCTGATCTTCTGTTAACGGGTGCCCGCAGATATAGAGTAGGCGTCGGGTCATATCGGTTGGCCCATTGCGGTCATAATAGAACCATACACGCTGCCCGTCGTGCCCTTCTTCCCAGTCTTCGTAACCGTAGAGTAAATGTTCACGAATGCCGTTTGAGGTAGCAATAGTCCAGTCCCCAGGTTCTCCTGAGACAGTTACATCTTTGAGTTTATGGCGAAGTAAATGCCAGTAGGTTTGACCCTGCCCGTTACGATCACTTTCCATTGTCAGAGTATGACCATCACCGGTGGTTAGATCAGTGGTTTTATGTCCGGCAACTTCCGACGTAGAGGGGTGCTCTGTTCCCACATTAAATGTCCAGTGAGCACCAAGGCCTAATAAGTCAGGGCCATGAGGAGATGGGCTTCCGCTATAGGACAATATCAGACTGCGTTTTGCCTGCCCGTGATCGTAAAATGTCGTGGCCACTGGCATATTGAGCGATGCCGTTCCTGTGCGGGGGTCCACAGAGGCGTGAAACGCACCGTGAAAATTATTGGCATTTGATGGCATGGCAACGGAGCCATCAGATAATACAGGTAAATGGGTGAAAGGAGATATATGGAACTTATTACCATTACCAGCTTGCTGAAAACTTAGCCAGGTGTTTTTTGTATTAGTCGGCAGTACACTAGAGACAGATGCTGATTGTCTGATCACATGGTGCTCAGGAAGATGAGAATTACTACTTACAGCCCATGCAACCTGTTCAAAAGTTAATAAGAAAGGAGGAATTACGCAAATACCAACCAGAGCTTTTATAATTAAGCGTGTGAGTTTTACAATGATTTCACATACAATATTATCCAAAACTCACCACCCATGCTTATAACTATTTGAGCTACAAGGTATGTTATATTTTTAGCCTTGTATGTAAGTTTTTTATGATTTTTTATACGCACATAAACGATTATAATACTGTATACATCCATCAAAATTTGCATTTTACAATAATTTTTTCTGCACTATTTCTTAACCATTAAGGTTTGTTCTGGTCTAATGGAACAGAAAACAAAAGGAGCTCACGTTTTATTAACGAAATTCCTGCTAATTTATTACAAGACATCAGAATATCAAACGTTCAGTTCAGTCGCCCTTTAACAGCGAGAAAACCTTTTTATAAAACACCGGTCGCTGACTGTGAGTTTGCTTTAGGGCAACAGGTTCATCACCCAATATTTGGTGAGGGCACTTTAACAGGCTATGAAGGTGAAGGAGTACGTACAATAGTTGTTGTTAGTTTTGCTGACAAAGGAACTAAAAGGCTGATGTTATCACAAGCAAAACTAACAGCGCAACCTGGTAGCATATAATGCCAAAACCAGGTTCTGATTGCTGTTATGAGCAGAATTTAATAGATTGCTGTTATATTGAATTTGGAGGGAATCCATTCCAGTTCAGAAGTTCCTGAACACCATATTTCATGGAGGCCCCTGGATTTTCTCCGCCATGGGTTAATACATCAGCTGATGCACCCGGATGATTCCAGCCTTCAGGAGGAGGTCTTTGTTGTCTTATAGCTGTAATTTTATGATGGAGTTCATACGCCTGCCCGTCATTAGGGGTTAAATTGTCTAACGTTAGCTCGTCTCCCGTGTTAGCCATTATTTTCAACTCACCATACTCATTAATCATTGCGGTTCCGTTTTTATCAGTAGCTTGCTCAATAGCCCGCCGAATGATATTTTGTCTGATTGGAGACCATTCTGACTCGTGTCTTGCTACATTACTAGCCTCCTCCTGCTCCTCAGGCCTTGACATATTAGAGAGGTCTGGATAAAGAGCATTTTGTTCGCTAGAAACAAAAGGAATCTGGCTTTCTGCGTTTGTGGGTGGAGGTGAAGATGAAGGGGCACTGGGAGTTTGTAGAAGTGCTTCGGAACTTGTACTGCGTTGCGTGGTTGCTCTCTGTGAAACTTCTGGCCTAATACCTTTGGCAAACATCCAAAATGTTGTGCCTGTATCTAAAATAATAGCTGTGGCCATTAAGCACATATTAATATAATTGAACATATCAATGGTTTCCAAATAATCTGTGCTGGGTTTGCTATAATCACCATCGGCTTCAATTGACAGGCCTGATGAAGTCGTACCAAAAAATCCTGACATTGCGCCGACAGCACCAGTAGCCATAATCAAACAAGCGGTTGATTCTTCGACACCAAAAATGCCACCGACAACACCTGCACCAAACATCACACCACCAGAAGTTAGTGCGGAAATACTGCCCATGAATCCTAATGCAATATCAAGTTTAGAAAATGTGCTGGATGAATTGGCTGAAACATTATCTTTTATTTGTAGACTACCAGATGCTACACCCATTGTACCAAGAGCAAGACTTGGTATATAAAGAGGAGTAGCAGTACATAGAACAGATGCACTCACCCCAGTAGCAATACCGGTGGAAGTCAAAGCTATAGGAAGCAAGACGGCAGAAGCTATTGCCATACCAATACTAAGCGCTCCCAAAACAATACCTGCCCATTTGGGTAAATGTCCTGTTGGGTCGGTGTTCATTATTGGGTTGTTATCACCAAATCCATAACCATTTATTTTGGCAAATGGACTGTAACTGTCGTGGCTCATAAAGTGTCGGTAAACCGGGTTGTATGCGCGATAGCCTCCACCTAAAAACTGATACCCTGTCACCGGATCACTCATCTGGCCGTCAAAGGCTGGCTGATGGCTTTTCCACCAGGGGGCTTGCGTGGCAAGATCAAGCTTTTGCGGTAATGCCTGCTCACGACTGCTTAGCAGATCTTCATCCATACCGTAAGGACTATAGACATGATCACTGATTTTTTGACCCGACGCATCAACAGCTACGATAACATCACCCTTATAATCATGGAGATACCAGCGGGTAATACGGTTGTCTTCACTGTGAGCGGCACCAGTCAGTTCTACACTTACATGCGTTTTTCCCGTGGCATCATTTTGCACCTGTTCTGCAACAGTATCACCCTGATATATCATATATAAAGGAGCCTGCAACGCTCGGCCCTGACTATCAAAGGGCTGCTCTGCTACCTGGTGACCCGTTGCATCATAGGTATATACTGTATGCCCGTGAGTGCGCACATTAGTAAACCCGTCCTGCTGCCCAAGCGCATTATAATGCAGGGTATTACCGTCTGCATCTTTGATAACCCTGCCTAAACTGTCGTAAACTATTGTCTTGGGAGCAACACTGGTATCCGATACACTATCCTGCCATTGTGTATTAAAGGCGATCATGCGGTGTGGATCAAAGTGATCACCGTTAGCATTCTGACTTGCATAAGTATATGTTGTCGTTTTGCTGGTTGACTGTCCCTCTGAGGTGACTAACTTTTCGCTAACACTTTTGATATTGTTCCAGTCATCAAACGTATACTTTTGTGCCATAATAACTGGCGGTGTTGTTAAATGACTGCCGGATAAAACCGTATCACGCGGACACAGTGAACTGGCTTTATCAGATTGCCCTGTTACACTGCATAACATTGACGTCAGATTGTTTGTGTTATTGTCATAAGTATAACGCTGTGTTGCACTATTATTGTCTTCTGATCGGGTGAAAGTGACAATATTGCCGGTCTTCAAGTCATAAGTGTAACTTAATGTTTGTAACGTTTTATTGCCCTGCTTATCAGTGGTTGTTGTGAGCTTACCCAGAGCGTCATATGTGAAGTATCTGGCAATCCCGATACCGTTAATTATTTTCACCGGACGATTAAAGTAATCATCGTACTGAACAGCAGTTAGCATCGTGGTTTCGGTCTGGTTCGGCAAAATGACTTCAGTCTGAATGACTCTGCCGAGTTTATCGTGCAGGGCTTTGTATCTGTTTCCTGCAAAATCACGCAGGCTGACCGCCTGTCCGTAACGGTTGTAACTCATTGTTTCAAAACCACCAGGATAGTGAATACCCACCGGTGATTTAAAACTGACCGGTGCGCTCCGAGTCACTTTAATCAGTTGTAAAGTATTTGGGTCATAATCATAATGCAGATGACTGATTGCCTCGTCTGTATCGGTCAGCAACCACGTATCAGGGTCGTATTTGAAGGTCTCATAAAGTACACCATCAACAGACTCACCGGTTCTGGCAAAACTGTTGTAGGTATAAGTAAAAACATGACCTTTGTCCGTTTTAGTGGCAGGTGTTATCATGCTAAGCAAACGACCGTCTTCGTCGTAGGTGTACCTTATTTGATTGCCGTATTCATCATGCTGAGATATCAGTTCTCCTGTGTCATCGTACTGCCGTGTTCCTAATACATGGCAGTCAGACTGACCTAACGGCTTGACACACCGTGCCACTTTTTTACCCTGAAGGTTTATCGTATCGTGTATCAGGCTTTGATTGGGAGCGATGGTTGCCACCAAGTTGTTGTTTTGCCATTTCCAGTGTACCTTTGCACCATTGGGCTGGGTTTGCTCAACTTTATGACCCATTCCATCATACTGCATAGTGCTTTTACTCAGCCAAACACCTGCATTAATGGCATCGTTGACAAAGGTGAACAACCCCTTACTTCCGGCAAGTGGCAGCAAGCCATAGTTATTTTCAGCCGTTAAACTGGTGACAGGTCTGAGCTGACCTTCCAGTGTTGTTAACTCCGCCTGAACTGCCGGTGGATAAAGCGGTTTGCCCAAAACTCTGACATCAGGTTTCATGGCAAAAGTATATTGTGCCACGGGGTGGCCTAACGTGTCAGATTTAACAACACCCAATACAGGTGCAAACTTTTCACCCTGATTCTGGCTTCCTGTTGTCACCTGATAACTTATCAGCAGCAGTTGTGGATCATTGCGGGCGACAACACTAACAGAATTATCCGGAAGTTTGGTCCAGACATTACGATCGAGTGAATCGTACCCATAAGTTGTGGTTAGTGCCACAGTTCTTCCGTTGTCGTCTGCATGATAAACAGTTCGGCTCGCCGTCTTTTCAGCATGGGTATAAGTGGTCTTACTGTCAGCAATCCAGTTAGATACCCCTTCCATTGATGCACCTGCCAGCGATTTATCTCTGTGCCAGACAGAGATAATCTTCTGTTTTTTACCCATTCCGGAATAAACGACCTTTTCCTGACTACCATTGGGCATCGTTTTAACAGATGCTTGTTCCTGGCGGGTAAAAATATACGACCATAATGTTTTTTGTGGATGGCCTCCGCTAACCGGTGTCACCGTTTTCTGCACAGGACGAAGCCATGCATCATATTTCCAGCGTGTTTGTAATGTTTTTAACGTGTCCTCGGTGGACAGTTTTACACCACTATCTAGTGAGTAAACCGACTGCCCCAGTGATAATTCACCGTCGTTGGACAGTCTGTAATCAGCATGAACCAGTCGGGTATTATTCTTTAAAAGCTTCGGTGCCTGCTGAGCAGACTCAGGTGTTTCATGTGCTACTTCAACATCTGTTGTACGGGTATGCAATTTGGGGTCAATACGGTGAGTGACATTAAAGTCGACCTGTTCCTGCTGTCCGGGCTGATCATCAGATAATGGGGCTTGGTCTGTCTGTAATACGTTTCCATTAATTATTGGTGAAAAGCGATTATATTTTGTGATGGTTATGTGAGCCAGCTGGCCATAAGTCAAGCTCTTTGGATCAGGGTTATATTGGTACAGGGCTTTGGTCGATAGTTCATCGGTAGTCAGCTCAGGTAACGGACTGCCCGGGGTCAGGTGGCTGACCGTATTCTGCGGTAATGTCCCCACGGTTTTAGTGCTGACTTCCCAGCTACCGGCAAGGCTTGAAGTGTCCTGACCCACATCATGATTAAAGCGGCTTTGACTAAATAAATTCGTGGTAGCCGAAGAAGACACTGAACTATGACTGTTGTATGTTTTTTCCCATCGTGCTTTTGCTCGTATCCACTGTTGCTGTAACAGTTTTTTGTACTGGCTGATTCTCTGTTTATATGTTTTTGCGACAGGAATCAGTTTATAGTTATATTCTACTTCAACAGCAGGTTCAGGATCATCACTGGCTTTCAGATTGGCATAGCGCGTAGCTCCTGCCAGTGTTTTTTGTGCCGGTATCTCAATTGTTTTTTCGGGCCATGTTGCCTGTGGCCAGTTCGGATCCATAGCAGGGCAGTGGGCATCACCCTGTGGCGGACAATACTGCGTAAAAGTCTGTCGACCGTAGTCATCTTGTTTCCAGATAACCTGTCCATTATTATTATAACGTTTTTGCTCCAGCACAGTCGCCGGTTTGATTGTCGGTTCTTGCCCTGTGCCGGTAAGGCTATACAGAGTTTTTGTCGTTTTTTTCGGCAAAGAGTAATCAGATGGCAACTGGGCAAATGTTGTGCCTTTCCAAGGAGAGTAAGTGGCATCATTTTTCAACACTAAACTGTGATGTAAATCATCTGACTGGGTAATCGTTAGTGGTAAATGATATTTATTATATGTGGTGGTGGTAGTTGATGAACCGTTGTCTTGTGCAACCGTATAGGTATAGCTGTCGGCGCGGTCGAACAGATTATCCTTGCCGGGAATATGGCTAAAACCACTGAGATAACCGGTGAAATTATGCAGATCAGTGGTTCCTTTACTGTACTGAAACCAAACATGACGTACAGGCAGAGAGTTTTTATACATTGGTGGTGGTGTTATTATTTGTTCTTTGACCACAGGCAAAGAAGCGGAATTAAAGCCGGTTGGAATACCATGAGGCTGGAGACTGTCATAATTTGCCTCATCGTTGTAAAGAAATGTATTGATCTGACCTGAAGGTTGAGTGATCGTTTTGATTAACCATGGGCGGGCACCCTGAGTATCATAACTAAACAGAATGTGTGCCGGAACTCCATGATTACTGATATTCTCACTGGAAAAGGGCGGAAGGGTGACTGAGGTAACCTGTGTTTCACCTTCAGTCTCACCGGTATGTATAGTCACTGTCTGCTGAGCATGTATGGTAATATCATGAGCTTCATAGGTGATTCTGACACCATTGTCTGGACAGGCATTAACAGCCCCTTCAGCCTGATCTTCTGTTAACGGGTGCCCGCAGATATAGAGTAGGCGTCGGGTCATATCGGTTGGCCCATTGCGGTCATAATAGAACCATACACGCTGCCCGTCGTGCCCTTCTTCCCAGTCTTCGTAACCGTAGAGTAAATGTTCACGAATGCCGTTTGAGGTAGCAATAGTCCAGTCCCCAGGTTCTCCTGCGACAGTTACATCTTTGAGTTTATGGCGAAGTAAATGCCAATAGGTTTGACCCTGCCCGTTACGATCACTTTCCATTGTCAGAGTATGACCATCACCGGTGGTTAGATCAGTGGTTTTATGTCCGGCAACTTCCGACGTAGAGGGGTGCTCTGTTCCCACATTAAATGTCCAGTGAGCACCAAGGCCTAATAAGTCAGGGCCATGAGGAGATGGGCTTCCGCTATAGGACAATATCAGACTGCGTTTTGCCTGCCCGTGATCGTAAAATGTCGTGGCCACTGGCATATTGAGCGATGCCGTTCCTGTGCGGGGGTCAACAGAGGAGTGAAAAGCACCATGAAAATTATTGGCATTTGATGGCATGGCAACGGAGCCATCAGACAATACAGGTAAATGAGTAAAAGGAGATACATGGAACTTATTACCAGCTTGCTGAAAACTTAACCAAGTATTTTTTATATTAGTCGGCAGTGCACTAGAGACAGATGCTGATTGCCTGGTTACATGGTGCTCAGGAAGATGAGCATTACTACCTGCAGCCCATGCAACCTGTTCAAAAGTTAATAAGAAAGGAGGAATTACGCAAACAGCAAACAACGCTTTTATAATTAAGCGTGTGAGTTTTACAATGATCTCACATACAATATTATCCAAAACTCACCACCCATGCTTATAACTATTTGAGCTAAAAGGTATGTTATATTTATAGATTTGTATCTAAGTTTTTTATGATTTTTTATACGCATATAAACGATTATAATGCTGTATACATCCATCAAAATTTGTCTTTTACAATAAATTTTCTGCACTATTTCTTAACAATTTATGTTATGGAACTTGCTGTTTTTTATGCGATGAGCGCGATGTATGATGCTTTGAATGAATAGAAAATCCCTCGATTTATACAGTGATTACCTCATTAATTCTTTTGGTTAGGTCACAGTTACGAAGATTTCTACTTTGCCGACAAAGCGATTACCCATTGCTAACATCCATCCGCAATATCTATGAATGATCCAGTAATATATGAGGCTTTATCTGAAGCAAGCCAAACAATCGCTTCTGCTTCCTCACGCGGCTCACCGCCTCTCTGTAACGGGATTTTATGCTTCAAATTTTCAATTCGATTAATGTCTTGATGAATTTCGGTTTTGATGAAACCAGGTCTCACACAATTGATACGAATCTTTTCTTGTGCAACTTCTTTTGACAAGCCAATAGTCAATGAATCTACAGCGCCTTTACTCGCAGCATAATCAATGTATTCATTAGCTGAACCAAGTCGAGATGCCGCAGATGAAACATTAACAATTACCCCTCCACAACCGTTATACTTTGTAGACATTCTCAATACTGCTTGCTTAGAACAAAGGAAAAAACTGGAAATGTTGGTTAAAAAAGTTTCCTGCAAGCGCTTCTCATTTATTTCATCCACTCGTCTAGACTCTTGAACAATACCTACATTATTCACTAAGACATTAAGTGGTCCTAACTCTTCATCACATTGTTCAAATAAACTAATGACCTCTGACTCTCTACTAACATCTGCTTGAACTGCAATTGCTTTTCTACCCATATCATGGATTTTATTTAAAACATTTTGTGCGGCAGTATTATTATTTTTATAGTTTAGGCAAAGGGTAATCCCCCCATTATTAACCGCTTTCAAAAGTAGAATTCAATTGCTCAAGTTTCTGTTTTGGGGTTATTCCGCCTAAAGCCATATTAGGCCTTTCATTGTTGTATTGCCAGAGCCATTGTGTTGCCGTTTCTCTGGCGTGATCCAGTGATTCAAACAAATGTTGATTCAGCCATTCATGTCTGACAGTTCTGTTGTATCTTTCCACATAAGCATTTTGTTGTGGCTTGCCCGGTTGAATATATTGCAGCACAATACCTTTTTTCTTTGCCCATTGACGTATCTCAACACTGATATACTCCGGACCATTGTCGCATCGAATCCTTGATGGCTGACCTCGCCATGTCATAATACGTTCCAACGTTCGAATAACTCTTAAAGAAGGTAATGAATGATCCACTTCAATACCCAAACCTTCACGATTGCAGTCATCCAGAACATTAAACGTCCTGAAGTTTTTTCCTGTTGCCAGTGTATCCTGCATAAAGTCCATTGACCAGGAATTATTGATATTTGCAGGGACCTCTAATCTTTCTGGCTTATCTCGTTTTAATCGCCGTTTAGGTTTGATCCGTAGATTCAATGCAAGCTCGCAATAAATACGGTAAACCCGCTTATGATTATATGGACAGCCTTGAACATTACGCAGATATAAAAAGCACAAACCAAAACCCCATGTGCGGTGTTCATTAGTCAGGCGCATTAGTTCATTGGCTATGAGTTCATTATCTGAACTCAGTACAGACTTGTACCGATAGCAGGTTTCACTGATTTTAAAGCAGCAACATGCCGTTCGTATACTGATGTGACGTTTGTTTACTGCCCTTTGTGCCAGTACCTTTCTTTGACAGGGCTTTACCACTTTTTTTCGATAGCCTCCTGAAGAATATCTGCTTTCAATCGCTCTTCAGCATACATCTTTTTTAAACGCCGGTTTTCTTCTTCCAGTGTCTTAAACTGCTTCATCAGCGAAACATCCATACCACCGTATTTTGCTCGCCATTTATAAAATGTTGCTTCGCTCATCCCATGTTTGCGACATATTTCAGCCACTGGCAAACCATTTTCACTTTCTTTCAGGATGTTAATAATCTGTGTTTCAGTAAAACGTGACTTCTTCATCGCAGACCTCTTTTCTCATTTCTTAACAGTCTACTTTTAAATACGGTTATTTTCTGGGGGGATTACCAAAGGTCATAACCTTGTTGAGCAGCCAAAATTGCTGCTTCAGCCCCTATACCTCTGCTGCTGCCTGTAATTAGCATAATTTTATTCATCAATTCATACTCTTCTATTCTGATATATCTTTGATCGTTAGAGAGCTATCCTGATAGAGCATAACGTTGCTCAAAGATAAGAAAATAGCTATGTTATATTTCGATGTTAAAATGTATTGGCCTTGTTCCAGAAAATCTCATTCGACCTTATTTAACCTGAGTTCGACGTAAATTTTTTAAAAGCAATTAATTCCTAGCATGATATAGTTTCTCAAGAAAATACAACAACATGGAAGTTATATTCTTAATCGTATTTTCTCTGATATTGATGATTTTTGCCATTCTTTTGAACCAAACTTAAACAAGTTTTTGCTCAAATCAGACTGTAACCAACGTATTCGTGCGTGCTGCCTCGGCTTAAGTGAAGTTATGTCTATTGTTGTACAGTTTCACTACAATGATAACCCGCCTAATTCAAAATGATATGTAGCGTAGTGGCTGTAGAGTATGCGTTTTTCAATGTGGTAAAAACGCAATAATACTCTCGCCATTAACAGCTTCATAGTGCGTTGTTACTACTTTCTGCAAGTTGAGTTCAATGCCTACAATGATGTTTTCACAACGTATACGTAAAACTAGCTATTTTTCTGCCTCTTCCCATTGACGTTTATTTACCTGCTTGGGCGTTTATAAGGTGGCAATTTTCCCAGACTCAGATCATTCAGGCATTGCTTATCACGATGACAAATCGCACGGAAAAAGAAAAAGCTGACAAACTTAAAAATACGGTCTTCATGGATTGCTGTTTTGCTCAGTGCTTCTCACTGATTTAAACAATACTGAAGGTTTTTTATGTATTTTAATAATTGCCTGTTTACATGCGTAGTCGTATAGTTTACAACCTTCTTTATGCGTTTGTTTGCCTTCATAAGAGATATTTGTTAATGCAGAAAACTCAATCTCAATGTTAATATTCACCTATTTATACTTTATAAGAGTCCAAATTTTGATCTGGCAGGGCTGTGTTGGAATATGATGATTGGATAAGTAATATGGGTATTTCTTCCGTTCGGAAACAAAGTTTTAATGCGCCATTCAAGCAGACTTTTAGTCCGCTTAGGGAAAAACAAAGCTCAGTTTTTTCAGTCGAATCATTGGTAATTTTAACCGCATCAAACCGAAATTTTTATTTGGTTCATCTCTATTTTATAACTTTCAAGGTCTTTTATTAATTAATCATGATAATAAGGGTTTTTTTGTGTTTTTAAGACTAGTTAAGTTAGTTGTTGCCGTAACAACTCTGGTGAGTTATTTAACAACCAGTGTTGCTTTTGCACAAAATTCAAATGCGCATATATCTACGGTCAAACACCGTTCATCGACGAGTAAGGCTGCACTAATGTCGGTTGCTGCTAAAAAAACACTACTAAAAAAGCTCAAGCATCTGGTGGCCACAGGTCATAATCATTTTACCTCTCAGGCGAGCAGCGGGGGAATGAACGCAGCGGTGTCTGTCAACCCTTCTTCACTGGCACTGACATTTTCACAAAAGCTATTTTCCGTAAACAGTTCACCAACCTCAAAAACTGGTCATAAATCAAAACCGTTGATAGCTTATTTTGTCGTTTAGTGGTACCTTTCCGAATTTGCGTGCAAGGAGGCATTATGGCAACAATTAGCGTAGTTTGCAGGAAGGGTAGCAACACAACATCAGTGGTAAAAAATGGCAAAGCCCCTACAGGCATTCAACGCTTTTATTGCCGTAGTTGCTGCTTCAGCTTTCAGCTTGAATATCGGTATAATGCAAACCAACCGGGTACTGCTGAGCAGATTGTAGCAATGGCTATGAATGGATCAGGTATCAGAGATACTGGACGAGTACTTGAAATCAGCCCCACGACGGTACTCAGTCACTTAAAAAACTCAATCCTCCTCAGGTCACCTCATTGCCCTTTGATAGATCAAAAGTGACATTGCTCTGTGAGATTGATGAACAATGGTCTTACGTTGGGAACAAGAAAAAACAGCGGTGGCTCTGGTATGCATGGGAACCACAATTCAAGCGTCTGATAGCTCATGCTTTTGGGTCGAGGTCAGCCAATACACTAAAGAAACTGCTCGCTCTGCTAAAGCCCTATGAGTTCGCATACTACTGCACAGATGGTCTTGAGACTTATGCAACACACTTACCGGAAGAAAAACATATCGTGGGAAAATTTTTCACACAACGCATAGAAAGGCAAAATTTGACTTTTAGAACACGTATTAAACGGCTTGCGAGAAAAACGATCTGTTTCCAAGGTCGGTAGAGCTACACGACAAAATCATTAGTGAGTTTATCTCACGAGAACACTATCAACTGGTTTGAAACATGACCGCCTCCACGGTTTCGACCCGTAATACTGACGCCAATGTGACACCGGTGAGAACCACCTACAACACCTATGACGCTTATGGAAATATTATCAAAACAGAAGTCGCCACTGGCGCTTATGACCCTTCGGCTCAAAAGGTACTGGTGGGTGAAAGAACGTATACATCACTGGGCTTTTTATTAAATGCCTCAACGATGGTGGGAGATAAATCTCATCAGGTGAGCATGACATATGACACAACCTCTGGTTTGCCGACCAAAATAACAGACCCGCTGGGTAATAGTATGACTATTACCTATGATACGGCATGGCATAAAAAACCACATACCGTGGTATCTGAGACGGCAGACGGTCATACAGATTTTACCCTGACCTATACTTACGATGCTAATGGTAACCTGACCGATCTGAAAAAGACGAGCGGGCAGAATAAGCTGATCAGCGAAATAGCATACACCTATGATCCGGTGAATCAGCGGTTACTGACCACAACCATCACTCACCCTGACGGTAGTCAGCGAATCTTATCCGATGAGGTGAACAATTATTTTGTACCGGTGAGCAGTACCTATGGTGCTCCAGCGGCGCCGGTGTATACACAAACAGCGGTAACCGATGCGCTAGGATTGCCGGTTAGTATGAGTTATAAGGGAAGCGCAGGTCAGGTATCTCTGGGAACTGATTACAACCCTGATTTATCGGTGAAGGATAAAACCATTAACCATCAGGTGAGCAATAGTTATATCTATGACAGTGTTGGTAATTTGGTCAGCATTGCCAATGACCTGAACGGTAAACCTGTTCGGACGTATGGTTATGGTTATAACACAAAAGGTCAGATTGCTACCCGTACTGCAAAAACTGAAAAGGGTGTCAGTACCCAAACATACACCTATACACCGCAGGGTCAGTTATTGCACTTTACCTGCAACGGAAAAGAGTGCCCTCAGAATCTGTTTAAACAACCGATCAGTGCCATTGATTACAGCTATCAACCTTTGTTTAATTCACTAAACACAGTGGATGAGACGCTCAACGGTGGCAGTAAACAGCTGATTACTTACCAGTATAAAAACACTGATCCGACACAGGTGTCAGGTATTGATTATGCCGGTAAAGGCCATGCTACATTTAGCTATGATGGTGACGGTAATATCACTGCCATGCAGAAAAGGACCGCCTCGGGCAAGTTAGTGCCTTACCAGATGAGCTATGACAGTGCGCAGAATTTAACGGATGTCACTATCAATCATCGTAAAAAAATTCACTATACCTATGATGCATCAGGACAACAAATTGCAGAAAGTGATACCAACGTTTTCGGAAAACAACCACACTACAGCAGTATTACAATGGCTCTCTGGCAGAGCAGTCGATTAACGGGAAATCTCGTTATTATGTAGCCGGAGGAAGTTTTTATGATGGCCGTTACGAGTCAGCTGTTACCGATGGCAAGCAGTTAACAGGCAGTGTCGTTAACGGCAAAGTTCAAGGTGATGATGTGTATATGCCGTATGGTCAGGTAACAGACCTGAATCAGGCTAAAACACTGGCATTGACTCTGCAAAAGAGCACCCGTGGCTATCAAATGAAAACTGCAGACCAAGTGACGGGCTGGCAGTTTTTGGGCAATGGTTATCGTGCTTATGATCCGGCACTGAGACTGTTCACTAAACACGACAGTGCCTCTCCGTGGGGAGCCGGTGGCATAAATGCTTACAACTATGCAGGTAATGATCCCATCAATAGTTCCGACCCCACCGGTCACTACACCGAAAATGATATTAATAATGTTAATAAAACGATGAAAGCGGAAAACAAACAGCTTTACGATAGCTATAACAAAAGTCAATTGGAAAAAATTTTTGCAATTTGTTTTGCGGTGGCAGGACTTTTGATGGCCCTGGTGATCCCAGGTCCTGGTGAATTTATAGAGGGCACGGCGCTGGGTTTCTTGGCTAATGTTGCTTTTTTTACGGCAGTAGGTGTAGCAACAACCGTAAGCGAAAAACTTGTAGAAAATGGCGTTTTGGAACAAAAGGGCTTAAAGCCATCTCAATCAATTGGTGAGATGATGAGTTCTACTTCGTTCTGGGAAGTTGTTGGTATTGATGCCGGGGCTATGGTCGGTGGCGAGACGGCGGGTCTAATCATTAAAGGAGTAGGCCGTACAATTAGAGATGTTAGAGATGCCCGCTATTTAGCAAAAGCAGCATAAAAAAGATGCATCAAGAGCAGCAGAAGAAGCAACACTAAGAGACGCAGAAGCACAAGAAAATCCAAATACAATTGCAGGATTGCGAGCTCTTAGGAAAAACCTTCCTCCACTAACAAGCGAAGACTTGACCATGGTTGATCCAGACAGTAACTTTCCTGCGGAAAGGGGGTACCGTATACCAGGAGAGCGAAGTAGAGGACAAGACATATTTACGTCTACCAATGAAGACGGAAGTTTGCTCTTCGATATAAGATCCTTTGAAAAACATTCTAACCCTTCAGAACTAGAGAGTAGTTATAGGAGCTTAAGCAAAGAAGAGATAGTACAATTTGAACAGGTAAGATCTGATCTATGGGGTATGCAAGAATTAGAAAATCAAGCGGGGGCAGCGTTGTTTACAGAATCACTCCACGTGACAGGAGAAGAAAGTGTTCGCATGATGAAGAGGGCAACGCAGGTAACTGAAAACGCAGCAGAAAGATGGAATGATAAGGAACTTTTAAAAGGTTTTATGGATTCAACCGAATCATTGGAAGGGAATGAGAAATTAAGGAACCTGATATATTCGTTCTGACCTTACGCACTACGCGCCCTAAGACCTTTAAGTTTTCCAAAGGCCTGCTTTAAGGCCTTTATGTGTAACTTTGACTTCAGTGTAAAATGATTCACTTTATGTTTTATCGACAGGCAGTACACTGAAGATCACTACAGGCCAGATACAGAAAACCCACGCTTTTGCACTTGTTTATAAAGATTTGATGGTAAAGCAGAACGGAAAAAATTCACGCACTTCACCCAAACTTCTTGTGGATTAGTTCCTGTAAGGGGAGACCAGAATAATTTTTCTTTATGTATGTTTATGGCTTCCTCTTTACGTGCGTAGCCATATAGTTAATAAATTCCTTTGTACAATCGATTGATCTACAGAAGATACCAGCTGATGATACAACGACAATATTTATTTCAAGATCTTTTTATCTGATTTTAATATCTCATATCTATCTAAATTTATATAACCTCAGTTCGACGTAATTTTTTTAAATGCAATCAATTCCATGCATGGTATTGTTTCTCAAGACAATACAGCAATATTGAAGTGATTGCTTTTAAAAGACTTCTTACGTCGAACTGAGGTCAATATAGGGCATACAGTGCATAAATACCCCCTGCCGTTTCGACCGCTTGCAGACATGGGGTAGTTTCTTTTTATAAAACTGAACCATGTTGAAGGTTAGAAGATTTATTAGCTATCTGAATAAAAGACTGATCCAAGTCTGGCATAACCCAGTCAGCTGGTAATTTTTTTGCTAGTTCAGTCATTAATGAAGAGTATTCATTAGAGGGCTTATTCAACAAATAAAGAAGAAAAGTGTAAATTCTATCAGAAACCTGCTTGTTAAATTGTTGTTGAGAATCTGCCAGATCACTTTTAAGCGAGTATTCACTGTTGTCATCAACAGAAAGACAGCTGGCAGCTATCACTAATGCCATTTTCTTTAAGCTTTCTTCATTCATTTTGCAGTTCCATATTTGCCTGATTTTATTGTGGTTATATTTAAATAATTAGCTGTTCTTTCTAGTTTGGCAAATAACATTACAGAAAAAATTAAAGGTCCTGCAATAAAATCTTTTATTTATGTGTAATATTAAAGCCTGTTTCTAACTACTATTGAGTGTATGTTTTTATTGCTTACTATTAAAGCCAAGTGAGGAGTAATAGCTAGAAAAGCACGATCAGAAAAGTAGCACAATAAGAAGTTAGAAGCAGGTTTTTGTATAAGTTATAAAAGATTATAAAAATTTGCACATATGTTATTACACAAAGGCGGGAATCTATAGATATAACAGTGTTAATATTATAGACTTCCACCTTTGCAGGAATAACGGCGTTCATTATAATTAGCCAATTTGAGATATGCCCGTTGACAACTGATTAGCTAATCTTTACCTTTGGGTCCTTTAAAATAGTCTCCATTATGCTCTGTTGTGCTTTAAGTTGTTGTTCTAGTTCCGCAATACGTTTTTTGTACTGACATACATTGAAACCTGCCAAGCGAATACAAGCTTCTTTAGTAATAGGTAATGTCGCACCCACGCCAGCACCGGTTAATAAACCAACATTTGCTGCTAAGGCTCCAAATCCAAGTGCCATAGGAATACCTATTAACGGATTGCTGACACCTATGGCTATTGCTGTAGCTGTTGTTACTCCTCCGATAAAGGCACCTGCTGAGCCGCCGATTAGGGCTCGACGCCCAGCAAGTCTGGCTGTATCAAGTGCATTTTTCATAAACGACTTAATATTAGCCATTGTTTTAGTGGCACGATGCTTAAGGGTAGTCATGCGGTTATTGTAGTTAGCCTTGGTCATCCGAATAAAATTTTTAGCCTTTATTTTACAAGCAGTTAGCCCCATTCTAGTTTTAACAGACTGCTCCTCTTGTGGTACTTGAATTTCAGTTTTTGGCGTACTTTTATCAATACTCGATACACTATCCATAGTCACCTCTTTGCTTACGTTAATTCAATTTGATTTCCTCTGACCATGCACACAGTATAAGTTTCATTCGAAAATTCAAAAATACGACCTTAGTCTGCCAGCTTTTATTCACGCTACTCAGAATCTGTTTTTTAATAAAATAGTTGACCGCTTTGCGACTAAAGCTTTAGAGAAAAAGGCAGTTAGACGCTTTTATGTCATTAAGTTTATATAATTGTGCAAAGATTTACAGCCTCACTAATCTTATAATCAGATAGAACTAAAGTCTTAGTTATTCTGTTTTTGAATAGCTGGAGTAATGAAGGAGATCAGGCCATGGAACGCTCATCAGGCGGTATAAATAAAAATAACTCTCATATTCAGAGAGCTATGCCAGAAAATGATTCACAAAATCAGGAAAAATTAAACAAACAAACACAGAGTGAAAATGGCAAAGTAAGAACAATTACTCAAGATACAGATAATGCACTATTTTTAGAACCTGAAAACCTTGAACATGAATTTGATAAATTAGCTTTTAAACATGTTAAAAAAGACATTGTTGATCGTCCAGTCAAAAATACCACTAATGATAAAAGTAAAAAATCAGAGTTTTCAAATATAGAAAATCCATCACAGTCTGATCCTGAGAAAAAAACATATAAAAACGATGAAAAATCTAAGTTAGCTTATTGGGATAAGCTAGATCATAATCAACTGATAAACAATGAGTTATCTTTGTCTGAAGAAGTTGATTCTGGTTCTGATATTTCCAAGCTATTTGATCAGCAAGAGTACGAATACAATTCTTTTGTTTCCCCCTCTATTAACAACGCCGCCAAGATACTTCGAGAACTAAAACAAGACCCAGATAGCTTTAATTCAAAAGCTCATGCTAAAAAATTAAAGGAACAGAGAGAGGAAAAAAAAGCCAAGCTTGAAAAACATATTTCGCTGGCAGAAAAATCACTTGAAGATCTAAGGTCTGATATTTCGATATCCAAGCAGAAATATCAGAAAGAAGACGATAGAGATCATTTGAAAATTCAAACCTTACTGAAAAATGAGAACGAAGAGACAAGTCCTGAGAAAAAGGGATATTACAGTCATGCTATAAAAGAGATAGAAGCTGAAATTACTAAAAGAGAACAGTCTCTGGCTACAAACATTGAGGCTGAGGCCCGCTTGGAAAACCAAATTAAGCACCTGAAAACGGAACATAAACTGACAGACCCACATAGAAGGCGAAAACAATATTTGCAAGAAACGTCAGCTGAAGCCAGAAATAAAGCAAGGATCAGCGAGCTTGAACAATATCAGGAAAAAATTAATGGAGCTGCTAAATTTGCGAAAGCGAAGATTATGGCTAAAAAAGAAAGGCTTAACCTGCATGATCAATCTATAATTGACAAACAAAATAACTATACTGCATTGCTAAAAAAATTATATACAGCAGATAATTCTGAAATAGAAGAAGCAATCAATTATTTTGAAAATAAAAATAAAAAATATAGTGTTGAGTTTCAGCAACAGTCAGAAAAGTTAAGCGTACTAGACAAACATATCATTAATTATCGCTATATACTTCACCCAGAAGAAGCTAACGGCAAGTATTTCGTTGATGCGAAAAATCCTGATAGCACTACAGAAATACCTGATCACCTTTTATCAAAAACACCACAACAAATTAATCAAATAAGAAAAAACAGCGGGCTGAAAGAAAAGGATTTAACGGTTGCCAAAGAGGAGTATGCAACTATTGAAGCTCGCAGAAATGATCTTTCGGTCAAAATGGATGGCTATAACGGCTTATTAACTCAGCTTTACAATGTCCTCATGACACCTGACTCAAATGAAAATTATGGTTTGATTGATGCAAGTGAGTATGCACCCTTGCTACAAGAAGATAATGAACTGCTCAAAAGACAGATAGCTCAAAGGGAAAAGGTGGCAGAGAGCATAAATACTGCTATTGACCTCAAAGCTGAAACCATGGTCAGAGATAGAAAAGATGCTGGCTTTGAAATAGATTCCCACAGTGATTTCTGGAAGGTGCCTACAGGTGGCGTGCAGGCGGATGCAGATATGCCTTTTACTTTTACGCCAAGTGAAGGTATAGGTCCAGAGCATAATAATTTTAACAGAGAATTACCGTTTGAATCTTCGGAAAACGAAGAGTTTTCTGATTCTGCACCATTACTCAACAGGGCTCAATTGTTAGATGATTATGGACGCCCTATGTACGAATATAAGAGTACCGATGTCCTAAAGAGCAGGGATGAACTTGCAAAAGAACAGGCTCTTGCAGACATTTATAACAAAAACAAGGCTCCAGAAGATCAGATTACGGTTGACTCATACAAGCGCGTTTATACTCATGAGCAAGAAGCTAATATATTAAGGCTTGAAAAAGGCAAAGAGCCTGTGATGGAATATGAATATGAGCTTGATTATACAAAGCCACTTTACGGTTACGACAACAATAGCAAACCACAAAGTGTTAATAAGAAAAAACTTAAAGAGTATAAAGCCAAGGTCATGATTTCTCATTTGGTTAAGACTTTTTTTAAGAACTCTGGTGTAAAGCTCAGAAATGCCTTTAGCTTTTTTAAACTACGTACTCCCGGTGCTAAAATTGAACGTGCTATCGAGCAAATGGCAAGAAATTCCAAAAATATATTTAGTAAAGCACTTGGAAATAGAACCTTCTTTAACTTATTCAGAGATGTCTATTCTGAAAGATTTAAAAAAGACGTAACCGGCCTTCAGCGTTTCCACGATCTGGTTGGAATATCATTGGAAGGTAAAGTTAACTTTTCTGATAAAGAGCATGACAATGGTTATGATACGGCAATGACAACTTTGGTTATGGTTGGGGCTGGGCTGATTGATGCTCGCAATAAGGAGGGTGAAGTGTTTGACTACCGACTGCTGGACAGTCCGGCTGAGCAAATAGCAGGGAAACGTCTAAGTCCTTCAGCAACCCTTGAGCAGCGTGATCAGTTATTACTGATAGCAAAGCAACATGAAGGCAGAAAACTTACCGGAAAAATCAAATCAAAACACCTTGCAAGAGCTGGAAAATTGATGGCTGAGGCAGTTAAGGCTAAGAAAAAAACTGAAAAGAGCAATGCCAAAGCAATCGCTGATAAGCGTTTTGACGATATAAGAGATGCAGATGAAGTAGCGAAACAAAAACTGATTGAAGTTGTTGTAGCTAAAGCTGGTAAACGTGTTCCGGATGATTTGAAACACAAGCTTGAAATAATGCGGGATAACATCACAGATGAGTTGCCATCTTCTGATGCAATGGATTATGTTGAATCACCTGCGATTAAATTCAATCGTAGTATGCTTGTACCCACAGAAGAGAATATTACTGATCTTAAAGCAGAAATTGCAGAGATTGAACTCAAACTCAGAAATCCTGAAATAAAAGTAAATGCAGCAGCTTTACGCAATATAAAGTTGGCTAAAAAACGAGAAGCATTGGAAATAGAACTCAATATGATGCAAAAAACCATGGACAAGCATCAAATAACTGTTGCCAAAACAAGAGCAAATATTGAAAAAAGCCTGAGTGAGACACATATTCTGACAGAAAACTCAAGAAAGGTCGTTACCAATGGTATTCTTGCGCACTGTGGAATGATGATTCCGGAACATGCCTCCAGTGCGGTTGATGTGAGTACATATATCCCAGCTAAACTAAAAATTCACAAGCATCAAAAGGATGTTGCCATAGAGATGGCTAATGATGTAAGAGACTATTTGAAATCAGGTAAAGCTACAGGCACAGGGATTTATTCTATCTTAACGAAAACCCCACCTTTAAGTGGAATTGATAAAGGCGGAAAAGAGTTCACCAAAGAAACACCGCCACACCCTTTGCACGCAACAACACTAAAATCACAAATAGCGAACACATTAAGTCAAGAGGATATGGCTTCACATGAAAATCGCTCAGATAGTAAAGTTGATCATGAAATATTATCTCAGTATGTTAGAAATATCCTTACTAAATCCGGTAGAACATATCAAAAAGATAATACAACGATGAATCATGAGTTGCTAAATATTCTTTCAATGCATGTAATGGTGGGCGCCAACGTGGCACGTTTTGAAAATGATAAGGCCGGTGCTTCATCGGGTATCAGAAGTGTTAGCAAAGAACAGCAGGAGTTATCCTCAGATAATGTAAGGGCAGCAAAACAATTAGCAAACGTACTGGTATTTACCATGAATAAAGAACATGTAACACCAAAAGAGATTGCTGCAAAAGTCTTTCCAACAAGTAAACGTCAACAAAATATCCTGATTGGTGAATTGACGTCAGTTTGGGTAAAGTAGCTACTCTAAGATGATACAAAGATATGGAAACAGTATCGGTTACAAAATTTTTTGAAAAACTTTTCCGTTATCACCTAATAAGCTCCGGCATATAGTCGGGGCAAGCTAAACTAAATCACATTAAAACTCAGTCCCTTCATCAACTAGATCAGGTATAAAGCTATCCATCACTTTTTATCCTAATGTTTTTTCGTCTATTGGATAGAGTCAGCTAAACTAAACACAAGGGGTGAAAAGACAGAGCCTTAAACCACCAGTAGTCACAAGTGATAGAGAGCTGGTTAAGGTTCTGACGCAGGGGGAGCAAAACCATGCCACACGGAATAGACAGAATTGGCTCAGTGCCAGAAAAGTCGTTTGATAAATCGAATCAATTTGACTTAAAAGACAAAGAAAAAGCATTAAATGCTGAAGAAGGTGCAGACGAGTTTAGCAACCTTCTGGAAGGGAAAGATGCACTTAAGGCTGAGCAATCAACAGCTCTTGATGGTGGAGAAATCGCCTTGAAAGAGGCCCCAGCCAATGCAGGAGATAAAATTCTCAATGCGCTTCAGGGTATTAAAGACAATGTCGATAACCAACATGCAAAGGTCGACAAACTGCTAAGTTCCGATGAAATTATGTCGATGAAAGATATGTTCAAAACACAAAAGGCAATGACAAACCTGATGATGACGCAAGATCTCATGGGTAAGGTGGTTGGTAAGAGTACCCAGACCATTGAGACGATGATGAAGCAACAATAATAAAATCATACTTCATATGAATACAGTATATTTTTACAAATCAGGCAGTCAGTAAACTTATAAAATAATAAAAGGGATATTTGCGTGAAAACGATAAGGAATGTTGCTTGCCTTTTGCTTATATTGATGTTGGCAGGGTGTAAATCTCAACTTTACACGGGTCTGAAAGAACGAGAAGGAAATGATATGCTGGCTCTGCTATTGGAGTCGGGTATTCCAGCCACTAAAGAGATTAATAAAGACCTTGAGTTAACTCTGTTTGTTCCTTCAGATGAGGTGGCTCGTTCAATAAACCTTTTGCGAAGTAGTGGCTATCCTCGTGACAGGTTTTCATCAGTAGGAGATATTTTTCCTAAAGACGGGCTGATTTCATCGCCAACAGAAGAACGTGCCCGCTACACCTACTCCATGTCTCAGGAATTATCTTCAACTCTGTCGATGATTGATGGTGTTATTACTGCAAGAGTTCACGTAGTGTTGCCTCAGGAAAGTAACGGTGCCATGGAAAACCCTTACCCTTCTTCAGCAGCCGTATTTATCAAGTACAGCTCAGATTTAGTACTTACCGGATTTACTCCCAAAGTTAAAACGCTGGTTTCCAACAGTATTGAAGGATTATCGTTAGATAAAATTACAGTTACACTATTTCCAACAAGTAAAATGCCAGGTGTATCAACTAATGGTTCATCTTCACAATCATTAGATACCTTCCTGACTGTTGAAGTTACACCAGAAACCAAAGGGAGACTAATGTTATTAGTGATTGGCCTAAGTATATTAGTGCTACTGCTACTGGCAAGTGCGGCCCTATTTATTTGGTTAATGGTCAAACGAAAGCAAAAAGCCAGCGCTGGGGATATAACAACACTGGATGTTGAACAAGAACTATCAGAAAACTCTGTAGAAGAGGCTAAGGTATGAATACAAAGCTAACCATAGAAGCTTTGTCGTTTAACTATGCAGTAGCGGATTATATTGATTTAACGTGGATGCAGTCTTTTAATCGTGGAGATATTATTTCGGAACTGGCTAAGAATGAACTGACAAAACACTGGGCATCAAAGGCGATACTTGACGAAAGTAAATTGACTCAGTCGCCAGATTTTTATTTTGATAACACACTTAAGCTAATAGCTCTGCAACCCAAAAACTCATTAGTACAAATTATTTTTCATGCAGGCATTATTTTAAACCATGTTTTTTTCAGAAGTATCATCCGCCGTGAAGATCGTAAAGCGATAGAAACCTGTCTTGGAGAAAAGCCCTACAGGTACGCCATCAAAAAAGCACCGCTGATGGGAGGTAGGTTGCCACAGATATTTCCATGTGAGTTCAGGGTTAATTGGTCAGAACCTGATGAGATAAAAAAACATGTCTTTCGCAGTGGTATGCGATTGCTCGGTGCCGTCTTTGCAAAAGAGCCCGAAGGATATAAAAAACGTCTGTTATTTTGTTTTCCTGAACCGAGTAAAGATTATTTTTATGCTGCTGGTGCCCAAAACGTATCGACAGATATTCAACAATTAGGTAGTGCAGTACTTAGAAAATTAATTAAAGAGTTTGGCATATGAATGTGATTAGTTTAACCTCAAACCACGTCTCTGTCCCTTCTGGTAAAAAAGTATTAAAGCGTGAAGAATATCAGTCTTTTTATCAGAGTTCCAAGATAGTCAAAGCCGCTGAAATTCAGGCAAAACAGATTGAGAAGAAAGCAAAGGTTGCGTTTAAAGAAGAAAAAAAACGAGGTTTTGAAGAAGGCATAATGGAAAGTAAGGTAGAACAATCGGAGCAGATGCTTAAAATGGTAGACCGAACCATAAACTACCTTTCTGAAGTAGAAAACACTATGGCAGATATCTTGATGTCTGCTGTTAAAAAATCATTGACGGATTCGACGACAAAGATATGGTTGTGGGTTTGATAAAGTCAGCTCTTTCTCATGTACGTAATCAGCATGAAGTAGGTGTACGTGTACCTCCTTCTCAGTTTTCTCATGTAAAAGAAAAAGTAAATGAAATACTTAAAGACTACAAAGGTATTGGTTTTATTAACCCGATATCTGACCCTCGTCTCTCAGAAGGCAGCTGTATTTTAGAAAGCAAAATTGGTGTAATTGATGCAAGTATCGATGTTCAACTCAAAGCACTTAAACGTCGGTTTGCCAAGCTCAATCAAGAAGCCATAGGTGCTATTACGAAATCGACTGAACAGAGTGATAACAAAACTCAGAATTAATGATGTTTGCTTTCAAAGTGATACTTTAATACATTTTATTTGTTTACGTATTTCACACCAATCTATGCTCAAACTTGCATTATGAGCCATCTATGCAAAAGGTTTTTTTCTTCTCTATTCCTGATAATCACCTGAGTATGTCATAAGTATTAACATGCCTGTTAAAACATACTAATAAATTAAGTCAATAATAAGTCTAAGGGATATAATTATCAAAAGGATGAAAGTGATGTTTGCTTCTTTTAATTTTAAACTGACAGTTCAAATACCTGAACATTCAAATGCTCAGAAACAAACTTCATCTGAGCAACAAGCATCGGCATCGGCATCGGCATCGGCATCAGAGAACCGCATCAATACTTACGCGAGAATGTCACCATCATTAGCTCTTCAGTACTGTAATAAAAAGGTTGCAGACCGAAAAATGCAACCAATATCTGCTCATCCTGTATTAGTTTCTAATGTTCCTCATACAAATAATTCCTGTTTCATCAGTGCATCATTGCAATTTTTTGCAGCATTTTTGAGTAATGAAACATTAGCATCTATCAGATCAAATTTCGTGAATGGAAATAATGATAAGTCTCTTTCCATTAAAGACCAGGTTACAATAGAGCTAAAACAAGAAATTAATAAAATGTTTACCGAAATTATCGAGCAACTAAAAAAGGATAAAGGGACTTGTACCAAACGACAAATTCAGTTATTTCTTCGTTTTTTAAAAATTTATGTGGTAGTTACTAACAACTTTAACGCAAGTATAATTAATCCAAATATTGATAAAGCAAAAAAAATAGTGGAATACGCATTAAGTATAAATCCCAGTAACAAAAAAAGTGCTATTGATTATTTAGTTAAAAATTTCAAAGATGATCTTCAACCACAAGACTCAATGGAATTTTTCAATTTGATGAATGATATATTAATGCTTGACACTATCAAGCCATTAGTCAGAGACAGTCAGTTTGCATTTGTACGAACGGCCACTATAGATCTTGATAACAGTGTAAAAATGATAAGTTCTCGCATTGAGGACTCAAGCATACTGTTCAATTTAGCTTTAAGTGAAGAGTCTCATGCAAGTCTTAAACAGTATAATTTAGGTCAATCTATTTCAAACTCACTTGTTGAGTTCAGAGAGAAGCGGGTTGAGCGTACTCAGGCTCAAGAGTGCTATAGGAAAGCAAAAATAACATTACCATCAGTGCCCTATGACAAAACAAAGAGTCACAGTTGCCGTATTGTGACACATTTAAGAATTAACCCTTCTTTTAAAAGGTTAATATTAACCTTTGGTATTTTCAAATATGACAAACAAACCGGTCAAATAGCAAAATATGCGGATGAGGCAGTAAAACTAATATCTCACAGTCATGGTTATCTTCAAATGAAAAACATTTTTGAGTATGATAAACCAGAGTCTAATACTAATAAAATGCAGTTCGTGGATAAAAGAGGTGAAATCACAGCAATACTTTGTCATGAAGGTAAGAGTGTAGAAAATGGGCATTATATGACACTTCGCAAACTACAAGGCACTTGGTATGTATTTGATGACATCGAAACAAAACACGGACGGATGCTTAAAGCAAAATATTCAGATTTTAAAGCAGTTGAAGATTTCATTACAACTCGCGCAGCACCTTACGCTATTATCGTTGAGGTTCAAGACATAATAACAACTGATAAAGATATTCAAATAAAAGAATCACCTAAACCTGAACCTAAATCTGAACCTGAACCTAAACAATATACAGTTAAAAGAAAACTATCGGAACGTAGTGATATGGTCGTGCAACCTGCAGTTGTAAATCAGGAAAAAGAATGTACAGAACCCGATCTGAAAAATTTACCTCCACAGAAAAAAATTAAAATAACATACTGAACACCACAATAAAGAGAAAAAAATCAAATAATTAAAAGGCATCAACTTTTTTATTTTTTCGGAGGTAATAATGCAAGTATGACATATGCATTCTTACCGCTATCAAAGCAAGATAGTAGCATTCGCCATCATCTAACTGACTGAAAAACAATCCTTTTTTCTTCCCATAAACAAGTAGCACCCACTACAGAAGCTGGAAGTACAAGAATATTCAATACAGGAATCATTGTAAAAATCAGTGTCAGTGCACCAAAAGCCAGGCTTCTTCCACGAAAATGTTTCATTTGCTTTAACATTTCTCTAAATGAGATCTTGCGATTATCAGCAGCATAATCAGCATATTGTACGGTCATCATCCAAGAAGAAAAAACAAACCACAAGACCGGTGACACTATATTGATCAAAGGAATAAATGAAATAATCAACAAGATAATGATGCGAGGCAAATAATAAAGAATTTTTTGGCCTTCACGCTTAAGTGATGCCGGAACAATCAGTAAAAGCTCCTTCCAGTTAGACTCTGCTTTAAAACCGTATTCAGTCTGTATACGTTCAGCCAGAAGAGCATTAAAAGGTGATGCAATAACATTGGCTATAACCGTAAACGTAAAATATGCAACCATTAAAACCAGGACGGTGAATAGAGGCCAAAGAATCCACGATAAAAAGCTTAACCAGTGAGGTAGTAAAGACAGCGTATAATCCAACCAGTGATGAAATTCATGGAAGGCAAACCAGCCTAGAGCACCAAATACTATGATATTTATAATCAATGGTGCAATAACATACTTTCGAATACCCGGCTCTTTCAAGCGCAATAACCCCAATAAAAAATAAGAAAATGGTTGTTTCAGGTTATTGTTTGATATCATCGGTGATAACTCGCTATAACAATTAATGATCATTGTAAGAAAAAAAACTGGAGATTTTATTCAGGTATCGTTATTATCTTGCTTTTTTCATCGGTAAGCCCAAAGGATCTATTATGACAGAAACACAACATCATCGCTTGCTTATTCTTGGTTCTGGTCCGGCCGGTTATACAGCTGCGCTGTATGCAGCAAGGGCAAATCTAAATCCCGTATTGATTACAGGTATTCAAATGGGAGGTCAACTAACAACAACGACAGATGTTGACAACTGGCCAGGAGATCATCAGGGCGTACAGGGACCAGAGCTGATGGAGCGCATGAAAACACATGCTGAACGTTTTGAAACAGAAGTTATCTTTGATCATATAAATCAGGCTGATTTAACTCAACATCCTTTTACTTTAAAAGGTGATAATTATATTTATACCTGCGATGCACTTATTATTGCCACTGGTGCCAGTGCAAAATACTTAGGGCTTAAAAGTGAGGAAACATTTAAAGGTCGTGGTGTATCTGCCTGTGCAACTTGTGATGGGTTCTTCTATCGAAACAAGCCGGTAATTGTTGTTGGTGGAGGAAATACCGCTGTTGAAGAAGCATTATACCTTTCAAACATAGCTTCAACGGTTACACTTATTCATCGTCGTGAAACATTTCGTGCAGAAAAAATACTGCAGGATAAACTGCAGGACAAAGTAAAAAACGGAAATATTAAATTGGCATTAAATACAATTTTAGATGAAGTTTTAGGTGACGACGCAGGAGTTAGCGGAGTAAGAGTAAAAAACATTCAAACAGGCGACCATGAACACATCAACGCTGACGGTGTATTTATAGCTATTGGGCACTCGCCAAACACAGCCTTATTTGAGGGTCAGCTTGAAATGGAAAATGGATATATTAAAGTAAAAAGTGGTTTGGAAGGTAATGCCACAGAAACATCTACTGTCGGAGTTTACGCCTGTGGTGATGTAATGGATAATGTATATCGTCAGGCTATCACATCGGCTGGTACGGGCTGTATGGCAGCGCTTGATGCTGAACGTTACTTAGATATATAGCGGACTCACCATAAAGTAATCCTATATATATTCCCTAAATAGCGAATCAGGGTCAACTCACTTTCTCTGCTAATCACCTTGTCTTAGGCGCACTTTTTCAACAAGATTCAGATTAGGAGAGTAGTTCAAAACAGGTTTTTGTATTAACGTTTTAAAGAAACGACTTAAAACGTATAAGTTGCAATCAATAACTTATTGATATTATACCGTAGAAAAAACTAAATATGTCGTTAAATAGCACCCCCCTCCAAACTTTAGGTTCTGTTGCAAAATAAGACTTATCTTCTAGATAATGTACTCATTATTAATACGACTTATGAAGTATGCCATGCCAGCTATCAACACTAAAGGTCGTCATTTTAGACAAGAACTTATTCTGATGACTGTTCGCTGGTATGAGGCCTACAGCCTGAGCTATCGTGATATTGAAGAGTTGATGGCACAGAGAGGTCTTTTTGTAGATCACACAACCATTCATCGATGGGTTGAGAAGTATGCTCCTCAGCTGAAAGCTAACTTCCGTAGGAAAAAGAAAGCCACTGCCGACTCTTGGCATATGGATGAAACCTATATCAAAATCAAGGGTGACTGGAACTACCTGTACTGTGTTTTTTATAAGCATGGAGAAACCATTGATTTTATGCTTTCCAAACATAGGGATGAGTCTACTGTCAGAGTTTTTCTGAATAAAGCTATTTGGCACAATGGCCTTCCTAAAAAGGTGGTGATTGATAAAAGCGGAGCTAATCTGGCCGCACTGGAATCGGTAAATCTTGCCTTGTTTTTAATGGGATGCTTTTTTTTGATGGTCGATATTTTACAGGTAAAATATCTGAATAATATGGTTGAACAGAGTCACCGGTCTATTAAGAGAAAGAAGCGGCAGGCGCTAGGGTTTAAATCCGTGGAAGAAGCGTCTGCCACTATTGCCGAAAATGAATGCTGGCGAATGCTGAAAAAAGGTCAGCATTGTGATGGAAGTGATCGCCCTGCCTTTGAGCAGTTTTATGCACTAGCATGATAATTGCGTCTGAAGTAGGGGAGCTGTTCAGCTTGTGGTCGAGTTTGTAACAGAACCAAAAAAAACCCGTAAAACCATCAGTTTACTTTTAATTTTCTATAAATGGTTAACCAAAATATGAAAACCGCTATTATTTGTAGTACAAAGAAACATAGCACTAACGACATACTGTCTTGTAAATGAAAAAAGCTCATCATTAAGGATACAGCGGCAGTGATAGATATGTTTATCAAATACATAACAGAAGTTGCTGCACCGGCCATATGCCGAAACAAAGCCATGCCCTGCCCCATCGCTGAAGGGAAAAGGAAGCCTGTTGCAAAGAAAGCTACTGCACTTGATAGTGTGATGAGAATCATGTTATTTGCATATGGAATGCTGAGTAATGTTGCAATTAACAGCAACAGCATAAGTGTATGTATACCATAAAAAAATAATTTTTCACCACTCCAGGTTTTTAATAATTTTCTTGTCAAAAAAGTGGCTGAAATAAAAACTACCCCCAGGAAAAATGCGATATACCCGTAGAAGGTTACTGAATAATTCAGCTGTTTCTGAATTAAAAATGGTGCCTGTGTATTGAAAATTATCAAAAGCGCATAAGCGACTCCCATTAGAACGCTTAAGCCCATGAAAGTACGATGACTAATTATTTCTTTAATACTGTCTCTAAGCACTGAAAGCTTAAGTGGTTTAGACTCTATAAGGGTTTCTGGAACAATGAAGACAATAAAAATAAGTAATATAAGACCTGTCACAGCAAAAAAAATGAATCCAGACTCCCAGCCAAAATAGTGTTGCAGATAACTACCTAAAACTGGTCCCAAAACTGGTCCTATACCCCACATAGTTCCTATCAGAGTTCCTATAGACTGCAATTCTTTGGGTGAAAAAATATCTGAGAAAATAGTACGACATAGAGCTGCCTGTGCCCCTAAAAAAAAACCCTGTAATGTTCTCGAAAGTAGTAGGCTAAATTCATTGGCATAAATAGCGGGTAATAGGCTTACAATGAAAAAGCCAAGTAAAGATATGCGTAATAACTGTTTCCTTCCATAATTGTCAGCCAAAAACCCGGTTATGAAATTTCCAATAGCATAGCCAATCAAATAAGTAGTTATGGCATTCTTTGCAATGCTCTGACTCACATGCAGTTTTGCTGAAATAGAAGGAAGTGATGGCGCAATCAAATCCACGGCCATACCAATGACCGGAAGGAGTAAAAGTAGGACCCATGTAATTTTAGTCCTATGATGTAAAGAACGAACTGTTGGATGATGATTCATTATTTTCTCTAATGCTTAAATTTACCTGAGGTCAGGTTATATAGTCTTTCGTAAAAATTTGATAAACAACTCAGAGGTAAACCCTCAAGAGTTTCGTTTTGCAGTTAAATTAATATGTAATCACAGGAATATCATAGGTCTCATGAAGTTTATCTAATATTGCATTAATCTATCCAAATCACTATTTATGGTTCTGTTGCAAAATAAGTCTTTCTTCTAGATAATGTACTCATTATTAATGCGACTTGTGAAGTATACCATGCCAGCTATCAGCACTAAAGGACGTCATTTTAGACAAGAACTTATTCTGATGACTGTTCGCTGATATATGGCCTACAGCCTGAGCTACCGTGATATTGAAGAGCTAAACCAAAGGGGTCACAAACCAAAGGGGTCAGGTCAAACCAAAGTAACCAAAGGGGTCATAACCAAAGGGGTCACACAACCAAAGGGGTCACACAACCAAAGGGGTCACAACCAAAGGGGTCACAACCAAAGGGGTCAGACTCGATTGACAACCAAAGGCAAACCAAAGGGGTTCTACACAACCAAAGGGGTCAGACTCGATTGATTCTGCATTTTTCCTTATAAACTGATGATCGTCTGTAACCTCCTCGTTTCACAGGACTAACCCTTTTTTTTAACTCTTCTTCAACATGTTTACGAAATCTATCACTCCCTAATACCCAACCTTTATTCGCTGACTCACGAATAGCACCTAGGTGCTCTAAGTTTATACAACCAAAGGGGTTACAACCAAAGGGGTCAGACTCGATTGATTCTACATTTTTCCTTATAAACTGATGATCGTCTGTAACCTCCTCGTTTCACAGGACTAACCCTTTTTTTTAACTCTTCTTCAACATGTTTACGAAATCTATCACTCCCTAATACCCAACCTTTATTCGCTGACTCACGAATAGCACCTAGGTGCTCTAAGTTTATATGGTGTTCAAATAATGTTTTATAAGACTTTTGACACTCTGCCATACTTTTTCCTAATCCTTTATACACCTCATGAAGTGTCACAAGCTTACTTTCTTTTCCTTCCGCATTAACAGCATAACTTGACCAAGGATAATCACCAGGATGCCCAACCATTCCTGCGCGCACCGGATTTAACTCTATATAGCGCATACAAGTTAACAAATAGATTGATGAATCGATCATGCTGGCTTTATAGCGACCTTCCCATAAAGTACCTGTACGATGGTACATATGATTAAAATACTGAACGTAATAACGACCTAGCATTTGTACCATTTTGCCCAAACTAATCCGCTCATCAGGCGTGACAAGTAAGTGCACGTGATTAGTCATCAAAACATAAGCATGCACATGGCAAGCGTGCCTGTTACAGGCTTCCTGTAATTTTTCCAGATAAAAGTGATAATCGTCTTCAGCACAAAAAATGGGTGTACGGTTATTGCCACGAACGATCACATGTTGAGGGTAACCCGAAAGAATAAAACGCGGCGGACGGGCCATAATGAGTACTCTCCTCTTCAGAAAACACTCAAGCATAGACCAATTACTTCAATCGAGTCTGACCCCTTTGATGCTTGACCCCTTTGATGCTGACCCCTTTGATGGGTTTGACCCCTTTGATGGGTTTATCGAGTCTGACCCCTTTGATGGGTTTTGTCTCATTGGCTCATACAGATGAGATTATAGAGCAAACACTTCATATTGCTGATAAAGTATTTGCTCAAATGTAAGCAGGTTTTTTTATTTATTACAGGTAAACATAATGACATTGTAGTCCATGACGATGTCATTTTTTTGTGTTTGTTCTGTTAAACGTCTATATACAGTTACCCACGCCTTCAGAAAGTCAGGCGGAGTAATTTTTGCATGCGGTAGCCACCCCAGTATATAGTTATAAAGTGCTTCTTCTGTTGGGAAACAGAATGATCTTGATTCTTGGCATAGCGTGATTTTTGTTTCATCAAACCCTGCTTTTATAAGCAGTTGTTTGAAACTTTCCAGCGTATGAAACTGATAGGGATTTGAAAAGTGTTCAAAAAAATGTTGGTATTTCTTACTGACTTCCAGTATTTCTGCTGCCTGCCATAGTAGTTCACAGCGCGGATAAATGAGTCCTATAAAACGAGCCTCAGATTGCATTGATTGGTAAATATTGTGTAATGCACTACGAATATTTTCTATCCAATGAAGGCAGTTAAAGCTAGTAACCAAATCAAAGATATTGGCTTTTGTATAGTCCTCAATGCTCTTATGAATAAAGTTGCATTTGGCGTAATTTTCTCGTGCAAAGATGATCATATCGTTCGATGCATCCAGCCCTGTCACTGAAGATGAGGGGGATCTGCCTACTATCCAGTTTGTTATTTTCCCATCACCACAGCCCACATCCAGTATATTCAGCTTTTTATTTAACTTTTCTTGTTCCAGCATCTCTATAGCTAACGATTGTTGTACTGGCGAATGCTTTGTGTAGAGATGGGGAACCCACTTTTCGGTCATATAAAATCCTTTTGTCACCAAAAGTTGGTGACAGACATATTAAATAAAATCAGTATCATTGCTTTAGCTAAATATCACCGTGCTTGGTAGTGTCAATAACTCTGAAGATAATAAAGCAAGATAATAAAGGAAGATAATAAAGGAAGATAATAAAGGAAGATAATAAAGGACACCCAATTATTTGACAACCAAAAAAAGCCGTCTATCTTTCTCTGAACCTTTAATAACAGGAAGAAAGAAAGATGACGACTGCTCGTCGTTCCTTAGTGAATGTTGACACTACTCCGTACTATCATTGCATGGCTCGCTGTGTACGCAGAGCCTTTTTGTGTGGTGAAGATCACTTAACCGGCAAGAACTATACGCACCGCAAACAATGGGTGGTAGATCGCCTTGGTGAACTGACGGCGGTGTTTGCGATAGATATTTGCGCTTATGCGGTTATGTCAAACCATTATCATGTTGTATTGCATGTGAACACAGAACAAGGTGATGCATGGAGCATGAAAGAAGTATTAAACCGCTGGAGAATACTTTTTTCAGCACCATCGCTGGTAAAACGCTATCTGGCCGGAGCCCGTCTTGATAAGGCAGAACGTCAGAAGGTGCAGGAATATGAAAAAGTCTTTCGTCAGCGTTTACATGATATCAGCTGGTTTATGCGCTGTTTGAACGAGCACCTGGCCCGTAAGGCTAACGAAGAGGATCAGTGTAAAGGCCGGTTTTGGGAAGGCCTCTTTAAAAGTCAGGCGCTGTTAGATGACGCAGCGGTATTATCCTGTATGGCGTATGTGGATCTTAATCCTGTGCGGGCAGGCATTGAAAGCTTACCAGAGAATTCCGACTTCACTTCCATTCAGGCACGTATCCAGCAATGGAAGATAAAAAAGAAAACATCTGTTTCCGGCATGCCCTCTTCCATTCCATTACAACCTATGCAGACCAAAGGCAGCTCGCAGGAACATATTATCCCGTTTTTACTGGAAGACTATATGGAACTCCTTGACTGGACAGGCAGAGCAATTCGCGATGATAAGCGTGGTGCTATTGATGAAGCAATACCAGGCATACTAGAAAGACAGGCTATTAACACACAAGCATGGGTGTCTTTTATGCAGCCTGAAGGAAATCGTTTCCGGCGTGTTGTTGGAAAGCTTTCCACAATGAAAGCCTGCTGTCAGAATACAGGTATAAAATGGCTGCATGGGTTATCAATTAGCCGACGTCTTTTTGTTGCGCAGAACCGCACATAGTTACCAGACCATTATTTTGCCATATCAACGCATTGCCACTGGCAGTTTATCTGCTCGCAACCTTTCAGGGAGCCCCCTCGTTTTTTAATAAAACGACACAATATTACTGTGATTGGTTTTATTGCACTATTGGGTAGGAGTAATATCAGGCTTTGCCGTAGTAAAAAGAAGTCTGGAGAAGAACAATTACTCTCAGAATACTGTAATTATCTCTTCTAATAAATGGCTGTCCTTATTCTTCTTCTCCTTATTCTTCTTCTGTAATTATCTCTTCTAATAAATGGCTGTCCTTATTCTTTTGTCTTGCAGCTTGTGCCATTTTAACTTTATTATGCCAAATTCCTTTTGAAAGCATTATCTTATCACCTGCACACTCACTGGGCCAAGACTTAATGCTTTTCCAAATACCGGTTGTCCGTAAATTTTGATATCAGCTTCTCCAACATTCATTCTATCAAAAGATGCATTTTTGTCAGCGCAAAACGTGGCACTTAAAGTACCTGTTGATCGCACAGCAAAAGCCCCAGTGCACGCTTTTTTAGCATGAATAACAAGGCTGCCTTTTGAATCCAGCACAAATTTTTTAAGCTTACCTGACAGTGAAACGCTGCCATGACCTTGTGTGTTTAGGTTAAATGACTTTTCTGTCGATAAAACAAAATCACCTTTATAGTTACCTGATAAGCTTACACTTGCTAATTTTGGTGAGCTAATGTTGATTTGAAAAGATGACTGATTAACTGAAAAGTGACTTTTTTGGTCAGCAATTAGTTGCTTCCCTGAAACTGAAACCTGGACATCATCTAAATTGTTGGAAGTCACTGATACTGCATATTGCTTGGCTTGTGTAAATTCAACCTGGTAATGTCCTGCCAGCTGTAGTTGATCAAATCCACGAAGCGGATATGACTTTGTTGCTGCATACACACTACCACTTACACCTATTGCAATTAAACCAGCTATAACTATGCTGTGTTTATTTAATATGCGCATTTCACACTCCTATTTGCTATTAATAATGTGTAGCTGCTAGATCTTTGATGGAAGCGACAATGGCCATCCATAACCTCTTAAGTCGGGTAGCAGAATAATGTTACTGCCATCCCCTAAGAACGGTGCACTGGCATCTCATACCTCACCCTGTTCTGGTCGCACGCACGCTACTGCCCTTCGATTTTTACCTATGCCGCATAGTGTAAATTTTGAATGTAGTAATCCTTGCAGCCTGACTGTCTAAGAAAGCGGGCTGTTATTCAAAACTAAAAATATTCAGTATTTACTTGATACTGCAAAACAAGCAGCGTCTAAAGCAAAGAAAGTAATTTTCATGTCAAATCATCAACAATATATCTGTCGTCGCTTAAATGAGACTGAGGACATGAAAACAACAATTGCAAGTCTGTTGTTGCTTTTAGCTGATGCGCTGTATTGTTGGGGACGGAGAAAGTGTCACCTTTCTTCACGGTAAAATGGCGGCGGTTAAACGGAGTATTGCCAGGGGCTATATCAGTCAGGTGAATTTCACCTTCACCTGCGAGGATGTGATATACCTCGCTACCTTCTTTATGATAATGGCAGCCCACCTTGCTCCCGGCTTTCATCTGGGTACCATAAAAGCAGGTATCTTCATCATGTGTCAGTTGACCAATAGCTATATTGACGCTATCGTCCACTTTCGCTTGGTCTACAACATCTTCAAAATTCTTGATCATTATTGCTTGTACTTCCTTATTTTTTTACGCATTATACTTTCGTTAAGCGTTAAGCGTTAAGCGCGTTAAGCGTTAAGCGTAATATACACACAAATAGACAAAAAAAATAGAGTAAAAATTACTCAATTTACGACTTGTACTGAATATTTTTTATATGGATCAATAGAAATGCAGGAAAAATGGAGAAATGCCATCGGGCCATCGCTTTTTCATATTATGACTACGTCGTCTGAACCTTGGGGAATAAAAGATAATCGTTCTGTATTTGTGTACACCAATCAACATTATACAAATCTGATCAATATTGGTAGTGGCTTTAATATTGAAGGGAGAATGGACCATGAGTTGCCAGCAGCTACAGCTGAGTTTGCTGAAGCTTTCAGGCTACATGACCGAAAAACAGAACGACTTAAGACCACATTATCTTCACTGGAAGTTCATCCATTTGGTGAAGAGCAAGCACTCCAGGCTTATTGCTTTGAAAAAATGCCTTGCATCAGCCCGGAGGGAAGAGTCATCGGAACGATATTTCATGGATTCCCACTGAGCCATTACTACACAAAGCTATCGCTACAGCTAAACACCCTGATCAGGGGAGAGAAAATTTCAAGCGCATCCTGGATTACCGGATTAGATGACGAGGACAATTTTCTTTCCACTCGTCAGCATGAGATTGTTTTTTTACTCTGTGTGGGGTTTACCCCTAAAGAAATTGCCGAGCGACTAGAAAAAAGCGAGCGTACCATCAGAAACCATATTGAACGGATCAGGCATCAGTCGGGTGTGAATAACGTACAACAGCTAAAAGAGTATGCATGGCATCAAGGGTGGGTGAATAAAATTCCAGATCATCTATTACGTAACAGCTCTATTCTGATGAACTGATTGTCTTTTCAGATATTAAGGCTAATGCAGATACTACAAGTCTATATTCAGGTAGATAAAAATAAATCACTATGTGCAGGCCTTGTCTGAGCTGTGGACTCAGGTCTTCCATGACAGTAAATGTGACGGTTCTGTTGCAAACTTGACCACAAGCTGAACCGCTCCCCTCTTTCAGACGCAATTATCCTGCCAGTGCATAAAACTGATCAAAGGCAGGGCGATCACTTCCATCACAATGCTGACCTTTTTTTAGCATTCGCCAGCACTCATTTTTGGCAATAGTGGCAGACGCTCCTTCCACGGATTTAAACCTCAGCGCCTGCCACATCTTTCTCTTAATAGACCGATGACTCTGTTGAACGATATTATTCAGATATTTTACCTGTAAAATATCAACCATCAGAAAAAAGCATTCCATTAAAAAAAGGCAAGATTCACCGATTCAAGTGCCGCCAGATTAGCTCCGATTTTATCAATCACCACCTTTTTAGGAAGGCCATTATGCCCAATGGCTTTATTCAGAAAAACTCTGGCTGCAGGCTCATCCCTATGTTTTGAAAGCATAAAATCAATGGTTTCTCCATACTTATCGACAACACGGTACAGGTAGTGCCAGTCACCCTTAATTTTGATATAGGTTTCATCCATACGCCAAGAGTCGGCTGTTGCTTTCTTTTCCTACGGAAGTTAGCTTCTAGCTGAGGAGCATACTTCACAACACATCGATGAATGGTGGTAAGATCTATAGAAAGACCTCTCTCTCCATCAGCTCTTCAATATCACGGTAGCTAAGGCTGGAGGCCACATGCAAGCGAACAGTCATCAGAATAAGTTCTTTTCAAAAATGAAGTCCTTTAGTGTGATAGCTGGCATGGTATACTTCACAAGTCGCATTAATAATGAGTACATTATCTAGAAGATAAGTCTTATTTTGCAACAGAACTAATGGTTGGAGCTGATACACCTAAAGCAAGTAAAGGGAAAAAATAACAAGACTTAAGAGACTACGATTTTTTAAGAAATACATTCACTTCTTCACAGAATCGTTCGTGTTCTTCAATATGAGGATAATGTGCCGATTTAAAAAATAGCGTTGTTGTAGAAGGTTTTCTTTCTAATGCGGAAGGAGCATCCATAATCAGATCATGAAATCCATTCACCCATAGATGTGGCGCAGAAGAAATCGCATTAACATCAACTGAATACTCTTCCGGCCTTGAGTAAAGATCGCGCCGCACACTGGTGAATACTTCTGTATTCATTGGCAATGAAACGGTGTCTTGTATAGCTTTGACTCTTTCTTGCCACATTAAATTAGCCCAATAAAAAAATGGCCGCGCTTTATTTTCTTGAAAAACTTTTGCTAATCGTTCTGTCAATTCCCATAATTTTTCTGGCCTAAAATCTTCGAATTCTTCTAAGATGGCTTGATATTGATCTCTATCAACTGTTTTGATATAGGAAAGGTCAAGCAGTAAATTGGTCACTCTTGGTGTTAATATGGAGGGTGCTGTTGAAATAAAAATACCGGGTACCGTCGTACGCGAATATTGAAAATAATCAAAAACTAGTTTGGCGCCATAACTATGTCCAGCAATGGCTGCAATTTCATAACATGCTTCTTCAGTCACAGTTCGACACACATTTTCTAAATCCCACACGTTATCTGCATGCATGGTGGTTTCTTCTACAGGCCTAGATCGACCACACCCCCGCTGATCATAAAGAACGAGATTAAACTCTAACGTATCAAAAACACCTTCATGTTCGATGAGATATTCCAGCACACCACAGTTCAGCCCTGGCCCCCCATGAGCAAATATAATATAAGGTAAATCTCGCGACCTCATGAAAGAAACGATATACAGGCTAGGGTGTCTTATTACTCGTTTATCAAATGCAAGCATATGCATACGCCCTTCATTGCTTAAATTTTGAACAGTTACAATTTCATCGTCTAACTACAGGACATTTTTTGAAAAAAAGTACTTACAATACCCCATAAAACTAGCAAAAGTGCAGTGCAATATAATTTAAGAGCTATCATGAAAACCGCCCCAGCACTTCCGCGCAAGCTTAACATTACTTTGAAATGAAACAAAACACGAGCCGGGTTTTTACTCTGGTAACCCATTCAGACATTAGACAAGATCCTTTTGCTGGCTCAGCAATGCTTTTTCAGACTTTGAAGGCCAATGTCGTCTCCACAAAACGACTCTGAGGCGAGCAAAAGTCAACCACCAATTGCAGTCCCTGTGTGATTTGTGGGCTTAAGTCTTTCATTACAGTAAATGGGTTCTGTTGCAAAATAAGACTTTCTTCTAGATCTTTCTTCTAGATAATGTACTCATTATTAATGGGACAGAACAGGTCGGGCCGCCCCTAAGCAAGGGGCGTTGCGCATAAAAAAAGGCCAATCATTTCTGATTGACCTTTGGGATTTGGTGGAGGTGGCGGGAGTTGAACCCGCGTCCAGCAATCCTCAGCCTTTGGCTCTACATGCTTAGATTCGCTATTAATTTAACGTTTTAGCGACCCAGCGATCAGGGTTCTATAACGCGAGCCTGATAAAAATTTAACCTGGCAATGTCAGACAACATTACACATGGCGACCCTGTTTAAAATGACGATCTGAAAACCTGCCAACAGGCAAACGGGATGGATCGTGACGTCTCTTTGTTTAGAAGAGATCAGGCAGCCAGAATGGCTGCTTCGTCAAAGTTGCTTTGATTTTTGGCAACTATAAAAAATGTAACAATTGGTCACGGAAGTCGTTACCCTCCCGACATGCACCTAAGGTTTTGTAACCACCGTCGAATCCAAATCACCCCCGAGGAAATATATTAAGGTATATATTTTATACAATTAGATTATAACTTCAAGTTTTATTCTTAGTAATCAACAGCTCCTTAAACTAAATATTTACTTTACCAAACCTAAGGCTAGCTACCAGCGTAGAATGAATAAGAATATAAACGGATTAATTCAACGAGACTGATCTAAGGAGATGAAACTCGGTCATCTGACTGAAGCTAACATCAGGAAGCTGAAGATGTTTATCAGTACTATACCGAGGAAAGTTCTTGGTAGATTAACGCCTGTGGATGTCTATGCTGAAAAGCATGTTGAACTTATGAGTTAAATCCAACATTTGATATCAAGACCTCTTACGAGGCCTTGAAAACTATCATTTAGTGACGTTAAAAAGTTACTGGGTGATACATTTGTGACTTAAACTTGTGGCTGACTAATAATTCCCTGAAGCGGCAATTACATCTTCTGCTTGCAGACCCTTATCTTTTTTTGCGATAAGAAACTCAACACGCTGTCCTTCCACCAAGCTTCTATGACCTTCTCCACGAATGGCTCGGTAATGAACAAAAATATCACTACCTTTATCTCTAGTAATAAAACCAAAGCCTTTAGAATTGTTAAACCATTTAACTGTTCCCATCTCTCGCTCTGAACTGTCAATAACAATACGACTTCCAGGCTTTAATGCATACAGATTAATTATCAGGTGAATAACAAGACCCGTCACCAGAAAAAGAATAACGTAAACCTGTGGAATAGGTAACGATAATTTGCCCAACAACAGAAGACAAAAAAAACCGTTGATTAAAATCAGGAGCGATGCCATTGTTTGCAGATAGCGCTTAAACCCATACTTAATTGTTACATAACAACCAAGTAAAAGGTTTCCTGTAGCACCCAGCAGTATCATAAGGTACATTGATTTAACATAGACATCAGCCCAGCTTATCGGCTCAACAGCATCAGACGTATATAAATGCGGGCATAGTATATAACCAAATAATAAAACAGCGCCAATCAGTATGTGAATAAATTTCATGATTTTCAAGTACATATCCTTTGTGCTTCTCTAAGGTAAAAGTGAATACAGGAAGATAAAGCATACACCAACAACTAACTTCGACAGATTATCTAAACACTTTACAGTGAAGATTGGGTATACTCAAATTTTTTTCAACCGGTCAAATAAATATAGGAAGTTTACATGCCGAGTACAATAGCATGTATCTTATGTGATGCATCATATAGTCAAATACAATAATATTATGATAGATACAAAAATAATATTGATACCACTTAACATGATTTTTTTTCTTGCTTGTATTACAAAATCTTGTGAGTATATATAAAGGCAGAATGATAAAAAATATGCCGGGAGGAAAAATGCCTAATAAAAAAGCTACGGCTATAAAAAATAAATATACAAAAACTCAAATTGTTGGTGAGATTTCAGAAAAAACTGGGTTGACCCGATCCGAAGTAAAACTTGTCTTTGAGGAGCTTGAGGATTTGGTTGAACGTCATGTCAAAAAACGCGGCTGTGGTGAGTTTACTCTGCCAGGTCTGTTAAAAATTATCACTAAAAAGAAACCTGCTCAAAAAGCCAAAAAGAACGTACCCAACCCATTCAAACCTGGTGAATTCATGGACGTCCCTGCAAAACCTGCTCGCATACAGGTTAAAGTGCGCCCACTGAAAAAACTTAAAGAGTTTGCTGAAAGTTAATAAGTCTGTTGTAAAAGGCCTTAACTTTTACTCAACTGAAATAAAAAAACCGCCGATACAGGCGGTTTTTTTATTTTTTAGAACTTCAGCAATATTAAAATATTGCAATCTGGTAGTTGAACATGACACGGGTGTCTTTGCCACTATCTTTCATGCTAACACCAGATGCTTTCCACTTAGCCTCATATTTGCCGTGCTGTATTTCAGCAGACAAGCCTTTAACCATTGGAAAGTCATATTTCACAGCAATATCCATTTCAGATACATCACGATTATCAGCACCATTATATTTAATAGTACCACCAGTATAACCGACAGTTGTACTCAATCCCTTCACAAAATCAGAAAAGTCATAGCCAAAGTCCAAGCGGGTAGAGCTGGTGCCTGGAGCATCAAATCCACTGATTAAACCTGCTGTATATCCAATGAAATCATTACCAACTGCAGTATCTGTTTCACCTTCCGTTGACACTTGCATTCTTGCCATATCCCAAGCACTGCTTTTATCGGTAGCACCACTTTTGGAACCAATGTTAACGTGGCTCAAGCCTGCTGAAAAATTATCCTTATTCCAGTCAAACTTAACGCCCCACCAATTGAGACTTGTTTTATTGCCATGTTCATTGTCTACATCACTATTGACCAGAGTATTCTTGCCTTCTCCAATAGCTTTATTTGAACCATACTGCGCACCAAAACCAAAGTTCCCCATGTTTTTTATAGGCATTTTGTAGGTGGCATCAGCATAAGTGTATTGTGCATAATCATCCTGTTTAGTTTGGGTTGCACGCAACATCAGGTTATCGATGCTGTATTGTAGCCCATAGACCATAACGGCCTGCTTTTTATCCTTACCTTTAGAATCAATAGCAGAGAGATTATCAAAGCGAGTCATATTAGCGTCAGAAGCCTTGTTAAAATAGCCCATATAACCCATCAGGTTATTCCAGCTGGCATGACCAAAGTAGCCCTGATACAGTGTTGGAACGATAAATTCATCATTACTACGGAACAACGGAGTATCCACTGTCATTCGTCCATATTTGATCTCTCCGTGATCCATCAGATTAAGACGCACGGCATAACCAACCTTACCAAAGCTCTCAGACTTAGAGTCATCATTTTGATTTACCTTGAGAAGACCTACATCTGACTTGCCCTTCTCTCCAGATAATTTCAAACTGTAGTATGAACTAAGATCTAACCCAACCCAGTTATAAAACCAGCCGGATTTGAAATTAAGGTTAACCCCTTGCGCCCATGCTTTTTGAGTCATGGTTTTAGTATCTGGGTCCGGCATCCTGGACTCAAATTTCTCCGAAGTTTTACGATAATAGTTTGTCAAATGCAAGGTTAGAGAACTATCTGAAAAAAAACTATTATTCATCAGACCACTCATTGATGAGCTGCTGTGATTTGAGGCATAAGCCTGTGCGGTGGCAATTGAAGTAAACACTGCTATAGCCAATGCAGATTTTTTGAAGTGTGCCATATTTGGCTGCTCCTCAGTTGTATATTATTATATTGCTCTGTTCAATGCGCGATACATCACACAACCTCGGACACAAACGAAACGCGAGCCTGTTTATAAATTTATAAATTGTTTCAATGAAACCACATTATTGTATTTTAAAAGTTGTAACAAAAAAACCGGTTTGGGCAAAAAAAATAACAATGTAGTGAAACAGTAGAAACTTATAAACAGGCCCTTTGTTTATTGTCAATTAGTTTTTAAAAAAATGCAACTTTTACTAAAAGACATTGTTTGTAGATGCAAAAGTTCTATTGCCAAGGATTTATATTCAAAATAAAAATCCTTAAAAAAAACAAGGTACCTTATGCAGGGTATATTTTATAGTAACAATACAAAAGTATTATTTTTTGTTGTATTCAGGCTTTTTTTAGTGTTTTAACAGGTTTTTAATCGTGGAGTTGATCTCAGTATATTATTTGATGAAATATTGTGATAATCACGACAGGTTGACCTTACTTTTTAAATTAGCTGTGCCGTTGGGGCTCATGGATTCGTTCAAGTTAAACGAATCCACCAGATTGATCCAAAAAACAATATCAGACAAATTCTTAATTACTGTATTTCATCTTCAAACATACGCACAATAATTGTCACAAGTACTTGTCTCCATGCTTGTTTAGTGTTAGAAAATATACCTTCTATAGGGCCGGAATCCGTTTGGTCAGCATGACTTCCTGTTGTTGTGTGTTCGGTTATTTTTTGAACATGTTCTTTATCTTGCTTCCATGCTTTTGCAACAGCCGAAGAAGAACTAACACCTTCTTCATTTGTGCTATCCATTCGCTTGCGAAATTGCTTAGCTACTAGCATCAGTTCACTCTGAAAATCATCAGGAAACCCATTGAACGTATGCTTTTTAGTGGGTGTAGCAACTGTCAGGGGGGCTTCAGTAACCACTGGTTTAATGCTTTTAATATGATTGTTTTTTTGTACTTCACTTATAATATGAGCAATGATTTCAGGGTCAATATCTTCCAGCTTGACTTTTTGTCTTTCCGATTGATGCTTGCTACTTTTCTTTTTGCTTTTTTTCGAAAAAAACCCGTCCGTGTCTTCATATTCACCATAACGGGAAGCTTCGTGCGTTGATTTGTTCTCATCAACTTCATTGTATGGCTGAATGGTTTTGACAACCTTTAATAGTTCATCAAGTACACTTTTTTTATTTTCCTGCATATTTCCATGAACGGTTTTCATTATTTGAGCAGACGTTTCCGGTTCAGAAGATGCCAGAGCGGTAATAAATTCATCTTTACTCATAACACTGGGGGTTGAATGTGGCTGAAAAAATTCATCATCTAAAACACCGGTGTCTTCATCCTCAGAGCTTGATAGATAGCTGGTATCATCCGATAGCGAACTGCTTACAGAGACCTGTCGGTCGGCTCTTTCGGATCCTGATGCATTGTTTTGACTAAGCCCTTCTTCTAAACTGGATTCGTTTTTTGTTATACGAATCAACGAATTGCCCTCTCCTGTTGTTTGCGTTGATTCACAAAATAAAGTAGGAGGGCTGTTTTTAACTGACACTCGTTTATGAATTTTCTCTAACAAAGAAAGCATTGTTGTCAATACACCTTTTAGCTGCAGGTTATTAGCTATCTGTTGTTGCTCCTGGTTTTGTTGAGACTCCTTGAGCATAACGGATAGATCCTGCTTTTCTTTTTCCCAGTTATTTTGCAAAAGTTTTGTGATTTCCTTTATATTTGTCGGTTCTAACATCGGCCTGGTAACAGGATGAGGCACTGCAGGTTTTGTCGTTTTATTTGGCACAGTGGATTGTTTGTTATTTTTGCTCAAAAGAACAGGTATTACGCTTGTCTGCAAACTTTCCGAACATGTTGGTTCCATCTCCATATTCAATTTAAAACGGTTCGCAAGCTTTTTTGCCAACTCCTGCTCAAATGCCTGACGATGATCGTGATTTGCAGGTTTTTTTGGTTTAAGGCTATCTTCTACCCTTCCCTCTTGATGCATGGCAGATGTGTCATTTATTTTTTTTATATATTGTATTGCCTTTTGCTCTTTAGGTAAGGGTGGTAAGGGGGGAGGATTTGGAATACCACCATCTGTATTTTCATCAGCAGACTCAGGAAATACAATATCAAAACCTTCTTGGATTATCTCACATTCATCCTCGCTGGCTTGACTTATTAGTGCAATAAGCTCCTGCTCAAGGGATGCATCATCTTTTGTAAAAAGCTTGACAAACGAATTTTTCAAGCCAGCCATAACAGGTGATACGGGGAAGAAACAAATCGTACAAAGAACAAATATAAGTATAAGCCGGTGGTTGACACGCTTTGTATAGTGCTTCATTAAAATAACCTCTTGTGTATGCTATTTACACAATATTAATCATGTAGTATTTATGCATTTGAGGTGGTCTTGGATGCTTTGCAAATTCTTACTATAAGTAAAAATACTTACTATTATTTTTTTGTAACTGGTAATATAGATGAGATTTGACCATGTCTCAAACCGGCTGATCAGACCTTGATAAACTTAAATACGACATAAAAAAGGCATTTAAAATGCATAAAGCCCCGAGCAATCATCCTGAGTAAAGTAGTGTCTGTAGTTGTGCTATTTCATCTACCTAACTATTGTTGCTTCAAGCACTTTTACCTGATTTTTATTCAGCAATATCATTCGAAACAGCAAGATCAGAAAAGTAGCGTAATAAGAAGTCATAAACAGATTTTGGTATTAGCTGAATTTATTTACTTTATAGATAACCTGCGAATAAATAGATAAACTGTAAAGAACAATTAAGAAAAACAAACTTCATGGAAAGAAGCAAAATGAAATTTCTTTACAGCTTATCAACCCATCTTGTGCGCATAATCATAATATTTTATCTGATAATCCCAAAAAGTATGGCTCTGATCGCTAATGATCAAAAAAATGTGGTTAACAAAGAACCCGTCAAGAATATGATAAATAGTATCAGGAGTTCCACGGATAAGATAAAACGCAATATATCTGAATATATTTCAGAACTGGATGAAATTTATCAGGATCTTGAGCAGTCAAAGCTTGACCCGCCATCTTTACTGGCTTTATCGGATCGGGATAAAAAGCTTCCATGGCCGGTAAATGGTGTTATTCAATATAATTATGGCGATACACGTACTAATGATGAACGCTGGAAGGGATTATTCATCAAAACAGAGCCTGAAGACGTGGTACGTGCATTCCAAGCAGGAAGAGTAGTTTTTTCTGACAGATTAAAAGGGTTAGGACTGTTAATGATCATTGAGCACAAAGACGGTTATATGAGTCTTTATGCTCATAATTCAACATTGCTAAAACAACAGAATGACTGGGTTCAGGCAGGAGATCTGATAGCTACCACAGGTTTTACACCAAACGGGTATGGATTATATTTTGAAATACGCCGAAATGGTCAGCCAGTCAACCCCAAACGCTGGCTCATTCGTGGTTAAAGCTTTTCTCTGGTCGTCATCTGTGCAACTTAAGTGCAACAAAGCGTTGTATGGTATAAAAAGTGCCACAAAACAGAAATCTTTGATAAGGCTTTTCAAGTGCAAGCAATTCTCTGGCGATTTATTATTTATACGCTTAAGAGGTCTAAACCCGTTTTTTGTCATTGCCGATAACTCTTATACCTTCGAATTACACAGGTGAGAGTTAATATGAAGTGGTGTACTATCCATAGCAGGTGGGCTTTATTGCTGGCAGCTCTCTTTTCAGGAGTATTCTCCACCTACATCTCGGCAGTGCCTGTAATACAAAGATCTGCCATACACAAAGCAGAACCAGAAAAACTCCAGGAAGTTACATTGCCTGTTGATCACTTACAATTATTTATAGAAGTTATGCAACGCATTAAAGGTGCTTATGTTGATACTGTAGATGATAAAGTACTAATGACCAATGCAATCAGGGGTATGATACAAGGACTGGATAGTCACTCTGCGTTTCTTGAATCAGAACAATTACAACAACTAAAAGAAAATACCATTGGTCAGTTTGCTGGTATTGGTGTCGAGGTAGATATCAAAAGTGAAGGCTTGTTTATTATGAAGGTATTTCCACAAACACCTGCTTACAAATCAGGGATTTTACCTGAGGATAAGGTTACACATCTGAATGACTTTGCTTTAAACAAGCTTTTGCCTAAAGAAATATTCAGCCTGATGCGTGGTCGCCCTGGTAGTGAAATCAAAATGACCATTGAACGAAAAAATATTAATAAACCACTACATTTTGCTATGAAGCGTGAACTTATACAGATTAACAGCGTTAAGCACAGACGCTTATTGCACGATATTGGTTATATTAGAATCAGTCAATTTAGTCAAAATACTGCTATAGAGCTTGCAAGAAGCTTGATAGAACTTGAAAAAACACACCCGGTTAATGGTCTTATTCTGGATTTAAGAGACAACCCAGGTGGAGTGCTCCAAGCAGCTGTAGATGTTGTGGATATATTTATAGAAAAAGGACGAATCGTTTCAACCGCAGGCAGAGTAGTAGGTAGCGATCTGACGTTTAATGCAAAACAATCTGATCTAACGCATGGTTTGCCTTTGGCGGTATTGATAAATAGTTATTCAGCTTCTGCCTCAGAAATTGTAGCCGGAGCACTGCAGGATCATAACCGAGCAATTATTCTTGGAAATCGAAGCTATGGTAAAGGTTCCGTTCAAAGTGTATTGCCCTTATTTAGTACAAAAAAACCATCGGGTCTGAAGTTGACTACAGCACGTTATTATACTCCTGAGGGGCGTTCAATTCAGTCAACAGGTATTGTGCCTGACATTAAAATCAATGCCCCTCATGATACGACTAGTGAGGAAGATTTTCTGTTAATTAAGGCTTCAGCTATTTTACGATCTACCATGGCAAAATCTGACAAAATATTAACCAATAAAGTAGTACAATAAACAATTCAAAAACATATTTTATTAAAAAGATTTTAATTGAGTATTAAGAGACTTGGAATAAATGTCTTTTTTGTGCAGATTAAAGGTGGAAAGATAATGGATTCAACAGTGCTTATGTACTTGCATGGTATGAATAGTTCGCCATTTTCTGATAAAGCTCAGGCAGTATTTCGCTACACAAAAAAATATCACCCAGAAATTGATTGCCTTATACCTGAACAAAAAAACCATCCACAAAAAAATGCTGAATCATTACTGAGTATGCTTAACTCTTTTGACGAGGATGCAACCATTTATCTTGTTGGAAGTTCTCTTGGTGGATATTATGCTACGTGGCTTAGAGAAAGATTACTTGCAAAATTCAAAGATAAAATCATAAAGATGATATTAATCAATCCGGCTTCCAAGCCTTACTGTTTGTTTGATAATTACCTTGGACTTCAGACCAATTCCTATACCAACGAGCAGTATGAAATTACCATGAAGCATGTATTTGAGCTTAAGGCTTTAGAATATGACTCTATTTCAAGCCCACATAATGTGCTGATTATGTTACAAACAGGCGATGAAACGCTTGATTACCGAGTTTCCAAAGAGCATTATAAATGCTGCAATTTTGATATCACACAAGGTGGGAATCATGCATTTGAAAAATTTGATTCAGCATTACCAAAATTGTTTGAATTTCTTTTAAAGAACAAATAGTTATGAGTATATAAAATACAGGTGCTTAATACAAAATCTGCATTTGACTTTCTGTTATTAAGCTACCTTTTTTGGTTTTATTATCACCGTAGCCTCTCCTTGATAGTTCAATAACAGAACGTACTCTGAGCAGAAGCTTATCAAACAGAATATATTCTTTCTTGCAAAAAAAATCCACCAAACAATCCAGTGGCTTGATATGGGATACTACCCAAAAATAAGCGTCAGTATTTTGAAAATAATCACCGATAAAACAGCACCGGCAGGTAAAGTAATAACCCAGGAAACGAATATAGTACCAATCACACGAAGGTTTAATGCAGCAATACCACGAGCCATACCAACACCTAAAACAGCACCAACCAATGTTTGTGTAGTGGAAATGGGTAACCCAAGACCTGACGCAAGAATAACAGTAGTGGCGGCTGAGATTTCAGCAGAAAAGCCACGGCTTGGTGTTAACTCCATAATACTGTTTCCTATGGTTGCAATAACTTTGTAGCCATAGGTGGCAAGTCCTGCAACAATACCAATTCCTCCCAAAATAAGCACCCATTGAGGCAAAATGGTTTGTGCATCAACAGTACCCTTTTTGATAATAGAGACAACAGTGGCTAAAGGCCCAACAGCATTAGCCACATCATTTGAACCGTGCGCAAAAGCCATGGAACAAGCAGTGAAAATCATCATATATCCAAAAAGTCGCTCGACACTTGAATATGCAAATTTGTCATTTTCCCTACGGTCTTCTTTCAAGCGAACCAGTATTATTTTGGCAATGACGGCGCAGATAACACCAAAAATTGCAGAGCATAAAAAAGTTGACTGATTATCAAGATGAATGCCTATATGCCTGAAACCAGATGTAATGGTAATGATGGCAAGAATAAATGTGAGCAGAAACATATAAAAAGGCAGGTATCGTTGCGCCATTTTAAAAGGAGCATTTGTGCTGAGAATAAATTTTTGAATGCTTGAAAATACTAAAAAAGAAATACAGCCTGCAATAACAGGAGTAAAAATCCAGCTACCAATAACAGATGTCAACTCACCCCAATGTACAACAGACGGAGAAATATTTATAGTGGCAAAACCAATAATGGCACCGATAATAGAATGAGTTGTTGATACCGGCCAGCCAAGCTTTGATGCAGTAATAAGCCAGATAGCTGTTGCAAACAGAGAAGAAATCATTCCAAAAACAAGCAGCTCAGGATGATGTTGAAGAGCAGGAATATTAGGATCGATAATACCTTTGCTTATTGTATCAGTAACAGAGCCTCCTGCAAGGTAAGCACCTAAAAACTCAAAGATAGCCGCTACAACTAGCGCTTGCGCAAGTGTTAAAGCTTTTGATCCTACAGACGTACCCATTGCGTTGGCGACATCATTAGCACCTACGCCCCACGCCATAAAAAACCCGACTACACAAGCTAGAATGAGCAAAAGTGTACCATGATCAGTAATAATCGACATGAAGTATTACCCTTGACCGTAAAAAAAATTAACTGAAATTAATTAAGTACTCTAAATGCAACGAAGATAACAAATAGTGAAATAAAAAACAAAGACTCATGCAAAAAATATTTTCCGAGGCTTCATCCGCTTTCAGTCTGTTTCACTTATGTTATAACCTCAGCTTGATATAATTACACAGCAATAATCTTGGTTATTCAATATTGAACGAAGGTTTTCTCTTGATAGTTATAAGCTATCAGCGCACTGATCAGATTAACCATAAAGTTATTGGGCAAACTAATTTCCCAAAAACAATGATAACTGACCAGTGCCGGAAAAGCTTTAGAATGATGTCGCTGAATAAAAATCAGAAAAAGAGCTTGAAGCATCAATAGTTCAATCGATGAAACAGCACAATCAGTTATTTACAATAGGGCGTTAAACCTCCAGATAAACTTTGCGCAGGAGTCATCCAACCACTTAATATTTCAAGATCATCAGGGCTTAACCTACCTGCCACCTGCTTTAATTTAAGAGTGTTGAGAATAAAATTATAACGAGCATCCAGATACTGTTTTTCTGCGTTATAAAGAACTGATTGGCTATTCAGTACATCAATAATGGTTCTTGTGCCCACTGCATAACCACTTTTTGTTGCTTTCATTGAGCTTTTGGCAGAAATAATGCCCTGACACCATGCATTCACAGAAGCAACATCGGTATTGACTGTGTTAAAACCATTACGTGCACTCACCCGCGCTTCGCGTATAGCCTGTTCTTCTTTTTTCTGACTGGATTCCAGCGTGTATCTGACTGCATTGCTTTTGGCAGAAATAGCACCTCCAGAAAACACTGGAATGATCAGCGATAACCCCGCCGTTACGCCATTGTTGACGCCACCATTTTGCGCAATCTGAACAGCACTGTTATTAGTGGAATGCTGATAAGTAACAGAACCGGAAACCGTGGGTAAATGTTTCGCCAAAGCTGAATGTAATTGCTTATGACTCAGTTGTACGCTGACTTTGGCCTGTCTAACATTGAGATTGTGTTGCATAGCTTGGGTTTCCCAAGATGTAACCACTAAGGGTGCAGGCCCTTTAACCGGCATCAGTTGGTTAAGACGATAGACTTTTCGGTCTGGCTCATTGGTCAGAAGAGATAAGTTTTCCTCAGCTACTGTGATAGCGTTGCTGGCCTGAATTACACTAACTTTTGCTGTATCATAAGAGGCTTTCGCTTCCTGCACATCAGTATTAGCTACCATGCCTACTTTGAATCGTTCTTCAGTTTGATTTAATTGTTTCTGAACAGCTCTTAGGTTTGCTTTTGCTGCCGCTTCATCGCTGTGTGCCTTAAGTACAGCAAAATACTTTTCTGCCACATCATAAATTAACTGTTGTTCCTGGATAGCTAATGATAGTTTGGCAACACTATCTTCTGTCGAGGCAACACTAACATCAAACCATTTAGATAAGTCAAATATCGACTGAGAAAGTGTGGCTGACCAGCCATGTGTATTCCAGTGAGTTTTTTTATTTCCATAAATTACAGGTGCTTTAACTGCATTATTGCTGTTGTATGCTGTATTTGCAACAGCGCTAATCTGTGGTAAAAGTGCAGCCCTCGCCTCAGGTATTGCTTCTGATCTGGATTTATAGATGGCTCTGGCGCTAGCAAGTGCAGCATCATTTTTTTGAGCAAGCTGGTAAGCTTCAGACAAACTCATAGTGTTGTCAGGTGTTTTTCTATTTTTTTTTACAACAACAGATTCAGATGATGCTGTAGCGATCTGAATAAAACAACAATAATTCGCCAGTGCGAAAAAAAATAATATTCGGAAAAAAGCTGAACGTAACATATGATTATAATTCCTAAACTTAATAATCAGTGGTAACACTTTATTAAAGGTCTTTGTTGACCACACATTCTCATTCCCTGAGGGGTAAATGTTAATGATTATACTCAAATATCAATAAGCTGAACTGCAAATATATACTTTTTAGAGTAGTTACACAAAAAACATATACTACATATTATTTAATTTAAACTGAATTACATGCAAAAACTGTTACAGTGCTTTACATCAACCTATAATATTTGACATCATACCTCATCAAACAGAGCAGGTCGCATGTTTAATCTTATTAAAATCAGCATCTTTAATATGCAATTATCGATGTAAGTTTCTGGTGACAAAAAGTAGCATTTTATGAGCAAAGACAATATTGAATTTCTTAGCGAGGTAGCTGTGGCTGATACAGCAAGTATTCAGCCATTTCCTAGTTCAAATAAAGTTTACATCCAAGGCTCCCGTCCAGATATACGAGTTCCTATGCGGGAGATTACTTTATCTGATACCCCTGTAGAATTTGGCAAAAAAATCAACTCACCTGTCACTGTTTACGACACATCCGGCCCCTACACAGAACCAAAATGTGAAATTGATATTCGTAAAGGACTTGAACGTAAACGCACATCATGGGTAAAAGAGCGCGAGGATACTGAGCAGCTTGAGTCGTTTACTTCCCGGCACACTCAGCGTGATCTTAATGACCCGAGATTAGCACCTTTGCAGTTTGCCAACCCGCCAAAACCTCGGCGAGCAAAAGTCAACAAAAATGTATCGCAAATGCATTACGCAAAACAAGGCATCATTACCCCGGAAATGGAGTTTGTTGCGATTCGTGAAAACATGAAGCTTCAACAAGCTCGAGAGCAAGGAGCGCTAAAATCACAACATCAGGGCAGAAGTTTTGGTGCTGCTATTCCACAAGAAATCACGCCGGAGTTTGTTCGTAGTGAAGTTGCTCGTGGCAGAGCGGTTATCCCATGCAATATTAACCACCCTGAATCAGAACCGATGATTATAGGGCGTAATTTTCTGGTGAAGGTTAATGCTAATATCGGAAACTCTGCTGTCTCATCTTCCATTGAAGAAGAAGTAGAAAAAATGACTTGGGCAACCCGCTGGGGTGCTGATAATGTAATGGATCTTTCCACGGGAAAATATATCCACCAAACCCGTGAGTGGATTATTCGTAACTCACCTGTACCCATCGGAACTGTTCCTATCTATCAGGCACTGGAAAAAGTAAATGGTGTAGCAGAAGATCTTACATGGGACATTTTTCGTGACACCTTAATAGAACAGGCTGAACAAGGTGTAGATTACTTTACTATTCATGCAGGTGTGCGGCTGCAACACATTCACTTAACGGCAAAACGAGTTACGGGTATTGTTTCTCGTGGTGGTTCTATAATGGCTAAATGGTGTCTTGCCCACCATAAAGAAAGCTTTCTGTACACTCACTTTGAAGACATTTGTGAAATCATGAAAGCCTATGACGTTTGCTTTTCACTGGGTGACGGATTCCGCCCCGGCTCTATTGCTGATGCAAATGATGAAGCCCAATTTGCTGAACTTGAAACATTAGGAGAGCTAACTAAAATCGCATGGAAACATGATGTACAAACCTTTATAGAAGGGCCAGGTCACGTGCCAATGCACCTGATTAAAGATAATGTTGATAAACAAATTGAGGTGTGTGGTGAGGCACCATTTTACACATTAGGTCCTTTAGTAACAGATATTGCACCGGCTTATGACCATATCACCTCAGGTATTGGAGCAGCAATGATAGGCTGGTTTGGCACAGCAATGTTATGTTATGTCACACCAAAAGAACATCTTGGGTTGCCCGATAAAAACGATGTTAAAGAAGGTCTGATAGCTTATAAAATAGCGGCACATGCAGCAGATATTGCCAAAGGGCATCCGGGTGCTCAGTTGCGGGATGATGCGTTATCAAAAGCACGGTTTGAGTTTCGCTGGGAAGATCAGTTTAATCTGTCACTTGACCCTGAACGGGCGCGTGAATATCATGATCAAACCTTACCAAAAGAAGCTGCCAAAGTAGCCCATTTTTGCTCCATGTGTGGCCCTAAATTCTGCTCAATGAAAATTAGCCAGGATGTACGCGAATACGCCAAAAATAAGGGTTTAAATGAATCGGAAGCACTGAAGAGAGGCATGCAGGAAAAAGCTGAAGAATTTCAAAATGCAGGTAGTGAGATATATCATAAATCCTAAACAAATCAGCGGCAGTGAGGACTGACCAGCACATGTTCAACACCTGCTATACTCAGCTCCACTGTCATAAAAATGTTTACAGAAACAAAAGCTTTCATGCTGTTACCGAAATGCGATTACCATATAAACGCTTATCCTCAGCTTAACAAAAGATGGTGGTTGTGTTATTGTCACGGTCGTGAAAACAATGATTAGAAATTATATAAAATCCTGATTATAACTACTGTTATGAGCATGCTTTTATGGCTTACTGTTCAAGTTGAAATGACGAGTAATAGGCAGCTATTGCAAGGAGCTTCAATGCATAACAGCAAGATCGGAAAAGTAGTGCAATAAGAAGTTAGAAGCAGGTTTTGGTATTACAACACTTTAAAATAAAGACTTGTTTTTTCGAAAAATTAAGGTATCTTCACTTTTTCTATTTTGCTGTCCAGACACTAGTTATTGGTAATCAATTATGCTTGAGGTCATTAACCCACTTCTTGAAGATTTAAGCAACCGAGGCTTGCTTAACCAGATCACTGCTGATAATGCTCTGGCAGAGCATCTCTGCAATGGTTTGCGCACAGTTTATTGTGGTTTTGACCCAACGGCTGACAGCCTGCATATCGGAAGCCTAGTTCCTCTGCTGACATTAAAGCGCTTTCAGCAAGCTGGGCATCGGCCTGTAGCTTTGGTCGGTGGTGCAACAGGTTTAATTGGCGATCCAAGTTTTAAAGTAACAGAACGTGGCTTGAACACCCCTGATATTGTCGACAGCTGGACAAACAAAATAAAGCAGCAAGTTAGTCAGTTTCTTGATTTTGACGACCCGAATACAGGTGCTCTGGTAGTAAACAATATCGACTGGATGAAGGATCAGAATGTACTAACGTTTCTGCGCGATGTAGGAAAATATTTTTCTGTTAATCAAATGATTTCCAAAGAATCTGTCAAGCAACGGCTTATGCGAGATGACGCCGGTATTTCATTTACAGAGTTTAGCTATATGCTTTTACAGGGAAATGATTTTGCTGAACTATACAAACGCCATCAATGTACTATTCAAATCGGTGGTAGTGATCAGTGGGGTAACATTACTTGCGGAACAGAACTCACCCGTCGTCAACATAATGGTCAGGTTTTTGGCATTACGCTTCCTTTGGTTACCAAATCTGATGGCTCAAAATTTGGTAAAACAGAAAGTGGCACAATATGGCTTGATGAAAGAAAAACGTCTCAATATGCATTCTATCAGTTCTGGATCAATACAGCAGACACAGACGTTTACCGGTTTCTACGTTATTTTACATTCCTTAGTGAAGAGCAAATTCAAACCATAGAACAAGAAGATGAGCATGCCAAAGGTCAACGCTCAGCACAACGTATTCTGGCAGAAGAAGTTACACGCCTTGTTCATGGAGAGCAAGGTTTACTTTCCGCACAGCGAATTACCGATGTCTTGTTTTCAGGCAATGTAGCAAAACTGTCTGAGCATGATTTAAATCAGTTAAGCTTGGATGGTCTCCCGTCCTCTGGTTTGTCTATAGACGAATTAACTGATAAATCCATGACTCAATTGTTTACTGAGCATGGTCTGGCAACGTCAGGAAAACAAATCAAAGACGCACTGGGACGACAAGCCTTATTCATTAATGGCAAAGCAAAGTCCATGGCAGATAATATGCACTTGCTTAAATGTTTTTCAAAAGATCAAGCCCTACACGGAAAGTTTTTTATGGTAAAGATGGGAAAGAAAAAACATCATTTATTTACGTTTGAATAGTGCAGTATTTAACTAACCTGAGTGCAATGCAAGAGACATTTTGTTTCAATGGTTATATGTGATTTTTACGCTTTTTTAGCAACTCACAAAATAAAAGGCTTTTATTTTTCAAAAAAAGTTAGTTCTTTAGCCAGTAAAGCTCTTATAAAATAAGATATACACGGATTTCTTACGCCTAACTCAGGTTACTTAAGTAATACATTGCATAAGACGTGTATTGCGCTACACATTAGAGCATGCCTTTTGGCAGAATCAGGTAGAAATCTGGTTTTCTATTCTGATCAAGTGTTATCTTAAGAGAAATGGTTTCAATTCAAAAGAGAAACTGAAATCAAGGCGTTATCAGTTTATTGATTTTTTCAATGGAGCCATGGTAAAGCCTTTCAAGTAGACGTATAAGGATAGACTGCTACAGGTGTAAATTTGAGTGTTTTTTAGCACTTAGCACTTAGACTTAGCACCACTAGTTTGGAATCCTTTTCTAAAATGGCTATGGGTTTGTCACGAATAAAAATGTTTGCTTGAGTATTACCATCCTTATGTTTTTTCTTCATTTTAATAATGCTGAGCAGGAACTAATCCTTGGCGTACCGTTCACTCTCGGCCTGCAAAGGTGCAAAAGTTACTGTTAAAGTTTCTTTTAGTAACGAGGGTTTTGAACTCGTAAAACTTAGCGAAGAAGAACGTTCAGAAACAAGCTCTGTTCCTGAATATCTCAAAATCCGCGGTTATAAATTGGTCGGAGATAATGCACAGGTGTACGAATTTAACGAACCCTGTGAATATACTGTTGAGAATTAGTCATTAGTTGTTAGCAAGATTTATACTTGTTTACGAACTAAGTATAAATGGGATCGTCAAGCTTCAACTTGGCATTCTCAAAAGAATAATATGCCGAGCCCATGCTCGGCATATATCAGAACAAACAATTTTAGTAGTTTTCAGATCAGGAGTTTTTCATGACCAAAAGAGTCGCTTTCATCGGTTCAGGTTTTGCCCAGCAGCACATAGCTGCTCTCGCTCACGTCCCCAATGTTGAAATTGGGGCAATATGCAGTAGAAACGGAGCCACCGCTAGACAAATTATTGCTGGTCAGGCCATCAATTACTACCCGTTTGAAAATTATCTGGAAATGCTTCAGAAGGAAAAACTGGATGCCGTTTATATCTGCCTTCCTCCTCACCTTCATGGCGATATCGAACTTGTCTGCTCCGAGTACGTCAAAGGCCTCTTTATTGAAAAGCCCATTGCCCTGAGTCTTGAACTTGCCAACAAAATGAACGATCAATTTCAGAGAGCGGGTAATATTATCAGTGTAGGATACATGAATCGCTACAGACCAAATATAATTCGCGCTAAAGAATTCTTTGCTGAATCCCCAGCTATTCTCTTCAATGCCGCCTGGAGTGACGAACTCCCACCACCCTACTGGTGGCGCAGACGTGAGATGTCTGGCGGTCAGCTCACTGAACAGGCAACTCACCTTCTTGACTCCATTCGCTACATCAGCGGTGAATTCAAAGAAGTTCAGGCCTACTCAACGTCCGGTTTCATTAACAATGTAGAAGACTTTAATGTGGACGATGCCATCGTCATGAATTTTCAGCTCGAAAGTGGTGCTATCGGCACCTGCCAGACATCGTGCTTTACCCATGACCACGGTGGTGGCTCTCTGGGTATTTATCTGGAAATGGCCTCACGAGATAAGACCTTCCGCTTCCACAATCACTGCATGGATCTGGAAGTTCAGCATTCTTCCACTAATAAAGAAATCTGTAATTCTGTTGATAATCCGCTCATTACCGAGAATCTCGCTTTCTACAAAGCTTTGGGTCAGAGTAATCACGAGGGGGTTCTCTCAACTTTTGCCGACGCCATAGAATCACTCAAAATCAGCCTCGCAGCCGACATCTCTATCCGCGAAAAGCGCTCGGTATCCATCAGCAGTCTTTAATCTCCCGGGAGCGCAGGCATCCTGATATAGCTTAGTGTCATGGTGTACCCTGCCATGGCTACTATCATACTTACGATAGTGCATTCACCCATAGTACAACTTTCTTAAATCCAAGTTCCTTTTATTTTTTATAAAAAACGAAGATCATTATGAAGAAATAATTACTGCACTGCTGCTATTTGCTGCCCAGATATCTGAAGATAAAACCCTGTAATTAAAAAATAACTGAACGGAAGCACCCAAATCAAGCCGATACACAACGTAAACACACAAAGCATATTGATCAACATAACCACAATAAACAACAAAATGCTTTTAAAAAAGTGTCTGATGATAAGCTGAGCAGATTTTACTGTTGCTTGCCAAGGCGATACTTTTTGATCCACCCAAACCATCAGGTTAACGATCAGTAAAAGATGAATAACCGCACCGACTGCACCAACCACCAGTAAGTGGTTAGCAACGGGTAGCGATAAAATAATAATTTGAATTAATGTGTCAATGGCGCTCTGAATGAGCAACACCTGAAAACACCCCCACTTTAACGCTTTATGTTTAAAAATCTCCTTTGGTTCACAAACTTCTCTTCGCATGCGTTTTAAACTATAAACGACCACGCCAACCAATAAGCTTGCCGTAAAAAAATAGGTGATAATCATTGTAACTAACTGCAGAAACTGTATTGCAACCCATTCAGTCGGCTTTAGTGTCAAAATATAATTTTGTACCATCAGCTCTGCAACAAAGACAGCACAAGAAATAACAATAATAAAAAGCCACGCATACCATAAGTCAGATTTACTACCTTTCACCTGATGCCATGATTGTACAAATAATGTTTTGAGTGACATTGTGTTCGGTGTTTGCATTCGTTGTCTCCAATTTATTTTAAGCCTTCTAATAATTAATGATTGTACTGAAACTTACGCTGATATTTTTTAAGCGCATGCTCAGACAGTGCATAATAATGCGTTGCAATTGTGACAGATAAATTCTCTTTTAAGAAATACACGATTTATGATGAGGTAACATTGCTTGCTATAGTCACCTTTTCGGTAGTTAGCTAACAAATGTCTGTGGCAGGTATTACAACGTAACAAAAAAGGCACGATGAAAGGCTGCAGCACGACAATAATGATAAAAAACCATAGGTCATTACTTTATCAATGTTATTACAAATAAGACAGATAAATAAAGATCAGTACCCAAAATAGCTCCTGCAAACATAAGTGCGAAAAATAACATATATTACTGCTCTTCTCTACAGATTAATGTCAGAGTCACCGGTTTTGAGCAAACAGATTAGATATTAGAATTGTCAAGCGGATTAAGCATATACAAACGTTGGTAATGAGTCAGACGTGCAGATGACTCAAAATGGCTCCGTTGCAAAAAATTGATAATCAGTCAGACTACCTTCAAAAAACTAGCCGGTAGAAGACTTATCCCATCCGGCGTTGTTTGCAAATGTCTGGTGACGCTTTATACGGTAAAGCGGGCATACCGACAAGCCCGTTGAATCAATATATGAGATAACGGTGGCTTTACCATAACAATTTTTCATGAAAACACACAAAGCATTCAATGTCATCGGCATCAGTTCAATAAAGCGATTATAGCTCACCAAGTATAAAACTTGTCCTGATGATAGCGTTAAATTGACTGAAGATAAAAATGCTTAAAGCAACAATAGCCAAAACTATGAAACGAAATAACAATAGTCATTACTTCACTCAAGGTTAACTGGCCGCAGATAATGCGTTTTTTCAATTCAGGCTCCAGTAAAAACTGGTGAAATTCTGACTCAAAGGTCTGGAAAAAATCATCGCCTCCCAAAAAATACGAGTAAGCATAGAGACTTCCATTTTTTGTATTATTTTCAGAAGCCATACTATGCATGGAAGTCTAAGCTTTTTAAAGATTTTTTACGTCGAACTCAGATACTGTAAAATTCTTTACAATCTGGCTGATGAATTGACTAGCTTCGACACCGCCTTGAAGATGTTGTGCTGCAGCCGTATTTATCTTTTGTAATAGCAAGCTAGCTGCGTGTTTTGTTTGTACGTGATTTAATACCAGTCCAACGAACTCATAGGTTAAAATCTTATATTTGGAGAGTAGACAAAAGATACCGCTCACATCCTGTAAGGTTGATTCTTCTATTTGCAGAAGCTGGCTAAAAACCTCTTTATCTTTTATCTCCTTTGGGTTGAACATCTTATTGTGATGCAGATGCATCAAAACAGTAAAGAGTGTTATCTCATAGGAGGATAAGGAGTCTTTACTTGTTCTGCCCACAGGTATCCCATATTTTTGTTTGGCGGCAGCGACTTCATTCTCAAGGTTGTTGGTTTGGATCATCTCTTTGCAAAGCAATACAATCGTTCCCATTAAAGCAATAAATTCCTGCTCTGAATTAAAGGGTTTGTTGTTTTTTTGAGAGAGGAAATGCTCAAGGTTTGCTTCTGTTAGTACACCTTTTTCTGAGAGCTCCCATATTGTTTTCGCTACTTCTAATGGAAAAAGACTCTCTTGCATATAATCAGGCCATGGTTTTTTCAGAAGTAAATTACCAGGCTTTTTTTCTTTCAGAAAAATAAACGCTTGCGCAAGTGCTTGTGGGCTTAGATGATCTGCTAACCTCTGTGCACCTTTTGGTCTGAGAATATTGTTTAGGGTTAACTCCAGTATGCCCATGATGGTTTCGTTTGGCTTTTTAGCATGAAGAACGATATCAAGGTATTCTGTTACTTGTGAGTTATTCATATCCAAACAATCAAAACCGCTCAGCATCCGTGGTAATTCTGAGGTTTTACACAAAAATTGAACATAATCTTCGTTGTGAAGGAGTCCGCGCTTTGCGAGCCTTACTAAACCATCTGCAGTTTTATTAGGAAATTCTGACTCTTGAAGATAAGTGATATAAGGCTTATGCATTAAGCCAACCTGTGAAAGGAATACTAGGCCATCACCCATGTTTTTCGGCTGTTGATGCTCTGAAAGATTGCAGATAATGTCATGGGTTAACAGCTCTTTCTGCTGCATATACGCTAGCAGCACTGCCATGTCTTTTTGCTGTTCTACGGGTCGATTATATATCAATTGGGTGACAGTTGGTGTTAACCTTTGCGTTTTACCTAAGAAAATTAAGGCTTTTCCTAGATCTGCGCACGCATCATCGTTGGGTTGTTCTAAGAAAAGCGTAATAACATTTTTTGTTACCACATTATCAATGGCAAGCAATCGCATACCTGTCGTTAGTGTAGAAAGATGGCCACAGTGCATCACCTGTTTAAGTAACCCTTCACTGAGTAACAGGTGTTTAATGTCTTCATTGTTGCCCAGGATTAAGAAAAGATAGAGACATGCATTCGGCTGATCGCTCTTAATAATAAGATCAAGGAAAGGTTCAATCTCTGTGAGAAGGTGGGCTTGCTGAATCACCTGAAGCGTAACTCCTAAAATATGAGGATGTGAGCTTTCTAGTAAATCGCCGGCGTACTCTTCAAGGTTGCACCGGAATAGAGTAGCTAACCCCTGAGCCATTTCAAGTGGGTAGGCATGTGCTGAAATTGATTCGACACACTCTTCTGTAAGCAGGCCCTGATGGTTTAAATACTGAATGCCCTGTCCGAGGGAATTCAGGTAATTGCAATCTTTTTCGTTGAATTTTTTATATGCTTCATTATCTAATAGCTTGCATTGACTCAGAAGTTCCAGTGTTGTTTCTGAGCGTCTATCAGACAGTACCGTGGCTCGGGTTTGATAGCATAGTTTTGCTGGTAATTCGGGTGCATTTTTCTTCTCAATCTTAAGATCACTTATCATGTTGCTGAAGACATCTACTGTTGGTGGCAGGTTGAAATTATCCATTCCCTGCTCTACCAGGTTAACAAACTCAAAAAAAGAGCGGTTATTTATTTGGGAGGATGAGCTACCAGCTTCTCCTCTGCCGCCGGTGTCTGGTGATACTTTGCGCACGTTTCTTTTGTTGATAGGGTCTTTGCTTTGTGTATTTAGCGATGAATTGGACGTTGAATGCTGTAATGAAGACCGAGCGCGTTTTCTGCTGACTCTGGAGGCTGCATTCGTTTCCATAGGTGCATTATCCCCTTGAGAATGTTTAGATGTGGAATGATTGTTTTGAATTTTATCCATAACTTGAGCCTCCATTTAAATATCAATATCTTTCTTTTGTGTCGTTTCGCACTTAGAGAAAGAAATAAGATATTAGTTTTGACTCATTTACAATCATGTCACCAGTTAAAACAATTTTGTTACAAAAAATTGATAATCAGCTCGACTGCCTCCAAAAAATAAACGTGGAGTAACTAAGTCTGACTTTAAATGGCGTCACTTTTTGGGTTGGGGAATATCATTCTTTTGGTGGTACGCTGGTACTGTAAGTACGGTATCAGCTACCGTGCACTCATGCGTATGCTCAGAAAAGGACAGATGGACTTATAGTGTTACGGACAAGGTATTGCAGGCGAACTGCGTTTGATACAAAGCCCGCTCGTTTTCTGAGATAAAGAGTGATGGAAAACGCTTGCCTTGAATAATTTTTGCAATGGAGCCGTAGATCTAACCGAGTTGTTTGTGATGATTAATGAGCGTTGAAGGTCTAAGGGTTACCAAATAAATAGAATCATCAACTAAGGGTGACCCAAATGTTAGAATTTTTAGGTAATGTTGTGAAGAACGCTGTGCATTATCAAGGATCGGGAGTAACTACTTCTTCTGATACTCCAACTACTCCAAAATCCATCGCTGAAGCGAATGTAAATCCAAGGAAGCGTAAACTTGATCAACGCCAGGTTGATATCGTGACGAAGAAACCGGCAACTGAACAAGAGTCCATGATTCGCTTAATTAAAGCGCCAACCAATGGTGCACCGGCATTAGTAACGTTAACACCAACAGACAGTGCGATTGGTGTTAAGGTTATGACAAGTGGCGGCGCTTCTGCTAAAGGGGTTGCCTTAATGAATGAAGTTGAGAGCATATTTAAGTCGGCAGTCTTTGACGCCGGTTTTGCTTACCGCCACCTGAAAGGTGTACATAAGGAAAATGTTGATAATATGCTGGGGTGGGCTGGAGGTCTTCTTGTCGGGATCGCTACTGCCCTTGTTCCTGATGCTTTTATTGAAAAAGGATTTAATGATATAGTGCTGCCTAAGCTTCGCACGAGTGAAGGTCCCATTGACCCTAAATCAATGGAAGGAGTTGCTATTAATGGTCTTCAGTCTTTAAGTGCTGTGGACATGCGCCATTTTATTGATATTGCTAAAAGAGTTACTGTTGATACTGCGCCTACCGGTTTTGACTCGCGACTAATGAAGTTAAAGCACCTGCTGACGAAAATGGAAAATAATGAAGTTATGTCTGAAGATGGTATAAATCTTCAGAGTAAAAAACTCCCGAAATTTGAAGGTCAGTATGGTACTTATATTCTAAAAAGTATTGGTGTTCTCCCTAATGGAAAAAAGCAGCTTTTTAAACTTGCCTGTGTGTGTGCCGCTACTGAGGCAGCAGTGATGGTAATGATTAGAATTGGCAAATCACCTGAAAATCCTAAAGGTTATTTAATCCCGATACTAATGATCGTCGATACAGCAAGTATTGATAAATTTATCACCGCGCTTGAAAAACATCAGGTTCTTTGCCGTGATGACATTACTGTATATCAAGCAAACTTTACGTTATAACGGAGGTTTTTTTGTGCTACTGACACCATTTAAAGTCAGACATAGTTACTCTACGTTTATTTTGGAGGGGCAGTCTGGCTGATTATTAATTTTTTGCAGCGCAGCCATTTAACTTCAATGACTGCCATGTCAATCTTCCTTACCGTATAAAGTTTTCCATTTATACGGAGTTAGCTCAATATATGCCAGTTAGAGTCATTACCGTCAATCTGAATATCAAAGCAGGTAAGAATCAGGTTTGCGTATCATTTCCAACAAGCCGGTTATCAAAGTTATAATAAAGACAATCAGTAGCCAACCAGCCATGCTCAGACCCAAAAATTCCCATTTTACAGCACCACATTCCGAGCCTCCGAAAAACAATGAGTGTAAAATACCTTGCAAGGGCAATACTTGTAATAAGTAGCTAAATCCCGGCATGCAAACGGTGTGGTCTGAAAGTGGAAGTTGCTCCAAGTAAAGCTGGCGAGATGCCAGTGCTATACCAATTACACTGAACAGAAAAACAAGTAGGCCAAAAAAACGGAGTGTTGAGGCTCTCAGTTTTCTGACTATTACAAATAATGACAATAAGCCAATGATGCAAATAACTATACGTTGGGAAATACACAGTGGGCAGGGTGTTAAGTCTTTCATATACTCAAATAACAGTGCAGCACTAAGTAAACATATAGATAAAACAAAGAGAAAACTGTGTATAATTTTGGAAGTTGGTAGTTGCATAGTTAATTTAACCAAGTCTTAATCATAAGTTATTTTATAGCTTATTCCGTTTCGATGTACAGAATTTTTGTCAGTATATAATATACTGACAATTTTGGATGAATTGATAAAATATTTCAGAAATAATGACTCGTCATTAAACAAATAGTGGTAATATTTGTGAATATTGTAGTCTTATGGTGAGATAGCGGTCTGTTTTTGGTAAGACTGCCCGAGGTCTCAGCTTTTTTGTTGCTTCGGAAATCTTCGATGGTCAATTCAGTTGACCGGTATGTTTATTATTAATTTGTAAGAGCTCTTTCAATGCGATTATTGAAAAACATTACTTTCTCATTGGTTTCGGTAGCTGTACTGAGTCTGGCAGGTTTTTTACCTGGTACTACCTTTGCTGAAAAAACACAAATGCCTGTACCGGATGGATCACATTTTGACAGCGGTGATGCAACATCTATTCTCATTGTTCCCTCTCCACCAGAGCTTAATGTCAGCTCGTATGTGTTGCTTGATTATAATAGCGGACAGGTTTTAGCAGAAAAGAATATGAATAAACGCTTGCCACCGGCAAGTCTGACCAAGCTGATGACAGCATATATTGTGGAAAACATGCTGGAAAATGGAAGAATCAAATTAACTGATATGGCATCTATCAGCAAAAAAGCATGGCAAACTGGTGGCTCCACCATGTTTTTGGAAGTAGGTCAGCGAGTTAGTGTTGCTAATTTAATGAAAGGTCTTATTGTGGTATCAGGTAATGATGCTGCAGTTGCCTTGGCTGAATACATAGCCGGAAGTGAAGGCGGATTTGTCCAACTTATGAATGGCACAGCAGAAAAAATGGGGTTGAAAAACACCCATTTTGAAGATGTAAATGGTCTGCCTAACAAAGATCATTATAGTTCTGCTTACGATATTGCATTAATATCGAGTCATATTATTCGTGATCATCCACAATATTATTCAATATATAAACAGAAAGAGTATCAACATGGCGTGGATAAACGTACAGGGAAATTATTGGCACCACAGCCAAACCGTGTAGCATTGTTGTGGACCAATCCTAACGTGGATGGTTTAAAGACCGGTCATACTCAAATGGCAGGTTATTGCTTGGCAGCCTCTTCTATGCGAGATGGTCGTCGATTAATAGCTGTAGTGCTTAATTCACCAACTTCTAACGGGCGTGACGTTGATGCGCAAAAATTGCTGACATATGGTTATCGTTTTTTCAGTGATGTAAAGGCCGTTAGTTCTGGTGTGCTAAAAACTGTACGTGTCTGGAAAGGCGCGTCTGATGAGTTGCCTGTGGGCACAGACTCCGATGTATGGGTTACCGTACCAAAAGGTAGTTCTTCAAAAATTGAAACTAAAACGACTATTAATAAAACATTGAACGCACCTGTGCTCAAAGGCGAGAAAGTGGGTGAAGTTCAGGTAGTATTAGACGGAAAAGTATTAAAAACTGAATCGGTTATTGCAAGGGAAACAATTGAAAAAGGCAGCTTCTTCAAGCGTTTTTGGGATGGTATTGTTTTGTTTTTCAGTAATCTGTTTTAATCTCCGCCCGGATAAATCTGGTAGCTATTAATGAGCTTGATACTAATAAAGGTCAGGCTTTTTGGTGGCGGGAAATGACAGAGGTTTTGATGTATCCCTGATGGATTTGCACATGATTTGTTTATTGTTATATTTTAACCTGAAATTTTAATAATAATTATCCAGTTTAATTGTGATTTTCCGTGAGGTGAAGACTGGACAGTGTAATTTACCATCAATAGTTCTTGGTAAAAAACTACAAAAAACAAGGCTAGCTGATCTGCTAATGGAGTGGTTATGGTTCAGACTTTAGATCCGTATCGTTGTTTGATGAATATTTTATCTGTAAAAAAACTTGCAGGTGATGTTTATCAGGTGATATTACAGGAAGAAAATAAGAAGTGCCTAACTTTTTTTGCAGGCCAATATTTAATGTTGCATTGTGAAGAGGGGGAAGACAGTGCATATTCGATAGCATCTTCACCTATACCAGCTTCAGAATCTATAGAGCTTCATATTCAAAGTAATCAAAATAGTAATATAGCAGTACGTGTTATTAATTTTTTAAAACAAGAAAAAAAAATTACTGTGACTCTTCCCTTGGGTAACTGCTTTATCAATCAAGAATCACTGCCTGATACCCCTCTGGTTTTTATTGCAGCGACTACCGGTTTTTCTCAAATGAAAAGTTATATTGAGTTTACTCGGGAAATTTCATTTACAAAGCCCCAATATCTCTACTGGGGTGTACGTCAGTCACAGGGGTTTTATATGCCGAATTTGCCTTATTGTTGGGCAAAAGAAAATTTGATTGAGTATCACCCCATTGTTAGTGAGGCGCATGAAGATGATAACTGGGAAGGTCGTTTTGGGCTTTTGTATGAGGCAGTTCTTCAGGATAAGCACCTTTTTTCAGATGCACATTTTTTTATAGGCGGATCACCAGCTATGGTGTACAACACGGTTGATGCTCTGGTTGCTTCAGGTTTCTCAGAAAGTGTGATGCATTCAGATGTATTTGATTATGCGCCAAGAAATACTACAAATTTTAGCGTTTAGTTGCTTTTTGAGACGTTTCTGTGATCTCATCATTGAGCCTTGTTTGGTCAGTGAAGCTACATTACAAAATAATATAAACACCTGCTTCTAACTTCTTATTACATCACTTTTCTTATCTTGCTGTTATGTGTTAAAGCCCACGCAATAGCTGACTGTTACTCGTTCCTTCGCCTTTGACCGCAAGCCATAAAAGCATGTTCATAACAGCAGTAAGAAACAGAATTTGGTATAAGAGGCATCCTTAGCATGACTATGCGGAGGCTTTTTTTTCTGATTTTAACTTTTCATATCTATCTGTTCTTATACTTCTTAAATCTTTCACTTTTAGTGTGAGTAAAAGCGAAATAATCAACCCTGTGATCAACGGTAAAAATGCCAGTTGATAATTGAACACCGTTAAGTAATGGTGCCGAATATTAATGCTGAGCAGATACCCTATAAGCGGTTGAAAAATCAGCCCTGAACCAATAATGATACCGTTGGTTATACCTAATGCCATGCCTGTTAGGTTTTCCGGTACCTTTTGTTTAACCAGTGCAAAAGGAATGACGTACACACCAGAAGCAATACCTAGTACAAAGGTTAACACTCTCATCAAAGCTGAAGGCAGAGGAATAAAAAGCATTATGGCAAGGGTGACAAGACAACATAAAGCTCCAGAGAACATGAGTATTTTGGTGGAAATATACTCCGTAAAAAAACTGAATAACATAATACCAGTGGCTGCGCCGACAAAAATAAAAGTAGTGAAAGCACCGGCGGAATGAGAGGATAAAGGATATATTGATTTAATAAACGGGGTTAGCCACAGGCCACCAAAGCTATTTAATATGGCGAAGGAGAAAAAGCCAAACAGACAGGAAGAAATAAATCCTTTTGTTTTTATTAGCAACGTTAATCCTTTAAAAGCACTTGTTTTAACTGCGTGGGCTTTGTGCGGGCACAGCTTTTCTTCCGTATTGGCTATAGGTTTATAGGGTCTGTTTTTTACAAAAATTAAAACGATTAAAACTAAAATAAGGCCAATAAAAGAGATGATTAAAAATGTTTGTTGCCAACTCATATACTCCAAACTGATGGAAACAATTACCGGTCCTGCAGCAGCTCCTAGCATGCCCATCATTTCCACAACCCCACACAATGATGCAAACCAACGTAAAGGTAACCAGCGACTGCCTAACAGAAGGCAACTCACCACGCAGGGAGCTGCAAAGACTCCGGCTAAAAGTCGGCCTGCAACGGCAAGATAATAATTATTACCATAGGCAAATAACAGGCATGATAAAGATATGCCGATAGCCGCAATAATCAGGGAAAGCCTTGACCCTATAAGCTGCGCAATAGCACCAGAGGGTCCCTGAAGTACGAGGTAAGAATAAAACATGGCACTGGAAAGAAATCCAACTTGTGTAAATGAGATGTGCATGCTTTGTGCAATCTCGTGCACCATAAGCCCTGGTGTTATTTGAATCATAAACTGGTAGCTCACTAAGAGAGACGCTACAAAGCAAATGGCAAAAGAACGAATTAATTGTTGTTTCATTATATAAATACTAAATATTTAAAGAGTTAACATAGCCTATAAACTAAACAGGTTTTATTAAACCTGCATATAGCTATGATTGTTCCTTTCCGTGCTGGAGAGGAATTTTCGTGCCGGCATTGTTATTACCTTTTTGGGATTTGGGCTATACAGGAAATGACATATATGCAAGTCCGTATCGCTACTAGGTAATCTTTAATAGATTGTATCAGTACATAAAGAGAAAAATATGGTTAATTTATTTGTGTTTTTCGTTATTTATAGAAAAAAATTCTCTTAATATTATTTTTTTAGATAATTTATTTCATATATTATCACTTTTACCTATAATTTATGCTCTTGATTATAACGAAAGTATGCATATGTCTGATGTTAACGTAACCGACCTCGACCGAACAGATATAGAATTGCTCAGGTTGTTACAAAATGACGGCTCATTAACGTTGGCACAATTGGCTGAAGCTGTAAACTTAAGCACAACACCCTGTTGGAAAAGATTAAAAAGACTAAAACACACCGGTATTTTAAAGGGCGTGGTGGCATTGCTTGATCCGGCGAAAGTGGGGTTATCATTCACTGCCTTTGTACAGATAAAAACTAAGAATCATTCCGAGTGTTGGTACCAGCAGTTTGTTGATAAAGTTTCGGCATTTGATGAAGTGATGGAGCTATTTCGCATGGCAGGTGATTACGATTATATGATGAAAATACAAGTGGCAGATATGAAACACTTTGATGCTTTTTATAAGAGTATTGCAAGGATTAATGATATTACCAAAGTTACTTCCAGTTTTGCTATGGAATTACTGAAGTACTCTACAGCTTTACCTATATAAGTGTATACTCACCCCATTAATGATTAGGCACACTATTAGCGACTAAATATATGGAACATGCCAGTTTTCCTTTTGCACGACCTCGTAGGTTACGTTCGGGTTTTGCTATACGCTCACTTGTGAGAGAGAATTATGTTGAAACACGTGATTTAATTTTACCCCTGTTTATTAAGGCTGGATTGTCTGAAAAACAGCCAATTTCGTCTATGCCGGGTCATTTTCAGCTAACGTTGGCAGATTTACCTCAGGAAATAAGGGAAATACAAACGCTGGGAATTGGAGGGGTAATTCTTTTTGGTATTCCCGCCCATAAGGATTCATGTGGTAGTGATTCGTATTCAGACAATGGAATAATACAGCAATCTATTAAAATAATTAAAGATACAGAGCCAGATCTGTTAGTAATTTCAGATATTTGTTTTTGTGAATATACCAATCACGGTCATTGTGGGGTGATTACCAGAACTGCCTGTGGTCAGGATGTGGATAATGATAAGACACTTGAGTTGCTTCAAAAGCAGGCAGAGAGTCATGCGCGTGCTGGTGCAGATATTCTTGCACCGAGCGGTATGATGGATGGAATGGTTCATGCTATTCGTCAGGCGCTCGATGGTAGCAGTTTCGGGCATGTACCAGTATTAAGCTATGCAGTAAAGTATGCTTCTGCCATGTATGGACCTTTTCGTCAGGCAGCCGAAGGTGCACCGGCTTTTGGTGATCGTCGTACTTATCAAATGGATGTTGCAAATGGTTATGAAGCATTAAGAGAGGCCGCATTGGATGTGGCTGAGGGAGCGGATATGTTGATGGTTAAACCAGCGCATACGTATCTTGATATCCTGTGGCGTGTCAAACAAGCTCATCCGGATTTACCTTTAGGGGCTTATCATCCCAGTGGGGAATTTGCCATGATTAAAGCTTGTGCAGAAAAGGGTTGGATAGATGAAATGCAGGCGGCCATGGAAGTGCTGGTCAGCATCAAACGTGCGGGTGCGGACTTTATTGTTACTTACTTTGCTAAGGAATTTTGTGGCTGGAAAATAAAGTGATATCAAACACTGCTTCATAGCTACTATTATGAACATGTCTTGATGGTATGAACATGTCTTGATGGTATGAACATGTCTTGATGGTTTGCTGTTAAAGGCGACATGACTAGTAATAGCTAGCTGTTGAGAGGAGCTTTAGCACATAGCAGCACGATGAGAATAGTAGCACGATGAGAATAGTAGCACGACAAGAAGTTAGAAGAAGATTTTGGTACGATAGTAATCAGTTAAATAGCGTATAGCCATATTTTGGGTTGCTCAACTAACAGGAAAAACTAAAACAAAGTGTTATGGGTAAATGCTTACATGAAATTCCAGTAACTTCATTGAAGGGTGTAGGAAAGGCGCACCAAGATAAACTGCAAAAAATGGGTGTTTTTTCATTGCAGGACTTGTTGTTTCACTTGCCATCACATTATCAGGATAGAACACAAATTACATACGTTTGCGCACTGAAACCGGGAGAAAGCTATGTGGTTCAGGGTGTTATTACGTCAGCAAGGATTGAGCAGAGGCGAAAAAGAAGTTTGCTTTGCGTTTTAGAGGATGAAACAGGTTTCGTTTATCTGCGTTTTTATCATTTCAGCAACATGCAAAAAAATCAACTGCAACAGGGCGCAATCATTCGTTGTTTTGGAGAGCCTCGTAGCGGTGCAGCAGGATTGGAAATGTATCATCCTGAATATACACTGGTAAGAGATATTGCTACACCTGTTCAAAATGAGCGCTTAACACCTGTGTATCCAAGCACGGAAGGAATGTCGCAGTATCGCTTAAGACAGTTATGTGCTCAGGCGCTTACTTATCTCGACAACCCTGAAGGTTTGGATGATCTTATTCCTTCATCACTTGCACGCAAACTTAATTTCTGGCCCCTAGCGGAATCTATTCATTACTTACACAATCCGCCTCCTGAAGCAGATACCCGTCAGTTAGAGGAAGGAGTGCATCCGGCAAAACAAAGATTAAGTTTTGAAGAATTACTGGCCCACCATTTAAGCTTGCAGAAGATGAGAGATCAGGTACGTCGTCAGGAGGCTCCTGAACTGCCTCAGCAAAACCGTCTTACAAAGCAGCTAATTGCATCACTGTCTTTCCGGTTAACAGATGCGCAACATCGCGTGTCTGTGCAGATAGCCAGAGATCTTGAATGTTCATCACCCATGCTTCGTTTGCTGCAAGGTGATGTAGGTTCTGGTAAGACTGTAGTAGCTGCTTTGGCTGCATTGCAGGCCATTGAAAATAATGTTCAGGTATCTTTGATGGCGCCAACTGAAATTCTCGCAGAGCAACATTATAAAAGCTTTGAGCAATGGTTAAAATCTCTCGACATTAACTTTGCACTACTAACCGGTAAAACCAAAGCGAAACAACGCAAACTATTATTGAATGAGCTTAAAGAAGGGAAGCTGAGTTTATTGATTGGTACTCACGCAGTATTTCAAAAAGATGTACAGTACCATAATCTTGGTTTAATTATCATTGATGAGCAACATCGTTTTGGTGTGCATCAGCGTATGGCACTGCGTGATAAAGTAGTAGAAAGCAAAGATGTTTTGGCCCATCAGTTGATTATGACTGCAACGCCTATTCCCCGAACATTAGCCATGAGTGTGTATGCAGATTTAGACTGTTCTGTCATTGATGAATTACCGCCTGGCAGAACACCTGTGAATACGGTTGTACTCAGTGATCACCATCGTGAAGCAGTGATTGATCGAGTCAGGCATGCTTGTATTGCAGGCAGGCAGGCTTACTGGGTATGTACGTTGATAGAAGAGTCCGAAACTTTGCAGTGTCAGGCTGCTGAAGCCACGGCAGATCAGTTAAAAGAAATGCTATCAGAGTTAAATGTGGGTTTGATTCATGGTCGAATGAAGACTCAGGAAAAAAATGAAGTAATGGACTCTTTTAAAGAGGGTAAACTTCATTTGTTGGTGGCAACAACAGTGATTGAAGTAGGTGTGGACGTGCCTAATGCCAGCCTAATGATTATTGAAAACCCTGAACGTTTAGGTCTTTCTCAGCTTCATCAGTTAAGGGGAAGAGTCGGGCGGGGATCAATAGAAAGTCATTGTCTTTTGATGTATCGCGCCCCTTTATCGCAACAAGGCAGAAAGCGCTTGCAGGTAATTCGAAACTCCACTGATGGGTTTATTATTGCAGAAAAAGATTTAGAAATTCGTGGGCCAGGTGAAGTTCTGGGATCAAAACAAACAGGAATTACACAATTTAGGGTAGCAGATCTTACACGAGACAAGAAATTGTTACCTGTCATTAATGAAGTGGCCAAGCATATTCAGAAACAGGCACCACAAATCATAGAACCGTTAATAAAACGCTGGTTGCCAAAGAGTGATTCTTATATTAATGTTTGATCCAGATATTTATTTGTATTAGTTTCGACCTGTTACAGTTAAATTATAAAAAGCACTGGATAAACTGTCCGAAAAGATTATTGCGTATGTTTTAGGTCGGCATACAGACAAGACATTCAAGAGGCTGCTGAAAAAGTTGGAAAGTTTTCATATCAAGCACTGGTTTACTGATAACTGGGGGAGTTATGAACGCTGTCTGCCTGCTTAAAAGCACACTATTGGGAAGCGGTATGAGTTTTAGGGCAACTGCAAATCGGAGGCACTATCGAATATCGCAACCTAAATCTGAAAATCAGCATTAAACTCCTGACAAAAAATACAATTTGTTTTTAAAAACGGCCACAGCTGCATGATAAGGTGATTGAGACTCACATTGAGTACTATGAATTTTAGGGTAACTTCAATTTGTAGGCGCTATTGAAAATTGGATATACAACCCATGCCTATATTACCACTTCAGTTAAAAACCGTTAGACAGCACAAGCATGAGTTGATTTATAAACTACTTATATTTCGAATATAATTAGTTTAAAGTTTTTGTCGAATATAAAACGCCTGTTATTTCGTAGTTTCAAAATCTACAACTACAACATTATCTGAGCCTTGTCGCACAACAGAAGCGCTACATTGTGGTCCATTTCCGATTTTGCTTGATAATGCTTGTGCAAAAACACTATCAGTATCTGCACTATAATTAACCCTAATTGTACAAATAACAGAATTATTAGGGAAATCGACAGGAATTGTGAATGAGTAATCATTACCTTGAGTAGCCTGAACAGCTACGCCACGATAAGACCTATCAATTTGATCAGGTAATTTTGGTAACAAAAAATCACTTTTAATATTATTCAGGTGAACCTGTCCTTCATCAATACTTAATTGTCCTGAAGTATTATTTTGAACTACAAGATTTGTTTTTGCATTTACCGGAACCATTGGATGAGCAAAGCATGAAGCACTAAAAGCAAATAACGCCAAAGAAAAAGATAATGGAAATCTTTTTTTCATTATAACTCCTTTAAAAAACATAAGACTGTAAATAGATATAAAATAAAAAAATTCTTATCTGTTATGAATAAGAATATTGGTATATAACAGCATGCTATTACCATATGAAGTTTATACATGATTTAGTAATATTCAAGGATACAAGGCCTTTTTTTTTATATAAACGAAGATGAGCTTTTATTTTATAGCTGACAATAAACTAAATAAATATAAATTAATTTTTTAGAATGGAATTAGTTTGTCGTCAACTTTTAACCATGATTTAATTAATTTAAATATTCGTATATATTTTTATACGTGTATTTTTTTATTTTTAAATATAAGGCAAACAGAAAGAAAAAGAGATTAGATTAGTTTTTATGATCTAATCTATTTTAATATATTTATGTAAATTCCTAGTTAATATTCTGTCCTAAATATTAACTGAATCAACTATAGTGGTAATTGATATTTTTATATGTATATAATTCTTAAATATCCACTGAAACTCTTTATTAATTAAATCCAACGATCGTTTTTATAAACAAAATGCTTTTACAAAGATTAGAAATAAATTTATTTACATAATGAAAATTATATTATCTAAATTTTTATTCTACAATAAATTTTAAGTCTTTATATAGAGCATGTATTTAATTTAATCTGTAAAATACTTTTTATATAAGAATACTTTTTATTCGGTAATTGTTTTCTTTCATCTTGATTTTTTCTAACTATCTCTACATAAAAAAGCGATTTTTCTGGGGAATTAAAAATTTTGTAATATTCAAATAGATGGTTTTCTTGAAATGTGAGGGTTTGTTGTGATTAGTTCCGGTCAAACGATTACTTTTTTGAGTCAAAATGATGTGCTTTCATGTGGTGGAGGAAGCATAAGCATTGCTGAAAAGGTTGTCAGAGAAAGCTTTTCTAAAGTTCTTGGAAACAAGGCATTTCTTCCACATAAAACCATATTAAATCCAGATTTTTCAAATGGTCAAATAAATATTATGCCCTGCTCAATACTGAAATGCGGTAATCCCATTTTTGGAGTTAAACTTATTGGTATGGATGAAAGTAATAAAATCAAAAACATACCTTATATGAGCTCTATGATAGTTTTATTTAATGGCGAAACAAAAGAACCTCTTACAGTCATTAGCGGAGATGCCATATCTGCTTATCGAACGGCTGCGGTTACAAGTCTTATAAGTCGCTATACCCTGAAAAACAATCTAAAAAATGTACTTCTTTTAGGGGCAGGACCAAACATGAAAGTTCATGTTGTCGCAATGAATCAGTATTTTAAAGAAAACAAGGAAGTAAGTATCGGTGTGTACTCAAGAGGAGACAGCAAGAATTTATTTGTTAGAGAAATGCAGAAAAGAATTTCCGGTAATTTATGGGCGATAGGTACATTATCCGATGACATAATTGCTAATGCAGACCTTATTATTGGATGCGTACCTAATCTTAATATAAATGAAGCACCGATAAAAAATGCTCACTTAAAAGAAGGGGTTACATTTTTTAATATTGGATTATATGATTGTGATGTTGATACCGTTGCCTCAATGGACAGAATAATCGTTGATAGCTGGGATGCAGTAAAATCAAGAGGTGATCAGCCTATTACTGATGCTTATAATAAAGGTGTCATTAAAGATAAAGGCATTGAAAGTATAATGCCATTCATAGTGAATAATAAGCGCATAAGAAAGAATGATAAAGAAAAAATATTGGTTGTTCCTGTAGGGTTTGGAACACATGATGTCTTATTTGCATATTATGTATATAAGAATGCTCTTGAAAAAAAAATAGGCAGAAAGTTTCAGCTTTCTGATTTAACATCGTACGTCTAATATTTAAATTATTATTCTAGCTTGAATATAACTTCAAACTCATAGTGATAAATACAGCGACAATATATATGGTCGCAAATACCTACTGATTATTCATGCTTAAAAGTTATTTTATACACAAGACTTGAAGTTTTTCAAAATGTTACTTACATCTAAATTAGGTTAATCTTATTATGACCAAGAGAAGTTGTCTATTGCTATTTATTTCAGGTTCTCTTTTATTTTTAGAGATGATGGATGCATCTTTATTATCCACCCTAATGGTTACTATTAGCAGGTATTTTAATGTTAATATGAATAAAATGCTGGGGCCTATATTATGGTATATAGCCGGTTCTTGCATGTTTATTCCGATCGTTGCATGGATAAGCAAGAGGTTTTCTCACGGATTAATTTTCTTATATTCCATAATGATTTTTTTATTCAGCTCTCTAATATGTGGTTTATCCGATAGTATTACAATGTTTTCTGTTTCTCGTTTTTTTCAAGGATTATCCATATCATTTGCATCCACAACCTCTATGATTTCATTAATGGAAAACTGTAACAAGGACGAAACCGCTACGCTTGTTGGCTTTGCTAATTTCCCTGGAATGATTGGGGTATCAATGGGACCTGTTATCGGTAGTCTGTTTGCACATTATATCTCATGGAAGTATGCCTTTTATTTAAATATACCCATATGCTTGTTGTTGGCTATGATTGTTTGGTATGTCTTTTTACATAAAAAGGCGTTTGTATCTACAAAAACTAAAGTGAGTGGTAAATTTGATTTTTTAGGCTTTGTAACTCTTTCTCTGTCACTTGTTATGATTTCTTTGGGTGTGGAATATTTAGAAGAAAAGAACAATATCATCTCTATTTGCCTTATTTTAGCAGGCATATTTTTTATTATCCTGCATGTTATGATTTACAGGTTAAGAAACAGAGTAAATATTTTGAATTTTTCTGTTTTTAATGACGTTAATTTTCTGGTAGGTGGAATTGTAAATATTATATCTAGGATAGGAATGGCAGGCATTCCTGTAATACTCGGATTATTGTTCCAAGAGTATTTTTATTTTAGTATTTTGAAAACCGGTGCACTTATTACGTTAATATTTGTTTTCGGGGCCATAGCAAAATTTTTTTCAAATGCACTTTATAAAATAGGTTTAGCTAACAGTGTAGGGCTTGGACTATTACTGACTTTGACTTCTTTGTTAGTCTTGCAAAACATAGGTAATTTTTCTCATGACTTTTTATCTTGGGTAGCATTATCTTTTTTTGGCTTTAGTATTTCTATCCTTTACACAGCTATGAACTCAATTATGTTAATTTCGATAACAACTGAAAAAATGGCGGATGCATGTAATATACAAACAATAATACAGCAACTGTTTACAGGGTTTGGTATGGTATTTTCTATCATTTTATTGCTTTGGATTAAAAATATTAAGGGTGATATGGATGTATCTTTTATGTATGTTTGCAGAATCTCCGCACTAGTCATGATTGTTCCATTATTTGTTGTTTTTGGTATAAAATTTAACCGTTCAGCTGTGATAGCACACGAAAATTAATGAGAAGCTGATATTTTTGGATAACTGGTATATACACAGTTTTTCGAGGAAACGGGTGGTGTAGCGCAGGCTTATATTATCACTATTGTTAGACCTAAAAGCTTTGGATTTACTACATGTTAGAAGAGACTGGATTTTTTACTTTTACGGGTTTATATTATAGTGCTTTTTACCTCCTGACATGATCAGAGCAAACTAGAACAATCTTAGCGAAGGTGCAGGTTAACTGATGTTATTTACTGTGCCGGATCAGTTTATGAATATCACAACTACTATTGAAGAAACTCGCCAACTGGTACAATCTGTCAAAACACAATACAAGCGTATTGCGCTTGTCCCCACCATGGGAAATTTGCATGAAGGGCATTTGACATTAGTTCGTAAGGCAAGAGAGCTTGGCGATTATGTTATTGTCAGTATTTATGTTAATCCGATGCAATTTGGATTCAATGAAGATTTCAGCAGTTACCCCCGCACTTTTGAAAGTGACTGTTATAAGCTTCAGGCAGAAAATGTAGATGCTGTTTTTGCACCTACATCAAAGGTCATGTACCCAGAAGGTAAAGATGAGCACACCGCTATACAGGTGAATGCGTTGGATGGTATGCATTGTGGTAAAAGTCGTCCAGTGTTTTTTACCGGTATTGCTACTGTTGTTTGTAAACTTTTTAATATAGCCTCTCCAGATATTGCTGTTTTTGGCGAGAAAGACTTTCAACAGCTATGTGTTATAAAAAAAATGGTACGGGATTTGTCGCTTCCGGTCAAAGTAGTGGGAATTCCTATTGTCCGCGCAGAAAGTGGTCTGGCTCTAAGCTCCCGAAACAGATATCTTTCTGATAAAGAAATGCAGATAGCCCCGCTGTTAAGGCAAGTCATACATCAAATTGCAGATGAGATTAAAAGAGGCAACTATGACTTTGACGAACTGAGTGAAAAGGCAAAGCAGCAACTTACTTCATTTGGGTTTAAGCCTGACTATTTTAATATTGTTAGTCAAAATACTCTGAAGTCTTCAGTAGACAACGACAACTCCTTGATTATTTTAACCGCTTGTATGCTTGGAAAAACAAGACTTATCGATAATGAGAAGATTCAACTTGCCTGAATGTATAAAAATGGTTAGTCTTACCCTCCAAATTTTAACGAAAAAACAGTAAGGCTGAGCAATACTCGGAAAGACTTTATGTTTAGCCAAAGAAAGAGAGATCCAAGATGTTTAATGTGATGCTTAAAGCTAAACTTCATATGGCTACTGTAACACATGCAGAATTGAACTATGAAGGCTCTTGCGCTATTGATGCTGAATGGCTGAATATGACAGGGCTTAAAGAGTTTGAACAAATCGACATTTACAATAAGGATAATGGTGAACGCCTGACTACGTATATTATTCGTGCTGAACCAGGCTCTCGTATTATTTCACTTAATGGTGCAGCTGCGCGTAAGGCTTCTGTCGGTGACAGGGTTATTATTTGTGCTTACACACATTTAACGCCAAAAGATATGATTGATCACAAACCATCGTTAGTTTATCTTGGTGAAAACAACAATATTATTCGTACGGCAAACAGTATTCCTGTACAGATGAAATAATAAAAAAAATTTATCTGTTTTTTTTTATTTACTTTCTATTTAAGGGTAGAAATTATTTAATAAAGCCGTATAATCACTTCAGTTAATCTATGGGACCATAGCTCAGTTGGTTAGAGCAGTCGACTCATAATCGATTGGTCGTAGGTTCGAGTCCTACTGGTCCCACCATCAAAACATTATTATTTTGCACATATAACAAAGATTTAAAGGGTTTTTAATCTGATTGAGTATATTAAAAATCAATTTAAATTCCTGTAAATATTAATTTCATGCCAAAATAAACCAAATATTATCAATATATAGTCCTCCCCCCCCCCCATAATACAGAGACAGATACCGAGACAGATAACGGGGCAGATACTAGCAAAAGAAACACCATACCAAGATTAGTAAGACACCAGTTATACAATAGGCCATAAAACTACATGCAATCGCACTAAGAGTGCGCATAATTTCACACAATAAAACTACTGTAAGTCGTAACAAATGCCACTATATTTTTTATGGCACCATCAACTTATCCTCTCTATACAGCATAAAGTCGTATCCTGCTTTTTCCAGATGCAAAGCACCTGCTTTGAAGCTTGCTCTCAGATAGCGAAAGCATGACTTTTGGACTTTTCTTCTTTGTACTGAGGGATGCGTATATCGACCTACATCCACCGAGAAAAAGTTACGCATAATGCCCGATAACTTCAGTATTCGCTGGGCGGTGGAGATTCTCTTCATCTTAATCAGTCAGTTCTCTCGTCTCCGAGTAGGCTGATGTGTTCTCTACCCGATTATTAAGCCCTTTATGTCGCCGGTGATCCGTCTTTATGCAACGGGTTTTGATAGGCTGATTATAACTGCCTAGATTGTCTGTAATGAACACTCCGGGTGTAGGATTTGACCCCATAAGCCTTATAAGAAAATAAGTGGCAGCCTTTTTATTTTCGCGATTCCGGATAAATATATCCAACTCATATTCTTCACTGTCGACAGCACGCCAAAGGATATGCTTGGTGCCATTAATGCGAATATTCATCTCATCCAAGTGCCACTTGTCACTGCGCTTATGTTCTTGTTTTGTTAAAACGGAGTCATACTTACGACTGAACTTCAAACACTATTTTCGTATGCTCTCATAGCTCGCCCTAACGCACCGTTTAGCCATTATTTCCTCAATATCCCGGTAGCTGAGGCTAAACCTGTAATAGCAGAAGACACAATAATCGATGATGCAGGCTGGGAAACGGTAACCTTTAGAGGCTTGAGTGAGCATGGTTAGTCCTGTTTATTGCTGGGTGAGCTAACTGTGACAACAAATATTCGATAAGTCGACGGCGCCAAAATGACGAGTAATAGCTATCTATAGCCAAGAGCTACACCACATAACAGCAATATCAGAAAAGTAGTGCAATAAGAAACTAGAAGCAGGTTTTTCTATGATGTATTGAAAATGCCGGCAAATGTCTAGACATCTGCCGGCGGTGGTGTGATCAAACATCACATTTTCAACATGGCTACATACAAACTGAAAAGAAGAGATTAAGTTTATTTAGTACCGCTTCTCAGCGTTCTTTGTTCCAGCTTTCCAACTTCTCGCTGTAATGTTTCCAGCTCATCTAGCAACTTATTCTTTGCGGTTCTATTACCTACTTTTTTACCTCCCGCTTTAGTCGGGTCAGCGCGAGAAGGTTTGAGTGAACCTCCGCGCTTATTAAGTGGTGTCTTAAGCTCTTTCTTCGTAATTGTTATTTGTGTACCTTGTTTACGTGCACGTTTATTACCTGGAGTAACTTTTGTAACAAAACAATCGATATCAAATAAATTCGGTTTGTCTTGATTACCTGCCACTCCTCCGGCTGGAGTACCGCCTAGATCACCTGGAGTACCGCCTAGATCACCTGGAGTACCGCCTAGATCACCTGGAGTACCGCCTAGATCACCTGGAGTACCGCCTAGATCACCTGGAGTACCGCCTAGATCACCTGGAGTACCGCCTAGATCACCTGGAGTACCGCCTAGATCACCTGGAGTACCGTCTAGATCATCTGGAGTACCGTCTAGATCATCTGGAGTACCGTCTAGATCATCTGGAGTACCGCCCTGATTTTCGCTTATTAGTTGTTTAATCTTGACTTCTAGCTCATAGTTCGCTTTTTTCAAGTCATTAACTGTTGGGTTTTTGATGTCTTTTGAGACAACAAAATACTCGTTGCCTAGCCGGTAAACTAGCAGCGATGCAAAACCCAGGATAGGAGAGTATCGACCTATAAGTGCAGCACCTACTAAGGGCAAAAAAATTTCTGTTGCTCTTGTAGTTAATTTAATTGCTCTGTTTGCAACGCTTTTGGTAAGACCTATGGCTAAACCTGCACCAGTAGTGATCGATGTTTTAAAGCCAGAAAAATACGAACTACTCAATGGTGCAGTGATGCTACCAGATAGGTCTAATGTTATAGTTGATGTCGTTGGTATGCCTGTTAGGTTTGGGTCATTGATCATAATAAAATCCTCCTGTAAATTGATTAATCATGAGATGACTACAGGTAAGAGAGCAGCTTGGATATAAAGTTTTATCTCGATACTAACAAGGTTGTTGGAGCTACTTACTATCAGGAATGATTCACCCTGATTAAAGGGCTTTAATAATACAAATTAACAATGCTCAGATACACAAATAGCGAGAACTACCGGTGCTTATTGCAACACGTGATATTGGCAGGAATATTTCTTAATTTTTGTTCTTCTGGGCAATATGAGTGATAGATTGTAATCACCAACCTGTAAATTATTTCATAGTAAAGAGATAAAAACCTGCATTCAAAGTAAACTAATTTAACTGATTTTAGCCTGCTCTCCCGGACTTTGAGTTTAAAGAAACAGTCAGTTTTTTTTCATTGGCAAGTGCCTCTACTCTTTAGCTGCATGGTCTACAATCAAGAATAATGTTTATTTTCTTATCTGAGACTAGCCTGTTTTAATGCATCCATAAAATCTGCAATAGAGTCACTATTGATTGTTTCGTATGTCTTGCTGGTCAGCGTCGAGTCGGTCAGATTAATCGCCCGTACGAGACTATTGCTGCGTAAAAGTGTCTGAAGTATTGTTGAAAGTGCAATGACGAATAATAGTCTTACAGCAAGATCAAAAAAAGTAGCGCAATAAGAAATTATAAGCAGGATTTTGTATTAAACATTGACAATCTTGCCTTGAGGGTAATAGGCTCTGTCATTCATAAATAATGAATATTATTTTGCACAGATCAGGACTGTATGTAAATGACTCCATATGCGCTTCACCCCGATCGACTTTTTTCTGCCGATACAGTTGTGCGCCCGATCGCTCGAGAGATTTTCAAAAGTGTCGAGCATCTGCCAATCATTAGCCCACACGGACATACAGATCCGGCTTGGTATGCCTACAACAAACCTTTTGAAAACCCCGCCGCTTTTTTGATTATGCCGGACCATTACATTTTTAGAATGTTATATAGCCAAGGTATTTCACTTGAATCTTTGGGGATTGAAACATGCAGGCCGAGTATTTATCATGAAACAGACCCGAGAAAGATATGGCGACTGTTTGCAGAAAACTTCCATTTGTATAGAGGTACCCCAAGTAGAATGTGGATGACTCATGCTCTCACAGAAGTGCTGGAGGTAACCGAACCTTTAAATGCAGATACAGCAGACAATATTTATAACCATATTGCACAGCAGTTAAAAAGTGAAGCGTTTCTTCCCCGAAACCTCTTTAAACGATTTAATATTGAAGTCATTTCCACCACAGAAAGTGCGATAGACACGCTACAAATACATCAAAAAATTCAACATGAATGGGATGGGCGAGTTATACCCACTTTTCGGCCAGATGATATTACTAACCCAGAGCATCCTGATTTCAAATCGCATATGAAGCTTTTTGCAGAGCAAACGAATAAGGACGTGTATAGCTGGCCAGATTATCTGGAGGCCATACAGCAACAACGAGCTTTTTTCAAGAGTATGGGAGCAAAAGCCACAGACCATGGTTTTCCCACAGCATTTACCACTATTCTTTCCAAGAATCATTGTCAAACATTACTGACTAATGCTTTAACGGGAGAACTGTCTCCGGAAGACGCTGAGCTGTTTCGTGGTCATATGCTGGTCGAGCTTGCCCGTATGAGCAGAGATGACGGACTGGTGATGCAATTACATGTTGGTTGTGAGCGAAACCATAACTCAATTGTGCATAAAACATTTGGTCCAGATAAAGGGTGTGATATTCCTACACGTGTAGACTTTGTGAATGGTCTTAAACCACTGTTAAATGAGGTGGGCAATAGCAAAGAGCTGACCATTATTGCATTTTCGATGGATGAATCAACATATAGTCGAGAGATTGCTCCTTTGGCAGGCCATTATCCGGCACTAAAAATCGGACCGGCTTGGTGGTTCCACGACAGCCCTGAAGGAATGATGCGCTATCGTCGTCAGATAACAGAAACAGCCGGCTTTTATAATACGGTTGGGTTTAATGACGATACTCGGGCGTTTCTTTCTATTCCGGCAAGGCATGATGTAGCAAGGCGGGTTGATGCCAATTATTTGGCACACCAAGTATGCGAACATCTGATTACCATTGAAGAGGCACACGAAATTGCTGTAGATTTAGCTTATCATCTTCCTAAAAAAGCCTACAACCTTTAACTGTTAAGCAGAATTTGCCATGACATTACTTAATAAAGAGTCTGTGAACAGATTATCTCCCGACAGGGTAAATTTACCGCAATACAATGTTGATCATTTAATACCTGGTATTGTTCATATTGGTTTAGGAGCCTTTCATCGGGCACATCAGGCCTTGTATACCCACGAACTGATGAATAAAACAGGGCAGACAAACTGGGGTATCACTGGCGTCAGTCTCTTTAGTAAAGAAGGTGTTACCTCTGAATTACCCATGCAAGACTATATGTACAGTGTACTGGAGCTTAACCAAGATGGTAGTCAGATGACAAAAGTTTGTGCTTCAATTTGCAAAACAATGATTGCCTGTCATAACCGGTTACCACTCATTGAGTTAATAGCGCAACCAGAAACTCGCATAGTATCGCTGACTATAACTGAAAAGGGATACTGTTTAAATCCTGCTAATGGTCAGTTAATTGTTGACCACCCGATGATTATTCATGATATTGAACACTCGGAACACCCTATATCAGCCATAGGTATTATTGTTGCAGCTCTGGAAAAATGTTTTGCAAATGGTCAGACACCTTTTACCCTGATGAGCTGTGATAACTGCTCCCTTAATGGTGAAAGATTACGCTCTGTCGTTACCCAGCTTGCCAGTTTAACGAACCCAAAACTGGTACCATGGATTAAAAAAACTGTTTGTTTTCCATCCACAATGGTGGATCGTATTGTTCCGGCACAAACAGGCAAAGAGCAGGCACAGCTCCAAGAGGCTCTTGGTCTGGAAGATCATTGTGGTATTGTATGCGAAGGTTTTAGCCAATGGGTAATAGAAGACAAATTTTCTTCCGGACGGCCAGATTGGGATTTAATTGATGGTGTCATATTTACAGATAATGTAACACCTTATGAGTCCATGAAGTTACGAATGCTTAATGGTTCTCACTCATTGCTGGCTTATCTTGGGTATCTGGGTGGTTATAAGACGGTTTATCAGGCTATATGTAATCCGGACTACCGGACATTAATTAAAAAATTTTTGTACAGCGAAGCTATACCTGCGCTGGATGCACCGCAAGGCGTGGATCTTTTTGCATATGCTGATGCATTGATTGCTCGTTTTTCTAATCCATACATTGAACATAGTACCTGGCAAATTGCAATGGACGGGTCTCAAAAAATCCCACAACGTTGGCTGGATACGGTAAAAGTATTACTGGCTAAAAACAAACCTTTCCCGTGTATTGCTTTAGGTATTGCTGGGTGGATGCATTATGTGTCCGGCATTGATGAGCAAGGTCAGGCAATTGATGTAAAAGATCCAATGCAAAAGTCATTACAAAAAGCCATTACTTTAGCCACCGGCAATGTTGAAAAAGTAGTTTTAAACTTTCTGAATCTTGACCAAATTTTCGATACTGAACTTAGCCAGAAAGATACCTTTATCAACGCTATTATTGATGCATATAAGTATATTAAAATCTTTCATGTTAAGGCAGGAGTGAAATTTTATGCAGCCTGAAGAAATAGGCTCCGCTTATAGCTACTACAATGAACATGTCTTCAAAGCTTAGTTAGAGAGATAAGAAAATAATGAAAAAACCAGTAAAAAAAAGCAAGAAGAAACCTAAAATAATTTTGGCATTAGTTATGATAGTGAAAACCTCGGATTAATATTTGTATGTTAGAGTTTCAAAACGACCCTGTTACCATAGCCTGTATTGGCGAATGCATGATAGAGCTTTCTCCTCTTTCCGCTCAGTTCATTAATGTTTGTGCCTATCGACAGGAATTTGCCGGAGACACACTAAATACTGCCACGTATCTGGCAAGACTCCTGAATAAAAAGAAGGCAACAGTACAATATGTTACCGCGTTAGGAAAAGATGAGCTTAGTCAATCCATGATCAGGCAATGGCTGCAGGAACATATTGATTGTCGCTACGTGTTGCATATTCAGGATAAAATTCCGGGTTTATATATGATTAATACGGATCAGGAAGGGGAGCGTTCGTTTACTTATTGGCGTAATGATTCAGCAGCAAAAAGGTTGTTTTCTCACGATGGATTATCCCAACAGCAGCAAGATAATCTCGTATCCCAAAGTAATTATATATATATATCAGGTATTACACTTGCAATTTTGCCTGAGGAGGGACGTACCAGATTGTTAACTTTACTTGAAAAAGCTAAAGAAAAGGGTACAACCATTATTTTTGACTCTAATTATCGGCCCAGCTTATGGGAGTCTGAAAAACAGGCTAGATCTTACTATGACAGAGTCATGCTATTAACAGATATAGCACTATTAACCTTTAATGATGAAAAAGCATTGTTTGGTGATAGTAACCAGTCACACACTTTAAAACGGTATGAAAATGTTAATGAAATCGTTATTAAAGACGGTGGAAGACCTTGTTTAATAAAAAAAGATGGTGAAGTTTTCACTGTCTGTTCACCTAGTGTTGAGCATGTTATTGATGCGACTGCAGCCGGAGATTCATTTAATGGGGCATATATTGCTGCACGATTTAACCAGTTAACATTAGAAGATTCAGTACTGTTTGCACATAAAGTGGCCGGAACAGTAATTCAACACCGGGGGGCTATTATAGATAGTTCACTTACAAAAATTTTTGCAAAAGAGATCTATAAGTGATGGATAGCTTAACCGTACTGGAGAGGGCAGCGCCTGTTATGCCTGTGATAACGATCCCTCTTCTTTGTGATGCACTGCCGTTAGCTGAAGCCTTATTGAAAGGCGGGATAAGTGTGTTTGAAATAACTCTGAGAACTGAATGTGCCCTTCATGGTATTGCTTTAATCAAAAAGATGTTCCCTGAGTGTTTAGTAGGTGCGGGCACTGTAATTAACCAAACACAGTTTGAACAGGTAGTGGATGCAGGGAGTGACTTTATTATCTCACCAGGGATTAGTGAAAAAATGTTGGCTGTATCCGAAAAAAAGAACATTCCGTTTATCCCCGGAGTCTCTTCTGCCAGCGAGATAATGATGGCGCTGGAATATGGACTAAATTGTCTTAAGTTTTTTCCGGCAGAATCGAGCGGTGGGGTACTCACACTCAAAGCTTTGTCTGATCCTTTTCAGAATGTCACTTTTTGCCCAACTGGTGGCATTAATTATTTAAATATGAACAGTTATCTTTCATTAAACAATGTTATTTGTGTGGGGGGCTCATGGCTTACATCTTTGCAGTTGATAAAAGATCAAAACTGGCAGAAAATTACTGATCTAGCCAAATCTTTGGCTTTGTTGCAAGCTTGAGTACCCGCTGAAAAGATTTATTCATTCTGACAGAAGTGGACCCAATTGTTTAGACCGTATTCTGCAAACTGCAAACTGCAAACTGCAAACTGCAAACTGCAAACTGCAAACTGCAAACTGCAAACTGCAAAGTTAAGACCCTTTTTAACCTAAGCTACTTGTTTAATGGGTACAGTCAACTTACTCGCTCTGACGCCAGCAAATCATATCCTGCTTTTTGTAGATGCAAAGCACCTGCAGGGAAACTTGATCCCAGATGGCAAAAGCCTGCTTATGAATTTCTCTTTTCGGTAGTGTCAATAATTTTGTGTCTGTTGAGGATGAAAAACATTGTTTATATGCTCTTGATATGAATAAAAGTTTGTTACTGGTCTGGAATAATTTGTGCTTTCCAGCTGGTCAATTTCCATATAAATCATATTTAAAACAGAATCCATATTCGGAAACGCATTGACGTGCCCTTTGTGCCCATGCGCTGGTTGCTATCTACAGAAAAGGGAAAGAGCCAAGAATATTCCCCGCGTTATTTTATCAAAATAAACCATAATTAAGAAAGCTGACTTATAACATCAAGGAGGATCTAATGGCTTTTGAAAACATCAAACAAGCTTATCATGCAGCAACAACTCTTTTTAAGGCCGGACATAAAACTGAAGCGATAAAGGCTTTTTTTACCGGAGCATGGAAAGGAAAGAATGTACAAGTACGCCAAGAAATTAAAATAAATATACTTAATAGTGAAGGAAAAAGCGAAGGAATAAAAACAGCTAAAAGTAACTTAAAAGTACAGAGAAACGTTTTAAACTCTGAACAAAAGAATATTCATGAGCGCGCTGTTAAGGAGATTAAGGCAAATCCGTCTTTAGCAGAAGTTCCAGATGTAGAATATGGTGAAACTGTTATTCAGAAGTCCAATATCCCTAAACATGCACGGTTCCACAAGCAAGATGAAACTTGGGATGGTGTCAGCAAAGATGTTCAGTTATCCCCCACACTTAAGCCTTTTGAACATTCCCCAGAGGGAACCGCTGATATAAATGGTGAAGAACTTCTCTGGCTGTTAAAGGAAGAGGGTAATGAAGTCTTCGAAGCTGAATTATTAGCTTATCCCCTTTTAGGGCAGCTGCTTAATGCAGGAGATTTTTTAGCAAAAAAAGGTGTATTAACCGGTGATACTAAAAAAAGTTGGGAAAAAGCCGTGAGTATAAAGTTAGCTGATGCTGCCATGGCAGGTGCAGTAATGGATCTTGCTTACGATGCTCATTCCTTGGATGAATTTAAAAAATCATTGGAAGAAAACGCCACCGATGAATCGTTAAATAAGGTGGTAAGGGAATATGTAAAAAGTAATTTTACTAGGTTTGATCCACACAAAAAATATTCTGAGCTTCAACTCGCAGTCATTGAGCAAGAAATAGACGATTTGATGTGTAATATAAATCAGGATGTACTATCTACACAGTTACAAAAAAATATGCAAGATGAAGTAGATGGAGCAGATATTACTTGGGATGATTTAGTCCTCTCTAAAGTTAATGCTAATAAAAAATTTGAAGGAGTAACTGCTAAGCAGGCAAATGCACAAGAGGGTATAAGGCCACAAAGAAAACGTAGATAAACGGCTCCATTGTAAAAAATTGATAATAAGTCAGACTACTTCCCAAACATAAAATTGGAGTAATTATGTCTGACTTCTTTTTTGTTGTGAAAGGTAGTAGTGTCGGTAGAAATCCTTACTAAAAATTCATTTATTAAATATTTCAATTTTCTTGTTAATAAAGGAGATTCTGTTTCTATAGCGAAAGACTTTAATGGCGCTGTTGAACTAGCTCAAACCTCAGAAAAACCTGTTGTTCAGATTACCGAGGTTAGGCATTAAGACTTCTCTGCTTTACTATTGGCTAAAGAACTCATCATCCAGAAGATGATGAAAGCAGCGATGGAGGCATCGTCAACAAATCTTCAGATAATTTGACGGTAACTATTTATAGCCTATAAAATACTGTATACTCATACAGTATTTTTATTGTTTGCATAGGATCCTCCTGATGAAAGCTGAATGTATTGCCTGCTCAGATCTGTCTGCCAAGCGTGTTCATATTCCCCTTTTTCTGGAAAGAGTTTCTGCCGGATTTCCTTCACCGGCAGACGATTATATTGATAAAACACTGGACCTGAATGAGTTATGTATTCGCCGTCCCGCTGCAACGTTTTATGTGCGGGTACAGGGCGACTCGATGATTGACGCCGGTATTTACCCAGATGATGTTTTGGTGGTTGATCACTCATTAAAAGCACAACAGGGTGATATCGTGATTGCTAATTTACTGGGTGAGATGACGGTAAAGGAGTTGGTGTTACGGCCACATCCCCAACTATTACCGCGTAATGCCAACTACCCTCCCATTCCAATCAATGCAGAAACTGGTCTGGATATTTTTGGCGTGGTAACCAATGTTATTCGAACTTTACGGCGGTGATCATGAAACCATGCTTCGCTTTAGTCGACTGCAATAATTTCTATGCATCCTGTGAAACTCTGTTTCGCCCTGACCTTCAGGGAAAGCCGGTTATCGTGCTGTCTAATAACGATGGCTGTGTAGTCGCCCGTTCCCAGGAAGCTAAAGCACTCGGAATTAAAATCGGGCAGCCTGTCTTTCAGGTTCAAGATGTGATTCGTTATCATCAGGTGGCGGTGTTTTCTTCTAATTATGCCTTGTATGCTGATCTTTCTGCCCGGGTTATGCAGACACTAACGACAATAGCTCCCCAAGTAGAAGTCTACTCTATTGATGAAGCCTTTCTGGACTTATCCGGCATTGATGAAGGGATATTATCCTCGTTAGGCCAGCAGATAAGAGAGACCATCTATCAAGTAACCGGCATCACCACCTGTGTGGGTATCGCACCCACCAAAACCCTTGCCAAACTGGCTAATCATGCCGCTAAGCAATACCCGGCAACAAAAGGCGTGGTTGTTTTGCTTAACAAAGAACGACAACAGCGATTGATGCAGCTCACACCTATTCATGAAGTTTGGGGAGTGGGCCCCCGGCTAACTCAAAAACTACAAACAATGAATATTGACACTGCGTGGCAACTGGCAACAGCAAATCCCGCCCTGTTAAGGAAAAAATACTCTGTTGTGTTAGAACGCACAGCCAGAGAACTGAATGGTGTCTGCTGCCTGGCTCTAGAAGATATCACTTTACCTAAGCAACAAATTGTCTGTAGCCGTTCTTTTGGTCAGCAGATCACCGCATTTAATACCTTACGCTCTGCTGTGTGTGAATACATGGCTCGTGCAGCCGAAAAGTTGCGGGCACAGCGTCAGTTGACCAAACACATAACAATCTTTATTCAGACCAGCCGGTTTCAGATGGAAAACCACTATGCAAATAGCGCCTGCACCAGGCTCATAAAACCTACGGATGATACCCGGGTGCTGATAAAAAAGGCGACACTCTTATTGCAAGCAATATGGAAAGATGGATATTGTTATAACAAAGCCGGAGTAGTGCTGGCTGATTTTTTTGATCCCACTGCTCAGCAAGGAGATTTTTTTGAGCAATCAGAAAAAATGAAAAGCACTTCACTCATGGCTGTAGTTGATACGATTAATGCAAGTACAGGAAAGCTGTTTCTGGCAGCACAAGGCGTAAAAAGCGTTCATACCATGCATCAGTCTCACCGTTCACCTGCATACACGACGAACTGGAAATCACTGCCGACTGTCCGATAGGACGTTCAACAGAATGAAACATCTACAATATCGAAAGATCAGGTTTGGGTATTATCTCTTAATCCATTGTTCTGCTCTATTAAACCATGACTTGATAATTCGCAGGTGTTTTTTGAAAAGTGTAAATCATTTCAAACAATTTCAGTCCGCAGACTCCATGGACGAGCATCGTTAGATATTAGATTTAGGTTGTTCTAGTTCGTCAAGAAAATTCAAAACGAATTCTGGAAGATTTAATGTCGAATATTCGTTGCTAATTTCCTCATAACTCAATGCTGAATTATCAGGAATAACGCCAGAAGCGTCTGCCTGTGATACAGGTGGTTGTAATGGTATAAGATGCGCTCTATCCAAAGGATAAGGCGGAGTTGTTAATGGCCGTGCTTTTGGATAAAAACCAGTATTTTTTACAATATCGCCATCTTTATGAATATTTCTTTTCATATGTCTTGTAAAGCCAGTTTTCCAAGAAAAAGCGGCACCACAGATATCGCAGATGAAGGGTTTTTCTTTAGTATGCTTGCGCATATGGGCAGTTAGATTGGATTTTTGGGCTGTTTTGAAATTGCAATCTGCAACAGTGCACAAAAAGGGTTTTTCTCCAGTATGCACACGCTTATGGCTAGTTAGTTCTGATGGTCTCCTAAATTTTTTCCCACATGTTTCGCACGTATAATATAAGTTATGCACTAGGATCTGTCCTTTCCCCACAAAATATCTGTGCTTTTGATATATCTCTAGATTATACACCTCTACAGGGATTCCCTTCACCCCATAACTCACCCCGCAGTGGCTGTTTTTGTTACCTTTACAGAGCAGGTGAATCTTATGGCCGGTCGCACTGATTAAGTTATCTTTAGGTGACACATTCTGTATAGGAACAAAAGCTTTGTGATTTTCTACATAAAACCTATGATTAGGGGTTGCCGAGATTGTGCTGATCTTTTCCGTGTTGAAATTTTTGAACTGATAGGTTCTTGCTTTTAGTACATGTCGCACAAATAAGGAGATGGCGGGGCTTTGATGACTCCTGTTAATATCAAGGTGGGTGGTATTCACTGTAGTGGGTTTAATAGCAGTAATATACCCATGTACATTGTTAACCCCAAACTCTTTAATTGTTATTTGAACTAAGTCGTGTTTCTGCTGTTCCTGCAACCATTGGCTAACCATGGTTTTGGGGCGAAGCAGATTCATATGCTCTATGCAGCGCAGTACGGTTACTCCATGGTCATTATTGTCTTTCTTGCATCCTGGAATAGTTTTATTGGAATAGGAATCCTTATAAGGAAAATAATCATAATAAATAAAGTCTACCTCTTCCCAAGTCTTAGGTGTAATGGGCTGGTTATCATAGCTCGGCAAAGGGGCGGGGGCTGAGTCTGGAAAGACTAAATTAGCCGCTTGTACATGAACAATGATACTTAAAACCAGTGTGATTGCTAGTATCAGAGGATTTTTGGTGATTGTCATAGGGAGTTACTTGTTTGTTATTCCATTTAACGGCTCTGTTGCAAAAATGTGATCGAGGTAAACTTTTTCTAGCACTTTCCATCTTAGAAAACGAACTGATTTTGTACCAGAGGCACTTTGCCTGCAACAACTTGTTTGTAACAGGATTAGTTGACCGGGCATTGTCAACTTACCTGAAGATTTGTTGTAATGGTTAGTTCACCCAATAATAAAAGGGCTTGCAATGATCACTCAATCACCTAAAGGTTACCGTTTTCCGGTTGGTATCATCGATTATTGTGTCTTCTGCTATCAACGCTTTAATCTGAGCTATCTAACGAAGGATATGAGTTGGATATTTTTATCCGGAAAAGTCGAAATAAAAAGGCTACGACCTGTTTTCTGAAAAGGCTTGCTGGATCAAATTCTATAACCAGAGTGATCGTTATAGAAAAGCTACGCAGTTATAATTAGCCCATCAAAACTCTCTGCAAAAAGATGGGTCCCCGGCTAACTCAAAAACTACAAACAATGAATATTGACACTGCGTGGCAACTGGCAACAGCAAATCCCGCTCTGTTAAGGAAAAAATACTCTGTTGTGTTAGAACGCACAGCCAGAGAACTGAATGGTGTCTGCTGCCTGGCTCTAGAAGATATCACTTTACCTAAGCAACAAATTGTCTGTAGCCGTTCTTTTGGTCAGCAGATCACCGCATTTAATACCTTACGCTCTGCTGTGTGTGAATACATGGCTCGTGCAGCCGAAAAGTTGCGGGCACAGCGTCAGTTGACCAAACACATAACAATCTTTATTCAGACCAGCCGGTTTCAGATGGAAAACCACTATGCAAATAGCGCCTGCACCAGACTCAGCAAACCTACGGATGATACCCGGGTGCTGATAAAAAAGGCGACACTCTTATTGCAAGCAATATGGAAAGATGGATATTGTTATAACAAAGCCGGAGTAGTGCTGGCTGATTTTTTTGATCCCACTGCTCAGCAAGGAGATTTTTTTGAGCCATCAGAAAAAATGAAAAGCACTTCACTCATGGCTGTAGTTGATACGATTAATGCAAGTACAGGAAAGCTGTTTCTGGCAGCACAAGGCGTAAAAAGCGCTCATACCATGCATCAGTCTCACCGTTCACCTGCATACACGACGAACTGGAAATCACTGCCGACTGTCCGATAGGACGTTCAACAGAATGAAACATCTACAATATCGAAAGATCAGGTTTGGGTATTATCTCTTAATCAATTGTTCTGCTCTATTAAACCATGACTTGATAATTCGCAGGTGTTTTTTGAAAAGTGTAAATCATTTCAAACAATTTCAGTCCGCAGACTCCATGGACGAGCATCGTTAGATATTAGATTTAGGTTGTTCTAGTTCGTCAAGAAAATTCAAAACGAATTCTGAAAGCTTGAATGTCAAATATTCGTTGCTCATTGCCTCAGAACTCAATGCTGAATTATCAGGAATAACGCCAGAAGCGTCTGCCTGTGATACAGGTGGTTGTAATGGTATAAGAGGCGCTCTATCCAAAGGATTAGGCGGAGTTGTTAATGGCCGTGCTTCTGGATAAAAACCAGTATTTTTTACAATATAGCCATCTTTATGAATACTTCTTTTCATATGTCTTGTTAAGCTATTTTTCCAAGAAAAAGTGGTGCCACAGGTCTTGCAGATGAAGGATTTTTCTCTAGTATGCGTGCGCATATGGCTAGTTAGATTGGATTTTTGGGCTGTTTTGAAATGGCAATATGAAACAGTGCACGCATAGGGTTTTTCTCCAGTATGCACACGCTTATGGCTAGTTAGTTCTGATGGTCTCCTAAATTTTTTCCCACATGTTTCGCACGTATAATATAAGTTATGCACTAGGATCTGTCCTTTCCCCACAAAATATCTGTGCTTTTGATATATCTCTAGATTATACACCTCTACAGGGATTCCCTTCACCCCATAACTCACCCCGCAGTGGCTGTTTTTGTTACCTTTACAGAGCAGGTGAATCTTATGGCCGGTAGCACTGATTAAGTTATCTTTAGGCGACACGTTATGTATAGGAACAAAAGCTTTGTGATTTTCTACATAAAACCTATGATTAGGGGTTGCCGAGATTGTGCTGATCTTTTCCGTGTTGAAATTTTTGAACTGATAGGTTCTTACTTTTAGTACATGTCGCGCAAATAAGGAGATGGCGGGGCTTTGATGACTCCTGTTAATATCAAGGTGGGTGGTATTCACTGTAGTGGGTTTAATAGCAGTAATATACCCATGTACATTGTTAACCCCAAACTCTTTAATTGTTATTTGAACTAAGTCGTGTTTCTGTTGTTCCTGCAACCATTGGCTAACCATGGTTTTGGGGCGAAGCAGATTCATATGCTCTATGCAGCGCAGTACGGTTACTCCATGGTCATTATTGTCTTTCTTGCATCCTGGAATAGTTTTATTGGAATAGGAATCCTTATAAGGAAAATAATCATAATAAATAAAGTCTACCTCTTCCCAAGTCTTAGGTGTAATGGGCTGGTTATCATAGCTCGGCAAAGGGGCGGCGGCTGAGTCTGGAAAGACTAAATTAGCCGCTTGTACATGAACAATGATACTTAAAGCCAGTGTGATTGCTAGTATCAGAGGATTTTTGGTGATTGTCATAGGGAGTTACTTGTTTGTTATTCCATTTAACGGCTCTGTTGCAAAAATGTGATCGAGGTAAACTTTTTCTAGCACTTTCCATCTTAGAAAACGAACTGGTTTTGTACCAGAGGCACTTTGCCTGCAACAACTTGTTTGTAACAGGATTAGTTGACCGGGCATTGTCAACTTACCTGAAGATTTGTTGTAATGGTTAGTTCACCCAATAATAAAAGGGCTTGCAATGATCACTCAATCACCTAAAGGTTACCGTTTTCCGGTTGGTATCATCGATTATTGTGTCTTCTGCTATCACCGCTTTAATCTGAGCTATCTAACGAAGGATATGAGTTGGATATTTTTATCCGGAAAAGTCGAAATAAAAGGCTACGACCTGTTTTCTGAAAAGTCTTGCTGGATCAAATTCTATAACCAGAGTGATCGTTATAGAAAAGCTACGCAGTTATAATTAGCCCATCAAAACTCTCTGCAAAAAGATGGGTCCCCGGCTAACTCAAAAACTACAAACAATGAATATTGACACTGCGTGGCAACTGGCAACAGCAAATCCCGCTCTGTTAAGGAAAAAATACTCTGTTGTGTTAGAACGCACAGCCAGAGAACTGAATGGTGTCTGCTGCCTGGCTCTAGAAGATATCACTTTACCTAAGCAATAAATTGTCTGTAGCCGTTCTTTTGGTCAGCAGATCACCGCATTTAATACCTTACGCTCTGCTGTGTGTGAATACATGGCTCGTGTAGCCGAAAAGTTGCGGGCACAGCGTCAGTTGACCAAACACATAACAATCTTTATTCAGACCAGCCGGTTTCAGATGGAAAACCACTATGCAAATAGCGCCTGCACCAGACTCATAAAACCTACGGATGATACCCGGGTGCTGATAAAAAAGGCGACACTCTTATTGCAAGCAATATGGAAAGATGGATATTGTTATAACAAAGCCGGAGTAGTGCAGGCTGATTTTTTTGATCCCACTGCTCAGCAAGGAGATTTTTTTGAGCAATCAGAAAAAATGAAAAGCACTTCACTCATGGCTGTAGTTGATACGATTAACGCAAGTACAGGAAAGCTGTTTCTGGCAGCACAAGGCGTAAAAAGCGCTCATACCATGCATCAGTCTCACCGTTCACCTGCATACACGACGAACTGGAAATCACTGCCGACTGTCCGATAGGACGTTCAACAGAATGAAACATCTACAATATCAAAAGAGCAAGTTTGGGTATTATCTCTTAATCAATTGTTCTGCTCTATTAAACAATGACTTGATAATTCGCAGGTGTTTTTTGAAAAACGTAAATCATTTCAAACAATTTTAGTCCGCAGACTCCATGGACGAGCATCGTTAGATATTAGGTTGAAGTTGTTCTAGTTCATCAAGAAAATTCAAAACGAATTCTGGAAGATTGAATTTCAAATATTCGTTGCTCATTGCCTCAGAACTCAATGCTGAATTATCAGGAATAACGCCAGAAGCGTCTGCCTGTGATACAGGTGGTTGTAATGGTATAAGAGGCACTCTATCTAAAGGATTAGGCGGAGTTGTTAATGGCCATGCTTCTGGATAAAAACCAGTATTTTTTACAATATCGCCATCTTTATGAATAGTATTTTTCATATGTCTTGTTAAGCTATTTTTCCAAGAAAAAGTGGTGCCACAGATATCGCAGGAGTAGCGTTTTGTTTTAGTATGCGTGCGCATATGGCTAGTTAGATTGGATTTTCGGGCTGTTTTGAAATTGCAATCTGAAACAGTGCACGCAAAGGGTTTTTCTCCAGTATGCACACGGTTATGGATAGTTATTTCTGATGGTTTCCTAAATTTTTTCCCACATGTTTCGCACGTATAATATAAGTTATGCACTAGGATTTGTCCTGTCCCCACAAAATATCTGTGCTTTCGATATATCTCTAGATTATACACCTCTACAGGGATTCCCTTCACCCCATAACTCACCCCGCAGTGGCTGTTTTTGTTACCTTTACAGAGCAGGTGAATCTTATGGCCGGTTGCACTGATTAAGTTATCTTTAGGCGACACATTATGTATAGGAACAAAAGCTTTGTGATTTTCTACATAAAACCTATGATTAGGGGTTGCCGAGATTGTGCTGATCTTTTCCGTGTTGAAATTTTTGAACTGATAGGTTCTTACTTTTAGTACATGTCGCGCAAATAAGGAGATGGCGGGGCTTTGATGACTCCTGTTAATATCAAGGTGGGTGGTATTCACTGTAGTGGGTTTAATAGCAGTAATATACCCATGTACATTGTTAACCCCAAACTCTTTAATTGTTATTGGAATTAAGTCGTGTTTCTTTTGTTCCTGCAACCATTGGCTAACCATGGTTTTGGGGCGAAGCAGATTCATATGCTCTATGCAGCGCAGTACGGTTACTCCATGGTCATTATTGTCTTTCTTGCATCCTGGAATAGTTGTATTGGAATATAAATCCTTATAAGGAAAATAATCATAATAAATAAAGTCTACCTCTTCCCAAGTCTTAGGTGTAATGGGCTGGTTATCATAGCTCGGCAAAGGGGCGGTGGCTGAGTCTGGAAAGACTGAATTAGTCGCTTGTACATGAACAACGGTACTTAAAGTCAGCGTGATTGCTAGTATCAGGGGATTTTTGGTGATTGTCATAGGGAGTTACTTGTTTTTTATTCCATTTAACGGCTCTGTTGCAAAAATGTGATCGAGGTAAACTTTTTTTCAGCACTTTCCATATTAGAAAACGAACTGGTTTTGTACCAGAGGTACTTCGCCTGCAACAACTTGTTTGTAACAGGATTAGTTGACGGGGCATTGTCAACTTATCTGAAGATTTGTTGCAATGGTTAGTTCACCCAATAATAAAAGGGCTTGCAATGATCACTCAATCACCTAAAGGTTACCGTTTTCCGGTTGGTATCATCGATTATTGTGTCTTCTGCTATCACCGCTTTAATCTGAGCTATCTAACGAAGGATATGAGTTGGATATTTTTATCCGGAAAAGTCGAAATAAAAGGCTACGACCTGTTTTCTGAAAAGGCTTGCTGGATCAAATGCTATAACCAGAGTGATCGTTATAGAAAAGCTACGCAGTTATAATTAGCCCATCAAAACTCTCTGCAACAAGATGGGTCCCCGGCTAACTCAAAAACTACAAACAATGAATATTGACACTGCGTGGCAACTGGCAACAGCAAATCCCGCTCTGTTAAGGAAAAAATACTCTGTTGTGTTAGAACGCACAGCCAGAGAACTGAATGGTGTCTGCTGCCTGGCTCTAGAAGATATCACTTTACCTAAGCAACAAATTGTCTGTAGCCGTTCTTTTGGTCAGCAGATCACCGCATTTAATACCTTACGCTCTGCTGTGTGTGAATACATAGCTCGTGCAGCCGAAAAGTTGCGGGCACAGCGTCAGCTGACCAAACACATAACAATCTTTATTCAGACCAGCCGGTTTCAGATGGAAAACCACTATGCAAATAGCGCCTGCACCAGGCTCATAAAACCTACGGATGATACCCGGGTGCTGATAAAAAAGGTGACACTCTTATTGCAAGCAATATGGAAAGATGGATATTGTTATAACAAAGCCGGAGTAGTGCTGGCTGATTTTTTTGATCCCACTGCTCAGCAAGGAGATTTTTTTGAGCAATCAGAAAAAATGAAAAGCACTTCACTCATGGCTGTAGTTGATACGATTAACGCAAGTACAGGAAAGCTGTTTCTGGCAGCACAAGGCGTAAAAAGCGCTCATACCATGCATCAGTCTCACCGTTCACCTGCATACACGACGAACTGGAAATCACTGCCGACTGTCCGATAGGACGTTCAACAGAATGAAACATCTACAATATCAAAAGAGCAAGTTTGGGTATTATCTCTTAATCAATTGTTCTGCTCTATTAAACCATGACTTGATAATTCGCAGGTGTTTTTTGAAAAACGTAAATCATTTCAAACAATTTCAGTCCGCAGACTTCATGGACGACCATCGTTAGATATTAGGTTGAAGTTGTTCTACTTCTAGTTCATCAAGAAATTTCAAAACGGAATCTGGAAGCTTGAATGTCGAATCTTCGTTGCTCATTGCCTCAGAACTCAATGCTGAATTATCAGGAATAACGCCAGAAGCGTCTGCCTGTGATACAGGTGGTTGTAATGGTATAAGAGGCACTCTATCTAAAGGATAAGGCGAAGTTGTTAATGGCCGTGCTTTTGGATAAAAAGCAGTATTTTTTACAGTATAGCCATCTTTATGAACACTACTTTTCATATGTTTTTTTAAGCTATTTCTCCAAGAAAAAGCGGTGCCACAGATATCGCAGGTGAAGGGTTTTTCTTTAGTATGCTTGCGCATATGGGTAGTTAGATTGGATTTATAGGCTGTTTTGAAATCGCATTCTGGAACAGAACACAAAAAGGGTTTTTCTCCAGTATGCATACGGTTATGGTTAGTTATTTCTGATAGTTTCCTAAATTTTTTCCCACATGTTTCGCACGTATAATATAAGTTATGCACTAGGATCTGTCCTTTCCCCACAAAATATCTGTGCTTTCGATATATCTCTAGATTATACACCTCTACAGGGATTCCCTTCACCCCATAACTCACCCCGCAGTGGCTGTTTTTGTTACCTTTACAGAGCAGGTGAATCTTATGGCCGGTAGCACTGATTAAGTTATCTTTAGGCGACACATTCTGTATAGGAACAAAAGCTTTGTGATTTTCTACATAAAACCTATGATTAGGGGTTGCCGAGATTGTGCTGATCTTTTCCGTGTTGAAATTTTTGAACTGATAGGTTCTTACTTTTAGTACATGTCGCGCAAATAAGGAGATGGCGGGGCTTTGATGACTCCTGTTAATATCAAGGTGGGTGGTATTCACTGTAGTGGGTTTAATAGCAGTAATATACCCATGTACATTGTTAACCCCAAACTCTTTAATTGTTATTGGAATTAAGTCGTGTTTCTTTTGTTCCTGCAACCATTGGCTAACCATGGTTTTGGGGCGAAGCAGATTCATATGCTCTATGCAGCGCAGTACGGTTACTCCATGGTCATTATTGTCTTTCTTGCACCCTGGAATAGTTGTATTGGAATATGAATCCTTATAAGGAAAATAATCATAATAAATAAAGTCTACCTCTTCCCAAGTCTTAGGTGTAATGGGCTGGTTATCATAGCTCGGCAAAGGGGCGGTGGCTGAGTCTGGAAAGACTAAATTAGCCGCTTGTACATGAACAATGGTACTTAAAGACAGTGTGATTGCTAGTATCAGAGGATTTTTGGTGATTGTCATAGGGAGTTACTTGTTTGTTATTCCATTTAACGGCTTTGTTGCAAAAATTTGATCGAGATTAACTTTTTTCAGCACTTTCCATATTAGAAAACGAACTGGTTTTGTACCAGAGACACTTTGCCTGCAACAACTTGTTTGTAACAGGATTAGTTGACTGGGCATTGTCAACTTATCTGAAGATTTGTTGTAATGGTTAGTTCACCCAATAATAAAAGGGCTTGCGATGATCTCTCAATCACCCAAAAGTTACCGTTTTTCGTTGGTATCATCGATTATTGTGTCTTCTGCTATCAACGCTTTAATCTGAGCTATCTAACGAAGGATATGAGTTGGATATTTTTATCCGGAAAAGTCGAAATAAAAAGGCTACGACCTGTTTTCTGAAAAGGCTTGCTGGATCAAATTCTATAACCAGAGTGATCGTTATAGAAAAGCTACGCAGTTATAATCAGCCCATCAAAACTCTTTGCAAAAAAATGGATCACCAGCGATATAAAGGGCTTAATAATCGGGTAGAGAATGCACATCAGCCTACCCGGAGACAGATAAATCGATGATTAAGATAAAAAGAGTCTTCACCGCCTAAAACTAGCGATAAATATTACCTATTTGGTAAAAATAGATTGTTATACAAAATTGTTTTTTTTAGATATACCCTAACGATACCCCAAAAAAAAGACCATTTTTAGCCATAAAACACCACATGTACAGAACGATGGTGAAAATGCCATTATAAAAGCATCTATAAAGTACCATTATTAAATTTTCTAGTTTTATTTGATTAATAGTTTAATTCTGTTACTATATCGCCACACTGTTGGAAACAGGCCTATCCAGAGAAAAAGATTTACCTCATTTTGGATCGAGGATTGTACAACCGAAGTGCTGCAAATACGTTTGCACAGGCAAAAAAGCTTAACATTGGCATTCACCTGTCGCCGGCGTACAGCCCGAATCCGATAGAGCGATTCTGGAAGGTAATGAATGAACAGGTATGCACAATCAAGGTAATATTTTTTTGAATACATATAGGTTAGCTATGAATCTAGATTTTCTTTTTGAATTATTTTGTGTCTTGCATAAAGGAAAAATATTACTTCGAACAATTTTTTGCAACCGAGCCAGTTTTTTTGTGATGGAGCGTAAATTTTGACTGATCAGTTAACCAATTTAAAAACAATCCTCCATTCCAAGCGAGCTAATATTTACTATCTTGAAAAATGTAGGGTAATGCAAAAAGACGGTAGGGTACTTTATTTAACCGAGGCTAATAAAGCTAATCAATACTGGAATATACCCATTGCCAACACCACTGTTATTTTACTTGGAACCGGTACTTCAATAACCCAAGCTGCTATGCGCATGCTGGCTTCAGCCGGGGTTCTCACAGGTTTTTGCGGTGGTGGAGGTTCACCATTATTTGCAGGCGGAGAAGTAGAATGGCTAACACCTCAGAGTGAATATCGTCCCACTGAATATATGCAAGGATGGATGCGGTTTTGGTTTGATGAAAACAAGCGTCTTAAGGTAGCTAAAAAATTTCAGAAAGCTCGTCTTCATTATCTGAAAAAAATATGGTGCAAAGATAAATCTCTGCAGGAAGAAGGGTTTATCATAGACGATCCAACGCTTATCCAAATGCTAAGAAGAGCCGAATGCGCTATTGAACAGGCAGGCCATACAGGGCAATTATTACTGGCTGAAGCAGAGCTTACAAAAAACCTTTACCGATTTTCAGCCCGAGTTACCGGTGACAATAATTTTATTCGCAATCACGAAAATTCTGATACTTGCACGGCCAATGCTTTTTTAAATCATGGTAATTATTTAGCTTATGGGCTTGCAGCCACCACACTTTGGGTATTGGGTATTTCCCATAGTTTTGCTGTAATGCACGGAAAAACCCGACGGGGCGCACTGGTTTTTGATATTGCTGATCTAATTAAGGATACTCTGGTTCTTCCCTGGGCTTTTATTAGTGCTAAAGAAGGCGCTACTGAACAAGAGTTTCGTCAACAATGTTTGCAAAACTTTACTGATCATAAAGCGTTAGATTTTATGTTTGAAGAGGTTAAATCCGTTGCAATGCAAAAAAGCGACAGGGAAATCTCAGAATGATTGTCACCTTTATCTCCCAGTGTGAAAAAAAAGCACTGTTAAAAACACGACGTATTCTTGATGCGTTTGCAAACCGTATCGGTAATAACACTTGGCAGACTTTTATTACAGCAGAAGGATTATTTGCAGTTAAAAAGTTACTCAATAAAACTGCCAGTAAAAATACTGCCGTTGCATGCCACTATATTAAGTCCAACAAACGCACCGAACTAAAATGGATAGTGGGTAAACGTGAGGCATTTAATCATCAAGGAATAGTCCCTGTGAATAGCACTTATGTTAATGGGCCTGTTCGAGATGATCGTAATAGTTGGCATTACCTTTCTCTCATTCAGGCACTGACCGCACTGGCAGCACTTTTTCATGACTGGGGTAAAGCCAATGCTCGTTTTCAGCAAAAGCTTGCTAAAAATTACAAAGGTAAGCAGGGAGACGCTTTGCGTCATGAATGGGTCTCCTGCCTTTTATTAAAGGCTTTTATCAGTACATTTGACGATAAAACAGATAAGGGCTGGCTAATGGCACTTGCAACAGGCGATATTGATGAAGCCATGCTTGTAAACATGCCGTTAAAAAGTATCGAAAAACCTTTAACAGATCTTCCACCTGCTGCCCGTATAATTGCTTGGCTGGTAGTTTCTCACCATCGTCTTCCCGTATTATTTGGCGATGTTGCAAAAAATGAATATAAAAAAGAACCTGCTGCAACCATTGAAGATTTGCTCTATCATATTGACCGAACTTGGGGGTATGAAAATAAATCAGCTTCTAAGACATTGTCTGACTGTTTTTCATTTCCTCAAGGTTTGTTAACAGAATCAACTCGTTGGTTATCCCAGCTTAAAAAATGGGCGAATAAACTAATAAAACTTTTACCTCAGGTTGAACGGATAATAGCTGATGGCAGCTTTCGTGCCATATTACACCATGCTCGCTTATCTCTAATGCTTGGAGATCACTTTTACTCCTCTCTTGATAAAGATGCTGACTGGAAAGGTGGTTCCTCGCTGATTGCTAATACAACGAAACAAAAAAACCCAAAACAAGCGCTGGATCAGCATTTAACGGGTGTGTGCAAAAGCGCACTTGCTATTGCGTACAAACTTCCTGATTTTGAGCGGTATGCACTTTATTCATATAACACTAAGGCTCTCAGAAAAAAAAGCCCCCCATCGTTTTCTTGGCAGGATAAAGCGGTAGAGAAGATTAAACAGTGGAACCAGGAAAAATCAGATGATAAACATGGTTTTTTTGCTGTTAATATGGCTAGCACCGGCTGTGGTAAGACCTTTGCTAATGCTAAAATTATGCGGCAATTGTCAAAAGATGGAGATAGTTTGCGCTATATTTTGGCACTGGGGTTGCGCACACTAACATTACAGACAGGAGACGAATACCGAGAAAAGATTTTCAGCCAGGGTAACGGTGAGGATCTTGCTGTGATGATTGGTTCTCGGGCTGTTAAAGCCTTGCATGATCAGAAAGATGATGACAACTTTGTAGGAAATAATGGTTCACAATCGCAGGAAGCACTTTTGGCAGAACATGACAATGTGATCTGGGAAAGCCCACTGCCTGAAGATAAATTAATAACTGTGCTAAAAAGTGAAAAAGATAAAAAATTACTTTATGCACCAGTTTTGGTATGTACCATTGATCATATAATGGCAGCCACAGAAACCATTCGTGGTGGTCGTTATATTCTTCCCTGTCTACGACTCATGACATCTGATCTTGTCATTGATGAGGTAGATAATTTTACCGGTGCTGATGCCATTGCTATTGGACGCCTTATTCATCTGGCAGGAATGTTAGGTCGCAAGGTAATGATCTCTTCTGCCACTATTCCACCGGCACTGGCAAAAGGTTACTTTAATGCCTATAGGGAAGGCTGGCAACTTTACAGTCAAACCTGTGATGCCAAACCTGCTATCGGCTGCGCATGGATTGATGAGTTTAATACTACCGTCGTAAACAATCAGGGTGAAAGCAGCCAGAACAGAAATAACAAATATAGCGATAACCATGATGCGTTTATTAAAAAAAGAATTAACCATTTAAAAAAACAGCCGGCAAGACGCAAGGGTAATATTGTTGACTGTAAACAAATATTTAATAATCAACAGGGATTATCCAACAATTATGTACTTGATTGTTCAACTATTCTTTCATTGCAGCAAAGCTGGTTTCACATTATTCAGCAGCAGACTCTGATAAAACATATTCATAATCATGACATTGACAATCAGACAGGAATTAGCGTCTCTTTTGGGGTGATACGCATGGCTAATATTTCGCCATGCATTGAGTTAACCCGTTATTTAATGAATGCCAACTGGCCATCAGATACTGAAGTACGAGTCATGGCCTACCATAGCCAGCAGGTACTTCTTTTGCGCGATGCGCAGGAAAAACATCTGGATGCAATACTTAAGCGTAAGGAAAAAGCTGGCCAGCCACCGGTAGCCTTTGCCAATAGATGTATTCGCAAACACTTGGACGAGCAGGCTTCCTGCAACAAAAATATAAAACAATTATTATTTATTTTGGTAGCCACTCCCGTAGAAGAAACAGGGCGAGATCATGATTTTGACTGGGGTATTTTAGAGCCCTCATCCTTTTGCTCCATTATACAGATGTCCGGACGTGTGCGTCGCCACCGCAGTGGTGAAATAAGCCATCCTAATATAGGTATTTTGCAATATAACTGGAAGACCGTAAAACACCAAAATAAACCAGGAAAGCCATATTTCACTCGCCCGGGTTATGAGTGTAAGGCTATTATGATAAACGACCACGATATTAACAAACTGGTTGATGTAAATGCCCTGTCAAAACGCATTGATGCAGTTGCCCGCATCAGTGAAAATCAGCCAAATAATGATCTTGCTACATTGGAACATAAGATTATAGAACACTGGCTAAACAATACTACAAATGAGGGGCCAGAATCTTTACAAGGTTATCTTACTCAGCAGTGGTATCTAACTGCTCTTCCTCAAGTATTTAACCGTTTCCGTCATAGTGAAAATACTTTTCTTCTTTATTTAATAAAGGAGACAGAAGATGATTATGTATTTGGAGAACGAGATGAAAAGGGCAATCTGCTTAAAGATGATGTCTATGGTGACATTGCCAATCAGGCAGATCGATACAACATCAAACTATATGAGCTGACGACAAAAGAAAATCAGAGGCTTTGGCTATACCGTGATTATGTTGATCTCATAAGGCAGCAGGCAGAAACAGATGATATCAGTCAGACACGTGCCTCGCTCATTTATGGGGAATTGGCGCTAAGAGAGTCTTCAAGAGAAAAGTTAAAACTTTATAACGACCAGTTAGGCATATTTCACGCACCATTTAACCCGTCATAAGGTTATGCGTCTGTAACCTAAATTCGGGGTCTTTAATTGGTAATTTCAGGAGAAAAGAAATTATGATTGATCAGGCAATAGAGTCTTTTTTTGCCGAACTTGGTGAGACCAGAGAGCAATGGTTGCCAACGGCGGCCAAATTAGCAGCTGGCATGGCTTTTTCAACACACCCTAGCAAGTTTAGCCATCCGAGCACGGGTATTGGCAATAAAAACATAAAAAACGACACTTATGTAACACCTATTAATTTTCAAAAAACCGGAGATAAGGAGGGTTTTTTGAAAACTGGCAGTGTTAATGTCATGGAAAAAACGGATGCGTTGGGCAATGCAGCAGCATTAAAAGTCTATAAGTTTCTTGCGCTTATTATGCAAGATGGTAAGACGCTATTTGAACATATTCAGCAGGATTCTCCACTGGCAAAAGAACTACTAACCATAAAATCTAGCCCTTATAATCAATTACAGGAAGGTTTTATGGCAATGAGTCATAGCGATGAAATGCCGGTAACGAGTTCTAAGATAAAACAGGTTTATTTTCCCGTGGATGAAGGGTATCACTTGTTATCAACCCTAACTAATTCTGGTGTTGTCTTTGAATTAAAACGTCGTTTAAATAAAGAGCGATTTTCTGAAGAAACAAAAAGGCTTCGTGAACTTAGAAAAAAGAATGAATTTAGTGATGAGGGTTACAGAGAAATATATCATCTGACCACCATTGGTTATGGTGGTACAAAGCCCCAAAATATTTCTGTATTAAATAATAGTAATGGAGGAAAGGCTTATTTGCTATTAAGTGCTCCTCCGTTTTTAGAAAAGCGTAATGTACGTTTTCCTACAGAAGATTTTTTCAAAAACTCCATTCGTTACTATGAAGGTGTTGATGCTTTCAGAAAGTTAAATGCAATATTTAATACTGGCAGGGGGACTATTTCGTTGAATAATCTCAGAACGGGGATATCCAATGCGCTTGATAATTTGTTAGAGCTTGTTATATGTCGCTTGTGGGAAGTACGCATAGCAAAGGTTAACCAATACCGAGAAGAATCAAGCCGACTACCGACTTATCAAAAAATCTGGTTATGTGGAAGTTCCAAACAAAGGGAGGAAGATGACCACTGGCTGAAACCACTTTATAGCGCCATTACCGACTGGATTTTACAAGGATATTCCCACAAAAAAATTAACAAAAACCCTCTGCCATTAGGCGTGGCTGAAAAAAAATTCATCGGCCAGTATATTGAAACACACCAGGAGGCATTAAGGTGACAGATAAGGTTTTATTGATTCCTCATATTAAAATACATAATGCCAATGCACTGTCTAGTCCATTGACTATTGGGTTTCCGGCAATGACGGCATGGCTTGGTGCCTGCCATGCTCTACAACGAAAGCTTCAGCAAGCAGGTCTGCCTGTCAGTTTTGATGGCGTGGGTGTGGTATGCCACCATCTGGATCTGCAAACCTACAAAGGGCCTGGAGACTTTGAGCATTCCATTGTAGGTACCGCTAACCCTGTGGATAAAGACGGAAAACGGCCTTCGTTTATAGAAGAAGCTCGCTGCCATTTAGATGCGAGCCTTATCATTGCTTTTTCTGGTATCAGTAAGGCTCATGGGCAAGAACAATTACTGGTTGAGAAAGTCAATCACCTGATACTTACACAACTTAAAATAGCCGGAGGAGACATACTTTCCTGTGGTTCATCTAAACCCTACAGAGATTTAGAAATTCTAAAAAGAAAGCTGATGCCAGGTTTTGCCTTGATTGAGCGAAGAGATCTAATGATTGATTCTGTGGATCAAGATCACGATGCACTAGATACGTTATTGGAGAATCTGGCTGTCCATCACACCTGCGAACAAGATAGTGAAGACAAGGCAAGCTGGAAGAGCAAGCGTAAAACATCTGGGTGGATTGTGCCTATTGCTACTGGTTTTCAAGGTATTTCTGCACTTGCAAAAGCAAAAAACCAACGAGATGAACAAATGCCTCACTGCTTTGCTGAAAGCATTATCACACTAGGTGAATTCATAATGCCTTACAGGCTAAATAGCTTTAATGAGTTGCTATGGCACTATCGATATGATGAAAAAAACCATTTGTACCTTTGTGAACAAAGGTATGCAACTAAACCCTCAACCCAAAGCGCTAACCTGAACATAGATTTATCTTAAGGAGATAAAAATGGCCAAAAATGACAATATTCCCTCTGTACTGGCATTTGAGAAGAAGCTGGTTCCCTCTGATGGATACCTGTATGGTACAACATGGGAAAACCGTGTTAATTCACAGGCAGAACCCCTTAAATTGCAGGAAAAATCAGTAAGGGGGACTATCTCTAACCGACTAAAGCCAGCCATAAAAAACGACCCTGCAAAACTGAACAGTGAAGTAGAAAAAGCAAATTTGCAAACAGTTGATACCTGCTCCCTCACTTCAGCGCAAGACACGCTTAAGTTTAACTTTACACTCAAGGTGCTCGGGGGCGTGGAACAGCCTTCTGCCTGCAATAATGCGACTTTTAAACAAAACTATGCATTGGCAGCTCAAGCGTATATTGATGAATATCAATTTATTGAAATTGCCAGACGCTATGCAATTAACATTGCCAATGCCCGTTATCTGTGGCGTAATCGTGTAGGTGCAGAAGCTATTGAGGTGCATGTTAAGGGGCTTAACAAGGATGTAAAAAAAGAGTGGGTGTTTGATGCCATGGGTATTCAAACTCACCATTTCGACGCTGACAGTCCTGACATAAACGATCTTGCACATAAAATTGCCAGTGCATTATCCAGCAAAAATGGTTCATTGATACTAGAAATAACCGTATTTGCAAAAGTGGGTAAGGCTCAGGAGGTTTATCCCAGTCAAGAATTGGTGCTTGATAAGGGAAAAGGAAATAAAAGCAAGATTCTCTATGCAGTAAACAATATTGCGGGTATGCATTCTCAGAAAATAGGCAATGCCATACGTACTATTGATACTTGGTATCCAAGCTTTGGTGACCAGGAATTTTCAGCCGGCCCTATTGCTATTGAGCCATACGGTTCAGTGACTAATCTTGGTAAGGCCTACCGAACTCCAAAAGACAAACAAGACTTTTACTCTTTTTTTGATAGGTTTGCTTTGGGTGAAAAACTGGAAAGGGCTGAGGACAAGCATTATGTAATGGCAACACTAATACGTGGCGGCGTATTTGGCAAAAGCGAAAAATAAGGTAGTCTGATGAATACTTATCGAGAAATCACACTGCTACCCCATCATGAAATTGGGCATCACTTTTTGTGGGAAAAGGTATTTGGCCGTGTGCATTTGGCATTAGTGAATAATAAGGATATCACAGGGCATTCAAAAGCCGGCATAACCTTTCCTCAATTCAATGTCCAAAAGCGTCATTTGGGTCACAAGATTCGTATTTTTGCACCAGATGAACAGATTATGACAGCACTTGATCTGGAGCGCTGGTTTTCTCAGTTAAGCGATTATGTCCATCTGCAATCAATAAAACAGGTACCAGAAAAGGTAAAAACAAACAAAAGCTATATAAGCTTTTATCGCTTACAGGTTAAAACCATGGCAAGGGTGCGACGCCATGCCAATTATTATGCCAAACAGCATAATATAGATACAGGGCAAGTCATGGATGAAAGAAGAGAATGTGCTCCTGAATACACAGATGCTCCTTTCATACGGATAAAAAGTCATAGTACAGAACAACGATTTCCGTTGTTTATAATGGCTAAAATGGTTTCCAACCCTGTCAATACAAACTTGAGTCTTTATGGGTTTTCAACAAAAAACGGAGGAGGATTACCCTTTTTTTAACCTTTATTTTTTGCTCTTTAAAAATTAGTTAAAAATCAATGTGTTACGCAAAAGGAAAATTTTTTGGGTAACACATGGATTCTTGTCTGTAGCTCTTTACCTATAAGGGGAGTATCTGTTATATTCTGTGTTCACTGCCGCACAGGCAGCTTAGAAAATACTGAATTAGAAGGCAACCAGTAACACTGCCGCACAGGCAGCTTAGAAAAAATTGTAGCGACCTGAATTGCGATTGTACGTTCACTGCCGCACAGGCAGCTTAGAAAATAAATAATAGGTAAATCCCGCATGTTCACTGCCGCACAGGCAGCTTAGAAAATGAATATTGTGTTCACTGCCGCACAGGCAGCTTAGAAATCAATTTTAACCGACCTCAAGTTCACTGCCGCACAGGCAGCTTAGAAATAAAGCGCAAGGAAACGATACGGCAAGATGATGTTCACTGCCGCACAGGCAGCTTAGAAAAGCTAAAAACTCAGATGGAAACATTGTTATATGTTCACTGCCGCACAGGCAGCTTAGAAAAACTATCGCACTTTTAAATCCGATCATAAATAGTTCACTGCCGCACAGGCAGCTTAGAAAGCCAGAATCACAAAACTTAATCCAAGTTTTCCGTTCACTGCCGCACAGGCAGCTTAGAAATCTGGTAGTTAGTCTTGTCTGTATGGGTGGTTGTTCACTGCCGCACAGGCAGCTTAGAAAGATTGACTGGTGCTGATGATTACACGGCTGTAAGTTCACTGCCGCACAGGCAGCTTAGAAAGTCATATCCGCAATGGTAAGATGGCTTCATCTCGTTCACTGCCGCACAGGCAGCTTAGAAAGGTTATCTCCTCCGGTATCAGATATTCTTTTGGTTCACTGCCGCACAGGCAGCTTAGAAAACCCGACATTGTCGCCTGAAGATTACCTAGTAGTTCACTGCCGCACAGGCAGCTTAGAAAGTGACAATAGACGACAGGTCAGTTATAGCTCAGTTCACTGCCGCACAGGCAGCTTAGAAAAAACTCAAGTAGTTTTTTGTACATTGTCGTGTGTTCACTGCCGCACAGGCAGCTTAGAAAATAAGCAGAGGGAGATGTTTTATAGTGATCTTGTTCACTGCCGCACAGGCAGCTTAGAAAATACTGAATAACCGGCTTTGCGCCAGACCGACGTTCACTGCCGCACAGGCAGCTTAGAAATATTAGAATCAATCGCTGTATCTCGGCAGATAGTTCACTGCCGCACAGGCAGCTTAGAAATTTCTTAAAAACATACAACAAGACGCTTGAGCGTTCACTGCCGCACAGGCAGCTTAGAAAATACCCTACTGCCTCGCGGAATCTGACCAAGCTGTTCACTGCCGCACAGGCAGCTTAGAAAGTAGACGATTGGGTTAACTGTTCTGATCGTTTTGTTCACTGCCGCACAGGCAGCTTAGAAAAGACAGCGGGGAGCTTTGGCAGTTTGACGGGAGTTCACTGCCGCACAGGCAGCTTAGAAAGCGAAAAGGCGTCCTGCTTGAGCTGCTGCTTGGTTCACTGCCGCACAGGCAGCTTAGAAACCGTCAAAGCGCCACAGTGCGTTACTGTCTGGGTTCACTGCCGCACAGGCAGCTTAGAAAAGAATACATAACCAGATCCCGTATTTACTACAGGTTCACTGCCGCACAGGCAGCTTAGAAATGATCAACATATATTCTGTCTGAGCTGTCTATGTTCACTGCCGCACAGGCAGCTTAGAAATCAAAATCATCAATAGTACGCAGGGCGTCATCGTTCACTGCCGCACAGGCAGCTTAGAAAATAAAATCCATTTGTCAAAAAAATAGCACAATGTTCACTGCCGCACAGGCAGCTTAGAAAATCGACATTTTTTTTGTTGTTAAAATAACTCTGTTCACTGCCGCACAGGCAGCTTAGAAATTTGTTTTCGGGGGGTACAGCGGAATGCTACAGTTCACTGCCGCACAGGCAGCTTAGAAAGCGACTCTGCACTCTGCGCAAAGGCGACTGTCGTTCACTGCCGCACAGGCAGCTTAGAAAAGGTGATGTTGTTTTATTGATCGTGCCAGATAGTTCACTGCCGCACAGGCAGCTTAGAAAATCGTCTTTGAGCGTCTGAGTAAACAACTCGTGTTCACTGCCGCACAGGCAGCTTAGAAAATGATGCTAATAAAGGTGTTAGTTAAAACAGTGTTCACTGCCGCACAGGCAGCTTAGAAAAGTTTATTGCGCTAGTGAATATAGATTTTATGGTTCACTGCCGCACAGGCAGCTTAGAAACGCAACAAGTGCCGCTATACCTGCGATAATTAGTTCACTGCCGCACAGGCAGCTTAGAAAAGATGAATCTGTTAAAGATAATGAGACTAATCGTTCACTGCCGCACAGGCAGCTTAGAAAACTTCAGGATACGACGACAACGGAGAGTATAGGTTCACTGCCGCACAGGCAGCTTAGAAAGGTACATGTAAAATATCACCTGAAGCGGTAGCGTTCACTGCCGCACAGGCAGCTTAGAAAAGTTTCTTCAATTAATATTCAGCTGTATAAACTGTTCACTGCCGCACAGGCAGCTTAGAAAGTATACAACTGGACTGGCTGTTTTTGTCTCGGGTTCACTGCCGCACAGGCAGCTTAGAAATTGATGTCACGTACGCCATGCTATACCCCCGCGTTCACTGCCGCACAGGCAGCTTAGAAATCATAAGAAACAACAAGGTTCATAAGCTTAAAGTTCACTGCCGCACAGGCAGCTTAGAAAAGTCCCGCCTGCGCATGCTCTGACTCAAAATAGTTCACTGCCGCACAGGCAGCTTAGAAAACGTATAACAATAATGTTCTGTCCTATTTTTAGTTCACTGCCGCACAGGCAGCTTAGAAATTTGTACCTTGACTCTACAATATAAAATTTAGGTTCACTGCCGCACAGGCAGCTTAGAAACGGCACTGTTTCAGATTTGATAAAACTGATTGAGTTCACTGCCGCACAGGCAGCTTAGAAAAACCGGTCTATTGTTGTCTGCATTAATATCAGGTTCACTGCCGCACAGGCAGCTTAGAAAACCGCATGCAGACCATATCGACCTTGTTTGTGGTTCACTGCCGCACAGGCAGCTTAGAAAATTCAAATTGTTGCCGCAACTACTAACCAGCAGTTCACTGCCGCACAGGCAGCTTAGAAAACTAAACCCACTGTCTACAAATAGAAGTCGTGGTTCACTGCCGCACAGGCAGCTTAGAAAAACGTCTTCACCGACTTCTAATGAGTCAAAAAGTTCACTGCCGCACAGGCAGCTTAGAAAACTTTTTGCAAAATTCTCGGTTACTTCAATACGTTCACTGCCGCACAGGCAGCTTAGAAACGCAGAGGACGACAATCAGGGCTGTAGAGCAAGTTCACTGCCGCACAGGCAGCTTAGAAACCGGTAAAACGACCAAGTGAGGAATGTGGATACGTTCACTGCCGCACAGGCAGCTTAGAAACGTATAAATATATAAAGACACATTGATATATCGTTCACTGCCGCACAGGCAGCTTAGAAAGGTTGGTTACAGTATATAAGGGATAACAATCCGTTCACTGCCGCACAGGCAGCTTAGAAAAAAAAATGACACCACAGGGAATAAGATTGTACGTTCACTGCCGCACAGGCAGCTTAGAAAATTCGTGTGCATCGATCATGCCTGTTTCGTAGGTTCACTGCCGCACAGGCAGCTTAGAAAAATCATACCGAACCCAACGGATCTATGGTCGTGGTTCACTGCCGCACAGGCAGCTTAGAAAAAAATTTGTACGTTTATATATTTTTGAAGACGTGTTCACTGCCGCACAGGCAGCTTAGAAAAAGATTGCGGTCTCTATCTATAAGATTGACTCGTTCACTGCCGCACAGGCAGCTTAGAAATGATTGTTAATGTAATCAAATAGTTTTACATGGTTCACTGCCGCACAGGCAGCTTAGAAAAGTAAACGATTTCAGATAAAATAATTATTGCGGTTCACTGCCGCACAGGCAGCTTAGAAATGATGTGATCATCGTCTTTAACGCATCGTTCGGTTCACTGCCGCACAGGCAGCTTAGAAAGTCTGGAAGCGATATAATCAGACAGCAGCTGAGTTCACTGCCGCACAGGCAGCTTAGAAACCAACCGTCCCGAAGTTGAATGGTTTATTATCGTTCACTGCCGCACAGGCAGCTTAGAAATTGATAAAATAAAAACCACAGGAGATAACGAAGTTCACTGCCGCACAGGCAGCTTAGAAATTAAATAATCTTTGATCTTGTTTTGCGGTATGGTTCACTGCCGCACAGGCAGCTTAGAAAAGTCAGCAGAGTTAAGCATCTTGCCGACCTGGGTTCACTGCCGCACAGGCAGCTTAGAAACAGAACAGACAGACAGAAAACTACCCGCAGAGGTTCACTGCCGCACAGGCAGCTTAGAAATAATTTACAATGGTGTTTTCATCTAATAAAGTGTTCACTGCCGCACAGGCAGCTTAGAAAGCTACGCGCGGTGCGTCTTGATATAGAATGAGGTTCACTGCCGCACAGGCAGCTTAGAAAATAATAGTTCCACAAAAGCACTGCTCTTTTGAGTTCACTGCCGCACAGGCAGCTTAGAAACATAAGTTTTGTTCGTCAGGTGTCGTCCCGATGTTCACTGCCGCACAGGCAGCTTAGAAAGCCACACTCTTAAAACAATCCATAAAAAAATAGTTCACTGCCGCACAGGCAGCTTAGAAAAGACGATCACAGTTCGTCAGTATCAGTTGATCGTTCACTGCCGCACAGGCAGCTTAGAAATAATGCCGGACAGTTGTCCGGCATTAGTTTGTGTTCACTGCCGCACAGGCAGCTTAGAAATGCCAAAACCGCCACCGAAACCGCCATAGCCGGTTCACTGCCGCACAGGCAGCTTAGAAAGCATACTGTAACGCTTATAGACAACAACGCTGGTTCACTGCCGCACAGGCAGCTTAGAAAAATATCTTTCGGAAACCGCGGAGGCGCTCTCAGTTCACTGCCGCACAGGCAGCTTAGAAAGGATAGAGCGACACTGTTAATTTAATTGCAATGTTCACTGCCGCACAGGCAGCTTAGAAACGTGTCTACGTATGTATCGTACACAAGGGCGCGTTCACTGCCGCACAGGCAGCTTAGAAATTGCTATGCCCTTACTGTGTCCTTGGTGTGTTGTTCACTGCCGCACAGGCAGCTTAGAAAAGAATCGCAAGTTGCAACAATATCAGCAGAAAGTTCACTGCCGCACAGGCAGCTTAGAAATCTATATCGCACTGTTTCTGCTAACTAGCGTAGTTCACTGCCGCACAGGCAGCTTAGAAATGAAAGCCCCTCTCCTTGCATATCTTTAATCAGTTCACTGCCGCACAGGCAGCTTAGAAACTGAGCCAGTAACGCTTTTAAGCAAAGCCAAAGGTTCACTGCCGCACAGGCAGCTTAGAAAACAATTCATTGCTGTCTGGGTGTCTTGCTATAGTTCACTGCCGCACAGGCAGCTTAGAAAGAAAATTCTTTAGTTTTCGGGTTCAGCACACCGTTCACTGCCGCACAGGCAGCTTAGAAAAGAAACCTAAGCTCATTACGCACAGCGCTACTGTTCACTGCCGCACAGGCAGCTTAGAAAAAACGGAGATGGTAAATAATGAGCGAGCAATTGTTCACTGCCGCACAGGCAGCTTAGAAATTTCAGCTGATATTGTTGCTACTTGTGATGGTGTTCACTGCCGCACAGGCAGCTTAGAAATGGCTTCAAAAGACAGCGTTTTATCTTGAAGGGTTCACTGCCGCACAGGCAGCTTAGAAACAAAGACGGCTTGGAATCGGTGGCTCTGATGTGTTCACTGCCGCACAGGCAGCTTAGAAACATGGCTGAGCGATACCACTCAAGAACCTTAAGTTCACTGCCGCACAGGCAGCTTAGAAAGGTCTCATTACGTCGTGATTAGTAACGAGCGGGTTCACTGCCGCACAGGCAGCTTAGAAATTGCAAGGGTCAGCCTGTTAGGATGCGGCAGCGTTCACTGCCGCACAGGCAGCTTAGAAATGCCGGTGGCGTATAACAAACACTCCCGTCTTGTTCACTGCCGCACAGGCAGCTTAGAAATGTAATTCATTTGACAGTTTAGTTATTTCTCGGTTCACTGCCGCACAGGCAGCTTAGAAACATGCGTGACCAGTTAAACAGTGCGAATATTCGTTCACTGCCGCACAGGCAGCTTAGAAATTGTGGGTCCGCATCAGCAACTAGAACACGATGTTCACTGCCGCACAGGCAGCTTAGAAATCCACAGCGCGCTACAGCACTATTACAGCAACGTTCACTGCCGCACAGGCAGCTTAGAAATCCATAAATAAAACCTAATAGAACAAATACAGGTTCACTGCCGCACAGGCAGCTTAGAAAAAGCATTTTAAGTCCTCCCAGCACTAATCCAAGTTCACTGCCGCACAGGCAGCTTAGAAATTTTTGAAGTAATAATATAGCAAACCCTTATAGTTCACTGCCGCACAGGCAGCTTAGAAAAAGCACTCTTTTTGAGATTCTAGACGGTATTTGTTCACTGCCGCACAGGCAGCTTAGAAAGGAATATCATTAAAAAACGGTCAAGATTAAAAGTTCACTGCCGCACAGACAGCTTAAAAACCGTCAATACCTGTAAAATATACACCCCGTTAGTTCACTGCCGCACAGCTAGCTTAAAAATTGTATAATTGTTAACCTTATATTATGATTAAGCTCACTGCCGCATAGGCAGCTTAGAAAATTATTAAATTATCTAGCAAAGTAATTTGTGAGTTCACTGCCGCACAGGCAGCTTAGAAATATCAAGTCTTTCTCTGTCATTTTGTATGTTTGTTCACTGCCGCACAGGCAGCTTAAAAACATACGCTTAGTATTTTATTGACCGAGGGCGGGTTAACTGTCGCACATAAAAGAGAAATCTAAAAGCAGACTTTTGTCATCTGGCATCAAGTTTACCTACACGTGCTTTGCGTCTGGAAAAAGCAGAATACGACTTTTTTCTGCATAGAGAGAATAAGTTGAAGGTGCCCTTTGATCTTGTTATTCAACCCTTCCACAAACCCGATGCTCTTGTGTTTTTTAAAGTAATTCACAATGCAAGGCTTGTACTTATTCAGCGTGAAAAGCAATGACTTCAAACAGGGCAGAACGCTCTTTTTAACCAATTTTATCCATCGACTGATTTTAGCCGTCACACTTTTTAGTGAGCTGTGTGTGTTAAATATATGGATTAACTTAAGTGCATAACGGTGCGCTTGCTTTAATACCGGTGAGTGTCGAAACAGCACGTCCAGCGTTAACTTTTAAGTCATTTTTAAAGATGGCTTTGGTAGGAAATATAATGTGCTTGGAAAAAAGTTTTGTTGCAGAAAAAACAGACGATAACCATAAAAAGGAAGGTTTTTAACAAAGGAAAAAATATTATGGCCGTCAAAATTGGTCCACAGCAGCAAGATACCCAGTATCCTTCTAATTCTGTTCCAGAAATATTAAAAGAATCTGATAAAACAGCAAGAGATGTCTCAGCCCTTGATCATCCAAAAAAGATTGATTTTAGTAAAAGTTATGAGCCTCAGGCTACTAAAAGAAATCTATCTATCTTTAAAAGGGTGATAAGTATATTGAAAAGGTTTTTTTTACTCGGGGTTGATCGCAAAGAAAGCAAATTTAAAATGCCTCCTCAGGAAATGGAGAGCTGGATGACACGTCTTTACCAAGGAGATAGAGCAAATACGCCTGTAATGAGTTGTTCCATGATGGGAAGCCATGATGCCGCCAGTTATTGTCTGAATAAACCTAGGTTAATAACACCTCTTGGTGTTACTCAATCTGCAGATTTAACACAACAGCTAAAAGCAGGTGTTCGATATCTTGACATAAGAATATGTATGGATTCTCAGGGTCAGTATATTGTTCATCACGGTATCATTAAAGGACTTTCCTCTGAAACAGAGGTGATTCAACCGCTCAATGAATTTTTAAAAAATCATCCTAATGAAGCTGTTGTTGTTAAGCTGCAGTTCGGCGGTATGGCGAAAGAGCAGGTTCATACTTATCTGGAAAAAGAGTTTTACCCCAGCCTCGAAACATTTATGCAGCCAAACCACGATAAAAGTGGCAATTTTATTAAACCTGGAGAAGTCACTTTTAATGATATTAATGAATCAAAACGCAATCTTATGGTTACGGTAAGTGATGACTCAATGGCGCAGAAATTTACTCAGGAAGAGTTTGGAGACAACATTTGGTATCACAAAGAAAATACTCATGATTTCAGTTGGTCTAATACACCTGTTGCAAAAGAGATGTTTCAATTTAATGAGAAAAAAATTGACGAATATCTTTGTGAGGGAGATGAGCATAAAAATAAACTGCATATTCTGCAACTACAAACCAATGTAAAGCCAAACCGTATCTTTAGTGGTGGTCTTCGTTCCATGAAAAGTATGGCAAAACGGGTTAATAAAAAAATTCCTGATGTTCTAGTCGGATGGTATAAAAATAAAAAATTCAAGCCGAACATTATTATGCAGGACTATATTGGCCATTTTGGTTATGATAAAGCACTGTTAACCAGTATGGCATTTAATTCAATGCATTTATCAGAATCTGAACTGCTCAGCACTTTTCCAAACAGTTATGAAGAAATTTTAACTATTAGAAAAGAACTTCAGGAAACATAGTCATTTGGAAGGCATCATTAACTTATCTGAAGATTTGTTATCATGGTTAGCTCACTCAATAATAAAAGGACTTGCGATGATCTCTCAATCACCCAAAAGTTACCGTTTTTTGGTTGGTATCATCGATTATTGTGTCGTCTGCTATCACAGCTTTAATCTAAGCTATCGGAATATCGAAGAGATGATGGCAAAACGGGGTGTCAGAGTGAGTTATGAGACTATTCGGCAATGAATGGTGCCTGAAGTTTAGTCGTCACTATGCTTGCGTTTTAAGAAAGCGGGAGCACAAGCGTAGCGACAAATGGCATATGGATGAGATGACTATTCATATCAATGGTGTTAAGTGTATGCTCTGACATGCCGTTGATAATGAAGGATATAAGCTGGATATTTTTTTCCAGAAACGCCGGAATAAAAAAACGGTCACCCATTTTCTTAAAAGGCTTGCTAGATCAAACCCTACACCCAAAGTGATTGTGACAGAGAAGAGAAATTCAGAAGTTGGCTTTTGCCATCTGAGATCAAGTTTCTCTATAGCTGCTTTGCATCTGGAAAAACCAAGATATGATTTACTGACTTCATGGACAATAAGTTGAATGTGTCTTCTCGGATGCTTCAGCCTGTCATAATAAGCAAAAGTGCTCACTGCGTCACACGGCACAATGTTACCGCTGGAAAAACACGAGACTTGATTTTGATAAACTTAAATTTTCTTCATTTTTCTCGCAAAGAAGATGCTAGGCTTTTTTTTGGATCAATGAAGATTTTCAACAAATCAAACCTGCACTTTGATTTATTGGTGTATAGAGGCACTTTGATTTCTATAGACTGGATTTGCTTTGATAAAATTATTCTCATTTAGCATTAAATTGATTTAGGTGCATTTGTAGCCATAGACAGGTTATCTTGCAACCACTGACGTAACCAACGATTAGCTGAATTACATTCCAGAGTAGGATTCCAGAATAAATTTAGTGGAACGCAGTTAGTTACCTGAGGCAGACAAAGAGGCTTGAATAAAAACTGGTCCTTTTTTTTTGTCATTTCCAGTGACATTTCAGGAAGTATGGCAATACAGGTTGTTTGTTCAAGCATATCAAAGATCAGACTGACAGAGGGTAGCTTTGCTACCACCTTGCGTGAAAAAGTGTTATTGATTGCAAGTGTTGTTTTAATATATTGCTTATGCTCAGGTGTCAATGTGATAAAAGAATAATCAACTAAATTCTCTGAAGTGATAGAGTGGTTGGCCAGTGGGTGATTTTTATTCATAACAACCATCAATTGGTCGTGCAATAAAACAGTTGAACTTAAATTTACGTTTTCTTCCTGCGAGAAAAATAACCCTATATCTACATGCCTTTTTTCCAGTTTAAACATTGCGTCAGGAGAAACTGGCAACAAATCAAGTGAAATGGCTGGAGCGCTCATGGTAAGTTTATGTATAATTTGAGGAATAAAGCACTTCATCGTGACTTCATCACATAATACAGAAAAAATTTTCCGTGATTTTTCAGGTGAAAATTTAGAATTATCAAAAAAATTAAAAGCATTACAAACGATATCATCTACCTGATATTGCATTGCCTGAGCCGTTGAAGTTACTTCTATACCACCTTTATTTCTTATGATAATCGGATCATTAAGGAGTTCACGAAGCTGCGCCAAGCTTTTGCTCATGGCAGATTGAGAAACAAACATTTTTTTTGCAGCAAGGCTAACACTCTGTTCTTTCAAAATGTGGTGTAAACAAATCAATAAGTTTAAATTTATTCTTGAATTAGCCATGATACATTACTTCTATTATTGTCGTTGTTTATATAACTGCGCATATTTTATGTTTTTTGTTACTTTATATTAGTCTGAATATGTGCAAGCAAAGATATGATTCATAATAGACAACTTTAAGTTGCTTTCCTGATTATTGATTTTTTCTGGACTAAATACACTGTACTAAAAATTTCTTCTGACACCTTATTGCGCTATTTTTCTGCTCTTGATGCTATATTAGCGATCATCTGAATTTCTAAGTCATTTCTCATTGTTTTTCCTTTAATAACAAGCTGTTAAAGCATGCTTGCAAAAATTGTAAGAAACAGATTTTAGTATCAAACACACAATATTTTAAGAACATATAATAATATGCACAGTCAATATAGCTTTAGCAAAAAAATGTGCGTAAAATTTAATTATCTTTTTAAGGCCCAAAATAATTAAGTCTGAGTGTATCAATGAAACATGAATTAGCCATAGAACTGTCCAGGGTTACCGAAGCTGCAGCGTTAGCTGCCTACAAGTGGCTCGGACGTGGAAATAAGGAAAAAGCAGATCTTGCCGCCGTTGAAACCATGCGCATCATTTTGAACCAAATAGATATTAACGGAGAAATTATTATAGGGGAAGGAGAAATTGATGAGGCACCAATGCTCTATATTGGTGAAAAGGTAGGAACTTGTAAAGGCTCTGCGGTTGATATTGCTGTTGATCCCATTGATGGTACACGCATGACTGCAATGGGACAAAATAATGCAGTAGCTGTTATTGCCATGGCTGAAAAAGGTGGTTTACTCAAAGCACCAGATATGTACATGGAAAAGTTAGCTGTTGGTCCGGGCGCTAAAGGTGTTATTGATTTAAACAAACCGGTTATGGATAATCTTAACGCAATTGCCTGCGCATTAAATAAACCATTAAGTCAATTAACGGTGGTTACGCTTGCAAAGCCAAGACATGAGCTGCTGATTCGTAATATGCAAGAAGCAGGGATCAAAGTGTTTGCCTTGCCTGACGGTGATGTGGCAGCTTCCATCCTTACTTGTATGCCTGACAGTGAGGTTGATGTAATGTACTGTATAGGTGGAGCACCGGAAGGCGTTATATCAGCCGCTGTTATTCGTGCTTTAGGGGGCGATTTGCAAGGCAGGCTGGTTTTGAGAACCAATGCCAAAGGTGACACTCCAAAAAATCGCGAGATCGCAAATATGGAATTGTCTCGCTGTCGCAAAATGGGTGTTGAACCAGGTAAGGTGTTTGCTTTGCAACAACTGGTAAGAACGGATAATGTACTGTTTTCAGCGACAGGAATCACCAAAGGGGATCTATTGGAAGGTGTAACACGCCAAGGCTCTCTCGCCACCACAGAAACATTATTAATTCGAGGGCAGTCCAGAACAATCAGGCGTATTAATTCAACACATTACCTTGAAAGAAAACCAGAAGAAATTCATAAACATATTCTTTAATCAATTGTAGCCAAGGTGATGAGTTAAAACCTGAGTCGTTTATTATTGACTGAGCCAAATCATCAATATCAACATAGGAACAAAGAAACCTAGCACAGCTCCGGTTTCACGGTCACCCCATTTTTTTTCTGCGTAACCGCTTAAGAAATAACAAATAAAAACCCATGCTACAATAGCCACAATAAGAATGGTGCGAGGCACTATCGAAAAGCTTAAAAACCAAGTTAAAATATCCATATGTTATCATTACCCATTAATGACACCCTCACAGGGTTGTCTTCTTGCAGAACATTATATAAAAGCCTTCGAACTCACGCAAAATAACTTTGCATATTAAAAATATTTCTTTTGTGCATTTAGTTTTTTCATTACCTGATATTTACGTTAACTCTACAGGCAAAGGTGTTGCTAAAAAAATTTTACTCGGTGAAATAAAAGCTTTATACGCTATTATTTCCACACCCTGAAGATAAGCTTCCTTTAATGTTTTCTCATAGACATAATCTATTTTGCCAGCTGGTCTTACCACTTCTATTCCCGTATGTTGTACACAAAAGAACAAAACAGCTCGAGCACCTGATTGTCGCATGGCTATTAAATCTTTCAGATGGCGGGTTCCCCTTGCTGTAACAGCATCCGGAAACAAACCTACCCCTGACTCCTCTGAAAGCGTAACACTTTTCACTTCTACATAGCAGTTTGATTTGTTTTTACTTTGAAGCAGAAAGTCTATACGGCTACCATTCCCATACTTAACTTCTCTGTTTATTTTTTCATAGCCTTGCAACTCAGAAACAACACCCTTTAAGATAGCCTCTTCTACTAAAGGGTTTGCTTTATGCGTATTAATACCTATATGATGAATCGCAGATGAATGTTTATCCTGATGCTCTGAAGACAAACAGATGAGCTCCCAAGTGTATGGATATTTACGTTTTTTATTTTCAGATATGGAGCACCACACTCTGGCGTTTTTTGACTGACAGTTTTTCATTGAGCCCGTATTGGGACAATGCACCGTTGTTATTTGACCGGCATCATCGCCATAAAAGATAACATCGGCTAAAAAGCGCTTATAACGCTTTACTAATTTTGCTTCACGCAATGGAGGATTAAAAATCATCGATAATTTTACACATTTAATTTTAATAAATATTGGAAAATTTTATACAATATCATGTAAATTAAGATAGAGTAGCCAAAGAAGCTAAATAAATAATAGCTACACATCCAAGCTTCTGTTAGATTGCATAACTCGTAAGGATAGTCTGCTAATTAATGCAGGCTGGAACGGTAAAATCTAAATTTAAGGTATTGGCTAAAGTGAATTATACAGTACGCTTGCGCACTACCGGAAAAAACATGGATTATGGATAAAACAAAGGGGCTTTATATATGTTAGAGCAAAATAAGCCGGCAATTAATGAAAAGCTAAATAATCTTTTTATGCCCTATCAAGCTAAAAAAGGTGAAGATTATATGAGTGAAGCCCAGCTATCTCACTTTGCAATAATATTAAAGCAATGGAAAGCTCAACTGATGAAAGAGGTTGATCGTACGGTTAACCATATGCAGGATGAAGCAACCAACTTTCCAGATCCCGCTGATAGGGCAAGTCAGGAAGAGGAGTTTAATTTAGAGCTTCGCACTCGTGATCGTGAAAGAAAACTTATTAAGAAAATTGAAAAAACACTTTCGCGCATTGATGAAAATGAGTATGGTTACTGTGACAATTGTGGCGTTGAAATAGGTATTCGTCGTTTAGAGGCCAGACCTACCGCTACAATGTGTATTGACTGCAAAACCGTTGCTGAAATGAAAGAAAAGCAACATGGTTCAACGTAAATCGAAAAATGTCTGTTGACAGCTATATTGGTCGATTTGCTCCATCCCCTAGCGGTCCTTTACATTTTGGGTCGCTAGTAGCAGCTCTTGCCAGTTATCTTGATGCAAAGAAAAATAACGGAAAATGGCTTGTTCGTATTGAAAATATAGACCCGCCTAGAGAGCAGTTAGGCGCAACAGATCTTATTTTTAAAGCACTAGATACTTATGGTCTTCACTGGGATGAAAACCCCATATACCAAAGTCACCGTTTGGAAAGTTATAAAAATATACTTGATAAACTCCTAACCCTCAATCATGTTTACTACTGCACCTGTACCCGTAAGATGTTGGCATCCAGTGGAAAGCAATGTCTCGGAGAATGCTACACTGGCTCAAAACCACCAACAATTCCTTACACGCTAAGATTGAAATGCAGGAATAAAACTGTTGCTTTTACCGATGAGGTATACGGAGCACAACAATTTAACATGGTAAATCAGGGAAACTGTGTGCTTTTGCGTAAAAGTGGGCTATTTGCCTATCAGCTGGCTGTGGTAGTTGATGATATCTGGCAGAATATTACTCACGTAGTCAGAGGTGCTGATCTTCTTGACTCTACCCCATGGCAACTTTTTTTATTTGATATATTAAAGGAAAAGCCACCCATTTATACTCATATTCCATTGGTATATGACAACCGTGGTTACAAGTTAAGTAAGCAGCACGGCGCAACGGCTATTTCGTTCGGAGACTCTTTATCAACCTTATATAAAGCCTTATTGTTTTTGGAGCTAAATCCTGAGCCTTCTCTTAAAAAAAGTTCGGTGCATGATCTTATTGAATGGGGAATTGAACACTGGAAACTACCGGTTCATCATGCTGTAAGCAATTGTTAGTAACATCATAAGTGCACCCATACCTTACCTGAGTTATTGTACCGACTAAAAATCCGCAAGATCTGCCTGCTCAATCCCAAGCTTGTGGAGAAGGGATAATGGTATAAATCATGGTAATCAGAATAAAAGAGGCAAAAGTATATGCTTTCATTTGTCCATTCCATGTGCTTGCCCACATTTGAAACCATTCTGCGCCAATAACTGCAAAACCAAAGTACCACGTAAGAATAGCCAGAGTACCACCGATAAGAAACAGTGCTTGTCCTCTAGAAAATCCCCCTGTGGAATAACCAGTTCCAGAACCCTTTAGCATAAAAGCTGCTCCAATTACTAAAAAAAGTCCAGAACATATTTCACTAATAATAATTAAGCAATATAGAAAAAATTGTATCTCATAGGACGTAATCGCACGTTTTAAAAGAGCTTTACCATCAAACCATGGTTGCATGGCATCCATGGAAAGGACATGTTGCACAAAGTGAAAATTTGTATTGAAATCAATAATATTATTATAACCAACCAACAAGCAAAAAACTGCAATAGAGCCACCAATTAAAGCCTTTGAGAGACGATGCAATCTACTAATACTCATGTTTATACCCTTTTTTTTATAAAAAGCTGGTCAGTATTGTTGTGTAAAACTCCTCCGATTATTTTACCATGATAAAAGCTATTAGCCTTCTTTATAACATCCCTAGCCCGAATATCTATCTGATCCCAATGTTGTTTTTTTAAATAAGGAATGGAGGTGCCATAAACTGTCAATGGTATCCCTGCCCAGATAATATCACTCATGCACATAGCACATGGTTCAGCTGTTGTGATTAAAATCATCTGCTTCCAGTTTATATCAGGTGTTTTTTTGATGGCATTATTCATGGCTACGATTTCACCATGGAGGAGTGGATTACGACGACTGTTATTTAATCCCACACTTACGATACTACCATTTTGTTTATTGACGACCATTGCAGCAAAGGGTGCTTTTTGTTGGGTTTTTGCTATTTTGAGAAGTATTTTCATGTAGTAAGAGTACGGCATTACATGAGTTATTTTACTTTGATCTGATGCTGTTGCATATGTATTTATTATTACTAAGAAGCAGAAAATAAAGCTTCCAAGCCAATAGTTAATTAATATTTTCATTGTTGTTTTTTTTAAATCCATTGACGGTAGAAACAAAGGTATTATATATGCATTTAGAACTATTTTTAAAAAAATTATCTGGAATATAGCTAAACCTGCATTAAATAAGGCACCGTCAACTTATCAGGATATTTGTTGTCACAGTTAGTTCACCCAGTAATAAACAGGATTAACCATGCTCACTCAAGCCTCTAAAGGTTACCGTTTCCCAGTCAGCATCATCGATTATTGTGTCTTCTGCTATCACTGGATCACGCCAGGGAACAGCAACACAATGGCTCTGGCAATACAACAATGAAAGGCCTAATATGGCTTTAGGCGAAATAACCCCAAAACAGAAACTTGAGCAATTGAATTCTACTTTTGAAAGCGGTTAATAATGGGGAGATTACCATAGTTCATCACACTACCCAGTACGTCATTGAATATCTGCTTTACTCCTCGTTGAGACACACCCTGACCATACAATGATAATGCGAGCTGATTCATTCGCTCTGTATCCTGCCGAATGACCTCCAGTATCAAAGGGGTAAATAATCCTTGCCTGTCCCAAGGTATAGTAATTTCATAACGCCCTTAAAATGATTAACAAAACATTGGTAGAAACCGTTACCCTTATTGGTTGAATAAGATGCCGATAAAAATAAATCAAGCTCAACTTTCATTAAACTTTCAAATACATTAGCAAGTATTGACTGGACATTGCTTTTGTCATTTGAAAGTAAGGTTTGAATGGTATTTTCAAGTAATTTTTGATAACTAGCTTCCATGGAATGGAGACCTCTTGTTAATGCTATAAATTGTTTATTACTCATATTTTAACAATGTCTTCATTCCTGCATCAGACACAATAAACTGTACACTACCATAAACTGTGCACTACCATAAACTGTGCACTACCCTACCTTATTGACACTACCAGTAAAACAATACCAGACTCGGTTTTACCCGCAGGCAAAGAAAAACCCCCACACCTTATTAGCTAGGTGTGGGGGTTTTGTATTAAGCCCTGGCGGTGTCCTACTTTCACATGGGGAAACCCCATACTATCATCGGCGATGTATCGTTTCACTACTGAGTTCGGGATGGAATCAGGTGGTACCAACACTCTCTGGCCGCCAGGAAAACTGGTAAGGTAAATGACTCTTATCACTTACCCGGAATTCTGACCGGTACCTTAATTGTTTTTGTACCGATTATCAATCTGTCAATTGCTTATACACTCTCACGTTAGTAAGGGTCTTGCCTTAACTTATTTAAAATAGCTTTGGCGTTATATGATCAAGCCTCACGAGTCATTAGTACAGGTTAGCTCAATACGTTACCGTACTTACACACCCTGCCTATCAACGTCCTGGTCTTGGACGGCTCTTCAGTGACCTCAAGGGTCAGGGAGACCTCATCTTGGAGGGGGCTTCCCGCTTAGATGCCTTCAGCGGTTATCCCTTCCGAACGTAGCTACCCGGCAATGCGTCTGGCGACACAACCGGAACACCAGAGGTTCGTCCATTCCGGTCCTCTCGTACTAGGAATAGCTCTCCTCAAGTCTCCAACGTCCACGGTAGATAGGAACCGAACTGTCTCACGACGTTCTAAACCCAGCTCGCGTACCACTTTAAATGGCGAACAGCCATACCCTTGGGACCGGCTTCAGCCCCAGGATGTGATGAGCCGACATCGAGGTGCCAAACACCGCCGTCGATGTGAACTCTTGGGCGGTATCAGCCTGTTATCCCCGGAGTACCTTTTATCCGTTGAGCGATGGCCCTTCCATTCAGAACCACCGGATCACTATGACCTACTTTCGTACCTGCTCGAGTTGTCTCTCTCGCAGTCAAGCTGGCTTGTACCATTATACTAACCGCACGATGTCCGACCGTGCTTAGCCAACCTTCGTACTCCTCCGTTACTCTTTAGGAGGAGACCGCCCCAGTCAAACTACCCACCACACATTGTCCCCAACCCCGATAAGGGGCCTAGGTTAGAACCCCAACAGTACCAGGCTGGTATTTCAAGGACGGCTCCACACACACTAGCGTGCATGCTTCAAAGCCTCCCAGCTATCCTACACAAATAATGTCAAGGTCCAATGTGAAGCTATAGTAAAGGTTCACGGGGTCTTTCCGTCTAGCCGCGGATACACTGCATCTTCACAGCGATTTCAATTTCACTGAGTCTCGGGTGGAGACAGTGTGGCCATCATTACGCCATTCGTGCAGGTCGGAACTTACCCGACAAGGAATTTCGCTACCTTAGGACCGTTATAGTTACGGCCGCCGTTTACCGGGGCTTCGATCAAGAGCTTCGCCATCCCGGAAGACAGATTACAGATGACTGAGGATAGATTAAACTCAGATAAAACTTATCGTTTATATCATGCGTCTTTTTTCCCCTGACTTCTGCTCTTATTACAGATAACTAAAATACAGATAACACCTTTAGGTTAAACGCCTACTTTTCAGCAGATTTATACACCTTGCGTCTTCTGTTTTCAGTCCTCTGCCTTCTGGTGATGGCTAACCCCATCAATTAACCTTCCGGCACCGGGCAGGCGTCACACCCTATACGTCCACTTACGTGTTTGCAGAGTGCTGTGTTTTTACTAAACAGTTGCAGCCACCTGGTATCTTCGGCCAGCATCAGCTTATGTCGCAAAGACAATCACCAACACCGGCGTACCTTCTCCCGAAGTTACGGTACCATTTTGCCTAGTTCCTTCACCCGAGTTCTCTCAAGCGCCTTGGTATTCTCTACCCGACCACCTGTGTTGGTTTGGGGTACGGTCTCGTATTACCTGAAGCTTAGAAGCTTTTCCCGGAAGCATGGCATCAACCACTTCTCTCTGCCCCGTAGGGCGTCAATCGTCATCAGTTCTCGACTTTATGGGACCGGATTTGCCTGATCCCACAGCCTACTACCTTAAACACGGACCACCATCGCCGTGCTGGCCTAGCCTTCTCCGTCACTCCATCGCAGTAATACAAGGTACAGGAATATTAACCTGTTTCCCATCGACTACGCATTTCTGCCTCGCCTTAGGGGCCGACTCA
>OZ242051.1:1192500-1762500 GCA_965205255.1 Pseudomonadales bacterium | reverse complement strand
AGCCTGCTTATTTCTTGTTTTTCTGGAAACCGACAAATGATAATGTGCCTGAGAAGCCACCTGTGCTTGATGGGTAACACATAATAGTTGACATTTTTTGCCCAACTGGCGAAGCAGGCGGCCTGTGATTTCCGCTGTTGCACCTCCAATACCCACGTCAACTTCATCAAAAACTAGCGTTTGAACTCCCGAGCATTCAGAGTTGATTATCTGCAGCGCCAAACTAATACGTGATAACTCACCGCCTGAAGCAACTTTATCAAGATCATAAAAAGCTGTTGTACCCTCACCCTGAATTTGAAAGTTTATTTTATCCATGCCTGAACACTCTGGTGACTTTAACTGTTTAACATCAACGTGAAAAATTGTCTTTGTCATATTTAATTCATTTAAGAGGCAAGTAACTGATTTTTTGAGTTTGTCTGCACCCTGTTTCCTTAGTTGGCTAAGTTTTTTTGACTCATTCACAAAAGAGTTTTGTAGTGATTGCTTTTGCTTTTCCAATTCAGGTAAATCCTCGTGCAATAATTGCAGTTCTTGGAGTTCTTGCGTGAGTGTTTTAAAAAAACTCATCAGTTCACAAGCTTGTACTTTATGCTTACGGGCGACATCGTAAATTGTGGATAATTTTTTTTCAATGCTCGCCAGCTGCTCTGGGTTCTCATCTATCGATTGTTCAATATAAGAAAGACCTGAACAGGCCTCCTCTATTTGAATGCGCGCGTTTTCAAAAAGTTCTGACACTTCTTGAAATAAGGAATTACCATTTACCATCTTTGCACAGGTGTTGAGCTGGCCGGTAATGGAATTTGCATCTTCTGTCAGGGTCAGCTTCATGGCCTGACAAACAGATCTGTTTTCATCTGCTTTTGATAACAGTGTTTGTTGTTGCTCCAGAGTTTCGATTTCTCCTTCTGTCAATTGAAGCATTTCAATTTCTTTTATTTGGTATTGAAGAAGTTGTATTCGCGAAGTGCTTGCTAGCTTGGTATCAGATGCCTGTTTTATCCTGATCTGGCACCGGTCATATGCTTGCCAAATTTGCCTGACCCTTCTTGTTTGATTTTGACAACCCGCATAATCATCAACCATATCTCGTTGTATATTATTTTGTAATAATGCGTGGTGTGCGTGCTGATCGTGCATATGAACCAGTAACATACTGATTTCCTTTAAATCTGCCAGCGTGGATGGTGTTCCGTTAATATACCCTCGTGAACGACCTTCAGGTGTCATCACCCGCCTTAACAGACATTCATTACCATGTTCAAGATCACGGGCTTTTAACCACTGTTTTGTCTTTGGCAATTTACTTACATCAAAGTAAGCCTGAACACTGGAGCGCCTGTTTTGTTTTAAGACCTGATCCTGTGATGCACGAAAACCCATCGCAAATTTCAGTGCGTCAAGCATGACAGACTTACCTACTCCCGTCTCACCGGTTATTGCCGTCATACCCTTATTGAAGTCCAGTTCAAGGTTATCTATGATAGTAAAATTGTCGATTGAAAGAGAAGTAAGCATGAAGCATTCCCTTAATAAATGAATTATACTGTACATGTATACAGTATAATTTTATTTATCGCAAATTAACCTGAAAATTATTTTTACGCTATGCCTGATGCCATCAATTAAATGCAGGTAAAAACAGGTGTGGTAATGTGTATGTAACAGGTTTTTTATCCAAGGGACAAACAAAGCTTAAGGAAAAGGCGAACAGCTGTAAGTTTTCGGTATCTTTCTCATTCCCATATAAACGATCGCCGACTACAGGAAATCCAGCTTCTGCCATATGAACCCGAATTTGGTGTTTTCTACCAGTTTCAATACAAACATCCAACAGTGACATATTGCGACCAGTATCGTAGGAAAGGCTACTTATAATACTGGTAGCAAATTTATTGTCTACTGGCGTTGTTAATGTCCAACTGCCTTCAACTTTTCCGTGTACAACCACCCGATAATGTTTTTCAATTTTCCGACTCTGAAATAGGTTACATAATTGAGTTGTTACACTTCTAGTATGCCCCACCATAATAAGCCCTGATGCTGCTTTGTCCAGTCGATGAATCAAAAAAGCTGTTCGCTCTGGTTTTAAATTTTTTTCCGCCCAACGAGTAACACTACAATGATCTCCCCACTTGGACCCATGAGACAAAACACCTGATGGCTTATACCAAACACTGTATCCGATATTATCCTGAATCAAGGTAAGTGGTTGCATGGCTTGTGATAATATTTTCTCATCATAATACAGATGCAAAATTTGCCCAGGCTCCAGCTCCCTTGTAGCTCTGCGTAATCGTTTAATCTGGCGACCTTTTTCAAGCCATACCGCTCCCTTATTCATAACTTGTTTAAGTTGTTGGCGCGATAGTGAACATGTACTGCAAAGAACGTCGAGCGCTTTTATGGGATTGTTTATTTCTGTATGAGATTCAAACTGTTGCCTGCTCAAAATATCCTCATTGAATCTGACAAGTACTTTTCAGCTCAGTAAAGCATTTGTATTACCACATGATAATGCTACCAGTATATATCGCAGGGCAGATCTATGTCACTTCAGATGATTGTATTTTGGCCGAAATTTTAAGTATTGACCTCCGCTCACTGAAGAATATTTGATGGAAGCTAATAATGGCTGATAAGAACAATTGCATCATTTCATATAATGGCAACCTGACAAAGCGCCTTTTTATGCTTTTTCTTCCGGTCACTTTAATTCCCCTGCTAGTTGTAGGTCTAGCAGAATATTTTAATGCCAAAGATAGCCTCACCAAAAATACACAGCGAGAAATATCAGGCGTACACACACAAATCAGTCAGGAAATATCGCACTACTATAATAGTGTTCTTAATAATCTGTTCTCTCATGCAAGTACGGCTTTAAATTATCTTCAGATAAAAAATTCGAACAATAAGAACAATAATCAGACAATTAAGAATATGTTTTCAGAGGTTCTCAGATATTACGACTATAGCCAGATATTAATCATTGATAATCAGGGCAATATACAATTTTCTGAAGGTTCCCATTCATTCAGTACTGCTAACATTCTAAATACTTCTTCATTAGCAAAAACCCCGTTGGCAAAAGGAGTGATGCAAGCATTACAAAAAGGAGAATGGTTATATACACCTGAATATGATTACTCAGTAACCTCTGGAAAACCAACCTCTCCGACAGGTTATTTTATATTACCTCTAGAAGAAAAGCAGGTTATTTATGGTGTCCTTGCTATCGGAACATCTGCAGACAAACACTTGCAATCACTAATCAACAAAATTACAAAACCGACTGTTCACCTCAATACTTACCTTATTGATCACAATAATCAGATGTTATTTTCTTCGAAAAAATTGTCAGATAAAAAAAATGCACTCGCTTTTCCTGACAATTGGTCTGATATTCTTCAGGTTTCACAGATATCTCAATACATCAACACATTCGATGAAGAGGTGGTTGGAATAGCGCAACCTGTTAATATTGGCAAAAAGTCAGCTTTTCTTATTACAGAGATGTTAGTTAATGAGGCTTATGCTTCTGTATTGAGATTTAAAAACTTTGTTTTTTTTACGATAATGGCAGTATTGTTTATTAGCGTTATCTCCGCTTTATTTTTAGCGCTATATATAAGCAAGCCTTTAAAAAAGATGAGTCGTCAAGCTAAAGAAATCGCCAAAGGAAATTATCATAAGACTGAACTGGTTACCTACAACGATGAAATTGGCGAGTTGAGCCAAAGTTTTACCATAATGGCAGAGCGTCTGCATGAAAATTCGATAGCCCATGAAGAACAAACATGGCTGTACAAAAGCCTGATCGAGTTTAATCATATTCTGCGCAAAGAATCTAAATTAAATCATCTGACACAAACAGTACTTAACTGGTTGTGTGATAAAGTTAAAATAAATGCAGCTCAACTGCGTTTTGTAGGTGCCGGCTCTGGTGATCAAAAGATCATAGTGACACAAACATCTGAGTTTGCATCAGTGAGCCATTCATCACAAATTAATCGCAATTATAAACTTCCATTATTGTTTGGTGGAAAAACAATCGGACAACTCATATTAAAAACAAGGAAACAACTAACTTGCCTGCATGAGCAATTAATTTCTTTGATTTTGGAGCCACTAACAACCTGCCTATGTAATCTCAGGTTTCATATACAGATTGAAAAATCGAGCAATTATAAGTCTATTTTTTTGGCAAACTTATCGCATGAATTGCGTACACCGATTCACAGTATTCTTTCACTATCAGAGTCATTAGCTGATTATCCACATACCATGTCCGCTCAACAGTTGCAACGCTCGGTCCTGACTATCAACCAAGTTGGAAAAGAGTTGTTATTTCTGATCAATGATGCTCTTGATCTATCAAAAGTTGAGGCTGGAGAGTTGTCAATTGTCAACACTTCATGCAGCTTAACTGAAATTACAGAAATGCTTAACATGCAGTTTAGCGCACTGGCAAAGAAAAAAAATATACAGTTCTCGGTTAGTAATATGACACAACTCAGCCACATTAAAACAGATAAACACCGATTAATACAAATACTGCAAAACCTGTTAAGCAACACCATTAAATTCACCAGCAAAGGATATGTATCGCTTTGCATAAAACATCACTCAACTGATAGCATTGCATTTTACATCGAAGATTCAAGTACAGGTATCAGTCAGGAAAAGCACGCAGCCTTATTTAATGTCTTTAATCAGGATGATGTATCTGACTCTGGAAAAAATCAGGAAACAGGATTAGGACTTTCAATCTGTCGGAAACTAGCCAAATTACTTGGTGGAGAAATCATTGGAACAAGAGCGCCGGGAAAAGAGTCTCATGTCAGCTTTATCATTCCCGTTCAAGCCAAACAAAATAGTACGCATCAGTATTCACAAGCTAGGCCAAGTAAAACGAATCTTACATCAAATCAGATTACCAGTACTCAACTAACCGATAAAATAATAACTAAATTAAATAATAAATGTATTTTAATTGTCGGTCAGGATTTGCGGCAATCATTTCATTTATCCGGATTGCTTGAATCATTAGGAGTACATGTAAAACTTGCAAACAATCGAGAATTAGTTAAAGAAAAACTCTCACAAAAACCAGCCATAAACGCTGTACTCGTTGAAGAAAAATGTATTGGTGTACTCGATATTATCGCCAAAAATAAAAGCCAGAATAAGTTTACTGTAGTACTGCTTTCAAAAAATCATTCAGAAGAAAAAGCAAAGGAACTTAATTCACACGTAGATTCTATCGCATATATGCCTTGTACATTACAAACTTTGATGGAAAGGGTGTTGTTTCCAGTCTACCCACAAGATTACAGCAAAACCCAAAAGTAAAAGGATTAAACATGACTTTCCCTGCTAGAAAGCCTGCAATTTTGGTGGTCGATAACAAAGAAGAAAATCTGGAAGCAATGAAACAGGCACTTTCACCACTAAATGCAACTGTTTTCTTTGCTCTGTCAGGAGAACAGGCACTTTCTTGTGCTTTGCAACAATCTTTTGCTGTTATATTGATGGAGGTTCAAATGCCTGATATGGAGGGTTTTGAAACGGCAAGGTTACTGCATGCCAATCATGCAACAGCAGGCATCCCTATTATATTTATTACAGCAATGACACCTTCTTCAGATCATCATCATTTTGCCTATGAGGTTGGCGTTGTCGACTTTTTATACAAGCCTGTTCACAAACAGATACTTCACAGCAAGGTCAACACATTTCTTGAATTAAGCAACAGACATGAACAACTTAAAGCATTAACCATTTCACTCAAACAAATGCAGGAGAGTCAAACATTGTTACTTAATAATGCAGGCGAAGGAATTGTCGGCATTAGTGCTACAGGAAGTATCACCTTTGTAAATCCCTATGCCTGTAATTTGTTTGGTTTGTGTGAAAAAAAACTTCTGAAAACAAATATAAATCAGTTATTCAATAATAAAGTTATTGAAAAGCAGTTGCTTAGCTGGAAACAAGACGGTGGAAACTGTAAGAATGATGGTACCAGTCATGGACGATTACAATACACTACGCAAAAAAATAAAGCGCTCGCTTTGGAGTTTAGCTTGTCGCCATTAGTCAATGAAAGCAATGCCTTGCGAGGAGGGGTTTTGCTTTTGCAAGATATTACGGAACGCGAAAAAAAGGAACAGAAATTGCAGCATGAGGCTCAACATGACAGCTTAACCGGTTTGGCTAACCGAGCCTTTTTGCGACAGTTCCTCAATACATCTATAGCAAGAAATAAAAGACAAAAAAAGAACACTGGCTTACTTTTTTTAGATCTAGACAAGTTCAAACAAGTCAATGATTCCTACGGTCATGATATTGGTGATGGTTTACTAAATCTTGTTGCAAAACGACTTAATAAGTGTATTCGTGCTTGCGATCTGATTGCCCGAATGGGTGGAGATGAGTTTGTTATTGTACTCACAGAAGTATCCTCAAGACAAGATATAGCATTCATTGCCAAAAAAATTAAATACGCCTTAACCCAGCCTTTTTTTATAGACAATTATCATCTCAACATTGGGGTCAGTATCGGAATTTCATTTTGGCCTGATGATGGAAATAATTCAGAACGATTAATTAAATCCGCTGATCAGGCCATGTATAATGCTAAAAGACAAGGTGGTAATAGTTTTTGTTTTGATTAGCTATTTTGTTGGTCACTCCATCTTTCATGTGTAAATTTAATTGCTGATCAGTTATGCCACAATTGGATTATCTGTTATTATTTTTTGTATTTTTTGTGCGACGATGCTAGCGCTTTTAGGTCGCTCATTGAAGTTTATCTGTAAACAGGGAGCAACTACTTCGCTAGTAATCTGTCTGGCTATAGAATTAAATACAACCGTGTCTTTAACTTGCCTGTCAGCGATTTTAGTCATAAATTCACTGGTGGTTACAGCATCAAATAATCCATATAATTCACTTTTTAGTTCAGGCTTGGCAATAATGAACTGTTCATCGGCAAAACTTTTTTTCAACAAAACATTACTGGTATGCCATAGAGATGTGAGAGGCAGACAAAGAACGCAAGCACCAATCAGATTACCCAGCCCAAATATGTCAATAGCGGGTGAATATAAACGGTTATAAAAATATATTTCAGGGGCTAAATAGGTAAAACTCGGGGCCCATGGATATATTGCTTGTTGATAACCTGTGTCTGCACTTTCATGTAGCCCCATCGAAAAATCAGCAAGCTTTGGCTCCTTATCCATAAATAAAATATTTTCTGGCTTCAGGTCATTGTGTGTAATTTTTTTATCATGCATGTAGCTAACTGCTTCGCTGATTTTTTTCATTGCGAGCATACGCTCATTGATAGGAAAAGATTTTGGGTTATGAGCTTCGGGATTTTTTTTGTGATTAATCAGCCGAGCATGAAGAGTCTTATTTGCCTTTGGCATTAATATTCCTTGGCAATCACTGAACTTCCAACAACCTAAAAAAGGAATAATATTCGAGTGATTTAAACGCTGGTGAATAAGTGGCTCATATTCTGGATTGTGACAATTTGAGTGCAATAATGCATTTTTTTTGAAATCTACTTTTTTCCAAGTTTGTGGGGCATAATATAAATTATTCTTGTGATCTTTTGGGTAAACTTTCAGTACCAGTTTTGTTGAGTCCATAAGGATTGCTGGTTGGTACAACTGAACTAGATAAATTTTGGCGACAGAGCCAAAACCTATTTCTGATATAGCCCTCACAGATAATCTCTTAGGTAAGCTTAACTCATGAGATAGTGGAATTTGTTTTTCAGTTTCAGTATGTTCTACTACTGCAAGAGCAGATGAATTTTCAGGAATATCATTGTCACCTAAACTTGACAGTGTTTGTTTTGAAGCCCCAACTCCACAAGCCATAATATAACCCCATTTCTTAAAATAATTTTAATTCCTATGGGATGGGACAGCTTTTGGCACAAACCGTTTTAAAATTATGGGAAAAAACCAAACATATTGGTTAGAAAGCTTTGCTGGTATCAGCGACTCAGATGTTTTTGATTCATCTCACTATAACAACTAAGATTTCTGAATGTTGCTCTGCCGTGAAAAACCATCAATACAGAATAAAGCACTGCAATAAAAGTTATTTGTGGTTTTTTTTAAGCTGAACATTGCCTATAGAATTTTATTTGCTGTGTCTTCCATGGGTTATCGTCTGTTCATGTTATTGAACTAACAGATAATGCTCATGGAAGAAAATAAGTCAGCCAAACTCATAATAACGACTCCATACTCCTTATTTTCTTGAAAAAGAACGTAATATATTTGAGTTCAACCAGCAATGGTATCGATAAATATATCGCAATAACTTATAACATAGAATTATATGCCTATTTTTTTTCTTATATAAGAAGCTATGCTCTTGACTGTTGTGGCAGTAAGTAATTTGTATCAAATTTAGAAAACTGACTAATTTTTTTAAGAATTAAAAAAATTTTGGATGAATAGGTGAATCTTAGTTTAGAACCGGCCAAATTTTCTTATGAAGACAAGCACATAAATTAATTATTGTCGCTTAAATTTAAGATATTTATAGCGATGTAAAGTGGAAGTAATGACTAAAAACGCAAATCAAAGTAAATCCTTTAGCATTCTAAATAAACGAAAACAGAACAATACAGTTCAATGTGAAGGTGACAAAAATTTATTAAGTATAAACGATCAGCATACTCTAACCTTGGACAGGCAATTCACATTACAAGCAAAAAATCATCCGAACAAGATTGCCATTGAATGTGGAAATGAAAAACTTACTTACGAGCAGTACGAACAAAAGGCCTCGCTATTTGCAAATAAGCTCAGACAAGCAGGAGTCAGCTACACACATAAAGTGGTTGTATGTCTGGAAAGAAATATAGATTTTTTCGTTTCCATACTGGCAATACTTAAAGTCGGTGCTTGTTACATACCACTTGACCATCAGTGTCCTGAAAAAAGACTAAGGTATATTCTGAGTAACTCAGGAGCAAATTTACTCATTACATCTCGCTCAAAAGGCAATCCTGACATTGATATTCCTACCATCAATCACACTGAACTATCTATGATGCTCAAGGCACCTGTGGCTAATAATGCTGTCCAGACACTGCCTGTAACCGACATTCAAAGTACACCAGATAAACTGGCCTATATTATTTATACATCTGGCTCTACTGGTAAGCCCAAAGGTGTAATGATTGAGCATCAAAATGTAATGACTTACATCAATGCGGCCAAAGCAGCTTATCAGATTTCTGTCTCAGACAGAGTCTATCACGGTTTTTCGGTAGCCTTTGATGCTGCAATTGAAGAAATATGGCTTACGCTACTTTGCGGGGCAACACTTGTTGTAGCTGATGAAAATACACGAAAAATGGCAGATAGTGCTGCACAATTTATTCGAAAAAACAATATTACTGTCCTTTCAACAGTCCCTTCTTTTTTATCATTAATTACCTCAGAACTGCCAGCGGTAAGATTAATTATTACCGGTGGAGAGGTTCTCTCTTCAAAGCTTGTCAGTAAATGGGCAACCACCAAGCGAAGGGTGCTTAACACTTATGGACCAACAGAAACCAGCGTAGTAGCAACTTATGCAGAGTGTACTCCAGAGCACAGTGTTGTTATTGGAAAACCACTTCAGGGCTATACTGTTTATGTTTGTGATAATGAAGGTTGCCAAGTTGCGCAAGGTGAAAAAGGAGAATTATGGATAAGTGGTTCGGCTGTCGGACGAGGATACATTAATTCACCAATACTCACTGATGAAAAATTTATTGAAAACCCCTTCACTTTAGAGTCTGAAAGGTTATATAAAACTGGTGACAAAGTTTTAGTTAATCAAAATGGCGACATCGAATTTTGTGGCAGAATAGATAACCAGATAAAAATTCGTGGCTATCGTGTAAATTTAGATGAAATAGAAAATATATTACTTGAGCAAACTGGTGTAATAGCTGCTGTGGTTATTGCTCTTCATATTAACGGAATACAAAAAATTGCAGCCTATTTTACTGAAGATTCCACAAACCCTGTTAGTGAAGAAGGATTATTTGAGCAATTAAAACAGACCTTGCCACCGTATATGATGCCAGATTTTATGGAAAAACTGGATGCTTTCCCGACATTGCCCAGTGGAAAAATTAATAAAAAGGCATTACCTGCACCCAATAAACCTTTTGTAAATAAAAATCGTGACAAAATACCACCAACAACACTAACAGAAAAACTGTTGGCTGAAGTTTTCATGGAAGTATTCCAGCATAATGAAATTTCAGTGACTGATCATTTCTTCAATGATGTTGGTGGAGACTCCTTATTAGCAGCTCATTTTATCACATCACTTTCTAAGAAAATAAATGGCAAAGAAGTTTCTATCAGAGATATTTACCAATATCCTACAATTGAAAAATTCGCCCATTTTTTGGATACAAATGCACAGAAAAAAGCATGTAATAATAAAAAAACCTGTTACGAAAGTTCAACAAAGGATGTTATTGAAAGTGTTTCAGGGCTTACACAAAAATTTGTTGTATTTATGCAGTTTATATCCGTGTTGTTTATGCTATCTCTGATTTCTTTTCCTTTAACTTTTTCAGTTGTTTTAATTAAAAAAAGTAACCTTGGTCAGCTTCCGTGGCATATTACCATCCCGTTATTATCATGCATGATAATTATTTGGCCAATGCTTTCTATGTTGTTATCTGTTATAGCAAAATGGATAGTGGTGGGAAAATATTACCAAGGTGATTATCCTGTTGGTAGTTTTTATTACTTTCGCCACTGGTTTGTTTCAAAAATGGTTACTATCAGTGGATACCAAATACTCAAAGGGACACCACTTATAAATGTTTACTTAAGATTAATGGGTGCATCCATCGGTAAACATGCAATAATCAATACCTCTGTTTTTCAGGCGTTTGATCTTATTCGTATTGGCGAAAACTGCTCTGTTAACTCTCATTCACATTTAGCTGGGGTAAAAGTTGAGCATGGATTTTTAAAAGTTGGCTCTGTAACACTTGGTGATAATACTTTTGTTGGTTGTCATACTTATATCAGTCTGAATACGGTCATGGAAAAAAACAGCGCCATTGATGATTATTCCATACTTGATGACAATCAAACCATTACAATAAACAGCTTTTGGTCGGGATCTCCTGCACGACAAGAAAGCAACAAACCTGAGTTTATGAATGCTGATCCATTAAAGTCCGTACACAGGCCAGTCATGTACGGGTTATGCCATTTACTCTTCATTTATATTCAGGGGCTGTTGATAAGTCTGTCGCTGGCTCCCGCAAGTATTTTTATTTACGAAGTTTTTCAGTTACATTCACCAGGCTTGCTTTTGCTCAGCACCATTTTTTCTGTACTGATGTCTGTTATTATTTTTTGTCTTCTTGTCGTAGCTTTTAAGAGGCTATTAACAGGAAAAATCACGGAAGGTGTTTATGAAGTAAACAGTTTCTTTTACGTTAAAAATCATGCAGTTCATAACTTGATAGAGCAAAGTCGTGTATTCCTGTTGCCAATATATGCCACATTATATGTAGTTCCCTGGTTAAGAATGTTGGGTGCCAAGCTTGGGAAAAGTGTAGAAGTTTCAACCATTGCAGACATTTCCCCAGATCTGATCACGGTAGATAAAGAGTGTTTTTTAGCTGATGCTGCGATCATTGGTGGTATGCGTCTGTATAACGGTCAAATGCTTCTTGATAAAATATCAATATGTGAACGGTCTTTTGTTGGCAATGGTGCCTTTGTTCCGGGCGGTAGTAAAATTAAAAAACATTGTTTAATTGGTTGCCTTTCTTTACCACCAAAGGAAAATGAAGATATCACAGAAAGCTCATCATGGTTGGGGTCTCCCTCGTTTTCACTCCATAACCGACAAAATAAAATAAATTTTGATCAATCCCGTTTATACAAACCGTCAAAATGGTTATACATACAAAGACTATTGATTGATGCAGTCAGAATAGTGTTGCCGGGCGTGTTATCCACTCTGACTTTGTGTGGATTTGTTTATAGTATAAGCGTGGAACAAGGGCCTTTTTCTTTTATTGATTCACTCGCTTTGTCTTCAGTAGATTTATTAATGTTGTTCATTTCAAACATTCTCATTGTGGCTGCCATAAAATGGTTGTTTTTTAAAAAATATAAATCAGTCGTAAAGCCGTTGTGGTGTCGTTATATTTGGTTTAATGAAATGATCAATGGCTTGTATGAGTCTATATTTGCTCCAATAGTTAATTTGTTTACAGGGACACCTTTAGCTGGTTGTCTGCTAAGACTGATGGGTTGTCGAATAGGGAAAAAGACTTATATAGGTTCAACACTCTTTTCAGAATTTGATTTGGTTAAAATTGAAGACTACGCCTGCATTAATACAGGTGCAACCATACAAACTCACTTATTTGAAGATCGTATTATGAAATCTGGTCAGGTGACGATCAAAGAAGGTGCAACTGTGGGTAGCATGTCTATTGTATTATATAACGCTGTACTGAATAATAATGCAATACTGTCTCCCATGTCTTTGCTAATGAAGGGTGAAGATATTCCAGAAAACCAAAAGGTTATGGGAGTGCCAGTTAAACGATAACTGACTGTTTGAGTCGTAATTTATTTGGAATATATACTTTTGCATATCATTTTTGATACCGCCTTTTTGTTAGGGTCTGTTATCTCATAATGGCAACCATAATATCTAGTGACTCATTCTTAACCTGACAGACATCTTTTGAAAAAAGGGTAATGATCAGATTAAGTCTGAGTCTCTCGACCTTATAGACATAGTCCTTTTATATTTTATAATTTCAAATCCATTTTTCGGGGGGATTACCTTCAACAAAGCAATTCCAATAAAAAAGTTTTTGATTTAGAAGGATTCTGCAAGGATATGATTAACTATTTCACAAAATCATGTGTCTATTCTCAAGCTAACTTTCGCCTACAAAAAGATATTCAACTTAACCGATGTGATATCAAACACATTGAAAATATGATTGATGAATCTTTGACTAACATAACAGAAAAATTATACAACAAACATTTCCCTAAAACTGAACAAAATTAGTTTCCAGTAATATTTGAACCGCCTACAGGCGGCGATCAACACCCCTAAAACCTACATCGCATTTTTAATACATATTGCGCTATTAGCGAAATAGATTTTTTAATTTTGTGTTTTGGAAAAACCCAAAGTTCGCACTTTGGAGTCACGTTGTAACTCAGTGTGTGAAGACAGCGAAAAAGCGTACTTTAGAAAAATTTCTAAAGGCGCAATATACATTGAGCTGCGCCCAATGTGTTGCGTAGAATTTTTCCCAAGAATTTATGGGAATTTTTAACTGAAATCGTTGGAAATAAAGAGCTTTAGATTTTCGGTTCGCCTGCGTCACTGTTTTTATCATCCAAAACCGTGACGCAGTGGATCTGATTTTTATTTGTGATACCATACGACGCAAATCATTAGTTTAAGACCAAAAAAGTAAAGGAAATAAGATGTCTAATCCTGGGTATTTAAGCCTGACAGGGGACAAGCAGGGACACATTAGCGCAGGCGCATTCACAATGGAGTCTGTGAATAATCTGTGGCAGGAAGGGCACGAAGATGAAATTCTTGTTCAGGCATATAGCCATCACGTAGGACTACCCACAGATACACAGTCCGGCCAGCCTTCAGGTCAGCGCAGACACGGTAAATTCACTATCGTTAAGCTGTTGGATAAAAGCTCGCCACTACTTCATAACGCTTTGTGCTCTGGTGAGGTCTGTTCAGACTTCACCCTCAAACTCATGCGTATCAACAGCAGTGGTCAGCAGGAGCATTACTACACTATCTCACTGACTGATGCCATCATTACAGATATTCAGTCCGATATGGTAGATCGGCGCACCTCAGCAGACGCCCCATCCGAGATTGTCTCATTCAGTTATCGCGCTATTCACTGGCAGCATGAAGCCTGCGGTACATCAGGTTCAGATGACTGGAGAAAGCCCATTGTCTAGTGAAGATAAATACACTCGGCAAGAGCTGATTCATCAGTGTGGAATCACCATTCACAACCTGCAAAACGGTATTAACCTGCACATTAGGGACCCACAGCTAAAAATGTGCATGTGTCGGGAGGCAGCGGAGTTTCTTGGAGGTATCCAAAACCAGTGGACAGCTAATCCTGTCGCAGAGACTGACCTTTCTACACCAGAGTACATGTCCATAGTCACCCATCTGGGAGATGCTGCGGGTAGGTTCTTTGCTGAAGGCGTAAAGCTAGGTGAAGAAGCGCTGTCGTTGTATGGTGGCGTATCACAAGTGCTAACCGGCACAGGTTTACTGTTCACGCCTGCATGGCCATTAGGTCTAGTGCTTGTTTATCAGGGTGTAGGTAATACAGGGGGAGATATTAGCGATCTGGTTAACCTGTCAGCCAGTACCCACTACGACTGGAATATTACCAAAAAGCTTGATGAAATTGTTCTGGGCAAGAAACAGGGTGCGATGACCTTTGATGCTATAGATTTAGGTTCATCTGTTGGCGGTATGCTTCGCTTGGAAGTTAAAACTAATGAACTTGGTATGCCGATTCGCAAGCTATTCAGAAAAGACCCTATCAATTACATTCGAGGGTTTAAAAATATGACCAAATGGGGTCTAAGAGTTGAGTTTATGGGCGATATGAATACTGCCTACGACCTTCTTAATTTAGAAAGTAGGAATCGTTAATGGTATTGCCCAGTGTTATTTATATGCCTTTATCACTTATAAGCATTTGGCTTGTTTGGAATCTTTACCCGAAGGTAGCTAAAGGACCTGACACTAAAAGCATTCTATTTATTGGATGGCTACTGTTTGCCGGAATGATTGAAGTGTGTTTTTACGCGTTCGCTAAACATGGGGAATTATTCTCTATCTCTATCAACCACTCTACAGCAAACATTCTATTTAGTTATGTAATGCTTGTTGCAGTATGGATAGCTTTCGTTTTTAGGTGATTTTTAGGGGTTAACCAGCACACGGAGTACTTGAGAGTCCTGCAAATCATTTCAGAATCACCCTGTCTCTGCAAGAAAAAAAAAGAACTAGGCCAGAGGCTGTTTTCTGATCTAATAGAACCGGACACACCCAGCAGGATCAAGTTTTGAAAGGATGCGAGATTAATTTGTGTTTTTAAATCCTGATGGAAAATTACTATTGATGCGACAGCTGGCTAACAGCCGCCTGAACCAGAAAATTGGTTTTGTTGCAAACAAATAGCTGTTCCCAGATAATGTAACCTCCGGTTAATCTGACAGGTGATGTATACCATGCTAGCTATCAGCACTAAAGGACGTCATTTCAGAAAAGAAATCATTTTGATGGTTGTTCGCTGGTATGTGGCTTACCGCCTGAGCTACCGTGATATTGAAGAGCTGATGGCAGAGAAAGGTCTTTCTGTAGATCACACCACCATTCATCGATGGGTCGTGAAGTATGCTCCTCAGCTGGAAGCTAACTTCCGTAGGAAAAAGAAAGCTACAACCGACTCTTGGCATATGGATGAAACCTATATCAAAATCCAGGATGACTGGCACTACCTGTACCGTGTGGTCGATAAGTATGCAGAAATCATTGATTTTATACTTTCCAAACATAGGGATGAGCATGCAGCCAGAGCTTTTCTGAATAAAGCCATTGGGCAGAACGGCCTTCCTAAAAAGGTGGTCATTGATAAAAGCAGGGCTAATCTGGCCGCACTGGAATCGGTGAATCTTTCCTTGTTTGTAATGGGATGCCTCTTTCTGATGGTCGATATTTTACAGGTAAAATATCTGAATAATATCGTTGAAAAGAGTCACCGGTCTATTAAGAGAAAGATGCGGCAGGCTCTGGGGTTTAAATCCATGGAAGGAGTGTCTGCCACTATTGCTGGAAATGAGTGCTGAAGAATGCTAAAAAAATGTCAGTGATCGCCCTGCCTTTGAGCAGTTTTATGCACTGGCAGGATGATTGTGTCTAAAGGAGAGCGTTTGTTCAATTTGTGTTTGAGTTTGCAACAGAACCGTGCTTGTTTATCAGGGTGTAGGTAATACAGGGGGAGGTATTAACGATCTGGTTAACCTGTCAGCCAGTACCCACTACGACTGGAATATTACCAAAAAGCTTGATGAAATTGTTCTGGGCAAGAAACAGGATGCGATGACCTTTGATGCTATAGATTTAGGTTCATCTGTTGGCGGTATGCTTCGCTTGGAAGTTAAAACTAATGAACTTGGTATGCCGATTCGCAAGCTATTCAGAAAAGACCCTATCAATTACATTCTAGGGTTTAAAAAAGCCTCTAAAAGAGGTTTGTTAGCTGAAGGCGTTGGAGACTTTATAACTGGTATGGACTACTTACACACAGAAAAAAATGGAAGATGATTACACTACCCGCAATTATCTATATGCCCTTATCAATCATTAGTACTTGGTTGATATGGTTCTTATACCCAAGAGTGGCTAAAGGTGAAAAGACTAATCCCGTATTTTTTTGTTGTTGGTTTATGCTGGCAGGGATAACCATAGCCTGCTTATACAGCTTCACAAGGTATAGCTCAGTACTTTCAGTAGCGATACACCAAACCAACACCAACACGATTTTTTGCGGGATTATGTTTTTCGTAACAACCGTTATCACCCTGATGAGAGTGAAGTAAATTTTCCGACGAAATGGCTGCTTGGAATAAGGGGTTAAGAGGGCGGTAGCCCCTTTACCAGCTCACAGAAACACTCTGCGTAGCAGAGGGTACTCTGTGTATGCTAGCTTAGGGAACTTGAGAGTCCTGCAAATCATTTCAAAATTATCCTTTCTCTTCAAGAAAAAACAAGAACAATGCCTCGGCAAAGCCGAGGGACTTTTTTAGGCTCCGTTGCAAAGAATTGTTCAGGGTGAGGTTTTTCTAGCTCTTTTTCCCTCAGAAACGAAACTGGCTTTCACCAGACGCACTTCACCTGCAACCCCCTGACCGTAACACCATAAGTCCATCTGACCTTTTCTGAACATACCCATCCCTTACCTGTTTTTTCAGTAAGTCTGGCTGATTAGCGACTTTTTGCAACGGAGCCCAATTAAGTGTCCGTGTCCGGTTCCATAACACCAGAGCATCAGTATTTTGTGCGATAAAACTTTACAACTACTGTCGTAATTTTGCTTAAGCTGAGACGAATGCTCGAATACGGTTTTTTCTATCTGAATTGAGAAAAACCTGTTGGATTCTAGATAAAAGTACTTGTAAAAGAACTTAATATAACAGACAATTTGAGTAAGCATTTCACTTATATATTATTGTGTTGTCTTGATACAACCATTTTATCGATGAAAATGATTGTTTTTAAAATGCTTCTTACGTTTAATTCAGGTTAGATAGGTATTAGTACACAGGTAATACTTGTATTTACTGATGTTAGTATCACTTATATTTATCAATCAAATGCGCATTAATTTATGCAATTTTGTCTGCCATCAGAATGGCATAAGACTATAAATGTCTACCCTGTAATTACAAGAAGGATGTCTTTTGTTGTTTTTAGTTGTTACGGGTTCTATGGAAATACATTTGAGGTGGTTTTGAAGAGTATGAGCACCCAACAAGGTGCATAGTTAGGTAATTTATAAGCCGATATTTACCTAGCATCACCCGGCTCAGCCAAACCCTCTTAATTAACGTCTGCCTAAACCCCTTAAATATTAAAAACAGTAACTTATAGCATTCTTAAAACATCTTCTAAAACGCTGTAGATTGTCCAATAAACGAGGTTGTATTTGGTCTTTTTGCTGATTTTTTATTGCTGATAATATCCATCCATTGATGAATAAAAGCAATTAGCTTGTGGACAAGTAAAGTGAAATTTATCGGAAAAGAACCTTCCCTTGAAACTTGCTGGAGAGCAATTATTCTTCAAGGATTGAACACTGCCTCCTATAAGTTCGCTCTAGCAAAAGCATTGTTTAATATTCAGAGCTCAAATACACAAATCTATCTTACTGACATAGCAGAGCCTTTTTCTGACTATGTTACAAGACATCTAAAGTCACATCCAAAACAGTCCACAGCAAAAAATGATGGTAAATTTATTAGAGCATGCAAAGACTTTAATAAAAACATAATATCAAAGGACCAGTTAATTGAAATTACTAAAAAGGAAGGCTTTAAATATGTTTTAAAGGCTTTCCATAATGTTTCACGAGGTGAGATTCCTTTACGGTTTTTTCACTCTGAAAAACAAACTCTCACATTAACTGATAACCTTTATGAATTAATCAACGGTGTACAATCCAAAAATTTAAATAATGAGATTGAGGCAAGATGGCGATTGTGGGAGACAGCAATCTCTTTAAATATCAGCACCAATAATCTTGTTGTAAGCAATGACAAGCAAAGTGCAAATTTATTTGTGCAAATAAATAAAAGAAGAAGAGTTGACGTCACATCAACTAGAAATGCCCTAAGTGGTTATCAAAAGGGGCACTGTTTTTTTTGCAATAGGGATATTACAGTTATTCTGGGATTAGAAAACTCGTGTGATGTGGACCATTTTTTCCCTTGGTCATCAGACTTACCTAATATTGATGGCATTTGGAATCTAGTTTTATCTTGTAAAAGATGTAATAGATGGCATAAATCAGACAGTATTCCAAATATCAAACTTGTAGAAAAACTCTATAACCGAAATAACTTTTATGTTGAAAGTCATCATCCATTAAGAGAGACAATAATCACCCAAACAGGAAAGACTGCCATTGATAGAAAAAACTTCCTTAATAAATATTATAATAATGCTTTAGAACGAATACCTGTTGTTTATAACCCCATAATAGTTGAAGATAGTTTTATATGAAAAACTGCATATTCTGTAACATGAAATCATTAAAAAAAATTGATGAGAATGACTTATTTTACGTCATAAGAGATGGCTTCCCTGTTACTAAATTACACACGTTAATTATTCCTAAAAGACATGTAAAAACTTACTTTGGCCTTACCGAAACTGAAGTGCTATCTCTGAACTCATTAATTATTAAACACAAAGAACTAATCGAAAAAAAAGACCCTAATGTATCTGGATTCAACATAGGTATGAACTGCGGTGAAGATGCAGGTCAAACAGTCTTTCATTGCCATGTTCATTTAATACCTAGACGTAAAGGTGATATGAAAGAAGAACCCAAAGGGGGTGTCAGAGGTGTTATACCTGACAAAAGAACTTATTAAGTAGTGGAGCTAAGCGATAAAAGATACTCAAATTTAAACATGTAACGGTCTATCCTGATGCATCCACTTAAAAGGATTTGCGATGAATTAATTGAGAAAAATTAATACCATGATAACGCCTAGATTTCAGCTTCTTTTCGGATATCGCTTACCAGAGAAATCATTTTACCCGTAGCCACTTCTATACCAACCAGAAGCACTTATGTACTGTGTCGTTTTCATTCATAGTCACACTTTGCTGGTCTTCTCGGTTCACCTGCCTAAATACCGGTTTTTTTATCTGTATCCTTGCGGTTACTTAAGTCAATCAAGATTAAAGATTAAAGATTAAAGATTAAACTATATTATTTATTGAATATCCATCAACACTTAGCACCACTAAGGGCTTACAATCCAATTTCAACCTATTTTTAAAACACCAACAGACCCACTAAAAAAATCTTTTTTCATATAACGCTTTCCTTTTTGATCTGGTTTTAATAATGTTGATAGTAGGCGTGTACGATAATCATACGTTTTCTTACAAAACTGATCAAAAAAAGACTTATAGGGAAATGATAAAAAGATAGCCTTAGAGTCGAAAAAATACAGACACATAGTCTGTTAACATTACAATAAATAATTGATAACAATGAGGGTAGCTTATGTCCCTGTTTCAACACTTTAAGAACCGATACGATTCGACACAGCAAGAAGAAATGACCCTTCAAAATTATCTTGATCTGTGTAAAAAAGATAAATCAGTATACGCCAGTGCAGCCAAAAGAATGCTAATGGCCATTGGTGAGCCCGAACTTATTGATACATCTACTGATGCTAGGTTATCACGTATTTTTTCCAACAAAGTCATTAAACGTTATCCCAAATTTGCCGAATTTTTTGGTATGGAAGAAGCCATTGAGCAAATTGTGTCGTATTTCAAACACGCAGCTCAGGGGTTGGAAGAAAAAAAACAAATTCTTTATTTATTAGGACCTGTCGGTGGAGGCAAGTCATCATTGGCTGAACGCCTTAAACAGTTAATGCAGGAAATGCCTTTTTACGCAATTAAAGATTCTCCTGTGTTTGAATCTCCTCTTGCCCTTTTTGATGTAAACGAAGATGGACGAATTCTTCAAGAAGAATATGGTATTGACAAACAGTATTTGCGCCATATTATGTCGCCGTGGGCAGTTAAACGTCTAAATGAGTATGGTGGTGATATTTCCAAATTCAAAGTTGTGAAGCTTTGTCCAAGTATTTTGAATCAAGTGGCTATTGCCAAGACTGAACCTGGGGATGAAAACAATCAGGATATTTCATCACTGGTGGGAAAAGTTGATATTCGTCAGTTAGAAGAGTTCTCTCAGGATGATCCAGATGCTTACAGTTTTTCTGGAGCACTTTGTCGTGCAAACCAAGGAATGATGGAATTTGTGGAAATGTTTAAAGCACCGATTAAAGTGCTTCATCCATTACTCACTGCAACCCAGGAAGGTAATTATAACAGCACTGAAGGTATGGGGGCTATTCCGTTTGAAGGGATTATTCTGGCACACTCTAACGAGTCCGAATGGCAAACGTTCCGAAATAATAAAACCAATGAAGCATTTATTGACCGGGTAAATATTGTAAAAGTCCCTTATTGTGTTCGTGTTAATGAAGAAATTAAAATTTACGAAAAACTTTTAGAAAATAGCTCGTTAAAAGATGCTCCTTGTGCGCCAGATACGCTAAGAATGTTAAGTCAATTTAGCACATTGTCACGGATTAAAGAACCAGAAAACTCCAATATTTTCTCTAAAATGCGAGTTTATGACGGTGAGAATTTAAAAGACACTGACCCTCAGGCCAAACCTTTACAGGAGTATAAAGATGCCGCTGGTGTCGATGAAGGTATGAATGGTCTTTCTACCCGTTTCGCCTTTAAGATACTGTCTAAAGTATTTAACTTTGATCCTAGCGAAGTGGCTGCCAACCCTGTTCATTTGCTATATGTTCTCGAAAGAGAAATTGAACAGCAACAGTTTCCACAAGAAGTACATGAACGTTATGTGCGTTTTATTAAAGAGTTTCTTGCACCCAAGTATATCGAATTTTTAGGTAAAGAAATTCAAACGGCTTACCTTGAGTCTTATTCAGAGTATGGTCAGAATATTTTTGATAGGTATATCACTTATGCGGACTTTTGGATTCAGGATCAGGAATTCCGTGATCCAGATACAGGTCATATTCTGGATCGTGCTGCACTCAACGATGAATTGGAAAAAATTGAAAAGCCTGCCGGTATCGCAAACCCTAAAGACTTTAGAAACGAGGTGGTAAATTTTATTCTTCGGGCACGTGCAAATCATAATGGCAAAAATCCGAAATGGTCAAGTTATGAAAAAATGCGAACCATTATTGAGAAGAAAATGTTTTCCAATACAGAAGACTTATTGCCTGTAATCTCATTTAATGCCAAAAGCAGTCAGGAAGATAAACGTAAACACACAGATTTTGTTTCTCGTATGACTAGCCATGGTTATACCGAAAAACAAGTTCGCCTATTGTGCGAATGGTACACTCGTGTACGTAAATCTCAATAAATATTGTGCTGTGCATCTGGTAGTTAAACACTGCCAGATCACATAACCAGCTATCAAACATGGCAAAAAAATTGGGGGTACAGCACAGAATGAGCCAAAGCATTATTATTGACAGGCGGTTAAACAGTAAAGGTAAAAGTACGGTTAACCGGGAACGCTTTATGCGTCGTTATCGTAAACATATCCGCCGTGCTGTAAATGATGCAGTTAACCGGCGATCTATTACAGATACTGAAAGTGGCGAAAAAATTTCTATTTCTAAAAAGAATTTGTCTGAGCCTATTTTCCATCATGATTCTGATGGCAAAACAGAACAGGTATTACCAGGCAACAGAGAGTTTCTTGAGGGTGATAGAATCCGCAGACCTAAAAGCCAGGGAGGTAATGGCGCTGGCAAAGGCAACCCCAGCGACAAAGGTGAAGGTGTAGACGACTTTGTATTCAATATAAACAGAGAGGAGTTTCTGGAATATCTCTTTGATGATCTTGAGTTACCAAACATGTTGCGCAAAGAAGTTCAGGATTATAGTGAGTTTTCTGTACGACGAGCTGGGTACATCAGCGCAGGTGCACCCGAACGCTTACATGTGGTGCGTTCATTAAAAAATGCATATGCACGACGTATTGCTCTTTCAGGTAAAGACCGAAGGGAAATTCGTCGTTTAAAGTCCGAGTTAAAAGATATAGAAAATAACGGAGAAGTTAAAGATCTAGAATATATTGAAAAAATCCGTGAGCGGATTGTGGTACTTAATAAAAAAATACGCAAAATGCCTTTTATAGATGATTTTGATTTAAAATATTCTAATGTAATAAAGGTTCCGGCTCCTTCAAGTAAGGCTGTGATGTTTTGCATTATGGATGTGTCAGGTTCGATGACAAGAGACATCAAGGATATGGCAAAACGGTTCTTTTTTCTGCTTTATTTATTTTTACAAAAAAACTACGAGTCCGTAGAGATTGTGTTTATCCGGCATCATGCCGAAGCACGAGAATGTAACGAAGAGGATTTTTTCTATGCCAGAGAAACCGGAGGCACGGTGGTGTCTTCTGCATTAAAGCTGGCAGACGATATTATTAAAAAACGTTATCAAAGTAGTAGCTGGAATGTGTATGTTGCCCAAGCTTCCGATGGTGATAACTGGGAAGCAGATTCACCTCGTTGCAGTAAAATTATTCGGGAAAATATACTTCCACATGTTCAGTATTATGCTTATGTGGAGATTACTGACCGCCAACATCAAAACTTATGGCATGAATATCAAAAACTTAAAGACGAATATCCTGAGTATTTTTCAATGGCACATATTCGTAAGTTTGGTGAAGTGTATCCGGTCTTCAGGGAATTATTTGAAAAGCGGGAGGCTGTTACAATATGACAAAAAATAAACAAACAATGCCTGATAAGAAAACAAATAAACTATTATCAGAAGGCTCAGAGTGGAGCTTTGAACTTATAGAAAGTTATAACATTGAAATCGCCAGGCTTGCTGAAAAATTTGGTCTGGATACTTATCCAAATCAGATTGAGGTGATCAACTCTGAGCAGATGCTTGATGCCTATGCCTCTGTTGGTATGCCACTGATGTATAATCACTGGTCCTTTGGTAAACAGTTTTTATCACAACAAACAAACTATGAGCGTGGACGTATGGGGCTAGCTTATGAAATAGTTATTAACTCTAACCCCTGTATTGCTTACCTTATGGAAGAAAATAGCATGACGATGCAGGCATTGGTAATCGCTCATGCCTGCTATGGGCATAATTCATTTTTCAAAGGTAATTATCTGTTTAAAGCATGGACCGATGCCGATGCCATTATCGATTATCTGTTGTTTGCAAAAAATTATATTTCAGAGTGTGAAGAGCGTTACGGTATAGATGCAGTTGAAGAAATAATGGACGCTTGTCATGCACTTCAGGCGCATGGTGTGAATCGTTATCATCGCCCAGAACCTTTGTCACCAGAGCAAGAGAGAAAGCGGGCAAAAGAACGTGAATCTTATATTCAACGGTCGTTAAATGAAATTTGGGTAACGATTCCACAGGAGATGAAAAAAGAGAAGAAGCAAAAATCTCGTTTTCCGATAGAGCCGGAAGAAAATATTTTGTATTTTCTGGAAAAAAATGCACCCTTATTAAAGGAATGGCAACGTGAACTCATTCGCATAGCAAGAAAGATAAGCCAGTATTTTTATCCGCAAAAACAGACGAAAGTTATGAACGAGGGTTGGGCAACTTTCTGGCATTACACATTGATGAATGAACTTTATCAGGAAGGTAAAATTTCGGAAGGTTCAATGCTGGAGTTTCTGCAAACTCATACCAACGTTGTATTTCAGCCAGACTATGATAGTCCCCACTACAATGGTATTAATCCTTATGCGCTTGGTTTTAACATGTTTAAAGACCTCCGTCGTATTTGTGAAAATCCAACCAAAGAAGATAAACAATTTTTCCCAGATATTGCTGGTAGCGACTGGTTAAAAACACTTGATTACGCAATGCGTAACTTTAAGGATGAAAGTTTTATTCAGCAATTTTTATCACCGAAAGTGATGCGAGATATGCATCTATTTGCCATGAAAAATGATAGTGGCAAACCTTTCCTTGAAATCAGTGCCATTCATAATGAAAACGGATATCAACAAGTAAGGGAAGTACTGGCTGCTCAACATAATCTGGGCAATCTTGAACCCAACATTCAGGTATATTCCGTGAATATACAATGTGACCGCTCTTTAACTCTGCGTCACTACATGTATTGTAACCGAAACCTTCAACCAGAAAATACGCAGGAAGTATTGGAGCACGTGCGAAAGCTCTGGGGGTTTAATGTTATTTTGGAGTCGGTAGATAAAAATGATAATGTTATTTCAAGTTACACAACATCTAAAGCAACTTCAGAAATAAAACAAGTGGAACCAGTATAATTTATTGATAATGATAAAAAAACCTGTTTTTACCTCCTGTTAAGGGCATGCTACTGTTAACAGAAAAATCGGACAACAATGGAGATAAAAATAATCAGGAGTCCGGAAACAGGTTTTGGTATTAGTGGGTTATTTCCCGTAAAAGTATCTCTGCCTTTTTAAACGTATTTTCTATTTGTGGTTGGCGGTTTTTAAGTCCAGAGTGAAAGCTTAGAGCACTAAGTTGAGTAATAACGTGCTTGTAAACTTCATTTTTTTTCGTCGGCCACAGAGTGCACCAAAAATTGGTTACATTGAGTAATGGTTTCAGTAATTTTGAAACGGGATGCTTTGTGATGGACAGTTCTTTTGCAAGAGTGCCCACATGTTCTGATACTATTGCCATTAACATTTGCATCTCTGTTTCGCTAAGGGAATTGAGTTTATGTGTAACGCAAGCTGGCGTACAGTCGCTTTCTAGTCCAAGCGGTATATAACTGACTAGTGACTTGTTTTCTTGAGTCTGCCATCGATTTAACAGATAAACTCTTCGTTCTATCATACGATTAAAGCTGGTTTTAAAGCGTTGGATGGAAGGGGTTGGAAGAAGTATATGTGACTGATACATGACAATGCTATCGCCTTCAAGTCCGAGGCAGAGTGGCGAAAAAAATTGTTTTATTCTGTCAGTAAAAGTGCATAGGCTTTTAGTTTTTGAGTTATAGTGGCTCAAAAATTTTTCAATTATATGGCTAAATATCAGATCTTCAGACTGGGCTTTATTGGTAATACTTGGTGCCCATCTTATCGACTCTTTATCTAACGACTCCAGAGAACGTTCTTCTAATTCTTGTTGACAGGAATTAACCTCATTTGAAAATGCAACAGCTCCCTGTTGAATCTCAGGATTGTTCATTAATTCTGAGTGTGTAGCCAGTCTCACAGAAAAAGAACTATTTATCTTTTTCTTTGTATCTAATTTTTTATGCAACCAAAGAACTTTTCCTTCCATTGTCTCCCAGTGTGCAGGTGTAGCTCTGGTGGCACGTTGAAAACGGAATCTTTCTGGGTTTTCTGCACATAATTTCATAAGACGAGAGAGTTTACTGTAGTGATTATGCCCTTGCTGTTGCATGCCGGTTCCATTAATTGTCATTGATAATATTATGCTTATCGGCGTATTGGCTTATTGGCATAAATGCAATTATCTTCAGTATCACTTAAAATAACGTTTTGTAGCAGATGCACTGACATTTTTTAAGGCCAGATCAATTATGATGAACGAAATATCACCGGATAGTAATAACGAAAACCCTTCATATGTATTAGTGGATGGCTCTTCATACCTGTTTCGTGCATTTCATGCACTGCCACCTCTATCAACCTCAGATGGTCAGCCTACCTGGGTGATTCGGGGTGTACTCAGTATGTTAAGAAAACTACAAAGCAGTTACCCAAAAAGTTCTTTGGTGGTTGTATTTGATGCGAAGGGAAAAACATTTCGGAATGATCTTTATTCTGAATATAAGGCTAATCGCCCTCCCATGCCAGATGAGTTGCGTATTCAGATTGAACCATTACATAAGATTATTCAGGCGATGGGGCTTCCTTTGATTGTACGTAAAGGAGTTGAGGCTGATGATGTTATTGGAACTCTGGCACATCTGATTGCTGAAAATAATCAAAAAGTTCTGATTTCAACAGGCGATAAAGATATGGCTCAGCTGGTGTCTGATGACATTACATTAATTGATACTATGAAAAATGTATTGCTTGACAGCAAGGGTGTTGAAAAAAAATTTGGGGTGCCGCCTGAGTTGATTATTGACTTTCTGGCATTGCAGGGCGATAAATCAGACAATATTCCGGGTGTTCCCAAAGTGGGAGAAAAAACCGCGTTAGCGCTACTGCAAAATCTTGGTGGTTTAGACAGTATCTATAATCAATTAGACAAAATACCAGCACTGAGTATCCGTGGAGCAAAATCACTGGCTAAGCGTTTAACAGAACATAGAGAGCAGGCTTTTCTTTCATATGATTTGGCCACGATCAGAACATCTCTGGATCTTGGCCTTTCTCTTGCTGACTTACAATCCACTGATGCTGACCAGAAAGTGCTGACTGACTGGTATAACACGCTGGAATTTAATTCATGGAAACAATCTGAAAGTAATTCTGGTCACAGTAAAGCGACAAAGGAAGAAGCAGGGGCCACGATTAAATCAGAATATGAAATGATTGTAACAAAAGCTGATTTTTCTCGTTGGCTAAAAAGATTGCAACAAGCTGAACAGTTTGCATTTGATACTGAAACGACCAGCCTTAATTATATGCAGGCGGAGTTGGTTGGTTTTTCTTTTGCCGTTGAAGCTGGTAAAGCAGCTTATGTACCCTGCGGACATAATTATCTTGATGCGCCAGCACAGCTGGATCTTTCATGGGTTTTGCAACAATTAAAACCATTGCTTGAAGACGCAGACAAATTAAAAATTGGGCAGCATCTAAAATATGATAAAAACGTATTAGCTCGTTATGACATAACACTTAAAGGTATTACATTTGATACAATGCTTGAGTCGTATGTTTTGAATTCAACAGCTACCAGACATAATATGGATTCTCTGGCACAGTTTTACCTTAATACTAAAACAATTAAGTACGAAGAAGTTGCCGGCAAAGGTGTTAAGCAGAAAACATTTAATCATGTGGCCGTAGAGGATGCAACCACCTACGCAGCTGAAGATGCTGATATTACTCTCAGACTTCATCAGGTTTTATTTAATAAATTAAATAAAATCCCGAAACTATTAAGTATTTATGAAACGATAGAAAGACCCTTAATTCCTGTTTTATCTGATATGGAACAAACTGGTGCATTGATTGATAGCACATTATTAATACAACAAACAAGCGAGCTTAAAAAGAGAATAAAACAACTGGAAGAAGAGGTCAAAGAACTGGCTGGAGAAAACTTCAACTTAAGTTCTCCAAAACAATTACAGAGTATTCTGTTTGAAAAACTAGGGCTACGTGTCATTAAAAAAACACCCAAAGGTCAACCATCAACATCAGAAGAAGTCTTGCAGGAATTAGCACTGGATTACCCTTTACCTAAAAAATTACTCGAACATCGCAGTTTGACTAAGCTGTGCTCAACGTATACTGAAAAGCTTCCTAGCATGGTTGACGCAGATACAGGAAGACTGCATACGTCGTATCATCAAGCAACCACCGCCACGGGGAGATTGTCGTCTACAGAACCAAACCTGCAAAATATTCCAGTAAGAACCAAAGAAGGGCGACGTATTCGTAAGGCTTTTATAGCAAGACCTGGTTATACACTGGTTGCAGCTGATTACTCTCAGATCGAACTCAGAATTATGGCACATTTATCACAAGACAATGGTCTTTTGGAAGCGTTTTCCAAGGGGTTGGATATCCACAGCGCTACAGCATCGGAAGTATTTGGAGTACCCATAGATGTTGTTACTAAAGATCAACGACGTAATGCAAAAGCCATTAACTTTGGACTGATTTATGGTATGTCTGCTTTTGGGCTGGCAAAGCAGCTAGGTATTTCCAATGGTGCAGCACAAGATTATATAAACCTTTATTTTGAGCGTTACCCAAACGTAAAGCAGTATATGGAAGATACTCGTCAAAGTGCCAGAGATAAAGGATATGTTGAAACAATTTGCGGACGACGCTTGTATCTAAAAGAGATAAATAGCCGTAATGGTATGCAGCGAAAAGCTGCAGAACGCACGGCAATTAATGCTCCAATGCAAGGTAGTGCAGCCGACATTATTAAGCTTGCCATGATAAAACTTGCGCAGTGGATTAAACAATCAGGCGTGGATGTTTGTATGACTATGCAAGTACACGATGAACTTATATTCGAAGTGGCTGATTCAGTTCTTGATAAGGCTTGCAACCAAATTAATCACTACATGTCCACAGCTGTAAAACTTACCGTACCCATGGAAGTTGAAGTCGGTATGGGTAAAAACTGGGATGAGGCACACTAGACTATTCATTACCCTAAATCATACAAAAACCTGTTTCTAACTACTATTATTAGCATGCTTTTATGCCTAGCTGGTAAAGATAAGGTGAGGTGAAGTAACAAATGATAGCCAGCTATTATGAAAAACTTCAACGCATAACAGTAACATTAAAAAAGTTGCGAAATAAAATGTTAGAAGCAGGTTTTGGTATTAGTGCGTTGTACAAAAAGACAACCTATTAACAATAGTTCAGTTTCCAAGCAGTTGTTTTTGGCTTCAAGAAGAATGTTGCAAACTGGTGATACATCTCAAATAATAAAAGTCATTTAGCTGTTATTGAGGCAGAAATTATCAAGCAATATTAGCTGAAAATTATATTTTCTTTATTGCTTATTTGATATTTTTCTTCAGTTTACAACATATGTTAAAACTAAAAAATACAGGTTAATATGCCTGGAAAATTTAGTGCTTTTTTTGTATTTATACGTTTTATAAAATCAGCTCTTTATAATAAAAACATCGCATGGCGTGCGATTCGCAACAGCGCTGGCTGTAGAGCCAAGTAGCTGTCCTATAAGGTTATGCCGTCCATGCCCGATCACAATTAAGTCTGCATTCACCTCTTTGGCAAAATCATTAATAGCCCGTTTAGGGTGGTCAAAAACAACATGTACATTATCTTTACCCAAACCATGCTTTTCGGCCATCGTTATCAATTCAGATTCCACACCTGATTCTATGTCTTTATCCATATTACCGATGCTATAGGCCGTCAATGGCAAGGGCTCAATAAAGTGCACCAGAGAAATTTTTGAACCGGGGGGTTGAAAATCAATAGCTTGCTGAATCACTTTTTCTGAGTGTTCAGTCAGATCAACCGGGCAGACAATGTGCTTATATTTCTTCATGAGGAAACCTTCAGAAATATTACAGTTTAACAAATAACCTTTGCCTGATTTTCAGGCAAAGATTTACGTTTTATTTCTCTTTTCTAAATTCGATTTTATCACCATTCACAAATGCGTCAATGGTATTTCCAGGAATAAAATCACCCGCAAGAATACGCTGAGAAAGAGGGTTTTCTATTTCTTTTTGAATCACCCGTTTCAGCGGGCGAGCACCATAAACGGGATCAAATCCTGCTTCTGAAAGCTTGCTTATCACAGTTTCATTAAAGTCTATGCTCAAATCGTGTTCATTTAAACGACGCTGAAGGCTTTCAAGTTGAATTGACGCTATGCTATTAATCTGAGATTTTTTCAATGGGTGAAATACAACTACTTCATCAATTCTGTTTACGAATTCAGGCCTGAAGTGTGTACCAACAATTTCCATTAGCTGCTGCTGCATTTTCTCAAAATCATCTTCCTGTGACATTTGAATTAAGTCTGAACCTAAATTCGATGTCATAACTACTACTGTGTTTCGAAAATCAACAGTTCTACCCTGACCATCAGTTAAACGTCCGTCTTCCAGAACCTGCAATAAAATATTAAAAATATCTGGGTGAGCTTTTTCTACTTCATCAAGCAAAACCACTGAATAAGGTTTACGACGTACGGACTCTGTCAGATATCCTCCTTCTTCATAACCAACATATCCCGGTGGTGCTCCCAACAAACGTGCTACTGAGTGCTTTTCCATGAATTCAGACATATCTATGCGGATAATTGCATCTTCTGTATCAAAAAGAAACTCTGCCAGTGCCTTACACAATTCAGTTTTACCAACGCCGGTAGGACCAAGAAACATAAATGAACCATTTGGTCGGTTTGGATCGGCAAGGCCTGCTCTGGAACGCCTTACTGAATTGGAGACGGCTGTAACCGCTTCGTTCTGGCCAATTACACGCTTATGTAAAGAGTCCTCCATTCGGAGTAGTTTGCCACGCTCACCTTCGAGCATTTTAGATACAGGAATACCAGTCCAGCGAGAAACAACATCAGCCACTTCTTCATCTGTCACTTTATTGCGTAACAACTTCATGGAGGAAGGGTCTATATTTTTCGCCTGCTCCATCTGTTTTTCGATATTAGGTAAGTCACCATATTGTATTTGCGACATTTTGCCCAAATCACCGCTTCTTCTGGCATTTTCCATTTCCAACAACAGCTTTTCCTTTTTTTCCTTTAGCTGATGGGCACCTTGCACTGCAAATTTTTCAGAGCGCCATACTTCATCGAGATCAGCATATTCACGATCAAGCTTTTCTATGTCTTTTTCAAGAGTGCTCAGGCGTTTCTTTGATTCCGCATCTTCTTCTTTTTTAAGTGCCTCCTTCTCAATTTTCAGCTGAATTAGTCGCCGGTCAAGCTTATCCAACTCTTCTGGTTTAGAATCCATTTCCATACGAATACGGCTTGCTGCTTCGTCAATCAGATCGATAGCTTTATCTGGTAATTGCCTGTCAGTAATGTACCTATATGACAGTTTTGCGGCTTCGACAATAGCTGAGTCTGTAATATCCACATGATGGTGTACTTCATAGCGCTCTTTTAATCCACGCAAAATAGCGATGGTGTCTTCTACTGAAGGTTGGTCAACCTGTACCTTTTGAAAACGGCGCTCAAGCGCTGCATCTTTTTCGATATACTGACGATATTCGTCCAATGTTGTCGCTCCGACACAGTGCAGCTCTCCACGTGCCAAAGCAGGCTTTAGCATATTACCGGCATCCATCGCACCGTCTGCTTTACCTGCTCCCACCATTGTATGAAGTTCATCAATAAATAGAATTATCTGACCTTCCTGTTTGGAAAGATCATTCAATACTGATTTCAGGCGTTCTTCAAACTCGCCACGGTATTTGGCACCAGCAAGCAAAGCACCCATATCCAGTGATAACACCCGCTTATTTCGCATTCCTTCGGGCACTTCGCCATTTACTATACGGAGTGCAAGCCCTTCAACAATGGCAGTTTTACCAACACCTGGTTCACCAATGAGCACCGGATTATTTTTTGTACGTCGTTGCAATACCAAAATTGTACGACGAATCTCATCATCACGACCGATGACAGGGTCCAGCTTACCCAATTCTGCTCTTTTGGTTAAATCAAGTGTATATTTTTCCAGTGCTTTGCGTGAATCTTCTGCGTTCGCATCATTTACACTTTCACCGCCACGTAAATTTTGTATAGCTGTTTCAAGTGCTTGTTTGCTAACACCTTGGCTATTTAAAATTTTACCCAGAACACCTTTGTCATCCATCATTGCCATCAAAACAGTTTCACTGGAAATAAATTGATCCTGATTTTTTTGTGCAAGCTTATCGGCAAGGTTCAGTGTACGCATTAATGTCTGAGACGGTTGAATATCACCGGTAGGGTTGTTAACTATTGAAATCTGATCAAGTGATTTTTCTATCTTGCCCTGCAAAATATCAATATTAAAACCCACTTGCATCAACAAAGACTTTACCGAACCACCCTGTTGCTTCAACATTGCTAAAAATAAGTGAGTCGGTTCAATTTGACTATGATCTTTGCCAACAGCCAGAGATTGGGCATCACCCAATGCGCTTTGTAATTTGCTCGTTAATTTATCTGCTCTCATTTTTCACCTTTATTTTTCACAAAATGAACGAAACTGTTCGGTTCTTGCGCAATAAAATAATTGTTAGAATAAGGTTGTTATGAATTACATAATGTGGGCTTTCGGTTAAAATTCAAGAGGGTATTCTTAGTTGGCATCTAAAAATTTTCTTAACTAAATAAATTTACGAAGCTAGTGCTTTTTAAGCAAAATTGTTTAAGTTAAGAAAAAAAACGACATCGATCTTATACAAATTCAAGTACCTGAAAGTCCCTGAAGCAACTATTGTAAACAGGGTTTTTTTGCATTTCTTTTCTAGAATAACTTTGTCTTTTAATTTTGAAACAACGTTGTTAACCTATCCACTTCTCCATTACTAACAGTAGTGGACGGTGGTTTACCCATTGTTAACAAAGCGCTCGGTTCTGTTAGACCAAAACACAGAAGCTACCACCTTCATATTCAAACGACAATAGCTTACTTAAGAATAGTTCCTGAAAATGTTATTGTCCTGAAGTTAAAATTCATTCCACCGCTCTCTTTTTTTGATATTTTTTCCACAATCCAATCCAAGTAAAGTTGTTGCTCAATATCTGATAGTTCACAGTTTCTCAATTCGGGAGCAAAGCTAGAAAAAAACTTTTTGAATTCAAGTGGTGTAAGGTTGATGTCATGCTGTATTTCATGCTTTTTTGTTTCATTAAAGCTAATAAACTGATTAAGCTCATTAAATATACGAAAATATACAATAGCTTTATCCTCAACAAATGGTACTTGATAGCCTTTAAATAAATTGGCAAATTTTAATACCCCTTTTTTTCTTATTTCAAATAAAACTGGATCGTCCAAAGGAATAATAAAGTGAAATTGCCCTCCAACTTTTAATGATTTCAATATGTTTAATAATGCTGCCAGCTTATCTTTATTATCTATCCAATGAAGCACAAAAAAAGAAAATATTTGAGTGTATTTTTTTCTTTCCTTAAACTCTCTTAAGTCGATAAGCTGGAATTTTAAATTCTTTGCCTTATGGTTTTCTTTTGCATAAGCTATTAATTCCTTTGAAATATCTATTCCCACAACAGAGCAATCTTGATATTTGTCAGCTATAAATTTTGTTATTTTTCCATCAGCACAACCAACATCTAGAATTTCACCTCTCGGTTGTATATTAATTTTCCCTATTTCCTCAATACACATTTTCTTTTGCACTTCTGATACATCTTTATAGGATACCTTGAATTCGTGCGATACACTGTAAACACAGCTTTTAGTTGAGGTCATCACTTATTCTCCACCATATAATCTTTCATATTAAAAACTGATGTTACGCAAAGAGTATGTGTTTATACAACGATAAAAGTGTATAAGATGTAAAATGAACAGACAACTTCTAAATTCATACAGAGCTTATCTCATCAGCTCCTTTGGTTAGGTCACGGCTCCGAGGCTTTCTGTTATGCTTGACGAAGCAGTCAGGCATGACAAAATCAGTCTATTTCTGGCTGATAGAGAGTACACATCCAAATATCTCTGGCAGGAAGTAAAGACTGTTGTCAGGGAGATGGAGTCCACGGAGACTATTCTTATTGTAGACGATACGGTTCATGAAAAAGCATCAAGTCAAGTACCATTTTTATATTAACGTATGATAATATTTGAGTTAAACGCAAACCACCGTTCAGACTAATTTAATCAATAGCCCGATCGCCTCTACTTACAAAGAGCAACAGCTGTCAATAAACACTCAATATGCTAGTTAATGTTTTGTTTAGTTGCACCAAACAGGTGTTGTTTATACCTATAAAAATAGATAAAAACATCTTATCTATAAATACAAGCCACATACTTATAACGAAAAAGCATAAAGGCCTATGTATATACAGTCATTATTAGTGATAATATCACCAACGATTAATATCTGTATTCGTTCTACGATCTACTTGATGTTATAGCTCTTGGAAGTATGGATTGTTTTCATGTTTAATTTGGTATTCAGAGACCTTGAAACATACGTAAGACGACTGCAAAAAAATATAATTAAACTCTTGTTATCTGTGTCTTTTCTTCCGGCATTTATTTTGCCTTTTGAACAAGTTGCGGTGGCTTCTGTAGCATTTAAACACACAAGACATAAGTCGCACTCTGCATTATCCTTGCCGGTACAATTTTCCGGCGCATCTAATACTTGGTATGCCTATAAGACATCTTTGACCCATAGAGGGTTAACCCTTACTCAGTCTGGGTTTCCTGCTTTGGCCGATGGCGATGTGGTTATGCCGTCAAATGCCAACAATTTTCATGGAGAAATAAATGCATCGGTGGACCCGCGTACCGGGGTGGCATCATTTAGTATGCCTGTGGCCAGTACTTTATACGACTATGGACAAGCAAGGAGAGATTTAATACTTTCCTACTCAGGCAGTGCTTTGCCACATGATGTTAATCGTTTGGGTTTAGGTACTCAGTGGAACTTTAATGTCGGTCAGGAAACCCCTTCCACCTCTGAAGTATCCGGTCATAAAACCACTGATATCATCACGGGGGACGGTCATGGTTTCACGATGGAAAGTGATCATAATGCACAAGGGGAAACTTACTGGCATCCGCTTCGGCATAAACTGGGAGATGTCACCATCACCGGTCAACCGGGAGACTGGACGATCTCCACCGCCGGTGGCATACGGGAGCATTTACAATACGGCTACGAAAGCTGGGAACAAGGACACGACGGTCAACGAGTATGGTTTTACTATGATCGCCACGGGCCACAAGACACAACAAGACGATTAACATATGTTTGTGCCCACCCGTTAACGCAAAATCAGGTGGACAGCAGGAGTAATCAATGCTCGCATAATGGAGTATGGCTAACCTATCAGGGTGATGATATTACTATACACGGGCAACAAAATATTGTACTGCACCTATATGATGTGGCAGGTGAGACAACCATTCAGTCGGTCAGTATGCCTGCGCTGTCCAGTGGTAATGAAGGGCTTGATAGCAGTCGGGTGAAATTTGGTTATGATGAACAGGGTCATCGCCCTTGGTTATTAACTCATGTTACTGAGCCTTCAGGCGAAATCAATACTTTTTTATATAATGATGAATCTGATCGCCATACGTTACAGTCTCAAGGTTTACCTACAGGTTTTAATCTGGCACGCATACCCGTGGTTACCGAACAAGTCACCACTCCTGCACCTGCCAACAAAGGTATCATACCGGTACGCAGGCTCTGGTATCAGTACAGCGGTGGAACGACTGACCTGCATAATTATACCGGTTATCTCTGTGGTGTCAGCAGTGAGCCGGGTAAGGATAACCTGTTTGACCGCAGTGATGATTATACATATTCCGTCGTTAAGGATAATGGTTTAACCTCGGTTAAAACCATATACAATAAATATCACCTGCCGTTAACGATTACCCAAACCGATGATTTGCACCATAGTCTGGTGGCAAAAAATGATGCGACGTATTCATCTTGGAGAGGTACTACGTTTGCTAAGCTTCCTTTGACGTATTCTTTTCCAAAAAAAACTGCACAAACCTTATATACATTAACCAGCAAGGGGCAAGACAGCACGATTTCTCCGGCAAAAGTGCTTCAACAGAAACAATATGATAACAATGGTCAGGTCATCTGGCAGGAAGATGCTTATGGTCGTCAGACTTTTACGCAATATTGTCCGCCACAGGGCGATAGCCATTGCCCTAAAATGGATCCGAACTGGCCACAGGTTACATTACCTGAAAAAGTGATACAGTTGCCTGCAAAACAAACCCCGGCAGGCAGTAAACCGTTTATCCGCTTTGCCACCACGGATGATCCGGCACCGGCGACAGAAGTGGAGTTTAACTACCAGCTGATTCCGGTAGCCGGAACCTACAAAAACCGGATTGAAAAGTACGAGCAGTTATTAAAACAGCAATGGCAGTCAGAGAAGCAGAAGCAGAAGCAGAAGCAGAAGCAGAAGCAGAAGCAGAAGTTGAAGTTGAAGTTGAAGTTGAAGTTGAAGTTGAAGTTGAAAAAAAAATATCAGGCCGGCCAGTTAGCTTCAGATGATTTGTTCAGTGACAGCCGTTTAGTTGATGCCATAGGAAAAGACAACTCTCCACTGGCAGGAAACTGGCAGGTGACCACCAAACAGGTTGGCACGTTGCCTGTTGAGTCTGTGGACACTTTAATACCGGGTCAGGCACTACCGGATCTGACACCTGCGCAATTATCCACGACAACTACTTATTCGTATAATCATGACCAGAAAAGTCAGGTCTATGGTCAGCTGTCACAGTTGACTGTAACCAAATACAACCCACCGGTATGGGTTGGTTTACCTGCTAATCATATTGCCGCAAAAAAGCAAAAAGGGTTGTATTTCCAGTTACCCAATAACGGTCGCCCAGAAGAGGTGATGTTTAATGTCACGCACAGTGTTGATACGAATCATTACACGCGTACCACAGATATAGAAGTTTCCCCCGAACAACCATCGGCTGATATTCACAGCATTCATAATCTTTTGCAAGATGGTAGTGGTGCTTTATCACTGGGTAAAACCGTTTATTCTCTCACCAACGGGGTAAAACTTTCAGCAGAAGATACCTTAAAAACGCTTCATATCAACTGGACGTATGATGGTTGGCAGCGACCGGTAAAAGAAGTGATGATTCCGGCCAGCGGGGGTGATCCACAAACTATTTCATGGGCGTATATTTCAACAGATAATGAGCAGTCTGTAGTAAAAACGCTAGCCGATGGCACCCAACAAAAAACTGTGTATGCCGGTAGTGGAAATAATCAACAGGTATTGTCTTCTTGGCACCGAAATAAAGATCAGGCTGTTGCACCAATGCAAGGGACATCAAACTGGATTGAAGACGGTAGTTCCACTTATACTCAGACAGATCGACCGGCAAGCAACACGCTTTATCATGCGTCCGATAATAATGGACCGGATATTGCCCTAACAACAACGTACGGTTATGACGCACTGAACCGTCAGGTCTGGAAGCGTACGCCTGATGGATCGGTGAGTATAGTGGTACGCAATGACCCTCAAATGTTATTAATCAGTTATCAGGTGGTCACAGGCTCAGATAATCAACAGGAAAAGCTGGCTCCGGAACTCAGCGTTGTTCAATCGAACACCATAGGAAAACCTGTGGCTCAGTATAGGTTTGCATTAGATCCGAATGCTGTAGTCAACGGCAAGGCTGTTTACTCAGACAAGCTGAAAACGGTATTAACCTCCCTGGAACATCGGTTACAGCCAGTGACAACATTAAAGGCCACTCAAAGTTATGGTTTACTGCCTTTACCGGATGAGGATGGTCTGTTTGCATTTGTGAATGATGCCATTAATGCAAAAGCCTGGTTGTCTGTTACGACTACTCGTTATGATGGTAATGGCCGGCGAACCGAACAAACACAGCCTGACGGTGCACAAACTCACTGGCAGTGGAAACAGGGTAATTTGGTGGCAACCATTGCCCCGAACGGCAGTATAATTCATGATACTTTCGATATTCAGGGAAATAAAGTATCACGATGTGTTACTCCTGTAGATCAGGCCGTCTGTCATGTGCTTGGTACCCGCCATTATGACGGTGAAGGCAACCTTGCCTGGCAGGCTGATGAATACGGTCACAAAATCAGTTACACCTATGATGCTGACGGCCGGATATTGAGTATGACCACGCCTGGCACCGATGATAACCCTCACGGAGATGTCTTTACCTATACCTACAACAGTTTTGCTAAAACCAGTGCTTCGGTGGACGGGTTTATTTATGCTTCTTACAGCTACAACCAAAAAACTTGGCAACTGACCGATGCTGAGGATACGATCAGCCATTTGCATTATGAGTATGATGACAACTCTGGCCAGCTTACTAGTGTCGTTCGATCTGCCCCCAAAACCCTGCCATCGCCTGCCGGTATCTCTTATCCTGAGGGTACAGAGACTATAAGTTACGATCGTTACGGTCAGGCGACACGTATGATAGATTTTGCCGGAAACCGCTTTACGGCAACACATGACCGGTACGGCAGATTATTACAGAGCAAGGTTCTGCTCTCTGGAAGCCTCACCCCCACCGTATTATCTTCAACTACTTACGATGTTTATTTTAACCGGCCAGTGACCATGACTAACGGGTCAGGTACTGTCAGAGAATTTACCTACAATGATCTGGGAGGGCTGGCAGGGACAACCGACAGGCAGGGCAACCACGTTTTGCAACGGTTAGGTTATAGTTATGATCCTCAGACACAAAACATTACCACCTTCACCCGGTCAGAAGACGGAGACAGTGCAACTCAGACCTACGTATATGATAAAAACACCAACAATCTAACATCAATGTCGTGTAGCGTGACAAATAAGCCGGGTAAAGTCAGTAAACTTTGTCCGAGAGACATAGATTTATCAGGCAGTCAGTTAACGGTGCCCCCTATCATCACAGCGCAACATTATACCTTTGATGACTGGAACAATATTAAAACGGTGAACGAACAGTTGATAACTGCCGATGGCAAGCCATCAGGTAAAACAACGATATACACGTATAATCAGCAGAAAAAAGATAACTACGATCCGCACCGAATGATTGCTTTTGATACACAATGGCAGGCTAATGTATCCGGTTTTAGTGCCATACCGAAAACCATCACTTACGACAGTGCAGGTCGCATCATTAAAGATGCCGATGGTAATACCCTGCATTACAATGCGTTTGGTCAGCAAGACAAGTTTACCAATGTGCACACCCATGAATACACTCAGTATACTTATGACAGTAGCGGGCATCAGGTTGCAGAACAGCCATTTGACGAGCAGGGAAGAGTATTACAGCAACCGTTATATATGATATATCAGGGTGACACGGTTGCCCAACAGATACAAAGTGATGCAAAGGGTCATCTACATACCAGTGCCGAATTGGCAGGGGTTGCTCACAGTGAAGATGGTCATGTTACCCGTTGGTATTTACACGACTATAAGGGTGATGTGATTACCACGTTGAACACATCAGGTCAGCGCACGAGTGATCATGTGTATAGTCCGTACGGCATGGACTGTGATCTGATGAATAAAACGACACAGGGATTACCAGCACGATTAAAACTGGCGACACAACCTGCCTGGTGGCAAAGTCATCAACCTGGGTTTGACGGTCAAATGACCGATCCTGCCACAGGGTATCAGTTTTTAGGTGGTGGTTATCGGGCTTACAATCCGGTATACCGGCATTTTATGAGCCACGACAGTTATAGTCCATTCACAAAGATTGACGGCTATGGCTTTGGAGATAACAACCCCGTCATGAACACCGATCCCACAGGACACCAACCCAAGTGGGCAGGCTATCTGATGGGTGCCTTAAGTATAACCATGGCTATTGCAACTGCTGCCATTTTGCCTGTTATTGCAACCATGTCTGCTGCGGCAGGTGGTGCTCTCGCAATAACTGCTACTGGTGCGGCAGCAGGCGAAACACCGTCATTATTAACAAGTGTTACCAGCTCATCATTAGGTGCAATCGGGGTTGCATCCGGTTCCTTACAAATAGCGAGTACAGCTCTCCCCAATAACGAAGAACTGGCTGTTGCTAGCCAGGCTTTTGGTATTGCTAACGGCGTGGCATCTGTCTATCTTGGTGGTGGCATGATGGTACTAGGCTCAGCATACGTCGTTCATGACGCAGGCACATTGACTGCCGCTTTTATCATGAGCTCTGGTGTAAGTAGTTCAATATCTGGCATTACAGAAGGCGCATCATCAATTTTAAATGTGGGAATGATTTTAGATAAGAAAATAGCGAAAACATCAGGAATGAGCGAGGCAGTCAATGTTCTAAGCTATATTTCCATGCTGTTTATGCTTACGTCAATTGCTAGTAGCATGGGTGCCGGAATGATAACAGGAAGTGATATTATGAGTATACAGGATGCTTCCGCTTGGTATGGAAAAAAGCTACCCAAACTCAGTACTCATTCAAATGCATTAATCAGGATGCTAGTTGCTGGTAATAAAAGTGCAACATATGAAATATTTTCGGCATTAGCAGAAGATGAAAATGACATAGTACGACATATAGTGGCATCTAACCCTGCAACCCCTTCTGAAATATTGTCTTCGATGGCTTCTGATACAAATGAAAATATTAAAGAGTCTGTGGCACTAAATAAAAATACATACTCTAACATACTCAGCTATTTAGCCGGAGACGACAGTATTGCTGTTAGACGGGCTGTGGCAAGAAACAAAAATACTGATCACAACATACTGGGAAACCTGAGTTTATTATCTGATCAACAATTAAGAGAATCTATTGCGGCAAATCCTTCTACGAATACCATTACGTTAAGCCGTCTATCTATCGATACCGAACTTGGTGTGAGAATAAGAGTATTAGATAACCCCAAAACACCTCAGGAGTTAATTGTGAACATGGCAAAATCAGATACCAATGCTGATCTAAGAATGAAAGCTGCAACCAAATTATGTTCACAAACAATGTCTTGCTCAACTACGATTTAGTTATACAAAAAACTATTTCTAACTTATTATTGCGCCACTTTTATGATTTTGCTGTTATTCCTTAAGGCTTCTCGTAATAGCTGACTATTACTCGTTACTTTGGCTTTAACAATTGCTAACTAAAACTCATTTGTTACAAAGATCTCAACAGCCCCTAATAAAGGTCTGAAGTGTTGCTTTAACAACAATCCATAAAAGTATTCTCATAATAGTAGTAATGAAACAGGTTTTAATATAAGAGACTATTGCAAACTAAAAACAACACTTTTAAATCTCACCTCAAAATAACTACAAAACAACAAAGCCCTATACCAAGGCAGTTTTTATTTGATAATAAATCAAATTTGAAGCTTGCTACGCAACGCCCTAGCTAAGCGATTGCGTCTTTTCTCTTTTGAGAGAGGCTCACTTGTTTCCGGTTTAATGCCCATCTTTTGTAGTTCTTTATTCGCTTCAACCAATGTTTCATCAGAGGTTGTAATATTACCAACAACAATTGAACTTGCCTGTTTGTCCAGTGATAACTTTTTACGGAGCCTGCTAAAACGTTTTAGCTGCTTTTCAACAGATTTGATCAACTCATTACCTTGATGGATAGACTCCTGAATCGACTCATTTTGTTGCTTGCTTCCCATCCCCGTAACCTCCAAGTTCTGTTAGATATTTCTAATAATTTCTTTTGCCTGACTGTATTGACTTTTCATTACCTGAGAAGCCATCGCATTTGTTTGCTCGTACTTACTGTTATAAGACTGAAGTTTCACCATCTCCAGTTGAGACATACTCGTTAGTGAATCCTTTGAGCTTTTAATGCTTTCGTTAAGGTTTTGCAGTTCAGTTGGCGTTAATGCACCCAAATTGCTGTTATCAAAAATATTAATACCAAGCTCATCGAGTAAGGCAATCTCATCCTGAGTGAGTACATTATTGATATTGCTCTGATCATTAACGCCTGCACTTTGTTCGTGTTCAATAGCCCCTACGTCACTGGTCACGTTTTCCCAGCCATCTGCTCCTATTTCACGACCACCACCTTGTTGATAAGTCCAGTCATCAACCTGATCACCCATCATAAATACATGGCCATCGTTAGTTGAAGCATCCATCTCAGCACCGTCAAGTGATGGCTGACCAATCTGCGGGTCATTAGCCGCAATATTAGTCACCTCTAACGACTGATTACCTTTGGTGATAGTCAGAGTATCGGTAACAACATAACCCTCGCCATGACCAATATCTTTTACTCCTACAGAAATTTTTGTGCCATCATCAAGAACAAAAGACGCATCTTCCTGGAAGTCCCAGTTTTTACTTCCGTCACTATCACCTTCACTTACATGCGGATCACCCCAAATACGCGTGTGATTACCATTAGCGTCTGTAATAGTCCACTCTTCTTTCTTGCCAGGAATAGTTATGCTATACCCGTTATCCAGAGCAATTGTTTTTGGCATTGTCTCACGATCAACCGTCCAGCTAGCTGAATCCACGGTATTTGTATTGCTCTGCATATTACGAAGTTTTGCCTGAATATCGCTAAGCTTCTGTAGTTTCTGGTTTTTGTCGTGAACATTTTGAATCTGGTCACGAATTTGACCTTCTAATATTTCAGACCTTTCAAGCATAACAAGCATCGTTGCATCAGCAATAGAGATGTTGGCATTACCAGTGTCGATATTATTAAGTCCTTGAGCGGAATTAATGCCACCAATTCCACCTGCATCATTTATAGCCATTTTCAGCTCTCCTGCCGATAATCTTAAGCTCTTATACTTTTAAATCTGATTAAATAAATTTTCCTGGTGCACGACGACGCTTTGGAGGTGCTTTTTTTTGTAGCTGTTGTATCCCTTTGCGCTTTGTTTTCCTCAAAGCCTTTTGCCGATGTTTTTCAGCCATTAAATCAGCCTTAATATCTGATTTAATCTCGGTCTTCCAAGCTTTTTGTTCAGAGAGCACTGCTCTGGCATCTTCTTTTTTAAGAATACCCTTAGAAGCGGCTTCTTTAAATAAACCAGGTTCATAGCCCAGCTCCTTTTTTATGCCGGAAAAAACAGAGAGCTGTTTTTTTGCCTGATCTATTATTTTTGACATAGACTCACATATAATCTGTGTCTTGGATTTTGTTTTTTTACTACTTACTTCACAAGAAATTGGCACGTATTAACCTCCCTGTAAGTTACATACTGGATTATGGGTTATATCGGAAAACACTTAAAATAGTTTAATCTGCCAAATATAAAATCTAGGACTTAAAAACAGCAAAAGGCGATCATCATCATGGAAACACCTGTTATTTTTCAGGAAAAAAAAACCAAGTCAGGCTATCTGATTTGCACAGCATCATTGAATGACCCCAGAACACTTAATGCATTATCGCTAGATATGATAAAACTACTTTATCAAAAGCTAATCGAATGGGCAGCATCAGAAAATGTTGCATGTGTCATATTAAAAGGCGAAGGTGAAAAAGCTTTTTGTGCTGGCGGCAATATTCGCAGCCTGTTTGACAGCATAAAACTTGCTAAGTTTGGCAAAAACACTTACGCCGAAGAATTTTTTGCCGAAGAATACCGACTCGACCACTTAATTCACTGCTTCCCCAAGCCTCTTATCTGCTTGGGTAACGGGGTTGTAATGGGGGGAGGGATTGGTCTTATGAGTGGCGCATCACACAGAATAGTTACCGAAACATCCGTACTGGCCATGCCAGAAATTACCATTGGTCTTTTCCCTGATGTAGGAAGTAGCTGGTTTTTAAGTCGTATGCCCGATGGAATTGGTGAGTTTATTGGTATGACCGGAACCCGTATGAATGCAAGCGATGCAATATATGCGGGGCTTGCAGATTACATTATTTCGGGTACACAGCTTTTAACCATTGAAGAAAAACTCAATTTTTTACCATTTGAGCAGGATAAAGATATTAATCAAAAAATCATCAGAAATTTACTGAAGGAAACCGAAAAACACTTTGAAAACCAACACCTCAAATCCAAGCTTAAAAAACACCAACCTCTCATTGCAAATATTATAACCCACAGAACTCCAGATAAAATACTGACAGCAATGCTTGAAAGTGATAGCGAATGGATTAACAAATGTGGCAGAACGTTGAAAAAAGGTTGTCCTATCACGGCATGGATTGTAAAAGAACAAATTAAGCGCGCGAAAAATCTTTCTTTAGAAAATGTTTTTAGAATGGAGTTTGATATTGCTATCCAGTGCACTCGTCACACAGACTTATATGAAGGTATCAGAGCTTTATTAGTTGACAAAGACAATACTCCACAATGGGCGGACTCTTCATTATCATCCGTTACTCCGGAAAAACTTAACACTTTTTTTAGTTCACCATGGAAACCAGGTAGCCATCCACTACATGATCTTACTTTACCTTGGTCAGGCTAATCTGATTTTTAAATTTGATGCTATAAACAGTTAAGCCTATAACTCATATATGTTGTTTTAAGAATGAAATTGTAGTTAAGAGGAAACAGATGTAAATGAAGGGTTGTCACTATCGTAACTTGCGTTTTATCATTGCGCTTCACTGCCTTTTAGCATCAGTAAATTGCTATAGCAACAACTCTGAAAATTCATTTTCATCAAAAACTTCATCAGCCTCTAAACTCCCTTTTTATGCAAAAAAAGAAGAGAGTAAGACTCTGAGCCTCAAAGAGGAGAGTCCTAAACTCTCTTCTGGTGATATGACTAATAGCGGTACTGTTGATACTGATACATCTGCAAACAAGATGAACCCTTTCTTTGAAAGAAAAAACCAACTTATGCAGAAGGTACCAGATTTTAAAAAATTACAATTAATGGAAAAATGGAAAACAAATAATAATAAAGATACACAGGCTTTTCATGAAATAAACTTAACACAACAAGAAAAAGAGTGGATAACAAAACACAAAAACATTCGTATCGCACTTAATCTTTCTCTTCCCCCGATTAGTTTCTCAGATGAACACCAGCAACCAGCCGGTATCACTATCAACTATCTGTACCTCATTGAACAAAAACTGGGTGTTCATTTTGATTTTATTTTCACCACAAGTGAGCAGGAAAGTGCAGAATTACTCCAAGACCAACAAGTCGATATGATTGCTCCATTTTTTTATGATCCTGCTTATCTAGGAAACAAGTCACAAACCTACTTTCAGATACCTACGGCCCTTATTACCCAAAAACCAGAAAAAAAAAATATTTCACTGACAAACTTTGCCCATAAAAAAGTTATTGTTCTTTCGTCCCTGCATATTTTGAACGAGCTTAAAGACCAGTACCCGCTTGTTCATTTTGAGCCTAGCCATGAAATCAACCAGGCACTTTATTTGCTGATGACAAATAGTGTAGACGCATTAATTACAAATCTTGCGACGGCTAAATTTATCACGAGTCAGATTAAGTTTCAAAATTTTAGGATTGTAAGCAAGCTTCCTTATACTTCCTTCTTTGAGTTCGTCATAAAAAAAAATAATCCCATGTTATTTAAACTTATAAACAAGTCCTTGCAACTGGTTTCATACAAAGAACAACAGTTTATTGAGCATCAATGGAATAAAATTGAACTATCAGAAAAACGAATCGGCTATGAGTTTCTAATCAGCACTACACTTATTTTTATTGTATTGATACTCATAATATACTGGAACAGAAGACTTTCAAAGGAAGTAGCAGAACGTCAAAGGATGGAAGTATCTCTAAGAACCCGGGCAGAAAGCGACCGCGTACTAAATAATATCAGTCGCCACTTCATGGAACAAAGCCTTGAAAAAGGCGTTTTCTATGCAATTAAAAGTATAACTGAACTTCTCCAAGCTGATCTCTCATGTGTTTTTGAAAATAAGAACGATCAAATAAATCTGGCATTCCAATGGCCCACAACTCAAAATAAACAAACTCTTAAAGATCTTTTAAATTATATGTATCCATGTTGCAATCAAAAGTCTTGCCATATCAGGCAAATACATATGAGTAATGTAACTGTCAAAAATGATAAAAAAATCACTCAGATGATGCAGAGTTTGCAGTACAACTCACTTACCGTAGTTCCAATGGTAGTGCTGGGGAAAATTGTAGGGTTTATTGCACAGTTTTCATCTGAAAAGATGAAATTATGGAGCTCCGAACAGATAAGCTTATTGCAGCGGACTTCAGAACTTATTTCCATTATGCGCTCAAGAAAAGAAGCAGAAGATGCCCTGCACCGAAGTGAAGAACGTTACCAGCTTGCTATGGATGCTGCATCTGATGGTTTGTGGGACTGGGATATACAACAGAAACATGTATATTTTAGCTCCAGATATTTAAGTATGCTGGGTTATAAACCCAAAGAACTTAAGGAAAACATCAACACATGGATTAGCCTGATACATCCAGAAGATAAAAAAATCACATCAAATAACATGCAAAGAATGCTCTCTTTGTCTAATTCAGACAAAACCATGGAGCATGAATGTCGGATGATGTGCAAAAATGGTAACTACTTATCTGTAAGAACCAAAGGACGGGTTATTGCCAGAGATCAATTTAATAATCCTTTACGAGCCATTGGTACTTTAGTGGATATTACAGAACAAAAGCTACGAGAAAGGGAACTGTCAATGGCTCGTTTCTCTCTGGATAATGCCGCTGACTATGTACATTGGCTACGCAAAGACGGTTCTCATAAATATGTCAATGAAGCCGCCAGTAAAGCTCTTGGGTATTCTCAGGCTGAACTTTTACAAACAGGTATTGCTGATTTAAGTCCTGGTGCTGATAAATCTTCCTGGCAACAATTATGGGATCAAATGCAAATAAAGCGTTTTTTCACTTATGAGTCCTCTCGTCAAAGCAAAAATGGCAGTATTTTTCCGGTAGAAGTGACGGCCAACTATATGGAATACGAAGGCGAGGGTTTTATATTTATGTCTGGCAGAAATATCACAGAAAGAAAACAGGCAGAAAAAGCACTAAGAAAAGCTAAAGAAGAAGCAGACAGAGCAAATGAGGCTAAAAGCCAATTTTTAGCCAATATGAGCCACGAAATAAGAACACCTATGAATGCGATAATCGGCTTAACTCGTCTGGCTTTACAGACAAGTCTTGACAGCAGACAACGAAACCACCTTGAAAAAATTTCATCAGCAACAGAAGCATTACTGGGCATAATTAGTGACATACTTGACTTTTCGAAGATTGAAGCAGAAAAAATACACCTCGAAGAAGTTCCTTTTAGCATTAACAAACAATTAATTGAAAAACTAAGAGACTTGCTTGATATTCAGGCCAACGAAAAAAATATTGCATTTATCTGCGAACCGGTCAAAGAACAATACGATAGTGTTGTTGGTGATCCGTTACGCATAAATCAGGTTCTCATTAATCTGGCTCAAAACGGTATTAAGTTTACCAAATATGGCTACGTTAAAGTCATGGTCCACACCAATATCATCAGTGATACTACCATTGAAGTTAACTTTCAAATAGAAGATACCGGTATAGGTATGACAGAAGAGCATATCAAAGGACTTTTCAGTTCTTTTTATCAGGCTGATAGTTCAACCACAAGAAGGTTTGGAGGAACAGGGCTTGGACTTACCATCAGCAGACGTTTAGTCAACTTGATGGGTGGAGACATTAAAGTTAAGTCTGAGCCAAATAAAGGCAGCTTATTTTACTTTTCACTACAGCTAAAAAGAACCAGCTCTCTCAGACAAGACAAACAAACCACATTTATGAATAAGACTGATTTGATACAACAAATTGAATTTTCATCACTTAACGTGCTTGTAGTCGAAGATAATGAAATTAATCAGGAAGTGATTAATGGCCTTTTAGATTCCATGAAAGTTTCAATAACTATGGCAAATAATGGATATGAGGCTATAAGTTTTGTTAAATCAAAAGCTTTTGATTTGATTTTTATGGATATTCAAATGCCTAACATGGACGGTTATGAAACCACACGAAAAATTCGCGAAATAAAGGGTATGGAAAAAATCCCAATTATCGCAATGACTGCACACACCACACATAGTGATATCAAAAATTGTCTGACAAAAGGAATGAACGATCACCTTGGAAAGCCTATTATACCGCAAAAGTTGCAGGCTATTCTTACAAAGTTCTCTCCAAAAAAATATACAACAAATAACATTCAAAATTCATCTAATACCAACATTCAACCTATGCTTGATGAAACAGAATTATCAATACAATTAACAGCTTTTGATACACAAGCTGCATTAGAAAGACTACAAAACAATGTAGCCACTTATATATCGCTGTTGAAAAATTTTGCAAAAACCTATGAAGGTTTTTATCAGGTCTTTATATCACAACTGAAAAGCAACAGAGATCTGGCATATCAAGAGTGTCATACACTCAAAGGTGTTTCAGGAAATTTAGGTGCAATGGATTTATGCAATATATGCACCAAGATAGAGCAAATATTAAAACAACACAAAGACAACCAGCTAACTCATAAGTTGCTATTACATTTCCGAAGTGTTTTATCTGATGCAGTTAACAATATCAAAAAGATTTCACCTGAAACTACCGGTTCTTCTCATTTTTCAAAACTATCTATAGATAATCATTTAACTATTAAACATTTGCTGTCATTGTTATCTAAAGATTTACAAACGGGGAATATAGACGCTATTGCACATGTTGCCTTATTAAAAGAAAAGCTCAAAAATAAAAAGGCAAATATATCTATAAATGAACTTCAATCAACTATTGAAAACTTTGATTTTGAGGAAGCAGAAGATTTGCTAAAAAAAATTATAGCACTAACTGGATGACTCATTATTTTCCTAGTACTCTCACATCATAATGTATGGTAACGTGTAAATAGCCGGCATAAATACAAACAATATGATTTCATATTCAATATGGAGTTTTTCATATTAAAAACACTCGGTGATGATACAAACTTATTCATATACCGTGCCTGTAAAAGCAGGAATTTATATCTTTAGCATTGTTAATATTATACAAAAATTGTTTCAAACTACTGCTATGAACATGCTTTTGTGGATTGCTATTAAAGGCAAAATGACGACTAGACGTGACGAGTAATAGCCAGCTATTGCCGGGAGCTTCAACGCATATCAATGCATAATGGCAAGATCAGAAAACTAGAGCAATAAGAAGTCAGAAGTAGGTTTTGGTATTATAGATTCCTACCCTTAACAAATAATGGTATCTGTAATGGTTTTCAAGTTCGACAAAAGTCCAGACATATTATATGGCACACGATGCTTACATTTATATTAAAAAGAATCTTACTTTCAATTCCAACCTTGCTAATTTTGGTTGTTATCTCTTTTGTTTTAATACATTTTTCGCCTGGTACGCCTTTTACTGGCGACAGGACTTTACCACCACAAATACTTCAAAATATTTTGCACCAATACCATCTTGATAAACCGCTATGGAAGCAGTTTTTTTATTATGTAAATCAGTTATTACATGGTGACCTTGGCCCTTCTTTTCGATATCAGGATTTTACAGTCAACCAGCTGCTGGTTCAAAGTTTACCTGTTTCCATAGAGATAGGTTTTCTTGCTTTTACGTTGGCTGTTGTATTCGGTATTTTAATCGGCACTATTACCGCGCTAAAACAAAATACTTGGATTGATTACCTACTTATGTCTGTTTCTATGGCTGGAATAGTTTTACCATCATTTGTTATTGCACCGTTGCTGGTATTAATTTTTGCTGTTTGGCTTAAATGGCTACCTGCTGGCGGATGGCATGCAACTAACTGGCACTATGTTATTTTACCCGTTTTGGCAATGGCTTTCCTTTATATCACAGTCATTGCACGAATTATGCGAGGCAGTCTGTTAGAAATATTAAATAGTCCTTTTATTCGTACAGCAAAAGCTAAAGGACTTCCTGGCTGGTATATCATACTGGCTCATGCACTCAAGCCTGCATTGCTTCCGGTAATATCTTACCTTGGCCCAACACTTGTTGGTATTATCACAGGTTCTGTGGTTATTGAAACAGTATTTGCTTTACCGGGTGTTGGGCAGCTTTTTGTTCAGGGAGCACTCAACAGAGATTATTCATTAATTCTTGGTCTTACATTAATGATTGGCGTACTCACCATTATTTTCACAATCATTGTTGATATTATATATGCATTTATAGACCCCAGAGTACGTTATGAATAATACCAAAAAGCCCTTGTTTCACCCACTACATAAAAACTCCGGTCGTAAAAATAAAATCCTACCTGAGACGACTCATCAATTCTCTGATGCATTAAATATTAAAGGAAGAAGTATTTGGTCTGATGCTCGACGGCGTTTTTTTAAAAATAAAGCCTCTGTTATCAGTATTGTACTTTTTTCAGTCATAATTGTAGCTGTTGTCGCAGGACCCTATTTTAGTGTCTTTAGTTACAGCCATATTGACTGGTCTTATATATCTCAGGGACCTAGCTTTGCCAACGGGCATATATTCGGCACTGACAGCCTTGGGCGTGATATTTTTGTTAGAACAATGACCGGTGGACGGATATCGTTACTGGTGAGTTTATCTGGTGCTCTTGTTGCTTGTAGTATTGGTCTTATATACGGTGCAACTTCAGGCTTTATTGGTGGTCGAACCGATACTATTATGATGAGGATTGTAGAAATTCTATACTCATTGCCTTTTACTTTTTTGGTTATTTTGGCTGTTACTTTTTTAGGGCGTTCTTTATTTTTTATTTTTATTGCCATTGGTGCAGTTTCATGGCTCGATATGGCCAGAATCGTTCGGGGGCAAACAATAAGCCTTAAAAAGAAGGAGTTTATTGAAGCGGCACACATCAGTGGTTCAGGAACATGGACAATAATATTCAGACATATCATCCCTAATACCACAGGACTGATTGTCATTTATGTGTCACTATTAGTTCCTACATTGATACTCTATGAATCTTTTCTAAGCTTTCTCGGCTTAGGCATTCAAGAGCCCATGACTAGCTGGGGAGCTTTAGTTAATGATGGTGCACAAGTAATGGAAAGCAATCCGTGGCAACTTATTTTTCCGGTGATTTTTTTAACCACTACTTTATTTTGCCTTAACTTTATCGGGGATGGTATACGAGATGCACTAGACCCCAAAGACCATTAACAGGAGAGCACATGAACTTGTTGAAAATTGACCAGCTAAGTATCTCTTTTGACACACCAGAAGGAAAGATAACAGCTGTCGACAAATTGAGTTTTTCTGTCAATTCAGGAGAAATACTAGGAATTGTTGGTGAGTCAGGCTCAGGTAAAAGTCAAATGGCATTTGCATTAACCAGGCTAACAGCTAACAATGGGAAGGTGACAGGTAGCGCTTTTATGGATGGTCGTGACATACTTAATCTTACTCACAGAAAAATGAATAAGTTGCGTGCCAATAAAATTGCCATGATATTTCAAGATCCAATGACCTCTCTCAACCCCTACATCAAAATAAAAAAACAATTAATGGAAGTGTTACGTTTTCACAAAAAAAAGACAAGAAAACAGGCTTACGAAGCATCTCTTGACATGCTAAATACCATGAATATTCCCAATGCTAAAAGTAGAATGAACGCTTACCCTCATGAGCTTTCTGGAGGCATGCGACAAAGGGTTATGATTGCGATGGCACTTTTATGCAAGCCTCAACTGCTTATTGCCGATGAACCCACCACAGCACTTGATGTTACCACTCAGTCTCAGGTGCTTTCACAGATTAAGCAATTAAAAGACATGTTTAAGATGTCTGTAATTTTAATTACTCATGATATGGGAATAATTGCAAGAATGTGCGATAGAATAATTATAATGTACGCCGGACAAATTATAGAAACAGGTATGGTCGATGATATTTTTTATCGAACAGGGCACCCATATACAAAAGGCTTGCTCAATTCAGTTCCACGCATAGATAAAAACTCAGAACTATCTTTTATTTCTGGTAGTCCACCAAATTTGTTAAATGCAGGAAATAGTTGTAGGTTTAATGAGCGGTGTCCATATGTAATGGATGTGTGCAAACAAAGAAAACCACCAGAAATAAAACTAACAAACCAACACAGTGCATGCTGTTTTCAGCTTGAGCAGAAAGCAGGTTTATCCGACAATGAAACCAGTTAGTATAAACTTATGCCCCAAGAGCCAATTCTAAAAGTCCAGCAACTAAAAGTACACTTTTCAGTAAAAAACAATTTTATTTTTTGGAAAAAACCTTTGGCTTTAAAAGCGGTTGATGACATTTCTTTCGAACTGCATAAAGGTGAAACATTAGGTATTGTTGGAGAATCAGGCTGTGGAAAATCAACTCTTGCAAGAGCTCTCGCGGGATTAATCTCAACAAACAGCGGGAACATTATCTGGCAAAAACAAAATCTGACAAAAGCAAATAAGCGCACATGGAAAGTTATCAGAAAAAATATCCAAATGATTTTTCAGGACCCAGTAGCATCATTAAACCCCCGCATGACCATCGGTCAATGTATTGCAGAACCACTTCTTAACTTTTATCCAAACCTCAGCCGTCATGATATAAGACAGCAAGTTAGACAAATAATGAACGAAGTAGGACTTTTACCTGATGTAATTAATCGTTATCCTCATGAATTTTCTGGCGGACAATGTCAACGCGCTGGCATTGCAAGGGCACTGATTTGCAAACCAGAACTTGTTATTTGTGATGAGCCTGTTAGCGCACTTGATGTATCTGTTCAGGCACAGATCATAACATTATTAAATGAGCTGAAACAAAAGATGAATATTTCTTTAGTGTTTATCTCGCATGATCTAAGTGTCGTAAAACATTTAAGCGATAAAATAATGGTCATGTATTCAGGTAAATTGATGGAACTTGCACCTGTCAGCACACTGTATGACAACCCTCAACATCCTTATACAAAAGCACTTCTTTCTGCCATACCTGTTCCTGACCCTCAGACTGAACAGGAAAAAACCATTCAATGCCTACAGGGCGATTTACCATCACTTGTTAGTTTACCTTCAGGCTGTGTTTTCAGAACACGCTGTCCATTGGCAAAAAAGGTATGTGCTCACCAACAACCCACTGTCAATTTCGTAAATAATCACATGGTCGCCTGCTTAATGGTCAAACCAGAACATGTTCAAACCTCAGAAAAAGACAGCATGACTTTTTCAAAACAATAACTTTTTCAAAACAAGGAATCGTTCAAAATCACATCAATCCAATATCAGCCACCTGCCGGAACATGGCCTGAAGCTTGGCAAGCAAAGCGTAGCGGTTGTTCTTTAATTTTTCGTCTTCGACGTTAACTAATACATGGTCAAAAAATTTATCTACCGGTTCTTTGAGTGAGGCTAATAACTCCAGCTTTTTGCTGTAATCTTTAATGGGGGCAATCTGTTTTTCTTTGTCTTCTAACGCATTAAATAATGCCTTTTCAGCAATTTCATGCAACAAGTTGGCATTAATGGTGCCAAAAACGCTAACATCTTTTGCTTTAACAAGAATATTCGATACACGCTTGTTTGCCTGTGCAAGTGTTGATGCTTCAGGCAAACGACGAAAGTTTTCTACTGCCTGCATTCGAAGATAAAAGTCATAAGGACTCATTGGTTTTACAGCTTTTACCGACAAATATGTTTCAGCCGGAAAGCCTTCATTTTGACTTAACGACCGAAGTCTTTCAAATATAAATTCAATAATTTGGTTCTTTACGCCTTTAACTGGTAATACGACACCGTGCCATTTGTAAATATTTAGTGACTCCTGCACTAATATATCTAATTGCAATGGCAGCTTCTTCTCAATAGCAATACGCAACACGCCCAACACTGAGCGACGTAATCCGAATGGGTCTTTATTGCCGGAAGGCGGTTGTCCAATACCAAAAATTCCCACAATCGTATCCAGCTTTTCTGCTATTGCTACTGCACAACCTACATCTGTCACTGGTAGTTTATCGCCTGAAAACCGAGGTAAATACTGTTCTTCTAACCCTAAGCAAACATTAGCGTTTAACCTTTCTGCTTGTGCATAGTAGCGCCCCATAATACCTTGAAGTTTAGGAAACTCAAGCACCATCTCTGAAACAAGATCCGATTTCGAAAGCATAGCCACCTGTGATGTTTGTTCTTTCAATTTATCAGAACAGTGATTAACACATTGGCCTATAACACTTAATGCAAGTTCATCCATTCGCTCTGTTTTATCAAAAATAGTACCCAACTGTTTCTGGAAAATAATGTCTTTGAGCTTGTTTCTTTTTGCTTCAAGTGTCGTTTTTTTATCGGTTTCATAAAAAAACTGTGCATCAGCCAAGCGAGGGCTAATAACCCTTTCATTACCAGAAATTACTTGCGATAAATCTTTGCTGATAATATTGGAGATACAGACAAAAAAAGGTAAAAGACTTCCTCTGTCATCCAGTACCGGAAAATACTTCTGATGTTCCTGCATGGATGATATCAGCGACTCCTTTGGTACTGACAAAAACTGCTCATTAAATTTCCCGGTAATCGCTACGGGCCACTCTACTAAGCCGGTAACTTCATCAAGCAACTCCGGCTCTGTTAACACTTTACCCTTCAATGGTATAACAATCTGTTCTGCCTGATTTTTAATTATGCTCTGGCGACGCTCAAAACTGGCAATAACCTTACCTTTGGTTTCCAGTAATGATTCATAATCGCAAGGAGAGTTAATATTTAATGCTTGTGAGCTATGAAAACGATGGCCATAAGTTGCACGACCTGACTTCAATCCAAAAAACTCACATTCCACAACATCTTCACCCAATAACATAACCAGCCAGTGAACAGGTCGTACAAACTCATATCTGTTCACACCCCAGCGCATTCTTTTAGGTACAGGCAAGTTGTTGAGAGCCTTATCTACAATTGAGGGTAATAGTTCTACGGCTTGTTTACCCTGTTGCACAGAGCGATAAACCAGCCATTTTCCTTTGTTTGTAGCAATGGTTTCAAGCTTATTAATATCTGCGTTGCAGGCACGAACAAAACCTTTCAGGGCCTTGGTAGGTTCACCATCTTTAAATGCAGCTTTAACAGCAGGACCTTTACGTTCAATTTGCTGATCTGGCTGTATAACCGATAAGCCTTTAAGCAAAAGCCCCAAACGTCTAGGTGTTGCAAACGATTGCGGCTCATCAAACGATAAACCTTTATCTTTTAACTGATCAATAATGCTTTTTGTCAGTGCATGGCTCAATATTGAAAGCGCTTTCGGCGGAAGTTCTTCTGTACCAATTTCTACCAAAAAGTCTTTTTTTTGTATCGGCTGATCCATTATGCTCGAGACTCCTTGCTCTGGTTTTCGATACGATTTAGTACTTCCTGCCTTATTTTTTCATCGGCTAATGGAAAGCCCAATGTTTTTCTGGCTTCAAAATAAGCCGTGGCCACAGCTCGGGCAAGGGTGCGAACCCTGAGAATATAGCGTTGTCTTTCAGTCACAGAAATAGCATGACGTGCATCCAAAAGGTTAAATGAATGAGATGCTTTCAGGACAAACTCGTAAGCTGGCAATGGCAAACCCTGTTTAGCAAGACGCTGAGACTCTTTCTCAAAGTAATTAAAATGTTCAAAAAGTGATTTTACATCAGCCTGCTCAAAGTTATAGACAGACATTTCTACTTCGTTCTGATGAAAAACATCACCGTAAGTGACTATACCCTGAGAATTGCTCGTCCAGACAAGGTCATACACACTATCCACACCCTGAAGGTACATAGCAAGACGTTCAAGGCCATAAGTAATCTCACCAGTTACCGGGTAACATTCCAAACCACCTGCCTGCTGAAAATAAGTAAACTGAGTAACCTCCATTCCATTAAGCCAGACTTCCCAGCCCAGACCCCATGCGCCGAGAGTAGGAGACTCCCAGTTATCTTCAACAAAACGAATGTCATGCGCTTTAGTATCAATACCAATCTGTCGCAAAGACTCCAGATACAGTTCCTGGATATTATCTGGCGAAGGTTTCATCACCACCTGAAACTGATAAAAGTGCTGCATTCGATTTGGATTTTCACCGTAACGCCCGTCAGTTGGACGGCGACTCGGCTGAACATAAGCGGCATTCCAGTTTTCCGGCCCAATAGCCCGTAAAAAAGTACCGGTATGGAAGGTTCCTGCACCAACCTCCATATCCAAAGGCTGAAGAATAACACAGCCATTTTGCTGCCAAAAGTATTGAAGTGTTGCGATTAAGCCCTGAAATGTCTTTATATCAAACGGAGCTGCCTCAGCCGTTTTATTTATCGTCATGGTACCTCAAAATAAAGAAGAACTAATGATTTACATTCATAATGTGGTTGAATTATACATTGACTTGATAGTCTCGTCAGCAGTGATTATCACTGATACTATTTATCTGACCTTAATACCACTGATAATCATGCTTACTCCCTTTATTAATTACATATATTTTTCAGATCAATACTTCAGACACTTTTACGCAACAATAGTCCCGCACTCGCTAAGCTCTGTATAAATTTCGCTGTCTTTTTGGTCATTCCGGTTTAAACCTAACCTTTCAAAAGTCTTTCCATCAAGTGCTAGTTACGTTTACACCGTATCCAACAGGTAATGGATATCATCCCTATTTTTTAAACGCTTACAGATGATACTCATGGAGTTAAATTAGTCAAAAACTGCCCGAAGTATTGCTTGTTAAAAAATTCATATTATCTTTATATCAAAACCAGTTTCTAACTACTGTTATGAGTATGATTTTATGCCTCATTGTTAAAGGCGAAGTGACGAGTAAAATCCAACTTTTGTGAGAAACTTCAACGCATAACATCAATTTAAGAAAAGTAATTTAATAAAAAGTTATAAGCAGATTTTGGTTTTATAACTAACCCTCTAGCTTATTAACAGGTATTGATTATCTGCTTGGCTTTTGATTATATAATGTAGGATAATCCAAGAAGAAAATAAAAAACGTACACAAGGTTAATGGTTTGTAATTGCTTTCCTGCCTTAAATTTATGACTAGTAAACATTAATTATCTATTTAGCAGTAATTAACTTTAATTATTCATATAGGACTGTTTACCATGAAGCATAATCAGAAAAAATCTATTTTTCTCCTTTTTCTTCCTCTTTTTTTCCCTGTATATACTTATGCAACAACACAACCTAAAGCGTTTATTTCAGGATTTGCGCAAGCGTTTTCAAAAACGACAAATCTGCCGGGTGTGACTGTTAAAGTACTTGAGACAGGACAGATCGCAACCACCACAGATAGTAAAGGAATGTTCTCATTTAATTATCCGATTGGGCAACCCTTGACACTTTTGTTTCAAAAAAGAGGTTATAAAACATCACAGTCGGCTACATACATCGTACCTAAAACAGGACTAAAAAATATTACTTATCAGGCAATTCCCCGTATTTTATTCGATGGTGTATTGATAGCCCGTACGTGGTCAGGTCACCCAAACCTTTCACAAACAGACTGTCAGGTGATAACGACTGTAGCTGCTAAGGGGAAAACTTTGTATGATAAGATACAAGGTGAAGCTGGGGCTGTAATATCTATAACCAATAGTAAAAAACAAACGATACACCCAGACGAGTGTTATTATGGAATAACTCCATTTAAAACAACAGATCCTTTTTGCCGAATAAAAAGTTTTTTTCACCCCAGAATAACCACCAGTAAAGATGGTGGTGTATTTATCGCAAATCTTAAACCTGATAACGTTTACACAATAACCGCAGTCAAACCAGGATTTATATTTTCCAAAAATAAAGTGCGGTGCAATATGCAGTGGTGGCAAACATTACCTGATAGGTATGTTTTTATTAATTTATCACCTCCCAATGGTCCAACAGTGATGGGTAGCTAATATTAAAACCTGCTTCTGGCTTTATATTACAAAGCATTTAATGTTATATTTGTCATTTCTAAACATGGTTAGGTGTCATGGTTACCGATATCGACCACGGCCTGATCAAAACCACTACCGTAAGTATTACTATTAAAGTATTCTTACATCAGCAACTTTATCCTGACAGGAAGTTTAAAAAACAGATGACAATAATTACCGAGGCGTTGACTATGTTCACAGGCTTTTTTGCTGTGATGAACCCTGTCGCAAATACGCCTGTATTCGTAGCGTTAACCGCACAAGAGCCAGTTTCAATACAGAAAAAAACAGCATTAAGGGCGCTAATAATAGCCTTTGTGATTGTTAGTACCTTTTGTTTTGCAGGTGGCAGCATTCTTTCATTATTTGGCATAACACTTCCAGCAGTCAAACTTGCCGGAGGTATAATTCTTTTTTTTATAGGGTATGACATGCTTAAAGGAAAAAGTAGCCATTCCTCTGATGAAAAAACCAAACAACTACCCATTGAAGCCAGACTAAGTGTAGCGGTTTCTCCCATTGCCATTCCTTTACTGGCAGGTCCTGGAACTATAGCAATGGCACTAAACTATGCCTCATCAGGAGGGTTTATTCAAAGCCTGATGGCCAGTATTATTTTTCTGGTTCTCTGCATTATAAGCTATCTATTTTTTATCTCGGGTGAGCGTCTGGTAAAATACTTGGGTGATTCTGCCATCCGAGGGGTCACACGATTTATGGGTATGATAATTGCCATTTTAGGCACGCAAATGCTCATTGATGGAATACTTGGCGTGATCAAAACCCATACCTGATTATCAATTAGTTTATCTTCTTATACCAAAAACTGAAATAAGAACAGAAAAGACAAAAAGATTCTACTTGGCAGATATGAAAAAAACTGCATGAAAAGGGAAAAGCTGGATTAGACTAACAAGAGTAACAGCTCCCTTTAATAGCAAATTATAAAAGCATGCTTATAGAAGTAGTTAAAAAAAAGGTTTTGGTATTATTGAGCAAGCGGACAGAGTAAATAAAGTAAGTAAGTTTATATCATTGAAAATTGATTTAACTTCGCACAAAGAAAAGAAAAACACATGAGAATCAAAAACAAATTACAAAAAATCTTTTTTTACAAAGTTAGTATAAAGGTAATAAAATGTCCTTCTAGTGCCCCAGAATAAATGCTGTTAGACCCATCAAGAGGATTTTTGAGCACACCGCGACCAGCATTAATAAATCGGTACTCAACATTCAGGCTCATATTATGACCTGCGTCATATTGAAATAATCCTATACCAATGGCATATGCAATATCGTGTTTAGAACCTTTTGTAAATTGTCTGTATGATGCACTAATATTATTGCCATTATTTTCAGAATATTTTTCTAAAGAATTAACCCCAAACCCAAATCCTAAAGAAATATAGGGTAAAAATTTATTTCCAACAAACCCTAACTTTCCTTTAAGCATAAAAAAATAACTGCGCGCGGAATAAGAATAAGAGATCTTATCACTATTAAAGGGAAAATTAATGGCTTGAGTTATACTTCCTTTAATCTTACCGAAATCAACATAATCTGCTTCTACACCGAAGGAGGCATAGTAATGATTGTTGGAATTAAATTTATAACCAACACCTAAGCCAAGCAAAGGAAAAATGGTTTTCCCCTCTGATTCAGAATGATAATAATTATTCAAACCCTTTACAGGAGAATATTTTTTAGAATTTTTTATTCTAGATAACCCAATACCAGAGTTAATATCTAAATAAAAATTATCGCCATAAGCGGATGCTACCAAAAATAATAGTAATACAATACCACATAAGAAAAAAAATGGTGTGACTTTTAAGAGATTAAAATTCATTTTTTTCATTTTAATGGAAATAGTTTCCCGATGATTCCAAATACAAATACCCATTTAAGTATTTCCAGAATAGTAGAATCCATTCTAATGAATTAAAAAATACATATGCAATAATTATGTACTGTAGATTAATTTTAATAACCATACAAAAAATAAAATAAATAAAAAACGATATAAAAGAAAGTTTTTCAAAAAATGAAATATTGTTATTGGATATTCAATCTTATTTTTATTTATCTATCTGTTTTTTAGAAAAACATAAATTAAATAACACCAATATTTAAATGTTTTTTTGTAAAAAAAACATTTTGATTTACAATATATATTAAATTAATCTACCATATAGTTTTAATTCAATTGTCCTACATGCTTTCGAAAAAATATTAATAAATGACCATTATATTTTTAATTATTTATTGTACATTTAAGGAAAGAGCAAAGGTATACTGGTATGGTTTTTAATAACTTGTGCGCCAAACTACGAAACTTAGCATTGATGTTGACTATTGGTTCTATACCAATAGCACCTGTTTGCAAAGTTGCAATTTCCGCCTTTAATATAGAGCCGGCTTTTTCACCAGTTGTATTAAAACCAAATATGGTGACGTTTACTCCCATTCCTTTTTTAGTAATAAATAATACAACCTCAGATATTCCTTCTGTTCACTTTCATACATATAACACCTCTCTATTACTATCAACAACCTTGGTTAATAACCCTAATGGCACCACGACGCCCCCTGCTTGTACTAAAAACATGGTCTTAAACCATAAATCTAAATGCATAATTTACCTGAAAATACTAACGGGCATTACTCCCGGAAAAACCAAAACAGGTGTAAAGGTCTGTGGGTTTAATGGTTTTTTGTGTGCAGGAAAACTTGTTGATGTTAACATCGAGGACACTAACAAACATGTCCCTATTTATTTAAAAGTGACACTAGATAAATTACCAGAAAATATAGAAAAGGATTTTACTTATCCGGTCATGTACACTGTTGAAAATACAAGCAATACATTACCCGCCACTAAGGTTCACATTACCTTCACAAATGAAACCATTAGTACCCATGACGCTTTAAAGAGTTTTATTCCAAGCTTTAATGATTGTCACGGCTCCATTGGTAGTAATCCAAGCTTCATTATTAACCCGGGAGAAACCTGTCATATATCCGGAGAATATAAACCAATAAAAGAGGGCAAGCAAAAACTCTCTTTTACTCTGAAATATGCAGAGGCAAAGGAAGGACCAAATACAGTACAAACCACGGAAACGACAACAAATGTTACTGACGTGGCGATAGAAGGAAAGGTCGTCACCCCACTAGACACTAATATGCACATAAATACAAAAAAAGCAGTCTCTTTCATCTTTAACAATAAGAGCGATACACTACCGGCAACAGAACTTAAATGGGGTACAGGTTCTTTGAAGAACTTTACTCAATCAAATAATAGTTGCATTGATGATAAAACAAAAAAATATAAAACAGAACTTCCTCCCGGTGGAAGCTGTGAAATAACCGGAGAATATACGTCAGGTACGGATATTGGTAACCACAGCATAGCTGTAGGTCTAACGTATAGAGAAGGTAATCCGGTAAAGGTAGAAACAAAAACAAATGTAACGAATGTTAATATAATAGGCTCAGTGTCAAAACTAGCTGAAAATACATTAATAAATCACACTTATCCACTCATATTCAGGTTTACAAATATGAGTGAACTACTACCTGCGACCAATATAAAACTAATTAAAGATTTTTCAAATCAACAACAACAATTTTTTAACATAAAAGATAGCTGTTTATCTCTTAAACTTAAAGAGATTAAACCTGGAAAATCCTGCGAAATTACTGGGGATTTCAAGCCTTCATCAGTTGGTCAGAAAGAACTGACTGTGACTTTACAATATACACAAGGAGCTGATGTAATTTTACGCAAGAAAACGACTGTAAACAAAGTTTCTATAACTGGTAAATCGGACAAACTGCCCGATGACATAGGTAACACTAAAACGCAACACCTTCGTTTTACGTTTACCAATAGCAGTTCAAGTTCCATATTTCCCGCAACAAATATTAAAGTGCACCAAGTTTTTCCTGATGGCACTAAAAATATAAAGGATAATTGTACTGACAAACCCCTTGCTCAGGGTTCATCTTGTGACATAACCGCAGACTACACACCTAAAATAACCAAAGGTCCGGTGAATTTTTCGGCTATCTTGTCTTATAACGAAGGTCAGCCTGTAGAGGTCACAGCTAAAACAAATGTAACCCAAATCGTTGTGAAAGGAAAAGTCACGCCCCTGCCAACTAATACAGAAAAAGATCGATCCTACCCGGTCGAATTCACGTTTAAAAATACAAATGAAAAATTAAAAGCGACTATCAGCCGCATAACAAAAAATTTAGACGATTTTACAGCAAAAACAGATAGCTGTTTTGATAAAAATGATAAACCAATTAAAGTACTTGATGCGGCCGGTCCTTCGGGAACGGTAAAAACTAGCTCCTGTGAGATAAGCGGAGTTTATGAACCAAAAAAGGCTAATGGTCCGGACGAACTTTCTGTGACTTTGAAATATGATGAAAGTGATAAACCGGTAGAGTTGCATGCTCCAACAGCTGTAACCGATGTAGAGGTAGATAATACAGTCCCCACAAATCTGCCAAAAAATATAGAAAAAGATCGAACCTATCCGCTCATTTTCACATTCTCCAATTCTAATATGAATTTACCCGCAACCAACCTTGTTTGGACACCAGATAAATCATCAAAATTGAAAGGTTTTACTGAAACTTTTAATAGCTGCATGAACAAGACAGAGCTTTCTCCTAACTCTTACTGCCAGATAGAAGGTAATTATAAGCCAACAATATCCAGTGGTACGGAAGAAAACACTATTTCTCTGAGTTATGATGAAAGTGGAGGTAATCCGATAGAGAGTCAAGTTACCACCACAGTTACAGATGTTAATATTACACAAAAAACCACTCCCCTTCCGGCAAATATGGCAAAAGGTATAAAGAAACCTGTTACTTTCACTTTTACAAATTCAAATACAACGTTACCTGCAACAAATATAAGCTTTATAAAAATTTTGCCCCACTTTAAGATAACGAATAATACCTGTAAAAAAACACTTGCTCCAAATAAATCCTGCGAGATAGGTGGAGAGTATGAGCCAACAACACTAGGGCCGGAAAAGCTTTCTGTTATTTTGAATTATGATGAAGGTTCTCAAGTAGAGGCCCATGCTGAAACAGATGTGGTCAATGTTGCTATCGAAGGTACAGTAACTAAAACGCTTCCAGCAAATATATTAGCCGGCAAAAAACAAAATGTTACTTTTCAGTTTACAAATAAAAGTACGCAATTAGAGGCTACCGGAATAAAGTACACAACTATTTCACCCAATAATTTTAAAGAAACAAAAAATGATTGCACTACAAAAAAATTGGCACCTAATGCTTCCTGCGAAATAGCCGGAGATTATGATCCAAAAAATACCCTAGGCCCAAAAGATCTCACTATACGTTTAGAGTATAAAGAAGGAGCTCCGGTAGTTTTGAGCACAATCACAAATGTAACCACAGTTAGTCTGAGCGGCACAGTTTTGAAGCAATTACCAGACAATACGAGAGTGAATGTTGGGTATCCGGTTAGTTTTATGTATACCAATACATCTCAACTTCCTGCGACAAATCTCCATTTTACATCAGCTGTTCCCGCTAATTTTAAAATCAATACCAATCAGTGTTTTGGAAAAACTAATCCTAATAAAACTCTCGCAGCCAGGTCTTCATGTGAAATAACCGGAACTTATACCCCCCAAAAAACTGGCACAGAAACACTCAACTTTAATTTAGAATATGATGAGGGTAGCCCCGTACCGTTATCAACAGACACCACCACAACCGCTGTTAACATAAAGGGAGAGATTAATTTTAATGGTACCCTCCTTACACAAAGTGCGAACCAAGTGACCGTTAAAGGACTAAGATACCCACTTATTTTCTCTTTTACCAATGAGAGTACTTTATTTACGGCAAATATTACCAGCATAACAGATCCTACACATCTCAATTCGTTTAAACTATTAAGTAATTCGTGCGGAACAGGTTCGCTAAAACTTGCTCCCGGCGGTAACTGTCAGATAGCCGGATATTATGAGCCAGATAAAACCACGATAAATACTCCTTTAGTGATAACTCTTGCATATAAGGAAGGCAGTGATGTAACGTTAACATTTACTCCGACCATAGAAAATATTGGTATAACCACCGACTTTACTAGTACAGATCCGAAAGGACATGATACTTCTACACTCCCTGCAAATACAGTATTGGGTGACACATATGATCTCACTTTTAATTTTACAAATACTTCTAAAACACAGCCTGCAACACACGTTTATGTGATAAAAGATATTCCTGGTTTTAAAGAAACAAAAAATAACTGTAACGTTGATAAAATTAATGCGACAGATGGCTGTACTATAAAAGGAAAATTCAAACCATCAAGAGAGGGTACGCAAACGCCTGAGGTTACTTTTTACTATAAAGAAGGTGACCCTGTAACGATTACTAAAACAACAAAAGTGATAAATACTAAACCTATAGAAGGCAAAGTTGGGTGGATGGTTAAAGGAGATATGCACGCATTTCCTGAATATTTAGAACCAAATCACGATTACAAAATTGCATTCGATTTCAGGAACAACAGTGAGAACGATTTAACAAACATTACATTTACAAACAATTTTAGCAACAAAAGCTCGATTAGTGACATAACAGACAATTGCTCAAACTTATCACATCATAAGCTTACAAAGCATAGTATGTGCTTCATAACAGCGAAACTAAACTATGGTAGTGCACTACTGCAGACCATTGAGGTCAAGGTAAAATATGATATAAGCCATTTAAAAAACCAAAAATTCACTCTACATGTTACTGCGCTAACAACAAAAACTCCTCTTGTTAGTAAGATAACTACTAACCTGGCTCCTACCGGCAAAGTAGGTGTACCACAAAATTTTACAGTTAAATTTACAAATGAAGGCAGCAGTGATGTAACATTAGGTGATACAATATTGGCATCTTCAAATCCTAACGGTCAGGCTGTTTTTGTTAATTCTCCTCCAAGTACGCCAAATAAAAGTAAATGCTCTAATAAAAAACTTTCCAGCGGAAAGTACTGTGAAGTACAGGCTTCTTATACTGCTCAAGATAAAGGTCCTCAAACGGTGTTTCTTATGCAGCCTTATAATAAGGGTACCACCATCTTCAAAACATTCCAAATTGACGCTCAGCCTTAAAGATTCACGGCAAGATCAATGGCAGATATTCAGAAAACAGAAGCAGGCATATTATTGCTGATAATATGCCTGCTTTAATATTGAAAAATAGGTATATAATGACTGATGCTACTATTTACGTACATCTTACGTACATTCGGATCTATGTGATTTATGTTGGTTCTCCGTGATACAATATGGTCGCTTGTTATCTATTAATCCCAGTAAAAAAGGCCTGTGCCCTGAGCCACATTCATACAGTTTTTGTCTTTATCACGCACCTCTGCTTACATGTTGACGCATTTTTGATATTCTTTTTTTGCAACATCAGGGTGATTCCGGTAGTAATCTGCTGAATGCTGGCTGAAACACCCTGCTAATAATGCGATGGCTCCTACAAAAATAAGGGAAGTAATCAGGTTGGTATTCATTGAATTATTCTTATGAGAATATAATTAATAGAGTCATACGCTGAGAAATTTTATTTAAAGGGATCACACCGTAATAACGGGAATCCTGGGAGTGTTTGCTATCGTCGTCATCATATACCCAGATCTGATGAGCAGTATATGTCCCATTTCTAACCAGTCGTTCAATAGAGTGGTGGTGCTGGTCGGTTTTTTGTACAAAGGAACCTGTAATATCGAAACATAATACCAATATATAATACCAATATATAATACCAATATATAATACCAATATATAATACCAATATATAATACCAATACCTGCTTCTAATACTAATAATGTTATATCTGTAGATTCCCTTCTTTGCGAAAATGGCATCTAAGTAATATTGCCATCTCCGTCACAAACTTATGTCAGATTACAGAAGCTCCGTCAGAAGCGTTACATACATAAATAGTCGCCTCATTATTGAATTTTTTCTTATATTGAGTTTCTACCGCTTCCTGAATACGTTTTACGTTCTTTTGAGGTGTTACTGCAACCACACATCCTCCAAAGCCACCGCCGGTCATTCTGACCCCACCCTGATCACCTATCACATCAGATATCATATTTACCAGCGCATCTGTTTCAGCAATGGTAACTTCATAATTATTTTTTAGTGACATATGAGACTCATGCATTAAACGACTAATATCATTTAATGAATTGTTTTTCAACGCCAAAAAAAACAACTCTGCTCTTTTATTTTCATTAAATACATGCTTTGCCCTTAAATAAACAACTTCATCTGATTGCATTTTAAGAACTTCAAGATGCTCTGCATCTAACTCTCTTAATGATTTAATATTAAGTATATCGCAGGCTTTTTGGCACTGCTCTGCTCGCTTGTTATATTCATTGTCTACTAAAGCATGTTTAATATTTGAATTTATAATGACAATAGTTAAATGATCAGGTATTGACGTTTGTTTCATTTCAAGACTTTGACAGTCTAATAAAAGAGCATTATTTTTTTTCCCAAAAATAACAGCCGTCTGATCCATAATTCCACAGTTTAGTCCGATATATTCATTTTCAGAACGCTGGCAAAGCTTTGCCACTTTTGACTTTGGTAACTCAATTTTGCTATGCACCAGCAAGGTATTGGCAATAGATACCTCCAAGGCTGCCGATGAGCTTAATCCACCTCCTGTCGGAAGGTTACCTGTAATCGTCAGGTTTACTCCTTTTAAATCAAGGCCTTCTTTAAGTAAAACATCAGCAACACCTCTGACATAGTTACTCCATTTGTGGGCATGCACAGCCTTGTATACAGGGTTATTAAGTCTGAAAACGATTTCACTTTCAGGGCTTATTTCAGAAATAACATGTATTTCATTATCATCTCTCGGGCTAGAAGCGGCAATGGTGTACAAGTCTATAGCACAAGGAAAAACAAAACCATTGTTATAATCGGTATGCTCTCCAATAAGATTTACTCTGCCAGGAGTAATAGTAAGTTTCGATGGCGCATGACCGAAAGCGTTTTCAAAAAATGAGAGTGCATCATTTTTAAGATCAGGCAAAGACATAATTACACAATACCTCTGACTGTAAATATTTTATGTGAATAAACAAACATAAAAAAGTTCCTTTTAATTTTCTTCAGATAAGTAGTGCTGTACAGGTTGATCTCGTAACCTTGAAGCAGCCTGCTCAGGAGTAAGGTCTCGTTGTACCTCTGCCAACATTTCAAACCCGACCATAAATTTTTTGATGGTAGCTGAACGCAACAATGGAGGATAAAAGTGAGCATGAAGCTGCCAGTGATCATTGCTTTCACCATTCAAAGGCATACCATGCCAACCCATGGAATACGGAAATGATGTTTGGAATAAGTTATCATACTTTATTGTTAGTATTTTTAACGCAGAAGCAAGCAACTTACTTTGCTCTTCGTCAATTAAAGTTAAGTGTCTTATATGTTTTTTAGGAAGCAACAATATTTCAAAAGGCCATGATGCCCAGTGAGGAACAACAGCAATCCATTGATCATTCTCAACAACAGTTCTTTCACCTGCCTCAGATTCTCTGAGGGCGTAATCAACCAATAGGGGTACATTGTTGTTTTTATAATATAAAAACTGACTGTCGTTTTCTTTTTTTGCTTCATTCGGCAAAAAATCACATGCCCAGATTTGTCCGTGAGGATGAGGGTTTGAACATCCCATGACAGAACCTTTATTTTCAAAACACTGAACCCATTGGTATTTTTTTCCCAGTGTTGTTATTTCACTTTGCCATGTGTTAATAACCTGCTCAATTTCTTCAACACTTAATTCAGGTAGCGTTTTACTGTGATCAGGAGAATAACAAACAACCTTTGCCTCACCGCAAACAGCCTCACTTTTAAACAAAAGATCATCACAAGCACTCATCGCGGGTGCTTTTTGTAATAATGCCGGATGATCATTTGCAAACACATAAGGTTTTGTATAATCAGGATTTACATCACCACTAATACGTTTGTTTGTTGGGCATAAATAACAATCAGGATCATATTTATGTGTCCTGTGGCGTTTTGTGTCTTCCACCTGACCCTGCCATGGTCTTTTTGCGCGATGAGGAGAAACAAGAACCCAGTCATCTGTTAAAGGATTGTAACGACGATGGGGGTGATCAGAAGGAGAAAATAAATCTTTCATACTTGCTACTTATTCCGTAATTCCATCCGGGTTATTAGACTGCCAGTGCCAGGCATCAGCCATCATTTCTTCTATGGTATATTTGGCTACCCAATTAAGTTTTGTTCTTGCCCGCGAAGGGTCTGCATAGCTTTCTGCTATATCTCCAGACCTGCGATCCTCAAACTGATAAGGAAGCTTTTTTCCGGCCGCTTTTTCAAAAGCATGCAACACATTTAAAACAGAGGAGCCTTTTCCTGTACCAAGATTGTAAACAAAAACGCCTTTGTCTTCTTTGTGTATATTAATTGCTGCGATATGTCCCCGAGCAAGATCGATAACATGAATATAATCTCTGATACCAGTACCATCTTTTGTCGGATAATTATTACCATATATTTTCAGATAAGGTAGGTGTCCCACTGCAACTTGGGCAATATAAGGTAAAAGATTATTAGGAATATCTTTGGGGTTTTCTCCAATAAGCCCTGATTTATCAGCACCTGCAGGATTAAAATACCGCAAAATGGAAATACTCCATTCGGGGTCGGCTATAAACTCATCCTGCAAAATACGCTCAACCATTTGCTTGCAGGCACCGTACGGATTAGTCGCAGGCTTCAGTTGTGCATCTTCTTTAACAGGCACAACATCAGGCGCACCATAAACGGTTGCAGAAGAACTAAATACCATGTTTTTTACACCTGCACGTTTCATTGAAGCTAACAAAGTTAACGTACCAGAAACATTGTTTTCGTAATACAACAAAGGCTTTTGAGTGGATTCTCCTACGGCTTTCAGCGCTGCAAAGTGGATAACAGCATCTATATCATGTTTACAAAAAATAGTATCTAGGGCATTTTTATCCCTTATATCAGCCTCATAAAAATCACAGGTTTTTCCCGTAATAGCCTCAATCCTTTGCAGTACGCCTTTCTGACTGTTGCTAAGGTTGTCTACAATAACAATCTTGTGTCCTTCTTTTAATAACTCAACACAAGTATGACTGCCTATATAACCGGTTCCACCGGTAACAAGTAAGTTCACTTTAAAATCCTGCTTTGATAACTTCTACTGATCGCAAACTTTATTTACAAGTTATGTACGTCTTTTCAATTAAACTCTTTTCAATTAAACAATAAACCAAGGTGGCATTATCCGGACATATAGCTTTACAATAAAAGAAAAGGCTCTATTACCACTAACTAAAATTTTAAACAGGGTTTCATGGCAACTATTAAAGACGTAGCCTGCATGGCGGGTGTCTCTATTTCTACTGTTTCCAGAGTATTAAACAATTCTGCCCCGGTTATCAACACTAAACGCAAGGCTGTTGAAGATGCCATGCTTAACCTGGGCTATCGACCTAATGCGCATGCTCAAGCACTGGTTTTGAGATATTCTAACACGGTTGGCGTTATGTCTGTAAACAATACGTCCTCTATTTTTTATAGCATGATGCAAGAGATAGCCTATTTACTTTCAAAAGATAACAAACAACTCATTTTAAGTTGTGATCAAAATATATCAGCCATCGATGAGCTCGCTTGTTTAAAAAGGCTGTTACTAAGTAGTTGTGACACGTTAATTGTTCAGTCTGACCAGCTATCGGACATGGAACTAGTTAAGTTACTTAGGTTTTATCCAACAGCTGTTATTTTTGGCAGAAGAGTATCGGCGATGGCACACCGGTGTGTATACCCTGACTATAAAAAATCAGGCTTTAAAGCCACGCAATACCTAACTGATCTTAATCACAAAAAACTAGGATTAGTAATACCTCAGGGGCAGTTTGTGAGTTCTCAACTGTTAAGAGAAGGTTTTCAGCAGGGTTTGATTTCTTCAGGTATAAACCCAACACCGTTACTGGTAAAAGAGGCCCAACCTTCAGCTGATGGTGGCTATCAATCAACAAAAGCACTACTGGCAACAGGGTTTGATATTTCTGGTATCGTTTTCAGTAATGATATAATGGCTTCCGGTGGTTTAAAAGCATTAAATGAAGCTGGGAAAAAAACACCACATGACCTGTCTATTATTGCTTGTGATGACACTGGTATTGCCCAATATCTTTATCCTGCTGTAACCTCTGTTCGCCAGCCAATAGAAGTAATGGCCAGATATGCCACAAAACTGGCTCTTAATTTAGTACAGCAACCAGATTACACATCCATTAATTTACCAGATAAACAAACATTTACGCCTGTATTAGTGGTTCGTGATTCTATCTTACCAATGGTAGAGGTCAGATAAAGCTTGTGAACCTCCCTTGTTTTCCAAGAGATAAAAATTAAGGGACAAAGCTTTCCTGTTAAATAAACCATTCAGTACAAAACACTATAACTATTTAGCAATAGCGTTTAGTTTGTAATAGCATTCGATTTATAACTGATACTGATATTGAAACAAAACCCTGTTTTGTACAAGAGTTATGAGTATGCTTTTATTGCTCGCTGTTAAATAAAGGCAACGTGAAAAATAATTGGCCAGCTATTGTGAGGAACCTCAATGCATAGCAACGAAATCATAAAAATAGCGCAATAAGAAGTTAGAAGCAGATTTTGGTATTAGTTTACTAACAAACATTAGAAATAGTGGATAACTATTAAAAACAGGTGATAGTTATCCGGTAACATGTGCTGGCAATATTTTATGTTAAATGTATTTTTTATACTTCTTATTAGAAATATTAATTAATCTTTCGAATCTTTTGAAATGTACCATCATTTTTAAACTCAATTTCAAAAGTGCCTGATATCCCATCATAGGTTACAAATTCGAGTAATATATTGAAAGGTATACTAATAGCTTGGTTTTGGTCTGTATGCACTCTTACCGCTGTTTTTTGTCCTTTATAATAACCTAGAACCTGCTCTGAATTCAGATATACGCTGAACGTTGCTTTTTGGCTCATATGATCCCCCCTGTTGCTTAATTATTTTATTAGGTTATTCTGCACTTTTATTATTAATGATAGTCTTTTTTACCAGAATAAATGCTCGGGAGTAATACTAAAACCTGTTTCTAACTACTGTTATGAGTGTGCTTTTATGAGTTACTGTTAAAGGCAAAGTAACGAGTAATAGCCAAAACAGCAAGATTAGAAGTCTTGTGCAATAAGAAATTAGACGCAGGTTTTGATATAAAACTCCGAAAAAGGGAACCCATGCAATCTATTAATACACCACCTCATGCAAAAAAGGACACGTTAAATAATGCCATTGCATTTGACAGGCAACATATATGGCATCCTTATTCTTCCATTTCCGAGACTAACCCATTGTTTCATGTGGATTCAGCTCACGGTGTTTACCTCCACTTATCTGATGGAAGAAAACTAATTGATGGCATGTCTTCCTGGTGGTGCACGGTTCATGGATATAACCATCCGGTTTTAAATGAAGCAATAACTACTCAGCTAAAAAATATGTCTCATATCATGTTCGGTGGCCTTACTCATGAGCCAGCCATCTCTTTGGCCCGAAAACTGGTCGAATTAACACCTGCCCCCTTACAGACGGTGTTTTTTGCAGATTCTGGCTCTGTGTCTGTTGAAGTAGCCATTAAAATGGCTATTCAGTTTTGGCGAGCAAAAAATAACAACCAGCGTTCAAAACTGTTAACTATTAAGGGTGGGTATCATGGAGATACAACCGGAGCCATGTCCGTCTGTGACCCTGTTAATGGTATGCACAGGGTGTTTAACAATTTGTTAATGGAACAGATTTTTATTGAAAAGCCCACCGCTTTATTTAATGATAAATGGAAAGAAGAGCACATTGAACCTTTTAAAGAAGCTTTGTATACGCACAAAAGTGAACTGGCAGGAGTTATTCTTGAACCAATAGTACAAGGTGCAGGTGGCATGCGATTTTACTCGCCTGATTATCTTAGACGCGTTTCAGAGCTATGCAAAGAAACAGGTATTTTATTAATAGCTGACGAAATAGCCACAGGATTTGGTCGCACTGGAAAATTATTTGCCTGCGAGTACGCAAATATATCGCCTGATATTATGTGTGTAGGAAAAGCTCTTACCGGAGGCTATATGACACTGGCCGCCACGCTCTGCACAAAAGAAGTGAGCGATGTCATTTCTGACACTGGTGTATTTATGCACGGCCCAACTTTTATGGCAAACCCACTAGCTTGCAGTGTTGCCTGTGCAAGTATCAACTTATTATTACAAAATAACTGGCAACAACAAGTAAAACGTATCGAAAAAAAACTATCCACAAGTTTATCACCCTGTAAAGATATGCCTCATGTAAAGAATATTCGCATACTTGGTGCCATTGGAGTTATTGAGCTAAAAGAACCTGTAAATATAAAACAAATTCAGCCTGCATTTGTAGATGCTGGTGTATGGATTAGACCTTTCGGTACACTGATATATGTAATGCCACCATTTATCATTAGTGATTGCGAGCTAGACGTTCTTTGCCATGCAATCGTAAAAATCCTCAGTGATAACACCAAAACCTGCTTTTAACTTCTTATTACCTCAGCTCGATATAATTACACAGCAACAAGCTTGGTATATTCAATATTGAGCGAAGACTTTTTCTCCTGATAGGTATAGGTATAGGTATAGGTATAAGCTACTAGCGAACTGATCATCTCTTCTTTATTATTGACGATTGAATGTAGCTTAAATTCATAAAACCAACCTGCATAAGGCTATTGATTTTAAATGCTTTTTATATGTTAAATTCAGCTCTATATAAAATAGAAAAACAAATTTAACAACCACTTATCGGCTTTCTGAAACTTGTTACTATCCAGGTTTTTTGTGTCTTGTTTCTGCGCGTAAAAAAAGTGTAAAAGCATTTCCTTGTATGCCTTCCTCCTCCGGAATATATGGTGTTTTTGTTGATGATTCCTTCTTTACTATGAAAACCTGTGGTATTTGCTGTAACAGGAGTTTTAAACTGACTGATAATTTCCCATTGATAAGCCTTTATACCATCTCTCATATTGTAGGTATGTATGGGCTCACCATAATCTAAAATCACATTACGAATATCCTGACCAATATAATTTTTTTGATTAATTCCAATATTTGCACAACCGACAAGTAATAATGCTGAAGAAATAAATAAATATATTGATCTTTTCATCAGGCACCTCTTCCTGCTAAAGCTGTTATAAAAATGCAACTTAATTTCTGGTAGCTTTTACTGTTATACAAATATATACCACAAGCTATTATTTCACTAATAACCACTGAAGTGGAACTATAACGGATAATATTGCTGCCGAAAACTCCAGCTTTTTTCTGAATTTCAATATAATATGACCTTGCAATCCTTTTGTTTAAAACAGGTATATAAAGTGCAAATAAACCGATCAATTTTTGGTGAGCTGAATGAAACCCCTATCTATAAATATTGTCTCTCAAATGATAATAACATGGAAGTTAATATATTAAATTATGGCGCTATCATTCAGTCCATTCTCCTGCCTCTTTCAGGGAAAGACAAGACTAATGTCACTCTGGGTTTTGACAATTTGGAGGACTATCTTGATAATAATGCATACATCGGAGCCATTGCAGGAAGATATGCAAATCGCATAAAAGGTGGAAAGCTGGTAATAAATGGTAAACAATACCAATTAAGTAAAAACAATGGTAACAACCACCTTCATGGCGGCACAGAAGGTTTTAATAAAAAACTCTGGAAAGTAAAGACCCAAAGTAATGACAACCAAGCATTAATAGAGTTAACATACTCTTCCACTGATGGTGATGAAAATTACCCGGGAAATCTGAATGTTAAGGTTATTTACAAACTTACAAATGATAATAAATTTATTATCTCTTACGAAGCTGTTACAGATCAGGATACTATTGTTAACCTGACACAGCATACTTACTTTAATCTCGAAGGCAAAAGAGATTGTTTAAATCATAAATTAAAAATAAACGCTTCTCGTTATCTCGCAACAGATGAAAATGCAATTCCTCTGCCGGGTATTGCCTCTGTTGATAACACTCCAATGAGTTTTCGCTCTGGAAAGCTTATTGGTAATAATATAAATGACAAGCATATACAGTTACAACAAGCTAAAGGGTTTGATCATTGCTGGCTGATAGATCATCCGAAAAAAGACAGTGTATCTTTTGCTGCAACTGTTGAATCTGAAAATGGCTGTCGCCTGGATGTATATACAGACCAGCCGGGTATTCAATTTTATAGTGGTAATTATTTAACTTGCGGGACAAATGGTTTAATCAAAGACTATTCTGGATTTGCACTGGAAACACAACAACTACCAAATGCACCGAATCGCCCAGATTTTCCTTCAACAATCATTACTCCCTACAGACCTTACTCTCACAATACTGAATGGCATTTTTATTGGAAATAAGTCCAAATGAATTCACCCTATTTGCAATAGATTTGATTTTCAAAACAACAGAGTTCATTTCTGTCATACCAAAACAAACTACTGTTATTGTTAACTTCCCCTAAGGTGAAACAATTACAATTATAATTTTTTGTCATATTAAAACTAGCAGGAGACTTATACTGCAAAAGGCAGGCATTACTAAAATCCAAATTATCAACATATTGAAATAAGTAAATGCAGTAAAAAAGTTAACAATATTTATCGTAAAAACGAGATTAGTAACGCCTCCATATTCTAACTGGAAAGTAAATATGGCGGCATGGAAAACCATTCAACCTACTTAAGTGATCCACCGCATAAGCTTGTATTTCACTACACACTGATGCATGCCTATCGACTGAATCAACTAGTGATCTGATTTACTATTCTTGTCAAGCGTCATCTGAAGAGAAACGGTTTCAGCAGGAAATTCCCTAAGTCTCATATGGTATGAACCTATACACCTATAAGGGGGAAATAAGCATTATGAGCAGGTTGTGTATAATTATTCAGATAAAAAAAAGCTCCGATATTTAAAATATCGGAGCTTTGGACTTCATTATATATTTATTCGATGGAAAGTCGCTCGCGATTAGCTTTAATCACTTGCATTCCTACTCCACGAACCTCTGTCATATCCTCAACAGACTTAAACATACCATGTTCTTCCCTAAACTCAACAATACGTTTTGCCGTGTTAGGTCCAATATACTTAAGGTTTTTATCAAGAATTTCAGCACTTGCCGAATTGATATTAACCTTTTCCATATTTTCAGCAAAAGCTGAAAAAGACAACGGAAGAACTAAAGCCATTACTGCCAAAAATTTCTTGAGCATCGGAAGCCTCCTTGCTACTACTTAAAAACTAAGGTACAACGCTTCTTTTTAGAAGTCTTAAGTAAGTTTTAGGTGTTTTGATTCTATAGCGCAATAGAGTTTTCAGTTTGATACTACCTTAACGTCACTATTTTATCTTTATGTAATAGTTGTCTCTTATAAAGACAAGACAAGTGTTTTTGATCTGCCATGTTTATGGTGTCACCGCCAATTAAATGGACATACCCTTTTCTATCAGATTAATTAATATATGGATTATCTTTATATGAACTTCCTGTATTCGATCGGCATATCCAAAATGAGGTACACGTATTTCTATATCAGCCTTATTGACCAAGACTCCACCATCTTTACCTGTAAGAAGTATTACCTTCATTCCTTTTGCTTTTGCAACCTCTGTTGCTTGTACGATATTAGCTGAATTTCCACTGGTGCTTATTCCGAATAACACATCTCCTTCACGCCCAACTCCTTCGACAAAACGACTAAAAACATATTTATAACCATAATCATTACCGACACAACTTAAATGACTTGGATCAGAAATAGCAATAGCCGGATATGCAGGTCTATTATCTCTATATCTTCCTGTTAACTCTTCTGCAAAGTGCATTGCATCACAATGAGAGCCTCCATTACCGCATGAGATAACCTTGCCTTCAGCCTTAAAAGAATCAACTAAAAGCTCTGCTGCTTTAGTTATTTTTATGTGACTTTCCTGGTCATTAATAAAAGCATTTAGCACGGTCGCTGCTTCAGAAAGCTCCTCTTGAACCAATTTAATACAAGAAGACATGATTTTTTCTCTCCAAACAATAAAAAAAGACTTAAAACAAGTACTATCTTTTCGTTAACTCGAATCTAATATCAAAGCCCACCTGTTATAAGACACTAGAATAAAGGTGGTTTTAAGTGAAATAAGTTATATTACTTTTTACACAAAAGCTTGTTTCTAGCTTATTATTACCCTGCTTTTCTTAATTTGCTGTTATCTGTTAAAGCTTTTATCAATAGCTTTGGCTATTGCTCGTCGTTTTACCTTTAACATCAAGCCATAAAAGCATGTTAATAACAGTAGCTAGAAACACGTTTTGGTATTACACATCAAGGTTTTCCACATTCAATGCATTATTTTCTATAAACTCACGACGGGGATCAACATTACTTCCCATTAACGTCGTAAAAACCTGATCAGCAACTACTGCATCTAAAATCTTCACTTGATGCATACGACGTACCTCAGGATCCATTGTTGTCTCCCATAACTGACTAGGGTTCATCTCACCCAAACCCTTATACCGTTGAATGTAATGACGTTTATAAGCTTCCTTCATTAACCAGCTTAATCCCTGTTCAAAGCTGTCTACAGGCTCTTTACGATCACCCCTCTGAAAAAAGGCGTCTTCTTCCAGTAAACCTGTTAGTTTTTCACCCAAAGAAACAATAGCACTGTAATCATTTGAGCGGAAAAAATGCTTTTGTAATAAATAATTACGCTCCGTTCCATGAGATAACATAGTAATATCTGGGAACCAACCATCAGATTCTTCATTTTCAGCTTGACAGGTAGCAACAGAAAAACTTGTTCCAGACGATGTTACTGTCTTAAGATTTTCAGAGAGTTTTTCACACCATTCTGTGAGCTCTTTTTTATTGTTTAATGTATCGCTAGTCAAAGGTTTCATATAAATCAGAGTTTGTAAAACTTCTTCCGGATACACTTTAGATAGTCTGCGTATAATGCTTTCCACTACTCTGTATTCGTTCACTAACTCTTCAAGAGCAACACCTTTAATACCAGGAGAACTTTCACTCGGATGTAAGCTTACATTTTCTAAAGCAACACCAGTCATATGCTGCTCTAATGCCATATCATCTTTAATATATTGCTCTTGCTTACCCGCCTTTACCTTATACAAAGGTGGCTGAGCAATGTAAATATAACCTTGCTCGATCAACTCAGGCATTTGTCGAAAAAAGAAAGTAAGGAGAAGTGTTCTGATATGAGCTCCATCCACATCAGCATCTGTCATAATAATAATATTATGGTAGCGTAATTTTTTTATATTAAATTCTTCTCGCCCAATACCGCAACCAAGTGCTGTAATAAGCGTGCCAACTTCTACTGAAGAAAGCATCTTATCAAATCTTGCTTTTTCAACATTTAATATTTTACCTTTAAGTGGCAAAATAGCTTGCGTACGCCGATCCCGTCCCTGTTTTGCTGAACCACCGGCTGAGTCTCCTTCCACGATATACAATTCAGACAAAGCTGGATCTTTTTCCTGACAGTCTGCAAGTTTTCCCGGAAGGCCTGCAATATCCAAAGCACCTTTACGACGAGTCATCTCTCTTGCTTTTCTAGCCGCCTCTCTGGCTCTTGCTGCATCAATAATTTTATTGACTATTACTTTTGATTCCTGAGGGTTTTCAAGCAAATACTCAGATAAAAAAGCACCCATTTCCTGTTCAACAGCTGTTTTAACTTCTGATGAAACCAGCTTATCTTTTGTTTGAGAAGAAAATTTAGGATCTGGAACTTTAACTGAAATAATAGCTGTTAATCCTTCCCTGGCATCATCTCCCGTCGTATTAACCTTTTGATTTTTTGTAAGTCCTTCTTTTTCAATGTAACTATTTAGTGTTCTTGTTAATGCTGCACGAAATCCGGCAAGATGGGTTCCACCATCACGTTGATTAATGTTATTAGTAAAACAAAGAATATTTTCTTGAAAGCTATCATTCCACTGCATGCTCACTTCAACACCTACAGGACCATTTTTAGTGTTGCAATGAAGTGTTTTGTTTATAGTTGTTTTATTCTGATTTAAAAACTCTACAAAAGCCTGCAAGCCTCCTTCATACTCATATTTTTCACTTCTTCCATCCCTGTTATCGTGAAGATTAATACAGACTCCAGAATTAAGAAAAGAAAGCTCTCTCAGCCTCTTGGCCAACTTATCAAAATTAAAATCAACATTACTAAAGGTCTGCTCAGATGGCCAAAAAGTAATTTCTGTTCCGGTAGTCTCAGTATCACCAACAACTCTTAATGTTTCACGTGGAACACCATGATCATAAAATTGTTGATACTTTTTACCAGCCCGACAAATAACTAAACTCAACTCTTTGGATAAGGCGTTAACCACAGAAACACCCACACCATGCAAACCGCCAGAGACTTTATAGGAGTTTTCATCAAACTTCCCACCTGCATGCAAAACAGTCATAATAACTTCAGCAGCAGAAACCCCTTCTTCTTCATGTATATCTACTGGAATTCCGCGACCATTATCTCGAACTGTAACTGAATTATCCGAATTAATAATTACTTCAATATTGGAACAGTAGCCTGCCAATGATTCATCAATGGAGTTATCTATAATTTCAAAAACCATATGATGAAGCCCAGAACCATCATCTGTATCTCCTATATACATACCAGGGCGTTTGCGCACTGCATCTAGCCCTTTTAATACTTTAATATTAGAAGCATCATAATTTTGTTCAGCCATCCATAATCTCCTAGTAAAACCACAATCCATTGTAACTTAATATTTACAGTTCTTCTCTTAAAAATAAAATGCTGCTTTTTTAAAAGGAATCTCTAGAAATAAACAACTATATAGTGTTGATTATAAAATCTTCTCACATACTATCTTTTTTTCAACATCCACAATCTCACTCACTTCACCATGTTCCACGTGAAACATTTTAACATTCTTATCATTAAATATATTTTTTAAAGCAACCCCATTAACACCAGTTATCCAAACCTGGCTATTCATTTCTTTTAATACTTTTGCAAACAAGTGACAGTGGGTTGAGTCAAGCTCAGAAATTAAATCATCAACTAAATAAACACAGGTCCTGTTTTTTGTGTTTTCAAACAAAAGCCCCTGCGCTAATTTTATCGCACAAACAACCATTTTTTGCTGGCCCCGAGATAATACTTCCGTTGCAGGCAAGCCATGACAAGTAATTCTCAAGTCACCTCGCTGCGGACCGAGTATAGTATATCCTAACATGGAGTCTTTATTTGTGTTTTGTGTTAATACATCCTCTAATGAGCTGTTTCGTGACCACCCTCGATAATAATTAATTTTTAACCCTGAAATAGAAGTAAGCTTCAGTAATAATACCTCAATCTCAGGAATTAATTGTTGCAAGTAAGTCAATCTCGCTTTATCAACAATCTGTGCAGAATCAATAAATATTTTTGTCCATACATCCATCTCTTTAGAGTTAATCGCCACCCTATTTTTTAAGAGGCTATTACGATTTTTAAGACTAATAGTCATCTTTTTCCAGACATCTATAAATTTTTTTTCATGGTGAAAGGCACCCCAATCAATTATTTTTCTGCGATAAGAAGCACTTGTCAGCAAATAATTAAATGTATCAGGTGTCATTAATTGTATAGGTAAAAGGTTTGCTAAATCTGCAATCGACCTACCAAGAAAACCATTGATTTTAATGCTTTGCAGAGAGTCTAATCCCCGCTTAACACCAACCTTAGTAGAGCAATCAACTTCACCATAAACAGTACAAGCCCGGCTGCCCTTGGTTATAAGGGGTTTTAGTTTATTTGTTCTGAATGATTTTGCTAAAGCCAGAATATGTACGGCTTCTAAAAGACTTGTTTTTCCACTACCATTATCACCATAAAAGAGGTTTACCCTCGGTGATAATGACAAAGAGATTTTTCTAAGGTTTCGAATATCAGATACCTTTAAAAAATGAATACTCATCAATCCCTCTGTCTTTTCCTTATTACAATAAAAACAGTTTCTACAGCTATAGTCTCATAGGCATAATAATATAAAGTGAGGAAGGGTTATCTGGTTCTTCAATAAGCACTCCGCTATTGGAGTTAGACAAAGTCATCTGAACAGTATCTCCAATAAAAGCAGATAGCACGTTTAATATATAATGAACATTAAACCCTATCTCTATTGGCTCACCTTGATATTCAACCGTTACTTCTTCTTCAGCTTCTTCCTGCTCAGGGTTATTAGCTAAAATTTTCAGTGTATTCTCACTCAATAACATCCTGATTCCTCGATACTTTTCATTTGATAAAATCGAAGCTCGATTCAAAGCCTGACGCAAAATATCCCTATCTGCTAAAACAACCTTGTCTCCCCCTTTAGGTATTACACGCTCATAGTCAGGAAATTTGCCGTCAACCAATTTGGAGGTGAAAATAAAATCTTCCGTTTTTGCTCTGATATGGTTGTTACCTAATGATATATTAATATTATCTTTTCCCTGCAAAATAATGCGAGCCAAACCCATAATCCCTTTTCTTGGAACAATAAAATGATGACTTCCGTCTAAAGGAGCTTCTATTTTCTGAGTGCTAATCGCCATTCTATGCCCATCTGTTGCTACTGCACGCAAACTTTTACTACATACTTCCAGCAACATACCATTCAAATAATAACGAACATCCTGTTGCGCCATAGCAAACCCAGTGCGCTCAATAAGATGGCGTAAAGCAGGTTGCTCTATGGTAAAAAAAAGTGAACCTTCTTCTTCTTCTATATTGGGATAATCTTCAGCTGGAAGCATAGATAAAGTGAAACGAGAGCGACCTGACTTTAAAATCACTTTTGTTCCTTCTTGATGTATTGATATTTCACAGTCTTCCGGAAGAGACTTGCAAATATCCATTAGCTTTCTCGCCGGTACAGTGGTTGCTCCGGGTTCATCAACAGAAGACAACTGTACTTCTCCCAACAGTTCAACTTCAAGGTCCGTTCCAGTGAGTGAAAGTGTTTTATCTCTAACATTAATCAACACATTAGAAAGCACAGGAAGCGTTTGACGGCGTTCAATAATACCAGCTACAAGCTGTAAAGGTTTAAGTAATGCTTCTCTGTTAATAGAAAATCGCATAGTAATATTTCTCTTTATACTTCAAAAAAACTAGTTTGTTAGTGATTTAAGTAATTGCTGGTAATCATTGGCCACTTCGCTATCTTTTGATATCAGCTCTTTTACTTTGCGACATGCATATAATACCGTGGTGTGATCACGCCCTCCATGAGCCTCACCTATTTCTGGTAAACTATGACTAGTTAGTTCTTTCGCTAGCGCCATGGCTATCTGTCTTGGTCGCGCAACTGCACGTGCTCTGGTTTTAGATAAAATATCAGACAATTTTATTTTATAATACTCGGATACTGTCTTTTTAATATTATCAATACTTATTAGTTTATCCTGTAAAGCCAATAAATCTTTTAATGCTTCTTTGATAAGATTTGTATCAATAGGAACGCCCATAAAGTGGGCACTGGCTATAACTCGTTTTAATGCACCTTCTAATTCGCGGACATTAGACCTTAGTCGTTTTGCTATAAAAAAAGCGGCATCTGAAGGCAAATCTACATGAGCTTGCTCTGCCTTTTTCATCAAAATAGCTACACGCGTTTCTAACTCTGGTGGCTCTACTGAAACCGTTAACCCCCAACCAAAACGTGACTTTAACCGTTCTTCTAACCCACCTATCTCTTTAGGGTAACGATCACAAGTCAAAATTACTTGCTGTCCGCCTTCAAGTAGAGCATTAAAGGTATGGAAAAACTCTTCCTGCGACCTGTCTTTACCAGAAAAAAACTGAATATCATCAATTAACAACACGTCAACAGACCTGTAATATCGTTTAAAATCATTTATTGCATTTAGCTGTAATGCTTTTACCATATCAGCCACAAATCGCTCAGAATGCAAATAAACAACATTAATATCATTATTGCGTTGCATTAAATGATTTCCTACAGCATGCATAAGATGTGTTTTTCCTAAACCTACTCCACCATACAAAAATAAGGGGTTATAAGCCGCCCCTGGATTTTCAATAATTTGCTTTGCAGCAGCAAGAGCTAGCTGGTTTGATTTACCTTCAACAAATGTTTCAAAAGTAAAGTTTTGGTAAAGTGCTGATTTATGATAAATCCTACCCTCTACATCAACCTGCCTGCATAAAGGTAAAGAACTCGGCTCCTGAGCTTTTTTTCTGCCCGTTATAGTGAAGTAACTATCACTGCTATCTTTTGATAACGTAGGCGCAAAATTAGATAAAACAGGCCTGGATAAAGTATTACTACTTTCCACAATCTCTTTATTTTTTTTCCTTAAAATATGATTTTTATTGCTACTTTTCTCTCTCAGAGGAGCAGACTCAGAAGAGATGAATTTAGAATTTAACGAATTATGTAAACGGGAAAAATCAAGCGAGTTTTTTTGTGTCAGGTTTACTTTACTACGACCTGTCTTTGGCTGCTGTAATTTATTACTCTTACCTAATAAAGTTAAAGCATCAGAATTATTCGAACGGTTATCCATGTGAGGAGATATTTCTCCATCCAGATCCAAAATTTCTTGCTCACTTGAATATTTACCCTCATCTTTACTGGATTCAAACTCTCCACTTGCATATTTTGAACTAAAACGTGACATGTATTGTTTAGGATTATTTGCCAACTGTGAAAAAGCCTTAAATCTGTTTTTAGGTTTTTCCGATTCATCAGGTTTTCTCGCTTTTGTACCACGAGACTGACGCTTTTTTCCAGAAAAAGAAGGGGCCTGCATGGCAACTCCTAAAGCAATTAATGGCGGATTTCCCTCAGATAGATCATCCATAATTTCCTGAATACGAGCAAGAAATTTATCTTTAACCCAGTCCAAGACAAACCGATTAGGCGCCAGTAAACAAAGAGCATCATCATCGGCCATTATTTTCAAGGGACGCAACCAAGTATTGAACTGCTGTAATTGCACCTCACCCTGCAGAATATCCATGCATTTTTGCCAAAGCTCTAAAGGTACAAAACTCTCCACAACCACCATTACCATCCTGACCCGCTGAATACCATATTTAACACAACAATACATATTTTATATTATATTCTACAAACTTATCCACAGTATAAAGATAGTTATTTTTAATTATTAACAATAACTAATAAACTTGTATAAAAAGCATGTATTGTACCGTTAGGATAATGAGTATAAGTGCTAATTCAGCATCGTAAAATAAAATATTTAAAATTTATTCTTTCGCTATTAACAACCTTTATCTATAGTTACCGACAACAATAGTAACAGCAATAATGCATTTAAAATCAATAATTTATGTGGTTTATATACAGAAAAGATGCTCTCTAATAATAATATATAATATAAATATGTATGTTTTAAGAACTATAATAAACGTATTTAAAGAGCACTCTGTAATACCCTTATTTAACAATTTCTTTTTTTGCAAACCATTAGATCAAATACATAAAATTTTAGAATCAACTTCCTATAAAAAATATTCTTAATGGGTTTTAAAGGGCTTAAACAGCTAAAGCTCACAGTAGAGGATAGATGGCTATAGCAAGATTATACTGATTAGAGTGATACTATGTTGTAATATTACCTTATCTAAAACTCTCACACCCTGACCCGATAGTTCCATGTATTTTAAGAAAAAACCTATCGGACTAACTTTGGAAATTGTATGATCAAATATTAAAAACTAGTTTAAGATATTGTTTTTTTTAAAAAAAGTCGAAGGAAGAAGCAATTAGTTTTACTAACAAGTAAACTTTGTCTTGATTATTTCTTTTGGTTTCTCTAGAATTTACCGTCTTTTTGTTTAAATTTTGAGATAACGGTTATTTGATTTACTCTTACTTACTCAATACAGGTAAATCAATCACTCGGAGAATAACTGATGAAACGTACATTTCAACCAAGTGTGATAAAACGAAAGCGTAACCATGGTTTTCGTGCACGAATGGCAACTAAAAATGGCCAAAAAATTATTGCTCGTCGCAGAGCCAAAGGTCGCAAGCTCTTATCAGCTTAAGTTAAATGGACTAAGCATTGAGTTTTTCTTTTGGTCGTGAGCATCGTTTACTAAATACTGATGACTTTCAGCAGGTTTTTGATTCAGTTGACATAAGGTTGTCAAAGAAAAATCTTTTAATCCTAGTTCGTCGTATACGTAGTGAAAAACCAAGACTAGGCATAATAATATCCCGAAAAAATATTAAGCTTTCTGTGGATAGAAACCGTTGTAAACGCATTATCAGGGAAAGTTTTCGGATACATCAATCTCAACTTCAAGGTTGTGAGTTGGTGCTTCTTGCCCGAAAAGGGTTGGCGGGATTATCCAATGACAAGCTTCACCAAATACTGAAATGCTACTGGTATGAAATTGTTAACAAACAATAATTGAGTGGCTGTGTTTATATAACCATTGGTCAGTGGGTAAAAAGTTTTTATACTTGTGTATAATACTTTTATCTTTGTTAAGGGTATGCTTGTGATGAAAAACCCACTTGTTTTGATTTTGCTTACTTTGATTAAGTGCTATCAATTATTTATTAGTCCTTTAATTGGTCAACGTTGCCGTTTTTATCCTACTTGTTCCCACTATGCTATGGATGCAATTCGTTTACATGGAGTGATAAAGGGAATCATTTTATCTCTATGGCGTTTACTTAGGTGTCACCCTTTTGTGAAGGGTGGATTTGATCCAGTGCCGGAAAAACACGAATACGAGCATCGCTGTTCACACATATCTCAACCAATCAGACATAAAAATACTACGGCTCATTAATTATGGATTATAAAAGAATACTCTTAATAATAGGCTTGGTTGTAGTTGGTTATATGATAATCCTTAACTGGAGCCATGATAGCCAGCATAACAACGAAATTGCTAATACCAACACGTCATTAAATATCACAAAAACTGTTACAGGTAATAAGACTGTTACAGGTAATAAGAATCAGGATATTCCAACACCAACACAAAAAAAAGAAAAGATATCTGGTGAGTTTCCTTTTCATACTGTACAAAAAAATAGTGAAAACCAACGCTATATTTCAGTGTTAACCGATATTATGACGTTGAAAATAGACAGAAAAAGCGGTGATGTCGTTTATGTTGCGTTAAACAAGTATCCTAAAAGGCAAGATAAAAAAGAATCTTATGTATTATTAAATAATACAGATAATCTAACATATATTGCACAGTCAGGTTTAGTTGGAAACCCTGATATGGTTGGTGTAGATAATGCCAAAGAAGGCTCGCCTTTATATTCAGTTGATAAGAAAGAATTTTCGATGAAAAACGGAGACAATGATCTCTCTGTTGATCTGAATTATCACAAACATGGTATTAATATTATCAAGCGGTTTATCTTTACACGCGGAAGCTATGCTGTAAAAGTGAAATACATTGTCAATAACACCACTAGATCACCTTGGGCCGCTCAATTTTATGCACAACTTAAACGAGATAACAGTAAGGACCCTGGTTTAGAAGGGGGACATAGTACAACTATCCATAGCTACCTTGGTGGTGCTGTTCGCACAAACACCAATAAGTTTAAAAAACTGGAGTTTGATGATTTCGCCAAATCACCCTTCAACGAAACTGAGGTTAAAGGTGGTTACGTGGCAATTTTACAGCATTATTTTGAATCAGCTTGGGTTCCTGATCAAAATCAATCTTATAGCTATTCAACCAGAAAGGTTAACGGTTTTAATATTATTGGTTTGTTGGGGTCTGATCTTAAAGTTGGTGCTAATCAGACAAAAACCATTAACTCAACACTTTATCTTGGTCCTAAAATTAAAGAAAATTTAGAGCCTGTAGCAACAGGTTTAGATTTAACTATTGATTACGGATATCTTTGGTTTATTGCTGCACCAATGTTTATGGTGCTCAAATTTCTGCATGGTTTATTTGGTAACTGGGGTTGGTCGATTATTATGTTGACCGCACTCATAAAGTTGGTGTTTTTTCCACTTTCAGCAGCAAGTTATCGCTCTATGGCAAAAATGCGTGCATTGCAGCCTAAAATGAAAACCCTGAAAGAGCGTTATGGTGATGATCGCCAGAAAATGTCTCAGGAACTAATGGGGTTATATAAGAAAGAAAAGGTAAATCCCATGGGGGGGTGTTTGCCTATACTGGTGCAAATGCCTTTTTTTATTGCTTTGTATGAAGTTTTAATGGAAGCGGTTCAGTTACGCCAAGCACCTTGGATGTTTTGGGTGCATGATTTATCTCAAATGGACCCATACTTTATCCTGCCTATTATCATGGGTGGTTTAATGTTCTTACAGCAACGGTTGAGTCCTTCACCTCCAGATCCAACACAAGCCAAAATTATGCGACTTATGCCAGTAATGTTTACGGTTTTCTTCTTATGGTTTCCGGCAGGTTTAGTGCTTTATTGGGTAACTAATAATTTCTTGTCTATTTTGCAACAATGGTACATTACCCGTAAGTTTGATCAACAGACTAAAGCTAAGGCATCGGGAGCGCTGATAAAAAAATAATAGTACAAAGTTAATCACTATTGACAGGAAGTCGGGATTATTCCGACTTCCTGTTATTTGACGATGTAAATATTTAAACACCTGTTGATAAGTTAATACCGGAAAAGCTGCATGCTAAATAACTTTGAATCGTCAGCAACCGAGAACCTTTCTTTATCCAATGAAACTATAGTTGCTTCGGCAACGGCAAGTGGTCGTGCCGGAGTTGGGATTGTAAGAGTTTCAGGGCCTTTAGCGAGAAAAATAGCTATAAAAGTTGTTAAAACATCTTTAAAACCACGCTATGCCCATTACTTGCCTTTTTATGATAGTGAGGACAGGGTTATTGATGAAGGTTTGGCAATTTTCTTTCCTGCACCGAACTCTTTTACCGGAGAAGATGTACTAGAATTGCAAGGTCATGGCGGTTCTGTTGTGATGAATATGTTAATACAAACGATTAATCACTTGGGAGTCAGGTTAGCAAGACCAGGTGAATTTTCAGAGCGTGCTTTTCTGAATGATAAAATGGATTTATCTCAGGCAGAAGCGGTTGCAGATCTTATCAACAGCACTTCTGAGCAAGCAGCTAGAAATGCCGTTCGTTCAATGCAGGGAGTTTTCTCTCAAAAAATACATGAACTGGTTGAATCGCTAACGCAGTTAAGAGTTTATGTAGAAGCCTCCATAGACTTCCCTGAAGAGGAGATAGACTTTCTAGCTGATGGTAAGGTAGCTAGAGATTTAAAATTGATTCTATCGCAATTAAAATCAATTTTGAGAACAGCTACTCAAGGTGTTTTATTGCGTGAAGGTATGACTGTGGTTATTGCAGGAAAACCAAACGCAGGCAAATCTAGTTTGCTTAATATGTTAGCCGAACGTGAAACTGCCATTGTTACTGATATTGAGGGAACAACTCGGGATATTATTCGCGAAGATATTCATATTGATGGTTTGCCTCTACATATTGTGGATACTGCTGGGTTGCGTGAAAGCGTTGATAAGGTAGAGAAAATTGGTATTGAGAGAGCATTGAAAGCGATTTCAGAAGCCGATCAGGTCTTATTGGTTGTGGATGGTAGCTCTATGAATGATATTGATCTCACAGACATTTGGCCTGATTTTGTCGATAATAAGCCACCTAACGATAAAATAACCATCATAATAAATAAAATTGACTTAACCGGAGATAAAGCAGGTATAGATAATACAGGGCTACATTCTGTAGTTTCCATTTGCGCAAAAACAGGTTTGGGTATTGATTGTTTAAAAAAACATTTAAAACAATGCTTGGGTTTTGATGATGTTTCTGAAAACAGTTTCAGTGCTCGTAGAAGGCATATTCAAGCCTTGGAAAAGGCGCAGTTATATACCGAAAAAGGTCTTGAGCAATTAATTGAAATAGGAGCTGGTGAATTACTGGCTGAAGATTTGAAAACAGCACAACGAATGTTATCTGAAATTACAGGTGAACTTACCAATGATGAGTTGCTTGGACGAATATTTTCAAGTTTTTGTATTGGTAAATAATCTTGCTATGTAAGGGACAAAACATCCTGTAACTTTTCAAAACTAATGAAATTAAACTTTACGCAGGTCACCGTAATCCCCATTACCAACTGCTCTCAAAAGTAGAGTTCAATTATTCATGTTTATGTTTTTTTGGGGGCTATTCAGTACGGATACCTCCGATAGTTTCTTTCATTGTTAGCTGGATACGGTGCTTAGCAAGTACCAGACTATTTTTGTGTAAAAATGTCTGAAGTAGTGTGATAACAAACCTGTCATAAATGTTTATCAAAATGAGAAAGAATGTGTCTAATAGATCTATTGTTTCTATATGAGAAATTCAGCATGAATATTGACACTACGCTCATAAAACCCGACTCTAAAACAGATCTGACAGAGATGAATGAAAGCATTGAGTTAGATTGTAAAGATGTTTCAGGCCGAACTTTAAAATCTGAAGAAGTTAGTGAGTTATTATTTTTATCACCTCAAAAAAAACAAAAACTTGAATTTAATGATACTGTTGTTTCAAAAAGAAAAGTCAAAGAAATGCCGTGTATATTGGGCTCAATTGATAAAAACCTGTTTGATCAGTTAACCTATGATGATATAAAAAAAGCAGAAGAGTTTGATCAGGACCTTGCAAGAAAATTTATTAAAAATGCTTTGTCTAAATTAAAAGAAAAAAATCTTCTTGGTATAAGGTTTATTCAAACAGCATTAAAATGCCGAGTACCATTAAATTTTCATGAAATTGTGAAAATTATCCTGAATTTGTATGATTTGATAATTGAGTCCCCTATTTATCTTTCACAGCTGTTGCAATCGTTTTCAGGATCGACTGAAAAGGCAAATGCTTTTATAAGCTTAGAGAAATTGCGTGCAAATACATTACATGCAGTAGCAGATAAATTGGTTCAGATATCAAATCAGCGAAATATTTTTGGGGTTTACTGTCCTTACAGAAGCTTGCAAAATCCGGCATTATTTACAAACATGGAAACAGTTATGGCTTTTATGTTATGTGAAAAGCGTGAGGATTTGATCGTAACACTACAATACCTGGTGAAAAATAATCAATTTACCAAAAGTAAAAACTATCAATTTTGGTTGACTTTATTTATCAACAACCAGAATACTAAACCAAGAGAAATTGCCGATACCTTTATCGAATGTGATAAAGCCAATATTTCAACAAGCTACGTAGAGAGAATCATTCGTTCTGATGATATTAATTCATTAAAGAAAGTGGTTATTTTATTACATGAAGCGGGGTTATTTGAACCTTATGCTGACACTGTTTTGAACATTAAAAGCCCTGCTGTTTTATTAGATTTATTACAACAGGTTAATGGAACCCCCAACCAACAAGAGTATATTAAATCAGTACTTGAGACACCTGATGACTTACGGACAAAACAATGTGAAGATATGATTGCTTCCTTTGGTCTATTAGCATCTCCTGTTTTTGCAGATAATTGTGAATGTTTATCAGACACAGGCCAAGAAAAAACTAGTGAATCTATTATTGAGATTATGAAGGAAAACAAGCTTGAAGAGCTGGATATGGTGAAGGTTTACACGCATCCAAATCTCAAGTCATTGCTTTATGTATTAGAAAACTTAAATCCACATCAGTTGAAAAAACACTGGAAAATAATTTTTAGCCATCAAAATACTGGTTCACTGGAAAAAGCAGTTAATACATTGAAAGAATCTGTATTTAATACAGGTTTGTTGAATGAAATACTATTTGAAATAGTACTTTCTCATGATCATCCTGATCAAAGTGCAAGGGCATTAGTAATGTTAGATAACCCTTGTTATGCCATGGAATATTATCAGGTGGTGGGTATGCATAAAAACCCAGAATTAGTTGCTCGAGGAATTAATGCTATCTATGAGAGATATGACACTTATGATCAAATTGAAAGGCAAGTTGATCTTTTAATGCATGCAACAGATACAAAGAGTATGTTGGAAAATATTTTGGAAAAACCTGTACTCAATTATGAAGATTACCTTCAATCTATATTGAAAGAGTCAGTGCCCATTTTTCCCGAATACGGGATAAAAAGGCTGGTTTCAAACCCAAAAGGATTTAAGTCAACTAACTTGCCTTTGGTAGATTTGGTTGCTATTTGTAAATCTGGAAGTGAAAACGTATATTTTATTGCAGAAAAAATTGGCTCACTTTGGCGTACAAAAATATTTACCAATAAAAACAAGAGCTGGATATTACCACTTATTCTAAAAGCGCAGCATTTATTTCCGAATGTTGACACTTCAGGACTTACAAGACTTAAAGAGCAAGGGAGATTAAAGCAATACAGTGAACTATTAGAAACATGCGATGATCCTTTTCAAAAGGCAATAGAACTTTCATCATAATCAGAAGGGTTGGTTGTTTTTGTATGGTAAGCAAGCACCATTAACCAGTGGTTAAAATTATAAACTGAGCCGGTAGAAAAAAAGTTTGTCTATAATCATGGTATACAGGATGGGTATAATAATATGAATGGACGCATTTTTTTTCGAAAAATAGTATTGATTTTTAACGTCAGAGTGCTTTCTATAGCGTTGTCATTGTTAGGTGTTTTTTTTGCGGCTGGGATTGCAGGGGCAGCTAAAGTAAATGATACGTCTTTTTTGATTAATCCCTCCTTTAAACAGCTTGCCCAAAAACCACAGATGTATAACAAAGTAAAACTTAAAGGCATTGTTATTGAACGCCTTGATAATGATACTTATGTTGTTTATGACGGTACAGGGACTATTGATATCAATGTTCCCTCGTCCCTGATACCTGAAGGTGGGCTTACACCCAAAAGTTATATAAGTTTTGAGGGCCATGTTGATGTAGAATGGGACAGGTCTGTAGAAATAGATGTGGATGGTTTAACATTTTCATTTTAAATATGCTTTAAAGCAAAAAAAAGCCCTGAATAAGTTCAGGGCTAAGTAACCAAGCAAATGAGGAGTAGCAAACAAGAGATACATATCTGCTCATTTATTATGACTTGCTCTAATAGTAAAAGTTCAAAAAAAAATTAATTATTTATGAAATATATATTTTTGTTGGTAAATACCTTTCTAAGAGGCGTATTTTTTTATAGTTGTGACTAATATCAATACTCCAGACAGTCTATGACTTATTATCTTTCATGAGTGTTCTTGTTGCAAAGAATGGGATAAAGTTACATCCTTTACTAGCTTCCAGCCTTACTCTAAATTCAATAGAACATTTATGGATGGTGGCGAATGAAGAGGTGCGGTAATCCCTCCAGAAAATAATCGATTTTTTTCTTCTGAGAAAGAGTTTAGACCTACACTCAAAGACTTCTTCTGAATAAAAGTTCCAGAGATGAAAGAGCTTCTCAATTCAATAATTATTGACATTTTCCGGTTATCAAAATAACAGCGTATTGAAGTTGAATTGGTATAGCTTGAATATTACTCAAATAAAGCGGTGCTCAAAGGTGATGAATGAGCTGGTAATAAATAATGAATTTTTCCTTTCAGTGATGGAGTTTAAAAGTACCATTAATGAATTTTTTGAATCCACCAGGGAGATAATAAAACTAATATTGTTTAGCCGGATCAATGATAATTTTCAACTAATCAAACTTGCACTTTGATTTGTGTATACAACAGATGTCCATATCATTGACCGGTATTATGTTGCATCTTGTCGGCTATATCTCCATGACTTCTGTTTTGTTAGTTATCGTGAATAAGCTACTGTTTTCCACAGATTCTGGGGAGTAAACTTTTTTGTTGTAAAGAGTCTTTTTAAAAGCTGACTGGTTATCCGTGTACCTAGTTGATTTTTTCCAGCTATTTTTGATACTGTGAAGCTTCTCTTCACTTCTGGTTTTACTTTGGTTTTGTTTGTTTTTTTGAGCAAGTTTTTGTGCTGTTGATTTTTTAGTTTTAAGCAATGTATATGTTGTATAAGCTATAACACCTGCAGCTAAAACTCCACAGGTTGCTCCAACTAACAAAGGGTTAGATGCAATGGCAGAAGCAGCAGTGGTCGCAGCGCTCGTAAGACTTTTTGGTAATGCTTGAGTTATAGCTGTCATGGCGACAGGAAGACCTTTTTTAAGGAAGTATCGTTTTGTTGAACGTTTGATAATACTTTTAGGCATAGCAGCCAGAGGTGTTGGAATGTTTTCGACGTTTGGAATTTGGTTGCTTAAAGGCTCAACGGTTTTCTTCCATGTTACATTTAGAACTTTATTCATAGCATCTGAGGCAACGCTATAGGCTAAATACTCTCCGGCTACAATCGCTGTATCTATCATAACTTCCCCTGTTTTTTTGTTAACTTGCATTTTTTGACAAAGCAATTGAGAAATTATTTATTATTCAGATATAAACTTTAGTCGCATCGTCTATACAATTACGACTAAAGTGTTGAATAGGGGGTTGGGGTTTATTTGTTATGATTTTTAGGCGTAAGCGAACGTAAAAGGATGATGTACCCAATAATACCGGAGACAATAGAGCCTAAAACAATACCAGTTCTTTCGTCAAAAAGGTGGTTGATATTTATATCATTAAAGGCAAGAGAACCTATAAATAAGCTCATGGTAAATCCTATACCACATAAAGCGGAAACTCCATATAAAGCAGACCAGCCAGCACCATGGGGAATATCTGCCAGTTTTAACTTAATAGCTAGCCAGCAAAAGCCAAATACTCCTAATTGTTTACCAATGAACAAACCGAGAGATATACCAACAGGTACCGGATGCAAAAAAGCATCAATTCCTGATTCTTTAAGGTTAATGCCAGAATTAGCAAAAGCAAACAAAGGTAAAATAACAAAGGAAACAGCAAAGTGAAGGTCGTGCTCAAGGCTTTTAAGTGGAGAAAAATTTGGGTGTTTTTTTGATTTTATAGGAATAAATAATGCCAGAATCACACCAGCTAGAGTGGCATGTATACCAGACTTGAGTAATGCTACCCACATGACCAATCCTACAGCAATATATAAACTTCTGGCTGTAATATTGATTCTATTGAATATAAAAAGAATGACGATACAGATAGTTGCGATTACTAACGCCACAACAGATAATTTGCTTGTATAGAAAAAAGCGATAATTAATATAGCACCAATATCATCAAAAATAGCCAAAGATGTTAGAAAAACTTTGATGCTTGCAGGTACGCGACTACCTAGCAAAGCAAGCACACCCAAGGCAAAGGCAATATCAGTAGCTGCCGGAATAGCCCAACCTTTGGCTGTGTAACTGTCAGAATGATTAAAAACCAGATAGATTAAAGCGGGAACAAGCATACCACCTACTGCGCCAATACCAGGTAGCATTACTTTTCTGATATCAGATAACTCTCCTTCAATAATTTCCCGTTTTAGCTCCAGTCCTACAAGAAAGAAAAATACAGCCATAAGACCATCATTTATCCATAATAATAATGGTTTTTTTAGTCCAAATGCTCCAAACTTAATCGAAAAAGTAGTACTAAATAATTGTGTGTAGTCATTGGAATATGGCGAGTTAGCTAAAACAATGGCAACAATGGCAGCGAAAAATAGTAATATACCACTGGCCGATTCCATACAAAAAAATCGAGAGATAAAAGATTCCGTGTTATTCATAGGTGCTCAGTTAATCCTGATCAAACGGCTTTTTAATGTTTATTTACTTTATCACGGTTTTATGCAGTTTGTGAGTGTTATTTTTAAAGTGTCAGCACATAAATTGCTGGATATGATTAATTATTCATATTTAGTTATAGACTTATAAAATTCTTGTTTATAAATTTTTATAAATAATGCTTTTTGACATGAAAAACAGTTCTATTTACTTGAAAAGTAAAACACATAACTAATTGAAAAAACAGTAATAAATCAATTTAAAATCACTTATTAAGGTTACCTTGTCCGGGCTTGTATCTTCTGATATTTTATGCTTTATTGCGGATTACCATTATATTTATGTTGTGTGATTTTGCTGGGTTAACTCCTCTGGAAGTCTATACTGGGAAGCGTGTTGTGTGAAGGGTGGGGGGGCGTATTGTAAGCAGGTAAAAGCAAAGGAGTAAGTGGTCTTTCAGTCAAAAGTAAGATTGAGGGATGGCTTAAGTATTGAGTTTACCTCCAAGCCGCCGACGCAGGAGACCACTTTACGATCAACTCTTTTTCTTTCAGGTGGGCAAGAAGTCGACCAACGGTACTTTCATTAAGGATGCAGTCATGGTCTCGCTTAAGTATCACAGCAATTTTTGCTTTCCAATAGGTTAGATTCTCGCGACGTATCCGCAGAACCAGCTGCCTCTCTGCCTCTCTGCCTCACCCCACTGCCACTTATTTACCCGTGCAGGCCGTTTGGAAGGTGGAAGTTTTCCTTGATCCAGTGCATTCAGATGCTGTTTATCACGGTAATAGGTCGCACGGGACAAGCCGACAAAGGCAGGAATACGATCTTCATGCGCCCCAGATTTTTTCAGCGCTTCCCATTTGTCCACACGAGACTGATATTTTTCTCTGTGTATTTTTATGGCTTCTTGTTTACATGTGTAGTCATATAGTTTATAAATCCCGCTGTGCAGTTCTTTGATCTGCATAGGAACCTCCTAATGATGCGTCAATAATATTTATCTGGAGGCCTTTTTATCTGATTTCAATGTCTCATATTTATTTGAACTTATACAACAAGTCATCGGCTAAGCTGCAAATCTCAGTTATAAAGTCTTCCATGAGCGTGCGCCGTTGATAGTTGTTTTAAGTGCTTATAAATTAAACAACGCACTCTCATTTTTTAAATTTAGAACCCACGTATCACGAAAAACCATGGTATTCATAATTCCATGGCTTTTTATAGCCTCGAAATCTGGAAAAAGTTTTTGATGTTTAAAAAAATATTCAGACCATTAGTTGTTTTATTTACACTGTTGTCCATGCTTCTAACTTCGCAGTATGTGATGGCGAATCAGATTCATCAGATTGCTCACCGGATGCACGGTGCGCATCAGCACCGGAAACAAGGGAGACCGACATCTGCATCATCAGGCCATAAAAAAAAGACGGTGCAGCGTTTAGGGGCAGGGGAAGGGGAAGGCGGCATTACCAGTAATGCCTTTAACTTTTCTTCGATGTACAGCGGTCATGTTGATGGAAGAACCGGCACTTACAGTTTTAATGCCTCTTTAGGTAAAGTTTACGGCAACGGTGGTTTTGGTCCTAATTATACTTACGGTCTGCAGTATAGCAGCAGTAACCGAGGAGATAGCGGGTATGGTTTCGGCTGGGGTGTCTCTTTGTCTCATTACAATAAAACGACACAAACCTTGAGTTTTTCATCCGGTGGCAGCTATAAGCTTACATGGTCAGGTAATACTCCATCGATTAAGTACCATAAATTAGACACGCTGCATTTGCGGGGTGACCCTTCCGGTAAATATCTGCTAATCGCGACCCATAAAGACGGCAGTGAGGAGTTCTTTAATAGCTACGGGAATGAGGTGCGGGTTGAAAATACTCGGGGTAACAGCCTGTATTTCCACTATACCGGCACTCAAACCGCCGCCCGTCTCGAATCGGTTACCGATGACAGTGGTAAAACGTTACTGCAGATTGACTATACCGACAACGGCATACAGGTACATAGCCTGAAGGCTGATGGCAGTATGAATACGGTGCAGGTGGCGATCAGCAATGCACATTTGCAAAGTTTTCTGTTTGCCGATGGTAAGACTCACGTGGCTTTTCAGTATGCACCGGCCCCTGGCTTTGCTGAGCTAATTAAGCATATCAGTTATTCCTCAGGCTCCAGTGAAGACTTTCAGTACAGTACCATCCCGGTGCCAACTGGTGGTCCGGTAGTGCAAATCTATGTAGTGAAGTCCCATTACGTCACGCCCGGATTTAATCAGCCTGTGAGCAAAACAGATTATGCTTATGGCTTAGGTAACGGGCATAATTTTTTAGGTTATGCGGCAGGCATTACGTACCGCCAGGATGTGGATAATCTGTACATGCGTCCGGATAACTATACCTATCAGACCCAGGTAACACGTAATGACGGGCCAAGTGCGGTCACCACGTACAATAAATACCATCTAATTTTGAACCAGAAGCTTTACTCACCTGGTTCACAGAGACTGATCAGTGAGGTGGACTATCAGTATCCGAACTGGCTGAACAGCACAATAAGTTCACTGCCGGCCAACTATTCTTTGGCTACAAAGATTACCACTAAGACTTACGGGGCTACCTCCGTCGATACGCAGGGGCAGGGTGGACAGACTCTGGCGCCGGTAGAGCACAGCAGTAGCTATGAGTATGATAATCAGGGCAACGTGTTAAAAACCACAAAAGAAGATGGCACCATCATCACGAATAAGTATGCGCCAGCCGATGCCAATGGGTTTGTGAACAATCTCACCACGCAGACGACTACACCGGCGACGTTACCGGGCACCCCAGCAGTACTACCAACCCAAACGAAGATCAGTTGGCAGATATTGCCTTCAAAAGATAAAGCCATGCCGGTGGGGATGGTGCAGCCTGCCACCACTACCATGCTATATCAGAAAACCCCCAGCGTTTGGACAAAAAGAATAACCGAGTCATTGACTTTTGATCACATGCAAACGCAACCGGATTACGGTATGCCAAGTGCAATGGCTCTGACTAATGTAGCGAGCACGGCTAATTCGCTTAATAAGTCGATGACCTATAGCGATAATCAGCAGCTGACATTGTGGGGTAAACAATTTCCGGTCAACATTAAAAGTGCGCAGCTAACCGCGGTAAAAAGTGGTATTACAACGCCAGTGATTAAGACCTACACCAGCGTGGCGACAGGGCAGACACTGATGAGAGTGGATGCGCTGGGTAATAAAACCGCCTGTGCGTATGATGCGCTGGGACGGATTATCAAAGTAGTGTCTGATTATGGCACCAGTCATTCGCAGGTTGAAAGTTATACCTATCAGTACGGTGCTGGGGGTAACAGTATGACGATGACCGCGAATAACGGTTATCAGGTTCAAAAGACGTATGATGGTGCAGGACGGGTATTAACGGCTCAGACTGAGCATGTGAACAGTCAGGGTAAGGCGGTGCCAGGCAGTTGGGATACAGTGTCATCACAAAGCTACAATACCAATGGAAAGATTGCTCAGAAGACAACGTATGACACCAATGAAGCGGGTAAGCTGCAAAGTTTTACAACCACATATCATTATGATGCCTTAGGGCGCTTCATTGGTAAGTCGAATTTCAAAGGTCAGGCCGGCATCGTCGGAGTGGATGCGCTGACACGTCGCAGTTATGGCTATGCGTTGGTGCCGGCAGATGCCATGGAGAGCGGTACGAGTCTGTGTACGGTCAATGGTGTTGCACATGCCTGCCAAGCACGGCATTTATCCGTCAGCCAGACGGATGCCCGGGGGGACAAGGTCGCCACTTATCTGTTCAGTCTGGATCCGGCCATCACCAATGATAAAGGGCAACCACTTTATACCGGTGACCTGAAAAGTGAGCTTCAGGCGCATCTTTCTAGCGATATTGCTGGGGGTAAACCCTTTGACACCGCTTGGCTGCAGGGATGGCTGCGCCGTGCCATTGCAGCCAAAGCTTGGTATAACGCCGGTTATACCACCTATAATGCGGCACATCAGGCGTTAACGTCCACGGACACTGACGGTCATGTGACGCATTATAGTTATGATGCACAAGGGAGGGTGGTCAGCAAAACACTGCCAAACGGTGCGGTACAGACCTATCACTATGACATCAATAACAACCTTATTACGGTGGGTAATGCCACCTCTGGCAAGGACGTGACACTGGGACAGCGGGTGTATGATGCCTTTAACCGGCTGACCGAGAGCAAAGACGTTCTGGGCCACAGTTGGCACTATACGTATAACAAAGTGGGTGAGCTCACCGATTATACAACACCCAATGGTGCGCATATGCACTATACATATAACGACTGGGGTGATGTGATTACTCAATCAGTCGCTGATCACCCAGAAGACAAGGTGACGCTGTCTTATGATCCGGTGACTAATGTACTGATTAGCCGTCAGGATAAAACCGGTACAACAGATTACCAGTATGCGGTTAACGGTCGGTTATTGCAGTTATCTACTAATACCACCGGTGCGATAACCGGTGATACCCTGCCCGCCTTTACCGAAGATTACCAGTATACGCAGGCTGGGCGGCCAATCAGTATCACCCGTCAGGGACAGCAGCAGGCGTTATATCATTATGATGCGTTAGGACAACTGAGCAGTGTGGATCGCCAAGGTAAGAAACTGGCAAGCTTTACCTATGATCTGGCCGGTCGTCTTATCCAGTCAGAGAAAGGGCCGGTTAAAACCGCCTATACCTACAATACTCTGGGGCAGTTATCGGCGTATCAAACTGGGGTGATGCAGGATAATCACTTAAACCAAGTAGCGGACTATCAGTTCCATTATTTGCAGGACGGTGATTTGACTTCAAGAGTGCGTTCTTCAGGTGGAACAAGTACCACAGAGCAGTATCAATATGACAGTATCAACAATCTTCTGAACTATACCTGCAACGGCTCACTGTGTCCGAAGGATAATATAGGCAATACCATTAAAGATCAGCATTATACGTTTGATGAATGGAACAACATTAAAACAGTAGCCACGGATGTGATGAGTACGAAGGGGCCACAGACCAACACTACCACCTATCACTTTGACAGTACAGATCCCATACGGTTGCTCAATTATACGAACAGTAATTCTGCCTACGGACAGAGTGCCACTTTGCGCTATGATAACGACGGGAATATTACCACCAACGAACACAATCAGCTCATCACCTATACCCCCTTTGATCAGATGGCCAGTGTCAATACTAAACAAGGCACCGTCCATTATCTGTATAACGGGGCGCATGTTCAGGTCAGAGAAAGTGCACCGAGTCAGGCGCCGTTATATTTTGAATACGGTGCATCAGGATTGAGTGCCTTGCAGCAAGGAGGGAAGACTACGACTGTGTTGTATGCAGCCGGACGTATTGGCGAAATCATGCCGGACGGCACAACGCATTATGCGATTACTGACCAGAGCGGCAGTGTATTGAGTGAGGTACTGGTTGATTCGGCGGGTAAGGTCAGCCTGGGTTATTCACATCTGTATACACCGTACGGAATTGAAGGCAATGCGGGCAATGCAGGCAAAGCACCGAAGACGGAGTCAGGAGAGGTCACCCCGTTGGTACAGCAGAATCTTTGGGGCTTTGATGGTGAGTTAAAAGATCCGGCTAGCGGTTATCAGTTTTTAGGGCAGGGATACCACCGTGCCTATAATCCGGTGATGCGGCGCTTTATGAGTATGGACAGTGCCTCACCGTTCGGAAAAGGCGGGTTTAACGGCTATATCTTTGCGAAGAATAACCCTGTGATGTTTGGGGATCCGTCCGGACATATACCGTCCTGGCTGGGATGGGTAATGAGTGGCCTGGCTATTATTGGCGGTATAGCACTGACCGTTGGTGGAGTCGTGTCAGGGAATCCATTGATGGTCGCAGCCGGTGTTGGTTCGATTGTATCAGGTTCGCTTTCCATTGCTGCTACTATAGAAGCTAATCAGGGGCACAAGAAGGCTGCTCAGGGATTGGGTATTAGTGCAGCAGTTGTAGGATTTGCGTCAGCTGTTGCCGGTTCTGCTCTATCGGTAGGTGAGGCTTCTGCTAGTCTTGCTTCTGCGGTCAGTGTAACAAGTAAGGCGTTCGCTGTTGCACGAGCAGCAGCCGTCATCACCGCAACAGTCGGAGGCACTATCGCGACACTTTTGCATTATGGCACACAAGGCAATGGTCAGGCCGTTGATATCTTAACCTATATTTCGATTGGTTTAGCTGTTGCGGGAGGGCTTGGAGCGGCTGGCAGTGGCGGTACGCCTGCAGCAGCAGGAGATGCAGCAGGAGAAGCAGCAGCAGGTGAAGCAGCAGAAACAGCAGGTGCAGAAACAGAAGCTGAGACTGAGACTGAGACTGAGGCTGCTAGGGCGGAAAGACTAACATCCTATATTAGTGATTTTTTTGAAGAGAACTTTCCCCAAGGGCGTTGCCAACATGCTACATTTCGCAATCTGTTTATGTTTTTGGTAAAAGAAGACCCTTCCTTTACAGAAGAAGTTCTCAACCAGCATCTCTCTAGGTTAAAGGCTCAGAATGTTACATGGTTATATGCCGATAATGGAGTGAGGCTTACGTTTCATCACTTTCCAAGACTGGAGGATTTAATTGGCAGCATGCCACGGGTTAGGGAAATAGGGATTAATGCCGGAAGAAATACAAATGCATCTATTAAATCCTATGAGCCGGGAGCGTATATTTTCATTGCTAGAAGCAGAACTGCAAGCCATATAGCCTTTGTAGCTAAGGGCTCTGTTCGGGGGAGCATTAGAGCAAGCGCCTGGCAACCAACGTTGTTTAATTTATGGCGTCGATATACAACAATAAATTATCCTGGCTTTGCAAACGATTCATCCATACGTTATGCATGGAAAGTTGATATTTGATGTCTCTTTCCGGATGGAATCGTAATTAATCATGGGCACCCCCCCAGCTCTGCTAGGGGCTCACAAAGATTTTACCTATACAGATGTATGGGTACCTTCTTTTGCTCGACCAAGAGTAAAAGAAGGAAGAACAAATGCAAGATTACAAGAGTCTGACTCATACTCACTGGGATTGTAAGTACCATGCTGTGTTTATTCCCAAAAAAAGGCGCAACGTTATTTATGGCCCGGTAAGAAAATATTTAGGTTAAAGTGGCCTCCTGTGTCGGCGGCTTAGGTGCCGTCTCGAAGTTAAAAGTTAATGCTGCCAGTCAGTGCATTCAAACGCTGTTTATCACGGTAATAGGTCGCACGGGACAAGCCGACAAAGGCAGGAATACGATCTTCATGCGCCCCAGATTTTTTCAGCGCTTCCCATTTGTCCACACGAGACTGATATTTTTCTCTGTGTATTTTTATGGCTTCTTGTTTACATGTGTAGTCATATAGTTTATAAATCCCGCTGTGCAGTTCTTTGATCTGCATAGGAACCTCCTAATGATGCGTCAATAATATTTATCTGGAGGCCTTTTTATCTGATTTCAATGTCTCATATTTATTTGAACTTATACAACAAGTCATCGGCTAAGCTGCAAATCTCAGTTATAAAGTCTTCCATGAGCGTGCGCCGTTGATAGTTGTTTTAAGTGCTTATAAATTAAACAACGCACTCTCATTTTTTAAATTTAGAACCCACGTATCACGAAAAACCATGGTACTCATAATGCCATGGTTTTTTATAGCCTCGAAATCTGGAAAAAGTTTTTGATGTTTAAAAAAATATTCAGACCATTAGTTGTTTTATTTACACTGTTGTCCATGCTGCTAACTTCGCAGTATGTGATGGCGAATCAGATTCATCAGATTGCTCACCGGATGCACGGTGCGCATCAGCACCGAAAACAAGAGAGATCGACATCTGCATCATCAGGCCATACAAAAAAGACGGCGCAGCGTTTAGGGGCAGGGAAAGGCGGCATTACTAGTAATGCCTTTAACTTTTCTTCGATGTACAGCGGTCATGTTGATGGAAGAACCGGCACTTACAGTTTTAATGCCTCTTTAGGTAAAGTTTACGGCAACGGTGGTTTTGGTCCTAATTATACTTACGGTCTGCAGTATAGCAGCAGTAACCGAGGAGATAGCGGGTATGGTTTCGGCTGGGGTGTCTCTTTGTCTCATTACAATAAAACGACACAAACCTTGAGTTTTTCATCCGGTGGCAGCTATAAGCTTACATGGTCAGGTAATACTCCATCGATTAAGTACCATAAATTAGACACGCTGCATTTGCGGGGTGACCCTTCCGGTAAATATCTGCTGATCGCGACCCATAAAGAGGGCAGTGAGGAGTTCTTTAACAGCTACGGGAATGAGGTGCGGGTTGAAAATACTCGGGGTAACAGCCTGTATTTCCACTATACCGGCACTCAAACCGCCGCCCGTCTCGAATCGGTTACCGATGACAGTGGTAAAACGTTACTGCAGATTGACTATACCGACAACGGCATACAGGTACATAGCCTGAAGGCTGATGGCAGTATGAATACGGTGCAGGTGGCGATCAGCAATGCACATTTGCAAAGTTTTCTGTTTGCCGATGGTAAGACTCACGTGGCTTTTCAGTATGCACCGGCCCCTGGCTTTGCTGAGCTAATTAAGCATATCAGTTATTCCTCAGGCTCCAGTGAAGACTTTCAGTACAGTACCATCCCGGTGCCAACTGGTGGTCCGGTAGTGCAAATCTATGTAGTGAAGTCCCATTACGTCACGCCCGGATTTAATCAGCCTGTGAGCAAAACAGATTATGCTTATGGCTTAGGTAACGGGCATAATTTTTTAGGTTATGCGGCAGGCATTACGTACCGCCAGGATGTGGATAATCTGTACATGCGTCCGGATAACTATACCTATCAGACCCAGGTAACACGTAATGACGGGCCAAGTGCGGTCACCACGTACAATAAATACCATCTAATTTTGAACCAGAAGCTTTACTCACCTGGTTCACAGAGACTGATCAGTGAGGTGGACTATCAGTATCCGAACTGGCTGAACAGCACAATAAGTTCACTGCCGGCCAACTATTCTTTGGCTACAAAGATTACCACTAAGACTTACGGGGCTACCTCCGTCGATACGCAGGGGCAGGGTGGACAGACTCTGGCGCTGGTAGAGCACAGCAGTAGCTATGAGTATGATAATCAGGGCAACGTGTTAAAAACCACAAAAGAAGATGGCACCATCATCACGAATAAGTATGCGCCAGCCGATGCCAATGGGTTTGTGAACAATCTCACCACGCAGACGACTACACCGGCGACGTTACCGGGCACCCCAGCAGTACTACCAACCCAAACGAAGATCAGTTGGCAGATATTGCCTTCAAAAGATAAAGCCATGCCGGTGGGGATGGTGCAGCCTTCCACCACTACCATGCTATATCAGAAAACCCCCAGCGTTTGGACAAAAAGAATAACCGAGTCATTGACTTTTGATCACATGCAAACGCAACCGGATTACGGTATGCCAAGTGCAATGGCTCTGACTAATGTAGCGAGCACGGCTAATTCGCTTAATAAGTCGATGACCTATAGCGATAATCAGCAGCTGACATTGTGGGGTAAACAATTTCCGGTCAACATTAAAAGTGTGCAGCTAACCGCGGTAAAAAGTGGTATTACAACGCCAGTGATTAAGACCTACACCAGCGTGGCGACAGGGCAGACACTGATGAGAGTGGATGCGCTGGGTAATAAAACCGCCTGTGCGTATGATGCGCTGGGACGGATTATCAAAGTAGTGTCTGATTATGGCACCAGTCATTCGCAGGTTGAAAGTTATACCTATCAGTACGGTGCTGGGGGTAACAGTATGACGATGACCGCGAATAACGGTTATCAGGTTCAAAAGACGTATGATGGTGCAGGACGGGTATTAACGGCTCAGACTGAGCATGTGAACAGTCAGGGTAAGGCGGTGCCAGGCAGTTGGGATACAGTGTCATCACAAAGCTACAATACCAATGGAAAGATTGCTCAGAAGACAACGTATGACACCAATGAAGCGGGTAAGCTGCAAAGTTTTACAACCACATATCATTATGATGCCTTAGGGCGCTTCATTGGTAAGTCGAATTTCAAAGGTCAGGCCGGCATCGTCGGAGTGGATGCGCTGACACGTCGCAGTTATGGCTATGCGTTGGTGCCGGCAGATGCCATGGAGAGCGGTACGAGTCTGTGTACGGTCAATGGTGTTGCACATGCCTGCCAAGCACGGCATTTATCCGTCAGCCAGACGGATGCCCGGGGGGACAAGGTCGCCACTTATCTGTTCAGTCTGGATCCGGCCATCACCAATGATAAAGGGCAACCACTTTATACCGGTGACCTGAAAAGTGAGCTTCAGGCGCATCTTTCTAGCGATATTGCTGGGGGTAAACCCTTTGACACCGCTTGGCTGCAGGGATGGCTGCGCCGTGCCATTGCAGCCAAAGCTTGGTATAACGCCGGTTATACCACCTATAATGCGGCACATCAGGCGTTAACGTCCACGGACACTGACGGTCATGTGACGCATTATAGTTATGATGCACAAGGGAGGGTGGTCAGCAAAACACTGCCAAACGGTGCGGTACAGACCTATCACTATGACATCAATAACAACCTTATTACGGTGGGTAATGCCACCTCTGGCAAGGACGTGACACTGGGACAGCGGGTGTATGATGCCTTTAACCGGCTGACCGAGAGCAAAGACGTTCTGGGCCACAGTTGGCACTATACGTATAACAAAGTGGGTGAGCTCACCGATTATACGACACCAAATGGTGCGCATATGCACTATACATATAACGACTGGGGTGATGTGATTACTCAATCAGTCGCTGATCACCCAGAAGACAAGGTGACGCTGTCTTATGATCCGGTGACTAATGCACTGATTAGCCGTCAGGATAAAACCGGTACAACAGATTACCAGTATGCGGTTAACGGTCGGTTATTGCAGTTATCTACTAATACCACCGGTGCGATAACCGGTGATACCCTGCCCGCCTTTACCGAAGATTACCAGTATACGCAGGCTGGGCGGCCAATCAGTATCACCCGTCAGGGACAGCAGCAGGCGTTATATCATTATGATGCGTTAGGACAACTGAGCAGTGTGGATCGCCAAGGTAAGAAACTGGCAAGCTTTACCTATGATCTGGCCGGTCGTCTTATCCAGTCAGAGAAAGGGCCGGTTAAAACCGCCTATACCTACAATACTCTGGGGCAGTTATCGGCGTATCAAGCTGGGGTAATGCAGGATAATCACTTAAACCAAGTAGCGGACTATCAGTTCCATTATTTGCAGGACGGTGATTTGACCTCAAGAGTGCGTTCTTCAGGTGAAGCAAGTACCACAGAGCAGTATCAATATGACAGTATCAACAATCTGCTGAACTATACCTGCAACGGCTCTCTGTGTCCGAAGGATAATATAGGCAATACCATTAAGGATCAGCATTATACGTTTGATGAATGGAACAACATTAAAACAGTAGCCACGGATGTGCTGAGTGCGAAGGGGCCACAGACCAACACTACCACCTATCACTTTGACAGTACAGATCCCATACGGTTGCGCAATTATACGAACAGTAATTCTGCCTACGGACAGAGTGCCACTTTGCGCTATGATAACGACGGGAATATTACCACCAACGAACACAATCAGCTCATCACCTATACCCCCTTTGATCAGATGGCCAGTGTCAATACTAAACAAGGCACCGTCCATTATTTGTATAACGGGGCGCATGTTCAGGTCAGAGAAAGTGCACCGAGTCAGGCGCCGTTATATTTTGAATACGGTGCCTTAGGATTGAGTGCCTTGCAGCAGGGAGGGAAGACTACGACTGTATTGTATGCAGCCGGACGTATTGGTGAAATCATGCCGGACGGCACAACGCATTATGCGATTACTGACCAGAGCGGCAGTGTATTGAGTGAGGTACTGGTTGATTCGGCGGGTAAGGTCAGCCTGGGTTATTCACATCTGTATACACCGTACGGAATTGAAGGCAATGCGGGCAATGCAGGCAGTGCACCGAAGACGGAGTCAGGAGAGGTTACCCCGTTGGTACAGCAGAATCTCTGGGGTTTTGATGGTGAGTTAAAAGATCCGGCCAGCGGTTATCAGTTTTTAGGGCAGGGATACCACCGTGCCTATAATCCGGTGATGCGGCGCTTTATGAGTATGGACAGTGCCTCACCGTTCGGAAAAGGCGGGTTTAACGGCTATATTTTTGCGAAAAATAACCCGGTGATGTACGGGGATCCGTCCGGACATATGTCGTCCGTGTTGAGTTGGATAATGAGTGGCCTGGCTATTATTGGCGGTATAGCACTGACCGTTGGTGGAGTCATTTCAGAAAATCCATTGATGATCGCAACCGGTATTGGTTCGATTATATCAGGTTCGCTTTCCATTGCTGCCACTATAGAAGCTAAACAGGGGCACAAGAAGGTAGCTCAGGGATTAGCTATCAGTGCAGCAGTTGTAGGATTTGCGTCAGCTGTTGGCGGTTCTGCTCTATCGGTAGGTGATGCTTCTGCTAGTCTTGCTTCTGCGGCCAGTGTAGCAAGTAAGGCGTTCGCTGTTGCACGAGCAGCAGCCGTCATCACCGCAACAGTCGGAGGCGCTACCGCGACACTTTTGCATTATGGCACACAAGGCAATGGTCAGGCCGTTGATATCTTAACCTATATTTCGATTGGTTTAGCTGTTGCGGGAGGGCTTGGAGCGGCTGGAAGTGGCGGTGCGCGTGTAGCAGCAGGAGAAGCAGGAGAAGCAGGAGAAGCAGCAGCAGGTGAAGCAGCAGGTGCAGAAACAGAAGCTGAGACTGAGACTGAGGCTGGTAGGGTGGAAAGACTAAGATCCTATATTAGTGATTTTTTTGAATACTACTTTCCCCATGGGTGTTGCCAACATGCTACGTTTCGCAATCTGTTTATGTTTTTGGTAAAAGAAGACCCTTCCTTTACAGATAAAGATCTCTACGCTTATCTCTCTGTGATAAAGCGTCGTAATTATAGCCTTATGGACGATTTTGGTATTGATGTGGATGGCATTCGTGGAATCTCCAAAATCCTTGACCACATACCACGGGTTGAGAGAACACAGGTTGCTGGCCACTTACCTATGGATGCAGCTATTGGTTCCTACGGGGAGGGAGCGTATGTTTTCTCGGCTTATCCAGCTAAGGGAGCAGGCCATATAGCCTTTATAACTAAGGGCTCTGTTCTGGAGAACATTAGATCAAGCTCCGCCTGGGATCTAACCTCTCATCGATATACAACAATAACTTCTCATGACTTCCCACAAAATTTTTCCCTAAACGCAGTATGGAAAGTTAATATTTGATGGCTCTTTCCGGATGGAATCGTAATTAATCATGGGTAAACCCCCAGCTCTGCTGGGGGACTCACAAAGGTTTTACCTATACCGAGGTATGGGTACCTTCTTTTGCTCGACCAAGAGTAAAAGAAGGAAGAACAAATGCAAGATTACAAGAGTCTGACTCATACTCACTGGGATTGTAAGTACCATGCTGTGTTTATTCCCAAAAAAAGGCGCAACGTTATTTATGGCCCGGTAAGAAAATATTTAGGTTAAAGTGGCCTTCTTTGTCGGCGGCTTGAGTGCCGTCTCGAAGTTAAAAGTTAATGCTGCCAGCCAGCGCTTGCCACTATAGCCTTGTTATTATTACAATACAGCTTTTACAGCACTGTAGCCTGATAGTTATGTCTAATCACACACCCTTCACATTCTAAGATGATCAGAAAGGTTCTGTTGCAAAATAAGACTTATCTTCTAGTTAATTCACTCATTATTAATGCAACTTGTGAAGTCTACCATGCCAGCTATCAGCACTAAAGGACGTCATTTTAGACAAGAACTTAATCTGATGACTGTTCGCTGGCATGTGGCCTACAGCCTGAGCTACCGTTTTATGCACTGGCAAGATAATTGTGTCTCAAAGAGGGAAACTGTTCAGCTTGTGGTCAAGTTTGCAACAGAACCTTTACGATGTATGGCTTATTGTTAAGCTACTAGTTTAGAAAATAGTTATTTTTAGAATTTAAAATTAATTGATCATCATATTGCTGATTTTTAATCAGCTATTTAATAAGTGATTAATTGATAAATCGAAGGTTTATATATTTGTTCCCAAAATATTATTTTTTTGGAAAAACCCAACAATTTTTTATGTTTTTTAAAGTATCTTTGGCTTCTATGACAGATAATCTTTCGCTAGGGTTTTTGGCTGTCATCCCAGTTAGGACGTTAAGTACCTCTGGGTTGATAAAAGGACTAGTATGCGCCTTAAGATAATCAAGATTTGCGCGATCTGTCATGTTATCAGTACTGGATTTTACCAAAATGCTAATCAAAGCAATTCCCAGAGAATAGCTATCACAAAGGTATGCATTGACAGTAGCTGTGCTGGTTAAATCTAATTTTTGAGCATTAAAATAAGTTGTTGATTTGTACCTTTTGCCTTCAAGCAGTGGTGTTTCTTTATCTGATCCTGGAAGTCCCTCACTGTTCTGCGCTGCCAAGCCAAAATCAGTAATTTTAAGTTTACCATTAAAACTAAGACATTTTCTAACTTTATATTAAGATGATAGATACCTTGGTCGTGTAAGTAGGCTATACCATCTAACAGTGTGAAAAAGGTAGAGTCTTGCTCTTTTTTTGATAGAGATGTGTACGTGTTTGAGAGATCAGCAGTTGCCAACTCCATTGTCAATGCTTCATTGTTTACTTCTTTAACATCATCTGAGCTGTCAATGATGACATATTGAGCGTCAGGATCATCAAGTGCACAAGGCTCTAAATCCTTATTTTCTGCTTTTTAATTCATTTCAATTCTGGAAAGATCATCTGTGTATATTGGCTTGATAATAGCAGTATGATCTAGTTTGCCGAGTATCTTCCTTTCAGTTGTAATTGAACGTTCTTTACTTTCAAGAGAGGGAAAACCTTCTGATGATACTGAAGTAGCAGGGCACCATGAGCTGTATGTACTTGTTGTTGTGAGATATTGTTCAGCGTAAGATTCATCCGGATTTGGTGCCGCATTTTTTTGTGCTAGTTTTTAGCCGTCTTTCTCAGCAACACTGATGGAACCAAAGCCACCTCAAAATTTTCTTTTTCTACAATCCGGTAGACTGAAAGCGGTTTAAAATCTTTCTGTTCATCAGAGACTGTATTTAACTGCTTTTCTTCAGGATTATGTACTGATATTTGCTTAGAGTTTGAGGACTCAGTTTTTTTCCAAGCTTTTATTATTGTGTAAAGGTTGTCAAAATGAGGTATTAGCCCTGTTGTTGTTTCTGCTTATAGTTCCCATAATTGTTAACGTCCTCTTGGCATTTAAGTACTTTATATACAGTCAATAGGCCAACTCTACTCCTGATATAGTTAATTAGCAGTTTCTTTATACATATCCCGAATTTGTATCACCATTTGTCTTCTGACATTAACCTTACGGGCAGTAGCGGAAACAATTTTGCCCTGAAAGAGATTTATACAGATCAGCTACCGTTAAGTGGCAAAGATACTTGATGAGCTAGGGCTATCAAGGTTAATGCAGCGTCTGGCTTATTATCAACTTTTTGCAATGGAGCTGTTTTTTCTCAGAAATTACCAAAAAACAATCAAACTGAGACTCAAAGATCTGGCAAAAATCATAAATATCACAGAAAATAGAGGCCAGCATAGCTATTTCCATGTTTTTGTATTGCTGTTAGAAGCCATACTATGCATGGAAGGTTATGCATTTTTAAAGATTTTTTTATATCGAGTTCAGGTTTTTAAAAGGTTAGATTTGAACCTGAATGATCAAAAAGTTAGCGATATCTATATGGAGCTTAGCGAGTGCGGGGCTATTGCTGCGTAAAAGTGTCTGAAGTATTGTTTAGCAGGGCATTGTAATTAATCACTTGAATCAGTACATAGAAGAAGTAAAGTAGCGGCTAAAAATATTTGATTTAACTGTTAGTCTCATCAGCTAAGTATCTTTTACAAGTATATGAATCAATAATGATGTACGTAATCTTGGCAGATATGTAGTTGCTCAACTTAAGGCTTCATAGTAAAAAAAGTTAAAAATAATACGAAATTTTTAAAGGAGTGCTGTGTGAACAATCAAAAAGGGATATCGATTAATTTTAGATACCTGCTATTTTGGACCAAGTGTTTAAACCTTAAAGACTATATTGAACTGTGTAAACCTAAAGTGCTTTTGCTTATGGTGCTCACTAGTGTAATTGGTATGTGTCTTGCTACTCCTTCATGGGTGCCGTGGAAAATATTTATTCTTGGAAATTCTGGTATTGCCCTTTGTGCAGGCTCAGCCGCGGTCATTAATCATATAGCAGACAGGCATATTGATATATTTATGACCAGAACAGAACATAGACCCGTCGCCACAGGAAGGGTTTCACCACTAAATGCATTGTTATTTGCATTAATTGCCGGTATTAGTGGTTTGGCTATTTTAGCTTTATATATCAATCCATTAACGGCATGGTTAACACTGGGTTCTTTGTTGGGTTATGCCTTTGTATATACAATCTTTCTCAAAAGAGTTACACCACAGAATATTGTTATTGGTGGATTAGCCGGTGCATCCCCTCCATTATTAGGTTGGACAGCAGTAACCGGCCACATTCATGGGGAAGGATTAATTTTAGTCTTGATTATTTTTGCGTGGACTCCACCTCACTTTTGGGCATTAGCCATTCACAAAAAAGATGAATATAGCAAGGCCAGTATACCAATGTTGCCAGTAACACATGGCGAATATTTTACCAAAGTCCATATTTTGCTTTATACCATTATTCTGTTTACTGTAAGTTTGTTTCCTTGGCTTATACAAATGAGTGGGCTTATTTATCTTTGCGTCGCTTTAATTTTAGGTATGCGTTTTTTATTTTGGTCAATAGTATTACTACGAAACAAAAGAAAAAATTCAGCAATTAAAACATTTAGATTTTCCATCATTTATTTAATGTTGCTTTTTGTAGCACTACTTGTTGATCATTATATACCGCTATCTTTTTTTTGAGGGAGTAAAGTGTATCTCACAAGTTACACTTGCTATTTCTGTCGCAGAAATAGCAACATTTGAAACATATTCGCCTGTATTGTGCCGAAAAAAATTGTAACTGAACTCGTAAAGAAAGGACTATGGGACTGTTGAAATCTACCTTAATAACGACAATTATTCTACGCTGTTAGCATCTTTCAATTTTCTTTGGTTGGAAGTATGCACCAGACAGAAATTATTTGTTTTGATGATTTAGTTCCTACCTGCAATCAATACCGTAGTTTTGATAGCCTATGGTCATTTGAGTTAGCCGCTAAAATATAAAAAAACTCGAAAATAATAATTTTAACAAAGGATTTAGTTTGCTATGGCTGTTTAAGTGTCTGTAATTACATAAAAGTAGCTAGTTTTATGTATATGTCGTGAAAATCTCACTGACGATAAAGCAAAAAATTTTGGTATTTTGAAGCAGAATGATGATTGCAAAATTAGCGAAAGTATAGTAGGTCAACTTCTTGTTTTTGTACAAAACAAAAAGGGTTAAGCTTAATTTTATTATTATGATAGGTAAGTGCTTTATACAAGCTGTTGTTTTTAAAAGATAATTTACAAACATTCCTTTTTGATTAAAAGGCCTTTATACTGACCTTTTTGTTTTCAAGTTTTTTCTGGGTAGTTGTTTAAAAGGTTTTGTTGTGGATTTTCCTTCTCGTTTTGCAGTTATAGTTGTGGGTGGTGGTCATGCCGGCACAGAAGCGGCGTTAGCCTCCGCACGAATGGGTGTTGATACGTTGTTGATTACTCACAATATTGATACGTTAGGCCAAATGTCTTGTAATCCTGCAATTGGTGGTATTGGTAAAAGTCATCTTGTAAAAGAAGTGGATGCGCTTGGTGGTGCGATGGCTGAGGCAACAGATAAATCTGGCATTCAGTTTCGTGTACTCAATGCGCGTAAAGGGCCTGCTGTTCGTGCAACCAGGGCTCAGGCAGATAGAGCTTTATATAAAGGAGAAATTCGTAACACCTTGGAAAATCAGTCTGATCTATGGCTATTCCAGCAAAGAGTTGATGACTTGATTGTTGATAATGATCAGGTTTCTGGAGTGGTAACTCAGATGGGCTTAAGATTTATGGCAGATACTGTTGTTCTGGCAACAGGGACCTTTTTAGGGGGAACTATTCATATTGGTCTTAAGAATTTTGCTGGAGGGCGAGCCGGAGATGCACCTGCCAATGCGTTAGCGAAACGATTGAGAGAGTTACCTTTTCGAACAGAGCGTTTAAAAACTGGGACACCTCCAAGAATAGATGCCCGCTCTGTTGATTTTTCTGTTATGCAACAGCAACCAGGTGACATGCCATTGCCTGTGATGTCCTACTTGGGTTGTGTCAAAGATCATCCAAAACAAGTGTCGTGTTATATAACGCATACTAATGAAAAAACCCACGATATAATTCGTAGTGGTTTAGATCGCTCTCCTATGTATACAGGAGCTATAGAAGGTGTCGGGCCAAGGTATTGTCCGTCTATAGAAGATAAAATTCAGCGTTTTTCCGACAAAAAAAGCCATCAGATTTTTATTGAACCTGAAGGTTTAACGACAAATGAATTGTATCCTAATGGTATATCTACGAGCTTACCATTTGATATGCAAATACAAATGATTCACTCTATTAAAGGATTAGAAAAGGCACATATTATCAGGCCAGGGTATGCGATAGAGTACGACTATTTTGATCCCAGAGATTTAACATACTCGCTGGAAACAAAATATATAACAGGACTTTTTTTTGCAGGACAGATTAATGGTACGACAGGTTATGAAGAAGCTGCTGCTCAAGGGTTGCTTGCAGGTATGAATGCAGCACTAAAATCTCAGGGTAAAGATTTTTGGTGTCCTCGCAGAGATGAAGCTTATATTGGTGTATTGGTGGATGATTTAATTACCCATGGTACAACAGAACCTTATCGCATGTTTACCAGTCGTGCTGAATACCGTTTATTGTTGCGTGAAGATAATGCTGATCTGCGTCTTACTGAAAAGGGTTATCAGCTTGGTTTGGTTAGTGATTTTCGCTGGAAAGTCTTTTGCGAAAAACAAGAAGATATTATACGTGAAACCGAGCGTTTAAAAACTGTATTCATTCACCCTGAAACTGAACAAGCAGAGGCATTAAAGTCAAACATAAAACAACAAATTAATCGTGAATACAGTTTAATGGAACTTCTCAGGCGTCCAGAGATTTCTTATGCTGATATCGGTTCACTGAAAGAAGTTAGCACGGTTTCAAGTCAAGTGGCAGAACAAGTTGAAATTGCAACAAAGTATCAAGGTTATATTGAGCGACAGCAAGAAGAAATACTACGTATGCGTAAAAATGAGGAAGCCAGATTACCAGAAAAGATAGACTATGATGTCATTGATGGTCTATCCAACGAAGTAAAACAAAAGTTAAACGAACATAGACCAATAAATTTAGGCCAGGCATCAAGAATACAAGGTGTTACACCAGCGGCAATATCACTGTTACTTATTCATTTAAAGAAGAAAAAACTATTAAAATTAAAGATATAATTTCATTTATTTTTTAGGTAAAAAAGGCTCTATAAAGAGTCTTTTTTTTTCTGTTAATAAAAGATATCCACAAATTATCCTTTTTTATACAGTAAACTTGGATAAGTGTAAAAAATGTATAAGTGTTTTAGTTGTTTTTGTATGAAAAAAATAACTTTAAAAATATGTTAATATTCAAATAGTTATAAGTATAATAAAACTTATTTAATGCTGTTGATAACTTTTAATAAAGCTGAGGAAAAAATTTTAAAACAAGTTATTATAGTTATTCATTTATTTGATAATAACTCAGGCTTGAGATGACATAATGTTCATAACATTCAATATACATTAAATCTACATTGTCGTTCATGTTATCTAACTTGGAAAAACAACTGGTTGTTCTGATCATTCTTTTAATTTGCATTCTTAGATTTAAATTACAGCATTCAATATTCTGCGTGTACCGCTTCCCAATGAGGTGTCTTTTTTTTGAAGGCCAAAGCTCATAGCTACTTCAGTCATTAATAAACCAAAGCCTTATATTGAAGCATCTAAAAAGACTGAGTAGATTTTTGAATGATCACCGATACAACGAGAAAAAAAGGCATAAGCTATCACTTTTCCTGTCTTTTAATCCAAAGCGTACCAAAGTCATCATTACTGTTTTTTCTTTTGTACAAAGCTCCGTTGCTCATCGGCTTCAGCCTAAAGAATAATATCTTTGATTTGTTGGTTTCAGGTTTTGAGTTTTTTATCTTGATGATTATTTATATATAAAATGTATACAATTTTAGGAAGTTGAAAGTTGTTTTTCACCAATTCTCAAAAAAACAATACCAATAAAACCGGTATTTGGTTTTATTGGTATTGTTTGTAATGCAAAGAAAGCATATATCCTCAAGCATGGCTGATCTTTGAATAAACTTCCAGTTTTCGTATTGGGAACGGTTTTGAGGAGGCGGGATATAAAAAATTTGTTTCTAACTACTGTTATGAGCATGCTTTTATGGTTTGCTGTTAAGGCGAAGTAACCGGTAATAGCTAGCTCTTGCAAGGAGCTTCAACACATAACAGCAGATCAAAAAGGTAGTTCAATAAGAAGTGAGAAGGGGGGGTGTTATACTTGGCTGAGATTACAATATTTTTCAGTGAAAGCAGAAGCTTTTAACCACACATTTGGAATGCGTTAAAGTTATCTGTATTCTTCAGGTTGTTATGAGTCACATATATTTATTTTGTGAACAGAGATGTTTTGCGTATATCTGTGTAAAGAAATAATTGCCAATTTGTTAGTCAATTATCGTATATATACAAGAGCATAATTTTATATTTTTATTAGCCTGACTGTGCGCACATTGCGTTTACAGTTTTTTATAGAACAATTGAAGCTTAAATACCCTGCTTTGAGCATTAATTACCTGAAAGAAAATAGCATCATATTATAGGTTGTTTTTGCAGTGATAAATGCTCAAAAAATGAGCGATTAAATAAAATTATCAATAAAACTTGATATTTACCGCATAATTTTGTTTAATCTTTTTTACGTGAGTTGTCATTTATCTTAAGTTTAGACGCTTATAGTTAATACTCATTGGGTTCAATTCGTTCGGTCAAAAACTACCTAATTTATTATTACTGAGTACAATATAGATGTTAAATAAAAAGTTTTTAGTTGCTACGCTTTCTTTTATAACTCTAACCCTTTCCCAAACAGCATTCGCGAGTTCACAATATAATACTCATCTATCAATCGATCCTCACCCAAATACAGCAGGGGCGATTGAGTCTGTTGTGTTAGAAAATTTTTTACCCGGCTCCTCTTCTGTAAACTCAGTAAGTGTGTATAATCCGCAGAGCGATTTTTTGATGAGTCTTGGCCTAAAAGATAGCGTTGTTTGGCTTATAGATCGTCAAGCTGTATCAACGGTGTTATCTGGAGGAATAAAGGAGAACTCTAACCATACACTACAATTTTCTGAACAGACTGGCTCATGTGTAACGGTAAACTATTCTTCTGTTAAAGGAGCTATTAATAAAACCCTTTGTGGTCAGCAAGTTTCTCTCCCATACCCAGCAAATAATGCAAAAATTAACCTTAAATTTAGTCTGAAATAAGCTGTGGAATGGATAAAACATATATGATGTGTGAGTTCAATGCATAACAGTCTCAGAGCTGTAATTTCTTATGATTATTAGTCAAATAACACAGTAGCACTAAACATTAGGATGCTTGTTGAGGTATGAACGCTACAGAGGCTAAATTCAGCCTGAAATCACCAGCTTTTAGTATCTTGAGGCTTTGATAAACAACTCGCTCCAAGGATGGAGTGACCCTAAAATATGACTAGCTAATGTTCCTTATTAATCCTTTTATAGTCATTCCCTTGATTTTTCAAATAATTTGCAACCATCTTTTCATCACCACGCTTTCCTACAGTGCTAGAAAAATAGCCATTCGTCCAAAATTCTCCTCCCCAAATTTACTTTTTAACATGCGGGCATCTTTTAAAAATTTCACTGGCTGTTAAGCTTTGGTCATATTCACAAGCTTCTTTGCTGTGTATGGCTTCATACCTTTTGAGACTCAGACGGCCTCTTACTTGAGTTGGTTAATATGTTCCATCAGCGTTTGTCCATGCAACCTAAAATATGGGAGAACTTTGTTATCAGGGCTTTTCTTTCAGGTGGGTATAAATACGACCAACAGCACTTTCACTAAGGATGCAACTATGATCTGGCTTAATAATCACTGCTATCTTTGCTTTATCCATGCAGGGTTTTCATGGCGCATGTACAGAACCAATTGCTTCTTTACTTCACTCCACTGGAGCTTATTGACTTGTTTTGAGTCTTTGGATGGAGGTAACTTGCTTAGACTCAGTTTGTTCAGACACTGCTTATTCCGATAAGAAGTCGCACGAGAAAAACCGATAAATTCAGGAATATGGTCTTCATGCATGTCCGCTTTTTTCCGCGCCTCCCATTGATCGGCACGAGAGTGGTATTTTTCGTTTTATATGTATTCGTTGTTTAGTTATAGGGTCAAAGATACTGATATCGCAAGATCGCATGCGGATAGCAAGCTCAGTCCCTTCTTTGTAATTTTTCTCTCCGAAAAGCTTAACGCTGATTCGCTCTTTAGTCCCTTTTAATGTGCCATATATAAGTGTATCAGCCCCTAATTTTTCAATAAGATCTATGATTATATGCAAAACGCCACTCATAGTGCTCCGCTCTTCAAAGTTTAATGCTTCATTTTCCGGGTGCCAGTGTTCAGGTCGTATTCCCAGCATTAGTTGCTCTCCTGTTTTTCTGTTAGTAATAAATCCTCCAAGGTTTAGTAATTCATTATTTTTTAATGTTATGTGTTGTTTATCTTGCTCAAGTGTAGCGCTGACAAACTCCATAGAAGGTGAACCGATAAATTTACCGACAAACTTGCTTTCAGGGTAATGATAAACATCCATGGGTTTTCCAACTTGTTCTATATTCCCCTGGTTGATAACAACCAGCTTATCAGCTAGCGTCATAGCTTCTACTTGGTCATGTGTTACGTAAATGGTTGTAATTCCAAGACGTTTTTGCAACCGCTTTATTTCCAAGCGCATTTGTACACGAAGTTTTGCATCAAGATTTGATAAAGGTTCATCAAACAAAAAAAAATCTGGTTGACGAACGATAGCTCGTCCCATAGCAACACGCTGGCGTTGTCCTCCTGAAAGCTCTTTAGGCCTTCTGCCAAGAAATTTTGTTATTTCAAGCATTTCTGCTACATCATTAACTCTCTGTTTTATTTCTTTCTTTGGTGTTTTGCGGTTTTTTAGCCCATAAGCCATGTTGTCAAAGATTGACATATGTGGATAAAGTGCATAGTTTTGAAAAACCATGGCAATATTTCTTTCTGCAGGTTCAAGCTTATTAATAATTTGATTATTAATAAGAATCTCTCCGCTGGTTATGGTTTCAAGTCCTGCCAGCATTCTGAGAAGTGTGGATTTTCCACAACCAGACGGTCCGACAATTACAACAAATTCTCCTTCTTGTATTGAAAGACTTAGGTCTTTTATAGCAAATTCATGGCGTTGGTTTTTTTTGCCTTTATACGACTTAGTTATTTTATTAAAAGTAATGTTTGGCATTGAACTTAAATCCTCAATGTTTTATTGCGTATCTGCCGGCTCACTGTAATATATAACATTTATTGTCTGATGTGCGATTTCTTTTGTGGTGTGATAATGCCAAGTTTTGAATATTGAAATAACATTAAGGCATTTTTATAAGTTAATCAGGTTCATTTGCGGATAACCCATGAGAATTCCCAGAATATTTGTTGATGACTTTTTACAGCAAGGCGAAGCCGTTGTTTTTATGGGCTCAGCTGCAAATCATGTCTCCCGCGTACTTCGCATGAAAATCGGTGATAATGTTTGTGTTTTTAATGGTTCTGGTGGAAGCTGGTTGGCTGAGATAATTAATGTTGCCAGACAAAAAGTGACTATTAATCTGCTTGCGTATGATAAAGACAGTCGTGAGTCACCTTTGAATATTCACTTGGGGCAATGTTTAAGTCGTGGAGAGCGTATGGATTACGCTATTCAGAAAGCCACTGAGATGGGCGTTACAAGCATCACACCTATTTTTAGTGAATATTGTGGAGTGCGTATCAATAAAGAGCGTCAGGAAAAGCGTTTGCATCATTGGCGACAGTTGGCTATTAGTTCTTGTGAGCAATGTGGGCGAAATATTTTACCAGTCATTCACTCTCCGATTGATGTAACAGCCTGGTGTAGTCATAATAATGCGGATCTCAAAGTTGTATTGCATCACCGCGCAAAAAAAACGCTTTCATCATTAGATAAACCGAAAAGTGTTATGTTGCTTATTGGTCCGGAAGGTGGTTTGTCTTCGACAGAAATAGCCCAGGTAGAAGCTAAAGGTTTTTCCCCAGTGGTGCTAGGGCCTAGAATACTCCGTACAGAAACAGCACCTGTAGCAAGTATTGCATTACTTCAGTACCTTTGGGGTGACGGGGTGCGATAAAATAAGGTTGACGATATAAATTTGCGCATAGGTTATTTACGCCCTGGCTGAAATGACAGTGCTCATAATGATATGAAAATTTAAGGCATGACCAAAATAGGAGCTGCTTATGACTGTTAAGATTGGCATTGTCATGGATCCGATTGATTCCATTAATTTTGAAAAAGATACTTCTCTTGCCATGCTTTGGGCGGCTAAACGCCGTAACTATGAGCTTTTTTATATGGAGCAGAGCGACCTTTATCAAATAAATGGTAAAGCTATGGGAGGAATGTCTGCTTTAGATGTTTATCAGGATGTTGACCATTGGTATGATCTGGCAAGGAAAAACGACTTACCATTGAATACACTAGATGTCATATTAATGCGTAAAGACCCACCCTTTGATAATGAGTTTATCTATTCGACTTATTTGCTAGAGCAAGCTGAACGTGATGGTGTCTTAGTTGTTAATAAGCCACAAAGTTTGCGGGATTTTAACGAGAAGTTCTTCGCTACTCTTTTCCCAGATTGCATTACTTCTTGTATAGTTAGTCGAGACATGAATCGACTGAAAGCGTTTGCAGAGCAAGAAAAGGATGTTATTTTTAAACCTATGGATGGTATGGGAGGAGCTTCTATTTTTCGTATCAGGTTAGGCGACCCTAATGTTAGTGTTGTTCTTGAAACGTTAACAAAACATGGTCAGGAAATGCTTATGGGGCAGAAGTTTATTCCTGAAATCACTAAAGGAGATAAGAGAATATTAATGATAGGTGGTGAACCTGTGCCTTATGGGTTGGCACGCATCCCTAAAAAAGGTGAAACCCGAGGCAATCTGGCGGCAGGAGGCTATGGTGTTGCCCAGCCTTTAACTGAGCGAGATTTATGGATTGCCAGTCAGGTAGGACCTGTTTTGCGCGAGAAAGAGTTGTTGTTTGTTGGATTGGATGTAATTGGCAATTATTTAACAGAGATCAATGTAACTAGTCCTACATGCGTCAGAGAGATTGATGATGCCTTTAATTTAGATATAGCTTCACAGCTTATGGATTGTATTGAAGCAAAGCTTAAGGAAAAAAAACAGTCTAATAAAGCAAAAAATCAAATGAAAACCTTTTCAGGCTTGTAAAACGATTTAAAGTTCATTACCCTGTATCCCCCGCAAGCTAATCAGACAGTCGCCGCAGATAAGTATTTGTTTATCTGGGGAGGAAAGTCCGGGCTCCATAGGGTAGAACGCCAGGTAACGCCTGGGAGACGCGAGTCTACGGAAAGTGCAACAGAGAGCAGACCGCCTACGTTTGTGCTGTAGTCAATACAGAACAGGCCGGTAAGGGTGAAAGGGTGCGGTAAGAGCGCACCGCATGGCTGGTAACAGTTTATGGCATGGTAAACCCCGTTCGGAGCAAGGCCAAATAGAGATTCTATGGCGTTACCCGCGCTGAATCCGGGTAGGCTGCTTGAGGTGTATGGTGACGTACACCCTAGATGAATGACTGTTGAGACTGATTTTTCAGACTTACAGAACCCGGCTTATGATTGGCTTGTGGGCTTTAATTCCAAAACATGTTTTTAATTACTTCTTGTTGTGTGGCTTATCTTATTTTTCTGTTATGCGTTAAATTTTATCGCAAGAGCTGACTATTACTTTTCACTTTGCTTAACAGCAAGCCATAAAAGTATGCTTCTAACCGTAGTTAGAAATAAGTTTTTGTATTACACAAATAAATAACTTTAGTCGTTTTGTTGTTTTTTTGAACAAGTATCACAAACTGAAAATTCATTATGAAAACAAAAAATCAATGATTTTATATAAAAATAATTACCGATAACTTATAGATTTATGTCGTTTTGTTTTGATTTTTCAATAGCCTTATTAAGAATATATAAGACGCTTTTCGTATTATTATTTCAGGCTGGATTTGGTATATCGATAAATTCATGTTCAATATAGAACTTATCTTGTAACCACTTTCCTACTGCCTGAACCCCACAGCGTTCCGTAGCATGATGGCCTGCGGCAATGTAATGAATGCCACATTCTCTTGCTATATGTACAGTGCGTTCAGATATTTCACCGCTGATAAAAGCATCTGCACCCACAGTGATTGCCTGATTAATGTAGTCTTGAGCTCCACCAGTACACCAAGCGATCGTTTTAATTAAACGATCATGGGCGCTTATTAGCAAAGGTTTTGTATCCAGTTTTGCTGCAATATGAGTGCCGATTTCTGCAAGAGTCATAGGAGTTTCAAGGCTTCCTGTATTACCGATAGGGTTAGTTGCATTTGGATCAAGCCCCCCTGTTATTGAAAATCCGAGGATTCTGGCAAGCTCGGCATTATTGCCTAGTGTTGGGTGAGCATCAATAGGTAGGTGATAGCCAAAAAGGTTTATATCGTTTGTTAATAGCTTGCGCAATCTGCGTTGTTTCATGCCGATAATGCAAGGGTTTTCTCCTTGCCAAAAGTAACCATGATGAACTAAAACTGCATCTGCATTTGCTTCAATTGCTTTATCCAAGAACGCTTCACAAGCGGTAACTCCGGTGACGATTTTATTTATCTTCTGTCGTCCTTCTACTTGAAGACCGTTAGGGGCATAATCTTTAAACAGCCATGGTTTAAGCTCTTTGTCAAGGCTATTAATCAGTTCAGTTAAGGTTATGCTCATTAAAACTCTCATTACAAATAATAGTTTCTATTGTGTTTTAATATACGGCATTATGAATAAATATTCCAAGAGTAGAAGGCTAATAAATGATAAAAGTAATCAAAGTATTTTCCTGGTTTGGCTGGCCAGCAATTTGTGGTCTGTTGGTGGCATTAGTTGCACAACAAATTGATCCTTCTATTACTGGTTCTGACAGAGGTTGGCTTTCTATTGCAGTGGGTTCGATAAGTATGGCATCTCCTGCACCCGCATCTTATTACAAAGCGGTGAAACTTGGTTCACCTTCTGTGGTTCATATTTTTTCTGCTCATATTTCTGCCATTCGGGGTCTAAGCTCATCAACAGGTAAACAGTCTTTGGTTTTTCCAAAGGAACAAAAAAGCTTAGGCTCGGGTGTTATCGTTAGTAAAAAAGGTTATATTCTCACCAATAATCATGTAATTGCTAACGCACAAAGCTTACTTATTTCACTAAAAGATGGAAGGCAGGCGTTAGCAACAGTCGTAGGAACTGACCCTGAAACAGATCTTGCTGCTTTGAAGATTAATATGCCCAATTTGCCTGTTGCTACGTGGGTAAATTCCAAAAAAGATGTAAGAGTTGGTGATATTGTGTTAGCCATTGGTAACCCTTTTGGGCTAGGTCAAACAGTGAGTGAAGGAATTATTAGTGCCACACAACGAAATTTGAAATTGAGCACGTACGAAAGCTTTATTCAGACGGATGCTGCTATCAATATGGGAAATTCCGGAGGTGCACTGGTAAATACGCAGGGAAAACTGGTAGGTATTGCCACGGCGTTAATTACGAGTGATGGTGGTAATGAGGGGTTAGGATTTGCTATTCCGGCGAATCTTGCTCGCTTTGTATTACAGTCTATCATTGCGCACGGGCATGTTATTCGTGGTTGGTTGGGTATAGAAGCGCAAACACTAACACCTGAACTTTCAACTGTTTATGGGCTGGCTGCCAATACGGGTATTTTGGTATCAGGCATTTATCCAGATAGCCCTGCTGCAAAAGCAGGTATTAAGCGTGGAGATGTAATCTTAACAATTAATCACAACAAAATAAATAACGGTCAGGCTGTAATGACCTATGTGGCTTCGTTAACGCCAGGTTCGAAGATTACGGTGACTTTGCTTCAGAATAATCAACAAAAAACTATTAACTTGATAGTTGACGAGCGCCGACCAGTAAACCCCTTCAGATAGGTGGTTATATTTCTTAGCCAGATCATTATCTGGATTTTTATTGCTGTTTTCTTATAAATCTGGTGGTCATAGGCTCAGTATTTAAGCTTAAGCATTGTAATATGTGAAAACGCTCACATTGCCTGCAGTGAAAGCAGGCTTTACAAAAAGAAGCGGTGATCAGGAAAAGATAGTAAAGATAACAGGCAGGAAACGCTGAATTGCAATAATTGCAAAAACAACTACCATCAACGAAAAATCTATGCCACCTATCGGTGGTATAAATCGGCGAACTCTCCCTGCGATAGGTTCAATAATCTGATAAATAAGAATGAGTACGGGGTTGTGACTACCCGGTGCCACCCAGCTGGCAACGGCTACAATAATGATACCGTAAAGGTAAATCTTAAGTAGCAAATTAATCAGTAGATAAATAGCTGTAACTAATATGAAAAAAAAAGGCGGATTGGAAAACACAAAACCTTTACCGATGTAATCCATACAGTAAAGTAAAATAACTTTACAGGCGATAGCAAGTATCAAAGATGCAGTATCTACACCTTTGAAGCCGGGAATAATTCGACGAATAGGATGTAATAAGGGACTGGTAATTTTAACAACAGCCTGTGAGACAGGGTTATAAAAATCTGCACGTACAATTTGTAGTAAAAAGCGTAACATGATCGCTAAAATAAAAAAGTTGCCTATCGTGTTGGCAATAAAATTGAGTGTATTACTCAGTGCTGACATTTTACAAAACTCTTTTTGGTGATTCGTTTCTAAAAGTATGCAGGTGCAATAAAAAAGATACAACTTTAAATATGAGTTGAGCACCTTGTTTTAAGGTTTTAAGGTTTTAAGGTTTCAAGGTTAGACCATATTCGTATAGATCGCGTTTTTTCAGGCCGGTGATTTTTGCTGTTAGTGCACATGATTGTTTGAATGGAAGCTCTTCCATTAATATTTTTAAAATGGAGGCTACTTCTTCTGTCACAGAGGTATTAACAGATCTTGCACACCCGTGTACTAGTACTACAAACTCTCCTTTACTCTGATTTGGGTCATTAATTATCTTCTCTCTTACTGATAACACAGAATCACAGATAATGGTTTCAAATCTCTTGGTGAGTTCTCGTCCCAAGACTATTTTTCTGTCCGGACCTATAATCTCAAGGAGATCATTTAATGTGTTAACTATTCGGTATGGGCTTTCGTAAAAAATCCAAGTATGGGTAATGGAGGCAAGTGTAGCAATTTCAGATTTTCTGGCAGTGGACTTTGCTGGTAAGAACCCAGTGAACAAAAATTTATCTGAAGGTAAACCTGAAGCGCAAAGTGCGGTAATGAGCGCACATGGACCAGGCAATGGATTAACCTTAATGTCGTGTTTATGCGCCATTTTAACGAGGCGATAACCAGGATCGGCAATTAATGGTGTGCCTGCATCTGAAATTAATGAAATATGCTTGCCGGATAAAAGCTGATCAATAAAATAGAGAAGAACTTTTTCGCTACTGTAATCGTGATAACTTTGTAAAGGAGTATCAATATTATAGTAAGATAACAGTCTTTTACTGTGTCTTGTATCTTCAGCAGCAATAATATCAGAAGACTTCAATGTTTCTATAGCTCGTTGAGAAATGTCATCAAGATTGCCAATAGGGGTTGCAACAATTGATAAAACGCCACTTTTCTCAAGCATAAGCTCTCTCTATGTATTAATTCAGAGGGTGATGATAACAGAAAACCGGCTCTTCTGCTGTTTTTTCCATGAGCCTTTTTTCTCTGTATTTTAGAAAAGGTATCATTTATTTGTCATTTGCATGGAAAAAAGAAATGATTCGGTATGACTTTCATCCAAATGATTGTGTGAGTGTCAAGAGGGGAATATGATAAACGATCGATTTAGACAGTCTATAAGGTGTGAACGATTTTTTATGAAAAAATCATGGTTATATTTTTCTTTATTGATGGTTTTTTTGGTACTCAGTGGCTGTAATAGTATGCAAACACAACCGCATTTACCAGACCTTTCAGCATTTAAATCGTTGAATAAAGCACCTGATATTTCTGTCCAGTCAGATATTACCAGTCAGGATAAAACGACAAGTCTGTCATTTAATAAAGCACTTTTAGCTCCAAAATTTAAGCCGAAAAAAATAGCATTATTATTGCCGTTAACCGGAAGCCTAGCTTCGGCAGGTAAGGCCGTATTATATGGTTTTATGGCAAGCTATTACGCAAAGAACAGAAATAATAAAAATGAAACAACGCAGACGATTACGGTTATTGATACAGCCAGTATTGGTGCTAAAAGTGCTTTAGATCAGGCTGTAGGCAGTCAGACTGATTTTATTATTGGTCCACTGGGAAGGTCTGCCGTAAAGGAAGTGTCAGGAAGGTATCATGGTGATATTCCGTGGCTACTGCTTAATTACGATCGTGTAGAGAATATTGATAGCAAAGTTTATCATTTTGGTTTTTCTTCAGAAAATCAAACTACAAAAATTGCACAACAAATGTGGAGTTCAGGCTATCGGCACCCCTTGGTTATTTTTGATAACTCTGAGCTGGGTCAGAGGGTGAAAAAGCAGTTTTGTTATACATGGCACAAGCTGGGTGGAGAGGAGGTGGTGCAAAGTCAGATAATCAGGGGTTCCAATGAAAATCAGTTAATTGCTGATGCTTTGCTGATTGGTGAAAGTAAGGAAAGGGCGAATGCTTTACAAAGTCTGTTGTTACGGAAGTTGGACTTTACAGCTAGACGTAGACAAGATATAGATATTATTTTTATTAAGGCTAGTGCTGAGCAGATTCGTCAGATAAAGCCCGCTTTAAATTTTTATTTTGCCAGAGATATTCCGGTTATTTCACTGTCTTTCGTTTATAACGAAAATTCTAACCGTTACCAAAATAACGATTTGGATGGTCTTTACTTTGGCGCACTACCATGGCAGTTAAAACCACTTCCATTAATGCAAGTGGTTAAGAAAGTATGGTCAAATCCTGTTTATGATAATCTTAACAATTTGTATGCGATAGGCATTGATGCCGGAGAAATTTACCCTTATTTATATCAACTAAAAATACACAGGGATACCTTTTTTTACGGTTATACTGGTGAGCTGTTTATGGATCAGCAGGGTAATATTAATAGAAAATCATTGAATTGGGTCACTTTTAACAAAGGGCACCCTGCTCAGAATCCGTTACCGAATAAAGCATTAAAACAAGAATCTATAGAAAATGAATAACAGGCGGAGTAGTAATGATGCGATGGAAGTTAACCCTTAATCCAGGACCTGGTTTGTTGGCAGAGCGTTTTGCGTTACGTTATCTGAAACAACAGGGTTTGCGTTTAAAAAATAAAAACTATGCCTGCCGTTTTGGTGAAATTGACCTCGTGATGCAAGACGTAGAGCATTTAGTGTTTATAGAAGTACGATTCCGGTCATTTGATGGTTATGGCAGAGCGGAAGAAACTATAGATTTTCGTAAAAGGCGTAAAGTAACGTTAACTGCAAAACATTATTTGCAGTCACAATCGGTTAAGGCGAAACTTAATTACCGCTTTGATGTGGTTATCGTTAGGCGTAATACCTTAAAAAAACTGGAGGCTGGCTGGATTAAAAATGCATGGTGATGCTAGCCTCTATTTTCTACGATATTGATGGTTTTTCCAGAACTTTGAGTATAAGTTTCAGCGTTTTTTGTTGATTTTTGGTCAGATAAAACACTTGAGGGAGAAGCTGGATTGAGCAAGTCTTCTACAATATTGGTTATATGGATTTAAGCTACATTTGATCGTGAATGATAAAGGAGAGATTATCAATATGAAATGTACCGCAAGTAATGTGGATGACCGCATGGTTCTGAATGAGATATCTGGTGTGCTCTGTGAAATCACATAGCCTCAATATAATGCAAGATCATCTGTGGTGATCGTTGTCCTCTAAACTCATTTATCTCTAATCGATATGCTATCTTTACCTGTTTTGTTTCTGGTGACGGCCAAAGCTTTAGGTCAGCATTGAACAAAATTGCGTCAATCCAATCATTGCATTTGGCGTGAGTAAGAATAAGTTTCAGATGTTTGTTTTTTAAAATTTTTTGATCAACCAAATTAAAAACACCATCAAATAAAGGCTCTGGAAAGTTTTGCCCCCAAGGACCAGAATTTTTTAACATTTCAGCTGTAGATAAAGTTAACTCTTCGGGTTTTAATTCGCCGTCTGTAATAATTGAGTTTTTTAGCTGATCCTCTGTCAATTGTTCAGATGCTATATCAATAAATATTTGATTAAAAATATCAAACTTATTTTTGTCTAAAGTTAAGCCTGCCGCCATAGCATGCCCACCAAATGAGGTTAATAATGATGGGAAGCGACTGTTGATTGTTGCTAATGCATCGCGAATATGAAAACCTGTTATTGATCGGGCAGAACCTTTAATTAAACTTTCATCTGCTTCGGCAAAAGCAATGACGGGTCGGTGTGTTTTTTCTTTGATGCGTGATGCGACAATACCTATCACACCCTGATGCCAGTCGGGTTGATAAAAGCATAGTGCTGGGGGTAGTTGAGACTGTTTATTAAGCTTAATGCTTTCTAAAGCTACTATTGCTTCCTGTTGCATTGTATTTTCTATCGCTCGCCGTTCAGAATTGAGTTCATCCAATTGCAGTGCCAGCACTTTTGCTTTGTTTTTATCTGTTGTTAGTAGTAGTTCAATTCCTTGCGACATATCATCCAGGCGACCAGCAGCGTTAATTCTTGGACTTAATGCAAAGCCGATATCGGTGGTAGTTAAGGTTGTGTTTTTACGGTGGGTTATATCAATTAATGCCTGAATACCAGGTCGGACACAGCCAGCGCGAATACGCTGTAACCCTTGATGAACGAGTATGCGATTGTTTTTATCAAGGCTAACAACATCTGCCACCGTGCCTAAGGCAACTAAATCTAGCAACTCTGCCATGTTTGGCTGTGGTCGCACTTTGTTAAACCACTTTTTATTTGCCAGTACTGCACGAACTGCACACATCACGTAGAATATAACACCAACACCTGCAATATTTTTACTTTCAAAGTCACATCCGGGTTGATTAGGGTTAACAATGGCATCAGCTTCAGGTAACTGCTCTCCGGCGAGGTGATGATCTGTGATTACTACTTGTATACCATGACGCTTGGCGGTTTTTACGCCTTCGATACTTGAAATACCGTTGTCTACTGTTAACAGTACGTCCGGTTTAGTCGATGATACAGCCAACTCAACTATTTCCGAGCTTAAACCATAACCAAATTGAAAACGATCGGGTACGAGGTAATCGGGCTGACAAGCACCAAAACTGTTTAGTGCATTTATTGCAAGAGCACAGCTGGTGGCACCATCGGCATCAAAGTCACCAACAATTAAAATGCGTTTTTTTGTAATAATGGCATCACATATGATGTTGGTTGCAATATTAATATTTTTTAATTTTTTCCAGCTGTAGAGTAGCTTCAATGTATATTGAAGGTCTTTATCATCGGAGACACCTCTTGATATGTAAAGACGTTGCAATAATGGGGAGAGAGAGGATGATAATTTGTTTTGGTGTGGTGTGACATTTCTGCGACGAATAGTTAATGACAGTTGACTCATCTTTCAAAATTGGCCTGTTACACTTATTAGTTTAATCTAGCAAGGTGTTCAGTATAAATCAGAAACGTGCTTACAAACAGTATCCAAAGAAATTTAAAGAAGAGGCAGTAGTTTTGGAACGGGAACCAGGTTATTCAGTGCCAGAAGCTACAAAATCACTGGGTATTGCAAGCAATATATTGTAAAAATTGAAAGATAAAATTGAAGGCTGAATCAATGAAAAAGCATGGGCTGAGGATGAACGGGATGAGCTGAAACGCCTGCGCAAAGAAGTGAAGCAGTTACACATGGAAAAGGATATTTTAAAAAGGCCAGCGCCCTCTTTGCGAAAGAAATGAAGTAAAGTTTTTTTCACCAAAAACAAATCGCTTGATTTTCCAGCGGTATAATTGTGCCGTGTGATGCAAATGAGCACTTCTTCTTATTATGACTCACTGAAACGTTCAAGAAAGCTGATAAGCACTGAAACACTAAAGCTATATCGATTAATGAAAGCATTGTTTGTAGGAAGTCGTGGTAATCTGGGAGGCCGTGAAATGATAAAAAACTAGGCAAAGAAGGCTTTGAGGTTGGGCGTTATCATGTTCGAAAGCTCATGAAAAAATTTACATTTGGTGGTCACCCAAAGGTGTGCATATAAGGTAATGACAAAACGAAAGTATAGTGATGCCGTTTCTGATAAATTACTGAATCATAATTTTAATCCACAGGCATTCAATCAGGTGTGGGCAGGTGATGTGACGTATCTGACAACAGGTGAAAATTAAATGTATCTTGCTATTATGATGGATCTGTACTTTTGTCTTATTGTAGGATGGCCCATTGATAAGGGGATGACCACTGATCTCGTTAATAAAATCATGATAAAAGTATTCAGCTTACATCAACCTCCAAAAGGGTTGATATTTCTTTTTGTTAAAGCAAGTTAAAAAGCACTTGAATAAAATAATACTTTGCCGATAGGTTTCATTAAGGATAAGAAACATTATCCACAAGGCTTATATAATTTTGGAAGCAATAATCAAGTACAAAGGTGCTTAACCAGTTATGACAATGGGGAAAAGGCTAAAGATTTACCCTCTTACCATGTTTACTCTATGTAGCATGATAGTGCCTTTTTTATTTGCTAAGGAAGGAGAATTTTCTCAAAGTGGTGAAGCGTCATCTTGGCAATGTAAAGCAATCCCAGGTAGTGAATGGAAGTGTCAGGTAGATAAAAACCTCAAATTTAGTGCTACTCTTGAGCAAGCCACTCAACCCGTTATTATTGATATTCCGGCAAGTAATGTATTGATGAATCCCTTACCTCGGGCTTCATACTCAGAAAACAATAGTAGTACTAGTCATTGGCAGTGCATTGCAGAAGATGATAATGACTGGTTATGCCAGATGTCACCAAAATCGGCATACCAATATTCATTGGAAAGTTTGCCAATAGCTGCAGAGTCTAGTACAAACTATCAGCAATCGAACAATTTAGCAAAAGCCTCCCATTCAGAGCGTAAGATTGTGAGTCAGGACAAAACTTCAGAGCAAGATCTTGAATTTATTCGACATGAAATAAAGTTATTGGTTGAGAATCTTGCATTACTCAGCAACCAAACATCTCAAAACAATAAAGTATTGAAAAATCTTATTACTACTCAGGTTCAGGCGCTGAAGTCTGCTGAATCACCAGCTGTCGCAGTCGTACCCTCAGCAAGCACAATAATAGAAGATAGAGAAAGTGACATAACTAAATTACCGGTAAGTTCTATACCTGAACAAACAGTAGTACAAACAGAGCAAGTAGCTAAAGCCAACAATGATGAGCAATCAGCGGTTTTGTCTATTGCTCAGCAAATTGCTTTATTAGAGCAAGGTATTAGTACTAAGTCAGAGAGTATGCACAAGTCAGAGATTGTGGTATTTGAGTCTGAACCAGTTCGCAAAAATGATAATCAAAACATACAGGCATTACACATAGATAAAATGGCCAAAGAAGGTAAGGGTAAGTCAGAATATGTGGGTAAAATCGTAAAAAAAGACGATAAAATCTTTGATAAAGAGGATAAAATCAAAACCAATACTCTTGGTAATCTGCTAAGAAATGGATTTTCGACCAGCAAACCAAATAATCTAGCTTCAAAAGCAATCTCAAAGACTTCCAGTCAACAGATTTTGGTATTACCTGAAAGGTCCGTAGCTGTAAAACCAGTTACACACAATAACCGACTTGGGAAAAAACCAGCGAGACAACAGATAGCTCAGCTATTAATGGCTGAACAAATGATGGGTTATTCAGCTGCTGAACATAATTTAAATCAAATTAAACGGAAAGCTTATCAGCTTTCACAAGCATCATCGCCTGTTTATTCAATGGTTGATAATAGCAATAAATCCAAGGATCAATATTCACAAGCACCAATTTATCCGGCTTCACAGACTTCACCTCAAACTTATCAGAAAAAACCGTTAATCGAACAGTTGCCTTCGTATGAAAAACCTCGAAGCCAGATGCCAGTGCAACCTTCAAATCATTATTCGTTCAGGGAGCATTCAGCCCCAGTGATGTCTGATTCCCAAAGTTTACCTAAAGTACCAGTTATTCAAACACGTAATTTAAATCAAATTAAACAGAAAGCTTATCAGCTTTCACAAGCACCAATTTATCCGGCTTCACAGACTTCACCTCAAACTTATCAGAAAAAACCGTTAATCGAACAGTTGCCTTCGTATGAAAAACCTCGAAGCCAGATGCCAGTGCAACCTTCAAATCATTATTCGTTCAGGGAGCATTCAGCCCCAGTGATGTCTGATTCCCAAAGTTTACCTAAAGTACCAGTTATTCAAACACGTAATTTAAATCAAATTAAACAGAAAGCTTATCAGCTTTCACAAGCACCAATTTATCCGGCTTCACAGACTTCACCTCAAACTTATCAGAAAAAACCGTTAATCGAACAGCTGCCTTCGTATGAAAAACCTCGAAGCCAGATGCCAGTGCAACCTTCAAATCATTATTCGTTCAGGGAGCATTCAGCCCCAGTGATGTCTGATTCCCAAAGTTTACCTAAAGTACCAGTTATTCGAACACGTAATTTAAATCAAATTAAACAGAAAGCTTATCAGCTTTCACAAGCACCAATTTATCCGGCTTCACAGACTTCACCTCAAACTTATCAGAAAAAACCGTTAATCGAACAGTTGCCTTCGTATGAAAAACCTCGAAGCCAGATGCCAGTGCAACCTTCAAATCATTATTCGTTCGGACAACATTTAGCCCCGATGATGTCTGCTCCCCAAAGGGTATCTGCTTCTCAAAGTTTATCGAAAATACCAGTTATTCAAACTCAGGCTCTCAGCACACAAGACATGCTCGATAGAATGCAGACACCTTCAGATAAATTTAAACCGGTGTCAGATAATTATGATATGGATCAACAGCAACGGAATAAACCGAAAGAAAAAATTCATACTAGCTCCGCGTTACGTCTTATGAATAAAGCTAAAGAATTTGACGCTTCTCAGCAAGAAGCAAGTCAAAAGAGAAAGCACTCTACCACTGAGACCAGCATGAGATGGAATGAAAAGAAATCAGACTTTCAGTCACACTACCAACAAACTATAAGCAACCCAAGAGCACCTGCGACAGCCTCAATATTGCAGTATCCTAGTAGTAATTTTACTATACAATGGGGGGCCTCGAATAACAGAGCGAATTTAGAACAGTTAAAATCACGTTATCCACAGCTCCATATGGCCGAAATAATCACTTTGACAATGAATGGTCAATTACAGTATTTGTTGGTTAATGGTATTTATCAGGATGTGCATGTAGCATTATCCAGCCTTCGCCTTCCTCAGTGGAAACATCTTTTTCAAGCATTAAGCCCATGGCCCAAGGCCATAGGTTCCTTGAAAATAAACGATATGCCTGAAACCTTAAAGGTACAGCATAATATTTCATCACTGCCTCAGGGCGGTTATGTTATTCAGTGGGCAGCCAGTAATGATGTCGCCTACCTTCATCGTTTACAACAGGGTTACCCACAGTTTTCTAGGGCAAAAATTTTAAAATTACAACGCTCAGGTTTGAGTAGCTATATTTTGGTCGATGGTTATTATTCCGATCGATTATCAGCTATAGATTCACTATCAGGTCCTTCAGCATCTGATCTTGTTCAGTTTTTACACCCTAAAGCCCGTCCGATTGCCAGTTTACGCAATGCTCTTACAGTTGAAAATGGAAGCTCTGTTTTTTCTGGCGCTGAGCGGACTGAGACACTCCATACAAACAGTTTCAACAGACTATACCGATAAAAAACCCTGCTGAGTGAATCGCAAAATACTTTTTTTATCTTTTGGTGCATTGTGTGCGTTCAGATATAATTTGACTGCCTTATACTAAAGTTTGCTTTTAACTTCTTGTTACTCATGAAAGACAATGAGTCAAAAACTATTCGAAGTATTGTTTTAACAGCAAACCATAAAAGCACTCTCATAACCGTAGTTAGAAAAAGGTTTTGGCATAAAGCATCCTCTGAAACAATTTTCTCTTTACTGTTAAAATGTGTATAGTAATCAAATTTTGGTTGGCATATTTAAATATGGATTTCTACAATATTAAAGTAGTGCTCGTAAATACAAAACATCCAGGTAATATTGGTTCGGTTGCTAGAGCTATGAAAACTATGGGTTTGTCTTCATTATATCTTGTAAATCCTTCCATATTTCCTTCTAATGAAGCAACGGCTATGGCATCTGGTGCCGACGATATTTTGAGTAACTCGACAATTACCCAAACATTAGAGCAGGCATTAGAAGATAGCGCATTCGTTGTGGGGGCAAGTGCTAGAGTCAGAGGTGTTTCCCTGCCTATAAAGTCACCGGAAAGCAGTATGACTGATGTCTTGAAAGAATTTCGTCGGCACAAGGTAGCGTTGGTCTTTGGACGAGAAGACCGCGGGCTTTTAAATAAAGAGTTGCAGTTATGTCACCAGCAGGTATGTATTCCGTCTATTGAATCATATAGTTCATTAAATTTGGGAGCTTCAGTGCAGGTACTTGCTTATGAGTTGCATAAATTATTTCTCCAACAGACAGGTCAGCAGCTCGTCCCCGAACCATCAGAACAAACCTTGGCAACTATGGGTGAGGCAGAAAGTTTTTATGTTCATCTTCAACAAACATTAAACAATGTTGGTTTTTTCGAAAATTCCAATATGGAAAAGATTATGGCAAAGTTGCGCAGGCTTTATGGCAAGGCTCGACCAGATAACATTGAGATAAATATTTTGCGTGGCATGTTAACTGCAATTGACAATAGTATCACACAAAAATAAAAATATTTTTTTCTTTATACACCTAAATTAATCATCAAAGAATAGTGGTTATAAAAACTAGCTAGCTGGCAATATGTGCCAGTGATATAAGATATGGTGCCGACACCAAGAGTCGAACTCGGGACCTACTGATTACAAGTCAGTTGCTCTACCAGCTGAGCTATGTCGGCATATTCAGAAGATGCGCAAATCATATAACACGCTAAAAAAGGTGTCAACACCTGAATAATTGTTTTCTGAGTTTTATGTGTGATGATAGCTGGAGTGAAATTTTTCATAAATTACCTAGTAGCTATATATGAATACAATATTTGAAGATAATAATTGCTGAATTTTACAGCTTATATTGCAAAGTTTATTATGTGCTCAGATGTTACAAGTAAGCTCAAATGAGTAATTATTTATTCCGGAGGAATGGACTTTTTCACTTTATTTGCACTCCATTAAAAACAAATATGACGTATACACTGTTTCCTTTGATTCTGATCAGCGTCAGGTCAGTCAGATTAATCGCTCCCAACAGATTTACCCGCGTACGTGAAGCGCCTGTTTTTATCGCTTTATTCGTGCCAACTACTTTCCAGCAGTCTGAAGCATTACTGAGTTTTTACGGTTACTGATTCTCACGAAGATGACGGCAGACGGTATTCTCATCAATAAATAGTGCATGCGCAATCTGACAGGACTCCAGCTACTATCGGCCAAAAGAACCACCTTGATATGATCAACTATCTTCCGGACTTTTTAGAACTGTAGCCTTGTAACATTAATGTTTGCTCGTATCTGGTTTGTGTATAGAAACAGGTTTTGGTATAAGGCGTTGAAAAACACAGATTAAACCATATTCTTTATTGTATTCAACAACACTTAGCCACACTAGATTATGCCGGAGGAAAGGTTTTGACTGGTATCAATGGATATTTCCTGATTACTTTCTATATCTGAGTGCGCTCCTTCTGTTATGGGCTTTGTCTTGTGTTGCAGAATATGAAGTAGTTGCAGGCCAAGTAGCATAGTTTTTTTTGTGGCCTTTTTTTCAGAGTGATTCATCTGAGAAATACAAATTTTCAGCGGATGCTACTGTTGAAAATTTTTTTTTTTGAATACAGTAAAATTATTGATTAAAATAGTTGGTTATTGCATAATGAATACCCTTGCAACTATATTTATTATATGGGGATAAGATAACTATGCGCCTTACAACTAAAGGACGATATGCAGTAACTGCTATTCTCGATTTAGCCATGCACTCCAACGAAAAACCAGTTGTACTGGCAGATATTTCTGAGCGTCAGGAAATTTCACTTTCGTACCTTGAGCAACTTTTTGCAAAGCTTAAGCGGGCAGGTTTAGTGCTAAGCGTAAGAGGTCCAGGTGGAGGTTACTTTCTAAGCAGGGATTGCGAAAACATTTATATATCTGAGGTTGTTGATGCTGTTAATGAAAGTGTTGATATTACGCGTTGTCATGGAGCCGGAAACTGTCAACGTGGAGAAAAATGCCTGACGCACCATTTATGGTCTGATTTAAGTGCTCAAATCCACGATTTTTTGAGTAATATCAGCTTGGCGGGTTTGATGAGACGCAGAGATATTAAACAGATTGCATTACGTCAGAATGAGATACAACGCTTTATACATGCAGAAAGCAAAGAGGTGTTGGCTTTAAAGCGTGAAGTTGTTATATAGATTGATAGATTAAGCTTCTCGTCTGAAGTATATGCAAGATTACGATAAATACTCTGGAGACTTAGGTATTATGAGATTGCCTGTTTATTTAGATTACGCAGCGACAACCCCTGTAGATAAAAGGGTTGTGGATAAAATGGTGCAATATTTATCAGAAGATGGAATCTATGGTAACCCAGCATCGCGCTCGCATGTTTTTGGTTGGAAGGCTGAGGAAGCTGTCGAAGAAGCCAGAGATAATGTGGCTGCTTTGTTGAATGCTGATCCGCGGGAAATTGTGTGGACCTCTGGTGCTACAGAGTCTGATAATCTTGCCATTAAAGGTGTGGCTCATTTTTATAAAGATAAAGGCCGCCATATTATTACATCTAAAATTGAACACAAAGCTGTACTTGATACTTGCAGACAGCTTGAGCGTGAAGGATTTGAAATAACATACCTGTCACCTGATGAAGATGGCATCATTACGCCAAAACATGTAGAAGATGCTCTCAGGGATGATACGATCCTAGTATCTCTTATGCACGTAAATAATGAAATTGGTACTGTTACTGATATTACGGCAATTGGTGAGATTACACGAGCGCATAAAGTTCTGTTTCATGTAGATGCAGCTCAAAGTGCAGGTAAGATTCCTATTGATATGGGGGTGATGAAAGTCGATTTGCTTTCTGTCTGCGCTCATAAAATATACGGACCTAAAGGTGTAGGTGCTTTGTATGTGCGTCGAAAGCCTCGCGTCAGGCTTGAAGCACTGATTCATGGAGGTGGTCATGAGCGAGGGATGCGTTCCGGTACATTGCCAACGCATCAACTGGTAGGCATGGGAGAAGCGTTTAGAGTTGCGAAAAAGGAAATGAGTGATGATAATCAGCGGATTCTTGCACTGAGAAATCGCTTGTGGGATCGCTTTAAAAATATTGAAGAAGTTTACGTGAATGGCACATTAGATCGGCATGTTTCAGGTATTTTAAATGTGAGCTTTAACTTTGTAGAAGGTGAGTCATTATTAATGGCGTTGAAAGATCTTGCTTTGTCATCAGGGTCTGCCTGCACTTCTGCAAGCCTTGAGCCTTCTTACGTATTGCGTGCGCTTGGGCGTAATGATGAGTTAGCTCATAGTTCTTTGCGTTTTAGTGTAGGGCGCTTTACTACTCAGAAAGAAATTGATTATGCCGGAGATAAGGTGTGTGAAGCTGTAGACAAGTTGCGGGAACTTTCTCCCTTGTGGGATATGTATAAAGATGGTGTTAATTTAGATTCAGTGGAGTGGGTTGCTCACTAGATTAACCATATTGAGCTAACATGTTAGCTTGGCTGGAGGATAATAAAATGGCATACAGTGAAAAAGTAATAGATCATTACGAAAACCCTCGTAATGTAGGCAAAATGAACGATCAGGATACAAATGTAGGTACCGGTATGGTAGGTGCTCCGGCATGTGGTGATGTTATGCGCCTGCAAATTCGCGTTAATGATAATGGTGTCATTGAAGATGCAAAGTTTAAAACTTATGGCTGTGGATCTGCTATTGCCTCAAGTTCTTTGGCGACAGAGTGGATGAAAAACAGATCTGTTGATGAAGCCATGGAAATTAAAAACAGTGATATTGTGCAAGAGCTGAATCTACCTCCGGTTAAAATTCATTGTTCAGTACTTGCTGAAGATGCAATCAAAGCAGCTGTTGAGGATTATCGTCAAAAACAATCGGGTCAAAGTAAGGATTGTAGTGAATAGCTATTACAAAAATGTTTATTTTGAGGGGGGGGTATGTCTGTAACAATGACTGAAGCTGCTGCAAAACATGTTCTCTTGCAATTAGAGAGCAGGGGGGGCGGTTTGGGTATTCGTCTTGGCGTAAGAACCAGTGGTTGTTCAGGTATGGCTTATCTTCTGGAGTTTGTTGATCAGCCTGAAATAAGTGATCAAGAGTTTGAAAGTCATGGTCAGTCGGTTTATGTAGACCCTAAAAGCATGGTTTACTTGGATGGTACCGAACTTGATTATGTTAAAGAAGGTTTAAATGAAGGGTTTACCTTTAATAATCCGAATGTGTCGGACGAGTGCGGATGCGGAGAGAGTTTTCATGTCTGACCGCACAGTGGTAAATATGAACCAAAACTTCTTCGAATTATTTGGACTTCCTCAAGACTACAATCTTTCTTTATCTGTACTTGAAAGTGCTTATCTTAAATTTCAGCAAACCATTCATCCGGATCGTTTTGCCAATGATGACAAAGAGCAATTGCTTGCTATAAAATCCACAGTGTTTGTTAATGAAGCCTATGAAACATTAAAATCGCCGTTAAAACGCGCACAATATTTGCTTACTTTGAAAGGTGAAAATACCGATTTTGATTCAACCACTATTGCAGATAGAGACTTTTTGATGGAGCAGATGATGTTGCGGGAAACTTTGTCTGAGTTTACTACCAGCGAGTTGCCAGAGAAAGAGTTGAATTCACTGTTAAAGCAGGTAAATAAAAAGATATCTCTCTTGCAAGCTACGTTTATTCCGTTAGTCAATAGCCAAGATAAAAATGATGTAGAGAGAGCGGTTGTCGTGGTGCAAAAAATGCACTTTCTACACAAGTTTCAAAAAGAAGTGCTCGAAGTACAAGACCGGTTAATGGGCTTTTGAGTTTTACAGAATTATTCAGAGAATTTTATGGCACTACTGCAGATATCCGAACCTGGAAAAAGCCCACATCCTCATCAGCGTAAAATAGTAGTGGGGATAGACCTTGGAACAAGCAATTCTTTGGTGGCGGCATCCCTTGGTAATACTATTGAAACTTTGATTGATAAAGATGGCGATTACTTGTTGCCTTCAGTGGTTAATTACAGAAAAAATGACACTATCGTCGGTAAACGAGCCAAGCTTATGGCGGTGACGGATGCACATAACACTATTAGTTCGGCTAAGCGCTTGATTGGTCGGGGAGTGGAGGACATAAAGCGTTTAGCTGGCGTCTTGCCTTATCGTATTCAACTCGGAGGTTATGGAAGTATGCCAATGATTGAGACACGGCAAGGTAATGTTAGTCCAGTTGAAGTTTCTGCTGAAATACTGAAAGTGCTTAAAGGTCGAGCAGAAGATGTGCTGGATGGCGAGCTTTCGGGTGCTGTTATTACTGTGCCTGCCTATTTTGATGATGCACAGCGTCAGGCGACTAAAGATGCAGCAATCGTTGCGGATATTAATCTTCTCAGACTTCTCAGTGAGCCAACAGCGGCAGCGGTAGCTTATGGGCTAGATCAAAGCACTGAAGATCAATTAATAGCCGTATATGATTTAGGTGGAGGTACCTTTGATATTTCTGTGCTTCATCTTCATCAGGGTGTATTTAAAGTGTTGGCAACCGGAGGTGATTCAGCTCTCGGAGGTGATGATATTGATTATTCTATTACAGAATGGGTGCTTGAGAAAAATAAAATAGATGCTAACATCCTGTCGCTTGGTTTATTAAGAGAATTGATTATTTTATCTAAACAAGCAAAAGAAACACTGACAAGGAAAGAAAGAACCCTTATTGTCTGGAATAATTTAACTGTTGAACTAAGTCGTAAAAAGCTGGAAGAGTTAGTTGAACCGTTGGTATCAAAAACCATTAAATCCTGCCATCGTGCATTAAGAGATGCAGGTGTAACACCTGAAGTCATTGATGAAGTGGTAATGGTGGGTGGCTCCTCAAGAATGGGGTATGTTCGCCAGAGAGTTGAAAGTTTTTTTCAAAAACCACCTCGCACATCGCTTGACCCCGACAAAGTAGTTGCTATTGGTGCTGCTATTCAGGCAAATGCGCTGGCCGGAAACGGAAAAGATGATACTTTATTATTGCTGGATGTGGTGCCTCTGTCATTAGGTATAGAAACCATGGGGGGGTTGATGGAAAAAATCATTCACCGAAATGCCACAATTCCTCTGGCAAAAGCGCAAGATTTTACCACTCATAAAGATGGTCAGACGGGTATGGTTATTCAGGTATTGCAAGGTGAACGGGAGTTGATTAAAGATAATCGTTCTTTGGCAAAGTTTACATTAAAAGGTATTCCGGCCATGCCGGCAGGCATGGCAAAAATTCGTGTTACATTTCAGGTAGATGCTGACGGGTTGTTAAATGTTAGCGCTAAAGAATTAAGTAGTGGAGTTTCTGCAAGAGTAGAAGTTAAACCTTCTTATGGCTTAAATGATGAGCAGATACGACAAATGTTGGAGGACTCTTATGCAGAAGCTGTCAGCGACAAAGAAAACCGTTTGTTAATCGAGTTAAGAGTAGAAGCGGATCGTTTACTTGAGGCGCTATCTTCTGCGCTTAATAAGGACGGAAACAGACATCTTTCAGTGCAAGAGCATGAAGAAATAAAAGAAACAATGCGAGCATTATCAGTGCTTAAAAAGACGGAAACTGATGTATTAGTGTTAAAAATTATGTTAGAAAAACTTAACCAATTGTCGGAAAATTTTGCAGCAAAGCGTATGAATGCAGGTGTTCATGATATGCTTTCAGGCCATTCCATTGATGAGTTTAAGGAGTAATGGTAAATGGTAGGTAAAACGAAAATAACATTTGTTCCTAATGAAGAGATTTGTCCTGAAGGTAAAATTATTGAGACCGACCCAGGCATTAGTGTATTAGACGCAGCATTAAACAACGGAATTGAAATAGAACATGCTTGCGAAAAATCATGTGCCTGTACTACCTGCCATGTAATTATTACTAAAGGGTTTGAGTCACTTGAAGAGTCTGATGAACTAGAAGACGACCTGTTAGACAAGGCTTGGGGCTTGACGCATTCTTCAAGGTTAAGCTGTCAAGCAATAGTAGGCGAAGAAGATTTAACGGTTGAAATTCCTAAATACACCATTAACCAGGTTTCTGAAAATAGATAGATTATTATTATGAAATGGACAGATATTTATGATATTGCTATAGAGCTTGCTGAGATGTACCCTGATGTTGATCCACAACATATAAATTTTGTTGACCTTCGTAACTGGGTGCTTAACCTGGATGGCTTTGATGATATGCCAGAACGTTGCGGTGAAAAGATTCTTGAAGCAATTCAGGCTGAATGGATTGAAGAAGCAAAATAGAGTCTGACTTATATTTCACCGTCTTACATAAAACTATCATACTCGTTTTTTGTAAAGTGCTTGGCTATTGTAACCTGAGTTCGACGTAAAAAATCTTTAAAAAGCATAGACTTCCATGGGTGATACGGCTTCTGACAATAATAAAAAACATGGAAGTCACTATGCTTACTCATATTGTCTGTGATGTCGATGACTTTTGCTAGGCCTTTGAACTGGGATTTGATTAGTTTTTACTGAAGTCTGAATGCAAAAAGCACATTATTTCCTACCAGATTGAACATTCATGTCATCGTATAACCGCTAATTTTAAGGTGAATTTAATTAGCGAGCTAGTCGCCTACACATATGAAGAGAAAAAGCCCTCATTAAATATTCACTATACTGGTTTGATTACAGTGTAGTTACGTTGAACCCAAGTATATAGGTGCATTATTAGTATTAATATTTAAAACAGAGTAAAAAGAGCTGCTGACTTTTAAAAAAAAATTTTTTTAATTGATTAAATGTTATTCCTCCTTATTTTTTTTTATTTCATCTGTAGCTACCATTTTATACAGTAATCTCAACTTAGGTAATCACTAAATCATAGTTTATACGGTTACTGTAATTGAAAATAATATATTTAGTAAGCAATAGAAGACAAGCAATGTATTAGCCTTTTATTCTCTAGCATATATTTTAATTTACGAGGCATTTTATAAAATACCTTTAATTATAATCATAATAGAGTTTAATGGAATGATATTTTTCTGTCGTTGTAAGTGATTTAGTGTGCCGTTATCTATGATGATATACAATCAAAAGAGGCTGATAACTTATTATGTGTTTGTCTTACCGTACTTCCCATTTTTCTCTTATTAACATAATTCGTTACCTGCTTGTTTTTATTACACTTTTATTACCCTTTGAACAGATGGCTTGGGCCGTTGATAATATACGAGTATTTGCGAATACTGTTGCTCATCAAACGGAAAAGTTATCTTCATCAACCGCTTCACAGGTCAAAACCTGGCAGGCTTATAAATTACCTGTACCTTCAAAATTTACTGTTTCTCCATTGACTAAGCTTCCAGTGTTGGCTAATGGTCAAAGTGCAATGCCTTCTAATGCCAATAATTTTCATGGATCAATAAATGCTACTGTCGATTCGCGTACTGGTAAAGCGTCTTTTTCTATGCCGGTGGGTAGTGTGTTGTATGATCAGGGACAGAGCAAACGAAACCTTCTTCTTTCTTATAGTAGCGGTTCTTCTGCTCTTGGCTCGGATCCTCTGGATCTTGGTCCTCACTGGAGTTTTAATGTGGGTACTGAATATCCTTCTTCCTCTGAGGTAGCAGGTCATGAAACTACCAGTATTAATACTGGTGACGGTCATAGTATGACCATGGAAAGTGACCGTAATGAGTCAGGACAGAAATTTTGGCACCCTATGTATCATAAACTGAATGATGTGCATATCACCGGTGAACCTGGTGACTGGATCATTGCTACAGCAACAGGTGCTAGGGAACATCTGCTTAATGGATATGAAGACTGGGAGGAAAATCGCGATGGTAAACGGATATGGTTTTATTATGATCGTAACGGGCCTACTGATATTAGTCGACATTTAATTTATATCTGTGCGCATACTCTCACTTCTTCGCAAGTAAATGGAGTAAAAAATGCCTGTGCTAAAGATGGTATATGGCTGACTTACGAGGGCGGAGATATCACAGTGCATGCAGAGCAATCTTTGGTGGTGCACACTACTCAGGTTGATGGGGAACCTATAGTGAAATCCGTTTCATTGCCCTCACTTTCCAGTAAAGGAATAAGTAATGGTAACAATACGGCCAATGTGGAGTTTGGTTATGATACTCAAAGTAGCAGACCTTGGTTATTACACCAGGTAACAGAACCGAGTGGTAAGATGGAAACTTTTTTGTATGATCAGGAGTCTGGTGATACTACTCAGCAATCACAGGGGCTACCTACCGGATTAAGTAATACGCATATTCCAGTGGTTACCAAACAAATTATCACTCCACCAACAGCAGACAAAAAGGCCATACCAGTCAAGAGTGTATCTTATCAATACAGTGCCAATGCAAATGACCTGCATAACTACACCGGCTATCAGGCCGGTGTTAGTTCTGAACCAGGTAAAGACAACCTGTTAGACCGGGCTGACTCTTATACTTATACTGTTAAACAGGACAACGGGTTTACCACCACCAGTACGGTATATAACAAATATCATTTACCTTTAACCATTACCCAGAAAAGTGATCTTCATCGTGCTGTAATTGCACAAAGTACCATGAACTATTCTGCATGGCAGGGAACCAGCTTTACCCAGTTACCTTCCACTTACTCACTGCCAAATAAAACTATAAAAACTCTGTATTCTCTAACCTCAAATGGTGGAGATGAGGCAGTTAGTCCTACGACAGTAGTTCAGCAAAAGCAATATGATAATAACGGTCGGGTGATTTGGCAGGAAGATGCTTGGGGTCGACAGATATTTACTCAGTATTGTCCACCGCAAGGTGATTTGCACTGCCCAGCTATGGACCCGAACTGGCCTCAGGAAAACCTTCCGGAAAAAGTAATGAAGTTACCTGCCCAGCATACTCCTATGGGTAGTTCATCTTATAAAAATTTCACTAATACAGAGCCTTCTTCTGTGGTTGAGACAGTTTACGACTATAAAAGCATACCAGTGTCACAACTTTATAAAAAAAAGCTTCTTACTTATCAGCATCTATTGGAACAACAGGTGATTGAAGCTCAAAAAAACAAAATTAATCTTGATGTAGATACTTCACACTTAGCTGGTCAGTGGCAGGTTAAAACAAAAACTGTGGGTACTTTATCATTGGATGCGGTAGTTGGATTCAATCCAGGTGAAAAATTGCCAGAACTATCTCAGCAAGAAATTACAACCCAAACAGATTATCATTATAACGACGAGCAGAGCACTTCATCATATGGCCAATTAAAACAGTTAACAATAACCCGTAGAGCGGAAGATACTCCAATTTATCACGTACATAATAAATTGTTGCATCTGGTAACTATGCCTCTATCAGAAAACCAAGCTATTGAAAAAGTAACTATTGATATTAATCGTCAGCAGGACCTGAAAAAACATACTCAGGCCACGACGATGTCAATTGCTCCCAATACTTCATTGTCAGACGTTAAGGGTGCAATGAAATTACTCAAAGGATCTAGTAATGGTATTATCGGAAATGGTGATGATGGGTTATCGCTTGGTACAACAACGTATTCTTTAGTTACCGGGGTTAAATTGGCTCATGATGATACTATGCAAACTGTTCACGAAGAATGGGTCTACGATATATGGAATCGACCGGTTAGAGAAATTATTACTCCGACCAGTGGAGGTAAGCCACAAACCGTTACTTGGACCTATATTCTTACGGCACAAGAACAGGCGGTAGTAAAAACAACTCCAGATGGAAATCAACAAAAAATTGTCTATAGCGGTCAGGGCGATAACAGGCAAGTACTTTCAACTTGGCATCGATTTAAAAATCAAACCAATTGTAGCATGGAAGGGTTATCTAACTGGATTCCGGATAGTGAAAGCTCTTACACCAGTGCAGGCAAACTTGCCACTAAAACGGTATATCATGCCACTGACTCTGAAGACGGAAAATCAGGAAAAAAAATTGGATTAACAACACGCTATGGTTATGACGCTCTAAACAGACCAATATGGCAACAAACACCAGATGGTATGATTAAGATTCTGGTGCGTAATGACCCAAAAATGTGGTCAATGAGCTACCAAGTAGCAACAAGTCAGAAGGATCGGAGTGAAAAACTGGGTCCGGTATTAACGGTGGTACAATCTAATACATTGGGTAAGCCTGTTGAAGAATATAAGTTTGCGCTGAACCCAAGTGAAATGTTAAAGAATAAACCCGTTTACAACTCAACCTTGCAACAGTATTTGCGAGCACTGGAACAACAACTTAAGCCAGCCTCTTCGTTACAGACTACCGATAGTTATGGTCTTTTGCCCCTAGCTGGAAAAAATGGGCTAATAGGCTTTATAAATGCAGTAATTGGAGCTAAAGCATGGCTTAACCAAATAACTTCTTCTTATGATGGTAATGGTCATCTTATTTCTCAGACTCAACCTGATGGAGCTACCACTTATTGGGAATGGCAACATAGCAATTTGGTTGCCACTATCACTCCTGATGGCAGTATTATTCATGATACGTTTAATCTAATGGGTAAAAAGATTGCTCGGTGTGTACAGCCGTCAGGTAGCCATATTTGTCATACCTTGGGAGAGCGAGGTTATGATAGTGAAGGAAATTTAGCCTGGCAGGAAGATGAGCACGGTAACCGGATAACCTATACCTATGATGCTGATGGCAGAGAGCTTAGCATGACAACTCCAGCAACTAAAGATGCTCAGAAAGGTCATGTATTTACTTATACTTGGAACAGTTATGGGCAAACTGGAGTGGCCATTGATGGACAGCTTTATGTGAAGTATATTTATGACCCTGTTACCTGGCATTTGACAGATCGCGAGGATAATATAAGTCACTTGCATTATTCTTATGACAAAAGCAATGCAAGGCTTGTTAAAATTTCTCGTAGCGCACCTGTTTTCTTTAAATCACCAGTTGGTATTAGCTATCCTGGAGGCATGCAAACCATCACCTATAATCGGTATAATCAGCCTGTACGATTGACGGATATGGAGGGTAATACGTTTATTGTACAGCATGATTTATTGGGGCGAGTATTAAAAAAATATGTGATTTTACCAGGGAAAAAAGATGCTTCCCTGTTAGAGGCAACCACCTATGATTCATATTTCAACAGGCCAGTACAGATAACTAATGGCATTGGTATTACCCGAACACTTGCGTACGATAGTCTGGGACAATTGAGTAAAACGACAGACCAGCGAGCTAATGTAATATTGCAACAGCTGGTCTATACATATGATATTCAAACTGGAAACATTATCACCCTGACAAAAAACGAAAGCAGGGGTAGTTCTACGCAGACCTATAGTTACGATAAAAACACAAATAGTCTTACAAAAATGGCATGTAATGTTACTGGACAACCAGGAAAGCCCAGCCCGCTATGCCCAAGAGATACTGATTTGGCAGGAAGTACTGAGACAAAACCACCAGTTATCTTGTCGCAACTTTATTCCTTTGATAAATGGAAAAATATCAGTAGTGTGACAGAACAATTAGCCAAAGGCGGAAGTAAAACCACCAAAATTACTCGCTATACTTATGCCACAGCAACGAATGATCCGATAGCCGCGGACCATTATGATCCACATCAAATGCTAACCTTTAGTCGTCAGTGGACAAGCTCTGGAGTAAGTGAAGCTCCCAAGGTAATTACCTATGATAAGTTAGGCCGAGTTATTAAAGATGTTGATGGTAATACCTTGCACTATAATGCCTTTGGACAGGAGGATGGCTTTACTAATAGCCACACTCTGGTGCATACCATTTACACCTATGATAGTCTAGGTCATCAAATTGCCGAACAACCTTTTACTAATAAAGGGCAACCATTACAGAACCCTCTTTACATGTTATATCGTGGTAATACCGTTATCTCACAATTCCAAAAAGACAGTAAAGGTCAGTCTCATATTAGCGTGGAGATTGGGGGTATAGCCCGTAGTGAGGATGGCGTAATTGCCAAGTGGTATTTGCACGATTATAAGGGAGATGTAATTGATACATTTGATCAGAGTGGAAAGCAGATAAGTAATCATGTCTATAGCCCTTATGGAATGGATTATGACTGTTTAAGTAATACTACTCAGGCTTTGCCGGCAAAGTTAAATGTGGATGCTAAATCTCTTTGGTGGCAACATCATCAATCAGGCTTTGATAATCAGATGACAGACCCTGCTACGGGGTATCAGTTCCTTGGTGGTGGTTATCGGGCATATAATCCGGTCAGCCGGCACTTTATGAGCCACGATAGTTTCAGCCCATTTAAAAAAATCGATGGCTATGGCTTTGGTGATAATAATCCCATTATGAACACAGATCCTTCAGGGCATTTGCCAAAATGGCTGGCTTATACCCTGGGGGCGTTAAGTATTGCTATGGCGGCGTCCACTGCGGTATTATTACCGGTGCTCTCAACAGTTGCTGGTGAGATGGGAATTTCCATGGCAGTATCTCTTATCTGTAGCTCAACTACTGCAATATCTGGTTCATTGCAGATTGCAGCAACAGCACATCCGGATAACTGGGGACTAGAGCGAATGAATATTGCATTCGGAATATCTGACGGAATAACCGGGATTTTTCAGGGTGTGACAACTTCTGTGCTGGGTGTTATGGGTATAGTCAATGGTCTTAATAGAGTGTCTGGGGCATTGGTTATTACTTCTGGTATTAGTGGAGTTTCGGAAAAAGTGTTATATAGTTCCATCTACGGTATGGATGCATCAGTATTGACGAATCCCAGCCTTGCGAATGGTGCCGGATGGAAAAAGGCTCAGGAAACTTTAGGTTATCTCTCTATGCTTTTGATGGTCACATCTTTGGTTACCGGAGTGGGAGCAGGAATGAGTACCGAAGCTTTTAGAGGAAAAATGCAAAGAACAACCGCAAGGTCTAGAGGTGAGGGTGGTTTGGAAACCGGTAATCTCGGCAACAGATCAATTAAACTGTCAGAATTCTCTTTTGAACAAAGAGAAGGGCAAAATCAACATGGCTCATTTTCTATTGATTTCGATGATGAAATATATTCGGGTAGGCAAACTGCGGGGATTGGTTCAGAAACCACTGATCATGAGTATGAAGTAGTGCAATATCGTCCAAGAAAATTCCCTGATCCAGTGCCTCATCCTCCTGAGGGCCCAAGGCTATCGCCTGCTGCTTCTCCTTATCAGTTTATGGAATCTGAGTATAAGCAAGGTGATCAGATTGCAGGGCCTGTTGAAGAGCATTACCAAGTGCCAAGCAATATTCCTGCCCTAGGTGGTGCATCTAATGATGACACTCTTATCTTTGGTAAAATGTCACCAGATTCGGAAATTGAAAACAATTTATATGAAAATGTTAGGCATACACAATTATGATTGAAAAAAAGTTTTATTATAGTATTTTTATAAAGCTCACTTTCAGTGGGAAACTATTGAAGAAAATTGGTTGGTCACCATAAAAATATCATGTTCAAAGTAGCGTTAGGAATTTAAAATTAATTTAAATTTCTTTTGCCTTTGTAAATTTTCTTGCCAGATGATGCTGTCCAGCTGATTATATGTGGCATTGGCCTTGTTAGGGCTGGATTGTTCAAAGAAACTGCGTTAATTGCTCAGAAAATATTTGTAGTCAAAACGTATTTGTAGTCACAACATACTGTATTCAGATATCATCTAATCAAAGATTTTATGAAGGCAGTTTACGAAAGCTCCCTTCTTATACCAAAACCTGTTTCTAACTACTATTATAAGCATGCTTTTATAGTTTCCTGTCAGCTATTTCTTGGAGCTTCAACACTTACAGCGAGATCAGAAACTAGCGCAATAAAAAGTTAGAAGTAGGTTTTTGTATTCCTTACCTGAATTTGAACAAGTTAAGTTGCGATGCTCTGTTTTTTGAACTAAGTCATAACTAATGATTAGCGACAGGTTTAATAAAATAATGATTATTGTGGTTTTATGATAGAATTTACCCAGCAGTGATTTAATGAGTCAGTAGACGGAATTTATATTAAATGAGACGTTTAATTCTCAAAAGCCGATTGCCTTTGTTTATATCATCAGGTCTGTTTATGAGTGTGCTAGTACTGCCTGAGTTTACTTATGCAAATGCTACCATAACCAGCCATGGTAATGTAAAAAAAGAATGGAGCTGTCAGTCGGGAGCTAATGGAGGGTGGGTTTGTAATGTTTTCAATCGCTCTTTGGGATCAGTATTTAACGCAACGGTTATTACGCCCGCATCGACTAAAACAATAAAAAGTGGCAATCACGATAACGATCATTCGCAACAATCACCAACACTGCCATCCCCTGCAACCAGTTTAGATTGGGCTTCTATCGATAAGTTGCCCTCGGATTTTTTGCAGAATAAGCAAACATTGTTGTGTCAGGGTAACTATCTTGAACCAGACTGGCCTGGTAAATATTTTAAAGGTAATGCTGATAAAGCCTCTATTAAAGCAGATGCAAAAAAGTACAATTATCAGACACAAGGAAATGGTGAGTTAAAAGGTAATGTTCAGATCGTGCAAGGGAATCGCTTTATTACAAGTCAGGTGGCGCACTTGGATCAGAATAACAACACAGCGACTTTTATAGGAGATGTTGTTATTCGTCAGCCTGGCATGCTTATTGTTGCACAGAATGGTACAGTTAACACAAAATCAAACTACGTGAAAGTGGACCATGCAGAGTATGTTCTTCAAAAGCAGCATCTTCGGGGCAGTGCACGCGATGCAGAAAAATTACCCGACGGAAAAATAAAATTAAAAGAAGCCACATATACAAGTGCTCCTCCAAACAGCAATGCATGGTTATTCAGCGCAGATAAAATGACATTGAATCCTAATAAAGGTTGGGGTAGTGCAAGTAATGCTGTATTACATTTAGCCGGTTTTCCAGTGCTATACACCCCTTATGCGTCTTTTCCTATTGATAATCGAAGAAAAACGGGACTACTTTACCCTGCATTTGTTTTTTCAGATAGTAATGGTTTTGATTATACTCAACCGTTATATTTTAATATTGCACCCAATTTTGACGACACACTTGTGCCAAGGCATACAAGTAACCGTGGTTTTTTGCTTAGTAATCAGTTTCGCTACCTGCAACCAGGTTATTCAGGAGCATTAGGAGCCACAGTTCTTGCACAAAAAGATGCACATAAAACGGACAACCCGTATTTTAATAGGTCTCGCTGGTTTTACTACTGGAAACATCATCAGCAATTAACGAAAAACTGGAATGTTGGTGTCGATTACGCTAAAGCGAGCGACAAAAACTTCTTAAAAGACTTTGGACAAAACGACTGGAATGATTCTGGTTACGGCCCATTGGTCAGAAGTTTACAGTCAGAATATCGAGGTGCACAAACATCGGACCATCCGTGGATATTAAGCGCTCAGGCGACAGAGTATCAAAACATGACTCTCGATAGTAATGACCCATACAATCGTATGCCTGAAATCACACTTGCAGGCAACTGGCAAATCAATCCACGCCTGAATACCAGTTATCTGGTTGGTTACACTGACTTTAACCGGGCAAATGACTGGATGTTCCAAGGTACTGAACCTGTTGATGCCAGCAAAAATATTTATCGTTATATTTACGGTTCAGGCACGGGTATTAATAATGCGCAAGGCTCTCGTTTTCATACAAAAGACAATCTAAGTTATCGTTTGGAACAAACGTATGGTTTTTGGGAAACAGGTACTGAGTATCGGGGTGTGTTATATAATCTGGATAATCTTAACTTGGCAAAGAATCCAACACTAACTAATCATCCTTCGATGGGGGCTTTTTCCTTTTACACCGGTGGAGGGTTGTATTTTGATCGTCAGTTGACATTCAATAAAATACTTTATAAACAAACTCTTGAACCACAAATTAAATATGTTTATACCCCTTATGTAAAAAACCAGGACAAAAATCCCGATTTTGATACAGCTGGTGATAGTTTTACTTACAATAGCCTTTGGCAGATAGATCGTTTTAATGGATTCGATCGAATTGGTGATACCAACCATGTAGCGCTTGGTATAACCAGCCGTATTCTCGATAAGCAAGGGATAGAAAAAATGCGCTTTGGCATTGGTCAAATTGTTTATTTCAATCGTCGTCGCGTGCTACTTGATCCCAGTCTTATCCAAACAGATAATATTAATGACAGCAATGCAGTTCAGGCCAGAAATAGATTGCTAGATGATTACAAGTCACCAGTATCACCATTAGCTTCACAGTTTATATGGAATATAGATAAACATTGGTTCCTGCAACAAGACTTTGTTTATAATACACGCAACCATTTCACTGATCAGTATTATTTTGGTCTTAACTGGGCGTCTCAAAATGGCAGATTGTTTAACTTTGGGTACAGATATTTGAGTCAACCAGATAGATTGGTCTATCTTTCTGATGGTAATGCCACATCACCAGCCCGTTATGCTAATGGTGACCTGAATGCCATTGAGGCTTCTTTTGTTGTGCCTGTAAGTTTTTCCTGGAAAGCCATGGGGTTATGGTCTTACGATATTGCTAATAGTCGAAATTTAATACAAATGTTTGGTCTGCAAAAAGATACTTGTAGTTACAAAATACGCTTGGTGTATCGTTCGTATATAGATCCGACTCAGCATGTTGAAACAGCAAAACTAAAACATGGCTTGTTTTTGCAATTTGTTCTTAAGGGACTAGGTAGCGTTATGGGTGATAATGTTGACGAATACCTTAAAGATATTAATGGATACCAACCAGACAATGAATAAAAAAGTGACACTATTTAAAATATCGTGGGCAATATTTGCTTCATCCAAACTGTCCTGTAGTACTTTCTGCAGAGCTTTACTTGCAGGTTTCTTTCTGTCTGTTTCGCTTCTGAGTACTGTTGCAACCGCAAAAGAAGAGCCTTTGGATCAAGTCGTTGCTGTGGTAAACGATGACGTTATTATGCAAAGTGAATTAAACAATCGTCTCAAGCAGGTTGAAAAACAAATTGAGCAGAGGCATTTCAAACTACCGACTGAAGACTTGTTAAAAAAGCAGGTTTTAGATCTTATTGTTGTGGAAGACCTGCAAATTCAACTGGCCAAAAAGCAAGGTATTAGAATTAGTGATATTGAGTTGAATCATGCGATAGAAAGTATTGCTGCAAGAAATAAAATGTCAATTAGTAAATTTAAGGAATCGTTAGCATCTGAGGGGTTAACTTACAGTGATTTTCGTGAAAAAATTTATAGGGAAATGTTGATTGCACGCATTCAGCAGATAGGTGTATTACACAAAATACAGGTCACTGACCAGGATATACGTAATTACCTGTCATCGGCAGAAGGCAAAACTAATAAAAAATATCATTTGGCACATATTCTGGTTGCAACACCTGATAACGCCTCTTCTGATGATATTAAAAAATCAAGTGAAAAAGCTGAAGCTATATATACAGAACTCACTAAAGGCAAAGCAAGTTTTGGTAATATTGCTATTACTCAATCACAAGGTTTAAAGGCCCTGAAAGGGGGAGATTTAGGTTGGCGTGAAACCAGTGATTTGCCTGACTTGTTTATTCGTACTGCTGAAAAGCTTAAAATCAACCAAGTAAGTCGTCCTGTGAGGGACCCTAGTGGCTTTCATATCATTAAATTATTGGGTGAGAAAGGTGCTGAGCAACATTTTCAAACCCAGTATAAAGTTCGTCATATTTTAATTGCACCTAATGAAGTGCGCACTGATATTGAAGCACACGAAATAGCACAAAAACTGTATAAGCAGCTTGAAAATAACGGTAATTTCTCTGAGTTGGCAAAGTCTTATTCTGATGATAGTGCCTCGTCTTTGAGTAGTGGAAATATGGGCTGGGTAACTCCAGATTCGTTAGTACCTAACTTTGCCAAAGAAATAGAAAAATTACCACTGGATACTTATAGTAAGCCTTTTAAATCGAAATACGGCTGGCATATCGCTGAAGTTTTGAATAAAAGAAAAAAAGACATCAGTAAAAAAATGCAACAAGCCGAGGTTCGAGAGGTATTAGCGAAACGTAAATTTGAGGAGGAGCTTCCTGTTTGGTTAAGACAGCTTAAAAGTGATGCTTACATCAAAGAAATGCTTTAATCGAAATAAAACTACAAAAAACTGGTATTGACCATGAAAAATGTAATACCCACAATTGCTATCACAACAGGGGAGCCGGCTGGTATTGGCCCAGATATTTGCCTGAAACTGGTCAGTGAACAGCAACAACGGGCACGGTTAGTATACATAGGGTGTCCGGAGCTATTATCTCAACGTGCATACAAGCTTGGAATATCTGTTAAGTTCAAACTTTTTAATACGCATGAGTATAACATTTCAACACCGGGTCTTATGGAGGTGCTTCCAGAAAATACCGATGTTGCTGTTGAGCTGGGTCAACCTGATGAAAGAAATGCTGATTATGTCATTCGTACATTGCAACGAGCCTTAGATGGTTGCAAAACTGGCATATTTGATGCAATGACAACAGCACCCGTGCACAAGGGTGTTATTAATCAGGCAGGTATCCCATTTACAGGACATACAGAGTGGTTAGCAGAAGCTTCAAATACTGCACATGTTGTAATGATGCTTACCTGTAATGAGTTGCGCGTTGCATTGGCAACTACTCACCTGCCGTTGTCAAAAGTATCTGAGTCAATAACGCAACCACTATTACAGAAAACGTTCAATATTATTCACGCAGAACTTAGAAAAAAATTTCATATACAAGACCCTAAAATATTTGTGTGTGGCTTAAATCCTCATGCCGGTGAAAATGGATATCTCGGTAGCGAGGAATTAGAAACAATTATTCCGGTTATTGACGATTGTCGCTCAAAAGGTATGAGTATTACCGGCCCTTTACCAGCTGATACGCTATTTAGTCCTGTTAATATCAGGGAAAGCGATGTGGTATTAGCCATGTATCACGACCAGGGTTTACCTGTGCTTAAATACAAAGGCTTTGGTGAAGCTGTCAATGTTACCCTTGGGTTGCCATTCATTCGAACTTCAGTAGATCATGGTACCGCCTTAGATCTCGCTGGTACGGGGTTGGCCCATGCAAGCAGTTTACAACACGCGGTTAATTGCGCTGTAGATATGGTAAACATTTAACCTCATGAAAATTCATGATTAAAAGACAAAAAATATGGATACTATGACAGAGATTTGCATTGTCATCTGGATATGGTAAAAACATAACGAACACGTGATGTACAGAATTTTTAAAAGATTGTATGTTACAAAAAAAGTGGAATATCTCTGTTAAGCTCAAACTGTTTACGCCGATACTCAGGTAAAATGGTTTGCAGGTTAAAACAAATGAAGAAAATAAAACGATCAGTATTGCTGAGCGGATTACTGTTAATACTTGGTTTCACATTATGTTCGGTCAATGCAGAACAGACCATTCATTCTTTACAGTTTAAATCTAATCACCCTCCAGAGTGGATTGTAAAAAAAACAGATACCCAGCATAGTATTGCTAATATGTTTTTGGAAAATCCTTGGCGCTGGAATCATGCTTGGGGTGATAAGCCTGCGCCTGCGTATATCTATCCAGGAGATAAAATTATTGTCAGGGAGAGCAAGCCTAGAAGTTACTTGGTCTATCACGCTTTAAATAACAAAAGTAACCACTTGGCAACCGTTAAGCTTGGACCAAAAATTATTGCCACTAATATTGATAATGCGCCTAATGTACAAAAATCACAAATAACACCTTTATATACAAAGTTAAAGACGTTTATGTTAAAGGGAAATATCTTCAAAAACCAGACTGTAATAGATGATTTCCCAAAAATTATTGGCTTTAAAGAAAATAAATTCATCGGCACTACAGGTCAAAATGTTTATGCAAAAGAGCACTCTCTCTTCACTAGTTCAGACTATTTTAATGTGTTTCGCCAATCTGATACATATAAATATGATCACAGTGAAAAGGTCATGGGAGTTGAAACCAGCTATGCCGGTAAAGTAGTAATAAATGGGCGGGATGGGAAACTATTGCGTTTAAAAATAGTAAGCGCTGTTAAGGAAATACGAAGCGGTGATATTCTAGTACCAGTTAATCTTGTGGTGGCTGATAGTTCAGACTTTAAACCCCATTCAGAGGGGTATCAAAGTACAGTTATTAGATCAAAGGGAATAGGAGAGAGTTCTGGAAAATACGCCAGTGTGGTTATAAAAGGTGGAATAAAACAAGGTATTAAACGCGGTCAATTATTTTCTGTATACAATCAACCTGAAACTATTACCAATAGTGATAGCGAGTATGCCTTTACCTCTGACAAACCGGTTGGACGGCTTTTAGTTTATAGTACTTTCGATAACTTAAGTTATGCTCTGGTACTAAAAGCATCAGAATCCGTAGAAAAAGGCGATATACTTAAATCCATCAGTTTATAAACTGTCGCTTAAAAAAGAAAAATACTATTGACACAGGTTAAAAAAATATTATTATAGTCTTCATTCAGTCAGGTGCTCATAAAAAACTTCTGGTTGTTGGTTTCACTTTTTACGAATTAGTAATGAAATTAATGACATTGCTAATGTTTTTACAGTAAAGCTGTTGACAACATCGCTTATTATGAGTAGTATTTTTGCGGTTGTTCCCCGATAGCTCAGTTGGTAGAGCAAATGACTGTTAATCATTGGGTCACTGGTTCGAGTCCAGTTCGGGGAGCCAGATTTAATCCTTTACGATTAAACGTTTGAATAGGAATAATTAACTATTTAAAAGTTTTATCATTTGAGGCATAATTTTATTCATGGGTCGTTAGCTCAGTCGGTAGAGCAGTTGGCTTTTAACCAATTGGTCGAAGGTTCGAATCCTTCACGACCCACCACTCAAACGCTATATTCTTCCAATTAATTATGATATTTACTTGCAACCTTGGTGGAGACGGTTCTGCTTGGTCATAAATCAAAACCGTTGATAGCTTATTTTGTCGTTTAGTGATACCTTTCCGAATTTGCGTGCAAGGAGGCATTATGGCAACAATTAGCGTAGTTTGCAGGAAGTGTAGCAACACAACATCAGTGGTAAAAAATGGCAAAGCCCCTACAGGCATTCAACGCTTTTATTGCCGTAGTTGCTGCTTCAGCTTTCAGCTTGAATATCGCTATAATGCAAACCAACTGGGTACTGCTGAGCATATTGTAGCAATGGCTATGAATGGATCAGGTATCAGAGATACTGGACGAGTACTTGAAATCAGCCCCACGACGGTACTCAGTCACTTAAAAAACTCAATCCTCCTCAGGTCACCTCATTGCCCTTCGATAGATCAAAAGTGACATTGCTCTGTGAGGTTGATGAACAACGGTCTTACGTTGGGAACAAGAAAAAACAGCGGTGGCTCTGGTATGCATGGGAACCACAATTCAAGCGTGTGATAGCTCATGCTTTTGGGTCGAGGTCAGCCAATACACTAAAGAAACTGCTCGCTCTGCTAAAGCCCTATGAGTTCGCATACTACTGCACAGATGGTCTTGAGACTTATGCAACACACTTACCGGAAGAAAAACATATAGTGGGAAAATTTTTCACACAACGCATAGAAAGGCAAAATTTGACTTTTAGAACACGTATTAAACGGCTTGCGAGAAAAACGATCTGTTTCTCAAGGTCGGTAGAGCTACACGACAAAATCATTAGTGAGTTTATCTCACGAGAACACTATCAACTGGTTTGAAACATGACCAATAATTGGCTTAACTTCTCTCATTCATTCAGACATATACAGCTAAAACACTTGATTTAGAAACTATTCAGTACTAAAAAAATAGGATAGTAGTCTTTCATGCTATCGGTTTGATTTCCAATTATAATAAGTTGGCTACAAATATTGGTAGCGCACAAAACGGCCAACAGACAACCTTAAAATCTTCGCTTGAAAGAAAGCAAATGAATATTTAGTGAAAATGTTGCTAAAAGAACCGCAATAAAAAGGCTCACCGGAAAATTATGATCTACTAGTCCCTGAAATATATAAGTCGCTAGTGGGGCAAAAGAAAGCAGGAAACTAAACTGTTTAGCAGATAAATTATGTGCCGCAGGCTGAAAACACATCATTGGTAACACTCTGTTAAAAAAGCTTAACAGCAAAATATGAATCACAAGGTTTTTGTCGTAAAAAACATGAAAACTTTTTGATGGCGAAAGCCATATCATGAGCGTAAAAGAAATAAGAAGTAGTGGGAAAAATCGAATAGAAAGTACATCGTATGCTGTTAGCTTGTTTCTTTCAGAAAATTGTTTAGAAAAAAAGATATAGCCATACAATGAAGAGCCAGATATAACAGCATAAAGTAAAGGTTGATACCATGCTTTACACGAGTAATAATAGCAGGCGGCTAAAGATAAAATACACATTGTTGCTTTCACATACAGTTTTTTATGCAAGCTCCCGCAAATGGCTACGGTAAGAAAAATACCAGCTGACGCAAAATCAGCTGCTGATAGGACAGTAGAAATATAAGATGCTATCCATGAGCCAGCTATGAATAATGAGATAATCAGCCAGATTATTGGGTCATTTTTAATAGATTTATAAGCATATCTGCAACGGCGAATGTTCAAAACATTAAAAAAAATCCAAGCTATAACCGTTACTGAAAAATTTAGTATATTAACATCAATACTAGAACTCAGACGTTCAACATAGACCGTGGATGCAGCAATTAGAATGATATATAAAATGGCGTGAATATACACTTTATTTCGTTAACTACCATAATTACAAAACAGGTGTTTCATATCCTGATCTATCACCGATTTTGTTGAATGAGATAAAATAATAAACAGAGAAGCATCCATTAAATTTTTATATTCCTTTCTATCATGAAGATTAATGACTTGGTGATAATGGTAAGAGGGAATATTACTCAGATCAGCTTTAAATTCAGCATAGTTATCTTCATTCATATTATAGAGATAAAGTAACCGATTCACACCGGAATCACCTGTTTTTTTAGCAACTTCAGGAATTTTCTTACCCTCAATCAATAGAGAATATGCATCAACCTGATCTATAAAATATGCAATTTTAGTTAGGTAGTTCATTCCCCCAGAAAGTCCTGAAATTCGGGGATTTAATTCAATAAGATATAAATCATTTTCTTGTTGAATGAACTCAATATGAGAAAATCCATATGAAACATCAAGTGCATCAAGTACATTATAAATAAAATTTATAATTTTGTTTTCTTCACAAGGCGTTAAAGTTGTTACTTCCTTATACATACTTTTTAGTGTTCTGCTATTTTCCTCCTTATAAGCTTTTCCGATAACACAGATATGATGAACGCCATGATGAGAAACAATATCACAGTAGTATTCTTGTCCTCTTATGCGTTGCTGTAATAATGTATCAGCCTTTGAAAACATTGTTGACCCGGAATTTGAGTGCAAGTAGTTAATGATATCTTCTTCAGTAGCAGGAATAAGAAACCCTTCTGAGCAAATACTGCTATCTGGCTTAATGATTATATTTTTACCATGTTTACAATAAAACCCAAGTCCTTCATCTTTTCTTTCTTCTTTAGAAAGGTCTTTACTCAGGCTAAGGCTGTCAATAAATGGTAACCCCTGATCCCTAAGTCTCTTTTGCATATCAAATTTTTTATATCTTAAATTAGTTGTTTTAGTACTGTTCCAGCGACGTGGAAATAATTCATTTAATATTTTATCTGCATATTCCAGGGAGGCTTCTGTACCTGCAATACCATGCACTAAATTCATAGACTGAGTAAACTCTCGTATCATTTTGACATCTTGTTCTAAATCACCTGTTGACGTCAGTGTATGTGTTTCTTTTCGCAAGTCACTCTTATAATAGTCATTATTATCTACATCCATTGTTTGTAAAACAACAACATTCCATGAATTTTCCTGAAGTCTATTGACCAGATAACGACCAGAATGAAAGGGGTCAATCAGTAGTATTGTCTTCATATACAACTTCTTCGTGTTAATTTATTTCAGTATGTAAATATGTTCTTTTTGAGAACAGCACGTTTTATCAGGCTGAGAAGTATAGTAGTTTTATTGAGGTGCGCAATCCAAATTAAAGTGAATTTATGGATAGTGAGAATCTTTCAAATTGAAACAAAATACCAAATGATCGACAATAAAAATATAAATTGCAATCGTAATGTAGGGATAATCTTCTACATAAAAATTAATTGGCTTTTTGCTTTCAATGTATTTTCAACAGCTTCTTTATTCATTTTGCTCAAAAATTTCGGACAAACTATCCTGCTCTGCCATTAAAAACCATCAGCACTGAAAGCAGTGCTGTAATATATGCTTTTTTTTTGGTGTTTTTACGCTGGACACTCTCTAGAATCTTATTTACTGTATCTTACATGGGTTATCTTTTGTTCGTGTTGTTGAACTAACAGATAAGTCTCATGGAATATAATGAGTCAGAAACTGTCCGAAGTATTGATCTTATTATAGTTAATACAAAACGTCGTATGAAATTAAGAATTTAATCTGTCAAAATATTCTGTGCTAATGGTGGTAGGTTTCCATGCAGACCCGCACCATATTTTTCGATATATCCTGAAACTGGTCTGAGTTTATTCATGACAGATAAACCCAAATTTCTTATCAGTTTTAATGGTAAAACATCGTTACTAAATCCATGATAAAAGGCATCCAGAATAAAGGCCATATTATTGTTATCACTTTTACGTTTGCGTTCATAGACAAGAAGGTGATCTTTAGCAGCAAAACATCCTCCAGTTTTGAATGATTGCCCTAAAATATCAGCAAGTACTGCAACATCCATCAGACCAAGGTTTACACCCTGACCGGCCAGAGGGTTTACAGTATGAGCAGCATCACCTACCAGTACAACACCTTCACCTGCATACTGTTGAGCTAACTGTTTTGCCAAAGGAAAAAAACCACGCTCACACAGCGTTATGATCTCTGGTAGTTCTTGTGGAAAACAGTCTGTCAGCTCACTGATAAAGGCAGGATCAGACAATGCCATTAAACGTTTTACATCATCTGACTGATGATACCAAACTAGTGAAGCATAATGTTTGCCATTACAGTCAGGCAAAGGCAATAATGCCATTGGACCAGTTTTTACAAATGCCTGCCAGGCTTGATCCAGAGGGCCTTTGTCGATTTCAACGGTTGCAACTAATGCTTGTTGCTCATACTCCTTGCGAGTTACTCCAAATCCTGCCCATTGCCTGACTTTAGATGATGATCCATCAGCACCTACAATTAAAGGCGTTGAACATCTTTTGCCATCGCTTAACGTCAAAATTTTTACAGACGACTCCGGCATGGAGTCAAAGGAACTGATTGCTATATTAGTTGCCAGTGTTGCATATTCGGTCTGTGCAAGTTTTTGATGCAGACTAAGTTGAAGCAACCTATTTTCGATAATATAACCTAAGGCACTCTGATTAATATATTTGCAATCAAAAGTGGTCTCATTAATTCTTGAATCTGAATTGTTTAATGGGAGCATGTCCAGCAGAGGAAAACCTTCTCGTAATTCTTCCCATATTCGCATTACTTTAAAAGAGCATAGTCGCTTTTTTGTTAGCAATGACCACACATCCAGATTATGCATAATATTTGCCGAGGCAATATTTAGGGCAGATACTCTCAAATCAGGTAATTTTTTGGCTGAATAAGCTTCAGGCTTTTCATAATCAATCAGCAGGGTTTTCATTTTTATGGCTGATAAGGCACAACCTAACGTTGCACCGACCATGCCCGCACCTACGATGATAACATCATAATGTTCTGCTTTGGAGGTAGCCATATTTCTATCCTGTTCTGAGCGTTATTATTTACATATCGCAGAAATAAACCAGACCTGATTAACCCTTGGATAACTCTTTTGCTCTGTTAACAGCTGCGATTAAAGCGGTTTCTACTATTTCATGCAAGCCTTGCTCATTAAAGGCGTTCAAAGCCGCCGCTGTTGTTCCATTAGGTGATGTCACTCTCTTTCTCATTACTGCCAGGCTATCTCCACTTTGCTGTAGTAGCATTAGCGCCCCGAGCCCTGTATAAAATGCCATCTTATCAGCGGTTTTTTTATCCAGTCCCAGTGTTTGTGAGCCTTCTGATAAAGCTTCTGTAAATCGGTAAAAATAGGCAGGCCCACTTCCTGCTAGCGCAGTGCAAACATCAATTAAAGACTCCTTATCCACCCAAAACAGTTCGCTGACAGGGGACAGCACTTCATCCACCAATTTTTTTTGTTCATCACTGACAACAGGGTCTGCGTATAAAGAACAAACCCCTTGTTTAACCGCAACTGGTAAATTAGGCATAGCCCGAACGATAGGCAGGTTGCCACCACTCCATGTTTGCAAACTATGGAGAGTAATACCTGCGGCGATACTAATAATCAATGGTTTATTTTTCTGAAGGCTGTATGCAACAGATTCAATAACTTCCTGCATATTATGAGGTTTTACACAAAAAACGACAATGTCTGCCTTGGTGACGGCTGTACTATTGTCTGTCATTACCTGTACATCATACAAAGAGGCTATTGCATTTAAAGAATCGGACGTTTTACAGGTAGCTATGATTTGTTGTGCTTCAAAGCCATGTAATATTAATCCCTTTATAAGGTATCCGGCCATATTGCCTGCACCAATAAAGGAAATTACAGGTTTTTTCATTGCTATCTCCTTATTGCTAAAAAGCCAGACTATCTCGCCCCAAATAACGCTGAACCAATTCTGACCATTGTACTACCCTGCTCAATAGCAAGATTTAAATCACGGCTCATGCCCATTGAAAGTGTATCAATTTTTTCTTCAGGAAAAGCCTGTTGTAATTCTTTATATAGCGTAAACATTTGTTTGAATTCTGTATTTAGCCTTTGTCTGTCAACTAGATCACCCTGGATAAGGGTTGCAGGAACTGTCATTAAACCTCTCAATTTTAACCTCGGCAATGCAGTAATCTGTTTAGCCAGCATACTCACCTCACCAGCAGAAATCCCCGATTTTTCTGCCTGTTGACTAATGTTCACCTGAATGCAAACATTTAATGCTGGCAGACTCTCTGGTCTTTGGTCATTCAGTCTTTGTGCAATTTTTAACCTGTTAACAGTTTGCACCCAATCAAAGTGAATGGCGACCTCTTTAGTTTTATTTGACTGAAGAGAACCAATCATATGCCACTGAATATGTTTGAGGTGTTTAAGCGCTTTTATCTTCTCGAGTGCTTCCTGTACGTAGTTTTCACCAAAATCACGTTGCCCAAAATGCCATAACGACTCAATCATTGTTACCGGCTTTGTTTTACTGACTGCCAGTAGCCTGACTACAGATTGTAGTGGATTATAACTTTCAGCAATCTGCCTACTAATGGAAATAAAGTTCTGTTCGAGACTCATTGCTACAGTTATCATGGAAAAAAGAAAACGACATAACTATATCAGAAAAAAATAAAAAAACAGACCGGAGATGTCATGATTATTACTGAATTATTAAAATTTTGCATTAAACAAGATGGTTCTGACCTTCACCTTTCTACCGGACTACCACCTGTATTGAGGGTTGATGGTGATATTCGCCGAATCAATTCCCCCGCACTTACTTCAGATGACATGAACAATATCCTGAAACAAATACTTTCCAAAACAGGATTAAATGAGTTTGAGGCCACAAAAGAGTCAGACTTTTCATTTGATGCCAAAGGGATTTCCCGCTTTCGTGTTAATGCTTTTATTCACAGCAGGGGCTTAGGAATTGTGTTTAGATCTATTCCTGCTATTAGTTCTATAGAAAAGTTGGGATTAGGTCAAATATTTAAAGATATCTCACTAAAACCACGAGGGCTATGTTTGGTTACAGGACCCACAGGATCTGGAAAAAGTACCACTTTAGCGTCAATGATTGATTATATTAACGAAAACAAGCACTACCACATTCTCACCATTGAAGACCCTATCGAATTTGTGCATGAATCAAAAAAATGTCTAATCAATCAGCGGGAAGTGCATCAGCATACCGACAGTTTTAATAATGCACTAAAAGCTGCTCTCAGAGAAGATCCTGACGTTATTCTGGTAGGTGAAATGCGTGATTTAGAAACCATTCGCCTAGCTCTTTCGGCGGCAGAAACAGGACATCTTGTATTTGCCACACTTCATACGTCGTCTGCCCCGCAAGCGGTAGACAGAATGATAGATGTTTTTCCCTCCGCAGAAAAACATATGGTGCGTTCTATGCTTTCAGAATCATTAGAGGCTGTTATTTCTCAAACATTATTAAGAAAAAAGTCTGGTGGAAGAATTGCTGCACATGAAATAATGCTGGGTACACAAGCTATTCGCAATTTGATTCGGGAAGACAAAACGGCACAAATGTACTCCACTATGCAAACAAGTCAAAGCATCGGGATGCAAACATTAGATCATCATCTGAAACAGTTAATGGATCAGGGTATTATTACGCGGGAAACTGCCAAAGAAAAGGCTGCTCATCCAGAAAAGTTTTAATTGTTTTTGTATAACACAATAATTGTTTTCTAGTTTTTTGGTGCATAAGTTACCAAGGAAGGTTATTACTTATACTTTTGGGCATCTTAGACATGCGACAATTATAAAGATTCTTACCCTATTGAGCTTTTTAATATCAAGCTCCGAGTCGCAAATGACAGGGAAAACTACATGTACTGACACCATTATTCGTCCTGAAATAATGAGTCAGTGCAAGTAATGCTCAAGTTTACGACAAATAGGCTTTACAACTTTTTTTTTGCTCAGGAGCCAATTAATACTGTTTTTATGTTTGCAAGCTCATGAAGAGCCTCTTTAGAGCACTCTCTTCCATAACCTGACTGTTTGACACCACCAAAAGGCAAAGCAGGATGAGAGGAAACACAGGTATTAATGAAGCACATACCTGCATGAATTTCATGACGTGCTATGCGCTGAGCCCACTTGATATCTTTAGTGAAAATGCCACTGCCTAAACCAAAAGGAGATTTATTGGCCAGTGCTATTGCCTCCTCATCACTGGTTGATATCGTAATAGCAATGACTGGACCAAAAAGCTCCTCTTTAAAGGCTGTCATATTTTCAGTGACATCAGTTAATACGGTTGGAGTGTAAAAACAACCATGCTCGTTGTCTATAACTTTACCTCCGGCTAACAATGAAGCACCTTCCTGCAAAGACTTTTGCACCTGTTTATGAAGTGTGTCACGCAAATCTTTACGAGCCATTGGACCCATTGTAACCAATGGGTCATTAGGGTTGCCTAACACAATCTTTTGCACTTCACGCACGATAGCCTGTTCAAACGCATCCTTGATTGATTCATTAACAATCAATCGCTTAGGGCTAATGCATACCTGCCCCGCATTTGACATTCTGACACTGGTGATATGTTTGACTATTTCATCTAAATCAACATCAGAGCGAATAATATAAGGATCACTTCCACCTAGCTCCATGACAGATTTTTTACACGCTTTCCCTGCCTGGCTAGCAACAACTGAACCTGCACGATTACTGCCAGTCAGTGTTACCGCTGCAACCGCATCATGACAAATGATGTAATTTGAAAGATTAAGGTCAATAACAACATTTTTAAAAACCTTACAACCAAGAGGTGCTGTTGCCGTTTCAATGATTGATTCCAGTGCATAACCGGAACCAATAACATTTTCTGCATGCTTGAGCACTAATGCATTACCCAATAAAAGGTTAGGAATTGCTACACGAAATACCTGCCAGAAAGGAAAGTTCCAAGGAGTAATGCTGTAAATCACCCCTAACGGCTCAAATATACGCTCTGCATTTAACCCATGGTAATCAATTTTTTCAGGTGTCAAAAATGCTTTACCATTTTCTGCATAATAGTCACATAAAAAAGAACTTTTTTTTATTTCAGCTTTTGACTCTGCAAGTGTTTTACCCATTTCATCGGTGATAAGCTGAGCGTATTGATCGATATTTTTCAATAAGATTTGTCCAATAGTTTTTACAGTTTTAATGCGTTCATCAATAGGCACTGCACGCCACTTATTCTGCTCAGCTTTTAACGTACTTAGTAAATTATTCAGTTTACTTTCAGAAAAAACAGGGTATGTTTCCAGAAGTTTACCATTAGAGGGGTTGAACGTTTTATGGCTTTTAATCATTTTACTGAATCCTTTTTCAACAGAAGATCGTTGACTATATTAGCATCTGGGAAAATATTTTTATTTCCATCAGAGTCCTTGTGATCAGGGTTTATAACTTTTTCTAATAGAGATATCTGTAATAACGGCCAAAAAAATTCATTTAACTTTATATTTATGCACATAAAATTAAAAAAGCTAACTATATTTTTTTTTTAAATAAAGATGATTTCTTGCGTATTTTAAGTGACTACATTAGTATTCTTTATCAGAGTTTAATATTATTGCATTTTTAATAAGCACAAAAAACATAAATAATCATATCTATTTTTTCTCAAAAGAAAATTTGATACTTGTGTTTGTTTGTAAAATATTTTTTTTTGGAGGGGGAATGTTAGAGGAGCCAACTTATATTGTGCTTCATTCCGTAAAAAAATATTTAATTAGATAGCGTGTTTTTTTTATGATGATGCTTAATACATTAAGAGATAAATTCAGTGTAAAAAAAATGATTTCAAATAAATTGTTTATTTTATCAGTATTTGCCTTTGTTCCCATATCTAGTAGCTTAGCTAGAACATCATCCAATGAAATAAGTAGACCCTCTCCTTCTGAATTAGAAATAATTCATCAGAATAAAAAGTTACAACAAATTGAGGCAGATGAAGCTTTAAAAAAACCAAAAGAGAAAGTTGTTATAGAAGAAGAAAAACCAAAGATAAAAGTGAATAATGAAAAAAAAAATCTAGTAAAAAAAATAACTGTTTATTACGGAAAAATAAAAATACCTCAAATTAAAAAAGATATAAAAAAAATAACAAAACCCCTTGTTAACACCAATATGGGAACAACTGAAATTTTTAATTTATTACGTAAAATATCAGTTGTATTTTTCAATAAAGGTTTTTCTACTACTTATGCAACGCTAATGCCGGGCAATATAAAAAAAGAAGGACTTAAAATAAATATTGCTTGGGGGTACGTTCAAGGGGTGCTTATTAATGGTAAAAAACCTGAATCTTTTTTATATAGAAGCATGATTTATTATGCCGTTCCTAAATCTGACTACGACTTGCTAAACATGCATGATATTGATCAGGCAATAGATAATTTGAATACTTTAAAACAAAGTGCACGTATAAATATTATTGCTTCTAAAACCAAGCCGGGTTTTTCATTTCTGAATGTCATTTTACAAAAAAAGAAGCACCCTTTCTCTGTGAATTTATCAGTAGAAAACTCAAATTCTGATACAAGTGAAAAAGATCAGGGCGAATATCGTTACAGTGTTGATTCAGGTTTTAGTGATGTTTTATTTAGTTTGGATACGTTGAAATTGTCAGCCAATAAACGGTATTTAAAAAATAGAAGCCAGGATAATACTAAGTATTTTTCAATAAATTATACAATGCCAATAGGATATAACAGTAGCAGTTTTATATGGCAAAATTCAAATTATACAAATACTAAAATAGGTCGTTATGGAACACATATTGCAAACGGCTCGTCAACATCACTTAAAATAATTAATAATTATATTTTGCAGCGTGACAGTCAAGGAAAAATTAAATTATATTCCAGTTTAAACTATAAAAGTTCTGCCGATTATCTTGCAGGTGAACTTATTAAAAATACTAGTCGCCCATATTTTTTCTTATCTTTGGGGGTAAATGATAGTACAGCTTTTTTTGGTGGAACAGGGTATATTGATTTAAGTTTAAGTAAAGGTTTAAATATACTTGGTGGTTATAAAGATGCAGAAGACCGTTATGGTTCTCCAGCTAATTTTTTAAAAGGTAATTTAAATTTTTACTGGTCAAAAAACATTAAAATTATGAATAAACGCATTCAATATGAAATGAGCATTAATAGCCAAATAGGATTTAATAATTTACACAGTAGCAACAAACTTTCTTTTGGTGGTGGGTTCTCCGTCAGAGGTTTCAAAAACTACCCTTTTCGTGGAGATAATGCTATTTACATGGACAACACGCTGACCATTCCGGGGACAGTTTTCTTTGGTTGGTTAATTTTGTCCCCGTATGTGGGTTTAGATGGGGGTTATGGATACACTAATAAAAAACAAATATCTACTGCTACTGCCAGCATAGTTGGAGTCAAGGCATATATTGAGGATTTTAATATAGATGTTTCTTTGGGCTACCCTCTTTCTTACAGATTTAAACCAAAGAGTAGTGCTACACCTATAAGTAGATATGTTTTTTATCTTAGTGCCGGTCTTAGGCTTTAATAAAATTTTACCTGTTATAGAAAAATTTGTTTCGGTGATGACTTAGATTGGCATATATTGAACTAACTTTGTATAAAAGATTTTGGTCTTACCTATTAAACTAAGAGTGTATTTGCAGGCACGGTTTTAATTAAGTGTAAAAACTCACTGAAAAAATCATCAAATAATAGTTGCTCATTAAAGTTTCAAGATAAGTGGCATGAAAAAAGTAATATTGTTTTACGTCGGTTTTTTTATTACATTCTCTTGCTTTATTTGCAGAGCATACGGCCTTTCTGCCATCCTTACAGGTATATATCTTAATTCCCTTGAGACTAAAGCCTACATAGTCAATAATCACAAAAGTACGGTATCTGTTTGTCAGATTAATTCAGAATCGGGTGATCTGGTGGGCTGCCACGACACAGGTTCTGGGTTTTCCGGACCTTACTCTATTGTTTTAAATTCATCCGACACCAGGGCGTATATCACTAATCAAAGCAAAACAAGTAGTAGCGTATCGTTTTGTCAGGTTACAGGCAATGAAAACCCTATGACAGCCAGTGGAGATTTAAAAAACTGTAAACATACAGGGTCAGGCTTTTCTATTCCTCATTCCATAAAGTTAAATGCATCGGAAACCAAAGCTTATATCACTAATGTTGGAAACCACATTTCTGTTTGTACAATAGCCCCTTCAGGCGAATTAACAAACTGTAAAGCTGCAGAAACTACAATTGATAACCCAGTTGATATCCAGTTTTTTTCCGCAGGTACTAAAGCTTTTATTTCAAGTACTGATGAACGTGTATACTTCTGTAGCATTAATAAAACTTGGGGAGGGCTGTCAAATCGCGTTATAGCTACTGGGGATATCTCATTTCCTCGGGATATGGTATTAAACAAATCTGAAAGTATTATTTATATTACCAATCCTTTTGCCCGTAATATAGTGATGTGTCAGATTAACAAGACATCGGGCAAGTTATTTAAGTGTCGTACCTTTTCCAGTCCTTATTTTTCGGATCCCTATTCTATTGTATTGAGTCTATCAGGCAAACGAGCTTATATTACTAACCTCATTAACAAGACAGTTGCTCTGTGTTCTGTTAATGAAAGTACACATGAGCTGACTTATTGTATTCAAAATGTAATAATTCCAGTAACTTTTGCATCATTACATACGGAACATTATGTAACACAGGCAGAATCAGGCACGTTAACAATAAAAAACTCAGGTGATAACCAACTGGGTTTTTACATAAAAATTCCTCCGGCATACGCTAACTATTTCCCTGTTTCATCTCAAAGAACCTGCCCTGTTTCTGCTGGTACTTCAGGTTTATCTGCCGGTGAGAGTTGCAAACTGCTCTATAAGATTCCTGCAGATGCGACTAATAAAGTCATTCCGTTAACCGATAATGCTAACGGTCCGTTAGAGCTTATTGTATCCTCTCTTACCGTCAGACGTAGCAATCAGAAGCTGATGCCTTTGAGTAAACTAATGTTATATAAAAACAGTAAAGGCGTTCTTGTGTTTAGTACATCAAGAACTATTACCGGTTTTAAAATCTCTTTAAGCAAAAACATTATGCCCTACTTTTCTGGGCCTTGTCTCACAACAACAAAATTGAAAAAAGGTCTGGAATGTAAACTTACTTATGCTTTAAAAAATAAGCAATTAATAAAGGGAGTGATTGATGTCACTGATGGTAATAGCAATAAGCTTATTCATGTAGATATTTATCTGTCGCCAACTTGGATAGTAACATTAAATTCTAATCAACTAACACAATATAATCGCTCTGAAATTACTATTAAAAATCAAGATAGCATACGTATCGAACATGTTTATTACCATTTTGTTGATAAAGACATAAAAGTTATCACAAGCAATTGTTCTGACAGTTTAGGTGCAAAGAGATTATGCCAAATAACATTGATTCCTATTACTAATGGCGCAGTAAAAAATACAGATTTGTTCTTCGGTGGAGATGGACTTATACCCTATAAGCTTCCCTTAACCATTAAACCTGTTCCTACAACATCAATAAAGGTTAATAACAGAGGGGGATATATTATGAGAGCCTATTATCCCTCTGTGTCCGGTAATAAAATTAGAAAGTTTAATACCGGTAATTTTACAAGTCCAGCCACTAGAAAGATGGGGCATATTCCGGTATTAAATGACATAAAAGATCTTCCCGGATCGGTATTGCCACAAAACAATATCTATGTCTCGGTCTATGGTAGTGTGAGGCACCCTAGGCTACCTTTGTGTCAAAATGGCAATATTACTTGCACAAGAGCTACTGTAAATGCTACCTGCTACTATACAAATTCGTCTTGCAAAAAATAAAAAATTTTTCATTAACCAATGAAAGTTATGGTAAGGTTATCATCATTTTAATCGTGCTAGGTGATTAAGTGGTGACATCAAAGTGTACTCATTTCCCTTTCCGCTGGCTATGGCTGAGCGTCATGGTTATACTGCTGGATCAGACGACTAAGTACTTGATAATAAAATATTTCTCTTTGTATGGATATCACCCTTTGACTGGCTGGTTGGGTTTTACCTTGCTACATAATACCGGAGCTGCATTTAGTTTTTTAAGTGGAGGAGAGGGCTGGCAACGCTGGGTATTTATAGCGGTTGCGATAATAATGATGTTTACTCTACTTGGCTGGATGAAAACATCAAAATCTCATGAAATTCTAAAACCTGTTTTGACAATGCTAATTTTTGGCGGGGCGGCAGGGAACCTTATAGACAGGATTATGCACGGTTATGTGGTCGACTTTATTTTATTTCATTATAAAACATGGTATTTTCCCGTTTTTAATCTTGCCGATACAGCCATTACTGTAGGTGCAATATTATTTATTGCCAGGATGATTTTGGAAAAAAAGAAGTAGTGGTTACCAAACCTGACTTTATAACCTTAATAGGCTGAACATATAATGACGACAGTTGTAAAAGGTGCGCAGGTTGTGTTGCACTTTGCCTTGGCGCTGGATGAAAGTTCCAAAAATGTGATTGATAGTACTTTTGAGGCTGAACCTGCCAAGCTGGTGATTGGCGATGGAAATTTACCAAAAGGATTTGAGCAGTGTCTTTATGGTATGCGTACAGGAGAATGTAAATCTTGTCAGGTGTTGCCCGAAGATGCTTTTGGGCAGCCTGATCCTAATAATATTCAGATAATGAATAAAGAGCAATTTAAAGAAATTAACCTGGAAGAAGGCCTGGTTGTCTCATTTGAAAATGCCGAGGGTGATGAAACTATCGGTGTAATCAAAACTATCAATGATAATGAAGAAGTGATTATAGATTTCAATCACCCTTTAGCTGGAAAGACACTATATTTTCGGGCAAAGATTATTGACATTACCATCCCTTAAAAAATCAGGATAACCGTTTGTCATTCACAAACAACCGCTTATCAGAAACTTTAGCTATTAAGCTAGCAAAACTATCAAATATTTTTTAAGGTAAAAATAGAAGTCTTTTATTTTATCGAATCTCGTGCAGTATGGAAGTTGCCACGTGGAAGAAAAATAATAAATACATTTGTTTGATTTATCCATGGAGGGGTAATAATGCAAAGGGGTAACGGAAATAACCCTGAATCAGCCAAATATAGCATTTGCTTCAGTGCACAACAGGGAGTAACGCTGATAGAAACGGTTGTGGCCATAACCGTTAGTGCAATCTTGCTAAGCGCTGCCATTCCTTATTTTACGAATCTATCATCAGGTAATGCGGTACAAACAAGCTATGATTCGTTGCGCAATCATTTGTCTAATGCCCGAACTGAAGCGGTAAGCCGAAGAGGTTACGTTTCTCTTTGCCCAAAAAAGGACAGCACAGCACAGGAATGCTTTGGTGGAGTATTCTCAGGCAATTTAGAAGCAGCAGAAGGGTGGAAAAACGGCTGGATTATCCATTTTCACCGAGATCCAGATCATGCTGATAATCCTGTTGAAGCAGACCGGATTATTTTTTCACAAGAAGCACTTAGTGATAATGTTGAGCTTAAAATCACAGGTGCCCCAGAGTATATACGATTTAATCAATACGGTGAAAGTTCTCCAACAAATGCAACCGTCACATTTTGTGTACGAGACGCAACTAATGAATATCACGCCAGAGAAATCGTTATCAGTAATGGACGTATAAGACTACAAGAAAAAGAGGATACGTCATGCCAGTAATAAAAGATAATCACCATAAAGTTCAACACCAAAAGGGTTTCAATCTGATTGAAAACATGGTGACACTCTTTGTTTTGACTATTGGGCTACTTGGTGCTGCTGGTATGCAGGCTATTGCTATTAACGCGCACAGAGATGGAACCATGATCAGCGAGGCAACCATTCTTGCACAAAATATGGCTGAAAGAGTCAGAGCTAATTTAAGCGGATTGAAAGACGGCTTTTACAATCAGGGAGCATCATCAAACACGGGTAATTATACTTCCGGTTGTTTCACCACAGCCGGATGTACCAGTTCGCAAATGGCGCATACCGATCTTTTTCAGTGGCAGCAAGAGCTGGCGGCGGTATTGCCTGATGGTCAGGGTGTTATTTGCCGATATGCTGGGGAGGCTCCTTCGAAAGCAAGTTTGTCAAATACAAATCTTTATAGTGCAGTTATTTCGTCATGCGGTACAAGTGGAGACACCTATGTCATTCATGTCATGTGGGAGAGATATGATGATACCCAATTAAGGCTGGTAAGTGAATCAGGTGCACTGAATCCAAACAGTTCAGATGGTTATGTACAGCTTGTGTTTAATCCATAGGAGTCAACCATGAAAAATCAAAAAGGTGGTTTACTTGTAGAAGTGTTGGTTTCTATGGTTATTGGTATTTTTCTTATGTACGGAGCTCTGAGCGTAATGCTGTCGTCCAAGAGAAATTACCTTGCCAGAGAAGTGTTATCAAATGTTCAGAGCAATGGGCGACTGGCTATGGAGGTCATGTCATCGGATATTCGTATGGCCGGATATCGCGGTTGCTCATCTAATAGTCAGGCAATTTCTATTGGAGTGTCTTCAATAGGTGGATATTACGCTGGTGCACAACTTGATCCTAATGCAGGAATACGTGGGTGGGAGTATACCAATACAGCACCAGGCAGTTCTTTAACTTATAGTGACTGGACATTAACCGATAATTTTAACAGCAGTTTCTGGAAATCAGGTGGGGTAGATGAGGGAGCAAAAGCGAATGTTGCAAAAAATCCTTCAACTGACTTTACCCTTATTCAGGAGTCTGATGTTTTACGGCTTTGGTCAGTAGAGTCTTATGTCGCAATGGGTAAAGAGTTTTCCGGATCAATTCTTAGTATTGATTCTGACACAGTTGAAAACTTTCCTTCGGGGAATGAGGAGAGGCTACTGATAGTATCAGACTGCGAAAACAGCATTTTAGTAAAAGCAACCAATTTTGGTGCAAATGAAATTACCTTAAGTGATTTAAGTTCAGATGCACCCACTATTTTGAGTGGCATGTCAGACCCTCGCATTATGTTGTTAAGAATGGTGCAGTACACAATAGAGCAACCTTCCGGTAGTAATCGGCCATCACTATATCGCAGAGAAATGAAAGCAAACGGTGACTTTAAACAAAAAGTGGAAGTGTTACCGGGAGTCATGAATATGCAGTTATTATTTGGAGAAAATCTTGATTCAGATCCGGATGCAGATGCTTATCTTACTGCCAGCGATGTAACAGACTGGCAACGTGTTGTAAGCGTAAGGGTTTGGGTGTTTGTGGAAAGTGAACGTGACAACTTACTTCCTAACAGTATTTCTGCAAGATATTATGGCGGAAACTATGCACCAGCAGGCGGAGATCATCGAATGCGTAGGGGGTTTTCCAAAACTTTTGCCTTACGTAACCGAATGTTGGGAGAGGTACAATGAGCATTAGTATAAAAAACGATTGTACAGATAATAAAGTGCCATCTTTTGAGCCTTCAAAAGAACAGGGTGCAGCGCTGGTGATGGCGCTGATCATGCTGGTGGTGCTTACCATGATTGGAGTGTCTGGCATGCGTAGCGCAATAACAGATTTTTCAATATCACAGCGCTTTTATGAGTACGACAATGCCTTTCAAACTGCTGAAACTGGACTAAGGATTGCCGAAGACATTATTAAATCAGCAAATTCTGAATCTCAGGCACAAACTTTATTGACTAATGAAAATATTAGTTTTTCAGCCTCTGATAGTGGAGATTATTCCACCAATGATTTTTGGAATAATATTAATTTTTTAACTGCGCCGAATAACCTGAAAGTTGTTGTAGAAAAGCATTATACAGTGATTGACTCTATCGATATGTCCCAGCCTGGCAGCACAACAACATACTATAAAATTACAGCCAGAGGAATTGACTCTGAATATCGTGAGTTTCTGCAAAATAGTGCGGAAAATATGAATATAGCTAGAGGTGTCATCATTTTGCAAAGTATTTATGCCAAACGTTTTCTTAATTAGTTACAAAAGGAAGGTGAAAGATGAAAAAAAATAATGCGCCTTTTAAAGGTAACATGCCATTAAAGTTTAAATGTTTTTTGTTGTCTGTATTAGCTGGGTTATCAGCCAGTAAAGTAGAGGCAACAACATTAAACCTTGCTCAGTCACCTCTTTTTCTGAGCAATACGGTCGCACCGAATATTATGCTGATGATGGATGACTCGGGTTCTATGGACTGGGAGGTACTCACCAAAAAGCACTGGCAGATTTGTCAGTATAAAAATCATGGTACAAGTTTAGGCAGTGATGATTGCGCAGCAACAGCAATCGTTAATAGTGGAATCAGGGAATACTATGGAATTTCATATGTTGATGTAGTTTATTTGTATAATAATTCAGATAATCTTTATTCCGCCTGGCCAAATTATGAAGTAATTCGTGAAACGAATGTACAACAATTATTAGAAAATGAATCCCAAGTTATTGATTGGGAGGCAGGGTTGGACTGGCGCGTTTTGTCGAATGACCTGAATACAATTTATTTTGATCCAGAGGTCACTTATCAGCCTTGGTCAGGTTATGATCCCGCCAGTTTTACTGCTGCCAAATCGTCTCCGACTGATACGGCACCCACAAGAGATTTGACAAACTCTATTTACATAGTAGCTCTTGACGATAAAGGGTTTACTGGTAATTATCCCCGTAGAGGTACAAACATAAACTACAATTCCACACCTAACGGCATCGTAGACATCTGGGACTCACATAAAGTTTACGTTATTGCAAGTAATACTGTTTACATTCACTCTGTGTCGTATAACCCTGAAAATCAGAATGAAAGTACAGATATGAATACAAGTGTTGTAACAACACAAATCACAGATAGCTCAGAAATTGCAGCCATAAAACAAAATTTTGCCAACTGGTATCAGTATCATCGTCGCCGTTTCTTTAATATGAAAGGTACGCTGTCTTCTTTAATTACAACATCTAATCAATATCGTTATATACTTGGTGCAATCAACGAAAGTAATGTAATTGTCGGGAGCCCGTCAGATAGCACTTTATTAAGTACGCATAACACAAATGTTCTGTCCGGTGTGTTTTCACACTCTCTTCAGGCGCAGGGGACACCGTTAAGAAATGGGTTGAATCTGGCAGGCAGTTACTATCAAACCACAGGAGTGTCTGCACCAATACAAAACTCCTGTCAGTTAAATTACACTATTTTAATGACAGACGGACATTGGAACGGTAGTTTTTCAAACAGTGTGATAGCTGATGAAGATGGAGATGGTGTATCGCAAACCTTAGCCGATGTGGCAAAATATTATTACAGTACAGACCTTCGCAACGATCTTGCAAACAATGTACCAACCAACAGTTTTGATACTAACTCAGCACAACGTATGAACACTTTGGTACTGAGCTTTGGCTTGGAAGGAAGCCTTAACGATCTTGATGATAATGGCTGGCCAGATGTCAATGGAATAGAATTAACAGAAAACAGTAGTAGTTGGGGAGACCCGACAACCTCTTTTATTAATGAAGAAAAAGTGAACGATTTATGGCACGCAGCTTTTAATAGTAAGGGTGCTTATATAAATGTCACAGAAACTGGGTCATTATTAGAAGGTTTGCAAAATGCGCTGGCTGTTATAGACCAACAAGCAGGTGCAGCATCCTCTGTTGCTAAAAATACCGGTAGCATCAACTCAAACAGCAAAATTTACCAAGGGCGTTTTGATAGCCTGAACTGGAGTGGAGACCTTCAATCATTTGCTGTAAACAGCACAACCGGAGCTGTTGCAACCTCATCAGATTGGAGCGCAAAGACATTACTAAACTCTGTAACACCGTCTAACAGAGTGATTATCTACTCTGAACCAGAGACTACGACAGATAGCTACTCTGGCAGAAGTTTTCGTTATAGCAATCTTGATGATTCTTGGAGATCTTCCCTAATCAGCAGAACTTACTCAGGCACAGGCCTGTCGGGTGATAGTTATGAGCAGGCTGTTGTTGATTATCTCAGAGGGGACGGAACATATGAAGGTTTAGGTTTCAGAAGTCGTGGCGGAAAGCTTGGTGATATTGTCTATTCATCACCAGCTTATGTATCAGCACCGGCAGAAACAGCTATCCCATATAGTACAGACAGTAGCTACACCAGCTTTAAAAATAGTAATAGTAACAGGAGTTCTGTAATTTATGTTGGTGCAAACGATGGCATGCTTCATGCTTTCAGCGGAACATCAGGAGCAGAACTGTTTGGATATATCCCCTCAGCCATGAAAAATACATTATACAAACTTCCTGACCCTTCTTATTCGCATCAATCGTATATGGATGGTTCACCTGTTATTAAGGATGTGTATGGCGAATTTTCCGAAAGCACGGCTTCATGGAAGACAGTACTTGTGACGGGTTTTCGGGCTGGCGGTAAAGGGCTGGCGGCACTTGATGTGACAGACCCTTCGGGGTTTTCAGAAAGCAATGCAGATAATATGGTATTGTGGGAATTCAGAGCAGAAAATAGATCAGGTTCGGCAGATGCACACTCCAGTACCGATCCTGATGTAGGGTTTCAGTATGCTAAACCTCAAATTGCCAAACTAAACAATGGTAAGTGGGGTGTAATTATCGGTAACGGCTTTAATAGTACCTCTAATGCTGGTTCAACTGGACGCTCTGTATTGTATGTTCTTGATATTACTGATGGTACTGTGATTAAAAAAATAGAAACAACAGCCGGTACACTTGCCGCACCTAATGCGTTAGCAGAGCCAGTGTTGGTGGATACAGACAACTCCGGAACTGTTGACTATGTATATGCCGGAGACTTTCTCGGCAATGTATGGAAATTTGATCTGAGTTCCACCAGCACCTCTTCTTGGGTCATTGCTAATGATGATGCCTCAGATACACCTATCCCTTTGTTTGCAGCTGGAGATTCACAGCCAATAACAGCAGGGATCACTGTCGGACGGCATCAGTCTGGTATTGGCCGAATGATTTATTTTGGTACAGGACGCTATTTAACAACTCCTGACAATGCCGTGACAGGTCAGAGTTTACAGGGATTTTATGGCATCTGGGACAATGATGCGCCGGATCAAAACTTTGATACATCTCTTAATGCATCTTCCATGTTAATTCAAGAAGTGACCTTGCAGGCTGAGTTTAACGTAGCAGCTACAGCTGATGATGGTTCAAATACCAGTTCTGGTATTACTGCTACAATTCGTGAAACCAGTAACAATAGCATTAATTGGGGACTGCATAACGGCTGGTATTTCAAACTGGAAGATAGTAATAATAATAACAATGGCGAACGTGTTGTTGAAAAACCATTACTTAGAAATGGGCGCATAATATTTACAACACTCATTCCTTCACCTGCTAATTGTCTAACAGGGGGAAGTGGCTGGCTTATGGAGCTGGACGCAATCAGTGGTAAAAGGCTGACGACAACCAGCTTTGATTTAAATCAGGATGGAGTATTCGATAACTATGATTATTCATATATTAATTCTTCGCAATTAACATGTTTTTCATCATCCTGTGTTCCTCCTTCCGGTTTGTTGTTTAATGAAATTATTTCATCACCGGCTGTGCTTGCCTTTGCTAACAAAGAAAATAAATATATTAGCGGAACTGGTGGAACTATAAATCAGGTGACTGAAAATTCAGGCTCTGAGCGTTTAGGCAGGCAAATGTGGCGACAGATTATCCCAGGTGACAGTCAATAAAATAACAAATAATTTTGAAAGGAGTCGTTTATGAAAAGAGAAAATCTAGCAAGGATATTAAATACATTATTTGTTTTAGTGGTGGCATGGGCAGGGTCAGGGTTAGTGCTGACAAGTCATGCAGAGTCAGTGGATAGAGACCTTTCGCAACAGACGGTGCAACGGGATAACTTTTCTGGTAATTTTAAAGATGCAAGTAGCAGCCAGTGGGTTTACCTGGCACAAGGTGTTATCCATGAATTTTCCAGAGAACAAAAAAGAATTACTTTGACTAATGATACTGTTGCAAGATTAATGAGTCCTTTGCAAATTTTCAGTGGTGAAGTAAAGTATGACTATCGTATATTAAAGCCGGGTGTCAGAGTAAGGCTGTATGGTACAAGAGAAGGTGATAGTCTGAATGTTCACAAACTAGATATAACCGTAACCTCTGATATGATGCGAGAATTTCATAATCATTAAAAGACAGGGCTTTCCAGAATGAAACTGATAAAAAATAAGAACCGAAGAGGCATTCAAGGTTTTACTCTGGTCGAATTAATGATTGTTATTGCCATTGTCGGGATTATTGCCGCATTTGCCTACCCTTCTTACAGAAAATATACAATTAGAGCAAACAGGGCTGATGCAGTATCTTCTTTGACTACTTTAGCGGCTTCTCAGGCAAGGTATATGGCAATAGCCGGTGTTTATAGCGATAATACTCAGAATCTAGGTACTACCACAAGCCCTAATGGTTTTTATTTGTTGAGGGCTGTGCTTGGGCGCCATGCGAATATAAGTGATTGTAGTACAGTTAGCAATATTAACGGGAAAACGCGACAATACACGCTTTTAGCTATTCCTGTTGCAGGGAAATCACAGGAAGAGGATACTGATTGTGGATGTCTGTACATGGATGATGCAGGAAACAAAGGTGCTACAGGGGATAATACAGCTCGCTGTTGGAATTAAAAGTATAAAGGAGAGCAGAATTAATGCCGGAATCTTCAGATAATAATGAAATAATGAGTGAAACTGATAAGTTAGAAGTCTCTGGTTCTGTTTGTTCATTGCTTTTGACTTTAACGACTACTCAAGAACGGTTGCTTTTGGATCATTCAGAGCTTGGTATTATTAAACTTCAAGACTTAAAAATTGTTTATGCCAATAAAAAAGCATCACAGATGTGCAAATCATCATTTATAGACGACTTACTTTACAGGTCGTACGAGGATGTTTTATTGGAATCATCTTGCAGGGTATTGGATGAGTGGATAGCATGTAACCCAAACCTGCCAGCGGTTGATGTTGTTCAAAGTATCAAGCCACTGGAGGCAACAGGTGATATTAAAACATGGATTATTCCTTCTGTTTTTCATGGTCAGCCTTGCCTTCAGTTAATGTTTTTAGCTGAGGAAACAAATGAAAATAGTTTGATTAGCGGACAAGTGTTAGAGGAGGAGAGTAAAAGCAATACTGTTGCTATGCTCACCGACGCATTAAAAAACAATCAATTTCGTATATTATTTCAACCGATAGCTTGTTTGACGGGTGGCAATGAAGCCCATTATGATGTAATGCTACGCTTATTAACTGCAGAAGGTGGTGAAGTTTCTGCAGGTGAATTTATGGGGGATATTGATACCCATGAATTGGCAATAAAAGTGGATCGCTGGGTAATATTACAGGCGATTAAAAATATTTTGCTAAATCAGAAACAAAACAAACAGGCGCATTTATTTATTCACCTTAGTGGCGCATCAGTTATTGATCAGTCTTTACCACCATGGTTGTTTAAAGTAATAAAGAAAAGTGGTGTAGCACCTTCATCGTTAATTTTTCAGATAGCAGAATCTACGGCGATTCGGTTTAAAAAAGAAAGCCAGCGTTTATTACGTAGTGCACAAAATATGGGGTGCCGAACTAATATTTGCCATTTTGGTTTAACAGACAAGCCGCTGGAATCACTTGAGGAAATAGAGTGCAATTATGTGAAGCTACATAATGCATTTACCCGTGAACTGGTAGATAATAGAAACAGTGAGCAGGATGTCCGTGAACTTGTTCAAAAATTGCACAGTATGAACCTTAAGACTATTGTACCTCATGTGGAAACACCCAATGTGATGACACAGCTGTGGCGCTGTGGTGTTGATTATGTTCAAGGCTATTTTTTGCAGAGGCCACGGCAAGAAATGGATTACGATTTTTCAAGTGATAGTTAGTAATTATAAGCGGTGTGTTAGCAAAGAGTAGTAGGCATAACTACCGTTATATGCTATGATTTGTCGTCAAACTCTGGTCATAATTAGTAAAAGCTTGAGCTGAGTTAATTAGTAAAGGGTTGAGCCGAATTGCCTATTACCGGTATTTTTAGAAAATTATTAGCGACGGAAGATTCAGTCGACAGCAAACGAAACAAGTCTGATATGTCTACCTGCCCACAGGAAAACAAAGCAAAGCTTGAAAAGCCTGACCGGAATCAGGCCAGTAAAGGACGTAACCGAAAAAACAATAAAGTACCCCAAAATACTTTACCTTCCAGAAATAAAAATACTACCAGAAAAAAAGCAATAAAGCCTGAATGGCATCCAGATATGTTTGATGTGCCTTTGGCTGAAGATAAAACCCGCTTTCATGACTTTGATTTACCTGATGAATTAATGCATGGGATTTTTGACCTGGGCTTCAAATATTGTACACCTATACAGGCTGAAATATTGTCTCATACTTTACAGGGGAAAGACGCTGTCGGTAAAGCTCAAACAGGTACCGGCAAAACAGCCGCCTTTTTAATTACAGCCATTAAGTTATTGCTAGAAATTCCACCCCCTGCTCAGCGCTATTTAGGTGAAACGAGAGTAGTAATCATTGCACCCACGCGAGAGCTCGTGCTTCAAATAGGTGAAGATGCAAAAGCCCTTACAAAGTATACTAATTTACGTACTGTGATGTTGGTTGGTGGTGTTGATGTTGAAAAACAAAAAGCACAGCTAGAAAAAGGGTTTGTTGATATTCTTATTGCAACACCTGGGCGCTTATTAGACTTTATTTCCCGCCGAGAAGTGTTTTTAGACTTAACAGAAACGCTGGTGCTTGATGAAGCAGACAGAATGCTTGATATGGGTTTTATACCACAAGTTCGTCGCATCGTTTTAGAAACACCAAGAGTAGGCGATCGTCAGACATTGTTTTTTTCTGCAACATTTACAGATGATATTCTCCGTTTAACAGATCAATGGACGTGGCATCCTGTTAATGTGGAAATTGCAGCAGAAAGTGCTGTCATCGACACTATTGATCAAAAAATTTATATGGTAACAGCTAAAGATAAATACAAAACTCTATATAACCTTATTACACAAAAAAAACTGAATAAGGTTATTATTTTTGCAAACCGACGCTATGAAACGCGTAAAATAGCAGAGCTTTTACAAAAAGATGGTGTTAAAGCAGACTATATTTCCGGGGATGTACCTCAAAAAAAACGTATCAGCACGTTAGAAAAGTTTAAATCAGGTAAAATAAATGTGTTAGTTGCCACTGATGTTGCAGGCAGAGGAATTCACATTGAAGGCGTTAGTCATGTCATTAATTACAATCTGCCGGAAGATGCTGAAGACTATGTTCACCGTGTTGGCAGAACAGGAAGAGCCGGTACAGAAGGTGTGTCTGTAAGTTTTGCCTGTGAAGATGATGCTTTCTTGATTGATGAGCTCGAAGAAAAACTCGGTAAAAAATTGACACTCAGTTTCCCTCCAGACGACTTTCATTAATGACTGCGTTTTTTTGACGTGACTTTATGGCACTTGCTGTCAAATACTTTCCATTTTATTCACAACATTTTATTTATTCTTAACCACTCACGCTAATAGCTTTTTATTTGAGTCGTATTTATTCTTGAGTAGTATTTATTCCTAAACTTTGATAAAACTGCGTATGGTAAAGGGAGTTTGTTATGGATAGAAAAATTAATGGTAATAGTAGTGGAGTAGTTCCGGTGCCGCTACCTACTGTAAAAAAAGACAATAATTACTCTATCTTGCATGTATTGTGTCTATGGCTCTCAATGATTCAAACGTCAATTACACTGTAAGAGTGTTGAAAGTTGGCGTTAATACTGTATTGCGAACTTTAAAAAAACCTGAAGAGTTTTCGCATTCAGCACCTGTTTATTGATAACAGGGGCAACTATAAATGCTGCTTGTCTGTGGAAATCACACGGTTAGTAAGTAATATACCTAAGTCATAGAATGTCGCAATCTGAACCTGAGCATAAGAATCAAATGGCGGACAAGGAAAATAATTTGCTTTGCAAAGTGGCCAGAGCCACATGATAAAGTGATCAAAACTTACATTGAACAGTATGAATTTTAGGGTAACTGAAAATTGGAGGCACTATCCCTTTTTTACTTGAAAATCCTGAAAGTTTTAGCAGGAAGTTACAAAATTTTGATCAAAAATAGCTAATTGTAGCAACTACTTCTCCTTCACATTTTGTCACCTTTAGAAAGAATAGCAAAGGAAACCAGTTCTTTATCAAGAGTCTCACAGGCAAAGTGAGACCTAAAAGTGTGAAAAAGATCTTGCTGATAATATAAGTCTAACGTCATATATATAAATATCATTCGTTTACATTTAACGCTGACCTGAAGCGTTATTTGTAATCTCTTTTATACCTATTTGATTTAAATTTATAATAAATAAATATAATTATATTTGGGTTCCCCTTTACACTTAGACCGGTGATTCTTTTATTGATTGTTATGTAAACGGTTAAACTTGCATGGGTAACACTAATAACTTGTGGATCTGGGCTTTATACGGCAATGAAATTGTAACCTGGTGGTTGCTAGCATGCTGGCAAAGTTCGTAGCAGATGTATTTGTTTTTATATTGAGTGTTATAAACTCTTACCTATCTGTAAGATTAGTGTGTTGTTGCAATGGAATATAGTGACATGTTTTGTAAAGTGCCTGATTCGTATATTTTTGCATTCTTTGCTTTACTTCTATTTCCCTATTCATGTAACGTATATACCGAAACTGCAGTACTATAAATTTAAAGGATCAAAGTACAATTTAGAGTAACTATAAGAAAATAAAAAAGACGATGGTTTTGCACTGTAGTATGTAGTAATCCGTTTGATTTTTTGTAGACTTTCAAAATCTTTTTTGTGCTTTCCTGTATATAAAAGTTTTGCTGAAGGTAAACATAGTTTTGGATGGTTTATTAGCAGTTCTGGTACCATAATTTTATACAAACTACGTAGTACCATCAGTTTATATTAACCAGAAAAATATTTAAAAATGATATTAGGATGATCATAATGGCTGAACATTCTGTAAGACGCTTGATGAAATCTATCACGCTTATTGCAGCTATATGCATGTTATCCGGGTGTAAACTAACACTCTTTGATCCTGTTGGAGTTGTAGCTCGTGAGCAGCGCGAATTGATAACCATTGCGATTATATTGATGCTTTGCGTTGTTGTACCTGTCATAATTCTGACATTGGTATTTACATGGAAATACAGGTCTTCTAATAAGTCTTCCAAATACACACCAAACTGGGCGCATAATAACTGGCTGGAGTTTGTATGGTGGGCGATTCCCTGCATCATTATAATTGTATTGGCAACAATTACTTGGATATCTTCTCATACGCTTGATCCTTACAGGCCCATTGAAGCTAAATCGGGTAAAAAGCCGATTAATGTAGAAGTGGTTTCTCTGGATTGGAAGTGGCTGTTTATTTATCCTGATTTAAACATTGCTACTGTTAATTACTTGGAAGTACCTGTGAACACACCTGTTGCTTTTAAACTAACTTCTGATGCACCAATGAACTCTTTTTGGATTCCACAAATTGGTAGCCAGATTATGACCATGCCTGGTATGCAGACGAAGCTACATATGCTCGCAGATACAGTGGGTACATATAAAGGTCAGTCTGCTAACTTTAGTGGTGATGGATTCTCAGGAATGCATTTTGATATCAAAGTGTCTGGTGATGAAGATTTTACTGCGTGGGTTAAAAAAGCTCAACATTCTCCAAATCATCTCACTAAAGCGGTATATGATGAGCTTGCAAAACCAAGTGAATATCTTCCTGTAACATTGTATTCATCGGTTAATAAGGGGCTATTTTCTCAGGTAATTATGAAATATATGAAACCTGAAAAAAATACAAAAAATGGTTAAAAGCCAATTTAACAAATTGATTAAAGTATACAGATTATTTAAAGGATAAGGGCTTTGACACATGCAAATACTTGGTAAGCTTTCATGGTCAGCGATACCACACACGCCCATAATAGTCGGGGCTGGTATTTTTATGGCACTGGTGGTTGTCGCGATATTATTTGTACTTTTTTATTTCAAAAAGTGGACATGGTTATGGACTGAGTGGTTGACGACAGTTGACCATAAAAAAATTGGTATTATGTACGTTCTTGTAGCATTAATAATGTTGGTTCGAGGGTTTTCAGATGCCATACTAATGCGTGCAAACTTAATGGTTTCAGTGGGTTCACACCACGGATTTCTTCCACCCGAACATTACGATCAAATATTTACCGCTCATGGTGTTATCATGATTTTCTTCATGGCGATGCCATTGATGTTTGGATTGATTAACATTGTAGTACCACTTCAGATTGGTGCGAGGGATGTTGCATTTCCATTTTTGAATGCACTTAGTTTTTGGTTATTTGCTATTGCTACTATTTTAGTTAATCTTTCGTTGGTCATTGGGGAGTTTGCAAAAACTGGCTGGTTGGCCTATCCACCCTTATCGGAGCTTACCTTTAGCCCGGGGGTAGGGGTTGATTACTACATATGGAGCTTACAAATATCGGGAGCAGGGACGTTGCTGGCTGGAATTAACTTCCTGGTAACCATTTTGAAAATGCGTTGCCCTGGCATGACCTTAATGAAAATGCCGGTGTTTACGTGGACAGCTCTTTGCACCATGATTTTGGTTATTCTGGCCTTTCCTATATTGGCAGCAACGCTTGGCTTACTTTGGGTCGACCGCATGTTCGATATGCATTTTTTTACATCCGGTTACGGCGGAAATATGATGATGTATATCAACCTGATCTGGGCTTGGGGACATCCTGAGGTTTATATATTAATACTTCCGGCATTTGGGATTTTTTCAGAAGTTGTTGCCACCTTCTGCAAAAAACGACTTTTTGGTTATACTGCAATGGTTTATGCAACGGCATCGATAACATTTTTGTCATTTATTGTCTGGTTGCACCATTTCTTTACAATGGGAGCCGGACCAGTTGTAAATGCCTTTTTTGGTATAACTACGATGATTATAGCAATACCGACGGGAGTAAAAATATTTAACTGGTTATTCACCATGTATCGTGGTCGTATAACCTTTGCAACACCCATGATCTGGACTATTGGGTTTTTAGTTACTTTTGGCATCGGTGGTATGACTGGTGTGCTGATGTCTATACCTGCCGCAGATTTCCAGTTACATAATAGCCTGTTCCTTGTTGCTCACTTTCATAACGTAATTATTGGTGGTGTTGTCTTTGGTTATTTTGCTGGGTTTATTTACTGGTTTCCAAAAGTGTTTGGCTTCAGGTTGAATGAGCGCATTGGTAAATGGGTTTTTTGGTTCTGGTTTGTTGGTTTCTATGTCGCCTTTATGCCGTTATATATCCTCGGATTTATGGGTATGACCCGGCGCCTTAGCCACTATAGTGAGGCAACCGGCTGGCACCCATATCTTGTTGTAGCTGCTATCGGAACGTTACTTGTATTGATTGGTATTATTTTGCAGGTTGTTCAGCTTTTTGTGAGCTTTAAGCAACGTAACGAAAATCGATGTGAAGGTGATTGCTGGGATGGTCGCACACTGGAATGGTCTATTCCATCACCACCACCTGTTTATAACTTTGCACATGTTCCACAGATTAAAGATCTGGATCCTTTGTGGGATCAAAAACAGGAAGAAACACAGGGTAATAAAACAAAAAAACCTGAATATGAGCGCATTCATATGCCTAAAAACTCAGGTATTCCGTTTATTATCGGTATTTGTCTGTTCTTTTTCTGCTTTAGCATGATATGGCATATATTCTGGCTGGCAATACTTGGTTTTGCCGCTTTTGTTATCTGCTTGATTTGCAGAGGATTTGATTACAACAGGGATTATTATATTGAAGCAGATGAAGTGAAAAAAACTGAAGCTACTGCAGGAGTACTCCAGTCATGAGCGCGATCACTTATGCGAAAAATCACCACCATGACCAGAGCTCCGTAAATGTATTTGGCTTCTGGATCTATATAATGAGCGATTGCATATTGTTTTCATGCCTGTTCGCTTCTTATGCTGTTCTTCATAACAATACTTTTGGCGGACCGGGTGCTAAAGATCTTTTTAGTTTGCCTTTTGTTCTGGTTGAAACTCTGGCACTTTTAACAAGTAGTTTTACCTGTGGGCTGGTGATGCTGGCATTAAATAAAGGCTATAAAAAAACAGCCATCTGGTGTCTGCTAGTTACTTTCCTGTTGGGATTAATGTTTGTTATTATGGAGGTCAAAGAGTTTCATGAGTTTTATGTTCAGGGACATGACTGGTCCACAAGCGCCTTTTTATCATCTTTTTTTACATTAGTTGGTACTCATGGATTGCATGTAAGTATTGGTTTATTTTGGATGATTATTCTGGGTGTTCAGCTATGTATACATGGAACGAATCCTGTAACAATAGTTAAATTCAGAACTTTTAGCCTGTTCTGGCATTTTCTAGATATTGTCTGGATTCTTCTTTTTACTATTGTTTATTTGTTCGGGGTGATGTAAATGGCAGAATTATCAACACACCATTCGCATGACGATGGTGCTCATGGATCTTTAGCCTCCTACATTGTTGGGTTTATCCTTTCGATTGTTTTGACTTTGCTAGCTTTTGCTGCTGTAGCCTATCATTGGTTTAGCCCCATGGGTGTAGTTGCCTTTATTTCTGTCTTGGCAGTATTTCAGTTATTGGTGCAGTTGTTAATGTTTTTGCATCTGAATGAAGACCGAAAACCTTATTTGAATATCAGTGCGTTTGTATTTGCTGCTTTAATTGTTGTAGTGATAGTGGCAGCATCCATTTGGATTATGTTTAACTTAAATATGAATATGATGTAAAAGGTATGTCATTGAAAGAATCTCTGCGACCAAATTATAATGTGTCGTTTACATTTTCTGGTTGGGTAAAGCATTTAATTGCTCTTGCAAAACCAGGAATTATTGGTGGAAATATTATAACTGCGTTTGCAGGGTTTTCTTTTGGCATAAAGCACTCGTTTAATTTAACTACAATGTTTGCTTCGATGATTGGTATTGCTTTAATTGTTGGGGCATCGGGTGTACTTAATAACTACATTGACAGAGATATAGATAGTCTCATGCAACGAACGTGCAACCGCGCATCTTTAAAGACGCCACTACCGGTTTCAGCTGTTATTCTTTATGCATGTATTCTATTGTTTCTTTCTTGTCTTCTTTTTTATTTTTTCACGAATACGCTTACTTTAACAATGGCAGTATTTGGTTTTGTCGTTTATCTTGGTCCCTACACGCTTTGGCTCAAGCGACGCTCACACTGGAGCACATTGACAGGTAGTTTTGCTGGGGCCATGCCACCTGTAATTGCTTATTGCGCATTTACAGGCGTGCTCGACAATATTGCTGTGTTGTTATTTCTGATTGTCACCACTTGGCAAATGCCACACTTTATGGCCATTAGCCTTTACAGGAAAAATGATTTTAAGAAGGCCGGTGTTTCTACGCTACCTCAGGCAAAAGGTGTTAACTATACCCAATATAGTATTTTATGCTGGATAGTTTTGTTTATTGTATGCCTTTATTTTCTTCTTTACACAGAGCACATTACTATTATCTTTAGTGTTGTTATGTTGCTTATTAGCTGCGGATGGTTTGCTTATGGTCTGTTACAAAAAATAAAGAACATAAATGCTGAGCGCTGGGGGAGACAAATGTTTTTGATTTCTTTGCTGGTGATCTTTATGGTTAGCTCTCTGCTTTGTATTGAGTGTGCTCTTCAATAAGGCACCGTCAACTTACCCTCTCACTACAGCTAAAAGTCGTTTCGTGCTTTTTCTAGACGCATAGCACTTCCATGTTTTGTATTGTCTTGAGAAACCATACTATGCATGGAAGTGATTGCTTTTAAAAGACACCTTACGTCGAACTGAGGTTAAATATTACCGGTACAACTAGCAAGCGTCTTATATTAAAGACTCTGGTATAACAACGCTTTATACCCAGATACACAATTGCTATAAATACCATATAGACCCAGGTTGGTACATTATCCATATTCGTATTCGTATCCTCTTTTTATGGCCCCGTTGCAAAAATCACATGTAACAGAAAAACTATTCATATTATTACTTGTACATACCCAAACAACAATAAATTGCATGCTATTTTTAGGCAACACACATCATGTATATTCTTGTTTTTCATTTTTTGCAACGGAGGCTGTAGGCCAGATACTAGCGAACAGTCATCAGAATAAGTTCTTGTCTAAAATGACATCCTTTAGTGCTGATAGCTGGCATGGTATACTACAAGAGTTGCATTAATAATGAGTGCATTTTCTTGAATAAAGTCTTATTTTGCAACAGAACCTCCAGCATGCATTCAAAAGATTCTAAGACATAGACGTGATTAGACATAAAAAATATTATATTATTTATTACACGCTATTTATTCACAAAACTAACTAACATGGGAGCTGCTTTTAAAAGCGGTGAAAGTATTTTTAATGCCTTTTCAATTTCAACGACGTTTAAATTTAACAAATGGTCTTGGTATAAACCTAAGTAAAAGTGGAGCTTCACTGAGTTGTCGCTTTAAATATGGCTCAGTTAGCTCTAAAGGCTTCAGTCTACGAACAGGCATTCCAGGTTTAAGCTATCGTTTTCGAGCTAGAAAAGGCTCTGATTTAAACGCTATTTTTGGTTTATTAATGCTCATTCCAATTATTATCCGTATGACAATTATTCTGGCAGGTGTTTGTTTTAAACTAGCTGTATTTATGTACTGGCTATTTTTAGTAGTGCCAATCAAACTATTAAATTGGTTAATTTTAACCACCTATGATTATTATTTATTTATAAAATCAAAAAATGCATAAGGAGTGTTATGAGTAAGCTTTTATGGCTTGCTGATAAAGGCGAAGTTATGAGTAAAATAACCAGCTATTGTGAGGAGCTTCATCGCATAACAGCACGATCAGCAAAATAGCGCAATAAGAAGTTATTGCAGCAGGCTTTGGTATAATTGTTATGGATAATGTAACTTTTCATAAAAGAAAAGACGGACAGAAGATAATGGTGAAAACTTCAGTCCATACTGTATACTCTTTACCTGACATCATATTCGTCTGATCTGTACCCCGTTGAGAAAAAAAGGGTGTCAGCTGAAGCTATTTGGCGCAAAAAGTAATGTGATCCATACTCCTGTTTAAGAAATACATATTGTAATGATTTTATAAGAAGTCATCTATAGCTTATAATGTATAACTATTCGCCCTATCACAAATAACCAAACTAGGAACACCAATGTCCGGTAAGAAAATTTCTGAATCATTTGAAAGTGATCTTGCAGCACTTGAGGCGATTATTGCTAAAATGGAAGCAGGTTCGTTATCACTTGAAGAGTCTCTTGAGGCGTTTGAAAAAGGCGTTAAACTCACAAAGCAGTGCCAGAAAACTCTAGCCTCAGCTGAGCAAAAGGTGAAAGTTTTAACTGCAAAAACAGATCAACCTGATCATGATCAGATTTCTTCCAAACCTTTTACGCTTGATGCAATGCAGGAAGGTGAGTAGTGAGTCAGTTCTCCAGTTATAGTGAACAATGTAAAAACTGGGTTAATCATGGTATAAACAACTATCTTGATGCTCGGCTTCCTAACGATGAGTTATTATCAAAATGCATTCGCTATTGCACCCTTAATCGAGGAAAGCGAATTCGTGCCATGTTGGTTCATGCGGCTTGTATTTTAGCTGGCGGAAAACCTGATGATGCACTAGCTGCAGCCTGTTCAGTAGAATTTTTACACAGTTACTCACTAGTACACGATGATTTACCTGCCATGGATGATGATGATCTACGCAGAGGGCAACCAAGTTGTCACAAAAAGTTTGGTGAAGCGCATGCCATACTTGCAGGTGATGCGTTGCAGGCGCTTGCCTTTGAGGTTATTGCCACATCACCAAGATTAAATGATTCATTACGCATTGCACAGATTGGTACACTTGCAAGAGCTGCAGGTTGCCAGGGAATGATTGCGGGACAAAGCATGGATATTGCACTGACTGATAAATATAAAGAGCCCTCAGTTGCCAATATAGAAGCTATGCATAAAGGAAAAACCGGAGCGCTAATTAATGCAAGCTTGGAAATGGGATCTTACACGACAACAGACGGCGATAAGATTCAGGAAGCATTAAAGCGTTATGGTGATGCTATCGGTCTGGCATTTCAGGTACAAGATGATATTCTTGATATTACTGCCGACACAAAAACACTAGGAAAGCCCCAAGGTTCTGATAAAGAAAAAGAGAAAGTTACCTATGTCAGCCTAATGGGTATAGAGGGTGCAAGCAGACACCTGCTTATTTTGCTTAATGAAGCAAACAAAGCACTTGAATCATTTGGGGATGAAGCAGACCCCCTGCGTTGGTTGGCGCATTTTACAGTTACCAGAGATAAATAATACTAAAACCTGCTTATAATTACTGTTATGAACATGCTTTTATGGCTTGCTGTAAAAGATGAAGTGACGAGAATATCCATCTCTTTCGACGAGTTTCAACATAATAATTTAGAGGCAGGTTTTTGCATAACACCTAAACTGTTTTTTAGATTAAAGAGTAAGCGTGAGTTAAGAACCTAAAGCTGTTTCCAGTATATGCCCTAACTTATTCATTTTTGTAGCAAGATATCGTTCATTATGAGGATTTTCTGTGGTTACCAAAGATACACGCTCAACTACATCTATATCTTGTTCATACAATGCATGAATTTTTCGGGGATTATTAGTCATAAGTCGCAGTTGTGCAATACCTAAGTGAGTTAACATACTTCTGCACATATCATAAGTGCGGGAGTCTGCGCTAAACCCAAGTTGTTCATTAGCCTCAACGGTATCTGCTCCATTATCCTGCAAATGATAAGCCCGCACTTTATTTAGCAATCCAATACCACGGCCTTCCTGCCGTAAATAAAGAATAACACCACGACCTTCTTCAGCAATACGCTGCATGGCTTTTTGCAGCTGGGCACCGCAATCACAACGCATACTAAACAACGCATCACCTGTTAGGCATTCTGAATGAACCCGAGCTAATACCGGTTCGTTACTTTCGATATTTCCCATACTCAGTGCAATATGTTCACAACCTGTTTGTTTATCTTTGAATCCATGTAAAGTAAACTGACCGAATGCAGTGGGCAATTTTGATGAAGCGATATATTCGACCGACACGAAGCTCTCCTTTTATTACGTTTATGCGTAACGCTCCAAGTTTTTCAGAATATAACTTACCATATCTTCAATGGTAAGCACTGGCATTTCATAAAGCCCTGCAAAGTTGAGAATTTCGGGCAATCTTGCCATTGTCCCGTCAGGATTGGTAACTTCACACAGGACGCCTGCTGGAGATAAACCCGCCAAGCGCATCAGGTCTATTGTTCCTTCCGTATGCCCTCTACGCTCAAGTACTCCACCATTTCTTGCTGCCAATGGAAATACATGTCCAGGGCTGATCAGATCGCTTGCCACTGCATCTTCAGCAGTTGCAGCTTTAATCGTGGTTACACGGTCAACAGCAGAGACTCCTGTAGTGGTGCCTCTTGCAGCTTCAATCGTAATAGTAAATGCCGTTTTATTTATACTATGATTGTCTTCAACCATAGGTCGAAGATTAAGGACACTACAACGCTCTTGTGGAAGACATAAACACACAATACCGCTACACTCGCGGATCATTAAAGCCATTTGCTTTTCAGTCAGGTGTTGTGCTGAGAATATAAGATCACCTTCATTTTCACGATCCTCATCATCAAGCAACAGAACCCCTCCCCCTTTACGCAACTGTTGTAGGGCGCGGGATACTCTTTTTGAACTTGTCTCACCAAAGGAAGACAACGTAAGCGAAGTGTTATGAGTCATGGATAACTTCCCGTTTATAATTTCCAGGACTCAGGGCGACAGGTACCATAAAAAACAGAAACTTTGGCTACTATTTAAAAATAAGTAATTACAGATTCTGCCTTTGAAGTAATCTTCTCTCATCCGGACTATAACCGTCGGCTCTGGAGTATCACCAGATCTGCTGACCTCAGGTAATCTGTGACCTGAGCGCTCGTGGGCTTATTCTCCAAAAAATAGACTAAAAAATTTCTGGAAAAAATACCACCGGTGGGGAGTCTCACCCCGCCCTGAAGATTGATTCGATATAAACTGAATCAGGCTAACTCTATCAAGAAGTAACACGTTACGCAAGTTTTGCAGCTAAAGCATGATAATTGAATCATCAAAAAAAGCGTCTTTGATCAGAAGTACTAACTGCTGTGTTTGAAACACGAGAAAATGAAAAGAGTCTTAAATATAACCCTTATAAAAGACAATAGCAGAAAAAGGAGAAAAAAATGAATGAGTTACCACCTGTCTCACTTGCAGAAAGTCGCCTTCCAATCCCTGCTGATGCAACTTCGCAAAATAGTACAGCGAGCCCCGCTACTGCTCTAGATCGTCCTATAAAAAGAGTTGATAAAATCAACATGACCGTTCGAAAATATGGTCACCGTGTTCATCCTTACAGAAAGCATTCAAGCCCTGTGCGTTATACAGACCCCAAGTGTATTCTTCTCAGTAAGGAAAGAGCACAGATAGATGAAATAGAAGCGAAAAAAAAGCAAAAAATACTCTATAAACAAATTATAACCTTTGCTAAAGAGTACCTTAACCGTGACTATGTAATAGAGATTTTTATGTTTGACAGCTTAACAAGCGTTTTTGATGTTAATGATTATGATTTATTAGATAGATGTAGCCGTGTATTGGAATCCCTATCTTCAGATGCAGATAAAGATATTATATTTGAACCCAACTTTCGTGCTCTTAAGGAAAACTTTCCACGCATAAAAAGAGTGCTTGAGAAGCATGATACCTACCATAAGGTGGAACAGCTTGACAGTGATGAACTGCTGGAGTACTGCAAATCATCTAAGGATGCTTACAGGGCTTTAATATCATTACTTTGCTTCAGCATTGGTACCTCAGATCTGCAACGCCTAAAAGACGTGAATAGCCCAGGGTATTATAGTTCAGTGCGTTGATTCATAATGATAGCTATTTAGATATACAGGCTGATCCTATTGTGCATGAAGTAGAAAAAGACAGCCTGATTACAATACATCGATCATATACCTAAAAAAACTGACGTGATAGTCGATGGTGCAAATAGCCATCCTGTCAGGTCGCACAAAAAACTTTTAGATTATACAAAAGCCTATTTCTAACTGCTGTTATGAGCAGATTTTTATGGCTTGCTGTTAAAGGCAGAGTGACGAGTAATAGTCTTCTATTTTGAGGAGTTTCAACGCATAACAGCAAGATCAGAAAAGTAGCGCAATAAGAAATTAGAAGCAGATTTCTCTATTATATTTTAAAAACATTTGTAACAATCGTTTTTATAACTTCCCGAGGTATTGGCTGGCACGTTTCAGACTGCTATCATTTGCACAAACTCTGATAAGACATATGCTGATTTTATGCACTTAAATTCTCAAAACCTGAAGCATTATCTGCGCCTGATTCGATTTGAAAAGCCTATTGGGACTTTTTTGGTCCTATGGCCGACATTATGGGCGTTATGGCTGGCTCCAATGGGAAAACCCTCCCTTAAAAATCTGATAATTTTTGCCTTAGGTTCATTTATCATGCGAAGTGCAGGCTGTATTATTAATGACTATGCCGACAGAGACTTTGATTGTAGAGTAAAACGGACTCAATCAAGACCTCTTACCAATGGTGATATTTCATCACAAGAAGCGCTTGAACTGTTTGGCTTATTAATGCTCATTGCTTTCATTCTGGTACTTTTCACTAACGCGCTTACCATTAAACTAGCTTTTACCGGCGCAGCTCTTACCATAATATACCCTTACATGAAGCGAATAACCCATCTGCCACAAGTAATCTTAGGTCTCGCATTCAGTTATCCGATTCCACTGGTTTGGGCCACTGAAACCTCACAGATAACACCTGCTGCATGGTGGTTAATGGCAGGTACCTTTTTTTGGATTATGGCATATGATACTTACTATGCCATGATTGATAAAGATGATGACCAAACCATCGGTATAAAATCCACTGCCATACTGTTTGGTCGGTGGGATAAAAGGTTCATCGCTTTGTTTAACGTATTAACCTTAGTGTGTTTCTGCATTGTAGCCAAAAAGCTTAATCTGGATCTTTATTTTTATATCAGTCTGCTTATCGCAGCTTGTCTGTTCATATATCAACAGCACCTGACACACCATAAAACCAGAGAAAGTTGCTTTTATGCTTTTTTAAATAATAACTGGGTAGGAGCTATTATTTTTTCAGGTATTCTTATGAGCCTGACATAACCAAATTTAAAAGAGCACATTAAAATAATGTGCTTTATTGTTGTATCCATCTATTTGAAAAAGTCCATGCCATATATTTATGACGTGGAAGTTTTGTTTAGTATGATTCAAGATCGAAACGATCCGCATTCATCACTTTTGTCCATGCAGCAACAAAATCTCTGATGAATTTTTCCTGATTATCGTCTTGTGCATATACTTCGGCATAAGCACGCAAGATTGAGTTTGAACCAAAGACAAGATCCACTCTTGTTGCCATCCACTTAACAGCACCAGTCTTGCGCTCCAGAATCTCGTATCGATTATTGTCCACTGGTTGCCATGTATACTTCATATCAGTCAGGTTAACGAAAAAATCATTGCTAAGAATACCTTCCCGATCGGTAAACATACCATGTTTACTACCACCATAATTAGCACCAAGTACTCTCAACCCGCCAACTAAAACAGTCATTTCCGGCGCTGTAAGACCCATTAACTGAGAGCGATCTAGCATGAGTTCTTCAGCACTGACTGCATGGTCTTTTTTAAGCCAGTTACGATAACCGTCATGAACGGGTTCTAAGTCATTCATGGAAATCGAATCGGTCATTTCGGCTGTCGCATCTCCCCGCCCTGGAGAAAAAGGCACTGTAACCTCAAAACCTGCGGCTTTGATAGCTTTTTCTACCGCAACATTTCCAGCTAAAACAATAACATCTGCCACGCTAGCGCCACATTTTAAAGCAATAGGTTCAAGCACCTCTAGCACTTTTTTCAGTCGCACAGGCTCATTACCCGCCCAATCTTTCTGTGGAGCTAAACGGATATGTGCACCATTGGCACCACCGCGCTTATCTGAGCAACGAAAACTGCGAGCACTATCCCAAGCCGTAGATACCATATCACTGATACTCAGACCACAGCCAGCAATTTTTGCTTTCACTTCTGAGACATCATAGTTACTGTGTCCTACAGGGATAGGGTCTTGCCAGATCAGGGTTTCCTTTGGTACTTCAGGGCCGATGTAACGCACTTTTGGCCCCATATCACGGTGAGTTAATTTAAACCAAGCGCGAGCAAAAACTTCGGAAAAGTTGGCAGGGTCATTGTAAAAACGCTCAGAAATTTTCCGGTATTTTTGATCCATTTTCAGTGCCATGTCTGCATCTGTCATAATAGGGTTATGTCGGATCGATGAATCTTCCACATCAACAGGTTTGTCTGCTTCTTTTATATGAACAGGCTCCCATTGCCAGGCACCTGCTGGGCTTTTTTGCAATTCCCAATCATAATTAAGCAGAAGCTGGAAGTAACCGTTATCCCAGAGGGTCGGATGAGTGGTCCATGCGCCTTCAATGCCACTAGATACTGTATTGCAACCTATGCCTCGTTTAGTCTTGTTGATCCAGCCCAGACCTTGTTCTTCCAGTGCTGCCCCCTCGGGCTCAGGACCGAGCAGAGATGCATCCCCATTGCCATGACATTTTCCTACCGTATGACCGCCAGCGGTCAGAGCAACAGTTTCTTCATCGTTCATCGCCATGCGCCTGAAAGTAACACGCATATCTTCCGCTGTTTTTATCGGGTCAGGCTGGCCATCCACACCCTCCGGGTTTACATAAATCAAGCCCATCATAACGGCAGCCAATGGATTTTCAAGATCTCGCTCACCGGAGTAACGGCTACCTTCGCTACCACTTGGAGCTAGCCACTCTTTTTCTGAACCCCAGTAAATGTCTTTTTCAGGATGCCAGATATCTTCACGACCAAACGCAAAACCAAAAGTTTTCAAACCCATAGATTCATAGGCAATGGTACCTGCGTAGGTAATTAAATCAGCCCAACTAAGTTTATTGCCATATTTTTTCTTGATAGGCCACAGCAAGCGACGAGCCTTGTCTAGATTAACGTTGTCCGGCCATGAATTAAGAGGAGCAAAGCGCTGGTTGCCAGTACCTGCACCACCACGACCATCAGCGACACGATAAGAACCTGCTGCATGCCAAGACATACGGATCATTAAACCGCCGTAATGTCCCCAGTCCGCAGGCCACCATTGCTGACTATCTGTTAATAGAGATAACATATCCTGCCTGAGTGCTTCAAAATTGAGTTTCTTAACCTCTTTGCGATAGTTAAAGTCCTGATCCATTGGATTGGTTTTATGATCATGTTGATGCAGGATGTCGAGATTAAGAGTCTTGGGCCACCAGCTCACGTTCGACATGTTATTTTCCGTTGTACTACCATGTATGACAGGGCATTTACCGGCAGAGTTTAAAGTGCCTTTACTCATATCATATTTCCTTTCATTTGGTAAAACATTTATTAAAACAGACTACTCACTCCCAAGGTACTGAGCTTTTGCCGTTTTTATTAGCTTTCGGCTAACCGGAATTTTTCAAAGCCACACTAAAACTCGGGAACAAGCTCCTGAGATTTTTCTTCGTTAAAATGAGTGTGCTTTATTTATGCCCTGAACAACCGAGTTGGCAATAATATCAAGGTTTTATTATGTCAAAGGCTGATCAAACTCAAAACATATCAGCCCTAGTGTACGCACACCATAAACAACAACTAATACCAAAACCTTCTTTTAACTGTTTATTGTGCTATTTTTTTAGTTTTGTTGTTATGCGTTGAAACCCCTCGCAATAGCTGACTATTACTCGTCACTTCACTTCGCCCTTAACAGCAAGCCATAAAAGGATGCTCATAGCAGTAGTTAGAAACATAAATCAAGTTTTATAATCTCGGTGATACTAACTTCTGGTAATACTAACTTCTGGTAATACAATATGTTTAAAATAAGAAACTGATAAAATTGATGCTACAGGTTTTTTTTCAGTTTTCCATACCAGACAGGTATATGCCTATTTCAATTTTCAGTCGCAACCCAAACTTGCATATAGTTTTATTCACCATCAGTTAATTAATCACTGTGCACAACACAAACAGGTATGTCAATAATCTTGCTTTTTTACGTTTTATTTCAACCCTTAAAAGTTCTGTTATCAAATTATGTATAGTCAGGAACGTATTGTTTTTTCGCCACACCTGAATCGATGGCCGCTTGCGCAACGGCTGCTGATACTTTACTCAGTAACCTTGAATCGATAGGTTTAGGTAAAATATAGTTTCGACCAAAAGCAAGCGGTTGTCCCCCATAAGCATCAATCACCGATTGAGGCACTGGTTCTTTGGCAAGATCTTTGATGGCATGAACTGCTGCAATTTTCATCGCATCATTGATGACTGTAGCGCGAACATCTAGCGCACCTCTGAATATAAAAGGAAAACCTAATACATTATTTACCTGATTGGGATAGTCTGAACGACCAGTTGCCATAATCACATCTTTTCTGGTGAGCAGAGCTTCTTCCGGCATGATTTCAGGGTCAGGGTTAGAGCACGCAAATACAACCGGATTATCTGCCATTGATTTCAGGTGTTCCTGGGTCAGTAATTTGGGTCCAGCCAGTCCTAAAAATACATCTGCACCTTTAATAGCATCGGTCAGAGTTCTCTTGTCCGTATCAATTGCATAGGCTGCCTTATAAGAGTTAAGGTCAGTCCGGCCTGAATGAATAACACCTCGGCTATCTAGCATGCAGAGATTTTTCGACTGTAAACCTGTCGCTATTAAAAGATTACTGCAACTAATGGCTGCAGCACCTGCACCCATACACACGATGTTTATATCTTCGAGTTTTTTACCGGCAATTTCCAGTGCATTTAACATCCCTGCTACGGTTACAATGGCAGTACCATGCTGATCATCGTGGAACACCGGAATATCAACTTTTTTTATTAGAGACTGTTCAATTTCAAAGCATTCTGGTGCTTTAATATCTTCAAGATTAATGCCCCCAAAAGATACCGCTATATTTTTTACTGTTTCAATAAAAGTGTGAGGGTTGCTGGTATCTACCTCAATGTCCACAGCATTAATATGGGCAAAACGTTTAAATAACAGTGCTTTGCCTTCCATTACAGGTTTTGACGCTAATGCTCCAAGATCCCCTAATCCAAGAATTGCTGAACCGTTAGAAATAACTGCAACCAGATTGCCTTTACCTGTGTATTCATAAGCAACTTCTTGATTTTTTGCAATTTCTATTACAGGTTCTGCCACGCCAGGCGAATACGCAAGTGATAAATCACGGGCTGTTTCCGCTGGCTTGGTTATTTTAACAGCAATTTTTCCAGGTACAGGTTTTGCATGGTAATCAAGCGCCGCTGTTTTTAAATCCGTAGCCATAAACGCATAGCCTATATTAAGAAGGTAAATGAAAAAAAATAAATTTAGAAGTAGATTTTCGCATAAGATATATATGCATACCTTCATTGACTATACGTTAAATAAAACATTAAAAAAAGCGCACTTAGGCGCTTTTTTTTAATGTTTTATAAATATTGCTCGGGTTGCCCAGAACTAAAACTGAACTACCTTTTTCCTGAGAGTGCACCAAAGCGCTTGTTGAAACGATCAATACGACCACCTGTGTCAAGTGTTTTCTGTTTCCCTGTATAAAAAGGATGACAGGCAGAACAAACATCCAAAGAAATATCTTTACAGAGAGTAGACTTGGTTTCAACCACGTTGCCACAGCTACAGGTAGCTTTGATGTTTTTATATTCAGGGTGAAGATCTTTTTTCATAGCTAGCGCCTTTAACTAAAAGTGTGTACCGCTACAAGATAATGATTTTTTTAGCTACATTTCCAGCACCGTACACGTCACCGAATCTGAGGTATGTCCCCAGTTCTAACGAAAAGTAGCGGGATGTTAACAAATTTATAATAATAATGCAAAGTTGATCGCAAACCTTCAGTATAAGCATGTAACCCTGTGCCAAGCAAAAAAAGTATTGGTTGCCGACAAAACCAGTCTGCCAGAGTATGTATGGTAACTGATGAATGAATAGATACATAATAGGCGGCTTTTTGTCTGAGAAAGAGGCCTGAACACTGTCTCAGACACTTTTTAAGAGAAAAAAACTCAGGCAGGCTTTATGGCTGTAACCATAGGAAACATTCGGCATTTATCCCAAGTTATACTGATGTTTTTAAATCCGGCTTCTTTTAATAAACCGGTAAAAGTATCTTCACTCATAAAGTGAGACCATGTTGATTGAAGTATATCGATAAAAATATTTTTCTGCCGTTGTAGCCAAAAAAGCTCAAGGCTTTCAGTTTTCCACGGAGACGGATTACTAACGCTTGGGGGTGGTGTTAAAAAGCTTGTAATCAACTTTCCACCAGGTTTTAATGCTTTTATATATACATTATAAAGCTCTAAAACTTTGCTGTAATCATCAATGTAAATATTTAAGCCATTAGCTATAGCTATGTCGAATTGGTTTTTTGCATCATATTCAAAAATATCCTGAAGCAATAAATGATAATTATTTTTTAGTTTAGACTCTTGTACGCGCTGTTTTAATAACACTTCAATTTCTGGGTCAATATCTAATGCAGTAATAGAAAATTTTTTATTGTCATAGTTCTCATTTTGAAACTCAGGCAATGTGCCGGCAGGTGCAGAAAGTACAGCCATTTCGTTCTCAACTGTACAGGCTATTTCTTTTTTAAACAGCAGAAATCGTTCTTGTGTGGCAAGTACTAAAGGATACTGAGTCAATAATTCAATATCAAATTCTGGCAGATTTTTGTATTCTTCAGAAAAATAAGGAAAACGACAAGCTAACTCAGTCCAATAACCATTTAATCCACGGTTTTCAATCAAAAAGCGCCCCATCTCAGATGTTTTCATACTTTCAAACAGAGAAAACAACTGTGCGTCATGTTTTATTCTTGATTCAATTTCAGCACAAGCATCGCTGAAATTGTTAAAACACTGGTGTGACAATAATGCGACCATCGAAAATACCACCCGAATAATTTTGCATTGGATTATTTGAAAGGAGGGCTCCCACCAGTATAAATGAGAGCATATGTTTAACCGTAATTACCGCAGATTTTGGTATTGCTGAAAATCAGTTTATTGTAAGTGCTGCAAGCTTTCCACTATTGCTGAAAATATAAATGGTATTACCCTTGATAATTGGCTGTACTCTAATGCCGGATGACCCTGTTTTATAACGTCCGACAATACTTCCGTCTGTCTGAGATAATACATGGAGGTAACCATCAAAATCGCCCGTTACAATATAGTTCCCGATAGCAACAGGTGCAGTTAACTGCCGGTGAGTGAGTTTTTTTTGTGTCCAAGAATTACCACCGGAAGATTCGTCAATGGCAGATACTTCGTCGCTGCTATTGGTGATATACAAACTATCAGTGGATGCAGTCATTCCCTGATAACCAGAGGCTTTTCTGCTCCATAATGTTTGACCATTTGATGCATTAATTGCTTTCATCTTACCCTGATAACTGATGACATATATTTTTTTACCCACCAGTAGTGGTGTTGCGTCAACATCGACCATACGTTTAAGCTCAGAAGAACCTTCCGGTAGTGCAACGGTGTTCTGCCAGATTTCCTTGCCGGTATATAAATCCCATGCATTAAGGTTGCCACTGGAAAAGCCGGTAAATACTAGATTTCCGGAAATCACGGGAGAGGCATTACCTCGGAGCAACAATACTGGAAGAATAGAGGTTTGTTGCCATAATTGTTTTCCACTCTCAGCATCAAAGGCTGTCACTTTGCCGTTCACAGTTTGGGTAACCACCACATTACCTGCAATAGCCGGTGCTGAAAGGATTTCACCACTTGCATCGGCTGTCCATTTTCTTTTTCCAGATAATGCATCAAGTGCAATTAAAGCTCCTTTGGATGTACCTGTTAAAACCAGTCCATGTCCGGTACTAACTCCTGCTGTGACAGGCTTATTCAGAGAGATTTGCCATTGTTTCTTACCAGTGATACGGTTTATTGCCACTACCTCACCTGAATGGCTTGCTGCATAAATAGTATCACCAGAAACAGCTGGATGAATGCCAAGCCATATGTTGCCCTGACCATTGCCTACTTGCGTGCTCCATAACTCACCAACGCTTACTTTTTGTGTAAAGGCTAGTAGAGGTGATGGCTTTGGACCTGAACTGTCGGACGAAAAAAGACTACAGGCGGTAAGCATCAATGCTATAAAACCAGTAATAGAGGCTTTACACAGGAAACCTGCTAAAGCACTATGCGTGGTGTGTTTCATCACTTGGTAGCCTCCTCAGGCGGTGAAATATTATTAAGTTTTATTTGAATAAGCGATCTTGATGTATCGTCTTTTTTGGCAGCTTCAAGTGCCTTTTTGTAAGCATCATGGGCTTTACCTGTCTCATTTACAGCTAAATAAGCATCACCCATGGCCTCTTGGTATGAGACAACGAAAGCTTCCGGATTGACTGTTTTTTTAAGCATAATCAAAGCTTCTTTTGCACCTTCTTTTCCTTCACCAATTAAAATATGAGAAAGTCTTATTGATGCAAGCTCTTTTAAGTTTTTATCATCAGAACCTGTAATAACCGCATTGAGGGCAGACTTTGCTTCCTCCGGTTTATTTATATCCATAGCTTGTTTAGCCTGGAGCAGGTAAGCATATTGAGTGTAGGTGCTATCAGGAAAATCTTTTTGAAGTTGTGATACCACATGATTGAACGACTTCATTTGCTCTTTGTTAAGTGTTTTTCCCGGTTGCACAGTATTGTTAAGATAGGTGAGCTGCTGGTAAAGTGCAGACGCTTCCCTAGCTTTCGTGTTTAAGTGATTATTCCATGCATTATAAAGATAAAATCCAATCGCTATAACAGCAATTACACCAATCACTTTAGTGCCGTATTTTTTCCAAAGCTGGCCTAGAACTGCCAGCTGTTCGTCTTCCGTTTGATAAGTCACAGTGGTTACCCTCCTCTTATCTTCGCTTTTCTGATCAGAGCACACCTTAATGCTATTTCAGTAAACAAACTATTGATTTATGAAATAAAAATGTTACGCTTTTGGCGATTTTTTCTCTGCAAGCAACTTACCTGCTAACGCAATAATAGATGCTTCACTATCGGTTTGTTGAGGTTTGTCTTCCCTTAAATATTTTAAGGTTATCTGATTGTTTTCAGCTTTAGACTTCTCGACAATCAGCGCCAGAGTAGCACCTGAGCGATTAGCCCGTTTCATTTGACTTTTAAAGCTACCCCCAAAATTAGCTTGGAATTTACAATCAGGTAGCTGATTTCGCACTTTTTCAGCCAGCGCCATCGCATAAATTTCTGCATCATTTGTCGCCACTAGTGACAGATCTGCATCATTATTAATCGATGCAGGAATATTTCCAGTGGTTTCCAGCAACAGAATCAAACGCTCAATACCTAGCCCAAACCCACAGGCGGATGTAGGTTTTCCTCCAAGCATTTCAACTAATGGATCATAACGTCCACCGCCACAAACGGTACCTTGTGAGCCTAGTACAACTGTTGTCCATTCGAATACAGTTTTACAGTAATAATCGAGACCACGCACGAGAGTTTGATTTACCGTATAGTTAATGTTGTTATCGTCGAGAATGGCCAGCAGTGTGGTAAATTCCTGTTGGGTTTTCATACCAATGTAGTCGTGCATTTTAGGTGCATCTTCAATAATTTTTTTAGTTTTTGAATCTTTGCTATCAAGAATGCGTAAAGGATTCGTAGTTAATCTGCGCTTACTATCTTCATCTAACGAGTTTATGTGTTGACTAAAATAATCCACAAGAGCATTACGGTATGCGATACGCTCTTCGCCTGTACCAAGTGTGTTTAACTCTAAAGTCAGATGTTTTTCGATACCTAATGTTTTCCAAAGCCTGGCACTAAGCAGAATAAGCTCTGCATCAGCCTGAGCACCGCTCATGCCAAAAGATTCAACACTTAACTGGTGAAATTGACGATATCGCCCTTTTTGTGGGCGCTCGTGTCTGAATACAGAGTTAATACTCCATAATCGTTTCACCTGATTATAAAGGAATCCATGTTGAATACCTGCTCTGACGATGCCCGCAGTTAATTCAGGGCGCAGCGATAAAGAGTCGCCATTTCGATCATCAAAGGTATACATCTCTTTTTCGACAATATCGGTATGCTCGCCGACACTGCGTTGAAAAAGTTGTGTAGGTTCGAGTACAGGCGTACGAATTTCATGGAAGTTGTATTGCCTGAGAATATTTTGCATTGTGTTTTCAACATAGCGCCAGACAGGAGTTTCTTCTGGCCACAGATCATTCATACCCCGAATTGCCTGCAACGATTTAGCCACGTAATCTCACCCTGATAATAAACAGTACAAAGCGTATGATAATAACAGCTCCGCTCAATATAACCTATGATTGTTGTTAGAAATATGATTCGGTTAGGAGAAAATTCTTTTGAATCTTAGAGTGCACTCCCAATATAGTATCTGTTGGCAGTGATACTAAAGCTTACTTCCAACTTCTTATTGCGCTACTTTTTTATCTTGCAGTTATGCGTTGAAGCTCTTTGTAAGAGCGGGTTATAACTCGTCACTTAAATTTTAACAGCAAGCCATAAAAGCATGCTTATAACTGTAGTTAGAAACAGGTTATGGTATTGTTTCATCATTTACCGATGTGCCTTGTATTTATTCCTGATAAATGCTCGTTTTTAACTGTTACGATCCTGTGTTATAAAGCTAAGCATCCATTGTGCAAAAAGCATGGAATCTGCTGATTTATTCAGTGATTCCAGTGCTTGCTTTGATCTTTTCTGACCAATATCCTTTTTGCGCTCATGAATTAATGCTTCAGCATAAGACTTGGAAAACTCTGGGTGTCCCTGAATACTCATGAGAGAAGTGCCATAGTTGAGTAAAAAATAGGGACAAAAATCACTGCCACCAATGATATTTGCTTCATCAGGCAGTTTTACTATTTGATCCTGATGACTTACTGGAATATTCAACTGATCTTTAAAGGGTTGCATCCAAGGTAGATTGTCACACAACTTAATCGTCGCAGTGCCAACACCCCAGCCTTTAGGAGATTTTTCAACCTTGCCACCTAAAGCCAGTGCCATAATTTGATGGCCAAAGCAAACTCCTATACAAGGGACCCCATTTATATAAAATTCACGAATGAGGTCTTCAAGCTTAAGCATCCATGGAAGGTTTTCATAGCAGGCACTTTTACTGCCCGTAATCAGCCACGCATCGCAACAGGTAATATCACTGGGAAAATGATCATCGAAACAGACATATGTTGTAAACCGGAGAGATTCATCTTTGGCGTGAAGCAAAGTAGCAAACATTTGCTGATAGCTTGGTCGATCACTCTTATATCTTGACTGAACTTTATCACATTGTAATATGCCTATATGCGTCATAATTGTTAGAGTTCCCTTTGATTATGCTTAACCAATAAAACTATCGTTTTCGTTTTATTATGGTTAATTTTTTTGCCTTTTATAAATTATACCTGATTCATGTACAGGATGCAGGCATACTCCTTTCCAAAGTCATCAGGGGTTGTTTAGTAAATTCGGGTAAATAGTGGTAAAATTGCAGCTCGTATAATCTTTTGAACTGGCATCAGATTAGTTGGTTGCAGAATTTTGTGTTTTTTTGTGTTTTTTTGTGTATTTTTTTTCGCATTTTTTTTGGTAGGGTCTTAAGTCATATCACAGAAAGGACATCTAATTCTGAATAAAGCCACAACCATCAATCATGTTGTTTGCAATAATCTGAAATAATAGCAGAGCAGACCCTAAATAATTCTCTAAAATTCATACCAGTATATAACCATTTTTTAGCCTGTAATCTGCTGGCAGAAAGAATAAATTTTAAGGAAAGCAAGACTGTGCAAGAATACAATCTATTTACATCTGAATCAGTGTCAGAAGGTCATCCTGATAAAATTGCAGACCAGATATCTGACGCTGTTTTAGATGCTGTTTTAATAAGTGATCCTGATGCCAGAGTTGCAGTTGAAACATTAGTAAAGACAGGTATGGTGATATTAGCTGGAGAGATGACCACGCATACCTATGTAGATATTGAAGAACTGGTTCGTGAGGTAGTTACAGATATTGGATATAACCACAGTGATTTAGGGTTTGATGGCAATACTCTGGCGGTAATTAATGCGATTGGTAAGCAGTCACCCGATATTGCACAAGGTGTTAATTGTGAAGAGGCAAAAAAACAGGGTGCAGGTGACCAAGGATTAATGTTTGGCTATGCCTCCAATGAAACAGATGTACTTATGCCTGCCCCCATTTATTATGCTCATAAACTGGTTAAACGTCAGGCAGAATTACGTAAAAAAGGCACGCTTTCTTGGCTTCGTCCTGATGCCAAAAGTCAGGTAACATTTCGTTATAATGATAAGCATGAGCCAATAGGAATTGACGCAGTTGTGTTATCTACACAACATGCACCAAGTATTTGCCAATCTGAATTGAAAGAGGCAATACTCGAAGAAATTATCAAGCCATCTTTGCCGTCTGACTGGCTGCATGATAAGACACTTTATCATATTAACCCTACTGGCAGGTTCGTTATTGGTGGTCCTGTGGGTGATTGTGGGCTTACAGGCCGAAAAATTATTGTTGATACTTATGGTGGTGTTGCGCATCATGGTGGCGGTGCCTTTTCTGGCAAAGATCCTTCCAAAGTTGACAGATCAGCCGCATATGCCTGTAGGTATGTTACTAAAAATATAGTTGCTGCGGGTCTGGCTGATCGTTGTGAAATTCAGGTATCTTATGCTATTGGTGTAGTAGAACCTACGTCTATTTCACTTAATACCTTTGGTACCGGAAAAGTTGATGATGAATTAATTGTTAAACTGGTGCGGGAAAACTTTGATTTAACACCTTATGGTATTTTGCAAATGCTTGATCTTAAAAAGCCTTGTTACAGAAAAACAGCGACATATGGTCACTTTGGTCGTAATGAAGAAGGCTTTTCTTGGGAAAAAACTGATAAGGCTGAATATCTAGCTTCGTTGATGCTATAAAGGTTTTGGGTGATTGTGTAAATGTTTGGTTCCGTTGCAAATAATTGTTCAGGATAAGATTTTCCTGTTCCTTTTCTCTCAAAAAACGAACTGGCTTTGCACCAGACGCACTTCACCTGCTATCCCCTGACCGCAATACCATAAATCCATCTGACCTTTTCTGAACATGCGCATGACCTCAAATCCTCTGATGGTGGCATAGGCCGTCTGCTTTGATTGAAACCCACGCACAGGATTAATTAGGCGTTTTAACTTTCCATGGTTAGATTCAATCTGATTATTAAGATACTTTACTTGTCGGTGACCTAGAGACTCAGCGCAGACTCCTTCCTCTTTCAGCGCTTTGATAGCAGGACCATAGCCTTATCTTTATCGGTGTTTAAAGTGGGGGGGATGCTTGTAAGGCTTAATACTATTGAACGCCTGACCCAGAAAGCGTTTAGCAGTTTTTTGATTGCGGGTAGCAGAGAGATAAAAGTCGACGGTTTATCCCTCTTTGGTAATGGCTCGGTACAGGTACATCCATTTCCCTTTCACTCTGATGTAGGTTTCATCAACTTTCCAACTGGAACTCTATCTAGCTGGGTTTTCAGCACCAGCGCACGGTTAAAAGAATAATATCCCCCGAAAAATGACGCCATTTAAAGTCAGACATACCCATCCCTTACCTGTTGTTTCAGTAAGTCTGCCTGATTAGCGATTTTTTGCAACGGAGCCATAAATTATAATTCCCACGGTCTCCACCAGTCCGATTTAGGAGGTTGTACAGGTGCTAGACTCTGGTTATCTAAAGCATCAATAGACCGCTCATTAGGATCAGCATCCCCACCATAAATGGGTACTGAAGGCTTAACAGAAGAATCTATCTGACTTTGTGACTCTTGGGAATCCTCGAAAACCGGTGGCTCTTCTACCTCTAGTGCATTCTCCAATTGCTTATGTATACGACGCATATGGTCCTTTAGAGTCCCTCTCCGCCCAAAGCTTTTTCCACAGCCAGGCATGGGACATTCGAAGGGTTTTTCACCCGTATGTATAAGCGCATGATTCTTTAGAGTCGATTTCCGCCCAAAGCTTTTTCCACAGCCAGGCATGGGACATTCGTAGGATCTGTCACCCTCATGTATACTACGTATATGAGCATTTCGAGTCGAAGTCTGCCTAAAACGCATTCCACAGCCCTCCCAGTTGCATTCGAAGGGTTTTTCACCCGTATGTGTAAGCATATGACGATCTAGATTCGATTTCTGCGGAAAAATTTTCCCACAGCCATCCTCGTCGCATTTGTATACGTTATGTACAAGTAGTTGCTCCTTCCCCACAAAATACCGATGCTGCCGATACACTTCTAGGTTATACACCGTCACAGGCACGCCTTTAACACCATAATTAGTTCCACAGTGGTTTTCTTTGTCGGACCCACACACCAACTGCACCTGATGGCCTGTCGCACTGACCAGCTGATCTTTTGATGAAATGGCCTGAATCGATTCAAACTCTTTCTTATTAGCCACATAAAACTTATGGTTTGGTGTGGCTGTGACTTTACTCAGCTTACCTGTTTTCAGGTCTTTAAAGGTATAGGTCCGCACCTCCAGCACATGGCGTTCAAAGGTAGCAATAACCGGACTATGATGGCTTTGCTTAATATTGAGATGGGTCGTATTCACAGAGGTGGGTTTAATGGCGGTGATATGTCCATGCACATCATCAATCCCAAACTCCTTAATAGTGACTGGTACCCAGCCTTGTCTTTTTTGTTCCTTTTTCCACTGCCTTACTCTAGTTTTAGGGCGTAATAGGTGCATATGCTCAGTGCAGCGTAGAATAGCTATTTTATTGCTATTGCAAGCTTTTTTGCAGTCAGCGATAGTTTTGTTCGCGTATGAGGACTTGTAGGGGAAGTTATCGTAATAGATAAAGTCCACCTCTTCCCAAGCTTTAGGGGTAATAGGTTGATTATCATAGCTCGGTAGTGGGCCAATGGCTGAGGTTGGAATGCTCAGACTAGCAGCCTGTGCATGAAGGGTAGTGCTTAAGGCCAGAGAAATGGCCAGAGTCAAAGGGCTTTGTGTTATTTTCATGGCTAGTTAATTTTGTGTCGTGCATTTTATGTCGTGTATATAGTTGTCCATCATACAGGATTTATTGAGGGGGGGGAGCAAATATGATGTCTAGTAAGTCGATTAGTAGAAAATTCGTCTCTAATTACTCAAAAAACGAACTGGCTTTGCACCAGACGCACTTCACCTGCTATCCCCTGACCGTAATACCATAAATCCATCTGACCTTTTCTGAACATGCGCATGACTTCAAATCCTCTGATGGTGGCATAGGCCGTCCGCTTTGACTGAAACCCACGCACAGGATTAATTAGGCGTTTTAACTTTCCACGGTCACCGACAAGCAAAGTATCTGAATAATCGGATTGAATCTGACCATGGAAAGTTAAAACGGTCTCCATAATAGCGGTGGAGGACCTTGTACAGGTGCTAGACTCTGGTTATCTAAAGCATCAATAGACCGCTCATTAGGATCAGCATCCCCACCATAAATGGGTACTGAAGGCTTAACAGAAGAATCTATCTGACTTTGTGACTCTTGGGAATCCTCGAAAACCGGTGGCTCTTCTACCTCTAGTGCATTCTCCAATTGCTTATGTATACGACGCATATGTTCCTTTAGAGTCCCTTTCCGCCCAAACCTTTTTCCACAGCCAGGCATGGCACATTCGAAGGGTTTTTCACCCGTATGTGTAAGCATATGATCCTCTCGAGCACTTTTCCGCGGAAAACTTTTTTCACAGCCAGGCACGGCACATTTAAATGGTCTTATATTTTTATGTGTACGCACATGACGATCTCGATTCGCTTTCTGCCCAAAACTCATTCCACAGCCAGGCTCGTTACATTCGAAGGGTCTTTCACCCGTATGTGTAAGCATATGATTTTTTAGATGAGTGCTCCCACGAAAAGATTTTCCACAGCCATCCTCGGTACATTTGTATACGTTATGTACAAGTAGTTGCTCCTTCCCCACAAAATACCGATGCTGCCGATATACTTCCAGGTTATACACCGTCACAGGCACGCCTTTAACACCATAATTAGTTCCACAGTGGTTTTCTTTGTCGGACCCACACACCAACTGCACCTGATGGCCTGTCGCACTGACCAGCTGATCTTTTGATGAAATGGCCTGAATCGATTCAAACTCTTTCTTATTAGCCACATAAAACTTATGGTTTGGTGTGGCTGTGACTTTACTCAGCTTACCTGTTTTCAGGTCTTTAAAGGTATAGGTCCGCACCTCCAGCACATGGCGTACAAAGGTAGCAATAACCGGACTATGATGGCTTTGCTTAATATTGAGATGGGTCGTATTCACAGAGGTGGGTTTAATGGCGGTGATATGTCCATGCACATCATTAATCCCAAACTCCTTAATAGTGACTGGTACCCAGCCTTGTCTTTTTTGTTCCTTTTGCCACTGCCTTACTCTAGTTTTAGGGCGTAATAGGTGCATATGCTCAGTGCAGCGTAGAATAGCTATTTTATTGCTATTGCTATTGCTATTGCTATTGCTATTGCTATTGCTAGCTTTTTTGCAGTCAGCGATAGTTTTATTCGCGTATGAGGACTTGTAGGGGAAGTTATCGTAATAGATAAAGTCCACCTCTTCCCAAGCTTTAGGGGTAATAGGTTGATTATCATAGCTCGGTAGTGGGCCAATGGCTGAGGCTGGAATGCTCAGACTAGCAGCCTGTGCATGAAGGGTAGTGCTTAAGGCCAGAGAAATGGCCAGAGTCAAAGGGCTTTGTGTTATTTTCATGGCTAGTTAATTTTGTGTCGTGCATTTTATGTCGTGTATAAAGTTGTCCATCATACAGGATTTATTGAGGGGGGGGAGCAAATATGATGTCTAGTAAGTCGATTAGTAGAAAATTCGTCTCTAATTACTCAAAAAACGAACTGGCTTTGCACCAGACGCACTTCACCTGCTATCCCCTGACCGCAATACCATAAATCCATCTGACCTTTTCTGAACATGCGCATGACTTCAAATCCTCTGATGGTGGCATAGGCCGTCTGCTTTGATTGAAACCCACGCACAGGCTTAATTAGGCGTTTTAACTTTCCACGGTCACCGACAAGCAAAGTATCTGAATAATCGGATTGAATCTGACCATGGAAAGTTAAAACGGTCTCCATAATAGCGGTGGAGGACCTTGTACAGGTGCTTGACTCTGGTTATCTAAAGCATCAATAGACCGCTCATTAGGATCAGCATCCCCACCATAAATGGGTACTGAAGGCTTAACAGAAGAATCTATCTGACTTTGTGACTCTTGGGAATCCTCGAAAACCGGTGGCTTTTCTACCTCTGGTGCATTCTCCAATCGATTATGTATACGCATATGATCATTTAGAGTCGACTTATGCCCAAAACTTTTTCCACAGCCCTCCACGGTACATAGGTAGGGTCTTTCACCCGTATGTGTACGCACATGACCCTTTAGAGTCGATTTCCGCGGAAAACTCATTCCACATTCAGGATAGGTACATGGGAAGGGTCTTTCACCCGTATGTATACGCATATGATCATTTAGAGTCCACCTCTGCCCAAAACTCATTCCACAGCCATCCTCGGTACATTGGTAGGGTTTTATACCCTTATGTGTTATACGCATATGTCTATTTCGATTCGATTTCGTCCCAAAACTTTTTCCACAGCCAGGCTCGCTACATTCGTATACGTTATGTACAAGTAGTTGCTCCTTCCCCACAAAATACCGATGCTGCCGATACACTTCCAGGTTATACACCGTCACAGGCACGCCTTTAACACCATAATTAGTTCCACAGTGGTTTTCTTTGTCGGACCCACACACTAACTGCACCTGATGGACTGTCGCACTGACCAGCTGATCTTTTGATGAAATGGCCTGAATCGATTCAAACTCTTTCTTATTAGCCACATAAAACTTATGGTTTGGTGTGGCTGTGACTTTACTCAGCTTACCTGTTTTCAGGTCTTTAAAGGTATAGTTCCGCACCTCCAGCACATGGCGTTCAAAGGTAGCAATAACCGGACTATGATGGCTTTGCTTAATATTGAGATGGGTCGTATTCACAGAGGTGGGTTTAATGGCGGTGATATGTCCATGCACATCATCAATCCCAAACTCTTTAATAGTGACTGGTACCCAGCCTTGTCTTTTTTGTTCCTTCTGCCACTGCCTTACTCTAGTTTTAGGGCGTAATAGGTGCATATGCTCAGTGCAGCGTAGAATAGCTATTTTATTGCTATTGCTAGCTTTTTTGCAGTCAGCGATAGTTTTATTCGCGTATGAGGACTTGTAGGGGAAGTTATCGTAATAGATAAAGTCCACCTCTTCCCAAGCTTTAGGGGTAATAGGTTGATTATCATAGCTCGGTAGTGGGCCAATGGCTGAGGCTGGAATGCTCAGACTAGCAGCCTGTGCATGAAGGGTAGTGCTTAAGGTCAGAGAAATGGTCAGAGTCAAAAGGTTTTGTGTTATGTTCATGGTTAGTTAATTTTGTGTCGTGCATTTTGTGCCGTGTATACAGTTGTCCATCATACAGGATTTATTGAGGGGGGGGGGAGCAAATATGATGTCTAGTAAGTCGATTAGTAGAAAATTCGTCTCTAATTACTCAAAAAACGAACTGGCTTTGCACCAGACGCACTTCACCTGCTATCCCCTGACCGCAATACCATAAATCCATCTGACCTTTTCTGAACATGCGCATGACCTCAAATCCTCTGATGGTGGCATAGGCCGTCTGCTTTGACTGAAACCCACGCACAGGCTTAATTAGGCGTTTTAACTTTCCACGGTCACCGACAAGCAAAGTATCTGAATAATCGGATTGAATCTGACCATGGAAAGTTAAAACGGTCCCCATATTAGCGGTGGAGGAAGTTGTACAGGTGCTTGACTCTGGTTATCTAAAGCATAAATAGACCGCTCATTAAGATCAAGATACCCGCCATAAAGGGGTACTGGACGCTTAACAGAAGAATCTATCTGATTTCGTAGCTGTTGGAGATCCCCGAATTTAGGTAGATTTTCTACCTCTGGTGCATTCTTCAATCGATTATGTGTAAGCATATGAGTATTACGAGTCGAACTCTGCGCAAACCTTTTTCCACAGCCCTCCACGGTACATAGGTAGGGTCTTTCACCCGTATGTGTATTCATATGATCCTTTCGACTCCATTTCTGCGAAAAACTTTTTCCACAGCCCTCCACGGTACATTCGTAGGGTCTTTCACCCTTATGTCGTACACGCACATGACGATCTCGAGTCCCTTTCTGCGCAAAGCTCATTCCACAGCCAGGCTCGGTACATTCGAAGGGTCTTTCACCCGTATGTGTACGCATATGAGTTACTAGTTTCGCTACCCCAGGAAAAGATTTTCCACAGTCAGGCTTGTCGCATTCGTATACGTTATGTACAAGTAGTTGCTCCTTCCCCACAAAATACCGATGCTGCCGATACACTTCCAGGTTATACACCGTCACAGGCACGCCTTTAACACCATAATTAGTTCCACAGTGGTTTTCTTTGTCGGACCCACACACTAACTGCACCTGATGGCCTGTCGCACTGACCAGCTGATCTTTTGATGAAATGGCCTGAATCGATTCAAACTCTTTCTTATTAGCCACATAAAACTTATGGTTTGGTGTGGCTGTGACTTTACTCAGCTTACCTGTTTTCAGGTCTTTAAAGGTATAGGTCCGCACCTCCAGCACATGGCGTTTAAAGGTAGCAATAACCGGACTATGATGGCTTTGCTTAATATTGAGATGGGTCGTATTCACAGAGGTGGGTTTAATGGCGGTGATATGTCCATGCACATCATCAATCCCAAACTCCTTAATAGTGACTGGTACCCAGCCTTGTCTTTTTTGTTCCTTCTGCCACTGCCTTACTCTAGTTTTAGGGCGTAATAGGTGCATATGCTCAGTGCAGCGTAGAATAGCTATTTTATTGCTATTGCTAGCTTTTTTGCAGTCAGCGATAGTTTTATTCGCGTATGAGGACTTGTAGGGGAAGTTATCGTAATAGATAAAGTCCACCTCTTCCCAAGCTTTAGGGGTAATAGGTTGATTATCATAGCTCGGTAGTGGGCCAATGGCTGAGGCTGGAATGCTCAGACTAGCAGCCTGTGCATGAAGGGTAGTGCTTAAGGCCAGAGAAATGGCCAGAGTCAAAGGGCTTTGTGTTATTTTCATGGCTAGTTAATTCTGTGTCGTGCATTTTATGTCGTGTATATAGTTGTCCATCATACAGGATTTATTGAGGGGGGGAGCAAATATGATGTCTAGTAAGTCGATTAGTAGAAAATTCGTCTCTAATTACTCAAAAAACGAACTGGCTTTGCACCAGACGCACTTCACCTGCTATCCCCTGACCGCAATACCATAAATCCATCTGACCTTTTCTGAACATGCGCATGACCTCAAATCCTCTAGGCCGTCTGCTTTGACTGAAACCCATACACAGGCTTAATTAGGCGTTTTAACTTTCCACGGTCACCGACAAGCAAAGTATCTGAATAATCGGATTGAATCTGACCATGGAAAGTTAAAACGGTCTCCATATTAGCGGTGGAGGACCTTGTACAGGTGCTTGACTCTGGTTATCTAAAGCATCAATAGACCGCTCATTAAGATCAGGATACCAACCATAAAGGGGTACTGGACGCTTAACAGAAGAATCTATCTGACTTTGTGGCTCTTGGAAATCCTCGAAAACCGGTGGCTCTTCTACCTCTGGTGCATTCTTCAATGGATTATGTATACGACGTATATGAGTACTTAGATTCGATTTCTGCGCAAAACTTTTTCCACAGCCCTCCGCGGTACATTCGAAGGGTCTTTCACCCGTATGTGTACGTATATGAGTCTTTAGATTCGATTTCTGCCCAAAGCTTTTTCCACAGCCATCCCAGTTGCATTCGAAGGGTTTTTCACCCGTATGTGTACGCATATGACGCTTATAATCCGCTTTCCTCTTAAAACTTTTTCCACAGCCAGGCTCGGTACATTCGTATACGTTATGTACAAGTAGTTGCTCCTTCCCCACAAAATACCGATGCTGCCGATACACTTCCAGGTTATACACCGTCACAGGCACGCCTTTAACACCATAATTAGTTCCACAGTGGTTATCTTTGTCGGACCCACACACTAACTGCACCTGATGGCCTGTCGCACTGACCAGCTGATCTTTTGATGAAATGTCCTGAATCGATTCAAACCCTTTCTTATTAGCCACATAAAACTTATGGTTTGGTGTGGCTGTGACTTTACTCAGCTTACCTGTTTTCAGGTCTTTAAAGGTATAGGTCCGCACCTCCAGCACATGGCGTACAAAGGTAGCAATAACCGGACTATGATGGCTTTGTTTAATATTGAGATGGGTCGTATTCACAGAGGTGGGTTTAATGGCGGTGATATGTCCATGCACATCATCAATCCCAAACTCCTTAATAGTGACTGGTACCCAGCCTTGTCTTTTTTGTTCCTTCTGCCACTGCCTTACTCTAGTTTTAGGGCGTAATAGGTGCATATGCTCAGTGCAGCGTAGAATAGCTATTTTATTGCTATTGCTATTGCTATTGCTATTGCTATTGCTATTGCTATTGCTAGCTTTTTTGCAGTCAGCGATAGTTTTATTCGCGTATGAGGACTTGTAGGGGAAGTTATCGTAATAGATAAAGTCCACCTCTTCCCAAGCTTTAGGGGTAATAGGTTGATTATCATAGCTCGGTAGTGGGCCAATGGCTGAGGCTGGAATGCTCAGACTAGCAGCCTGTGCATGAAGGGTAGTGCTTAAGGCCAGAGAAATGGCCAGAGTCAAAGGGCTTTGTGTTATTTTCATGGTCAGTTAATTTTGTGTCGTGCATTTTGTGTCGTGTATATAGTTGTCCATCATACAGGATTTATTGAGGGGGGGGGGGAGCAAATATGATGTCTAGTAAGTCGATTAGTAGAAAATTCGTCTCTAATTACTCAAAAAACGAACTGGCTTTGCACCAGACGCACTTCACCTGCTATCCCCTGACCGCAATACCATAAATCCATCTGACCTTTTCTGAACATGCGCATGACTTCAAATCCTCTGATGGTGGCATAGGCCGTCTGCTTTGACTGAAACCCACGCACAGAATTAATTAGCCGTTTTAACTTTCCATGGTTAGATTCAATCTGATTATTCAGATACTTTGCTTGTCGGTGACCTAGAGACTCAGCGCAGACTCCTTCCTCTTTCAGCGCTTTTATAGCAGGACCATAGGCCTTATCTTTATTGGTGTTTAAAGTGGGGGGGATGCTTGTAAGACTTAATACTATTGAACGCCTTACCCAGAAAATGTTTAGCAGTTTTTTGATTGCGGGTAGCAGAGAGATAAAAGTCGACGGTTTTGCCCTCTTTGGTAATGGCTCGGTACAGGTACATCCATTTCCCTTTCACTCTGATGTAGGTTTCATCAACTTTTCAACTGGAACTCTGGCCGAGTTTCCAGTACCAGCGCAGGTACCTTTCTATTTCTGGGGCATGCTTTTGTACCCAGCGGTAGAGGGTCGTGTAGTCTATCTTCATGCACCGCTCATCCAGAATTTCCGCCAGTTCGCGGTAACTGATACCGTATTTACAGTACCAACGCACGGCTAAAAGAATAATATCCCCCGAAAAATGACGCCATTTAAAGTCAGACATACCCATCCCTTACCTGTTGTTTCAGTAAGTCTGGCTGATTAGCGATTTTTTGCAACGGAGCCATAAATTGGGGATTTTGAGGGTGGTTTAGACTTGCTAGGAGAGTGTCCGAAAAATAAATGTTTTCCGGACAGACTTAATAAATTATTGCCACGGTCTCGATATTCCCGGTTGAGGAGGTTGTACAGGTGCTAGATTCTGATTCAAATACCACTGATAAGGATCATCATAGATACCAGAGGGCACTTGATGATTAACAACAGGTCCTGGCTGATTTCGTAGCTCTAATGCACTTCCAGATCGATTACCCCGTAGCGCTCTCATATCTCTGGTATTCTCCAATAGATTATAATGATCTGTACGTATATGATTGTCTCGAATCGAACTCCGCGAAAAACGTCTTCCACAGCCAAACTTGGTACATGGGTAGGGTTTTTCGCCCATACTTGTACGCATACGCATACGCATACGCATACGCATATGTGTATGCGTATGACTTTTTTGAGTCAACTTCGCAAAAGGATTTTCATGGCCAGCCTCTTCACCCACATGATTATCTCGAGTCAAACTATCCGCAAAACGTCTTCCACAGCCAAACTTGGTACATGGGAAGGGTCTGCTCGTATGTGTACGCATATGACTATCTCGATCCACTCTCTCCGCAAAACTTTTTCCACAGCCCTCCAAGTCGCATTTGTATACGTTATGTACAAGTAGTTGCTCCTTCCCCACAAAATACCGATGCTGCCGATATACTTCCAGGTTATACACCGTCACAGGCACGCCTTTAACACCATAATTAGTTCCACAGTGGTTTTCTTTGTCGGACCCACACACCAACTGCACCTGATGGCCTGTCGCACTGACCAGCTGATCTTTTGATGAAATGGCCTGAATCGATTCAAACTCTTTCTTATTAGCCACATAAAACTTATGGTTTGGTGTGGCTGTGACTTTACTCAGCTTACCTGTTTTCAGGTCTTTAAAGGTATAGGTCCGCACCTCCAGCACATGGCGTACAAAGGTAGCAATAACCGGACTATGATGGCTTTGTTTAATATTGAGATGGGTCGTATTCACAGAGGTGGGTTTAATGGCGGTGATATGTCCATGCACATCATCAATCCCAAACTCCTTAATAGTGACTGGTACCCAGCCTTGTCTTTTTTGTTCCTTCTGCCACTGCCTTACTCTAGTTTTAGGGCGTAATAGGTGCATATGCTCAGTGCAGCGTAGAATAGCTATTTTATTGCTATTGCTATTGCTAGCTTTTTTGCAGTCAGCGATAGTTTTATTCGCGTATGAGGACTTGTAGGGGAAGTTATCGTAATAGATAAAGTCCACCTCTTCCCAAGCTTTAGGGGTAATAGGTTGATTATCATAGCTCGGTAGTGGGCCAATGGCTGAGGTTGGAATGCTCAGACTAGCAGCCTGTGCATGAAGGGTAGTGCTTAAGGCCAGAGAAATGGCCAGACTCAAAGGGCTTTGTGTTATTTTCATGGCTAGTTAATTTTGTGTCGTGCATTTTATGTCGTGTATAAAGTTGTCCATCATACAGGATTTATTGAGGGGGGGGGGAGCAAATATGATGTCTAGTAAGTCGATTAGTAGAAAATTCGTCTCTAATTACTCAAAAAACGAACTGGCTTTGCACCAGACGCACTTCACCTGCTATCCCCTGACCGCAATACCATAAATCCATCTGACTTTTTCTGAACATGCACATGACCTCAAATCCTCTGATGGTGGCATAGGCGGTCTGCTTTGACTGAAACTCACGCACAGGCTTAATTAGGCGTTTTAACTTTCCACGGTCACCGACAAGCAAAGTATCTGAATAATCGGATTGAATCTGACCATGGAAAGTTAAAACGGTCTCCATAATAGCGGTGGAGGACCTTGTACAGGTGCTAGACTCTGGTTATCTAAAGCATCAATAGACCGCTCATTAGGATCAGCATCCCCACCATAAAGGGGTGCTGAAGGCTTAACAGAAGAATCTATCTGACTTTGTGGCTCTTGGGAATCCTCGAAAACCGGTGGCTCTTCTACCTCTGGTGCATTCTTCAATCGATTATGTGTACGCATATGAGTATTACGAGTCGAACTCTGCGCAAAACTTTTTCCACAGCCCTCCACGGTACATAGGTAGGGTCTTTCACCCGTATGTGTACGTATATGAGAACCTAGATTCGATTTCTGCCCAAATCTTTTTCCACAGCCAGGCTCGGTACATTCGTAGGGTTTTTCACCCATATGTCGTATACGCACATGACGATCTCGATTCACTTTCTTCGCAAAACTCATTCCACAGCCCTCCCAGCTGCATGCGATGGGTTTTTCACCCGTATGTGTACGGATATGCTCTACTAGACTCGATATCCCATGAAAAGATTTTCCACAGTCAGGCTTGTCGCATTTGTATACGTTATGTACAAGTAGTTGCTCCTTCCCCACAAAATACCGATGCTGCCGATACACTTCCAGGTTATACACCGTCACAGGCACGCCTTTAACACCATAATTAGTTCCACAGTGGTTTTCTTTGTCGGACCCACACACTAACTGCACCTGATGGCCTGTCGCACTGACCAGCTGATCTTTTGATGAAATGGCCTGAATCGATTCAAACTCTTTCTTATTAGCCACATAAAACTTATGGTTTGGTGTGGCTGTGACTTTACTCAGCTTACCTGTTTTCAGGTCTTTAAAGGTATAGGTCCGCACCTCCAGCACATGGCGTACAAAGGTAGCAATAACCGGACTATGATGGCTTTGCTTAATATTGAGATGGGTCGTATTCACAGAGGTGGGTTTAATGGCGGTGATATGTCCATGCACATCATCAATCCCAAACTCCTTAATAGTGACTGGTACCCAGCCTTGTCTTTTTTGTTCCTTCTGCCACTGCCTTACTCTAGTTTTAGGGCGTAATAGGTGCATATGCTCAGTGCAGCGTAGAATAGCTATTTTATTGCTATTGCTATTGCTATTGCTATTGCTATTGCTAGCTTTTTTGCAGTCAGCGATAGTTTTATTCGCGTATGAGGACTTGTAGGGGAAGTTATCGTAATAGATAAAGTCCACCTCTTCCCAAGCTTTAGGGGTAATAGGTTGATTATCATAGCTCGGTAGTGGGCCAATGGCTGAGGCTGGAATGCTCAGACTAGCAGCCTGTGCATGAAGGGTAGTGCTTAAGGTCAGAGAAATGGTCAGAGTCAAAGGGCTTTGTTTTATTTTCATGGCTAGTTAATTTTGTGTCGTGCATTTTGTGTCGTGTATATAGTTGTCCATCATACAGGATTTATTGAGGGGGGGGGGAGCAAATATGATTTCTAGTAAGTCGATTAGTAGAAAATTCGTCTCTAATTACTCAAAAAACGAACTGGCTTTGCACCAGACGCACTTCACCTGCTATCCCTTGACCGCAATACCATAAATCCATCTGACCTTTTCTGAACATGCGCATGACTTCAAATCCTCTGATGGTGGCATAGGCCGTCTGCTTTGATTGAAACCCACGCACAGGCTTAATTAGGCGTTTTAACTTTCCACGGTCACCGACAAGCAAAGTATCTGAATAATCGGATTGAATCTGACCATGGAAAGTTAAAACGGTCTCCATAATAGCGGTGGAGGACCTTGTACAGGTGCTTGACTCTGGTTATCTAAAGCATCAATAAACCGCTCATTAGGATCAGCATCCCCACCATAAAGGGGTACTGAAGGCTTAACAGAATAATCTATCTGACTTTGTGACTCTTGGGAATCCTCGAAAACCGGTGGCTCTTCTACCTTTGGTGCATTCTTCAATTTATTATGTACACGCCTCACATGATTATCTAGAACCCCTTTCCGCTTAAAATCCATTCCACAGCCATCCACGGTACATACGAAGGGTCTTTCACTCGAATGTGTACTCATATGATTATCTCGAGTCGAACGCTGCCTAAAAAATTTTCCACAGCCAGGCTCGGTACATGGGAAGGGTCTTTCCTGCGTATGTGTACGAATATGACTCTCTAGACCCGATTTCTGCGCAAAACTTTTTCCACAGCCAGGCTCGGTACATTCGAAGGGTTTTTCACCCGTATGTGTACGCATATGACGCTTTAGATCCCAGTTCCCCATAAAACGTTTTCCACAGCCAGCCTCTCTACATTCGTATACGTTATGTACAAGTAGTTGCTCCTTCCCCACAAAATACCGATGCTGCCGATATACTTCCAAGTTATACACCGTCACAGGCACGCCTTTAACACCATAATTAGTTCCACAGTGGTTTTCTTTGTCGGACCCACACACTAACTGCACCTGATGGCCTGTCGCACTGACCAGCTGATCTTTTGATGAAATGGCCTGAATCGATTCAAACTCTTTCTTATTAGCCACATAAAACTTATGGTTTGGTGTGGCTGTGACTTTACTCAGCTTACCTGTTTTCAGGTCTTTAAAGGTATAGGTCTGCACCTCCAGCACATGGCGTACAAAGGTAGCAATAACCGGACTATGATGGCTTTGCTTAATATTGAGATGGGTCGTATTCACAGAGGTGGGTTTAATGGCGGTGATATGTCCATGCACATCATCAATCCCAAACTCCTTAATAGTGACTGGTACCCAGCCTTGTCTTTTTTGTTCCTTTTGCCACTGCCTTACTCTAGTTTTAGGACGTAATAGGTGCATATGCTCAGTGCAGCGTAGAATGGCAATTTTATTGCTATTGCTAGCTTTTTTGCAGTCAGCGATAGTTTTATTCGCGTATGAGGACTTGTAGGGGAAGTTATCGTAATAGATAAAGTCCACCTCTTCCCAAGCTTTAGGGGTAATAGGTTGATTATCATAGCTCGGTAGTGGGCCAATGGCTGAGGCTGGAATGCTCAGACTAGCAGCCTGTGCATGAAGGGTAGTGCTTAAGGTCAGAGAAATGGTCAGAGTCAAAAGGTTTTGTGTTATGTTCATGGTTAGTTAATTTTGTGTCGTGCATTTTGTGCCGTGTATACAGTTGTCCATCATACAGGATTTATTGAGGGGGGGGAGCAAATATGATGTCTAGTAAGTCGATTAGTAGAAAATTCGTCTCTAATTACTCAAAAAACGATTTAATAAGACACCGTTGCAAATAATTGTTCAGGATAAGATTTTCCCTGTTCCTTTTCTCTCAAAAAACGAACTGGCTTTGCACCAGACGCACTTCACCTGCTATCCCCTGACCGCAATACCATAAATCCATCTGACCTTTTCTGAACATGCGCATGACTTCAAAGCCTCTGATGGTGGCATAGGCCGTCTGCTTTGACTGAAACCCACGCACAGAATTAATTAGCCGTTTTAACTTTCCACGGTCACCGACAAGCAAAGTATCTGAATAATCGGATTGAATCTGACCATGGAAAGTTAAAACGGTCTCCATAATAGCGGTGGAGGACCTTGTACAGGTGCTTGACTCTGGTTATCTAAAGCATCAATAGACCGCTCATTAGGATCAGCATCCCCACCATAAAGGGGTACTGAAGGCTTAACAGAAGAATCTATCTGACTTTGTGGCTCTTGGGAATCCTCGAAAACCGGTGGCTCTTCTACCTCTGGTGCATTCTCCAATTGCTTATGTATACGACGTATATGAAGCTTTAGAGTCCACCTCCGCGCAAAACTTTTTCCACAGCCAGCCTCGGTACATTCGAAGGGTCTTTCACTCGTATGTGTACGTATATGAGCATCTAGATTCGATTTCTGTGAAAAACTTTTTCCACAGCCAGGCTCGGTACATGGGAAGAGTCTTTCATTCGTATGTGAACGTACATGTCTATTTCGAGTCGAAGTCTGCGAAAAACTTTTTCCACAGCCAGGCACGGTACATTTGAAGGGTCTTTCACCCGTATGTGTACGTATATGATCATCTAGATTCGATTTCTGCGAAAAACTTTTTCCACAGCCCTCCCAGCTGCATACGTATGTGTTATGTACAAGTAGTTGCTCCTTCCCCACAAAATACCGATGCTGCCGATACACTTTCAGGTTATACACCGTCACAGGCACGCCTTTAACACCATAATTAGTTCCACAGTGGTTTTCTTTGTCGGACCCACACACTAACTGCACCTGATGGCCTGTCGCACTGACTAGCTGATCTTTTGATGAAATGGCCTGAATCGATTCAAACTCTTTCTTATTAGCCACATAAAACTTATGGTTTGGTGTGGCTGTGACTTTACTCAGCTTACCTGTTTTCAGGTCTTTAAAGGTATAGGTCCGCACCTCCAGCACATGGCGTTCAAAGGTAGCAATAACCGGACTATGATGGCTTTGCTTAATATTGAGATGGGTCGTATTCACAGAGGTGGGTTTAATGGCGGTGATATGTCCATGCACATCATCAATCCCAAACTCCTTAATAGTGACTGGTACCCAGCCTTGTCTTTTTTGTTCCTTCTGCCACTGCCTTACTCTAGTTTTAGGGCGTAATAGGTGCATATGCTCAGTGCAGCGTAGAATAGCTATTTTATTGCTATTTCTAGCTTTTTTGCAGTCAGCGATAGTTTTATTCGCGTATGAGGACTTGTAGGGGAAGTTATCGTAATAGATAAAGTCCACCTCTTCCCAAGCTTTAGGGGTAATAGGTTGATTATCATAGCTCGGTAGTGGGCCAATGGCTGAGGCTGGAATGCTCAGACTAGCAGCCTGTGCATGAAGGGTAGTGCTTAAGGTCAGAGAAATGGTCAGAGTCAAAAGGTTTTGTGTTATGTTCATGGTTAGTTAATTTTGTGTCGTGCATTTTGTGCCGTGTATACAGTTGTCCATCATACAGGATTTATTGAGGGGGGGGGAGCAAATATGATGTCTAGTAAGTCGATTAGTAGAAAATTCGTCTCTAATTACTCAAAAAACGATTTAATAAGACACCGTTGCAAATAATTGTTCAGGATAAGATTTTCCCTGTTCCTTTTCTCTCAAAAAACGAACTGGCTTTGCACCAGACGCACTTCACCTGCTATCCCCTGACCGCAATACCATAAATCCATCTGACCTTTTCTGAACATGCGCATGACTTCAAAGCCTCTGATGGTGGCATAGGCCGTCTGCTTTGACTGAAACCCACGCACAGAATTAATTAGCCGTTTTAACTTTCCACGGTCACCGACAAGCAAAGTATCTGAATAATCGGATTGAATCTGACCATGGAAAGTTAAAACGGTCCCCATATTAGCGGTGGAGGACCTTGTACAGGTGCTTGACTCTAGTTATCTAAAGCATAAATAGACCGCTCATTAGGATCAGGATACCCACCATAAAGGGGTACTGGACGCTTAACAGAAGAACCTATCTGATTTCGTAGCTGTTGGAGATCCCCGAAATTCGGTAGCTCTTCTACCTCTGGTGCATTCTCCAATAGCTTATGTATACGACGTATATGAAGCTTTAGAGTCCACCTCCGCGCAAAACTTTTTCCACAGCCAGCCTCGGTACATTCGAAGGGTCTTTCACCCGTATGTGTACGTATATGAGCATCTAGAATCGATTTCTGTGAAAAACTTTTTCCACAGCCAGGCTCGGTACATGGGAAGAGTCTTTCATTCGTATGTGAACGTACATGTCTATTTCGAGTCGAAGTCTGCGCAAAACTTTTTCCACAGCCAGGCACGGTACATTTGAAGGGTCTTTCACCCGTATGTGTACGTATATGATCATCTAGATTCGATTTCTGCGAAAAACTTTTTCCACAGCCCTCCCAGCTGCATACGTATGTGTTATGTACAAGTAGTTGCTCCTTCCCCACAAAATACCGATGCTGCCGATACACTTTCAGGTTATACACCGTCACAGGCACGCCTTTAACACCATAATTAGTTCCACAGTGGTTTTCTTTGTCGGACCCACACACTAACTGCACCTGATGGCCTGTCGCACTGACCAGCTGATCTTTTGATGAAATGGCCTGAATCGATTCAAACTCTTTCTTATTAGCCACATAAAACTTATGGTTTGGTGTGGCTGTGACTTTACTCAGCTTACCTGTTTTCAGGTCTTTAAAGGTATAGGTCCGCACCTCCAGCACATGGCGTTCAAAGGTAGCAATAACCGGACTATGATGGCTTTGCTTAATATTGAGATGGGTCGTATTCACAGAGGTGGGTTTAATGGCGGTGATATGTCCATGCACATCATCAATCCCAAACTCCTTAATAGTGACTGGTACCCAGCCTTGTCTTTTTTGTTCCTTCTGCCACTGCCTTACTCTAGTTTTAGGGCGTAATAGGTGCATATGCTCAGTGCAGCGTAGAATGGCTATTTTATTGCTATTGCTAGCTTTGTTGCAGTCAGCGATAGTTTTATTCGCGTATGAGGACTTGTAGGGGAAGTTATCGTAATAGATAAAGTCCACCTCTTCCCAAGCTTTAGGGGTAATAGGTTGATTATCATAGCTCGGTAGTGGGCCAATGGCTGAGGCTAGAATGCTCAGACTAGCAGCCTGTGCATGAAGGGTAGTGCTTAAGGCCAGAGAAATGGCCAGAGTCAAAGGGCTTTGTGTTATGTTCATGGCTAGTTAATTTTGTGTCGTGTATATAGTTGTCCATCATACAGGATTTATTGAGGGGGGGAGCAAATATGATGTCTAGTAAGTCGATTAGTAGAAAATTCGTCTCTAATTACTCAAAAAACGAACTGGCTTTGCACCAGACGCACTTCACCTGCTATCCCCTGACCGCAATACCATAAATCCATCTGACTTTTTCTGAACATGCGCATGACCTCAAATCCTCTGATGGTGGCATAGGCCGTCTGCTTTGACTGAAACCCACGCACAGAATTAATTAGCCGTTTTAACTTTCCACGGTCAGATTCAATCTGATTATTCAGATACTTTGCTTGTCGGTGACCTAGAGACTCAGCGCAGACTTCTTCCTCTTTCAGCGCTTTTATAGCAGGACCATAGGCCTTATCTTTATCGGTGGTTAAAGTGGGGGGATGCTTGTAAGGCTTAATACTATTGAACGCCTTACCCAGAAAGCGTTTAGCAGTTTTTTGATTGCGGGTAGCAGAGAGATAAAAGTCGACGGTTTTGCCCTCTTTGGTAATGGCCCAGTACAGGTACATCCATTTCCCTTTCACTCTGATGTAGGTTTCATCAACTTTTCAACTGGAACTCTGGCTGGGTTTCCAGTACCAGCGCACGGCTAAAAGAATAATATCCCCGAAAAATGACGCCATTTAAAGTCAGACATACCCATCCCTTACCTGTTGTTTCAGTAAGTCTGGCTGATTAGCGATTTTTTGCAACGGAGCCAAATTTTCTCATATGATTTTCACACATGAGGTAAGTTTAAGGATATAGCATTGTTAATATTATAGATTCCTGCCTCTGCGATAATAGTGATGTTCGTAATGATGCGCAAGTTTTATGGTCGACAAAATTTAGCAGTTGCATCAATATATTTAAGACAAAAAACCATGAAAATATGCTTATAAAAGAAATCAGAAACAACCACAGGAAAGTCATTAAAAAGTAAGAGACAAAAACTTATAGCTTTTACAAAAAACAGTTAGTGTTAAAATAACATCAGCTGTTTTCTCAACGTTAACATACACGATTATTACTAGGGTTAGATTTCGAACTTATGCGATTGCAATTATTTTCCATGCATACATGCAAAATCAATCAGGCCTACAGCTGGGCGGCTGATATTTTCAGGTTAATAATTGTTATCATTTGTATTTTGTTTAATATATCTAGTTGTAACAGTCATGCAGCAAAGACTTCACTATTTCAAAGTATTCAGGTTGTGGGAAATGAAAACCTGAAAACACGTGAAGTTGCGTTTAAAAAAGGGTTAAGTAATGTCATTTATACGCTGACTGGAAACAGTAATATTTTAAACGACATGCCGATTAGACAAGCTTTAAACAATGCCAAACAGTATGTCACCAGTTATAGCTACAAAATACTGCCTGCGTCTTTTCCGTTTAAATTATCAGATGTTAATGATGGTGCAATAACAACTGTACAACGTGAGCTTCACATCGGTTATGATCATAAATCAATAGTGTTACTGTTGAAAAAAAATAATTACCCTGTGTGGCTTAGTGAGCGCCCTAACGTACTGGTTTGGTTTGCTTTAATGAAAAAAAATAATGACAACACCATTATTAGTGATAGTACTGACTCATCGCTCAAAAATATCTTGGCTGATCAATTTAGCAAAAATCGATTGATATTAAATTTTCCTATCATGGATTTTGAGGATATTGCTAATATATCATCCCAAACCCTGACTACATTGAGTACCGCAGATATATTGAAAGCTTCGCTACGATATAATACCCCAGCCGTTTTGGTCGTAAAAGGAAAGCTTTCTGCCGGGGAGGACGATATCTATAGTGGTAAGCTTAGTTTTATTTTTCAGGGTAAAACTTATCAGCAACTCTTTTCAGAGCTTAACCCACAAGAGTTATCCGATACGGCACTCTCTTTGGTAATAAAACCGATGGCATTCTTTTATGGTGCTGATCAGCTCAGTTCAGCTAATCAAGTTTTTACTATTAAAATACAGAATATTAACTCGTTACAGACTTATGAAAATGTGGTTCGTTATTTACAAAGACACGCACTAATATCGACGATAACGCCTATGAAAATTACGTCAAATGCAGTGGTATTTAAGATAAATGTTAATAAGCCTTCTTCACAGGTGATAGCCTCCTTTGCTTTAGATCAACACCTTATCCCCGTCGCTGATGAAACCAGTCATCAGGATAGTGATACCAATGGTAATGCAAAAATACCTGAGAAGACCTTTCGCTGGTATCCGTAAAATCTACATCTCTTTAATATAATGACATTTACATTATTTTATGTGTACACTTCCAAGTATTAATATACTCAAAAGCTTGGAAAAAAAAGATGATAAGCAATCAGCAAAAATGGGGTATGGCAATTTTTCTTTTAGTAGCTGTCCTGTTTTTTTTCTCTGTTAAAGCAATACTTTTTCCATTTATTGCCGGAACTGCTTTAGCCTATCTTGGAAATCCATTAGTAAAAAAACTTGAGCATTATAAAATGTGGCGAAGTTTTGCCGTTGCTTTAGTCTTTATTATTGCGATTATTTTCTTGTTGTTATTACTCATCATTATCGTGCCACTGATTGCAGAACAAGTTAAAATGCTCATAATCCGGCTACCAGCATGGGGAGTTTGGCTTCAGACCAATGTTGGTTCATTTTTGGATCAACAACTGGGCATTAAACCTGATATTTTTAACCTGAATGAGCTATCTTCACAACTTGCATTCCACTGGAAGCAAACCGGAGGTATTTTATATCAACTTTCTCAATCAATCAGGACATCAGGCTTTGCTCTGATACATACTATTATTTATATAGCCTTAACGCCTGTGGTCGCTTTTTATTTAATGCGGGACTGGAACAGACTTGCGACAAATATTAACGAGCTGATTCCCTCTCATATCGCACAGCCGCTACGGGTTATTACCATTGAATGCAATACCGTATTATCCGGATTTGTTAAAGGTCAATTGTTGGTAATATTAGCATTATCGTGTTTGTATAGTACAGGCCTTGCAATCGTTGGTCTCCCGTTTTCATTATTGATAGGAATGCTTGCAGGGCTTGCAAGCATAGTCCCTTACCTTGGGTTTGCATCAGGACTTTGTTTGGCAATAGTTGTTGGTTTGTTTCACTTTTCAGGCTTGTCACCCCTTATTAGTATTCTGGTCGTGTTTATTGTTGGTCATGTACTGGAAAGTATGATTCTTTCCCCTTTACTAGTAGGCGATAAAATTGGACTGCATCCGGTGGCTGTTATCTTTTCTGTAATGGCTGGTGAGCAATTATTTGGACTTACAGGTATTATTCTGGCATTACCCATAGCAGCTATTATGAAAGTATTGCTTGTTCATCTCCATAAAGGTTATAAAAACAGTTCATTATACAATTTAAGCCATAACAATGATGATTAAAAGCCTAAAGCATGATAGAGTAACTACACTATTTTTCTTTAAGACTTTATGATGAGTTTGCTTTTGCAATTACCTCTCAGTGTTCAGTTACAGGATGAGGCAACGTTCGCAAATTACTTTCCGGGATCAAATAGAACGTTGCTGGGTTTTTTGCGCCAAGAAAATCATCCTGAACATATTCCCCTTGAAAAATTCATTTACATTTATGGAGCCTCAGGAGTTGGATGCACACACCTTCTTCAGGCAGCCTGCCATGAAGCTCACGGTATGGATAAGCGCTCTATTTATTTACCTATGGATGAATTTATTTTTCATTCACCTAAACTGCTTGAAGGAATGGAAAGCCTTGACCTGATCTGTATCGACAATATATTTGAGTTAGCTGGTAACAGCCGGTGGGAAGAGGCTGTTTTTCACTTGTTTAATCGGGTTAGAGACAATGGCAAACGCCTGCTGATTGCCGGAAACAATGCTCCTACACAGTTACCAATTAATTTACGGGACTTAACCTCCAGACTAACCTGGGGCATAGTAATGCAGATTAACTCATTAAACGACGACGAAAAAATACAGTTATTGTGTTTGCGTGCACGCTTGCGAGGGCTTGATTTAAGCTATGACGTGGCACGCTACATTCTGACACACAGCTCGCGAGGGCTACATGATTTATTTGAAATACTAAATGATCTTGACACCGCCAGCCTTCTTGCAAAACGCAAGCTTAGTCTTTGCTTTGTGAAAGAGGTAATGCAAAGGCAGCATCAATGTTATCGGTGAAGTCGGTTAACATTACGCTCTTAAAATGTTGTTAAATTCTTTTTCTTCACCGATAGTTGTATATTTTCCATGACCTGTGATAACCAGTGCATCATTATTTAGTGTGTACAGACGCTCTCGAATGGATTTTTCAATTTTATTGAAATCTCCACCTAATATATCTGTTCGGCCTATTGAACCTTTGAAAAGTGTATCTCCTGCAATTAAAACATTAGGTGCTTCAAACCAAAAACTAACCGAACCTGGGCTATGTCCGGGTGTATGTAATGCCTGACCATTGCAACACGGAAGAACCTCTTCATCTTTTATCCAGTGATGAGGTGCAGGAACCGGCTTATACTCAGCACCAAACATCTGACATTGTACTTCTAAATACTTCCAAAGCATTTCATCATCCTTGTGCAGATGTATTGGTGCCCCAGTTGCTTTATGCAACTCTCCTGCGGCAAGAAAATGGTCAAAATGCCCATGTGTAACAATAAGTGCCACTACGGTTAGGTCAAGCTGTTTTACTCGCTCTAGTATGAGGTCTGCATCACCACCGGGATCAATTACCATCGCTTTACTGGTAAGTGCGTCTCCAATAATGGAGCAATTACATGCCAGCATCCCCACAGGAAAAGATTCTCGGATAAATGTTGATTCTTGCAACAAATGATTACTCCTTTTTGCTATATCTTTTCATACAAAAATCTGCTTTTTAATGTTTTATTTTATTATACGCTATTGTCGGATCTGGTTCTCTATAAGAAGTCAGTTATATATTATGTTTGCATCCTGAGTGGGTAATGCTCCCGAGAGGATAATGCTCCCGAGAGGATTGCCAAACTGTTCCATTTATTGGTTTTTAAGCTTACCTATCTCTACTGCTTCAAAAAAATCGATAACTAAATGCGGTTTCTTACCTATAGGTGGTGACCAACTTGTTAAAACTTAATTCGTATGAATAACGCCAAATTGAGGTGCGCCGAAGGCGTCACCTGGAATTTTTTTTTGGCCCTCAGGATATGTTTGCCCCGACCGTATAAGCGTAAGCAGCACTAGGCTTATATCGAAGATTAACACCATCAACGATTTGCTCCTGTGTTATTGTTTTTGTGGTTACTACGCCATGATTTAAATTATGCTGTTTTATAAATTCGATAACCCCCTTTAGAACTCTAGAATCAGAGCATGGCAAATTAGACCACTTTACTTCAACGCACCAGTTAGGTTTTTGAGTTGCAAGATTTAACCAAACAATATCAACTTCACCTGTCTTCCAACGAGCATAGTGTAAGTTTTCTATATCAGCATTATGTATCCACTGACTGAATATTGCTGTTTCTGTCAAGGCTCCCATTGCTTCATGGCTTTCCTCAACAGGACCAAAAAGAGCTGCCCTCATTGAAGGGTTTGTAAGATATACCTTAAATGTTGTTGCCCTTTTAAATTTCTTTGCACTTATATCTACACGATGAATAATCTTTATTAGAAAAGCAGCTTCTAAATATTCAATATATTTTTTTATAGTATTTTTTGAAACACCTGACGATTTAGACAGTGACTCTAAAGTTATTTCATTACCTGTGTTGTAGGCTATGACATTAAAAAGTTTGTTCAACTCTTGAACATCATTTATTCCATAAAGGCTTGGTAAGTCTCTTAAAAGTACTTTATCAATTATGTCACTCTTTATATATCTAGAGCTGTCTTCTTGTATCAATTTTGAAAATACAGCTTCGGGATAACCACCATAGTTTAGATAGTTTATAAACTCTTTGTTTAGTTCTTCTATATCTAAAGCTTCCCAAAACCCATCGTCATCGCGCACCAGTTTATCTGACTTATTGATAAACGAAATGTATTCAGCAAATGTTAGAGGTGGAAGAAAGAATTCTGTGAACCGACCTGCACCTGACTCTCGGCTTTTCAATTTAAGAGCAGCAGCGGCTGAACCTGTGGCAATATACTTGTGAGATGCATATGAATCAACAAGTGATTTTAAATGAACTTCCCAGTTTGGAAGATATTGTATCTCATCAAAAATGATATAGAGTTTACTGTCTCTTCTATGCTTAAATTTTTCATTAAAAAAATTTAAAATTTGTTCAAGCGAAAGACCTGTATATATAGGTGTTTCCAGAGAAACATATAAAATACTGGTCGGACTAACGCCTTCTTCAAGCAATTTTTGAATTGTTTGGTAAACCATAACAGTTTTACCAACTCGCCTAGGCCCCATTAAGACAGCGGCTCTATTTATGGATGACTCCTTAACCAATTCAAAGAAAGGAGTAAAGTAAAACCTCCTAGGAAAATCTTGGTATCTAGATTCAACACAGGAGGTTTCCCACCAAGGATTATCAAAGCAAAGACGCTTTATTATTTCATTGCCAGATATAGTTAACATATAAATAACTCTAAGATTAATTTGTTGATCTTAATTTTACTTTAGGGTTAAGTAAAGTCAATAGATTGATCTTAGCTGGTTTTGGGAGGGTTAATGCCCTATTAACGGGAAAATGGTGTTTGACACCATAGTCACCTGTTAGATTATTTGCACTTATTCGCGAAGTAATGCCTTGTATATGTATCTAGTAGTGAATTTAATTCTTTATCGACAGCATCGTGTTTTTGTGGATTTCTTGCTTTGCGCAAATGCTTTTCAATAAAATTGACTGATAGTTTTATAACAACTTTTTTGTGCTCGTTATATAGTTCTTTAGCCCAGTTTAATTCTTTGTTTTTTTTAAGATTGTTATTTAAGTCTCTTGTTACGATGAAAGCAAAACACCCATAATCATTAGCAAGATACGAGTGAACTTGTCTATATTCATTAGCACCAAGGTCCTTGTAATTTTTAATTTCGAAAATAACTTGTCTTGATTTATAATCTTCAAATATACGCTTCCAGAATTTTGTTTCCGCTAAATTGGTTCCAACTATGTCTCGTTGTTGCAAACCATTTTTATTTGGATGCAGTTCTATATTACATATTGAGCCAGCGAAAATAACTTTCAGTGATTTGAATACCCAAGTTTCAAAGTCTGAAGCACCTATATGTCCTTCGTTGATAATTGAAATTTCTTTCAGTAAAGCTTCTATTCGTTGACCTCTTTGTTCTTTGGATACAGAAGTTACCTCAATATCATACTCATCGTTTATATCTTCCGCTTGATCTAACTTTAATTCTGATTGAGTAGTTGCTAGTGCTAACCAATAACAAGGGTGTATAAGAAGTCGTGCTTCACTATTAAATTGCCTATCTGGATCTTTACCATCGTGGCAAAATACAAATGATGCGGACTGCTCATTGTACATTCCAATAAAGCCTACGCTGTACAAGCGTTGCAAAACTTGGCTAGCATTCTCAAAAAGAAAAATATCTTGTTGCTTATTTCTAGTAAATTGATCTTTATTTAAAACAGTATTTACATATTTTACTGCTTGTTCTAAATGAAACTCTGAAGATGACCCATGAAAAGATGAGGTAAATTCTTCAATAGATGGAAAAATATATTCGTATTCTTTATGGAGGTCCCTGAGTCTGTTAACGGATATTGTTTTTGCTGTAATCTCAACATCATCTAAGATGATGTTTTTTCTTTCTTTTAAGTTTGCTCGTAAGAAAGCTTCGTTAAGTAAAGCCAATATATCTCTAGGTCGATATAAGGTTCGTTTTAGTGCTTCTCGAAAACCCTCTTTTCCTTTGAGTTGTCTAGCAGAAAATTCATTCCATACCCGAATATTGTTTTCTGTTTTTGAATTAAATGCGATTCTTAAGCGATTACAGACAAGATTAAAAAGATTGTATTCATCCCAGTGGATTCTTAAGGTTTGACCCTCTATATTTCTGGTGAAATCTGGATCAAGTTTTGATATTGCTCGATAGATATTATCTCTTATAAATGCAAAGGCAACTATTTTTTCACCAAGTCTGGATTTAATGTCGATGACAGTTTGGATAAATCCATCAACTATTGCCACACCCAAGTTATCTGGACTATAACCTTCATCTAACTTATCAGCAAAAATTACATACTGTACATTTGATTTCTCTAAAGCTTTGTTCAATACGTCTTCAACTAAATCTAACTCTAAAGCATCGGATAGGTCTGCAATTCTGGCTTGTGGGTTTGTATCATCATTTAAAATACCTTTTAATTTTCTTCTTATCTTTGTCGATATGCTTTGTCTTTTAGAGTCCCATGTTGTTAAGTGATGGCGAATTGATCCTTTATCGATATATTTTTTAAACTTATAATGATTTGATATGTCCGCAATTACTTCCATATATATCGCATAACGCCAAGCTATTTTTATTCCAGCTTTTATTTGTGAATATCTTTCACCAAAAAGCTCAAAAATATCACGTAATCCAATTACTTCCTCTTCTTCTGGAGCTATTTTTATTATGGAGGTTTTTGGCTTTGCTACCCAATGTTTAGATAGCATGTGTGCGATTGCACTTTTTCCCGTCCCCCGCCTTCCAACAACTATCGGTCTGTCATATGACTCTAAGAGTGCTTTATAGTCCGAAGACTCCCAGAAAGATAATTCCAGCATTTTAGTATCTTGTTCTGCACGAATATCACCAAGTACATTTACTTTCATTTAAATATGACTCATATTTTGATATGAAGAACTATGTTTGTGTAAATCTAATGTTAAGCTTTGGGGCTACGCGACAGCACAGTCTCCAACAAACCCTTGTTAGCACTTAGCCTATTAATTGAGCATAACTATTGTAATTTATACCCAATTTGCCGAATAAACTACCCCGTAAATTCTGGTTAACAGGAGAAGCATTCCTTTTATTTGCTTCTCTGGCAATATTTGACAACAAATGATCAAGTTCTTCAAGAGTTAATAAAAGGTTTACCCTTTTATAGTCAGGCAGTTTGACCTGCAATAGTTTTTTAGTAGCAAGAAGCTTTTCAAATACTGGCTTTTCAGCAAGCTGATACGAAAATATAAAATCAAATTATTCAGCTGTAACTAATACATTTAATTGCTGACTTTTTCTACTCATTTTGATAACCATTATTGAGTGCTAACGCCAAGTTGAGGTGCGCCGAAGGCGTCCCCTGGAAGTTATTGTTAGCTACGTTTTCCAATTATTTTGGATAAAATCTTTGTCCATCATGTGGAAATGCCATTCTCTACCATGTTTCTTTTTTTCGAAGATGTTTAGGTCAACTAATCCATTTAGTACAGTTGCAGCAGTATTATACGAGCAACCAAGATTGTCTTTTACACTTGATGCCGTGAAGATGCTAGCTATGCCACTTTTTGCTACTTGAAATACAACCCTTTGTTTTTCAGATAGTTTTTTATAAAGTCCTGAAGACCATATCCATTGATTGAAACTTTCAATATCATCTAAGGACTTTTTATATGCATCTTTGAACTTGTTTATTGCTCTATGAATAATGTCACATTGATATTCAATAAAATATGTTAAATCCATACCATCAGTTTCAGTGTATAAATATGACTTACCATATTTTGCAGGAGCCGCTTTTAGTAGAACACTTATGGCAATATACCTAAATGCAGCATAATCGTTTTTGAACATAAACCAATAAAACAATGATCTTGCAACTCTTCCATTCCCATCTCGAAATGGATGTTCAAAACCGATCGCAAAATGTAACGCAATTGCCTTGACTAGTGGATGAAAGTAGTCCGTGTTATCTTCATCGTTGTGGCATTTATTTATCCAATTACATAAAAGGTTAAACCGTCTTTTTATCCCTTCATGAGGAGGTGGGGTATGAACAATTTGGCCATCATTATCTGCAACTACAATATCATCAGTTTGTCTAAATACACCTGGCGTATATTCATCATCATCAATGTCACTAACACCAAGCTTATGCATCTCACATATGAAATCGATAGTTAGAGGCTTGTCCCTATTATCCCATGCAAACCCCATCATTTTATAATTTCCAAGAATCATTTTTTCATCTGAAGTTCTTGGCTTTCGCTTTCTCTTGAGCATATCTTTTGCTACAAGAGTGGTTGTAGCCGCTCCTTCCAATTGACTACTACTAATAGCTTCATCTTCAATAAGATCATTTATAAGATATTCAAAATGTTGCTTTTCTCCAATTTTTCTACTCATCTTCTCCAGTACAGCTGTAGTTGCATTCCGATCAGTGTATGAGATTGTTTTTTGAATTAAAGGCGTAAGCATGAGGTTGCATAGCCCTGTTGGCTCACCTGCAGGCAACAAGTTTACATACTGGCTACTTCTAGACAGTTTTGTTAGAGACCATGCAATCGTTACATCTAAATCTTTTTTTACTCTGTATCTGAACTCATCAAATGGTAAATAGCGCCCCTTTCCATCTAATGGTTTGTGATAACTGATATAATCTCTTAATTTTTCTGGACTTTTTTTTGATATTTCCTCAAATACATCTGGGTTTAGCGCAACAATTGGAGGTTTCTTTAACATAATTTATCTCAAAAAAAACTAATATTGAAATACTTTAACCCAATAATATTAATTTGTCTCAATATTATCAAATTTTGAGATATGACTGATAGCAGCTAACGTCTAAATCAGGTGCGCCATAGGCGTCACCTAGATTTACTTGTGATACGGGGGTTGTTAGTTGATAGAGATATCCTTGACGTTTAAATTTGCAAGCTCGGAAAGAAATTTTTTGATATTTTCTTTTCCTGAACCTTCATTGGCAAGGCGCAACCTCTCTTCTCCGATAATAGCGTCGGTCATTGTTGCTGTATAAGATGCAAGTATCATTTTTTTAAATAAAATGCTATTACTTTGTCTGTCAGTCAGCTCATATTTAATATGAGTAGTCACAGTCATATCTGGGCCAAATAGTGGTTGATCAACATCAATGATATCTACTGTTAGAATATATTTTCCTTCATTAGCATATAATCCTTGTGTTTCCAATGACCTTTTAAGTGCAAATGTAAATGATTCATTGCTGATTTGTGATTTCCACATTGGGTTGGTTTCTTTACCACCTCTAACTTCATTAACACTAACTTGCTGCTTAAGTTCAGGTGCATAAGTTTTATTTGAAGAATCGGAATAAACCATATTTTCTATTCTTGCACCAGTTGCACAGCCAGTGAGGAAAATAGAGAAGACGATTATTGAAAGTAGTTTGATTTTATTCATTTTTTTAACTTTGATTTAGATATTGATTTTTTATAAATTAAGCGAAAGATTGCTTTTATAATTATTCATTTGTTCATGACTACTTCCATGTAGAGCAGTATAACACCTAAATAAACGACAAAGTGCACAGCAATTTGTCGCACTTGATTTCATTGTTATACCTAAATTTTAACTCCAAAGTCAATTTCCTTTGAGCTAATAGTAATTAGCCCGCCATTTTGGTCTTTAAGATTACCATTGCTGACAGTAACTATATGCTCCTTGAGTATTTCTTGAGATTCAGGGTTGTTTTTAATGTATACAGCATCTTCAGGTAATAGGTATACCATATATTTATGAAAGGTATAACCTTCCTCTATAAGGTCTAAGGATGCATTCTCCATGATTGATGATTCCTTAGCCTCACCTGCGGCTTTTAGGAGCGCTACAACACCAGCCTTTATTCTATCAGATATTTCTTCGTGCTCTTGATAAGAGTTTTGCATCATTTGTTCCTGTACTTTGTTTTGTGGGCATAATGCCCAAATCAGCCTCCGGCGAAGGCGGTCGGCTGGACTTTTTTGTTATGAGGCGGATTACTCAGTGTCTGCTTGGAAGAGACAAAGACCAGCGGATCATATCGCCAAGAATTGGGAATATATCATTATGCTTTGCACCAAAACGCATTGTCGTTGCATTGATGTCATAATGACCAATATCTCGGTTAAAGCCTTCATCATCAGAAGGCAAATATTCCTTAAGGGCTTGCAATCCTGTTTCTTGGCGTTGAGACTCATCTAGTTGGTAGTAACGCCACATAGGATTAGCGTGGCTGAAGTCAATAGATGATACACCTTCTAATAAGGTGTTCAGTTGTTGTGCATCAGCTTTTTTACCAAACCCAAGATCGTAAACTAATTTAGCGAGAGCTTTTAAGATGACAGGTTGCGCTGCAACAGTTGCCATTTTTGCCCCAGGTTTACCAATGCTGTCAATAGCACTGACTTTTGACCAAAATCGAGAAACAGTTTCACGTTTTGGATCTACTTGCGCTGGTAATGCTCCACTAATATTGGTCTTATTTAAGAATAATCTTGCGTTAATGCTTACCAAATCTTTTCTGGTAATAGCTCCTTGATCGTCTTGCCAGTCAGTAATATCTTTTTCAATGACATCCCACAGTAAAATGCTATCGTCGTCAATTAAGACTTCTTTGATGTAGACATTTACAGGGTTAGAATTATCAAATTGAAGTGCTAAACTGGATTCTACTTTTTTACCCAAGTTATTAAGGTCGTGGAATAGCTGCCGTTCTTGGTACACATCTAATCCTAAATGACATTCAAGCTGAACTGTTGCAAAAGCACTTGCAGTTTCCATAACTTCTTGTAATGCGGAAATCATTTCTACTGAGAGATCACCTTTCAGTGGCTTCAACAGATTTCCCTTACTGGTAAGTGATTGAGAAGTTATGGCTGAATTTAAAAAATCAAAAAGAAGTTGCATTGCTTTACGGCGATGCTGTCCATCAACTACATGGAGAATGTGACTCTGAGACAGCCAAACTTTAAAACCTACAGTTTCTCCTGTACCTTCTGCTGTAACTCTCTGACCTCTGAGGTTCGAAAGCTTTGGATCAATGTTGCGTAAATTACAAACAATTGGCTGCATAGATACGTATGGTTGTTTTCCTAGAAATTCCTCTAATTCTTTTAATGACTGAGATTCAGGTAATTGCTTTAGCTCTCTTTGGAATTTAGCTGCTCCCACAAGTCCTTTAAGCATGTATTTTGCAAGCTTAGTAGCATGAGGAATATTCAATGGTCGCTGGGCTACAGGTTCGCCATTAGAGCCTCTTTCATTTGCAACCATTGACTGATCATAAAAAGTTTTCATGGGCAGTGTAAATAGTAATGTCCGGTTTCCCATGTTGTAGGATACCTGGGTCATAATTGTGCGTTCGTTACTTGCCCCCGCACCAAGCAAATCACCAAGACTTCCTTCGTTTTGATTCGTATTTTCATTCGTATTTTGATTAAACACTAGTGGTACTCCTATATAATAGGGAGCGCACCTTACCATACATTCCTGGATAAGTCAATAAAACACCAGGAGAAAGATTAACACCATCCAGGATGATTATATATTTGTGCGCCTGTACTTGCCTGATCATCATAACGCCTGCGTAAGTTGCGCCGTAGGCGTCACCTGGAATTTTTTGTTATGTGTCCTTACCCAATTGTTAGAAATGAATGAAGAATAAATGGACTGAGTATTTGTCAAATATTCATTTTAAACTTTCTGAGGGAATATAATGAATCCAATCTCACACATAGAGAACCCTTGTCAAATTTCTTGTTATTCTATTCTGGATAATAAAGAAATTGCTGTGGAAAAAGTATTTGAATGTTACAAAGAAGACAAACTATTAATAAGATCTCTATATTCATCTGATACAGAGAATCGTTTTGAATTTCTCGAATGGGAGTTAGATGAACTTATTCAAAAGTCGGAACGGAAGTCAAGTTCAGTAAGTTATATTCCTTATAAGATTCCTATGTATCCACTAGGCCGTATGGGGATTTTGTTAGATCTTGAAAAATGCAATTTAGAAGGGCTTTATAAGTCCGATGCTGCAGTTTCGAGAGTAGATTTAGCTGGTAGGCATATTTCATGGAGCCGTCCGTTGAAAACATACGTATTATGGGAAGATGAGAATGTTTCAGTGTCTGATCCAGATATAAAACATGAAGCTAATGTAGATGATCAAAAATATAAAGTTAAGAGTATCGAGGATATAAAGTCATACATGCAAGAAGAAAGTTTTTTTTTCAAACCGGTAAATTATAACGAAGTTGTTGTTGGTTATAAAAAAGAATCCATAATTGGGATTGCAGCACTGATAAATAACGCGGCAGGTCGTGGACGAAACACCAATGAAAAAATCATAGCTGACAGTGTCGAATTTAAATCGATTCTATCTGATAGGCTTGATAAAGATGTACCTATATTAATTTATGATTGTAGTAATGGTGAATTGTCATTGAGCACCTAACGCCTCAATAAGGGGCGCCGTAGGCGTCCCTCTTGATTGACTTGTTAAGTTGCATTTTTACATACCTAGAAGGCTTTTATCTTCTTTAGTGAAATGCCTGCCAACGACATAATCTGAAGTTGAAACGCTATCTGATATGCTTTTTGTGGAGAAAATAAATTGACAGTCTGTTTTGTATTCTTCCACTTTCTCTTTGATTATTCTCTGAAAATTCTTTGATCTGATATCTTCCATGCCACCATTTTCTATACCGTCGAGGATCATAAGTCTAGGGATTCTTACAAAACCTTTTATTAGGGAGCATAGGAATAGTGAAAAATGGAATGCGTTATTTAAATAGACTTGTCCGCTTGCAGATTGGACGTTATCGTGTTCGCAAGCACATGGCAAAACTGAACTTGTTAGTAACCCAGCGACGTGCGTATAAAGTAACTACCAAGCGTAAGCACAGTGATGCGGTTGCGGAAAATTTACTGAATCAGAACTTTAACCCACTAGAGGCAAATCAGGTATGGGCTGGCGATGTGACTTATCTGAAAACAGGCGAGGGCTGGATGTATCTTGCTATTGTCATGGACTTGTACTCTCGTCGTATTGTGGGCTGGCACATTGATAAACGGATGACTACTGATTTGATCAGTAAGGCGATGATAAAGGCTTTTAACTTGCGTCAACCTCCAAAAGGATTGGTATTTCACAGTGACCGGGGCTCGCAATATACCAGTAAGCAATACAGGAAGTTGCTAAAAAGTTATGGTGTCAGAGCCAGCATGGGAGATATAGGTGCTTGTTGGGACAATGCCGTAGTGGAACGTTTTTTTGGCAGTTTAAAATATGACTGGATCTTTAAGGTGCATCAGCCAACACGCGAACATATGAAGCAGGATGTTACTGCTTATATCAAATATTACAACCTGGAAAGACTTCACTCAGCAAATGGTAATATGACACCTGCTGAGTATGAAAATTCTCTGAAAAAAGTGTCCGGTAAGGGTTGATCAGAACACTTTTCAAATACTGGCTTTTCAGCAAGCTGATACGAAAATATAAAATCAAATTATTCAGCTGTAACCGATAGATTTAATTGCTGACTTTTTCTACTCATTTTGATAACCATTATTGAGTGTTAATGCTTCAATGTGCGGCGCCATAGACGCCTCACACGATTGACTCGTTAAGCGGCCTCTAAGATAGGGATTTCAATGCCTACATTTGCGCTGGCAAAATTCATGTCTCCACAAGCTATGGATTGAGCCTTAAACCCTGAGTAGATAAGATCTTTAATGTATAATTTATTATATATAAATATGAATACAAGCCAGCTTAAGCCCATAGTTATAAGGGCTAAAATAAATTGGATCACTGCCCATTTCCAATCGCCTCTAAAGAGAGCAGGAAAAAAACCAAAGAAGAAAGTTGTCCAAGAAAATCCTACTGGTGCTTTTTTCATTACACCGGTGTTTGGGTTTTTAAATATTATTGAAGTGAAGGCCATTTTATATTCCTTGTTCATGCCCAATTATTTTATTTGATGGTTTGAGCATTGATACTATCAAATTTATGTTGTTCTGTGTTCTGGATAATTATGTATGGAGTTTAACGCTAAGCTTTGGAGGTATGCAACAGCGTAGCCCTAAATAGTGCCTTATTAGCTTTATAAGTTTATCTTTCTTTCGTCAAATACTTCCTTTGCTGCAAATAAAGCATTTAATGCAGTAGGGTAGCCAGCATAAACAGCCATTTGGATCATTATTTCAATAATTTCCTGGCGCGTGCACCCTACATTTAGTGCTGCATGAACATGAACTTTTAGTTGGGGTATTGCTGAACCCAGTGTCGTTAATGAAGCTATAGTTGCGATTTCTCGCGATTTTAAATCCAGTTCAGGACGACCATAAACATCCCCAAAGGTTTCAACCAACATATCGCCAAACTCTGGGGCAATATCTTTAAGCGCTTCAACTACCCTTTCCCCTTGCTCTCCATCTACTGCAGCAAGTTTGTCCCAGCCAATTTTATATCTTTCAGATTTTATTAGTTTTCCTTAAAAGTTAACGCCTTCTTCAGCCGCGCCACCGCAGGCAGCGTCGGGTGGAGGGGCGAAGCCCTGGAACGAACTGGAAGGTTTTGTTATGAGCCTACCCCCGTGATGTGAAGTTTGTGTATTTCATAACCACCAAAAGGGCTCAATGCAATTTCACGCAAGCAGGTTAAGATAACTTCTGCTTTAAGCATTGAATAGATGTAGTCAACATTATCTTGATTTCCAAATATTGAAAAGCTGTATGTACCTTCTGGGATAACTTGCTCATCATTTTTAATGGCTAATTTACCTGAATTTTTATACTTGTTGAAATTGAATACTTCACATTCAATTTCAACAGTATCTTTTTCTATTTTTGTTGGTACGTCAAAAGCTGTTTTATCATCTTTGCCAAGGTATAAGTCTGGTTTTTCTTGATTTCTTGGCCCAGCTGATATTTCATTTAATTTTTTTGGATCAAGTAGATGTGCTAAATCCTGATAATTAGATAATGCTAATTTGCCAATTTGAGTAACTGGGGCATGATAGTGATGATGCGTATCTCCAACAGTTAAATTGACATCACCTTCGTTATTAAACTCATACTTTGGCTCCATACGTTTTTGCACTGCCCCACAAACAATTCTTAAGAAAGCATATGTTTCTTTCGTATAGTCCCATATATTTTGTGGCCCAAAAGTGCTTACTAAAGGAAGACTAAGTTGAACACCTTGCATTGCAATATCGAAATAAGTTAATAATGAGCCATGCTTAAACTCAGTTGCCTTAAGTACAAACTTTTCTCTTTCTTTAGCAGTTATCGTTTTTTTATTACTGCTTATCAAGTACGTTTTATCTACAATACTTTGGAAGCTATCTAAAGCAGATATCGCTAATGGTAAAGGGACACCATCTTTTAAGGCTGATCCATCAATTTTGAATTTATACCCTTCCACCCATATCTCCTAGTCTACAAGCAACCGAACATTTGTTTTACAAACATAGTAAATACTTTTTTAGTAAAATTCAGGTATTAGGAATTTTACCTACATATCATTCTATTGGATTAAAAATGCACAATCTTGCTTTGGCTCATAACGCTTAACATCACCTGCAAAATAAAGCGTAGTGAGGAACGAACGCAGCTTTATTTTGTCCGAGTGCATGTTTTTGTTATACTTTTTAGTACACATCTTTAAGTGATGATAGACCGGTTGAAGTATCAGGGTTATAGCCATGAACTTCTTTTATTACCAATCCGTCAGGGACTTCAGACAAAAAATATTCTTCTCCTTCAGTTGGTTTGTTTTGCACATAAAATCCACTTCTAGAATCGGTTGACCGGGTAACAAAGAGTTCATTTTTTGCCCTAGTAAGAGCGACATAAAGTATTCTTCTCTCTTCTTCCTCTGCATCAATTTCACCATAACTACGTACATGAGGATATGTGCCTTGTTTTGCGTTTGCCACAAAACAAATTGGGGCTTCAGTGCCTTTCGCGCTATGGACTGTAAATATTAAGACCGCATCATCATTTTCGAGTTTTTCAATTTCTGTACTTGTCATTGGTTCCAGTGTAAAAGCATCAATAAAATCACTAATAGTTTTGTATTTTTCAGAAACGGTAATTAATAACTTTAAATCTTGGTAGCGATAATTCCATTTATCATATTTTTCTTTCAGGATTGGAGTAAGAGACTGTACCGCATTTGAAATACATAGCTTAGGTGAGTTCTTGGTAGAATCGGTAAGCTTTATCAACTTAATAGCATTGTGAGAAGTACCCATGCTTTCGGATAATACATTTACTGCTTGTTTTTCAGTTTTTTCATAAAAACTATTAATTATTTTTTCCGCAGTTTTTTCTCCAATTCGAGGCCATAACTTTAAAAATCGCATCCAAGCTAAGTCGTCTTTCTCACTTCTTACAATCCGTAAAAGTGAGAGTACATCACGAACATGCGCTGATTTTGTCAGGCTTGTTCCTCCAATAAAATAATATGGAATTTTTCTCTGGATAAATTCAGCTTCAATAGGCTTTGCGTCAAACCCTGACCGAACTAACACCATCATGTCTTTAAATAGAATATCTTTCTCTTTCCGCTCTAGAATCGTGTCTGCAATCCAACTGGCTTCATCTTGTATACTGCTAAAGTCGCTTATTGAAGGTAAAAAACCGCCACCTTTTCTATGTGCAGTTAAATGATTATTATAATTCAGGGGTGATCTTTCAAGTAACCAGTTAGATAAATCAAGTATCTCTTGATAGCTTCGATAGTTTAAAGATAGTGGGATGGTTGTACTATTACCAAATATTTCTTCAAATTTATACACATATTCAAACTCTGCTCCTCTAAATTTATAGATTGACTGAGCAGGATCACCAACACAAAATAATCTTACGCTTTCAGATGAAAAGTGCTTCAAAATCCTAAACTGCAACGGATTAGTATCCTGCATTTCATCTACCAATACCTCATCAAATAATTTTGTAACAGCTTTTCTAAGATTAGGTTTCTCTTTCAATGAACTTGTAAAATTCTCAAGCAAATCATCATAATCAAGGTACCCTCTCATTTCTTTTGCTTTTTGATACTCTTGAAAAATTCTTGAGCATATTTCAATGAATTCATCGTTTAATTCAGTATTAGATGAAAGGTAGGATTTTGGACTTTGACAGGTATTTCTACTGTAAGAATAATATGTAATAAGCTCAGATGGTCTCGGAAACGCTTTGTTAAGCTCCTTTTTTCGTTTGCTTATATATCTACCCCTAACAATTGTCATTAATGAGTTTTGATCATCAGAATCAATAATGTTAAGGCCAGAAACGCCAAAACTATTTGGTACTTTTCTCATAACTTTTAAACAGAAAGAATGAAACGTACTTGCTTGTAACTGGCTTGAGACGGCACCTAAATCACTTTTCAAGCGTGATTTCATTTCTCTAGCCACTCGATTAGTAAATGTCATCATCAATATTCGTGATGCATCTGTACCAGAACGGACTAAATGTATAGCCCTAGCTATAATTGTTCTTGTTTTTCCGCATCCTGCACCTGCTGTAACAAGGATATTTCTTGCTTGTCCATTATACGTTACTGCTCTTTTCTGCTGTTCATTCAGTTCCATATGATACTCAGTATGCGTAATATTGAGACTTTAGTCTGTTTACTGTTGCAATGTCGATTTCAAATGGATTATTTGGAGCCAAAGGAAAATCCAATGGATTTAGGTTTATCGGTAATTGTTTTATTTTTTTGTTATAGGCTTCAATCATTAAATATTCTAGATTTAATACATCCTCTATATTATATGAAAGAAGGGTCTCCAATGATTTTTCTTTTCGCGTTTTTTTGTAATCATTCCACAACAAAACAGCAAAGAACCCATCGACATCTGCAAGGCTACCAGTTCTTCCAATTCCTAGCTGCTTTTCACACGATTTCAGACTGCCCGAATAACCAAGACTATAAAGAATATACCGTAAATCTAGATGGGCATGTGGAATGCGTATACCAAAATAACTTTCAATAAATGGAATATCAAAAGTTTTTCCATTATAAGAAACAATAACGCTATATTCGTTTATGTCTCTTTTAAAGTCATTTAGATTTTTCCCGTTAATGTAATATTTTATATTCGTTCCATCATACAAGGCGATAGTTGTAATTATATCGCCTACCCCTCCTAACCCTGTTGTTTCAATATCCAGATAGACGGTTGAATCCTGAAATTCCTTAAAGATACGCCACTGTTCTTTTGATGCTAAATTATCATAAAAATATCGTGCATCTTTTACTGATATTTTCTCTCTTGATAGTTGGATATGTTCAGTAATTTTTTTCAACTTGTTTTTTGAAAGGAAACTTGGTGACGATTCAAGGAATTCATCCATTGAACAAGTACCGTTGTTCCAAATTTTCTCTTCAGTTGATGCCCCAACGGTTGGAATATGTGAAAAGCTATGATGTAACATCAGAGACTCCTTTTGAAGCATAATAGTAGGTTATACGGCTTCAATTCGCATAATATACTATAGAAAAGTGGCACTATAAATTAAAATTTAACTGTAAAGCAAACAATTAGATTAATTTATAATTATACAGTCGCATATACATCAGTTCGCAATAGCTCATTAGATATAAACTTCGATTAATGGTATTTTTACCATACTTTGGCAAGATAATAATGGTACCGGTTATTCTAGAATAATGGATTATTTACATAGGCGAACTACTTTTTGTTATTGGCTTGCAAGTTAACTAAACGGCATCTGTGTTTTTATATATGGTTACAAGAATAATCCCAACAAATTATTCGCACTAAACACTATGCACTCAAAACGGCTCCATTGGAAAAAATGAAAAACAAGCATATATATGATGAGTGTTGCCTAAAAACAGCATGTAACTTATTGGTGTTTCGTTATGTAAAAGTCACAATATAAGTAGTTTTTCTGTTACATGTGATTTTTGCAACGGAGCCTAAATTGACGAACAATAGCTAGCTATTGTGAAGAACTTAACCACACAATAGCAAGATCAGAAAAGTAGCCCAATAGGAATTTGGAAGCAGGTTTTGGTATTATTGATACTACCGATTCCTGCTCAATCTAAATATTCAAACAATATCACTATTTTTTGTACACCAGAAGTGTCTTTTGCAATACTTATGGCCTCTTTACCTGTTGATTTGGAAATCATGCCCATCAAATAAACAATGCTGTCTTCTGTAACTATTTTTATTTTTCGCGAAGGAAAGCCTGAGGTTGCAACCATTTTAGCTTTAACTTTAGAGGTAAGTAACGCATCTGAAGTACGCACCAATGTGGAAGTATTGGGTGCAATTTCCAGTTCATTATAAATATTTTTGATACCTTTTAATTCTCTAACAACATTCTCTGCCATGGCTTTATCCTGCTCTGAGGATACTTGCCCTAACAGAAGAAGATTCTTATTGTAAACAACTACAGATATATGGCTGTCATGCAGTGACGGGCTCGCTTTACTAATATTAACTTCTGCAATTGTCTCCAATGTGTTGTCATCAATAGTTGTACCCAAAGATACTGTTCCGGGTTCTTGCTTGATTGATCCTTTGTGAAAAATAGCAACGGTTGAGGCGCAACCCGATAATAAAAGCATTACACCAGTTAATAAAATTTTCGTACGAAATTTATGGAATAGTCCGGCATAAAAATACTTTACATTAAATTGTTGGATCATTTTCAAAGTTTATTCCCCCCTTGAAAGCCAAATAGATGTTCATCTATTAGGTCGCATAGGCAATGTAATATTAAACGTTGCACTTCTTGTGTACGTGATGAGTTATTCGAAGGAACTCTCAGCTCAATATCATCAGTCTGAAGCAATCTTGCAACATCACCCCCATCATCCCCGCTTAATACAATAACATGCATTTCCCGCAAATGGGCAGCTTGAATAGCTTGAATTAAACCTGATGATTTTCCATCAGTAGAAATCATCACCAACAAGTCATCAGATGTTCCTAAAGCCCGTATCTGTTTGGCGAAAACCTCATTGTAACTGCTGTCTCTTGATACAGCTGTGAGTATTGACGTGTCTGTTGATAAAGAAATAGCAGGGAGTGAAGGGCGGTCACGCTCATAACGATTAATCAGCATAGATGCAAAATCTTGGGCATCACTTGCCCCCGACCCATTTCCACAAACCAATAATTTTCCTTCATTTACTAGCGCATTAACAATCATACCAGCTGCTTCTTCAATAGCTGGAGACAGGCTTTCGGCAGATTTTATAATCGTATCAATGCAATCAGAAAAAGCGCACGTTATTCGTTCCAGCATATTTTGCATCCAGCATAGAAAATACAACCAAGTATAACGAATTTAATCAATAGAGCCATGCTTTTGCCAAAACCTGAACAATAAGAAGTTAGAAGCAGGTTTTTGTATAAATAGCCTATAGCAGAAATAGAGTTATTGACGCTGTCTATCTGTAAACTGATAATAGGTCACAGGTTAAAAAAACAAGGCTTTTCATGCTGTCATTAACATTCGCTTGGGTGCGACCTTGCCATCATCATTGATTTTACCAATACCAATAAACGCATTATCATTATATAGTCGCACAATGCCTGAAACAGGTGCGCCAGGAACCATAACAGGTTGCCCCTGTTGTAGATAAAAGCAGGAAGTTTTGCCGGGTTTCAAAACAGGCCATTGCATCATTGCGCTGTCTACCGGATACAAAAGCTTATCTAATCCTTCATTCCCCTGATTTTCTAGTATTTCTTTAACTTGTTCCAAAGACCAGCTCTGATCTTCTTGATAAGGTTCTACTTGTATTCTTTTTAGCGCAGAAACGTGGGCACAACAGTTTAGTGCTTCACCAATATCTTCCACCAAAGTACGAATATAAGTTCCTTTTGAGCATTTTACCTGTAAAACGACCTTATCTTTGTGGTTTTCTTCAAGTTTAAGACTGTGTATGCAGACTTTTCTTGGCGGACGGTCTACGGTTTTACCTTCTCTGGCCAGTTTATATAAAGGCTGCCCTTGGTGTTTAAGTGCAGAATACATAGGCGGGATTTGTTCGATATTTCCGACAAATTGAGTAAGCGTCTCAATTAGGTCATTTTCTGTGAAGTTGAGTGGACGATTAGCAATAATCTCTCCTTCAGCGTCACCTGTACTAGTTTTAATTCCAAATGTTGCTGTTGTTATGTATGTCTTGTTGGAATCTAATAAATACTGAGAAAACTTGGTGGCTTCACCAAAGCATATGGGCAACACACCAGAGGCAAGTGGGTCTAAACTACCTGTATGACCAGCTTTTGCGGCATTAAAAAGGCATTTCGCACGTTGCAAGGCTGCGTTTGATGACAAGCCTACTGCTTTATCGAGTATGAGTATACCATTAACGTTACGTCCTTTTGTTCTACGTCTTGCCATTTGGCTCCTCATTTGCGGGGGATTCTTTTACAGGTTTGTTTTCATCTTCACGAATGACCTGGTCAATTAAGCTATTTAAACGCTGACCTCGCAAAAGGCTTTCATCATAGTGAAACCGGAGGTTAGGAACAAAGCGCAGGCGAAGCGCTTTACTAAGACGGGTACGCAAATAACCAGCTGCCTGATTTAATATTTTAGTTGCCGTGGTGAACGATTTTATCGACTCATCAATGCCCATAAAAGTGATGTAGATATCAGCGTAACTTAAATCATGTGAGACTTTAACATCATTGATAGTCACCATGCCTACGCGTGGATCCCGTACTTCTAGTTGAAGTATGCTTGCTAAATCTTTTTGAAGCTGATCAGCAATACGCTGGGCTCGACTAAACTCTCTGGGCATAACATTAAATACTCATAACCATCTACACCGGATAGATCAGTGTAATAGTAAAACATTATTTATATAAACACCGCTACCACATTGAGCAGTAACGGTATATAGATTTAAATCCTTTGCGTGTTTTCAGGCTATAAACTACGAGCTACTTCAACTGTTTTGTACACTTCAATCTTATCGCCTATTTTGACATCATTATAGTTCTTCACACCGATACCACACTCCATACCGTTTCGAACTTCGTTAACGTCATCTTTATAGCGGCGTAAAGATTCCAGCTCACCTTCATAAATAACCACATTTTCACGCAGAACACGAATGCGTTCATTGCGGTGAACGGTTCCTTCAATGACCATACACCCAGCAATTGCACCAATTTTTGGAGCACGGAATACATCGCGAACTTCAGCAATACCGACGATTTCTTCACGCAATTCAGCTTTAAGCATACCTGAAAGTGCTTTTTTAACATCGTTTACAATATCGTAAATGATGCTGTAATAGCGCAGATCAAGTCCTTCGTTTTCTGTAATACGACGCGCAGCGCTATCGGCACGAACATTGAAACCTACCAAAATACCTTCAGAAGCCAGTGCCAGGTTTGCATCGGATTCAGTAATACCACCCACGCCACTGGAAATAACTTTTACATCAACTTCACTATTGCCCAACTCTTCAAGTGAACCGGTTATGGCTTCCAGGGAGCCACGAACGTCGGTTTTCAGCACAATGTTGAGTGTTCGTTTGTCGGAAGTTTCCATATCTTTGAACATGTTTTCGAGTTTAGCCGCTTGCTGACGAGCCAGCTTAACTTCACGGAATTTACCCTGACGGAACAAGGCAATTTCCCGTGCTTTGCGTTCATCATGAACCACAAGCATTTCATCACCCGAATTTGGCACACCATCAAGACCCAGTAGCTCAACAGGAGTAGAAGGTCCGGCAGTTATGATCTGTTTGCCATTTTCATCCATCATTGCGCGGATGCGACCGTATTGCTGACCAATAAGTACATTGTTTCCTTTTTCCAGCAGTCCTGATTGTACAAGCACAGATGCCACAGGGCCTCGGCCTTTATCAAGTCTGGATTCAATAACAATACCTTTAGAGGGGCCTTTATTTGGTGCGGTCAGTTCAAGTAATTCTGCTTGAAGAAGCAATGCATCAAGTAGTTCATCGACACCCTCACCAGTATGTGCAGATACAGGAATGAACTGTGTATCACCACCCCATGCTTCGGGAATAACATTGTGCTGACCTAACTCATTTTTAACACGATCAGGATCAGCGTCAGGCTTATCTATTTTATTGATAGCCACAACAATCGGTACTCCAGCAGCCTTTGCATGCTGAATAGCTTCTTCTGTTTGGGGCATAACACCATCATCGGCTGCAACCACAAGAATGACAATATCAGTCGCTTTGGCACCACGGGCACGCATAGCTGTAAATGCAGCGTGACCTGGTGTATCAAGAAAACTGATCATTCCTTTGGGTGTACTTACACTATAAGCACCAATATGTTGAGTAATACCTCCAGCCTCACCAATCTGAACTCGGCTTTTGCGAATGTAATCGAGCAAAGATGTTTTACCGTGGTCAACGTGACCCATAACAGTAACTACCGGTGCTCTGGGTGAAACCTCATGCTTTTCAGCTGATGAGTCATCTATGTTAAGTGTTTCTTCTATAGCGTCAGCTTTTAATAGCTTGGCTTTATGCCCCATTTCTTCAACAACAATAATTGCCGTATCCTGATCTATCACTTGGTTAATAGTTACCATCGTGCCTAGTTTAAACATGAACTTAACAACATCAGCTGCTTTTACAGCCATGCGTTGCGCTAGTTCGCCAACAGTGATAGTTTCTGGAATATTAACTTCGCGTATGATAGGTGATACTGGCTTGGTAAAGCCTTGCTCCAGCGCTTTGGATTTAAACGCCTTGCGTGAACGAGCTTCTTCTTGCTGGAGTTCTTTGCGACCACCGCGCTTACCCCGCTCACGTCCGTCACTGAAGTGACCACCTTTATTGGAGCCACGACTCTTTTTACCACCACGTCGATTTTTTGCATCTTCCGTTGTGGCTGGTGGTATATTATTTGGAACAACTTCAAATTTTGCCGGTGCATTGGTATGCGCTGCTACATTATTGTCGCCCTTCTTATCGTTGGTTTTTTTATGACCACCATCTATTTTAGGCTTGGGTTTAGTTCTCTGTTCAGAAGTTCTGCTAGGTCTTTTTACACTTTTTCTTGTTTTTTCTTCAGGCTTAATCAAAGATCTTTTTTTACGTACTTCAACATTGACAATTTTCTTTTTGCCTGAGCTGTCAGCTACCTTAATAGTCTGTTGAGCTTTTCGGGATAAAACTATTCGCTTGGTTTCTTCTACCACAGCGTCAGAATTACCGGTTTTATCCCCCTGAGTACGCTTCAGATAACTCAGCAAATCAGCTTTATCTTCATCTGATACCGTCTCAGATGGTTCTTTTTGTGTAAGACCTGCATTCTTCATATGGGAAAGCAGTCTCTCCACTGGAGCACCTACCACATGGGCGAGTTGTTCTACTGTTACATCCGTCATCTCACATCTCCTGTCCAGTGGCCTACTTATTTATCTTCGTTAAACCAGCAAATATTACGAGCCTTCATAATCAGTTCGCCAGCACTTTCCATAGTGAGTCCTTCTATACCGGTTATTTCATCTGAAGATTGTTCTGCCAGTGATTCCAGACTGGTTATACCCTGCGTCGCAAGAGCATTAGCCAATGTTTCCGTCATGCTTTCAAGATTGAGTAAACTATCTTCCGGACCAGAATTTTCTTTATCTGATCCATCAGCTATGGCTTGTGTTAGTAATGCGTCTTTCGCTCGTTGTTGAAGTTCATTAACCAGAGTTTCATCCAGTCCTTCAATTTTAAGCATTTCTTCTTTGGGCTCATAAGCAATTTCGTCAAGCAGTGTTAAATCTGCTTCAACAAGACTGCCGGCCAACTCTTCATCAATATCCAGTGCAGACATCAACGTAGTTAGTTGAGAGCTAGTTTCCTGTTCTTTTTTTGCTTGTGCTTCTTCTTCTGTCATCACATTCAGTGTCCAACCAGTAAGTTCACTGGCAAGACGAACATTCTGACCGCTGCGTCCAATAGCCTGAGCAAGGTTGCTTTCATGTACAGCAATGTCCATGGTGTGATTTTCTTCATCTACAACAATGGAGGCAACTTCTGCAGGTTGCATAGAGTTAATGACAAATTGTGCCGGATTTTCATCCCACAAAACGATATCAACGCGTTCATTTTGGAGTTCGTTAGATACTGCCTGCACCCTCGAACCGCGCATGCCGACACAAGCACCAACAGGGTCAATGCGACCATCATTAGTTTTTACAGCAATCTTGGCACGTGACCCTGGATCCCTAGCCGCTGCCTTGATTTCGATAACTTCCTCTGTAATTTCAGGCACTTCTACACGAAATAGCTCAATAAGCATTTCTGGGCTGGTTCGACTTAATACCAGTTGAGCACCCCGGGTATCTTCAACTATTTCCTGAAGTAGCGCGCGTATTCTGGAGCCTACGCGGAAGTTTTCGCGCGGAATAGTATCGGTTTTTCGCAAAATAGCTTCGGCGTTATTGCCAAGGTCAATGATGTAAACTTCCCTGGTTGATTTTTTTAAAGTGCCCGAAATTAACTCATTAAGTTGTCCCCGATAGGCTTCAACCATCTGACGGCGCTCAGCCTCACGAACCTTATGAACAATTACTTGTTTGGCAGTTTGTGCCGCGATACGTCCAAAGGCGATTGACTCAATAGGTTCTTCCCAGATATCGCCAATCTCAAGTGACTTATCATGCTCGTGTGCTTCATCTAGCGTTATGTGGGCACCGGGAATATCGAAGTCTTCATCAGCTACAACAGTCCAGCGTCTGAAAGTGTCATAGTCACCAGTTTTTCTGTCAACGGATACCCGAATATCTACTTCCGTGTCATATCTTTTCTTCGTGGCTGTAGCTAATGCAATCTCGACAGCTTCAAAGATCACTTCCGCAGGCACGCCCTTCTCATTAGAAACTGAGTCAGCAACTAATAAAATCTCTTTGCTCATGTTAACCTCGTATTTCTGAAACTTGTCGTCCGGTTTGCTGTTGCCCAGCCCTTACTAGGGCAGTTGATTCAGAATCGCGGGATAATGTTCGCTTTCTCAATCATCTCAAACGGTAGCAACAGCTCATGTTTGTCACAGATAATATGTACTTCTTGAGCATCAGTATCTGTGCCTGAAATAACACCTTTGTAATTTCTCTGACCTTCAAAAGGTGTTCTTAATTTCACACTAACCTGTTGTCCAGTATTTTTTTCGTAATGCTGTAATGTAAATAAAAGCCGATCTAAGCCAGGAGAAGATACCTCAAGAGAATAATTACCTGACACAGGATCTTCAACATCTAAAATAGCACTCACATCACGGCTGACTTTTGCACAATCGGTGACACTGACACCATCAGTTTTATCAATATATATTCTAAGTACACTTTTTATATTCTTGGAAAAAAAGGTTATGCCCCAGAATTCGTAACCCAAAGACTCAATAACAGGCCGGATTAATGTCTCTAGCTTGCTAACTTTTGAAGACATATCTCTAAACCCTCGACTGTTAACCTTATTTAACCCTTGATCTCGCCACGAACAAATATGAATGCGACCCTGATCACTTTTGCGACCTTTTGAAAATTCAGTCTGTCAACAACAAAAAATGGGCTCAATGGCCCATCTTCTTATACTTCATATAACAATGATTGTAATTTACTCACCTCTGGATGTGAGTGATTACAAAAATCAGTTTATAATGCTTGCTACGCTTTCACATTAAAAATACCGTCACACGAAATATAATAAAGAGCCCCGCCTTGCGATGGGACTCCCAAGAATCTTGGTAGCGGGGGCTGGATTTGAACCAACGACCTTCGGGTTATGAGCCCGACGAGCTACCAGACTGCTCCACCCCGCACTAAAAACTGCTTTATTCGGTAGTAAATATACACCAAGCAAAATGAATACTAGGTATGTACCGCCTTACCTCCAGCAGACTGAGCGTATTCTATGTTCTTTGATGGGGTAAGTCAATAAGTTTTTATATATTCTGTGGAATAGAAACAAATATGTAGCCGGTTACGTGACACAACAATAAGACCTGAAAAATCCATATGCAAGAAGAGGTATTGTTAAAGGCGAAGTTCCTTGTAAGAGCTAGCTATTACAAGGAACTTTAATAATCCATAAAAGCAAGATTGGAAATGTAGAACAACAAAAAAAGTAAGAAGCAGGTTTTTGTATAAGTTGCTGATGAGCTGAATTTATATCAACTGAAATCAACTAACAATAGGTAATGGTTATTGCCCTTCAATATAAGTGCTTTGCTGTATTAAATGATAAAAACATAACTTTATAATTCTCTCATGGTTCAGACTACGTGGCTAAGCATAGATAAATACGATCGTAAGCCGTTATTTTTCTTATTTATTTGCGATGTGTTTTTATTTCAATTTTTTAAAGAGTTATCTAGCTTTACATAGCAATAATAAAATAGCAGTTCTGATAAGTTTAGATTTGATTTATCTGCCTCCAATACAGATTAAGAACAGCATAATTTTTTCATAAGTCGGCGATCAGACAAAAAAACTGATAAATAAGCAGAATTAAAAGCGAGAATGATCAATGAAAACACATTTATTATCGACGGTTATTGCCGTGGCAATAGGGTCTTCATGCCTTTCGATGGCAAAAGCTAGCACTACCAATACACCAACGTTTTCCAGGCCATATTTCATTTCACTTAATGCATCGGGCAATCATGCTTTTGTGGTTAACTCAGGGAATAATACAGTTAGTCAGTGTAATGTAGATGTCAACAGTGGTGCTTTTTCTAATTGTTCAAATACGGGAGCCAGTAGATTAAATTCTCCCAAAGACATAGTGCTAAATGCATCAGGCACTAGGGCTTTTATTTCTAAAAGCACTAATGGCGGAGTCACGGCCTGTGATGTAAATGCAACCAATGGTGCATTTACTAATTGTTCTGATATTACAGGTACAGGGATGACTAGCGGTGTTGGTGTAGCACTAAATTCATCGGGCAATCGTATCTTTTTTTCTAATTTCGGAAGTAATACAGTTGTCAGGTGTAATGTAGCCACAGATACAGGTGTTTTATCTGGCTGTATTACAACAACAGCGTGGACTTACTCCGGCCCTCAGGGCATAGCATTAAACTCAACAGGTAGTCTTGCCTATGTGGCTAATCAGTCAAGTAACACAGTTAGCCAATGTACTTTAGACACAAGTTCCAATGAAGCAAACACCGTATTTTCTAATTGTATCGATTCTGGCGGAACTGGGTTTAACAGGCCTACTGGTATTGCATTAAATACATCAGGCAATCGTGCTTTTATAACTAATGACGGAAATAATACTGTAACTCAATGTAGTGTAAATGCGACTACTGGAGCCTTTTCGAATTGTTCCAGTGCCGGGAGTGGATTTACCGTACCTACCGGTATAAAATTGAATGCATCCGGCACTCGTGCTTTTGTAAGCAATTGGTCGAACAATACAGTTGACCGGTGTGATGTAAATGTAGATACCGGTGCTTTGTCAAACTGTTTAAACGTTCTTTACAATATTGGTATCAACTCTACTACAGACGAGGACTCATCAAATAGCGCCGGACATCAAATAATCATTTATAAAAATGGTACTCAGCAAAGAGAGGCAGATATTGTTAATAATGGAATAGATATTCCTGATTTTAAAGTGGTGTTGCCCGCAAACGATGAAAATATAAAGTTTAGCACCAACTGCCCCCTGACTCCTTCCAGTTTTTCAGCGCATGCAAGTTGCAAAGTGTTCTATACACTTCCTTCTGGTAATAATGCTCTGTTTGTAAAAAACATTTCATTTCAGACTGGTACCAAAAATATTATTGATTTACGGATAACTAATATTTCTTATAGGATTAATGTAATTTCCGAGACAGGTGAAGACAACGAAGCATCAGGTGATTATGGGCATCAGATAACAATCTACAAGGGAGATGGTCAACAAAAAGAAGCAGATGTTGTGAATACGTCCATCGATATACCTAATTTCAAGCTGAATTTGCCTGTTAATGATTCGAACATACAATTTAGTACAACCTGTCCTTTAGTCCCTGCCACCTTTCTGGCTCACTCACGTTGCAAGATTTTTTATACCGTATCGCCTAATAGTCAGGCTGCCTTTAATAAGGACATTAATTTAAACACCGGTAGTGTGACGTTCTCTCAATTAGCAGTAGAAAGATCTCCTGTGTTATTTGTTAACCCAAATGATAACAATACGAATTTAAGTAAAATAGCCGACTACTCATTACAGGCATCATCTAGAACAGTTAATTTGAAACTGCAAAAACTTGCTACGGCTAATATCACTAAAGCCAGGTTTTCGCTATCAGACTCTTTATCTAATGCACATATTGCTCTGTCAGGTAATTGTACGGACAGCAATTCTGCACTTGTTTCGGCAGACAGCTGTCAGTTGACTTATACTATTCCGGCAGCCACCCCGTCAGTAACTGGTTATTTGATTATGACCACTAACTTGGGAACGGCTCAGCTACCTGTTTCTATCAAGGGTGTAGACTTTTATGTGTCGGAAGGCGATAACTCAAGCACCCCTATCAGCGCTTTCACTTTTGTTCCCGGTCAATCATATACAGTGCATGTTGTCCGCTTGTCAGGTGAACCATTTCAAATAGACCCTTTAAGCTTAGGGGAGTTAAAAGACTATTTGGATACAAATACCACCACATGTAAGATGAATGCAGACAATACGACCAATTGTGATTTGAATTTCCATATTCCTATCAGAATGCCGGTTAACATTGACAGAATCTTAACCATTACCTCAAAAGGTATTCCTTATCATTACCCGCTCATTATTCAAAAAATACCGACGGTTTCTCTTACTGTAGATAATCGGGGCGGATACTCCTTATGGTACAAATATCCAGCTTATCAGGGGCTTAATGATGATCTTGGTATTGTCAGCTCCAGCACCTTTACCAACCCCCATAGTGATACAAGGCAAGTGCTAGAAGGGCAGCAGATTTTATTGCATGCTAACGGCGGAGGAGGCCGTTATGTATGCATCACTGTTGACCATCCAAATGGACATTTAAGATGCACCAGAGCTACGACTAACATGGTATGTTACTGGACTGATGGTATCGGCAAGAGTGTCTGGGTGAGAACAGCAAAAGATAAACATGGGCAAATGGTTTGTCCGAACTGGATTGATTAATATAGACATAACCTGAAACTTGTTGTACACCAGAAGACAGGCCACTCGCTATAGTGAGTGGCCTTTTTTTTCTACCATTTAAGTTTTGCAAAAGACCATAAAAGCAGCAAAAAACGATATTGATGAGAGTCTGGAATCAGGAAGTAAGACAAATAATTTTTGTTTGATACAGGGCATATGAGTTTTTGGGTTATAAGACAAAATCATTATAGAAAAAAGATACAAAAAACTCGGCTTGCAACAGTCACTTTTGAGTAAAAAAAGTTCTGAGTTTTACCGGAAAAACTCAGGTAAAATTCACATAATTGTTATTTAGGCTAATACCAATATGTGTCTGCAGAAATTGAGCGAACAAATGGTGTGGTTAAAGATAGATGTTGTGGAAAGTTAGCTAAATACCTGCTTAACTTGAACATGCTGGATTTGCCTTCTCAATATCCTTTTTCATCACAGGACTGAAGAAGAATAAAACCCAGTATACTGAAGTTGAATGGGTATACTGTCAAATACACAATGCGTTTATCTTAAATCGTTATTCTTCTTATTTGAATTAGTCGTATTTCATTTCTTACATACTTATTTTTTTCTCTCTCTAAATGTAAGAGACTGTGAATAAAGGCAACCCTTTTCAAGTACGCAAAAAACTTTTTTGATAATCAATTGTTTGATAATAAGTACTCAATCATATCTTTTATAAACCTGTCTGCATGAAGGTGCTTATAATGAAATTAAGTCTTTTTTCTGCTTTTTTTGTCGTTGCAACCGGCATTTCGTCTCTCTTGATGGCAAATGCCAATACTACTGCCAATAAGCCTGTATTCAATGCTCCTATCAGCGTAGTATTTAACAATTCAGGCAACCGTGCTTTTGTTGCTAATTTTAGCAGTAATATAATTAGTCGGTGTGATGTGGATGTCAAAACTGGTGATTTTTCCAATTGTTTAAACACAGGTGGAACAGGATTCAAAGGACCTGTCAGTATAGTACTCAATAAGTCTGGCACTCGCGCTTTTGTAACTAATTATACAAGTTCTACAGTTAGTCGGTGCGATGTAAATGTAGCTACTGGTTCTTTTTCTAATTGCTCCACTACCGGAGACGGAGAATTCTTTAAACCTTATGAGGGGGTGTTAAATGTAGAAGGTAATCGTGCCTTTATAGTTAATCTCGGTAATAATACAGTTAGTCGATGTGATGTGAATCCCAATACTTTTGCTTTTTCTTCTTGTTCGAATACTGGAGGAACCGGATTTTATTACCCCACAGGGATAACGTTAAATGCAACGGGTAGTCGTGCTTTTGTGGTTGATCTTGTTAAACATGCAGTTAGTCGTTGTGATGTTGATGTGTCTAGTGGTGCCTTTTCTAATTGCTCCAATACCGGAGGAACCGGATTCACTTCTCCTCACCGCATGACATTAAATGCAGCAGGCAATAGAGCGTATGTATGTAATGCTAGCTCTAATACAGTTACTCTATGTGATGTAGATACTAAAACAGGTGCTTTTTCTCATTGTTCCAACGCTGGGGGAAGTGGATTCTTTTTTCCCGTAGATATTACTTTAAATAAAGCGGGTAATCGTATTTTTGTAGTGAACTATGCTCGCGATCAAACAGTTAGTAAATGTGACGTAGATACTAAAACAGGCACAATTTCAAATTGTAAATTTGTTCTTTGATAGTAAACCATCAGGCGTACTCCATAACAGAGTACGCCGTATTCGGATTATCCTGTATTTCGCATTCCGCTGGCTTTTGTGAGGATTACCGTTGTATTTAGACCTGATCATCTCGCCTTGGTCGGTAACATGCAGGCGAAAATCTACAGAATTTTGTTTGATACACGACATATGAGTTTTTGGGTTAAAAGACAAAATCTTTATAGAAAAAACATACAATAAAATCTGGCTTGCAACAGCCCCTTTTGAGCAAAAAGAGTTCTGGGTTTTACCGGAAAAGCTCAGGTAAAATCCAGATACTTATTATTTTGGCTAATACTAATATGTGTCTGCAGAAATTGAGCGAATAATTTATGTGGCTAAAGATAGATGTTATGGAAAGTTAGCCAAATATCTGCTTAACTTGAAAATGCTGGAATTTCCTTCTCAATATTCTTTTTCATCTAAGGGCTGAAGAAGAATAAAATTCAGTATACTGAAGTTGAATGGGTATGATATCAGATATACAATGCGCTTATCTTAAATCGTTAATTTTCTTATTTGAATTAATCATATTTTATTTCTCACATGCTTATTTTTTTCTCTCTAATGTAAGAGACTGTGAATAAAAGCAAGCACTTTCAATTACGCAAAAAACTTTTTTGATAATCAATTGCTTGATGATAAGTACTCAATAATATCTTTTATAAACCTGTCTGCATGAAGGTGCTTATAATGAAATTAAGTCTTTTTTCCGCTGTTTTTGTCGTTGCAACTGGCATTTCTTGCCTTTTGATGGCAAATGCCAGCACTACTGCCAACAGGCCTGTATTCAATGGTCCTGTCAGCATAAAATTTAATGCACAGGGTAACCGTGCTTTTGTAACTAATTTTTTCAGCAATGAAGTTAGTCGGTGTGATATTAATACCAAAACGGGTGCTTTTTCTAATTGTTTAAACACAGGTGGAACAGGATTCAGTAGACCTATAAGCATAACATTTAACAATTCAGGCAACCGTGCTTTTGTTGCTGATTTTATCAGTAATATGATTAGTCGGTGTGATGTGGATGTCAAGACTGGTGCTTTTTCCAATTGTTTAAACACAGGTGGAACAGGATTCAAAGGACCTGTCAGTATAGTACTCAACAAGTCGGGCACTCGCGCTTTTGTAACTAATGATACAAGTTCTACAGTTAGTCGGTGCGATGTAAATGTAGCTACAGGTTCTTTTTCTAATTGCTCCAATACCGGAGACGGAGAATTCTTTAAACCTTATGAGGGGGTGTTAAATGTAGAAGGTAATCGTGTCTTTATAGTTAATATCGGTAATAATACAGTTAGTCGATGTGATGTGAATCCCAATACTTTTGCTTTTTCTTCTTGTTCGAATACTGGAGGAACCGGATTTTATTACCCCACAGGGATAACGTTAAATGCAACGGGTAGTCGTGCTTTTGTGGTTAATGTTATTACAAATTCAGTTAGTCGTTGTGATGTTAATGTGTCTAGTGGTGCCTTTTCTAATTGCTCTAATACCGGAGGAACCGGATTCTCTTTACCTCACCGCATAACATTAAATGCAGCAGGCAATAGAGCGTATGTAAGTAATGTTGGCTCTAATACGATTAGTCGATGTAACGTAGATACTAAAACCGGTGCTTTTACCCATTGTTCTAATGCAGGGGGAAGTGGGTTCTTTTTCCCGAAGGTATTACTTTAAGTAAAACGGGTATTCGTATTTTTGTAGTGAACTATGCTCGCGATCAAACAGTTAGTAAATGTGACGTAGATACTAAAACAGGCACAATTTCAAATTGTAAATTTGTTCTTTGATAGTAAACCATCGGGCGTACTCCATAACAGAGTACGCTGTAATCGGATTATCCTGTATTTTGCATTCCGCTGGTTTTTGTGAGAGTTACCGTTGTATTTAGACCTGATCATCTCGCCTTGGTCGGTAACACGCAGGCGAAAATCTACAGAATTTTGTTTGATACACGACATATGAGTTTTTGGATTAAAAGACAAAATCTTTATAGAAAAAACATACAATAAAATCTGGCTTGCAACAGCCCCTTTTGAGCAAAAAGAGTTCTGGGTTTTACCGGAAAAGCTCAGGTAAAATTCATATACTTATTGTTTGGGCTAATACCAATATGTGTCTGCAGAAATTGAGCGAACAATTTATGTGGCTAAAGATAGATGTTATGGAAAGTTAGCCAAATATCTGCTTAACTTGAATATGCTGGATTTTCCTTCTCAATATTCTTTTTCCTTTTTCATCAAAGGGCTGAAGAAGAATAAAACCCAGTGTACTGAAGTTGAATGGGTATGCTATCAGATACACAATGCGTTTATCTTAAATCGTTAATTTTCTTATTTGAATTTATCATATTTTATTTCTCACATGCTTATTTTTTTCTCTCTCTAATGTAAGAGACTGTGAATAAAAGCAAGCACTTTCAATTACGCAAAAAACTTTTTTGATAATCAATTGTTTGATGATAAGTACTCAATCATATCTTTTATAAACCTGTCTGTATTGAGGGCGCTTGTAATGAAATTAAGTTTTTTTTCTGCTGTTTTTGTCGTTGCAACTGGCATTTCTTGCCTTTTGATGGTAAATGCTAGCACTACTGTCAACAGGCCTGTATTCAATGCTCCTGTCAGCATAAAATTTAATGCACAGGGTAACCGTGCTTTTGTAACTAATTTTCTCAGCAATGAAGTTAGTCGGTGTGATATTAATACCAAAACGGGTGCTTTTTCCAATTGTTTAAACACAGGTGGAACAGGATTCAGTGGACCTATAAGCATAACATTTAACAATTCAGGCAACCGTGCTTTTGTTGCTGATTTTATCAGTAATATGATTAGTCGGTGTGATGTGGATGTCAAGACTGGTGCTTTTTCCAATTGTTTAAACACAGGTGGAACAGGAGTCAGAGGACCTGTCAGCATAGTACTGAACAAGTCTGGTACTCGCGCTTTTGTAACTAATTTTATCAGTTCTACAGTTGGTCGGTGTGATGTAAATGTAGCTACTGGTGTCTTTTCTAATTGCTCTAATACCGGAGGTGGAGTATTCTACAGACCTTATGAAGGGGTGTTCAATGTAGAAGGTAATCGCGCCTTTGTTATTAATTCTGGTAATAATATAATTAGTCGATGTGATGTGAACCCCAATACCGGGGCTTTTTCTTCTTGTTCCAATACGGGAGGAACCGGATTTTCTAACCCCGCAGGGATAACGTTAAATGCAACGGGTAGTCGTGCTTTTGTGGTTAATGTTATTACAAATTCAGTTAGTCGTTGTGATGTTAATGTGTCTAGTGGTGCCTTTTCTAATTGCTCTAATACCGGAGGAACCGGATTCTCTTTCCCTCACCGCATAACATTAAATGCAGCAGGCAATAGAGCGTATGTAAGTAATCTTGGCTCTAATACGATTAGTCGATGTAACGTAGATACTAAAACCGGTGCTTTTACCCATTGTTCTAATGCAGGGGGAAGTGGGTTCTTTTTCCCGAAGGTATTACTTTAAGTAAAACGGGTATTCGTATTTTTGTAGTGAACTATGCTCGGGATCAAACAGTTAGTAAATGTGACGTAGATACTAAAACAGACACAATTTCAAATTGTAAATTTGTTCTTGGTAGTAAACCATCGGGCGTACTCCATAACAGAGTACGCTGTAATCGGATTATCCTGTATTTCGCATTCCGCTGGTTTTTGTGAGAGTTACCGTTGTATTTAGACCTGATCAACTCGCCTTGGTCGGTAACACGCAGGCGAAAATCTACAGAATTTTGTTTGATACACGACATATGAGTTTTTGGATTAAAAGACAAAATCTTTATAGAAAAAACATACAATAAAATCTGGCTTGCAACAGCCCCTTTTGAGCAAAAAGAGTTCTGGGTTTTACCGGAAAAGCTCAGGTAAAATTCATATACTTATTGTTTGGGCTAATACCAATATGTGTCTGCAGAAATTGAGCGAATAATTTATGTGGCTAAAGATAGATGTTATGGAAAGTTAGCCAAATATCTGCTTAACTTGAATATGCTGGATTTTCCTTCTCAATATTCTTTTTCCTTTTTCCTTTTTCATCAAAGGGCTGAAGAAGAATAAAACCCAGTGTACTGAAGTTGAATGGGTATGCTATCAGATACACAATGCGTTTATCTTAAATCGTTATTTTTCTTATTTGAATTTATCATATTTTATTTTTCACATGCTTATTTTTTTCTCTCTCTAATGTAAGAGACTGCGAATAAAAGCAAGCACTTTCAATTACGCAAAAAACTTTTTTGATAATCAATTGTTTGATGATAAATACTCAATCATATCTTTTATAAACCTGTCTGTATTGAGGGTGCTTATAATGAAATTAAGTCTTTTTTCCGCTGTTTTTGTCGTTGCAACTGGCATTTCTTGCCTTTTGATGGTAAATGCCAACACTGCTGTCAACAGGCCTGTATTCAATGCTCCTGTCAGCATAAAATTTAATGCACAGGGTAACCGTGCTTTTGTAACTAATTTTCTCAGCAATGAAGTTAATCGGTGTGATATTAATACCAAAACGGGTGCTTTTTCCCATTGTCTCAACTCTGGAGGATCAAGATTCAACGGACCTATAAACTTAACATTTAACAGTTCAGGCAACCGTGCTTTTGTTGCTAATTTTATCAGTGATATGATTAGTCAGTGTGATGTGGATGTCAAAACTGGTGCTTTTTCCAATTGTTTAAACACAGGCGGAACAGGATTCAACGGACCTGTCAGTGTAGTGTTTAACAAGTCTGGTACTCGTGCTTTTGTAACTAATTTTATCAGTGATGCTATTAGTCGGTGTGATGTAAATGTAGCTACTGGTGCCTTTTCTAATTGTTCCAATACCAGAGGTGGAGAATTTTTCAGACCCTATGAAGGGGTGTTAAATGTAGAAGGTAATCACGCCTTTGTAGTTAATTCCGGTAATAATACAATTAGTCGATGTGATGTGAACCCCAATACCGGAGCTTTTACTTTTTGTTCCAATACGGGAGGAACCGGATTTTCTAACCCCACAGGTATAACGTTTAATGCAACGGGTAGTCGTGCTTTTGTGGTTAATCTTCTTACAAATTCAGTTAGTCATTGTGATGTTAATGTGTCTAGTGGCGCCTTTTCTAATTGCTCTAATACCGGAGGAACCGGATTCTCTTATCCTCACCGCGTAACATTAAATGCAGCAGGCAATAGAGCGTATGTAAGTAATGTTGGCACTAATACGGTGAGTCGATGTGACGTAGATACTAAAACCGGTGCTTTTACCCATTGTGCCAATGCAGGGGGAAGCGGATTCTTTTTTCCCGAAGGTATTACTTTAAATGCAGCAGGCAATAGATCGTATGTAAGTAGTGCTGGCACTAATACGATTAGTCAATGCGACGTGGATGCTAAAACCGGTACTTTTTCAAATTGTAAATTTGTTCTTTGATAGTAAACCATCAGGCGTACTCCATAACAGAGTACGCCGTATCCGGACTATCCTGTATTTCTCATTCCGGCTGCAATACCTGCAATCGTCATCATCATTGCCTGCTCCACAGAGTCTCTTTGTATTTCATAGGTTCTTATACGCTTTAGTAGCTCTGCCTGTAGCATGTGCAATGGGTCAGCGTAAGGGTTACGTAGTTGAATGGCTTTTTGCTCCCAGGGCTGAGAACTCATCAGCGGTTTATTGTTGTTGAGCTTCATTATCACGTTCATGGCCTTTTCCTGTTTATCACGCAAACTAGCTCCAAGTACTTTTAGCTCCTCTGGTACTAGTAAATCTTCGTAATACCGAGTAATTTCAATGTCAGTTTTAAGAAACACCATTTCAAACATTTCAATTCGCGTGCGAAAAAAAGGCCACTCACTCATCATTGTTTGTAGAAGTTTCATGTCTCCATCATCAACGATATTCTGTAATGCGACTCCTGCACCTAACCATACTGGCAACATTAAGCGACACTGAGTCCACGCAAAAATCCAGGGGATAGCCCGAAGCGTTTCAACGCCACCTGATGCCCGCCGTTTAGGCGGACGACTTCCGATTAATAGTTTGCCCAGCTCCTGTTCAGGAGTTAATGCCCTGAAGTATGGAACAAAGTCTGGCTCCTCTCGAATGGTTTTTCGATATTCTTGTAATGAATCCTGTGATAACCGACTCATCACATTCCGCCAGTTTTTGTTAGGGCTCGGAGGAGGTAACATACTTGCTTCGAGCGTTGCACTGGCGTACAGTAAAAGATTTTGAACCGCAATCTTGGGAAAGCCGTATTTAAACCTGATCATCTCGCCTTGCTCGGTAACACGCAGGCGAAAATCTACAGAACCTGGTGGCTGTGATAAGATAGCATCGTGAGCAGGTAAACCACCGCGACCGACTGTTCCTCCCCGACCATGAAATAAAGTAAGCTTAATATCTTCCTTCTTGCATAATGCAGTAATAGACTCCATTGCTCGGTATTGTGCCCAGGCAGCTGCTAGCTGACCTGCATCTTTTGATGAGTCAGAATAGCCAATCATCACCATTTGATTGCCTTCAGTATATTCCTTGTACCAGGGAATATTCAGCAATTGATTTACACTGTCGCCTGCATTGTTTAAATCATCAAGTGTTTCAAACAGTGGAACTACGGGCATATTCCATGTGCACCCGCATTCTTTCAATAGCAAAATAACAGCTAACACATCAGAGGGCTGTTGCGCCATAGAAATAACATAAGACCTAAAGCTATCAGGGCTTTCTGCCGCAATAACTTTACATGTATCTAATACTTCCTGTGTTTCTGCAGAAGGCTTCCAGTTTAACGGTAATAATGGGCGAATATTTTGAATTTCTTTGAGCAAAAATTGTAACTTATCTTGTTCTGCCCAATTATTATAATCACCGAGATTAAGATACTGCGTTAACTCTGATATCGCCAATGAATGACGTTCGGACTCCTGACGAATATCAAGGCGAACCAAGCCAAGACCAAAACATTTTACACGACGAAGAAGGTCAAGTAATAAGCCATTTGCTATGATACTTAATCCACATTCAGACAAGGAGTCATAACACAACTGCAATGGCTCAATCAGTTCCTGACTGGTTTTGATAATATCCCTAGTTGAATAAACATCACCAGCCATCAAGCATTCATACACATCTCTAGTATGTTTTAATTTGTTGCGTAGCTTATTTAAGATAGCACGGTATGGCTCTGATACCGCCCCTACTTTTTCTCTTAACGCAGGTGAGCAGATGCTCATTGAAAGTTCTGTAATTACTGTACGTAAGGTTTTTAGGTAAAGACGGACTCCAACCAAGCGACCAAAAATTAATGTTTTTCGAGTAATATCTGCGGTAACATTCGGATTTCCATCTCGGTCACCTCCCATCCAGGAAGCAAGACGTATAGGGTTTGCATTAGCTGATAAATGATAGCCGGTATGCTTATATAATTTACTGTCCAGTATTCGAAAAAATTCAGGAATTGCCGACCATAGCGAGTGCTCTACTGTGGCTAGCCCCCACTTTGCCTCATCAACAGGTGTTGGTCTTTCATGTCTGAATTCATCCGTATGCCAGCTCTGCCATACTAACTCCTCAAGACGTTTCCTTGCATATTGTTTTTGTTCTTGTGATTCAGTATCTGCCGAAGCTTGTTGCATTTTTTCAAAGCATTTTGTCATAGATGTATATTTTTGAATCTGTGTTCTGCGTGTCACTTCTGTGGGGTGTGCTGTTAGCACTAACTCAATTTCCAGCTTTTCAGCAGCATCACGAATTTCTTCAGGTGACAAACCCTGTTCCTTAAGTTTAATAAATAATTCATCAGAGGTGTCCCTTAAACACATATCGCCATCACAACTATTCTCAGACGCATGATATTGTTCAGCAATATTAGCCAAATTTAAAAACTGGCTGAATGCACGTGTTACTGGTAATAGTTCATTATCTTTTAATTCGTGTAGCTCTTTGAGTAATTCATCTTTTTTTTCTGCGTTTCCGGCTCTTGCTGATTTTGAAAGAGTGCGAATTGTTTCAATTTTTTGAAAAAAACGTTTACCGTATTGCGCCCGAATAGCATCGCCCAATATTTCACCCATTAGGTGAACATGGCTACGCAACCGAGACTGGCTATTTTCCATACAGAGCTCCCAATATTTCTGTAGTTAAATTGTATATGCATTAAAAGAACATTATTTATTTGCATGTTTAGCAGAAAATGCACACTGTTCCTTCTTTTATTTTTTGCTTGTTTTTCAGCTCGGGCAATAAGTGTTTGTTATTGATTTTTAATCATAATCACTATTTTTTCTGACCATTTTACAGAGTCAACCATATTCTTAAGCAGGCTATCAAGGTAGATAAAAGATTGTTGATCACCGTGTAACATTTGCAAGTCTGAAAGTTTTAATTGTATATGAGCAATATTTTCCCTGGTTAGTTCGGCTTGTTCCAAGTCATGGAATGTTAATATTTTAAGCAATACCTTGATCGTTTCATGGTAAACATGTAAAAAATTGAGCTGTTTTTTCGGCATCATACGCAACTGAATGATATGCCAACAGATTGATCTATAGTTAGCAACTATCCCCATGGATACTTCAGTAAAATCTTGGTTGATGTACTGAGCATTCAATATAGTATTTGTTTCTTTCTCAAGGTCGTAGTGTGTCTCCCACTCTTGCTCAATATGACGGTTGTATAATATGGTTTTCAGATAATTATAAATTGATTGTTTCAGCATATATACCCTGTGCATAAAATGATCGTTTTCACTGATTTGCCAGAACAAGCGCTGAAAAATATATAACGACATCACGCCGAGAAAAATACCGAGCAATCGAGTACAAGAAGGTTCTATGGAAATAGCAGGGGTTAATTCTGCTACCCCTCCGGTAATAAAAACAACACCTGCCTGCAATCCAAAATAACTAACATCAGGCTTGCCTGCTCTGAAATATAAAAAACAATAACAGCAAATAAATAGAAAAATCAGATAAATATACAAGTTATCAATGCTTAACCATAAAAATACAATAGTGATAACACAGCCTGCCACACATCCTAGCAAGCGTTGTAGGCTTTTATAGCGTGTCATTTCGCCACTGAAAGAGACGCAGGCAACAATAGAAATAGCGATTTGATCAAACCCGGAAAAATCAAACATCAACCAGAGAAAAGGTACCAGTAAGACTGCAAGTGCATAAATAGCAGAGAATTTTACAATATAAGTGCTGTTATTTGAAATTATTGTCGATAATTTTTTTTTCTCACTTGCTACAGTAGCTTGTTGAATTGGTTTTGTTTTCTTTACGCACGTTAACATTAAACTGGTGATTTTTTGAAGAATATGAAAGCTATAATCAATATCAGGATGCTGCTTTCTCACATTTTGACGAATCAATATTATTTTGTCGTGTGTTTTAGTCAACGCTAACCATAAATCATGTATTTTTATTTTACTTCTTATGACCTGATCGAAAATGATAAATATATGCTGGTAACAGTCCTGTATTTGCTTTAACTCTGAACGGTAAAGAGATAAATTAACCGGAATCTCCATCAACATTTTCAGACCTTGATGAATAGGTGTTACACAACTACCAAAAGCACATATATTTAGTGAGTCCTTATTCTGGAACATTTGTTCACTTCTGATAGAGTTGGCGTTCTCAACAAGCTGAGTAGCTTTTTTTTGCATCTGTTGTAATCTGTTATGATATTCATCGCTCAGCTGTTTGGTTTTTGTTGACAATAAAATGTCAAAACTTTTATCAAATATTTCTGACATTAATCGGTAAATATCTCTGAGGGTGTGTTTACCTGAACTTAAAGAATATTCTGGAAATATAAACCCAGAGCAGAGCAATCCGGCAAAAACACCAATACAGACTTCAGCAAATCGATAAAAAGCTAAATGGATAAAGTATTCCGGCTCAGGGTTAACCACTCCCATCAACATTACCAGTAAAGCACTTACCAAACCGAGTACCCAAAGATAACTATAACGTTTGTAAATATTCATCAGGTACATGCTTAACCCGGCACAAAGGTAAATTACCACACAAAAAAGCAGAATGTGAGTAGAAAACAACAAACCAAAAGTAACGCCGATCAATGCACCAATAGCTGTAGCTGACACTCGTAAAATACACTTCCAAAAAGTTATACCAAGTTTTTTTTCAGTAACAACCATGGCTGAAATACCTGACCAAAAAGGCATATCCATATTCAGAGCAAGAGCCAATAATGTTGCTACAGTAGTTGCAACAGCGCATCTGATTGCATGTCTGGACTGCATTCCAAAAAAAGAAAAATCAGTAGTTTCTTTTTTGAATGCACGTAAAAACCGTTTAAATTCAGCAATCATTAAAAAATCACAACCTTGGCATCCACACCACGAAGAACCCTTATATTTTGAGGCATACCGGTAAGTTTTATTTTGACAGGTATTCGGTAAGGGTAACGAATCCAACTGGTTACAGGCTTGATATAAGGTAAAGCTTCTCTTTGAGAATCATAACTTTCACGCGCAATACCGTGGGTAATGCCATCAATCTCTCCGTGGTATAAATGCCATGGGTTATTTGAGAGATAAACCCATAGTTTTTTACCTTTTTTCACCAAAGGAAGGTTATTTTCTTTAATATTTGCAGTTATGTACCAGTTATCAAGATTTACCAAGCCAAACAATGGGCTCCCTTTTGTAGCGTAATCTCCTTCAGAAATCCTGAGGTGATTGACATAACCACTTGCTGGTGCATAAAATACTGTTTGACTAAGTTCCCACTCTGCACGCATTAAGGCATTGTGACTCATTTTTAGCTCATCAGATAATATATCGTTTTCAGCTACTGCATTACCAAGCGTTTCTTGTGTTCTATCATACTCAGCCAGCACTATTTTATGCTCTGTACTTAGTTGGTTAAACCTAGTATTTGAAATAACACTTTCTTTGAGTAATCTTTTTTCTTGCTTCAGACGTAAGGTAATGTTGTCTAGTGTTACCTTTGTGCTTTTTACTTTGCTTTGAAGAGTAGCAATAACCACAGATTGTTGGACAAGCTTTTTTTTAGCTTTGTTAAAAGCAATTTTTCTATAATTAACTTCCAGATTAAAAGGACGTTGTTCAATAAGAAATAATTTCTCCCCTTTTTTTACATGACTATTATCGCTTATAAATACGTGTTTTATTCTGCCTGAAACAGTTGGGGTTACCTGAATCACTGGTGCATCAACATAGCTGTTGTTATTAAAAATAAAAAAGTAGCCAGAGCTATAATAAAACAGCAAAAATAAAGCAACTATTATAATGATTGTTTTAAATTTATGCTTTTTAATGTACCTTATCATCTGAAAAAACCTTGCCGTAGTCTACACATTGAATACCATTTAAGAAATGGGTCAGGACTAAAAATTTTGCGCAACTGTACATGCAAAAACTCTTTGCATATCTGACATCCATTCAATCTCTTTTACTTCAATTTTTGTCGTAGCCTTCAACTTTGCGCCTGCTTAGGATAAAAAACATAGTTCATATGCGTCTTGTTTGGATGAAATTATTTGCATCAAGAATGCTGTTACTTATCAAAAAGTTTTACCATTATTCTTGTCTATTCCTTCATTAACAAAGATAAAGCAGGTATTTATACCAAAACCTGTGGTCATTCTGTATAGCAGTTCAACACCATAATTAAAAAAAAAGAATTTAAAGAGCAGGTTTACAGCCTGTCTGCAAGAATAAGAAAGTCCATGCTATAGTTTGTCTAACACAGGTTAATTCACCATTAATGTTCTGGTATTTTTATTTCTTTTTTGTCTATCGATTAAAACCCAAACAGGTAGTCTGTTATGTACCAGTTTTCTTTTTATGTTCCGGAGTCTCATATTGAGTCTGTGAAGAAGGCAGTATTTGATTTGGGTGCAGGCAGAATAGAAAATTATGATTGTTGTTGCTGGCAGGTTAAAGGTGAAGGCCAGTTCAGGGCTTTGTCTGGAAGTCAGCCTTATTTTGGAAATGAGGGAGAGCTTTCTTTTGCAATTGAATACAGGGTTGAAATGGTGTGTGAAAAAAAGTTGATGCAACTGGTTTTGCAAGCTTTTAAAAAAGCACACCCTTATGAAACTCCTGCTTTCAGCATTATTGAGTTAACCGATATTGCCAACATATACGGAGAAAATTAGTGAATCAAACAGCGTATAAAACTTTTTGGGTAGAACGTTGGAAAAATAAAGATACCGGCTTTCACTTATGCGATATACACCCTGACTTACAAGCTTATTTTGGCAGGCTTTCATTAAAAGAAAGTGATACTGTTTTTATTCCTTTATGCGGAAAAACTTTGGATATCCATTTTTTTTTACAGGCAAAGTGCAAAATTATTGCTGTTGAAATGGTAGAGCTTGCCGTGCAACAGCTGTTTGAAAATCTCCAAATTAACCCCCAAGTATCAGCCTGGAAACATGGTAAATGTTATCAGAGTAAAAATCTGACCGTCTATGTAGGTAATGTATTTGATTTATCTGACGAACAGTTGAATTCAGTTAATATTGTATATGATCGTGCTGCATTTATCGCCTTACCATATAATTTGCATGCTCCTTATAGCCGTCTGATCAAAGAAATAGCAAATCCTGATAAGCAAATGCTGATTACTGTCGAATTTGATGCATCAAAACTACAAGGCCCTCCTTTTCTCTTACTGCCTGATAATATTAAACAATATTATGGTAATCAATATCAGATAGAACTTCTTCATCAGGAGGAAACGATTAACAATGAACCAAACTTTCAGGAAAAAGGGCTGACATCTCTTATGCGTAAAACTTATCTTTTATCAAAATTCTCGTGTTGAGATTTTTATGGATAATACCAAAACCTTTTTCATAACAGTAATTAGAAATAGGTTTTGGTGTAATAGTAGTGAGAATAGGCTTTAATCTCATCTATTCCCCAGGCTTCCAACCTGAAGTTACAGGATAACGACGATCTCGGCCAAAACCTTTCGGCGTAATGCGAATGCCAATAGGAGCCTGTCGACGTTTGTATTCATTAAGATCGACCATTTTTATTACTTGGTAAACGCTTTTTCGATCAAAACCAGTAGCTACGATGGCTTCTGCACTTTGATCATCTTCTATATATAGTTTTAAAATCTGATCAAGAATATCGTACGGCGGTAATGAGTCCTGATCTACCTGATCGGGAGCTAATTCTGCCGAAGGTGGGCGGGTAATGACTCGCTCAGGAATAACAGGTGAGGTGTTATTTCTCCACTTGCAAAGCTTATATACTAATGTTTTCGGAACGTCTTTTAATACGTCAAAGCCCCCGGCCATATCGCCGTAGAGTGTCGCATAACCGACAGCCATTTCACTTTTATTGCCAGTAGTCAGTACCAAGCAACCCTTCTTATTAGAAATAGCCATTAATATCACACCACGACTTCTGGCCTGAATGTTTTCCTCTGTGGTATCTTTTTTTTCACCTTTAAACTCATTATCAAGGATGCCCATGAATGAGTTGTAGGCATTTTCGATAGGAATGATACGGTAGTTTACACCCAAAGTTGTAGCCTGTTTTTCGGCATCCTCTAAGCTCATTTTTGAAGTATATCGAAAAGGCATCATTACGGCTTCAACTTTGTTTTTACCTAGTGCGTCTGCGGCTATCGCTAATACTAATGCTGAATCTATACCACCAGACAAACCCAGAACAACACCTTCAAAGCCATTTTTATGTACGTAATCACGTACGCCAAGCATTAGTGCTTTATAAACTGATGCTTCAAAGCATTCTTTGGGTGCTTTCGGTCCGGGCTGAAAAGAGTGAGAGTTAATATCATAATCAGCTATCATCATTTCTTGCTGGTAATGCCCTGCAGATAAAACAACAACACCCTCTTTATTCATTACAAAAGAGGCACCAGCAAACACCAGTTCATCCTGGCCACCTACTTGGTTAACATAAACCATTGGTAATGAAGTTTCATTGCAACGCGCTTGCATAGTGCGGGTGCGAATTTCTGCCTTTTTACAGTGAAATGGAGATGCGTTAAGATTCAACATGATATGCGCTTTTTGTGCTTTTAACTCTTTGGCAGCCTCGGGAAACCAGAAGTCTTCGCAAATGGCTAAACCAATGTTTACGCCCTTATGGCTAAATACCATTTTCTGTACTGAACAACCAGGAGTAAAATAGCGCCTTTCATCAAATACGTTATAATTTGGCAATTCACGTTTGGCATAATCACACAGTTCTTTGCCATTAAATAGAGCAAGCGCACGATTTTCCAGCCCTTCTCTTCCTTTCTCAGGTAATCCAATTATTACAACAATATCCTTCACCGATAAAATTTTTTCTCGTGCTTTTCGTACTCGTAGCAACATGCTGCTACGAAACAGCAAATCTTCAGGAGGGTATCCACAAACAGACAGTTCGGGAAAAACAATAATGTCTGCCTGATGTTCATCTCTTGCCTTAATCGACGCTTTAATGATTTTCTGTGTATTGCCTTCAATATCACCCACAAGAAAATTGAGCTGCGCTAATATTATACGCAGTCTGTTATCCATGCCCTTACCTCCGATAGCTGTCATTTTTCCAGGATGACAAACTGATTTTTTACATTATTAAGCGAGTGATGAAAAAAATGTCTTTATTTTTCAAATAAAGATAATTTTCTCAGCTCCGTTGCAAGAAGTTGATAATAAGTCAAACCCACTGAAAAAAATAGACCTGAAATGGCTATATCTGACATCAAACAGCATCATTTTGCAGACGGTATCATTAAACATGTTTCTAACTCCTGTTATGAGTATGCTTTTATAGTTTTTTGTTAAAAGCGAAGTGATTCATACAGAAGCGGTATTGAAGGAATACATATCGTAATTATTTTATAAGAGGTTTTCTATATTGCCTTGTCACCGGACAATCGGTTTTATGAACTTTTTACCTATTGATTCCTCTAATGGCTTTACAAAGATAATTAATAATTACTCTCATACAAAATAAAACCTGTTTCTAGTTATTGTTATGAGCATGCTTTTATGACTTGTTAGTCAAAGACCAAGTGACGAGAAATAGCCAGCTATTTCGAAGTGTTTCAGCGCATACAGCAAAATCAAAAAAATAGCGCAATAAGAAGCTAGAAGTAGCTTTTAGCATTATTTACAGATAACTGGTTTTTTCATTAAAAAGTATGATTAACCTTTTGAATAAAAAGTTATTTTAAGTTTTAGGTTAATATTATGCGATTGAATAATAACAATACAACCCGATACTTTGATTTAAGACCGTGGTTTTCATGGACAAAAGCTATCTGTAAAATAGCTCCTTTTCTCCTGATATTTCAGATAGCTTTTGCCGATTCTTCAGCTGATACAACATCAGAAAAAAGGCTGGCTTTATTGAATAAAGCACGGATAAAAAATGGACTTCATGCTCTCAAAATTTCTCAGAAATTAACTAAGGCAGCGCAAGGGCACAGTGAATTTCAGGCCATCAATGGTTTGTGTAGCCATATTCAGAAACAAGGCTTACCGGGATTTTCCGGAGAAACACCTTTAGAAAGAGCCCTGTCTGTAAACTATCAGCACCGCAGTAGCCTTGAAAATGTGAGTTGTAGTCGCAGCGCTTTATGGGCTGATTCTATTAATGATTTGATGACGGCTATTTACCATCGTTTTGCTTTCCTTGGTTTGAATATAGATAATATTGGTTATGCTCATTCAGAGGGAAAAAATACTAACGATCTTAATCGGCATAAATTTACGTATATGATGGGTAATTCAACATGGGTAGATTTGTGTGAAAGAGCCAATGCTACCAAAAGTAAAATTTTGCAATTGTCAGAAGATGTTGGATCAAGTATGTTTTGGAGCAATATTTGCCTAAACCCAAATATTCAGTTTGATGATTCATTATTTAAAATGGCAAATAAGCAGCTTACAGCACACGCTCCCAATATTGTTGTATACCCATACCCTGACCAAGATGAGGTATTTCCGGCATTCTTGGATAATGAATACCCTGATCCGACACCTTTTTTAAAACTCTCTGGTATACCTGTGTCTGTACAGTTTAATTCGGACAAATTTACACAGGTGAATATTAATTCTTTTGAAATAGTCGATTCACAGGGTTATCAGGTTGATGTATGGCGTTTAGATGCATTGAATGATGTACATAACAAAATTAAAGATCATGAATTTGCCTGGTTTCCCGTGTATCCATTGCAGTGGGACAGTGAATATAACGTAACATTAGAATATGTTGTAGATGAGCAGGTTTACAATAAAAAATGGTCATTTAAAACACAGGCTCACCCCTATAAATTTGCATGGCCTTTAGAGGATCGCGGTGATGTTATTATGGCAACAAAAGGTGAAAGGGTTGCCGTGATATGGCGTAATATGTCTTCTGAAGCAATTAGTCACATAAGGTGTAGTAATGAGCAGGCTCAATATCAGGTTGAAATGTTTGACACAGTGAGCTTGGTTGCGCAAAGTGAAGATGTTCGTTGTTACATATGGAGCAAGGGTGGTTTAAAAACTCATTTTATACTGAGAGCAATATAATTTTTTTTAGCCGTTTAATTTCGGGGTGTTATTTCTCCTTTTCTCATGAGCTGGAAAAATCCACTGGCGAGAAACAGGTTTGCTAGTGCGGTAAGATAGTGAAAAAAGTCTACCCTTAAAAAAAGAATTATTACCTTGAGATAACTGATTACTATAAGCGCCATGGTATATGACAATATGGCGATCATAAAAAAAACTGTGCTTGATGGGTGTCGGAAAGGGGCCCGAATCAGGGCGATAAATGAAACAAGCAAAGCCATTCCCATAAGTATTGTCCTATAAAATTCTAGATTATGGGTAGATTTTGCCAGCCAGAATAAAGCGCAGATGATGAAAAAAATTATCCAGTCATAACGGGCTTTCCATTGAAGTTGCCAACCAATGCTGACATAGGAAGCAGTAAATAGAGGTGGAGTGATGAAAAAGGCAACAGTATTGATATTTGCCTCTGTATTACCTGTAAAATGTAACGAAAATCCATAGTGGATTGTATCTGCTATAGCGGTCAGACCAATTAGAAAAAAACTGATGAGGACGGTGTTTGCCGGACAAGTGGCTGTATTCCTGAAAGCGGAACGCTGCAACATTAAAAACACGCCAAAAAAACTGGAAAGCGCCAAAATGGCGCTTGAAGTTGCAAATGATAGCGTCAGCTCTGGCATTACTGAAGTTCTCTGAAGGCATATTGCGAGCAGGCTATGGTTTTCTCAATATCCTCTTCGGTATGCGCGACAGACATGAAGCCTGCCTCAAAGGGTGAGGGAGCAAGGTAAATACCTTGTTCGAGCATGTTATGAAAAAACGCTCTAAAGTGATGGCTATTACAAGAAATTGACTCTTCAAACGTTAATGGAGCCTCTTGTTTGAAGAAAATCCCAAACATTCCACCTATATGCCGTGTTGAAAAGGGGATTTCATAACGATCAGCCTGAGCCTGTAGCCCCTGCATTAACAAGAGGGTATTTTTTTCAAGTTGCTCATAGAGATGCTCAGTTTGGGTGATCAGATCTAGACAGGCTAATCCGGCAGTTACAGCCATAGGATTACCGGAAAGTGTTCCAGCCTGATAAACCGGACCATTAGGTGCAAGATAATCCATGATTTCTTTTCTACCACCAAATGCACCTACTGGCATACCTCCACCGATGATTTTTCCAATAGTAGTCAGGTCAGGATTTATATTGTAATAGTCCTGAGCGCCTCCAGAGGCTATGCGAAAACCAGTCATGACTTCATCAAAAATCAACAAAGCATCGTATTCGGTACAGATATCACGTAAACCTTCAAGAAATCCGGCCTTTGGGGTAATGCAGTTCATATTACCGGCAACAGGCTCAACGATAATGCATGCAATATCGTCGCCATACTGATCAAAGGCCTGATTAACCATATCCAAATCATTAAAGGAAAGTGTTAACGTATGTTTTGTGATATCTGCAGGAACACCTGCTGAAGAGGGTATTCCCAAGGTCAGGGAGCCAGACCCTGCTTTAGCTAATAACGAATCAGCATGACCATGATAACATCCCTCAAATTTAATGATTTTATTTCGGCCTGTAAAACCACGGGCTAGTCTGATAGCGCTCATTGTTGCCTCGGTGCCGGAATTAACCATGCGTACTAATTCAATAGACGGCATTAGCTGACAAATTTTGTGCGCTAACTGTGTTTCCAGATACGTGGGTGCACCAAAACTCATGCCTTGTTCAAGTTGAGAGGCAATACTTCCGGCAATATAGGGGTGATTATGCCCCATGAGCATAGCTCCCCAAGAGCCTACGTAATCAATATATGTTTTTCCTTCTTCATCCCAAAGGTAAGCACCTTGTGCACTTTTTAAAAAAACGGGAGTCCCTCCCACGCCATTAAATGAGCGTACCGGTGAATTAACACCGCCGGGAATATAGAGCTTAGCCTCAGCAAACAGTGATTCAGATGTCTTCATGACAATTATCCAGATAATCGTATTCTAATAGGGTGATTAAATATTAACAGATATGTATAAATCAAATGTTACCTGATTACAGTCGCTATAAGATACGCCTTTATATAAGTTGCTTTTCATTATAGCGATCACAACAATCGGAAAATAGTTTAGCCCGTTCTTCAATGTTTAATGTAGCAAACAAACCATTTGCCACAGCAAGTATATCAGCTCCTGCCTGAAGCACCTGTGTGCAGTTTTCAGGGGTAATGCCACCGATAGCAACAACTGGAAGTCTACATTGTTCTTTAGCTTTTGTTAATACACTTAATGGTGCCGGTATTGCTTCAGGCTTTGTTTTAGAAGGAAAGAACCGGCCAAAGGCAACATAATTTGCACCATTATTTTCTGCCTCGATGGCCATTTGTAAAGATGAGCCGCAAGTAATACCAATTATTGCATCTGAACCCAACATTTTTCTGGCCTCCTGAAGAGGCATATCGTTTTGACCAATATGAACACCATCAGCGTGTATTTCTTTGGCGAGTTCAACATTGTCATTGATGAGTAATGGAATATTATAGAGTCGGCAGAGTTTCAGCAGTAAGCTTGCTTGATACCGTTGTTTCTCGAAAGAGGTGTTTTTACACCTGTATTGCACAATAGCCATTCCGCCTTTTATGGCCTTTTCAGTATAAGAAATCAGAGTACTGTCATCTGGCATTAATGTGGATTCAGTAATACCGTATAATCCTGAAAGAGCAATAATTTTTTGCATTGTAAATAGACTTTAATACTTGCTTGTTTATATTCTGTGACATTATATATGGATTATTAGTGCTCTTGATGCTTCCATGGGAATTTTTTTTGATGTTAGGTCAATAGTTTAAAAAGTTGCCGTACCCAGTCGAAACAGGACTAAGATCAAAGCCGGCTTCTAACTTCTTATTGAACGACTTTTCTGATCTTGCTGTTATGCGTTGAACCTGTTCATAATATTAGGCTTATTTGTCATTTGCCTTTGACAGCAAACCATAAAAACTGCTCATATCAGGAGCTAGAAACAGGTTTTAGTATGTCAGTAACAACCCTTTTATTGACCCGTTAATATGAGAGATTTATGTCTGGACAAAAAAAATATATTGTTGCCTTGGACCAAGGTACAACATCGTCGAGAGCTATTATTTTTGATCAAAAAGTAAACATTATTGGTTCTGCACAGCAGGAATTTACTCAATATTACCCAGTCAAAGGCTGGGTTGAACATAACCCTATGGAAATATGGGCAACTCAAAGTGCGGTGTTAACAGAAGTACTTGCTAAAACCGGCGTTCTCAGCCATGAGGTTGCAGCCATCGGTGTTGCCAATCAACGAGAGACTATTGTCGTTTGGGATAAGAAAACAGGCATTCCTGTTTACAATGCTATTGTTTGGCAATGCAGGCGAACGGCTGAAAGATGCAAACAAATAAAAGAAGATGGCTTAGCACCTTATATTATTGAAAACACAGGATTGGTTGTTGATCCTTACTTCTCAGGAACCAAAATAGAGTGGATTTTAGATAATGTTGAAGGTGCAAGAGAAAAGGCAAATAAAGGACATTTGTTGTTTGGAACTATTGACACATGGCTTCTTTGGAAAATGACATATGGTCGGGTTCACGTTACTGACTACACTAATGCTTCACGAACTATGTTGTTTAATATTCATACTCTTGAATGGGATAAAAATCTGATTGATTACCTGAATATTCCTGTTTCCATGTTTCCTGAGGTTAAGCCTTCCTCGTCTATTTATGGGCGAACAAATATTGGTGGTAAAGGTGGGACACGTATTTTAGTCGCAGGTGTTGCAGGAGATCAGCAGGCAGCTTTATTCGGTCAGTTATGTATCCGGGAAGGTATGATTAAAAACACATACGGTACTGGATGCTTTATGTTGATGAACACTGGCAAAAAAGCAATTAAAAGCAACAATGGTTTATTAACAACTCTCGCTGTAGGTGCCACTGGTGATGTCAGTTATGCTCTGGAAGGTTCAGTCTTTATGGGTGGAGCAATCATTCAATGGCTACGCGATGAACTTTGTATAATACAAAATGCTGCAGACAGTGGTTACTTTGCTACTCAGGTAAAAGATACTGGTGGTGTTTATTTAGTGCCGGCATTCGTAGGTCTCGGCGCACCCTATTGGAACCCTGAAGCTAAAGGCATAATAACTGGTATGACACGAGGTACCAACCGTAATCATATTATTCGTGCAGCATTAGAGTCTATTGCCTACCAAAGTCGTGATCTGATCGAAGCCATGCAAAAAGATGCCAAAATGCAACCTGACCTTTTAACCGTTGACGGTGGTGCAACTTCTAATGATTTTCTCATGCAGTTTCAAGCAGATATTCTTGGTGCTTGCATCCTCCGACCAAAGATTGCCGAGTCTACTGCTCTGGGTGCAGCCTTTTTAGCGGGTCTGGCTGTGGGGTTTTGGAAAAATACAGAACAACTTGAAAGTTTGACTAAAACGAAAAAACAATTTATTCCTCAATTATCTGAAAGTTATCGTGAAAGTCTTTATGAAGGATGGAAATATGCTGTCAGAAAATCAATTATTTAAATAAAAATACAAGCTACAAGGTGTATATACATAACAAGTTTCGATTTTTATTTACTGATAACTAATATTATTGTTCTAACTTTATAACCAATTTATACTTATTTAAGTGAATAGTTGGAAATGTTGTTAAATAATGGAATATTTAAGGTTAGAAGTTTTTTTTGTCACCTTGTAAAGTGGTTTGTTATTTTTACTGTTTTAACTATGCCCTTTGAACAAGTAGTGTACGCTTCAAATATTGATCAAAAAATCAAAACTAATCGTTTGCAAAAAATTAGAATGAATGAGTTTCATTCTAAAAAAAACATATGGAAAGGTGCAGTTTCCCATTCTTCAGGTTTTGCTGTTTCACCCCCAAGAAATTTTTCGACATTTATTGACAATAATGCAAGTCTGCCTTCAAATGCCAACAATTTTCATGGTGCATCCGATGCTTCTGTAGATCCGAGAACGGGGAGTGCATCGTTTAGTTTACCTGTCGCCAGTACTTTGTTTGATAACGGACAAGACAAAAGAAACCTAGTACTTTCTTATTCTGGTGGTCCGGCACCTCATGGCTCTAATTTTTTAGGTCTTGGGTCGCACTGGAGTTTTAATATCGGTCTTGAACATGTATCAGCGTCAGAAGTTTCAGGCCATAAAACAATAGATTTAACAACTAGTGACGGACATAGTTTTACTATGGAAAGTGACCGTAATGTACAAGGGCATACTGTTTGGCATCCATTAAGGCATAAACTGGGTGATATTACCATAACTGGTAATCCCGGCGACTGGACTATTGCTACCGCAACTGGTGTTCGTGAACACTTGTTATTTGGTTATGAAGACTGGGAAGAAGTACATGATGGTAAGCGTATATGGTTTTACTATGACCGGCACGGAAATACTGATATAAAACGACGGTTATTATATATATGCTCACACCCGTTAACTTACGAACAAGTCAGTCGTAGAACCAATCAATGTCAGTACAACGGTATCTGGATTACTTATAAGAGTAATGCTGTTATTGTTCATGGATCACAAACCATTGTCATACATACAAATGAAATCAATGGGGAGCCATCTGTCAGATCTATTAACTTACCTTCACTCTCAACGCAAGGTATCACAAATTCAGATCAGACATCTTCGTATCGTTTTACTTATGATGATCAGGGAGGTCGCTCATGGTTAATCAAAACTATCACTGAACCTTCGAATCAAACTGAAACCTTTCTTTATAATAATGAATCCGATCGAAATACACTGCAGCCTCAGGGGTTGCCTGTCGGATTTAATCGTGCTCACATTCCTGTTGTCACTGAGACAATAACTATGGCATCACTGAAAAATAGGGATTCTGTTCCAACTCGAAGGATCTGGTATCGATACAGTGAAGATGCATCTAATTTGCATAATTACACAGGGTACCTAAGTGGTGTCAGCAATGAACCGGGCAAAGATAATTTGCTTGATCGTGCAGATAACTATACGTACACCGTAAGTCAAGATAATGGGTTAACATCTACAACAACAACTTATAATAAATATCATCTGCCATTAACTGTTACTCAGACAGATGACTTACACCACGCTTTAATAGCTAAAAATGATGTTACTTACTCACCTTGGAAAAACACTACCTTCACAAAACTTCCGCCCACGTACTCTCTTCCCGGAAAAATGGTAAAGACTCTGTACTCATTAGCCACTCAAAGAAGTGACTTTACAACACCTCCAGCTCGCATAGTGCAACAAAAACAATATGATAATAATGGGCAGATTATCTGGCAAAAAGATGCTTACGGCAGGCAAACTTATACGCAATATTGCCCGCCAAAAGGTGATAATCATTGCCCTGAAATGGATCCAAACTGGCCACAGATTACACTGCCGGAAAAAGTGCTATATCTTCCCTCAGAACAAACCCCAACAGGTAGTTCTCAATTTACAAAACTTAATATAAAAGCCAATTTTGCATCTGCCGTTGAGATCGTTTTTAATTATAAGCTTGTTCCTGTATCTCAGCAGCATACGTCAAGTATCAAGCAATATCGAACGTTTCTACAGTATCAGAGGGACAAAGCCAGAAAAGGTGACAAGCATTTTGGTTGTCAGAATGGCTGCATGTACAGAAAAAGTCTGCTTGACCATATTGTAGGGGAAGATAACTCTGCTCTTGCCGGTGAATGGCATGTAGTAACCAAATCTATTGGTATGCTATCACCAGATAACTTTTCTAACCTAAAACCCGGCCAAGTCCTGCCTGAGTTATCTCAAAGTCAACTTTCAACGATAACCAGTTACCACTATGATCTTGATCAAAATAGTCCGACTTACAATCAGCTAAGACAGCTGAGAGTGATAAAGTACAATCATCCTTCAAACTTTATTCACCTTATTAAAACCAGTTCCTCATACCCTTATATTAACGGTAGTACATCACAACAAATAACTTTTAATGTAACACAACATATTGACTCTAAAAATCATATCCGCACCACTGATATTGAGGTTGCGCCACATCAGACTGTTTCTCACATTATAAATGCATCTAGATTATTAAAAGCAAGTGATAGTGTTAACGACGCCAAGTCTTTATCTATGGGCAAATCAGTTTACTCATTAATTAATGGTGATAGACTTTCCAGTGATGATACATTGAAGAATCTGCATAAAAAATGGGTATATGATGTATGGCAACGACCTATAAAGGAAATGATTACCCCTGCTACCGGTGGTAAGCCTCAAACAATTTCATGGACATATATTTCGAACAGCGATGAACAGTCTGTAGTACAAACTATTCCCAATGGCTCTCAGGAAAAAACCATGTATGCAGGAGGAAGCAATAATCAAAAAATTCTTTCCACATGGCATCGGGACAGATATCAGGCAGGTTTGCCCATGCAGGGCACGTCCAATTGGATTGAGAATACCAGCATCACCTATACGCAAACTGATCAACCAGCCAGCAAGACGGTTTATCATGCAGCAGATAATAACGGCAAAACTATCGCTTTAACTACTCGGTACGGATATGACACACTTAACCGGTTGATATGGCAACAATCACCGAATGGTACTATTAGTGTTACTGTTCGTAATGATCCAAATATGTTGCTTATCAGTTATAACGTTGTGACAGATGCTCTTAATCAACATGATAAAACAGGACAAATACTCAGTGTTGTACAATCAAATGTTTTAGGTAAACCCATTGCCCAATATACATTTGCACTTAACCCTGCGACTAAAATTAATGGCAAGTTTGTCTACTCTGATAAATTAAAAGCGACGTTAAAAGCACTTCAAAGTAAGCTAGTTCCGGTTAACATGCTAACAACATTAAAAAGCTCAGGATTACTTCCTCTATCCGGAGAAAACGGGGTGTTTTCATTTGTCAGCAAAGCAATAAATGCTAGTTCATGGATAACTAAAACGACGACTCAATATGATGGTAATGGTCATAGAATTGAACAAACGCTACCCAATGGGGCAAAAACACTTTGGAAGTGGAAGCGCGGAAATTTGATAGCAACCATAACTCCTGACGGTAACAATATTCACGACAGTTATAATATACAAGGCAATAAAATTCTAAGATGCGTACAGCCCCGAAACCAAACATATTGTCATGTATTGGGTACTCGTGAATACGATGATCAGGATAATCTTATCTGGCAGGCAGATGAGTATGGTAAAAAAATAACTTACACATACGATGCTGATGGTCGTATGTTAACAATGACGATGCCTGCAACAAAAGAAAATAAAATGCATGTGTTTTCTTATAAATATAATAGTTTTGCAAAAGTAAGTGCTTCTATAGATGGGGTGGTTTATATCACCTATACATACAACCCAACAACATGGCAATTAACGGATAAAGAAGACAATATTAGTCACTTGCATTATGATTATGATCCAAACACTGGCTTTTTAATCAAAATAAACCGTTCAGCTCCTGTGAGTCTGAAGTCATCACCAGGTATTGATTATCCTGCTGGAACAGAAACTATGACGTATGATCGTTATGGACAGGTAATGAGAGTTAAAGATCTGGCTGGCAATATCTATTTTTCAATTCACGATAAATACGGAAGGGTAATCTTATCCAAGGTTATTCTTCCCAAAAAAACCACACCCACACAGTTACTTGCAATAACATACGATACATACTTTAACCGAGTGGCACAAGTAACTAACGGCATAGGAATAAAAAGAAGGTTTTTTTACGATGATTTAGGTAACCTTCAGACAGTCACTGACAAAAAGGCCGATAAGATATTGCAACAGCTAAGTTATACTTATAATCCACAAACAAAAAATATTAGTTCTATTACTCGCTCTGAAGGCAATGATAGTGCTACACAAACATTTAGCTATGATAAAAAAACCAATAGCCTGACAGCAATGTCTTGTAATTTCACTGGAAAACCTGAAAAAATAAGTCTTTTATGTCCCAGAGATACAGACATCTCTGGAAGCCAGCTGACCTCACCACCATTGATTACATCACAGCATTACACATTTGATAGCTGGAATAATATTAAAACGGTAAGGGAGAAGTTAGTTGATATTGGTGGATCCCAGATCATAAAAACGACAACATACACTTATGAAGCTAAAAAAAATAACATTTACGATCCACATCGAATAGTGTCTTTCATAACCGTTTGGCAAAGCAATAAAGGGTCGCAAATCAGAATAAAGTCTAATCGAATCATTTACGACAACTTAGGTAGAATTACAAAAGATGCCAATGGTAATAGATTACATTACAATGCATTTGGATACCAAGATGGTTTCATTAATATAAAAACAAATGTACATACTTTGTATACTTATGATAGTGCTGGCCATCAGGTGGCGGAACAATCTTTTGATTCTCTGGGGAAACCACTGCAACAACCGTTATATATGCTCTACCAAAATAACTTTGTGACAGAGCAAGTGCAAAATGATAACAAAGGAAAAACTAATGTTAGTGTAGAACTGGCAGGTGTTGCTCATAGTGAGAATGGTCGGATTAATCGTTGGTACGTGCATGATTATAAGGGCGATGTAATTTCTACCTTTAGTAGTGCAGGAAAAAAAATCAGTGATCATGTGTATAGCCCTTATGGGATGGATGACAATTTATTAAATAATGTATCAAAAGATTTGCATAATAACTCATCCATTGACGTAGAACATGCTTGGTGGGCGCAACATACTCCCGGGTTTGACGGTCATATGCTTGACCCTGCATCAGGGTATCAGTTTTTAGGTAGTGGTTATCGTGCTTATAATCCTGTTTACAGAGTTTTTATGAGTCATGATAGTTACAGCCCGTTTAAAAAAATTGACGGTTATGATTTTGGGGATAACAATCCAATAATGAATACTGACCCTTCTGGTCACCTGCCAAAATGGGCAGGTTATCTAATGGGTGCTCTCGGTGTGATGTTCTCTATTGCCTCCGCCATATTATCACCAGTTGTTGCTGCCGGGGTTGCTATTGGTGCTTCAGCAACGGGAACTGTCACCAATTCTTTAGTAGCAACAGGTATTTTTAGTGGTGTTTCTGGAACGATAGGAGTAACTACAGGTACATTACAAATAGCTAGCACGGCACTACCAAACAATAAAGGTCTTTCTATTGCAAGTCAGGCCTTTGGAATAACGGATGCTCTGACCTCTTTTGGCAGAAGCATCGCCATTGTAACATCCGGAATAAGTAGTGCCTTAAAAAGTCTGAGTTATACTGTCAGTGGATTTGTAATAAGCTCAGGTGTTACTGGCGCTATAGCTAGTGTAACAAATGAAGTAACTTCAGGGATTGGTATAGCAATGCAGGTAAATGGACAAGCTGCCCAAAATAGGAGTCTGGCATCAGCAATAAATATTTTAAGCTATGTCTCTATGGGTTTTATGCTCTCTTCATTAATGAGTTCCATTGGAAGTGGTGTGGCTGCCAAGTTTACTCAACACTTATATCGTAGACCTTTCGTACCCATTCAATTTACGCAAAATTGTATACCAAACTCTACAATTGCAGTATTGTTGGAAATGCAGGAAGAAAGCAATATTCCAGATTCAAATATAACCGAATTGATGCAATATCTTACCTTTCGAAAAAATAATCATTATATCGAAGATGCGTTGCACAGAAACAATATTAATTTTGAATACCTTCTGGGTTTTTCTGATTTAAAAACCACATTGAATAACAACGACGTTGGTTTAGGTATTGTCTTAGATGACTTAACTCATCATGCATTTCCCCTAAAAAAATTAAATGGGCAATACGTTGCACTTAATCAGGCTGGCAGACAACTGACAACAGCTGATTTTATTCCGTTAAAAAATATAAGCAATAATTTTCAGGTAATTAGAATTATCAGGCAAGGTGAAATGGCAAACGCTCAGATTCATGAGGAGTCTATATTTGCAACCATAAATAAATCTCCATCTTCATCGAGTTTCAGTAGCCTAAATAGCTGGGAAGATGGGGGTAAGCTTCTTTAATTATCTGGATAAAAATAAACTACATCTTAGCTTATCAGAAGGACTTCAGTTTAAGCGCAGTCCAGTTGTGAGAAGTGTCCAATTTTTTTGTTTAACCAAAAGTAGTCAACCAACCTACAACAAAAAAACTTTTTACAGCCAGTTGCTATAGTCGGTTGACTATTGAGTATTACTATCTTTCTTTTTCGGAAAAATTTCTGACTGCAAAAAACCTAGAGTGCAGAAACATTCTCGGCTTGAGGGCCTTTTTGTCCTTGACCGATAGTAAATTCAACTTCTTGTCCTTCAGACAAAGTCTTGAAGCCTTCACCTTGAATAGCGCTGAAGTGTACAAACACATCAGGACCATTTTCACGTTGTATGAAGCCAAAACCTTTAGCTTCATTGAAGAACTTCACTTTACCTTTTTCAGTAGACATCGTCTCACCTGTATTACTTAACGTTTTCATTTTCACTTTAAGCTAAAACACATTTTATCGATCAAGGAATGGCCATACAAATTTCTACGGTATACCCGCCTGAAAAATACGCTTTGCATTGCAATAATCAGCATAAATAGTATTCTGATAGCTGTTCAAGTTTACACATACTTTCATTAATATCAAACTAATATTGTTTTTATTTTTAAAAAAAACCTACTAAACAAATTGTGGTTCTAAAATTGGCATATGTTAGGATGACATATTCAGATTCACATTATCAGCAGTTTCACATATTATACCTTTGCTGCTAATGCATTGAATATCATCTCAAACAGGAGTTAACCCTTCATGACAGTTATTCGTCAGCAGGATGTTATCAAAAGTGTAGCCGGCGCTCTTCAATATATTTCCTATTATCATCCGGTAGATTTCATAAGCGCCATGGCTAAAGCTTATGAAAAAGAGAAAAATCTGGCGGCAAAAGATGCCATTGCACAAATTTTGATTAATTCCAGAATGTCGGCAATAGGTCATCGACCAGTTTGTCAGGACACAGGTATTGTTACCATTTTTCTGAAAATAGGAATGAATGTTCACTGGGATGCTGATATATCGTTATTTGACATGTGCAATGAAGGTATTCGACAAGCCTATAGGAACCCTGACAATATATTACGGGCCTCTATACTAGCCGACCCAGATGGCAAGCGTGTCAATACTAAAGACAATACACCAGGCGTTATTCACTATGAAATAGTGCAGGGAGATCAGGTTGAAGTTCACGTAGCAGCAAAAGGTGGAGGTAGCGAAGCGAAAGCTAAATTTGCCATGTTAAACCCTTCTGATTCCGTCACGGACTGGATTTTAAAAGTAGTGCCTGCTATGGGAGCCGGCTGGTGTCCTCCCGGTATGCTTGGCATTGGTATTGGTGGTACCGCTGAGAAAGCCATGTTACTTGCCAAAGAATCATTAATGGACCCCATTGATATACATGATCTCCAAAAGCGTGGAGCAAGGAACAGATCCGAAGAACTACGCCTTGAGCTTTATCAAAAAGTTAATGAACTGGGTATTGGGGCACAAGGTTTAGGTGGTTTAACAACAGTATTGGATGTTAAAGTAAAAGATTATCCTACCCATGCGGCTAATAAGGCAGTTGCTGTTATCCCTAACTGTGCTGCTACCCGACACGCACATTTTGTTCTTGATGGCACGGGCGAGGCTGAGCTTACTCCGCCTAGCCTGGAAGACTGGCCTGAAATCGTCCGAAAAGCAGATAAAAATACTCGGCGGGTAAATCTTCAGGAAATAACTCATGATGACATTCTGTCATGGCAGATTGGCGACACTATTTTACTCAGCGGTAAAATTCTAACAGGTCGGGACGCAGCTCATAAGAAGATGGCAGATATACTAGATAACGGAGAGTCCCTGCCTGTGAATCTCAAAGGTAGATTTATCTATTATGTGGGTCCTGTCGACCCTGTACGTGATGAAATTGTAGGACCTGCCGGTCCTACCACAGCTACACGGATGGATAAATTCAGCCACCAGCTTCTTGCCGAAACAGGTCTTGCCGGTATGATCGGTAAAGCAGAAAGAGGCGATGATGCCATACAGGCGATTAAAGAGTTTGAGTCTGTTTACTTAATGGCCGTCGGTGGTGCTGCCTACTTGGTTTCTCAGGCTATAAAAAAAGCAAAGGTTCTTGCATTTCCTGAGTTAGGCATGGAAGCAATTTATGAGTTTGATGTGGAAGACATGCCTGTAACAGTTGCTGTGGACTCGAAAGGAAATTCAGTTCACAAAACCGGCCCTGAAATCTGGAAAAATAAAATTAAGGAGACACCAATCTATATTACATAATTGGTGTTACATAACTAATACCAAAACCTGTTTTTCATTTGTTATAGCGCTACTTTTCTGATTTTTTTGTTGTGCGTTGAAGCTCCTTGAAAAAGTTGGTATTACTCGTCACTTTGTCTTTAACATTTTAACATCAGGCAATGCAAGCATGCTCATAGCAGTAGTGAGAAACAGATTTTGGAATAATGCTTAAGGTCAGTTACGTAATATAAATGACGAAGGAACGTCAAAAGGCCACCTAGGCGACCTTTTATAATAAAATTTATTGTCTATTTTGATGATTCACTATCGCCAAAATGTTTCCTCCAAAGATTTTTAGTGCCACTCCAGACTTCAGCGGCAGCTTTTTTTGCAGAACCTGTAGCTTGGCTAAACTTGCACTGGGCTGAATGTTTGCAATATTTCTCAGCATTTTCAGACAAAGATTTGCGATGGTCAAACTGCTTTTGATAGTTATTAATAAGGTCAGAATCATCATTAACAAACAGCACATCGTCTACTACTTTTATTCTATTTGTAGGAAGAAAAGTGCTGGCACCTGTTACCAAGTGTTTACCATCTGCAATAAGCACATTGCTATATAAGGCATCTGGTTTACTATCAAGCAGGTAAGAGATGTTTGTGTTTTTTAACTTTGATACCATTGAGTTACTATTAAACATATTTTCTTTATCCAGCAATAGCTGAACTTTTACACCCCGTTTACCGGCCTTGATTAATGCATCAGCCACTTTTACAGATGAGAACTCATAGGATTGTATATTAATACTTTTACTGGCTTGATCAATCACATGTATTGTTTGTTTTAAACAATCATTTTTATCTGTAAAGCATACATTAACGGTTTTAGCAGATACTGATCCTGCAATACACACGCCAGCCAATATACTAAAAATTTTATTCATCACTATCACCTGAACAACTATTTTTCACTATTATTTTCTGGACTATTCATCCAGCTCTCCAACAAGAGTTGTGCGGCCATGCTATCTACTGGGGCAGAGGCAAAATGACCTTTGTGTCCAAGGCGATAAGCCCATTCCTTGGTTTCTCTGGTACTTAAACGCTCATCAACTGGATACCATGGCTTAATAAATCTACCCGTTAAACGATTAGCAAACTTTTTTGCCCGTATCGTCATTGTTGAAGACGTACCATCCATATTTAAAGGTACACCAACAATAAAGGCATCAGGTTGCCATTCCTGCACCAGAAACATTATTTCATCCCAGTTAGGAATACCGTCTTTTGCTTTTACCGGTTTTAACGCATTAGCAGTGCACGTAATTTTCTGACCAACAGCTACCCCAATGTTTTTAACTCCAAAGTCAAAACCTAATACCGTTTCCCAAGATTTTATAATAACCTTACTCATCCTGCAAAAGATCACTCTGCGTTCTCAGATCACTGTAAGTTGCATAATCAGGAACTTTGCGTTTAAAAGTCTGATGCATAAGTGGGGAATGAATTAACATATCTGCCGTTGCAATATTACAGGCGACAGGGATATTCCAAACGGCCGCAATCCGCAATAAAGCTTTTACATCAGGGTCATGAGGCTGAGCCTCAAGAGGATCCCAGAAAAAAATAAGCAGATTAATTTTTTTTTCAGCAATCATTGCGCCCAATTGCAGGTCTCCACCCATAGGCCCACTTAATAAACACTTTACATCAGCGTTATATTTCTGATTCAACAGTTGGCCTGTAGTGCCCGTGGCATAGAGTTTATGTTGGGATAAGATATCCAGATTTTTACCTGTCCATTCAAGCAGGTCACGCTTTTTGTTGTCATGCGCCACCAGTGCTAAATGGTGCATTCCAAATGTTTCAACGGCTTTATAGTGCACATTTAAACCTGATTTAAAATTGTTGCTATATGTGTAGAGTGTACTACTCAAGTGGGACAATAACATCAAACATGTTAAAAATCTGCAAAAAATTATGCGTATAGATTCATACTATATGAGACCTAGCCATTCTCTGACTTGAGTTGTTCAATATACTCCACTGGCGTTTGTCCATGAAAATCAAAATCAAAATAAAGATAAAGAGATAAGTGCTGTATTTATTAACCTTTTTTTCGATTTATTCTGAATGCCCCTACACTGTCAGCCTGCAAACTACGTTAGTTATAAAATTCCTTTCTAAATATCTTGTTACCATGTACTACTCTTGCCTTTATAAGTAAGTCTGATCGGAGTAAAACTAATAGCTGAAAGTTTTATTAGCGACTTTTTATAATAGGAAATACACCATAGAAAAGAGTCTCTTGATTATAACGTCAGATAGTAATTATAAGAGTCTGACTGAAAAAAATTCAGGAGGCTTTACTACCAAGCAGATGAAAATGCAGATGATATACTTCCTGACCACCTCCTGCTCCAGTGTTAATTTGTGTTTTAAAGCCGTTAGTCAGCCCGCAGGCAGTTGCAATATCAGACAATACAAACATTATATGGCTGATAAGATCTTTATCTGTTTGTGGGTTTAAATCTGCCAAGTGTTTAATATGTGTTTTGGGAATCACCAATAGATGTACTTCTGCTTTCGGGTGAATATCTTTAAACGCAATACAATGTTTATCTTCATAAACGATATCAGCCGAAACAGATCCAGAAACAATATTACAAAAAAGACAATCACTCATAGTTCTATTCCGTTAATCTCTTTGCTCATCAACCAGTAAAAAAACACCCAGCATGCCCAATCCTAATGACAGGATTACAAAATGATTTAGCCACGACGGATTATAAAGCAATAGTCCAGATACCATCAATAAAACAACACCAAAAAACTTTTTCAATGATAATAACGATTGTTTTTTTTTCTTTGGTTCTTCTTTTGTTAATACCTTAATAAATTGTTTTGAAAGCATCGGTGCCTGCTCAACCCAATCGGGTATTTGTTCATAAATGCGACTCATAATACCCAGAGGTGAAACTCTGTCTTTCAGCCATTTTTCAAGAAAAGGTTGTGCTGTAACCCAAAGATTCAGTTGAGGATAAAGCTGTCTTCCAATACCTTCAACGTTTAATAGTGTTTTTTCCAGCAAAACCAACTGAGGTTGTACTTCCATATTAAACCGTCTTGCTGTTTGAAACAGTCCCAATAACACCTGACCGAAAGAAATATCTTCCAAAGGGCGCCCGAATACTGGCTCACATACTGTTCTTATAGCCGCTTCCAACTCATGTATAGGTGTTTCATGTGGCACCCAGCCAGACTGAATATGCAATTGTGCTACTTTTCGATAATCTCTGTGAAAGAAAGCCAATACATTTCGTGCAAGATAACTCTGATCTTCTGGTGTTAAGGAGCCAACAATTCCAAAGTCGATGGCAATAAAATAGGGGTCATCAGGGTTATCTGCATTCACTAAAATGTTTCCTGGATGCATATCTGCATGAAAAAAACCATCGCGGAATACCTGGGTAAAAAAAACAGTTACTGCCCGTTCTGCCAGTTTCTTAATGTTAGCACCCCTAGATTTTAATGCAGCAATGTCGCTCACATAAATGCCTTGAATCCGCTCCATCACCATAATATTTTCCCGACAATAATCCCAATAGATTTTTGGAATATAAATATCTGGTGAGTTTAAAAAGTTTCTCCGCAACTGAGATGCATTTGCCGCTTCACGTTGCAAATTCAATTCATCAAGTAAAGTTTTTTCATAATCTGAAACCACTTCTTTTAAACGCAGACGACGAATGTTATCTGAGAGCTTTGTTATCAGACCGGACAAGATATAAAGCAAGCGCATATCTTGCCTGATTGTCTTTTTAATATTTGGTCGAATAACTTTAACCACAACATCCTCACCCGAATGTAACTTTGCCTGATGCACCTGTGCCACAGAGGCAGAGGCCAGTGGCTTCGTTTCAAATGCTGCAAACAATGCATTCACCGATTGCTTCAATGCTTGTTCAATTATCTGCCTTGACTGGTCTGGCGAAAAGGGTGGGACCTGGTCTTGCAATTTTGAGAGTTGCTCAATAAAGTCTCCGGGTAATAAATCTGGTCGGGTAGAGAGTAGTTGACCAAACTTGATGAATACAGGCCCAAGAGCTTCCAGTGCCAAGCGCAATCGCTCTGCCCCCGGTTTTTTACAGGCAATTATTTTCCATGGAGCAAGCTTTAGTGGCAGTCTTAGCCACCATGGTAATATATCCATTGGAATGAGGTTATCCAGCCGGAAATGCATAATAACCAGTATGATTTTAGTCAGGCGAAATAACAGCACTCAATCTCGTCCTTTATCAGGTTAACCACATTAATTCAGGTGCTTTTTTATCGATCAGGTGGTTTACCCTTTCTTCCAGAGACTGAATACACTGTTGATTCTTTTTAGATTCAAAATTCACTTGTTGCATATCTTCATCATAAGGAAGTAGAGCCAGCTCATTTTGCAGATATTCTTGAAGAACCTGAAGTTTAAGATCTGACTGATTGTAAAAAACGCTGAAAAAAACCTTTATCATTTTAGTCATAGTATGAGCCAATACTGGGTGCACTTTGTCTTCAAAACCAAGTGCCCAGTCCGGTTCTGCTATTTGAACCAATTGAAATAACTTCTTTAGCCGAGGTTTATCTCCACAAACACAGTTGTCGAATATTATAGTATTTATCTTATCTGAAGCTTTTATACTATTTACTACCATCAACAGTTCAACAACGTTTCCGCTAACGCTGACATCAGCTTTGGATACGCTGTTTGCATTCACCACTATCTGACCATTTACCATTGATAAATAGATGGTTCGAACTGGAGAAACACAGTGAAATTTAATAATAAAACCTTCAAATTCAGCGAGTTTTTTTGCAAAAAAAGGGTCACACCTCAACGAAAAGTTCAGACCTTTTTCCAAACTTTTAAAAAATAAGTCAGCCGGATCAAGAGGCACTGGTGACAGCTTTTTTAAAATGTCAGTCACCTTGCTCACGGTTTAAACCCTTTGTGCAAAGCAACCACGCCCGATGAAATATTGTGATACGACGTTTGCACAAACCCAGCATCCTGCATCATTTGTTTTAGCGTTTCTTGGTCCGGATGCATACGAATAGATTCGGCAAGATAACGGTAACTTTCAGAATCATTTGCCACCAGTTTACCCATAACAGGAAGTACTGAAAATGAATAAGTATCATACATTTTTTTTACCACAGGGTTGCGTACTTTCGAAAACTCAAGAATCAGCAAACGCCCGCCTGGTTTCAATACTCGAAGCATGGAGCGTAATGCAGAATTTTTATCGGTAACATTACGCAGCCCAAAGGAAATAGTGACGCAGTCAAAACTGTTTTTAGCAAATGGCAAACATTCTGCATTGGCCTGAACATATTCAACATTATTGCAAATGCCATGATCTAACAATTTATTACGTCCAACTTTTAACATAGAGTCGTTAATATCAGCCAATATAACCTTACCTTCTGATCCGACAATACGTGAGAATCTGGCTGTTAAATCACCTGTTCCACCCGCAATATCTAAAATTTGCTGACCCGAGCGTGCAGCGCTGGCATCGACAGTAAGACGCTTCCATAAGCGATGAACGCCAAAGGACATCAGGTCATTCATAATATCATACTTTGCTGCCACCGAATGAAATACGCCAGCTACACGCTTTTCTTTTTCTTCCCAGGAAACATCCTGAAAACCGAAGTGTGTAGTCTTTGCAGACTGTTTTTCTGACATAGTGTGCCTCCTGTGGCACTCAAACAACAAAAACTTTGTGCTGAAAATGAATGGGCTATTGTAGCGCCAGCTTAACCAAACGCCAATTATTCTATCAAATTTACCACGTCTGTGTCCTGATCTCTGCTTTTTCCCAAGTGGTGAAGTTTTTCTAGGTAGGCCTGCCAGTAATTCTCTTGTTCACTGGCAAGTTCATACAAATACTCCCAAGTGAATAAGCCACTGTCATGACCATCATCAAAGATCAGTTTGAGAGCATAGTTTCCGGTGGGTTTAATCGTTATAAGTTGAACCAGACGCTTACCTGTGACTATTTTTTTTACTTGTGAACCATGTCCCCTGACTTCAGCTGAAGGACTGTAAATACGCAAAAACTCAGCCGTAAGGATAAAGGTTTCACTGTCATCATAAGTGATTTCCAAGCAATTGTCCTGCTTATTCAACCTAACCTTTGCAGGAACTGTCACTTTGGCTCCCTATTTCTGGAATAAGTTTTCTTTTCTCCAAGGCTATTTTAGTCAGTGCCATAAATATACTTAGAATCAATCCAAGGAAAATAGATAATGTTATTATCAGCGTGTTTGATGGTTTTTCCATCACCACTTTTGCAGGATTAATAATATTGATGGGATTCAGCAAAGACAAGTCCGCATTGATCTGGTTAAGATAAACCAAGTAAGCATAATCGGTTTCTACACCAGGAACCAGTGGCTTACTATTTATCGACCGAGGCACTAGTGCAGTGCTATCGTTGATAAAATAATATTCATCCATTATTGATTTATTCTGTTTTAACAACAAAGACAATGCATTTGTACCAATCAGAAAAAGCAGATGAGGATTCGCTGAAACATCTAAACGGCTGGTATCCTGTAACGCAGGTTTATTTATTCCTGCATTTTTAGCCATATCAAAGGCATTAGCCAGAGTTTTCTCATGTTGTCTGTTCTTGTAGAGAAACTCTTGCTGAGTTTTTTCGATTTTTTTAAGACGCCACTCTTTTTCATTTTTTATCCGAGCTGCAATGTTTTCCTTCAGTTGTTGCTGAACGTCATGTTTAATTGCCGGCAACAATTTATTATTAAGAAAATTCACACCTTGTTCAGGTACTTTGGCATTGTATTTGATTGTCAGCGACTTATCACCTGCAATTGTTGCGGTATTTCTTGTAATAAATAATCGTTTCTTAAACTCTTTAAAGGTAGAAGGAGCACCCATATCATGAAGATGTTGTTCGTACACAATATGTAGCAGGCTGTCGGTCAGGAGTGCTTTATAATATATTTCATATATGTGAAGTGATAAGCCAACATAACTAGGCTGCTTCTGGTCAGACATATTATCGGCATCCCTGTATAAGGGGAAATAATTGCTTACAGGCATTAACTGGACAAGGTTTGCAGGCCTGAGAACCACTTCAGTGTCTCTGGTTTTAGGAAATAAAAACGCAACTGAGATGCCTGCCATCATAACAATAATGGTGACAATCAAAATTAGTAATTTTTTTTTCCATAAAAGCCCACAAAGATCAAAAAGATCTATTTCTTCGTCGTTGCGCTGTAAAGCCGGCAACCTTTCATTTACATTATTTGTGTTCATTAATATACTTTCAGTAACTTAAAGTAAGCTTTACAGAATACTAATAAAAATTATTTTATAATACAATTAATTTTATGGCGCAGTTGTTGAATTTCTTCTTTTAATGCTTTAATGCTATTTTCTGGAGTCAGACTTAAGGTTTTTTCTAGCTTTTTTAGTTTGGTTCGAAAAATTGCTAACTGAACTTCCTTGCTTGTTGTAGCGCATTTAAGGTGATTCACTGATGAAGGTTCAACAGTATTTGTTTCCTTGCGAAGCTGGTATATTTTTTTATCCAGCTTAGCTATCGTTTCAATCAGTTGATTTTTCTCATACGGCTCTTTTACATTTACTAACTGCCGCTCAATTTTGCGTTGTTGCGCCTTAATTGCACTTATAACAATATCTTTATGATTGTCTTTTTTTTCTGACATTTTAATTGTTTTTGTCATGTGCAAGCGTTGCTGCCTAGAAGTGGCTTTCATTCTGGACTGTTTTTCAAGCCGGTTTAAGCGTTGCTCATACAGAGTACGGTTATGTTGTTTTCGTTCAATACTCAACAATGTTCCGGCATCTTGCTCATTTAATGGAACAATATCTATACAATCTGTCGGGCAGGGTGTAATACATAAATCACATCCGGTACAATCTGCTGCTATGACGGTATGCATTTGTTTTGCGGCACCAATAATGGCATCTACAGGGCATGCTTGTATACATTTAGTGCAACCAATACAGTCGGCCTCACGTACAACAACACGGTGAGGAACATTGTCAGGAACACAGTCTTTCGCCAAAGGCAGTCTGTTACAATCAAGTAGCTTAGCCAACTGGTTAATTATTAGACTTCCACCGGGAGAGCAGCGATTAATTTTCTCTCCTTTCACCAGTGCTTCGGCATAAGGTTTGCAGCCTGGGTAACCACACTTCTGACATTGTGTTTGTGGCAGTAGAGCATCAATTTTCTCAATCAGCTTTATTTGGATATTTTCTGACATAACTTCTGTTCTGATCAACTCAAATGTCTTTTTCTCATACAGCAATCCCAGACAAAATTAATTATTCAGGACAGTTTCCGAGAAAATACGAGTCAGGTATTTACAGGATATAAATCACCTTCAAAGTATCTTTTCAACCCATCAAAATGAGTACTGTTTACTTCAAACTGTTTTAAAATAGTACTTCAGTATATCTCAGGCTTCATTTTCTCTCACTTTTAATGGTGAGTCCAATATATTTAATCTGTGAGTCGTATTTTAGAACTACTATTATGAGCATGCTTATAATTGCTTGTAAGGTGTGGGCAAAAAATAAGCTTAAATACTCTTGGTTTAAAACTGAGAGATTAAAGAAATCGAAACGTTTCTTGAGTAGTTGCATTGTGGCTGAAAATAACCATTTTCAGCAACAGCGACCTGTGACGCTAAAAGATGAGCTATGGGGCGTCTCACAGGAGTAAATAATTTTGCGAACCGGTCTTGTATCATTTTATTTGGACCATTCATAACATAGTAATTTTCAGCTGTAACCAATTTTCCAACATTCGAGGGAGTGATCGGCTTATTTAATAAGTGCGGTTGTTTCTGGTAAGTAGACAATGCATTCAACGAACAACCAGTAGTTTTATTAAAGGCCTTTGTTGCCAAGTTGATCAAGTCTCCTGTGGAACTGCTGTTTATCATCTGACCCATGATTTTACTCCACTATTGTTTTTGTAATAATATCAGCGTATCAGACCGGTATCATAATGTAACTTCAACTTTAGTCTAGCTTGCATCAAAACAGTATCTTCCTCCAACCCTTAAATAGTGAGTAATACTCAAAGGTGAGGTATTATTATTGACTTTGGCCAGCTTGAAGGAATAAGTAATGCTCAACACATTTTATATCACCGGAACCGACACTGGTGCAGGAAAAACAGTCATTAGTTGTGGTCTTCTGGAAAAGGCCAGACAGCGGGGGTTATCCACAGTTGCTGTAAAGCCTGTGGCCTCTGGATGCAAATTAACTCCCTCTGGGTTGCGTAACACCGATGCGTTAGCTTTAATGAATGCGATGAGCATTTCTTTACCATACAACCAGGTAAACCCCTTTGCTTTTCAGTCAGCCATTGCTCCACATATTGCAGCATTTGAAAGCGGTGTAAATCTTTCTTTGCAAAATGTTGCCAGCAAGTGTCGCATGGCATTGTCCTGTTCTGCTGAATTTGCATTAGTTGAAGGGGCAGGCGGGTGGAAAGTACCATTGGCTTACGAAGAAAATCAATGTTTAAGTATTCTTCCCAAGTTATTGAATATTCCAGTTATATTAGTGGTAAATATGCGATTAGGTTGTATAAACCATGCAAGATTGACCGCTGAATCCATTATCAGCGACGGTGCCTGTTTTGCCGGTTGGGTGGCGAACCAGACAGACGATGAAATGTTGAGACTTCATGAAAATATTGAAACCCTCAAAGCAATAATCCCCGGATCATTTCTTGGTTTTGTTCCTCACCTTGAAACGGTTGACCAAAAGCAAATTGCTTCTTATATTTCTTTAGACTCATTGATTAATACTGTATAAAATTTATCAGTTCTTAATAATGACAGAAGAATAAATTTTTTAGGGAAGAGGTCATCAAAATGGCGACATATAAGGCACCTTTATCGGATATTGAGTTCGTAAGAAATGAGTTACTTGATTATAAAAGTCATTACCAGTCATTTGCTTGTGGGCAAGAGGCAACGCCTGATATTGTTAATGCCATTCTGACTGAAGGGGCGAAGTTCAGTGAAGAAATTTTAGCACCATTAAACAGAGTCGGAGATGAAGAAGGTTGCACATTAAGTGGTCATGAAGTCACAACGCCCACAGGATTCAGGGAAGCTTATCAACAATTTATAGAAAATGGCTGGTCTGCATTATCACACAGTCCGGAAATGGGTGGTCAGGGTTTACCCGAATCTTTAGGTATTACTGTCAATGAAATGATGGCAAGTGCTAACTGGTCCTGGAGTATGTATCCCGGACTCAGTCATGGTGCAATTTTCACACTGACACGCCATGGAAATAATCAGCAAAAACAAACATATTTACCTTCATTAATTTCAGGCGTCTGGACGGGGACAATGTGCCTGACCGAATCACAGTGCGGTTCAGATCTCGGATTGCTCAGAACAAAAGCCACACCAAATGACGATGGCTCTTATAGTCTTGAAGGTAGCAAAATTTTTATTTCCTCCGGTGAACATGATATGTCTGAAAATATTGTACACATCGTGTTGGCAAGGCTTCCTGATGCGCCAGTGGGAACTAAAGGTATTTCATTGTTTATCGTGCCCAAGTTTTTGCCAGACAGTACAGGTGCAAAAGGCGAACGTAACAAAGTTTTTTGTGGAAATGTTGAGAAAAAACTTGGTATTCATGGTAATTCAACCTGTGTGCTGAATTTTGAAGGAGCCAAAGGTTTCTTGCTTGGAGAGCCACATAAAGGTCTTTCTTGCATGTTTACTTTTATGAACTTTGCTCGATTAGGAACTGCACTGCAGGGATTGGCTCATGCAGAAATTGCCTGGCAGGGGGCTTGGGGATATACTTGCGAGCGCAAACAGGGGAGAAGCCTCAATGAAATTGAAAAACCTGACTCACCCACCAAACTGTTGGTAGAACATCCAGATATTCGGCGCATGTTACTGACTATTCGCGCGTTCGCTGAAGGTAACCGAGCGCTGTATTACTTTACCTGCCAACAAGCAGATAAACTATTGTACTTTCAGGATGGAGAAGAAAAGGACACCGCATACAAAATAATGGAGTTTTTAACACCCGTATGCAAAGCCTTTATGACAGAAACCGGTATAGAGGCGGCGAACCTTGGTATACAGTGTTTTGGCGGGCATGGTTATATTCGTGAATATGGTATGGAGCAAAATCTGCGTGATGCGAGAATTGCCACTATTTATGAAGGTACCACATATATTCAGTCTCTGGATTTATTAGGTCGAAAAGTATTGATGAGCCAAGGCGAGCTACTAAGAAACTTCACAAAGGTTGTGTATAAATTTTGTAAGGCCAATTCAGAAAATAGCTCCATTAAAGTGCTGGTAGATAAGTTGAACCATCACAACAAACAGTGGGGTGATCTCACCATGGCTGTTGGTATGAAAGCGATGAACAACAGAGAAGAAGTTGGTGCAGCTGCAGTCGATTATATGATGTATTCCGGCTACATTTGTCTTGCTTGGGTTTGGGCAGACATGGCAAGGCTGTCGCATGAAAAGTTAAACGAAGGTGCAAGTAATAAGCAGTTTTATCAGCAAAAAATTGATACGGCAAATTTTTATTTTTCACGCATTCTGCCACGAGCTGAAATGCATAAACAGTGTTTGGAAGCAGGTCTTTGTGCGCTTGATTTATCGTTATAATTTAAACAAGAAATTAACTAAATCGATAGGTATGCACCTTTTTTCAATATAACAAATGCGTAACATGAAAAATTAGGAACAGGTAAAGCTAAAGTAGACTGTATTGGCGAAACCTAAACTTTTATAACATATAGGACTTTAGGTTTCGTAGCTGTGAGCTATGCAGTTGGCGGAGTATTAAATAATAATACAGGCGACAATTAGACTTGTTGACAACTAGTATATGTAGCTGTTTTGGCATTATATGCCTAGATTTTAGCTTCAGATTCACGGGTTTGACATTCTATGAAGTTAGTCATGTAGCTGGAATTTTTTTTGCAGATAAAACATTCGGTACAAGCCTTGTGAGAGTGAATACTCGGTAATATTCTTTTTTTAAGTTTTGTTCTTCCTTTTAGTGATGTTATAGTGCTTAATTCTTCAATTAAAGTACACTTTCTACATTTTCGTTTTAATATTTGTGTTGCGCATGTTTCGAGACAGTGCTTGTGGAACTGGTGCCCACATTCCAGCCTAATCTTTGGCTTATCATCTCTGGCGAACTCTTTTGAACACATGACACATTTTACAGAATCAATGATTTTTGTCTCAGGAATATAATCTTCATCAATACAAATGACCTTGGTCGATTCATAGTCGGTTTCGTCTTCTCTTTCTGCTAGCTTGCGTTTTTTTCCGGCAATGGTTGGAACAGAGTCAACAAGCATGGTTTCGGGTGTTTCTGATAATTCTGTCTCCATTACTCCATTAGCAGAAAAAGTAGGTTCGGCGCTTTGTTGTTGCAACTGCGTATATTGCTTTTGGGTTTGTTTAGCAATGCTAATATGCTTATTTTTGCATATCGACAAAATTTGTTTGATTATGTATATATCTGACATTGTAATTATTCCATGATTTAACTCTTTATAAAAAGTCAAAATATAACGAAGTTTATCTTCATTGGTACCAGCAAGATGGTTTGCATCTGTTCTCGCTGAAGCATCCAAATTAAGGCGAATCGCAATATCCCTGTAGTTACGGGCAAATTCCTTTAAAATATCAAATGCCTGTTCAACACTATTTGCACTATTGGGTAATCTTGGTGTTACCTGAGGTATCGGTGATGTTTGGCGCGTTGATGCAGGCGATTGTTCACTATTACTAAATAGCGGGGTTCCCGTCTGAAGAACAACGCTAACTGTTTTAACAGCAAGTGAACAGAGGCCTTTTTTAGTAGTGGAAGGCGTTGATTTTCCTGCGTTTATTTTCGGTAAATAAGCATTTACAAGACTATTAAGAGATTCCATGTCATTTGTCTCTGGTAAAATTATTTTTGATAGTTACCTGTATTAGTCTTATCTTTCTACAAGATGTTGCCTTACTGTTAATTATTAAAACAATATTGTTATCAATTACAGGTCACAAATAGATTGTAAACTCTTTTATAGCTGACTTATCCACCACAACTTGTTACAATGTTCAATTATTTAACAGTTATTAACTTATTACGATCGGTATGTGCGCTAACAGTAGTTTAATAGGATTATTCGATGATATACGACCTTATCATGATGATGAGGTTGAGCGAGTTTTGCAAAGATTAATTAATAATAATGAATTGATTGATGCACTGACAACATTTAACTTTCCTAAGCTTTCACCGTTTATCAAACCTGTATTACAGTTTCTGGTTAAGCGAACACTTGCAAAAAAAATTCACCATATTAATACTGTGTATAAGTTTCAGCAATTAGTTGAACCCTATATGATTAAGGTGATTGAGCGTTCGACAGCATCCGTTAGCTGGTCTGGGTTGAATGATCTGAGCAAAGAGAAGTCTTATCTGTTTTTAAGCAATCACCGAGATATAGTACTTGACCCTGCACTGGTAAATTATGGACTTCATCTTGATGAGAGGGATACCGTCAGGGTAGCAATAGGTGACAATCTTTTGAGCAAGCTTTATGTGAGCGACCTGATGCGACTCAATAAAAGCTTTATTGTTAAACGCTCGCTTGAAACCCGTAAAGAAAAGGTTGATGCCCTCAAAACTTTATCTGCCTATATTACTCATTCGGTTGCAACCAATCATTCTGTTTGGCTTGCACATAGGGAGGGTCGGGCAAAAGATGGTAATGATGTTACAGACCCTGCCATCTTGAAAATGCTCTCTTTGACCCACAAAAAAATCGGGTTTGAGAACATGTTATCGTCATTGAACATTGTACCGGTAGCAATATCTTACGAGGTAAACCCTTGCGACTTTATGAAGGCTAAAGAACTTCATTTACGCCAATCAACCGGTGAATATACCAAGTCTGATAATGAAGACTTAGATAGTATTATTGCTGGTATTCAGGGACAAAAAAATCATGTTCATGTAGCTTTTGGTCAGCCATTGCCTGTGACCCTAAAAGACCCCGCCAGTTGTGCCGAAGCTATTGATCGCCAGATTCATCAGCTTTATAAACTATTTCCCATTAATTTTTCAGCCTACAACATACTGGAAAATCAAGGTCATAAAGATTATCAAAAAAGCCTGAAAGAAAACAAAGATTACTCAGAAGACCTGCTTGTTAAAGGCGACCGGTTACTTAATAGTCGCCTTGAGAAATGTGATGATCATGCTAAAGAATGGTTACTTAAAATGTATGCAAACCCTGTAAAAAACCAGATGAATCACAAGTAATACTATGCATGGACTTTCTCTATTTTTAAGATGTTCATTTTTGAAAAAAGAAGGTTTATTGCTGTCATATATCCAGCTTATCAGGCAGTAATATCAAAACCTGCCTTTAAACTTGTCTTACAGAAATACTCATTTTTTAAATTGTATTTAACAGGAGAGCAGTATTTTCTCTACTCTACGATTAAAAGCCAATAATATATGGATCATTGGATTTCAAAAATCATTTATCAGTACGATATAGTTCTGATAGCAGATTGTCTGCAAGGTTTTTTGCAATCGAATCATTACTGGTCGAAGCAATATTATTCAGACAGTTTTCACTTTCACTATTTCTGCCAAGCAACATTAGCGCCATACCCTTAAATGCATGAAGCACATGGTTTTCTGGCTCGATTTTTAATGCTTTATTTTCAATCATATCAAGCGCTTCCTGGTTTTTTTCCATATTCATCAGGTTAAGCGCTTTTCCCATGTAAGGCAGTATATTGTCTTTACGGGAGAGCTCAATAGAACTGAAGATAGCATCTGCCTGGCGAAAAAAACCCCCGCTTGTCGCCATGAAACCGATGTCTGCTAATTTGCGTAGGATTTCTGCGCTAACCATATATTTCTTCCTTATTATTATTTAGCCTTAGTTTATTTTCTGAATAATGCCTTGGCTTGTATCTTTAATAGATTTGATAACACCGCTTTGCAGGCCATACATCATAGTAAGTTTACTCATTTGTTGCTGAAAAGAGAGTAGATCGGCCATATTTGAAGGATCTAGATTTTCTAAGCCTTCCTGCATTGATTTTTCAAGTTTTGACAGGTTGTCGCTTAATACATTGTTTGTTTTATCAAAGTTGATACCATCTTGGCCACCCTGTAGTATTCCAGCCATAATTTTCTCCCTGCATTTTATATATTCTTGTTCAGCGTCTATTCAGATAAATCCAGTATTTAGTGAACCTGCTTTCCTGCCAGGTGGTATTTTGCCCAAGTCATCTCTATTAATTTAATGGACTCTTCCATCGCCTTGATAAGGCTCTCTTTTTGTTCAAAGTCTTCTGGTGATAAATCCAAGTTATCAGGTGATTTGAGTCGATCAATTTCCTCTTTAAATTGAACAATCAGTCCTTTTTTAACCGCACCATCTTTATCAGTGGCCAGATAGTCTTCAGTGGTCGACAACGAAAGAAATGTATCAGTCATTATTTTTTCTCACATTATATTTTATTTGCTGATTACCTGATCGGAGTATTAAATAATCCAGGCCGATACTTTCAAGTATATAACCGTTTTCTAATGTAGCACCGGGCAAATATTTTTCTCCATTACCCAGCATTACATAAGGTGTTCGCCCCATACTAATACTTTTAATGTTTAGTTCAGGTTTCAATGTGCGAAGATTTGCTGATGGAATAACTACATCTATCATTAGCTCCGGCTTGTTACCGTACTTTTCTCTAAAGTTAGTAACAACACTTTTAAAACGATACCCCTGAGATATATCATGAAGGCGACCTTTGAGCGTTATTTTACCTGGTTGCTCCAAAAGTTTTATCTGAGCATTTAATCCAACTTCCTGTAACATTGTGCGTAATGCTTTTTCTCTTGTCGACTGATAATCAACCTGTTCTACAATAGATAATAATCCGGGAACATCTATGCTTAATATTTCTCTTATTTTACTCACATACTTAATATTTGGTGCATAACCACTTAGTACTAATGATCCTGGTGTTGTATCAAGTTCAATGTGCATGTTGTCGTACCCTGCAAATTTTAATGCACTAACCGCAGATGCACGCATATCTGACATTACTATCAACTGTGATTTAATTGGTACGAGCTCTTTATCTAATGTTTTAATCAGCATATTTTTTTGATCATTATCTTTAATATAACCGCTCACCAGTATTGATCCGCCTGCCAATTGTCGCAGGTGAATGTCAGGTAACATAAGCTGAGATTTAACTTTCTTAGCAATAGCAAGGTAGTTAATTGTAGTTTTGAGATTTGCTTCAGGAGCTGTTTTTTGCCATAACCACATAAATCCAACTCCCAGGCAAACAAATAAAGCCAAGCTACTAAACCCTGCTAATATCCACTTGTAATGGCGCAAAAGTTTTTTGAACCATAAAGCTAATTGTCTTGGGGTGAGGCCTGTTTTCCTCCAGCTCTTTTTTCCAGAGTCTTTGTTTTCTTTATCTGTAACAGCTGCAAGATTATGCGCTTTTTTTTCTGTTTGTTCTTCTGTTATGTATGCTTTATCTGAAGAGGTATTAGTGGTTTCGGCATTGTTATTGTGCACACCTTCTGCTGTTGAAGAAAATTGAGAAAGATTGAATGCCGGCCAGGGTATATCAGATTGTCCAAATGCAAAGTTCAGTGCAGAAATACTAACCACTTGGTGCATTTCTGGTTGACAGTCTATGCCTGACGGTTCACCGTTAATGGTAAGCTGTTGTCCAGAGAGGCTTTTTAATTTGATGCTTGCGTCATTAATTGTAATTTCTAGCTGTTTGTCTGATACTGACTCATCTGTCAGCACAAAATCGCAGTCTTCATGACTTCCAAGAGTATAAGTCCCCTCACCAAGCTCAATCTCTGCCCCAAGGTGAGCGCCAGATAGTATTTTCAGAGACCAACTTTTATCGGTCATAATTTAACATTCCGTAATATCCCTAAACAAAGGGTGTTTATTATATTTGTTATAGTAGTATCGACTTATTAATATTATTTTTATAGTAAATGTGCCACCTTTGCGACTCATGCCACACTTTTTAAAGTGTAGTCTAATTAAAATTAAAGATACGCAACTGTATTCAAAATTTCCATTTTTCTACTTATCAGATTACTCTGTTATTTGCAAAACAACTACAATGTATTATTTATGTAGGTTTTACAGTGTATCCGAAAATGGTTAAAAAAATTAAAGTGTCGGTTAGGATTATAATTAAAGGCTGGCAGTCTGTTTACATAACGTTTTAACTAAAGAACAAGCGATAGTGATATGAAAGAAATTGAACTGGATGCGTACCAAAGCGTTATTGATGTATGGGCTGAATCGGTTAACCGTTTTCGGCACAGACCGGTTTTCACCTGTGCAGGAAGCTCCTTGTCATTTATGGAAACAGATAAATTAAGTAATGCATTTGCATCGTATCTTCAGCATAAAACTAATTTAAAACCCGGTGACAAGATTGCAGTACAACTGCCTAATATTTTACAAATGCCAGTGGTTGTTTATGGTATTTTTAAAGCTGGAATGGTTTTGGTGAATATTAATCCTATGTACACAGCACGGGAAATAAAAATTCAGCTAGAGGATGCAGGTGTTAACGCCATAGTTTATATGAATATGTTTGGTGCTGAGGTTGAAAAAGCGGTAAAAGATTATCCGGTTAATTACCTTATTGAAACCTGCTTTGGAGATTTACTTTCGCAACCAAAAGGGTTTTTAATCAATGCTGTGCTCAAATATATCAAACGCATGATCAAGCCATTTAATTTGAAACAGGCTGTGAAGTTTAAAAAAGCATTAGATTATGGTAAAAAGCAGGCGATGCATTCCGTTCAGGTAAAACCACAGAACATTGCCGCATTACAGTATACCGGAGGTACAACGGGTAAGCCCAAAGGGGCAATATTAAGCCACCGAAATTTAATTGCCAATATGCTCCAGACAAAAGAGATCATTAACGCTGTAAAATCCAGCGGGCAACATGTGCTCGAAGAAGGTTACGAAGTTGTGATTGCTCCACTGCCTCTTTACCATATTTATGCATTCACAGCGAACTTGATGGTATTTCCGATGATCGGTGCTAATAATGTGCTAATAGCCAATCCCAGAGATATTTCAACCTTTCTTAAAGTGCTTAAAAAAACAAAATTTACCGGATTTATTGGGTTAAACACTTTATTTGCAGCCCTGTTGGCCCGAAGTGAGTTTAAAAAATGTCGGTTTGATCGGTTAAAACTAACGTTATCCGGTGGCACAGGACTTAAACTTTCGGTAGGCAGAAAGTGGCAAGAAGTGACAGGGTGCATAATTGCAGAAGGATACGGTTTGACTGAATGCTCACCCGTTGTATGTCTTAGCCGGTTGGATAAAGTATCAAAAGTTGGGAGTGTCGGCTCTGCCGTGGGTTTAACCGACCTTAAAATAGTGGATATAGTGACAGGTAAAGAAAACACCAATGGTGAACCCGGTGAATTATGCGTAAGAGGACCACAGGTAATGTCTGGCTACTGGAATAATCCTGAGGCCACTAAACAAGTGTTAGATGATGAAGGCTGGCTTAAAACAGGAGATATTGCTGTCATAAGTGATGATGGTTTAGTTGAGATTGTAGATAGACTTAAAGATATGGTGTTGGTTTCAGGTTTTAATGTATATCCTAACGAAATAGAGGATGTCGTTTCTAATCACCCAAAGGTGGCCTCCTGCGCAGCAGTAGGAGTTGCTGACGAAAAAACAGGTGAAGCCGTTAAATTGTTTATAGTACCAAAAACAACAAAACTGACTGAAGATGATATAAAGTTTTATTGTCGTGATAAACTAACTGCGTATAAAATACCCCGTCATATAAAATTCAGGGAATCTTTGCCTATGACACCTGTTGGTAAAGTATTACGACGGGAGTTGCGTAATCAAACAACCATTAAAAAATAAAATACATCAATACCTTCTGTGTTATAAAACATGAGAAAGTAGTGATGAGTAAATATTCTGGATGAGCAAACAGGTCAATAAATGGAAAAAAAAGTTGTTGTGGTCACTGGTGCTGCCGGTGGTATTGGGCAGGCTATAGTTATTAATCTGCTTGAGCAGGGTTATCAGGTTGCAATGCTTGATAAAGATCAAGCAGGACTTAATCAGATAAAAGAGTCTCAGGAGGGTTCACTAAATAAAATTGAGAGCTACACACTGGATGTGTCTGATGAGTACAATGTTTCTGCAGTAATGCAACAGGTTGCCGATGATTTTGGCAGATTTGATGTTTTGGTAAACAATGCTGGCATACTTAAAGATGGCCTGTTACTTAAAGCCAAAGAAGGGAAGGTTACGCAGAAACTGCCTTATGAAGACTGGCAAACAGTAATCAACATAAATCTGACAGGTGTTTTTTTGTGCGGACGTGAAGCGGCAGAGCAAATGATTCGATGTGGAAATGGTGGTGTTATTATTAATATGACTTCGCTTGCACGAAATGGTAATTTTGGTCAAAGTAGTTATTCGGCTACAAAAGCTGGCGTAGAGGCATTGACTGTTACTTGGGCACAGGAACTTGCCCGTTATAGCATTCGGTCCGCTGGTATTGCTCCCGGTGTTGTAAAAACGCGCATGACTGCTGGCATGAAATCTGAAGCACTGGACGCACTGAGCAAAAAAATTCCTTCAGGCCGTTTGGGACATCCAGATGAAATTGCCTCAACAATACAGTTTATTCTTTCAAATCAGTATATTAATGGAAGAATAATAGAGATTGACGGAGGTCTGAGATTTTAAGAGCTTCTGTCTTTTCACAGGCGTGATACATGATAAGAGCGGAAAATAACACCGCCCGTTATTCTGAGAACTGGATGAGCACTTTATTTTTCTACCAGTTTACTCCTACCCCAAAGTTAAGAATATGGCTTAACCGTCTGCTACCAACTGTTACTGAGGGGTCTTTCTGGCTTGTATAATTGTAATCATAATTCGTATTAAAAAACAGGTTATCTGTTAATTGTATTTTACAACCAGTCTCTGTATTAAGAATAAGACCATTGGAAAACGGCTGTAAGAGACTGATGTTTTGATAACAGTTAAATAGATTAAAAAAAGTTTTTGTATATTTTAAATTCCAACTCGCAGCCCACTCAGTTTGTGTTTCACCATTGGCGTAATGCTCCCATAAATGTTTAATACCAAGACCTGACTGCAAACTGCTCTTTGGCGTATCCCAGAACTGATAACCGATTCCAGGACCTACTGTAAAAAGTGATTGAGGGGTTTGATCAATAATATACTTCCAGCCCGAATTACCCTCAATATATACAAGTTCGTTAAGATAACGCTGATAATTGTACTGAATACTCCAACGACGTGATGTTACTTTTTGATCATTTCTTTCATAGTAGGTATCCCACGAGAAATTATTTGTATTTACTGTGTTTTTGATGGTAACCAATCCTGTACTGCCATAGCTTTCTTTATTATCACTACTGTCGTCCAGGTTAAAAGTCAGCCCCGCATTACCCGTTAATAGCCAGCTTGTGAGTGGCTTGGATGAGCTGATTTTAGCAAGTTCCCGATTATCATTGAGTTGTATTTTTTCTCCTTCCTTATCTTTCATCCATACTTTTCCTTTGTTGGCAGAAAAGCGAATCAACTTAAAACTCGACTGACCCTTTAGTCGAACCCAAAGAAACTTATCAGTCTCTAGTCCGCTAAGGTAGCGCATGTTTATGGTTATGTCTCCTGCATAGTCAGTATGAAGTACCAGTTCGCCATTATTAATAATTTTTACTTTTCCACGCAATATATCATGATTGGTCAGAGCAACCGTGTCTGCCAAAACATAAGGCATCATAATAAACCAGAATCCGCCGATAATAATGGAAAAAATTAAAGGTAAAGTTAAATGTTTCAAAAAAGCACCTGATATATGTACGTTTTAAATGTTATTAAAAATATCACTTTCAACATTAATAGGCTAACGGAAAAAAGATTGTAAATTCAATACTTTTAATACCGATAAACTAAAAATATACTGATTTTTTTTGCTGTTTATATTTTTTCAGGTAAATCATTTATATTAAAAAGGAATGATTATAAATGAAGCCCTTAAATGTACCTCATCCATACTCCAGAAGTGTGCTAGGAGTTGACAACAGTGAATTGCTAAAGCAAAAGGATGCCGTGCTTTCATCATCATTGTTGAATAAAAAATGGACTGTGAAAAGCAAGCCTTTCTGGCAGGGTCGAAAAACTAGCCTAAAGACAATTGGTCAGATATTAAAAGGCACATTCAAACCTGCCACTAGTTCGCCAGGAAGGCAGCTGTGTAGAGCTTATATTTCTCTCATTAAATTTTCTCAACGACAATTACCACGCCATAAAAAGACAAGTAACGCAGGTATTGCGCTTAAAACTATGGCAGCCTTTAAGCTTGCCGGTGTCTGTGAGATAAATATTAAAGGAGACAGTCGTAGAATTAAATCAAATAAAAAGTCTATTGATGTACGGGTTATTTCGCAGCTTGATCGGTTATCTTCACACTCTCCCTGCCGTTTAGCTTATGAGTATATAGCCGCTAATAAATCGCTGCCAAAGGGATATATCAATGAGGTATTAAAACCTGATTTTGTGGCAACGATGACAGAGCAGGGTGTAGAAAAAGATCTGGCAGTTCTTGTGGTTGAGGATCAGTTTAAAAAATGTGGGCTAAGCAAGGAAAAGTATGTGGGCTTAGAAAACATGATGGAAGTAAAAAATCGATTGCGCCATTTTGTTACTTTACAACAGACACAAAATACACAAAAGAGTGATTGGGTAAAACCTCATGCAACGCCAGGTAAACCAGCACTTGAAAGACCTGACCCAAAACCTGGCTACGAATGCGATCAGGATGATACTTGGTTGATTCAACATACTGTCAAAAATGACAAGATTGTCCGTATTATTGGTGATACAGCGTTATCAGTTATTCGCTGGGCAAAAAGAAATAAAAGTACTGGTATTACTTTAGGGGTAGGTCTGGCAGCAGAGGCACTGATTTCAGGTTTAACAACATTTGGCATCGGTGCAGCAATTACTGTTGCTTCATCTGTTGGCACAAACGTGTTTTTTTTCACATTAAGCAGAGTTGTTATGGAAGTGCGCTCAGCACTTTGCAAACGAAAATTACAACATTTGGATAAAGATAAATCGATGGACAGTTTTGATAGCTTTTTAGACAGTGCCAGCTATCTAACTAGTAAAAAAGGTGTCACCAATATTTTAAATGCATACACCAATCTTGCCAATGCAACCGATCACTTAAAGAATAGCCACTCATCTGCACAAAATAGTGTTAAACAGCAAATAGAGTTTCAGAAGAAAAAAGCTCTCATGCAGCTAAGACATGAACAATTAATCGAAAATTTTGGTATTGATGGCTCTAAAAATTCTGATAATAAAGGCTCATACGATCAGTTAATGCTAAAAACAGTTCAAGAATTATCTCGGCTTGAGAGTGAGTTTTCTGAAGACTTTGAAGAGCTCTGGGAACCTTTTGAAACTATGTCTGGTGAAGAACGCTGGGAAATATTTAATAAAGCAGCCAATCAAAGTAAAGTTAAAGGTCACTGGTATAAGTTGTCTAAAAATTATCATCAATGGATACAAGACAATTTTAAAAACGGGCATACTGGTTTGGATGCAAAGCTCAGCGAGGCATTTGCAACTTTACCTGCTAAAAAACCAGAAAAATTCAAAAACCTCAAAAAAAATTATCGGTGGAATGCTGAAAATATTTCATCTCTGACGACAGAAACAGCTAAAGCTGCCTCAAATATTGTGGTAGAAGTGGTCAAAGGTACTAAAGACGTCATTATGGATGTGCCTTACTACATAAAGTCAAAAAAAATTCCCTCGCTCAAAGATTTTTTACCCAAAAGCTGGGGATCTTTTTTAATTTTATGGGCCGTATATTATTTTGGTGGCAAGCTGACCGGTCAATTAAATAAAGCAGGCAACTCAAAACGAATTGAAGCCATACATAAAGCATCTAAAAATCAACGTTTTGATGCTGACAGAGAGGTTCTTTCTACCAATGAATGGCTCGCACTGAGAAGAGAGTCGAAAGAATCGCTGAATACATTTGTTGAAACATTAAAAGAATTAAGAAAAGAGCATAAAAAAATCAAAAAGTTGCTGACCAAGACAAAAATATCACAAAGATTATCTGAAGATAAAAGAAATATGTTGCATGCAACAGCATTACTCCGGTGTAAAATGTTAAATCATGAAATTCAGACATTACTTACCGGAGCTATCGGGCATATGCATGAAGAAACTGTTAGATCAACAACACAACTACAGCGTTCTTTACAGGCAATAAAAGTGATGTAACTCAGATCTAACCTGTGCAGATTTAGCCGGATTTAATATCAGCTTTGTAAATGCCTGAACCCAAGAGTCCTGTATAAATCACCCCATTAACATTCTGCAAAGAAAGTGCATTTTCATACAGAGGTAAACCGGTATTTGCTTCTTTCCAGCTTTCTCCTCCATTCGTACTGGTATAAATACAGTACTCAGGAATGCTATTTGTCATATCATTACCAAGATTTAGATAAGTTGCAGCAAAAAGGACTCCATTAACATTCAACATGTCTCCGACAACCGCCATTGAAGGTATGCCATTATTTTTATTTTCCCATTGACTTTTCCCATCTACTTTGGCGTAAATTCCTCCGGAAGTTCCTGCATATGTAATCCCGTTGGTATGAAACAAAGAGAATACGTTTGTAGCGCGGGGAAGACCAGTATTTGCTTCTACCCATGGATGATTACCATTTTTGGTGTAGATACCATGTCCCTTGGTTCCCGCATAAATAATGCCATTAGCATTCAGCAAAGATTTTACAATCGTATGCACTCTTCCATTCATGGGAAGACCGGCATTTGCCGAGCTCCAGTGATTGCTCTTATCTACACTTTTATAAATACCATCTTCAGAAGTTGCTGCATAGATTACTCCAGCTACATTAAGCAGAGAATTTACAATTGTTCCACCACCAGCTTTTTCTATTGGTAAACCATTATTCGCAGAATTCCAGTGATTACCTTTATCAGTACTTTTGAAAACACCCCGCAAAAACCCACCTGCATACAGAACACCATCAGCATTCAATAAGGAATACATAACTCTGGCCTGAGGCAAGCCGTTATTTTTTGCCTCCCACTTACACTCTCCACCTGTATTGGCATACACTCCATGCATGGTCGCCACATAGATTACTCCGTCAACATTCGACATAGAGTAAACATTTGTGTCAGCGGGTAAGCCTGATGAGCATGGAGTCCATGAAATCTTTGGGGCTTCTTTGCTAACTGTCACACCAAATGCCTTACTGGTATAAGTAACAGTAGAACCTGGTTGATCTGTTATCTTTAAGCTGTTCTCAAACATTTGCACTTTCTTATTAACAGGCAAAGCGAGTGCCTTTCCAGAGTAATCATAAACTAATGAACACTCTCCATTTACAGGGATGGACTGTATTTTTCCATTTGCGTAAAAAGCGCAGGTTGAGGCAGATTGATTAACAGACCCTGCATACATTCCTGATATATGGCTACTATATAGATAAAGTGGAAAAGAAGCATTATTATGAATGTTGAATTTATAGTGTAAATTAATCTGCTCACCACTGATGGCAAACTGGTTTGTTGAATTTGGTGTTATGGTAAAATCAGAAGCCATAGCACTAATGCTACTGGCAATACATATTAACAGTAAACCACTAACAAATTGTTTCATTATATCTACTCCTACTTAAAGCTCATACAACAAAATTACGGGCATAACCACATTCAATTATCTGGTGAGTTTTCCCTGCAGTATTTCAATTTTAGGCATATACACGGAAAGAATAAGCCTGACAGCCTACATACCAAAACCTGTGTTCACCTTCTTATTTCGCTACTTTTCTGATCTTGCTGTTATGCGTTGAAGCTCCTCGCAATAGCTCTGGCTATTACTTGTCACTGCAGCTTTAACAGCAAGCAATAAAATCATGCTCATAACAGTAGTTAGAAACAGGTTTTGGTTTTAAGGGTATTAATAAATACTTAAATCCGAAATTTAAAATCAAACTTAATAGCATTAATCATATCAAAGATATTCTTTGTCAAGCTTGAAATCCCGATTGGGTCGGTGACAGTTGAATCATTATCCAGTCTGTCTTTTAGATGTTCATAATCATGCTGTTTCTCAAACTCTGAACTTGTATTGGGTATACTTTGCTGGGGTATGGATAACTCAAAAGAAAAGTCTTTCTGGTGAAAAAGGGTAATGCTATCTAAATCACCAGATTTATTCTTTGCTGTCTCTTTTGTATAACCGCTCAGACCGTAGCACAGCATAATTAAAATTGAGATGAAAATTACTTTGCGCACAAAACTCACTCCAACGTGACAGAGAAAATTTTTATCTGCCTCCTGTGACAATCATGAATTTATAATAGTATAATTGATTGGCAGGGTTGTAATACAATTTCTGTTTTTGAAATATAACTACAGGCAATAAGAAGAAAACCTAAGATATGAAGGCAAACATGAAACCCACTCATTCAGGTAAATCAATTTAGCATCATACCTCAGAAATAATTTCCTGTGTAAATACTTTTTCGCAATACGTGCATTTAAGTATTGGATTATCACCCCTTGCAGACAATACAAAAGATGAATGCACCTGTTCATCATGCGTTATACAGTTGGAATTTGGGCAGGAAAACAGCCCTTTGACTGAATCTGGCAATGACATCTCTGCTTTTCTTTGAACACTATAGTCTTTAATAATATTGATGGTGGCATGAGGCGCAAAAATAGACAATTCATTAGCTTCTGCCTTAGTAAATAATCGGCTCTTAACCTTTATGATATCTTTATACTTCATTGCCTTGCTGGGAAGATTAAACCCTACTGTAACCCTTATATTACTGTCAAGCAAATGAAGATGCTTCAATATTTTAATACCCTGACCTGCTGGAATATGATCAATAACCGTGCCATTTTGAATAGCCTCTACCTGAAGATTTTTTGCGCCTGTCGTCATAAATTATCATTTAACCTTTTTTAATTTATTTACCAAACACTTTCTTATTTAGCAATAATGCTAACAATGCCATCCTTGTATATATGCCATTTTCTGCCTGTTGAAAGTAATAAGCGTATGGTGTCGCATCAACATCTATTGCAATTTCATTTACTCTAGGTAGCGGATGCAGTACTCTCATAGACGGTTTAGCCTTTTTAAGGGTCAAAGCTTCGAGCAAATAACGTGCAGTCATGTATTTGTACTCAGTTTCATCAAATCGTTCTTTCTGAATACGTGTCATATAGAGAATATCAACCTCGGATATGACTTCTTCCATAGTCTCTGCTTGCCGGTATCCAATACCTTTTTTATCAAGAGAATCCAGCAAATACTCTGGCATACATAACGCTCTTGGGGAAATGAAGATAAATTCTGCATTAAAAAGCGATAATGCCTGTACTAGTGAGTGTACTGTTCGACCATACTTTAAGTCTCCTACACAAGCAACAGTTAACTTATCGAGTTTTCCCTGGCATTCATAAATGCTAAATAAATCCAGCAATGTTTGACTTGGGTGTTGATTTGCTCCGTCCCCACCGTTAACAACAGGCACAGAAGAAAATTCCGTTGCCAGCCTTGCAGCCCCCTCTTTGGGGTGACGAATCACCAAAGCATCAACATAAGAGGATATCACCCGAACAGAGTCAGCCAGTGTTTCACCTTTTTGGAAAGAGGTATTGGAGGCATCATCAAACCCTATTATTTCACCGCCTAAACGTTTTACAGCCGTTTCAAATGACAATCTTGTGCGCGTAGAAGGTTCAAAAAAACAACTGGCAACTACTTTCCCCTTTAACAAATTGTCCGGGCGTACGCGCTTAATTGTTGCCGCTGTTTGAATAATCAGCTCCAAGACCCCTCGGCTTAAATCTGGCACCGACACAATATCTTGCTGGTAGAGTAGATTATTTGTCGTATCACTCATAATATTCCTGTTTCTTATTCCAAAAAAAAACCTCTGGAGTCAGAGGTTTTTATCTATAACAGTTATTTTTTTCCGAAAATGAAAGCAGGCAATCAGTACGCTATAAAATTGTGTGGTCACCCTACTCACCGTACCCTCTGTAACTAATCCTGTTTCAAGTGTATTGACTATAGCAAAAACATATGGAAAGTCCTATATCAGTTTTATAGAAGACGTTTCCAGTTAGCTACATTTGTGAAACGTTAGTAAGCTGAGCAGACAGCTGTTCCTTGGCAGATATCGCATCATCAAACTTTCTTTGTTCTTTAGCAACTACCTCGGAGGGTGCCCTCGCCCTGAACTTATCGTTAGACAGCTTGCCAGACAACCGCTTTATTTCACCATTGATTTTTGCTAACTCTTTGTTAAGTCTGGTTATTTCTGCATGCTTATCAATAAAGTCTGCCATCGGCACCATTACTTCTAACGTGCCGACCAATTGTGTCGTACATAAGGGCAGATTATCTTGTTCATCCACACAGTCAATGGTTGATATTTTACCCAGTTTGTGCAACAAAATTTTACTGTTGGCCAAACGAAGCCGGTCTTCATTGGTAGCGTTTTTAAGTAATAATTCCAAAGGTTTGCCCGGTGCAATATTCATATCCCGACGAATATTTCTAACAGCACAAATGATACCCTGCAACCAGCTGATATCTTTTTCGGCACGTTCAGCCGTACAGACAAACTGAATATCATTGACTTCAGGATAAGGTTGAGTCATTAAACTATCAGCTGTATTACCGGTCAGAACTTTTACTTTTTGCCAGATTTCTTCCGTAATAAACGGCATCATCGGATGCAACAGTTTCAAAATATTATCGAGCACAAAAACCAGTGTGAATCGGGTATACTGAAGATCAGCAGAATCTGTATCTTCGTCTCGAAGTATGGGTTTAGATAGTTCCAGATACCAGTCACAGTAGTCATTCCAGACAAACTCGTACAAAGCCTGGCTTGCGTGGTCAAGTCGGAAATTTTCTATTGCTTTATGGGTTTTTTCAATGGTTCGCTTTAGCCTTTGCAGTACCCACTGATTTACTATATTGGCAATATTACCCGAATTCTTTGAACAATCATGGCCCTCGGTATTCATCAATACGTAACGTGATGCATTCCAGAGCTTATTGCAAAAGTTGCGATAACCTTCCAGACGGTTCATATCCCAGTTGATATCTCGACCGGTAGATGCCAGCGAGTACAGGGTATAACGCAAAGCATCGGCACCGTGCGGGGCAATACCTTTCGGAAATTGTTTGCGAGTACGTTTTGCTATCTTTTCTGCCATTTGTGGTTGCATCATATTGCCACAACGCTTATTAACTAATGATTCAAGATCAATACCATCGATCATATCTAAAGGATCAAGCACATTACCTTTAGACTTGGACATCTTTTGTCCCTGCTCATCCCTGATCAAACCATGCATATAAACTTTTTTAAAAGGCACCTGTGGCTCGCCGTTTTCATCTCTGACGAAATACATAGACATCATCATCATACGAGCGACCCAAAAGAATATAATATCAAACCCTGTAACCAGCACATCGGTGGGGTGAAAGGTTTTTAATTGTTCAGTATCGTCCGGCCAACCCAGTGAGGCAAAAGTCCACAAGGCCGAAGAAAACCAAGTGTCAAAGACATCATTATCCTGCGTTAACGTAACACTATCGTCAAGATGATACTTTTTACGCAAAGCTTCTTCACTCTTTGCCACATAGACATTTCCTGCTTCATCATACCATGCAGGAATGCGGTGTCCCCACCACAACTGACGAGAAATACACCAGTCCTGAATATTACGCATCCATGCAAAATACATGTTTTCATATTGCTTTGGCACAAAGGTTATTTTTCCATCTTCCACTGCTTGAACGTTAGGTTCTGCTAGTACTTTGGCCTTGATAAACCACTGATCGGTAAGCAAAGGTTCAATAACAACACCGGAACGGTCACCGTAAGGCACTTTGAGCGTATGATCGGCAGTCTTTTCCAGTAACCCCTGTTTATCAAATTCCTCAATAATCACCTTTCGTGCGGCAAAACGATCCAGTCCGCAAAATGCAACCGGCAGTGTTGTATCAATATTATTGTTTGAAGAACCATCAAAATGAGAAACTTGCGCAACATTTGCGATAGCACCTTGTTTGGTCATGATGCTGATAAGTGGCAGTTGATGGCGTTTACCTAGCTCATAATCGTTAAAGTCATGAGCGGGCGTAATTTTCACACAGCCGGTACCAAAGGTTTTATCCACGTAATCATCGGCAACCACAGGTATCTTTCGTCCGGTTAGTGGTAGTTGTATCTTTTTTCCAATAATTGACTGATAACGTTTATCTTCTGGGTGCACAGCCACAGCACTATCGCCTAACATTGTTTCTGGCCGGGTAGTTGCCACCACAAGATAATCTTTACCTTCTGCTGTTTTTGCATCTTCTGCCAATGGATAGCGAAAATACCATAGGTGCCCTTTCTTGTCTTTATTTTCAACTTCCAGGTCCGAGATTGCTGTTTGTAGTTGAGGATCCCAGTTCACCAAACGCTTTCCTCTGTACGCAAGACCATCTTCATACAGTTTTACAAATGCTGTTTTTACCGCTTTGGTAAACCCTTCATCCATGGTAAAACGTTCCTCAGCCCAATTGACTGAATTACCCAAACGACGCATTTGTTGAGTAATCATACCACCTGATTCTTCTTTCCAGCTCCAGACCTTTTTAGTAAATTCTTCCCTGCCAAGGTCATACCGAGTTTTACCTTCTTTTTCGACTAGTTTGCGCTCTACCACCATTTGCGTCGCAATGCCTGCATGGTCCATGCCCGCTTGCCAAAGAGTTTTGTTACCTTTCATGCGATGGTAGCGTATCAGTGCATCCATCACTGATTGTTGAAATGCGTGTCCCATATGCAAACTTCCCGTGACATTCGGTGGAGGAATCATAATGGTGTAAGGCACGCCGTTACCTTGTGGTGCAAAGTAACCTTTATTTTCCCAGTGCTGATACCAGGATTTTTCAATAGTATTCGGGTTGTAAGTGGTTTCCATAGAGTGACTTGTTATAGCACAAACAAAAGATGTACTGATTATACAGATAAAAATAAAAAAGTCTCAGCACCCAAGTATAAGTTTTATTCTATATACACTACCATAACACCATGATTTTATCTTTAATTTTGCCTGATGACTTGCTGTTATAGGTGAAATGACGAATAAGCCTGCTATTGCGAGGAGTTTCAACGCATAACAGCATGGTCAGAAAATTAGAGGGATAAGAAGCCAGAAGAAGATTTTGATATAATAGGTAAATTCATCTGTTTTGAGCGATCAATCATTATGCTAAGACTGCTATATACACCACTGCTGTACATTATTCAGCCCTTTTTTTTTCTCAGATTATTGTTACGTTCAAAAAAAATGCCAGCTTACCGAAAACGAATTAGTGAGCGTTATGGTTTTTTCAAAGCACCAGAAAAACAAGCCTCTATTTGGGTTCATTCTGTTTCTGTTGGAGAAAGTATTGCAATTGCACCGATGGTTAAAGAACTGATTAAAAAATATCCAGATTACCGTATTGTCGTCACTACGATGACTCCTACAGGCTCTGCACAGGTGATTAATATTTATGGCAATAGCATCTATCACGTGTACGCGCCTTATGACCTGCCTTTTGCCATCAATCGTTTTTTGGACAAGATCACTCCCAAACTGGCTATTTTTATGGAAACTGAGCTCTGGCCTAATACCATAAAACTATGCAGGCACCGAGGCATTCCCACAATGATTGCTAATGCCAGATTATCAGAGCGTTCTGCCAAAGGTTACAAGCATGCTGGCAAGATTGTAGCAGAGATGCTCGGCAATATTACACTTATTGCCGTACAGCACAAAGATGATGGAGACCGCTTTGTTGATTTAGGTCTTTCACCAGATAAGCTGCATATTACCGGTTCACTCAAGTATGATATAAAACTTCCGGAAAAGATTAAGCATAATGGCAAAAAACTACGCATACAGTGGCTGGAAAAAAAACCGGAAAATACCAAGATTATTATTGCCTGCAGTACTCATAAAGATGAGGAAGCGCAGTTACTATCTGTTTTTAGTGATCTTAAAGAAAAAAACAATAATTTATTATTTGTCATTGTTCCACGCCACCCTGAACGTTTTGATGAAGTGGCTGAACTGTGCAATCAGGCAGGCTTTATTATCTCAAGACGGAGCAGAGAGGAACCCGTCGTATCTGAGACAGACATAATACTGGCCGATACCATGGGTGAAATGTATTTACTATTAGCTGCCTGTGATATTACTTATATGGGGGGTAGCTTGGTTCCAACCGGTGGTCATAACTTTATGGAACCGGCCATGCTTGCCATGCCTCAGGTGTCTGGTCCTCACGTATTTAACTTTCAACACGTAGCTGATATGCTCGTGTCAGAAAAGGCACTTATAATAAAAGATACCAGTAAAGAAATAGCACAAACTCTACAGCAGTTACTTGATAGCCCCGTTAGTTGCAAAACTATGGGAAATGCAGCTAAAACGGCAGTTGAAAGGGAACAGGGAGCTTTGGGAAAACATATTCAGTTGGTTGAAATATTAATGAAATAGCTAGATGTGTCTAAAACAAATTATATTTATAAATCACCTCATTAGCCTTTTTGACAGCATACTCATAACAGCGGGTTAACCCCTATGGAAGTCTATACTGAGAAGCGCGTTAAATTCCTTTGGATGCTGCTTGTAAGCGCGTTCCTGATTTATACTGAACCCCTTCATTGATTGACAAATATTGTCGCTCAATTAACTATCCGGTTCCATTAAACAATAACGCTTAGGCATAATAGCTTTTAGTTGCCAAGTAATTATTATACTAAAGAGTAGCAAAAAAGAGTCCGTTACAAAAAATTGATAAATCTTGCTACTCATAACAATAGTTAGAAACAGGCTTTGGTATCACTCCTGATGCAGATGCAATAAGCTGTACACTACCACAAAATTTCACGCTACCCTCGGATGGGTAGCAATACAAAAAAGCTGACGACGTTCGAAGACTCATTCACTAGATTATTGAGAGTACTTAACAGGATTGGCATTTTTCCAATTATCTTGGTTCAAGATATCGACAACCCGATATGTTTGTGTATCAGTACGAGAAATAGTGTTAACATTTTGTTCACTGCTACTCTGCAATATTCTAAGACGTTGATGCAAAAGGGCAGCATTAGTATTTTTTGTAGCTACTGGAAAAGTTTGGGTGGCTTCCGATCCACTGCCTATCTCTAAATCGCCGGTCTGATTGATTCTTGCGGTTGTATTTTTATCAAAAGTGAGGGGCATTTCATTTAAAGAGTCTGTTTTTTCCTCAGCCATTATAGCCGCATATGGTAGAGGTGGTGCAGACTGTTGACCGTCTAACAAAGCAGAATGTTCTGGTGGTGGTACAAATCCCTCAGGTTGAATCGTACCGTCAGGTGCTTTCCAACGTTTGTTTCCATATATATTTTTAACAACTACATAGGCGTTTTTCTCCGGGGAAGGTACAATGTTTTTTATATTAACTTTTATCCATGCTATGGTAAAAGCACTCATAACCATGGTAACTCCCAACAACCCCATATTAACACCGTTAATAATATCGGCAATTTTACGATAACGCTCATTGGGTGCTAGTTGAAGAGCTGTTGACATAACTGATCCGGCAAAACTATCTCCTGCTGAGGCTAGACCACTGACCGATGTTCCAATAATCATAGAGGCAGTGCAGTTTGCAGTACTCATCGTGGCCATTAATGCGCCGGAAAAGAGCATTATACCGCTCAGTATTCCTTGAGTCATATCACTAATAAACGAAATAATATTGTTGGCAGTAGCTAAACCACTATTTTGTGGATAGGAGATCTGAGCTATTTGTGTTGCTCCCGCCAATCCCATTACTGGTGTAATCATTGTCATACTAGCAAACACAGCAGCCGCACCTGCTGCTCCAGCAGGTACCGAAGCAGAAAGAGCCGCAAAAGCTACCGGAAACAACATGGCACTGATGCCAGCCATGCCAATTGTTAAAGCACCAAGCATTATCCCCAACCATTTGGGAAAATGGCCTGAGGGATCAGTCTTCATAATGGGATTGTTATCACCAAACCCATAACCATTTATTCGGGTGAACGGGCTATAGCTATCGTGGCTCATAAAATGCCGGTAAACCGGATTATAGGCACGATACCCCCCTCCTAAAAATTGATATCCGGTAACAGGGTCGGTCATTTGCTCGTCAAATCCAGGAAGATGGTCTTTCCAGAAGGCTTGATGGCTTAACAAATTAAGCTTTTGTGGTAACGCTTGTTCTTGGCTACTCAGTAAATCATAGTCCATTCCATAAGGGCTGTAGACATGGTCGCTTATTCTCTGCCCGGCACTGTTAAGAGAGGCAATCACATCTCCTTTATAATTATGTAAATACCAGCGGGTAATGTGATTGTCTTCGCTGTGTGCAATGCCAGCCAATTCGACACTGGTATGAGTGTTTCCCTGTATATCCTGTTGCACCTGTTCGCTGATAGCATTACCGAGATACACCATGTACAACGGTGTTTGTCGTGCATGTTCCTGAATGTCGAAGGTCTGTTCAGCTACTTGGTGTTCAGTAGAATCATAAGTATAAACTGTGTGTTCTCTGGTGCTCGCATTAGTAAATCGGTCTTGTTGTCCGAAGGCGTTATAATGCAAGGTATTGCCATTGGCATCTCGGACTATTCTGCCAAAATGGTCATAAGTAATGGTGTCAGGTGCCTTGCTGAAATTTGATACACTATCTTGCCAATGCGTACTGAAGGTTACCATTCGGTGAGGATCAATGTTTTTATTGTCAGCGGTTATTTGCGCATAAGTATATGTTGTTGTTTTTGTTGTTGGCTTTCCATTCATAGTCACCAGTTGTTCATCGACTGTCTTTATATTATTCCAGTCATCAAAGCTATAGTGCTGCGTTGTAATGATAGGCGGTCGGGTCAGATTACTACCTGATATATCAGTATCTCTTGGGCATAAGACACTGGCAACTCCGATTTTTCCTGTCACACTGCACGACATAGCCGTTAGATTGTTTGTGTTTTTGTCATAACTGTAGGTTTGTGTGGCACTGTTTTTCCCTTCTGACCGGGTAAATGTGATGATATTTTGCGTCTGAGGGTCGTAAGTATAACTTAATGTTTGTAAAATTTTATCACCTTGTTTATCCGTGGTTTTTTCCAAATTTCCCAGGGAATCGTAGCCAAAATCTCTTTCTACGCCAGCCCCGTTAATGATTTTTATCGGTCTGTTAAAGAAAACATCGTATGTGGTGGCATTGAGTAAAACTGGCGTTGTTTGTTCTGGTAGGGTGACATCAGCTTCCACCACTCTGCCTGATAGATCATGAATGGCAGTAAACCGATATCCTGCACTATTGGTCATGCTGACGGTCTGACCGTAGCAATTATAGGTCATTGTTACTGTACCAGCAGGATAGTGAATGCCATGTGGAGAAGTGAAGTGCACCGGTGCTGTCCTGGTGACTTTAATTAATGCTGAGGTGTTAGGGTTATAATCATAATGTAGATGACTAATAGCGTCTTCTTTATCCTTGAGTTGCCAAGTATCAGGATCATACTGGTAGGTGACATACACCTCGCCATCGAGGGATGCCTGAGTTCTTGCAAAACTATTATAGGTATAGGTGAATATATGACCTTTACCCGTTTTTGTGGCTGGTATGTTTTTGCTGAGTAAACGCCCGTCGGCATCGTAAGTATAAGTAATTTTATTACCGGAGTTATCTTGTTTCCAGGCAAGGGTACCATCTTCATTATACCCACGGGTACCAAGGATACGACAATCAGGTTGACCGGCAGGTTTAACACAACGAGCTATTTTTTTGCCCTGAATATTAAATGTATCATGTATCAAACTGCCATTAGGTGCGATTGTTGCTGCCAGATTATTATAGCGCCACTTCCATTGAATCTTGGTTCCATTGGGCTGAGTCTGCTCAATTGTTCGACCATTACCGTCATATATTGTTGCGGTTTTACTCAACCAGGCACCTGCTCTTATTGCCTGATTTACGAAGGAAAACAAACCATTTTCACCGGAAAGTGGCAACAATCCGTAATTTTGCTCGGTGGTCAGGTAACTCACAGGCTTTAACTGGTTTTCAAGAGAGGTTAACTGCAACTTAAGGGCATCTGAATAAACCGGTCTGCTCTTTATTGTTATGGCAGGGTTCATGGAAAAAATATATTGTGCCACAGGTTTTCCCAAAGTATTGGACTGTACAACCCTGAGCATTGGTGCTAGTTGCTCACCCTGATTATTTATTCCGGTAGCTACCTTGTAACTGATTAATAGCAACTGAGGATCATTGCGCACAGTAAAGTTAATGAGACCGTCAGGCAGTTTTTTCCATACATTACGGTTGAGTGAATCGTAACCGTAGGTAGTGGTGAGTCCTACTGGATTTCCGTGGTCGTCTGCATGAAAAATGACGGTAGTTGCCGGTTTTCGTTCTTGGGTATAGGTAACACTCTTATCAGGAATCCAGTTTGAGGCTCCTTCCAAAGGAGCCGTGGTCATTTCTTTACTTCTGTGCCAAGCAGAAAGTATTAGTTGATGTTTGCCGTTGCTGGTATAAACCATTTTTTCTTGTGTTCCATCAGGTGCTGTTTTGACAACAGCCTGTTCTGTATCTGTGACAATATAAGACCATGTTATTGTCTTTGGGTGTCCTCCTCTCACGGGTATAATAAGTTCTTTTACCGGTCGCATCCATGAGTCGTATGTCCAAGTAACATGCAGTGTTTTTAGGGTATCGTAGCTAGAAAGTTTGACACCACTACTTATGGAGTATACTGACTGACCTAGAGATAGATTGCCATTAGCAGACTGTGGGCTTGCTGTCTTTAACAGTTCAGAAATGCGCCGATGTGCATCTATAGCTGGTGTTGCGTGATCCACTTCAACGTCTGTTGTGCGGGTGTGTAATTGAGTATCAATATGGTGAGTAACCGTAAAGCTTGAGTGCTCCTGCTGGCTGGGGACTTCGTGCAACCATTCGCCACTACCCGCTTTTAATGTTTTACGATTGTTCAAAGGATCAGGTCGATTATAGTTAGTGACACTTATATGAGTAAGCTGCCCGAAAACCTTGCTGTTTTGGTTGATATCGTATTGATAATCAGTTTTGGTAAAGATTTCATTAGGGCTCAGTTCAGGAAGCGCACTCCCCGGCTTAAGATCTGTAACGCTGTTCAAAGATAATGACCCAGTACTTTTACTGGAGACTTGCCAGCTGCCGGCAAGTGGAGAGTTATCTTCGCCTACGGTATGATTAAAACGTTGCTGACTGAATACTTCTGATGCAGATAAAGAGTATTTATTTATTTTTTTCTGTTGTGATTTTTTCCATTGTTTTTGCAGTAATTGTCGGTAATGATTCACTTTTTTGTGATAAATACGAGCCACTGGAATGAGCTGGTAATTAAATACTGTTTCTACCACAGGTGCCGGATCATTGGTAGGAGTTATGTTTAAGTATTGAGCTGTTTTGGTCAGGGATTTAGAGGCAGGCACTTCAATAATTTTTTCAGGTAATGCCCCCTGTGGCCAGTCAGGATCCATTTTAGGGCAGTGTGCGTCACCTGCTGGTGGACAGTACTGGAAAAACATTTGTCGACCATAATTGTCTTGTTGCCAGATAACTTGGCCATTATTATTGTAACGTTTTTGCTGTAATACTTTTATAGGATCAATACTGGGATCCTGTCCTTTGCCTGTAAGTGAGTACATACTATTAACTGTCTGTTCAGGAAGAGAAAAAGTGGCAGGCAACTGGGCAAATGTTGTGTTTTTCCAAGGTGCGTAGACAACGTTATTGCTTAAAATTGGACTATGATGCAAATCATCTGTCTGGGTAACAGTTAAAGGCAAGTGATATTTATTATAGGTAGTCGTTGTGGTGGAAAGTCCATCATCCTGAGTGACAGTATATGTGTAATCGTCGGAGCGATCTAATAAATTATCTTTCCCAGGTTCTGCGTTTACTCCACTTTGGTAGCCGGTAAAGTTATGCTCATCAGAGACTCCCTTACTATATTGGTACCATAAATGCCGAACAGGTATCTGATCTTTGTAGCTAGGAGCCGGAGTGATTAGCTGCTCTTTTACCACAGGCAAATTAGCGTGAAGAAAACCGGTGGGAAGACCATGAGGTTGTAGGCCATCATGTGTTGATTCTCCATTATAGAGAAAAGTACTTTTTTGACCGGTAGGCCCTGTGACCGTGTTGATAAGCCATGGACGAGATCCCTGATTGTCATAACTGAATAAAATATGTGAATCAACAGTGTGGTTGCTTATTTTTTCACTGGACAGTGAAGGCATGCTGATCGAATTAACCTGTGTATCTCCCGCACTGGTATCGGTGTGAATCACAATAACTTGATTGCCATGTACAGTAATATCATGGTAAGAATAAGTGAGCCATAGTCCATCTCCTTGGCAGGCATTAGTGGGTAGATTAAGCTGCTGTTCTGTTAAGACGTGGGCGCAGACATATCTTAAGCGCCGAGTCATATCCATCGGACCATGGCGGTCATAATAAAACCACACACGCTGACCATCACGCCCTTCTTCCCAGTCTTCGTAACCGTAAAGCAGGTGTTCACGTGTGCCGGAAAAGGTTGCTATAGTCCAGTCTCCGGGTGTTCCGGTGATAATGACATCTTTAAGTTTGTGGCGTAACGGATGCCAAAATACTTTTCCTTTAGATGTTCGGTCGCTTTCCATCGTAAAACCATGACCGTCGCCTATGGTTAAATCCGTTGTTTGATGACCAGCGACTTCGGAGGAAGAAGGGTGTTCAGTACCTATATTTAATGACCAGTTTGGGCCTAAGCCTAGTGGATCACGACCACTAGGAGAGGAAGAACCGCTATAAGCAAGAGTCAAATCACGTTTGGCCTGACCATTGTCATAATACGTGCTTGCCAGTTTTATACTGACAGCTGGCATCCCAGTACGTGGGTTAACAGAAGAATTAAACGCTCCATGAAAATTGTTGGCATTTGAAGGCATGGCGGCTGAGCCATCTGATAATACCGGTAAATGAGTGAAAGGCGAAAGCTGAAAAGATTTGGGCTTGTGTTGTTTAAAATTCTGCCATGTTTGTCTGACGTTAGTCATCTTTAATTCTGAATCTGTTTTTTCTTTTTCAGGTATCGTTTGTACTATGTGAGAGCTGATACTGGTAGAAGCCCATACGGTTTGTTCAAAGGGAAATAAAAATGGCGGAATAATACAGACAGACAATAAAAGCTTAGAAGCGACTGTTGCCGTTTTACCAAATAAGTGACGATGTAGCTTGTTTTGAATACCACCGGTCTGTGTATTTGCATACATACAACTCATCCATGTATTGTTATGAAATTGATACTGGGTAACATGCAGAACATAAAGGAAGGCTATGTTATAAATGAATTTCCTGATATAAGTAATTTGTGCAAAACTATATGAATAAATACAAAAACTTATTTTTAATTATTATTATGAGTATGCTTTGCTGTTAAAAGAGAGGTGACGAATAATATAGGCAGCTATTGTGAAGAGTTTCAACGCATAATAGCAAGATCAAAAAAGTATCGTAATAAAAATTTAGAAGAAAGTGTTTGTATAAATGCATTTATTCACTTTTTATAAGCATCTTTTTTCAAGTTACATTGATGGGTTATGGTCAGATTATAAGGTGGATTATTAATAATTGCGGTTTTTTGGCATGATAGTTATGGGTGACTCTATTAAGAGACTATTACAAATTTTTTTTAGTGATATTTAAAAAATATAACATGCAATATAATTTAGTTTTGCTTGGCGTAAGATAAAGGCTCAAATATAAAAAAGAGAGAGTTTTGTATGGCAAGAATTAAACATGTGCTGCAGCCTATTGCCAGAGCAATTATTCACCCGTGGGAGACTGTAAATAAAACAAAAAAACTGTTGTCAAAGGGCGTAGTAAAACTAGAAGATGCTTACCAAAGAATAATTAATAATTGTACCAAAGCATTACTTGTTCCAAAAAAAATGATTGCTGAACGCCGGATCAGACAAACCTGTTTAACTGATAAAACAGAAGGTAGCTCCAATTTAACCCCAAAAGAAACCAGTATTTTTGGAGTAAACCATAACAAAGTAACAGATGTAATTAAAAACTATGACGCATTAATCATCATTGCATATGATATTGGTGAGTCTCAGAATTACATAGATGATAAACGTGATAATAATATCACGTTAAAAAATATTTTATCCAAATCGCTATCTGATCTTGATGAGCTAGATTGCAATGATTATGTACAGTTTTTGACTGTGCAAAATATTTTTAAGCAGGAAGAAGTGCGACTACGTCAACAGCTAAAGGAAAGCATTGCATCTCTAGAAAACGAATCAATAAATTATGCGTCCAGTAAATCTTATGTAATGAGCATTAACTTAAAAAACAGCAAAAAAAACCTGATTAAAAATATTGACAGTCTACCGTTGTGCAAATTGATAAAAACAAAAGAGTATTTTGTTTTCCAAAAGGAAATGCATATTTTAAACGGCATTAAAAGAAAGGAGAATATGTAGTTTATTATTCTAATATTCTGACACTTTCTTCTGCACATTCCTGATCACTGATTTCGCATCCCCAATTTTGATCAGAATCATCAATCATATGAAGAAATATGGCTGCTGAGTTTTTTTGTTTTGGATTAATAGCATCAAGCAATGGACCATTGAAAAAAAATTTACTTTCTGGCGAAATATGAATTTCCATCGACTGGTTATGGTGCTCAATCACCACTTTTGACACTGTATTCTCTGTAAAGAACACATGTAGCTTTGTATTATTTTTAAGTTTAAAAATAGTATTTTTTGTCAATCTTTTTGGAAAATGATACTGCTTGACTTGGTTTTCTATCACCCAATCAGAGAGATTATTACCAAGCATATGAAGTGTATAGCTATCATCTAAATAAACAGTTTTAGTAACAGTTGAATCTGAGCCTGGGAAATTATTTACAACCCATGTTGTTTGTTTAAACGACTCAAAATCTGTATTTGAGCTGTAAGTGTGAGTATAAATGCTGTCTTGAGCTGAATGATAAAAATTATAAAGTATCATTGTTGCTACGACAGAAATTGAAATTAGCAAATTTCGTTGTTGCTTCTCATCTTTGGCATAAGCCGGAAGATTCTGAAGAAAACATATTAATAAAAGTAGCTTGATAACAGTGAATACTATCGTTTTTTGTGCATTCATAATGCCACCCCTGTTCTTTTTAATCTTTTAAAAGTAACCCTGGTTTTTCCAGATGTTTATTTTTGTTGATTTTAATCGTTGTTTTAAGTAATTGTGCACAGTTATTATCGCCAAAACCACAAGCTAAATCACTGGCAGAATTATTAATCATATATAGCTTCAGGTCGGTTTTTCTTCCATTCAGAGGGTGAAGCTTATTAAGCACTGGCGGACTTATTACAGGCTGATCAACAGATATTCCAGAGACACCCATTGATTGGTTTCCATGTACAATAACCAGCTCATCGGTATGAGGTTCATTAAACTTTCCTTGTTTGTTTTTTAAAAAGGCATGAATCTGTATTCCATTTTCTGTAACAAAAGTAGTGTTTTTGTTGAACTCACAAATATAACCAAGACTATGTTTGCGTTTACCAGTGCTTTTATTTGTTTGAATATGGGGATCTCCAAAGACACGAAAAAAAGAATCGGAGCTAGAGCTAGAAAGGTCCTTATAGATGAGTGTCCAAGTAGCATCCTTAATATTTAATTCAATATGATAACCGTCACCCAAAACGATACGATACATATGTATCATATCAGGTTGTTCTCCCATAGTCGGATGCTCATAGGTCGAGAATTTTTCAACTGACCATGTTTTTTGGTTGTACTGTGGTGGTGCAAACTCCGATGCAGGCTTATAATGTGTTGCGGCACTTTCAGGCCAAAAATTGTAAATTGTCATGGCAGAAACCACGCCTATTGCTGTTAAATAGGGGGTTGTTGACGGAGTTTCTGTTATTGCAGGTGTTACTGTCTGTACTGTTGCCTGAATGTTAATTGACATACAGACAATCAAGCAGCCGAAAATTACTATTTTTGAGACAGGTTCTTTGAAAGTCTGTTTTATCATTTTTTCCATCCTCATTTTTTATACCTTATGCTCATGCTGTCCGTTGTGTAGTAGATTTGTACTTTAAAAACAGCAGTCTTGCCAAGTAGTAGCCTCCAGTGGCAAAGAGTCCCAAGCGTCCGAGGTGTCTTTCTGCATAATGGCCTGCGAAATATGCAAACGAAGCCGTTTTTAGTGAATCGACTATTGTTGATGAGAAGTTATTTGCAGCCACAGTTTTAGCTTCTGTCTGTGCAGGAACTTCTTTCACTGATGAAGAAAAACCACACAGCCCCCTGAAGTATGCAGCTTCCTTTTCTGGTTGATTTATTGCACAATACGGACAGTTTACTGGCTGGTTGTTTTTAAGTCTTTTTGTGTTCCAGGTAACAAAGCAAGGCTGACATATATAGTGTGTGTAATTATTACAATTAGTAAATATCCATGATGTTGATGAAATAGGCCCATTTATCTCCATTGAAATATGGCATACAGGACAAATATTTTTATTTCCTGTTGTGTCATTTGATGCTTCATTCTCAATATTTCCCTGAACATTCTTAGCCTGTTCTGCCACCTGGCTTGTTAGCTCTTTTACTTCAACAGGAAGCTCATAGGTTTGATAAATTGCAATGCTAGCATCTGACTGTTCTGCATTGCATTCAGGACAGGTAACAGGAGCCTCTTTTCTTTGAGCCATATATGTCACTAAGCTAATACAGGGTTTACAGATACGGTGGGAGCAGTCCAGAGTAGTAAAAGATTGAATAGGACTAAAACTATCTATAATTAATCTTTTATCGCAAAGTGTACAATTTTTTGAATGAATGTTTTTCTCTGAAGAATAAGGATGCTTACGAACTTGACGATTTCTGTGAGAAGTTATTTTATTGGTAGATTTTGATGAGCAATGAGCATTTTTATGGCACTCTTGCACCTGACCGGCTAACTGGTTATCAGAAGTCAGGTCAACCTTATTGCTGGCCGTTAAATCTATAGTAGTATGATATAACTCTCCACTTTGCATGCTCTACTCCATTAAGTCCATTAACTCTATGCATACATTTAGGTAAAGAAGTTAAAGTTTGGTTCAAAGAAGCAGTGTTATAGTTTTTAACCAAACAGTCACAAAAAAGCCCTAACTAAATAATTAGTCAGGGCTTTTTAATAAGAATGATTAGCAGAAAAAATTACTTAATACCGTAAAAAACCGCCATTTTTTCAAGGTTTACAGGCTTGATCTTATCTGCCTGACCCTCAGTTCCAAAGGCTTTGTAACGTTCCAGGCAGATATCACGCATTGCTTTAGTTGCTATTTTAAAATACTTGCGGGGATCAAATTCTGCCGGATGCTCACCCAAATAACGACGAATCGCACCTGTAGAGGCCATTCTCAGATCGGTATCAATGTTTACTTTGCGAACACCGTTACGAATACCTTCCTGAATCTGTTCTACAGGTACGCCATAAGTTTCAGGCATATTACCACCAAATTCATTGATAATGGTTAGCCAGTCTTGTGGAACACTGGAAGACCCGTGCATAACAAGATGCGTATTGGGAATGCGCTGATGAATAGCTTTAATGCGATCTATTGAAAGAATATCGCCTGTAGGTGGACGACTGAATTTATAAGCACCGTGACTGGTTCCACAGGCAATTGCCAAAGCATCAACACCTGTTTTTTCAACAAAATCTGCAGCTTCATTTGGATCTGTAAGCAGTTGTTCTTTACTTAGTTTTCCCGTTGCGCCAACACCATCTTCTTCTCCGGCTTCTCCTGTTTCCAGAGAACCAAGGCAGCCTAATTCACCTTCCACTGAAACACCGCAGGCATGAGCTATTTCAACTGTTTTGCGGGTAACATCAATGTTGTATTCGTAAGACGAGGGAGTTTTTCCATCAACTTCCAGTGAACCGTCCATCATAACAGAAGAAAAACCAAGTTGAATTGAGCGCTGACATATAGCAGGTGAGGTTCCATGATCCTGGTGCATAACTACAGGAATATGAGGAAACTCTTCAATAGCAGCTAAAATCAGATGACGTAAAAATGAACTTCCTGCATATTTTCGAGCACCAGCTGATGCTTGTACAATCACGGGGCTGTTGGTCTGATCAGCAGCTTCCATGATCGCTCGCATTTGCTCAAGGTTGTTAACGTTGAACGCAGGTACGCCGTATCCGTGTTCAGCAGCATGATCCAATAGTTGTCTCAGGCTGATAAGTGCCATAGTTTTATCCTCTGTCTACAAATGGTACTGCGTAATAGTTTGAGTACCAAATAATTCCTGTAATCTAAATAACGTTCGGCGAAAAGCGGTTATATTACCCTTTGAGCGACCGAACAGCAATAGTGATTATTCAGCATTCCATTTTGTTGTTCTACCTGAAACCTTATGATTGCTTTGCCAGCATAGCGACTGCTGGTAAAGTTTTGCCTTCTACAAACTCCAGAAAAGCACCACCACCGGTTGATATATAGGAAATCTGTTCTTTCACTTTATATTTTTCAATAGCTGCTAGGGTATCACCACCACCTGCTATTGAGAAGGCAGATGTTTCTGCTATAACATTAGCGAGCCCTCTGGTTCCTTCGCTAAATTGATTAAATTCGAATACACCAACAGGACCGTTCCAAAGAATTGTCTTGGCATTAAATATCAGCTCTGCAAAGTTAATAAGCGTTTGCGGACCAATATCCATAATCATGTCACAGGAATTTACTTCCTCAATGGGTTTGGTGGTGGCAACGGCTAAAGGAGAGAACTCTTTTGCAACTACTACATCCACTGGCAAAGGAATATGTATTTTGTCCATAAGTGCTTTTGCTTGGGGAATAAGTTCTTTTTCCATGAGTGAGCAACCTACAGGTTTTCCGGTGGCAGCAAGAAATGTATTGGCAATACCACCCCCCGGAATAATCTGGTCACACAATGTTGAAAGCGAGTCAAGCACAGAGAGTTTTGTAGAAACTTTAGATCCACCGATAATAGAAAGCATTGGCCGTTTTGGGGAAAGAAAAGCCGTCTCAAGCGCAGTAAGTTCAGCCATTAGCAATGGGCCGGCACAGGCAACGGGAGCAAATAAACCAACGCCATGTGTTGAAGCCTGAGCACGGTGAGCTGTTCCGAAAGCATCCATGACATAAATATCACAGAGTTTTGCTATTTTGCGTGATAGTGCTTCATTATTTTTTTTCTCACCTGTATTGAAGCGAACATTTTCCAGCAATAGCAGTTCGCCAGGTTGTTGAGTAAATTCAGTGTTGATCCAGTTTTTGATCAAGCGAACAGGTATATCAAGTAATTTATTAAGTTTGTCGGCCACTGGTCTGAGAGAGAAAGATTCATCATATTTCCCTTCCTCCGGTCGACCAAGATGTGACATAATCATGACGCTGGCACCGGCTGCAATGGCTTTTTTGTAGGTGGGAATTGATGCTAAAATGCGTGCATCGCTGGTGATTTTACCATTGTTCAGGGGAACATTCAGATCAGAGCGAATAAGCAGTCGTTTGCCAGATAAGTCAAGCTCATCCATTTTTTTAATATTTTGTAAAATGGCTGAATCCATGAGATATGTCCCTTTAAATAGTAAGTTTGTTCAGCTGGCAATTGTATCATTGAAGCAATCTTGTCTCCACTTATCTTTGGTAATGGAATATTTTCTAAAACCACTATCATATTTTTTGAAAAAATATTAAGTTTGGTATGGTTCTGATAAAACCAATAATGCATTATTATTAGTTTGTTTCATTTTTGTGAAACTTGACTCGGGGTGTCAACAAGACAATTATACCGGTGTTTTTTTTACTTTTTTTGTGAGTATACTTTTTTGCTTTATTATCAATAGGTAAGATTACGACCAAAATTTTTTTTACAAAAAAATTTAATACATAGCAATAAAATCAGATAAACAGGGCAACAAAAAATCAGGAGCATGTTTTGATATTATTATTCAGGACAAGGCGTACTACCCTAACATTTTTGATGGAGGTTTCATGAGTTTTTTAGGAAGTGATAATAAAATCTGGCTGGATGGGTGCTTTGTTTCAGATGATGAGGCTCAGGTCTCAATCATGAACCACACTATGCACTATGGCGCTGGTGTTTTTGAAGGGGTAAGAGCTTATGATGCCGGGCATTGTCCTGCTATATTTCGTTTAGAAGACCATACTGATCGTTTTTTTAATTCTGCCAAATTAATAGGAATGGAATTGCCTTTTGATAAGAAAACAATTAACAGTATTCAAAAAGAAATCATAAAGGTTAATGGTCTTTCTTCGGCATATTTGCGCCCCATGGCATTTTATGGTTCAAAATCGCTGGGTGTAGACCCAAAGAAAAATCCTGTACATGTAATGGTAGCTGCCTGGACCTGGGGAAACTATTTTGACATAGAACAAGGTGAAGGCATGAGTATTTGCACATCTTCGTTCTCAAGACAACGAACTTCTAGTGTCTTATTAAAGGCAAAAGTAAACGGATATTATGTCAACTCCATGCTTGCGCTACAGGATGCAAAAGCGAAAGGATTTCAGGAAGCTGTTTTGCTTGATGGTAATGGTTTTATTGCTGAGGGTAGTTCTGCTAATATTTTTCTGGTGAAAAATGGTACGCTATATACACCAACTGATGCCAATATTTTACCTGGCATTACTCGTGACTCTATATTTCAGCTATCTAGAGAACTGGGATATTCTGTTGTTGAAAAAGATCTGACTCGCGATGAACTCTATCTTGCTGATGAAATATTTTTTACCGGCACAGCGGCAGAAGTTACTTCAGTGGGCAAAGTTGATGGGGTGATGATAGGCACCGGAAAAAGAGGAAAAATCACCTCAGTATTGTCTAATGCGTATCATCTGACAGTTGAAGGAAAGAATGAAAAATATTGTCACTGGAATGCTTTTGTTGAATAACAGAAATCCAAATCCTTTGGTGATAATGCAATGCTGGTGTCATTAGCTTTGCATTCTCGGATTTTATGTTTTTCATTAGATATTTCAGGAGGTAACGTCTAGGTTGAACTCATCCTGAAAACGTTTGGCTATGGTGCTGGTAGCTCTGACTAATGCATCTTGAATACCCGGTTCAATAATCATGTGACCAGCATCTCTTACAATATGGCATTCTGAGGCATACCAATGCTCGTGGAGTTTAAAGGCGTTGTCAACGGGGGATAACATATCATATCGTCCATGCACTAAAATACTGGGAATATGGGAGATTTTTTTTATATTATCAAGAATAAAATTATCTTTAATAAACAAGTTATTTACAGCAAAGTGAGTAGATATTTTCGCTTTTGCCTGAGCTTTGTGAAACTCTTGAAAACTATCAATAGCCTCTTGATTTGGTCTGAGTGTTGAACAGCGTGTTATCCATAAACCCCAGTCCTTAGCTAGCTTCATCCGCTCGAGCTCGTCTGTGCCAGAATTTAATCTTTTGTAGTAGCCATCAAGAGGTTTATCTTTTTCTTCATCTGGCAAATTTCTGGTAAATTCTTCCCAGTAGTCGGGAAAGATGTGACGTGTTCCTTCTTCATAGGTCCATAAAATGTCTCTCTTTCTTCCCAGAGAAACACCTGACGCTATAATGGCTAGTGACCGATCAATATGTTTAATGCTGTATATCAATGCTAGTGTGCCACCCCAGCCATCTCCGAAAAGCACCCAGCGGTTAATGTTTAAATGACGACGCACTTTCTCAAGATCGCAAACCAGGTGATTTGTTGTATTATCTTTAAGACTACCGTGGGGTGTAGAGCGCCCGCATCCACGTTGATCGAGTGAAATGATTCTATAAAAATTCGGATCAAAATAGCGACGACTGTGCCGGTTGCATCCATTACCAGGTCCGCCATGTAAAAACAAAACAGGAATGCCTGAGGCATTTCCTGACTCATCAAAATATAAGGTGTGACAATTATCCACTGTAAGAGAGTGGCGTTGGTAAGGCTTGATTGGCGGGTAAAGGTTGAGCATGACACATCCTTATAAACATACTGTCTAATAAAATAATTTTTTGCCAGTTCTTTCTACTGCTAAAAATACTTGATAGTAGATATTCTATGATACTACTGTCGGCTGTGTCACTCCATAATTTTGGCAGGTTACCTGTCGATAAGAAGGACTCTTTTTTTTCGGTATTTTTTGAGAAGATTGTTACAAATTAAAAAATACTAAATATGCGCATAGGAAGGGCAGTCTTATGTCGCAGATTTCGATATTAATCGTGGCTTGTTGGTAAATTTGTTGTATCTTTGGTAGAGTCAATAGCTTCGTGACTGTTAAGAAATTTAACGCATAATAGCCATAATGCAGAAAATCTTCTTCCTGATGCAATGGGAGGAATCCTTTTTAAGGATGTAACACCCAAAACCCGCTTTTAACTTCTTATTTCGCTACTTTTCTGATCTTACTGTTATGCATTGAAGCTCATGGCAATAGCAGGCTATTGCTAGTTACTTCGCCTTTAACGGCAAACCATAAAAGCATGTTCATAACAGTAGTTAAAAACAAGTTTTTGTATAATTAAGAGCGGCCAGCCCGCTTTCGCTCATTTTCTGTTAAGAGTTTTTTGCGCAAACGAATGCTTTCTGGTGTTACTTCTACAAGTTCGTCATCAGAAATATATTCCAATGCCTGCTCTAACGTGTGACGTACAGGAGGTGAAAGCAAAATATTTTCATCTGTACCAGAGGCACGGATATTGGTGAGCTGTTTGGCTTTAGTTGGATTAACGACTAAGTCATTATTTCGGTTGTGCTCACCAATAATCATGCCTTCGTAAACTTCGACGGCTGGGTCAATAAATAAGCGCCCTCGATCTTGCAAGTTGAATAACGCATAACCTAACGCCTTTCCTTTTACCATCGAGATCAGCACGCCGTTGTTGCGCTTGGCCACAGGACCGTCTTTTACCGGCCCATAATGATCAAAAATGCTGGTTAAAATTCCACTGCCTGATGTTAGTGTCAGAAAAAGTGAGCGAAAACCAATTAGTCCACGGGCAGGAACTATAAAATCAAGACGAACACGACCTTTACTATCAGGTTGCATGTTGAGTAATTCCGCTTTTCGGTTTCCCATTTCTTCCATGATGGAACCTTGGTGCTGATTTTCAATATCAATCACCACACTTTCAAATGGTTCTTCCTTTATTCCATTCTTTTCCCGTACAACTACCTCTGGGCGGGAAACACCCAGTTCAAAACCTTCACGACGCATTGTTTCAATTAATACTGAAAGATGCAATTCACCACGACCTGATACCGAAAATTTATCTGCATCAGCACCTTGCTCAACACGCAAAGCAACATTATGCAGTAATTCTTTTTCCAGGCGATCTTTGATATTACGTGACGTCAGGTACTTGCCTTCCTTACCGGCAAATGGAGAGTCGTTAACCTGAAAGGTCATTGAAACGGTTGGTTCATCGACGGTAAGTGGTGGGAGGATTTCGGGGCACTTAGGGTCGCAAAGAGTATCGGAAATATTTAACCCGTCGATGCCAGTAATACAAACAATATCGCCTGCTTCGGCGTGTTCTGTTTCTACACGGTCCAAGCCTAAATGGCTCATAACCTTGAGAATGCGCGCATTACGTTCTTCACCGTCTCTGTTAATTAACTTCACCTGATAGTTTGGTATCAGTGTGCCTCGTGTAATGCGCCCAATGCCAATAACGCCTACATAACTGTTGTAATCCAGTGAGCTGATTTGCATTTGAAATGAGCCATCAGCCTGAACAACAGGAGAAGGGACATGATTTAAAATCATATCAAACAACGGAGTCATATCCTCTGCCATGTCATCTGGCTCATGTCCAGCAATGCCATTAATAGCTGATGCGTAGATAACGGGAAAGTCCAGTTGCTCTTCAGTTGCACCTAAATTATCGAACAGATCAAATACCTGATCCATTACCCAGTCTGGTCTTGCGCCTTCCCTGTCAATTTTGTTAATAACAACAATAGGTTTCAATCCACGCTCAAAGGCTTTTTGTGTCACAAAGCGCGTCTGAGGCATCGGGCCATCAACTGCATCGACCAGCAATAGGACAGAGTCAACCATAGACATAACCCGCTCGACTTCTCCACCAAAATCGGCGTGCCCTGGCGTATCCACAATATTAATATGATGTCCCTGCCATTCAAGGGCGGTGTTTTTGGCAAGAATAGTAATGCCACGTTCTTTTTCCTGATCGTTAGAATCCATTATTCGTTCGGCACCCTGATCTTTTCGATCAAGCGTACCTGACTGCTGAAGCAGCTTGTCAACCAAGGTTGTTTTACCGTGATCAACATGCGCAATAATGGCAAGGTTGCGCAACATTCGGGGGGATTGTTGATTTGTCATAGTTGGTTCTGTACCGTTTAAGGTTAACGGACAACGTTTCCATCAATTATAAATTGTCCTAATTTTACATGGAATAAAAAGAAAAATCTTGTTATAAATAGTTTTAATGCTCAATCTGCCTGAAACAGTTCCAGCATTTTTTCCGTTTCGAAGGGCTTGTCAAATACTATCTGAGAATAATACTGAGCAAAGTTTTGTAAATCTTCTTTTGAAAAATGCCTGAGATCCTCTTCAAAACCACGGGTAAAATGTCCAAAATTTCTTAATCGAAGAAGATTATTCAAAGGCTTTTTGTGAAATTTCATGTCGCTGATATCAATTAATCCCAGATTACCTTGTGGAGTTTGAACAATATTGCCGGGGTGTAGTGATCGAAAATAAATCCCCAGTTGGTGTAGCTCGTTGATGAAGGTAGCTAAAGGTTTTATCAGTTTCGTGCGTTCCTCAGCTGTCAATACTGGCAAGAGCTTGCGTATTGTTTCTCCCTCCAGTGGCTTATAATGAACAGCTGTACGATTTATACTGGGAATACGGTAAACGCTTAGCATGGTAATGGTCGGAACTTTAAGTTCGTGTAGTTTTTCAGCATGGCTGGAAAAGCGTCTGGAGTAGGGGATAAATAAAGCTGAGGACATCAGACGCTTAAGCCGAAAAAGCTTGAGAATGGTTCCATCATGCAACAACAGTACTTTTTCGCCGGTAGTGTCAGCCTCCAGAGCCTTTGCACCCTGTTTAAATTCATTGTACTGTGAGGCATTGAGCAATTTCATTGATTTCTACCACTTTAAAAAAACGAAATTTTACTGTATTTTTGACGAGCTTGAAACAGTTTATGATACTATCGTCAGTTCCTTTTAATTTTTTATTAGAAGTAAGTATTTCTAATACTATGATCTATAAGTGGTTATGCTTGATATAAAATGTCTGATTCTACCCAAAAAACACCTCATAGTGATATAGCTATTTATTTTAGGCTACTTAAATTTGTTAAACCTTTTTGGTTCTGGTTTTTAATTAGTATCATCGGTTACGCCATGTTTGCTTACTCTCAGCCATTATTTGCTAAAATGGTGGAATACTTTTTAAAAGCACTTCAAAATAATGCTGAAACTTTAACCTCCATACCACTTATTGGTAACCTGACCTCTTCGGAATTAATCTTGTTTGTACCTTTGGCACTTTTGTGTATTGCTATTTTTGCCGGTATTGGCTCCTTTTGTGGCAGTTATTACCTAGTAAAAGTTTCAATGAGTGTGGTTAATGACCTGAGAAAAGACTTATTTGCCCGATTATTGATTTTGCCATGTCAGTACTTTGATGACAGAAATTCAGGTCATTTGCTGTCAAAAATCACCTATAACTCTTCTCAGGTAACGGGTGCGGCAACAGATGCCATCAAAGTAATTGTGCGGGAAGGGTTAACTGTGTTGTTTCTACTAGGTTACCTTGTCTACACGCAATGGAAACTCACGCTTGTATTTGTTGTATTAGGTCCTGTTATTGCACTAATTGTTAGTTATGTTGGACGACGTTTTCGCAAAATGAGTCATAAAATTCAGGATTCTATGGGTGACGTGACTCATGTAACATCAGAGACGATTACCAATTACCGGCTGGTGCGAGGCTTTGGTGGCGAAGCGTATGAAAACAAACGTTTTATAGCTGCTTGTTTTCGTAACTTTAAGCAGTCGTTGAAGATGAGTAAGCTCAGTGCCATGAGTACGCCGACGCTTCGTTTTTTGATTATGTTGGCACTAGCCGTCATGATGTACGTTGCACTTTATATGAAAAGCAGTGGCGCCATTGGTACTTCTCCGGCAGAATTGGTTGCTTTTTTAACAGCGGCAGGCATGTTGCCAAAACCTATCCGTCAGCTTAGTGAGGTGTATGGGGATGTACAAAAAGGAATAGCAGCAGCTGAAAGTATTTTTGAATTGCTGGATCAGTCGCCTGAAGAAGATCTTGGCACGCACATAACTGAAAGAGCGAAAGGAGATCTTGAAGTCCGCCACTTGTCTTTTTCTTATGATAATACTGAGAAGCCAGCACTTACTGATATTAACTTTACGGCAAAAGCTGGTGAGACTGTCGCTCTGGTAGGGCGTTCGGGTAGTGGTAAAACAACATTGATAAGCCTTGTTTCCCGTTACTATAATCACAAGCTGGGTGAAATATTGCTTGATGGCAGACCTATAGAAACATATACGCTGGCAAATCTTCGTAAGCAAATTGCCTTGGTTACACAACAGGTAAGCCTGTTTAGTGACACCATAAAAAATAATATTTCCTATGGAAGGCCTACTGAAAAAGTAGACGATTCTGATGTTTACCTTGCGGCCAAAGTGGCTTATGTGATGGACTTTGTAGATAACCTGCCTGATGGCTTCGACACATTAGTTGGTGAGAATGGGGTAAAGCTTTCCGGAGGTCAGAGACAACGAGTGGCAATCGCTAGGGCTATCTTCAAAGATGCTCCAGTGCTGATTCTGGATGAAGCAACTTCTGCATTAGATACAGAATCTGAACGTCATATTCAGGAAGCAATTGATGAAGCCATGAAAAATAGAACAACACTGGTGATTGCGCATCGTCTTTCTACCATTGAAAGTGCAGATAAAATCTTGGTGATGGATGATGGTTGCATTGTCGAAAGCGGATCTCATCGTGAGCTTCTTGCCAAAAATGGTATGTATGCAAAATTACATAAAATGCAGTTTAATGATGTGGTTTCTCCTGTTAAAAAAGAACAAGACTCAGATCAGGGAGCAGTATAAGTGACAGGAAATAATGATTTGCCCAGGTTTGATGCTAGAGGCGTTGTAGTTGTCGGTGATGTTATGCTTGATCGATACTGGACAGGTCCGGTTGGACGAATTTCTCCAGAAGCACCAGTGCCGGTAGTTAAAGTAAATCATGTGGAAGAGCGTCCAGGTGGGGCTGCTAATGTAGCTTTAAACCTGACCTCTTTAGGTTGTCCTGCTTGGCTGGTAGGGGCAACAGGTGAAGATGAGGTTGCACTTGCGTTAACAAAGAAACTGGAAGCGGGAAGAGTCAATTGCACTTTTATTACGAGTTCTGATGAACCAACCATTACGAAGCTTCGTGTGTTGAGCCAGCATCAACAGCTTTTAAGGATGGATTTTGAAGAATCTTTTTGTGTTAGTGCTGAAGAAATACTGGTGCAGACGAGACCTTTACTTGAAGATGCAGGAGTGTTGCTGTTGTCAGATTATGGCAAAGGGGTACTTTCAGATCCGAAGCCTTTGATCGAGATGGCGCGTTCCATGCAAATACCCGTGGTTGTTGACCCTAAAGGCACGGATTTTTCACGTTACAAAAATGCAACATTACTCACACCAAATTTCTCAGAATTTCAGGCAGTGGTTGGTGAGTGTTCTTGTGATGAGGTGTTGGAGGAAAAAGGCCTTGCGTTAATTAAATCATTGTCTTTAGAGGCGCTACTCATCACCAGGAGTGAAAATGGCATGAGTTTGTTGCGCAAAGGTGAAAAGGCCCTCCATCTGCCAATACTTGCAAAAGAAGTCTACGATGTAACCGGTGCCGGAGACACTGTGATTGCAACGTTGGCAGCGGCTATTGCCTCGGGTGAATCTTTGCCTGATGCGGTTGCACTGGCAAATATTGCAGCGGGTATAGTAGTAGGTAAGTTGGGCACGGCCACAGTTAGTCTTCCAGAGCTTCGACGAGGTATTCAAAAGCTTCATGGTAATATGAAAAGTGGTGTAGTTTCTCTTAATCAGTTATTAACAGGCTTGGAGGATGCAAGGCATCAGGGTGAAACTATAGTTTTTACCAATGGTTGTTTTGATCTTTTACACCCAGGTCATGTCGGTTATTTAGAGCAGGCAAAAAAACAAGGTGATCGCTTGATTGTTGCAGTCAACAGTGATGCTTCTGTAGCTCGTATTCAGGGAGAAGGTTGTCCTGTAAATAGCGTTGAGCGTCGCATGGCTGTGCTGGCGGGGCTACAAGCCATAGACTGGGTTATAGCCTTTGAAGAAGATACACCGATAGAGTTGTTAAAAAAAATCAAACCAGATCTGTTACTTAAAGGTGGAAATTATGCAGTGAATGAAGTGACAGGTCATGAGTTTGTTGAAAGCTATGGTGGTAAAGTAATGGTGCTGGATTTCTTGGATGATTGTACAACGTCGACTCTTTTGTAAAAAAATCTTAAAATCAACTACTCGGCCCCAAGGGACCGAGTGTTCGCCGATTTTATTAGTCTTCAGCTAATCTGAATTTTTTTAAAAATACGCTACAATTTATACCAAAACCTACTCATAACGCTAATAAAAAAAGTTTCGGTGCTATTTGCTCATAGAGCTTCCCAGTACTTGTTTCCTGTGAGTGAACTCAGGCGTCTTTGCTCAAAATATTCTTCAATGGCTCGTCTTGCTCTCAACATGCGTTTGGCATTTTTTTCCTTGTTCTTTTTGCTATTTTTATTTTTTTGTTGGAATTTAGATTCAACGGTTTCATTCTGCAACATTTGCATAACTCACCCTCTTTTTTTAAACGAAGAGAAATCTCGGTGTCTTGCCTCCGAGGTATAGCGCGACTCTGAATAATTCCGGTTAGCCGAAGGCTAATAAAATCGGTGAAATCTCGAACCCTTGGAGCCGAGCAGTTGATTCTAAGAATTTTTTTTATAATCATTTATTATTTTGCTTTATGTATAATAGCAAGTTCAGAATAAAAAACTTTGTACTTGAATGCAATGTTTTTTTAAATTTATATTTGCACCCGTGATGCAAATTTAGAGCATTTTCTGACGGTGTTTTTTTGTGAAAAAAGGGTTTCACCCTGTGAAGCCATAATAATAAGTTTTAGTATTACTTTAAGGTACGGGACTATCTTATACAAAACCTGTTTCTAACTACTATTTTGAGCATGCTTTAATGGCCTGCTGTTAAAGGCGAATTGACAAGTAATAGCCAGCTATTGCGAGGAACTTCAACACATAACAGCAAGATAAGAAAATTAGCGCAATAAGAAGTTAGAAGCAGGTTTTGGTATTACTTCATATAAAATTGTGTGCTAATTATATAAATCTATACACTAAAGTCAGACATTGACACCCTCTTTTTGTTGCCCTAGAGTCCGAACATAGGTATGGTGAAATGACAGATGATAAGGAAGGGGATGATAACGGATAGTGGATTTTTCCGTTCAATTGCAATGACCTTAAGTTGCGATTAATTAATTAGCTGAGTCTATTGATCTGAGTGCGATTACGCTGTTTTTGCAGAAGTTGTTTACATGATTTTTTATGTTGTTTAACTAACTTACCAATAAAAAAATAATAATATATATTATATTGTTGAAACGTAGATTGTGAGAATTATTATGACAGAAAACACGGAAAAAATTAACCCTGAAACAACTAACGGTTTTGAATTTATTGAATTTGCCTCTTTTGATTCAGAGCATTTAAAAGCTTTATTCAGCTCTCTTGGATTTACTGCCATATCATACCACCCCACTAAAAAAATTACTCGTTATCAACAAGGCGATATTAATTTTCTTGTGACTGAAAATACAGATTTTTCTCAGGCGTTCACTGAAAAGCATGGTCCTTGTGCCTGTTCTTTTGCTTTGAGGGTCAAAGATGCAGACAAATCGTTACCCCGACTTGTTGAAAAAGGGGCAACAGCTATAAAACATCCTGGAGAGGCAGGACTGGATCTTCCTGCTATTGAAGGTGTGGGCGGAAGTCGGTTGTATTTGGTAGCTGAGCATACAAGTCAAGATGACCTGTATGAAAAATTTGAGCCTCTCACTGAAAAAAAATCAGTAGCAAACCTCAGTATGATCGATCATATAACACACAATGTTTACAGTGGACAGCTAGATGTCTGGGCAGGTTTCTATGAGCGTTTATTCAACTTTAAAGAAATCCGCTATTTTGATATCTCTGGTGAATATACAGGATTATTTTCCAGGGCGATGACAGGACCCTGCGGTAAAGCCCGTATCCCAATTAATGAATCTGCTGATGACAAAAGTCAAATTGCGGAATATCTCAAACAATATAAAGGTGAGGGAATACAACATATTGCATTAACGACGGATCATATTTATGACACAGTAGAAACCTTGAAATCAAGGGGAGTACCGTTCATGTCGCCACCTCCGGACAGCTATTATGAAATGCTTGATGAGCGCCTACCCGGAAATGGTGAAGATGTGACCAGAATGCAAAAAAATGGTATTTTGCTTGATGGCACTGGTAGTAAACGTTTGTTGCTTCAAATATTTACTGAACCGGCAATCGGACCTATTTTTTTTGAGATTATTCAAAGAAAAGGAGATGATGGTTTTGGCGAAGGTAATTTTAAAGCCTTATTTGAAAGCATGGAAAGAGATCAGATAAGAAGAGGTGTTTTAAAGGTAGATAAATCTGTTTAGTGTTGCAAATAATAGTGAAAACAGGAAGACAGTTTCATGAATAAAAAAACAGCCTATATAGCCAAAAAACCCGATAAAAATGGTTTTATAAAGTACGATGACCACGAGCATGAAATTTGGTCTGAATTAGTAAAGCAACAAATAAAACTACTGCCTGGGAGGGCGTGTGATGAGTTTTTATATGGTTTGAATGAACTCAATCTTCCTGTTGACAGAATTCCTCAGCTTAATGAAATTAATCAAGTATTAAATGCAACTACGGGCTGGAGTGTTGAGGCAGTTCCGGCACTTATATCTTTTGATAGATTCTTTGAGTTATTATCAAAAAAACAGTTTCCAGTGGCTACATTTATCCGGTCAAGGGATGAATTTGAATATTTGCAGGAGCCGGATATCTTTCATGAGGTATTTGGTCACTGTCCTTTGTTAACCAACAAATCTTTTGCAGAGTTTACGCATAGTTACGGTAAGCTGGGTTATGTGTCATCCAAGGAAGACAGAGCTTATTTAGCGCGTCTTTACTGGTTTACCGTTGAATTTGGCTTGCTTAATACCGACAAAGGAATGCGAATCTATGGCGGAGGTATTTTATCTAGCCCTGGTGAAACTATCTATTCTCTGGAAAATCATGAACCTGTCAGAAAACCCTTTGATTTAATAGAAGTATTAAGAACGCCATATCGTATAGATATTATGCAACCGATCTATTATCTCATCAGCTCCATGAGTATGTTAAGTGATTTAGGCCAAATGGATATTATGGTACAGATTGAGAAAGCCAAAGAGTTGGGGTTGAAAGCACCTCTGTTTGAACCAAAAATGAAAGAAAATATTGTGTAAATTCCGACCAGTTGAAAATAGACAAAAGATGTTTTTAGGGTGAATATAATGTCAGAAAATCTAGTCAAAAATACATGTGAACCTTGTAATTCCGGTGGAGAAGAAGCGTCGATAAGCGAGATAAATACATGGATGAAGTCTGTTCCTGAATGGGCGGTTAGAGAAATTGATGGCGTAAAGCAGCTATTTCGAGAGTTTCGTTTTAAAAACTTTCGTCAGGCACTGGCTTTTACTAATGATGTAGGTGCATTAGCAGAAGAGCAGGTGCATCATCCAAGTTTACTCACAGAGTGGGGTAAGGTTACGGTGATCTGGTGGACACATGCTGTCAATGGTTTGCATAAAAATGACTTTGTGATGGCAGCAAAAACTGACTCACTTGCAAACGATTAAGCACATAATTGATCATGCTCTGAACAAAACTTTGTCCGGTAGTAAGGGTGGTTGTTTTGTTTACCGCAAAGCTGATAGCCTTTGTAATGTCAGAGGTGATTATTCAGAGTTGTTTTTCAGATTACTTGGTTACAGGTTATATATTTTCTCAGGGTATCACTATGAGTAAGCATCAATGGATAAATCTGCCTGTGCAGGAAGGAGAATACAATCGTCAGGCGCATTGTGATATTCCGGATGGAATGTATGAGCGTGAGATAGGACGCGAAGGATTTTTTGGACCTGCAACGCATATGTTGCATAAACATCCTCCAACATCTTGGGTGGATTGGCAGGGCGACTTAAGACCAAGGGCATATCGGTTGTTTGAGCTGGACACTTCTGAGCAACTGTTATGGGAATTGCCTCCGATATTGCAAAATAACGATATAGCCATCCGTTACTGGAATCTAAACAGTCCGATGAAAGATTTAGTCAGAAACAGTGATGGCGATGATTTATTGTTTGTTCATGAAGGTAATGGTGAGTTTTTCTGTGATTATGGTCACTTGACTTTTGTTAAAGGTGATTATCTGCTGATTCCACGAGGAACGTGTTGGCGTATTGAGACAGAATCGCTCTGTACCTTATTGGTAATAGAAAACCATGGCAATGCTTATCAACTACCCGACAAAGGTATTTTAGGGGCACATGCAATTTTTGATCCGGCTGTGCTAGATTATCCGCGTATAGACAATGCTTTCAAGGCACAGCAAGATGAAAATGCCTGGCAGATTCATGTCAAGCGATTGGGTAAAATCAGTACAGTTACTTATCCGTACAACCCTCTGGATGCAATTGGTTGGCACGGCAATAATACGGTCTATAGGTTAAACTGGCGTGATATCCGGCCTTTGACCTCTCATCGTTACCATCTTCCTCCCTCCGTACACACCACTTTTGTTGGTAGTGGTTTTGTTGTGTGCACTTTTTGCCCTCGTCCGATCGAAACAGATCCGGGTGCATTAAAGGTACCATTTTTTCATAATAATGATGATTATGATGAAGTGATTTTTTATCATGAAGGAAACTTTTTTAGCCGAGATCACATTGAAAAAGGTATGCTGACATTCCATCCAAGTGGCTTTACTCACGGTCCTCACCCGAAAGCTTTGAAGAAAAGCATGACTAACCCTGCTCTTGAGACAAATGAAGTGGCGGTAATGATTGATGTTCGTCGCCCTTTGGAAGCGACGCTATGGTTATCAAAAGTAGAAGAAAGACAATATGTTAATTCCTGGAAATCACCGGGAAAGGAGTAAAATACAGTGAAACTCGCTTCGTTGAAGGCTGGTCGTGATGGTCGTTTAGTAGTCGTATCTAAAGATCTTTCAAGTGCAACAGACGTTCCAGATATTGCAAAAACCATGCAATACGCCATTGATCACTGGGATAAAACAGCTGAAAAGTTGCAAGCTGTTTATGAACGTTTAAATGGAGGTAACGAATCAAAAGTTTTTGCATTTGAAGAATCGCAGTGCTGCGCACCTTTGCCACGTGCATATCAATGGCTGGACGGTAGTGCATATCTTTATCATGTAGAGTTGGTCAGAAAGGCCAGAGGAGCAAAAATGCCTCCGGAGTTTCTGACCGATCCACTTATGTATCAAGGGGTTTCCAGTGATTTATTGGGTCCCAAAGATAATGTTTACCTTACGTCAGAGGAGTGGGGTATTGATTTTGAAGCAGAAGTGGTTGTCATTACTGACGATGTAGCGCCGGGTATTTCATCTGACAGCGCTAAAAATCATATTAAACTGTTGACGCTGGTTAATGATGTATCGTTGAGAAACTTGATTCCTAAAGAGTTAAGTAAAGGGTTTGGTTTTATTCAGAGTAAGCCTCCTTCAGCTTATACGGCTATTGCAGTAACGCCTGATGAACTCGGAGATGCTTGGCAAGACAGCAAAATTCATCTGCCACTACATGTGCATTTAAATGACAGAGAATATGGTCATCCAGACTGTGGCACGGACATGAACTTTAATTTTTCACAGCTGATTGCTCATGCTGCGAAAAGTCGCCCGCTAACTGCCGGTACATTGCTTGGCTCCGGCACTATTTCAAATCGTAATGAGTGTAGTGGTTCTTGCTGTCTGGCTGAAAAGCGAATGATTGAAATTATCGAAACAGGCAAAGCTAAAACACCTTTTATGAGCTTTGGTGACCGAGTTCGTATTGAAATGTTTGATAAAAAAGGTGGCTCCATTTTTGGTGCGATTGATCATGTGATGTGTCAAAAGCCGTCTCAGAAAGAGATTTTCTGAGGAGGATGACAATGAAACTTTATGGTTATTATCGTTCATCAGCCGCATATCGCTTAAGAATTGCACTGAATCTCAAAGGGCTGGCGTATAAATCGTATTCAGTTAATTTGTTAAAAGGTCATCAGAGAACTTCTAAGTGGCTAGAAATAAACCCACAGGGGTTAGTTCCGGTGCTTGAACTATCATCAGGCAAGAAGATTTTTCAGTCAATGGCTATTTTAGAATGGTTGGAAGAAATGTACACAGAAGTTTCTTTGTTGCCGGCTGACCCTATTAACCGAGCTAAAACAAGGACTATCGCAAATATCGTGGCGTGTGACATTCACCCGCTTGATAATTTGCGGGTATTAAAATATCTAAAACAAAACTTTGGTGTTGAGACAGAAAAAAAACTGCTTTGGTACCAGCATTGGATACAGGAAGGATTTCAGGCAATAGAAAAGCAGCTGGAAGGTAAGAAATTCTGCATAGGGGATAAACCAACGCTAGCGGATGTATGCTTGATACCTCAAGTGTATAATGCCTTACGTTTTAGCGTAAGCCTTAAACCGTATCCGCATATTCAGTCGATCTATGATTACTGCCTTTCTTTACCACCTTTTGAAAAAGCATCACCAGAAAATCAAAAAGATGCATTGTAATAGTGATATGTATTCTTTGTTGCTTGCATATGTGCTTTGATGATTTTTTGTTAGCGATAAATAACTGGGTAACTTTTTGCTTTTGTGAGAAGTTTTTATGCTCAGAGTCGTGAAAAAAATGTTGGAAGCACTTTATCTGTATGGTTTTTTTGTTAGAGTATCATTTTTTTCAGCAAAAAGTGTTTATAGCTATCATTAACATAATAGTATTTAAACATTAAACCCAAATGGGCGAAAAACGATCAAATGGATTTGTTTTTCGAATAATATGTAAAGGATTAGACTATGGATGGTCGAATAGGGAATTTTTCAGGTAGCAGTCATGTTGCCCCACCAGTATTGCAACAACCCAACCAACACCATGGTAAGGTTAATGCGAGAAATGTTGGGGTGGTTTCGTCAGTTTCCAGTCAGATACCACAGGATCAGTACTCAGGTGTCAAAGTAATCAGGTATACCCCTGTAGGGCAGAGAAGTGTGGCACCGATGATAGTTCGTGTGACTTATCTGAGTTCTTCTGCTCAAGTAACTCCGCCTTATCCCCAGCATGTTCAGTCGTACAATGTACAGGGTGCTTTTAATTTTCAGTTTAATTCAGGTGTTACGCTCAATTTTAATCAATTTGGTCAGTTAAATAGTAGTTTTTATCAGGGAGAGCCTATACAGGCATATACGATACCGCAAAATTATACAACACCAGCTCAGCAAGCTTATACACCACCTGTTGCTGAGCCTGTAGTGAAAAACAAACCTAAAAAATCAAAACAAAAGGCTAAAAATCAATCGCAAATTCAGCCTGAAGCGGGGCAGCGGAAAAAAAACAAAAAACAAAATAAGCTTGTTTCACTGTGGCGAAGTAGGAAAAAGTCATTTCAACATACTGAAAAAAACACAGAACAGGTTATCTCGAAATCTTCTAAAGATAAAAAAAAGCAGATTTCCCAGAAAGAAAAGATCACTACCGATGCAGAATCATCTGTTATGTCGAAAACTAAAAAAAAGTCCTCAAAAAAAACAAAATATCAGGAGCAGATAAAAAGTGCGGCAAAAAAGCAACCACCACCAAGACCGCCACTACCGAAATTACCATTAAACTATGGCAATATACCTCAGCCATCTCATAAAAAGACCTCCGAATATCAGCAGGAGCAACAAGCGCTGTCAAAACCTGATACAAAAACAGCGGGTGTAGGTAGTATTGATATATCAAAATTATCTGATGAGCAAAAAAACAGGTTGAAAGAAAAGTTTAGAAGTAAAAAAACAATGGAATCTCCTGTACATACTGATTTCAAAAGCGGAGATATTAAACCTTTGCGCCCCCCTAAACCAACACGCCCACCAGTTACTTCATCACCTAAAATACCACAAGCTAAAATTGAACAATCAGCTGTAGCATCTGATAGCAAACTTTCGCCATCTGGGTTACCAGTAATGAATAAGCCTGTCGCACCTCCAACAGTGGTTCCTCCACCACCACCGATAAAAGGTACTCACTCAGGGGAAGGCTTTTCAAAATCTGTTGATTCAGCGCCAAAAAACACGACTAAACAACAGCCAAGCAATTTAGTTAAACCAACAGAGCAACAGTTACAGCAAGAAATTTTAAGGCGTTCTGGGCGTAAACCGAACAAAGCTCAACAAATGGAAGTTAAGCAACACCCAAAAACTAATGTTAAAAATAGTTTTAATGAAGATTTAACGTCTAGATTAAATAAAATTCGTAAAGCTGTTGCCGATGAAGAAGCTGGGTCATTATCACCGTCTAATGATTCACAATCAGCTAAAGCTGATCAGTTAAAAGCTAAAAAAAATATAAACGACAATAATGATACTAATGAAGGTTTGGAAAAAACATCACAGGAAAATAAAGTACAAGAGAAAGATCAAAAAGTAAAAACCGGGCGCAATGCATTGCTTTCAGAGATAGAAGTATTTGACAAATCCGGACTTAAAAATGTCCGGCAGCAAGCAGCACCTAAAAATAAAGAACTAAAAGCTGGTGGATTCAATTTTTCCTCACCTCTTGTGAATAACATGATAGATCGTACCCGCCAAGAAAAAGACGACTCTAACACAGACAATAATAATGATTTTGACGATTAAAAATTAAGTAGTTTTAATTAAAAAAAAATTATAATACTTAAAGTGAATTGTATTTTTTAGTGGTATTCACTTTTAAGTATTAAAAAATCGTCTATCCTCTCTAGCTATAACTCTTATCTGAGATTGTTGATTACTCTCTGAGTATATGTTTTGGGAGAAGCGTTTAAATGAAACTAAAACTATCTGTAGCATGTTCTGTCTGCCTGGGTATAGTTCTTTGTGACGGTTCCAGAGCACAGGAATTTGATACCGATTCTGAATGTAAATCTGATGTCAGACGAAATCAAAGACTGGAGACTTATGATTCTGATTGGTTTGATAAACAGGAAAACACTATACTTAAAAGCCTTGAGTTAACAACAGATCTCTATACCACTAAAGAAAAAACAAAAAACGGCTATATTCGCATAATTGTTCCTTTAAGTTATGATCAAAATGATATAGCTTTTATTTCACCGAGTTTAACCTATTATAACAGGCGCTTTACTTATAACTTAGGTGCAGGCTATCGTCACTTTGATCATCAGAATGAGTTTTTTTTAGGCACTAATATCTTTATGGATTATGATAGCAAAGGTGGTAATCGTCGTTTAAGCGAGGGTGTTGAATTTGGCGTGGCATATGTAAGTATTTCCGGCAATATTTATCAGGGGTTAAGTCAGTCACATACATCTCGGACAGATAAAACCAAAAATGAAAAGCCAGCCAGTGGTTATGATATCCGATTAAAAGTGCAATTACCCTTTTATCCACAAGTATCTTTTTCTGCCGGCTACTTTTCATGGAAAGGTAAAGGAATTGATCTGTATGGTAATAAAAAATACACCAATTCACCTAATGGCTATGAATATGCTGCAGAATACAGACCTATTCCACTCGTAAGTTTTGCCCTACAGCAATCCAAAGAACAAAGGGGCAGAAAAGGTGACACATCATTAGCTCTTAACTTTATTTATGACTTTAGTCGTTCAATAAGTGATCAGATTAAATTTAGTGCAGTTCCACAGGCTTATTCTCTTTCACAAAGTATGTTTAGCCGTGTAGAGCGTAAATACGGTGTTGTACTGAGCACACAAGACAAAGTTTCACCAGCTTCTTCTGTTCTACGACCAGGAGAGTCTATAACTGATCCAAGTAATACAAATAATCCGAGTAATCCGAATGACCTGAATGATCCGAATGATCCGAATGATCCGAATGATCCGAATGATCCGAATGATCCGAATGATCCGAATGATCCGAATGATCCGAATGATCCGGATGAATTATATAACCTGAATAATTTTAATAATATAGAAGAATGGGAAGTTCTAAACGCTCATGATCATGATAAGACTGAGCCAAGTGAATTCTTAGCAAAACAAGTGAATCAAGACATTTCAGGAGAGCCTGAGTTTAACGAAAGAGGTATAGAGGATTCATCCACATCATTTATAAGACAAACAACAGAGGACCAAACCAGTAATCAAGGGCAGGCAGAGAATGAACAAACCTTCTCACAACTTCGTCAAAAGCTAAATGATGTGCTTAAACAGTCAACAATCAATGATGCACCAGTGGATATTGGAGCTAATAGTTTTACCAGTGAGCATCGAGATTTAGCTACTCTAAGGGAAAAGTCTGTTGAAACAACTCGTGAGCATTCGCCAGTCACTCGCGATAAAACATTACCCAATGATAAGAAATTAACCACCGATGATAAATACGAAGATTTAATGACAAAAGGTATGGCTGAAGGAAAAAATCAACACCGACGCATTACAAGGAAAAGGAATAAAGAAAGCTTATGTCTTATTGAGAAGTATCCTGGTTTGAGAGAGGATGATTCAGATACAACTAATGATACCAAAAGTGATTACCCCTATAAATACAAGTGCAGTTACCATGGAAGTAAAGATAACCCAATGATACATAACCTGTCCGTTGCTGAAGTCTTATCTACTACTGTAGCTTTCAATCAAGATAATAATACAAAAATATTTACTACTAATGAAAATGGTGAATCAGTCATTAGCGGGAAGGGCAAAGTTAGTAATCCCTTTAATCAAAAAAAACTAGAATCTGCTCCTCAAAATAATGCGATTAAAAAAGCAGGACGTTTTGCTGGTAAATTCATCAAAAAACACCCTGAATCAATTTCTACAATCCATGATTGGTTGAAAGATTGTGATTAATCAGTTTTGCGTAGTTTTTCTGGCAAAGATGACGATATTTTTTTATGCAAAATTAAGGGCTGGAATTAATTTCTCGCCCTTTTAATGAAACATCAGCTAATAAACAAAAGTTAAACAGGCTTAACGTTGTCCCCAAGGGTAGAATATGTTGTTGGAAAGACTGATATACGGTTTTTGTTTTTTAAGTTTCAGCTTGCTGGCTCTATCTGCCAGTGAAGTTAGTTGTTCTGAAAGTGTGAGTGATGAAGAAGCAAAAAAAAAACAGGCGGTATCAGACTTTTCAGATGATATGTATGCCGAAAATAATTTTTCAGCACCGTTTATAAGAAAAATAGATATTTCCGCTGAACTGTTTAATTCAAAGAAAAAGCATGACGGCCATATACATACTCTTATTCCCATTACCGGAGACAGTAGCAGATTAAGTTTGTTGTACTTAACCCCCAGCATAACTTACGTTAATAAACGTATGACTTATAATGCAGGGTTAGGATTTCGCAAAACCAATGCCAGTGAGAACTTTTTATGGGGTGGAAATGTCTTTTATGATTACGATGTAAAAGGAAAAAACAAACGAATAAGTGAAGGTGTTGAATTTTCGGTACCTTATGTTGACTTTACAGCCAACTTTTACCAAGGAATGAGTAGTTGGAAATTGTCTAAAACAGAGCATATGCATTACGAAAAAACGGCAAACGGGCTTGATGCGATGTTAAAAATTACATTACCTGCTTACCCACAGCTGGTTTTGGGCACACGTTACTTTCACTGGAAAGGGGAGGCAGTGAATTTACACCATGATAAAAAGTATACTAAATCCCCAAAGGGTATAGCTTACAGTATTGAATATAAGCCGGTTCCATTGGTTAACTTTGTATTAATAAAAACATATAAAAATCATAGTCGTAAAAATAATACTGATCTTTTTATTCGATTTGTTTATGACTTTAATCAGAGTTTCAGTTACCAGACAAAATTTAGTTGGCTCCCTAGGCAAAAAACATTTTCTGGAGGCTTATATAAACTTTCTGAAAGAGAATACGGCATCGTACTTGATTTAAAAAAGAAAGTGCCAGTTTTGCCATTGAGTTCACAAGTTAAATTTTTTGATACCTCAGGCGACGATCAAAAACAATCAGAGCAATTGGAAAAACAAAAAACGCAATCGGGGAAATTTAGGGAGGATCTGGAACAACAACAAGAACAGAAACAACAAGAACAGAAACAACAAGAACAGCAACAACAAGAACAGAAGCAACAAGAACAGAAGCAACAAGAACAGAAACAACAAGAACAGAAACAACAAGAACAGAAACAACAAGAACAGAAACAACAAGAACAGAAACAACAGGAACAGAAACAACAGGAACAGAAACAACAAGAACAGAAACAACAGGAACAGAAACAACAAGAACAGAAACAACAGGAACAGAAACAACAGGAACAGAAACAACAAGAACAGAAGCAACAGGAACAGAAACAACAAGAACAGAAGCAACAAGAACAGAAGCAACAAGAACAGAAACAACAAGAACAGAAACAACAAGAACAGAAGCAACAAGAACAGAAACAACAAGAACAACAACAGCAACAGGAAAAAGAAACGGAGCAATATGAGCAGGATCAAACAAAAATTGAGTCATGTTCTAAGCCAGATCAAACACATGTGGATGAACAATATCAGTATCAGGTTGTTCCAAAAAAGGCTCCACCAATATCATTAGAACCGCCAATGTCTGAGGAAAAACAATCATCATCGCCAAGTGTCTTAACAACAGAAATGTTAAAAAATGGTTTGAATCGCCTTCGGCCTGCGAATCAAAGACATCTTCCTGAAAAAATTGATCCATCAATTGAGCATCAGGCTGGTGACGATGATTTGAGAAAGGTGCTAACTGAATCAAGGCAGTTTAATGAGTGCAATCGAGTCTTTCAACGCCATAGTGACACACCATCAGAAGCAGACTCCATGAGTGACGATTTAGCCTTGTCTTCTGGTACAGATGAAAAATTGAAGTTAACGAAAAATCAACAGCGTCAACGAAATAAAAACCAAGAAAAACTTCGTCAGGAAAGAGAGCAAAATAGAACAAATAAGAAACAAGTTTCAGACTCGAAAAATAGTAAAGGGGTGCGTGTCACCTCAGTAAAACGTAGGCAATTAAAGTTAGTAAAGAGCGGCAATATTTCATCTCAACAATCAAAACCTGAAAGCTCAGAAGCAAACAAAATAAAACGGAGCCAGACACGCTTTGCGCGTTCAAGACAAGGTACACAAAAAAATACTGAGCAATCATCATGCCTAGATCCTGCTCAGTTGGCCAAAGAGTTAAGCATAGCTATTGCTGATCATGAACAACGTATAGCCACAAAAAGGCCTAGAGTGCGAAGTATCGATAGCAGGGAATCAACACCAGTTCAGGAGAGTGAATCACAGGGTCTTTCTTTGTTTGGTTTTAATATTACCCCAGAAAATTTCCACAAATATCAAAAAGCTGCTGAAGAGATGACAATGAGAGATAGTCATGGCAGAGAAGACAGTCCGGAAGGTGATAGTGACTGGACTGACGGAATTTTGGCCCCTAAATGGTTCATACAAGTGATAAAAAGAGCGAATGAACTATAGCTTGTGTATGGGTAGATACGCATGTGTGATTTGTAGTAATTCATATGTAGTGAATTGGGCTATGCCTTATGTCTTTGGTCGTCGTACCGATGAGTCAGGCAAAAAACTGGTCAGTCTTTTGAATCGTTTTAATATCTAGCTTCAGTTTACTGATGGTTGGGGTGGCTATGAGCGATTGCTTCCTAAAGAAAGACATATTGTGGGGAAGCATTACACGTAGAAAATTGAGTATCCTAATTTAAATCTGAGAATACAGATTAAAAGGCTGGTCAGAAAAACTATATGTTTTGAGATTAGAGGGTCTGTACGAAAAGATCGTTGGAACGTATATTAAACACTATGAATTTTAAGTTACCACCAAAAATCGGTAGTGCCAATAATTCATATTTGTTAGTAATTTGATACATTATGTTGTTAAAAACAACACAATCTTGTAAACAAATATAGTCTGATCATGGTCTGAAATATATACATTAATTTAGACTAAAAGGCTAAACAGTTAATGAACCACTTAAACTTTGCCAAAGAAAAATCAAATTTTTTTGAGTTTGTAGCACCAGAAAAACCAGATGATACTCAAGGTAGAAGTATAATAAAGCCGTCTGTCAGGCCTAACTATAACGATGGTCATAGGTTCTCTAATCCAGATCACCCCACCAACAAAGAAATGTCCTGTCGCTTTATACAACAGGTAAAGTTAAACTCAACGTCAGAGCTTGCTTTAGGTGGCAATACAAAATCTGCAAAACGATCATTGGAGGTCTGCGCGGATAATAACTCTGAAAACAATACAAAATCAGAATCAGATATTCCACCGGCCAAGCGTCAAAAGCAAGATCACTTTAGTCAATATGAACAATCTCATCTTGAGGTGGAGGACAACAGTTACAGTACACGCTTACTAATTAATAATCCTGTCATTGCATACTTACTGGCAAAAAGTGGATACCTGGATTACGAAACAGTAAAAAATCTGCGACTGACTCATTCACGCTTTGCTACAGCAATTTCCGACTCCCTACTACGTTCATGTTACAAAGTAACACTGGTTGCCACTTGGTTTTCAAAGCGTCAAACCAAATTCAATATCAATGGACTAACGACTATAGAACAAGCCATCAAAGATATTCTTATAAAGGAAAAACGCTCGCACAGCCTTACTGGTAAACTCTTTTATCGCAATGAAGATAGTGTTTATGGACAACCGATACCAAAAAGAACCAATCTTCTCTCGGATGATACATGCAGAATACTTGATGTTTTACCCAAAAAAAAGCACTCCCTTTTCTTTGTTGTATTCCCAAAAAATGATCAATAAACATCTTTCCAATGAAAATTAAAGGCTCAAACCTAATATGTCTGATTTAAATCGGAGGCGAACATGTATTCTGGTCTACCCTTATCGGTACTATAGATCAGAAGAGTGTATTGGTTCGCAAATCATTTGTTTTGAGTAATAAAACACCTGAGTTCCAAAATCAGGTAGAGTGACTTTGCACTTACGATTTTCCTTTAAATTAAAAGTAACAGATTTTTGGTCTGATAGCGCAGAAAACTGGATATACCCCTGATCGTCGGTGCTTGCAAATTCTCCAAGCCTGTTAATGAATGTAGCCCCTTTCACTGGATTTCTTTTAGTGTCCAAGAGATCTGTCACCACGATCACTTTGCGGGTAAGGTTGATTTTGATACTGTCAATGTTTCCGGGATAGAGAGTAGTTGTATAATTTTTTTCAGGTAGCGTATAAGATACTGACATTGGTACCACTGATATTGTATAAGTCTGAAAAGCTGGTAGTGTAATGAAATTGTTATGATTGGTAACTCCTTCCCCATAATCTACACCATTGATCATAATATGATAATTGACCGTTGTAGATGCATTTACACGAATAACAACACCGGAAAAATCATTATGCTGATTAAAACTGGCCATAGAAATCATATGGCTATTACCTGCTACACCAACATCAAAAGATGAAGTCATGCTTTTCGAAGCTGGGGTCGTGCTTACTGAATTAACTGAACTAAAGGCATTACTGTTGTAATTAAGAGATGTATTAGTTTGTAATCCATGATCAGCTGCGAGATTGCTACTTAACAATAGTTGTTTATCCGCATTTGTATAACCGGTTTTACCAAAAACCAAAGGAGTAAGGGTAAAACCTGAATGACCAGTTGTAAGATTGTCTGTTGACGTTGCTATCTGAAGCTGTAGTTGGTTTAAGCCGTTTAAATAATTAATACTAAACGTTAGCATAGCAAAGGTGCCTTGTTCGCTGTTTTTACCCACACTTAAATGGAGTGTGGCATATGACTGACTATCGATTTGATAACTCCAGTTACGCGATATATTCACCGAATAAGCTGGTAATGGTTTGTTTTCCTGCGTTAATACAATGCCAGCTGAAGATGAAAGAAGAATGGATTTCCATTCCCATGAAAACTGCGCAGAGCTGTTGAGCTGATATTGATTAGAAAAATAGTGATCATTCCCTTCCCATGTTTTAAATAGCTGAGTATAAAAACTAGCATTTTCATTCATTGGAACAGTTAGTGTACCTCCAATGCCAAATGATCTTTTTGAAGAGACAGCCGTGCTGGCTGTTATAAGGTAGTGCCTGCCATATAATGTTTCCATGACACTAGCAACAGCAGATTTTTTCAATGTAAAAGCGCCTAAAGTGATTGCACCACGATAACCGGTTGCTATATTCGTAGAAGCAAAAAGAGAAAGGTGTGAAAAGTCGTAGCCTGAAACATTAAAAAAACCCAGTTTTTCTGCTTTTTGTGATAATGGGTATCCAATTCCAATGTCATAGGTTGGATGCCCTAATAGTGGAATGGCTGTATTTTTTATATATAGGCGGTTTGTTTTGGTAGTTTTGCCACTGGTATCTGTCACACTAATCGATATGGGATAAATGCCGGGAATAAAGCGAGAAGTGTTAATCTGTTGTATACCAGGAAATAATGTAGCCACATAGAGTATTTGTGTTGTTTTTTTGTTGCGAATAATGACCTTAGATGGTGATGAAATACTCAAGATGACAGGTGTACCCTGAGACGCATCTATATTTACAGTTTGTCGGTCTGAGCCAACAAGAAACCCTAGCATATTTTGCTGAATTATATTACTGACAGGAGGAAAGTTAATCATTCCCCCCTGATAATAACGTCCTTGTTGATGTGTTACTCCATAGAACTGATTCAACCCCCACTGACTGCTATATTTATTTTGCCAGTTAGCATAAATACTCCCGTGAAATGACGTATTACCAACGCTAATACCATAGTTCTGATTCAGATTTAACACCTTATTTACATCACTTTTATTTGATTTAAAAATGGAATAATCAAGATGGTTACCCATATAATAGGAAAAACCTGAAGTTGAGTCTGGTAGCACTTGCCGGCTATTACTGAGCCTTGTATCTATCCAGTGAGGGTTAACAATGATGTAAAGATGTTCGTTATTTGGATTTAGAACCAAAAAGATTGTTTTTGTTGCAATTGGTTGGCATATATCCTTGTAGGTAAGTGTGAGGCTTTTAGGATTTTTGCAAAGAACATGTTCATTAGCAGGTGTATCCGGTGTCGAGAGTGAATTGATAACCTGTGCTATATACTTTGGAATAAGCCCGTATTTTTTTAAATCAAGTGGAGTAAGTTGAGAGAGTGTCATGTTACCGTTTTTGGTAATTACATAAGCATGACCAATGGGTACTCCCTGAAAATAAATGGTAACATTCATACCTGACTGAGTATCGGCAAAACCCACTGGGGGTGTATCAGATATAATCCATTCAGAGTGAGACGTGCATACATAAATAAGAAGCACGCAAAAAACTAACTTATACCATAAGAGTATTGATTGTTTACAACATTTAGAAAAACAAACGACACAAACAGCAAAGAAAAACATTATTCAGCTAATAATCTAGGAGATGTAGCTACACCTTAGTGTTTTTAAATACTTTAGCCTGATGTTTTCCCTGATCATACATTATTAATACCAGCTTGTTTTTTTTTGGTATAGTATAGCTAAGTGATTGTTCAGGATAAATAAAAGAAGCTCCATTCAATTTTTTGCAGTGTAATTTTTTATTGATGTCTTCATAGCGCTCATTTTGATAGCTAAAATCAACCTGTTCTGCTGAAACAGCCACAGGACAATTATAAAGATTGGAGACTGAATTAAAAGAGTTTCCTGTATTAGTTAATCTGACATGATTTTCAAACTTCTTAAATTTTACTGTGTCGTTAATTTTATTTGGCTGAATAAACACCCTCACAGCATATTGTAATATAAAATTTACACCGCCACTTACTTTAGTATTTTTAGGTGCAATAAATTTTTCAGACTGCATTGGGGTTGTAATAATTTGATAGACAATATTTTTTTTCAACTTTTGAGAATTGTTCAGAGAAAGCACGACAACAGTTCTCTGCTGATGTGGTGGAATGATCAGTTTATTATTATTTAGCATCAAGCCGAATGCCTTCGGGTTGCTTTTTAGTTGTTCCTCAATCGTTTCATTTTTTAATCCGGGGTTTAGAATCTTCTTGACTGACAGAGACAAATACAGTGTATGTGAGTCGTTATTACTTATGGTTAATACCTTAGTGTTTGAGGAGTTATTTCCAGCCTGATTTTTTTTTCCATACAGCAACATCATGGGTTTCAACTGATATGATGCTGCAAAGGTATAAGAGTGAAAAAACAATAGAGCTAATACCGCAACTTGAATACAGTAATACAGGTTTTTTTTCATTATCATTCCTGATGAGGAAATATTTCAAGAGAAATAGTTATCTTTAAATAAAAAAGGTGCAATCAAAAATAAGTTCTGACAGCACCTTATCGTGAGTTTAAATTGAAGCTAGGGCAATAGTATAATTTATCTGGTTTGAGTATCTGTGTCCGGCTCCGGCATCTACAGCTGTTGCGACGGTATAATTTACTTTACCCTGCTGGGCTCCGCTTTGAGTATCTATTGTTTTTATATCCGCTCCTGTAAATTGAAGTGTGCATGAAGGGCCAGAGCCTGAAAAAGATACAATGTTGTTATTTACTTCACAACCTTCATTAGAAGCTGTAGCTAATGTTACAGGAATGACAGTATCATCTGACTGCAAAAGCTTCATATTAACTAATACAGCACCTAAATCGTTCATGCCTTGCCCCTCATAGAGACCTAGCCCTTTCATTGGAGTACCACTAACTTGAGTAACTGATTTTCCCATATCTCCTTTACCTGCGGTGAGCTTAACATCATAATTTTCAGTACTCTGAATGCCTGCTGTTGCAAGACCTGTAACGTCCCCATTTGCTGATACACCGGCACCAATATCAGTAACCGAGGCACCAGGTAAATTGAAGTGTAGTTCATTGCCATTGACGGTTACCTGATAGTGGGCTTCCGCACCTCTTACATCGTTACTGTTGTTTGTGAAGTTTGTTGCGTGAGCTGTTAATGTTGCTACACCAGAGAACAGAACAGCCATGATTTGTTTTTTCATTATCTTCAACCCAAAATTTTATTTTACTTATGATAAATTCAAGTCTACTTTTAACTGTCACCTTAAATAACAGGCAAAATGATTATATAAATACATATAATTTTTAGTCAATATCTTTTTTTTATTTAATATTTTTTTAATAAAATAAATATATAAGAAAAAATACTAATAATGCAATCATTTATATATAGCCTTTTGTTTTCATTAATTGCATCAACCTGCTGTTACGTTTATGCGGAAAGATACACGAACATGTCTTTTTGCAACATATATGTTTGCAATGGTATGAAAAATAACCACTGGGATGGGTCTAAAAAAAACTGTATAGGGCAGTATATTAAAATGGATGTGGGACAAACATGGCATTTCAATGCGAAAAATTACCTGACTATGAAAAATGGTGGAAGGTGCTATTGGTGCTCTTATTCAGGAGCGCTTTGTACTAATGCAAGAAGTGGAGCTTGTGTGGTAGACGCCTCGACAACAGGTATTAACTTCACCTCATTTTTCACACAAACCTGTGCGCATCATAACTGACAACAACAGGTTTGAACTCAATTAACAGCCAAAAACCTGAGATGAACAGTAATACCAAAACCTGCGTTTAACTTTTTATTGCGCTACTTTTTTGGTCATTGCTGTTATGAGTTGCTAGCTGTTTCGCCACTTCCCTTTTGACAGCAAGGCATAAAAGAATGCCCATAACAGTAGTTAGAACCGTTGTAAATTGAAATAAAATATCTGACAAGCATCTATAAATTCCAACTGTTACTTATTGATAATTCATTATATAAAATTAAGTTGATATTTTGTTTTTAAGATATTTTTTTGGTTTGCAATACGCCCTAGTTAGAAACAGGTTTTGGTGTAATTATCTGGTAATTACTTCAATTTTCTTATTGCCCGTAATGTTCTTAGCTGTGCAGCAGCTTCTGCTAACTGAGCCGCAGCCTGACCATAGTTAAATTCACCTTGTTGAGTGAGTAAATCTTTCGCAGCCTGCTGCTTAGCCTCTTTTGCTGCTGCTTCATCAAGATCATCAGCACGCATGGCCGTATCTGCCAAAATCTTTATTTCTTTTGGTAGTACTTCGATGTAACCACCAGAAAGATAAAAAATTTCTTCTTTGCCATCCACCCCATATAAATGAACAGGTCCTGGGGTGATTGCTGTAAGTAGTGGAGCATGTCCGGGTTTGATTCCTAACTCGCCTTGTGAACCCATAACCGACAGCCAGGTAATTTTTCCGGAAAAAAGTTCTTCTTCAGCGCTGACAATGTCACATGTTATGGTTTTAGTCATTTTATATACCTTTAAAATCAAATCTGGTATCGGCTGTTAACGGTATTATTATGAATATTATAATGTTTTAGCTTTTTCTACTACTTCATTAATAGTCCCCACCATATAAAAAGCCTGTTCTGGTAGATGATCATATTCACCAGACAATATGCCTTTAAAGCCACGAATAGTCTCTGTTAATGGTACGTACTTTCCAGGGCTTCCTGTAAATACTTCTGCAACAAAAAAAGGTTGTGATAAAAAACGTTCTATTTTACGTGCTCGGGTTACCGCCTTTTTATCATCTTCAGACAATTCGTCCATTCCCAAAATGGCAATAATATCTTTTAACTCTTTATAACGCTGAAGTACGGATTGAACACCACGTGCAGTATCATAATGTTCCTGACCAATAATGAGAGGGTCAAGCTGTCTGGAAGTTGAATCCAGCGGATCTGCCGCCGGATAAATGCCTTTTGCTGCAATATCTCGGCTCAATACTACTGTTGCATCAAGGTGAGAAAATGTAGTAGCAGGTGAAGGATCTGTCAGGTCATCCGCCGGCACATAAACGGCTTGTATTGAAGTAATCGAACCAGTTCGTGTCGATGTAATCCTTTCCTGTAAAATCCCCATTTCTTCGGCAAGTGTTGGCTGATAACCCACCGCAGATGGCATTCGTCCCAGTAATGCAGATACCTCTGTTCCTGCGAGTGTATACCGATAAATATTATCAATAAACAACAGCACATCCCGTCCTTCGTCACGAAAATGTTCCGACATAGTTAGGCCGGTTAATGCCACTCTCAGGCGATTACCTGGAGGTTCATTCATCTGCCCGTAGACAAGTGAAACTTTATCTAACACGTCAGACTCTTTCATTTCGTGATAAAAATCATTGCCCTCTCTTGTTCGTTCGCCCACACCAGCAAATACTGAGTAACCAGAGTGCTCAATAGCTATATTACGAATCAACTCCATCATGTTGACGGTTTTACCGACACCTGCACCACCAAATAATCCTACTTTCCCCCCTTTTGCAAATGGGCAAATCAGGTCAATTACTTTAATGCCGGTTTCTAACACCTCTTGTGTGATAGCTTGGTCAGAAAATGAAGGTGGCTCACGATGAATAGGCAACGTTATTTTTTCACCAATATCACCTTTTTCATCAATTGGATTACCTAACACATCCATAATTCTGCCAAGAGTTTCTTTCCCTACCGGTACATTGATAGACGCTCCGGTATTAATGACTTTCATTCCCCGTGACAGACCCTCAGATGAACCCATAGCAATAGCCCTGACAGTACCATCTCCTAACTGTTGTTGCACTTCAAGTGTTAAAGAGTAATTACCGTCTGCTGACTCAACTTTCAATGCATCATAAATGGATGGCAGGCTTTCCCGTTCAAATTCCACATCAATGATGGCACCAATAATTTGTGTTATCTGGCCACTGCTCATATAAATACCCTCAGGCTAACTATTATGTTTATTCTGTTACTATTCAATACTGTTCAAACACAATTTTTTTCTTATACAGCACTGGCACCGCCTACAATTTCTGAAATTTCTTGCGTAATTGTAGCTTGCCTTGCTTTGTTATATACCAACTGCAATTCATCCATTAAATTACCAGCATTGTCTGTGGCGCTCTTCATAGCCACCATTCTTGCTGCCTGCTCACACGCCTGATTATCAATAACAGATTGGTAAACTTGGGACTCAATATATCGCACCAGAAGGCCATTGAGTAGCTGCTCTGCATCAGGTTCATAAATATAATCCCAATACTTTCCTAATGATTCGCTACTAACAGGTTCTAAAGGTAACAATTGCTGTGTCACTGGTGTCTGGCTCATGGTATTGAGAAAGCGGTTGTAAATCACAAAGAGCTGATCAATATCTCCGTTTTCATATGCTGTGAGCATAACTCTCACCCCTCCAATTAAGTCTTTGACTGACGGGGAGTCACCAAGGTGAGCTTTTGTGACCATAACATTTCCACCCAAACGCTTAAAAAATGCAATAGCTTTGTTACCGAACAGACAAAGGTGTGTTTCAATACCTTTCTCTTTCCATTTTTTCATTTCCTGTGTTGTTTTTTTAAACAGATTGATATTCAAACCCCCACAGAGTCCCCTGTCGGTGGAAATAACAATAAAACCAACCCGTTTTACTTTTCTTTCCTGCATGTAGCAGTGACTATGCTCTGAAGATGCATTGGCTATATGACCCACCATCTGTCGAATACGATCAGCATAAGGTCTTGATCGCTCCATTGCCTTCTGAGCTTTACGCATTTTGGACGCAGCTACCATTTCCATAGCTTTAGTGATTTTCTGCGTACTTTTAATGCTACCTATTTTTGTTCGAATTTCTTTTGCCCGGGACATACTGGCAACCCTCTCTTTACCAAGTATGAGTCTGTTTAAATGTGTTCATCGCTTCAGTTAACGATGCTTTTATTTCATCGTTAAAGTCACCAGAGTTGTTTATTTTATCCAGCAACTCACGACAATCACTCTTCATATATGAAAGCAACGCACATTCAAAGTCGGTTATTTTATTAAGCGTTATATCTTCCATAGCACCACTATCTACTGCAAATAATATGGTGGCCATCTCTCCCACAGATAGAGGCTTATATTGTCCCTGCTTCATCACTTCAGTGACACGCTGACCATGCTCAAGCTGTTTGCGTGTGGTGTCATCCAGATCAGATGAAAACTGTGCAAATGCTGCCAGTTCACGGTATTGTGCCAATGCAAGACGAATGCCACCACCAACCTTTTTAATCACCTTTGTTTGTGCAGCACCACCTACCCGAGAAACTGAAATGCCTGCGTTCATCGCTGGCCGAATGCCTGCATTAAATAAATCTGTTTCCAAAAATATTTGTCCGTCGGTAATAGAGATAACATTGGTAGGTACGAAAGCGGAAACATCGCCTGCCTGAGTTTCAATAACAGGTAAGGCTGTTAATGATCCGGTTTTACCGTTAACTTCTCCACCAGTTTTCTTTTCAACATAATCAGCGTTCACTCTTGCTGCACGTTCTAGCAATCGGGAGTGAAGATAAAAGATATCACCAGGATAAGCCTCACGACCAGGAGGACGCTTGAGAAGCAGAGACATTTGGCGGTAAGCCCACGCTTGTTTTGTCAGGTCATCGTAAATAATGAGCGCATCTTCGCCTCGGTCACGAAAATATTCTCCCATGGTGCAACCGGTAAATGCGGAAAGGTATTGCAGGGAAGCTGCCTCTGCAGCACTTGCAACCACTACAATAGTGTGATCCATGGCATCATGCTCTTCCAGCTTTCTGACCGTGCTGGCAATAGAGGATTGCTTTTGTCCAATCGCTACATAAATACACTTAATACCTGAATTTTTCTGATTAATAATGGTATCAATTGCCAGAGCGGTTTTACCTGTTTGTCTGTCACCAATAATTAATTCCCGTTGACCTCGACCGACAGGTACCATTGAATCCACGGCTTTGTAACCTGTTTGTAATGGCTGGTCTACGGACTGGCGGGAAATAACGCCAGGAGCAACCTGTTCAACAGGCGCTGTTTTTGATGTGCCTGTTTCTCCCTTGCCATCCACAGGCTGACCTAGTGCATTAACGACTCGCCCAAGTAATTCAGGTCCTACAGGTACTTCAAGTATTTTATTTGTGCAACACACAGTTTGTCCCTCAGACAAACCTTTGTAGTTTCCCAGAACTACTGCACCTACAGAATCTTTTTCAAGGTTTAATGCCATGCCGTAAATGCCATTCTCGAATTCAAGCATTTCGCCATACATGGCATCAGCCAGACCATATATTCTGACTATACCATCAGACAGATTGACAATAGTGCCCTGGTTTTTTATTTCTGGTTTTAAGTCAAGATGATCTATACGATCTTTTATAATACGACTAATTTCAGAAGGATTTAGTTGTTGCTGCATCACCTGCCCCAAAAAATCACAAAGTTATTGCCCGAGCTAATTTGCTTAGCCGAGCTTTTAATGAATCATCATAAACCCAGTTGCCAGCACACACTTTTACACCACCAATTAATGAAAAATCAATAATGGATTTTATTGTTATGCTCTTACCAAATCGCTGTTTTAACTTATTTGCCAGCACTTCTTTCAGCGGACTATCAAAATCATAAGCCGTATAAACAACAACTTCCTGAGTCTGTTCGTACTCAGATCTCAACAGAGAATAATGTTTTTTTATCCAGGGTAGTAACAATAGTCGCTGATTCAAAGATAAAATATGCAATAAATTTTTTCCCCCTGATTCCAGTATATCTCCCGCCAAATACACCATATTAGAAATCTTTTGAGAGGCTGTCAGGTCAGGAGCTGACAACATTTCGCACACTTTTTTTTGTGTTGTCAATTCACTCAAAATAGTTAGCATTTGCTCCCAACTGTCCAGATTTTTACCAGAAACAGCGTGATCAAAAACCGCTTTTGCGTAAGGTCTTGCTAATGTTTCATAAGACATGGTTCCAACCTTATATCACAGTTCAGCAGCCAGCTTTTCGACCAGCTTTTTGTTTTTGGTTTCGTCAATACTTTCACTTATAATCTGGGATGCGCCAGCAACAACCAAAGCTCCCACTTGTTTTCGCAAAGTTTCTTTTGCCCTTAGAATTTCGTGTGCGACTTCTTGCTGAGCAGTATTTTTTATTTTTCTTGCTTCATTTTGTGCATGCTCTCTTGCTTGATCGATAATTGTCGTAGATTTCTGGTTTGCTATATCCACAATGGTCCGAGCCTGCTCCTGAGCTAATCTGACGTATTCATCAGCTTTTTCTCTGGCTTGCGCTAACTTTTTATCTGCTTTTTCTGCATAGGCCAATCCGTCTGCAATTTTCTTTTTTCTTTCTTCCAGTGCCTTGATAATAGGAGGCCACACAAATTTCATGCAGAACCAAATAAAAATGATAAACGCAATGCTTTGACCGATTAACGTAGCATTAATATTCATACGCTTTCACTCTCCACAAAATCACCCAGAATGCTTCTATGAGTACACGTTAATACTCAAATATATCTGCAATCTCTGTCGCTAAGAAACAAGGGAAACGAAAGGGTTTGCAAAAGTGAAAAATAATGCAATACCTACACCAATCATGGATACAGCATCAAGAAGACCTGCAACAATAAACATTTTAACCTGAAGCATAGGTGCAATTTCCGGCTGTCTTGCAACACCCTCAAGGAACTTACCACCCAAAAGGGCAAAACCAATTGCTGTTCCCAATGCAGCAAGACCAATCATTAAGGCCACTGCAATCGCAGTTAGTCCAACTACCAGCGACATAACTTTCTCCTCTTTTTTTATTGACTATAAGTTCATTTCTTTTTTTCAGTTTTAATTTTTAATGCCTGTCTTTTAATGAGAATCTTGCGCCATACTCATGTAAACAATGGTCAGCATCATGAAAATAAATGCTTGTAATACAATGACCAAAATATGAAAAATTGCCCAAGTAAAGTGTAAAGGTAACTGGTAGTATCCAATTAATGCAATCAATATAAAAATCAGTTCGCCGGCGTACAGGTTCCCGAACAAACGTAAAGCCAGTGATATGGGCTTTGCCAGTAGCGTTATAGACTCAAGAACGAGGTTGATGGGTATTAACAACCCCTGAACTATCATGTTTTTATGCTTAAACGGATGCAGGGTAAGAGTACCCAAAAATCCAGCAAAGCCTCTTGCTTTAATAGTATAAGCGATAATTAATACAAATACAGTAAGTGACATTCCAATGGTAATATTCGGGTCTGTTGAAGGGACGATACGCATGTATGGAATACCTGCCAGTTTAGCCAGACCAGGAATCCAGTCTACGGGTATCAGGTCAAGTAAATTCATTAAAAATATCCACATAAAAATGGTCAGTGCTAATGGTGCTATTAACTCGCTTTTGCCATGGAATGTATCTTTCACGTTTTTGTCAACGAACTCTACAGCCATTTCAACAAAATTTTGCCATCCTTTTGGAACACCAGCTGTCATACGCCTTGCAACATAAGCAAATAATGAAATAAAAACAATACCCGTTACTAATGACCAGAACAAGGTGTCTAATTGAAGCGCCCAAAAACCCATTGCCTTTGCCTCTTGGGCATTGTTGGCAATGGTGCAGATAGATTGAGATAATATTGTTCCATCTTCCCGTTGAAACCCAGCAGGCAGGCAGCCATAAGTTAAATGACTTAAGTGATGAATAATATAACCCGATGCGCTATTAGCCATAATCTGGATTTGCCCGTATTGTTTATTGTGTCCTGTTACTTTTTATTTATTTGACTTGTTATAAACACAGTATTCTTTTCTATTTTATTACGCTGTTTTTGAAGCAGACCAGTTTTTAAAAATGACCGGATAGAACGAGGACAACAATTGCCCAATAATAAACAGCATGAGAAAAAAGAAATTATCTAATGGATGAACCAGCACAAAAATGACAGTAAAACCTACCATTGTCATTACTATTTTAATAGCTTCGCTAATATAAAAGCTATGAATGATCTCTTTTGCATACTTTGCCCCCCGATAACTGAAAACACGTTTTGCAAAAAATGTCTGCGGAACAATCACCAGTGATACACCTAATAATGCAGAGTAAAACGCAGTCTCTCCACTTATCAGCCAGACACACAAGCACAGCACACAAAGAGTGGCACTTTGAAATCCGATAAGCTTATTTATTGGAGGTTTGCGCACGCTCTATAATCACTCACTATTTTTATTTACATTTGTTATACGGCCACTATTATTTTTTTTGTTCATCTTATTTTAATTGTAAAAGAAGTTACATTTTCATCATACCCTGCCTGAAATATTAGCCAAGACATTTTTGAGACTTTTTTACATTATTTTCTTTATTGTTCAAATTCAGATTATTTTTTTCTACATCTTAACAAACCAAGAGACAGGCGGTATTATAAGTGAAAATACGTATAGGTAAAGTTTTTCTTATTATTTTTTTCAGATTATTTCAATGACTGCAACAAGAAATAGCTCTGTTAGTTATGTTTTTATGACGAACTTACCGCACCTTTATCAACACCTTCGTACAACATGACTTTGATGGTAGATTCAGGATACCAGTCTTTCATCGTTTGAACCGCATGTCTTGTCAGTAATTCAACGGTAGTATCGGTATCAATAACATAACAGTGGTTCGCTGGCAGGGTTAGACTGAATTGTCCCTGGTTTGCTTCATAGGCAAAGGTTAGGTATTCATTTTGGTTACAGGTGAATGTTTCTTTTTTGTCATCAGATGTCGCAAGATAAATATCTTTCCATCGTTCTGCCCAGCGCTTTTCTGCTTCTGCTGAACGCTTATTGTTAATGTATACTTCTAGTTGGGAACGGTGTCCGTGAGCAATACGCTGACAATCACCGGAATGTTTTTTTAAACCATGACTGTAATGATAGTAGGCTCCGCTAATTGCTTCAGGATATAGTGCTAGCTCAATTTTGCACACATTATCCGGAATAAACTGCTTTAAATGTTTAATAAGCCAGGGAAGCAAACTATCTGTAGAAATATGAGCAACGGGTAGTAAATTAATCGCATCAGCCGGTGCTTGGCAAATAATTTTTCCTATTTTCGTCGAATTCATCACTACTTTAGTTTGTTCATTTTCTGATGAATGGCTGATAAATTCTGATTGCGTTGGCACTAACAGTTTATGGTCAGCAAATCTGTCAGCTTCTTGCTTAAGTAGTTTTTTGACATGAGCAAAATCAAAAACCATACCTTCACTATTGAGTCTACCCGATAAGGTAACATCGACGATCCAAGTCTCACCGATCAGTCCCCTTTTCGGACAAAGGTATGAAAAATCCAGTGTGGTGAGTTGCTTGACAAATAGCGCATCCATAAAAAATAATCTACATCACCTAAAAAAGTTTCCTTTCACAAAGAAAGCGATTGGACATTCTAATAAAATCAGTGACAAAACAAAAGCATCACGACAAAATAAATGTTTGCTTTTCTATTGAGTTATTTTATGAAGCTGTGTAGTCTTGCTGTTTTTATGGATTTCTTAAGTGATAAGCGGTCAAAATATCTTGCGGAGTAGAAATATCTTGCGGAGTAGAAATATCTTGCGGAGTAGAATATAGTTATGCGAATTATCCTTTTGGGTGCGCCAGGAGCAGGCAAAGGCACACAAGCGCAGGTGATTACTAAAAGCTTTGGAGTTTCTCAAATATCAACCGGTGATATGTTGCGTGCGGCAATTAAAGCAGAGACCTCGTTGGGACTTAAAGTAAAATCAATTATAGATAGTGGCGAACTTGTCTCTGATGACATTATGATGGCGCTAGTAAAAGAGCGGATTGCAGAACCCGATTGCGCCAACGGCTTTTTGCTCGATGGATTTCCCCGCACTATTCCACAGGCCCAAGCACTTGTGGCACATGGCATTAATATTGAGCATGTTGTTGAGATAGACGTTCCCGATGAAGAAATTATCAGGCGTATAAGTGGTCGTCGAATACATCCTGCCAGTGGAAGAATTTATCACATTGTTTACAATCCGCCCAAGGTTTCTGATACCGATGATGTAACCATGGAACCTTTGGTTCAGCGCAAGGATGATAAAGAGATCACTGTTCGTAAGCGTCTTGAAGTATATCATCAACAAACCAAGCCGCTCACTGAGTTTTATCAGCATATTGAAGAGACATCACATTTAATCCGCTATCATAAAATTTCAGGAGTTGGTTCTGTTGAATTAATTTCTGAGTCTGTTTTGACAGCGATAAGGCAATGAACACGATCCTTGCTATAGAAACTGCAACAGAAGCCTGTTCTGTTGCTTTGTTGTATCAAGGCAGCCTGACTGAAATCTACGGTGTAATGCCAAGGCAACACAGCCAGAAAGTATTGTCTATGATTGACCAGTTATTAGCAAATACGGGGGTCACAAAAACAACCATTGATGCGATTGCATTTGGATGTGGTCCTGGGGCTTTTACCGGTGTTCGTATTGCAACGGCAATCACGCAGGGATTAGCTTTTGCACTGGATAAACCGGTTATTCCCGTTTCAACCCTCTCAGTGCTTGCTCAACAGGCCATTGATAAGTATCAGGCAAAAGATATTCTTGCAACTATTGATGCCAGAATGGATGAAGTGTATTGGGCCAGATTTAAACAAGGCGAAAACTCCAAAACCGCAACTGCTGTATCACCTGAACAGGTAACAAGACCTGAGTGTGTATCATTTATTCCTGATTCAAAAGAACTGACAGGTATTGGAACAGGCTGCCAGTTTTACGAGCGCTTTTTAGTGAATTGTCACAATATTTATCCTGAAGCACTTCCTCATGCTAAAGAAGTTGCAAAACTTGCAGAGCCTTTATTCAGTGAGGGAAAAGCTGTTTCTGCTGAGCAAACTGTTCCAGTATATCTGCGTAATAGTGTGGCAAACAAAAAAAATATCTGATTTTCATTTCTCTTACTATTCACAGCTCTTGCTACCAACAAATTTCCCAATGATATTCAGCCCACCCCAATAAGGTTTGAAATCGTTTTGCCAGACAGTGAAAATCTTTCGTCATGTTCGCGCTTTCCATCATAAAGACCAAAATTTATTGCACCATTTTTTTTCGCTTCTGGAGGTAACTTCACAGTCCAACTTTGACCAGCATACAAACGATTACTATCTGTCTTCAACTCCAAACACTTATTTTTCTTTGTACCTTTAGGGCAATATTTTCCATTTCGAAGTAATACATTTACATCACCTGTATTAATAAAAGTGATTTTTTTTACGGACGGCTTACTACTCACTTGAATAAACCCCTTTTCTGGTCTGACAAACACTAATGCCTGATAACCTATTAAAATTTTTACAGCAGTTTTTGTCGCCTTTATTTTACCTATTACTGGTGTAAAGTTAACTCGATAAACTTTTTCTCTGTTCAACGGCTCATTAAGATTAACCAATCGAATAGTTTTGCTCTGATTTGGAGGAATAACAACCTTATGAGGAGAGGCTAACATAGTCATTTTAATCGGATCTGTAATAACCATTCTTTTTTCTTTAGGAGTGCCTGGTTTGAGCACTTCAACGACACTGGTTTTCAGATACAAGGGCTCTTTGTCAGGATTGGTTACCACTATATCCTGATATCTTTGATTAGCGTTGAAGTAAACGATCATTTTATCAAGGACCATGCTTGCCTGAGTATTTACAAACATGCCTGTACCACAAATCACCAGTAGTAAATAATGAAAGACAGATCCGAAATTCACCTTTTGATTCATTATTATTCTCATTTTTCTGCTGTTTTTATTTTTGACATAATATTAAAATTAAAATGTCTTGTATACATGTTTTGCAAAGGCCGACCGATTATTCAACAAAGCATACGTTAGCAGCTGGCGAGAAAGTCATGGATCTCTTTAACATTCTAAGTATTGTATTGGGGGACGGTGGGTGTAGCCCTTGGAATGCATGGGTACTTTTCGTCAAAAGCTTTATTGAAAAAGTTGTTGGATGAAAAAGACATAATTCCAGATAATATTTAAGGATTTTAGATCTGACTGGGTGTTGTGGTTTATTTACGTTGGATATTGCTTTTAGAGTCTTATTTTCTATGTCTTTTATGAGTTATCTTTTGTTCATGTTATAGAACTAAAAGATAATGCTCATGGAAGACGATGAGTCAAAAACTGTCATAAGTATTGCTTCAACAGCCAGTCATAAAAGCACGCTCATAACAGTAGTTAGACAGGTGTTGGTATCACTCAACACCAATGTTCAAAATAGTTGCTCCATTAAACGAACCTTTTTCCATGGCCTGCTGGTTGGAAATCTCTATTTTGACACTGGACGGGGCATCACAACGTTCATCTGTTTTAATAATAAGTCTGTCTTCATTATCTCCGGCCGGTATAATCACTTTCTGACCCTCATGGTTCCATGTAACTTGGTATGGGATATCTGCATGGTCATCACTGCTCAGAATAAGATCACCGTTATTACCAGAGACGGAGACACTATAATGCTCAATTCCTGTACCCTGAACACATATAAATTTTTGCAGCTCTGACGAGCCTGATAGAGTATTTAGACTGTTTTCAGACTGTAGGTGGCTACCATCGCTTAAGGGGTCAACCTCAAGTCGGTCAGGAATAGTTAACCTTATACCTATGGAACCACTTGATTCTGGATACAATTTGCCCTGGGTAGCAGCCCCTGCATTCAGCGAAGCACTAAATAATATGCCCGCCACCATTAGCAGGTGTATTGGCGTGGTAAATATGCCAGATGCAGGTAGCCGCGCCACCGATTCTGATAAATTCTCTCTGTTGTTATCCGTTACAACACTTTTCATGATACTTCTTACCTCATAAAAGTACGGTATATTGAGTGTAAGCAAGAGAGGTTGTGCGTTTGAGGTTTGTTGTCACCGACAGACAAAAAGCCAACAGTTTGTGAGCTAAGTGTGAGCTATATTCAGGATGGAAATTACTTCACTTGACATACTTACAAAAATGTCAGAATAATGGCGTATTATGAATAATACAAAAACCTGCTTCTAACATCTTATAGAATTACTTTTCTGGGCAGTGTCTCCAGCTTGCAGTTACCCTAACATTAATGTTGATCAATGCAAGTCTCGATCGCTTTATCATGTATTTCTGGCAGTTATGAAAAGCAAATTACTTTCCTTGTCAGGCGTTTGATCCTGACTCTCAGATTCAGATTGCTATGTTCCATGACTTGGATATATCGTTAACTAACCGTATGGTTTTCAGTAGGCGAGCAATGTACATAGCTGGCATGGTTGTTGGTAAACCAGTACTTAATGCGAAAAACTTTCAGTTTTTTTAACAGTTTCTTAAATATCTTGTTTATCTGCTGACAGTTGACTCATCATTCGAAATTAGCCTGTTGCACTTGATAGTTTAATTCAGCCTGTCTAGTTCTGTAGCACAATCATGATGTTTAGTTTGCGACTGTTTTTTTATTGGTTATTTAATCTTTTTAATAAGCAATAACGTCCCTTCACAACCTGAAATAATTACAGCATCTCCTTTTTCTAATGGTTGATCACTTTTTACTTTCCATAGTGTGTCCCCAATTTGCGTTTTTCCACTACCCAAGGGCAAATCTTCAGTAATTATAATAGTTCTGCCACGAAGTTGTGCTGCTCTATCATTAATTATTGGGCTGTCGCTTTTCTGGTTAAAGCGTTTAAAGATAAGACAGTAAGCCAGAGTGAAAATGATGGCTAAAAGACAAAATACAACAACTTGCATCTCCCATGAAATACCTTCTTTAAGCCATGAAACTAATGCCATGATAAAGCCTGCAAAGGCACCACCGAGTAAAAAACCACCAGCGCCCAAAGACTCGATACCAATCAACATCAGACATAAAACCAGCCAGTACCAAGGGTGGAAGATGATGGTATCCATAATGCTCTATCCTTTCAGTTAAATTAATTGTTTTTTGACTTTACGGTATCAAATAATTCTTTAATACCCGCGATTGAACCAATGAGGTTCGATGCTTCCAGTGGCATCATAATGACTTTGCTGTTATTTGACCCAGCTACTTCTTTTAATGCATCAGTGTACTTTTGTGCAACAAAATAATTAATGGCTCTTGCATCACCTTTTGCAATGGCATCGGAGACAAACTCAGTAGCTTGTGCTTCTGCTTGTGCCAGTCGTTCTCTTGCTTCTGCCTGACGACGTGCAGCCTCTAGCTCCCCTTCTGCCTGTAGAATTTGAGATTGTTTTTTACCCTCTGCTACTTTAATAGCTGCGGCTCTTTCCCCTTCTGCTTCAAGTATCGCTGCACGTTTATCACGCTCTGCTTTCATCTGTCTGCCCATTGATGTAATCAGATCTTGTGGAGGGGTAATATCTCTGATTTCGATACGAGTGACTTTAACTCCCCAAGGGTCAGTGGCTTCATCGACTTTTTCTAGCAACAATAAATTGATTTTATCTCGGTTTGATAACATGTCATCAAGCTCCATAGAGCCCAATACGGCACGAATGTTTGTCATTACCAGATTTTTCATTGCAACTCTAAGGTTTGTAATTTCATAAGATGCTTTTGTAGCATTTTGCACCTGATAAAAACAAACAGCATCTGTAGTTACCTGCGCATTATCTGCAGATATTACCATTTGTGGAGGGACGTCCAGTACTTGCTCCATCATGTTTTGCTTGAAACCAATACGATCAATGAAAGGAACTAATATATGCAAACCTGGTGGCAACAAACGTGTGAACCGACCAAACCGTTCTACCGTGTAGGAATAGCCCTGTGGAATGATTTTAACTCCCGTTAAAATTAATACTGCAACAATAATCAACAAAACAATGGCAACGACACTGAAACCAGGCATAAATAACTCCTTCATTAAACATCTATTTTTTATATAATCATATACATCTTAAAGTTGTCAGTATCATTTTACCAGCCCTTGATTATTTGGCCAAAAATATGACTAACATCACAAAACTGGTGGAAGCTAACCATCAATGTCTCTCACAGTTATTATCAGTCGTACAAGGACTTTCTCCAGATCAATACAGACAAGTACAGGTGGTCAGCGGGACAGGCGCACATGTAAGGCATATCATTGAACACTACGATATATTTTTGAAGTCATTATCTTCAGGTACTGTCATCTATGACATCAGAGAAAGAGACCGTACCTGCGAAATTAACCAGCTTATTGCAGTCAAAAAAATAACCCTCATAAAAGACACCCTAAGCCTTCTAAGTCAGAAGAACACCAGCCAGCCTTTACTATTAAATGCTTGTATCGACGGAAAAAACAATCATATTGCGGTAAATATTAAGACAAGCGTTGAGAGGGAGTTGCTCTTTGTGCACCAGCATGCCATCCATCATTGTGCACAGATAAAACTGTTGTTAAATGCATCTAAAATTAAATGTGAGGAAGAGTTTGGTCTGGCACCTGCAACGCTAAAATTTAATATTGAAAGTGCTACAGAGTAACACAAAAACCTGCTTCTAACTGCTTGTTATGTTATATATTAGTCCAATATTATTCTTCTAGCTGTACGTTAAAGCGTACGACCTATGCCACCCTTAAATGATTTGACGTCATGCATATGTTCAGAAAGGTACAGATGGATTTATGGTATTACGGATAGGATTTTTGAAGTGAAGTGTGTCTGGTATAAAGCCAGTTCATTTTCTGAGAGAGAAGGCGTTAGAAAGATCTTATCTTAAACAATTTTTTGCAACGGAGCCTGTTTTAGAGAGTTGTCTGAATAGCTGTGATTGTAACTCTTGGCTTTATAAAAAACACATTGCTGTTCTTGAACATCGATAGTGAACTGAATTAGGCTTATATCAGCTATGTATATTTTTCATTACCGATGATAAAAAAATAATACAGGAAATCAAAAATGTCTGAGTCAATACCTCCTTTACCATCATCTACTCCGGCTCCAGCTTTTGAAGATAGCGGTAAGAAAATGGATAAGTCAAAGCCTGAAGTGACTTCGCAGATTCCCAAAAAATCAGCAACCGAGCATGTAGGCTCGAATATACTGAAGCGAAACGTTAAGCAGGCAAATGCTTCCGGTATAACAACCAAGCAGGAATCACTAACACCGGAACAACTCAGAGCAACCAATGTCTATAAAAAAGATCTTCAGGCACTGCAACAGTCTCGTATCAATTGCTGGCTGCAGGAGAATAAACCTTATATTGAAAAATGCTTGAATGACGAAAAGTTAGCTAAAATTGCACCGTTTAAAATATATATGGTCATTGGTGGTAAAAGGCATCAACTCATTCCAGATCATTCTCACTTTTCTGATACTGGATACAAAAAAGTAAAGAAAGCGACTATTGAGTCGTTAAATCAGATAAAACAAAACCAGCCACAAAGTGAAGAGCTTAAAAAACAACTTCAAATCTGCACAAGGAAAGTTGAGGCCTCAGAAAAAGCTTTACAAGCATTGAGCCTTTCGCCGGTTAATTATTCAAAAAATGGATTTCCTGATGTGGGGATTCGTATTAATATGTATCCGGATGAAAACAAACCAGCGACAGCTATCGCTTATTCGTTGAAAAAGGGATCCCTAGTTCAACCAGTTCAACATGGCAATGATGTCATTGAAATTGAAAATGCTGGGCTACCAGAACATCGACCAGAAGAAGTAGATAAACAAGAAGATAAGTGAGCTGTTGTAATCAATGCAATGGCTATAAAAAATATCAGACAGGAAATTTAGCCACACTGCAGGAGGAGAAGTTTAAAAAAGACTAGACTGTTGATTAGAAAAACGTAATACAGAACGGATACAGATACAGTGATAAAGGGTGGTGTGCATGAATATCAGCATTTTGATTCGTCAGCCCCAGATACTGCTTTTAGTATTATCACCGGTGTTTTTTATTTGCATGTTCGTAGAGTACTTTTGGGGTATCAGGCGCAAAAAACTGCAGAGCAATGCACAATACTGCATCGCAGAAGTGATTTGTAATTTTACACTTGCGGGACTGTATCTGGTGACAGATGCCCTTACCGGAATACTAATTTCCCATCTTTATTTAAGCCTTTTCAGTTGGCGAATGTTCGATATTAATATGACAACAGGAACAATCTTATTGCTGATTGTAACTCAGGACTTTTTATACTATTGGTTTCACAGAGCCAGTCACAAAATTCGCTGGATGTGGGCAGCTCATGTTGTTCATCACAGTTCAAAAAATATGAATTTTACGGTGGCCTTCAGACAAAGTTTGATGTATCCGGTAGCTGGTATGTGGCTTTTTTGGATACCCTTGGTCATCATTGGTTTTGACCCGCACTGGGTGATTTTATCTGTACTCATAAATCTTGGTTATCAGTTTTTTCCTCATACGCAAATTGTTAAAAAGCTCGGCTGGTTTGAATTAATCCTGAATACGCCATCACATCACCGTGTACATCATGGGATTAATCACCAATACATTGATCGAAACTTTGCCGGTATATTTATAATCTGGGATAGATTGTTTGGGACATTCGTGCCAGAAAGGGAAACAGTACGATACGGTGTGTCCCGGCCCGTTAATAGCTTTAACCCTGTCAAAGTCAGTTTCATCGAATGGATTGATATGTTTTCTGATGCCATAAAAAAAAATATTGGCTGGAAAAAACGACTAAAAGTTCTTTTTGCACCCCCTTCTAACTATAAGCATTGATCATAGTTGTTAAGATATCGATAATCATAAATGATCACCGAAGTAATACAGACCTGACAAGTGTTTAATTTTAGCGTATTCTACTCATCTTTTTTAATTGGTGATGTTAACAGCAATATGTTGGTAAAAGACTTTGATTTTGAACTTCCGGAAGCATTAATTTCCCATTATCCAACTCCTGAAAGAACGTCTAGCCGGTTACTTAGTCTTGATGGTTTAAGTGGTAAGATCAGGCATCATGTTTTCACGGACATCCAGAGTTATCTTCAACCGGGTGATTTGCTGGTGATGAACAACACACGAGTGATACCAGCCAGGTTGTTTGGGCGCAAGTCTACCGGTGGAAAAGTGGAGGTGCTGGTAGAGCGTGTTAAGAATGAACACCATGTTCTGGCTCATGTTCGTTCTGGAAAATCGCCAAAACCGGGCACTATGTTGTTGCTTGAAGAACATATAGAAGCAGAGGTGACAGGTCGCCAGGGTGAGTTGTTCATGCTGGCATTCCGAAATAATGAAACCGTACTGTCTTTATTGAATCAGTATGGTCATGTGCCTTTACCTCCTTACATTGAACGAGAAGATGAAGCAGAAGATAAAGAGAGATACCAGACCGTCTATGCGAAAAGAGAAGGTGCGGTGGCGGCACCAACTGCAGGTCTTCACTTTGACCAGCCATTACTTAATAAATTAAAGGCTAAAGGTATTAATACTGCGTTTGTAACGTTGCATGTAGGTGCAGGTACCTTTCAGCCAGTGCGGGTAAACAGGGTTGAAGATCATCACATGCATTCGGAATATTTAGAAGTTTCACAAGAAGTCTGTGAGTTGGTACGAAAAACAAAGGCCAGTGGCAGGCGCATTGTAGCGGTGGGAACTACCTCTGTACGTTGCCTTGAAACAGCGAGCAAAAGTGGTGATATTCAGCCTTTTCAGGGCGAAACGAATATTTTTATATACCCAGGCTATGAGTTTCAAAGTGTTGACTTGCTGATTACCAATTTTCATTTACCACAGTCCACACTACTTATGCTTGTGTCTGCATTTTCCGGTCAGTCTTTTATTCAGGATGCTTATGCACAGGCTATCGAAAAAAATTATCGTTTTTTCAGTTATGGTGATGCCATGTTACTGAGTAAGAGCGGCACCTCTTTAAAAAAATGAGAACTTTAATCATGCGTGATGAATGTTTTATGCAATTTGAAAAACTGGGACAGGATGCTCTTGCAAGGCGGGGGCGTTTAACCTTTCCAAGAGGTACTGTGGAAACACCTTGTTTTATGCCTGTAGGAACTTACGGCACAGTTAAGGGGATGCTACCCAAAGATATTAAGGCTATTGGAGCTGAGATTATTTTGGGTAATACATTTCATCTCATGTTGCGTCCCGGTACTGAAGTAATTAAAGCGCACGGAACTTTACACGATTTTAACAACTGGAAGGGTCCGATTCTGACAGACTCGGGTGGTTTTCAGGTGTTTAGTCTGGGGGCTCTTCGCAAGATCACAGAAGAAGGTGTATCTTTTCGCTCACCGGTAGATGGTGAAAAAGTTTTTATGAGTCCTGAATCATCTATGAAGGTTCAGCGTGACCTCGGTTCTGATATTGTCATGATTTTTGATGAGTGCACACAAGGTGGTGCAACATATGTAGAAGCTGAATCATCTATGGCGCTTTCGTTGCGCTGGGCAAAACGGAGCCGTCAGGCGCATGCAGACAGCCCTAGTGCCTTATTTGGTATTATACAGGGAGGAACATTTGAAGATTTAAGAGACAAGTCGCTAGAAGGTCTTCTGAACATAGGATTTGATGGCTATGCTATCGGTGGATTATCAGTAGGTGAATCTAAAGAAGATATGCTGAAAATTTTAAATCACATACCAAAACAGATACCGGAACATTACCCCCGCTATTTGATGGGTGTAGGTACACCTGAAGATATCGTAGAGGCTGTTTGTCGAGGTGTGGATATGTTTGACTGCGTGATGCCTACGCGTAATGCACGCAATAACCACTTATTTACGACGAAAGGTGTTGTGAAAATACGAAATGCCATTCACAAAAAAAGCACTGAGTCGTTAGATGCAGATTGCGATTGCTATACGTGCCAAAATTTTAGCTGCGGTTATTTGCACCATTTAGCAAAATGTAATGAAATGTTGGGGTCAATGCTAAACACAATTCACAATTTGCGTTACTATCAACGTTTAATGAGTGGGCTACGGAATGCTATTGAGCAGAAAAGGCTTGGTGAATACGTAAATGAATTTTATTATCTTAGAAAACAGTAACCTGTCGATTATGTGATAAAATAATCGACATATCATTTAAGTCTTCTTTAAATATTTTTTGCTTAAGCCATTGTCACAGTAGTAGTACTAGCAGTACAATTTGCTGGTTTTGGATAAAATTGATTGGGAGTAAAAAAGAATGCTTCAACTATTTAGCTCAGCATATGCGGAAGCTTCGCCCGTAGCACATCAGGGAGGTTCCCCTATGGTTGCTCAGTTGTTGATGGTTGCGGGCTTTGTTGTTATTTTTTGGCTATTAATTTGGCGGCCTCAAAGCAAGAAGGCTAAAGCACACAAACAACTTATTAATGAGCTTGAAAAAGGTGATGAAGTAGTGACTTCCGGTGGCCTTTTAGGTCGTGTCACCAAAGTATCTGACGACTATATTACGCTTAAGGTTAATACAGACATGCAACTTAATTTTCAGCGTACGTCAATTGCGTCCACTTTGCCTAAAGGAACTATCAAAGGTTTAGATTAAGATTTTCAGATCGAAAATTTTACGCAAAGTAATATATTGTAAGTAATAATATGGTTACCGTTTTTAATAAATTACGGTAGCTTTATACAAGTAAAAAAGTTTTTTTTTTGAGTTGATATATAATTGTAGCCAGCATAAAGGGATTATAACTGACCTTTTTTATCTCGCATAGCCGAGAATGCTGTCAAAGGGTGCCTTAATCGGCAAAGATTTATGACTGGTGGGAAACTTTAGAGCCATGCTCAACCGCTATCCGTTATGGAAATATTTCTTAATTTTAACGCTCATTATTGTGAGCGTTATTTATGCACTTCCAACACTTTATCCGGATGATCCGGCTATACAGATTACAGGTTCAGATGCTGCGCAAATACTGGATAAAACTGTTCTTGAAAAAACAGAAAAGGCACTCAAAGCAGATAATATTGCTGTTAAATCAACCAGTTTGCACAAAGGTTCCATACTTGTTCGTTTAAAAAACAGTGAAGATCAACTAAAAGCCAAACGTGATGTGCGTAATCTTTTGGGGAGTGACTATGTGGTAGCTCTCAACTTGGCATCCACAACGCCTGGCTGGCTAAAAGCGATTGGTGCAGGTCCTATGAAATTAGGTTTGGACTTGTCAGGCGGTGTCCATTTTTTAATGGAAGTTGATACTAACAAAGCTGTTAAGACACGTTTGAACGCGGCAAATTCTGAGATAAAAGCCTTATTAAGAAAGCAACGCTTACGCTATAGGGTTGAATCATCAGCCAGGAATATCGCATTTCAAAATGCAGATATAAGAGATAAAGCTTATGACCTAATACGTAAAAAATTCCCGGAACTTCAGCTTACCAAAAGTGATGATGATTCTGGTAAATTTGGATTTTCTTACCAAATGTCACCACGAAGCGTCAAAGAAATCAAGCAATATGCTATTCAACAAAACTTAACAACCGTTAGAAACAGAGTTAATGAGTTGGGAGTTTCTGAACCTTTGGTGCAAAGACAGGGAGCGAACCATATTGTCGTTGAACTACCTGGTGTTCAGGATACGGCAGAGGCAAAAAGGATTTTGGGTAAAACAGCCAATCTTGAGTTTCGTTTAGCTGCACCTTACGGAGCTGCGCCAGGAACATTTGAAGAACTGGCTTTTAGAAGTAATCCTATTCAGGTTGCCAAGTTATCACAGGATATTATTCTGACCGGTAACCATGTAACGAATGCTCAGTTTACTTTTAACCAGCAAAATAATGAGCCAGTGGTTAACATCAAACTGGACAGTGAAGGTGGGCAGCGGATGTTGAACACTACTCGAGCCAATATTGGCAAGCAAATGGCCGTTATCTACCTTGAACAAAAACCAATTACGAAGATGGTTAAAAAAGTGGTGAATGGCAAAGTAACGGAAGTACCTACAACTGTCTTCAAAAGTCAAAACAGTATTATTAGTCTTGCAACCATTCAGGGAGTCTTTGGTAATAACTTTCAGATCACTGGTTTGAACTCTTCTGCCGAAGCTTCTGAACTGGCACTATTGATGCGTTCAGGTGCGCTGGCTGCACCCATGCACTTTGTTGAAGAAAGTACTATTGGTCCAAGCATGGGTAAAGATAATATTCGAATGGGTATTGAGTCGACAGTTATCGGCTTGATACTGGTACTCATTTTTATGGTACTTTGCTATCGACGTTTTGGGTGGATCGCTAATGTTGCTCTGTTGCTTAATCTTGTAATTCTGGTGGCGCTGATGTCTGTTATTGGTGCAACGCTTACTATGCCAGGCATCGCAGGAATAGTTTTGACGTTGGGTATGGCTGTCGATGCAAATGTACTTATCAATTCGCGAATAAGAGAGGAGTATCATAGAGGTGCTTCCCCCCAAAAAGCTATTTTTGAGGGATATAATCGTGCCTTTGTTTCTGTATTTGATGCAAATATCACTACGTTAATAGCTGGTGTTATTTTGTATGCAGTGGGTACCGGCTCGGTAAAAGGGTTCGCAGTAACGTTATCGCTAGGTATTATAACATCGATGTTTACCGCTATTATGGTTAGCCGAGCACTGGTGAATTTGACTTATGGGCGTAGTCGCCGTTTGAAGCACTTAAAGATTTGAGGAATGATCATGGCGGAAAACCAAACTAAACCTAAAAGTCAGCGCATATTAAATTATATGATGTGGCGTCATCCTGCCACATTGTTGTCAGCTATCTTAATGGTGCTTTCTATTATTTCTCTGGGTGTAAAAGGGATTAACTGGGGGCTTGATTTTACAGGTGGAACTCTGATTGAATTGCAGTTTCATGATGCTGTTAATGTTGAAAAAGTACGTTCAGATCTTGCCAAAACAGGCCACAAAGATGCTCTTGTTCAGCAGATTGGTTCAACACAAAGTCTGCAAATTCGTGTTCGGGGAAATGATTCCAAGTCGGGACAGCAGGTTGCAGATACTCTGAAGCAGAGTTTTAATGGTCGATTGACGCTTAAACGCATTGAGTATATTGGTCCTCAAGTGGGTAAGTCATTAAAAGAGCAGGGCGGTTTAGGATTACTGCTGGCTCTCGGGCTAATCACTTTATACGTTGCCTTTAGGTTTCAGTTTAAGTTTTCGATTGGCGCATTACTGTCTCTCATACATGACGTTCTCATTGTGCTGGGTATTTTCTCTTTTTGGCATTTGCAATTTGATTTAAATGTGCTGGCTGCTGTGTTGTCTGTTATTGGTTACTCTTTGAACGACACAATTGTCGTTTATGACAGAATCAGGGAAAATTTTAGAAAAATTCGTAAAGGCAGTAACATTGAGATAATGAATATTTCGTTAACACAAATGTTTGGTCGTACAGTAGCAACATCAGCAACTACTGCCATGGTTCTGGTAGCTCTTTTCTTTTTAGGGGGAGATGCTCTGCACAATTTTTCACTTGCATTATTAATTGGTATTGCGGCAGGAACATACTCCTCTATTTACGTTGCAGCTAATTTATTATTGCTTGCCAAGCTTGACAGAAAAGATTTATTGTTGCCTGTTAAAAACCAGCCCGATGGGCAACCATAAGTATTTATATTCTGAATTTACTGATAATTCTCAGAATAATTATACAAAAACCTGCTTCTAATTAATGTTATAAGCAGGTTTTTATATGACATCTGTTTATCCGACTCAGTTGTAAAAAATTGTTCTAGGTAAGCTTTTTCCAGCACCTTCTATCTCAGAAAAAGAACTGCCTTTGTACCAGTCGCACTTCGCCTGCAATATATATCCTGTCTATAAAACCATAAGCTAATCGTTCATTTTTGCATTAGACATAGTAAACTGTACACTACCGTACTTATAAACTATATGACTACGCACGTAAACAGAAAGCTATAAAATCATACTCATAACAGTATTCAGAAACAGGTTTTGGTATTACATAAAAACAGCTAGCAATTTACTTCCGAAGTATGAAACCATTAGTAAGATAAAACTGACCAGCGTCCAGCTGATGGCTAACTGGCTTCGCCACCCCTTAAAATATCTTCCTGTCAGTAATATTCCAAACATTAGCCAGGAAGCAAAAGAGAGAACAGTTTCATGGGGAACGTGATGTGGAATAAGATCTGTAAAGAAGATAAAGCCTGAAATCATTGATAAGGTTAGCAGAATCATTCCAGCTATAATAAATTCAAATAGCAGATGCTCCATGGTTTCGAGCGGAGGAAAAGCCCTGAAAATATTTCCTGGGTTGTGATGTTTGAGTTTATGTTCTTGGTAAGCAAGCAAGGAAGCCTGAAGTGCCGCAACGGTCAGGGTGCTATAAGCTAGGATAGAAAAAATTATATGAAAAATAATACCCGGTGTAAGATTAGGTACTCCGTCTTTTGGACCCCTTAACAGCCAAGCGCATAACACAGCAATAGCAGCCCATGGAAGTAACACGGCATATATATTATCTAGTGGTCGTTTCAAGCTGCTCAACAATACTATTAATACCACGACCCAGCCACAAAGCGACCCGACGGTGAAAAAATTAAGTATTATTCCTTCGGGTGTATCTATATGGTAAATCAGGCAAATACCATGAAAAATCACTCCCAAAATCACGAGTGTTAATAGCAATTTCCTTGGAGCCGCTTTTCCTTTTATCCTCATCCACTGAAGAAAAGAAGCAGCGCAGTAAAAAATAATGGTGCTGATACTAAGTAACAAAATATTCATTGTATGGACATCACATACCCAGTTAAAATAAAAAAAATTGCAACACAATCCATTAAAAGAGATATAATAGACGCAATATTCAGCAATCATTAACCAATTTAATGGAAGGATCGGTAGATGTTTCAGAATCTGACCGAACGTTTGTCTGCTACGTTAAAAGGCGTTACAGGCAAGTCTAAGCTTACAGAAGAAAACATTCGTAGTACACTCCGAGAAGTAAGAATTGCTCTTCTTGAGGCTGATGTAGCCCTCAGTGTAGTCAAGGACTTTACAAATAAGGTGCGTAAACGTGCACTTGGAACAGCAGTTAAGCGAAGTCTTAACCCTGGTCAAATGTTCGTTAAAGTAGTTAATAAAGAGCTCATCAGCATGATGGGTGAACACAATGATGAACTAAATCTTAACTGTCAGCCCCCAGCGGTTATATTAATGGTCGGATTACAGGGTGTAGGTAAAACAACCACCGTGGCCAAGCTAGGTCGCTGGTTGAAAAACAGAAAGAAAAAAGTTCTGGTTGCCAGCGCAGATGTTTATCGTCCGGCAGCAATTAAGCAACTTGAAATGCTTGCTGAAGAAACAGAGTTAGAATTTTTCTCCTCAACATCTGATCAAAAACCTGTTGATATTGCTAAAGCAGCTATTGAGAAAGGTAAGATAAGGCATGTTGATGCGGTCATTATTGATACGGCTGGGCGCTTACATATTGATACGGATATGATGGATGAAATTAAAACAATTCATCAGGCTATTAATCCGATTGAAACATTATTTGTTGTTGATGCTATGACAGGTCAAGATGCTGCAAACACAGCTAAGGCGTTTAACGATGCTTTACCTCTTACTGGTGTTATTTTAACAAAAGCAGATGGGGACGCCAGAGGAGGGGCAGCTTTATCTGTACGTAAAATCACTGAAAAACCTATTAAATTTTTAGGTATCGGAGAAAAAATTGACGGCCTTGAGGCTTTTCATCCTGAACGTATTGCTTCTCGTATTCTGGGAATGGGTGATGTGCTCACATTGATTGAAACGGCCGAACAAAATATTGATAAACAGAAGGCCGACAAGCTGGTTAAAAAATTAAAGAAAGGTAAAACTTTCAATTTGGAGGACTTAAGAGATCAGCTTTTGCAAATGAAAAACATGGGTGGTCTTGGAGTTTTAATGGATAAACTTCCCGGCATGAGTCAAATGAAGCAAGTCACTCAACAGCAAATGGGCGAAGGCATGCTCAAGCAAATGGAGGCATTGATAAACTCAATGACCCCAAAAGAGCGTCAAAACCCTGAAATCATCAGTAGCTCCCGAAAAAAACGGATTGTTGCCGGTTCTGGAACTCAAATTCAAGATATGAACCGCCTCCTCAAGCAGCACAAACATATGAGTAAACTAATGAAAAAAATGGGAGGACGAGGTGTTGGAGGCTTGATGCGAGGACTGAAAGGCATGAATAATATGCCTGGAGGTTCTGGTGGTCTGATGCCACCGGGAATGGGGGGGAAAGTTAAGCCTCCTTTCTGATTTTACAGGGAAATGCAAAAAAACATGATATTGAGGCAACCTTGCTAAGTGGTGCTTTCTGCATAAAAAGTTGAAAAGATGCCACTAAATAACAAAATAGACTATCAACAGGCTCCTGTTCTGAGCTAATACATATCATGTCATTTTATCTGTTCTGCAAGTGATAAACATCCATGCTTTATTGCTTTAGTATAAAGCTTGCTTTTCTGGCTTTCTGTTATGCTGGGAACTTTCTTTAAAAGCAGGGTAGCTACATTTTCACGGCCTGTCTGAATGCAATAATACAGGATATTCACACCTTTAATATCCCATGTAGCCTGATCAATTTTATCAAGCAACTGCTTTATTGCAGCCTCATTATTGAAAAAAATAGCCTGGAATAGTTCATGTAGAAAGGTGCGTTGGTTTTTCACCCCGTTATTTAGGGAATCAATAATTTCCTGTAATCGTTTTTCTACTAATATCTTAAGTTTTTCTCCTTCACTGGTATTGAGGAAAACACCATGAATACTAAATGACTCTTCGGGTGTTTTTTTGCAATTAACAGACGAGAACAGGATTTTTTTTAAATGAGCTGAATCATCTTTATTAATTCTTCTGCAGGGGGGGGTGCTATTTTGATCAAAGATAATATAACCATCATGAGTAACTGATACCGCAATCGCATGATCTTTGCTTTCAAGTTTATAGTGCCCTTCTGGTAATGCTCTTACCAGCTCGTATACATTATCCATATTGTCAGGGAAAGGCCAGTATTCTGTTCTGATATAAGATGGTTGAGAATCATCGGTTGTGCCGTTTGCACCCGATATCTTTTGTGCTTCCAGTGATGGTGTTATATTTAGACCTGTTTCGAGTAATTGCGAGAAATATGACTTTTTGCATAATTCAGAAGATGCACATTGTGACTGTAATACCAATTGTAGCCATGGGTAAATTTCAAGTAATTCAAATTCCATGGGATGATCGCGGGCAAAATCATCATATACTGTGGATTTATTGTTGCTACTTTTTGTATATGTGAGGTAATATTTTTGAGCAGACGCTATAGCCTTATTCAAATCATCGAACCATTCATCATTTACATACCAGCCTTCATAAAACTGCCTGCTCACTAAAAAAAATCTTCGAATAAGTGTTTCCACTGGTTGATGGGGTGATCCAGCATCATGCAATAGTGCTGCCTGCAAATAACTGGAGGCCAGCCCAGAGCAAAGCCCTTCAAGAGGATTATCAGCAAACTCTGGAAATTGTCGTTGCTGTAACTCTTGGATACGCTTGATAAAGGTTTTGTAATCGTAGTTATATGATGTACCCTCCATATCATAATCGGCAGCACCTGATAGATTCGGTTGTCTTTTGAAAACAGCCGGAATACTTGTGTGTTGACCGTTTTCATGGTTTGCATCAGACACTACACTTACTTCATACTTTGATAAAAATCTGACATCGTTCTCTTTGGCGCAGATGTTATTATTTTCATGTCTTCGCCAAAAAAAGAAAAACCGTTTCAGGCTAAAAAGTTTTTTAATTTGACGGCTTGACCAAGAAGCTGCCAGACCAAAGATAGCTACATTGCGGCGCTGATGAGGAGGTTTTATTTTCTTATTATCTGCCTGAGTATCTCTTGCAGCAGGTTGCAATTTGTTATTCATCCCTGATCTCTTTAAGTTGGCTTTTACTATATTATAAGATATAGTAAATTTATTGAACGTAGAGATCAGAGAGGCGAACTAAAGAATCAACTCCGGTTTTTAGGTTTCGTTACAAAAAATTGTTCCAAATAATATTTTTTCATCACCTTCTCTCTTAGAAAACGAACTGGCTTTGTACCAGACGCACTTCGCCTGCAATACTCTGTCCGTAACACCATCAGTTCATCTATCCTTTTCTGAACATACACAGAGTTATTGACACTACCTAATCAAGCTAGCGTGTGATAACACCTTACGAGTAACCTTATTAGTCAGATGCCACAGACTACGAACTCTAACCTTCTGGATATTGAACTGCTCGGCACCGTCAATATTCCTTGGTAATCACATCACTACCTCTGATCCAACTTCTTAAAAGGGCTGGTTTTACGAATCTAAAATTTTTAATTTTCAAATGTAACTCTCACACTCTCTCTTGGCTCGGAAGATATGTGTGCATTTTCTTCAAAAAATTTATTTACACTAAGTTGCTTCTTGTTAAGAGCTTTATTTCTGTTATATGAGACCTGAATAGGCCAATCGAAATCCTCTCCATCTTTTTCGAAAGAAAAAACTGTATGACTTTGCGGTATTGCTGATGTAGGTTTATATTGACTCGGATCCCTATCCGCTTTAGGTATTAATACTCCATCCTTATCATAAGAAGGCTTGATTTTGACGTTTACTTCCTTTTCAAGATCAAAAAGATTAGATTCATAGGCGGGGTGTTTCTCAGGAACAGAACGTAGGTTATTATCTAGCTGCTCTTCGGTTATATCTAAATTATCTAAGTCTACTATTGCAGTGTCAGAATCTGTCGCTTCTTCTATTCCTCCCCCTCTTTTTAGTATCGATTTTACTACTTGATTTCTTGGTTCTCCTGCCGGTTCTGCTGCTCCTTGTGCAGCTTCTCCTTCTCCAACCGCTTCTCCTGCTCCTTGTCCAGCTTCTCCTTCTCCAACCGCTTCTCCTGCTGCTGCTTCTCCTTCTCCTGCTGCCTCTTCTCCTGCTCTCCCTGCAGAGCGGGCATCTCCAATTGCACGGCCTACTCCTTTAATGACTAGACCCACCGTCTCGCCACCGACCATAGCCCCGGCATCAATAGCAACACCTTCCCAGAACGAAGTAGAACTCATCATCTCACCAATTGATTGAGATGGCTTATAGCCCTTTTGTTCCAAAACGCCATTTTCTACAAGTTTTTCGCTTACGGTTGTTACTACACCTACTGCCGTAAAAAAAGCAACATTAGCCAAGGCAGCCAGCGCCATGCCCTCTATAAAGTCACCAGGACCTGGGATCAATACGGCCATCAAAAGTCCTGCCACCGCGAAACAAATTGCTAAAATTGTTTCCAATTGACTTTTGTGATAGTTATCGTAAATCTGTTTGTTTTCCGCTTTCATCGTTTTATTAACGTCATTGACATCATTTTCGGTGTAGTGACCGGTGGGGTCAGAACTATTGATGGGATCATTACCTGCATAGTTGTAAGCATTTATGCCACCGGCTCCCCACGGAGAGGCATTGTCGTGTTTAGTGAACAGTCTCAGTGCCGGATCATAAGCACGATAACCATTGCCCAAAAACTGCCAGCCCGTCACTTGGTCTGTATTTTTCATTTGATAGCCACGGGTGCTTTTTTGCAGAGTCAACGCCAGTGTTTTAGCCTGATTCAGGTCTGTTACCTGACCATACGGCATATACACATCATCACCTTGAACTTTGCCATTAACGACACTGCCTGTTAACTGCTTGCCATCGGTAACAGCCGACTCGTAACGGCCATCATAAAAACTTCCTCCGGCTACATAATAACGAGATTTCCCGTTAAGCGACTGCTCTGCCAGAGAGCCATTGTAATACTGCTGTAGTGTGGTTGTTTTTCCGAAAGCGTTGGTATCACTTTCTGCAATTTGCTGTCCTGACGCATCATAGGTATAGTGAATTTTTTCACGATGATTGATAGTGACATCCGTTAAATTCTGCGCACTGTCATAGCTCATCTGGTAAGGCACTAACTTGCCCGAGGCGGTCATTTTCTGCATGGCAGTGATATTACCGTCACCATCATAGCTAAATGTAGCATGGCCTTTACCGGCATAATCAATACCTGATACCTGTGTCGGATCAGTGTTTTTATACTGGTAAGTAATCAGCTGTTTACTGCCACCGTTGATCGTCTCATCCACTGTGTTTAGTGAATTAAACAAAGGTTGATAGCTGTAATCAATGGCACTGACCGGTTGTTTAAACAGATTCTGAGGGCACTCTTTTCCGTTGCAGGTAAAGTGCAATAACTGACCCTGCGGTGTATAGGTGTATGTTTGGGTACTGACACCTTTTTCAGTTGTTGCAGTACGGGTGGAAACCTGACCTTTTGTGTTATAACCATAACCATACGTCCGAACAGGTTTACCGTTCAGGTCATTGGCAATACTGACCAAATTACCAACACTGTCATAGATATAGCTATTGGTCACCTGATTGTTAATGGTTTGATCCTTCACCGATAAATCAGGGTTGTAATCAGTTCCCAGAGATACCTGACCTGCGCTTCCCTTATAACTCATACTAACCGGCAATCCTAGCGCATCGGTTACCGCTGTTTGTGTATACACCGGCGCCGCTGGAGCACCATAGGTACTGCTCACCGTTACAAAATAATTGTTCACCTCATCGGATAAGATTCGCTGACTACCGTCAGGGTGAGTGATGGTTGTGGTCAGTAACCGCTGATTCACCGGATCATAGGTGTATGCCATTTCGCTGATCAGCTTATTCTTCCCGCTCGTTTTTTTCAGATCGGTCAGGTTACCATTAGCATCGTAAGTATAGGTCAGGGTAAAATCTGTATGACCGTCTGCCGTCTCAGATACCACGGTATGTGGTTTTTTATGCCATACCGTATCATAGGTCATGGTCATACTATTACCCAGCGGGTCTGTTATTTTGGTCGGAAAACCAGAGGTTGTGTCATATGTCATATTCACCTGATGAGATTTATCTCCCACCATGGTTGTGGCATTTAATAAAAAGCCCAGTGATGTATACGTTCTTTCACCCACCAGTACCTTTTGAGCCGAAGGGTCATAAGCGCCAGTGGCTACTTCTGTTTTGATAATATTTCCATAAGCGTCATAGGTGTTGTAGGTGGTTCTCACCGGTGTCACACTGCCATCAGTATTACGGGTCGATACCGTGGAGGCAATCACCTGATTAGGCTTGACTGTACTGTAAACATTACGGGTTTCCATTCCGGCATGATAGGCATCAGAGAACAAGACCTGTCTCATTGCATTGAAATGACTCACCACAAAAGTGCTTGCCTGTGTGGCTGAAGGGTTAGCCAGTGCTTGGTTTTTAATGGTATCTGCCAGCGATTCCAGTGCTTGAGAGTCAGGCGCCTGACCTTTAGCGGTACTAGCAAACACGGTCGTCATTTGTTTTTTTGTGCCATTGTCGTACAATGGTACCTTTTTACCATCAGCTGTCGTTGTGGTAAAAGCCGGATCAGTAATAAAGTTATATTTATAGCTCACATCGTGAAACAACACAGGACGACTGGCCGAGCCTTGATTGACCGAATGTGACTGTGATACCTGAACTGATGCTACCCGACAGGCGGTATTAACCCTGTGATCAGGCGTCGGTTGTAACGGATCAAAGCACAGAGAATCCGGATTATTTATCACCTGACTGGTAGGTAATAACGTATAAGAAATCTTTCGCAAATGATAAGGGTCTGATACAGATATACTGGTGCTACCGTTGGGGTGCTGTACGGCGGTGGGTTTGCCATAGCGGTTATAAAAATACAGGGATTGTTGCGGATGAACCTGTCCCTTTTCATCATAATAATAATGAATGGTTTTGCTGATCTGACCGGACAGATTATAAAAAGCCTCATCAGTGGCGTAAAAACCACTACGGTCTTTAAGCTGTTGTAGCGTTTTGACCACATGGTTTTGCGTGTCATATTCTTTTTCCACCTGTACGCCCTTGCCTTTACCGGTGGGCATCAGCTGTGTCATGGTCACCCGAAAACCTGCGTTTTGTGCGCCATTGAGTATGTCATACTGATAACGATAAGTTTGCTTGTCATCGGCATTACCTGCAGGTAGATAACTAACCTGCACAGGACGGCCAAGAGCATCGTAATTGTCGTAAGTGACAATATCTCCGGTGACCGGATCTTCACTTTTTATTAACCCGCCATACAGATTATAGGTTTTTTGGGTTCCGGGTAATTGTTGAGGAGCTCTACCTTGTGTGTCACTGCTCAGGCTGTGTTTTGTGTTACTGATCGTATAGACGTTATTGCTATTGCTGATCGTATAGGTATTGTTGACATATTGTCCCATGGACGGCAATGTGGCAGTCGTTTTGACTGGCATGGCAAACGTCATCGCTGTGGGTTCAGTATTATAAGTTACGGTACTGCTTCTGATTACCTTGCCATTAAAGAGTATCTGATTACTGGGAATCGCTACACGGTTAACCGTATAAGAGTGTCCTCCCACTGTTATGGATTTGCTGATAACACTGGGTTTACTGTAATTTGTGGTGAGTGTGGTAGGTGCCTTTCCTTGCAGACCTGCCTGCTTTGTAGATCTGATCTGAGCGACACTGGTTTGCAGTATAGGGTGATAAACACCAGGTAGCGTCGTGTAGCTTTCAGTATTCAGGTTACCGTGACTGTCTTGTACAATTTTTTTCGCCAGAAATCCCTTTGAGTCATAGCTGTAGTTGAAGTTTTGCACCTGCAACAGCGCGTTGTTTCCAGTGGCGTCGTACAACAGATACTGTTGCACAGAGGGAAGATTATAGTGCTGGGATAGATCAGCCACCGAAGAGGCAGAAGTAATCTTGTCACCGTAGGTAGTCTGCCCGCAGGTTAGGGTTATATTATTGACTGAAGTCGTTTGCTGATCTTTTAAATGCAGATAATTATAACTCTGGCTGATCTGTTTTGTTTCTGGCGAAGGTGTTAACGTACCGGTAAAGACTGGAATTTTCATCCCTACAAGGGTGCTATAACGATACACGGGTGCGCCCTGATGCCGAAATCCGCATTCCATTAACCAGTCCTGTGCTGATGTCACATGGCTAAACGTATTACCATCACACTGTATATTATTACCGGAAAAATTATTGCCTGTACTGCTAACGCTGAACGTACGGGTAATATCCTGATCGTGACTGTTATTAAAGTGTTCTGTATAAGAGCTAACATAAGGCGTATGATTATTCACAGGCTCTGTGTAACCACTAACAATATAGTGAGAGCCAGAGAGCACACCATAGTTGATGGTGTAATAAGCACCATCGGCCAGAGTGATTTTAGTGGGTTTTTTATCGGTATCAAAGGTGAGTAATGTGCTTTCGTTTAACGGGTTGGTAATGCTTACACCGTCGCTTTCGTTACGGAGTGTAAAGTGCTGAAAATGACCCATTTTATCTTGATAGAACAGCGTGGCAGAACCGGATTGTTTGTTTATTTTAGCCACTACTTTTTGATCAGAATTTAACAGCGTAATACTAGATTGTGTATCGCTGTGGGCATACTGAAAATAAATGGCCTTGCCATCTGGCCCTATTTTAGCCACCACTTGATATGGAGTTGTGGCAGCAGTGCCGTTCACTTTTTTGAAGATATATGTTGAGTTGTCCCGCTGGGTGACAACAATGGTATCATCACTTTGATGGGTAATATGAATATCGGGCTTTTTATAATAAATAAACTGAAACTGTTGTTTGCTATCCATTATCATCGGATAGCTGCTGCCCCCGATAGATAGGGTATAATAAGTATGACCACTGCTGGATTCTTGTGGCTGAATATAAGGAATATTCACATCAATGGGGTAGTCATTCAATAGTTGTGTTGTCGGGTTAAAACCGGTAGGAGCGCCAAGGAAAATGCTAACTGGTAGTGTAGTTTTTGAGGTTGGTGAACTGTTTACGGAAAATAGCTTTTGTGAAAATGTCAGTCCTAGTGAAGAAGGGTTGACCGACACCGCTGCGTTCATTCCCCCGTTGCTCGCCTGAGAGGTAAAATGATTATGACCTGTGGCCACCAGACGCTTGAGCTTTTTTAGTAGTGTTTTTTTAGCAGCAACTGACATGGGTGCAGCCTTGCTCGTCGATGAACGGTGTTTGACCGAAGATATATGCGCATTTGAATTTTCTGCAAAAGCAACGCTGGTTGTTAAATAACTGGCGAGAGTTATTACGGCAACAGCCAACTTAACTAGTCTTAAAAACACAAAAAAATCCTTATTACCATCATTAATTAACAAAAGATCTTGAAAGTTATAAAATAGAGATCAACCAAATAAAAGTTTGGCTTTGATGCGGTTAAAATTGTCATTGATACGACTAAAAAAACAGAGCTTTATTTTCCCCTAAACGAACTAAATCCTACATGAATGGCGCATTAAAACTTTGTTGCTGAACGAAAGGAGATATTATTACTTACCCATTGATCACATTCCAGCACTGCTCTGCCATACCCAAATTGGGGCTCTTATAAGGCATAAAAAGGTGAATATTAATATTGAGTTTTCTGGATTAACAAATGTCTCTTATGAAGTTAAACAACCGAAGAAAGTAGTTTATAAACTATACGTATACAAATGTAAATAGGAAATCATCATAACACAAAAGATCATGCACTCGTAGAAATTAAAAATTGTTCAGTGGCAAGAAAAATACCGGGATATGCCCATATTCCTCAGTTTTAGGCAACAGAAGTCAATGCGTTGAAACACAACTACCTTACGCTTTATCTGAACTACCACCGTCCCTGTTTTTTTGCTGAGACTGAAGTTGATGGGAAAGGCAAATAAAGAAAAAAACACCTTTACAAAAACATGCTTACTTCTTACGACAAGTTTTTCTGCATTGCCAACTGTAAGCAGTATCTGAAAAAAGGAGTAACGCTCGAAAAACTCAAAGCACAAGCAACACAAATGAGCGAGAATGAAGTCGCAAAATGTTTACAAAATGCCAGAGAGGCACTATATACAGCCATTTTTGAACGAAAAGCCTGAAAGAACTGGTTAAAAGTCGTTTAGGCTCATTTTAGGATTGGAAAATACTCTAACGGAAAAAAGGCAGACCAAATTTAAAGGTCTGCGGATAAAAGTCTAGCAAAAGACAAAAATGAGAAGAGCGTATTGAGGTTGAGCATATTGTGCCTGCATTGATTCTTGCAAAGGGAATAGCATTCTGGAAGCGGGGGAGGGCGGAGAAACTGCGACCGGTTCCATTAAATCAAAATAGGTGACCATTATAGCTCATAATAGACTCATTAAATTAACTCTTTCAGAGTATAAAAAACCTCTCTGGATTTGATGATACTGTAATGGTTATAATGTGTTGCGACGTTATGATATATTTTTTTCGTAATCACTGATTGAATATCACTGATACTTCTGGCTATTGAATCAGTATCTTTACATATTTCCGAGCCTTCCTTCAAATCTTTCCCTGCTACAGTTAAAGTAACCGTTGTCGTATTCAATTGATCTACTTTAGATTGCACTAGTATATTTTCAACGGGTATGTTTTCCTGTATTTTTTCAAAATAATCAGAGTCAATATACTCAAAATCAATACCGGCATACTTAGTCATATTTTCAATCTCTTGTCTTGTTAACCTTGTATCAAAGTCTTCGTCAATTGGCTTATCTTTACTGGTATGCAAGTATGTATCTATTAAACAAACATTAATATCATGCCATCCAGCCTTTTCAAGCTGAGAAGCTATTTCCAGTGAAATAAGACCACCTAATGACCAACCGGCAAGTCTTACTGGTTCATTTTTCCTGAGTAGTGGCATGATTTTTTCCAGATAAACTTTACCCAGTTTTTTCAGACAAGAAATTTTTTTACTATATAGTAAGTTATAGTTATTGATACCAATACAGCTGTATGTATCCTTCAATTGACTGGCAAGTTGCTGATAAACTTCAGCACCTGCAATCCCAGGATGAATCATAAACAACTGGGGAAGATTGGTAGAGTCTGGTGTTAAAGATGTTATCAGTTTATCTTGATTTGATCGTCCTATAACCTCTGCCAGTCGTGCAACAGTAGGATTAGCAAATAACAATGCCAGAGCAATATCTTTATCCAGCATTTGACGGCTTTTAGCAGTTAAACGAATCGCTGAAATTGAATTTCCGCCAATCCGGAAGAAATTATCATGAATGCCGACACGCTTGAGTCCTAAAACATCAGCCCAAACAGCACAAAGTTGAGTTTCCATTTCTGTGCGTGGCGCCACATAACTATCGGTATTTATAAATTCTGGGGCAGGTAAGGCGCGACGATCTAGCTTGCCATTGATGGTTAAGGGTATATCTTCAATCACAGTGAACGTGGCCGGCACCATATACTCTGGCAGGCTGGCTTGCAATTGTTGACGTAATAAGTCAGTCAGAGTAGTTATACGATCTTTGTCTTTCGATGCACGGGTATCAGCAGCAATACAATAGGCAGCCAGATATTTAGTGCCTTCCCGCTCACGGTCAATAACCACCGCCTGTGATACTTGCGGCAAAGCTGTTAGCGCCTTTTCAATTTCCCCCAACTCAATCCGGTATCCACGGATCTTTACCTGAAAGTCATTGCGTCCCAAGTACTCAAGATTACCATCGGGTAACCAGCGGACAAGGTCACCAGTTTTATAAAGTCGGGTATAACCGTTGGCAATATCCGCTTCAGTGGCAAAAAGATTATCAATAAACCGCTCTGCTGTGAGTTTAGGTTGATTTAGATAACCACGAGCCAGTCCGACTCCACCAATATATAATTCTCCGGGTGCGCCTGTCGGGGCAAGACTTAATTTATTGTCAATAACATAAAGCTGGGTATTATGGACAGGTTTCCCTATTGGTATATTTAATAGCTGATTATTTTGTGAGCAATCAAAAAAAGTAGTATCGATAGCTGTCTCTGTTGGACCATACCGATTATAAAGCTGACACTTTCTGTCGACAGGTGATATGTGTCTAAAATGTTCCACATGTTTTGTAGTCAAAGCTTCTCCACCACAAAAAACCTGTCTCACTGTTTCAGGCAATTTGTAGTCTTTATCATGCAGAAAATCACAAAAAACATTGAGCATTGACGGAACAAAGTGCACAGTTGTAATTTCATGCGCTTGCATTAAATTATAAAGTTGTGCGGGTTCCTTATGCATATCTGGTGCAGCAACTACCAGCGTAGCACCAACCAAATGTCCACAAAAGAACTCCCAAACAGATGCATCAAAGCTATAAGGTGTTTTTTGTAAAATTCTATCTTTGTCTGTTAATGGGCATTCAGTTTGCATCCAGTGCATTCTATTAACTACGCTACAGTGCGATAGCATCACCCCTTTGGGATTTCCTGTGGTACCTGAGGTATAAATCACATAAGCCAAATCCTTAGCTTTGCTTATAGGTGACAGATTGTCCGTAGCATAGTTTGCCATGTCTGACATCTGATCGGTGGCAATTAATACCGGAGGCTTCCCCTTCAGTTTATTAATCCAGCCGTCTAATTGATCGGTATAATGACTTTGAGTCAGTAGCAGGGGAGCTTTCGTATCCTCCAATATAAACAGCGTTCGTGACTGAGGATACTCTGGCGCAACCGGCACGTATGCCCCGCCGGCTTTTAATACGGCCAGAATACTGATTATCATCTCCGGTGACCGGTCAAGATACAGTGCAATCAGGGTATCTGGTGATAATGTGCTACCGTGGCGTTGCTGGTAAGTTGCTCTGATCTGTCGTGCCAGCTGATTGGCTCGCAGATTTAGTTGCCTGTAAGTTAACTGCTGATTCTCAAACACCAAAGCGATATTATCCGGCGTTTTATCTACCTGTGCTTCAAATAGCTGGTATAGGGTATTGTCTTTGGGGTACGGTGCATCAGTTGCATTCCAAGTATGCAGTAAGGTATGACGTTCACTGTTGCTTAACAGATTAATGGAGGTATGAGGTTGTTCCACAGCCGTGCTGATGCTTTCTAAAATTGAGAAGATTTGCTCTTTAATACGTGTAACTTGTTTAATACTTATTAGCGTAGTGTCATAGCAAAGCCGAACGGTTAATGTCTCATCATGTTCATAGGCTGTCAACGATAAGGGATAATCAGTTTTTTCCTTTGATCCCCGCATAGTAATCAAAGTTTTCTTTTCTTTATCCTTTGTTTCATCTATAGGGTTGGGATAGTTTTCAAAAACCAACAGGCTGTGGAATAAACGTTCACCCTGTGATTGCAAAGAGGATAAAGAGACGCTGCTGTGGCTGTTCAGTGCTGCAATTTGCTGCTGAATTAACTGGAGTACGCAAGCGCAAGAAGCCTCTTTCTCCCAATTGACAGTCAGTGGTAGCGTATTAATGTATAGTCCAACACTGTTTTCAATACCCTGTACCGGAATATCTCTTCCCGATACCGTGGTTCCCACAATGGTTTGGTTGCTGTTACTGTAGACCTGTAGCACCTTGTGCCAGGCAAACTGAACGGCTGCATTTAGGGTAATACCCTGTGACTGACATTGCGCTTTTAACTGGTGTAACGTGTGTCCTGTGAGTTGTAAGTCTATCTCTCCCGGTACAGTGATTGTCCGGTGCTTATTTAAGTCAACAGGATTATCCAATAAGTAACGCAGATTAGTTGTACCCTGCCAGCTTGTTTTCTGCTGTTTCCAGTAAGTATCTGTTTCTGCCTGGTGCTGCTGATGATATCGCTGAACCTCAGAATACGTAGTCTCAGAGGCTATATTGACTTGCTGTTTTGCGATCAGTTGTTGATAGGTATGATGAATAAATTGCCATAGTATCGGGTTACTCCACCCATCACTGACAGCATGGTGTTCTGTTTTCATTACCGTGTAATGGTCATTAGAATGTTTAATGATCATCAGGCGTAATAGACCCGGTGTATTCAGGTTAAATCCCTGTTTCCGGTCGTTTTGCTGCAATAGGGCAATACGTTCTTCCCGCTCAGATGCGTTAAGATAACCCAGATCAATCTCTGTAAAGTGATCATCTGTCAGCACACAGTTCTTCAAGATTACCTGTAATGGTTCACCTTCCGTATCCAGTGCCATTCTTAGTACGGGGTAACGCTCAGAAGCTAACTGCCAAGCCTTTTTATATAGCGGAACATTGAGAGAATGATGATAATCAACTAATAGCTGCACTCGGTAGGCATCATCGTCAGGGAAAGCCAAATCATGATAAACAAACCCCTGCTGTAAACTACTTGCAGGGTAAATGGCCTCTATTTCATTATCCTGATAACGGGACTGTAATTGCCGTAAACGCTCAATACTCAGTCCTGTTGTCTGATAATCTGAAGGGGTTCGGATACTTCCAATTTTTGCTTGTTTGACAGATAATTTTGTTACTTTCTTCACTGCCTGCTCAAAGGCCTGAAGGAATAAATCGGTCTGTGTTTCATTTAATTGTGATAACACATGAAACGATAAACAATTATTTTGTACGGCACCGTTAATGTTCAGTCGCAAGGTGTTTTTATTGGCAGGTGAGACAGCCTGACCTGTACTCTCAGCCACCAGTTGCCACATGTTTTCCTTATCCGTGCCACCCAACTGGCCCAGATAATTAAAACTGATGTCTGCAAGTGTCGGCTCTAGCAACCCTGCCTGTTGCAATGCACTAAACCCAATCCCTTTATCTGGAATTTTCCTTAACTGTTCTTTGGTAGCAATGATGGTTTCTGCGGTGTTCTCACGATCCACTAAGCGTACCGGATAAGCGATGGTAAACCAGCCTACGGTGCGTGATGTATCTATTTGCGCTGCAATCGGTTCACGCCCGTGTCCTTCCAGTGTAATAACATGAGACAACTGATCAAAGGTCTGACTTAAAGCTATTGCTAATGCGGCCAGTAATAAGTCATTGATTTGTGTGTGATAACCCTCTGGTGCTTGACGAAGTAACTGCTGAGTAACCGTTTTATCCCATTGTATGGTATGTTCACTCAGCGGTGACAATGGCAAATGACAACGGTCTGTTTTATCATAAACACCTTTCCAGTAATCCACCTGAGCGCTATGCTGATTTGCATACAGTGCTACCGTCTTCACCCACTGACGATAACTGCTGGTTTTTGTAGGCAACGAGTGCCCTGTTAACAGTTGTTGCATATCATTGGAAAGAATCCGCCAAGAGACGGCATCAATAATTAAATGATGCAGTATAAAGCAAAGCCTTGCACTGCCATCACTGTAACCTGTCAGATGAATAACCTTCCACAGCGGACCTTTTTCAATGTTCAAATCTGCCTGATGTTCTGTCAGTTTCGACTGAACTGACTGAGCGCTCAACCCTTTTATGGAAAGGGAAATAAGGGGGTTGTTTTCTGTTTGCAGATGGTAGGTTTGTTGCCATCCTGACGGTGTTTGAGTAAAACAAAGGCGTAAACTGTCGTGATGAAGAGTCAGATTTTCCAGTGCTGACTGTATGGTTTGAACAGAGACTGCCCCCGGAATCTTTTGCATAAAGGCCTGATTAAAGTGATCAGGGTCAGAGAACGTCCAGTCAAAAAACTGTTGCTGAATTGGCAGCAGGTTAAAACGGCCTTCCAAAATGCCCTGTTCAGTTTCAACAGCCACCGTTGCAGTCGTATCTACCAGCCGTTGCGCTAATAATGCTACAGTGGGTGCTTCAAATATATCTTTCACCTGCAATACCAAGTCTTTCTGGCGTAACCGTGAAGTTATCTGAATACAGAGAATCGAATCTCCGCCAATCCTGAAGAAATTATCATGAATGCCGACACGTTTGAGTCCTAAAACATCAGCCCAAACAGCACAAAGTTGAGTTTCCGTTTCTGTGCGTGGCGCCACATAACTATCGGTATCCATAAATTCAGGGGCAGGTAAGGCGTGACGATCCAGTTTGCCATTGATGGTTAGAGGTATGTGTTCAATCACAGTGAATGTAGCCGGCACCATATACTCTGGCAGGCTGACTTGCAATTGTTGACGTAATGAGTCAGTCAGCGCAGTTATACGATTTTTGTCTTTCGATGCGCGGGTATCAGCAGCAATACAATAGGCGGCCAGATATTTATTATCTTCCCGCTCACGGTCAATTACCACCGCCTGTGATACTTGTGGCAATGCTGTCAGCGCCTTTTCAATTTCTCCCAACTCAATCCGATATCCACGGATCTTTACCTGAAAGTCATTGCGTCCCAAGTACTCAAGATTACCATCGGGTAACCAGCGGACGAGGTCACCGGTTTTATAAAGTCGGGTATAACCGTTGGCAATATCCGCGTCAGTGGCAAAAGGATTATCAATAAACCGCTCAGCTGTGAGTTCAGGTTGATTCAGATAACCTCTGGCAAGACCTGCACCGCCTATATATAACTCTCCAATAACCCCCGTAGGGGCCAGTTGTAAGCTAGTATTGAGCACATAAACCTTACGTGTATTAATTGGCCGTCCAATTGGCACACTACCTTCAAATGAAGGTTCACTTATCCAAGTTGTAGCAAAGGTAGTACTTTCTGTAGGTCCGTAGCCATTGATAATGTATTTTGGGCGGTGAGACTGACGGACAATAGCCCTTATTACATTTGGAGTTAATACTTCTCCACCTGTTAGCAGATACTTTAAGCTACCAAATAAATCAGGTTTTTGTCTGTATAAACTATCAAAAAGTCCTCTGGTAACCCAGAGTATTGAAATTTTATGTTGCTTGAGCAACTTAGTTATTTGTTGTTCGGAAACAACATGAGTTGATTTAGGAATAACCAGTTTTGCTCTGTGTAATAGAGCACTCCAAATTTCAAAAGTAGCCGCATCAAAATTTGGGCTTGCCAACTGTAGAAATACATCAGTCGGTAAAATGTCAGCAACAGATTTATTTATTGCCAGTGATACAACTCCCTGATGAGTTGTCATAACTCCTTTAGGCTTTCCGGTGGTACCTGAGGTATAAATAACATAAGCTAGATCCTTAGCTTTGCTTACAGGCGATAGATTTTCAGTGACATAGTTTTCCATGTCTGACATCTGATCGGTGGCAATTAATACGAGGGGCTGTTCTTTCAGTTTACTAATCCAGCCATCTAACTGACCGGCGTAATGACTTTGAGTCAGCAGCAGGGGCGCTTTCGTATCCTCCAATATAAACAGCGTTCGTGACTGAGGATGCTCTGGCGCAACCGGCACGTATGCCCCGCCGGCTTTTAATACGGCCAGAATACTGATTATCATCTCCGGTGACCGGTCAAGATACAGTGCAATCAGGGTATCTGGTGATAATGTGCTACCGTGGCGTTGCTGGTAAGTTGCTCTGATCTGTCGTGCCAGCTGATTGGCTCGCAGATTTAGTTGCCTGTAAGTTAACTGCTGATTCTCAAACACCAGAGCGATATTATCCGGCGTTTTATCTACCTGATCTTCAAATAGCTGGTATAGGGTATTGTCTTTTGGATATGGTACATCAGTTGCATTCCAAGTATGCAGTAAGGTATGACGTTCACTATTACTTAACAGATTAATGGAGGTATGAGGTTGTTCCACAGCTGTGCTGATGCTTTCTAAAATCGAGAAGATTTGCTCTTTAATACGTGTAACTTGTTTAATACTTATTAGCGTAGTGTCATAGCAAAGCCGAACGGTTAATGTCTCATCATGTTCATGGGCTATCAACGATAAGGGATAATCGGTTTTTTCCTTTGATCCCCGTATAGTAATCTGGGTTTTCTTTTCTTTATTCTTTGTTTCATCTATAGGGTTGGGATAGTTTTCAAAACCCAGTAGACTGTGGAATAAACGTTCACCCTGTAATTGCAAAGAGGATAAAGATATGCTGCTGTGGCTGTTCAGTGCTGCAATTTGCTGCTGAATTAACTGGAGTACGCAAGCGCAAGAAGCCTCTTTCTCCCAATTGACAGTCAGTGGTAGCGTATTAATGTATAGTCCAACACTGTTTTCAATACCCTGTACCGGAATATCTCTTCCCGATACCGTGGTTCCCACAATGGTTTGGTTGCTGTTACTGTAGACCTGTAGCACCTTGTGCCAGGCAAACTGAACGGCTGCATTTAGGGTAATACCCTGTGACTGACATTGCGCTTTTAACTGCTGTAACGTGTGTCCTGTGAGTTGTAAGTCTATCTCTCCCGGTACAGTGATTGTCCGGTGCTTATTTAAGTCAACAGGATTATCCAATAAGTAACGCAGATTAGTTGCACCCTGCCAGCTTGTTTTCTGCTGTTTCCAGTAAGTATCTGTTTCTGCCTGGTGCTGCTGATGATATCGCTGAACCTCAGAATACGTAGTCTCAGAGGCTATATTGACTTGCTGTTTTGCGATCAATTGTTGATAGGTATGATGAATAAATTGCCATAGTATCGGGTTACTCCACCCATCACTGACAGCATGGTGTTCTGTTTTCATTACCGTGTAATGGTCATTAGAATGTTTAATGATCATCAGGCGTAATAGACCCGATGTATTCAGGTTAAATCCCTGTTTCCGGTCGTTTTGCTGCAATAGGGCAATACGTTCTTCCCGCTCAGATGCGTTAAGATAACCCAGATCAATCTCTGTAAAGTGATCATCTGTCAGCACACCGTTCTTCAAGATTACCTGTAATGGTTCACCTTCCGTATCCAGTGCCATTCTTAGTACGGGGTAACGCTCAGAAGCTAACTGCCAAGTCTTTTTATATAGCGGAACATTGAGAGAATGATGATAATCAAGTAATAGCTGCACTCGGTAGGCATCATCGTCAGGGAAAGCCAAATCATGATAAACAAATCCCTGCTGTAAACTACTTGCAGGGTAAATGGCCTCTATTTCATTATCCTGATAACGGGACTGTAATTGCCGTAAACGCTCAATACTCAGTCCTGTTGTCTGATAATCTGAAGGAGTTCGGATACTTCCAATTTTTGCTTGTTTGACAGATAATTCTGTTACTTTCTTCACTGCCTGCTCAAAGGCCTGAAGGAATAAACCGGTTTGTGTTTCATTTAATTGTGATAAGACATGAAACGATAAACAATTGTTTTGTACGGCACCGTTAATGTTCAGCCGCAAGGTGTTTTTATTGGCAGGTGAGACAGCCTGACCTGTACTCTCAGCCACCAGTTGCCACATGTTTTCCTTATCCGTTCCACCCAACTGGCCCAGATAATTAAAACTGATGTCTGCAAGTGTCGGCTCTAGCAAGCCTGCCTGTTGCAATGCACTAAACCCAATCCCTTTATCTGGAATTTTCCTTAACTGTTCTTTGGTAGCAATGATGGTTTCTGCGGTGTTCTCACGATCCACTAAGCGTACCGGATAAGCGATGGTAAACCAGCCTACGGTGCGTGATGTATCTATTTGCGCTGCAATCGGTTCACGCCCGTGTCCTTCCAGTGTAATAACATGAGACAACTGACCAAAGGTCTGACTTAAAGCTATTGCTAATGCGGCCAGTAATAAGTCATTGATTTGTGTGTGATAACCCTCTGGTGCTTTACGAAGTAACTGCTGAGTAACCGTTTTATCCCATTGTATGGTATGTTCACTCACCGGTGACAATGGCAAATGACAACGGTCTGATTTATCATAAATACCTTTCCAGTAATCCACCTGAGCGCTATGCTGATTTGCATACAGTGCTACCGTCTTCACCCACTGACGATAACTGCTAGTTTTTGCAGGCAACGAGTGCCCTGTTAACAGTTGTTGCATATCATTGGAAAGAATCCGCCAAGAGACGGCATCAATAATTAAATGATGCAGTATAAAGCAAAGCCTTGCACTGCCATCACTGTAACCTGTCAAATGAATAACCTTCCACAGCGGACCTTTTTCAATGTTCAAACCTGCATGATGTTCTGTCAGTTTCGACTGAATTGACTGATCGCTCAACCCTTTTATGGAAAGGGAAATAAGGGGGTTGTTTTCTGCTAGCAGATGGTAGGTTTGTTGCCACCCTGACGGTGTTTGAGTAAAACAAAGGCGGAAACTGTCGTGATGAAGAATTAGGTTTTCCAGTGCTGACTGTATGGTTGGAACAGAGACTGACCCTGGAATCTTTTGCATAAATGCCTGATTAAAGTGATCAGGGTCAGAGAAGGTCCAGTTAAAAAACTGTTGCTGAATTGGTAGTAGGTTAAAACGCCCTTCCAAAATGCCCTGTTCAGTTTCAACAGCTACCGCTGCAGTCGTACCTACCAGCCGTTGCGCTAATAATGCTACAGTGGGTGCTTCAAATATATCTTTCACCCGCAATGCCAAGTCTTTCTGACGTAACCGTGAAGTTATCTGAATACAGAGAATCGAATCTCCGCCTATCCTGAAAAAATTATCATTAATGCCGACACGTTCGAGTCCCAAGACTTCAGCCCAAACGGCACAGAGCTGAGTTTCGGTTTCTGTGCGTGGCGCCACACAACTATCAGTATCCATAAATTCAGGGGCAGGTAAGGCGCGACGATCTAGCTTGCCATTGATGGTTAGAGGTATGTGTTCAATCATAGTGAACGTAGCCGGCACCATATATTCTGGCAGGCTGGCTTGCAATTGTTGACGCAATGCATCAGTCAGAGCAGTTATACGAGCCTTGTCTTTCGATGCGCGGGTATCAGCAGCAATACAATAGGCAGCCAGATATTTAGTGCCTTCCCGCTCACGGTCAATTACCACCGCCTGTGATACTTGTGGCAAAGCTGTCAACGCCTTTTCAATTTCCCCCAACTCAATCCGGTATCCACGGATTTTTACCTGAAAGTCATTGCGTCCCAAGAACTCGAGATTGCCATCGGGTAACCAGCGGACGAGGTCACCGGTTTTATAAAGTCGGGTATAACCGTTGGCGATATCTGCGTCAGTGGCAAAAGGATTATCAATAAACCGCTCTGCTGTGAGTTCAGGTTGATTCAGATAACCACGAGCCAGGCTGACTCCACCAATATATAACTCTCCGGGTACGCTGATGGGGCTAGGCTGGTTGTTGTTATCCAGTACATAGAGTCGGGTATTGTCAATGGCCTTACCTAACGAGATACTTGCCGTATCATGCAATAAGTTTTGAGTGACATAGACAGTTGTTTCTGTAGGCCCGTATTGATTGAATGTGGTTGTTGCAGGAATCTTATCCAATATATTCAACTTATCTCCACCTGTATGTACTACTTCTAAGCAGGTATTTGATAACTCTTTGGAAAACTGATTCATAAAGGCTGTCGGAATAAATGCTTTTTTAATGGCTTGTTCATTAATCAATGCTATCAGCTGGGTAATATCTTTTTGCTGACGCTCAACTGCCATAAATAACTGACATCCCGAAAACAGGCTAGGAAATAATTCACAAACAAAAACATCGAAAACATAGCTGGAAAATAAGAGGACATGTAATTCATCGCTTAAATAGTGAGTTCTCGTAATAAACTGACTCAAATTGATGACGCTTTCATGCTTAATCATCACACCTTTAGGCTGTCCTGTGGTACCTGAGGTATAAATCACATAAGCCAGATCCATAGCTTTGCTTACAGGCGATAGATTTTCAGTGGCATAGTTTGCCATGACTGACATCTGATCGGTGGCAATTAATACGGGAGGCTGTTCTTTCAGTTTACTGATCCAGCCATCTAACTGATCGGCGTAATGACTTTGAGTTAGCAGCAGGGGCGCTTTCGTATCCTCCAATATAAACAGCGTTCGTGACTGAGGATACTCTGGCGCAACCGGCACGTATGCCCCACCGGCTTTTAATACGGCCAGAATACTGATTATCATCTCCGGTGACCGGTCAAGATACAGCGCAATCAGGGTATCTGGTGATAATGTGCTACCATGACGCTGCTGGTAAGTTGTTCTGATCTGTCGTGCTAGCTGATTGGCTCGCAGATTTAGTTCCCTGTAAGTTAACTGCTGATTCTCAAACACCAAAGCGATATTATCCGGTGTTTTATCTACCTGCTCTTCAAATAGCTGATATAGAGTTTTATCTTTTGGGTACGGTACATCAGTTGCATTCCAGGTATGCAACAAAAGATCCCGTTCTTGACTATCTAGCAAAGAGATTTTACTGAGAGGGTTTGATGGGTTATGAATACAATACTGGAGTAACTGAACAAAGCGCTTTGAAAGATAACTAATTTCTTCAGCCTGAAAATAAGCATCTTGATAATTTAATCGCAGTATCAGCTGATCTGTATCCTGAAAATCAATCAAATTAAAATGCAACGGTTCTTTTGTTTCACCATCGAGATGATTAATAAAAGGGTATGCCGGTTGTATTTCTTTATTATCTTGCGCACATATTTGATAGTTAACGTAAATGTCACTCAAATTACTGTGCGAGATACCCAACAAACGGGAAACATGACTTTGTGGGAACTGATGGTATCGCAAACTCTGCTTTAATTGCTTATTTACCAACAAAAGTAATTCATTAAAGTCATGGCATTCATCCATGTGCAAGGAGACAAGAGTGGTATCTGAATGCATACCTATTGTTTGCATTCCATCTTTTCTTTTTCTTCCGTGCACGGCAGTGTTAACCACCAACTCATTGAGAGCCAACGTTTGAGTAAAGTACAAGGTAACGGCACTCAACATCAAAGTGAGTGGGCTAATCTTACAGGTTTGGCAAAATTCTTTTACTGTCGAACTCAGTGTTGCTGTCAGCGGTACTGAGTGTATCCCGCTTTTTTTTTGTTGATAATATCGAGGCAGACGAGTAATGGTATGTTGCTGTAAAAAAATCTTCCAGAAAGCAGCATCTTTTGCATAACGAGTTGACTGTAAATAGCTATGAGCCCTGTCTGCAACCGGACGATAGGATGGTGGTTCAGATGAGTGACATGCCAGAGGGTTCTGATAAAAATCGTACAACCTGCTTGCTATTTCAAATATGCTGATTCCATCACAAAAAAAATGATGGAATCTTAAAAAAATATAGTAACGATTTTTAGTTAATTTCAGAAGGGCAATCTGATAACGCTGATTTTTAGAAATATCAAAAATTTTTTCATACTGTGACTGCATCCAGTAATGTGCTGTTTCTTCGGGTGAATATTCTTGGGAATAATCAATATATTCAACTATAGCTGTTACTTTATCAGCAGGTAAGACTCTTTGAAGTAGCAACTCTTTTTTCTGAGGAACGATTTCTAATCGCAGAGCATCATAACTAGCAACTATATTTTTCCATGCCTGATTTATACGAGTCAGACAAACTTCTTCTTTTATCAGCATATAAGCGCCAATATTATATATTGGGCTATTGGGATGAGCTAACTGGTCTAAATAAATATTTTCCTGTGCAGGATGCAAAGGAAAAGTCGAAACGATTTTTTTCATGAGATTTAAAACTTCCCAATATTAATACCCTCCTCTCTCAAAAAAATGAGTCTGCTTTGTATTTAATGGCTCATTATTTGATCTTGACATTTTCCAGGTAAAACTCCGTATAGAAAGTTATTCATACCTGTTGATCTGTAGGAGATTTTATTTTTTTGTTCCTAGCATTTCCATGCTTTCTTTAGTTGTTAATTTCACTGCCAACAAAGAAAGTAGGAGATTTGAATCAAAATATCAATCAAGAATATCGTTATCATGATAAGTTACAAATATGTATTTGAACCTATTTAGGCAGTCGCTCCATCTTGTATGTATAGTTTTATATGTGGCTATGTTATTTTTAATAGAAATTACACATCTATAAGCGTGTAATAAAATCGAATTAATCACTTTGACCCTTGTATGATGATTACTTATCAGAAGTAATCGACATGCTTTAAAGGTTGTATAGACTATGCGCTTTGGCTGATATCCACTCACAAGATTGATTGGCCGTTTCAGCTTATCGTGATCCAACTCAATTTGGTTGTTCAGATACTTAACCTGCCGGAGACTGATAGACTCAGGGCAGATACTTTGCAGCTGAAACTTCAGTCAAGCTTTCAATACTAGCGAAGCCGTTTTTCTATTTCTGGTGCATACTTTTGTACTCAACGGTAAACAGTCGTGTGATCAACCTTGATACTCCGCTCATCCAACATCTGCGCTATTTAAAGTCAGGCATAGTTGCTCTACGTTTGTTTTTTTTTGGTAGTCTGCCTTATTATCAATGTTTTGGAAAGGAGACATTTGTTTTTGCGCTAGAGTTAAAAAAGTACCATAAATTAATAATAATCAGAGTCAACCTTATGGATCCTAATCGAAAGCCTACCGTTGTCAGACATGCGTATGTTGCCCCTTCTAAGGAAAATTCACACCAAAAACAGCGAAAAGCTGTGGGTGTATTTGGGCGCTTTCGCCTAAAAGTAAAGTCATATGTTGCAGCTAAGTTGAGTAGCTCCTATTTACTGTGGGTATATTCTAAAAATATCCTGAACAAATATAAAATTGGTAATCTTTTTTTTGGCGATAAGAGTTGTAGCAATATCAATAAAAAAGGAACAACCCGTGGTCTAAGAAATGATACACGAATTAAAGCATTCAATTACTCAGAGATGCAGGGAGCGCCTGTTAATAATGCTCATAAATTGATTGAAGATTTTAAAGACTATCGACAAGAGATTACCAAGCAAGGTAAACCTGTAGTTTTTTTAGATTTTCTAGAAAAATCTGGTCTATCTTCTGCGACTATAAACTTGAAGTTTTCTTTTGCAGGGTTAACTGGCAAATTTGCACCTGGCGTTGGGAAGACCCCCTTTATTTCTGATGACACGTTTAAAGATGTTGATTTTACAGGGTGTACGTTTGAAAACTGTGACTTTAGTGAAATTAATTTTTCTAGAGCACAATTTAAAGATTGCACGTTTAAAAATTGCAATATTCAATCATGTTGTTTTAAGCAGTGTACTTTAAGAGATAGCAACTTTACCGGTTGCAATATGCAAGATGCTTGCTTGGAATTTGCGAAAATATCTGATTGTTACTTTGGTAAATGTGATATGCGTTGGGTGTCTGCCTGTCATTCCCACATAGCGGACAGCAGATTGAATACCCTAGATTTGAGTGGGGCTAATCTTTGGAAAGCGGAAGTTGAAAATACTACGGTGACTGGTTCAAACCTTGATGACTGTATAGGTCTGAAAGATCTGCATGGATTAAATATTGATGAAAAAAGTTGCAGTGTTTTGCATACCAAGCCTGTCGTTGTCACTATGTGGGATCCTGAAAATCTACCAATGTCGGGGTCTAAACTTGTATCACATTTTAAGAAGCAGGGTATGGTTCCTTTTAAACTAGACTATCATAGCCCTTTATTTGATGTCCGGCGCTTGAATGAAGAGATTTTTTCTGTATTAGAACAAGGGAAAACCAAGGAAAGTGCAAGCAAAACTGAGCAGTTATTAGGTTATGCTAACGATCATAGTAAATCTGAATTACATAAGTTACTTGCATACATAAAAGGTATAACCAAGCAGATAGATGGGATAGCTTTGCCTGGTGGAGAGGATATTGAAGCCGTTTTATATGGGAAATCGATGACAGAAGAACAACGAAATGAAGCTGATATGCAAAGGAGTATGATGGAAATAGCTTTGTTGGATAGAGCAAATGCTATGGGGGTGCCTCTAGTTGGTCTTTGTCGTGGTGCTCAGCTTGGCAACGTATTTTATGGAGGGACTCTTAAGCATGTGGAAAAAGAATATGAGCAAATTCAGACTTATAAAGTAACTTCATCAGATGGAGCAGAGGGTTTGTTACAGGGGATTTTTGGAGATCAAGTTATTGGAGTATCTGCACATAAAATGGCAATAGATAAAGTAGCGGGTAATTTAGATATAAGAGCCAAAAATGAGCATGTCGTGAAAGCAGCTGAAACTAGGACTGGTTCACCTCAGATGTATACTCAATTTCACCCGGAATTCTCAGAGTCCTCAGGTTCTATTCTTGCGAGCATGGTTAATGTGATCATAACACCTGAGAATAAGAATTTTTTTCGAGCTTTTATGCAATGTGTTACCGCATATAAGGGAAAAAAACGGTTAATGAGGGAATTGAATAAAAAATGAAATATTTTGGTTTTGGTTTAAAATACTGGCTCCATTGCAAAGAATTGATAATTAGCCAGACTACCTCCAAAAAATAAATGTAGAGTAACCATGTCTGACTTGAAATGGAGTCACTTTTCGAGGGATATCATTCTTTGGCGGTACGCTGCTTCTGTAAGCATGGTATGAGCTACCGTGAACTGTTAGAGATACTGGCTGAGCGGGGTATCGATGTGAAAGGAAAATGGATGTACCTGTACCGAGCCATTACCAAAAAGGGCGAAACTATCGACTTTTACCTCTTCAGTACCCGCAACTAGAAAGTAGATAAAAACTTTCTGGATAAGGCGTTAAATAGCCTAAGTCCTACAAGTATCCCAGTACTTTAAATACTGATAAAAATAAGGCGTACAATCCTGCTATTAAGGCACTTAAAGAGAAAGGTACCTACTCTGAGTCTCTCAGTCACTGACTGACAGGTTAAGTATCTGAACAACCAAATTGAGTCAGATCACGGCAAGATGAAACAGCTCATCTTCAGTCAAAGCGCACGGCCTATGCCACGATTAAAGGATTTGAAGTCATGCGTATGTTCAGAAAAGGACAGATGAACTTATGGTGTTACGGACAGGATATTGCAGGCGAAGTGCGTCTGGTACAAAGTCAGTTCGTTTTCTGAGAGAGTAGGTGCTGTAAAAACTTACCTTGAACAATTTTGTGCAAGAGAGTCGGTTTTTAACGTTGAGAATAAGATTTTTATAGTGTAATCGTTTGTAGACACAAAAATATCTTCCAAATATACTGCACTCGCTTTATACTACATCGATTTTTAGGTTCTTTATCAGGTATCAGAAATCAGGGTGTGCTTTACGGACACATGCAATATCGATAAACCTGACTTTTTACATAAACACTGCATGACGTTGAATATAAATAAATCTCAAAGAATTAAAGCGCTTGAAGACAAGTATTGTAAAGCATGTCCTTGGCGCTGGTTCTACTTAAAGCCAAAGTACTGGCTTGTCTGGTTTTTTTTGGGAATACTCTGGTGTCTGGGTAGGCTTCCCATGGCCATTTATTTGCGAACTGGAAAAACACTTGGTGTTCTTCTCATGCATGTACTTAAAAAAAGGCAACGTATTGCAAGGCGCAATATTGAGCTTTGCTTTCCTCATTTATCTGCTGATGAACGTCAAAATCTGGTAAGGGATAATTTTAAATATGCAGGTATTGCCTTATTAGAGCCTGGGCTTTTTTGGTTTTCGCGATTATCGAGGATAAAAAAGCTTTACCGTTTTGAAGGTCTTGAGCATTACGAAAAATTAAAAGAAAAAGGAGCCAATATCATATTATGCGGGCTTCATATGCAATGCCTTGAAGCAATGGGGCGCATACTATGCGATAAAATTGCTACCAGTCATCTTTATCGTGTAAACAATAATATTGTGTATGAATATATCATTAGTCGCAGACGTGCTTCATACCCTTTTACTCCAAAAATGATTCCTCATAAGCGTATAAAAGATTTCCTTTATTTGGTGCAAAGCGGACAAACCGGATCTATCATTCCTGACCATGATCTGGGTCGTCAATCAAGTTTGTTTGTTCCATTTTTTGGGCAGCAAGCAGCTACTGTGCCGGCCGTCTCTGTATATGCAAACAAATGCAATGCAAAGATACTGATGATGGACTACTATCTTGATTTGAAGACAAAGCAGTATGTTTTTCGTATTAGTTCACCATTGGATAACTTCCCAACGAAAAATAAAGAGGCAGATACGTTAAGAATCAGTCAAATTATTGAAAATCTGGTGAAAGAACACCCTGAGCAATACCTTTGGATGCACCGTCGCTTTAAAACAAGGCTAAATAAAGATGATCCTTCTTTGTATGACTAGAGGTTACCATTAAATGCAGGTACAGGATATTAACTGGCAGCAGTGGAAGCCTGATGATATTGCTACTTTATTGTTTGTGACAGAAGGAAATAACATTCTTCTTATTCGCAAGAAACGAGGCTTGGGAGCAGGAAAAATTAATGGGCCGGGTGGAAAGTTAGAGCCGGGAGAAACTATCGAGCAGTGTGCTATCCGTGAATTAAAGGAAGAGGTGGGCTTAACGGCTAATAATATAAAATGGTGTGGCGAAAATCTTTTTCAGTTTGCTGATGATTATCGTATGCATGTTCATGTATTTAAAACAGACCAGTACGAAGGTTCACCCATTGAAACTGATGAGGCGATTCCAATCTGGTATTCCAAAGAACTGATGCCGTTCGAAGAAATGTGGGAGGATGATTATCTATGGGTGCCACACATGCTTAGTGATACTATATTTATGGGAAAATACCTGTTTGATGGTGATAAAATGCTTGATTTTTTAATTGAGATTAACCCCGATGAACAATTATAAAAATAGTAGATTAACATAACCTATCTTTACAAAGTTGACAGGTTTTATCCGTATAAAAGACCTATCAATAATGCTTTGTGCACAGAGTTATTGGTGATGATATTTTATGGTAAGCTAGTAGCGGTCTGATAAATAGAAATACAGCTGTTTTCGATAATCTTTTTTAAATAAATAAATAAATAAAAAAAATAAATTATGTTAATCACCACGCTTTCTGCATCTTGGCTTTCATTATTGCCACCTTTGGTGTCTATTGTTCTTGCTGTCATTACACGAAAGGTAAAGTTATCTTTGCTTGCGGGGACGGTTGTTGGTGCACTATTGGTTACTAACTACTCAGTGGTTGATGCGGTTTCCTTTATTGGAAATAAATCGGGTGGGTTATTTTGGTTGCGGAATGTAAACAGCCTTAATATTGATAAGGTATCCATTCTGGCATTTTTATTATTGTTGGGTGGCCTTTATAGTCTGATTAACTTTTCAGGTGGTTCTGTTGCCTTCAGTAATTGGATGGCACAACGTATCAACAGTGCTAAAAAAGCTCAGCTAAGTACAATTTTTTTGGGAATTGTGCTTTTTATCGATGACTATTTTAATGCGTTGGTGGTGGGTAATACTTGCAGGCCTGTCACTGACAGGCAAAATGTTTCCCGTGCAAAGCTAGCTTATATCCTTGATTCGACATCTGCACCTGTGTGTATTCTTATGCCACTTTCGAGCTGGGGAGCTTATCTTATTACACTATTAGGAACAGTAATGGTGGAGAATAAAATTACTGATAGTTCACCTTTTTCAGTTTTTTTATCTATGATTCCACTGAATTTTTATGCGCTGGCGTCACTGGGAATGGTTATTGTTGTATCGCTTTTTGGTTTTGACATTTTTGCCATGAAAAAGCATGAAAGGCAAGCAGCGCAGGGAGCTTTATTTGATTCTGGTAAAGGAGTGCCTTTTGGTAGTTTTTCGGCTAAAGCCGAAAATGAAGGAAAAGTGACAGACCTTTTGCTCCCGATAGTAGTGCTTTGTGTAGTGTCTGTCTTCACTATGTTTGCCTTGGGAGCCAGAGTGATGATTGAAAAATCCATGCCTTTTAGCATGATAGCCTCATTGGAATACACTCATGTTGGGTTGTCGTTATTAAATGGTGTTGTGTGTGCAATAGTTATATTGATTATCAGATTGCTTCCCAAACAAATTTCACTATTTCAAACAATTAAAGTGATTTATTCAGGTATGACCTCAATGTTTGGTGCTGTTGTTATTTTGGTATTGGCTTGGCTTTTAGTGGACGTGATTGATCAGATTGGAACAGGTAATTATCTGGCAGACCAGATTGCTGGTGTGCTGGATATGCATTTTCTTCCGGCATTAGTGTTTTTGGTTTCTTTAGCCATTGCTTTTTCTACAGGAAGTAGCTGGGGGACTTTTGGGATTATGATTCCTGTAGCAGCTAATCTGGTTTCAGGTATTGGTGACGCATCGCTATTTGTGCCTGTTATGTCTGCAACGGCAGCAGGTTCTGTGTTTGGGGATCACTGTTCACCAATTTCGGACACAACTGTATTATCATCTGTTGGAGCAGGTTGTGATCACATGGATCATGTGCTGACTCAATTGCCGTATACCCTGATCTCAGGGTTAATAGCCTTAATTGGGTATATCGTAATGGGTTTTTCACTCTCAAATGTTGCAGGTGGCGTATCTGCGCTTGTAACCTTTTTGCTTATTTGTATTTTGCTAATGGTGTTGAAATTTGTAAAACGTGTCGGTTGATTTGAAGCAATCGGTCAAAGTGGTGCTAAAACTGACAGAAAATCAGATTGTTCAGGCAAGAAAAAAATGACAAAAATAAAGCCTCTGTTGAACTTTTAACGAGAAAAGTACGGCAGAGGCTATTTTTAATTAGCGCTTGGAGAACTGGGTAGCTCGGCGTGCTTTATGCAGGCCGACTTTTTTACGTTCAACCATGCGGGCATCACGAGTTACGTATCCTGCTTTTCTTAAAGCTGGTCTCAGTGATTCATCGTTATCAATCAGGGCTCTAGTGATACCATGACGGATAGCACCAGCCTGACCAGAACCGCCACCACCTTTAACAGTAACGGTGATATCAACTTTATCAGTCATTTCAACCAGAACGAGTGGTTGCATTACAACCATACGTGCTGTTTCACGACCGAAGTAGTCCTGAAGACTGTTACCATTAATGGTAATATTTCCAGTACCAGGTTTTAAGAATACACGTGCTGCCGAAGTTTTACGGCGACCTGTTCCATAGTTTTGTTGTATTGCCATAATCTATCGCCTCTCAGATATCCAGAATTTGTGGCTGTTGTGCAGTGTGAGGGTGAGATTCACCTGCATAAACTTTTAATTTACTCTGCATCGCACGTCCCAAAGGATTACGGGGCATCATGCCTTTAACGGCCAGCTCAATGACTCTTTCGGGCTTGTGAGATATCAGCTTATCAAAGCTTATTGATTTTAATCCACCTGGATATTCCGTATGACGATAGTACATCTTATCAGTCGCTTTACGTCCAGTAACACGTACTTTTTCGGCATTGATCACAACAATGTAGTCGCCGGTATCACAATGAACAGTGTACTCAGGCTTATGTTTTCCACGCAGACGACGGGCAATTTCGGTTGCCAAGCGACCTAGTGTTTTGCCTTCTGCATTAACCACGAACCATTCGCGCTTAACGCTTTCAGCTTTTGCAGTAAAAGTTGACATATAAAACTTAGCCTCAATGCTAACAATGCGAGTTAATAATTGTCTCGCGGCTGCCCTGAACTTATCTAAACATTCCGAGTACCGCAGCATCAGGCACTCATTAATGGGAAACGGGTTGGTGTATTATAGCGATTTCCAAAATAAAAGAAACCTCTTTTTTTGGCCTGTATAGCTTCATACACTATGAGACTCAGGCAATCTGCTGTTTGAGTTGTTAAATATCTCTATTGGAGTTTGGCTATGCAAACCAAAATGGGGACGGAAAGTGTTCTATTTATCAACGGTTTGCTTCTCTTCTTTGCGCAGGCGTTTCAGTTTATCTAGTTCATACTTAGCAAGTGCTTTAGAAACTTTGGGAAATAAATAAGCTTATTCCCGTACCAAAGATAAAGCCTCTTTTTTAAATTCCTTTGGATACTGTTCGTAAACACGGTTCTTACTCATACTGAACACCCTCATTGATTAACAAATATTGTCTCTCAATATAAGTGTTCGATTCCATTAGACCTGAACAAAATATTTCTGTTTATACCTCTGTTTATACCTCTGTTTATACCTCTATTTACGCAGATAAGACCTGTTTATTTGCCTGATGGTATGAGAAGTATCGTTCGGCTTGCTCTGCTCCTATATACTTATTCAGTGTGCGTCGATCAATCTGACTAATATCAACAATGATAAGCCCATCCAGTGCATTACAGAAATCTTTATCCAGATTAAAACCCACAAACTCTCCCCGAAGCTTCAAGTATTGCTTGATAAGAATAGGAATACCTTTGTCGCCTTCAATAATTTTTACAAGAGAAGACAACATTTCCACCTGGTTTATACCAGACAGGTGGCTTGTCGTCCATGGGACTTTTTTTGTTATTTTATAAGGTGTTGCAGGGTTTATAAGTGATGCAAGGTTTTTATCATAGTTGTTAGCTGTCAAACAACTCGTGATCAACTGTCTGGAAATTTCACAATAATCATCACTAATAGTAACAGGGCCAAACAGTATGCGATAATGCGGATACTTTACCATATAAGCACCAATACCCCGCCACAATAGCAATAAACTGCTGAGATCTTTTTGGTATTCTTGTCGGATAAATGAGCGCCCCATTTCCAGGCAGGGTGAAAGTTTTTCTAAAAATTGTTCTTCATAACCAAAGAGACTATGTGAATAGAGTCCTTTTAGCCCTTTTTTAGCAAAAATTTCATCGGTTTTTCCTATTCTGTAGGCGCCGGCCAGTTCTTTCTTTTTAATATTCCATAAGAACAAGTGGTCGTAGTGTTTATCAAATTCATCAAGGTCTAAGGCTTTTCCCGAACCCTCGCCTGCAGCGCGAAATGCTATCTCTCTCAAGCGACCAATCTCTTGAAGCAAACAGGGTATGCGATCTGAAGATGCATACCAGATCTGCATTCCATTTTTTTCTAGCAACAGTTGATTCTTATCGAGCTTTTCAACATCTTCTTGATACCGTGCATGATCTAAAGTTAACTTTAGATGCTCCTGCTCTGAAAAGTTATCAACTTTTATTTTACTTTTGGAGTTAATCGCACCCTCTTGCTGGCAACCTAGCAAAAGTGTTTTTAAACGCAGGTAATTTGTAATAACTGTTTTATTATCCAAAGATGCAATATCGTTTTGTGTAATCACCTCGCCAATTCGAAGCCTGATTTTTTCACCTTTTTTGTTGATTAGCTCCCGAATAAGCCATATCGTACGCATACGCTTATGAATTAAACCTAAAGAATGAAAAACTGTACTATTTGTTCCTTCAAAAAACACAGGTAAAATATTTGCCTGTGTTTTTTGTGCAAGACGGGCAACCGTATTCTGCCAAGGTGCCTCTACCACAGTTTTTTGTTTCCACTGCCAGCTTGCCACCTCCCCTGAAGGAAATAGTAATAGTGCTCCGCCAGTATCAATCCAGTTTCTTGCTTCATTAAATGCAAGCCAGTTTTTCTTTTTATTTGAGCATGTATTGAGCACGTCAACGTCGATGCATATTTTATTAAAACTGTCAAAAACACTGAGCGCCTGATTCGTCAGAATTTTAATATCTGGCCGAATCTTTAGAATTAAATCTACAAGCACGAGCCCCTCTACACCGCCAAAAGGATGATTAGCCATAATAATAAGGGGGCCTTTTTCAGGTATAGTTGTGTTGTTGCCTTGACTGATTTGATAGTCAATATCTAGCAACTCTAAACCTTGTTTAACGAAGTCTTTGGGTGTGTCGGTGCTTTGAAAGTTATCGTGGTAAAGCTTATCCAGTTTTCTTAAACCAATACAACTCTCAACCATGGAGGCAATTAGCCCAAACGGCATTCGTCTGGGTAGCTTGAAAGGAGGTTTCATAATTAACTGCTCCATCTCTGTCTGAGATTTATCTGCACCATCGTTTTGTATAACTATGAATCAAATATACTCTAGCTGATTACTAGTTTTAAATAATATTTATAATTTTTCAAGTCGTTTATTATCAAGCTTGGCATATTGCCTTTATAAAAATAAAGTTATTAATTAATGTTACGCACTGAGGAGCTGGATTTAACCAGTTTCGTTTTTCGTCATCTTATATAAAGTGCAAGGCATGTAACCTGTAGAGTGATATATCCATTCACAGCTAGTGTTATAGGGCCTGCGACTGTAATATATTTGGGTTTATATGCCAAAAAATCATAATAGTTACAAATGAGGCTAGTGCTTAATATGAGATTTAGGTATTATGCAAAACTTGCTTCTAGCTTCTCATTGCAATACTTTTCTGATCTTTCTTATGATATGCGTTTAAGTTTCTTGGCAATAGCTGGTACGACTTGTCACTTCGCCCTTAACAGCAAGCTATAAAAGCATGTTCATAGTAGAAGTTAGAAACAATTTTTGGTATTAATGTGAAATAGTTACACTAACTAGCCCAGTATAATAAACACAGCAAAATTCTCAGTCTGGTTAAACAGACTATTTAAGACATAATGTTCAGAAAGAGTGAAGCAGTGAATTTATATAAATAAAAAAATTTAACCCAGTTTAATCAAAAAAGCCTTTTGTATAAGAAATCTTATTAATTTTGCAGAATTTTTAGGTTGAAAAAAAATACAAAATATCAAATAAACAGAGAAGCGGTGTGTTTTATATTTGATTAATTACAAAACTTCAGATAGTTTTTTTCCTTTAACTTTAAGGGCCGTGGCTTTATAGGGTATTTAATTGTAAGTCTGCGATGATCAGCCATTGCAATTAAATATTAATTTTATAGTACAGACCTTGCCGCACGGGTATTAGGCTTTAGAAAAACTGTCCATAATATTGTTAATTTTAGAAAGTAATAAGTTTTTTATTTATTTTTTACTTGCATAATAAATCATATTTATGATAAATTCGCTGACTTTAATAAAAAGAGATTAATCTGGATTCCAGATTGAATCAATCTAATTGTATTATGCTTTTGAACTAAAACATGAATTAATGGAATGATTCTTATAACAAAATTCTATATGTTTAGTTTATATATGGTGTAATATTTTGAATAAATGAATATAATTCAAAAATTCAATATAGAAAAATATTAAAAATCTTGAAGTTTTAGATGTGAAATACTAAAAATTTCTGGAACTTTAATTATTAGGGTGGTCGTTTAATGACCATAAAAATAACATATTAAAATATATTAAAGGTTTTAACAGTGAATACTTACGAAGATTTAATTCATCGTCTATCGAGCAAGGTGAAAATTCGTAGCCTTTTTAAAGACCTTCACTTAAGTGATGTTGAGCGAATAATTGAACGTTGTAAAGATGTTTATAAAGAAAAGGTAAGCGAACGAGAGGAAAAAGAGAAATCCTTGGTCGCAAAGCGAAAATCTATAGAAGAAGTACGGAAAATTCTTGATGAAAAGGGTTTATCTGTCTCTGATCTTGAAAATTCATTAGAGATGCCTGTGCGTCGTCGTAATGTACAAAAGTTTGTTTTTGAATTCAAGACACTCTCTGGTGATACAGTTCAATGGGAAGGTACAACCATTGGCCGACTGCCCAAAGAATTTCAGAGCTATTTATACAGAACAGGTAAGAAAAGACTTGATTGCGTGGTAGAAAATTTATAGATTGACTTGTTTGATTTTATGATTTTCTGCAATCAAAAAAAAGCAGGCTATGTCTGCTTTTTTTTGTGATTGCATTTTCGGTTTTAGGAAAGGAAAATCACTTAATCTTCGCTTCTTTGTACTCTACATGTTTACGAATAACTGGGTCATACTTTTTAAATACCAGTTTGTCTGGCGTATTCCGCTTGTTTTTATCCGTTGTGTAAAAGTGTCCGGTATTTGCACTTGATACGAGTCTGATTTTCTCGCGACCGCTCTTTTTAGCCATGATTTATTTTCTCCAAATGACACAAAGTATCAGACTTTTTCACCTTGAGCACGAAGCTTAGACAAAACTACAGTGATACCTTTTTTATCAATAATACGCATTCCTTTTGAAGAAATACGCAGTTTAACAAAACGCTTCTCTTCTTCTACCCAAAAGCGATGAGTATGAAGATTTGGCAAGAATCTCCGTCTTGTTCTGTTCTTCGCATGCGACACATTATTGCCGACTTGTGGTTTTTTGCCTGTTACCTGGCAAACTTTAGACATATTTGACCTCTCTAACTGCTTGCCAACCTTGATGGGTAAGCGTTTTACTAAGTTAATCATGTGCTTGCAAAAACGGACATCTTTAGCATAACTAATATAACATTGTTTGCCTGTTCTGAAGTCATTTATTGAGACTACATTTCAGATTGTCTTAACAAGGCAGGATTTTTCCTTAAAGGGGCGTATTTTTAACATGTTTTTATTTGTTTTGCAAAAATAAATTACTTTGAGATCCTGATTAATCATAAATTTGATTTGAAAAACAGATGTTTTTTCGATCACTCTGTACTTAAGTGCAATAACTGTTAATAATAGACAGCATTTAACCACTCAGTATTTGTTGAAGAGCTTATGCGCAGACTAAGTAATAAGAGAATTATTATAGGAATTACCGGAGGTATTGCTGCGTATAAGGCAGCTGAACTGGTGAGAACTCTCAAATTTTTTGGTTCAGATGTCAGGGTAGTTATGACAGAAGGGGCATGTGAGTTTATTACACCACTAACGTTACAGGCGCTTTCCGGTAACCCGGTTCATACTAACTTATTAGACACTGAAGCTGAGGCTGGTATGGGGCATATTGAGCTGGCTAGGTGGGCTGACTCTATTCTCATAGCACCAGCTACTGCTAACTTTATTTCTCAACTGGCTGTAGGACAGGGAAAAAATTTGCTCTCTGCTATTTGTCTTGCCTCCAGTGCACCCTTGTATCTTGCGCCAGCTATGAATCAGAGAATGTGGGCAAATGACGCTACACAAAGAAACATTTCTATTTTGAAACAGCGTGGTATAACACTTTTTGGTCCGGAAAAAGGGCTTCAGGCTTGCGGTGACTATGGGTTTGGTCGGATGACAGAACCAGATTATATTGCGAAAAAGTTAGCCGACACTTTTGATACCTCCCTGTTAACAGGCAGACGTGTTTTAATAACAGCTGGTCCAACCAGAGAGTCTGTTGACCCTGTTAGATACATTTCTAACCACAGCTCTGGCAAAATGGGATTCGCCTTAGCCACAGCTGCTGAGGAGGCTGGTGCTGATGTTACTTTAGTCTCCGGACCTGTTAACTTACAAACACCTGACAGAGTCCACAGAATAAACGTTGAAAGTGCACGAGAGATGTGGCAACACGTCAGGGATAATCTTCGGTCAAAGTATTGTGATATCTTTATTAGCTGTGCAGCTGTATCAGACTATCGTCCCGCAAACTCAGCTAACTGCAAAATTAAAAAAAATCCGGATAATTCGAGCGAAATGCTTATTCTTGAGCTGGTAAGGAATCCTGATATTTTGAAAAGCGTTTCCATGCTTGAAATCAATAGGCCTTTTACAGTTGGGTTTGCAGCAGAAACCTGTAATTTACTCTCTCATGCCAAAAATAAAATGAAGCATAAACAATTAGATATGATCATCGCTAATGATATCAGCAATAAGGATATTGGCTTTGGAAGCGACAATAATGAAGTAAGCGTACTCTACGGTGATAAAATAACAGTATTACCTCTTGTGGCTAAATCTATAATAGCAAGACAACTGATCAAACTTATTGCTATACAAGCGCAAACTTTAAGCGAATCAAAAGGTTCAAAAAGTAAAGCTTAAAAGTTGCAGTCTGGGCAGTCGTAAAAAAACAGAGACCAAAAGGTTTAGTATGCATTGTTTTTCAGAGATCGAAAGCTCCTCCCTATTTAAAAAGGGGTCCAGAAAGTGGCAGATTGTAAATATGCTGGTTGTATTGTTGGAGCAGCAGCCCTTTGCACCCGTTACTATTTCCCGTCTGGCGCAATATTCCGGTGTGTCAGAGGCTGCGCTTTATAAACATTTTCCAAGCAAAGACCGTATACTTTCAACCCTGCTGGAATTGACCGACTCATTACTGCTAGTTAAAATTGAAAAGGTGATTAACCGTAATAGCCAAGCTTCAGCTATTACCCGTTGCGAAGAAATTGCTTGTTTATGGATAAAAATATCAGAAACATCACATGGACTGGCTTGTGTGCTTAGTGGTCACTTTCTTTTGGGCGCAAGCGATCAGTTAAAGATCAGGCATGCAAGGTTGTGTGAACGTTTTGAGTTACAGCTTCGTCGCTTATTAAAAGAAGCTACCATCAAAGATGGATTACGTATTGATATGCCTCAACTGGCAGCCAGTAATCTGATTATGAGTACTCTTGAAGGATGCATCCTGCGCTTTATTCGTAGCGGCTTTTCTTCAACACCTTCAGCAATATGGCCAAATTACTGGAAAACATTAATTCAGGGAATGAGTTTTACATGACACGAAAAGCATTAATAGCCATATTCATCCCTGTATTGCTCAATGGATTCTAATTGCTCACTCATGTCTGGAGTTTGCTTTAAATACACCAGAATATCAGAAAGCGAAATTATACTGATAACAGGAATGCCCCATCGTTTTTCAACTTCTTTAACAGCGCTTAGCCCGCTTGTGTTCGATCTTTCCTGTCTGTCCAGTGCAATACAAATAAGGCTGAGAATGCCTTTGGCATCATGAAGAAGTGGCATCACCTCGCCAATGGCTGTTCCTGCTGTAATCACATCATCAATTAGGGCTATTTTTTTTCCACTTAGGGAAGCGCCAACCAATGCACCACCTTCACCATGATCTTTGACTTCTTTACGATTGAAACACCAAGGCATACTTCTTCCTGTTTCTCTGGCAAAGGCGCTAGCTGTACTACAAGCTAAAGGAATCCCTTTATAGGCTGGGCCAAAGATAATATCAAAGTCAACACCAGAATTTTGTAAAGCTTTTTGATAAGCTTCTCCCAGAAAGTTTAGTGCTTGACCAGTATTAAATAATCCGGCATTAAAAAAATAGGGTGATTGACGCCCTGATTTAAGGATAAACTGTCCAAAACGAAGAATAGAGTGCTTAATACAATAATTCATAAATTCTTTTTGGTAATCAAGCATAACTTGGAGCCCCTTCAATATTTTGGGTATTTTAGCAAAAGGACTTTATATTGCACATGATAAATTATGTGACTGCATTTTTAATGCATACAGTGTTTCAATAGCTGACAGACTTTATTTACAAAAGCACAGAACTTGAGTGAAATTCATAAGAGATACAAGGAGTGGGTTTATGACAAAGCAGACTCAAACTTCATTTGATGTCAATGCAGAGCAGCATCGCATTAAATTGTTGGTAGAAAATATTTTGTTTGAAGCAAAAAAGCTTGGTGCGGATGCGTGTGAAGTGGGTGCTACCAGTAACGTCGGGTTATCAGCTACAGTGCGCAAGGGGGATGTTGAGACTGTAGAATTCAATAAAGACCAAGGAGTTAGTATTGTTTTTTACTCAGGAAAAAGCAAAGGGTCTGCCAGCACTTCAGATATGTCTGATGAAGTGATTAAAAAAACAGTAGCAGCTGCGTGTAATATTGCGCGTTATACACAGGATGACCCTTATTCCGGTCTGGCTGTTGCAGATCAAATGGCTACAACGTTTCCAGAACTTGATCTTTATCATCCCTGGAATATTACAGCTGATGAAGTTATAAATTTTGCGAAAGAGTGTGAGCAGGCAGGATTTGATTTTAGTGACAAAATTACTAATTCAGAGGGAGCTAGCATTAGTACTTACCAAGAATGCAATCTCTATGCCAATAGCCACGGTTTTTTTGGCGAGAGTAAAAGATCACGTCAAAGTGCCAGTTGCGTTCTTATTGCTCAAAAAGATGATGAGATGCAGCGCGATCACTGGTATAGCACATCAATAGAAGCCAGCGCACTGGAGAATATGGCTTCCATTGGCAGAAAAGCGGCAGAACGAACGGTTAGTCGCTTGGGTGGAAGTAAAATAAATACAGGAGGTTACCCCGTAATTTTCCATGCAGAAGTAGCCTCCAGCCTGTTTGATCATTTTGTTAGCGCTATTAATGGTGGAAATCTTTACCGAGATTCATCCTTTTTAAAAGGTGCCTTGGGGCAAAGAATTTTTCCTGATTGGGTTCATATTCACGAAAATCCTTATCTTTTAAGAGGTTTTGGTTCTGGAAGTTTCGATGGAGACGGTCTTCAAACACGCTCGCAAGACTTTGTTACAGATGGAATACTCAGCAATTACATATTAAGCACTTACTCAGCCCGGAAATTAGGTATGAAAAGTACGGCCAATGCTGGTGGAGTTAGAAACCTGTTTATAGATAGTAATGCCGGTGGCATAGATGAACTATTGAAAATCATGGATACAGGGCTTTTAGTCACGGACTTTATTGGTAGTAGTGTTAATATAGTCACGGGTGATTATTCTCGCGGTGTATCAGGCTTTTGGGTGGAAAATGGCATAATAAAACATCCGGTTGCAGAACTCACCATTGCTGGAAACCTGAAAGAAATGTTTAACGGCATTGTTTATGTAGGCAACGATGTTGACCCCAGAAAAAGTACTTATACAGGTTCTGTTATGATCAATAATATGGTGATTGCCGGTAACTAAATGCATTATACAAAACCTGTTTCCAGCTATTGTTATTGGCATACTTTTATGGATTATTATTAAAGGTGAACAGGCGAGTAAGCCTGTTATTGCGAGGAGCTTTAATGCGTAATGGTAAGATCAGAAAAGTAACGCAATAGGCAGTTAGAAGCAGATTTTAGTATTAGGTGCCAGTATCGTCAGAAGAGGATCAGCTTGTGTTCTCCTCTCTGGAGAGTGCAAGGGCTTATGCCAAAATAAGAGATAAGGGTTGATATCAATAGTCAGAATTTGTTTGAGATTTTAAGATAGCATTTAAAAATGGCTTTGGTATCACTCTGGCAAGCCGAATGAGCCAGCGCATTGGAAATGGGAACAAATAATCACTTTTCTCTTTTTCTATTGCTCTGACAATATAATGTGCAGCTTTTTCTTCTGACATTTCAAATGGTGCAGGCATGCCGTCATCAGCAACAGCTTCGGTCGCTATAAAACCTGGGTACACTGAAAGAAACTTTATGTTGTTATCTTTAAGCTCTATACGGCATGTATCTATAAGAATGCGACAAGCAGATTTAGCTGCAGAATAAGGTCCTTGCATGGGCAGCCCCAAAAATCCCGCCAGTGAGTTAGTATGAGCAATAAAACCTGAGCTCTGTTTTTTCATGAGTTGAATTAAGGGTATCAGGTAATTAACCATAGAATGGTAGTTTGTATGCATGTCCCCAGTGACATCAGTTGTCGAACAGGCTGACAGATTTAACACAGGGCCATAGCCAACATTGAGTAGCGCTATATCAATTTTTCCAAAGTGCTCTTTTACTTGCTCTATAACAGATAGCGATTGCTTTTCGTCAAGGGCATCAGCTGCATAAATTTCACATTTTCCGCCAGACCTGGTTATTTCATTTTTTAGTTTTTTAAGTAAATTTTGTCGCCTCGCACTGGCAACAATTGTGGCACCTTTTTTTGCGGCAAGTACACATACCTGATAACCAATGCCTGATGAAGCGCCAGAAACAAACATAATCTTTTTGTTAAAGTTCATTTTATATATCCTTGTTCAGCAAATACTAAAAGGAGGTTTAAAGATTATTTGGAAAATTAATATTTAATTTATTTCTATTCCTTTTTTTACCTTTCAGTAATGCCTCAAACATTAATACACATAACCTCCACAGAGGTATAGATATGAATGTATGCAATGTTTAATTTTAAAATTAAAAGAGAGCTGCTATCATTCGTTACTTTGTTTAATAACAACCTGTCAAAAATGCTGTATAAAACAGTAGTCAGGTGCATGTTTTAATATTAGATTATACTAGCTGGGAGTATTGTAGTGTACAAACTCACAACTCGGTAGTTTTTGAAATATATTGTTTTCAACTTATAGTTATCTGTAGTTCAGGTATATTGAAAGCTGTTGCCTGAATATCTATATTTTGAAAAAAATAAAGACCAACCCAAAATTAGTAATGACAGGGTCTTTTGTAACACAAGCCTGTTTCTTGTTTTAGGGTTAATAAAAAGCCAAAGTACGTAAGTAGAAAATTTGATGGAATTATCTGAAAAATTGCGTGCTGTGTTACAATGAGCAGTTAATAGCAAATGTAGGCATAACAGATGATGTGTTTTAGTTATCTGTTGAGCAAAGGTAGGCTTGGCTATTTGAAAAGATAAGCTTGTGGTTTGCCATTTAATTTATTTAAAACAAATATTATCACAGAGATGTTTTCCTCTGAGGTTGTTTATTATGAAAGATTCAAAAATCCAAAATCAACAAAAATCAAAAGTTTCCAATGGTGAGCGTTTACAGAAAGTTTTAGCGCAAAAAGGATTGGGTTCCCGACGGGAAATCGAAACATTTATTGCGGAAAAACGCATTACTGTCGATGGTGCAAAAGCGACGTTAGGCGTCAGAATTTCAGGGCATGAGATTATTCGTATTGATGGTCGAAAAGTGGCAAATTTTGATATAAATTGTCCCACCCGTCGCGTCATCGCTTACCATAAGGCAGAGGGAGAAATCTGTACACGCAATGACCCTGAAGGGAGGCAAACTGTATTTAGTCGGTTACCAAAAATAAAAGGAGAGCGTTGGATTGCTGTTGGACGCTTGGATATTAATACCTCAGGTTTGTTGCTGTTTACAACTGATGGAGAGCTGGCAAATAAATTAATGCACCCTTCGTCGGGTATTGAGAGAGAATATGCCGTCAGGGTTTTTGGTGAAGTAACACCTGAAAAAACCAAACGGCTATTTGATGGTGTTGAAATAGAAGATGGCCTTGCCCGTTTTACAGATATTGTGGATTCAGGTGGTGAAGGAATTAACCGCTGGTTTCATGTTTGTCTGGCAGAGGGAAGAAACAGAGAAGTCAGGCGTTTATGGGAGAGTCAGGGTTTGAATGTTAACCGCCTAAAGCGGGTAAGATTCGGCAGTTATATGTTGCCTATTAATTTGAAAAAAGGCCGGTGTTCTGATTTGAATCAGAAAGAAGTAGACGAACTGTGCGCTTTAGTCGAGTTATTACCCAAGCCTGTGCCGGCAAAAAATAAGCAGGATAAGGCTGATACTAAACGTCAATATCGTAAAAAAGTATCATTGCCGGGAAAAAAAGTACACAAGAAAAATAACAATTCTAGGAAAGCCTTTCAGAGAGATGACTCAATCTTGCATGCTCGTCGTTCTCATAAAGGTCAAATGACCGTGAGATAGTGTTCTCATCATACTGCATTCTTAATATCGGCTTTTGTTGAGTATGCAATTTCTCTCATGTCAGTCAACTTAAATTCTTTTTTATGGTTGACTGTTTTTTTTCAGGGGTTACCATAACTTCAGTTTCAAGAACAAATGTCAACCACAGGAGCCAAGTGGCTACTTGGTGCCAGTGAGGATTAGGTATGTCAGATGTAAATGTGATGATTCGTAATAACTGGACAATAGACGAAGTAGAGGCTTTATTTGCGCTTCCCTTTAATGACCTTTTGTTTAAGGCACAGCAAATACATCGTGCTTACTTTGATCCAAACCGTGTTCAGATCAGCACGTTGTTATCAATTAAAACGGGTGCATGTCCGGAAGACTGCAAGTATTGTCCGCAGAGTGGGCGCTACAATACGGGGCTGGAAAAAGAAAAGCTTATGCAGGTTCAGGCCGTTATTGAAAAAGCCAGACAGGCAAAAGCTGGCAGAGCAACCCGGTTTTGTATGGGAGCTGCCTGGAAACACCCGTCAAATAAAGATTTTCCTTATGTGCTTGAAATGGTGAAAGGTGTTAAAGCGTTAGGTCTTGAAACTTGTGTAACTTTAGGGAAGCTCTCCAAAGAGCAGGCGGAGGCATTGAAAGAAGCCGGGCTGGATTATTATAATCATAATCTTGATACCTCCCCTGAGTTTTATGACAGTATTATTACTACAAGAAGTTATGTCGACAGACTTGAAACGCTGAAATATGTCAGAGATTCAGGAGTTAAGGTTTGTGCTGGTGGTATTATGGGGTTGGGTGAAACACGGCGTGACCGTGCAGGCCTTCTTATGCAGTTGGCTAACCTTTCGGGGCACCCAGAGAGCGTGCCCGTTAATATGCTGGTTAAAGCAAAAGGTACACCTTTGGAAAATGCAGAAGATCTTGACCCTTTTGAATTTATTCGCTGTATTGCTGTTGCCCGAATTATGATGCCCAAATCGCATGTTAGATTATCTGCCGGACGCACTTCCATGAATGACCAGACCCAGGCGCTTGCATTTTTTGCAGGCGCTAATTCACTGTTTTATGGAGAAAAGCTATTAACAACAGAAAACCCTGATAAAAATCATGATGTGCAGCTGTTTAAGCGTTTGGATATTTTACCAGAAGAAAGGAACAACTATATCAGTGAAGAAAATAATGATTCTATCGTAGAAGAACAGCTTGGAATCCGACTTCAAAAAGAAGCAGACAAACACTTGTTTACTGATGCAACTGAAGTTTAATCAGCATGAATGCATTTGATCTTGAAAGTGAGTTAAAGGCAAGGAACCGGAATCACCTTTACCGTCACAGGCATGTGTTGGAGTCTCAACAGGGACCTGTAATTTATATGGAAGGCAGGCCATGGTTAAACTTTTGCAGTAATGATTACCTTGGGTTGGCCGGACACCCTGAAATCATTAAATCATTTCAGGATGCTGCACAAACTTACGGTGTGGGTAGCGGGTCATCTCACATTGTTGTAGGGCATAACAGGCCTCATCATGAGCTTGAAGAAGCACTGGCAGAATTTACCGGCCGACCTCGTGCTTTGCTTTTTTCAACCGGTTACATGGCAAATATCGGTACCGTTAATGCACTTGTTGGTCGTAAAGATGCTGTATTTGAAGACAGGCTTAATCATGCATCTTTACTGGATGCCGGCTTGTTAAGTGGTGCACGTTTTAAGCGTTATTTGCACTGTGATGGTAACAGTTTGGATCAGAGATTAAGTGAATCTTTTGCTCGGCGCAAACTGGTTGTTACTGACGGAGTCTTCAGCATGGATGGCAATATGTCTCCTTTGAGTCAGTTGGCGATGGTTACTAAAAAACACTGTGCTTGGTTGATGGTTGATGATGCGCATGGATTTGGCGTGCTAGGAAAAACGGGTGCAGGCTCTGTTGAAGAGGCAAAGTTATCAATAAATGAAGTGCCTGTGCTCATGGCAACATTAGGTAAGGCGTTAGGTACAATGGGTGCTTTTGTTGCAGGTAGTGAAGCATTGATTGAAACATTAATTCAGTTTGCTCGTACCTATGTTTATACAACAGCACTTCCTCCTGCAATAGCTGCTGCAACACTGACGAGTTTAACACTGGTAAAAAAAGAAAACTGGCGTCGTGAAAAAATTCTTACACTAATAGAGATTTTTAAACGCGGGTGTGCTTCTATAGGGCTAAATCTGATGCCATCTGATACACCGATTCAGCCAATTATTATTGGTAGTGCCTGTAATGCAATGATTTTTTCAAAAGCCTTGTATACCAAAGACATTTTAGTTAATGCTATTCGTCCACCAACAGTGGCGAAAAATTCGTCAAGATTAAGGGTAACTATCAGTGCTACGCATTCAGAACAACAAGTAAATCAGTTGCTGGATGCTTTAGCTTATGCCAATGAAAAAGTGGTTGGTATGACATACAAAAATTATGGGGAGACTGATGTTGGATAAATCAAATGAAATCCCTGTCGTTTTATCAGGCTGGAGTATGCCTGAAAGTGTGTTTGACTCATTACAATCATACTGCAATTTATTGCCATTATCGTTAATAAAAATTGCGCATGCAGGCAGTGAGTGCAAAGATAATAATCCAGTGACGTTAAAGGAAATGACTCTTAATCTTAATGTATTGTTACCAGATAAACCTGTAAAGCTTATTGGTTGGTCGTTAGGAGGATTGTTGGCAATTAACTATGCTGCAACTTTTCCTGCAAAGGTTGACTCTCTTATTTTGCTCGGTTGTAACCCTTGCTTTGTGGAGCGCAATGACTGGCCATTTGCTATGAGTAAAAAGCTTTTTAAGCAATTTAGCGAAGGTATGCTCAAATCGCCGGAGTTAACTCTCAAAAAATTCACTTATCTTTGTGCCGAAGGCGCAGTGGATAAAAAGAAACAGCTTCGGGATTTGCGTACTTTTAAAAAAACAGAGCAATCTATCAGTTGTGTTTTACAGCATTCATTGCTGGCTCTTTTGAATCAAGATTTACGTGATGATCTTTTGAAGGTTAAATGCCCTGTAGTGCACTGTTTAGCAAAAGACGATGCATTAGTACCTTCAGAGGTACAACATACGATTAGTTCAGGTTTTCCTGAACACGGCGTGTTGGAATTTAAGGGAGGTCATACCTTTTTCAGGGAAAGCCCTGAGCTGATCGCCGACTATTTGAGGGGAGAAGTTTGCTAAATCGAGCAAAAATTCCTTGTGATCGAGCACTGTTGCCCGTTGATAAACACCGTATAGCAGATAACTTCAGCAAAGCGGCTGATTATTATGATCATGCCGATCATTTGCAACGTCGTGTTGCGGGAAGGCTAATGCTTTGTACACCTGAGCACGCTTGTTCTGTAATAGACCTTGGGTGTGGTACGGGTAAGTGGACGAGAGCACTTGCAAAACGTTACGCAAATGCACAGGTTATGGGTTTGGATTTTGCCACCGGTATGTTGCAAAAAGCATATTTAAACAGAGATGAGTTAGCATCTAGTGCATTGCACTGGATTGCAGGGGATATTGAAGCACTGCCACTTCGTGCAGAAAGCGTTGACCTTGCATTTTCAAGTCTTGCAATACAGTGGTGTCAAAATCTTAGTAGTGTTATAGAAGAGGTGTCACGTATTTTAAAGCCTGGTGGTTCTTTTGTTCTGTCAACACTGGCACAGGGTTCTTTGTTTGAAATGCGAAGTTTGTGGCAAAATATAGATAATGTTGCTCATGCTAATGATCACCCTTTAGTTACCGATATTGAAGCTATTTGTGGAAACAGCTCATTGAGTCTTCACCATTTTCATTGCAGTCATGAAACACTTTACTGTGATACAGTAATGACGTTACTGCGTGGTTTTAAGTTAATTGGCGCAAACACTGTTGTCCGTGCCGGCTCCAAAGGGTTAACGGCATCCTCAAAAATGCAAGCATTTATAAAATCTTATGAGCAACTTCGTCAAGCACAAGGTATACCCTGTACATATGAAGTTGTTTATATCGTATTGCGCAAAGCATAATGGCTTACAATATAAAATTGTTTAGGGTGTTCAGTTTGATTTCTATATACACGATATAAGGGTTGGCTGATTTCAATACTTCGGACAGTTTTTGATTCATTGTCTTCCATGAGTATTATTTATTAGTTCATAAAATATTTGGGTTTAATGGAATTAAACTCCTCAATTATCGGTACTTTTTTAACTATCAACCGATCTCTTTTCCGGCTGTTTTTTTTGATAGTTAATACCCAAGTCATAATAGGTTGTTCTGGTTTAAAGGAACTGGACTTTTTAGTTAGGCTCCGTTGTAAAGAATTTAGCTGGATATCCAGCCAAGCTTCCAATGCAGGCATAGGCGCCTTATTATTTATGGCGAATACTTCTGTATACAACGGTAAATAGTCGTGAGATCAACCTTGATACCCAGCTCATCCAGCATTTGCGCCGAAACGTGACGCCATTTAAAATCAGAGGTTGTTACTCCACGTTTATATTTTTGGACGGAGTCTGGTTGATTATCAATTTTTTGCACCGGATCGAGATTGCCTGAGTCTCATAAGGTATGAACCTATACTAGCTAAAAATAAACTATTGACTCTTTAAAATAAATGCGTAAAATGCACCGTCACTGAGCGATGAGGTGTTTGTCGGAGTTTTAGCGATAAGTTATTAAAACAGGCAGTTAAGACGGTTTTAATTAACAGGAAAGTGGAAATAACCACTTGACACAGAAGCTAAACTCTGTAGAATGACGAAGCTCAAATGGTGACGCATAAAATCACCGGAGTCGTTAAATCTTTATAACGATTCGAACAGTTCTTTAAAAATTTGGAATTCTGATGAAAGTCTGAATAAATTGCTGAGAATACACTCAAGCGAATGGTAAGGTGTATAGTCTGAAGCTGTTTTGTAAAGAGATGGTTTTGGGTTATATGATCAAGTGAATAAGCGCATACGGTGGATGCCTTGGCAGTCAGAGGCGAAGAAGGACGTTATAGCCTGCGAAAAGCGTCGGGGAGCTGGCAAATAAGCTTTGATCCGGCGATGTCCGAATGGGGAAACCCAGCCACATTAGTGGCTATCTTGCACTGAATTCATAGGTGTAAGAGGCGAACCGGGAGAACTGAAACATCTAAGTACCCCGAGGAAAAGAAATCAACCGAGATTCCGTTAGTAGCGGCGAGCGAACGCGGATTAGCCCTTAAGTCAGTTATGTTTTAGTGGAAGTATCTGGGAAGATACGCCATAGAGGGTGATAGCCCCGTACACAAAAAGGCATAGCTGATGAAAACGAGTAGGACGGCACACGTGGTATGTTGTCTGAAAATGGGGGGACCATCCTCCAAGGCTAAATACTCCTGACTGACCGATAGTGAACTAGTACCGTGAGGGAAAGGCGAAAAGAACCCCTGTGAGGGGAGTGAAATAGATCCTGAAACCGTATGCGTACAAGCAGTGGGAGCATTAACTTGTTAATGTGACTGCGTACCTTTTGTATAATGGGTCAGCGACTTACATATTGTGGCAAGCTTAACCGAATAGGGGAGGCGTAGGGAAACCGAGTCTTAATAGGGCGAAATAGTCGCGGTGTGTAGACCCGAAACCGGGCGATCTACCCATGAGCAGGTTGAAGGTTGAGTAACATCAACTGGAGGACCGAACCCACGTATGTTGAAAAATGCGGGGATGACTTGTGGGTTGGAGTGAAAGGCTAATCAAGCCCGGAGATAGCTGGTTCTCCTCGAAAGCTATTTAGGTAGCGCCTCATGTATCACCACTGGGGGTAGAGCACTGTTTCGGCTAGGGGCCCATCCCGGGTTACCAAACCGATGCAAACTCCGAATACCAGTGAGTGCGAGCATGGGAGACACACGGCGGGTGCTAAGGTCCGTCGTGGAAAGGGAAACAGCCCAGACCGTCAGCTAAGGTCCCCAAGTACCGGTTAAGTGGGAAACGATGTGGGAAGGCTTAGACAGCTAGGAGGTTGGCTTAGAAGCAGCCACCCTTTAAAGAAAGCGTAATAGCTCACTAGTCGAGTCGGCCTGCGCGGAAGATGTAACGGGGCTCAAACCGGTCACCGAAGCTACGGATTCAGAGAACAGTTGACAGAGGACTAAAGACAGAAAAGTGACAGACAACTTAGTAAATAACTTAGTAAATAACTAAGTAACAAGATAGCTCCATCAGTGGGTTTTAACTCTGAAAGGGTTTTAATCCGGTTGTAGTTCGATATGATTTATCTTGAATACATAAGTGAAGCACAATGGCGGGTATGGCGGAAACGCTAGCAGCTTGTTGAGAAATGCTCACAGGGTTGTCAAAAAGTTGGGGTTAATTTAACAACCAATAGTCCTTCGTCTTTTGTCATCTGTTCTCTGAGTGGTAGAGGAGCGTTCTGTAAGCTGATGAAGGTATGCTGAGAGGTGTGCTGGAGGTATCAGAAGTGCGAATGCTGACATGAGTAACGATCAGGGGGGTGAAAAGCCCCCCCGCCGAATGACCAAGGTTTCCTTGCGCAACGTTAATCGGCGCAGGGTGAGTCGGCCCCTAAGGCGAGGCAGAAATGCGTAGTCGATGGGAAACAGGTTAATATTCCTGTACCTTGTATTACTGCGATGGAGTGACGGAGAAGGCTAGGCCAGCACGGCGATGGTGGTCCGTGTTTAAGGTAGTAGGCTGTGGGATCAGGCAAATCCGGTCCCATAAAGTCGAGAACTGATGACGATTGACGCCCTTCGGGGCAGAGAGAAGTGGTTGATGCCATGCTTCCGGGAAAAGCTTCTAAGCTTCAGGTAATACGAGACCGTACCCCAAACCAACACAGGTGGTCGGGTAGAGAATACCAAGGCGCTTGAGAGAACTCGGGTGAAGGAACTAGGCAAAATGGTACCGTAACTTCGGGAGAAGGTACGCCGGTGTTGGTGATTGTCTTTGCGACATAAGCTGATGCTGGCCGAAGATACCAGGTGGCTGCAACTGTTTAGTAAAAACACAGCACTCTGCAAACACGTAAGTGGACGTATAGGGTGTGACGCCTGCCCGGTGCCGGAAGGTTAATTGATGGGGTTAGCCATCACCAGAAGGCAGAGGACTGAAAACAGAAGACGCAAGGTGTATAAATCTGCTGAAAGGTAGGCGTTTAACCTAAAGGTGTTATCTGTATTTTAGTTATCTGTAATAAGAGCAGAAGTCAGGGGAAAAAAGACGCATGATATAAACGATAAGTTTTATCTGAGTTTAATCTATCCTCGGTCATCTGTAATCTGTCTTCCGGGATGGCGAAGCTCTTGATCGAAGCCCCGGTAAACGGCGGCCGTAACTATAACGGTCCTAAGGTAGCGAAATTCCTTGTCGGGTAAGTTCCGACCTGCACGAATGGCGTAATGATGGCCACACTGTCTCCACCCGAGACTCAGTGAAATTGAAATCGCTGTGAAGATGCAGTGTATCCGCGGCTAGACGGAAAGACCCCGTGAACCTTTACTATAGCTTCACATTGGACCTTGACATTATTTGTGTAGGATAGCTGGGAGGCTTTGAAGCATGCACGCTAGTGTGTGTGGAGCCGTCCTTGAAATACCAGCCTGGTACTGTTGGGGTTCTAACCTAGGCCCCTTATCGGGGTTGGGAACAATGTGTGGTGGGTAGTTTGACTGGGGCGGTCTCCTCCTAAAGAGTAACGGAGGAGTACGAAGGTTGGCTAAGCACGGTCGGACATCGTGCGGTTAGTATAATGGTACAAGCCAGCTTGACTGCGAGAGAGACAACTCGAGCAGGTACGAAAGTAGGTCATAGTGATCCGGTGGTTCTGAATGGAAGGGCCATCGCTCAACGGATAAAAGGTACTCCGGGGATAACAGGCTGATACCGCCCAAGAGTTCACATCGACGGCGGTGTTTGGCACCTCGATGTCGGCTCATCACATCCTGGGGCTGAAGCCGGTCCCAAGGGTATGGCTGTTCGCCATTTAAAGTGGTACGCGAGCTGGGTTTAGAACGTCGTGAGACAGTTCGGTTCCTATCTACCGTGGACGTTGGAGACTTGAGGAGAGCTATTCCTAGTACGAGAGGACCGGAATGGACGAACCTCTGGTGTTCCGGTTGTGTCGCCAGACGCATTGCCGGGTAGCTACGTTCGGAAGGGATAACCGCTGAAGGCATCTAAGCGGGAAGCCCCCTCCAAGATGAGGTCTCCCTGACCCTTGAGGTCACTGAAGAGCCGTCCAAGACCAGGACGTTGATAGGCAGGGTGTGTAAGTACGGTAACGTATTGAGCTAACCTGTACTAATGACTCGTGAGGCTTGATCATATAACGCCAAAGCTATTTTTAAATAAGTTAAGGCAAGACCCTTACTAACGTGAGAGTGTATAAGCAATTGACAGATTGATAATCGGTACAAAAACAATTAAGGTACCGGTCAGAATTCCGGGTAAGTGATAAGAGTCATTTACCTTACCAGTTTTCCTGGCGGCCAGAGAGTGTTGGTACCACCTGATTCCATCCCGAACTCAGTAGTGAAACGATACATCGCCGATGATAGTATGGGGTTTCCCCATGTGAAAGTAGGACACCGCCAGGTCTTAATACAAAACCCCCGCACCTAGCTAACAAGGTGCGGGGGTTTTTCTTGTGGATAAAAAAATGATATGTTATCGTCCCTGTTCAATATAAAACCAGTTTCGTATTTTATTTTTCTATAGTTCAAACTATAAGAATTGATAGAAATGGCGGTAGCGTGGTTTTTAGTTTGATGGCTTTAGAAGCTTCATTACAATTTATTAAATGGGTAGAAATACAACAGTGCCAGACGGATAATATATTAAATATCCACAGGACTATTAACTCCTTTTCCTCCTTTATTCAATACATGAGTATACATCATGGTGTTATTCACATTATCATGCCCGAGTAGTTCCTGTACCGTTCGGATATCATATCCGTTTTCCAGAAGATGGGTTGCAAAGCTGCGGGTGAATGTATGGCAACTGGCATGTTTATGTATACCGGCTTTTTTTATCGCTGTTTTTACCGATTTCTGAATATGTCTTTCACTAATGTTATGGCGTCCCGTCTGTCCGGTACGGGGATCCTTGCTTAATTGCTTGCTGCTAAACAAGTATTGCCATGCAAGCTCTTTTGCGGCATTAGGGTATTTCCTTGCAAGTGCTCCTATTAGGTGCACAAAATGAATATCACAGTTTAATGCTTCATTATGCAAATAGTTTGCACGTTCAATAGTCCTGTGTAGAAGTAAAATTGACTTCTTCGGCAAAAGGGTTTTTCTCTCTTTACTCCCTTTGCCTTCCCGTACAGTGATTTCCATTCGATCAAAATCGATATCTTTGACACGCAAACGGAGTGTTTCCATTAACCTGAGTCCTGCGCCGTACATAAGTAGCGCAGCAAGAAGAGGTAAATGTTCCAGGTGAGCAAATACACGTCTGGATTCTTCTGTCGAAAAAACCACAGGTAGTTTTTTGTGTTGTTTAGATTGAATCCATGAATCAATCTCTATTGTTTCCTGATCAAGCACCTACCGATAGAGAAAAACAAAAGCGCTAAGAGCTTGTTTTTGTGTACTGACTGAAACGTGGCGGCGGGTAGCCAGATGTGTTAGAAACTGGCTGATCTCATGACTTCCCGTTTTAGCTAGGTGTTGGAGGTGATGAAACTTTATAAACTGTTTAATCCACTGCCAGTATGATTGCTCAGTGTTGAGATAGTAATGTTTGGTGCGAATAACCTGCTGAAACTGTTGTTGTAACCTCATAGAAAAATGTAGCCAACGCCTGAGTTGCATAAGAATAACGAAAAGTAGTTCGCCTATTCTAAATACGCAAGGATGCTGTAATCACTAGTAGAGCTATGTTATAGCTAGTGTTCAAAAAAAATAAAATTAAGCGAAGTTTATACAAAATAAGCTATTGCGAACTTATAACTATTTCGCAAGGTGGTGATGAACTAGGTTAACCGATTGTATTAGCTCAAAATATCATTTTCTAATGCCTTTTTTATAGTATATTATACGAATTTAGGGCGTATAACTTACTGTTATGGTCCCAAGGAATCACATGAAATATTCTGAATTAATTAAAATTGCAGAGAAAGAATCCATTAGCTTAGGCTTAGCTCCAAGACTTGAATTAGCATCCCCATCAACGGGTGAAAAGATTAAGATATTCGATAACTTTTGTGATACAGCTCTAATTCAAATTCTAATCGAAAGATTTGACTATGGTTATTGGGGGCAGCAATGCTTAAACGTATGCGCTCAAGCTTTTGCCACTCTTCAATATTATACAGCTCCTTGTGAACTGGTCTTTGGCGAAGTGAATATTAATGGTACAAATGAATTTGATGTGACACTAGAGGGGCTAAAATCTGAATTAGCTTTGGGAGAGCAACAAACAGGATTACAAATTCATGTATGGCTCAATATTGGCAAAGATTACATTATTGATCCTACAATCTCATCACGAATAAATAAATACTATGACCCCAACTTCCCCATTAACAAAATTATTAGAGGCAAAGCTAATAGCTTAGAGAAGAAAATGAAACTTAAATATACTCCTATATTAGTTGGTGCAAAGTACCTTGATATTACATGCGGCATTCCACTTACTTATAATTCACAAGAGCAAATGGCATAACAAGCGCAAGCAACAGGGCTGTTAAAAGCTTCGCTTTAAACAGCCGCTGTTACGGGCGTTAGATTTCGATTCGAAATTGCTCACAGGTTCTAAAAAGGGAAAATATGGACAGAATTACTAAGAAGCTTCTGCAGGACTTTCTTGAGGCTCAAGAGATGGATTCAGGTGAAGAGCACTCGGACTTTGAATTATTCTGTAACTACTCTGTACTTGCCAATGAGTACAATAAAACCTTTGACGTGAAAAATATCACCATCGGAGCAGATTCAGATACAGGTATTGATGGTATTGCCATTATAGTCAATGGCCACCTAGTAGAAGATACCGACGAAATTGACAGTCTATTGGAAACAAATGGATATTTGGAAGTCACATATATTTTTGTTCAAGCAAAAACTTCGTCTAATTTTGATACAAAAGAAATGAATGCCTTTTATTTCGGAGTTAGTGACTTCTTTGCGGAAGAACCAAAACTGGCTAGGAATGACGATATAAGGAGATTCTCTGAGATTTCTGATCACTTACTTGATAATGCGTCAGATTTTAAAGATAACCCAAAATGTAAAACATTCTATCTGACAACTGGCGTTGTAAACGAGGACCAAAATATTTCCGCTATAGTTGAATCCTCAGTTAAAGGCTTAGAAAGCTACAACCTGTTTGAGTCTGTCGATGCAAAGGTCTTAGGTGCGAATGAAATTGGTAAACTTTATCGAAGGACAAAAAATCCGATTACATCTAAGTTTACTTTTTCCAACAAAATAGCTCTTCCTGAAATAGAAGGGATTGATCAAGCATATTACGGAGTTCTTCCTTTTTCTGAGTTCAGAAAACTGCTTATTGATGATAATGGAAACATACAAAGCATCTTCGACGACAATGTTCGAGATTTTCAAGGAATTGGAAACTTAGTGAATAGCAATATTAATGAAACACTAAATAGTGGATCGCCAGATCTATTTAGTGTACTCAACAATGGAGTAACTATTGTTGCTGACTCGATTAAAACATCAGTAAATTCATTCACAATTACCGATTATCAAATTGTTAATGGATGTCAAACAAGTAACGTTCTATATGAAAATCGTAAAAATGAAGGTATTAGTAATATCAGTATCCCACTGCGACTAATAGTAACAAGTGATGAAGATGTGAAGTCCGAGATTACTGTGTCCACAAATAATCAGACAGCTATCAAAAAGGAACAGCTAGCGGCCATGTCTGATTTTCAAAAAAATCTACAGCACTATTACTCTTCGATAAATGGAGAGGGAAAGTTGTTTTATGAAAGAAGGGCGAAGGAATACAATTCAGATAGAAATGTTGTTAAAAGAAAAGTAATTACCATTGCAAACCAAATTAAGTCTTACTCAGCAATGTTTAATAAGAATCCTCACATGGTTACCACATATTTAGGTACGCTAGTGAAAACAATGGGTAATCTGGGTTCAAATTTGTTTGAAAAAGATCATCAATTCTCTCCTTACTATATGGCTGGTTTGGCCTTTTATAGGCTAGACTCTCTTTTTCTTAATGGAACCATTGATAAAAAATACAGAAAGGTTCGCTTTTATATTTTAATGCTTGTTCCTATGATTGGCAGTGCCGAGAAGCTTCCGCCCTTAAATAGTCAAAGGAAGTGTGAGCGCTTTTGCAATCCTATTATAGATAAGCTGAATGACGAAAGCATGTTCCCTAGTTTATTTTCGAAAGCTGTTAAAATTATTGAGGTTTCTGGCTCAGATGTTGAAGATAAACAAGCACTAAAATCTCGAACCATGACAGATCAAATCCTAGGCGCCTATGATGGCGAAAAAATCTAACAAGCGCATGTTGTCGGACTGGTTTTCCGCTGCGCTCCAAACCAGCCGCAAGGAGTAAACTTGAAACATTTCAGAATAAAGCTAGGGAAGTGCAGAGTTATCTTCTTTGATCTTGAGTTTTATGTTCCTCTGAAAGGAAGAGATAGAGAAGGTTTTTGCTATAACCCTTGGGATAAAGGCAGTAAATTACTAGGTGGTAGTTTTTTAATAGCAAACCCTGAAAAGGATTTAACTGATAAATCTAACATTACAGAAAAAAAGGTGAAATCTCTTTGGTTATGGAATCATGACTCAGAAAGAGAACTCTTAGAGAAAATCTATGAAATACTGAAAAATGCCTACGACGTAGTTTATAGATCTCATGAAGGTAAGGTATCACCTATTCTATGTGGAATCGGGATATCTTCATCAGACGTGCCAATATTATTTGAATTATTTAAAAGATATAAGATACTTTCTAATTCAGAAGCCTTCTACTTTCAAAACAAGTTCAGAGTCATAGATATATCTCAGTTAGCAATAGCATCATTTAACAACAAAAGTAGCTTTATTTACCCAAAGCAGAAAAAGCTTATCCTACAAAAATATCTCCCAGATAAAAAGTTCGAAAGCGGCAAAAGTGTTTGGGACCTATACGACGACCAAAACAGATCAGGTATTGAAGAACGTGTTGTTGATGAAGTTCTTTGTTCATACCACTGTTATATGAAAATAATCAATGATTTTAGATACTTTAAATACCTTGAGAAAAACAAGAAGCGAATAGACAGTTCACTCAATATGCAAGAAGCAGGCTAACAAGTAAATCCAGGTGACGCCTACGGCGCACCTGAATTAGGCGTTATATGTAAAGCTCATGAAACATTGTTGCTCTTCAATGGAAAGAAATCTCACATTAAATTGTGGGGATCACAAAGATGAATACTCATGCCCAGATGTGCTAATTGATTATTCAGAAAAATTTGATGAATATGGTCTAATTATTCATGATGGTGGTACAAGCTCAGTTGAAATTAGCTATTGTCCTTTTTGTGGTGCAAAACTGCCTGAATCTAAAAGGGAGCTGTGGTTTGATACATTATTCGATATGGGCTTTGATGATCCAACAGAACAGGATATTCCTGAAAAGTTTAAATCCAATGCTTGGTATCGAAACATATAACAAGGCGCTCAAATGCGTTCCGCACCTTCGGTGCTCCACCGGACACAAAAGGCCATGGCACGTTTCACTCTGCCATAACCTTTTGTGCCGTTTAGCTTAGCGTTAGATGGCACGTCCAACATTATGCAAAACGTCATTATTTCAGACATTTTTGGAAGAACGAGAGCCCTTGAAGAAATCGCTTCAAAGGTTTCTGATTCTTCTATGATTTTTGATCCTTATGATTCTGAATTTATGAATTTTCATAATGAAACAGAAGCATATGAATACTTCTCATCGCATGTTGGCCTAGAAAAGTACGCAGAAAAACTCTGTCAATTTATAAAGCCTATTTCAGAGTCACTGAGACTCATTGGTTTCAGTGTTGGAGCATCAGCAATCTGGCAAATCTCAGAGAAGGAAGAATTGCCTGAGGTTTTAAATGCAACATGCTTTTACGGTTCGCAGATTCGGAACAATATAAACGTTAATTCAAAGTTTCCGATTCATCTCATTTTCCCAAAAAGTGAAGAGCATTTCTCCGTTTCTGAGCTCACTAAAGAAATCAGAGACAAGGAAAAGGTAGGAGTCGAACAGACCGACTTTCTTCATGGTTTTATGAATACACATTCTCAAAACTATGACCAACTTGGCTACAACCAATATTTGCAGGCACTGTGCAATGTGCCATCTAACAAGTGCTTCAAATGGGACGTCTACGGCGCCCCTTAAGCAGGCGTTAAATGCCTTAGCAAACATAGCGATTTAGAGTAAAATCTCCTGCGTAGAGAAAGTATTATTTCAGGCACATAAACAAATGATGGATGACTTAAAGTATATTTTTACAAACGTAAATGACTGGCTGAAATTTGCTGAAGCAAAGTGCGCAGCTTTGTTAGCTGGTAACGCTGCAATCATCATAGGGGTTGGCCAAAAACTGATTGAAGGTCAAATAAAAGGTATTTGGGCATTCTACATATCTTTTTCTTTGGTTCTGTTTTTAATCGGTCTTCTTTTTTGCTTAGTGTCTTTTATCCCATCGCTAAACATGCCGTGGCTGTTTAAACTCTCTGATCCAGACGATAAAGATAATCTGTTATTTTTTGACCATATTTCAAAATATACTCCTTTAAATTATTTGAGCCGCTTAAAAAGTGATAGTGAGTCAACAAAATTCACAAAGATGGAAGTTGATTTATCTCAACAAATAATAATAAATTCTGTGATAGCACGAAGAAAATACAGTCTCTTTAAAGTCGCTGTTTGGTTTACAGTTTCTGGATTTATCAGCCCAATATTTGCATTCTTGCTTTGGCTAACGAAAAAGTAATATGAAAGAAGAAATTGAAGATAAAGTAAAAGAAATTATTGACGGTAACTTCGAGACTGAAGATGTTACTGTTGTTCCTGACTTGGAAGATTCAAGGTTAACTTTTGGAAACAAGGGGCTTAAGTTTGAAGCAACGGTTCTTTATATAGATATGCGTGGTTCAACTGCCGTTCTAAATAAGCACAACAAATATACTGTTGCAAAACTTCACATGGCATATTTTCACACAATAGTGAAAATTGTGACTAGCCTTGATGGGGAAGTACGAAGTTTCAATGGTGATGGAATGCTTGTAATCTTCCAGGGAACAACAAAAAGTACATTAAGCAATGCTGTAAAAGCAGCAATGCAAATCACCTATATCCTTTCTAGCTCTGACACCAAAGTCAAGAGTAAAATGGAAAAGTATAGCCCTGTTAACTTTGGTATTGGCTTAGATGATGGTCAGATTTTATGCACAAAAGTTGGAATTGCAGGAAGTAATAATAGGGATTTAGTTTGGATTGGTAACCCTGTAAATAAATCAGTAAAGATTGGTGATAAGTTAGAGTCTCCAAATCACATTGGAATTTCAAAACGTGTTTATGACAATCTTCTTGATGAGGTCAAGTATCATACCAAAAAAGATTACTGGGGTAATGAAGAAAAAGTAAATATTTGGAAGAAGAGCTATTTTGAATATAATGGTGAAGACCTGACATATTATTATAGCAATTACCATTGGACTGTAGCGTAAACGGCATTTAATAAAGCCTTCCAGCCGACGCGCCTTCGGCACGCGGCTAAAGGCGGCATTCAATGATGGAGACAATATGAAGGATTTATTTCCAGGTCATTTCAAAGAAAGTGATAAAAGCCTAAGAGAAGTATGGGAAACGTCATTGTTCGTATTTGATGCCAATATCCTTCTAAACCTCTATCGATATTCAGATACGACTCGTAAAGAGTTTCTTCGTATTTTGGATAAAATCAAAGATAGAGCATGGCTGCCTCATAGGGCTGCTGAAGAATATTTGACCAATCGATTGACGGTAATCGGCCAGCAAGAAAAATCTTACATGGGCATGGTAAAATCAATTGAGTCATTAAAACGAGACTTAGAAAATGTTCGTCAACACCCTTTTGTCAGTAAAGGCGTCATGAAAAAGGTAAGTGATGTCTTTGATGAACTTTGTAGTGAGCTAGAAGATAATAAATCAGTGCATACAACTCGCATTAGTAGTGACGAGATTAAAGACTCTATTGCTAGCATATTTGAAACCAGTGTTGGTCTGCCTTACGAGAAAGATCGGTTAGAGCAGCTAATCGCTGAAGGTGAAGAGCGATATAAACAAAAAATACCACCAGGCTTTATGGATGGTTCGAAGGCGGGTGATAGTGAGGTTTTTACGGAGAAATGCAGAAAGTATGGAGACCTTATTATTTGGACTCAAGTAATAGACAAAGCGACTGAGTTAGATAAAGGCGTTGTGCTAGTAACTGATGACAAAAAGGAAGATTGGTTGGAAAAGTTTGAGGGCAAGACTGTAGGCCCCCGCCCTGAATTGGTAAAGGAGTTTAAGGATAGAACAAATCAAACATTTCATATGTATCCAGCGGATCGTTTCCTCGAATTGGCCAGAGAGAATTTGGGAGAACAAGTAAGCGAAGAGATTGTTGAGGAGATAAGAGAAGTAAGGCGCCGTGATAAATTAGCACATCGACGAATGAAAGAGATAGAGCTATACAAACACCGAAAAGTACAGCAGATGCAATTGATGGAAGAGCTGGAAAATATTCATCATCAAATAGTTAATTACGAAAAAGAAATGCATATGCTTCAAGATAAACGGCATATGCTCGAAAACGAAAAAAGTAGCCTTAAAGAATATAGGAATAAAATATTACACGAGGGTAGTAATGAGCATATAGATGAAAATCAATTGACTGACCATTACTATCATATTTCAAAGAGTTGTGAAGAAGTTATGAACCGCTTAGATACATCTCGAATGAAATATCAGGAGTTGAGACAGCATATGGCTGTTCTCGAGCAGGAACTAAGCCACAGCATGAAAATCATTGAACAAGAAAATGCAGCGGACTTGTAAACTCGCTGCTGATTTAGGTGTTAAGCGCTCAATAGAGAACCCAATTGGACGCAGTTATCATAGTTTTCAATTATGGATTTAGATTTCCATTTCTAGCGTGTCACCATATTTAGGTAAGGCACGATTCAGGATCTTATCGAATTCTTTTGCATTGAAAGAAGCATCCATAAGCAGCATAACTTTCTCTAAATGTTGTTTTAATTCAGGCAGACCGTGATCCTCAGTCAACAACATATGGTGTTTGCTTTTTCTATGACCCTTATCTGATCTAGGATTTTTATCTTTAAGGGCTTTTTTGATGCCAGGAGCTAGTCGTGAATAAACAATATCATTTACCCAGTGGCCAACAAACGCAGGTCGTTTAAGAGCCATGTAGCTGTCATAGCCTTTAACACGGACTAGCTTGAACCAAAAATCATCTGGGAAAGTTTTGCTCCATTTTCTCGTTGGCTCGTCTGTAATATATTTGTCTATTATTTTTTGAAGTGCCTTCTTCTCTCGGACTTCTTGGTATCCAGTAGCTTCATCGACAAGAGCCGCAATACCAACACGGGCAAATGCTCTTATTAGGTTTTCTGCATAATCTGCATATCTAATATCTTGCTCATTAACCAAAACACCAGCTTTACGAGCGGCAAGTATTGAATCGCATAAATCAGCAAGTATTTCAGCTCTATAGCCATGCACTGGCCGCGGGGTTTTGCTTGTTATGACAACAGGATTTTCTAAGGCTAAAACCAAAGAATGGTTCATGTATGGTGAGAGTTTAGTGTGGGTAGGTATTCGCTGAGCTCCTTGGCCACGACCTTTCATGCCGATGGCACCTGTCATGCTTCGGCCTGAAATATACCTTTCACCCTCCTCAGTGACAAAGCATTTTAACTCTATATGGCCAATCTCAAGTGAACCTGAGTATGCAGCTATTTTTTCATTCAGGTCTGTGCTCATGCTGTAGTCCTTATATGTTGTTCAGATATCGTCACGCTCTTGCACTCTCACATCAAGAGCGTATGGCCAAAGCATAACAAGACAAATAAATCATGTCCATTAATAAAGCTTTAACTACCTATAATTAGTATATAATGGCCATGCAAAATCATTCCAAACTACTGTGTAAACAGCTTAACAAATGCTTCCAGTTCGTTCCGGGGCTGCGCCCCTCCACCCGCCGCCGGCGGCGCGGCTGAAGCAGGCGTTATGCGCCTATACAAACTGGCAACATTGGTGTCGATCATAGGAGTGAAAATATTGAAACATCATATTTCTCCGAACAGACAAGGTTTTGGAGTAGACCCTTTTGGTTATGGTGCATTGGCATGGCACAAATGGGGAATCGTACAAACTCTTGCTGGTTTTCCTGTTGATATTACAAAACCAGCAAAAAATGAAGATTTAAAATCACCTATTTTATGGCTAGCGCAAGCTCATGCTTTATCTGAAGCTGCAATAGCAGTAATCCAAAAAGAACCTGATTTTGAAAGTATGCCTGTCAATATGAGGGGCATTTGTGATTGCCAATACATGGCAACAGCGTTAATGCTCGTTGGTTATAGCCTTGAGGTTTGCTTGAAGGCAATGACACTTATCGAGTGTGGTATTGAAGAATATTGCTCTAGAGAAAAAAAGCTCAAACATCATAGATTGGATGAGTTGGCAGGTTTTATCCCTGATCTAACAAAAAAAGAGCGAGTAATATTAAAGTTACTTACTCATTTTGTTTATTGGGCTGGCCGTTATCCTGACCCTGGTTCAGGTAGAGAAGATGATCCCGAATCTATTTTTTTGCTGTCAGAAAAACATAGAATATCAGCCAAAGACCTCTTTGCATTATCTACAAAAGTAATGCGGTATTCAGAGGTTGTCGTTGACAAAAAGTAATCGCATAACAAGCCCATCCATGCGACCGCTTTCGACGGCGCATGATGGGGGCGTTACATTTGAAAACTCTAAATAGCCACAAAAAATAAATATGAAACTACCAAGCCATTATTTGTTAAAGGTAATCAGCATGGAGAGAGAGGCCAAACTGGGTGATCTCATTCCTCTCATGCCAGAAACGTTTAATGACTACCGAGATGTTTTCCCACTTGTTTATTTATGTACCTCAGGGTATCTCGATCATACTTGGACTATGAGTGACGGACCAATTGATGATTTGCACACTTTAGCATCTATATTTTATGCAAAAGCAAAAGGCCTAAAGAGTGTGGGGCAGTATCAAAATACCAGAGGTGAAAAAGATCTTACGTTGAAATTCCGGGCTACAGCGAAAGCTGATTTCTATTTTGCAGAGCTACGCAGTAAAAGATTAGATAGAGTAATCACTATGGTGACAAGTGTGGTTGTTGGTGTAGCCTCTGCCACATTAGCATTAATGATAAAAATTAGTCTCACGTAAAAATGTAACAAGTTGATGCTGTTCGTTCCGGCCCTGCGGGCCTACACCGGACCTCCGCTTCGCTACGGCCGCAGATCAATGCGTTACATTTCAAGGAGAGTTAGTGCATATGGCACGATTAAACAAAAGCTTTATTGATAATTTGAAAACTGAATTTGAAATAACAAGATTCTCAGCATCTGATTTTGATTTTTCGTTTCCTAGCAGTGGTAGTGCATTAGTTACGATCACTTTTAAATATGATGATTCTTTTTCTTTCAAGCTCTCAGAAGAAATTGAGTACGATATCATAACAGAGAAAGATAGAATTACACTTGGTATTGGAACCAGAGAGCAGAAAAACAAGAGAACTGTAGAATACGCAGCTTACTCTCCTGGGAAATATAAAAAAACTGATAAAATAGAATTGTATGATATTGGTAGTGCTTCAAGCGAAATTAGAAGCTGGTGTGATAATATATTTAGAGAAATCACTCTAACAAATATAAGTGACTCATCATTTGAGGAGTTTAGGAAAAATCTTGAAGAACAACTTTCTTCAGATATTCCAGATGAGAACTCTATTGCAACAGATGAAGAGTTAGCGGCATTAAACGATAAATTTGATACAATTCTCGCGAACTTTGAACAACTCAAGGAGAAAAATCAAATCACAGAGGAAGCTGTTAGCAATTTACGCTCAGAGTTAGATTTACTCAAATCATCCGCTAAAAGTATGCCAAAAGGCATTTGGGCAAAAGTTGCCAAGAATAAGCTTGTTGACTTTTGTGTAAAGTTTGCCAAGAGCAAAGAAGGTAAAGATCTTTTATTAACAGGAGTCAAGAAGCTGATTTTTGGGCAATGAAATGTAACAAATGGCTCCAGTTCGTTCCGGAGCTTCGCCTCTCCACCCGCCGCCGCCGTCGGCGGCGCGGCTGAACTAGGCGTTAAGTTTCTAAAGTAAGGAGTACTAAATTGGGCGGGCTACCAATACCTAAGCCCTCTATCTTGGACAACTTTAGAGTTTCAGGGATAGAGAGCGGAAGAAAAGTATTTAAAGATGATTCAGAGAATATTTACTATACATGGGACTCTATGCATGGTGAATTGGAAGTTTTCAAAAAAAGTGGACGTCATTTGGGAACTGCTTGGCCTCAAACGGGAGTCTTAATAAAACCGCCTGTTAAAGGGCGTAGAATAAGTAAGCAAAACTAGGAGGTTAAAATGAGCTTTATAGATTTATGCCTTAGTGGCGACGTTCTAGAAGATGAAATTGATAGCTTCGTAGATAGCTGGCATGAGGATGATGAAACAACTTTAGAGTTACATGAATACTTAGGTATGAGCTGGGAAGAATATTCAGTGTGGGCAACACGACCATCAATTCTCCCATTTATTCTGTCAGCTAGGAATAATGGAACCTCATTTGATGTAGAGCTAAATCAAAAGCGATTAGCACTTGCAGCTAGAGCCGAGACTGCCGACGAAGCTCAACGCATGGAATCATGGCTGAAATTAATAGGTAAAATTTAGTGGTTCCTGTTGAGAAGATGGCAGCCAGACTACTGACAAGGCATGACTTAAGGCCTCCCTATGATCTGGAGGCTCTCGTTTTAAAGTATGCCACTGTAGAGCAGCATCATTTCCCTCTTGATGCGGATGGTGTAACTATTGGAATTGGTGGAGAGAAAAAACCTCAGGTTTTAATTAATTCTGATTCACCTGAAACAAGAAGGAAATTCACTCTTGCTCATGAGTTAGGCCATATTATTATTCCATGGCACACAGGAACGATAGTCTCCCACCCTCTTAAAGTAGAGGCCAACGAAGAGTATCGAAGAATGGAGTTGGAAGCTAACCAGTTTGCTGCCGAGCTATTGCTTCCTAGTAGCTGGATAATTGAGAAGGAGAGTGAACTCGCCTCTGTTGAGAAGCTTATTAGCTCCATACTGGATGATTCAGGGGCGTCAAGAGATGCAGCTTTAATAAAAATATTCAACACCATTGAGCTACCAATTATTTGTGCGGAGCTAGATAGTGAAGGGGAAATTATTGATTATTATCGGTCTGGCAGTTCACCAACTAGCGTTTCACTGATCGGAAGAAAAGTTGATGAAGAGAGCGTGTTTTCAACCTCAAAAGTAGAGGAACGTTTCAGACTTGGTGACAGAACATATCAAACATGGGTATTTTCATGTGATGAATTTACTGAGTCTGATCCCCGGCCGTGGCGCCATGTATTAAATCAGATTCTTGAAGAGACCAATAGTAAAGATTTGCTACCTAGTATTAATGCAATTCTTCCCTCCAAATATAACTCAAATAAAGATAAGTCAGAATCTGAGTTATGCTCGTTAGCGCTGCAAGCTTACGATGGAAGGGGGCGATTTGATACAGTGATTGCGCACCCGCTATTCTCTCAGTACGTAATAAAAAGGATTAAAGAGCTTGTTGCCAAAAACAAAACTTAACAAGCGCATGTTGTCGGACTGGTTTTCCGCTGCGCTCCAAACCAGCCGCAAATGCGGCATTATGTGCTCATAAAAACAATCGGAGATGTAAGTGTCAGAAGTAGCAATTAGAAAAGCCACTATTAATGATTCTGGTCTTATCCTGCACTTTGTGAAAGAGCTTGCAACATACGAAAAGGCTCTAGATGAAGTTTCAGCCACAATCGAAGACATAGAGGTAAACCTGTTTGATGAAAACACAACAACGGAAGCTTTAATTATCCTTTCAGATAATAAGCCAATAGGGTTTGCTGTATATTTTTTAAACTTCTCAACATGGCTTGGTAAGAATGGGCTATACCTTGAAGATTTATATGTAAGTCCTGAGTTTCGTGGTTGTGGTGCTGGAAAAAAACTTCTTAAATCTTTAGCTCAAATAGCAGTCAAAAATAACTGTGGAAGGTTCGAATGGAGTGTCCTAGATTGGAACGAACCAGCTATCAACTTCTATGAATCCATTGGTGCAAAGCCACAAAGTGAGTGGATTGGCTATCGTTTGCAAGGCCAGCCACTGATTGAATTTGCTAACAAATAAGAGCGCACATAACAAAGCCTTCAATCCGACGCACCTTCAGCACGCGGCTTAAGGCGGCGTTATATCTAAACCGGAGATCATTATGGAAATTAAGCGACATGGTTTATCTATAGGTATGGAACGAATGGAAAATGAGTTTTTTCTTTCTTTAAAAGCTCAAGGGAAACTAACCCATGAAGATTACAAAATTATAACTCCGATCATAGATTCAGCATTATCGGAAGTTAAATCACCTAAAGTTAAAGTTCTTATTGATGGAACGGACCTAGAAGGCTGGGAAGCTAGAGCTGCATGGGATGATTTTAAAATTGGGTTAAAGCATGGTAATAAATTTGAACGAGTCTCTATATATGGAAATAAAAAATGGCAAGAATTTGCTGCTAAAATTGGTGGCTGGTTTATTGCTGGAGATATCAAATTTTTTGACAATGAAAGTGATGCTATAGCTTGGTTAAATGAATGATATAACAAGGCAATCAACCGGATCGTCAAAGCTGCGCTTTGCCAACCGGTTATAGAGGCGTTAGGTTCTTTAATAATCATCGGAGATTATAATGGATATACCAAGGAAGAATAATAGTTCTCTAAAAACTAAAACTGAGTCTAAGGTAGTTGAAAGTGAGTCAAAAGATAGCACTAAAGAGGTAGGTATTTCAGGAAAAAGAGCAAAAAAAATAGAAGTAGAACCCTATTCAGACGATCAAAAACTAATCAGCCAAATAAAAAAAACAAGAATTGATGAGCGTATTATCTACAGCATGATAGATAAAGAAGACATATCCAAAGAAGAGTCTTTACTTGTTGATGAAATTAAAAATATCGCCCAATTTGATAGTTTCCCATCAGATCAATTATGGAGGTTGTTTATAGATGGAATAGATCATCCGGTAAAAGGAAAATTCGGATTTGAGATTAAAGAGCCTGGGTATCTTAGTGGGTGTTATAGAGGTTTCAGATATGGTATCAAACTAATAAAAACAAGAAAAAAAGTTGATGCCCAAGTATTAGTTGAAATTCATGACAGGGCTACAAATGGAGTGCACGAGTATCATTCATTGGAAAAAAAATACATTACCCATGAGAAAGGATTTAGAGATCATGAGCCTACCTATGACCCTAGTATTTGGTGTCTCTCAGAACTTGGAAACTTTTCTCATGATGGAGCTAAAGAATTAATCATGGAATCTGATAAAATAGATGAATTATATGGCAAGTCACTCTATAAACATAAATTATATCAATACCAAGCGATGGTTGGAGACGATGTAATATATTTAAGGTTTGGTTTATTATCTGGAAAAGAAAAAATCGAAAAAATAATTAATGACATACTAGAAACTTGCTATAAGGCATTAGAAAATACGGACACAACTACTCAAGAGAAAGAATCTTCCATTTCAGAATGCATAAAGCATATTCAAAGAATACATCCTTTTCAAGATGGAAACTGTAGAACAATAACAACCATCCTAACAAACCTAATGAGATTACAAATTGGCTTATTTCCGACCATATGGAATAATCCAAACATAACAGATGCGTGCTCATGTTCAGAAATAACAACTGCTCAACAAGCTGGTGCAAAACTATTTCTTTCATATAGCGAGGACAGAACCTAACAAAAAATTCCAGTGGACTGCTTTCGGCAGCCGCTGAATTTGGCGTTATACGGTTTAATCAATATCGAGTAAAACATGGAAGATTTAGAACAATTAGAACATTACTGTGGCCTTTCTGAAAGATTTAAAGAAATTGAGGCTGAGTCAGAAACTCTTACAGCAAACCCAGCAAATAATTTTTTATGTACAAGAATTGATGGCATTGGATTAAGTAAAAAATATTTGAAAGAAAGCATCAGTAATGGTCATTTTGATAATTTGATGCGGGCTACGATTCAGAACACATATGATGTAATTAGGAGAAAGTCGCCTTCTAATGCACAAAATACATTTTTATGTATCCTAGTATGTTCAGATGAGGTCTCTCTGATATTTAATACACAAGAAAATTATTATAAAAACAGAATCTTTAAAATAGTTACAACGCTTGCTTCCACTTTCTCATCGTTCTTTACTAGTAATGGCTTTAGGGCTTTTCAATCTAAAAAAACACCAAGATTCTCAGGCGCTTTCGATGGAAGACCTATAGTCCTGAAAAGTATTGAAGAAGTGGTCTCCTATCTCAAAACAAGATACGCAGTCTATATAAGAAACACATCTACAAAATTACTGAGAATCAATGGTCTATCTAGTGATGACATCTATCACAAGGATAACTACAACAATATTGACTTTGTAAAAAATGAAATTAATAAAAGAGATCTTGATAGAGAGCAATCGCATATAGCAAAATACCCTCGTTTATTTATACCAAATGAGACGGGAGAGTTATGCGAATATAAATTCAATACTCTAAGTGAATTCTCTGATCAAAGCTTCCCATTGATAAACAATTTTAACAACTGGGTCATCGAAAAAAATCGTATAACAAGTGGGTCCAAGTGACGCCTACGGAGCACCTGAACCAAGTGTTATGTATTCAGGACGCATCGTCATTTTCCTCACTGAACAACAGCCAGACTTTTGCCGTTTTATCATGTGAGGCTGTCACAACGAGTGTGTCGTCGGGGCTGAAAATAGCATTATTTACCCGTCCAGAATGCCGGAGGATACCTTTCTCCTGCCACTGCCCGTCAACAAGCCCCCAGATTTTGGCGGTTTTATCCTCAGAGGCTGTAACAACGTGTTTTCCGTCGGGACTGAAGCTGGCATTATTTAGCCCTTCAGAATGTCGGAGGGTAGCTTTTTCTTGCCATTGCCCGTCAACAAGCCCCCAGATTTTGGCCGTTTTATCCTTAGAGGCTGTAACAATGTGCTTGCTATCGGGGCTAACGCTGGCATTCACTATCCAACAAGAATGCTTGATAACCTCTTCTTGCTGCCATTCCCCGTCCAAAATCCTCAAGATTTGCGCAGTTCCATCATCAGAGGCTGTAACAACGAGTTTTCCATTGGGGCTGAAGCTGGCATTCCTTACCCGACTACAATGTAAGGTCGAAGCCTTTTCCTGGCACTTTCCGGCAACAAGTTCCCAGATTTTGGCGGTTTTATCCTCAGAGGCTGTAACAACGTGTTTTCCGTCGGGACTGAAGCTGGCATTGTGTACCTCATCAGCATGTATCAGAGAATCTTCTTCCTTCCATTCCCCGTCAACAAGCCCCCAGATTTTGGCGGTTTTATCTTTAGAGGCTGTAATAATGTGCTTGCTATCAGGGCTAAAACTGGCATTGTTTACGCGGCCAGAATGCAAAAGAGAGGTTTTTGGCCCACATTTCCAGTCAACAACCCTCGAGACTTTGGCGGTTTTATCTGCAGAGGCTGTCACAACGTAGTCCCCGTTGGGACTAAAGCTGGCATTTTTCACTTGCGTCATAAAACCATGGTGAATGATTGATTCAGAGTAGCCCTTAAGCCCGCAGTTTCGTGCTGTGCCATCATTTGAAGCTGCCACAAAGGATTTCACGTTGGGGCTAAAGCTGACATTCCAAACGGGACCATCATGCGTATAAGTAAACCTAATATTGCAGAGAAAAGATTTTGCGCTAGTTAAAGTTGCGGCAATTGAAAAGAATAATGTATCAGCAAAGTAACTACTTTCTGTAAGGTCATCTAATTGTTTTACCAACCTTTTACCCTCATTGCTAAAACGGTTCAGCCAATTCCGGATTGACGAATTGTAGTGTTCAACTGCTTTTTCTTGTTGATAGGGGAAAGGCTCCAATGGGTGACAGCTACGATAGAAGGGGCGAACATGATGCTTGACAATAATTTCTCTCCAGCGCAGGTTGACGCACATACAAGCAGAAAGATCATTTAAGTTGTCTAGATAAGAAAAGAATTTGGCTATCAGTTCCGGTGGCAACTTGGTTATATGAACACCATTGTATTTTATGTTTTTACTCTGAGCTGTGTCATCATCCAAACTATAAGAACTGAGACGTTTTCTGCTCACTGTTAGCTCTATCATAGTTATATCCTCTTCTACCAGTGATATTCAGAAAATGTTGTAACTGCTCATCTTTTGAGTAAATCTTGTGGTAATCCCCCCAGAAAATAACCGTATTTAAAAGTAGACTGTTAAGAAATGAGAAAAGAGGTCTGCGATGAAGAAGTCACGTTTTACTGAAACACAGATTATTAACATCCTGAAAGAAAGTGAAAATGGTTTGCCAGTGGCTGAAATATGTCGCAAACATGGGATGAGCGAAGCAACATTTTATAAATGGCGAGCAAAATACGGTGGTATGGATGTTTCGCTGATGAAGCAGTTTAAGACACTGGAAGAAGAAAACCGGCGTTTAAAAAAGATGTATGCTGAAGAGCGATTGAAAGCAGATATTCTTCAGGAGGCTATCGAAAAAAAGTGGTAAAGCCCTGTCAAAGAAAGGTACTGGCACAAAGGGCAGTAAACAAACGTCACATCAGTATACGAACGGCATGTTGCTGCTTTAAAATCAGTGAAACCTGCTATCGGTACAAGTCTGTACTGAGTTCAGATAATGAACTCATAGCCAATGAACTAATGCGCCTGACTAATGAACACCGCACATGGGGTTTTGGTTTGTGCTTTTTATATCTGCGTAATGTTCAAGGCTGTCCATATAATCATAAGCGGGTTTACCGTATTTATTGCGAGCTTGCATTGAATCTACGGATCAAACCTAAACGGCGATTAAAACGAGATAAGCCAGAAAGATTAGAGGTCCCTGCAAATATCAATAATTCCTGGTCAATGGACTTTATGCAGGATACACTGGCAACAGGAAAAAACTTCAGGACGTTTAATGTTCTGGATGACTGCAACCGTGAAGGTTTGGGTATTGAAGTGGATCATTCATTACCTTCTTTAAGAGTTATTCGAACGTTGGAACGTATTATGACATGGCGAGGTCAGCCATCAAGGATTCGATGCGACAATGGTCCGGAGTATATCAGTATTGAGATACGTCAATGGGCAAAGAAAAAAGGTATTGTGCTGCAATATATTCAACCGGGCAAGCCACAACAAAATGCTTATGTGGAAAGATACAACAGAACTGTCAGACATGAATGGCTGAATCAACATTTGTTTGAATCACTGGATCACGCCAGAGAAACGGCAACACAATGGCTCTGGCAATACAACAATGAAAGGCCTAATATGGCTTTAGGCGGAATAACCCCAAAACAGAAACTTGAGCAATTGAATTCTACTTTTGAAAGCGGTTAATAATGGGGGGATTACCCGACCATAAGGAATAATCCAAACATAACAGATGCGTGCTCATGTTCAGAAATAACAACTGCTCAACAAGCTGGTGCAAAACTATTTCTTTCATATAGTGAGGACAGAACCTAACAAAAAATTCCAGAGGACTGCTTTCGGCAGCCGCTGAATTTGGCGTTAGGTGAACAGTTCATCCAAAAGAAATAGTTGAATTCAATAAAATAATTTTTGAAACTTGTAATCAATTTTTCTATCAAATGATTAATTAGAAAAACATTTGTTAGGAAGAAATGACATGAACTTTAAATGTAGTGGGTTGGTGAATGCTGTTTGTATTGTAGGAGGAGTTGTTGCTACAGGAGTTGCACTTAATACAGTTGAGTTAGAGAAGCATCAAATACTTACTCCTATTATAGGTGGAGCAATTGGATCATTTTTAGGCTGGTCTGTTACAAAAACAGAAGCCAAAAGAAATATTGCAGCAGCTGTCTGCTGTGCAATAGGTGCATATTTTTGCAGAGGCGTTGATAGTGCTGCAATTCTAGGCATCACCGGTTTAATAATTTCAAAACGAAATATAAAAACAACAGCTTTAGCTATGGCTGGTGCTGTATCTGCCGGCATTCTGCATGGTGCCACACACCTGCCATCAAGCGATATATACGTTCTTGGTGGCATGGCGATAGGCTATTTTGTAGGGCGGTTAGTTACTAAAGCAATTCTTAGAAATCAGCCTTTAACTTCAGTCAGAATAGAAACCGTCTGATTGGTCAACTAGATCGTAAATTACCCTAAAAATTCACCTAACAAAAAAATCCAGGTGACGCCTTCGGCGCCTATTAAGCAGGCGTTAGGTGCTTGAAGAGTATTAAAACTCTTTCTTCCAAATGAGAGGGTGATTTGTGGTTCTTCTGACAACTCTAATATCATCGCATAGATAATCTGCTTTAGACATTGCTAAATCTTGGGCATAAATATTCAAATTGAAGCCTATTTTACTGATAAACAATCCATCATTTATAAATATCAAACTATGTTTTAATTCTCCATCTTTCATTAATTGAACAATTGCTGGAGATATCAAATTTTTTGACAATGAAAGTGATGCTATAGCTTGGTTAAATGAATGATATAACAAGGCAATCAACCGGATCGTAAAAGCTGCGCTTTGCCAACCGGTTCTCGAGGCGTTATGTGCTTGCGAGGATTAAACACAGCAGATGGCAATAAGTGAATTTGAAGTTAAGAGATGTGAGAGGGAGGTTAAGAAGTTTCTCAAAGAGCGCAGACCGCCTGCACATATACGAAATAAACTGGATTTTGGTTATAGAATCGAAAATCAAAGTGTAGAATTAGTTGAAATCAGGCCACTGTGGAATAATCCAGAAAAAAAATGGAAAGCCCGTTTGCGAAAGCAACGTATGTAAAAAAAGAGAAGCTGTGGAAGATATATTGGCAGCGACAAGATTTAAAGTGGCATAGTTATACTCCAGTGCCAACGGTAAAGTACTTCGAAGAGTTTTTGGCCGTTGTAGGTGAGGATGCTAATGCTTGTTTCTTTGGGTAGTTCAGCACATAACAAGGCGCTGTTAGGGACTACGCTATCGCGTAGCTCCAAAGCTTAACGTTATGCGTTCAAGGAGTGTATTCATATGCCTCATGTAGAAATTAAGTATTCCGATAACTTGGATATAGACACGAAAGAAGTTTTTGATGTTATAGAAAGTATCATTAATAAAAAAGACTCAAGTGCCGGTGAATGTAAATCAAGAGCTTATCCTTGCTCTGAGTATAAATATACCCACATTCTCGTTACAATATCTTTATTAACTAAGCCTCACCGAGATAAAGAGTTCACATTAAACTTAAGTTGTGAGTTAGAACGAGCAATAAAGCTCCACCTTAAACAAAGCTTATATTTTTCGTTGAACTTCGAATATAGCCTAGCTTATTACACAACAAACACTCATCGTATCGATGGAGATACACTGGATGATATTAATAGCTAATATTCATGAAAAACGCATAATCCACTGTTATGCGTTTTACGAATCAGAGAGAATGTAATGATTCCAGAATCTTCAAAAGTGAGAATAGCAAGACCTACAGATAATTTAATCGAAATTACAACAATGCACGATGATGGTCTTGGTTTTAAACTCTTAGGAAGTTTTGAGGGGCATAATGGGTTTAATGGATCAATAATCGGTCACCCAAAGCACATTTATCATCTCGAATTTACTCACCATGTAGGCGCGACTGTTGGTAAGGCTCCAACAAAAGTTAATTTAATCGTATTCTATTTCACAGAATTCGGAACTTGGAATAGCTGTTGCCTAAGAATGAAAGAAGTAGGTTTCAAAGAAGTAAGTTCATACAATAGTTACTGGGATGAAGTTGGTAAAACATTTGAAGCTATCGACGGTTATAGAGTAGTCCTGCAAAATAGAGAATGGTCTGCATAAATTAGAATCGCGCATAACAACCCCATCCAAGCGACCGCCTTCGGCGGCGCTTGATGGGGGCATTAGGTGCTTACATTCTATTGAACTCTGCAACTATTTGTACCTGTTTGCTCATTACCATAAACTACAGCAGAACCTTTATGTTTAAATTTTGGTAACCCATTTTTTTCTCGGTGTATTTTTAACAAATCATCGATTTCAGTACATATAATTCCCCTGTTAAAGGCATAGTTTATTTCCTCGACACAGGCATCAACACTATCAACAACTTGAGGGTCTGCTCCCCATTCAAGTAGTTGTCTTACTACTTCAACATGCCCTTTCATCGTTGCAAGCATCAGAGGTGTACGCCCATTAGTTCCACCAATAGCATCGAATCCTTGATCTAGCTGTTTTTGATCTATGTATAAAGCTCTAACAATATCCAGATTGCCAGTTCTGCATGCAAGAGCAAAAGGACTTATATCAGGGTATGTTATATCTTGAAAGATAAATGGGCATGTGCACTCAGAAAGTGATTTGACACCATAGATTGATAACAGCCTTTTAGCTGTAGATGTATCATTGTCTGAAAATGACTTTCCTATCATTTCCCTAACACCATCTGGGTTATTGAGTTGAGAAAATAGGACAGAAAAACGCTCAGTAATGGAGGGCCCTAAGTTGTCATTTTTCTTTATTTCAATTTGTGGCTCAGGACTATAAACTGTAACACCCACGCCTAAAAATCTAGCTTCAGCATCATGTTGTCTTCCTTTATGCAAGAAGTCATCATTAATCGGTGGGTTAAGTGGTTTTTCAGATATATCCATATTAATTTACTCCAGTAGATTGTTATTTGAATCAGCCTAAATCTAATAGACGCTATTTAAGAGAAAACGTTTATTATCGTTTTAACATATGTGTTATCGCACCTAACAAAAAATTCCAGCGGACTGTGCCTGCGGCCCAGCCGCTGAATTTGGCGTTAGGTGCTTGAAGAGTATTAAAACTCTTTCTTCCAAATGAGAGGGTGATTTGTGGTTCTTCTGACAACTCTAATATCATCGCATGGATAATCTGCTTTAGACATTGCTAAATCTTGGGCATAAATATTCAAATTGAAGCCTATTTTACTGATAAACAATCCATCATTTATAAATATCAAACTATGTTTTAATTCTCCATCTTTCATTAATTGAACAATATCACCCCATTTAAGATGAGTTTTTTCATATGGTAAAACTTCACAGAACGGGGCATTTTGAAACCAGCGATTTGATGAAAACTCTTCTTGTTTTGAGAATCCAAAAACAACATAATTCACAAAATTGTGGCAATTTCCTCCACCATAGTTTGGAAGTTCAGTTCGTATTACAGTGCATTCTGTTTCAAATCCATTCGATAAAATTTTAGAAAGTCTGACTTTAGCATCGAGTTGCCAACCCTGAAACTGTCAATCATCAGGTGTAAATGATACAAATTTAGATTTTAAACTTAATAGGTCGCAGCCGAGCTTTCGATCTATAAAATCAAATTCAGTGTCATTCACATGTAAAGGGAAAATCTCAACCTTAGAAGCAGTACCTTGATCTATAATTTTCTTCTTTCTCTCAACCCTTATATCTGAAATATTTGTTTTTAAAAAAGATTTACATAATTTTTTTAAACTTACTGGTCGATTGAAAACTACAGATTCTTCAGACTCTTTACTATTAGCACCTAAACATGATGTTGGTAACTTGATTCCATCTATATTCATGAGCAGGTCTCCAAATGGTTTAATATATGGGCATAATTTATTTATTAAAAACTGTAATTATGTTAAATCTGCTAACCATTGCGACAGCGCACCTAACAAGTGGTTCTAGGTGACTCCGCCTGCGGCGGCGCACCTGAACCAAGCGTTATGTGTTACCAAAACTTAGGGATCTTGAATGAGTAACAGAAAAGTAGAAAGTTGGAAAAAGATAAGATCGAAAGGCATTGTTTATTTTGTTGTAACGAAAGGGTTAACCTGGGGTATCTTTATGCTTTTTATCATGTCATTTATCAACAAGCCTTTTGCGGACGGTTTTACTTCACGGGTCGCCATTACTCACTGTACTCTTTGGATTGTTGCTGGAATAGCGTATGGTGTGGTTCTGTGGTTGATTGGTGAGTGGAGTTACAAAAAAGGTTTGATAAAAGAAAGGGAATAACACATAACAAGTCGCTTAAGCAAGGACGCGCTATCGTGCGCCGTTTAGCTTAGCGTTATGTGCAAGCATGTTTCCGAAATTTCAAAACACTCATACTATTCTACATCGACAAGCACGGTATTAAGCACACCTGCGTCCAAGGCATAAATACATAATCCATTATGCTTAGCCACATTACATTATTAGATCTATACTTACCCTTTCTATCTAGTCTATATAATGGTATGCGAAATGAAGTATTACACATCAATACTGTTACTTTTTCTCGTTTTTTCTCAAACAACTACAGCTCAAAATTGTAGTAATATGGTTGGGAAATGGAAAAATGAACTAGGAGCGATTCTTTATATTCAAAAAATAGATGAATCTAGTGGATCTATAACAGGAAAACTTAAGCCCCCACGCAGCCTTCATTACCATAACAAATACCCTTCTGAAGTTATTGGGTATGTTGGAAATTATAAGAAAAGCATACGTCACAAGCCACTTCAATCAGCAGTCACATCGATAGCAGTTACAATTAAGTGGCCAGATGAAAATATTTCAAGCTTCAACGGAATCTGCAACACTAATTCTCAAGGAGTCCCAGCAATCAAATTTCTAACACTAAAAAGTCTACCCGTTGTAAATATTGGCAATGAGCATAATCAAGCAGGTGCATCAACATATCTCCCAGTTAAGTCATAAGAATTTGGCCTAGAAAATATTTTATAAGCCTTGAATTCAGGTGTTAAAAAACAAAGAAGGCTCGGACAAAGTACATAACAAATGATTCCAAGGGACACCGCCGGTGGCGGTGTCCTTGAATCAAGCGTTATGTGCTACTTACCTCTACATACAGGGCAAGAACGGTGGCCGGATTCAATCCATAAATCTACGCATTGTGCACAAAAAAAATGTCTTCCACACTCAATAGTCGTCATGTAAAAAGAGGGAGGATCTAGACAAATTGCACAATTTTCCGGAAATATCTTTGTAAATAAAAGTGCTGAAGAAAAAATAATTAAACTGTGTTCACATAATTTGGTGAAAATAATATAAACATCACATCCGTTATAAATATCATTAATAACACCAAAAACTAAAGACGAACCCACAACAAGAAGGTACTTGTATACCATAATTTGATTAATATAATAATGCTTATTTAAATGGCGATAATAAATATATGCTAAAAAAGAAATACCGATTATTCTGTTTAGACAAGCTAATGAATCATAGGAATGATAATAACTTTCAATGTGGTCAGTAATATTTTTTAAAAAATATGTAAGCACCTCAAATATAGGTTTATTGTTATCAGGTGCCGTTGCAATAAATCTTGCAATATTATCACAAGACTTATTCAATCATTTGCCATAACCAAAACTTGCAATACTGATTATAACGAAAATTAAAATAGCACGCTTAATTGAAAACATGGTGACTAGAATCATATTAAAAAATATTTCTGGAATGAATTCTAGACTATAAGAAACGGACATAACAAAAAAATCGAGGTAACGCCTGCGGCGCATCTGATTTGGGCGTTATATTTCTTAACCTTATTCAACTCAGATGTTTTTATATTTAATTATAGGGAAATTCAATGAAATATAATATATGGAGAAGGCTATATATTTTTACCCCTCTACACCATAAAACAGATGATGAAATCAATAGAATTTTCTCAGATCAATTCAGGAGGAAAGAATTGCCTTTCCTTAGAAAAGCTAATATAGCTCTTTTAATGCCTGCTATGAAAAAAACCTATATGGGAGCATATTTAGTTATTGGCAATGATTCACCCACTATATGTAAATCCCCTAAAATGATTGCAAAAAGGCTTAAAAATTCAGGTTTTACAGGTAAGCGAGCGAAAGTGGTATCTGAAATGATTGATTCTTCCTGGAATGAACTTGCTTTTGGAAGCTTTAGTGAACTCATGAGTAAGAGCATTTTTTATGTTAATGGTGAACCAATCCCTCTAAGGGAAAGTACGGATTCACCTGCAGATTTGAACTCCTTACTCTTTTCTTATGAAACTTGGAAAGATATTACAAAGGAGATGTACCCTGAATTCGGTTGCTGGTCTACTCCTAAGAGACATAGATATATATTAAATACCATTAGGCATGAATTAGGTCTGTATGACAAATTCAGCAAAGTGTCGAATGGGGCTAGTGTGGCATTGTTTTGTGATCTTATTACTAAGAGCATACCTCTTTTGAGTAGTGCAGTAGCTGAATTCAAACAGAGAAAAATCAATGATAATGTGAATATTTATCAAGATATAGAAGCTCGCGACTTTACTAGAAAAGAAAAAGAACAGATTACTAGATTTATAAAATCTAGTAATGATTTCACTGAATAATTAACATAAATAATGTGTTTTTAGTTGTTGAAGCATTAAAATTCGATAGCACCTGAAAACATAACAAGTTAATCAAAAAGGACAAAATACGGCAGGCTATCTCGCTTCGCTCGTATTTTAGTCCGCCAAATTTTGCCTGTTATTAAGGCGTTATGTTTTCAGGAGATTTTCGTGCCACACTGCATAATTGAACACTCGACTCAAATAGATGGAAAAATTCTAGTCCCTTTAGTTCATCAGGGTGCCTTGGAGTCCAACCTATTTGACCCAGAGGGTAGTGATATAAAAGTAAGGGCGATCCCATACACCAACTACCAAACTGGCAGCGTAGATATAAACTTTGTCCATGTAAATTTAAGAATACTATCTGGGCGTAACCCTGACCAAAAATTACATTTATCCAAGTTAGTACTGGAAAAGCTTAAAAGTAAGCTAACCAGTGATTGCTCAATATCCGTTGAGATTATTGAAATTGATCTAGATAGTTATGCCAAAGTTATCGTTCAAACATAACCAGTTGCTCAAGTACGCTCCGGCTCTTCGGGCCTACGCAGGATAGCCAAAGCTGCGCTTTGCCTGCCGGTTATGGTAGCGTTAGCACTCCATAGTAGTTATCAAAATGAGTAGGAAAAATCAGGAATTGAAAGTAACTATTACAGCTAAAGAGTTTGATTTTATATTTTTGTATCAGCTTGCGGGCAAGTCTTAACTTAAAAAGCTTCTGGCTACTAAGAAACTGTTGCAGGTACAACGACCAAATTATAAAAGGGTAAACCTTATTTTGACTCTTGCAGAGTTAGATCATTTGCTGTCAAATATTGCCAGAGAAGCAAATAAAAGTAACAACTCTCCTTTTAACCAAGACTTACTGGATAGTTTATTCGGTAAATTGGGGGAAAAGTACAACAGCCACGCTTATCAATAGACTAAGTACTAACAAGTCGCTGTTAGGGATTGCGCTGTCGCGCAGCCCCAAAGCTTAGCGTTAGCTGCTAAACGGGTATCTGTGTCAGCTTCACGTTTTCTTAGGGCATTTAAGGGCGAAGCTTGATTGAAATTTACTGTATCCCAAGTAGGTAAGAAGCGAATATTCGACAGCTCTACTAACATAATGATGAAGCACACATAAAAATACGGTGAATACATGGAAAACCCATTTTACATTTTCTTTTTCTCATTACTTGTAAGCACATCACTCATGGCAACAGCATCAGACTGCAACGTTGGGCAACAGGATAAAAGAGATAATCCGTCACTTGAAACTTTGTCATCGGGAGTCATGGATAGGGAGTTGCTAAGTTATAATTCGCATGACTTAGATGGGTTTATGTCAACCTTTTCTCCAACTGTTAAAATATGGTCATTTCCCGAAAATAGCCTTTTGCTCAATGGAAAAGAACAAGTCAGAGACTTTTTCAAAAATCACCGATTTAACATTCCTGATTTAAAGGCCGTTTTACTAAACCGCACGACTATGGGGAACACCATTATCAATCGTGTGCAACTGCTAGGGCTTGAAGATGAACCTGTCGATACAATAGAAATTTTTCGCATCAATAATGAATTGATTGAATGCGTATGGATTATTCGTAAGTAATTTTTCCGTCATCAATATCATGTATCTCTTCTAGATAATTATCAGAAAAAATCACGCAAAAGCAGCTAACAAAAAAATCTAGGTGACGCCTACGGTGCACCTGATTTGGGCGTTAGCTAGTAGCACATACCAAAGGTGCATTTTCGAAAACTCAAATTAAAAATTTGGTCAAGGTTTTTTATAACCAAATAATTCAAGTGCAACTGCGTCATGAGCTACACAATTAATACGTTTAATTTGCAAATCTTGCTCATGAATATTCCAATTTGTTACTGATCCTGCATAACCGCCGGTATGCCCAATATTTGTATAAAAAACAATCCATTTTGAATGATCAGAAGTGAAAGAATTGCAGGCACAGCTACAGTTATCAGAAAGACCATCAAGAGAGCAGCTGGCTGTCAACCAATGGGAGCTTAAACCAGAAAGTCGATAGGTTTTATTGATATCACAATAGTACTGATTATCATGATCAGTTCGAGATTCGCCTGTTTTATTCTTCCATGAACAAGCTGGTAAGTTCAGCTTATAACTTCCTAAGGCTGAAGTAGAGGCAAAAATAATCAAAAAAATTAAAAGGCATTTCATCAGAACTTTCCCAGATCTCTATAAATTATAAAAATGAGAATGGGTTTATGCAACTTTTCTCTTATGACACGTATTTAAAAGGAGATATTGATTTATTTTCTGTTGTTTCAAAACAATATTAGAATTAGACTATTACAATGTCAGGGGAAGACAATAATTTCTTATTTTAAAAAGCAGCTTACTTATACAGAACTGCTTCAGTTCTGATCAAAACTTTTCACTTTTTTGAATGTTATTTATCAAGTAGTCAGAAAACAGATTTAACATTGCCAGCTAACAAATGGTTCCAAGGGACACCGCCTTCGGCCGCGCTCTTGAACTAGGCGTTATGTGCCAAAGGAGTCAGCATGAAATTTTTATCAATCCTGCTTGTATCGTCAGTTTTATTTTCTGGTTGTGCAACTACATATCAAAGTAATGGGTTTTCTGGAGGTTATTCAGAAACACAACTTGATAAAAATGTTTTTAAAGTAACATTTCGCGGTAATGGGTATACTGGTAGGGAACGAGTAGCTGATTTTACACTATTAAGAAGTGCAGAGTTAACTATGCAAAATGGCTATAAATATTTTGTCGTTGTTGATGAAAACAGCTATACATCAAATAGCACTTACACTACACCAATAAGAGCTACAACAAATATAAATTCTAACACTTATGGTAGCGCAAATATTTATGGTAACAACGCTACATACAATGCAAATACCTATGGTACTGCAAGGACTACGGTGTCTGGCGGCCAAACTTACAATATTTCTAAACCAAGCTCTTCAAACACTATCATTTGTTTTAAAGAAAAACCTACAACAGGTTTTAGTTACAATGCAGAGTTTATATTTAACAATATCACAAAAAAATATGATATTAAGCATTCTGCAAAATAGGCACATCACAAGGCATTCAAGTCGGACTCGTAACAGTTTGCTCGGTTCCGCTGCGCTTCACATTTTAGCAAACTGTCACTCACCGCTTAATGCAGCGTTAGGCAATCAAACAACTAAGGAGTAAAAATGCCAATTTATGCAGTAAAAGGAAGGGGCATAGAAACAGGCAGAAAAAGAAGTCGAAGTTTCCATGCAAAAAATGAAGCAGAAGCAAGAATACTTGCAGAAAAAGATGGTACAACTGTAGAAGAAATCGAAGAATTACCACCTGAACCAGCAACGGAAAAACAGATTGAATACGCAAAAGAATTAGGCATTTCAATCCCAGAAAGCATTAGCCTAAATGATCTTAGTGATTTAATTACTCGCACAGTCAGAAAAGACAAACCTACAACAGAAAGACACAGAAGTTTCGGGAAAATTTTTGGAATTGAAGTTTCTGAATATGTTGGTAAGAAAGAACTTTTCAATAGGATTCAGTATGCACTAATCTCTCATGGCAGAGAAATAGAATTATCTGCATGGTTTACATTTAGAGTCTATCGAGAATTGATGAGGGGTAAAGAAAATACTCCGATTAAAGATCCGAATGATCCAACTATTCAAGAAATAGCTAAAAAGTTAGCTTCTGATGAAAAGATTGTTAAGTCAATTAAACGCTATGAAGGACTAGAGTTAATTTGGTTTGGTCAATGGACTGCGCCAGATGGCTATGTAATGAATGGTGGCAGTAATAGAACAGCTGCTTATAAAGCTGCTGCTGCAGAACTCAGAGCAAAAGTTTTCATTTCAGCTGTTTCAAAACCAAAAGTAAAAATAACTGAGAAAAAAACAACACAAAGCTTTTCAAATGCCCATGCTTCGGTAAATAATAAGCAAGGATGTATGCCTCTCATTGCTATGGCAATAGTGACACCACCTGTTCTTTTTGGGGTAGTTAAGTTAGTGAGTGCCATGATTGCCTAACAAAAATTTCCAGTTCGTTCCGGGGCTTTGCCCCTCCACCCAACCGCCGTCGGCGGCGGCTGAAGCAGGCGTTAGGCGTCTTTCGCACGGAGATTGCATTTGACCACTGAAGTACATTTTAGAAGTTATCAATTACAAGATAGAGAAGATTGCCTTAAAATTTTTGATGCAAATTGTCCTGAGTTTTTTGCAGCGAATGAACGTTCAGATTATGCGAATTTTCTTGATGCGAATCCTGAAGCTTATGAAGTGTGTTTATCAGGTAATAACATCATTGGCGCATTTGGTTTAATTGGCGAAGTGCCCATATATAAATCAATAAATTGGATCATGATTTCTCCTCGCTCCCAAGGTTTAGGAATAGGTTCAATATTTATGAATAGAGCTATTTCTCTAGCAAAGAGTCATAAGTTAAATCATATTAAAATCGCTGCTAGCCATTTATCAGAGCCATTCTTTACTAAATATGGTGCCGTAAGCGTAGGTGAAATAGAAAATGGTTGGGGCCCCAATATGCATCGAATAGATATGGAGCTTTACCTTTAGCTTAAGGGAATCTGCGCCTAACAAGTCGTTAAAGCAGGACAAATAACAGTTGGCTTTTGCTCCTGCATCGCTTATTTTAGTCAACATATTATTTGCCTCTTAACGAGGCGTTAGGCATTAGGATCGAATTTCGTGCAAATAAAAGAAATAAACTCTAGTGAAACTTTAAAGCTTAGAAATTCAATTCTCAGGCCAGATCTTTCACTTGGAGAATGCAATTACCTTGGTGATGAAGACTCAACAACACATCATTTTGGATGCCTTATAAATGGTGAGCTGGTAGGTATCGTATCTATCTATCAAAGGGGAAATTCAGCCATAGTAGGAAATGGCTACCAAATAAGAGCTATGGCAAATGTTGAGTCTGTACGGGGTAAGGGGGTTGGAATTAAGCTATTACATGCAGCCGAAAAGGTCGCTCGTGATGCAGGCGCAAATTATATTTGGGCTAATGCAAGAGTGTCTGCTGTGGGGTTTTATGAAAAGGCAGGTTACAAAATTGTAGGTAGTGAATTTAATATTAAAGGTGTTGGGGGTCATTTTTTGGTCGTTCAGCCTCATGCCTAACAAAGCCTTCAATCAGAACCTATAAGCTCCGTTTCATTTCGCGCTGTACTTGCGGCCATTATAGCGCTCCATTACACTCTCGCTTATAGGCCTGTTTAAGGCGGAGTTAGAAGGCATATACAATCATGAAGAAGCTTAAGAACGAGAAAGAGTTGGTTAAAAAAGCAATTGCCGTAGGGATGAAATACGGTGAAAAGAGAGGCGTTGTAGAATTCGAGCCAACGGATTCGCAAGCGGAGAAAATCGAGTACATTTATCGATTACTGGTTCACGATAAAATCATTCATCCTATTCCTCAGGACCAGATATCTCAACTCTCAATGAAACACAAACTAGCAATTTGGGCTTCAAAACTAAAATAGGATGGGTTGTTCAACGCCCATAACTACAGACATTGGAGTAGAAAGTACAATGCCTTCTAACAAGTGCATGCAGTCGGGCCGTTCCACTAGCTACGCGAGTGTAATGGCTTCTGATGCGAGGCGTTAAGCTCTCTCTATCGTAGTAATTCCATAAGCTTAGTATTAATAAAATAGTTATCTCTACCAACCTTTCTCAGCTCAAGAATTCCAATTTCCACAAGTTTATGAAGATACCTTGATGCAGTTTCTCTCTTAGCAATACCAGCATCTTCCAATACTTTAATCTTGGAATATGGGTGTTGAAAAATAATTTCTATTAGGTCCTTAGAGTATATTGCACCTGCCTTTTTCCTAACATATTCAGCACACTCTTCCATAAGTACAGATATCTGCTCTATTCTTTCTTTTGTCTGGCTAGCTGTTACTTCAATTGCATCTAGCATAAACAAAATCCAATTTTCCCACTCCTGATTTTCGGTAACTAATCTCAGGCCTTTATAGTAGCCATTTTTATTTTCAATGATGTACCCGCTTAAATAAAGAACTGGAACGCTTAATAACTTATTTTGTATTAAATATAATAAATTTATTATTCTCCCCGTCCGTCCATTACCATCAGAGAAAGGATGAATAGCTTCAAATTGATAATGAATAATAGCCATTTTTATTAGCGGGTCTATATTGTCTTCCTCGTGCATGAACTGTTCTAAATTTTTAAGCCTCTCCCTAATTATTTCCTTACCTTCAGGAGGGGTGTATATTACTTCTTTTTTAGAATTAGCTATCTTTATTCCAGGAATAGTCCTTACGTCTATATCTGTTTGCTTAACAACTTTCGCGATATTTACAATTGTATTAATAGTAAGTGGTCTTTCCTGTATCGCTTGAAACCCTTCCCATAAAGCTTCTCGATAATAAAGGACCTCCTTAGCTTCTGGAGAGCCCTTGAGCTCTCCCTGTATACCGGCTTGGTACAGCTCATCTTGAGTAGTTACTATATTTTCAATTTCAGAAGAGACTCTTGCTTCTTGCAGAATAATGCTATTAATCAAAATACCTTGATGCGGTATCCTGTCACCCATACCCTTTAGTTCCGCTAAGATTTTATTTGCGGAAATAGCTTTTTTTAAAATAGACTTGCTTTCAACGTCGATTGTAGGAGGCAAGATTGGTAGAGTATTGTAAGGCTTGTCTTTATCATACCTATCAGGCATGGCGAATATCCTTTTTACTGTATAGGTCGGAATGTACTCACAGAATAGAGATATCAGAATAATATGTCTATATTTTAGGGAGAAATAGATATATTTGTCTAATATCTCTACTTTGTATACATATCCAAGAAAAACATAACGATATGATTTTAAATAAAATATCCTATTTTTGCTTAATATTTTACCGCAATTATAAGCTTAACAAGGCAAGGCAGTCGGACGGTTACGCCGCCCGCTGATTTGGGCGTTATGGCTTCTTTACCCATCTTCGAATATTTTGTAATATTCTTAACCATGAAAAAACAAACTAAACTCAAGTCAATTGATATAAGGTTAATCGATGAAATTTTCAAAATGGGTGGTGGATATGTTTTAGATTTTTCAAACAAGACTTTTGCTGAATTTTTTGATGAAGAATTAAACATTGATATTAATAATCCAATATATGCTGCTGAAGGAACAAGTAAAGCTAAAAGGCTTCGTTATTTATTAAACCAATCAAGTACTGAAAATATTGTTAAAGTACTTCTAGCTTTATGGGAATACCGGGAAACATTACGTTGTAGAGTTGGTCAAGAAGAACTCATTCCAGAAGCGAAGAATGAGTTTTTACTATTAATAAAAAAGTTAGGTGGAACTCCTCCTGAAGAAACAACTATTCAACAAAATCATTCTATTTTTACAAATTTAAGTGATGAGATTGCCTCTGAACTGTTCAGTGAGCTTATGAGTTTCAATGAACTAAACCCTCATCGTCGTGGTTACGCATTCGAGGTTTTTCTAAAAAAACTCTTTGATAAAAATGGAATGAATGGACGGTCGTCATTTAGAGTTGAGGGTGAACAAATTGATGGCAGCTTTGAAATGTCAGGTCAAACATACCTGTTAGAAGCCAAATGGATTAGCAAACGTGTTGATGCTGCTGATTTACGTTCATTTAATGCAAAAGTAGAAGACAAAGCATCATGGTCTCGCGGTTTGTTTATAAGTGATAGTGGTTTTTCGGAAGAAGGGCTAATAGCGTTTGGCAAAGGCAAGAGCGTAGTATGCATGGATGGTCTTGATATTTCTGAAATGCTACAGCAGAAACTTTCTCTTAATGAAGTTCTTTCCGGTTTGTTTGTAATAGCGTTTGGCAAAGGCAAGAGCGTAGTATGCATGGATGGTCTTGATATTTCTGAAATGCTACAGCAGAAACTTTCTCTTAATGAAGTTCTTTCCAAAAAAGTGCGTCGTGCAGCAGAGACTGGAAAACCGTTTGTTCGTCTGAGAGATCTTCTATAACAACAAGCAGCGAAGACTAACAAAAAGTTCCAGTTCGCTCCGGGGCTGCGCCCCTCCAACCGCCCGTCTTCTGCGGTGGCTGATTTGGGCGTTATGTGCTCATACAAACAATCGGAGATGTAAGTGTCAGAAGTAGCAATTAGAAAAGCCACTATTAATGATTCGGGTCTTATCCTGCACTTTGTGAAAGAGCTTGCAACATACGAAAAGGCTCTAGATGAAGTTTCAGCCACAATCGAAGACATAGAGGTAAACCTGTTTGATGAAAACACAACAACAGAAGCTTTAATTATCCTTTCAGATAATAAGCCAATAGGGTTTGCTGTATATTTTTTAAACTTCTCAACATGGCTTGGTAAGAATGGGCTATACCTTGAAGATTTATATGTAAGTCCTGAGTTTCGTGGTTGTGGTGCTGGAAAAAAACTTCTTAAATCTTTAGCTCAAATAGCAGTCAAAAATAACTGTGGAAGGTTCGAATGGAGTGTCCTAGATTGGAACGAACCAGCTATCAACTTCTATGAATCTATTGGTGCAAAGCCACAAAATGAGTGGATTGGCTATCGTTTGCAAGGCCAGCCATTGATTGAATTTGCTAACAAATAAGAGCGCACATAATAAAGCCTTCAATCCGACGCACCTTCGGCGCGGGGCTTAAGGCGGCGTTATAAGGCCTAATGATACTCGGGTAGCATTTCATACAAGCTTTTTTGGATGCGGTAATACATGTAAATCTTTAACAAAGTACTTTTGAAGTTCATAAATATCTTTTTCTGATGATAAAGATCTATTGAACATACCGATAATTAATTTGACTTGTTCTTCACTCAGTATTTTTTTCCAATCACTTACTTCAGAATTTGGTGACTCTCTATACATCCTAGAGCAATTATCTTTGCAGATTGGTGCAGAAAAATATTTTCCTGTAATTGCATCGCAGTTATGAGCTATCCGATGGACCACTCGAAATAAAAAACGAGACATACTCTTTAGCAAGTGAACGTCACCTTCATATTTATCTAGGAAATCATTATTAAAATCACATATTTTTAACCTACTACTGGACGAAAAATATAGGGTATTTTTGTCAGAGAAATCTGTATGTTTTAGAAGACCTTTTTCTCTGATATGCAAGTAAGCTGATAATAATTGGCTAAATATATTATTTATATGTTGAACAGTTATAGAAATTTGTTCTTCACCCCAGAGACCAATCAAGTTAGCCAAATCACTATCAGCTAGTTCAAGAGCTGCGAGGCTATAATCGGAGCCACTTATTGTAGACGGGGCAAAATCAAGCATTTGAACAATATTATCGTGAGGATTTAAAGCTTCTAGGCATTCAATTTCTCTCTGCCCTAATTGAGGTAGATTTTTTTTCAAGAGAAACTTTTCACCGGTCTCAGTTAATTGTGCTAGATAGCATTCTCCTCTAGCTCCCTGCGACGATAATAATTTTACAGTAAAACCACAACTTAATACCTTAGGATTATCTTCGCTAGATAATAAAGATTGCTGAATAAGAGTCTTATTTGCACTTGCCTCAGCTTGTATTTTACCAGAATGCATAAATACACCATTAAAAGAAAATAATGTATATTTTGAGTTTCAACATTAGATGTAGTTTCAATATTTGTTACAATCACTAACAGCCTTGTCACGAACACCGGCCTTATAACAAATGCTTCCAGTTCGTTCCGGGGCTTCGCCCCTCCACCCGACGCCGCCTGCGGCGCAGCCCCTGATTTTGGCGTTAGGTTTTCAGTTGGATCTTTGCGGTAATAAAAATAGGTTATCTATAAAATGATAAGAGTTGGTGTAATAGGGTACGGTTATTCGGCTAAGACATTTCACATACCCCTGATAAAAATATCAGAATCATTGGAATTAACTGCAATAAGTAGTTCTCAGAAAGAAACGGTAGAGAGGAAATATCCTCACATTTCAATTTTTGAAACTGCACAAGACTTAATAACAAGTGGTAATATTGAGTTAGTAGTAATTACTGCACCTAATGATGTTCATTACCAATTAGCTAAACAGTGCTTAGAAAATGGAATTAATGTTGTTCTCGAAAAACCAATGGTTACAACAAGTTTAGAAGCACAAGAACTAGTAAATCTTGCTAAAGAGCGTTCTTTAATATTGTCTGTATTTCATAACAGGCGTTGGGATGGAGACTTTTTAACAGTTAAAAAGTTACTCGAAAATAATCTGTTCGGCGATGTTCGACTTTTTGAATCTCACTTTGATCGGTTTCGCCCTACAGTTCGACAACGGTGGAGAGAGCAACCTGGGCAGGGATCAGGAATATGGTTTGATTTAGGTTCTCACTTAGTTGATCAGGCAATCAGTATTTTTGGCTTGCCCGAAGCATTAACAGCAAGATGTTTGCCGTTAAGAGAAGGATCTAAAACGACTGACTATTTTCATGTGTTACTTCACTATAAAAGCCTTGAAGTTGTTCTTCATGCAAGTTCATTTTCGGCAGCTCCAAACATTCGTTTTCGTGTCGAGGGAACCAAAGGAAGTTTCGTTAAATATGGGTTTGATCCTCAGGAAGAGCAATTAAAGGATGGTATGACTCCAAATGAGTCATTATATGGTGTGGAAATTTCGGAACATTATGGGAGCTTTTATTCTGCCTCTTCGAATAAACTTATTGAAACCGAGGCTGGTTGTTACCATCAATATTACTCAAGAATCACTGAAACTATAAAATTAGGAGCTAGTAACCCTGTTAATCCTGAAGATGCAGTAGAAGTATTAAAAATACTTGAGTTAGCTGAAAAAAGCAGTATAAATGGTAAAACATTATTAGTGCGTAAACTTGAAAACTAACAAGGGCTTTAAAGCAGATTAAAAATCATGTCGCACTTTTTGCAAAAACACGCAAAAAAATCGCCATAATTTTTAACCGTTTAAGCGGGCGTTATATCCTCATCAATAAATCGAGGTTTATTACATATGAAGAATGTTGAAACAAGTTGCTTATGTGGGAGTGTGAAAATATCAGTTGGGGAGGTTAATCCTAAGTTTACTGTATGTCACTGTGATTCTTGTAGAGCATGGGGAGGTGCTCCTTTTTTCGCAGTACAGTGTGGTACGGATGTGGAAATTGAGAATGATAATAAAGTAAAAACATATGAGTCATCAGATTGGGCATCTAGAGGATTTTGTACTGAATGTGGTACACACTTGTTTTTTAAATTCAAAAAAACTGGCGAGTTCAATATGCCAGTAGGTCTATTTAGCGATTTAGAAGGCTTAGAAATGAGTATGCAGTACTTTAGTGATCAACGGCCTACATATTATTGCTTCTCGAATAAAACGAAAGAGATGACTAGAGACGAAATATTAACTCATTTTGCATCGGAGCTGTAATCGCATATAACAAGTTGATGCTGTTCGTTCCGGCCCTTCGGGTCTGCACAGGACGGCCCACGCTTTGCGCGGTCCGCTCCAGATCAAGGCGTTAATGCTCTCTAGTTTATCTGCAATCTTTAAGCTTCATTTGTAATAAATAAAAGCTTTGTATGTAGTTATGATATCAACTAATATGTAGTTAATTAAATTTACAAAATGTAGTTACTGAATTTGTTCTCAATATATAACCCCCAGTAAAAACATGCTATTTATAGGTTTTGGTGTAGATAAATGTCACAAGAAAATGAATTTAGACTGAGACTTGTTAGTCCAAGTTTTGATTCGGAACTTACAGATTCCTTAATTGAATTAAATCATTTAAGAAAGTTAAAATTACAAGGCTCAACAGCATCTTGGATTTTCTTTCAACTCAAACATATTTTCCACATTTTAGAGAGCGTTGGTTCCGCTAGAATTGAAGGAAATAGAACTACAATTTCAGAATACATAGAAAGAAAGATCGAGAAAACAGAGCGATCAAGTGAAAGGTTTTCTGAAATTGCCAATGTAGAAACGGCAATGGAATTCATAGAAAAAAGTATTAGTGAAGGTACTGAGCTAACTCATCACTTTATTAAGCAGTTGCATCATCTAGTCGTTGGTGAGTTAACAGATGAAGGAGATCGAACTCCTGGAGCATACAGAACCTGGAATGTTGAAATTTCGCAATCGTCACATACACCGCCAGATCATATTCAAGTTCAGTCATATATGGATGAATTTCTAGCTTTTATCAATCAGACTGGACCTGATAAATATGACTTGTTGAAAACAGCAATTGCACATCACCGTTTTACTTGGGTACACCCATTTGGAAATGGTAATGGTCGGGTTGTGAGGCTGCTTACTTATGCTTTGATGATCAAATATGGTTTTAATGTTAAAGATGGAAAAATAATAAACCCAACAGCTGTTTTTTGTAATGATAGAGATAAGTATTATGAAAATTTAGCTGTGGCTGACTTAGGTACAGATGAGGGTTTATTAGATTGGTGCGACTATGTCTTATCCGGAATTTTGGAGGAAGTAACAAAAGTTAATAAGCTTTTAGATTTTGAGTATTTATATAAAAATATTTTAGTTCCAACTATAAATTTGGGACTAGATAGAGGTTATCTTAATAAAAAAGAGGCAAAAGTTTTAAATATTGGTATTTCAAAAAAACAATGCTTTAAAGCTAGCGAATTAGATGATGCATTTGAAGGTTTAACTAGTAGGCAAAAAACTCATTTGATATCAAAAATGAAAGAGTCTGGTTTTATAAGACCACTAAAAGAAAATGGTAGAACTTATTATGTGAGCTTTATGAATAACTTTTTAATGAGAAGCCTAATTCAAGTTTTAGAAAAAGAAAATTTTATACCATCGATTGATTCATAGAGCATTAACAAGTCAATTCAGCAGGATAAAAAACAGTTGGTTTTGCTCCTTCGTCGCTAATTTTAACCAACTACTTTTTGCCTCTGATTGAGGCGTTATGGGCCTCAGGTCCAGCCAACTAATTTTGTAGAAGCAATTTCCGCTCAGAGGGATTATGGGAAGTCAAAATCAAATCAAATCTAAGTTGCTTGAAATGGAGGGTGGTGAATTTCAACGGTTATGTGATGATTGGCTACACCGAAAAGGGTTTGAAAACATAAATCCAATCGGGATGATGAAAATTACTGATCGGGTAGTAAAAGGTACTCCTGACTGTTTGTTCATGCAGGAAGATGGGACATATATTTTTTCCGAATACACTGTTCAACAAGAGCGCCTAGCAAAAAAACTAGAAGATGACATAGGTAAGTGCTTTGATGAGGTTAAAACAGGTATACCCATAGATAAAATAAGTGGAATTATTATTTGCTACTTAGGGAAACTCACAACCAAAGAAATTAATAGTCTTAGAAGCCTCGGCTATGACAGGGGGATCATGTTAACTCTTAACGGCCTCGATTCCATTTCGTTAAGCATTAAAAACTCCTATCCAGTTCTTTCTGAAACATACTTAGGTTTACCATTAGACACAGGGCAATTACTAAGCGCTGAAGACTTTATCGATCGGTATGGAAAAAGTAACTTCACAACGTCTATTGATAATGAATTGTTATTTTGTGATGACCTTCTAAGCAGCGCCACTAAAACGCTAGAAGCTGCAAAATTTTTACTCGTCTCTGGTACCGCTGGGCTAGGAAAAACATTATTCTCTGTGACCTTAGCAAAAAAGTTTCAACGTGAGAATAGTAATCTGATTGTAATTTGTCTTTTTGATAAAGGCGCAGACCTAATCAGAGATATAACGGCCAGTTTTAGCGAGCCTGGAGAATATTTGATTTTTGTGGATGACGCTAATAGGCTGGACAACAGGCTTGATTATCTTCTCCATTATCTTCACGAGAATGATGAAAACAGAACCTTTCGTATAATTGCTACTGTTAGAGATTATGCCCGCACCTCCGTTATAGACAAAGTTAACAAATATACTGAACTTCATGAACAAGTTATGGAGCCGTTAAAGGACGATCAGATTAAAGAACTATCAGAAAGCATATTTGGCATTAAAAATGGAGAGTATCAAAAAAGAATACAGGAAGTTTCTTGTGGCAATCCGCGTTTGGCTGTCATGGCATCAAAGGTTGTGCTAGAAACAAATCAGATACAATCTATACAGAATGTTATTTCTCTATACAAAGACTATTTCGGCGAAAATGAGAATGTAAAACAGGTTGTTGATGATGATAAGGTAATTCTTACAGCCTGTGCTATTTCATTTTTTAGGAAGATTGACAAGCTCAACGAGCAGCAAATGAGATGGGTAGAAAGCTCATTTGGCATTCAGTCCAAAGAGTTTTGGGGGCTTGTTGATTTCTTGCATAAGAATGAAATAGTTGATCTATATGAGGATGAAGTTGTAAAGATAACAGATCAAGTTTTATCTACATATCTTTTCTACATTGCTGTATTTGATAAAAAGGTCGTGCCATTTTCGTCTATTGTTAATGATTTTTATCCTGACTACAAAAGAACAATTGTTGATTCATTAAATCCCGTTATAAGTGCTTTTGATCAAAAGAGAGTTGTTGCTGATATTAGAAATGAAATAAAGGAGATATTTGACGAACTTTCTGAAAGCAAAGGTGTTGAAACATCAATAGAATTTCTAAGTACATTTTGGTTTGCTCTTCCAACTGAGTCTCTAATTTTTGCTGCAAACCTCATCGAAGAAATGCCAAGCGTTGACGTTGATTGGAGCTGTGAGAGCTTTGAAGAATCCAAATACGAGCCAAGCAATTCATCACTGGTTAGCCTATTAACGAATTTTAGGTATTATGGTGAGCAAGAATTTAAAATGTCTTTCGAGTTATTGCTTAAGTTCCTGGTTAAAGATAAATCTTCTCTTGGTTTTGTTGTGCGAGCATTATTAGAGCGCTATAACTTTAAATCTGATGATTGGCGATACGCATATTATATCCAAGCACATATTGTAGATACGCTAATTGGATTAATGGACAAAGGGGAAAACTACTTATTTGGTAGGCTTTTTATAATAATCGCAAATTCATTCTTAAAAGTTAAGCACAGGGAGTACCAAAGGTCTCGCGGTGATTCAATAAGTATAATTACTTTTAGGCTGCCTCCCGACGAACACCTACTTCCTTTGAGGGGAAATATAGTCACTAATATGGCTGTCCTTGCAGCAAACCCTGAGCTTGAACCTTTTGTTCTAGGTTGCTTTAAAGAGTACGTTTGTAGTATAAGATATGAGGGTAAGGAAATGGCTGAGCCTGACTTGCCGTTTTTTGAAAAGCATTTTATTAAAACCCTTAATACGAAAAATGTCTCCCACTGTATGATTATGCAGGATTATTGCAACCACTTAGAGTCTCTAGATTTGAGTTTCCCAAAAGCTTGGAAAGAAGAATTTTTTAATGAAACTCTTGAACTATCAAATTTACTTCTTGAAGACAGGCATGAACGCCACATGCTCGACATGGGCTACGAAGAGTACAATCAATATCGACATCAAAGTTTAGTTGAACACTTTTCAGGTATTTCAACAAACGTTTTCATTGACTTTATTAAAAAATGCAAAGTATTACATCAGGTTTTATCTGGTACAGATAGAGTTTACTCGCTAAAAACAGGTTTGGAAATGTGCCTTCGAGCATTGTTTGAATCTGCACCTGAAATTTATCCGGAATTGGTATCAAAATACCTTGAATATGATGACCATTTTGAAATTAACCCTCATTTTGTAGTTAGTAATTTATTTAACATTCTTTCAAGCAGTGATGTTTTGTCATTACTGAAAAACAGAGATTTCCGGCGGAAGAAATTGTGGCTATCTGCATATTTTGCACAATTGCCTGAAGAATCTATTACTAAAAATGAATCAGATTTATTAATAGAGCATATTTCTAACACACCAAGTAATGAATTGCTTGGTTGGTTAGGTTACTTGGACAAGTACAAGCATGTTGACTCTGACATTTATAGTACAGTTGTTAGTGTGTTGGTACTCAAATCTAAGGAAGATGAAAACTATGCAAGGCCACTTGAGCACTTATTTAGCAATCAATCAACCATATTTGGGAAATGGTTTGACGAATTCTTGCCAGACAAAGAATCGGTTTTTAATGCGTATCTCGCAGCATTCAATTTGGATCGTTGCTGGGATTATTCCAGCGATGTGTTAAAGATTTTGGTAAATGAAAGGTTTGATTTCTTATATAGGTTAATCGACCAGGTTTACGAAAATGAAAGGTGGCCTAGTTTACATACCAATATGCCGGAGTTGGGTTTTTTGTGGGAAAGAGAAAATTACCTTGAAGAAATAGAAGGTTACGCGAAATACCTTCAGTGTAAAGACGAGCACTCGTATAGATGCAGAGAAGATATATTTAGTAAGTTATTTGCCAAAGAAAAAAGTAAAGATGAGTCAGAGGAGATATTGCTCAAAAAGGATGAGTTTTTTCGGGCATCCATCACAAATAATGCAGACGACATTAAGTTTATGTGCTTTATATTCAATGCGGCTAAATATTTAAGTGAAAATTCTAGGCGAGAATTGTTGAGGCTATTTATAAGTGCTAATACTAAACTTGAAGACTTTCAGACTCTAGATTATGAATTAACTACCCGGTCTTGGTCGGGTAGTCGAGTCCCTATATTGGAGCGAGAAAAGAACTTTCTTGAAAGCTTATTGCCACTTTTTAATTCCATTAAGTTTCTTGAGCATAAGTCTTACGTCGAAAAGCAGATTGAAGATAAATTAAAAACTATTGAATATGAAAAGAAAAGAGATTATCTGGAAAGCAGATAGTTTGATGAGCAGTGAAAGAAGGCTGCCCTATAACACGGCGCTCTGCGGCAAATTTTCCGCTGCGCTCCAAATTTGCCGCAGAGCGCGGCGTTAGGCGCAAAACATGGTAGTGTCAGTAAAACGTGACTTCTTCATCGCAGACCTCTTTTCTCATTGTTTAACAGTCTACTTTTAAATACGGTTATTTTCTTGGGGGATTACCATATCAAAAAATATTGCAAGTTATGAAGGTTGAAAGTTCGAAAACCTTTACAAGCAAATAAATTTAACTCTATATTTAGGTCTAAAGGTTGCTGGACTAGCAGTTGTTTCTTCAAACAAACTGATATCCAAGGGTATTAGTACAAATAACATTCACGAGCATTTAAGCAATAACAAATACTGTCTGGCTCATGTCAAGCACTTGGCATGATAGCTTGGCAGTGTTTGTCCGTTAAGCAGGCATTAGATACCCTTTAAACGTTAACATCCGGCTATTTATCTTTGCGAACAAATTATTATCAGGAGTAACATATGCGTGATAATATGAGCAAACTTTCAAAAACGACAGTATATTTACATTGGATAATAGCTCTTGGAATAATAGGGTTGCTGTTGATGGGCGTGTATATGGTCGAAACGAAAACATACTCCTTTTATTCACTGCATAAATCATTAGGGGTTTTAATACTTTTAGTAGTATTAATCAGAGTAGTCTGGCGGGTGATGAACGGTTGGCCTGAGCCTGTAAATAATTCAAAAAAATGGGAGTATACTCTAGCCAAAATTATTCACTGGCTACTTATAATAGGTACAATAATATTACCTGTTTCTGGTATGATGATGTCGGGTGCTGGTGGCCATGGAATAAATTTATTTGGTTTTGAGCTTGTAGCTTCCAACCCCGACCCAGAAAATTTAGGTTCGGTCATTCCCTTTAATGAAACAGTTGCTAGAATTGGGCATCAAATTCATTGGATTATTGGGTATATATTAATTGCTTTGATTATCTTCCATACAGTTGTAGCGATTAAACACCATGTTATAAGCAAAGATGGGACACTAAGTCGTATGATTGGGAAGGCCATTGGTAATCCTCCCGGAAAATAATTGTATTAAAACAGACTAATTATTCTGCTTTTCTGTATTGGGTTATATTGCTTATAATATTCTGTTTAATACATTGCATACAAATGTGTGGCAGTTGTATTTAGGACCATACATAGGTTTGCTGGCTCTTAGAGCGTCTTTTTCTGCTGTAATAGCTTGATTTAGTTTTATTTCACTAACATCAAGCTTATATACTGATACAGTGTTTTTGCTTATTCAGCTAGAGGCACCTTCAATAGATTTGATTCGGTCAGAGATAATAATATCTTTAAGGTGAGATTTAGGGTTAATTTTTATACTAAAATCACTATCATTAAGTCCAAATATCTTGATATCCTCATCTTTGACACCAACAAGTTCAATAATTCTTGCGTCTAGTGAGTCCTCAAAAAAGGAAGGTGTTCATCGTAAATATATAAACTTCTGTGGCCGTGCATTATGCTTTGTTCTTTATAGAAATTACTTCTAACAAAAATATCACTTTTGTTTGATTTAACTAGCCAAATAAAATTTATGATTTGGGGAGACGGACACTTAATTGAGAGATAATGTCTGTTAATGAATGCAGACTCTCTGTAGGGTCATTGATTTTCAGAAGGGGTAAAATAGAAAAAATCAATGCTCCCCATAACTGAGGAGCATGATAAGATAATAACAGGGGCAGATAACTGCTACCTATTCCTAATATCAATCACTTTCCAGTCGAGGAGAGAATCTTCCTTAATTTGCTCAAGAATACGCCATGGCTGGAATAAGTCGGGATTCTTTCTTGCTGGTTCTACTTGGAATGATCCGGAAAATGTCGATAGAACGTCAAAAGAAGTACGCTCAGCTTTCATGCGAACATTACCAATGTTAACGACTACTCTGGCTACAGCTGTATTGTGACTATGACCGAGCTCTGCCGTTTCTATTTCTATACTAGAAGCATCACTCAGGATAATCCGTATTGGCTTGCCTACAGGTCCATGGAAAGAACTTGTTTCTGGCCAATTAAGCGTCAGCGGTTTACCATTAGCAGGGGTGACCTCTATATTTCCACCAATGGTTACAGAGTTAAGATTGTCTTTTAATAAACTCTCCTCAAGATTATTATTAATAATATGTTTATCGGGGTTATAACGATGAATCACCCAGTCATCTGCTGAATTAACCAGAATATAACCATTATTGTGTTCATCTTTCCAAGTAAGGTAAGGTGCACCACGCCCCTGGAGTATAGGGTGATAGAAACCATTGCTCATGGCAGGAGTAATTTTATTTAGTCTCAGTACACCCGTAGAAATATCAATTACCCCTCCTGTACTGTCCGTTGTACGTAAGCTTTCGTACGTGGGACAGCATTGCGTTGAGTCTGATAATGCGGCACAACAATTACCTCCACTGTTTACAAATACATGTTTTGGTTGTACTGATTGAAAAGTTGAGTACAAAGGTGCTGAAGCTGGCAATATATTTAACATGGCTGACTGGTCAGGCATGTCTGTCTGCATTTCATTATTTCCAATACGCATTTGCACATCAGTCTGACTCTGCACCATCGCGTGCTGAGAATAACTGTTAGCATCACTAGTCTGACTATTTCTGGCATACATATTGGTTGAGGCCGGGACATCCATTCCAACAGCCCCGGCAACACTGACTGCACTATTCATTAAAAACATAAAGGTTAATATTTTTAATGTTTTTGATGTGTCGTTAAATGAAGTATTTCTACTTTTACAATGAGTCCCTTTTCCTAAATAATTCATAATATACTTATATTGAGAACTAAAATAAGGTGCCTTAATATCAGAATCAACATCAGAAGCAACTCCGTCCTCAGACGCGGCAAGGAGTCTCAGTCTTCTGGATTTCTCCTCATAATCCGGTTTTTTTATAAAGTTATCATCTGTTGGTTGTCCGCCAAACCAGGAGATGAACTGATTCTTAATTTGTGTGATTGACTCTGTCCATGTCAAAATATGGGCAGGAGTGTAAGATATTTGATGTTGTAGCTCTTTTGAAAAAATTTCTGGTGTTTGCCCGTAGGTTCTGTCTAATAAGTGGTGCATAACGGCAGCACCGATATCAATATGATGTTCAGCTCTTTTGCATAAGTCACATAATGCCGCCTGTATTGAGATATATGGCTGGCTTTCATCTTCTGTGGCATACTGTTCCACTAGCCATTTCATCCCAAGCAGGCCATATTCATCTGTAGCACTCTTTATAGCTGAGAGCTGTTGTGATGGGCGATTGAGGGAGTATTGCTGGTCTGTCACAAGGTCGACTAAAGAGTTAACAGGGTAATGGCCATAATAGTGTAACTGACTAAGTAATGTCTCTCCTTGTGCTTTATCATCATCTTTGGCGTCAGAGGGTAAAGGGAGCAGCAGGCCTAATAAGCATACTGCAGTAAAAAGAAAATAAATGAGGCCTGTTTTTTGAAGTGTTTGACCAGCTGACCAACTATAATTTACCATAAAATCGCTACCTGAAAATAGTTCACTTAATGTCGAGATTGAAATAAGCGACCTGAATAGCTGAAATCAATATTTTTGCTATACGGGTCCTTTTAGGATGCGTATACATCTAAGTAAAAACCGAATAAATAATAGGCATCAATACTTATAATGTCAATGCTGTCACAGGGCTGGCTATCGATGTTTTAATTGCTTTTACAAGACTTATGTCCAATGATATTATTTCAAAACTTTTCCGCTGCTAATAACTTACAACAGCTTTACGGAACTTATGCCTAGAGCTTTATCTGGGTTATACATCTTTATGAAAAATCAATATACGAAAAGAGATGAATATATTATCGTGAACCAAATATAGCCAACCAATGACTTGCAATAATTGGAGTCTCCATATATTTGTGGTAACAGTTGACCCAACAAATCCAGATGGCTCTGGAAAATTGTAAAAAAAAAGATTCACATAAGTTTGCAGTATTTTAATTTGTTTTTTAGCACTGCTATTGAGGAGATTATAGATGAATTCTTAGCATATCCTATTTAGTTTTAATAAATAGCTCAACACCTTTCAGCCTATCCAGTAGTTGCCACTTTGCAAAAGTTTCCAGAAAAAGGTCTTCAACCGGACGTGGTTTTTTTCTATCCACCCAATGGCTCTGATCCGGTATCTGTTTAAAGAAATCAGCAAACCCCGATAAATCCTTTTGCATTTAATATTCATAACTAAAACAAAAAGACTTTGCGTCAAAATAAGGCTGAGCTGTCAGTCACTTTTTAATGAGGGAGCGTCGAAAGATAAATTGCTTGCGCCATATAATATAGGTCATTATGGTAATTTACATTCTTTTTTGCGTATTTTTATATGGTAGACACATAAATTTACAGTAAATATAATTATCACTTGATGCTCGGGTAAATTTTCTTTAAGCTTTGCAGGTAGAAAATTAACTTTCTGTGCAGGATATATCTTGTGAAGTGAAGATACCTGAGTGTGAGTAATACAGAGGTTAATTCATCGTATAATATGCATGCTTTTTCTCGCATTTATGGTTTTGAACCGTATAAATATTATTTTTAATACTTAAATCTTATGGAGCTAACAGCAGACAACTTGACGAGTATGTGACTGTTGTTGCCTAAAAATGCCCGAAGTATTGCTATAAGAGACGAAAGACGATTTTTCTTTGGGGTTGCAAACCGGTTTTTCAAGTATTCCACTCCCATAAAAAAGTAAGTTTTAAGGCAAAATTTATCATTTTATGGGTATGAAATAAAGGTCATATGGCGCTTAGTTATTTATCTGTACTAAACGGTCAAGTTAACGGTATACAGCCTGTTTTCCAGAGGCGGGCCTATTCTAAATTGTGCCAGAAAGCTCAATATGAAAGAAAGCATACATTTCTCTTTTTAACACTCTTATAAGAATACTTCGTTGTTTAACTGTCATACAAAGAAGTATTTTACTCTATTTATAACAACCCGTAATTGGAGGGTGTAATGAACATAGCTGTGTTTAGTTCCAGAAACTACGACGAAGCCTATTTTAGTGCCGGTAATTATGATGATTTTAATTTTACATTTCATAAAACACGCTTAAGTATTGATACAGTATCGCTTGCCGAAGGATTTGATGCGGTTTGTGTTTTTACTAATGATAAGCTTGATGAGCCAGTCATAAATGCACTTCATAATTATGGTGTTAAAGCTATTGCTCTTCGATGTGCAGGCTTCAATAATGTTGATGTTAAGGTGGCAAACGCTCTGAATATTCCTGTAGTAAGAGTTCCTGAATATGCCCCGGAAGCAATTGCAGAACACGCTATTGCACTTTTGCAAACACTCAATAGAAAATTACATAAAGCTTACAGCCGTGTGCGTGATGGCAACTTTTTACTGCAAGGTTTAATGGGATATAATTTGCATGGAAAAACTGTTGGAGTCGTAGGTACAGGAAATATCGGTTTAGCATTTTGTCGGATTATGAATGGATTTGGTTGTAATGTTCTTGCCAGTGACCCTGTCCAGTCCGAGCAGGCAAAGGCTATTGGTGTCCAGTATACTGATTTTGAAAACCTAGTCGCTGAAAGTGATATTATTTCCTTGCACTGCCCGTTAATTCCGGCAACACATCATTTAATTGATAATGATATACTGGAACAGGCAAAACCTGGTTTTACCCTGATTAATACTAGTCGAGGCGGTTTAGTTGATACAAAGGCTGCAATAAATCACCTTAAAAACGGAAAAATAGGTGCATTTGCACTTGATGTATATGAGCACGAAAGCGGTCTGTTTTTTGAAGATCATTCTGAAACTATTATTCAAGATGATGTCTTTCAGAGATTAATGTCATTTTCTAATGTTTTGATTACAGGACACCAAGCGTTTTTTACACATGAGGCGATGACTGAAATTGTATACACTACTCTAAATAATTTGAAACTTGTGTTAAAAGGTGAATCATCAGGTAATGAGTGCTGGATGTAAGCATAATTTAAATTAGTTGTGATGGAAATTAATTTTTCCATGAATAGCAGAGTATTATTTAAATCAAAAAAAACGGTCATGTTTCAAGCCAGTTGATAGTGCCTTAGCGAGACAAACGCACTAATAATATTGTCGTCTAATTCTACTAATCCCAAGAAGCAGATCGTTTTTCTCTTAAGCCGTTTAGTGCTTAGTTTAAAATTAAGATTTTTACATTTCTAGTTTACGTAACAGATGGTGTTTATTATAAGTTGTTCTTATTTCAACACTTCGCACATTTAAGAAGTTGCTAAACAAACTGAAAGATTTTCGACTTAAGCACTGATTTACCGACAACTTGACCGGCTATGAACACTGTTTGCCTGTTGATAATCACTTGGTTAACAAGTGGAATACCCGCGTCGTAGAATATCACAACCTCACGCTGATAATAAGGAACAAATCCCTTACAAGGAAAGTAATTTGCAGTTCTAAACTGCCAGATCTGTATGATGAAGCGATCGGGGCTTATATTGAGCAGTATGAATTTTAGGGTAACTATAAATTGGAGGCACTATGTGATTTTTTTATTGCGAATATTCAAAGACTGCATAAAATCATAGAAAGTGTTTTAAAATTTAACATTGGTCGTCGTGGAGACAATAATGCCTACACAGCTGGAAAATCTTAAACAGCTATCCACAATAGTTGCTGATACAAGCAATATTGAGGCTATTAAAAAATATCAACCTGTTGATGCTACCACAAACCCATCGTTAATTTTAAAAGCCTGTTCGGTTAGCCAGTATTCTCATTTATTAAAAGAAGGCTTGAGTATGGCAAAGAAAAAAAAAGCTGAGAATAAGCTCTCATTTGCCGCAAATTGGTTATCTGTGCAAATTGGTAAAACTATTGTTGATAGCATTCCTGGCAGGGTGTCTACGGAAATTGATGCTCGTTTATCTTTTAACTCTCAGGCAACGATCAAGCGAGCTTTCGAGTTAATTGAGCTCTATAATCATGAGGGCGTTGAACCTGACAGGCTACTGATTAAAATTGCGTCTACTTGGGAAGGAATTCAGGCTGCAGCCGCACTGGAAAAAGAAGGAATACATTGTAATTTAACGCTGCTATTTTCATTGGAGCAAGCAAAAGCTTGCGCTGATTCAGGTGTATATTTGATTTCACCTTTTGTAGGTCGTATTACGGACTGGTATAAAAAACAACAAAATATTGATAATTTTTCTGCTGAGAGTGACCCCGGCGTCCAGTCAGTCATAAAGATATACAACTATTACAAGGCGCTTAATTATCAAACTATAGTCATGGCCGCAAGCTTTAGAAATACAGAGCAGATTATTGCTCTTGCAGGTTGTGATAAACTAACTATTAATCCAGTCTTGCTCGATCAACTCAATAATTGTTCTGATGAAGTACAACAACAGCTGAGTGCTGACAATGCTACAAGTCAGGAGTCTGCTACTCCTCTGGATGAAGCTTCCTTTCGCTGGCTTATGAATGAAAATCCAATGGCAACTGAAAAGCTGGCAGAAGGCATCCGACTGTTTAGTCATGATCTTACTCAACTTAAAAACCAATTAAAGTCTCTGATATAAACCATTACTCAGCTAATGTTACCGGTACAAGTCCAGATAGCAGACAGTTGGGACAAACAACGATAGTAGTGGCTATTTAATCTGAAAAACGTTAGATATACGACATATCAAGCTATACATGCAAGATTGAGGGACTACCGTATATATATACTCTCAGATGAATTTTTGAAAGGTGTCTCTGGATGCGGTGTTTTTATGTTGACAAATTTGGCTGGCAATTGAAGAAAGATTGACATCCGTGGTATCAAGAGTCTAAATTTTTTATATTGTTCTTCGCTTGTTAACTGTATACGGTTGGTTTTTGAGGTTCACTTTACCAGTACTTTATTTTGCAGATTTTTGGGCTTGGAGTTTACGAGTAAAAGCCCATTTTTTCGTTCCAATGAGAGCCATATCATATCATCAGTAAACTCTAACTTTATTTCTTCAAAATCAAAACTTGATTTTGTTGCTGCTTTAACAACAGAAATTGAAATATGTTCTAATACTTCCCTTACATTTTTATCCGATATACCATTTTTTTTAAATTTTTTCTTTGCCCTATTCACTTCTATCTGTAGTTGATGCCAGTGTCCGATAAAACCTTTCTGAGAAAGAAACAAATCAGAAACTCGTAGCTTTGTGACAGCTCTCCCCCAAAGCTTTAAATTTTTTTCAGGCGAGGGTATATCATGCTTATTAACACGGGAAACTTCGGTTTTTGTAACCCCCTTTATTCTTGGCATTTAAAGTTCCTTAGGTTCTAAATATAACTGTTATATCAAATAATATGACTGTTGTGAAAGTCTGTTGTCAACCTAGAGTTATAACCCCTAGAGATTTTAACTATGAATTGAGTATAAGCATTGGATTGTAAAGTATCTTTCACACGATGGGTGAAATCCAATCAAAATGAATTTAGAAGAATCAGTCGTTGTAATTGTTGGAGAAACCTTCAGAGCAATTTTGATCAGACAACAAAAAGACTCATTATTTGTGTGTTTGCAAGCGAAGCGGGCATTACATTTTGCGAACAGTAAGAAAGTTTTTTATGATAATTGTTCGTTGTCGTTCAGTGAGCGAGATAGCAATTACCTGTAGCTAATAAAAAGTATCATGGAATACCAACTACCTCCCTGAACAGCGTCCTGACAGATAACTTAAGTTGTCTGTAAAGTATTTAGAAGTTATTTTATATTTACTAGGTAGTTACTCAGTTCAAAAACAATGACTAAATAATAATATTTGAGGCTTGTTTAACACCAGACATCACAACAATTAATGTTAATAGTTGGTCAGATGCGCAAGAATCTAATCCTGTTTTTAGCAAGTTGTCTAGGCTACAAGCCTGATCAATTAAATAGTTAACAGTTTTCTCTCCAAGGCGATTAACACAACCCAAGTATTCGTGGCTTCTTCGCTTGAGAGAGAAAAACGGTAGTCTCTGATCTGAAGACACCTGCTTAATGGAGGCGTCTAATTTAACGCCAGATTTAAGTAGTTTGGTTAGTTGACTTAAAATACGTAGTTCACGAGCTAGCAACCATAACAGCCTTGAAAGCTCCATACCTTCTGCGCATAGCCCTCTATAAATTTGCACTGCATGACGAGCATTACCTGAAATTATCGCTTCACATAACACAAATCCATCGTAGTGTGCACTATTAGCAACAAGTACACGCACATGTTTAAGGGTGATTTTTTTTTCAGATGTCATCATGGTAAGTTTTTCTATCTCTTGTGATGCTGCCAAAAGATTACCTTCACATCGTTCAGCTAAAAGTGTTAATGCTTCTTGTGCAGGCTTTAACCCAACACGCTGCATTCGAGTTGACAGCCACTTTATTAGCTGAAGACCTTCAATCGGCCAGACTGGTATCCAGACTCCTGCTTGTTCAAATCGTTTAAACCAAGTACTACGTTCAGTCATTTTATTTATTTTATCGCTGACAATGATCAGCAGCGTATCAACTGGAATATTTGAGGCATAAAATGATAAAGCCAATTCGGCTTGAGCTGTGATCTTTGTATCTGATAACAGACGCAACTCTACCACTTGTTTTGTTGAAAAGAGTGACAAACTGCTGGCAGCTTCTTCAATCAGTTGCCAGTTAAATTGATTGTCTGCATGATAGGTTATTTTTTCAATAAAGCCGTCTGCATAGGCTTTCTTACGGATAATCTGGCAAATTTCCTCTTTTTGAAAAGGCTCTTCACCACTTATGATATAGACAGAAGACAAGCTATCACTGATTGTTTTTTCTAACTGCCATGCCTTGATTTTCATTAGCGTTAATGACTCATCTTGTCCTGATTTTTTGAAATATCTGTTTTATCCGATGGTAAATCTCCATTGTTTTGTAGAGACTGCCGACGTTCAGCGTCAAAACGCCACTTTTTTAATTGATCTGGTGTTATAGCACCAATCTGTCGAACAATTGATGATGCCATCGCATGCTTAAGATTATCTCTTGCAACTGCTGAGGACGTATCGTTGATATTAATATTTTTGGCTACCTGATAAGAAATATTTTGAGATAAAGTTCTTGGCAAAAATAATGGCAACCCTGATTTTGTTTGTAGCTCCCACTTAACTGTACCTGTAAGAGTATAATTGGCTACATTCGTGGTTGCTTGTATTTGGTTAACTGAAGATATATGAAAGTCATGGATGATTACCTGATAAGGGGCAGAATCAGAGATGCTGACACCAGAATTTTGTAAGGTTTTTTTTAAGACGTAGACAAAATCATCACTATTTTTAGACTTTATACTCAATGTTTTAACTTCAGGGCTTAATATAGTCAAAACACGTAAATGAAAGCCACATCCGGCGAGCAAAATCATAATTACACACAATACAGTAGCAAAACAGCGAGAAGCTATGCTTTTATACATGGTTCATTCCATGAGGTCGTTCGTTAATTAGATTTGTATTATAACGTGCTTTAGCTGAAGAGAAAGGGTTAATGCATAATCTGTAACTCGGGATCTTTCACTTGTTTTTGCGTGTACTAAATCCTGCGCTACTTTTAGCGGCTATTTTTTTGATTTTTCTGTAATAATGAGAGCGCACCCTACGTTTTTTAAGTTTTTTTTGTGTTGGCAGAGAAATAACAACGAATGAAGGAGCCATAAAGGTTTTTTCTTCTTCCATATTTGCCATGGCCTTTTGCAGACTTACCTCCATTGATTGGGATAATGCTAAATCAGAAAAATTAAGACTAACCATATGCTTTACCCTTTTTTAAGTCTGTTAATACCCGTATGTCGTTTTGACCATAATAAAGAGAGCAAGTTTCACATTTTTTTTATTTTGGGGAAAACCTTGGTACGGTCTGATTAGGCAAACCTATTTTGTTGGGCTGTTGCGTTCCATGTAAAAAATGCGTTTTAGTTAACAGCTATGCATCTGCGCATATTTAAATTGATAAAAATGCTAAATAAACAATGACTTATGACAAGATAACAGGTTTTTTTATCCTGTTTTGGGCGCAATACCCATACGCCAAGTACAAATCAAGCATGTCAAGCACCGCTAATCGTTTCAAATTAAAACAAATCGCAGATAGAAATACAGCAAACAAAATTCTTTGTTGGGATTGTCCTTTTCGAATTTTTTTAATATTTTGGTGGCTGACTCAAATGGCCATAGGCTATTAAAACGATGTGGCTATCATGACGGTGGTATTGATGGCAAACAGGGACTAAATTTTCAAGGTGCATACTTTTGTCTAGCGTACACTTTTGTCTAGCGTATACTTCAGGCCGAAGAAAATTGAAAGCGCTAACAGTGTAGAATAATTTTAGTTATTGAGGTGGATTTTAACAGTCCCTTTGTTGCAAGGCTTTATGACTGATATAATGGCCAGAATTTTCTTTTAGATAAACAATATCAGGTGTAACGGTGTGAGCAATGTCTTCAAAACATGACGGGTTAAACTACCATAAAACCAGCTTTTTAATCAGTGCAGAAAAACTTGCTCAATGCCCTGAAAACATTAAGCGGGAAGTGGCTTTTGCCGGTCGTTCAAATGCTGGAAAGTCTAGTGCTCTCAATGCATTGGTAGGCTCTAATAGTCTGGCCAGAACAAGCAAAACACCTGGTCGCACCCAATTAATTAACTTTTTTGAAGTTGAGACTGGGCTATGTTTGGTAGACCTGCCAGGATACGGTTATGCCAAAGTGTCTCGCACTGTAAAGGAAGAGTGGGGGCGCCATTTGAACGATTATTTACAAAGGCGAAATACACTGGTTGGCCTTGTATTGCTTGTAGATATACGCCATCAGATGAAATCTTTTGATATAGCCATGCTCGAATGGTCTGCTGAATCACAGTTACCAGTGCACATTTTGCTGACCAAGGCGGATAAGCTTAAATTTGGAGCAGCTAAAAATGCCTTGATAAAAATCCAGCAACAAGCGAAAGTGTATGGTCATCATGTTAGTGTTCAGAGCTTTTCATCACTTAAAAAACAAGGTGTCAGTGAACTGGCTAAACAGCTTGACCAATGGTTTTCTGGCGCTGAAAGTTGATGAAATCTTTAAAAAAAGGGGGGCAGTTGAATAAAAACCAGCACTCCTGATGCCTTTGCAAAAAAGGGCGCCATATTCCAAATATGTTGATAATATCATATATGGACTCTCCCTATTTTCAAGGGGTTATACCAAAACATCTGTAAGGTATGCACCCTTAATTTTCTTATGTCTTTGTCAGTTTTATCATGCCAGTATTGATAAGTGGTTATATTTTTGCTCTGCAATTGTTCATTTAGTCTTGCTTTTGTGCGTTTAAATAACGGCTAGCAAGTAATACTAAAATCAGTACAGGTAACCCTATAACTGCTGTTGCAATAAAGAAAGGAATATAACCAAACCCATCAACTGTCATACCAGAAAAACCGGCAATAAACTTTGGAAAAAGCACCATCATTGAGCTAAATAACGCATACTGTGAAGCAGAATACTTAATATTTGTCAGACTGGATAACCAGGCAATAAACGCTGTTGATGCAAGCCCACCACTTAAATTATCTACAGATATTACAACAGACAGCTTTGTAAGACTTGGACCTGCATAGGACAGCCAAGCAAAGAGAAGGTTGCTGATACTCGATAATATTGCACCTAAAAATAAAATTTTCATCACTCCGAAACGCTTAATAAAAATACCACCAACAGAAGCACCCACTAATGTCATAATTACGCCGTAAACTTTAATAATTGTGGCAATCTGTTCTTTCGTAAACCCCATGTCGTGGTAAAAGGAGTTAGCCATTACCCCCATCACAATATCAGAAATGCGGTATGTGCCAATAAGTGCTAAAAGCAATAGTGCGTGCCAACGATACCGGCTAACAAAGTCTGAAAATGGAAAAACAACGGTCCCATATAGCCATGCGATAAATCTTGCAACAGATCTTGGAAGTTTTTTATTTTTCTCAAGCCATGTCTGAGCATGCTCTTCAAGAGGTTCTCTGGTTTTAGTAACAGCTTCAGGCTCTTGTGCAAGGAGTGTGGTAATTATACCAATGAAAAAACAACCAGCCATCGAAAGATAGGCAATCTGCCAGCCAAACAAATTATAGGATGTATTGCTTCCTGCAAAGGCGGCGATTGCCAGTGCCCCAGCTCCTGCAACAATGATTGCTATTCGGTAGCCTATTTGATAGGTAGCGGCCATTGCAGCCTGTAATTCTTCAGGAGCTGAGTCTATTCGGTAGGCATCAATAACAATATCTTGTGTGGCTGAGCTAAAGGATAATCCAAGAGCAAATAATGCCATGGTCCAAAGGTGTTTTGATGGGTCTGTCTGAGACATACAGATCAAAAATAATATAACGAAACATTGCGAGAGCAGCAACCAACCTCGCCGCCTGCCCAATAGCCGAGTTAATAAGGGCAGTGGGCAACGATCAATAAAGGGTGCCCAGACCCATTTAAACGCAAAGCTTAAGCCAACCCAGCTAAAAAAACCAATAGTCGCACGATTAATATTCGCTTCCCTTAGCCAAAACGACAAGGTTGAGAATATCAACATAAAAGGTAAGCCGGAGGAAAAGCCAAAAAACAGAAGCGTTATAACTTTCGGTTTAAAGTAAATGCTAAAAGCACTCAGCCAAGCTTTAGTTGCTTGAGAAAAAGTTGATTTGGCGAATTTTGACATAAGAAAAAGCTTTGCCTTTTATGAGTTTTTTAGTGTAAAAAAGCCAGGTTCCTGAAATTCTTAAAGAATATAGTACATCGATATATTTTTTTATACTGGAAGATATAATAGAAGTCAGCATTTTTTTTCAAAAACCGGATAAAATGACCTAAAGCTCATTCCACCGAAAATCTTGCAATAAAATTCTTTCATCAAGGAAAGTGACACCTTCCTGCTTGAGACGTTCTTTTTGAATATTGTATCGTTCTGAGTGTGGTTGAAAAGACAGGTATCCTTTGTGGTTAACAACTCTGTGCCATGGAAGATCACTACCAAGAGGTAGCTGACTCAGAAGGTTACCAACCACTCTTGCATAGAGTGTAGAAAATCCGGCAAGTATTGCCAACTGTCCGTAAGTTACTACCTTTCCGGAAGGAATTTGACTTAAGGCAAACCAAATTTTTTGCTTGTCTGTAATATCCATAATAGTTGGTGTCTTGTGTGCACAATATAATATTCCTGTATCAGGAAGCTATGACTAAATTGGTACCTGCGTTTTTTAACCGTGTTACCGTATCAGTGGATAATTTATCATCGGTGATAATAAGACCAAGTGATTTTAAAGGCATAATATGATGAAACGAGTAACGACCATATTTTGCACTATCGGCTACCAAAACAGAAGTTTGTGCACGTTCTGATAAAATACGTTTCATTGTACAGCGATCTTCAGTGGGTGTGGTAAGTCCTTTTTCAAGATCCCAGCTAGTGCATCCGATGAACGCTATATCAACATGTATGTTGTTCAGGTAAGAATTTACTTGGCTACCCAGACATGATTGAGTAACACTGTTAACCCTGCCTCCGCACTGATAAACATCAATATTACTGTACTGACACAACAAAAGAGCCTGAGCTAAATCGGTGGTGACCACGCGGATTTTTTTACCGATAAGTAATTTGACAATATTCATCGTGGTTGTACCAGCATCTAGTAGTATGGTGTAACCATCACTAACAAGATTGGCTGCATAAGAAGCAATTTTCCGTTTTTCGTCAGAGCTTTCCTGTTTACGTTGTTCAATGGACGGCTGGGTGTTGATGTATTGACTTGTGGTTGCACCTCCATGAATACGTTTGATCAGACTCATTTCTTCAAGTTTGTTTAAATCTCGCCGAACAGTCATGCTCGACACATGCAAAATGTCTGCCAGTTGTTCCACATTGGCATACTCATATTGACGTAAATAACTGAGAATCTGCTCTCTTCGTTCTACGGCTAACAATACCCTTGCCTCTTAAGATTAATCTTTCATAAAAAAGTATTATACACAAACCAAATCAAAGTGCGGGTTTGATTCGTTGAAAATTATCATTAATCCGGCTAAGCAACCCTGGTTTTATTTTTTTTCAGTGGATTCGAAAAATTCATTAATGGTACTTTTAAACTCCTCCGTTGAACGGAAAAACATATTATTCTTTACTAGTTTATTGATCACCTTTCAGCACCGTTCTATTGGGTTCAGATGCGGGCTGTAAGATGGCAAAAGGTTAATGTCAATATTGAGATTTTATTCATTGGCAAATATTTCTGCACTTCGGTTATAAGACCGATAATCCAGAATAAAGTGAATTTCTTCCCAGATAAGCCTGTTTTAATGTATCCATGAAATCGGCAAGGGAGTTACTATTTATTGTTTCGTATGCCTTGCTGGTCAGCCTTTACATTATAATGGATTGTGTTCAGTTTATATTACTTACTGAACTAACAAATGAAAGATACTAAAAAAATTACCTGCCACTCTGTGATAACGCATATCTGATGAGAAATAAAGATCAGCCGGCGATCTTGGTCTTAATGGCTAAATGCCAACTTTATCCACCGTGCATTCCACATAACCTTTGTGAAGTATCAACTTAACCTTGTCATTGTCTTTAACCTGCCTGCTTTGCGTTAATACTTCTCCATCTTTTGTTTTTGCGATACTGAAACCGCGTTCCAGTGTTTTCAGTGGACTATAAGCATTTAAGTGACAACTAAGTGCCATCAATTTTTTTTGGTGATTATTGATGAGATGGCTAATTACTTGTTTTAATCGTTCAGTATTGTGTGAAAGTCTGAGTGAAGCATGGGACATTAATACTTCTGGCGAATACATGTTAATACGTTGGCTGATATTTTGTATCAGGAGCCTGTAATACATAAGCTGTTGCTGTATCAGGTTTGACAGCTGTGAAGAGATATAGTCCAATCGCTGAGACTGTTCCCTTAAAGTATCTTGAGGGTGTCGAAGTCTCATTCTTAAATGGTTTAAGTTATCTTCGAAACTCATTAATTTATCACTGATTAATCTAGAGAGTTTTTGTTGTTGGTATTTTAATAATGCTAGCCATTCATTTTGATCAGGGCTGAGTAGTTCAGCAGCAGCAGAAGGCGTAGGAGCACGACTGTCTGCCACATAATCTGCGATAGTTGTATCTGTTTCATGCCCGATACTACTGACTATCGGGATGGTGCAATCTGCAATGGCCCGCGCAACACTTTCATCGTTAAAGGGCTGCAGATCTTCAAGTGAACCGCCACCACGGGCAATGATTAACGCATCAAACCAACAAGACCTTTGAGCAGTTTTTAGCATGTTGCTGATTTGATTGGCTGCCTCTTTACCCTGAACTGTTACAGGAAGTACCGTTAATTCAATTAATGGACAACGACGCTTTAAAACAGAACAAATATCCTGAATAACAGCACCAGAAGGTGAGGTAACAACGCCAATATGTTTTGGAAACCGAGGTAACTTTTGTTTTTTATCAGTAGCGAAAAGTCCCTCATTTAGCAGTTTTTGTTTTAGTTGCTCAAAGGCTCTTTGCAACAAGCCCTTTCCTGCGTCTTCCATGCGTTGCACTATTAGCTGAAATTCACCCCGAACCTGATAGATGCTGGCCTCTGCCAGAATCACAATCTGCATACCGTTTTCAGGAGCAAATGAGGCAAGTCTGTTCTGACCTTTGAACATGGCGCATCGAACAGTTGCTCTGCTGTCTTTCAGCGAAAAGTACCAGTGTCCCGAAGCAGGCATGGAGAGGTTGGATATTTCACCTTCAACCCAAACGTTGGCAAAAGATGCTTCAATCAGTCGTTTTACCTGAATATTCAACTGACTGACGCTTAAGACAGTATGAGGTGCAATGTTATCGTTGGAAACTTCAGAGCTCATTGAGGCTTATTCCCTTTTTACCAGATCACCATTCAGGTTTTTTCACAATCATATTTAATATAAAAGCTATCGTCTGATATTGCATCATGAATCACTTTGTAGATACCTGTAACCGATATTTTCAGCCTGCAGTTTTTAAAAACTGCGTTTTTACCGGTTTTGCCTAAGGATTTTGTCTGCTTAATTTTCTAGAACCTCAAAGCAGAGTGAAACCTGATCTCAAACCCTGCTATTATTCCACAAAACTGTCAAAATGTAACCGTTGTAGGATAGCATTCTCAGGCGTATAATTCCTTCCTATTTACTTGCAGGCATGCTTGACAGACTGAATTTGTAAAGCACCATCAGAAAATGAATTAAATTAGAGGGCACACATGTTATGTTACGCATATCTCAGGAGGCTTTGACCTTTGATGATGTATTGTTAGTTCCGGATTATTCTGAAGTGTTGCCTAAAAATGTCTCATTGAAGACACGTTTAACTAAGGAGCTTGAACTAAATATCCCCCTTGTTTCTGCGGCAATGGATACTGTCACCGAGTCAAGTCTGGCGATTGCAATGGCACAAGAAGGCGGTCTTGGTATTATTCATAAGAATATGTCAGTTGAAGAACAGGCTGAAGAAGTGCATCGGGTGAAAAAGCACGAGAGTGGGGTGGTGAAAAACCCCATCACCATTGAGATTTCTGCAACTGTCCGCGAACTAAAGAGTCTTCAAAAATCTCATAAAATATCAGGATTACCAGTGATGGATAAGGGGAATCTTGTTGGAATTGTCACTAGCAGAGATGTTCGTTTTGAGGAAGATCTGAATAAAAAGATTGCTGGTGTTATGACACCGAGAGAGAGACTTGTCACTGTTGCAGAAGGCACAGAGCAGAATAAAGTTAAAAAGCTGTTACACAAACATCGCATTGAAAAAGTGCTAGTGCTCAATGAGGCCGGAAATCTGTCCGGTATGATGACAGTTAAAGATATTCAAAAATCTCAGGACTACCCTTATGCCAGTAAGGATAATGCAGGGCAATTACGTGTTGGTGCTGCGGTAGGTACAGGAAAAGAGACAGAAGATCGTATTAAGGCAATCATTAAAGCGGGTGCTGATGTGCTTGTGGTTGATACAGCTCATGGACATTCCCAAGGAGTAATTGATCGTATTAAATGGGTGAAGAAATATTATCCGGATATCCAGCTTATCGGTGGTAATATTGCCACCGCTGAAGCGGCAAAATTACTTGCTGAAGCGGGTGTGGACGGTGTTAAAGTAGGCATTGGCCCCGGCTCGATTTGTACTACAAGAATAGTTACAGGCATTGGTGTGCCACAAATATCAGCCATTGCAAATGTGGTGGAAGCATTAAAAGGAACCAATATTCCTGTGGTTGCAGACGGAGGTATTCGCTATTCAGGGGATATTGCCAAGGCAATTGTTGCAGGGGCGTCAGCTGTCATGGTGGGTAGCATGCTTGCTGGAACAAAAGAAGCACCAGGTGAAGTGATTCTATACCAAGGACGTAGTTATAAATCCTATCGGGGCATGGGATCATTAGGTGCAATGTCGCGAAAACAAGGCTCTAGTGACCGTTATTTTCAGGATGTCAACGCAGGCGAAGATAAATTGGTACCAGAAGGTATCGAAGGTCGCGTTCCATACAAAGGTTCATTGACAGCTATCATTCATCAATTAATGGGTGGTCTTCGTGCTTCCATGGGGTATACCGGCTCTGCAGATATCCAGACCATGCGTACACATCCAAAATTTGTTCGGGTGAGTAATGCTGGTATGGCAGAATCACACGTACATGATGTCACTATTACCAAAGAAGCACCAAACTACAGAGTTAGATAGTAGTTATTAGTAAAAGTTATTTTGCTCTGCCGGTAAAGGTGAAGCAGAAAGATTAATAAAACAGCATTATAAGTTGACATACAGGATTATGAAATGTTTCAGGATATACATCAGCAACGTATCCTTATTCTGGATTTTGGTTCTCAATACACACAGTTGATTGCGCGTCGGGTTCGGGAAATTGGCATCTATTGCGAAATTCACCCGTTTGATATTTCAGAGCAATTTTTGCAAACATTTGCACCTGCAGCAATCATTCTTTCGGGTGGCCCTGAGACAGTCACTGAAGGAAATACACCTCGTTCACCACAAAAGGTTTTTGAGATGGGTGTTCCGGTATTGGGTATTTGTTATGGCATGCAAACAATGGCGCAACAATTAGGTGGTACTGTAGTTAACTCAAATGTGCATGAATTTGGTTATGCTCGTGTTACATTGGAGAAACCGTGCACTTTATTGAATCAGATTGAAGATCATGTTGAAGATAATGGTCGGTTCAGTCTCGATGTATGGATGAGTCACGGTGATAAGGTACTTAAATTGCCAAAAGGTTTTAATTTGGTTGCAGCCACGCCTTCATGTCCTGTAGCGGGTATGGCTGATGATGATCGTCGTTTTTATGGAGTTCAGTTTCACCCAGAGGTAACACACACAAAGCAAGGGGGCCGTATACTAGAACGCTTTGTACGAGAAATAGCTGGCTGCGAACGATTATGGGTACCTGAACTCATTATTGAAGATGCGATAAAGTCTGTGCGAAAGAAGGTGGGCGACAAACAAGTCTTGCTAGGCTTGTCCGGTGGTGTGGACTCTAGCGTTGTGGCAGCCTTATTACATAAAGCTATTGGGGATCAGCTTGTTTGCGTATTTGTAGATAATGGTTTGCTACGTTTAAATGAAGCAGATCAGGTGATAAGAATGTTTTCAGATAACATGGGAGTACGTGTTGTCCATGTAAATGCCGCAGATAAGTTTCTTTCTCGTCTTGAGGGTGTTACTGATCCTGAAAAGAAACGCAAAATTATAGGTCAAACCTTTATCGAAGTGTTTGAAGAAGAATCATCCAGATTAAATGGCATCAATTTTCTTGCACAAGGTACAATTTATCCGGATGTGATTGAATCAGCAGCCAGTAAAACAGGTAAATCACATGTGATTAAGTCTCACCACAATGTAGGTGGTTTGCCGGAAGATATGAAAATGTCACTCATTGAGCCATTGCGGGAACTATTTAAAGATGAAGTTCGAAAGATTGGGCTTGCCCTAGGCTTACCATACGATATGGTTTACCGTCACCCATTCCCAGGTCCTGGTTTAGGGGTTCGGATTCTGGGTGAAGTTAAAAAATCTTATGCGGATACTCTCAGAAAAGTGGATGCCATATTTATAGAAGAGCTTCGTAAAGCCGGTCTGTATGATAAAGTCAGTCAGGCATTTGCGGTGTTTTTGCCAGTGAAATCAGTGGGAGTAGTAGGTGATGCGCGCAGGTACGCACCTGTAGTAAGCCTACGAGCGGTTGAAACCATTGATTTCATGACGGCACGTTGGGCGCATCTACCTTACGAACTATTGGGGCACGTCTCTAATCGTATTATTAATGAAGTGCCAGAAATCTCCAGGGTCACTTATGATATTTCAGGCAAGCCACCTGCAACTATTGAGTGGGAGTAGTTGCAACATTTGCCAAATTTTTATTTGCAAAAACACGTATACCAAAACCTGCTTCTAACTACTGTTACGAGTATTCTTTTATGCATTTTCTGTTAAATGCGAGGTGACGAGTAAGTCTACTTTGCAAGGAGTTTTAAGGTATAACAGCAAGATCAGAAAAGTAGAGCAATAAGAAGTTAGAAGCAGGTTCGGGTATTTGACATCACAAAAGTTTCCTCTCCTCAAACAAACTTGCAGTATAAACGACCATGCATCTACATGATGCCAGCCTGTAACACCATGAATTTGGCCAAAAGCCCTCAAACAGCCTTTTAATGAATTCAGATCTTTTACAATACCAGCGCATTATATTTTATCAATTTTCTTCCTGAACAATATCTTACTAAAATACATTTTGATATAAGATTACGAGCAATAGCGGAAAGATTGACGTGCTTCACAAGCTTTTTGATAAAAATCACACTCTTTAGCATGATCGTTCACCATTCCCATTGCCTGCATAAAGGCATAACAGGTTGTTGGCCCCACAAACTTCCATCCTTGTTTTTTCAGCGCATCAGACAAATGATTTGATTCCTCAGACATGGTTAAAGAGTCACTTTTTTTAACTGGTTTTTCAGGTGCAAAACGCCAAAAGAAATTTGCCAGTGAACCTTTGTTTACAACCAGATTTTTAGCACATTTTGCATTATGGATAGTTGCTTCTATTTTGCCTCGATGTCTGACAATTCCTTTGTTTTTTAATAAACTGTGTGTCTTATATGCAGAAAACTTAGCTATTTTATTAAAATCAAAATTATCAAAGGCAGTTCTGAAGTTTTCTCTTTTTCGTAATATTGTGTACCAGCTTAGCCCTGCCTGAAAGGCTTCTAAAGAAATTTTTTCAAATAATTTGAAGTCATCAACAACAGGAAAACCCCACTCTGTATCATGGTAGGCGATATAATCTTTTTTAGAACCACACCACGAACAGCGAGTTATTCCGTCATCGCATTTGATTACTTTTTTCATATTTGATTTTTTTAAAACCTAATTGGTGTTCAGAATCAATTATTTTACTCATAGGTATACGTAAATTTCTGATGATTCGCAAGGAAAAACTGCGTCAGAGCCAGCTTTGCTGTTTTTTATGAATGGTCTTTATTTGAGTTAATCTTTATTCAGTTTGCGCATCTGATATTGGTTAAGTTTGGGTTGTATCTAGCTGGCAATGGAAATCACTGTCGGGGTATCTTGAACGGTGATTTCGCTAATGCAGTGGTTGATTTTATCGTCTTGTGAAAAACTTCTATGCTTCACCGTTTTTTATAAAGCATTTCGATCTGTGAGGCAGTAGACTGAAAATCACTACAGGCCAGATAAATCAATCAATGCTTGAGAAGTAGATGCCAAGATGCTACGTACCATATGTAGCTTTATTCCACACTGTTGAGAAAAAGAATATAAAAGTTTGTATTGCGATAAACCGGTTAGTCTCTTTGAATTTGCCAGATATGCTTAAGTATTATAAGTATTTTGATGATATTACTTTCATCTATGCGGTATATTCTTATTTTTTTATTCCATGGTCGATCTACTCTCATCATGTCACAGAGTAATTTTTTACTTTAGGCTAGTTTTTTCTTAAACATAGTGACACAGCCGTATACTCATTCAATCTGAATGGTGCTGACTTTATCTTCTGGAAAGTCGTTGAGATTTGAAGGCTATAGCTGGAAAGTTTATTTTGAGGTTGTCTTGTTTGTGACTTAACCTTGAAGGGATGAATAATGAATATTTATGCCATTTTTTCTTTATCAGTAAATTCTTGTTAGCTATATATCAGAATAAAAATCAGTGCTTTGAAGTTGAATGGGTATATCAAAAACCTTTTGAAACTTTACGGTGCTCCTTTGGTTGTCCTTTATCACTTTAATCAGAGGCAGGTATTTAAAATGCGATCAAATATTTTATATACTATTTTAGTTGTAGTGTTGGGTGCTTCATCCTTTTCGGTAGCTAAAGGTAATGCGTCTGAACTTAGTACTTTTCATTCAGGGGCACCTCCTTTTGGTTTGGCGCTCAATCCGTCGGGTAGTCGTGTTTTTTTGACAAATAGTTACAGAGGTCAGATTGTTCGCTGTAATGTAAACACAAAATCTGGTGTTTTTTCTGATTGTCATGGTACTTGGGATATCGGACTTAAGGCGCCTGATTACATATTCCTAAATGCATCGGGCAATCGTGCTTATGTGATTGATTCTGGTTACAGAAGAATCAACCAGTGTGATATAGATCCTGCAACTGGTGTCATTTTTAAGTGTTTTAGTGTTGGAGCAAAAGGGCTGGATATGCCCAATGGTATAGCATTAGATAAATCAGGTAGTCGTGCTTTTGTGACTGATCATGCCCATGGCACCGTCAGTAAATGTGATGTTGATCTCACCGGTATTTTTTCCAAATGTTACAGTACTGGCAAGGATGTATTTACTGGGATAACCAGCGTCGTACTAAATTCATCAGGCAATCGTGCTTTTATGACTCATGAGAAGGATAATGGCATAAGCCGATGTGATGTAAATTCCAACGGTGATTTTTCTGGGTGTTCTAATACTGGAGGAACCGGTTTTATTAAGCCCAGGACTATAGTATTAAATGGATCAGGCAATCGTGCTTATGTGGCTAATGGTAATGGTGCCATCAGCCAATGCAGTGTAGATACAACCACTGGTATTTTTTCTAAGTGTTCCAGCAATATAAAGTTCGAAGCTTTCATCCCAAGCGCTATGGCGTTAAATCGATCAGGTAATCTGGCTTTTATCTCTGGCTTTTCCACCTTTCTTTTTGGCTCAAATGAAATTAATCGGTGTAGTGTGAATGTAACCACCGGTGTTATTTCTAACTGTTTTAATGTATTTTATAATGTAGATGTCGTTTCAGAAGATAGCGATAACGTTGGCTTACCAGATAATTTTGAGCATAAAATATCCATTGATAAGGGAGATAATCAGCTAAAAACTGCGTATGTTATGAATATATCCGTACTTGTCAATGACTTTCACGTGGTAGTGCCGACGCTGAAAAATGACAAAACAATACAGCAATTGAGTACAAATTGCCCTTTAACTCCAAAATTTTTCGATTATGATAATAGTTGTAAAGTGTTTTATAAAATCTCTTCTGGTAGTCAGAAATATTTTAGCAAAAAGATTTTATTCAAATCTGGTAAAGTAGTGTTTGCTCAATTAGAAATAGCGAGAGATCCGGTGCTGTTTGTTAGCACGAACAATAAAGAGGTGCGTTTAAATAATATCACAGATTTTTCGTTACAAAAATCACCTAAGTCGGTGAGTGTGGATGTGATGAAACGTCAGGGTGTAAATATAACTTCGGCTAAATTTTCGCTGTCGTCTTCCTTGTCTGATGCCAATATTTCTTTGTCAGGTGATTGTATGAATAAAAAATCACCGCTTTTAACAGCAGGTATTTGTCATTTGAAATACACCATTCCTGCAGCTAGTACTCCAGTGTCTGGAGATATGATTTTAACCACTAATCTTGGAATCACCCACCTGCCTTTTTCCATCAAAAGTCAGGGTTTTTATCTTTCAGTCAGTAAATATAAGAGTGAAGAAACAGCCAATATGCCTGTGAGTTCATTTACTTTTATTAAGGGTCATTCATATATTATTCATATTTCTGATATCTCTAAATCGCCTTTTCAACTTGACTTAATGGCCTTGGGAATATTGCGTAGTTATCTTGACGATAAAAGCTCTACATGTAATTTATACACAAACAATAATAATAATAAAAGCTGTGATTTGCATTTTCATATTCCAGTCAGTGTCCCTAGATCCAAGTATGTCAGAGGTATAATTATTATTTCAAAACATGTTTATTATCATTACCCAGTCATAATACCAGATACTCCTGATTTTACTGTTACTCTGACTAATAAAGGTGGATATGTATTATTGTCTAAGTATCCGAATTATCAAAATATTGATGGTAGCTTTGATTTTAAACACGGCAAAAGACTTATGATTGATCAGAGCGATAAAGTACTCTTGTTAAAGGGAAGTCAAATTTTACTGCAGGCAGCGGGTGGAATAGGGCGTTCTGAGTGCATAACTATTGATCATCCAAATGGTCATATCAGATGTACCCGAGCAGAAACTAATATGGTTTGTTACTGGATCGATGGTAAAGGCAAGAGCAAATGGGTGAGAACAGTCAAAGATAAGCATGGAAATTTGAAGTGCCCAGGCTGGATTAATAAGTCAGGTACAAAATAGTTTTTTGGATTTTTAAAGTGGGTATGTTTTTAGTCTGGTGTGCCCACTATTTAATTAAAACTCTGTTTAAATGGCCTTTATGAAAGCTGGCAACTCCTGTATGGATAAAAACTACTTGTCATTAAAGTCTGAAACGGGCATTGTATTTTTATTATTTCTCATGCGAAAGAGCGTAAATAAAAAAAGGGTACGCAAATAATTACTGGCATTTTGAATGCTGACCAGCTGAAAGCGAGTGATTTTTTTTCTGTAAAGAGTTGCCTGATGCTAGCTATGGTTTCATTTTGTGTGATGTTTCTGTAAGTTGATAAGGGTGGGGATGAATATAGTAGTTTTTGTTTATCTTATTGTTGTCCTTAACATCGCCAGATACGGAAGCTATGTTTTATAATGTTTTTTGCGTTAAATTGAGGTAAATAGCTCACATAATTAATAAAATGATAACGAGAGAGGCTAATTTGAAAATTTTTCGGTTTTTACCGTTTGTTAGACCAGCCAATAACTACCAAAGACTCCAAGAAACAACAGTTGCAGGCAAAAAAACAGGTAGCTTAGGTCGTCGAATTGCAAACATAATTACTTTCGGACTTATTACTAAACTCATCAATCTGATTCGCTCACGTAAAACCAGTCAAATAGATGATCTGAGCCTGTTCTTACGTAAGTTGAATAAGGTTTCAGAGGGCGAAAAAAAACCGAGTATCAGTAATAGCGATAAACCTTATAAAATTGCCATGCCATTCACTCATACTATGTTTGATTTATCCACAGGCTGGAGGTGTTTTCCCTGTCCTAAAGCAGCCGAGCTATCAGTTTTATTGCAGTCAACTAACCCTGCTATGAGTCAAAAGGGTGGGTTGGAGCTAATTATACATAGTGTTAATTTGTTGAAAAAAGCAAATGAAGAGTTTTTGGGGGCGGTTCAACTAATGGAAGAGCAATATATACGTGTATTGGGTGTAGGCAAATATGGGAAGGCCACTAAAAAGGAAAACAATGATAAGAATGTGCAGGAGCTTAAAACATCTCGTCTTGAAGTTGTGGATATCCTCGAAAGAAATTTCGAAGCCGTATTGAAAGCCATTGGACCTCAAAATCAGCTGGATAAATTAGAAACTCTTAGAAGTAAATATGGTGGTGGAGAAATATCAAAGATGGCTTATAAAGAAAAAGGGGGGGAGCTTATTCAAAAGCTCAATAAAATGGCAAAAGATATTATTTTATTAAAAAATAGCCATTATCCTGAGGTCAAAAAAATAGCAAATCAATGGTTGGAAGATATAAACCATGGTATTGAGCGTGCAAATAATCCGTTTGATTTTCTATAAACCCGTAATACCAAATCCTGTTTCATAACTACTGTTATGAGCATGATTTTATGGCTTGCTATTAAAGGCAAAGTGACGAGTAATAGCTTGATTTCGAGGAGCTATAACACATAACAGCAAGACCAGAAAAGTAGAATCATAGAAGTATCATCATAGAAGTAGATAGAAGCAGATTTTAGTATAAAAGAGCTTTTTTTGTGCCTATCGTTTTCAGTTATATGTAATTGGTGATCATTATGGCATATACTCAGTTTTAATCATTTAGAGGATTAAAACTGTGATGAATACACACTTTTTCAGCTCTCTTGTTAATCGATTAAAGTTACTGGATTTTGATAACCCGTGTCAGCAAAGCGATGCTCTGAAGCAATATCTTGATTACTATTCGTTACCTGTGGTTTTGCATTATAATGCGGGATTTATTGAGACCTGCAATTATCAGATATTTGCGCAATACTGGTTACCTGAACAATCAAAGGGTACAATATTTATTGTTCATGGCTATTTGGATCATGCCGGCTTGTATCATCATTTAATCCGCTTTTTTCTGGAAAATTCTTATTGTGTTTTTATTTTTGATCTGCCTGGGCATGGTTTATCTTCGGGGGTAAGAACGGCTATTGACGATTTTTCAGATTATTCAAAGATATTTGTCAATTGTCTTTCATGGGCTAAGAATAAACTTCCAAAGCACTGGTATCTTTTTGGGCAAAGTACAGGTGGAGCCATCATTACTAATAGTCTTCTTTTTGAGGATACTGGTTCGTATGAGATACAAGGAGTTGTTCTTTTTGCGCCGCTCGTTCGTATTACATACTGGCGAAGTATAAAAATGCTACTTTATTTGATAAAGCCTTTTGTCAGCAAGGTGAAACGCTCATTTTCGATAAATTCCAACAATTCTGATTTCATGGATTTTATTAAAACTAAAGACCCTTTGCAGTCTGGTGAAATTTCACTAAACTGGTTATCTGCTTTGTTTAGATGGAATAAACGTATACTTAATTGTAATCGGAAAATTAATATTTTTTCTCTGATTTTTCAGGGAGAAAAAGACCGAACAGTCGACTGGCGTTTTAATATACCTTTTTTAAATAACCTATACATAAAGAGTAACATTGTGTATCTTGGTACTGCTCGGCATCACCTAGCTAATGAGTCTGAGCAGAACAGAGAAATCTGCTTTAAGTCCATAGAAAAATGGTTAGACCCAACAGACTTAAAAAGGTAGGATTAACGGTTCTTCATTGCAATATTATTTCATTATAATGCTCCTATCGTATGAAACACTAAAAGGATTAAATATGCGCCCAAGTGGACGAGAAGCTGAACAGCTACGTGATATTAAAATTACCCGAAATTTCACCATGCATGCAGAAGGTTCGGTGTTGGTGGAATTTGGTCATACAAAAGTTATTTGTACAGCAAGTGTTGAAAAAAATGTTCCAAGGTGGTTAAAAGGTACCGGGAAAGGCTGGATAACTGCTGAATACGGGATGCTTCCTAGAGCGACCAATGAAAGAAATATGCGGGAAGCTAACAAAGGAAAACTATCTGGGCGAACACAAGAAATACAGCGTTTAATTGGTCGATCATTACGAGCAGCTGTTAACCTCAAAGCGATGGGCGAAAATAGTATTACTATTGATTGTGATGTAATTCAGGCCGATGGAGGCACGAGAACTGCTTCAATTACCGGTGGTTGTGTTGCGTTAGTGGATTGTCTTCACCACATGCAACGCAATAAAATTATTAAGACTGATCCTTTAAAATATATGGTAGGCGCAGTTTCTGTTGGTCTGTACAATGAAAATGCATTGATAGATTTGGATTATATGGAAGACTCTTGTGCAGAAACTGACATGAATGTTGTGATGACAGAAAAAGGCCGATTCATTGAGCTACAGGGTACAGCTGAGGGTGATTGTGCTTTTAGTCAGGAAGATATGGATAATATGATGGCGTTGGCTCATCAGGGCATTGAGCAAATTATCTCAGTTCAAAAAGAGGCGCTGGGCAAATAGATTTTATGCATTATACGAAAAAAGTATTTCCATCCATCGTCGTTATAATATTTTGTCGTATAATGCAATGAAAATAATACAAAAACCTGTTTTATCTACTGTTTTGACATGCTTTTATGGTTTACTTGATCAGAGGTTGGTCACTTATCCATATACAGAAACTAAGCCTTTACTGAATATTCAGCATATAGGCTCAGTTTCTGTATTGTTATGTCGAACTGAAGCTACATAGTCAAATCCCATTCGTAATCGACAACAACTGGCGCATGTCTGGAAAATTGCTGATAAGTGTAAATATTTGTTGTTGACACTTTTGGTTTAATGTTTTGCGTGACTATCTGATAATCAATACGCCAGCCATCATTATTTTCTCTGTTAACATTGTTTTCCCAGAAGGTAAATAAACTCCCCTCATCCTGTTTTTTTTGGAAGCAGTCTGCATAATTCATACTGCTGAGTAAAAGATTCATCCAGCGTTGTTCCTCAACCAGTGCTCCTGATCTGTTTTTATTATCTTCGTAACAAAAAACATCGTTCTTTGTGTGTGCAATATTAAATGTTCCACAGGTAATAACTTCCCGTCGTTTTCTGCTCTGCTTTTTTAAAAAGAGTAAATAAGCATCAAGAAATGCATACTTATCTTCCTGCTGGTCTAGACAATTAACTGATCCCGGAACCAGCAAACTACTGATACTTATGTTATTAAAGTCCGCCTGAATATAGCGCCCTTCATTATCAATTATTGGTATACCTGTTCCCATGATAATCGCTTTGGGTGTTGTTCGTGTGTAGATAGCGACCCCCCCAGGTGGGTGTGATTCTGTAGAAGTAAAGTTTTCGAAGAAGTAGGGATGATACCCCTCTATATGAAAGCGATCGGACTGAAGATTGTTTTCACGAGCCTGAAGATCTTGTATGCAGATAATGTCCGCATCTTGTTGTCTTATCCAACTAAAGAAACCTTTGGATTCAGCAGATATAATTCCTTCTGCATTAAAACTAATGATGCGCATATTTTATACCTTAAATTATTTCCTAATAATAGGGCGGTCATCTTCTGCTAAATCACATTGTTTAATAATGTTTGGGCTTTGATATCATTCATTCATTGAGTAACTGTCATTCTGTATAAATAATATTATCCTGTACTGCTAACTGATCTGTATTAGTTTCAAACCCCAACAACCTTATAGTAAAAAACAAACGATGGGATATTAAAGAAACGGGTTGTTATATTTGACAGAATCATGTACTAATGAAAAGTCATTATAAAAATAGACTTTTTTACACGCCTGTCCACATTAATTATATTTTTCTTTATCGCAAATCCCATGTAAATATATATTGTCGCTTATATCGGGTTTATGGAGACGGAGAAGTGTTATCAGTTATTTTTTCGCTTGAGGCGAGAAATTACTATCAATGCCAAGCATAAAATGAATATAGGTGTTGAGCCATATCTCATAAAGGGTGTTTCACCAGCCATAGGTGTAATAGAGCCATGAAGTGCACCTGCATGAAATGAAGGTATCTGTTTCAGGACTTTTCCTTCGGGAGAAATAAGAGATGTATGACTGTTATTTGTATCATTAATCAGATAACGTCCTGTTTCCAAGGCTCGCATTCTTACCATTTGAAAATGTTGCCAGGGTCCCGCTGATTTTCCAAACCAAGAATCATCACTTATCGTAATGATAAAAGCACTTCTGCGAGCTAGTTTTGCTGAAAAATCGGGATAGACCGCCTCATAACAAATATACACGGCAACAGGGTAACCTTTGACAGAGATTAACTGTTGATTTGATTTTCCGCTACTAAATTCAGACATGGGAAGATCAAAAAAGCTAATCAGTCCCCGAAGCCATGATTCCATCGGTACATATTCTCCAAATGGTACCAGTTTTTGTTTTAAATAATGTCCTTGCCCTTTCCCTATGGCTAGCACGGCATTATATATTTTTCCTTGCTCCTGCCACGGCATACCAAAGACAAGTGCATTATTATGAGAAAGCGCTTGTTCATTTAGCGAACTTATAAGTTCTGGGTTGTTTTGGTAAATTATTGGAATGGCATTCTCAGGCCAAATAATCAAATCTTTGTGTTCGTTACGTTTGCTGAGCCGTAAATAAGTATGTACAATTTTTTCCAAATAAGCTTGATCCCACTTGGCTTGTTGGGGAATGTTACCTTGTACTGCGCTAAATGTTAAATTATTACCTTTAGGGTATGTCCACTTAATGTGTTGGAAGGGTATAGCTGTCAAGCTTGCCAATACAGTAAAAGCCAAGACAAAAGAAACAGATAGTTTTCGTGGTGTTTTTATCAATTGAGCAAAAGAGACGCTTATCAATGTCAGAATAAAACTTAAACCATAAACTCCAATAATGGGTGCCAATCCTGAAGCAGGAGTGTCTATTAAAGTATAGCCACTTAGCAGCCATGGAAAACCTGTGGCAAACCAGCTACGAAAAAACTCGCCAAGCACCCAGCAAGATGTAAATAGAAGTGGTGCCAAAGCACTATTTTTGTGTCGTTTAATTAGCCATTGATATATCGAACACCACAGCAAGAAAAATACTGCTGCTAATGCAATGACAAATAAGAATGTCAGCCCGCCAGCTAGTATAGGAGACGCATTACCAAAAAGGTGGATGCTTACATAAACCCAAGAAACCCCAGTACCAAAAAAACCAACTCCAAAGAAGAATCCTCTCCATGCGGCCTGACGAACAGATAAGTTATGTAAAGAAAGGTATAATATTGCTGTTATGACGCATAGCACCCACCATTGGTGATAGGGGCTAAAAGAAAAAATTGCACAAGCTCCACAAAATAATACCAGTAAATTTCCACGCATGTTTTTTAGCATTTATTTATCGTTTATTAAGTGGAATCATTAGTATGTACTCTTCATACATAGTTCCAGTTGATTTTAATCATTTTGATGAAAGAGTATTATTTGCTGTTATTTTGTACGCTTACATTTAAAAGGCGAACCCGCCGGCTGTCTGCGTTAGATACTTTAAAGCAAAAACCCTCAAATACAACTGATTCATTATATTTTGGCAAATGACCAAACTGTTGCATAACTAAACCACCAATAGTGTCAAACTCTTCGGAGCTTAAATTTGCATGAAAGAAATGATTAAACTCATCAATAGGAGTCAGTGCTTTCACCATGAATTCTTTTTTGCTTACGGGTTTGATGAAAATGTCTGCATCCTCATCATATTCATCTTCAATATCACCGACAATTTCTTCCAGAACATCTTCTATTGTTACCAAACCCGCAACGCCGCCGTATTCATCAGCAATAATAGCCATATGATTCTTGTTGGTTCTGAACTCCCTGAGTAAAATGGTTAGTCGTTTGCTTTCAGGGACAAAGATTGCAGGTCTTAAAATTGTTTTCAAATCAAAGGTAGCATCAACGTTCTTTTTGAGCAATAAAGGCAATAAGTCCTTTGCCAGCAAAACACCTAATACTTCATCTGTTGATTCACCAATAACCGGATAACGGGAATGCCCTGCCGCTAATATTCGCAGTAAAAAGTCTTCAGGTGATTCATTTGCAGAAATACAGACCATTTGTGATCGAGGAATCATAATATCCCTTGCTTGCATTGCAGAGACTCCCAAAGCACCTTCCATGATATGCAGCACTTCGTTATCCAGAATGTCATGAAGCTCAGCATCCCTAAGCTGCTCAATAAGATCTTCTTTTTGCAAAGGCTCATTGCTAAATAGCTGTTTAACTTTGTTAAACCAGTTCTTGGTATTTGGTTGGGACGGGTCGTCGTTCATAAATCAGCTTTATCTCACTGTGTCATAAGCGGGTTTATAAGGGTCAGGAAAGCCTAATTTATTCATTATATGGATCTCTAGGGTTTCCATTTCAAGAGCGTCTTTATCATTTATATGATCATACCCTAAAAGATGTAGTGTGCCATGAATAACCATATGAGCCCAGTGTGCGTCTAACGTTTTGGTTTGTTCTGTTGCTTCACGTTCAACCACTGGTGCACAAATGGCAATATCACCTAACAATAAAACAGGAAAATTTTCAGGAGTTTGTGCAGGAAACGAAAGAACATTAGTCGAGCCTTCTTTATTTCTCCAAGTGTAATTCAGACTCGCACTTTCTTCTTCTCCAACGATATATACACATACCTCACCCTCCTTTTCCTGGTGCTCTTTCACCGTCTGCACCCATTTTTTAATATAAAAATCAGGCGGAATGGATGAATATTTGCAAGCTCTTTCAATATTGACTGTAGTACTCATTAACAATACTTATCTTTAATAAAAACTGATTTTCAACCAATTATTCATGAGACTCATAAGCTTCGACTATGCGCTGAACTAAGGTATGCCTTACCACATCTCCAGAATCAAAATGTAACTGACCAATACCCTTAACATCTTTAAGTACATTCACCGAATGGCTCAACCCGGACCTTACACCTTTGGGCAAATCAACCTGAGTGACATCACCTGTTATTACCGCTGTTGAACCAAAACCTATACGGGTTAAAAACATTTTCATTTGTTCAACAGTTGTATTTTGGGACTCATCCAGAATGATAAAGGCGTGATTGAGTGTTCTTCCGCGCATGTATGCTAGTGGTGCAACTTCAATAATATTTTTTTCGATCAGCCTCTCAACGCGTTCAAACCCCAACATTTCGTATAAGGCATCATACAGAGGACGCAAATAAGGATCAATTTTCTGCGTAAGATCTCCTGGGAGAAATCCCAGCTTTTCTCCGGCCTCGACAGCAGGTCTGACTAATAAAATACGTTGGACTTTTGATTCTTCGAGCGCCTGAACAGCACAAGCGACGGCAAGAAAGGTTTTGCCTGTGCCTGCCGGACCAATACCAAAGTTAATATCATTAGATAAAATAGTCTTTACATAACGTTGTTGGTTTCTGCCTCTGGGGCGAATTCGGCCTTTTGGCGTTTTTATTGTTATAGATAAAACCGAGTCAGGCTTGATTTCAGTATTTTCCTCAGACAGTTGTGAGCTATTGTTCAGAGAAGTAAACTCTTGAAGCAAAAGATGTACGGTATCAGAGTTTAATGCCTCAGATTTTTTTGCTTCTGTATGAAGCCGTCGGATTACAGCTTCTGCTTGTATTAGCTGATTATTATTATTACCGTAAACTAAAAACCTGCCGTCACGATTAGAAATACAAACACTTAACCGTTTTTCAATCAGTGAAAAATGATCATTTAACGGACCACTGATTTTGCGAAGTATTTCGATATTTAAGGGCTCTAAAACGAAACCACGGGTCAATAGAGGTTCTGCATTTAACAATGTGTCCAAAAAACTAAATCACTCCCAATCAAAATTTATTATGTAAGAATATACTGGCATAGAGCGTATGGAAAGCAAAAAATTTATATTTAATCATAAAACATTATTAGCAACTGGCAAACAAAAGCTCAAATTGTTGCTGAATATAAGTCTGGTCTCCAATGTTTTTTAAACAAAAATGATCAGGGCTGGGTGGCTCCTGCTGCGCTAGAAGATGTCCAACCCAATCAGGTGTTACCCAGTCTGCTCTTTCATTCAAGCGTTTTCTGCGAAGCCGGTCTGAGGTTTCTATGCAGATAAACTTTGCTGAAGGAAAAGTTCTGGCTATTTGATCTCGGTAAATTTTTCGGCTGATTGCCTGAGCCATAACCAGCTTTTCATAACGTTTTAGTAATGACTTCATGTGATTTGTTACGATAGAAAAAAAACGGGAACGCATTGCATCAGTAAATGGTTGCTTATTATGTAAAGATGCTTTCATCTCGTCTGTCAGATGAATATCTGCATCATAAAAATGAAACCCATATTCATTCATTAGCCATTGACCTATAAATGTCTTGCCCGAGCCTGGTGAGCCATAAAGAATAAGTAACATGAAAGAGACCCCTGACTCTCTGTTTAATAAAAGTTAATTGCACATCAGAATAGCTATCTATCTTTCTATCTTTCTATCTTTCTATCTTTCTATCTTTCTATCTTTCTATCTTTCTATCTTTCTATCTTTCTATCTTTCTATCTTTCTTCAGCAGCCTCAATGAATTAATGATTACAATAGATGCAACACCTTCTCCAGCGATGACAGCTACCATCAAACCAGTCATGCCCAGCAATGTAGTTACCAATACTGCCAATTTGGTAATTAGTGCCCAGCTTATATTCTGAATAATGATTCTATGTGTGCGCTGTGAGATTCTGATTAACTCTGAAAGATTAATCAGTTTTTCCTGTGTTAGTGCTACGCCTGAAATGTTCAGTGCAACATCGCTACCTTTACCCATGGCTACACCAATGTCAGCAGCTTTTAGGGCAGGAGCATCGTTAATACCATCGCCCACCATAACAACATTACCCCGCTGTTTAAGCTTAATCAGTTCCTCTACTTTATTTTCGGGTAACAGTTGTGCCCGATAATTAATGCCTAACCTAGTCGCAATGTTAGCTGCTGAGCGATGATTGTCGCCAGTAAGCATTATACTATCTATACCTGCTTTTTTTAAAGCTTGTAATGCGTCAAAAGCATCTTCTCGCAGCATATCGGTTAAAGAAATTAATCCAGCCAATACCTCGTCAATACAAACTCCCACCACCGTTTTTCCTTTTGATTCCTGAGAGGTGATCCAATTATGCAATAGTTTGTACTCTGCATGGTTTGCCAGTTTTTTTTCTAAGTGTACGGGTGAAGTTACAACAACCTGTTGATTGGCAACGCTGCCTACAACGCCTTTTCCCGCAATTGTTTTAACATACTTTGCTTCAGGAATAACCAGTTTTTTTGTTTGAGCCTCTTTCACAATGGCTTTTGCCAAAGGATGGCTCGAGCCTTTTTCTATAGCTGCAGCCATTGCAAACCAGTGTTTTTTGTCTGATACAGAGTATTGATCGCTGACAGAAATTTTACCTTTCGTTAATGTGCCTGTTTTATCAAAAGCAATTATTTTAACTGATGCCAGCTTTTCCAAGGTTGCACCACCCTTAATTAATCCACCCACTCTTGCCGCTGTTGCTAATGCAGAGGTGATAGCAACCGGTGTAGATATCACTAGGGCACAAGGACAGGAAATTAGTAATAAAGTTAGTGCTTTATAGGTCCATATACTCCATGGCTCTCCAAAAAACAATGGTGGGAAAAGGGCTGTGATTACAGCTATTCCCATCATTATTGGGGTGTATCGAGCGCTAAACCGATCAATAAGTCGTTCAATTGGGGCTTTGTAACTGTCGGCTTCTTCAATCAAATGTAAAATGCGATTAATGGCGTTGTTGCCAAATTCAGATGTTACTTTTACCCTGGTGCGACTGTCAACAACCAGTGTGCCTGCCATGACAGCTTCACCTATGTTTTTTTCTACTGGAAAAGATTCTCCAGTAATAATACTCAGATCTAAAGATGTAGCTTCCAACAGCTGGCCATCTACGGGCAATCTGTCCCCTGGTAATAATTCAATAATGTCATTTGGTTTTAAAGTTTTTGCCAGTACCTCTTTTGTTTCACCATTCTCAATAAGTAACGCTTTTTCTGGCGCGAGAGCCATTAATGATTCTACGCTTTTTCTGGATTTGTCTGCCGCATAACCCTCTAGGTATTTTCCCAACTGAAAAAGTATCAGAACCATTGCAGCTTCCCGATAACTGCCCAGAATAAGTGCGCCCACGCAAGCTGTAGCCATCAGTGTTCCTATGCCGAAATATACCCCGTGTCTCGCTTGTTTCCATGAGGTTTTTATTACTGGAAACAGCCCCCACAAAGTAGCTATAGAAAAAAATATCTGAGAATCAATTGGATTTTTATTCAAGCTGATTATGGCTATAGTGACAAAAATAATAATTCCTGACCAATAAACGCTTCCTGCAATCTTATCGGATACAGACTTATTTTTTCTTCCTTTACAAGTGTCAGGCTCAAGGCCAAAACCAAGGCTTGAAGTCACTTTGCTTACTGTGAAAGCACCAGAAGAGCGGGGGACACCATCAGTGTATATTACCTGTAGTTTTTGGGTTGCAAAACCAATATTTACTGATTGAATCTCAACTGAATTTTCCAATGCTATTTGTAATTTATTAACGCAGTCAGGACAATTGAGGCCTGTGACTTTCCACGATTGACTGTATGCATTATTTAATTGATTTTTCACATTAGGTCTCGACTGTTTAGATTAAACGCAACAAGGGGTATTCATCGAAAACTCTCACCAATTACCCGTATTCATGTGAATTATAATTCATATGAATGCAAATTTGAATGTTTTTTTGTTGTTATGCAAGTAATATAAATCACACGAGATAAAGAGTCGCATAATACCAAAACCCGTTTCTAACATACTTGGAAGCAGGTTTAGTATAATTTAGTTTTTTCTGGTTCTTGCTACACACCAAATATCCACACGTTCAATGCCACTTTTTTTCAATGCATCGGTTACGGATTCAATAGATGCACCCGACGTGACGATGTCATCTACTAACGCTACCCGATTGTATGTGTTTTTTTGTACAAAAAACGCACTTTTTAGAACGATTTTTCTGTTTTTTGCATTTATTTCTAGTAGGGGTGGTGTATTTTTTATGCGTTTAACAAGATTCGTATCCAGTGGTAGTGATAATTGTTGAGCTATTTTCTTTGCCAGCACGCCAGCCTGATTATACCCACGACTCACCAGTCGTGTTCTATGCAAAGGCATAGGGATAATAACATCTGGCAACACGTCTTCCTCATAAGCTGTCTGGATATGGCGACTGAGAAATACAGACAAAGGCAGTGCATAAGTCAGGTTTTGTTTATACTTTAATGCTTTTAGCATCTCTGCCACAGGAAACTCATATAGGTATGGAACGACAGAACGAAAAAAAGGGCGCTCTTTTTGCTGGCATTGACCACATAAAAAATCATTGTTTTGCATGGGTTCGGCACAGCAATAACAAGCATTATTGTTTTTTGGAAGATCATTCATGCACCCCGAACAAATTCTTTCAGAAAAAGCACTTATGCCCCTGCACAGCAAGCAGGTTGAAAGCAATCGGTCATAAAAACCTTTTAACAAACCTTTGATGGACAAGACAGTTAGTACCTTTCCAAGTAAGTTCAACGTAAAACAGGAAAAAAAAGATAGCAGAGTAAAGCCTGCTTTTACAGGTGATTTTTTTGCAAAATACGAAAGCATATAAATTGCTGCATTTGCATTTTTAATGCAATGGTTAGATATGAACACAGATGCCCAGACAGGCATGCAAGAAATATTTACCAGATTCTCTTTTGCAAAAATGAAAGTGTTTGTTACCGCATATAATGCGTAAATTCGGGAATGCAATTGATTAAGTTCTTGACTAGGGGTGATGTTAACTATTACAATACTTGCCCTTTAGTTATCACTTGTTTTTATAAAACTCAGGTGATATAAGATATACAACCTGCAGTCGCTATTTTTCGGTGCAGATGGTTTTTATTAGTTATTTTAAGGAAGGTGATGCTGGATGCCTGCTGTCCGCGTAAAAGAAAACGAGCCATTTGATATTGCTCTTCGTCGCTTCAAACGTTCTTGTGAAAAGGCTGGTGTTCTTTCTGAGGTTCGTCGTCGGGAACATTATGAAAAGCCTACAACTGTTCGCAAGCGTAAAGCAGCAGCTGCAGTCAAAAGGCACGCAAAAAAGCTACAGCGTGAGCAGCGCCGTCGTGAACGGTTGTATTAATTCAATCCGTTTTTTCGAACTGTAGTTTTTACAAAAAAGACGCCAAAACCAAGATGAGTTTTGGCGTCTTTTTTTTTGCTTTATAGATATTTTCATAATTGGTTTTTGGTTGTAGTTATATCAAAACTTGATTCCTAGTTACTGTTGGGCTCACTTAATCCAACAATTCGTAAACTAACTAACAAAAAGGAGTTTGCTACATGGGTCAGTATGTGGATTCAAATCTTACAAAAAATGAAGTCGTAAGATATGAAGGCAAAACTAGTTTGTGGTCTCTTTTACCAATAATTGTAATTGGGTGCTTTCTTGTGCCATTTGCCGGATTTGGTTTTCTTTTATGGATCTCTGCAGTCTTAACGTATTTCACGACAGAGATTGCAATTACAAACAAAAGAATTATTGCAAAATCTGGCTTTATCAGAAGAAAAACAATTGAGATGAATATACCAAAAATTGAGAGTATCCAAATAGAGCAAGGTGTTCTCGGAAGAGTCTTCAATTTTGGTAGCATTATTATTTCTGGTGCGGGTAACCCACAAGCTCCAATACGGGGTATATCTAATCCGTTAAGATTCAGAAGTGCTTTCTTTGAAATCCAAGAGGAAATTGAAAAACCCTCACAGCATGCAAAGGAAATACAGGTAGCGTAGGCCTAATAAGTCAATCAAGAGAGACGCCTTTGGCGTCCTTTGTTTGAGGCATTATGAGTATGCTTTTATGGCTTACTATTAAAGGCAAAGTGACAAGTAATATTAGCTATTGCGAAGAGCTTCAGCGCATTACAATAAGATTAGAACAGTAGCACAATAAGAAGTTAGAAGCAGGTTCTAGAATTATTAGTATAATTTCAAGATTTGCGATTAAATAAAAAAATAGTGTGTAATGGTCAAGGTATTATAAGAAGTTGTAACGTATAACAGCAAGACCAGAAAAGTAGATCAGCAAAAAGCTAGAAATATATTTTGGTTTAGCGAGTTTTTCCTTTTTGTAAGCTTTTGCTTTGTCTTTCTACTGACTGTTTTCAAACAAGCAAACAAGGCATATTATTAGGAACAACAGCTTGCAAAGTCAATCAACCTTTTTTATTGTGATAACCATGGTTTTAAATAAACAATGAGTGGCCTTATACCCAAAGTATTTATTGACGAGCTACTGGCGCGCACAGATATTATTGATATTATCAAAGAAAATATTCATTTAAAAAAAGCAGGTAAAAATTATCAGGCATGCTGCCCCTTCCATAAAGAAAAAACCCCTTCGTTCACAGTTAATCAGGAAAAGCAGTTTTACTATTGTTTTGGTTGTGGTGAGGCGGGTAATGCCATCAGCTTTGTGATGAACCTTAACCATCTTGATTTCCCAGATGCGGTTGAACAGCTGGCGCAAAGACTTGGACTGGATGTTCCCAGAGAAAAGGGGCAAAACATATCACAACATATTCAAGTGCTTAAGCCTTTATATGAGTTATCTGAAAAAGCGACTGTATTTTATCAGCAGCAACTGACCCAGCACAAAGAAAGTAGTCTGGCTCGTAAATACCTTGATAAGCGAGGGTTAAACAAGGAGATTACAGAACTCTTTTGTCTTGGCTATGCGCCTTCTGGCTGGAGTAATCTATTAAATTACTGTTGTCATGATGTTAATCAAAAGCAAAGTGAGATTAAAGAAAACCTTGAAAACAGTGGTCTTGTTGTCAGGCATGAAACCAAAGGCACCGTCTACGACCGATTCAGAAAGCGAATTATCTTTCCAATAAGAGATACTAAGGGGCGAACGATCGGTTTTGGTGGGCGTGCACTTGGGGATGAAAAGCCTAAGTATATTAATTCTCCTGAAACGCCTTTGTTTCATAAAGGCCGTGAACTTTATGGTTTGTATGAGGCGAAATTGACCGGCAACTCGCTGAACCAGCTCATCGTTGTGGAAGGTTATATGGATGTTATTGCTCTTGCACAGCATAATATTACCAATGCTGTAGCCACTCTTGGTACAGCTACCACAGTAGATCACATTAAAAAATTATTTCAGCACACCAAAGAAATTATTTTCTGTTTCGATGGGGATGATGCTGGGCGACAAGCTGCATGGCGAGCACTTGAGGCATCTCTTCCAGTGATGGAAGATGGTCGAAAAGTGAGATTTCTTCTTCTTAATCAGGGCGAAGATCCTGATACTATAGTCTTTAAGTACGGAGCTCAGCACTTTCTCGGGCTCATTAAAGAGAAAGGTGAAACGTTAGATGCTTATTTGTTGGAGCAAATTGCCTCTTCCGTTACCATGCATACACTTGATGGTAAAGCGCAATTTACGCGCCGGGCACAGCATTATATTCAGCAGCTACCACCTGGAGCCTATCAGCAGTTGCTTATTAACGATGTGGCAAAAAGAACTGAACTTGGTAACAATATAATAACTGATTTGATGGAGGGGAATCACTTTGTTTCCTCACAAACCCGAAAAGTTCAATCTTCTCAAGGGTTTTTACCTCCCGCTGAGAAGAGAGAAGGACTGCAAGCTTCTGTTGGTCGTTCTTCAGCTCAGAAAATTATTATTACTCCGGTGAGAAGAGCATTACGTATTCTGATAAAATTCCCGTTTCTTGCAGAAAAAATATCTTTAGATATACTAGAAGATGATCATGACTGTGATCATGATACGAAAATGTTGATGACATTCATTCATTTCTTACAAGGCAATACACTCACAAGTCGAAGTGCTATCAAAGGAAGTTGGCATAATACTGCTTTGGGCGAGTTACTGACAGAGGTTCTTTTGCTTGATATTCCAGAAGATAATCCTGAGCGTATGTTGTCCGATGATCTTGAGCTTATATGCAATAAGCTGATACGGAAAAGGAAGTCTGCTCGATCCGGCAGAGAAAAGCTCAAAGATTTTTCCAGAAATGCTGTCAAAAGAAATTCTGAGTAGATCGTTCGCGGGATTTTGATGTTGTTTTCAAAGATAAGTTACATGAGGAAAATAAAGTTTAGCAGGTATGAGATTTTAATTTGAATAGAGCGTGGAGGTTGTTTGAATTCCGTACTTTAAAGAAGTAAGGCACTTATTTTATTGTATTATATTTTTTTTATGCCATAATCAACGGTTGCCTTTATATTAAGTAGTTTTGCGGTGGAAAATTGGTCAGGTTTCGAGTAAAATGGCTCGTTACCTAGGTGATTCCTGTGATTTCACCATATTTTTTAACTTAGTGTTTAGACCAACTTAAGTTAGTGTTTAATTCATTTTAATTATGTCTTTGAAGGGTTGATATGTCTGCTAGCTCTCAACAACAATCTCGCTTGAAAGCGCTTATCAGTCACGGCCGTGAACAAGGCTATCTTACCTATGCAGAGGTAAGTGACCACCTCCCTGAGTATATTTCTGATCCTGATCATGTCGAAGATATTATTGGAATGATTAATGATATGGGCATTCGGGTTTTTGAGAATACACCATCTGACGATGCCTTACTTTTCGGTGATGCCAATAACGCAGATGAATCTGCGGCCGAAGAAGCTGTTGCAACACTGACGGCTGTAGAACAGGATGCAGGCCGAACCACCGACCCTGTACGTATGTATATGCGTGAAATGGGCACAGTCGAGTTGTTGACTCGTGAAGGTGAAATAAAAATAGCAAAACGAATAGAGGATGGTCTTCGTCAAATTATGGCAGCGCTGGTAAAGTTTCCAGGAACTGTTGAGATTGTTTTAAATGAATTCGATAGAATAATGGAGACAGATCAGCGCATCTCCAATCTATTTAGTGGGTACATAGATTACGATACCAGAGATGTAAAAAAAGTGCGCTTTGCAGCAGATGCCATACTGGATGCGACTATCGATGAGACTGCCGACAATCTTGAGGGTGATGAGGAAAGCTTTAACCTGGAAGAGGCTAGGTCGCGTTTTAACAATATAAAAAAACAATATAAAAAACACTCTGATGTATTGAAAAAACATGGAAAAGGTTCTGATCAGATCAAGGAATCTTTGCTTGCTCTGACTAATGTTTTTTCCCCTATTAAGCTGGTTCCCCAGGCATTTGATCCTTTGGTTTTTCGTGTAAAAAATGCACAAGATCAGGTGCGTACTAACGAGCGTTTAATTATGCAGCTTTGTGTCAGGCAATCTAAAATGCCTCGTAAACTATTTCTTGAGCGTTTTGTAAGTAATGAAAATAGTTTTGACTGGATTGATTCGCTAATTAAAGAAGATCATCCATTTAGTGAATCCCTTGCAAAGTGTAAAAAAGATATTGTTCGGGCGCAAAGAAAGCTTCTGGCGGTTACAGAAGAGTACAATATAACTCAGGCAGAGATTAAAGAAATCAACAGGCATCTTTCTATTGGCGAAGCAAAAGCCAGGCGCGCTAAAAAAGAAATGGTTGAAGCTAACTTGCGTCTTGTTATTTCTATTGCAAAAAAATACACAAATCGTGGATTACAGTTTCTCGACCTTATACAGGAAGGTAATATTGGCTTGATGAAAGCTGTAGATAAGTTTGAGTACCGGCGTGGTTATAAGTTTTCAACCTACGCCACTTGGTGGATTCGTCAGGCAATTACCCGCTCAATTGCAGACCAAGCGCGTACTATTAGAATACCAGTACACATGATTGAGACGATTAACAAGCTAAATCGTATTTCTCGTCAAATGTTACAGGATATTGGTCGTGAACCAACACCAGAAGAGTTGGCTGTACGTATGGATATGCCTGAAGATAAGGTTCGTAAGGTTCTGAAGATTGCCCGTGAGCCGATTTCTATGGAAACACCTATCGGTGACGATGACGACTCTCATCTGGGAGACTTTATTGAAGATACGACCCTTGAATTGCCTGCTCATTCTGCAACACATTCTGGTCTTAAAAATGCTACCCAAGAGGTATTAGTCGGTCTAACACCCCGAGAGTCAAAAGTATTAAGAATGCGTTTTGGTATTGACATGAATACTGACCATACGTTGGAAGAGGTTGGAAAACAGTTTGATGTTACCCGTGAACGTATTCGTCAGATTGAAGCTAAAGCATTGCGTAAGCTGCGCCATCCAAGTCGCTCTGAGCATTTGCGAGGTTTTCTGGACGACTAATAATACTCAAATTTTCTTTCGGCTCATTATTTTGCTCTTTTACTAATCTTGTTAGTATGCGTTAAAGCTCCCTGCAATAGTGCAGGGGCTGTTATATAAAACTTGCTTCTAACATCTTATTACGTAACTTTTCTGATCTTGCTGTTATGCGTTGAAGTTCCTCGCAATAGTTGGGTATTACTCGTCACTTGGTCTTTCTTGTAACAGCAGCGTATTAAAAACTGTTCACAACAGCAACCTGAAACAAGCAACAGTTTTTGGTACAAGCATTGCTCAAAATTCATTTTCATCTAAAGTAAATACTGCCGATATCCCCGCTTTTAGTGACTCTTTTAAGCCATATATTCTTGGAAGTATCTTTTCAAAGTAGAAGTGAGCTGTTTTGATTTTTGTAGCATAAAAGATTCTCATGTCTTTTGTTGCATCAATTTGTTTGTTTTCTGCTACGATAGCCATTTTTAACCACATATATCCGAAAGCAACATAACCAAATAAATGAAGGTATTCAACTGAAGAGGTGTTGATAAGATCACTATCACTTTTTTTAATAAAGTGTTCTGTTATCTCTTTTAAAAAGCCTGTACTCTTTTCAAGAGTTAATGCCAGGTTATTCAGTGATGTATTTTTGCACTGATTAGTGCATTGATGTATTTCAATGATCAATTCATTGAATGAATGTCCCTTGTCTGCAATAATTTTTCGTTCCAGAAGGTCAATAGCCTGAATGCCATTAGTTCCTTCATAAATTTGACCGATACGTACATCGCGCACTAATTGCTCCTGCCCCCACTCTTTTATATAGCCATGCCCTCCTAAGACCTGCTGGCCAATTACGCAGACATCAAAGCCCATATCAGTTAAAAATCCTTTAACAACAGGAGTCATTAAAGATAGCAACCCCAAAATTTTAGTTTTATTTTTAGTATCATTTTTACATTGATCAAAAAAAGTAGCCACATAAAATGAAAAAGCTCTGCCCGCTTCATTTAAAGCTTTCATAGTAAGTAGCATTCGTCTTACGTCGCCATGCTCAATAATAGGGACAGTGTTGTTGCTCTTGTAACGCTGACTTCTTCCCTGTTGACGATTTTTAGCATAAGAAAGAGCAACTTGATAAGATGTTTCTCCTGCACCCAAGCCCTGCATGGCAATAGATAAGCGCTCGTAGTTCATCATGGAAAACATTACCGAAAGTCCTTGGTTAGGTTTGCCAATTAAATAACCCTGTGCTTGATCAAAGCTCATGACACAGGTTGCTGCTGCTTTAATACCCATTTTATTTTCAAGACCAGAGCAAGTAACATTGTTTCTCTTGTTAATATTTCCCTTTTCATCCACCAAAAATTTGGGCACCAGAAATAATGAAATACCTTTAACGTTTTTTGGTGCATCTGGTAATCGTGCAAGCACCAGATGAATAATGTTATCTGTAAAATCCTGCTCGCCACCGGTAATAAAAATTTTTTCACCACTTATGCGATAGGAATTATCCGAAGCTTGTGTTGCTTTTGTTCTCAATAAACCAAGGTCTGAACCGCAGTGCGATTCTGTTAGACACATTGTAGCAGCCCATTTTCCACTATATATATTTGGTAAATATAACTTCTTTATATTTTCGCTTGCATAATTACTGATTAAATGACAACCACCAGCAGATAATAATGGGTACAAAGCAAAAGCCTGATTTGAAGAAAACATCATTTCTTCCACGCACATAGATAATGATTTTGGGAATCCCATGCCACCATAGGCCAGATCACCTGAAAGCCCAACCCAGCCCCCTGATGCCCAGTGTTTATATGCCTGTTTGAAACCATCTGGTGTTGTCACTTCACCTTGATTCAGGCTTAACCCTTGTTGATCTCCTACAGAATTTAAAGGATAGAGTTCATTGGTTGCAAGCCGAGCAGCCTCGTCAAGTATAGAATAAATGGTATCCCGTTCAGTGATCTCTGAAGAAATACCAAAAGACTTCCACAATGTTGTTGCATCAAAAACATCATTAATAATGAAATTAATATCTTTAAGTGGTGCCTGGTAAGTCATTTACCGTTCTCCCTAAACTATGTGCATTATAGTTTGCGTAGTTCAAAGGAGTTAGAGTAAAACAAAAACCATTATTTTCAAATTAGATTAAACCACTGTACTGGCAAATACTTATAAGAAAAATAGCGCACACTTCAACTGCGCAAATAACACCGGCTAATGGATAATGTACAGATTCAGAATTCATGATTAAAACCTTAAAATACAAGCTCTACTTAAGCATTTATTGCTACAGATCGTATTACAATAAAACAGCTGCCACCACGCATATTAGGTTAGCGTAATTTTTATCGCCGTCTTTAGCCTGTTTTATCGCGGTGTGTGCATGCTCATCAAAATATCTCTTATTACCGAAAATTAAAGAGCAAAAATTGTCAGAGTGATGACAAAAAAATGGCATAACAAAATTGCTTTGTAACAAAAAAATATCGCTTCCCCTATTCTAAATGAGAATGACACCTCTCTTACGGATGACTTATGCAGAAAAAAATAATTATTGCCGAAGACCACCCTCTTTTTCGTAGTGCCCTCAGATTTGCCCTAAGAGATATTGTGGATGATGTACAGCTTTCAGAAGCAGACTCTATTGATGTGTTACAGCGTATTATGGAAAAAAGGGAAAAAGCAGATCTGATTTTACTGGATTTAAATATGCCCGGCGCTCATGGATTTTCTGGTCTGCATTTTATTAAGGGTCAGTACCCTGAATGTCCTGTGGTGGTGATTTCTTCTCATGAAGATACCGATACTATGGTAAAAGCTATGCATATAGGTGCTGTAGCTTATATTCCCAAATCAAGTCAGCCAGAAATATTAAAAGAGGCATTAGCAACCGTTATTAAAGGAAATCAGTGGTTTACCAGTGCGACCAAAGAAGCCTTTCAGTCTCAGTTAAAATCAAAAGCTAACAAAACGGAAGTTGGAATTGCAGCGCTTACACCTCAACAATTTAGAATTTTGGGTATGATTGGAGAGGGGTTACTCAATAAGCAAATTGGCTATGAACTTGGCATCTCTGAAGCTACAGTTAAAGCACATGTAACTGCTATCTTTAAAAAGTTAGGCGTGAGAAATAGAACACAAGCTGTGATTGTATTAAAAGAGTTGGAGATTGATTTATCTGAATCAGAAAATGTTATCCGGAATGAAGATATCCATAAACGTGACTAAATCCTAAATGAATTCATTTATTGGTAAAATCAATGCTTATAATGGCTATGTTGTATTTAAGCATTGAAATTTTTAGTGTCTGAAAACTTTTTCCTTAAGTTCTTTCTGCGTATGGGTTTTACTCTATTAAAATACGACACTAGCCTGAATAATGTTTTAGATACCGCATGGAAATGCTGTGAAAGATAACTGAAATCCACTGCTTTAGATGGCTGTGCCAGATATTTACATGCTGAATATGCAAAATCCTTTCTCGCATATGCTATTTCTTTGAAGTCACCAGTTTTTACTGGAGTCTGAATGCAAAAAACGCATTATCCCCTGACAGTTAACTTTGATCAAAGTAATGACTATTGTTATTTTGTTTCACCATTCTGGCTGTCGTTACTCTAATCATTTCTATCTTCAGTTAATTCAGCGCCATCATCAGGCTAAGTTTGCAAGCTTGGTGAGCTATAACTATTTCATTGAACTGATGTCGATGGCATTGATTACTTTATGTACTTTTATGAAAAGTTGTTATGGTAAACCCACCTGTATCTCATATATTAACTCGACGGGCTTGTCGGTATGCTCACTTTTTTCTGTAAAGCTTTACCAGCCATTTGTTAACAACGCTGGATGGGGGAAGCCTTCTACTAGCAAGATTTTTGGATTCAAATTCCACCTGAAAAGCATTAAAGATTTTGTGACAATCTTTGCAACGGAGCCGGAGTACTAACTGCTTTGTTTGAAACACGAGAAAATAAAAAGAGTCTTAAATAGAACTATTACAAAGGTAAACAAAATAAGAGAAAAAAAAATGAATAATTTACCATCTAGCGCACTTAAAGTAAGCGCTCCAGTTAATGCTGATTCAACTTCTCAGGAAAATAACACTAGCCCCGCTGTTACTGTTAATGAGCGAACTGTAAGCAAGCTTCCTATAACCAGAAGGACCCATTCAAAAAATGCTACACGGTTTTCCCCCTACAATCAAGCGCGTTTAGGCACGTCGCGTTCTATAGAACCGACAAGCAAAGAAATAATGCTGGAGGATGGCAAAGTGGTCACATTAACAAAGTATCAACCAGACAATGAAGAAATAAAAAAATACGTTGAAGAAATTATAACCGTTATGAAACAGTTCAAGACATCCTTGGACGAGTTGCATCCCAGAAATCAAGATTATATATACCCTGCCCAGAAAAAACATTACTATGAGATTTGCAGCATAAACTCCCTTTTAGATATCGACAAACTATTAGATGAGTGTAGTAGTTTATCAAAAGATTTAGATGAAGAACCTTCGCTTAAAAGTAACTTTTCTGCTCTTAAGTCAAACTTTGAAACCTTTAAAACAGCGCATCGAGTATATGATATATACTCGGGAGCAATCAATAAACCTTACAAAAAATTAATATCAACACTTTGTGACTGCATGGACCTTCCATCTTTGGACGACTTTGAATCAGTTGTAGTTTAGTGGTGCCAAGTGCTGATGGCGCTACCAAAGATAATATATTTTAATATGACAAATCTGAGCAAGCATGAAAAGTGGAAGCAGGGATGCCATCAGCACACGCATAACGATTTATGCGCACTAGAAATTAATACGACTATCTGTAGGCGATTTCAAACAAGCGCAGTAACATACAAACTTTGGCCCTAAGAGTACGAATTATTCTTGCGAAAGAAGACTGTATCGGTTTAAGAGCCTCTGCTCGCTTATTGTACTGCGATCGTAGTATGGTTGAGCACTAACGCAAGCGCTGGGTTAACCGACCGATCTGCTTTGCAGAGCGCCTTAAAGATGTCCCCCAATTCATTGCCGAACAGATAGCAGGATGATAGCACTGGTTTGTGAAACCCTGGAAAATAATGGTTATATCATAAGCCACTGATCTCAAAAGGGTGTATTTTACAGTTTGTAACAGTCCGGTTTGTGCTTTATATATTATTGTAATTTTGGCAGTGGTTATATTGTGATTATCCTTTTCTATAGCCACAGGTATTTTCTTGATTTAATGGGTTTTTTTAAGTCTAACTAGCCGAAGTCAGTTTGGCTGGGGTAAGTTATATACCCCATGGGACTAAGAAAACCCTATCAGGCATAGCGTATATAATCTGCCGTTGCCTGTTGTGACGGATTATTGAAAAGCTTATCACTTGCATCATGCTCGACCAGACGACCATCTCGCATAAAAGCAACGTAGTCACCTACTCGTTGCGCTTGGCGTAAGTTATGGGTGACCAGGATAACAGTATAATTTTCCTTCATTTTCAGGATAATATCCTCAATCTTGCGGGTTGAGCTTGGATCAAGTGCAGATGTTGGCTCATCAAGCAGGAGAATGCTCGGTTTCATGACGAGTGTGCGAGATAGACATAAGCGTTGTTGCTGTCCACCGGAAAGGTTGTTTGCAGATTTATGTAGTTTATCCTTAACTTCATCCCACAAAGCTGACTGGCGCAAGGCATCTTCAACACGCTCATGTAATGCTGATTTAGAAAGTTTTTCATGATGCTTTAGTGCAAATGCTACATTTTGAAAAATACTCATGGGGAAAGGTGTTGGTTTTTGAAATACCATACCAAGATTTTTTCGTAGTTTAGCCAGGTTTTTTATTTTTAGAATATTTTGTCTGTTTATTATAATTTGGCCACGGGTAAACTGGTTGTCGTGCATTTCATAAATACGATTAAGTGTGCGCAACAGGGTAGACTTCCCTGAACCTGAAGGACCAATAATTGCAGTCACTTTTTTGTGAGGAATATTCAAGTTAATATTGTACAGTGCCTGATTTGACGTGTTGTAATAAAAATCAAGATCTTTTATCGCAATTGCCATATGCCCCTCATTAGGAACTTGTTTAGGGAAGGGAATAATGCCATTTTGGTTAACAGCGTTCTTTTCTGAAAAAAAATGGTTAGACATGATTTATTGTTTCCCCTTTACAAAAATAATTCGGGTTATTGCACTCATAGTGATGACAATGAGTGCAATAAGCAGAGCACCAGACCAGGCCAGTGACTGCCAGTCACTGTAAGGACTCATTGCATATTGATAGATAACAACCGGAAGGTTTGCCATGGGCTTTAAAATGTCATTAGACCAAAATTGATTATTAAGTGTTGTAAATAATAACGGTGCGGTTTCACCCAGAATACGTGCAATTGACAGTAAGATAGCGGTGAATATGCCTGTTCTGGTTGCACGGTAAATAATAGAAAACGTGATGCGCCAACGAGGCAGGCCTAGTGAGACGGCAGCTTCCCGCAGTTGTATTGGCAACAATATGAGAACATCTTCTGTGCCACGTACAATCATAGGCAGAGCAATTAACCCAAGAGCAACTGAGCCTGCCAGTGCGGAAAAATGTCCCATGGTTTGCACTATCAGTGTATATACAAACAGTCCAATGATAATAGAGGGGGCGCTTAATAACGTATCATTAAGTAATCTGACGATTTTGGCGAACAAAGATCGCTTGCTTTCTTCAGCAAGGTATGTGGCAATCAAAATGCCAAAGGGTACAGAAAGAACAACACCTAGCCCTGTTATGAGAATGCTGCCAAAGATTGCATTAGCCAGCCCTCCATGTTGTCCAGCAGCCGGAGTAATTTTCGTGAACAGATCAAGGCCAAAGTCATGAAGTCCCTTGTTAAGCAACGTATATAAAATAGATGCCAGTATTCCAAGCATAATCAGACTTATGGCAAAGCATATTCCGGAAAAAAGTTTATCTTTCACCTTGTGAATGGAAAGATTTTTAAGGGAGAGGTTTTTTGACATAATAGTTTACCTCTTATACCTTGAAAGAATGATACGCGAGGCTAGGATTATCACAAAAGTAATGGAAAAAAGAATAAGTCCAAGCTCCATTAGGGATGCAGGATAAAGCGTACCTGTGGCCTCATTAAATTCGTTGGCTATGCTGGATGCAATGGTTGTTCCAGGCATAAAAAGGTTGGTGGTGATGAAGTGGCTGCTACCAATAACAAAAGTTACGGCCATTGTTTCACCTAGTGCACGACCAAGACCAAGCATACAGCTTCCGACAATGCCTGTTTTTACATACGGCAGTATAATTTCACGAATCACTGAGTACCTTGTTACACCAAGACTGCCACCGGCTTCAGTTAAATTTTTTGGGGTGGTTTCAATGATATCGGTCATCATGGAGGTCATGGTAGGAATAATCATGATAGCCAAAATCATGCCGGCAGTTAACAAGCCAATGCCTAATGCTGGACCTTGAAACATTGAACCAACAAGTGGTAGTTGACCTAGTGTGTCTATTATCCAAGGACCAAGAGTTATTTGAATCATGGGAGCAAAAACAAAGAGTCCCCACATGCCATAAATAATACTGGGAATACCGGCCATCAAATCAATTAGTAATTGCATGATTTTTTTGATTTTTCTCGGAAGTAATTGAGTAATAGTGATTGCAATGGCAATACTAAAGGGTATGCCTATCACTAACGCAATAGCCGAGGTGATTAAAGTACCAAAAACAGCTGGAAGAGCTCCAAACTTATTAGTAACAGGATTCCATTCGCTACTTGAAATAAATGAAAAACCAAATTGCTTAATCGCTGGCCAGCTTGTTATTAACAAGCTGGTAATAATACCAGTCAGGATAACAATAATACCAAATGACAAGATGCGATTAGTGTGGTAGAAGCCTCCTTTCGAAGGCTTTTCAACAGGGATATTAGAGGGTCGCATAATATTCATTAAAATAACAGCACTGTTATAGTGACTTAGCCACTTTGGGTTTTGTAGGTATAGCTGTTGCCAGTTGCTTTTCCATTGAATGTTCTATCTTATGTACTAGCTGCTTTGGCATGGTGATAAAATCTAGATCAGTTGCTTTTTTTATGGCTTTCGGGTTTGTAAATACCCACTTGAAAAAGCGCTGAGTAGATTGAATTACTGATGGGTCATCACTTTTTCTTATTAGAATGAAAGTGCTTGCAGCAATAGGCCAGCTGTTTTTACCGGGAGCATTGGCAAGAATAAGATTAAATCCATTTGCAGCCTGCCAGTGAGCGTGCTGTGTGCTGGCTTTAAAAGATGATAAGCTGGGAGAAACCTTGTATCCTGCTTTATTAATCATATCAGCGGATGCAATATGGTTATCTTTGACATAAGCGTATTCAACGTAACCGATACTGCCGGAAATTTGTTTAATATAGTTAGCAACGCCTGCATTACCTTTTCCACCTAACCCAGTACTACTTGGCCAGGCCACAACTTTGCCCGCACCAGTAGTCCAGACAGAGGGTGCAACTTTTGACAAATAATAGGTAAAGTTATAAGTAGTGCCAGAACCATCAGAGCGGTGCACGCTAATTATAGGAAGGTGAGGAATCTTAATACCTGGATTAAGCTTGCTTATGACAGGGTTATCCCAAAACTTGATTTTTCCGCCAAAAATCGATGCAGTGACTTTTCCATTGAGAGTTAATGTCTTTTTAATTGGTAGGTTATAAGCCAGTACAATCCCGCCACTAATCGCTGGAAACTGAAAATAATTATTATCCTTGAGTTCTTTGGTTGTGAGTGGCTGGTCTGAAGCTGCAAAGTTAACAGTACTTTGTTTAAGTTGGCGCAGACCTCCACCAGAACCAATGGACTGGTAGTTAATTTCATTTCCTGTTTCTTTTTTGTACTGTGTTGTCCATTGTGACATTGCAGGATAAATAAAAGTAGAGCCTGCTCCGGTGACATGAGTTGCAATAGCCTGAACAGAAAGCATCCCAGTTAAAGACAATGCAACGGTAAAAAATGGTATTTTGAATCCGCTGATGTAACGAAAGTTCACAAAAATATCCTCAAAAACAATAATTATTGCAAGGACTATAAAGAAAAATTATTACAAAAATATTACAGAGATGTTATTTTGAAATGAATAGTTGTAGTAAAGACTTACAGGGATAAATTAAAAGTATGCTGTCAAAAATAGTCTTCTAATTTTTATAAAACAAATTATAAATAAGCTACAGCTAAACAGTAAATTGAGGTTTTTGCTGATTTAGTATTTTTTGAAATTTACAATAGTATATTGTTCAATATAAAAATGTGCAGCTTCGGATTGAACAATACTGACTGGAGTACTTGCAACCACATTGTAAAAGGCACCATATACCGTATATGGTGCCCATTATATCTGGTCATTTTTTTGTATTACATCAACTCGTTACGCCCTTTATAAGCTGCCTGCCCATTAAGCGACTCTTCAATACGCAGCAACTGATTGTATTTAGCTACACGATCTGAACGACAAAGAGAACCTGTTTTAATTTGACCGGCAGCGGTTCCTACAGCAAGATCAGCAATGGTAACGTCCTCTGTTTCTCCTGAGCGGTGAGAGATAACTGCAGTATAACCTGCTTCTTTGGCCATGCGAATAGCTGCGAGAGTTTCTGTGAGCGTACCAATCTGATTGAACTTGATCAGGATAGAGTTAGCTACACCTTGTTCAATGCCATGTTTGAGAATTTTTGTATTGGTTACAAACAAGTCATCACCAACTAACTGAATTTTATTTTTTAATTTGTCAGTCAAATACTTCCAGCCAGACCAGTCAGCCTCATCCAAACCATCTTCTATAGAGATGATTGGGTATTCCAGCGTGAGGTTTTCGAGGTAATCTGAAAATTCTTCTGATGTAAAAGAGCGTTCCTCGCCCTTTAGTTCATATTTTCCATCAACATAAAACTCCGAAGCGGCGCAGTCAAGCGCTAAGGTAATGTCTTCACCCAGACGATAACCAGCACTTTCAACGGCATCACGAATGCAGGCTAGTGCATCGGCGTTAGAAGCAAGATTTGGTGCGAATCCGCCTTCATCACCTACAGCTGTATTTAGCCCTTTATTATGAAGTACTTTTTTTAAGTGATGAAAGATTTCTGAGCCCATACGTAGTGCTTCTCTAAAACTTTTAGCACCTACCGGCTGAATCATAAACTCCTGAATATCGATATTGTTATCAGCATGCTCACCGCCATTGAGAATATTCATCATTGGTACAGGCATGCTGTATTCACCCGGCGTACCGTTTAGGTTGGCAATGTGTGCATAAAGTGGCAAATTTTGCACTTTGGCAGCAGCTTTAGCGTTAGCAAGTGATACGGCTAAAATTGCATTTGCACCTAGTGTTGACTTGTTTTCTGTACCATCAAGGTCAATCATTGTTTGATCAATAGTTTGTTGATCTGCTGCTAACTTGCCAAGCAATGCATTACGAATGGGACCACTAATATTGCTAACTGCTTTTTGAACACCTTTACCAAGATAGCGACTTTTATCGCCATCTCTCAATTCCAGTGCTTCTCTCGAGCCTGTAGAGGCTCCAGATGGTGCGCAGGCACGACCGATTTCTCCAGTTTCAAGAATAACCTCTGCTTCAACAGTCGGATTTCCTCTGGAGTCCATTACTTCTCGGGCAATGATGTTGGAAATTGTGGTCATTGATTTACCTCCTTGGCTAAATACAAATATTATAAAAGGGACAGTTTGGTGGGAGTTTACAGTATATAACGGGAAAAACTGAATAAAAAAACACTCAGAAGAGAAAATTATTTATAACTTTGATATTATATGCCCATAATATCTTTACAGGCAGGTATAGGCAGGCTTTTTTAATGGACATCAGGCATATTCGTGAAGATTACACTCTGCACGGTTTACATGAAGATGAGCTTAATCCAAATCCTTTTGAGCAATTTAAACAATGGTATCAGCAAGCAGAAGCCACGAAACAACCTGTGCCTAATGCGGTAAGTTTGGCCACAGCTGATAAAAACGGTATGCCTTCTGTCAGAACTGTTTTGCTCAAAGTAGCTAATGAGGACGGCTTTGTATTTTATACTAATTACACCAGTCGCAAGGCGAAGGATATAGCTGAGAACCCTCATGCAGCGCTCCTGTTTTTTTGGCCACACTTTGAGCGTCAGGTGATTATCAATGGCGAAGTGGAAAAAATTTCGCCGGAAGAGTCTGCCCTCTATTTTCACTCGCGCCCGTACACTAGTCAGATTGGTGCCTTGTGCTCTCGTCAAAGTAGTGTTCTCAAAAGTCGCGAAGAGCTTGAACATGCTTTTGAAGATCTTAAAATTTGTTACCGCAAAGGCGATGTACCTTATCCTGAATTTTGGGGAGGGTATAAAGTAAAAGCGATGTCTATTGAATTTTGGCAGGGCAGAGTGAGTAGGTTGCACGATAGATTACGTTATAAATTTTCTGAAAACAAAACTTGGGTTGCTGAGCGTCTGGCACCTTAATTAATATAACCATAACGGGCACGTGAACTCTAATAAATTAAAGTCAAATAAAATTATCAATAGAGCTTGACTAATATTGACCTTGTGAGTAGTATCAGCCCCGTCATATATACAGAATTTATTCTGCCCAGGTGGTGAAATTGGTAGACACGCTAGCTTCAGGTGCTAGTGGCCTTACGGTCGTGGAGGTTCAAGTCCTCTCCTGGGCACCAGCCACTTTTCTTTTCTGTTTTTTTAGCCATATCATAAGACATTTGTTTGTTAGTTTCGTGGATTCCTGTTTTTTTTAAAAAAAATATTTAGCTTTTTTTATTATAAATAATGGCTTCACCAAGCCTGTTGTTTATGACTTTTAAAATCACGTTGCTTTTAATTGAATTTTAACTGTTGCATTTATTTTTTAATTTATCTATTTTCTAAGTAATTCCGAAAGTTTGACGATAAGGATTGTGTCAGCAAATTATCAAATTTTTTTATGTTGTAGTTTTTTGGAAATTGATTGCTTTATTAATGATGTGCAGATTTGAAATCTGACGGAATAAAAAATTTTGTCTCATTGCAGGAAAGTATGCAGTGATGATCAAAGAACCAAGAGTTGTTGCATCGGGAGCCGCGTGGGTCGCTCCCTCACGGCAGCAGCAACAAAAGGTGTAGTTAGGTACCAGAAAGGCACGTGCTAAAGGAGATAGCAATGAATACCAAGGAACTGGAACTTGTCAGCAGTCTTGCACCGCGCAAAAGATCTACGAGCGTAAAGCAAAAAAACATTACTCGTAATACCGCAACCAAAAAGAAATCAGTAGCGAAAAAGCCGGTGAATAAAGCGACGGCTACAAAGAAGCCAGTTGCGAAAAAAACAGTAGAGAAGAAGCCAGCGCGTAAAGCAGCTAAAAAGCCAGTTGCTAAAAAATCGATAGCGAAGAAGGCAGTAAGTAAAGCGGTAGCTAAAAAACCAGTTGCTAAAAAAACGGTAGCGAAGAAGCTAGTGCGTAAAGCGGCATCAAAGAAGCCAGTTGCTAAAAAAGTGATAGCTAAGAAGGCAGTAGCTAAAAAGGCTGTGGCTAAAAAAGCGGTAGCTAAGAAGGCAGTAGCTAAGAAGGCAGTAGCTAAAAAGGCTGTGGCTAAAAAAGCGGTAGCTAAGAAGGCAGTAGCTAAGAAGGCAGTAGCTAAGAAGACTGTAGCTAAAAAAGCGGTAGCTAAGAAGGCAGTAGCTAAGAAGGCAGTAGTTAAAAAAGCGATAGCGAAGAAGCCAGTTCGTAAAGGGATAGCTAAGAAGGCAGTAGCTAAAAAAGCGGTAGCGAAGAAGCCAGTACGTAAAGCGGTAGCTAAGAAGGCAGTAGCTAAAAAAGCGGTAGCGAAGAAGCCAGTACGTAAAGCGATAGCTAAGAAGGCAGTAGCTAAAAAAGCGGTAGCGAAGAAGCCGGTACGCAAAGCGATAGCTAAGAAGGCAGTAGCTAAAAAAGCGGTAGCGAAGAAGCCAGTACGCAAAGCGGTAGCTAAGAAGTCAGTAGCTAAAAAAGCGGTAGCGAAGAAGCCAGTACGTAAAGCGGTAGCTAAGAAGGCAGTAGCTAAAAAAGCGGTAGCGAAGAAGCCAGTACGTAAAGCGGTAGCTAAGAAGGCAGTAGCTAAAAAAGCGGTAGCGAAGAAGCCAGTACGTAAAGCGGTAGCTAAGAAGGCAGTAGCTAAAAAAGCGGTAGCGAAAAAGCCAGTACGTAAAGCGATAGCTAAGAAGGCAGTAGTTAAAAAAGCAGTAGCGAAGAAGCCTGTACGTAAAGTTGCAACCAAGAAGGTTGTGCGTAAAAAGAGCACAAAAAAGGCTGCAAAGTAAGTTGTAGTTGTTCATGCCTGTTCTGACAGTTAGTAGCTATTCAGCTAATAGCTGTCAGATTTACCCACCTTAAAATATTGATTTAATCGTCTGATTTATCCTGCAATTTCCCGAAAAAGAGATGATTTTTTATTGGCTTTTTTGCTTATTTAGCATAAAGTCTCCATCTGGAGAGCAGAGATGGTTAATCATTCGGATTGGCGAACTAAGAAGTTAAAAGCATATTTTGATATTGCTTTGCATCAGGCTAGCTTAATTTAGCAGATGCAAGTTAAGGTATGTTGCCAAATATCAACTCTCTGAATCCCGGATATATCAAATGGTTTTTTTGTACTAATTATGATTCAAATTAAAAATATAGATCTGACACTCTACGGTAAATTACTGTTTCGAGGTGCTTCATTAACGGTTCATTCTGGTGAGCATGTAGGGTTGACTGGCAATAATGGCTGTGGCAAGTCGACGCTGTTTGGTTTGATCATGCATAAGTTTCAGGTGGATGCTGGTGATGTTTATGTGCCAGATAAACTAACTATTGCTCATATGGCGCAAGAAGTAAAAGCCCTGTCGCAGCCAGCTATTGATTATGTGTTGGATGGCGATAAGACATTTAGAAATATTGAAAGACTAATAAAAAAAGCTGAAATTAATGAAGATAATGATGCATTAGCTGACCTTTACGATCAATACAGCGTGCACAATGGGTATACGGCTAATGCTCGTGCTGAACAGCTTTTGCACGGATTAGGTTTCAAGCAGGATCAAATCAATAAACCCGTGAATGATTTTTCCGGTGGGTGGCGCATGCGACTAAATCTCGCCCAAACATTAATGTGTCCTTCTGATCTTTTGTTGCTTGACGAACCAACTAATCACCTTGATCTAGATGCAATTTACTGGCTAGAATCTTGGTTAAAACAATATCAGGGAACACTTATCTTTATATCACATGATAAAATATTTTTGGATAAGGTAGCTGATAATATTTCGCATATAGAACACAAAAAAATTACCCTTTACACGGGTAACTACTCTGCTTTTGAAAAAGCCAGAGCTGAAAAGCTGGCTTTGCAACAGTCGCTTTATGATAAACAGCAACGACAAAAAGCTCATTTACAACAGTTTATAGATCGCTTTAAAGCGAAGGCAACTAAAGCCAGACAAGCACAAAGCAGGATTAAAGCACTGTCTCGAATGGAAGAAATGGTACCGGCTCATGTGAACTCACCATTTAGTTTTACATTTGTTGCCAGTGATAAAATGTCAGATCCACTACTTAGTATTCGTGATGGGGTTATTGGTTATAACAAAGAACCCTGGTTAAAAAATATTAATATTAGCTTGCACCCTTACAGTCGTATTGGTCTTTTGGGACCTAACGGTGCTGGAAAGTCGACGCTTATCAAATCGCTGGTTAATGACGATTTGTTTCTTTCGGGGGGTGTTACAAAAGGTGAGCATTTATCTGTAGGTTATTTTTCTCAACATCAGTTAGAAAGTCTGGATCTGGATGCCAGCCCAACCCTTCATATTCAACGTCTTTCGCCAGAAGCACGGGAGCAGGAAGTGCGGGATTTTCTTGGGTCATTTGATTTTCATGGTGATAAAGCGCTTGAGCTGGTCAGCGGGTTTTCTGGTGGTGAACAGGTGCGCCTTGCTATTGCCATTATTGCTTGGAAAAAACCAAATCTATTGCTGTTGGATGAACCCACTAACCATCTGGATTTGGATATGCGTTATGCGTTAACCATTGCTCTTCAGGCGTTTGAAGGTGCTGTAGTTCTTATTGCGCACGATAGATCTTTATTAGAGGCCGTAACAGAAGAATTATGGCTCGTACATAATAATACGGCATCGCGTTTTGATGGAGACTTGAATACTTATGCTCAGTGGCTTAAGGATCATGCCAAGAAGAAGAGTAAGGTGTCATGTGGTGAGAAGAATTTTTCACCTGCTAAAGGGAAATATGATAAAAAAAAGCAGCGACGTATGATGGCTGAAGACCGAAAAAAAACCCAGTCAATTCTTAGTCGTATAAAATCCATTGAAGAATCGCTTGCATTGTCGCAAGCTGAGTTAAGTAAAACAGAGAAGTTGCTTGGTGACTCTGAGCTTTACAGTGATGACCAAAAGCAAGAGTTGTCAGTGTTGCTTGAGAAGCAGTCAGTATTAACACAAACAGTATTAAATCTCGAAGATGAGTGGGTAGGTGTTAATGAAATACTGGAGCAGATGAAAAAATCATGACGAAAGTGGTGATAGTGCAAACTTCTTTTGCACCAATGAACCTACTTAGGGATCTCTCTGACAGAATCAACTGTCCTGTTGTTGAATGTCAGCCTCTTGAAAAACTGACTGAGTATAGTCATGCTTTGATGATAAATGATAATGGCATATTGCAAATTCAGCCCACTGGAAAAAAACAAAGTGGAGCTGTGTTCGCAGATTTTGTTCATGGAGCTTGTGATCATCGACGAAAGTATGGAGGAGGAAAAGGTCAGGCCATTGCAAAGGCTGTTGGTTTGCAAAGCATCAAAAAACCACCAACTGTACTCGACTGCACAGCAGGTTTAGGTCGTGATGCGTTTGTGCTGGCAGCTTTGGGTTGTCAGGTCACGTTACTTGAGCGCTCTCCGATAGTGTTTGCCTTGCTTGAAGATGGCTTAAGGCGGGGAATGGAAAGTTCGAAGATCAGACCCTTTGTTCAGAATATGCACTTAATCCAGACAAGCGCAACCGATTATTTTTCCAGTTTAGCTCCGAATACAAAAAAGCACGACATTGTTTATTTAGACCCAATGTTTCCCCATAAACAAAAAAGTGCAGAGGTTAAAAAAGAGATGCAATGTCTACAGTCTCTTTTGGCAGATGATTCAGATGAAGAAGATCTTCTGCCTCTTGCTCTTGCCCATGCCTGTTATAGAGTTGTTGTTAAAAGACCACGTACTGCACAAGATCTTAATAATACCCAGCCATATTATCGACTTGAGGGTAAAAGAAATCGGTTTGATGTTTATGTTAATCAGTCATTAAAATTCATGGTTTGTTCTGATGATGCCAAAACTTGATTAGTTCCTGAATAAAGTATGGCTTAATTCGTATGTTATTTTTGAGCACCTTCATTGAAGCGACTGCCGATTTGGGAAAACGTAATTGAAACTACCCTGCTAAAACTTTCTTCTAATTTATGTATAACAATCTCAAAGCTGTTATCTCTTATAATCATTAGTCAGGTGACAGTTATCAAGGGTAGTGCTCAGTTTGCTCATGACGACATCAGAACCATCACAGGCTAATCTCAGCATAAAACCGCATGTTTTCACCGTTTTTGCAAAAACAAGACGGACTCCGCCTGTTAAGCCGCTAAAAACTGCCTTTGTTTGATCATTTTTCCGTAATCCTGATAGAGATTAGCCAGTGACTTTCTGTAGGTCTGGTACATCAGCACGAGTGGCTTATAACACTTATCACACATCATTGGATTGCGCCCAAAGCTTTGATCGAATAATTGGGCAAATCAAATCTGTTTAATGGGTTGTGGCGTCAGGTGAAGTGCTTTGTAAACTTTGGGCAGCAGTTTGCTTCTCAGCCGCTAAGACAGGAATCCAAAGTAACGAATCATCCGGAAATGCTTCTCGGGGATATGCTGCAAGAGTCGTGCCATAAACGCCTTAGGCTGACTCGTTAAACGACGGCATCTCTTCTCCTTATGATCATAATACTTAAACACGACTTTCTTGTTATCCGAATAAACCAACGGTACTTTCATTGAGGATGCAGTCATGGTCTCGCTTAAGTATCACAGCAATTTTTGCTTTCCCATAGGTTAAATTCTTGCGACGTATCCGCAGAACAAGCTGCCTCTCTGCTTCACCCCACTGCCATTTATTGACCCGTGCAGGCCGTTTGGAAGGTGGAATTTCTCCCTGATCCAGTGCATTCAGACGCTGTTTATCACGGTAATAGGTCGCACGGAACAAGCCGACAAAGGCAGGAATACGGTCTTCATGCGCCCCTGCTTTTTTCAGCGCTTCCCATTTGTCCACACGAGACTGATATTTTTCTCTGTGTATTTTTATGGCTTTTTGTTTACATGCGTAGTCATATAGTTTATAAATTCCGCTGTGCAGTTCTTTGATCTGCATAGGAAGCCTCCTGATGATGCGTCAATAATATTTATCTGGAGGCCTTTTTATCTGATTTTAATGTCTCATATTTATTTGAACTTATACAACAAGTCATCGGCTAAGCTGCAAATCTCAGTTATAAAGTCTTCCATGAGCGTGCGCCGTTGATAGTTGTTTTAAGTGCTTATAAATTAAACGACGCATTCTTATTTTTTAAATTTAGAACCCACGTATCACGAAAAACCATGGTATTCATAATACCATGGCTTTTTATAGCCTCGAAATCTGGAAAAAGTTTTTGATGTTTAAAAAAATATTCAGACCATTAGTTGTTTTATTTACACTGTTGTCCATGCTGCTAACTTCGCAGTATGTGATGGCGAATCAGATTCATCAGATTGCTTACCGGATGCACGGTGCGCATCAGCACCGGAAACAAGGGAGACCGACATCTGCATCATCAGGCCATAAAAAAAAGACGGCGCAGCGTTTAGGGGCAGGGAAAGGCGGCATTACTAGTAATGCCTTTAACTTTTCTTCGATGTACAGCGGTCATGTTGATGGAAGAACCGGCACTTACAGTTTTAATGCCTCTTTAGGTAAAGTTTACGGCAACGGTGGTTTTGGTCCTAATTATACTTACGGTCTGCAGTATAGCAGCAGTAACCGAGGAGATAGCGGGTATGGTTTCGGCTGGGGTGTCTCTTTGTCTCATTACAATAAAACGACACAAACCTTGAGTTTTTCATCCGGTGGCAGTTATAAGCTTACATGGTCAGGTAATACTCCATCGATTAAGTACCATAAATTAGACACGCTGCATTTGCGGGGTGACCCTTCCGGTAAATATCTGCTGATCGCGACCCATAAAGACGGCAGTGAGGAGTTCTTTAACAGCTACGGGAATGAGGTGCGGGTTGAAAATACTCGGGGTAACAGCCTGTATTTCCACTATACCGGCACTCAAACCGCCGCCCGTCTCGAATCGGTTACCGATGACAGTGGTAAAACGTTACTGCAGATTGACTATACCGACAACGGCATACAGGTACATAGCCTGAAGGCTGATGGCAGTATGAATACGGTGCAGGTGGCGATCAGCAATGCACATTTGCAAAGTTTTCTGTTTGCCGATGGTAAGACTCAAGTAGCTTTTCAGTATGCACCGGTCCCTAGCTTTGCTGAGCTAATTAAGCATATCAGTTATTCCTCAGGCTCCAGTGAAGACTTTCAGTACAGTACCATCCCGGTGCCAACAGGTGGTCCGGTAGTGCAAATCTATGTAGTGAAGTCCCATTACGTCACGCCCGGATTTAATCAGCCGGTGAGCAAAACAGATTATGCTTATGGTCTAGGTAACGGGCATAATTTTTTAGGTTATGCGGCAGGCATTGCGTACCGCCAGGATGTGGATAATCTGTACATGCGTCCGGATAACTATACCTATCAGACCCAGGTAACACGTAATGACGGGCCAAGTGCGGTCACCACGTACAATAAATACCATCTAATTTTGAACCAAAAGCTTTACTCACCTGGTTCACAGAGACTGATCAGTGAGGTGGACTATCAGTATCCGAACTGGCTGAACAGCACAATAAGTTCACTGCCGGCCAACTATTCTTTGGCTACAAAGATTACCACTAAGGCTTATGGTGGTCCTTCTGCCGATACGGGGAAACTGAGCGAACAGACCCTTGCGCCGGTGGTGCATAGTACCAGCTATGTGTACGATAATCAGGGTAATCTGTTAAACACAACGAAAACTGACGGTGCCGTCATTACTAACCAGTATGCCCCAGCAGATGCCAATGGGTTTGTGAACAATCTCACCACGCAGACGACTACACCGGCGATGTTACCGGGCACCCCAGCAGTACTACCAACCCAAACGAAGATCAGCTGGCAGATATTGCCTTCAAAAGATAAAGCCATGCCGGTGGGGATGGTGCAGCCTGCCACCACTACCATGCTATATCAGAAAACCCCCAGCGTTTGGACAAAAAGAATAACCGAGTCATTGACTTTTGATCACATGCAAACGCAACCGGATTACGGTATGCCAAGTGCAATGGCTCTGACTAATGTAGCGAGCACGGCTAATTCGCTTAATAAGTCGATGACCTATAGCGATAATCAGCAGCTGACATTGTGGGGTAAACAATTTCCGGTCAACATTAAAAGTGCGCAGATAACCGCGGTAAAAAGTGGTATTACAACGCCAGTGATTAAGACCTACACTAGCGTGGCGACAGGGCAGACACTGATGAGAGTGGATGCGCTGGGTAATAAAACCGCCTGTGCGTATGATGCGCTGGGACGGATTATCAAAGTAGTGTCTGATTATGGCACCAGTCATTCGCAGGTTGAAAGTTATACCTATCAGTACGGTGCTGGGGGTAATAGTATGACGATGACCGCGAATAACGGTTATCAGGCCCGGAAGACGTATGATGGTGCAGGACGGGTATTAACGGCTCAGACTGAGCATGTGAACAGTCAGGGTAAGGCGGTGCCAGGCAGTTGGGATACAGTGTCATCACAAAGCTACAATACCAATGGAAAGATTGCTCAGAAGACAACGTATGACACCAATGAAGCGGGTAAGCTACAACGTTTTACAACCGCATATCATTATGATGCCTTAGGGCGCTTCATTGGTAAGTCGAATTTCAAAGGTCAGGCCGGCATCGTCGGAGTGGATGCGCTGACACGTCGCAGTTATGGCTATGCGTTGGTGCCGGCAGATGCCATGGCGAGCGGTACGAGTCTGTGTACGGTCAATGGTGTTGCACATGCCTGCCAAGCACGGCATTTATCCGTCAGCCAGACGGATGCCCGGGGGGACAAGGTCGCCACTTATCTGTTCAGTCTGGATCCGGCCATCACCAATGATAAAGGGCAACCACTTTATACCGGTGACCTGAAAAGTGAGCTTCAGGCACATCTTTCTAGCGATATTGCTGGGGGTAAACCCTTTGACACCGCTTGGCTGCAGGGATGGCTGCGCCGTGCCATTGCAGCCAAAGCTTGGTATAACGCCGGTTATACCACCTATAATGCGGCACATCAGGCGTTAACGTCCACGGACACTGACGGTCATGTGACGCATTATAGTTATGATGCACAAGGGAGAATGGTCAGCAAAACACTGCCAAACGGTGCGGTACAGACCTATCACTATGACATCAATAACAACCTTATTACGGTGGGTAATGCCACCTCTGGCAAGGACGTGACACTGGGACAGCGGGTGTATGATGCCTTTAACCGGCTGACCGAGAGCAAAGACGTTCTGGGCCACAGTTGGCACTATACGTATAACAAAGTGGGTGAGCTCACCGATTATACAACACCCAATGGTGCGCATATGCACTATACATATAACGACTGGGGTGATGTGATTACTCAATCAGTCGCCGATCACCCAGAAGACAAGGTGACGCTGTCTTATGATCCGGTGACTAATGCACTGATTAGCCGTCAGGATAAAACCGGTACAACAGATTACCAGTATGCGGTTAACGGTCGGTTATTGCAGTTATCTACTAATACCACCGGTGCGATAACCGGTGATACCCTGCCCGCCTTTACCGAAGATTACCAGTATACGCAGGCCGGGCGGCCAATCAGTATCACCCGTCAGGGACAGCAGCAGGCGTTATATCATTATGATGCGTTAGGACAACTGAGCAGTGTGGATCGCCAAGGTAAGAAACTGGCAAGCTTTACCTATGATCTGGCCGGTCGTCTTATCCAGTCAGAGAAAGGGCCGGTTAAAACCGCCTATACCTACAATACTCTGGGGCAGTTATCGGCGTATCAAACTGGGGTGATGCAGGATAATCACTTAAACCAAGTAGCGGACTATCAGTTCCATTATTTGCAGGACGGTGATTTGACTTCAAGAGTGCGTTCTTCAGGTGGAACAAGTACCACAGAGCAGTATCAATATGACAGTATCAACAATCTTCTGAACTATACCTGCAACGGCTCACTGTGTCCGAAGGATAATATAGGCAATACCATTAAAGATCAGCATTATACGTTTGATGAATGGAACAACATTAAAACAGTGGCCACGGATGTGATGAGTACGAAAGGGCCACAGACAAACACTACCACCTATCACTTTGACAATACAGATCCCATACGGTTGCGCAATTATACGAACAGTAATTCTGCCTACGGACAGAGTGCCACTTTGCGCTATGATAACGACGGAAATATTACCACCAACGAACACAATCAGCTCATCACCTATACCCCCTTTGATCAGATGGCCAGTGTCAATACTAAACAAGGCACCGTCCATTATCTGTATAACGGGGCGCATGTTCAGGTCAGAGAAAGTGCACCGAGTCAGGCGCCGTTATATTTTGAATACGGTGCCTTAGGATTGAGTGCCTTGCAGCAGGGAGGGAAGACTACGACTGTGTTGTATGCAGCCGGACGTATTGGCGAAATCATGCCGGACGGCACAACGCATTATGCGATTACTGACCAGAGCGGCAGTGTATTGAGTGAGGTACTGGTTGATTCAGCGGGTAAGGTCAGCCTGGGTTATTCACATCTGTATACACCGTACGGAATTGAAGGCAATGCAGGCAGTGCACCAAAGACGGAGTCAGGAGAGGTTACCCCGTTGGTACAGCAGAATCTCTGGGGTTTTGATGGTGAGTTAAAAGATCCGGCCAGCGGTTATCAGTTTTTAGGGCAGGGATACCACCGTGCCTATAATCCGGTGATGCGGCGTTTTATGAGTATGGACAGTGCCTCACCGTTCGGAAAAGGCGGGTTTAACGGCTATATTTTTGCGAAAAATAACCCGGTGATGTACGGGGATCCGTCCGGACATATGTCGTCCGTTCTGAGATGGATAATGGATGGCCTGGCTATTATTGGCGGTATAGCACTGACCGTTGGTGGAGTCGTGACAGGGAATCCATTGATGATCGCAGCCGGTGTTGGTTCGATTATATCAGGTTCGCTTTCCATTGCTGCTCATATAGAAGCTAATCAGGGGCACAACAGGACAGCTCAGAATTTAGCTGTAGGTGCAGTAATTATAGGATTTGCGTCAGCTGTTGCCGGTTCTGCTCTAGCGGTAGGTGAGGCTTCTGCTAGTCTTGCTTCCGCGGCCAGTGCAATAAGTAAGGCGTTCGCTGTTGCACGAGCAGCAGCCGTCATCACCGCAACAGTCGGAGGCACTGCCGCGACAATTATGCATTATGCCGCTCCTGGCAATGGTCAGGCCGTTGATATCTTAACCTATATTTCGATTGGTTTAGCTGTTGTGGGAGGGCTTGGAATGGCTAGAAGGGGCGGTACGCCTGCAGAAGCAGGAGCAGGAGCAGCAGAAGGAGCAGGAGAAGGAGCAGGAGAAGGAGCAGGAGAAGGAGCAGAAGAAGCAGGTGCAGAAACAGAAGCTGAGACTGAGACTGAGACTGAGGCTGGTAGGGTGGAAAGACTAACATCCTATATTAGTGATTTTTTTGAAGAGAACTTTCCCCGAGGGTGTTGCCAACATGCTATGTTTCGCAATCTGTTTATGTTTTTGGTAAAAGAAGACCCTTCCTTTACAGACGAAGATCTCGACAATTATCTCTCTGAGATAAAGCGTAATAATCATAAACTTAGTGAGCAAAACAGCAAGTATGCTGGGCTTGATGGCATTCATGGAAGGCTCAGAATCCTTGAATCTATGCCACAACTTAAGAGAATACGGGCTGCTTACGGAAGAAATATCAATGAAGCTATGAGTTCCTACACGAAGGGAGCGTATGTTTTCTCGGGTTCGAACATAAGAGCTGGTGGCAGTGGCCATATAGCCTTTGTAACTAAGGGCTATTTTACGGATAACGTTACAGCAAGCGCCTGGCAAAGAACCTCTCCTCGATATATAACATTCACTAATAAGTTTGGTTTTGGAAGACATCTTTACCTAAAAAGAGTATGGGAAGTTAATATTTGATGGCTCTTTCCGGATGGAATCGTAATTAATCATGGGCAAACCCCCAGCTCTGCTGGGAGACTCACAAAGGTTTTAGCTATACAGAGGTATGGGTACCTTCTTTTGCTCGACCAAGAGTAAAAGAAGGAAGAACAAATGCGAGATTACAAGAGTCTGACTCATACTCACTGGAATTGTAAATACCATGTTGTGTTTATTCCCCAAACAAAAAGGCGCAACGTTATTTATGGCCCGGTAAGAAAATATTTAGGTTAAAGTGGCCTTCTTTGTCGGCGGCTTGAGTGCCGTCTCGAAGTTAAAAGTTAATGCTGCCAGCCAGCGCTTGCCACTATAGCCTTGTTATTCTTACAATACAGCTTTTACCGCACTGTAGCCTGATAGTTATGTATAATCACACCCCCTTCACATTCTAAGATGGTCAGAAATGCCCTGCGTAAGGTGGCCAGAGATGAAAAGGAACCCTACCAGAATATACGTCATGAATTTATACAGGGTGAGTGGCTGACTGAGCAGTTCTGGCAAGCCCTCTGGAAACTCTATCCTGATAGCAGGAAATATGTGAGCGTGAACTTCTGCCACGGCTGTAAAAATTTGATTTAGCCACCGCCTGTGATCTGCATGGGTTGTCACCGTGGCCACCCAGATAAGTAATAACCTGAAAAACATCCTTCATCGGGCTAAGCGTTATTTTAAACTGATTCATGATGAGAAGGTACGCTAGGCAGTCAAAGATGTGATTGCCTGTATTATGACCTGCGGCACTAAAAAGATGGGTTATTTTGAGTACGGCTGTGATTGCCGTTCCGTCTGCACTTATATTTGCAAAACCTGTGGCAGTCGCTCCTGCAGTTCCTGTGGTAAGAAAACTACTGATCAATGGATTGAAGACCAGCGTGAGACACTGCCGGATATTGAATGGCAGCATGTTACCTTCACTATGCCTGATGAGCTATGGCCGGTCTTTATGGCTAACCGCAAGCTGCAAAGTGCGCTGTTTAAACTGGCCACCAAAGGTATTCTCAAAAAAGCGAAAAAGAAAAGCATTACCGTAGGGATCTTTGCCGTCATTCATACGGCCGGCAGGGACTTAAAAGGTAATGTGCACATTCACCTGTCCGTCACTTTTGGTGGCAGTACTAAAGAGAATACCTAGAAACCGTGTACCTTTCATGCTGAAACCCTGATGAGACAATGGCGCCGGGATGTCATTGCTCTGTTAAGAAAGCACAAAGATACGCTCATCCTGCCTGCTGCCATGAAAGACAGCACAGAGACCACCGCTGACTTTTCAAACCGGCAATACAGTAAGCACTGGCATGTAAGAACTTCAAAACCGGAGAAGCAACACAAAAAGATCATTGACTATCTGGGCCGTTACCTGAAACGCCATCTGGCCGTATCACGTATCCTGTTTGAAAATGATGAGAAGGTGGTCTTCAACTATTGCGACCACCATGATGGGCAGCATAAGCGCTGTGTCTGTTCGCCGGATGAGTTTCTGCAACGCTTGCTGCAGCATGTCCCGGAAAAAGGCTTTTGTATGATTCGCTATTTTGGTTTCTTGGCAAACTGGGTCAGAGGAAAGCTTCTGCCGAAGGTCTTTCAACTGCTTAATCAGAAGGTGGGAAAACCCAAACAGATCACTTTTGTTGGCCTGTATGAGCAAAGCTGAGGGATCAATCCCTTATGCTGCCTCTTTTGCAGAAAGCCCATGAACCTCATCAGACAGACTTTTGGAAAGTCTGAGAAAGATCAGTACGCTGATTACGCTAAGGAGTATAAGAATTGGCAATTTCTGCATGGTTAATAGGAGGAGTGCGTCCAAAATAAGAAAACCCCTCTTTATGCTGTTATGTGTTGAAGCGCTTCGCAATCGCTGGTTGGCTATTACTCTTTACTTCAGCTTTAACAATACGTTGGACACTTTTTGACTCATTGTTTTCCGTGAGTATTATCTGTTAGTTGGTAGTACTGGGTTGAACAACTCAAGCAGGAGGTTGTCTGAGTCTCATATAGTATAAATCTATACATTGGTATTATTTACTTAGATTCCAAAACAATGGGAGTATAGGCTACTGATACAACGGTCTGTTCATGCACAAGAAAAATTGTATGGCTAACTCTTTATTTGTATCGTCTTTTTATTTATTTCGCCTGTTTTATGGGTTGAAAATGCGTATAATTATCCCAAATTTTGTATGTGACAGCAAAAAACTGTTATAACTGTCGATCCTATTCATAGGTTTTGATAGGCGGTAGCGTGCTTAAATATTGGTTTTAAGCCTAGACAAAAACTTATAGATTTAAGTTATTGAGAAAAGATAAATGTTGTGAAATATTTAATTGTTGGGCCTTCATGGGTAGGTGATATGGTTATGGCTCAGGTGTTGTTCAGGCTTTTGAAACAGCTGATGCCAGAAGCTATGATTGATGTGATTGCTCCTGGTTGGAGTCAGCCACTATTGGCTCGCATGCCTGAAATATCAAGAGGATTAACGTTACCTGTTACGCATGGTGAACTGGCGTTAAAGAAACGGTTTCGTTTTGGTAGATCACTTGTAGAAAGTAAGTATGATCAGGCTATTTTGTTGCCAAATTCTTTCAAATCTGCGTTGGTACCTTTTTGGGCAAAAATACCAGTGAGAACAGGATGGAAAGGTGAATTCAGGTACGGTCTTCTCAATGATATTCGAAAGTTGAGCAAACAGCATTATCCCCTGATGACCGAGCAGTTTGCAGCCCTGGCACTTTCTGGAGGACAGTCACTACCAGATCAATTACCAGTTCCCAGCCTGGTGGCAGATAAAAGTAATGCTGAACAAGCTAAACAACGTTTTCAGTTAATAACAGATAGACCTATACTGGCACTGTGCCCCGGTGCTGAATTTGGTCCTGCAAAAAGGTGGCCAGAGAGGCACTATTCGGTAGTGGCAAGTGATTACATAAAGAAGGGCTGGCAAGTTTGGATGTTTGGCTCTCAAAAAGATATAACAGTAGTGGAGGCTATTAAAGAATATTTACCAATAGAACAACAGAAACAAGCATATAATCTGGCAGGAAAAACATCACTGGGCGATGCTATAGATTTACTTTCTCTTACAGATGCTGTAGTCAGTAATGATTCTGGATTAATGCATATTTCGGCAGCGTTAAAGCTTAATCTTGTGGCGGTTTACGGCTCTTCATCACCTGCATTCACGCCGCCTCTTAATGAAAATAAAATCATTTTAAGGCTAGGGCTAGATTGTAGTCCTTGTTTTAAGCGTGAGTGCCCTTTACACCACTTGAACTGCCTTGAGAAACTTGAACCAGCGAGAGTGATTGATGCTCTTGCACAGTTGGTAGGAGAGTCTGTGAATATTAAAACTTCAGAGAGCGTAAGTTTGTGAAAGTTCTCGTCATTAAAACCAGTTCATTAGGAGATGTAATTCATACATTGCCCGCATTGACTGATGCAGCAACGGCTATACCTTGCATTAAATTTGATTGGGTAGTAGAAGAGTCTTTTGTTGAGATTCCTTCCTGGCATTCGGCTGTGAGTGACGTAATTCCCATTGCTCTACGCCGATGGAGCAAGCAGTTATACCGTACATGGAAAAGTGGTGAGTGGAAACAATTTAAAAGCACACTAAAGAAGAAAAAGTATGATTGTGTGATTGATGCGCAAGGTCTGCTTAAAAGTGCTTTCCTGACACGTTATATTTCTGCACCAGTGCATGGATTAGATAAGTGTTCGGTCAGAGAACCTTTTGCCAGCCGGTTTTATACGCACCCCCATAAAGTAAGCTGGGAACAACATGCAGTAGAACGGGTAAGGAAACTGTTTGCGCAATCACTTGGCTATATTATGCCTGAAAGTAAAGGACAGTATAATCTTGATCGTGAACAATTTGGGCATATGGTATTGCCGGATATTGTACAGGAGAATCAAGGCAAGCCTGCATTATTATTTCTTCATGGAACCACACGGCCTGACAAACACTGGCCTATCGATTATTGGTGTGACCTTGCAACAAAAGCAGATAGCAGTGGTTTTGTGGTATATCTGTTGTGGGGTAATGAAAAAGAAAAGCTACGAGCTGAGACTATTGCCAGATCAGGTCAGAATGTTTATACGCTTCCACGGTTAAATCTTGCCACTATAGCTGTGTTAATTTCAACCATGAGTGGTGTGGTATCCGTAGATAGCGGGTTGGGTCATTTAACCGCTGCACTTAATATCCCTGGAATATCACTTTATGGACCAACAAGTCCGGTTAAAGTAGGTACTTATGGTTCAAAGCAGTTGCATTTAACATTGGCTGAGGGAGATGCCGGTTGTATGCGTAATGTTTCTCCTAAAATATTCAGGCCGTTGACACCTGAATGTGTGTGGAGTGCGCTTGAAAGCATTATACCGGCTTCTGCTAATCAGATTGCGATGCAGTAATGGAAATTGCTTTTGTTTTATACAAGTTTTTCCCTTTTGGAGGATTGCAGCGTGATTTTCTTCGGATTGCTCAAAGTTGTCAGGCCAGAGGGTATAAGATAACGGTATATACAATGAGCTGGGAAGGTGATATTCCACAAGGTTTTAAGGTTAATATTCATCACCCATTTGCTTTTTCAGCTTGTCGCCGTAACGAAAAATTTTATGATTGGGTAAAAAAAACGCTGTTGATGGAAGCCGCAGATATTGTTATTGGGTTTAACAAAATGCCTGGTATTGACATATATTATGCTGCAGATACCTGCTATGAGCACAAGGCTAAAACATTAAGAGGAAAGCTCTATCATTATGGGCGTCGATATAAGCATTTTTCAGCCTATGAAAATGCAGTATTTTCCAGTGAGTCTACATCAGAAATTTTATTAATTTCTGATGTACAAAAAGAGCTTTTTATTAAATATTATGGTACTCAGCCAAAAAGAATGCATTTGTTGCCACCGGGTGTAGCAACAGACAGAAAACGTGGTCATGATGCTCACATAAGGCGTAGAAACTTTAGAGAAAAATATCAAATCAATGATCAGCAGAAGCTTCTGGTTTTGCTCGGCTCTGGCTTTATAACCAAGGGGTTGGATCGTGCACTGAATGCTATTGCTTCCCTTGAGAAACCTTTGCGAGAAACAGTTTGCTTTTTTGTTGTTGGCAAGGACAATCCAGATGCTTTTAAACGGCAGGCAAAACGTTTGGGTATTGCGAATCAGGTTGTTTTCTTTTCCGGCATGGACGATGTTCCTTCACTGTTACAAGGTGCTGATGTGTTGGTACATCCAGCCTATAATGAGAATACGGGTACGGTATTGCTTGAGGCAGTAACTGCAGGGTTGCCTGTTTTATGTACAGATGTATGTGGTTATGCTCATTATATTAAAGAAGCTGATGCTGGACTGGTAACACCATCACCATTTGATCAGCAGATATTTAGCCATCAATTGAGAGAGATGCTTACAAGTAAACAGAGGCAAAAGTGGATAGATAATGCGTTAGATTTTGCTGATAAAGCAGATTTATATAGCATGCCGGAAAAAGTTGCCGATTTTATAGAAGCTCATCTTAAAAGTAAAAAACAGTTGGGATAAGCGTGCTTTATTTAGAAGAACCATTTAAACGGTTATGGATGAATAAGGATCCATTTACAGAGCTGGAATCAATTGATGGTGAAATATTCCGGTCGCTGGAAGCACGAAAAACTCTGCGTTTTATTTGCAGGGGAAAGCCTTATTTTTTAAAGTTTCACAAAGGTGTTGGCTGGCTGGAGATTATTGATAATTTATTACGTTTCAGACGACCTGTATTAGGGGCTCAGGATGAGTATAAAGCGATTAAAAAACTTGAGGAGATTAATGTAGATACGATGCATATTTCAGGGTTTGGTAAAAAGGGGATAAACCCTGCGCATCAAAAATCTTTTATTATTACTCGAGAACTAACGGATACAATCAGCCTAGAAGATTTAACTCTTGGCTGGAAACAAAGACCACCGGCATTTCTATTGAAACAACGCTTGATTCAACAAGTTGCAGCTATCAGCAAAAACATGCATGATAATGGAATTAATCACAGGGACTATTATATTTGTCATTTTCTTTTACACATTCCGGTGGGTAAAGATAGCATTGATTCAGATAAATTGATGTTGTGGTTGATTGATCTGCACCGTGCACAGATAAGAAATGTGACACCAAAGCGATGGGTAATAAAAGATATTGCATCTTTATGGTTTTCAGCCATGGATATTGGTTTAACACAGAGAGATTTTTATCGATTTGTATGTGCTTATACCAACTTACCTTTAAGACAGGCTTTTGTTTGCTACGAATGGTTGTGGACAAAATCACAAAAAAAATCAAATACTATGTATGAGCGAAAGCAGCGAAAAGGAGATTCAATTTAGAATGATTTATTCTTTTCAGATCGGAACCTGTTGAAAATCCTGATGGGTTGAACTATCTAGTACTCAGGATAAATAAATTAGTACTCAGGATAAATGAATGCTGAAGTTAATATAACAAAGGGCATAGTGTATATAGGATTAAAGATTTTTGGGTTATTAATGTGTGATTTTAATTAACGGATGAAGTAAGCAGTTATTTATGTGGACTAAAAGTCGATGGATGATTACACCTGAGTATCAGCAAAAGGAAGTCGCTGGAGTGTTTAATACAATCAATAAGACAATGTTGTTTAATGAAGGAAAACGAATTACATCTGACTCTGAAAGTGAAGTAATTAAAGTAACATTGGGTGAAATGGCATTTTATGTTAAACGTTATTTTTGTACCAAAGGTTTGCGTAGCTGGTTAGGTATTAGTCGTATAAGAGGGGAATGGAGAAATCTGCTTTTATTTCATCAGTGGAAGATTCCTTCGGCACCTGTTGTAGCTTATGGTGAAACATACTTTTTTAGTCGTTCTTTACGTGGAGCTTTAATTACAGAAGAGCTTAGAAATACATTTTCGTTAAGTGAGCTATTTTACCAAAACAGCTCTTTGCTAAAAAACAAAAAATGGGTATTAAATATTGCAAAACAAGTAGCTGATGCTACGAGAACCATGCATAGTCATTGCTTTATACACAATGACTTGAAATGGCGTAATATTTTGGTAACAACAGATATAGATGATCCTATGGTGTACTTTATTGATTGCCCTTCAGGAAGTATATGGCGACTGCCATTTTTTACAGATAAAAAAATAAAAGATCTTGCCTGTCTTGATAAACTGGCTCATAAATGTTTGTCTTCCACAGTGCGTTTGCGATTTTATAAAACCTATCAACAGATAGAAAAATTGTCTGATAATGATAAAAAAACTATCAAAAAAATTGTTAATTATTTTAGGGGGCGTGATTGAATCTGTCAGCGACAATTGATGCGTTGCCTATCACTATAACCAGTCGACTTGGTGGTCTGGTCTGTTTGGAATTACTCAGGCACTTGCCACAAAAAAGAGCTGTATTTAAAGGAACTTTTGATGACAGACTGGTTGTTATTAAATGTTTTTTTGGCCGACATGGCCACCGTGATTACTTAAGAGAATATAAAGGGCTGAAAGGTTTTCAAAAAGCAGGTGTGAGTACACCTGATTTGTTGTTTCATTGCAAAGTCAACGCTGATGATGTTGTTATTAAAGCAGAGAATATCTCAACAAACAGTGAAAAACTGAAGGATAAATTCTGGGTTATCGTTACTCGCTATCTCGAAGACTCCATCCCTTTTGACAGACTATGGAAAGAACCGATGGCAGATAATCAGCGACTGGTATGGTTATATCGTATTACCCGCATGTTAGGTCAGCTATATAAGTCAGGTGTTTTTCCGTCAGATATCCATTTAGATAACATGCTTATAAAAGATCAGGCCGTTTGGATCATTGACGGCGGTGGTGTTTCTGTTTCGAGAACCAAGTTATCGAGAAGCAAAGCTTTGGATAATTTTACACTGTTTCTTTCAATATTGGCTCCAAGGCATGAAAAATTTGTGCATAAATTGTACTTGGCTCTTACGAGCTTTATTCCAGAATACGGAAGAGTAAAGGTTGAAAATCTACTGGAAAAAATACACAAGTGGCGAAAGTGGCGGGAACGCTATTTAAAGAAAACGCTTCGCACTTGTAGCGACTTTAGTGCGAGGAAAACATTTTTTTACTTTCAGGTGGTTAATCGACATAAAAAGTCAAGTGATTTGTCCTGTTTGCTAGAGACGCTTGATGAGTCAATAGCCTCAGGACAATTAATTAAAACAGGGAAAACAAATACCGTTTCTGTTGTTAAAATGAAAAATGGCCAGAAGGTAATTGTTAAACGTTATAAAAGTACAAAATGTTTTAGTTGGTTAAGAATGCTCAAAAAATCGAGAGCAAAAAATTCATGGGTCAGTGCATGGATGCTTAAGATGATTGATATAGAAACACCCGAGCCGTTAGCTCTAGTGGAAAAAAAAATCGGCTCATTCGTCACTTGCAGTTATGTTATTACACAATATATCCCGGGCATTCAGCTGATCAATTATTTTGACAGTAAAGCATGGCCTGAAGATGAAGAAGTCATTGTCAGAATGGTCAAAGATTACTTATTAAGTCTGGAACGCTCTTATATTTCTCATGGAGATCTTAAAGCTACTAATTTTATTGTGCATGATAGTAAAGTTTATTTAATTGACCTTGATAGTATGAAATCATATAAAAACTTTGACGTATATCAGCCTTTTTGGAAGCAAGATACTTCACGATTCATGCAAAACTGGCACGAAAACCCCTATGTTATGGAGCTGTTTCAGAGCCGTTAGATTGTTAAGCTTATTGCAATGTTTGGCATAACCTGTTTAAACGTATTATTTCAACAGATAAAGTTTTCAGAAACATTTTTTTTACCAGGTAAAATTCATGATAATTCTTGGTTTGTCTGGCGCTATTAGCCATGACCCTTCCGCAGCACTTTATATCGACGGCAAGTTAGTTGCAGCTGTCGAAGAAGAACGTATTATTCGTGATAAACATGCTAAAGGTAAAATGCCACTGGAATCTACAAGCTTTGTGTTGGCTCAGGCAGGCATTACGCCAAAAGATGTAGATGTTGTTGCTGTGCCTATGGCTGAAATAAGCCTTAATTCTAAAGCAAGATGGCATTATGCAAAGAGATATTGGTATGCACCAGATCGAGCATTAGATGCCTTATTCAATGGTAATCGCCGTTACCGTCGTTTTGTGGGTGAAATAAGGTCTATGTTAGAACAGCTTGGTTTTTGCTGGGGAGACTTTCAATTTGAGTCTGTAGAGCACCATCTTGCTCATGCATCCAGCGCATATCATTTGAGTGGATTCAAAGAAAAAACAGCCATTATGGGTGTAGATGGTAAAGGTGAATATGCAACTACTTTCTTCGGTTATGGAGAAAAGGGTAAAATTCACAAGTTGAAAGAGTTTTATGATCCTGATTCATTAGGTGGTTTATATGGTGCAGTTACCGAATATCTTGGCTTTGATATGCTTGATGGAGAATATAAAGTCATGGGTATGGCGCCGTATGGTGATCCGGATAAATATGATCTTTCTCGTTTAATCGAATGTAATGGTAAATCTTTTCAGGTTAATACTGACCTTGTTAATGTGATAGGGTTACGACGTTACAAAGAGAACGGCAGAGGTTTTTATTTTACCCCGAAATTACCCAGATGGTTAGGTCCAAGACGTATTGGTGATATTGCAGATGACCCTTATATTCATTATGCAGCGGCTATTCAAAAGCTTTATGAAGATACTGTGCTGAAGTTAATGGATTATTATTTAGGTGATATTATTAAAGAAACAGGCAAGATAGCTTTTGCAGGTGGTGGTGCGTTAAACGTTAAGCTAAATCAAAAAATCATTTCTCGACCAGAAGTTAAAGAATTATTTGTTCAGCCGGCGGCAAGTGATTCAGGAACTGCTATTGGAGCTGCATCGTTTGCTTCTGAGCGGCGTGGAGTGCCTGTTGAAAAAATGGAACATGTTTATCTTGGGCATGCCTATACTAATGAACAGGTGACAACGGCTTGTAAAACGCATAAAGACAAACCGCAGTTTATGCAGATTCGGGATGTGCCTGAAACCATTGCAAAGATATTAGCAGAAGGAAACCCTGTTGCCTGGTTTCAGGGACGTATGGAATTTGGTCCTCGTGCCTTGGGTGGACGTAGTATTGTTGGTTGCCCAAGCATTAAAGGTGTTGCTGACCGTATTAATGAGCAAATCAAATTTCGAGAACGCTGGCGTCCTTTCTGTCCGAGCATGTCGGCTAAAGCGGCGAAGGAAATGTTTAAAGTTGATCACCCTGCTCCATTTATGACGTTTACGTTCGAAGTGAATGATGAATGGAAAACCCGTGTGCCGGAGGTGGTACATGAGGATGGAACTTCAAGAGCGCAGGTTATCAACCCTGCGGCAAATCCGCGGTATTATAAACTGGTTCAGGAACTGGGCAAACTAACAGGCAATGAAGTAGTTTTAAATACGTCTCTTAATCGTCGGGGTGAACCGGTTGTTTGTACACCGGAGGATGCTTTAAATATGTTTTATGGATCAGACCTTCAATATTTAATTATGGAAGATATTCTTGTGGTCAAGGGTGAATTTCCAGAGTTTGTTAAGCCTGTTTGAGTGACAATGGAATAAATCAATATCTACGGGATATACATGTTTGTGCAGGTGAGGTCAGAGCAGATAAATGAAAAGCTATATAGTAGCCACCATTCAAATGATAAGCTGTGATAAAATAGAGCCCAACCTTGCCGCGGCTGAAAAACTTATTTGTCAGGCTGCATTGCATGGTGCACGGTTGGTAGTTTTGCCGGAATGCTTTGCCTTATTTGGTGTGAAGGATCAGTCAGTCACGGGTATCGCTGAGGCAACGGGTCAGGGAGGAGTGCGTCAGAAATTGTCTTTTATGGCAAAAAAATATGGCGTTTATCTGGTGGGTGGTACTATTCCTGTGAGTGATTCTGATGATGATAACAGGCCTTTTTCTGTTTGTTTTTTATATGATGATTCAGGTAATAATATTGCTCGTTACAATAAAATACATCTGTTTGATGTAGACGTGAGCGATGCAATAGGTGCTTACAGAGAGTCTGAAACATACCAGCCAGGTAAGGATATAGTCTGTGTTGATACGCCTCTTGGTCGAATAGGTCTGGCTGTTTGTTATGATCTGCGTTTTCCGGAAATGTTTCGAATTTTGTTTCAGCAACATGTAGACATTATTGTTATACCGGCGGCGTTTACTAAAATGACAGGTGTGCATTGGATGCCACTATTAAAAGCACGGGCGATAGAAAATCAGTGCTATGTGCTAGGTGCCAATCAAGGCGGAAAACATTCTGACAGTCGTGAAACTTTTGGTCACAGTTGTGTAATGTCTCCATGGGGTGAAACACTAGCTTTGACCAAGCAGGGCGAAGGTGTGGCGTTTGCAGAGGTTAACTTGGATGAATTAACAGAAATTCGTAAAAACATGCCTGTGTTTGCACATCAACGTTTTTTTGTAGACAACTCAAACTGATACCTGAAAAGAAATAGAAAAAAGTTTTTAAGCTACTTATTCTTAAACACATTATTACCTCATTAGTTATTATTGTGGTGTCTTAAGTGGTAAAGCAAAGTAATCGCTAGGGTTCCTTTTTTGCCATCCATCGGGCTGAGTGTTGTTATTATCATGATGTGTTTTGGGTTTTGTATTGATATAGTGCGTAAATTTGGTGTTAATCTTTTATAAGTTTTCAATGGTCTATGGCTAAAAAAAAGAAAATATTACAGTTTTGCCATAGCTATGGCATACCTTTTGCTGATGTAGCAAGGCAATATGTGGCGCTGTTTGATAATTCACCCTATGAAGTGATAACGGTGTTTTTAACAGGTATCAAAGAGCCAAAGGTTGCATCACTGGTGGGAGGTGAGGTGATTTTTTTGGAAAACACATCAAAAGACGTACGGGGGCTAAAGCGCAAACAGATAAAGCAATTAAAAGAAATATGTTTGTTATATGATTTTGCTTTTGCGCTTTGTCATCGATTTAAACCTGTGTATATTGCCAACCATATTAAAGGATTATATGTGATTGGTATACATCACGCCTTTGGTGATTATAAACGTTTAAGCAGACGGTGGCATGCGTACAGGCATAGGAAAACACTTCGATTATTGGGTGTCTCGGATGCAGTGCGTGACGATATACAAAAATCATTACCAAAGTTTGAACAAAGCGCTGTTTGCACACTCTATAACCGTATCAATGTAAAAGAGGCAATTTCAGGCCTTGTGCCTCGAAAAGAAGCACGCCAAATACTGGGATTAGCAGCAAAAGATATTGTTTTTGCTAACGTAGGCCGATTGCACCCAGATAAAGATCAGAGCACATTATTGAAAGCGTTTGCCAAAATTTTTAAACAATCTCCTTATTATAAATTAATGATTGTAGGTACGGGTCGTTTAGAACATTCGCTAAAAAATCAGGCAAAAGCTTTAGGTCTGCAAGATGCTGTGATTTTTACAGGTAAAGTGCCGGATGTTTCAAAATATTTCAAAGCGTTTGACTGTTTTGTGTTAAGTTCTGATCGAGAACCGTTTGGCATGGTGTTATTGGAAGCTATGGTTGCCGGCGTTCCGGTAATTTCCTCTGATTGTGGTGGTGCGCCGGAAGTTATAGGTGAAACCGGCTTGTTGTTTTCGCAGGGCGATGTTGAGCAACTGGCCAAACATATGTTGTCACGGGCAAAAGCCTTGGTAAACCAGTCGCTCAAGCAGACAGAGGTGATGCTTGCAAGGGTTGAGCATAAGTTTTCAGATGAGTCTGTTCGTCGGCAGTTTTGGAATCTGCCTTTTCTTAAAGAGATGGTAAATTAGTATAAAACAATAATGGATGTATTTAGAGTTTGGCGGGAACATGGTCTTTGTGAGGTAAATGTTTCAGACTATGAACAGGCATGGCAACGCTTTGGTGGCAGTGTTATTACACATCCGCTGATTGTAAAAACAATGTCTGATATGACCAGTATGCCTTTGCGTTATTTAGGCTATGAACACAAAGGAATTCTGACAGGTGTTATTCCTGTGTGGGGTAAATATATTTGTGGCAGTAAGTCTGCACTCCGTAAAGCAGGTAAAAACAAAGTAATAGATATGGGTAATTCTGAATATATTTTGCCTCTCAATCCATTGAACACGTATAAAATGCGGTTTCGTGTACAGTTTTTATCAGATCTTCACCGTTTGCAAATCATTAATTCTAAACGACAAGGTGACGACTATTTAAGTCTTGTCAAAAACTATGGCACAAATAGTGAACACCGTTTTTCTAAAAAGTTTAAATATAATCAGCGTCGTGAGCTGAGGTTATTTGAAGAAGCTGGTGGTTATGTCAAAAAGGTAGAAGAACTTTCTACTGAAGTCTTTGCCGGTATTTATATTGATCTGTTTGGCAAACGTTGGAATGGACGCAAGCCTAAAGGATATGAAAGACTTGCCGAATGGCTGACTAATATACGGCATTTACATACAGGTCATGTCTTGTATAATCAGAATAATCAGCCGGTTGCTGTACAACAACTGTTGATGGCTCAGTCGCCAAAGTGGATAAGTGCCGAATATATTAATGGTGGGGTTGATCCGGCGTATCAGTCAATGAGTGTCGGTAGTATATTGAGTTACCTGAATACCAAAATGCTGAGCGATCTTGCTGATAGTCAAGGTAAACAACTTCGTTATTCTTTTGGAAAATCTGACAAGAAATATAAGGATATGTGGTGCTATCGATCTGAGGTGTTTAAGGTATAGTTTGATTTTAATGATTTTTATAAAAGTATAATTAAAGATGAAAACAAAAGACAACCAACGCCTACTTCGAAAAAAGAGGCGTAATCAGATTAAAGTGCTATTTGCCACTATTATTGTGGTCTTGTGTATATGTTATGGACAATATTGGGTATTTATTGTTGGGGTTATACTTTTTCTTCTCAACGATATTTTTAAATCTGACCATGTTTTCTATAACCCATCAGAAGATTATTACTATGACCTTGAGCCAGATGCACTATTAAATATACAACTTCCGGCGTCAAAAAAAGTAACTTTATCTTTAGACAAGCAAATGAATAAAGAAGGTTTTCAGAACACATGGTTGCTTTCTGTTGAGTTAATATCAGGCATTTCAGCCAAATTTTATGATCCCTTTGTCGAAGTAGTTACTCAGAGTTACACAAATAAACAGTATTTTGAAAAAGGTGTAAACGGTCAGCGCTATATCAATTTAACTGCTGCAGTCCAAGCATACTTTAATAATCATCAAGACAGTGCATCGTGTGATATTACCCTGAGTTTTTCAGGTTGTTCAGTAAAAGAGCAAGCTTGTAAATTTTTGGGTTTTTCTTGTCCTGATCTGACTAAAAAGAAAGTGCTTATTATAGCTCCGCATGCTGATGATGCTGAAATTGCTGCATTTGGTCTATATAGTCAGGCAGATACGCATATTATTACATTAACTGCCGGAGAAATTCACGCAGAACCCTTTCAGCATGTGTACAGTGATATTGAAAAAGCTTCTATACTAAAAGGGCGATTGAGAGCGTGGGACAGCATTGCTGTGCCTTTATGGGGAGGTGTTCCTCAGGATAAATGTATCAATCTCGGGTATTTTTGTATGACGCTAAAGGCGATGTATGATAATCCTGATCAAAGTGTATCTTCATTACAAGCAGGTATTAATGATACCCGTTGTTTCAGAGAGTTTAACCATCAGGTTTTACCTTCTGATGTACATGGTAAAGCAACATGGCATGCAATGATTGATGATTTAAAAACACTGATTGCACAAATAAAACCCGAAGTTATTGTAATGAATGATCGCTATATGGATCCTCATGAAGATCATATCTATGCACATATTGCAGTAAAGCAAGTCCTAGAAGACATAAAATTCAAGCCAGAATATTTATTGTATTATGCTAATCATTATAAACATACCAATAGGCATCCGTTTGGTTCAGAACATAATATAGCCAGCCTTGCACCACATTTTGGTGAATCTACTTCATCGAAAAAGCTGTATTCGCTCACTCTGAGCAAGTGCATGCAAAAAAATAAAGTGTATGCATTAGAAATGATGCATGATTTAAAATTTAAAAAACGCTGGAAGAAAAAACGACGTGAATGGCTGCAATCAATTTTTATGCGTCGTTCAATAAATAGATATGGTGATAATGAGTATTTTTGTAAAGCGATTAAGGAAAATGAAATATTTTTTGTTGAAACTATTGATTAATTTTAGAAAGATGTAAACTTGCACATACACCACCTTCATTCTCATGGGACCGAAAATGTTCCCAATAATATGAGGATTTTATAATCAATCAAGTTTACATATGATATCTCGATAAATAATATAATGCCTATTATATTATTATTGGCTTTTTTCATATAGGACCAGCACCTGATTTTTGAGAGGTCTAGGATAATGTCAAATAAATTTAGGCACCATAACGAGTTTAGCGCAGAATTTTCTATTGAAAATACCTCAGATGGGAGGATCGTTTTTTTTGAAGGGAAAGCTATATTAACATTAACGTCGCCAGAAAATTTATTAAATAAATTTAAAGGCAAATGTTATATTCTCACATCAGGCCCCTCATTAAATCATTTCGATGATAGCTTATTAGAATCAGGATCAGTAGTATATGTAAATGGGTCTATAAAAAGATACTATGAAAAGAAGCTAAATGCATTTTATGTGGCTGATGACGCTGATTTTTTCGAAAATCGAATGAATGATATTTTATCTGGTCTTGAAAAAGTCGATATTTGTTTTTTCAGTGCGCTAGGTTTGGACTTTATTTGCCGTCATGACGTTAATGCTTTAGCGAATAAAAAGGTGGTTTTACTTGAGCGAATCAATCGTTACTACAATCGCCCAATAAGACCAAAACATATTTTTGGTCTCAAAAATATGTTTGATTCTGATTTTAAATATGGTTCATACAACCCTTTTTCTAATCAGTTTGGAAGAGTTGGATTTAGTCGAAATTTGCAAAAAGGTATTTTTGGAGGAAGAACTATAGCCTATCATGCATTACAAGTAGCATATCATCTTGGGTACAGGGATATTGCTATTGCAGGGATGGATCTTTCTCAGGGAACAGCAGCTCGTTTCTACGAAAGTAATAAAAATTCGCGTCCAACATCACTATCGAAACATTATGAACGGCATATTCTACCTTCATTTCAGGTGATAACTAAACTGGTTAAAAAAGGGGGGTTAAGCGTTATCAATTTATCTAAAAATAGTCGATTGCCATCTGAGGTAATAGAAAAAAGAGAGCAATACTAATATGCGGTTTGTTTCTGTTGCTTATGGCCCCGATTTAGGTCCTTTTTGTGGAGGATCATTGGGCGTGAATGCTTTGTTAAAACATTGGAATCAGCAGTTGAAGATAATAAGCGACTTCCATGTTGAGTTTGAGTGTAAGAGTTTCAAAAACAGACTATACGAAAAATTTTTTTTAAAGGGCAGAAAGAGAAAATTAAGAAAGAAGTATCACCTAGATATTTTTATTAAAAAACTTTTAACAAAATATGATAAAAACACAATATTTATTTGTCACAATATACCAGCCGCTTATGAGCTATTAAGCAATCATCGTCGTGTGGTGATGATTTATCATGGACAAGGAAGTCCTTTGTATGAAGCTAAAGGTTTTGGTGCTGAGTTTACACCTGATGAAGTAACCAGGGAAAAGGATTATGAATACGTAACGTTTGGTCAAAGTTTACTGGTTGGATTTCCTTCGATTGGGGCAAGGGATGCTTACCTTAATTCATCTGCATTCGATGAGGCGTTTGCAGAGAGGGTGAAAGATAAAAGTCGTATCTTATATAATTGTTGCAATTATATAACAGCTCAAACATCCGGGACTGAAATTAAAACCCTGGTTTCGAAACTGTCTAATAAAAAAATAATATTGACTGTTTCAACGTTAAACTACCAAAAAGGTGTGGATCTTATTCCAGAAAAGTTATCCACACTAACTAACTTTAAGCAGGATTATTATTGGCTCTTGTGTGGAACATCAGGAGCATTAAAAGAAAAAATTATTGCCGAAGTAAAAAAGTATGGTCTTGAAGATAATTTCAGGCATATTGATTATCGAATATCTCAAGATCAGGTAGGTTTTCTGTATAAATCATCAGTCTTTTATTTAATGCATCACCGAGTTTCTATTTTTGATTTAGCTTCTCTGGAAGCCATGAGTTTTGGTTTGATTCCTGTTTTGAGTCCGGTAGGGGGTAATCTTGAAATAAATAAGGAAAATAATATTATATTTATGCAAGCAGGAAAAGACTTGGTTCTTCCAAGAGACGATGAAAAAATCAAGGCTTTATCAGATTTAAACAGACAAGTGCTTAATGATCACTTTTCTCCAAAGGTATTTCTTAAAGGTTATGAGCAGCTGGCTATAGAAACGATGGATATGTTGAATAAAAATGCCTGAAACTATATATGATTTTCTTCTTGTAGGAGCTGGCCTGTATAACGCTGTTCTGGCCAGAAAGCTGACAGATGCAGGAAAGAAAGTATTAGTGATTGATAAGCGACCGCATATAGCAGGCAACTGTTATACAAAGAAGATGTCTGATATTAATGTGCATTACTATGGTGCGCACATTATGCACACCAGTGACAGTAAGGTATGGGAATTCATTTGCAACTATACCCAAATGAATAACTATACAAACCGCGTGCGTGTTAACTATAAAGAAAAAATATATTCTTTTCCTATCAATATGAATACACTTAATCAACTATATGGTGTAGTGAATCCTCAACAGGCACGGGATAAAATTAACGCTGTATGTGTGCCTTGTGAAAATCCGGCCAATCTGGAAGAGTGGATATTGTCTCAGGTAGGTAAGGATATTTATCAAATTTTTATAAAAGGATATACAACCAAACAATGGGGACGATCACCTAAAGAGTTGCCAGCATCGATTGTTAAGAGACTTCCTATACGTTATACGTATAATGATAACTATTTTAATGACCGTTATCAGGGGATTCCGGCGGCAGGATACACACAGTTTTTTAACAAGCTGTTTGAGGGGGTAGAAGTCAGGCTTTCTCAAAACTATTTAGATAAACGAGACTATTGGAATAAACTAGCTAATGTGGTTGTTTATAGTGGCGGTATTGATGAGTTTTTTAATTACAAGTGTGGCGAGCTTGAATGGCGCTCATTAACTTTTGATCATCACGTGCTGACAGTTAATGATTATCAGGGAACAGGGGTAATCAATTACACTGCTCAAGATGTTCCTTATACTCGTATTCTGGAGCATAAGCACTTTGAATATACTTCTGTATTACCTGATCAGGGTAAGACTATTATTACCAAAGAGTATCCAGCCAATTGGAGTAGAGGTAAGGAAGCTTATTACCCTGTTAGAGACTCTGATGGTAAATCATGGTTATTTAATAAATATCAAAATAAAGCGAAAAAACTAGCACCAAAATTTTATTTTAAGGGACGTCTTGCTGAATATATCTATCGTGATATGTGCCCAACTATCAGAGAGGCGTTACGTTTTGCAGTTCAGTTAATTGAGAAGGCTGGTTAATCTAATGAAATTACTTTTTCTGGTTCAGGCTGATCACGGAACAACTGCATTTGATCGTCTTTATAATGCTATTGCGAAAAATGTTGAACACTGTGACTTACGGTGGATGTCATCTTCAGAGCAGGCAAATCTTAAGCGCTATTTTAAATCCATAGACACTTCAGTCTATGATCGTATACTGTTTTTTATCCGTTTTAAAAAAGAGCTAAAGCAAATAAAGTTTATACAGACAGTACCTAATTTGGTTATTCTTGAGTATGATGCTTTTCAAAATTATATAAACGGCAAGTATAAAGGCAAATTTAGCAGGTACTACCGCCATTTTCCTTGGAGCAGGGTGATTAGTTCCGGAGCAATGGTAACAAAAAAACTCAAATCAGAGGGGGTTGATGCTAGCTTTGTTTCAAAGGGATATGATGGTGATTTTTTGTGCAATATGCATCAAACAAGAAATATTGAACTGGCATTTGTTGGAAGCATTAAACACAGTACATATAGCCAAAGAAAATTTTTTTTAGAATCTCTGCAAAGGCATGAACAAGTTTTGATCAAAAAAACAAATACCTTTGAAGAGTACAAAGAGCTACTGAACTGCATACGCTTTTTTATCAGTGCAGATATTGGTTTTGGTGAGTATATGCAAAAAAACTTTGAAGCTATTGCTTGTGGTTGTGTATTGTTTGCCTGGAATCAGGGGAAAGAAGAAAACCAGGCATTAGGTTTCAAAGATATGGAAAATATAGTACTGTATTCGTCTGTTGAGGAGCTTCTATCTAAACTAGATTTACTCAGAAATGACCAGTTACTTGCAGATAAAATAGCAGATAATGGACAAAAGCATGCAGAGGCATACTTTACTTTTGAGCATATTGGTAAGAAAATTGCGCAAGAGATTAAATTGCCACTGAGAAAGAAAGTAGTAAAGCGTTACTTTGGCATCAGACGTTATAGCTGGAGTTTTCCAGAACATACTACCTAAAATAAAAATCTGAATTAGAAAAATAACTTTTTTAAAAAATAAATATAAGAGTTAATCATGAAGCACCGCATTGTTATCTTGGTGACTTGGTTTGGGAAGTGGCCTTTTTGGATAGATTTTTTTATAGAATCTTGTAAATGGAATAAAGAAATTCACTGGAAATTTATAACTGACAGTGGAAAATTAAGTAATCAACCAGAAAATATTGAACTGATTCAAATGAGTTTTTCTGAGTTTTCAGTCTTTGTTGGTAAACGACTTAAGATAAACTTTAATCCAGACGATGCTTACAAATTCTGTGATATCAAACCCATGTTAGGTTATTTATTTGAAAGCTATATAAAGGAATATACTTTTTGGGGGTTTGGAGATCTTGATTTAATATACGGTAATATGCGTGGATACTACACAGATAAAATGCTGGATAAATATGATCTTATTTCTACACATGTGACACGCGTATCAGGCCATCTTTGCTTACTAAGAAATAACAAAAAGATGAGAAATATATTTCGTCATGTGCATGGTTGGCAGGAAATTATTGTCTCTTCACAGCATAAAATATTTGACGAGAAACATTTCAGCAAGCTGTTTATTCAACATAAAAACTGGCCGTATTTTATAAGACGTTTGATGGATCAATTTTCATACACTAAGCGTCGTGCATTTTTTAAAGAGGCGTTTACAACACCAAACATGCGACTTAAGTGGACAGATGGTACTAGAAACTTTCCGGAAAAGTGGTTCTGTACATCTAGAGGGTTAACAAACGATCGTGATAAAAAAAAACAATTTCCGTATATACACTTTATGCACTGGAAAGGTGATATATGGGATTATCTACCGGACAAAAAATCATTAATAGATGTAGATAAAGAGAATATAGAAAAAGGGTGGATACTTTCTGAAGATGGTTTTCATTCTTTGCCTGATATGATAGGGAATGGGGAATAGTGAATAAATTAACTATTGTTAATATGTTGTTTTCTTCACATAGTGATCATAGTGCAGTCAATAGTCTGCATCTAAGTATTAGTAAAACACTGAATGAAAAAAACTATAAAGTGGTGAATGTTTTATTAACAGGAAAAAAAACGCCAAATGATTTTTGTGGAGATTTTCACTGGCAGATTAATCCAAATATTATTCGGCAAAAAGGGTTTTTTAATAAATTGCGTTATCATAGTATTGTCAGGCGGTGTAGTCGATTTTTGCAATCATTAAAAGCTGACATTGTGTTGTGCGATGGAATTTCAGTAGTTCATTTAATTGCTAACGTTCAGTCATATTATCCTGTAAAGGCGTTGGGTGTTTTTCATGGGCAAACACGTATTAAGCCGGTAGTCTCAAAACGATTGATTCAGCATAAACAATATTGGAATTATGTAGCTGTTTCTCAGTCGTTAGAAAAATATTTAAAAAATCAAAGTGATCTTTTTACCGATGAAAATATGACGGTAATTTCCAATGCGGTAGATGTAGAAAGTATTAAAAATATGTTATTACCACGGAATAAAGCCAGAAAATTACTGGGGTTGCCACAGAATGGATTTGTATTCGGAACAGTGGGAAGGCTCGCAGAATCAAAAGGTTACAAATTGTTAATTGAGTCTGTCAGTATATTAAAAAAGCAGGGTTTATGGTCAGATGATATGCGTGTTTGTATTATTGGTGATGGCGAACAGTTTCAGGCCTTGTCCGATGCAGCAAAAAAAACATCTGTTGAAGGCGAAGTAGTATTAGCTGGAGAAAAAAAATCAGCTGCCAGTTATCTGTCGGCTTTTGATGTATTTATAATGACATCAAGGCAAGAGGGGTTAAGTATAGCCATGCTGGAAAGCTGTGTGTGTCGCCTACCCTTTGTTGGAACAGAAATATCATCGTTTAAGGTTTTAGAAGAGGCTGGTGCTGTGTATTTTCCTGACGATAATTCAGTTGCTCTGGCAGATGTCATGCGCCATATTTTTTTATTATCAGAGTCAGAGCGGGCTGCTATGGGTGATAGTTTGCATGAGTTTGTTTGCAAGCGCTTTAATATTTGTGAATGGAAGAAAAATTATCTCACCTTAATATACAGTTGTTTATCCTCTTAAAAGAGCATTCAATCATTTTATTAATTTTGCTAAATGGATATAAAGCGTGGTTGGTTATTTAAAGAAATTAGATGAGCGGATAGTTCATTACCTCCTCCCCTTAGGCCTTATTATTCAGCTGACCGGTGTAATCTGGATTGGCAGGGGAGCCGGCTGGATAGCACAAACCTATACATGGCTAATGCTACCGGCGTTTGTCTCCTTATTGCTTAATCTGAGATATATTAAGTCTTTTAGGCCGTGCTCAGGGCTTGTTTTTATTCTTGTATTTCTTCTGTGGGCTACAATTACCAAAGTTTGGAGTGATACGCCGTTATCATATTTAGCAGTAACAAAGAATTTACTGTATATTTGCTTGTACCTTTATGCATTGGTCAGGTTGTCTGAACGTCCTGAAAAGTTAATCAGAATAATTGTGTTCTGTTGTATTATTGGAATTTTCGCCGCTTTGGTATCACTGGTGTATCAGTATGGAGTACTTGGTCACCCGACAGGATACAGACAATACAGAATTTCCAGTTTTGTGCCGGGTAGTTTTGCTGATTTAGGGTATCCAATTATGGCGGGCTTGTACTATGGTATATTTTTTTCAGGCCTTTTGTCCTCGTTGTATTTCAAAGATAGGCTTAGCATCCAGTATGTTCTTCTTATTTGGGCGGGGTTACTTGTTATGGGGCTGTATGTTTTCATGACAGGCTCCCGAGGGCCATGGGTTGCGTTAGTTTGTTCGACAATTTTTACGTTTATTGTTACTCCAAATAAACGATCTTTGATTATATCTGCCGTTATGGTGATTATTTGTGCCACATTTATCTATGTTTACTTTCATGTTTTTAAGAACCAGGTGCTCGATGATACCTATAGTGGCAGAACAGAGATCTGGAAAACAGCATTACACAAAATTGCAAATAGACCGTGGTTAGGTTACGGTATTGATTCAGATTTTACGGCGTATAATGATTTCGGAGTTATTGTTCACCATCCCCACTCATATTATCTTCAGGTGTTGAGATCGTATGGTATAGTTGGAGGTGTTTTGTTTTTGCTTACTCTTATTTGGATGGGGTTATTTATTTTTAAGCAAAGAAGAGTAAAACTGGTAAAGCTGGCTGGTGCAATTTTAGTTTTCAGTTGTGTTGGAATGTTAACTGATGTTCGTGCTCTGATAACAAGACCAAGTATTGCATGGTTTTATATATGGTTACCATTAGGTATTTTGATAGGTTGCTACTATCAGTTAAAGCGTTCTTGTACAATTGAGGCGCGGTAATACTAAAACCTGTTTCTACTTTCTTATTGCGCTACTTTTATGGTTTTACTGTTATGCGTTAAAACTCCTTGAATATAGTGGTCTATTACTTGTCAATTCTCCTTTAACAGCAAGTCATAAAAGAATGCTCATAACAGTAGTTAGAAACAGGTTTTGGTATACAGATTTTGGTATACATGTTTTGGTCTAATAATACTTCGGATTGTTTTTGACTCATTGTCTTTTATGAAAATTATCTATTAGTTCAGAATTTCTGCGTAAAAGTATCTGAAATATTGATACAATACATGCTTTCAGTTTCTTTGGGTAGGAAATAGAAACCGGAGTTGGTACTCCGGTTTTTTTAGATTATTTATGCCACTTCTTCTTGCTCAATATCTTCCAGCTTAGATAAAAGACTGCCAACCTTATCATTCCATGACTGCTGTTCTTGTTGCATTATTTGTTTTTCTTCTTCGAGCTGTGTGATCGTGTTTTTCACTTCCTCTAACTCTTTTTCTGCTCTTGCTTTTGCTTCACGGAGTTCTTCTATTTCCAAACGGTAAAGGCTCATGGTTTCCACAGCGCTTTGGACTTTCTCTTCCAATTGGCTTAATGCTTCAATTGACATATTTCCCTCTCATATATTTTTAAAGCAAGTTTGTTAATGCTGGTTCATAACAGTAACCGATTTAACGGGTTGGTGAAAGCAATTACTACATTAACTATAGTTAGTTAGCACTATCATTTTTTTTCATTATTTTGATTATATACGAATGATTACATTTTTTCAGTTAACCCTTGAATAACGTTATAAAAAAGGTAGTTGGTAAGACTCCTTGGATTCATTGTTTGTGTGATCGGAACATCCACTGAGTAAACATCCAGATGTAGTCCCAAGCTATGTTTGCATAGTGACTTAATTTCATTGATTTGTGCCTGTCTTTTGATTCAGAGAATTGATCTAAAGATATTGTGTGTTCATATTGATGGACACATTTAGTGTTAACGCTATCAGGTTCATCAAAACTTTCAAAAGAACTGCTGTTTTTTTTGTTCATTACTTTTTTGTTCAATAATATGGGTTGAGGTGATTGAGCAGGTTGAGTCTTTCTTTGTTTCTTTTTAGAAGATGACAAGCTTGGCTTGCCTCGTGGTTTTGCAAAATGGAGATATGACCTTATTTCCATACCTCCCCAGTCTTCATTAAGCATGCCTTCACCTGAATAAGTAACTTTATTGAAATAAATGCCGCCCTCATCCCAACCGGAAATAATGTATTTATTCTCTGAAATATGTGTTATTACAGCCACATGACCGGCTATTAATACAATGCCATGAGGGTTGAATTTTGTCAGAATATTTTTTAGTGGTACATGTAGCAGATTGTACTTTAATGTACCTAAACGGAATAATAATTTTCGAAAACCCTTATGGTAAGGGTGTTGTCCAGAAACATTTTCGTTTTCCTGTATGGTAATTCTCGCCTTTAAGAAGGCATCAAGTTCATCTAGTGGCAGGGGTGTTTTTGTTTGTTGATAAGCAATAAGAAGCGTAACAGTATCACATTCTATATTGTCAGGGTATATCTGTTTCAGGGCAAAGAAAGCATTATGAGTATGAGAGGTTTCTGTCAGATTTAAAAAGGCTTTTTTGACTTCACCCTCTGTATTGTACTCCACTGTTATGAGTTGTTGTGGTATCTGTTCACCTAAGGAGGTAATCAATTCGTTAAGTGTGGATGGAAAAACATTGCCATCAGTATCTTCAAAAGATGGAAATTCTCTGCCGTATAATGGCAGTTGATCAACATTATTTTCCGGTAGTGCACTGTTGCTTTTTGACAAGGTTGCGATGGATGCAGGACAAATTATGTAAAAAACAATAAACCATGTCAGGTGAAACAATCGGCGCATAAATTATACCAAGTTAGTTGATTGTCCTTGTCAAAATACAGGATAGAAGAAAGGTAGTATAGGCAGGTTGTTGCGCAATATTTTTTTTTG
>OZ242051.1:0-1190000 GCA_965205255.1 Pseudomonadales bacterium | reverse complement strand
CCTTTGTTATCAAATACCAGCCTTAGTGCGTGCTGGTGTTGGTATAGTCATTTCTCCATTGATATCTCTCATGCAGGATCAGGTTCGCGCACTTCGTCAGCAAGGTGTAAGTGTGGCATGCCTTCATTCAGGACTTTCAATACAAGAAAGAGCGGGTGTTGAACAGGCTCTGATTTCTGGAGAGCTTTCTTTGCTGTATGTGGCTCCTGAGCGTGCACTGAGCCATTATTTCTTTACACTTCTAGAAAATATTAAAATTGCGTTATTTGCGATTGATGAAGCACACTGTGTTTCTCAATGGGGGCATAATTTTCGGCCGGAATATGCAAAACTCAATATTTTGCAAAAAAGATTTATTAACGTTCCTCGTATTGCGTTAACAGCAACGGCTGATCAGCGAACACATTATGACATTGTTAAGTGCCTTGCACTTAATGACGCGCGTTCTTTCATAAGCAGTGTTGACAGGCCGAATATATTTTACCGTATTACACAAAAAAAAGAACCTAAAAAGCAATTACTGACATTTATTTTGAAAGAGCATGAACAGCATACAGGCATTGTTTATTGCATGTCTCGGCGAAAAGTAGAAGAAACTACCAAGTGGTTACAAGAAAACGGAATTAAAGCATTACCTTATCATGCGGGTTTATCGAATGAAGTCAGAGCAAAGCATCAGCAACAGTTTGACCAGGAAGATAATATTGTTATGGTGGCTACTGTAGCCTTTGGTATGGGTATTGATAAGCCTGATGTGCGATTTGTAGCGCATCTTGATATGCCCAAAAGTATAGAGGCATATTATCAAGAAACAGGTCGGGCAGGCAGAGATGGAGAACCAGCTGTTGCCTGGATGGTCTATGGTTTGCAGGATGTCATATTGCTCGGTCAGATGCTTGTATCATCTAATTCTGAGGCAAGTGTGCAAGCTATTGAGCGACAAAAGCTAGAAGCAATGTTAGCATTTTGTGAAAGTAGTCAGTGCAGACGAGAATCAATACTTTCATGGTTTGGTGAATCTTTAGATCATCCTTGCAACTACTGTGATTTATGTAAAGAGCCTGTAGAAACAGTTGATGGAACAGAACTGGCACAAAAAGCATTGTCCAATGTTTATCGTTCAGGACAGCGGTTTGGAGTTTCTCATCTTGTGGATATTTTGTTAGGGAAATTAACAGATAAAGTAATTGAATCTAAACACGATGAGTTGTCTACCTTTGGGTTGGGAAAGTCGGTGTCCCGTTCTCGCTGGCGCTCTCTTTATCGTCAGCTGGTAGCTAGAGGTTTTTTGACAGTTGCACCAGAAATGCATGGAGGGTTATTGCTAAGTGAAAAGAGTCGTCCTTTATTAAAAAATAAACAGCAGTTTTTGTTGAGGCAAGACAGATACAGTGTTGAAAAATTGAAAAAATCACCATCAACAAAAGTTTTTGAACCACTAACCCCAGAACAAACCTCATTGTGGAATGAACTCAAAAAATGCAGGAAACAGTTAGCAGAGGTGCAGTCAGTTCCAGCATATATTATCTTTCATGACAAAACGTTACGCCTGATGTTACATGCAAATCCTGCCACGCTTGAGGAAATGGCACAAATATCAGGCGTTGGACAAAATAAACTGAAAAAATATGGCCAAAGCTTTTTATCTGTTTTTGAAAAAGTATCTGTGAATACTTGCCCGGAACATCTTTTGTGAGAGGGAAACATTGTTTTGAAACCATCTTCTCTTGCAGTATTAACAATACTATAAAATTACCCATTATCAATATTGCTAGTTAGGGGTAGTAGCAGTGTTTCTGCCAAAGATGTTGTTTGCTTGAATAATTCATCAGTCATTTCTGACCAAATACGTAAAATGTATTCATCTTTTCTGTTGCTTGCAGTATTTTCTTTTTCTTGGTCGAATGCTGCAATAGTTTTCTTTTTAGCGTTTTCAGGGTTATATTCGTTTTTTGAACGCTTGTAATCCTTTGATGATTCAATCACCCATGTGGCACTGGCTCCCGGAAAAAAAGGCAAAGGGTATGTTAAGCCCTGCCTGAAGCTATTTAACCATTTTTTTAACTCATCAATGCTTTGTTGCGACTCCATTTTTCTAATAATTGTGCAATCTACATTATTTTTTTCTTTTAGAGTAATGACTATGGTATTTTGTGCACTTTCACTACAGGCACACCAAATCAAGTGTTCAAGAAAACAGTTAACCAAAAACTTATTTTTATTTTTTGACGGTCTGTAACGAACCAGGCTGTTGTTATAGATACCTTTGATCCATCCGTTAAGTTGCACGCCATCAACATCTAGCCGGACTTCTTGTTTTGGCATTGGTGTATGGATATATGGTTCTATTGTTTGAAAAATATTTTGATTAGTCGTACGAATTTCCTCTAAAGCAAGATCTCCAAAGTGACCATGTGGAAGAACACCCGTGGCTTTTAAAAGAGAAAAACCATTAACGTTTCCCTGTTGCTGTTGTTCAATCAATTTTGTGTGAATCTGATAACTGTTTAGACCGTCAATGGCAAAAGGCTCATCTTCTTCAATGAGTTTTTCGAGCGCCTGAAAATCTACGTCGAGTCGATGCTTAAAAAAATATTTACAGGGATGACGATAAAAGGTTAAGAGGTCGTCAATAGCTAACTCGCTAACAGGCTCTTTAAGAGGCAGGGGGTATTCTATAAATTTATCACTGGTGACAAGTTGAGAGCTTTTATGTTGAGATGGCTTCCACTCTTTTGCAAAGGTGTAAAAATTACTGTCTTGTTGAAAGTAATCAAAACTAAAGGGGTGAAGAGGGTGTTGCATTACAAGAGTTGGTGGTTCTGTGGAGTCAGCATTAATAAAATGACGCTGGCAGTAATTGATAAGTTCAGTCAATAAAACCGAAGGTGTACGAGCTGAATTATCCTGTATGTGGCGTCCATTATAGCTGATGTATAAGTATTCCCTTGCGGACAGTATTGCTTCAAGAAATAAATACCTGTCATCGTCTCTGCGTGAACGGTCGCCACGTCTTGGGTTGTCTGCAATCAAATCAAAACTGTTGAGAGGAGTGTTTCTTGGGTACTCACTATCATTCATTCCCAACAGACAAATAACCTTAAATGGAATAGAGCGCATAGGTATTAAAGTGCATACATTGACTTTTCCACTTAAAAAACGTTGATTTCCTTTGTGCTGAGCCAGCTTTTCAGACAGCCATTCCAATACAATCAAATGCGATATTTGTTGATCGTACATTGCTGTATCAATTTGGTCGCAGAGGGAGGACATGGTATCACGAACCATTTGTAATACGGTGGCTTCGGTTTCATCGGGTTGGAAAAATGCTTCGATGATATCGTTGACAATAACTACCCACTCAGTGACAGTACAACACTTGTCAAGTGTTGTGATTAGCTGTTCAATACGATCAATAAATTCGACTAATGATCCGCAAATAGTAGCGTTCAATCCTTCAATGTCTTCGGATGGAAGATAATTTTCGTATAAAGTGTCTTTGCTTTCCATTGCATAACCTAGCAATAGTCTTTCAATTCCAAAACGCCAGGTATTTTGTTGCTGTGCCGGAAGTTGTTGTTTTAACTGCTGTGCAGTGTTTAACCCCCATCGAATACCAGAGTGTGTTATCCAGCGATGTAGAATACTCATATCCTCAGGGTTCAGAGAGAATCGACGAATAATTGAAGGCACTTCCAGTAAAGAGATAATGTCGTCAACAGTACAACGTAATGTCGAAATATTAAACAGTTTAAGAAATGCTTCGAGTATTGGACTTTCCTGGCAGGCACTACGGTCTGAGATAGCAAAGGGAATATTGCGTTTAAAAGGAACGCTGGAAAAAACCGCTTGAATGACAGGGCTGTAGGTTTCAACATCAGGCGCCATCACAATGATATCTTTCGGGGTAAGGTTGGGGTGAGTATTCAATAAATTCAGCAGATAGTCGTGTAATACTTCTGCTTCACGAAGTGGGCTATAGCAACTGTTAATGGTTAACGACTTATCGTTCTTTACGACAGGTAAAGGCTCTTGAGGTTCTTCCAGATTAACAATGTTTGATTGAATCTGAGCAAGCATGGTGGTTGCATATTCTAACGGAGCCATAAATATTTCATTTTTTATCATTTTTAGCTGGTTAAGAAGAGAGTGATAATCTCTGCCTAACCTCCCCATTGAAGCCAGAAGAGAGTTGCCAGATTCGAGCTCTTCACTACTTTCTGAATTCAGAAAGCTGTGGGAAAAAGATATTTGATCGTCCGTATTGTGTTGTTGCGCCGAACAGATGGTGTCACCCCAATAAAACTGGCAGGGATTCTGAGCATAAATAAAGACATCAATATGTTGCCCCAAAGCTTCAAGCAGCTGAAGGTAGATTGGGGGTAGCGTTGAAATACCAAAAATAAAGAGTCTTTTTGAAGGAATAAACTGGTAAAGTTGCTGCTTGCTACCATGGTCGTTTAGTGTCTTTATAAGAGAGGCGTATAAATTTCCCAAATGCAAGGGGGACTGATCATTGCTTAATATATAAGCCGTAATTTTTCGCCACAGAAAAGGTTGCCATTGTTGGTGTTTTGGAATGAAATCAAGGTTATCACCTCTTTCCCAAGCGATTATCCAGTCAGGGCGATAAACAAGATACTGATCAAATATATCTGCTATTTTACCGGCAAGCTGATAACTTTTTATCTGTTGTTGGTCTGATGGCACTTTAGTTGTGCTCTGTTCTTTAGGATCAAGATAGTGCTTTAAAGGCTTGCTGACAGGATCATCGAGCAGAGTCGGAAGCAACTGCATAATAATCCATGTCATTGAATCTTTGCTGAAAGCAGAGGTTTCAGGTACATGGGGCAATAATTGTTGAAAAAGTTTCCAGATAAATGAAGCGGGCATCGGAAATTTAATTGCAGCAGATATTCCGCCTGTTAAGGCGATTTGTTGTTGTAGCCATTGAGCCATGCCGGGGCTGTTGACCATAATTTGCTCATCAATAAAGGGATCTGTTAAAGGTTCTTTGCAAAGCTTGTCTGCCAGCGAACATTTTAAATGTTCAGTGGCATTTGACTGGCAGAGATAAAGCATGAAAGCTCCTGTTAACAAAGAAAAACTTATTATACCAAAACATGCCTCTAATTTCTTATTACACTACCTTTCTGATCTTACTGTTATGCGTTGAAACTCCTCGCAATCGCTGGCTACATGAGGGTTAATATAGTGGAAGAGGGCGTCCAAAATTATATGATGTAAAGGTAAAGGTAAAGGCAGGCAAACACTGTTTTACCTGCGAAGGGTAAACCGACAATGGTGATGGCATCTATCTGGTGGTTCATTATTCAAAAATGCTTAAACAGCCTGTTTATGTGATCGTGCTTTGTGTCGGGAAAAAGAATGCACTTTTGTTCAGTACGGATACAGTATTGCCAGCTGGATACGGAGCAAACATAACCAACACTTGATGTGCAGGTTTTTTAAAAAATTAGATTTGAACCTGAAGGACCAAAAAGTTAGCGATGTTTATACGGATCTGGGCAAGTACAAGACCATTGCTGCTTAAAAGTATTTTAACTGCAAATCATAAAAACCTGCTTATAACAGCAGTTAGAAGCAGGTTTTTGTATTAGTCGTTGCCCTTTTTTGAGGAGGCAACGCCTTTTAACTTTTCAGCTGACGGTCTGCTGGATGTAGCTAGCTAGTGCTAATAAAGCATACTCACACTAGCAGGAATGTTTTTTTATCAAATCTCAGTTCTCATCATAGAGATATCTTCATCCAGTATAATTAGTTTTCTTTCAATTTCTGTTTTTAGTTCTTGCAAATTTTCAGTTAGAGTTAAGAGGTCTTTCTGGTATAACTTTATTTTTTCTTGCTTTTCACTCTGACTCAGTCTTGAAAACTTAAGTTGAGAGGCTAAACAGCTGAGGTTTTTTCTGAGAGATTCAACTGTTTTAAAATAAATAACATTTGCAGAGGAGACTTTATTTAATAAAGGGAGCAATTTAAAGTGTGGAAGTTCACCAGATTCACATAATTTGATAGAGTTTTCGAGAATATTTTTATCTTCTTTATTGTTTTTTTGAAGCTCGATTGCTACTAAAAGCGGAGTTGTTTGCTGATTTTTTTTATATGAGTTTAAAGCAGACTTGATATAGCCAAATACTCCTCCGGCTAAAGTCAGCCAAGACGCTGTTGATAAACTAATAATGTTTCTTTGACAGAGAAGCAACGAGAGTGCGCCTGCAGCAAATGCAACTGCTCCACCATCTTTGCATGGCTCAGTTAACGAAGGAAGACAAGGATCTTTGGGCAGTGAGGCAACCGAATACTTATCCCAATAAGTTTGGCTGATTTTAGGGTGAGATTGTTGACCTTCTGAAGAGGTTAAATCACCTGATATTATTGTAGTTGTTGAAATCATTGCTTTTCCTCCATAATATATAATTCAATACTTTGATACCATGGTTGATCTTTAGTTTAATTTACACCATAGAACTATAGTTGTACTGATTAAAAGATCTCTATATCCGAAAAGATTTACTTTGGATGGATTCCACATTTAGTCGATGGTAGCCAGGTTGGGTTTACTTTGAAATTTATTACCGGCTTTGCTCTGTTTTGCACAAATAAAAAACTGACTGAAGTATTGTTACAAACTATAGCTGCATAAATTATACTGCTAGTGTCAAAACAGACTATAAAATTTATAATTAACTTTCGCTTTTTTACCTCACCTTATACAATAGGTCGCCATATACCCCTTTATCTGTTTGTGACTAAATTTTGCGGAGTTAACAACTAATGACAAGTCGTCAAGACCTTGCCAATGCCATCAGGGCTTTAAGTATGAGTGCTGTTCAAAAGGCAAATTCAGGCCATCCTGGTGCTCCCATGGGGATGGCAGATATTGCTGAAGTACTCTGGGGAACCTATCTAAAACATAATCCTGAAAACCCTGACTGGTGCAACCGAGATCGCTTTGTTCTTTCCAATGGCCATGGCTCAATGTTGATTTACTCTCTGCTGCACTTAACAGGCTATGATGTAACCATTGAAGATTTGCAAAATTTTCGCCAATTACATTCACGCACGCCAGGTCATCCGGAATATAGTTATACACCTGGAGTAGAAACCACTACAGGTCCCCTAGGGCAAGGTCTGGCCAATGCAGTCGGAATGGCTATTGCTGAAAAAACACTGGCAGCACAGTTTAATCGACCTAGTCATAATATTATCGATCATTATACCTATACATTTCTGGGAGATGGTTGTATGATGGAGGGCATTTCCCACGAGGTTTGTTCATTAGCTGGCACCTTGGGTTTAGGGAAGCTTATTGCCTTCTATGATGACAATGGTATTTCCATTGATGGAGAAGTGGAAGGCTGGTTCACTGATGATACTGCCAGACGTTTTGAGTCTTACGGTTGGCAGGTTATTTCGGCAGTAGACGGGCATGACCCTGAGGCTATTATTGCAGCTATTGAATTAGCACGTGCTGATAAAGACAGAGCAACGCTTATTTGCTGTAAAACTATCATTGGTTTTGGTTCTCCCGGTAAATCTGGTAAAGCATCTTCCCATGGATCTCCACTGGGTGATGAAGAAATTCGGTTAACCTGTCAGAAACTTAACTGGAATTATCCACCTTTCGTTGTCCCCGATGCTATCTATCAAAAATGGAATGCTTGTGAAAAAGGTAAATCTCTTGAATCTGAATGGAACCAACATTTCTCTGTCTACGAGGCCGAATATCCTCAATTGGCGACAGAGTTCAAGCGTCGTATCAAGGGTGAAATTCCGTCAGATTTCTCTGAACAGGCAGCCATATTTATCCGCAATTGTCAGACCCAAAATAATAAAGTGGCTTCCCGAAAAGCCTCTCAAAACGCTTTAAATGCTTTTGGTTCTTTGCTTCCTGAGTTTTTAGGTGGTTCTGCCGATCTTGCCGGTTCAAATCTGACTTTATGGAAAGGCTCTAAAGGAATAGATAAAAACGACGCCAGTGGCAACTATATCTTTTATGGGGTTCGTGAATTTGGCATGACGGCTATTATGAACGGTATTGCCTTGCATGGTGGCTTTATTCCTTACGGTGCAACTTTTCTTGCTTTTACCGACTATGCCAGAAATGCTGTTCGCATGTCTGCAATCATGAAGCAACACGTTATCCATGTTTATACTCACGATTCTATCGGTTTAGGTGAAGATGGACCCACTCATCAGCCTGTCGAACAACTTGCCACCTTGCGTATGACGCCAGGCTTAAATACATGGAGGCCCTGTGATGAAACGGAGTCGTTTACTGCATGGAAACATGCTCTAGAAAATAAAGAAGGTCCTTCTGCGCTCATTTTCTCACGCCAAAGCTTAACACCTATGGCTCGTGATGATGTCACGTTAAATAACATTGAATATGGTGGTTACATTCTTAAAGACTGTGAAGGTCTGCCTGATCTAATTTTGATTGCCACAGGCTCTGAGGTAGAGCTAGCTGCAAAAGCTCAGGAATATTTAACCGAGAAAGGTCACAGGATTCGTCTAGTTTCAATGCCTTGTACCTCTGTTTTCGACGCACAGTCTCTAGAATACAAAGAAAGTGTTCTCCAGCCTGAAGTTTCTGCACGAGTGGCAGTTGAAGCAGCTCATACCGATTACTGGTATAAATATGTGGGCTTGGCTGGTCGAGTAATCGGCATGAGCTCTTTTGGTGAGTCAGCCCCTGCAGCTCAACTATTTGAAGAATTTGGTTTTACGGTAGACGGTGTGGTGAATGCCGCAACTCAATTGTTGGAAGAAATCTGATTTTAGCTTAATACCAAAGTCTGTTTCTAACTACTGTTATGAATAGGCTTTTATCACTTGCTGTTAAAAGCGAAGTGACGAATAATGCCTGCTATTGCGAGGAGATTTAAAACATAACAGCAAGATCAGAAAAGTAGCCCAATAAGAAGTTAGAAGCAGGTTTTTATATAAGTGGATGCCTTTTGTTAAATGCGTGAATATTTGGTTATTCATATTTTAACTACGTCTCCACTCTCTATTTCGGCACAATAAACTATAGGGCTAAGCAGGTTATGCGTTTGTTTTACCTGTTGACGTGTTAACACAAGGATCGGACTGTGAATACAGATATATCAGAATTTTTCTCACCCGTAAAAAATTGGGTGTTGGAAAATAAACCATCAAACCCTTCGCTCACTACTCGTTTTATTTTGATAAATGATGGAAAAATAATTAAAAATAATGATGCCACGTTTTTATTTGAGCATTTACCCAAGTGGGTTTCTCAGGATGCTGAATCATTGCATATTGGACACCTTCCCCTCGCAAATATTCGAATGGTTGATGTATCCGGAAAAGTGCCTGAGGCTGTTGAACTTATACCTTTAAAATCATTATTGGCAACCTCCTGTCATCAGGAGATTGCCATTTTATCTGCTTGTGCTTCACTGCATAGCTGGAATAGCCGCTATCGTTATTGCTTTTCTTGTGGGGAAGTTTTTCATATGGCACAAGAGGAGAGAGCAAAAGTCTGTTTTACCTGTCATAATCGATGTTATCCTCATGTTTCCCCTTGCATAATAGTAGCTGTTATAAAAAACGATAAAATATTATTGGCTCAACATAATAGGTTAAAAAAATCTTTGTACACAACATTGGCAGGTTTTATAGAATCAGGTGAGACAGCCGAAGAAGCGGTACACAGAGAAGTCTTTGAAGAAGCAGGTATCCAAGTTAAAAATATTAAATATATTGGCAGCCAGGCCTGGCCATTTCCTTCACAGCTTATGCTAGGTTTTATTTGCAAATATAAAAGTGGAACAATAAGACTGGATGGGCATGAGATCACTGATGCCAATTGGTTTTCACCGGATGAGCTACCTGAAATTCCTGAGCCTGTTAGTATTTCTCACTATCTGATTATGAAGGCAATAAGTCTGATAGCTAAATAATGCCAAAATCTGTTTCTAACTGTTGTTATTATAATGCTTTGATTGTTTGCTGTTAAAAGCGAAGTAAAGAGTAGTATCCAGCTATTGCGAGGAGCTACAACGTATAACAGCAAGATCAGAAAAGTAGCGCAATAAGAAGTTAGAAACAGAGTTTTATATTATTGAAAAGTTTGAACCGAAGTGCAGAGATATTTGCCAATGCAGAAAAACTCTCTATTGATATTTATTTTTTGCTACCTTATAGCCCAAACCTTAACTCAACAGATCTGTACTGGAAGATGATGAATGAATTGGTAAGGAATAATGTATTTTTCCATTAAACGGTGGAGTTTAAAAGTACCATTAATGGTTTTTTCCACTCATCCGGTAGAAATAAAATTAGGATTATTTTGCCGGATCAATAATTATTTTCAACGAATCAAACCCGCACTTTGATTTGGTTTGTGTATAATATCCCATAAGGACAGAAGTCAAAAAGATGTAGTTTCATATTCATTTATCTGAAAACATCTTGCCAGGAGCACCTATGAAAATTAGTTCTATTAAAAGTATAGAGGGGAATCGACAGCGGCTTGATGGAGGAGCAATGTTTGGAAATGCTCCCAAAGCTGTTTGGTCGCGCTGGGTTAATCCAGATAAAAACAATCAGGTACCTTTAGCTTGTCGTGCATTGTTAATAACGCTAAATAATGGCAAACACATTTTGTTTGAAACTGGTATAGGTGCCTTTTTTGACCCTAAACTCAAAGAAAGGTACGGTGTTATAGAGCCAGAACACTGCCTGATAAAAAATTTAGCAGCATTTGATGTGAGTCATGAAGATATTGATATCATTATTCTTTCTCATCTTCACTTTGACCATGCAGGGGGATTGTTTTCAGCCTGGAAAGAAAATGAATCGCCACGGTTGTTGTTTCCTAATGCTCAATTTTGGGTTAGTCAAGAACAATGGCAACGTGCCAATCACCCTCACCTCAGAGATAAAGCATCATATATTCCTGCGTTAAATCAGCAATTGAAAGATAGTGGGCGATTATATCTAGTTGAAGAAGGCGCACCTCACTCCTTGGAAGATCTAGTCAGCTTTAGTTTTTCAAATGGTCATACGCCGGGATTGATGCTAAGTCATATTGAAACAGATGCAGGCACGCTGATTTTTTGCAGTGATTTAATTCCTGGCCAACATTGGGTGCACACATCTATTACAATGGGCTATGACAGATATCCCGAATTATTAATCAATGAAAAAGAAGGGTTGCTTAAGGAGCTATTATATCAAAAAGGGTTTTTGTTTTTCACCCATGATACTGACATGGAAGCTTGTAAGGTTCATCAAAATGAGAAGGGGAAATTTTATGTCAGCGCATACCCAGTCAACAAACTGATTAATGTAGAGCAGTCAGAAGTAGAGCAGTCATAAGTTATGAGTAAAAAAGGTCATCCACATTCTCATGAGCAAGAACCAGATCAGGTTGAAAGTAAAACGCGGATAAAACAAGAATGCCATGCACTTAAAGCCATGGGTATTAGGCTAACAGAACTTAAAGCCGCTGAACTTGAAAAGCTTCCTTTAACTCAAAATTTACAAAATGCTATTAATGAAGCACATCTAATCAAGAGTAATAATGCCAGAAAGCGTCATTTTGGCTATATCGGCAAATTAATGCAATATCAAGATATTCCTGCTATTGAAACATTGCTAAATCGTATTGATGCTAGCCATCAAACTAATACTAATTATTTTCATCAGCTGGAAAACTGGCGCGATGGTCTATTGGGGGATGCATCATGCAGTACACTAACAAAATTCATAAAACTTTATCCACAAGCAGATGCTCAGCATATAAGGCAATTAATTCGTAACGCTCAAAAGGAATCAAAGCAAAACAAACCCCTTGCCAGTAGCCGGAAGTTATTCCGATATATTCGAAGTGTGACAGAGGGCTCAATCGATGAAGCTGACCTATAGGTCAGCCTTGTTTTTTGGAATAATGTCACCAGTTATTCTGGCCAGTTTATCCGCTACAAAGTAGATGCTAAGTGTTTGTTGCTGACGCAGTTTGCCTCCAGGCTGAAAACTATAGATATAATCCCACCGGTTTTCATTAAACATATTGTTTAATAAAGGTTTACCCAGAAGATATGCTACCTGTTGTTTGCTCATACCCGGCTTAAGGTCATTAACTTCCTTTTGTGATATGTCATTACCCTGCTGAATATCAACTTTATAAACACCAGGAAAACTAAAAAAATTATCGCTGGTAGAACAACCTGTCAGCATAACCGGGATCAGGCATAAAAGTGAAAATCGCATCAGTTTTGTCATCATTTACATTCTGTTATTAGCAGTTCATCATTTAATCGTTCAAGCATAACACGTCAGTAGATAGTTTTGCTTATTATTTGTGAGTTAATGCATCACTATAAATACCATGGTAATGTATAGTGAAATTTTTTCTCTAGGTAAAGAACTCTTTTTCTGAATGCAGCAAACAAATTTGACACATGCTGATATAATAAGAGCAGTGATTTAAAGGAAACTACGGTGAAAAACCAACAGCTCCGACAAGCAGGTCTGAAAGTAACAGTGCCCCGACTTCGCATTCTTCAGGTCTTAGAGTCTTCTGATAAAAGGCATTATAGTGCAGAAGATGTATATCGCACACTTTTAAAAGCAAAAGAAGATGTCAGCCTTGCCACCGTGTATAGAGTGTTAACTCAGTTTGAACAGGCAAAACTGGTTATTCGGCACAATTTTGAAGGTGGACATGCCGTATTTGAGCTTGCCCATAGTGATCATCATGACCATATGGTATGTATTGATACGGGAGAAATAATAGAGTTTCATGATGAAGCAATAGAAAAAGCACAAAAGAGGGTTGCTGAATTTCACAGTTATGAGCTTATTGATCATAGTCTGGTTTTGTATGTTCGCAAAAAAAAATCTGCAGCCAGCATAGAGAAAAACTGATATCAAAGCCATCGTTGCTTTTTTCCTTTAGCATAAACCTCCATAGTTTATTGCCTTCAGCGAGACAAAAAATGTCTTTTGTTTCTTTCAATGCTGTATTGATATGGTTAGGCCCAGATTTTTTTAAGATATTGATTACAGTATTGAAACTAATTTTTAGAACACGCGTAATATCTCGTATCCATGATAAGGTAAACCTTACTTTGAACAGGTACATAACCCTATTTCAAAAAAATAAAAATCTTTTATTCTTTACCTGTTCCAATATTTAATTAACTTCTTAATTATGGAAATTAATATTTATGAGAACCTATATACCTAGTAAACATAAGTTGCAAAAAAGACTTGATGTTAAAAAGTGCCAGAAAAATTTAGGTATATTGTCTTGCACGTTTATTTTTTTATTCCTACAAATTAAGTTAAATAGTTTAACCATGTCAGTTTTAACCAGAAGTTAAATAAACTGAAACATGCTTTCAAAAATAATCATAGAGGTAGGTGTTATGAAAAAAAATATTTTAAGCAAATCACTTATAAATTATCTGCTTGTTTTATTGATAACATTTATGGCAAATATAAATACAATTTACGCAAGCCAAAATACCAAAGTGGGAGCAAGTTGCCTGCCAAAAAATACTGAATGCTGGGACCCAAATGGCGGGTTGGTTGGATTCCGTCTTAGTAATTGCAATCAGTGTTGCCAAGAAGCTCACAGAGATTGTGGTGCATACACTTGTACTGATTATTGCGGTTAGAATCAATGTGTTTTTTTATTGCGCCATTGTGTCGGAAATGACGATGATCTAAGTGGAAATGCAAAGTTGTACATAAACCAAATCAAAATATGGTTTGTGTATAACTGATAAAAAAACAAAACAGATTAAATAAGCGATATAAATTATCAACTGGGAAGGTGTTCAGGTAGATACTTAGTAAACCCACTGATAAGCTGTTTTCTCGCCGAATGTTTCCGGTGTAATTTCAAAACCTGATGAGTAGACTTTTTAAAAGGTTGGATTTGAACCAGAATGACCAAAAAGTCAGCGTTGTTTATAAGGAGCTTAGCGAGTATGGGGCTATTGTTGCGTAAAAGTATCTGAAGTATTGTTAAAGACGAAGTAACGAGTAATAGCCAGTCAACGCATAACAGAAAAGAACAAAAGTAGCGCAATAAGAAGTTAGAAGCAGGCTTTGGTATTAGAATCAGGTTTTAATATCATTATGCCATTCTCGCTATTGCAGGAATGGCATATGAGAAAATTTGTATCATTACCTGAAAATTCATATCCGAGTTACATACTGAGCATACTCATAATAAGTTAAATCTCAAAGATAATACTGAGGGAATGTACTCGGCTATCAGCTTTAAAAAATTTTCCAACTTAACGAACTTTAATAACAAGTTTAGCTTTTAGGCCATATGATACACTTATCAGCATTGCACTCAATACCTACAAAAGGCTTGGCAACAGGAATAGGGCCGGGAATTGACTTTACCTTATCTGGGTTAGTTACATCTTTAACCTGTAAAGACACTCCATTTATTAACGAAGCAGGGCATGAAGCACCATTTGTTGTATAAATAGCCCCAATTCGATATGGAGGAACTTTAATTAGACCTAAACCGGGACCTCCAAACGTAAGAGTCTTATTCATCGTATTATTGAAAAAAGGAATGCAGCATTTATAGTTTGGCCAGTATTGTTTGCAGGCAGACTTACCATCAATCGAAACATTTGCTTTGTGGAACACCTGGAATTCTAAGTTCGGTGCTACTGTTCTAACATTAGTAGCATTTGCACCACAAATTACAGATGTAAGAGTCAATACAGCAAACGACAATAACTTCATAATCAAAACCTCGTATAAAATATGTTTTTCTTTAATCTGGCACTACCATAAATACATTTTTGCACAGAAAAATTGAACACACTGTTTTGTATTATCACTAAATTAAACTAACAGAAAACTCTTTTAACAGAGTTAAGAAGCAGAATAGATAGAGTTTTTTAAAAAAAAATAAGTAAGTAGTTCAGTTGTATTAATAATAAGCATGCATATAAAATATATTTATACGTATAAGCAAGTTAATAACCTCTATTTTTATCCACCATTATATGGATTTATCGATCATAAAGTTTATACCAAAGCCTGTTTGGGGCTGTTGCGATCCATACAATAAAAGTCTCTGCTCAAAAGGCTGGGCTACTATCTTGAAGCATTACATAATAGTAGTTTGAAAAAGAAATTGGTATTAAAGCCAAGTTTTAGTATTAGTCAAAATGTGCAGGAAAAAGCACCGAACGAGTTTAAATGCTTATATAAATCTCTTCGGTTTGGTCTCAAGTAATTTATGTAATACAGGATGATTTAATGAATAGTCGACATGCAGGTCAATTAGATGCAGACCAGGTGTTGAGAGTGCTTCATACAATATCTGTTGTGTTTGTTGACAGCTGGACGGACGATGACCGATAGCACCAAAACTCTCAGCCATTTTTACAAAATCAATATCGTTAAAGTTGAGACCAAACTCATCGAAACCCATACCCTGCTGCTTCCACTTAATCATTCCATAAGCTCTGTCATTGAGAATAATAATCACAATATTTAAATTCAGACGCACAGCAGTCTCAAGATCCTGAACATTCATCATAAAACCACCATCACCACAAACGGCAACAACTTTTTTATCGGGATAAACCATTTTAGCTGCCATGGCTGAAGGAAATCCTGCCCCCATAGTTGCCAGTGCATTGTCTAGTAATAATGTATTAGGTTCATGGCATTGGTAGTTTCTCGAAAACCATATTTTATATACGCCATTATCTAGCGTAACAATGTCGTTAGAATCCAGAGTGTCACGCATTATTTTGATTAATCGTTGTGGAAGTATAGGAAAACGAGCATCTTCAAAGTATTTAGTAATATGAAGGTCAACCTCATTTTTTACTTTCTGGTAATACGTTGTATCCCAGGAACAATTATCAGCAATTTGGTTGGTCAGTTTTTCAACAGAGGTGGCAATATCACCCACAACATCTAACTGAGGAAAATATACCTCATCGATTTGTGAGGGAAAAAAGTTTATGTGAATCACTTTTTGACTATCACCTTCCATAAAAAATGGTGGTTTTTCAATAATATCATGCCCTACATTGATAATTAAATCAGCTTTGTCGATGGCATAGTGAATAAAATCATTAGATGACAGTGCAGCGGTACCTAAAAATAAAGGATGCCTTTCATCAACCACGCCTTTACCCATTTGTGTATTGAAAAATGGAATGCCGATTTTATTAATAAAACTTGTCAGTGCTTTACTTGTTCGGGTTCTATTTGCACCAGCACCGATCAACAGTAACGGCATTTTCGCTTGATTTATCAGGTTGGCAGCTTGTGTAATGGCTTTATCAGAAGCATAAGGGTGGAGTTGCTTTTGTGGCTTAATGAGAAGGCAATTGACTTCTTCTGTAGCTATATCTTCCGGAAGCTCAAGGTGTACAGCACCAGGGCGCTCTTCTGAAGCACGGCGGAAAGAGTCGCGAACTAATGACGGTATATGGCGACTATCAACTATCTGTTTGGCATACTTAGTAACAGGCTTCATCATCTGGACAACGTCGATAATCTGAAACTGTCCCTGTTTTGTTACTTTAATTGGCTTTTGTCCAGTAATCATTAGCATGGGCATTCCACCCAACTGTGCATAAGCGGCGGCTGTCACAAGATTTGAGGCACCAGGACCCAAGGTAGAAAGACAAACACCCGGATTACCAGTTAAACGACCATAAGTAGCAGCCATAAAACCTGCCACTTGTTCATGTCGAGTCAACACAAGCTTGATAGAAGAGTCTTTAAGCGAATTGAGTAAATCCAGATTTTCTTCACCAGGAATACCAAAGATGTATTCCACCCCTTCATTCTCGAGTGCTTTAATGAATAAATCAGATGCTTTCATTATTAACAACCGTATATGTTGAATAATTTAATAAAGCTAATAATAGTTGCCTTTTCTTAAAAAAAAAGAGGCAAGTGTATACATTATTTTTTCTATATTAAAACTTTTCGGCAGATGCGCTATTCCAGAATGGCTTCCAAGAGTCAGGGACCTCTCCTTTGGCAAGGCAATCTTCATCCAGCATTTTATAAATGGTGTTGTAAGAGTGAATTTTTGAGTCAGAAATCCTACGCATTAGCAATCTTGGGTGTATATCTTCGGGAAAATCTAAACCCATAGCACCAAGCACTTCAAGATAGTTTTTGATAGTGTTTTTATGGAAGTTATAAACCCGTATTTTTTTTTCTTCCACAACTAGGTTTTTATATAATCGCTTGTTTTGTGTTGTAACACCAACTGGACAAGTATTAGCATGGCACTGTCTCGACTGCAGGCAACCAAGTGCCATCATCATCGGGCGGGCACAATTGCATAGATCAGCACCAAGGGTCATGACCCGGATCATGTCAAAACCAGAAGCTATTTTGCCACTGCATATCAGTTTCATTTTATTGCGCAGGCCACAGCCTGTCAGCGCACTGTGAACAAAGTGTAATCCTTCTTTCAGTGGCAAACCAATAGAGTTGGAAAACTCCTGAGGTGCGGCACCTGTGCCACCCTCTGCCCCGTCAACAGTAATAAAATCAGGTGTAATACCTGTTTTTATCATCGCTTTACAAATGGAAAGAAAGTCGCTGCGTTTACCCACGCAGAGCTTGAATCCAACGGGTTTATACCCGGATAACTTACGCAGTTGCTGAACAAACTGCAGTAAGCCTTCAGGTGTAGAAAAGGTGGAGTGTGCAGGAGGTGAAATGACATCCTGACCCATAGGAACCATGCGAATGCGGGCAATCTCTTCGGTCAGTTTATCACCAGGCAAAATACCTCCATGAGCAGGTTTAGCGCCCTGAGACAACTTTATTTCAATCATCCTGACCTGTTCGTGTGCTGCTTTTTCCTGAAAAACTTCAGGTGAGAATGTGCCATCACTATTGCGACAACCAAAGTAGCCAGTACCCACCTGATAAACCAGATCACCACCACCATCAAGATGATATTCTGATAAGCCTCCTTCACCAGTATTGTGATAAAAACCACCCAGTTTTGCGCCCTTATTCAAGGCTAAAATAGCGTGTTTGGATAACGCTCCGAAACTCATGGCTGAAATATTAAGGCGTGATGCTTTATAAGGTTGGCTGCACTGATCACCACCAATGGTGATCCATGCAGCTTTTTCGGTTGGTTTCACTGGGACCAGAGAATGTAAAGTCCATTCAAAACCTTCTTGGTAAACGTCAAGATCTGTGCCGAAGGGTTGTACGCATGAGATGTTTTTTGCTCGCTCATAAATAGCAGTACGGGTATCACGGTTAAACGGAAGCTCATCCGTATCTGAAGCAATAAAATACTGGTGTATTTCAGGGCGGATAAATTCGAAAAAATAACGAAAATGCCCCAGAACTGGAAAATTTCTCAGTAAAGTATGTTTGGATTGAGTAATATCATAAAGATACACAAGTGCAAGGATAGCAATCAGGCCAATGAACCACTTAGCATGACCTACCATGAGCAGAACAAGAAATATCGCTATCAATGCAATGATAAATACATAATAAAAATATCGTTTCATAATTAAATACACACTAATCCGAAAAGAAGAGTTTACACAAGATGTTAGCTAATGAGGCAAAGAATAACAGTTTTCTTTTGTTTCTCTGGTATATAAACCAAGTGTTTTTTGTCTAAAATTGCATAATTTTCAAAATTATGCAATTGCAGACACATATTGACAATGGAGCGTGCTACACCAGACATTCATATGATTGGTGTCAATTGGGAAAAAAATATCATTCAAACAATAAAATAAATTTTCACTATAACCTGCTAATAATATAATCTTGCTCCAGACTTACAGATCATTGCAGAATACAAAATTAACGAGCGTTTTTTATACAAAACAATTTCTCATATTACCTGAAGCAAAAAATTGCTCAACCTGAGGAGCAATTCTTAACGAATTTTACTTAATTATTTTACTTAATATAGAGGCAAAACCGGCTTTAAACTGAAAGCCGTTGAATGTGTCCTCCAAGCATAGTGATATTTTCTTCTATGCAGGAATATCCTCTGTCCATATGAAATATATTACCAATTTCGGTGGTGCCCTCAGCAGCAAGCGCTGCGATAACAAGGCTAGCAGAGGCTCGAAGATCAGTCGCCATGACAGGTGCTGCCTTTAAACGCTCTATGCCCTTTATTATTGCAGTATTTCCTTCTATATGAATGTTTGCACCCATACGTTGCATTTCTTGGCAATGCATAAACCTGTTTTCAAAAATGGTTTCCCTAATGGTTCCTGTCCCCTCGGCAACACTGTTTAAAGCGCAAAACTGAGCCTGTACATCTGTGGCAATAGCAGGATAGGGTGCAGTTTCAATGTTGACAGCTTTAGGTCTTTTTTGTTGCATATCCAGCTCAATCCAGTTCTTGCCTGAGTGAATATTTGCACCGGCTTCTTTCAGCTTTGCCAGTACAGCCTCAAGATAATCAGGTTGTACATCTCTAACTCTTACGTGGCCACGGGTGGCCATCGCTGCTATCAGATATGTGCTTGCTTCAATACGATCAGGCATTACTGCATATTCTGTACCATGTAGATGATCAACACCAGTAATACAAATAGTACTTGTACCATGACCTGAAATTTTGGCGCCCATTTTAATAAGACATTCAGCCAAATCAATTATCTCTGGTTCGCGAGCTGCATTTTCTATAATGGTTTCACCCTCTGCAAGAGTTGCTGCCATCATGATATTTTCTGTACCGGTAACGGTTACGGTATCCATAAAAATATGAGCGCCTTTAAGGTTTTTAGCCTTTGCCCGAATATAACCATTTTCAATGTATATATCGGCACCCATAGCTTTGAGACCCTTGATATGAAGGTCAACTGGGCGATTGCCTATGGCGCACCCTCCGGGTAAGGCCACTTCTGCTTCATGAAAACGGCTTAACAATGGACCAAGAACTAAAATAGATGCACGCATGGTTTTGACCAGATCGTAAGGCGCGGTCATATGATTAATTGTTTCGGGGGTTATACGGAGATTCATTTTATCATCAATCATCATTTTAACGCCCATAGAACCAAACAGCTCAATCATTGTCGTTATATCTTTCAGGTGTGGAAGATTGCTGATCTTTAATGATTCACTGCATAACAAAGAAGATGCCAAGATAGGCAAAGCAGAGTTTTTTGCACCACTGATACGTACTTCACCGCTCAGTGGTTTGCCTCCGACAATTAATAATTTATCCATGGGTTCTCTTAGTGGGATTGTTCAGAGTTGATTTTTTTTTCCCACTCTTGTGGTGTGAAGGTTTGCATAGAAACAGCATGCACAGTTCCCTCTGTAATAAGAGGCCCCAAATGCTCATACACAATTTTTTGTCTCTTCACGACCGATAATTGTTCAAATTCATTTGATATGATAATAACATTCAAGCTACAACCTTCACCATCTGTTATGATGTCTGCTTCAGGTAGTGCCTTTTTCAGAAAAGTTTTAACTGCACTTGAATCCATAAATTACTATTTCACTTTCAATATATTATCAAAATCAACCAACAAAATAACCTGCCAATCTTGCAGTTCAGGCAGGCATGTGATACTACATGCTTGTTAAGATACAGTCAACACCGCAAAGTTTTGCAAGTCGCATTAAAATTTCTGGCCATCCCTCAAACTTAATTTGAATGCCTTTTTTTTCTGCCAGCCTTTTCCATGACAACATAAGCGCAAGCGCAATGCTATCGCCTTCAGTAATTTGCGAAAGGTCAACAATAATAAATTTTTCACTGGTATTAATGATAAAGGCAATGCCTTTATCATTAAGCGACGTAGCAGTTTTTAAATCGACTGCACCAAACAGTGTTATTGTGTTCTCTGAAGTAGTAAGCATACTTATCAACTCATATTAATTTAATCTGTATCAACCAGGTTAAATCTAACATTAGTCTGCGCTGTTCTTTTTTGATGTCATAATACTTTTCCAGTTTTTAATTACTGTTTCTGGTGAATTATGATTATCGCTAACTGCCTGCGAAAACTGGTTTCTGAGAGTTATACCCATATTGAAACCCTCAATACTTATATTACGTATTTTCCAAGCGCCTCCATCGGCACTTTTCATCATTGAATAACTAAGCTGATATGTTTGATTTCCACTTTTAACTACCATGTTGACAGGAACTGAAAGCCTTTTCCTGTGAGTATAGTTTTTAAGTTGGGTTTCACTAGGTGGTTCTACGCTGACGAGAGTGAAAGTTCCAGCATTATATTTACTAATAATTCGTCCATAATAACCTATCAGGCTGTATTTGAATATGGTGGTAAATTTATCAATATCAGCCTCTGAAACCCGATGTGCATATTTTCCCATAACACTTTTTGCTACAGTTTTGAAGTCTATTATCGGGTCCATAATTTTTTCAATCGAATGATTGTAAGTGGCAATATTATCTTCGGTTAGTTTTGGAAACTTCTCAAGCACCTTGAATATGGCTCTGGTGGCTTTCTTGGCTACTTGGTCTGGAGTATAGGTTGCTTTGGATGTAGCGTTCTGATCATGTATCGCATCCGAAGATTTTTGTGCTTTCTCAATTGAGCTGTGTATGGCCGAACTATCAGCATATGTAAGCACGGATGCTGAAAAAAGCGTCAATGCTACAGCAAAAGCTTGAAAGTATCGTAATGCAAAATTAAAAAACATTCGCCTTATCCTCAAAACGTATCAGAGTTTGTTGATGGGGTTGATTTTGATGAATCGTCGCTGTCGGATTTAAGCAGAAACTTTCCTATAAGGTTTTCAAGTATAATAGCGGATTGTGTATCAGTGAAAGTATCACCGTTTTTGAAGTAGTGGTTTTCACCACCGATACTGATACTGATATATTTTTCGCCTAACAGGCCTGAAGTCATAATTGCAGCCGAACTGTCAAGTGGAATATTATCAACATTCTGGTTAACTTCCATCGAAACACGAGCCATATAGGTTTTTTTATCAAGAGCAATGTGTGTTATCCGCCCAATCGTTACGCCACCGATTGCTACCCTCGCCCTATTTGTTAATCCGCCGATATTATCAAAATTAGCATAAAGAGTGTACGTTTGATGACTACCACTCAAAGACAGACCACTCACCTTTAATGCCAGTAATATCAGAGCAAAAATCCCTGCAAGCATAAAGGCACCGACACTTATTTCTATAGTGCGCATTCGCATCAATTAAAAACCTCCAAACATTACAGCGGTAAGAATAAAATCCAGCCCTAGTACAGCAAGTGATGAGTATACAACGGTTCTTGTAGTGGCCATACTTATTCCTCTGGATGTTGGCTCTGTAGTATACCCTTGGTATACTGCTATCCACGTTGCAACAGCACCAAAAACCACCGTTTTAATTAAGCCTCCTATCACATCAGATCGAAAGCTGACAGCATTTTGCATATTCGTCCAGAAAGCACCGGAGTCTATTCCTAACCAGTCAACACCTACCATTGCACTACCTAGAATACCTACCATTATAAAAATACAGCTTAACAAAGGCATGCTGATGAGTCCTGCCCAGAACCTTGGTGCAATAATTCTTCTTAGTGGATCTATGCCGATCATTTCCATGCTAGATAATTGTTCCGTTGCTCTCATCAGGCCTATTTCTGCCGCCAGTGAAGAACCTGCACGTCCGGCAAACAATAAAGCCGTGACAACCGGCCCTAATTCCCGCAGCAAGCTCAATGCAACTAATTGACCAACAGCTTGTGATGAGCCATATCTGCTAAGAATAGTATACCCTTGAAGTCCAAGAACCATGCCAATAAAAAGCCCTGAAACGCAGATAATAACCAGCGAAAGTACTCCAACAGCATAAAACTGCTGAATAAGTAGAGGAACCATTTTTTCATGTTTATACCGCCCTCCAATGGAATGGATCAGCATTATGCCAGCGCATCCAAAGGAACGGATAAACTCAAGCCCAGAGTGACCTAATTCTGAAAGACGATCAGATAAGGGTTTGATCATGGGCACCTCGTAATAATTCTTGTTTAAAATCCACTGCCGGATACTGAAATCGAACCGGACCATCTGCCTTGCCCTGCATAAATTGTTTAACTCGAGGATCATCAGAATTCAGCAATTCAGAAGGTGTTCCCTGTGCTATGACATGTTTGTCAGCCAACAAATACAAGTAATCGGAAATACTGATCATTTCATTCAAATCATGAGAAACAAGAATGCTGGTAACATTCGATGTATCACTTAAATCACTGATTAATTTAACCAGCACTCCCTTGGAAATAGGATCTTGCCCAACAAATGGTTCATCATACATGATAAGTTCGGGGTCTAATGCAATCGCTCTTGCTAGTGCAACCCGACGAGCCATGCCACCTGAAAGCTCTGATGGCATTAATTTTTTAGCTCCCCGCAAGCCAACGGCCTGAAGTTTCATAAGAACAACGTCACTGATCATATCATTTGGGAGGTCGGTATGCACTTTCAGGGGAAATGCCACATTCTCAAACACATTCATTTCAGAGAATAAAGCACCGCTTTGAAAGAGTATGCCCATTTTCTTTCTCAATAAAAATAAATTATTACGAGTAATCGTACGAAGATTGAGGCCATCAACAATAACATCGCCTTCATCCGGCTGCAACTGTGCACCTATAAACCTTAACAAGGTGGTTTTTCCACAGCCACTGGGCCCCATGATTCCAACTATTTTCCCCCGTGGGATTTTCAAGCTTATCCTGTCAAAGATAGCCAGACTTCCTCTGTAAAAAGAAATATCATGCAACTCAACAAACGGATCGCCCATAACTACTTTTTGTGCTAGAGACTCTGTCATAAAATAAATTACTAAATATTTAACCTATTAAGCTTGGCTTTAAAATTAATAATTGTAGTCTTGCCATAAGAAAAACCATTGCTTTTACATTTTTAGGTCATTCTTGACGGATTCGCTGACTTATCAATCTTTATAATTTATACGCATAATTTTTTGTTTAGTAAAGCTTTGTCAGTCTTTAATTTACTACAGGTAATGTTAAATACATAGAATGATCATAAAAACAGGTTTAATAAGATTTATGTTGTTTTTTTGTTAAGCATCCCCACTTATATGCAATATAAATGTGCACTTCAATTCAAGATCATTTAAAATCACCCGGCAATGTTGGTGAAATCAGATTGAGAAAATCGCTAATGAGTATTTTTTCCAAGGAGCAGTATATTAACTCCGCCCTAAGAACAATTTCCATGGAGCAAAAAGCAATTGCTGAACTAAAGGCAAGTATCAATGAAAACTTTGCACAAGCATGTAAAGTATTGATGGCCTGTGAGGGAAGAATTATTGTAACAGGGATAGGGAAGTCTGGTCACATAGGAAAAAAGATTGCAGCGACTCTGGCAAGTACAGGAAGCCCTGCTTTTTTTGTTCACGCTGGCGAGGCTAACCATGGTGATATGGGAATGATTACCCGAAATGATGTGGTTATTGCCTTATCTAACTCAGGTAAAACTTCAGAAGTTGTCTCTTTGTTACCACTGTTCAAACGTGTAGGGACACCGTTGATTAGTATGACGGGCAGCACGTCTTCACTCTTATCTGAAGAGTCTGATATACATCTTTATGTTGGCGTTGAAAAAGAAGCATGCCCGCTTGATCTTGCACCTACGACTAGTACAACTATTGCTCTGGTGATGGGTGATGCTATAGCAATAGCACTTCTTGAGGCACGGGGTTTTACCCGTGAAGATTTTGCTTTCTCTCATCCCGCAGGTGCCTTGGGTGCTAGGTTGTTGCTTAAAGTGGATGATCTTATGCACTCAGGATCCAGATTGCCGGTAACGGGTACAGGAGAAACACTCAGCAGCGCATTATTGGAAATGTCTTCCAAGGGACTGGGAATGACGGCTATATGTGATCCAGACAATCAAATGCTTGGCATATTTACTGACGGTGACTTACGCAGAGCTATTGATCTGGGTATCAATCTGAGGGAGACGAAGATTGATGATGTTATGACCAAAGATTATATAACGGTGCCAATTGGCATGTTAGCTGCAGAGGCTTTACAGATAATGCAGGATAAACGCATCAATGGTCTTTTTTGTATGGATAAATATGGACATCCTGTAGGTGCCTTTAATATGATGGATCTACTTAAATCAGGAATTATATAATGGATAATGCTCTTTTATTAAAAGCGGCAAGATCAGTAAAACTGGTGGTGCTGGATGTTGATGGTGTAATGACTGATGGCTCGATTACCTACAGTGATTCTGCTGAAGAGCTAAAAACGTTTAATATTCTTGATGGGCTCGGCATAAAGATGCTTCAGTCATCAGGTGTTGATGTAGCCATTATTACGGGGCGATCTTCTGTGATTGTTGAAAGAAGGGCAAAAGAGCTGGGGATCAATACTTTGATCCAAGGGCGTGAAGATAAATTGGCGGCTTTAAATGAGATGTTAGTTAACAGAGGCATCTCGCTTGACGAAGTTGCTTATCTTGGAGATGATTTACCTGACCTTGCTGCTATTAAAGCAGTTGGATTGGGTATGACAGTTGCTAATGCTTATACTTTAGTTAAGATGCACGCAAAAGGTATTACCAAAGCATCGGGGGGGCATGGTGCTGTGAGAGAGTTTTGTGATCTCATTATGCATGCTCAGGGACAACTTACTCTTATGCAGTCTCACTTTCTTTAGTAATGAATATAGCGTGCTGTTTATAGGTTTATTATCTTGGAAAGTTTAATTGGTACTAACTATGCAAGGTAAAAAATGTGAGCAAATTTAATGGTGGAAGAATGACTACACTTAATTACAGGCAGTTATGGCTGACGTGTGGTCTTCTGATCCTGTTATCACTGATAATTTTTTTGTGGTATTTGCCTGTAACACGAGTGATGCCAATGACAGAAAAGCTGCTTGATGACTCGCAACCTGATAATTTTGGAACCCAGTTGGTAAGTATGAGATATGATCAGTCCGGACTCTTGGTCAACAAGATTCAGGCAGCAACAATCAAGCATTATCCAGTCAGTGATGTTACATGGCTGACAAAACCACGTTTATGGAGTTATGATAGAAATAAAAATGTAGACTGGCACGCCTTATCAAACCTAGGAAAAATACTGGCAGATCATAATACGTTTAGCTTATTGGGTAATGTGTTGGTGACGCAGTCTGCTACTGAAAATCATCCTGAAATCCGCTTGAAAACTAACAAAATGACACTTTACAGTAAGGGACGGAATACTTTTGATGCAAACACTAAAGGGGGGTAAGTTACCCAAACAAATGTCCACAAAAACAGTTAGCACAAAAGTCGTCAGAAAATAAAACATCTGACCAAAAGGGATAATTGCCTGAAATTACTTAAATAAGTACCATGGAAAATGATTGTTATGAGAGTTCAAAATTTTTTTCTGGCATTAATGTTATTGTGTATTGTATTACGCGCGTCAGGGTTGCCTGACGATAACAAGAAGCCTTTAAGTATTATCGCCGATTCCGCAACGATGAATAATAAAACAGGTATATCAGTTTATATGGGACATGTTAAGGCAACCCAAGGCTCTATGGAATTGACAGGTCAAATGGTGACAGTCTACTCACAAGAAAAAAAAATCCTGAAAGTCATGGCAGAAGGTAGCGCAAAAGAACCAGCCTACTATCAAGAAGAGCAGGAAAAAAATAAGGGTCAGTTGAAGGCATGGGGAAATAAGATTACTTATGATACAAAAAAGGAAACTGTCAGTTTATTGCATAATGCAAAGATTATTCGTCCTGGACAAGAGTTTACAGGTGATTATGTGGAATACAACAAAATGAATCAAACTGTTAATGCAAAAAGTGAGAAAGGTCATACTCATCGGGTTCAAATTGTTATTCAGCCCAGCACAGGTAAAGTTTCATCTTCTGTATCAATGAAACCAAAAACCTCTACCTCTACTACTAAACAGGTTGAGACTGAGTCAAAAGTTTCAAATGTATTATCTCAACCGAAGAAGCATATGTAATGTCAAAACTCATAGCATTGAATCTTAAGAAAAAATATAGGAAGAGAGAGGTAGTGAAAGGGGTTTCTGTTACCATCGATAGTGGTGATATCGTCGGTCTGCTAGGCCCTAATGGAGCAGGTAAAACTACTTGCTTTTACATGATTGTCGGTCTGATCAGTGCTGATAAAGGATCTTTAATGATCGATGGAAAAAGTGTTACTCGTTTGCCTATGCATGCTCGGGCTAGGGCTGGAGTTGGCTACCTTCCTCAGGAAGCTTCTATTTTTCGAAAACTTAGCGTCTCAGAAAATATTATGGCTATTCTCGAAACCCGTAAAGAGCTTTCAAAAGAAGATCGAAAAAAAAAGCTGGAGTCGTTATTAGATGAATTCAATATTGGTCACGTTCGCAGCGGACTGGGAATGAGCTTATCCGGTGGAGAGCGAAGACGAGTTGAAATTGCCAGATCTCTGGCTATGGAGCCATCATTTATTTTACTGGATGAACCTTTTGCAGGAGTAGATCCTATTTCCGTCAGTGATATTAAGAAAATTATCATTCACCTTAAAAACAGAGGTATTGGTATATTGATTACTGACCATAATGTACGAGAGACACTTGATATTTGTGATCATGCCTACATCATGAGTGAGGGTGCTGTAATTGCTCAGGGGGATAGTCGTACTATCATGAATAATCAACAGGTGCGGGATGTTTATTTGGGAGAGAATTTTTTCATTTAACAAAATCTACAGGGCATCAGAGGATTCATGAAGCTAAAATCAGGGCTTTTTCAACAGCAAAAACTAAGCATGACAATGCAAATGAGACTGATGATCAGGCTATTACAGTTATCGTCGGTGGAGCTGTTGGAGGAAGTCGCTGCAATGCTGGAGTCGTGTGTCCTTCTGGAACGGAATGAGGCGTCTTCTCAAACAGGTATAAAGTATGCCCGCTCTCAATCTTTTGATAAGTTTAACCAAGGTCAATTTGAGGAGCTTCCAGCTGTTGACTCGTTACATGATATATTGAAAAGGCAGTTAGATTTACTTTCCTGGGATCCGGTAGAGCGACTGATCGCCGAAATGCTTATTGATGGGATTAACGACAACGGATATCTGGTAATCACACCTGAAGAAGTGCTTTCAAATCTTCGGCCCTATGCAGATATTACACTAATTAATGTTTTTACCGTTTTGCAAAAAATTCAACAGTTTGAGCCGGTAGGTATAGGAGCAAGAACATACCAGGAATGTATATCACTGCAGCTGATGAGAAGTGATATTTCCAAGTCAGTGAAAAAAGATGCTTTACTACTGGTTGAAAAATGCTATCCATATTTGTCAGGATCTGATTACTTATCGCTGAAAAAAAAGTCAGGGCTGTCAACTAAAAAGGTCGATAGGGTAATGACTGTATTAAAAAGTTTGAATCCCTTCCCAGGACGTGAAATATGTAATAAGTCAGTGGAATATTTGATACCAGACGTTATTGTTTTAAAGCGGGATGGTTTTTGGGATGTCAGTCTGAATCTTGCTGTTACACCAAGTGTCAGCATAAACAGGTCATATGTAGAGGCATTAAATAATCAAAAATTACTTGTATCAACCAACAAAAAAGGTGAAAATGAACCTGTTTTCTGGAAACAACAATTAAAAGATGCAAATAGTTTTGTACGCGGTTTGAACAACAGATACTTCACGCTTTTAAAGGTAATGCGAAAGATTGTGTATGAACAATATGAATTTTTGGAGCGGGGAGACGCTTATATGCGTCCTCTGTTGATAGGTTCCGTTGCTCTGGAACTGAATTTGCATGAGTCCACTATCTCAAGAGTTGTGCAAAATAAATATGTTCAATTACCACAAGGCATTGTGCCAATGAGTTACTTCTTTTCGCCAGGAATTACTGATAAAAGCGTTTCATCAGTAGCCGTTCGGGCTCAAATAAAAAAGTTTATTTTGAATGAAAACCCTAGCAAGCCTCTTAGTGATGCAGTGCTTGCAAAAGAGTTAAAATTACAGTTAAGTTATAATGTAGCGAGAAGAACTGTTGCAAAATATCGAAAGATATTAGGTTTTGCCTCTTCAAGGCAAAGAAAGACACTGTAAAAAAAGGTGGTGAGGATAAGATGGCTGAGCTGATTTGTATTATTGCTAACTGTTGAAATAATTGCACTATTCTAGCTTATTATAAATACACATATGTCGTCTATTAGAAAAAGTTTAGTACATAACACAAAAACATAGGTTTTGATTATTAAAGGGTTGCCTGTTTAATTTTTAGTAAACTGGCAAATAAGTGTCCGTCCATCAATAAATGGAGATCTTTAGATGCAAGTTAATATAAGTGGGCATCACATAGAATTGACTAGTGCTTTAAGAGACTATGTTTCAAAAAAACTGAATAAACTGGCTGGACATTATGACCATATAACTAATGCACAGATAACCTTAAGTATTGAGAAAATGCGACAATATGCCGAGGCAACATTGCATATCAGTGGTGCTAACATCGTAGCATCATCAGAGCATGAGGACATGTATGCTGCAATTGACTTGTTAACAGATAAGCTGGACAGGCAACTGGTTAAGCACAAAGAAAAGAAGCTTAATCGTTATCATAATGGGTCGGGCATTGCCTGATAATAAATCATGAAAATAAGAGACATTTTAACTTTGCCCTGTATCAGCATGAACTGGCAGGGTAAAAGCAAAAAGCGTGTGATTGAGAAGGCTTCTGAATTAATAGATCAGCATAATGCGACTATTAAAAGCAGTGAACTTCTTCCTGCATTGCTAGCACGTGAAAAACTAGGTAGTACCGGTGTCGGGAATGGTATAGCTCTTCCGCATTGTCGGTTGGAGTCCTGTACTGCCTCTGTGTCAGCGTTTATACGCCTAGATATACCTGTTGATTTTGATGCTTTGGATAATAAGCCGGTTGACCTGCTATTTGTGTTAGTAGTACCCAAAGAAGATAACGAAGAATATCTAGAGCTTTTGCGTGATATGGCTTACTATCTGAGAGATGAAAGTGTCCAAAAAGAACTTCGTAAATGCGAGGATGTTCAAAGCCTGTATCACAAACTGACATCTGAAACATTATAGATAAATCTTATCCTACAGCTAAAAAAACGGTATTTAATGTTGAGCAGCATGAGTTATGAGTGTCGGTTGGTGGTAGTGAGTGGGCGTTCAGGTTCTGGAAAAAGTACAGCTTTGCATGCGCTCGAAGATGAAGGTTTTTATTGCATAGATAATTTACCTGCAAGCCTACTACTAGATCTTGTCCATAAATATGCAAAAAAACAGCATGAGTCAATTCGGCTGGCGGTGGGCATTGATGCAAGAAATGTGGCTGATGAACTCAAAGATTTCGCCAAAAATTTCGCAAAAATCCGTGACAACAGCAGGGTTTGCAGTGAAATAATTTTTTTAGATGCTGACAGAGAGTCACTGCTTAAACGTTTTAGTATGACAAGGCGATTACATCCCATGAGTCAAAGTGGTGTTTCTTTAGAGGAAGCCATTACCAAAGAATACACTTTGCTCAAATCTATTTCAACACTGGCAAATTTGCGTATTGATACCAGTCAACTATCCGTTCACGGATTGCGTTGCCTGATACGTGAGCGCATTGCTGGTCGTTCTCTGGGGAAAATAAATCTGTTGTTTCAGTCTTTTGGGTTTAAGTATGGCGTTCCTGCTGATGCGGACTTTGTTTTCGATGTTAGATGTTTGCCTAACCCCTACTGGGTAGAGTCACTACGAGAGTATTCAGGTACAGATCAGCAAGTTATCGATTATTTGAGAGGGCATAAAGAAGTTGAAGATATGCAACAGGATATTTTTTCATTTGTCCACAAATGGATACCGTATTTTCAGGATAGCACCAGAAGCTATATTACTGTTGCAATTGGGTGTACCGGAGGTAAACATCGCTCCGTCTTTCTATGTGAAGCCTTAAGCAAGATGGTTGACAGTCAGGCGCTTCAGGTCATGGTAAGACACCGGGAGCAAGTAAAGTGAATTCATAAATGGTTTTTTAACAAACTTCAACTGAGTTTTTTTTCAAAAGCACTGTGTATGTTAGATGCTTGGCAACACCTCATAATATAGAAGTGCCTGTTTAAGCAACAAGAACGCTAACTGGTAAGTAAACCTGATATTTATCACCAAAAAATATACATGCATTTACGTCTTGAGTGCGTAATTATAGATAATTACAGATTTTATTATTCTGCTAATTTGAAGTTGTCTACCTTTGGGTTGTACAGTTTTTGATAGATAAACTACCTTTGGGTTGTACAGTTTTTGATAGATAAATAAGGAGAAAATATCCATGAAGCTTATCTTGTTGACATTATTTTGCGTTACTTTTGCTTGTTTTGTAAATGCTTCAAAGGTACAAAACGTTAAAATACGTGATCGTGTTTACACCGATATTGTTTGCACAGATGGTCATAAAATTACATGTCATAATGAGCATGTTAATGAAGAGTATATTTGTGCCTGCGGTGATGATTCTTACCATATAGATGCAAAAGATCTTGCACCAAACAGTTTTTTTTATCCTAAATTCAAGAGCATAAATGCGGCAAAAAAAATAGCTAGCCTTTGGTGTGCTAAAAACTAAACGTCAATAATCATAAAATACAAAAAACACTGAGCGTAAAAAACTTAGTGTCTAAGTCATGATTGATCAGTTGGTTTGTAAAGAAGGCTTTTAAAGCCTGATAACTATCTTGATACGGTGCATTATATAAAAACCTATTTCTAATAACTGTTATGAGCATGCTTTTATGACTTGCTGTTAAATAAAAAGTTACGAGTAAGCCTGTAATTTTGAGAATCTTCAACGCTTAACAGCAAGATCAGAAAAGCAACTCAATAAGAAGTTAGACGCAGATCTTAGTATTAGGTAATCCCTCTACAAAAAAGAGGAGCTCCGATCTTTTATAAAACAATAACTGAGTTACTTGCTTGAAAAATATGACGTTATTGGTTGAATGCTTCAAGGGTGTTTCCCCAATTGCCCTTCTGCCACTGTATTTTTACAACACCAAACTCATAGATCGTCGCTTTAGCCTGACATTTATTATTACCAATATCTTCAACAGCGCCATTTAATGTAGGAATTAGACGTTTTGCATATTTACCTTTAGGTATAGTGATGGTATTTTGTGAGTAGATTTGTTCGTCCATTTGTTTATAATCTTCATTGCAAGAAGAAGCAAAAGAGTGTGCAGAATACAAGGAGAACAAAGAAATAACTCCGGTTAAAATACTCTTGTTCAAATTATTTAAATTCATTGCTTTAACCCTCTATTATTTAGGTAATTATTTTAATCATCCCGTTTTTTTTATTTCGGGGTCTGAAAGTGTAGTTGTATGTGGCAAAAAAGGAATTTTTTCTGTGTATTATGCAGGCGCATATAATATGAGAGTTAGATGGTCTTTTTTTAATTATTTAGTATACCTGATGGGTTGTCAGTCTTTTTACAATAAGGGTTTGTTACTTTGGATGAGTTTTCATTGATAAAGTGCTGGTTTAATACTTCAGCCCTTCAACCTCATATGTCTGATATTGTCTTAGGAAATGGTGATGACTGTGCAATAATATCTTTACCCGAGGGATCAGACCTCGCTCAATCAATTGACACCTATGTTGCTGGTGTTCACTTTCTGGTTAATGCACCGGCAGAACTGATTGCCTGGAGAACCTTGGCAGCAAGTGTAAGTGACCTTGCGGCAATGGGTGCCACACCACATAGCTTTTCGCTTGCCCTTACACTACCTGAAATAAACAACCACTGGTTAAAGTGTTTTAGTAAAGGCCTGGCACAATTTGCTAAAATTTTTAACATGACACTAGTAGGTGGAGACACCACTAAGGGTCCATTATCTATCAGTTATCATGTGCAGGGTTTTGTGCCATCCGGTAAAGCATTGATGCGTTCAGGAGCAAAACCTGGTGATCATATTTACGTAAGTGGTACATTAGGAAATGCAGGGGCTGCTTTACCACTGGTATCAAAAGGGTTAGTTTTTGATGATATCAGTGACAAGAGTGAAAAATATCTTCTGGAGGCTTATTATTATCCCATGCCTCAGGTTGAGCTGGGACAGTGGCTTAGTGGAAAAGGGGGCACCACGGCTATTGATATCTCAGATGGGCTACTGGCAGACTTGTCTCACTTACTTGAAGTCAGCAATACTGGTGCAAAGATTGCTATCGATGAAATTCCATTATCAACGGCAATACTCAATTGTTACCCAAAACAAAAAGCCATTAATTTTGCATTAACATCAGGCGATGATTACCAACTCTGCTTTATCTGGCCGTCAGACAAAATATTTCCCGAGCATTGTCCCATTCCTGTAAAACGCATCGGATACATTCATAGCGTGCCAGGAATAAAAGACGAAAATAACAATATTTATTCAGCTGATGGGTTTAAGCACTTTTGAGGATAATAAAGTCCGCTGAGACCTACCCTTGTGAGAAGAAGATACTCTACAAAAGAGGGCTGGCTAGCTGTGCAATACTTTCACCCAATCGCTTGATAAAATTTCTTTTTTTCCAACGATTGACATCTAATTTCATCGTTCTTTCCCGATACATTTCAATCATTTTATGAATTTTTTTGGCAAAGCTTGAGCTGTAGATTACTAATGTAAGCTCCATGTTAAGCCATACACTTCGCATATCCATGTTCACTGAACCAAACAACACTGTATTCATATCTATCAATACACACTTGGTGTGTAATAAGCCCTGCTTAAACAAGCATATTTCTGCACCTGCTTTAAGCAGATCAAGATAATATGAACGACTAGCAAGTCTTGCAAGAACAGAATCTGTCGTTTTGGGAAGAATAATGCAAACCTTGACGCCCCGTTTTGCTGCTGAAATTAATGCCGAGAATAATGCATCATCCGGTACAAAGTAAGGTGTGGTAATGATAATTTCTTCTTTGCTTTCATAAATAGCTGTTAATAATGCCTGATGTAAACGCCCACGATTTACTCTGGGGCTAGACGGAAGTACGTGCAAAAAAGTTTTGCCTTTGGCTTCCATGTTTTGAGTTGAATTTGAGGTAAATAACCGAGGATCATCACCGGTAGAAAGTTGCCAGTCCCACAGAAATACTGCATTAATCATAAAAACCGAAGGACCTGTGATACGAACCATTGCATCTATCCATTCACCCAGTTTTTTTTGTTGTTTAAATTGCGCCGGATCAATCAGGTTAAAACTACCGGTCCATGCTATTTTTTCATCGATGGTTACAATTTTTCGATGGTTACGAAGATCTATACGTTCAAGAAATATACGAACTGGACCAGCAGGTAAGCTTTCTTCCACCTGAATACCAGATGAACGCAAGTTATCGAGATCTTCACTGTTTAAAAAGCGATGACTTCCCACTGCATCAACCAGAACTTTACACTCTACACCCCGTTTAGCCGCGTCTATTAGTGCTTGTGTTATTTTTTCAATTTCACCTTCAGGCCACCAGATATAAAACTGGATATGAATTTTGCTTTTAGCCTGCTGAATGTCTTCTAAAAGACGCTCAAGTATTTCAGTACTACCAAGACACAGCTCCAGATCATTGCCAGGAAGCGCTGGCATGTCCATAGAGTTTTCAACAAAGTGATACAGTCTGGATTCTTTTATGATGGGATCACCTTGCCAGCTATCTGAAAACTGACGACTTAGAAATACTCTCCACTGATGATAACCCGGATAAAGATTAATTACCCTCTTTTGTGCTCTGTAGCCCAGCAATTGCCCGCCAAGCACTAAGTAAGCTATCATGCCAAACAGTGGCAACGCAAATAGAAGTACCAGCCAAGAAAGTGAAACTCCTACGGGGCGTCGTTGCATAACAATTGATATAGCAAAGCAAATAATCAGTATAAAATAGATAACAGCAACACTGATGCTTGTCCATGATTCTATTACCATAAACTGGTTTTCCTTATTAAAGCTAAGACTTATTGACTCTTTTTTCTAAGCTGTTTTCGGATATTTTTGTCTTTTTATCCTGACTTATAATCACATGATATTTTTTACACATTTGTAAAAAGGAGTCACTTTGCAAAAATTCATACTCAATAAGACGACTCCGGCTAATAGGGTCTTCTTCTGTATCGCCAAACCCAGGATGACACATTATTAAAGTGCCGTCCTTTGCAGCAGATAACCAGGAATCCATTAGTAGCTCAAATTTATCAGCATGCGCAAAATCATACACACCTGCAAATGAGCTATTACAGGGAATACCTCTTTTTTTTGTGATGGTTTGCATTCTCCAGCTACCAGTCACCTTAATAACAAACTCTTTCAGGCGTTGTTTAGATAACAGCTGACGGGTAGCTGATATTAATGGTGAAACAACACGAATATAACACAAATGACCGGAAAAGCGTTGTCGATAGACATTAATCAAGGCATCTCTTACCACGGGTAACTGGTGAATATGCTGATGACCATCAATAAAATCGGGCATACAACCAGTCATTTCAATAAATGCATCTAACTGAGCATTTAGTTCTGCTTCAATAGTATGTCTGCTGATACGATGCAATAACGTGTCAGCCATTACTTTGGCAAGGCTGGAAAAAGATTTATTGTGTATATCAAAAGGATTTACACACAGTGCCTCACCTTCGGTGAGATTAAAGTGAAGACCAATATCAGCTTTACAAAATAAGGGTTTTAAGAGCTGTGCGTCCTCTTTCCAGCAGGGCATATTTGTCATGCAGCTGGTTGCATTTATCCTGCCTTGTGTGATCAGGTCGACTATACTGGCGGAGATACTTTGCGAATACGCAAAATCATCTGCACAGATAGTTACGCGCTTGCTTTTCGGATAGTTTTGTTGAATCATTGCTGATATCCACTGTCAGTTGAAATCTTTAAACGATGAATTTGAGTGGTGGAATTGTAAACTCAATTATGATACATCAAAAAAATGAGTATTACTGACTTTGATTTTGATGATATACTTTTTCGCCTTTTTTAATATTAATCTCGTAAATGGTAAATTACTGTTAATTTAAATTAACCGACGTTATCTTATGACTAAAAAATGGTTTTCTTATCGGTCAATTAACATCTTTCTCTGGTGTTTGTTTGTTTTATTTGTCATTTTTGTTGCTATTCGTGGCAATCCAAATGTTGCTCAGTGGTACAATGAAGGGGCGCAACACTGGATTCATGGACTGAACCTATATAATACATCTAAGCTTGCTATTCATGGATCTCATTCAGTTGCCGGCACAGGGTTTATTTATTTGCCTCAATCGGCAATTTTGTACATTCCTTTCTCGTTATTGCCGCCCTGTCTTTCAAGAATAGTTTGGCGACTGGCGCTCATTGCTCTGCTGGCGGTAATGTTTGTCCAAATTGAGAGGATTATCAAGAAATATACCCAATTTGAAAATTCCGCATTATTAACATCTGTTTTGTTATTCATTAGTTGCTCGAGCATGCTAACCGGACAAATGAATGTTGTACTTGTAGTATTTACTTTCTTTGGGGCTGTGGCTGTTAGTAAAGAACAATGGAAAAGAGCAGCTTTTTTTCTGGTTTTTGCATTGGCGGCCAAACCTACAGCAATTGTTATTTTGTTGCTTGCTACAGGATGCTACAGGCAAATTCAAAAACCTGTCATCATTAGTCTGATTATCATGCTGGCTTTTCCTTTTGCATTTGGGCACCCTCAGTATGTGATTGATCAATATAAACATAGTGTAGAAATGTTATTTGCAGCCAATGATATTGGTGTGAATTCCGTGCGCTGGTCACAATTGTTCGGCATGATTGGTCAGGTGTCTGATCTTATGGTCAATCAAGAAATTCAGCTTATTATCCGGTTGGTTTTTGCTATCAGCACGTTTTTACTCATGTTGTTTATACACCGGCGCTACGAATTAAAACTGAGTGCGTTCTTTCTGTTTGCTCTGTCTAGTGTTTACTTGATGTTATTCAATCCGAGAACTGAGGCAAATGATTATATTCAGCTTGCACCTGTATTGATGATTTTAATTAGTTTTGCTCCAATAAAACATATCAAACTACACTGTTACGTGCTGATATTTATTGGGTTTTGTCTGGCGTTTAACGGTGATATCAGTCGCCTGATTATTAGCAATACTCATAGTTGGGTCGCACCTTTAGCAACGATATTGCTTTGTGCTTATCTTATATGGAATAAAGCGTGGTCGGGTATGACACAAGTATCATGCAGGCAGGAAAAGTCTTACCTTTGATAAGGTAAGAAGTAGCAGAGCATTTTTCATGGAATTTCATAGAGTAAACCTCAGCTCAATAAAAATCCGGTAAAAGTGCTGAAGCAACAATAGTTCGATCGATGAAACAGTACAACTATGGACATTTTTTTACTTAGACGGAGTTTGTAGGGCTTTACGTGTTTTCATTGAACAAAAAATCCTCATGCTCAAAGGTCTCGCACAAATCATCCATTTCACAGAAAATAAAGGCGAGCATAGCCACTTCCATGTTTTTGTGTTGTTGTTATAAACCCAAATAAATGTCTTTATTTTTCTGCACTTGCATATATTTATGCAAGAGGGCAAACTATTTGCTCTACAATATGATGATTTTCTACTTAATGATGATAATGACTAGGACGCTGTACAAAGATTTATTTTTACTATTTGTAGGATTGGCTTTATTTTATGCCATTGTTTTGGGAATAAGGCCTATCGGTGTACCTGATGAAGGTCGTTATGCCTCTGTGGCTTATCATATGTACCTCAGTGGTGATTATCTTACCCCCCGACTAAATGGCAGTTTGTTTATGGATAAACCAGTTCTTTACTACTGGTTTGAGGCCATATCTATGCATATTTTCGGGGTAAGCAACTGGAGTATTCGTATACCACCGGTATTACTCAGCATTTTTAGTACTCTTTCTGTTTTTGTTGTTTGTCATCGTTTTTTTAACCGAACTACAGCTTTCATCGCTTCACTTATTCTGGCTACTTCACCCTTTTGGTATAACATGTCCCAATATGCAAATATGGACATTGAAATCGCAGCTTGGGTAACTTTAACATTAAACTGTATCCTGCTCGGCTTGCAGACACCTTCAGGAGGAAAAAAAAGAGCTCTGTTTTATTTAGCCTACGTTTTTGCCGCAGGTGCTACTCTGACGAAGGGGTTGGCAGGCATTATTTTTCCAATGTTGATTTTAGGGGTTTTCAGCATTATCACAGCTCAGTGGCGATTAATTAAAACGATTTATCTTCCTTCTGGCATTTTTATTTATCTCATACTGGTGTTGCCATGGATGTTACTTATGCAACAGGCGCACCCGGGGTTTTTTCATTATTTTTTTATTGAGCAACAGGTTAACCGTTATCTTTCTTCTCATTTTAATAACATTCAGCCACCCTGGTTCTTTGTAGAGATTATTGTTATCGGGTTGCTGCCGTGGAGCTTATTGATTCCTGCCAGTTTATGGAAGAGTTTCAGATCTGCGCCAGATCTTGATCACAGCGCTTGTGATAAAGGCAGACAAGCCTCTTTATTTCTTTCACTATGGGCATTATTGATATTTGTTTTTTTTTCCTTACCTAGCTCTAAGCCCATTGGCTATATTCTTCCAGTTTTTCCTCCCCTAGCGATATTGATAGCACATAATCTTTATTTGTGGATACAGCAAAAAGAGCCTTTTCACTGGTATAAATACAGCATGATTATATTTTCACTGTTATTTAGTATTGCTTTTATCCTTTCAGGGTTGTTTGATCTTCCGTTCATGGATAACTATAACTCAATTAAACCTTGGTTTCTCGTAGTGGGCATTGCAGGAATTACTGGTGCTTTGCTCTCCATAATTACACACAACAAAAAACAAATATTAACGTGTATGTTTATTTTTCCTGCTGTACTTTCACTTTGTCTGCCAGGTATCGTCGGAAAGATTGACAAGCGCAGCCTTCAACCACTGGCTAAACAGCTAGCTCCTTATATTACTCCTGAGACCATTATTGTAAATTATGAGAAACTCTATTATGATCTACCACTTATTTTTCACTTGAAACAGCCCGTTTATGTAGTAGCAAACTGGGATGATAAACAGCGTATTCTTGCTTCAGATAATTGGCGTAGAGAACTTTATCTGGGTATGAAAGGAAACCCTGAAGTGACGAAATGGTTAATTGTGCATAAAAGGTTTAATGAGCTTATTCGTGATAGCAGCCAACCGGTTTTAATTTTTGCCGGCGAGCAGGCGAAACACCACTTATTACAAAAAGATAACCTGCATTTGCTCAGTGAATATCATGGTACCGTCGTTATGAGCAATAAGGTAAAGTAATATTTACATATGAAGACAGACTCACCAGTTTTTCAGTATTCGTTTAAGGTAGCGACAAAAGATGGCCTGATTCTTGGTTTAATCATGCTTATCTTTTATGTATTTGCATTAGGATCAGGGGCTTTGCATGTGCCAGATGAAGGGCGATATTCGTCTGTTGCATTAGCCATGTTACAAAACCACGATTATGTAAGTACGTTATTAAACGGAGCTCCCTTTATGGATAAGCCAGTCCTTTTTTACTGGCTGGAAGCTGTTTCTATGTGGTTGTTTGGTGTAAACGAGTGGGCTATTCGTCTTCCTATGGTGTGTGTTGGTGTTTTTGGTATTGTACTAACACAACAAGTGGCCTGTTTGTTTTATGGTCGACGGGCTGGCTGGTTATCTGGTCTAATTCTTGGTACATCAATACTTTACTATATTAGCAGCCATTATGCTGATATGGATCTGGAAGTAGGGGTGTGGATTTCTGCATCACTGTTTTTTTCTTTTGTAGGGCTTCAGTACCCTTTAGGTAAGCGCCGACGTTTTTTGTTTTATATGGCATATTTTTTTGCAGCAGCCGGTGTACTGACTAAAGGCTTAATGGGTATTGCTTTTCCTGTTATGGTTTTAGGGCTGTATAGTGTTTTTACAAGGCAATGGTCACTTATAAAGACAATTTATTTACCTACAGGTTTTTTATTATTTATTATATTGTGTGCGCCTTGGTTTATCCTTATGCAACGGGAACACCCGGACTTTTTCCAGTTCTTTTTTATCTACCAGCAATTTACCCGATTCCTTGCAAGCGACTTTAATAGTGGTGCCCCTTTTTGGTTATACATTCCTATTGTATTTTTGGGTCTTTTTCCTTGGAGTTTGTTTATTCCACGTGCATTTAAGTGTGCATTTAAATCTCCATTAAAAGATCACCCTGATTTTTATCTGGCACTTTGGGTTATTGTGATATTTATTTTCTTTTCAATACCTAACTCCAAACCTGTTACGTATATTATTCCCATTTTTCCCGCATTAGCTGTACTTATCGGTCATCAGATAGATAACTGGTTAAAAAGTAATGGAAAATGCCATACTTCCTCTGTTTTGAGCCTTATTATGTTTTGTGGAGGTGTAGTATGTTTGATGGCAGGATATTCTGTTGTGATAAAAACGTCTGCTGCATTTCATTTACTTTTTATTGCGTCAGGATTTATTTTAATCATTAGTGCTATCATTACAGCAGTTTTGGCAAGTAAACGACAAAGAAAAGGTTTGGTAATTAATGCTGCGCTCAGTCTTATGGCAATGCTGATCTGTTTGGCTATTTTTTCTGAAAACTTTAATAAAATGAGTACAAAAACGCTATCGGTATTGATCAAGAATAAAATAACGCCAACGACTAAAATCATCAATTTTAATCAGTACTTTTATGATCTTCCGATCTATTTGCAAATGAAACAACCTATTATTGTGGTTGATGACTGGACACAACATAAAAACATTCTTGCTGGCGATAATTGGCGCAGAGAATTATATTTTGGTATGCAAAGTATGCCGGAAGCAAAAAACTGGCTTATCCAGCCAGATGCTTTAAAGGATGTACTGAAAAAATACCCATCTTATCTGTTTGCCAGAACCAACGACAAAAAATATTTATTAAGCCATTATAACCTTAAAGTACTGGCAGAAACTGATAAGGTTGTATTATTCACTAACAACAATACCGTGATGGCTGAGTAATCTGCCTGCGATTAAAGGTTAATTAGGTTATTTATAAATCTATGCTTTTTATTTTAATCCAGCAATAGACAGAGTGCCTTCCAAAGAAAAAATTAAATTTGCAATATATATCCTTTGTCTTTCATGTTTCGGCCTGAAATATGTACCAGAACATTACCTGTTGTTGCAGCAAAGCTATAAATAATCATCCACCTCCCTGCAAAGAAAAGGTCGTCCTTTTTCATTGAGTGCAACCACAGTTACAAACCCTTTTAAACACAATTTTTGATCAGACTGCCTGATTATTTTTTGTACAAAGCAATATTGTAATTTTCCTTTGCGCTCAATATGAGTGTCAATCATGAAGGTATCACCAGAAGTTAGTGATGCTTTATATTCCAGAATAACTTTTGTTACCACCAAATGAATTTTTCTCGCAGTCAGCTCTGCAAAACTAATGTTTAAACCTGAAAGGATCTCATGCCTTGCATGCTCCATATAGTTCAAATACACGGCATTGTTGACAATGCCTTGTATATCGCACTCGTAATCACGCACTTTCATTGTTGTTAAATGAGTTGGCATCAATAGCTCCTGTATATTGAATCTGACAGTGATCTCACCGGTACTTGCTGATTTTTCAAAAAACACCTAGGCTTGCCGGTCTTATAATACGTCCGATAAAATAAACAAGAAAGTGAAAATAATGGTTAGTAGTGCTCTGAATTTAACTGAAAATCAGCAGATAATCCACACTTGTCACTGGGATTTATGTAAGCCATGGCTAACATTGCACTTGGTGAAAGGCCTTGGAAGCCTGAGGATAGCTAAATTAATTGAATACTTTGGTTCACCGGAAACAGCACTTAAAGCCAGCACCGATAAACTTTGCTCACTACTATCTGATACTATTGCCAGAAATATTACACACGCTGCCAGCAATACTAAAATCATCAATAGCCTTAACCTGACAAAATCTTGGTTAAATCATTCAGATAGTCATCATCTTATCTGCCCTGATCACCCGTTCTACCCTGAAATACTTAAAGAATTACCTGATTATCCACCCGTACTTTTCTTGTCTGGCAATATAGAGTTGCTTAAAACGCCAAAAGTTGCCATTGTCGGCTCAAGACGACCTTCCCTGCAAGGTAAAAGACATGCAAAACACATGGGAAAACAACTTTCTCAAATGGGGATAACTATCACCAGTGGCATGGCAACAGGCATAGATGCAGAAGCACATTACGGTGCGCTGACCGGATCAAAAGCTTCCATCGCTGTTATTGGTACGGGTATTGATAAAGTGTATCCGGCTAGCAACCTACAGCTGGCAAAAAAACTGAGAGAACAAGGGCTCATCATCTCAGAGTTTCCTCTGGGAACACCGCCTGTTTCTGGTAATTTCCCAAAACGAAATCGTATTATCAGCGGTTTATCCCTCGGAGTACTGGTAATAGAAGCTGCTGAGAAAAGCGGATCGCTAATCACAGCTAGACTTGCTTTAGAACAAGGCAGAGAAGTGTTTGCCACGCCGGGTTTTGTAAATAATCCAATGACTAAAGGCTGCCATCAACTCATCAGACAAGGCGCCATGCTTATCGATGAACCAAAGCAGGTGATTGAGGAACTTAAATCTTCCTTGGAAAACTGGATACTAACGCCAAATTCAACAACGCAACCACTCCCTACACAACAATACAAATTATTAGATCAAAAGATCACATGCCCGCTCCAGCGTCGACTTATGCAAGCTATTGGTAGCGATACATTACATGTAGATGAGCTATTAATTTATTTTTCTGAAGATCAGTCCACCTTAACAGCCGCCCTAACCATTTTGGAGCTTAATGGCTATATTGTTATGACTTCAGGTGGTTATCGCAGATTATAAGGGCCTTATGCCTGTCTTTGCCTTATCGCCTCAAACAGACAAATACCGGTTGCAACAGAAACATTTAAACTACTGATCAAACCTACCATGGGAATGCTGATCAATGTATCACAATGCTCTTGCGTCAACCGTCTTAACCCCTTACCTTCAGCTCCCATAACCAAGCCAATACTACCGGTTAATGTCGCCTGATAGATAGTTGTTGTAGATTCACTTGCCGCACCTGATAACCAAATACCCCTGTTTTTTAATGTCTTCATCGTACGGGCAAGATTTGTTACCGTAACGAACGGGATTTTTTCCACTGCACCACAGGCTACTTTGCGTGCAGTTGCGTTGAGCGGGGCAGACTTGTCTTTTGGAGAAATAACTGCATGAACACCTGCTGCATAGGCAGAACGCATACAAGCACCAAGGTTGTGCGGATCAGTAACACCGTCGAGCAGTAAAAGAAAAGGAGGTTCCTGTAACTGATCGAGCAACGTATACAGGTCATCTTCCCGATATACCTTTGCCGACTGAATAATAGCCATGACACCCTGATGCGCACCTTCTGCTTTTCTGTCGAGCCGAACACGATCAACAAACCGCAGAGTAATACCCTCTTCATCAAGTAGCTCTATCAGCTGTTTAATATGAAGGTTATGAACACCTTTTTGAATCCATACCTCCTGAATGTCACAACTTTTTGTATTAACTACAGCCCGGACAGCATGAATACCATAGGCAAAATCATTACTCACAGACGAAACCTTTTTCTGATCAAATTTCTACTTCCATAACATAAGTAACTGTTTCGTATTATCTGGCAAGTTTAAAGCATATACTTACAGCTAGTAATTTAGTTACATTACCATAGTCTGGCAAAAGGCTTATGACAAAGGCTTCTGTCTTTTATATCCATAAAACAAAGCAATAAAGTTGCCCGATAAAACTACTTTTTCTTCGGTTTCGACCTTACCACGTTCTTTGTTGAATTTCGATCTTTTTTAACAGTATTTTTGCCTGATTTTCTACTCTTTTTTTGTTTTTGCGACGCACTTTTGGGGTCTGTTTTTTTTCTGCCAGATTTTTTAGAAATAGTTCCTTTTCTTTTTTTAGACTCTTTATCTGCTTTGGCTGCTGCTTTTTGCATCAATTTTTTTTTGCTTCGTCCTGCTGATGATCGCTTATCAGACCTGACCGATTTACCTTTCTTTTTTTTGGCTATTTCCTCTGGTTCAAAATCAATATTTTTTTCTTCTATATTTACCCTGACTACTCTGACCTTTAATTTATCACCTAGCTTAAATGTCCGCCGAGAATGTTCCCCCATTAGCCGTTGCTTTGCCTGGTCAAAGTGATAATAGTCATCTGGCAGGCTACTGACATGCACAAGACCTGATACATAAATATCATCAAGTTCCACAAATAATCCAAACCCTGTGACAGAACCTATGGTACCAACAAATACCTCACCTACATGTCGTTTAATGTACTGGCATTTTAAAGACATTGTTGCATCACGAGTTGCATCGTCGGCTCGTCTTTCTGCATAAGAACACTGAGTAGCAACATCAGCTATATCCTTGTGAGCGTAGGGATAAATTATTTTTTTATTCAACAATGTTGCGTTTTTGACTCGCCGAACATGGCGAGACGAAATATCTGAGCGAATAATATGCCGGATGGCCCTGTGCGCCAACAGATCAGGATAGCGCCTTATTGGAGAGGTAAAGTGTGTATAAGCCTGAAAAGCTAAACCAAAATGACCCGTATTTTCAGGATGATACTCTGCCTGACTTAACGAGCGCAACAAACTGGTTTGAATAGCATTAACATCAGGACGATCCTGAATGCTTAAAAGTAACTTCTGATAATCGCCAGGCTCAGGTTTGCTCTTACCTGGTAAACTTAAACTTAATTCGCCTAAAAACCCATACAACTGTTCTAGTTTTTTATCTGTGGGACCATTATGAACCCGATAAAGTGCAGGTAGCGCATGCTTTTCAAAAAACTTTGCCGTCGCCTGATTTGCGCACAACATACATTCTTCAATCAATTTGTGTGCTTGGTTACGCTTAACAGGAACAATAGCCTCAATTTTACGCTGACTATCAAAGATTATCTGAGTTTCTACGGTATCAAAATCAATAGCACCCCGCTTCTCTCGGGTTTTCTTTAATGCATTATAAAGTTCGAATAAAACTTCTAAAGGTTTTACCACCGACGAAAACTGTTTTCTGTATTGTTTACCCTCATCGGAATCAGGCTTTTCGAGTATGGCGCTTACCTCTGTATACGTTAGCCTTGCGTGCGACTGAATCAACCCTTCGTAAAAAGTAAAACCACTTAGTTTCCCCTGCTGACTGACAGTCATTTCACACACTATAGCCAACCGGTCTGTATGAGGATTTAAAGAACATAAGCCATTAGACAATACTTCCGGCAACATTGGAATCACCCTTCCCGGAAAATAAACAGAATTGCCACGCTTTAACGCTTCTTTATCCAGAGCATCTTTGGGTATTACATAATGGGAAACATCAGCAATAGCCACATATAAACGCCATCCGCCACTTTTTTTTCGTTCTGCATAAACGGCATCATCAAAGTCTCTGGCAAATTCTCCGTCAATAGTCACCAAAGGAAGATTGCGAAGATCAACCCTTGAGCGTTTATCTTCTTCTCTCACCTCCGCATAAAAACCTTTTGCCATTTTTACCACGGCTTTTGGCCAGTTAGCGGGAATATTATGGCTACGTATGGCAACCTCAATTTCAACATTTTTTTCGTGCTGAAACCCTAATATTTCCTTCACGTAACCTGTGGCAGATCGTTTTCGGCCAGGGTAATCTTTAATTTCTACCACTACATACTGACCTTGCGTGGGCTTCAGGCTTCCTGCTAATACTACTACTTCATGGTTTAAACGATGGTGATCAGGAACAACAAAACCGACTCCTTCTTCTTCATGATATACACCAACTACTTTGATAAAAGCACGCTCTAGCACTTCAACAACAACACACCAGCGTCTTTGGCGATTATCTATTTCAGTTTCCCGTACCATAACTTTATCACCATCAAACAAAGACTCCATTTGTTTTGGCGTTAAAAAAAAATCCTGGCTACCATCATCGGGAATTAAAAATCCAAACCCATCTCTATGTCCTTGAACCTTCCCTGAAATTAATTGTATTTTATCCGGCAAGCAATAAGCTCGTTTACGATTTTGTATCAACTGACCATCTCTGCACATAGCAATTAGCCGCCGGCGCAGTGCTTCAAGCTGACCAGAATGATCTAATGCAAAAGCAGAGCATAGTTGCTCGTAGCGCAAGGGTATTGCCCGTTCATTCAGGTATTGAAGTATGAACGTACGACTTGGTGCCGGAGTCTCATACTTTTTCGACTCCTGTAAACCCTCTGGGTCTTTATCTTCCCACCAGTATTTCATTGATTTTTCTTCCTGAAAAGAGTTATGCCCATTATATGTGCTTTGACTCAATAGCGCACCTTCTGTTCTAAGCAATTCCATACTTGGTTAACACAATGCTGGCCTTGCATGCCCGCCAGATTTTAATATCTTTGCACCAGAGTAAACGGTAAACTGGAGACAATGCTTTTGGCGTTTATCTGCACAAGACTTGTAATTATATAAATCGCCCCCCATAAACAACAACAGGATATGGAGAAATAATATGCCGTTACTGTTTTTGATTTTTGTCGCTGTACCTCTGATTGAGCTCATTGTAATCATCAAGGTTGGAGGTATCATTGGGGCATTACCGACCGTTGGATTGCTTGTTCTCTCTGCCATTATTGGTATTAGCCTGTTGAAACGTGAAGGTTTAAACACCTTAAAAAAAGCAAGGCAACGTCAGCTTGCCGGCCAAAGCCCTGAACTTGAGGCACTTGAAAGTGTGATTGTCGCCCTCAGTGGATTGCTGATGATTTTGCCGGGGTTTATTACCGATATTATTGGGCTGTGCGGGCTTTTTCCACCAGTTCGCCATCTGTTGATTGAGCGTATGAAAAAGCGCGTACATATTCGAACATCAGGGTTTACCTATGAAGGAGAAAGGGCCAATGGTGAAAAAAACCCGAGTGAATCCCAAAAGCCTCATGTTATTGAAGGGACATTTGAACGAAAAAATGATAATCACAAAAAAAAATAGTAAAAAAAAATAGTAAAAAAATATATTCTTAGGGTTGAAAAAATTATCTGCCGTCCCAACAATTCAGATTACATACTAAAGTACGCCCGTTAATCGGATATCGTGTTTTCGGAATGTCGAATCAAAGTTGAGTAACATCAGCGATGATTAAACTTGTAACAAACTGTTTGTTAAATAATTATTTTTAATAAATAGCAGGAGAATCTGTAAATGAAACTACGTCCATTAGGCAAACGAGTACTGGTTCGTCGTCAACCCAAAGAAACCACTTCTACCGGTGGAATAGTTCTTCCAGGTGCTGGCGAAGAAACTAACCGTGGTGAAGTCGTTGCAAAGGGTCAGGGTATTCGTCTTGATAGTGGTGAAATGGATACTGTGTCACTGAATATTGGAGACAAAGTATTATTCGGAGGCTACCATGGTGATTCAAACAAAGTCAAAATCGACGGTCAAGAACATGTTTTGATGGCTGAGTCTGATATTTTGGCTGTCATTGAAGCTGAATAATTCAGATGCCATGAGATGTTGTATAAAAGAATCAACATCTAAGTTGTAAATTAGAGACGATTGAAGGAATAAAGAAATGGCTGCAAAGCAAGTAATTTTTTCTGATGAATCACGCAAAAAAATGCTGGATGGTGTTAACGTTCTGGCTAATGCCGTTAAGGCAACTTTAGGCCCTAAAGGCCGGAATGTTCTTCTGGAAAAGTCTTTTGGTGCACCTGCAATCACTAAAGATGGTGTATCTGTTGCAAAAGAAATCGAGTTAGCTGACAAATTCGAAAACATGGGAGCACAACTGGTTAAGGAAGTTGCTTCAAAAACTAATGATGTAGCTGGTGATGGTACCACTACTGCAACTGTTTTAGCTCAGTCAATTGTTAATGAAGGTCTTAAGTACGTTGCCTCTGGCATGAATCCAATGGATCTCAAGCGTGGCATAGATAAAGCAACCATTGCTGTTGTTGAAGAACTCCAAAGCATGTCTATTCCTTGCGCTGACAGCAAAGCTATTGCTCAGGTAGGTACTATTTCTGCAAACTCTGACAGCAATGTTGGTGAAACAATTGCTCAGGCAATGGAAAAAGTTGGCAAAGAAGGTGTTATCACTGTTGAAGAAGGTTCAGGTCTTAATAATGAGCTGGACGTGGTTGAAGGTATGCAGTTTGACCGTGGCTACCTGTCACCTTACTTCATTAATAAGCAGGAAAGCATGTCTACTGAACACGAAGGCGCCTTCTTGTTGCTTTGTGATAAAAAGATTTCAAATATTCGCGACTTGCTTCCAGTACTGGAAAACGTTGCCAAAGCAGGAAAGCCTCTGGTTGTTATCGCAGAAGATATCGAAGGAGAAGCACTTGCAACGCTAGTTGTTAATAACATGCGTGGTATCGTTAAAGTGGCAGCGGTTAAGGCACCAGGATTTGGTGATCGCCGTAAAGCAATGTTGCAGGATATTGCAACGCTTACCGGAGCAACTGTTATTGCCGAAGAGGTTGGCTTAAATCTTGAAGAAACAACTTTAGAGCAACTTGGTCAGGCTAAGCGAGTGGTTATTTCTAAAGATAATACCACTATCGTTGATGGTTCTGGTGACAGTAAAACTATTGAAGATCGTGTAGCTCAAATTCGTGCAGAAATTGAAAGCTCTACTTCTGACTATGATCGCGAAAAACTGCAGGAGCGTGTTGCAAAACTCGCCGGTGGCGTTGCTGTAATCAAAGTTGGTGCTGCTACTGAAGTAGAAATGAAAGAGAAAAAGGCTCGTGTTGAAGATGCATTACATTCAACCCGTGCAGCTGTTGAAGAAGGTGTGGTTGCCGGTGGTGGTGTTGCCCTGATTCGCGCACTTAACAAAATCAATGTTAAAGGTGAAAATGCTGATCAGAACGCAGGTATTGCACTTGCACTGCGTGCATTGGAAGGACCACTTCGTCAAATCGCCACTAACGCTGGTGACGAGCCTGCTGTAGTGGTAGAAAAGGTTCGCAACGGTGAAGCTAACTTCGGTTACAACGCAGCTACAGGCGAATTCGGTGACATGATTGATATGGGTATTCTTGACCCTGCTAAAGTCACTCGTTCAGCATTGCAGGCGGCCGCCTCTGTTGCTTCCTTAATGATCACCACTGAAGCAATGGTTGCTGAAATTCCTGAAGAAAAACCAGCTGCTGCACCAGATATGGGTGGCATGGGTGGTATGGGTGGCATGGGCGGCATGATGTAATCATCCCCCTTATTAAACCCTTGAACAGGTGGCGCATTTTATGCGTTTCACCTGTACATAAAAAAAACCTGCGTTTATTTCGCGGGTTTTTTTATAGCTTTTTTTGTAGCTGTTTAGTTCAGTGAGGGAGGTTATAAGATCATGTACAGTTAGGGGCTGTTTATTTATAGCATGATTCATAAGCCAGCTTTTGTATAACTGATTTTATGTGCACAACTTTTTATAATAGAATCGATAACTTGCAGACACGTTATAACCGTTATTAAGATAAAATTTTTCAGTTATAGTGTCTGGCTTAGTCAACAGGTTAATACCCGATACACCTTCTGAGGACAGTTTACGTTCCAGATTCTGTAGCAATGTTGTGCCAATTCCCTTGCCCTGATATTTACCAGATATACACATTTCACGTAGTAAATATAACTTTTTTTCCATAAATGGTTCAATATTTCCCATACAAAACCCAACAACTTCTCCTCGCTCTAATACACAAAGGCCGATAAAGTCAGGTGTTGAAAATATACCATTAAGACGATCAAGAGCCTGTGGATATTCCCACTGTTCACTCCATGGTGCTTTGGAAAAAGCATCGCAACACAGCTCAGCACAAGCTTCAATATTTGTTAAATCTACATTGTCATACTTCATTAACAAACAGCCATTTTTTAGTTGCTCTAGCATTGTCGAAGGCTAAACATGCCGCCAGTATAGCCCTTCCTGATTTGTCTAAGTAATTTTCCATTACTCCCTCCAGATAGCAGTATGTTAGATGAACTAAATCTATATAACTTATGATTGTAAATACTTCGAACATACATGGCTGAAGTGTTTGCACTGGTTTTAGCAAAAAATTACACTCTCATCAATGCGTAACTTCTATACACAAACAAAACAAAATGCGGGTTTGATCCGTTGAAAATTATCATTAATCTGGCTAAAAAAATCTGATTTTATTATTCTTTGATGATTTTTTCATATTGAGCTATTTGATCATTAAAGAGCATCCTCAGCTGCCAAGGTATGAAGCTAATATAAGCTGTTCTGTGAAATAAGTCCGTTGACGTTAAAATGCATATGTCAGATACCAAGAGTTGATTTTTTGCAGAAAGTTTCGGCCACTATTGCAGGTAATTACTCTGACGGGACAATTGTGTGTGAATGAGCGTTTTTGCTCAGATTTGAAAGAAAACCCGTGTATCCCGAGTGTCAGCCTTTAAATCGATTATAGCACCACAGCCATTGTTCTGGATGTTGCCTTATTAGTGTTTCAAACTGGTGCATAACTCTTTGCATATTATGTTGAACGGTCTGCTCTTTTGAAGATTGCTGCTCTATCTCAAAAGACGAAAAGTTCACATGATCTTGGCCATGCTGATCCTTGAAACACCAGCCAATAACCACTTTTGCATCAAGCATCATAGCAAGATTAATGCCACCAGATGGCGCTTTTGTATGCTGACCAAAAAAGTTAACGGATACTTCGTCACCATACTGATCAGAAAAAAAACAGATTATATTGCCCGAACGTATCGCTTGCATCAGTTGAATTAGGCTCGCAGGTGTACCCCGAGGGATATAGGGAACGTCTGCCTGTTGATAACATTCATGCAACATGTCAAAACTTTTAGGTATATTGGTTAATACCTGTGCGGGATAACCTTTTTTTCTAAGTGCTGGGACTATTGCTTCCCAACTGCCTAAATGCAGCGTAAGTAAACAGACGCCTTTGCTGGCTGACAAGGCTTGTTTTATCACTTGTTCATTGTGTACAACAGGTGTAATCTCTTTCAGCCATAAAAGATCAGCCCCGTTATAAAGAGCATTCTTGTAACTTTGTTTAGCCATTGTGTTGCGCCAATGCACAGGTTTTTCAGGAAATGCTATTTTCAAGTGTTTATGAGACAAACAACGGCTACGTTTATCAACCATCCAGGCGAGCATAGCCAAAATAAAAAGCAATGTCTTTCTACAACAACGGGGTATACGTTGTGTCAAAATCGCTAAATAGTGTGCTAGTTCACGTTTTAGGCGGTCTTTTATTTTTTTCTTTCGTTGAGTTAAAACAGGAGGCATTAGGCATCCTCCTGTTGAACCCACTCGATAAAACCACCAACAGTCATTATCTTTTCAATGTCAGCTGTGGCTAGATCTAGAGCTGATCCCCTGATTTTTTCAAGATAAACAATCAATTCCATAAAATCCACTGACTGGATATACTCCAAGAGTAATGAATCGTCACTAACTAGTTTTATCTCAACCCCTTTACTTTCTATAAATTCAAGAACTTTTTTTTTGGTGCCTGTCATTAAAGTAACTACCCCATTATCTCCTGTGTCATACGCTGCAAGGATTTAATATCGACTTTTCCATTATAATTTTCAGGCAGTGTATCTGCCCAAAATATTCGGGAGGGTACCATATATGGAGGTAATTTGCTCATACAAAAGCGTTTTAATTCAATCTCATCAATGTTGCGTTCCTTATCACCACTTATCCACACAACTATACCTGTGGCCACGCCAGTTACTTTGTCTACAGGCCATGGAATGGTAACAATCCAAGTGCAGTGAACTTTTTCCCGCAGGATGCCGGAAATTTCATCAAGCTCAACCCTGTACCCGTTGATTTTCACTTGAAAGTCTTTTCGGCCATGAAATAAAAGACCATATTTAATATGTTCAGAAGCAATATCGCCTGTTTGATACCAGCGATTGATACGTTTTCCGGCAAATTGCTGCTCGATAAACTGTTCAGCAGTTTTTCCTGGGTTGTTCAAATAACCTTTAACAACCTGACTTCCACCCAGCAATAAATGACCTTTATCACCCATTGCTACCGGCACTCCTGCATTGTCTATAATGACTGTTTCCTGGTTTTCAAACGGTAGACCTATCGGCATTACAGCCGTATCAGGTGGTGATTGTCTCTGAAACTCATAAGCTGTTATTGCAATGGTTGCCTCAGTAGGACCAAAAAGATTAATAATTTTGCTATTTGGGCAGGCATCAGCCCAAGCCAGTGTTGCATCTGTAGGTAAAGCTTCACCACAAAAGAAACTATATTTAATGGTTGGCATGACCCCAGAGGTAAGTTTTCCAAAGCGTTTGATAAACCCCAACAATGAAGGTACTGAACCCCAGCATGTTAACTGATGAGTATTCACAAAATTCACAGGGCATAAAAGTGCAGCTTCCGGCACAATATAAAGACATGCCCCTGACTGCCAGCAAGTGAAAATATCATGTACTGAAACATCAAAGGTCTGGTCGTAAATCTGCGAGCATTTGTCAGTAGGAGACAATGGCCAAGTGTGACGCAAGTGGCTAAGATAAGCCAGAACATTGCCATGAGACGCTGCAATCCCCTTAGGCTCGCCAGTAGTTCCGGAGGTAAATAACAGATAAGCACTATCTTTGACAGTCAGATTTGAAGGTGCAATCCAGTCATCAGCTGAAATAAAATCTTGTGCACAAAGAAAATTATGTCTGGGATGCTGCGCACACCACTGTGGTAATGTTTCATGTTCAGGAAATAAAATCAAAAGCCTCTTGTTAGTTTGAGCGACCCATTCACTTGCCTGTTTTTCACAGCGTTTATCAATACAGAAGATATTCGTGCCAGCCAGGTCTGCAATGGTTCGATTACGCTCTGTCGGAAACCTAGGGTTCAGTGGCACATAAGCTTTACCGGCAAGCAACGTGGCAAACATACTTATATAAGCTGAGGCTGAGCGATAACAATAAATAGCGACATTGCTTTTATTCTGATCAAATGCACAAAAGGTTGCAGCTAAAGACTTGGCATGTTCAGACAGTTGATTGTAATCAACTATTTGGTTATTACACCAAAGAGCGGGTCTTGAACTATATTTGTCCGCTTGCCTGAGGATAAACATACCCAAGCTTTCATTTGTTTTTTCCGTTACAGTCATGCTTGAGTAAACCATAGGAAGTTAAAATACAAACAATTAAAATCATATTTCAACTGTTTTATCAGATAGATATATGTAATCTTAACTAATTGACAGAGAACATCATTCGCTATTTTTGCTTATGACGGAGAGTATATAATTCCCCTAGTTGTGTTGCAAACTTATAATACTCGCTGAAAATTTATTCAGGCATAAGTATTCCCGTATTATTCAGATGGCAGTATCCTGCAGGGTTTTTGGCAAGATACTGTTGGTGATGCTCTTCGGCATAATAAAAAGGATGAGGTGTATTAATCTCTGTAACGATACTATCTTTCAAGTTTTTTTCCAACAGTGCCTTTTGATAACGATCTTTGGATGCATTAGCAATTTTTCGTTGCTGTTCATTCTGACAGAATATACAAGACCTGTATTGTGAGCCAATATCATTCCCTTGCCTGCCTTTTTGGGTTGGATTGTGATTTTCCCAAAACAGCACAAGCAACTCACTATAATTAATAACTGTCGGGTCAAATACCACTCTGACCACTTCTGCATGCCCTGTCATTGCCGAACATACTTCATCATAATCAGGGTCAGATGTGTGACCACCACAATAGCCCGTCATAGTCACAAGTACACCCGATTGCTCCCAAAATAATTTTTCTACCCCCCAAAAACATCCCATGCCAAACACAGCTATTTCAAATAATGGAAACGAGTAACCCGTCAATGGTCTGTGATTGACAGCATGAAGATAGTTTCGATCTTTTAATCTTTCAGTGATTGTTTTTGATGAAAACATAATATATCTCCTTTGATAAAATCTGTAGAATTAATTTCCTGCAAGAGCTAATTCTGCCTGTTTTATTTAGTCATATGATATGACAAACACTTCTAAGCAAAAAGGGACAAAGCGATGAGCCTGATGTATCCTTTTTTAGTAGGGGTAGATTAGTCGCGTTTTATAAAATGATCACCCGCTTTTGTTGAACAGAGAAATAGGAGTAAGACTGATGGATATGCTTGTGCAGATTTTACTATGGATATCTCTGGTTGTGCCGATTATATTCGGGTCTTTTATGGTGTGGAGCTTTTTGATAGAAACAATCCATTACAGACATAATTTGCGACATGAGAAAAATCACCACAAACAATCAGCCGTACATCACAATCACTAAGTTTCAGATTTATCACATATTTGATTAGCCTTTTTTTTGCAAGAGTTAGTAAGGTTATTAGCTGATACAGGTAAATACATGCATATATCCGTCCTTTCGGATTATTGATGTACTTGTTGTGAGCCAGATTTAAGGATACTGGTTTTTACCTATTTGGCGGCAAACTGTTTTGCAAAAGTCAAAAGGTATTTGCTTGTTAAAGTTTATCTTGAGCGTCTAAACCTTTTTATAACAGTTGAACAATTAACAATACCCATTAAATCATTCAAACCCGGCATAATAGCGTTGCATCGTAAATCAATTTTCCAGAAGCGGGTGCTATCTTATTTAGAAATCATACATCATTATGGAAATAAGCTACACTTCAGCATCCACTTGCTGACGATGTAATTAATACTTAATTATTTATGCTGGCTACTGATCTGATTTTATATGTTTTTTCGGGCTTGCTTACTGGTGTATTATCAGGTTTGCTAGGACTTGGTGGTGGTTTGATACTGGTGCCTCTGCTATCGCTTGTGTTAGGAAGGGTCGATATCGATTCTGATCTTGCTATGCATTTAACTATTGGCACATCGATAGGATGTATTTTCATTAACTCTATTGGTGCTACTTTACAACGCGTTCGCATAGGTGACTTTGATTACAGACTTTTCAAACGTTTAGTCACTGGTTTAATTTTGGGTGTAATTTTTGGTTGCACAGTAGGTCAGTATTTATCGGGTACTGTACTTCGATATATTTTTATTTCAGCCGTTTTATTTGCTTTTTTTAAAACTTTGCATAAATTTTTTGAAGGGAAAAATAATACTTATTCTCAACAAGAAACTTTACCGGGGCGTTTGATCAGTGCTGTTATTTCTTGTTTTTCCGGATTTCAGGGAGCGGTTTCCGGTTGTGGTCCAACACTGGTAATAGTACCGTTTTTAAATACTTATCACTATGCAATGAGAAAAAGCTCTGCACAAGCATCCGCTCTTTCAGCTGTTATAGGGCTATCTGGCTCGATCAGCTATATTATTTTGGGTTGGGGTTCGCCTGGTTTGCCTCACGGCAGTGCTGGATACATTTATTTGCCAGCGTTATTTCCTATCGTTCTGTTTGGGTTTTTCGGTACAAAGCTAGGTGTTAAAATAAGCCTTCAAACAAACGATAAATTGCAAAAAATTATCTTTCTAATATTTTTAATTATTATTATGGTTACCATGTCATCTGAGATAATTGAAAGTATTACACAGCAAGACACCTTGGAAAATGCTTGATAAAGTTAACTTAGTCGATAGAATTAGCATGAAAAAATATTTGTTCCAAGAGTTTATAAAATAATGTATGGGTTATTAAGAAAACTGCTATTTGCATTTCCAACAGAAACATCACACCATCTAAGCCTTCAGGGTATTAGCTTTTTACAAAAAACAGGTATAACTGTACAGAAGCCACTGCTTAATAAAAAGCCTCTGAGTGTAATGGGACTATCGTTTCCAGGTCCCGTAGGGTTGGCTGCTGGTCTAGATAAAAACGGTGATTACATACAGGCTTTAAGTGCGCTTGGATTTCATTTCATTGAAATAGGTACTGTAACTCCAAGGCCTCAACCGGGTAACCCAAAACCCAGATTATTCAGATTGCCAAAACATCAGGCCATTATTAATCGTATGGGATTTAACAATAAAGGCGTCGATTATTTAATAGAAAAGGTAAAACGAAGTAATTTCACAGGTATACTTGGTATCAATATTGGTAAGAACAAAGATACCCCAGAAAAGGAGGCAGTGCATGATTACTTGCACTGCCTCAGAAAAGTTTACCCATATGCCAGTTATATAACAGTTAATATCTCTTCCCCTAATACGCCTGGTTTAAGAAACCTTCAGTTTGGCGATGCGTTAGATGAGTTGTTATACACTATCAAGCAAGAGCAGCAGACTTTGGCAGATAAGTATCAAATATACAAACCTATAGCGGTTAAAATTGCCCCAGATATGACAGATGAAAATATTGCGGAGGTGGCAGAAACAATAAGAAACAATCATATTGATGGCGTTATTGCAACCAATACCACTGTTAACAAAGAAATGGTTAGGCAGAGCAGATACGGTACAGAACTCGGTGGACTGAGCGGTCGCCCTTTATCGGACAGCTCAACCTGTGTGATACAAAAATTATCAGATCATTTAAAGGGTGATATACCTATTATTGGTGTGGGTGGAATTATCAGTGATCAGGATGCTGTTAGCAAATTCAACGCAGGTGCTTCTCTGGTACAAATATACTCAGGATTGATTTACAAAGGACCGAGTCTCATACGAGATATTTCTCTCAGGCATCAGGCTCTGTTGTAACCTAAGTTGCATGTAACTAAACCGATATTAAGCCTGTATAATGCATATTTAGTGGAGAATTTTTTTCTTTGTAGTGATGGGCAATAAAGCCACTGATCAGATTCACCATAAAGTTCGTTTTTGAACGATGCCTTGAATGCTCAATCTAAAAAATACTTTAAGATGATCATTGATGGCATTAATGATAGACGGTCCCTGGAACAGTGCTCTTGTCAAAGAGTGTAAGCGGTTTGGGCTTCATGTTTTTCTGCTACATGTTTTTCTTCTAATAGTGATAAGTTCAACCCCGTATTTATCAAGTAGCAAGGCAGTGGTTAGCATTAAACAGGTAGCTTAGGTTAAAAAAAGAACTCAACTTTGGAAAATGCTGTCTAATCAATTGCGTCCACTTTTGACGGAGTTTGTTAATTAATCCCCAGTTCTTCCCAAATGTCATCTATCCGTTGTTTAACAGACTGGTCCATAAAGGCCGGTTTCCCCCACTCTCTATTGGTCTCACCAGACCATTTATTGGTAGCATCAAATCCTACTTTAGAGCCAAGGCCAGATACAGGAGAAGCAAAGTCTAAATAATCGATGGGAGAAGAATCTATAAACTGCATATCACGTTGGGGGTCCATGCGAGTGGTGATAGCCCAAATTACGTCTTCCCAGCTTCGGGGGTTTATGTCGTGGTCGGTAACAACTACAAATTTAGTATACATAAATTGTCGAAGAAAAGACCATACACCCAGCATAACTCGCTTGGCATGACCGGGATATTGTTTCTTTATAGTAACAACAGCCATACGATAGGAGCAACCTTCCGGAGGTAGATAAAAGTCTACAATTTCAGGAAATTGCTTTTGTAGTATAGGAATAAATATTTCATTTAGCGCAGCCCCTAAAATAGCAGGTTCATCTGGTGGTCTTCCTGTATATGTGCTGTGATATATGGGTTTTTTGCGATGAGTCATGCAAGTAACAGTAAATACAGGAAAGCTTTCTACTTCGTTGTAATACCCAGTGTGATCGGCAAAAGGGCCTTCATTGGCCATTTCTTCTTGTATCAGGTGACCTTCTAACACAAACTCTGCACTGGCAGGTGCGTAAAGATCATTGGTGACACATTTTACCAGCTCAGTTTTGCTACCTCTGAGTAGCCCTGCAAAGGCGTATTCAGACAAAGCGTCCGGTACTGGTGTTACTGCGCCAAGAATAGTGGCTGGATCAGCACCCAGTGCTACTGAAACAGGAAAAGGCTTACCAGGATTTTCATCGCACCACGCTTTAAAATCCAATGCACCGCCTCGATGGGGTAACCATCGCATAATCAGCTTATTTTTACCAAGAAGCTGTTGACGATAAATACCTAAATTCTGACGTTTCTTTTCAGGGCCTTTAGTAATAACTAAAGGCCATGTGATTAGTGGGGCTACATCTTCAGGCCAGCAGGTTTGAATCGGAAGATCTGTTAAATCGACCTCCTTATCTTTTAAAACCACCGCCTGACAAGGTGCTGACTTAACAACTTTCGAGCCCATTGTCAGTGCTTGTTTATAAACAGGAAGTTTGCTTATAGCATCTTTGAAACCCTTGGGCGGTTCGGGTTCTTTCAGCATTGCAAGTAACTTGCCAATATCGCGCAACCCATCCACGCTTGTCTGGCCCATCCCCATAGCAACACGCTTTTGAGTACCAAAAAGATTAGCTAGCAAAGGAATGGTCGATCCTTTTGGATTCTCGAAAAGTAAGGCAGGCCCACCTCTGCGCAGAGTTCGGTCGCAGATTTCTGTGACTTCCATGCAAGGGTCAACTTCATAGGTGATGCGCTTTAATTCACCACAAGCTTCCAGCATACTGATAAATTCACGCAGGTCCTTATACTTCAATTAAGCTCTCACCTATACAAACTAAATATATATACTTGCTTGATTGTATGTTAAATAAATAAGTTGCTATTATTTACGTTTCATTGCCTGGAAAAACTCTGTATTGGTTTTAGTATGTTTCAGGCGATCCAGTAAAAATTCGATAGCAGCGATTTCTTCCATTGGATGAAGTAGTTTACGTAAAATCCACATGCGCTGAAGCTCATCTTCACTGGTTAGTAATTCTTCACGACGAGTGCCAGACTTGTTGATATTAATGGCTGGGAAAACACGTTTTTCTGCAACACGACGATCAAGGTGTACTTCCATGTTTCCGGTACCCTTAAACTCTTCGTAGATAACTTCGTCCATCTTGGAGCCAGTTTCAACAAGTGTTGTTGCCATAATGGTTAAACTACCACCTTCTTCTATATTGCGCGCTGCGCCAAAGAAACGTTTGGGTCTCTCAAGGGCGTGAGCATCCACACCACCGGTAAGTACTTTTCCGGAAGAAGGAATAACGGTATTATAAGCACGCGCTAAGCGCGTAATGGAGTCAAGCAAGATAATTACATCTTGTTTGTGTTCTACAAGGCGTTTGGCTTTTTCGATAACCATTTCAGCTACCTGAACGTGGCGAACAGGTGGTTCATCGAAAGTTGATGCTACAACTTCACCACGAACAGATCGTGACATTTCTGTCACTTCTTCCGGACGTTCATCAATCAGCAAAACAATTAAATGAGACTCAGGGTTATTTCGGGCGATGTTCGCTGCAATATTTTGTAGCATTAATGTTTTACCCGCTTTAGGAGGGGAAACAATAAGGCCACGTTGACCTTTGCCAAAAGGTGCACAAAGATCAATGACACGACCGGTTAGATCTTCTGTTGAACCATTGCCAAGTTCCATAATTAACCGGTCATTTGGAAATAAGGGCGTTAAATTCTCAAACAGAATTTTGCTTCGGGCGTCTTCTGGCTGGTCGAAGTTTACTTTATTGACTTTGAGAAGTGCAAAATAGCGTTCACCTTCTTTAGGAGGGCGAATTTTTCCTGAAATTGTATCTCCAGTGCGCAGATTGAATCGCCTGATTTGACTTGGAGAAACATAAATATCGTCAGGTCCAGCAAGGTATGAGCTATCTGCAGAACGCAAAAAACCGAAACCATCCTGAAGGATTTCCAATACTCCATCGCCATAAATGTCTTCGCCACTTCGGGCATGACGCTTAAGGATAGAGAATATAACGTCCTGTTTGCGAGAACGTGCCAAGTTATCTAATCCCACACTTTCTGCGATTTTCAGCAATTCTGGGACACTTTTTTTCTTAAGCTCAGTAAGATGCATGGTAGATTAAGTTAGTATGATTGCTTTATGAAAAGCTCTGCCAAAGATAAGGCCGCCACTAGAATCAGTGTTAACCTGATTTTATTGTTAGTTCGTATCTTAAAAAGTACTTGACAAAGCAATCCTACTCGCAAAATTCACCAAAACAGAAATTGCTTTCAAGAGTTTATTTGATCATTTATAAAAGTTTTTAATCATTTAATCAAATAATTACAGTTCGAATAAACTATGGTTAGCTATGTTGCAAAGATCAAGCACTTTAACTTGCTGGATAATCTAACATCTATTTTGTTAAACGTCCAGTAATATTAGTAAAAACTTTAAGTGATTGACAAGTCTTGTCAATATTTTATTTTTATTCTGCTAGCTAAGAGTGTCAATAAACTCTGTCAGTTGCGATTTTGTGAGTGCACCGACCTTAGTGCCTTCTATGTTTCCATTTTTAAAAAGCATGAGTGTTGGAATACCACGAATGTTATATTTAGCCGGAATATTTGTATTCTCATCAATATTTAGTTTGCATATTTTGATTTTTTCTGCGTAGGTCTCTGCAATTTGCTCAAGTATGGGAGCAATCATTTTGCATGGGCCACACCATTCCGCCCAGTAGTCTACAAGTACAGGAATGTCAGATTTTACAACCTCATTATCAAACGTTGTATCTGTAACTGTATGGATATTGCTCATTGGCTAAGGCTCCGATAATTCAATTAGTAAATTTTGTGTAAGTGGTTTTGCTCATGCGCAATTTTTTTATATTGTACCAAGTTTGCAAAGGTTAACATTTATTGCACGATAGTGCCTAATTATTTTTAGTAGTGAATGAGGGCGTTTCTTGTTAGATATAAGAAGCAGATCAAATTCATTTAGTTTGATACGCTAAAGTGAACTTTGAGATTTGTTTTTTTATTGATAAGGGTAAAGAACAGCTTGATAAACGATAATAGCTGTATATATTAGGCTATTGCATATGACTCCCTTGTTAGCTGAATATGTGCTTTTATCGAAAAAGCACACTTAGGATAAAATAACGTAGAGATACATGTTGAATATTGAGTTAATGAAGACCACATTCGCCTTGGTAAAGACAACGGATTTGAGAATATGGTGATACTCAGATAAATTGCGCCAACCCTGCTGAAAGTTAAAAAAACAATAAAGGTATGTATCAAAAATCGGCGTATTATTGCAGCAGTTGATGATAAGTATCGAGAAAGGCTACTTAATAAAACTGAAAAAACAGTTGAAAAGCAGGAGAAGCCATATGAGATAGTCTTGCCTGATACAACCTGTGATTGATATGAACTGTAATATGTTGTCCAATTACTACGCCTTATTTTTGCCTGTTAAATTGCATAATACATAATGTATAATTCAGTTGTAATAATTAATGCGTTGCAATTTATTTTAATATTGATAGCACTATGTGAAACTCTCAAATGAAAGCATCAGGCTCGGTTTTCGATGATATATAATAAGTGTACGATAAAGTGTACGATAAAAAGTAGCTTAAGTATCAGATGGCCAGCCTGCTACCACCTGATACCAGATTATGCTATTGGAGTGAAAAATGTTAACTGAAGCGCAAAAAAAGAAAGTGCGGGATGCTGTAGATAAAGCAAGTGAAATGTGGAAAGATGGATTTAATTCAGGTAATGCGCAGCAATGTGCAAGCTTGTATGAGAATGATGCAGTCATGGAAGCAAAACCTTTTGGTGTGTTTACGGGTCACGACCAGATTCGGGGTTTTTGGCAAAAACTTATTGATGACGGGTTTACCGATGTTCAATATGTTGGCCCTGTTATCAGCGTTATGGATACACACAATGCGATATTAACTTCTGACTGGAAAATGAATAAAGCCTCAGGCACTATTCACAAAGAACATTGGGTTATTCAGGCTGATGGTAGCGCAAAACTCAGAGAAGATAGTTTTGAGGCTGCAGGGTAAGCTTATAATCTTAACAAGTTGTAATCAGGCAATGCATATTGGCGGTTTTCAAAGTTATGTTGCAATCGTTATCTGGCGCACATAAAGCGCGTAAACGTTTTGGTCAAAATTTTTTGCAAGATCCTGTGGTAATTCATCGTATTATTCAGACGATTGGACCGAAAAAAAATGATCATATGGTTGAAATTGGTCCGGGACAAGGTGCGTTAACTGAACCTTTGGTTGATGCCTGTAAAAATCTGGATGTGATAGAGCTTGACAGAGATTTAGTGCCTCGGTTGAAAGTGCAGTTTGCTTTGTCAGAGGGATTCAGAATTCATCAGGGCGATGCACTAACCTTTGATTATTCCATGTTGCAAAAAGATGGTAAGTTATTAAGGTTGGCTGGAAATTTGCCCTACAATATTTCGACACCGCTTATTTTTTACTTATTGAGCTACTCTGACCTTATTCAAGATATGCACTTTATGTTGCAGAAAGAAGTAGTTGATCGTTTAACGGCCAAGCCAGGTGAAAAAAATTATGGTCGCCTGAGTGTGATGACTCAGTATCACTGTACAACAGAAAATCTTTTATATGTCGCGCCAAGTGCGTTTTATCCTCCACCAAAAGTTGATTCAGCTATTGTTCGTCTTGTTCCTTTTAAAGAGCTTCCTTTTGTCTGTGAAGATTATGAAATGCTGAAGAAAATAGTTCGCCAAGCATTTGGTTTTCGTCGTAAAACATTGCGAAACTGCTTAAAAGACGTCATCTCTGATAATCAGCTGGAAAAGTTAAGTATTGACCCTCAGTTACGACCTGAGAATATTAAGCTGGAGCAATATATTTCCATTGCTGACTTTATTACCAAACGCTAAAGATGTTGTCGGTGATATTTGCGGATGCGTAATTTTTTTTGTTGAAAATAGTCTCAAAAAGTTAAAGAAAACAGAAAGAAATTTTGAGATTATCTCTATTTTAATATCTTGTTATATTCGTGCTATTGGATTTTTATGTCACTATCCGAACCGTCTCAAAGATCGCTTAATGGCTTACTTCATTTGTTTGGGGTAAAAAATAAGATAAGCGATGATATTTATTACAAACATTTTCATGTGGATAGTCGTAAGATAAAGCCGGGCTGGGTTTTCTTTGCAGTAAATGGAGAAGCGGTTGATGGTAGGGACTTCATTCCTCAGGCAATAGATAACGGTGCTATTGCCGTTGTAGCAGAAAAAAGTGCCATGTTACCTGATTCTTATGAATCTAAAGGTGTTATGGTGTATGTTGTAAATGAGTTGGGCAAAAAAATTGGTAAGGGACTTGCCCAGTTATTTAAAAACCCTTCAAACCATATGAAGGTAACAGGTATTACTGGTACAAATGGTAAAACTTCTTGTAGTTTTTTTCTGGCACAAATACTAACACTTTTATCTGTGAGAGCTGGAGTGATCGGCACCATAGGTAACGGCATTTATCCTGATCTTGAAATTTCAGACAATACGACACCTAATTCCTATGAGATACAGAGTACTTTATCTCAATGGGTGACAGAAGATATATCTCAGACCGTGATGGAAGTTTCATCGCATGCTCTTTGTCAAGGGCGGGTTGATGGGGTTTGCTTTGAGACAGCCTTGTTTACCAACATCAGCCATGATCATCTTGATTATCATAAAACGATGCAAGCGTATGTGAATGCAAAGTTGCAACTCTTTAGAGCATCCAAGCTAAAAAATGCTGTTATCAATATTGATGATGTTTACGGAACAGCATTCATTAAGGCCGTGCCTGAATCGGCTAATATAGTTACTTATGCTTTAACTGATCGCAGTGCTGATATTTATCTGGAAAATATTCAGAGAAACGGTGCCGACACCCGTGCGAATATAACAACCCCTTGGGGAAAGGGTTTGTTTGTTACATCACTTTATGGAAAGTTTAATTTATATAATGTGTTGGGAATTATAGGAGTATTAGGCTGTCAGGGAATAGCAACGCCAAAAATTTTAAACGCAATAAAGGTTTTAGGTAATGTCCCTGGAAGAATGGAAGTTTATGGTAAAGCTAATCAAACTCCCATGGTGATTGTTGACTACGCTCATACGCCAGATGCGTTGAAAAATGCTTTGTCGGCAATTCGTGAACAACATCAGCAAAAAATTATTTGTGTTTTTGGTTGTGGTGGTGATAGGGATCGGGGTAAGCGGGCTTTAATGATGGATGTGGCTTTAACACATGCAGATGCAATTATTCTTACCAATGATAATCCACGCTTTGAAGCCCCTGATCAGATTATTGAAGATGCAATGGCTACTGTTGATGCCCGATCAGCAAACCGTGTGAAAGTGATAAAAGAACGTGGTAAGGCTATCAGATATTCAATTATAAAAGCAAAACCTTCAGATGTTATTTTAATTGCAGGTAAAGGGCATGAAAATTATCAGGAAATTTGTGGCGTTAAATACAATTTTGATGATAGAGAAAAAATAAAAAAAACACTACTTATGATAACTTAGTTTTATCATTATCTTGATATTGCTATATAATGATAAGTACAGCTGTTTTGTTAATCATGATGTGTGGTCTTTATGAATTCGTATCAGATTATTTTAGTAGCACTTCTTATTGATTTATTTAGTTGCTCCATTTGTGCAGTTTCCACCCCACCGCTAAAACAAATATACCAGCACAAAATTGTGCACAAAAAGCATTTGATTCATGGACATAAAATGCGCTTACATCTGGAGCCTAAAAGTGAACAGATTATTGGTGCTCTTTTAATTGAGTTAATGCTAGGAAGAAAGTAATACCAAAACCTGCTTCTAGCTTCTATTGCGCTACTTCTCTGGTCTTGCTTTTGTGCATTAGAGCTTCCAATAATGGCTTGTTCTTGCTTGTTACTTCGCCTTCAATAATACAATGCTTCAGACAAACTCAGCCCGATGTGATTACACAGCAATAAGCTTGGTATACTCAATATTGAGCGAAGGTTTTTTCTTCTGACAGAAGAAAGGTACCTCAGTCATTAGTAAACCAAAACCTGATTAGAAATCAATTTTTTATATTACTCACCTAATTTTACAACTTTGTGTGTAATTTCTTTTTGTGTTTATTTCGTCAGTGAGTACAATAATTTACAAATTTTAATTGTCTTGCAGGGCAGGTACCATGATTGGAAACTCAACGTTGTTCCGGCTGGCTCAGGTGATGGAGGCTGAGCTAATTGGTAACAATATAACTATTTCTGGTTCCGTGAGCATAGATACACGGACATTAAAAAAAGGGCAAATTTTTTTTGCCATTCCTGGAGAAAGGGTTGATGGGTTTGATTATGTCGATCAGGCTTTTCAGGCCGGTGCTGTTGCGTGTGTTGTGGAAAAATTTGTAAGCAATGCTGAAGGGCCACAATTATTAGTAAAAGACACAAGGCTGGCACTATTGCAACTGGGTCGCTTTTGTCGTAACTGTTTTAAAGGTTTGTTAATCGGACTAACAGGAAGTTGTGGCAAAACATCAGTTAAAGAAATGCTGGCAACAATTTGTTCCGAGGCAGGAGCCTCACTTGCAACAAAAGGAAATTACAATAATGAACTTGGTGTGCCAATTACACTTAGCCGTATGAGTTCAGAACATCGTTTTGCCATTATCGAAATTGGTACCAGTAATCCGGGTGAAATTGCCAGACTCGCACATATTGCACAACCATATATTAGTATTATCACCAATGCAGAGGCTGCACATTTAAAAGGTCTTGGCTCCGTTAAAGGTGTGGCACAAGAAAAAGGAGCAATTTTAGACTTTCTGCCTGAAAATGGATTTGCCATTCTGAATAGAGATAGTCGATTTTATGATCAGTGGGTGCAAAGGGCAAAAAAGCGTCAGGCAAAAATAATAAGTTTCAGTCTGACTTCAGAACGTGCCAATGTTTATGCCAGTGATATAATTCATCAAAAAAACGGCACTAGTTTTACACTTAATTGTTTGGGTGAAAAGCTCCCTGTAAAGTTGGCTTTTTGGGGTGCTCATCAGGTAATGAATGCCTGTTCAGCAGCCTCAGCAGCACTGGCTGCAGGTATTCCACTTAAGCTTATAGGTAATGCTTTACATAAAGTAACGCCTTATGCAAGGCGTGGTGAGCGCTTTATTGGTATTAAAGGAGCCTTGATTATTGATGAGTCTTACAATGCTAACCCCGCTTCAACACGCGCTGCCATGGATATGCTGGCCACATGCCCGGGAGAAAAAATATTTGTTTTAGGTGATATGGGCGAGCTTGATACTCAGGCTGATATCTCTCATAGAGATGCTGGGCGTTATGCCAGTCAATGTGGTATTAATCGGCTTATGACGTATGGTAAGTTAAGCGCACTTGCAACAGAGGTATTTGGAAAAAATGCAATGCATTTTAGAGATAAACAGTTACTTATCAATGAGTTGATTTCTGGTTTATCCTCTGATACCACCGTTCTTGTCAAAGGAAGTAACGGAATGCGGATGAATGATATAATCCGTTGTTGCAAGCCACTAGAAAGCAAAAAGCAACTGATGCAAGTGCAAAAGGGGAATATTTGATGTTACTTTGGTTGTTTGATTGGCTTGCAAAATTTTATCATGGCTTTGATGTGTTTCATTATCTAACACTGCGAGGTATTTTGAGTGTACTGACTTCTCTGACATTATCGCTTTGGTTGGCCCCAGTTGTCATAAAGGCACTTCAGAGAAAGCAGATAGGTCAGGCTGTCCGAAGTGACGGCCCACAATCTCACTTAAATAAATCAGGCACACCAACAATGGGGGGTGCGTTGATTTTATTGTCAATTACCATGAGTTCATTGTTATGGGGGAATTTGAGTAATATCTATTTGTGGATAGTGATCATTGTGATGTTATTGTTTGGAGTTATTGGCTGGATAGACGACTATAAAAAGGTCATTGAAAAAAGTTCACGTGGTTTGAGCTCCCGCCGAAAATATTTTTGGCAGTCTGTTTTTGCACTGATGGTAAGTTGTACTCTTTACCATTTGGCAACAACTCCACAGGAAACCAGTTTGCTGATCCCCTTTGTGAAGCAGGGTTTTTTATATCTTGGACCTGTTTATGTTGTACTAGCCTATTTTGTTATAGTTGGTTCAAGTAATGCGGTTAATTTAACAGACGGACTGGATGGTCTTGCCATTATGCCGACTATCCTTGTGGGTTCTGCATTGGGGGTTTTTGCTTATCTTTCCGGTCATGCAAATTTTGCATATTACCTAAATATCCCTTCAATTCCGGGTGTGGGTGAACTGATTGTTTTTATTGGTGCATTAGTGGGTAGTGGCCTTGGATTTCTGTGGTTTAATACTTATCCTGCACAAGTATTTATGGGTGATGTTGGTTCACTTGCATTAGGTGCTGCACTGGGTACGATAGCAGTAATAGTTCGCCAGGAAATTGTTCTTTTTATTATGGGAGGAGTCTTTGTGATGGAAACGGTCTCTGTTATTTTGCAGGTTGTTTCGTTTAAAACCCGAGGTAAACGAATATTTAAAATGGCACCTATTCATCACCACTTTGAATTAAAGGGCTGGGCAGAGCCTAAAGTAATTGTGCGGTTTTGGATTATGACCATTGTGCTAGTTTTAATTGGTTTGGCTTCACTAAAGATTCGTTAGGTGAGGAAAAATCATATGCTTAGTTTGCAAAAATATCGCTGGGCAGTCGTTGGACTTGGAGCCACAGGTATTTCCTGTGCGAAATATCTGGCAACTCAGGGTGTTGATTTTTTTGCAGTCGACAGCAGGCATAACCCTCCTTGTCTTAATAAAGTGCGAAAAATGTTTCCCCATTCAGAGCTTTTCACCGGCGTTAAAGATGGTTCGTTACTTAAAAAAGCAGATGCAATGGTGGTAAGTCCGGGGATACCTTTGGATCACCCTATGATTGTTGAGGCCTTAAATGCAGGTGTAATGCTTTTAAGTGATATTGACCTTTTTTGTCAGTCAATTAAAAAGCCTGTTGTCGGAGTAACAGGCTCAAACGGAAAAAGCACGGTTACGCAGTTGATTGGTGAAATGGCAAAAGCTTGTGATATTAATGTCGCTGTGGCTGGAAATATTGGTGTGCCTGTTTTGGACCTGTTAAATAGATCACCTAAAGATTTGTATATTCTGGAGCTTTCAAGTTTTCAGTTAGAGCGTGTTTGTTGTTTAAGACCTGCCATTGCTGTTATGTTAAACATATCTCCGGATCATCTTGATGTGCATCATATAATGCAAAAATATATTGCTGCTAAACATCGAATCTATGAGCACTGTGATATTGCCGTTTATAATCAGGAAGATAAGCAAACTTGGGCGGATAATTCACTTAAGATAAAATGTTGCCCTTTTACTGCTAAGGCACCAAAAGAAGGTCAGTTTGGATTGATTAAAAGTGCCGGAAAGTGGTTTTTAGCAAAAGGTTCTGACTTATTATTACCGGTCAATGAAATGAAAATGAAAGGTTGGCATAATGCATTGAATGCTTTGGCTGCGTTAACGGCAGGCAAGCAGCTTGGGTTCTCGTTGGTTAAAATGCTTGATACGCTGACAAAATTTCCCGGACTGCCACATCGTTGTCAGTGGGTGGCACGTAAATACGGTGCAGATTGGTTTAATGATTCAAAAGGTACCAATGAAGGAGCGAGTATTGCCGCTATTGAAGGGTTAGCATTTTCTGAAAAAAAAGGGTTGATACTCATTGCCGGTGGTGATGGCAAAGGTGCGAATTTTAAAAAATTTGCCACGGCCATCAACAAGCATGTCCGAAAGGTTGTTTTGTATGGTAAAGATGCATGTAAAATAGAAAAAGCAATCGGTGGGGTGACTTCTGTCGTTAATGTTAATACTCTTGAAGAAGCAGTAGCAATAGCAAAGGAAAATGTGTTGCCTGAAGAGCGTGTATTATTATCACCAGCTTGCACCAGTTGGGATATGTTTCCAGATTATCAGGTAAGGGGTAATCTGTTTATAGAGCAAGTGCGAAAATTATCAGGGTAAAAGTACGGGAAGATCCCCCCATGGCAGACCGGAGATTATTTTGTGCCTGAAAATCAGATAGTGAATTCAATGTTACAGAAAATCAATGCAAAAATTTCTGATTTCAAATTGTTTTCTGCTATTAGGAGCGGGTGTCGTTTTCTATTAGGTTCACCCGTTTATCATAAACCTATAGATACTGGCTTATTGCTTTGTTTTTTTGGGCTTTTATTCTTTGGTCTTGTGATGGTGACATCAGCATCTGTTAATCTGGCACAGTCTTCGGGTTATTTTTCTCTTTATTATACTGTTCGTCAGGCTGTTTATATCATTGGTGGCATAGTGCTAATGGTTCTGGTGATGATGACACCACAAAAGCATATAGAGCGTTGTAGTGGATATTTATTGTTTATTGCGCTTGGTTTGCTGTTTGTTGTATTGCTGGTTGGTCGCGAAATAAACGGTAGTGTTCGATGGTTGCCACTGGGACTGTTTAACTTTCAACCATCTGAATTAGCAAAACTATTACTGACAATTTATCTAGCCTCTTATTTAAAACGACGCCAAGAAGAAGTTAGAAACGGTTGGTGGGGGTTTATTAAGCCATTGATTGTTTTGCTGTTAGTGATAGGGTTATTGTTGGCAGAACCTGATTTTGGTGCATCGGTCGTGTTGGTTTGCACTGTCATGGGAATGATTTTTATGGCCGGTGCAGGTATACGTCAGTATTTGGTGTTGCTGGTGGTTGCCTTAATCGGTATTGCGTTGATTGCTATTAGTGAGCCGTACAGAATTAGTCGTTTAACTACATACATGAATCCATGGGCCTATCAGTTTGGTAGTGGTTATCAGTTAACACAAGCTCTTATTGCTTTTGGTCGCGGGGGCTGGCATGGTGTTGGGTTAGGTGAGAGTATTCAAAAGTTGTTTTATCTTCCGGAAGCGCATACGGATTTTATTTTTTCTATATTAGGAGAAGAATTAGGACTTTTGGGCTGTATTATTGCTTTGATAATGTTATTTTATGTGGCGTTTAAGGCATTGAAAATAGGTCGAATATCAGAAATACAAGGAGCCTTTTTTTCCGCTTATCTTGCCTATGGCACAGGATTATTGTTGGCAAGTCAGGTGTGTATTAATGTGGGCGTGAATACTGGCTTGTTACCCACCAAAGGACTGGCTTTGCCATTTTTTAGTTATGGAGGAAGTAATCTCTTGGTAAGCTGTCTTATTGTGGGTTTGTTACTTAGAATTGATTATGAAAACAGACAGCGGTATTTTATTGCTGAAAGTAAAATTCATTAATAATTAAATATTGGTTTTATATTTTTGCAGGTGTTAAGTATGCTGGCAAATTACAGAATATTCTTGAGTAAACAATGAAATCATTGAATAAGAAGTCATCAAAAAAGCCGCTTGAAAAAAAAATAATGATCATGGCTGGTGGTACAGGAGGGCATATATTTCCAGGGCTTGCTGTGGCTGAGGAGTTAAAAAAACGGAAAATTTCTGTTTGTTGGCTTGGTACACGTCAAGGAATGGAAGCAGAATTAATTCCAAAATACGATTTGCCCATTAATTTTATCTCAGTTAAAGGTGTGCGGGGAAAAGGGTTGAAAGCATTGTTGGCAGCTCCATGGCGCATTATTGTTTCAACATTTCAGTCCATGAGTATTATGCGAAAGATTAAGCCGATGGCTGTATTGGGTATGGGGGGGTTTGTTTCCGGCCCTGGTGCTTTAGCGGCTAAGTTACTGAGGATTCCTCTTGTTATTCACGAACAAAATGCAGTTGAAGGATTAACCAACCGGCTATCGGCATTTTTAGCAAAAAAAATACTGGTGGCTTTTCCGGAAGCTTTTTCAGGATCCAAAAAAAAAGTATTTACTGGCAATCCAGTCAGGCATGCCATTTATTCTTCACAAGTATCTCCATCCTCAGAAACAGAAAAAAAAACATCATTTAATATTTTAGTGTTAGGTGGAAGTCGTGGTGCATTAGCCATTAATGAAGTGATTCCAGCGATGCTTAATCGTCTTTGTGAATATCAGAAAATCAATCCTAATGAGACGTTTAATGTCTGGCATCAAACCGGTGCAACTCTTTATAAAAAAGCACAACAGTCCTATGACAGGCTTAAGCTGAATGTTAAAGTTGAACCTTTTATAACTGATATTGCAGCAGCGTATAATTGGGCAAATATTGTGATTTGTCGTTCTGGTGCGTTAACGGTTGCAGAGCTTGCAAATGTAGGAAAGCCTTCCATTTTGATTCCTTATCCTTGGCATAAAGATCAGCAACAATTGAAAAATGCGCAGTATTTAGAAAAGCATCACGCTGCAATTATTATTCAACAGAAAAAATTGACAGAAGATTTGTTAACATCAACGATTATGCAACTGTTTAGTGACGGAGATAGATTAGCTAAAATGAGTCAGTCTGCCATAAAGTGTTCGAAGCCTGATGCTTCGATAACTATTGCACAAATTTGTGAGGAAGTGCTTTGTGAATAACAGTGAAAGCAGTTGTTTCTTCCAAAAGGAAAAGAGTGTTTGCAAGCAGGTTATGTCGGTGCCAGGTATGCGACGGGTTCGTCATATACATTTTGTAGGTATCGGTGGTGCAGGAATGTGTGGTATTGCTCAGGTACTTAAAAATCAAGGATATAGTGTTTCTGGCTCTGATGTGAAAGAGTCAGTCAATACCCATTTTTTGCGTAAACTGGGTATTGTGATTTTTATAGGCCATGATGCAGAAAATATTATAAAAGCCGATGTGGTTGTGATTTCAACGGCAATTACGGCTGATAACCCTGAGCTGGTGACTGCAATAAAATCACGTATTCCAGTTATTTCTCGTGCTGAAATGTTGGCAGAACTAATGCGCTATCGGTACGGAATAGCGGTTTCCGGGACTCACGGTAAAACGACAACCACGAGCATGATCGCTTCAATATTGGGGCATGCAAAGCTTGACCCTACTTTTGTTATTGGTGGCTGCTTAAATGCGGCAGGCAGTAATGCAGGTCTGGGTGAAAGTCGTATTTTTGTGGCTGAGGCTGATGAAAGTGATGCTTCGTTTATGCACCTGCAACCTATGGTGGCAGTGGTTACAAATATCGAACCGGATCATATGTCAACCTACAATGGAGATATTGAGCGCCTTTATGAGACTTTTATAAGTTTTTTGCATAACCTGCCTTTCTATGGGCTGATTGTTGCCTGCATTGATGACCCTGCTGTGCGTATGCTGTTGCCAAAAATGAAGCGTCATATTGTTACGTACGGGGAGTCAGCAGATGCCGATATTCGTGCAGTAAACATTCAACAGCAAGGTATTAAAACTACTTTTGACATTATTATTGCCGGTAAAGGTGAGGCTTGTCCGGTTGTGTTACATATGCCGGGAGTTCACAATGTACTTAATGCACTGGCAGCTTTTGCTGTTGGTATTCATGAAGAGGTTAAACCTGAAATATTGATTGATGGTTTTAGGCATTTTACAGGTGTTGGCAGGAGATTTCAGGTCTATGGCAACTTTCAGATAAAATCTAATGCTCACGTATTGTTTGTTGATGATTACGGGCATCATCCTACAGAGGTTTCTGCTACGGTTAGGGCAATTCGAAAAGGTTGGCCGGATAAAAGGCTGGTTATGATTTTTCAGCCACATCGTTATTCACGTACGTATGATCTTTACGAAGATTTTGTTGAGGCATTATCTCAGGTTGATATTCTTTTACTTATGGAAGTTTATCCTGCAGGTGAAAGACCCGTACAAAATGCTGATGGTAAAAGTCTTTGTGGTAGTATACGTCAACGTGGCAAGGTAGACCCAATTTTCATTTCCAAAGAAACATCAATTATAGAAGTACTTAGTGGTGTATTGAAAAACAACGATATACTGTTAACGCAGGGTGCAGGTGATATAGGACAGTTGGCAAAAGAATTGAGTGAAAACCTTACAGTTGCACAGTGTGCTGAAGAGGAATAATGAGAATATCAAATAATATCAGTCAATACGGGCATGTGGTTATCTTGTATGGAGGCAATTCTCCGGAGAGAGAAGTATCGTTAATTTCCGGAAAATGTGTTTATGAAACATTGCAAAGTGCAGGTGTTAAATGCTCGCTAGTAGATAGCGCTAATAACGTGGTTGAGCAGTTACAACACTTAAAACCTGATCGTGCCTTCATAGCCTTGCATGGTACTAATGGAGAAGATGGTGTGATTCAGGGGTTACTCAAAATAATGGGAATACCCTTTACTGGTAGTGATGTTCAATCTTCAGCATTGGCGATAGATAAATATAGAAGCAAGCTTGTATGGAAGAGCATAGGGTTGCCAACACCTGATTTTCATCTGGTTAAATCAATTGATGATATTCCAGCTGTTTATCCGTTTCCATGTTTTGTTAAGGCAACTTGTCAGGGCTCCACATTAGGAACTTACCCTGTTAGCCTGAGATCTGAACTTAAGCTAGCAATAAAAAAAGCATTAAGCTTTGGCAAAGAAGTGATAATTGAACGGTGGATTAAAGGCCGAGAATTTTCTGTCTCATTCCTTAACGGGAGTGCTTTGCCTGTTGTACGGATTGTGCCGGCTTCTGGATTTTATGATTATGAAGCAAAATACAAGGTAGATACTACCCGATATCTTATTCCTTGCGGTTTAAATAAGAAAAGTGAACAAGAAATGCAATATTTGGCGGAAAAGGCGTTTAATGCACTGGGTTGCAAGTGCTGGGGTCGTGTAGATTTTATGGAAGATTCAGAAGGTGGTTTTTGGTTGATTGAAGCAAATACTGTTCCTGGAATGACTGCTCATAGTATTGTGCCACAAGCTGCGAAATCAGCAGGTATTAATCTCCGGTCACTCGTGCTAAAAATTCTCGATAGCGCTTTTTTTGATAAAGCTATACCTGTTAAGGGCATAACAAATGATGAGAGAGTATAAGCGAGGGAATGTCGGCGTTGACTGATAAGGCATCTCATTTTAAATTGTGCTGTTTGAGGTTTTTTTCAGCAGTAACTCTCAGACGAAAGTCGTTGCGTACGAGAATTTCAGCGATTTTATTGTTTTTTGCGATTGTCTTTATTATTACAGGTGTTTCTCCATACATCGACAAGTGGGTGAATCGCCCTATTTCTGTAGTAAAAGTAAAAGGAACATTTAAGTACTTAACAAACCAGGAAATAAGAAAAAAACTTACCCCTGTAGCGACTACAAATTTTTTTGACCTGAAACTAACCAAAGTAAGAGATGTTCTTTTATCATTACCTTGGGTAAATCATGTAGACTTGAAAAAGGTTTGGCCAGATAAGCTTCTGGTTTATGTTTTTGAGAGAATACCTGTTGTTCGATGGAATAATACTGCCTTGCTTGATGATACAGGTAAAGTATTTGTTCCTGAAAATATAGTTCCGTTTAATCATTTGCCATTACTGCAAGGCAATATGGCGTCGCAGGTTAGTGTATGGAATGCATTTCTGTGGCTGCGTAAGCAAATTGCTCCTCTTGCTATTTCTGAATTTAGTATCGATAAAAATGGGTTATGGGCGTGTAAAATTCAGGGTGTACTGGTTATTTTAGGTACTAGCAAGCAACAAGAGAGAATAGTTGGATTCAAAAATATATACAAGACTACGCTTGCAAAGGTGTGGGCACAAATTCAAAAGATTGATCTTCGTTATTCAGACGGCGCTGCTATTTTATGGAAAAAAAATGCCAGACGAAGTTGAGCTAAATTATTAGAGATACTAATTGCTCTCAGATAAAAACAACATATATATAATATTTTTTTGTTATTTTTCTGGTATCTTTTTTCCGAACAAATTACTATAAAGGGTTGCAAAATAGAGTTAAATGCTCAAAATAGTAGCATTGATTGTTTTGTTGATATAAAACATAGGTCTTTATTGCTTTTAAACAGGCAACAATTATTATGTGGTTTTTGTTGCTGGGAATGGCTGCTACTGTTTCAAACAATTTTCCTGTATGCAAAGTTGTTTGAGTGACACAAGAATAAAGGTTCATTTGGTAAATATGGCAGTAGGTAATGAAAGGATGATCGTGAGTCTGGACATAGGAACATCCAAAGTGGTTGTTCTAGTGGCTGAGGTGTATGACTCCGGTGATATTCAGATTAAAGGTATGGGTACGCACCCGTCCACAGGATTGCGTAAAGGAGTCGTTGTCAATATAGAAACGACTGTGAATGCAATCAATAAAGCTATTGCAGAAGCTGAAATTATGGCAGGCTGTCAAATCCATTCTGTGTATGCAGGTATTGCAGGAGGTCATATTCACAGTGTTAATTCGCATGGTATTGTAGCCGTTAAAGAAAGAGAAGTTACTGAGGCGGATATTTCCCGAGTGATAGATGCTGCGCAAGCTGTGGTAGTTCCTGCGGACAAACGTACTCTCCATACTCTACCACAAGAATATGTGATTGATGAGCAGGACGGAATTCGTGAACCTGTGGGCATGGTTGGTGTTCGTTTGGAGGCGTGGGTGCATCTGGTAACTTGTGCGTCTAATGCAGCTCACAATATTGAACGTTGTATAAATCGTTGTAACCTTGGTGTCAGTGGAATTATTTTGGAGCAACTTGCATCCAGCTATGCGGTATTGACTGAAGATGAAAAAGAGTTGGGCGTATGTTTGGTTGATATTGGTGGTGGAACGACCGATATTGCAGTGTTCACTAAAGGATCTATACGTCATACAGCCACAATTCCTGTAGCAGGAGATCATGTAACGAATGATATTGCTATAGCTTTAAGGCTCCCAGCACATGAGGCGGAAGAAATTAAAATAAAATATGCTCGGGTAGTGTCTAAGCTTGTAGGAAATAAAGAAGTTATCAGAGTTAGTGGCATAGGTGAAAAATCTTTTTACGAAGTGTCACGACAGTTTTTAGAAGAAGTAGTAGAACCACGTTATGAAGAAATCTTTGAGTTGATATGGCAAGAGTTAGTACAAAACGGATTTGAAGATTTAGTTGTTTCTGGAGTCGTATTAACTGGAGGAACGTCTAAAATGGAGGGAGCGGTTAAGCTTGCTGAAAGTGTTTTTAAAATACCAGTACGTTTAGGCGCTCCTTTGGAAACAATGGGGATGCAAGATGTGTTAAACAATCCCATTTATGCGACTGCTGTTGGTTTGCTTCAATATGGCTATAATTTACAAAGTGATAAAAAAATTATCCAAGGAATTGATAAGTCAAAAGCAGAAGGAAAATTGCGTCGTTTGCAGCAATGGTTTCAGAACAACTTTTGACCTATACGCTTTTATCATGTACGGATGAAAAAAGTTAAGGAGAGAAGAATGTTTGAGCTGGTTGAGAATGCGCCACAAAATGCGGTCATCAAAGTGATAGGTGTTGGTGGTGGTGGTGGTAATGCAGTAAATCATATGCTTAACAATAATGTTGATGGTGTAGATTTTATTGTGGCTAATACAGATGCTCAGGCACTTAAAAGTATTAATACCCGAACAACATTACAGTTAGGCAATGACATCACTAAAGGATTGGGTGCCGGAGCTAATCCGGATGTCGGCAGGCAGGCGGCCCTTGAAGACAAAGAGCGGATTCAGGAGGCTTTGGCTGGAGCCGATATGGTGTTTATTACTGCGGGTATGGGAGGCGGTACTGGTACCGGTGCAGCACCTGTGGCAGCGCAAGTTGCTAAAGAAATGGGTATCCTTACTGTTGCTGTAGTAACAAAACCTTTCCCTTTTGAGGGGCGTCGAAGGATGGCTATTGCGGAGCAGGGACTGAAAGAGCTTGAAGAGAGTGTTGATTCACTAATTACTATTCCTAATGAAAAATTACTGGCAGTATTAGGTAAAGAAGCTAGTTTGCTATCTGCATTTAGTGCTGCAAATGATGTGCTTCTTGGTGCTGTGCAGGGTATCGCTGATTTGATTATTCGCCCTGGTATGATTAATGTTGATTTTGCTGACGTGCGAACGGTTATGTCAGAAATGGGTATGGCGATGATGGGTACGGGCTCTGGCTCTGGTGGTAATCGCGCAACAGAAGCGGCAGAAGCAGCTATTCGTAGCCCTCTTTTAGAAGATGTTAATTTGGATGGTGCATGTGGAATTTTGGTTAATATCACAGCGGGTCTTGATTTTTCTATTGGTGAATTTAATGAGGTAGGTGAGACCATTGAGCAGTTCTCATCTCAGAATGCAACAGTGGTAATTGGAACGGTAATTGATCCAGAAATGACGGATGAATTGCGTGTGACTGTTGTAGCTACCGGTCTTGGTCAAAATAGAAGTGATAAAACAGGAATTACTAGCAAAATAAGGAGTGCAGATGGACAGATCGATTACAGTAAGCTTGATCAGCCTGCCTATCTTCGCAACAAAAATCCTGTTGCTAGCGAGGAGAAAAAAGAAATAGCTGAATCGGTTGAAGGAACTGGAGAGTATCTTGATATACCAGCCTTTCTTCGAAGGCAAACGGATTGAGTTAAAGGCAGAATAAGGTTGAAGATTTTGCATCGATTAAGTAAAAAATGTAACATCTTGTAACTAAATTGTTTTGTGGTATAATGCTCGGTTGTTACATGGCACGCATGACTTTAGGTATGCAGGGTTGGCTAATGATCAGACAACGAACACTTAAAAATACCATTCGCGCTACCGGCGTGGGTGTGCACTCAGGAAGAAAAGTCTTCCTGACGTTGAAGCCTGCGCCGGTAAATACCGGGGTTGTTTTTGTAAGAAATGACGAAGAGTCTATTGTAGAAATTCCGGCACTTGCTGAAAACTCTGTTCGGACAAATTTATGTACATCTCTTGAGGCTCAAGGTATCAGGGTTGATACTATAGAGCATTTACTATCGGCTCTTTCCGGTTTAGGGATAGATAATGTTTATGTAGAGTTATCTGCTAATGAAGTGCCCATTATGGATGGTAGTGCTGGCCCTTTTGTCTTTTTGATTCAATCGGCAGGTATTGAAGAACAGTCAGGATTAAAGCAGTTCATTCGTATTAAGAAAAAAGTGAATGTAACAGAAGATGATAAATCAGTAACATTCTTGCCTTACGATGGTTTTAAAATAACATTTTCTATTGAATTTGATCACCCTGTCTTTCGTGATCGCTCTCAGCAAGCCTGTATTGATTTTTCGAGTAGCTCATATGTGAGAGAGGTTAGCCGTGCTCGTACTTTTGGTTTCATGAAGGATGCTGAGCTGCTTAGAAAACAAAACCTAGGTCTTGGGGCTGATCTTGAAAACACCATAGTGATGGATGACTATCGGATTTTAAATGAAGATGGACTTCGCTATAAAGATGAGTTTGTCAAGCACAAGATGCTTGATGCTATTGGAGATTTTTACCTGCTTGGTAAGCCTTTAATTGGTGAGTTTATTGGTCATAAGTCAGGACATTGGCTGAATAACCGTTTAGTAAGAAAGCTTTTAGCTACAGAGGATGCATGGGAGGTTGTTGTTTTTGATAATGAAGAAAAAGCCCCTATTTCTTATGCGAAGCCTTCTTTAGTTTTGGCTTAAACCGATTGCATGGTTTAAATTAAGGCTGCTTTTGCGGCCTTTTTTGTTCGTTTTAGTTTAAACTGAATATTTAGAAAATTTTGTTTTGGTATCTGGTTAAATGAATAATTTGCCACCTTACCTTCCTTATAATAGTTCTGAGGTGTACAGGGATACACCTTGGGAAACTTTTAGAGCTGGACTGTTTAAGTTATGTTAACGACGCTTGTTAAAAAGATTATAGGCAGTCAGAATGATCGCCATTTAAAGCGTATGGGAAAGAAAGTCTCTATCATTAATCTGTTGGAAGAGAATATCTCAACCCTTTCTGATGTTGAGCTACAAAATAAAACAACGGAATTTCGCCAGCGTTTAACTAAAGGCGAGTCGGTTGACAAATTGTTGCCTGAAGCATTTTCTGTTTGTCGTGAGGCAAGTAAACGCGTGTTGGGAATGCGCCATTTTGATGTGCAACTTATAGGCGGTATGGTGTTGCATGAAGGACGTATTGCTGAAATGCGAACCGGAGAGGGTAAAACACTGGTGGCAACCCTAGCAGCTTATTTAAATGGGCTTGAAGGAAAGGGCGTACATGTAGTAACAGTCAACGACTATCTTGCCACGCGAGATGCCAACTGGATGCGGCCGTTGTATGAGTTTTTAGGTATGACGGTTGGAATTGTTATTCCCCAGCAAGAGCCTGAAGAAAAAAAACAGGCCTATCAGGCAGATATCACTTATGGCACTAATAATGAGTTTGGGTTTGATTATCTGCGTGATAATATGACTTTCACTTTGACTGATAAATTTCAACGTGATCAGCATTACGCTATAGTGGATGAAGTCGATTCTATTCTTATTGATGAAGCAAGAACACCTTTAATTATTTCTGGTCCATCAGATGACAGCTCTGAGTTATATAACAAGATTGATAAGCTGATTCCAAATCTTGTTAAGCAGATTGGTGAAGGTGATGACATAGAAAAAGAAGGTCACTATACCGTTGACGAGAAGCAGAGACAGGTTGAGCTTACAGAATCCGGTCATCAATATGTTGAAGAGCTTATTATTAAAGCGGAGGTGATAAATCCGGAAGAAAGCCTTTATTCTGCAAATAATTTAACATTACTTCACCATGTATTAGCTGCGTTAAAAGCTCATGTGCTTTTTCACAAAAATGTCGAATACATTATTAGTGGAAAGGAGGTTATGTTGATTGATGAGCATACAGGCAGAACCATGCCGGGTCGTCGCTTGTCAGAAGGTTTGCATCAGGCAATAGAAGCAAAAGAAAATTTACCCGTTCAGGCAGAAACGCAAACCCTTGCATCTACCACGTTTCAGAATTATTTTCGTTTATACGACAAACTGTCAGGCATGACAGGAACGGCAGATACTGAAGCATACGAAATGCATGAAATTTATAACTTGGATGTGGTTGTTATCCCCACACATAAGACTGTATGTCGTAAAGACGAAAATGACTTGGTTTATTTAACACTACAGGATAAATATCAGGCAATTATTGATGATATACAAAACACGGTAAAAGAAGGTCGACCAATTTTGGTAGGTACCGCATCGGTGGATGCCTCTGAGATGTTATCGAATGCATTAAACAAAGCAAATATGTCTCACATGGTGTTGAATGCGAAAATTCACGGTCGGGAAGCAGAGATTATTGCTCAGGCAGGTAAGCCGGGTGCTGTGACCATTGCAACTAACATGGCAGGTCGGGGTACAGATATTATCCTTGGCGGTAATTGGGAATCGGAAGTTGCTGCGCTGGAAAACCCTACTGACCAACAGATTGCAAAAGTTAAGGAGGAGTGGAAAGCTCGCCATCAGCAGGTAATTGATGCGGGTGGTCTACATATTATTGGTACTGAGCGTCATGAATCTCGTCGCATAGATAACCAGTTGCGCGGTCGGGCTGGTCGTCAGGGAGACCCCGGTTCTTCAAGGTTTTATCTGTCGTTAGATGATAACCTAATGCGAATTTTTGTGTCTGATCGTATTAAACGCATAATGCAAGCGATGGATAGTGAGGCTGGTGTAATTGAAAGTCGCATGGTAAGTAATGCGATTGAAAAAGCGCAACGCAAAGTTGAAGGGCGCAACTTTGATATACGAAAACAACTTTTGGAATATGATGATGTTGCCAATGCGCAACGTATGATTGTTTATCAGCAGCGCGATGAAATTCTGGTAGCAGAAGATGTCCAAAAAAATATTGAAAACATGCGCGAGGAAATGGTGCAGGATCTCGTGAGTGAATTTATACCACCTATGAGCATGGAAGAACAATGGGACATCAAAGGTCTTGAAAATCGGTTATTACAAGAAACAAATCTGACTTTATCTGTGCAAAAATGGCTAGATGAAGACGGCCATATGGATGAAGAAGGTGTCTGCAAGCGTATAATAGAGGAAATGCTAAAGGTTTATCAGGAAAAAGAGCAGGTAACAGGAGAAGAGTCTCTCCGGTCATTTGAGAAGCATATACTGTTGCGAGTGCTGGATGAAAAGTGGAAAGAGCATTTAGGAACTATGGATCATTTGCGACAGGGGATTCATTTGCGTGGCTATGCTGCGAAAAATCCGAAGGATGAATATAAGCGTGAAGCCTATAATTTGTTTGAAGGTTTATTACATAGCATTCGTCACGATGTAATAAATACATTGTCTTATGTTCAGGTGCAGTCTCCAGAGCAAGCTGAGGAAGAAGAGCGTGAGCGTTATCTGAATATGATGAAAAACATGCAGTATCAACATGCAGAATTTTCGCCGGACAGTGTAGGTCAGTCACTGGATGGAGCTGAGAGTGAGTTGCCAGGTACAGCTGAGGAGCCGGTAAAAACATTTGTCAGAGAAACTCCGAAGGTTGGTCGAAATGAGCCTTGTCCATGTGGTTCACAGAAAAAGTATAAGCAGTGTCATGGGAAGATATCCTAATGATCAAAATCCAAATTTGAGACTATAAAAAAGTATTCATATATTTATATTTTGCATATCATTATATTTTGTATGTGGGCGATTACAAGAGCGCCCGCACCTTTCAATAGTGAACGGTAAGTCCATTGATTTTAGCGGATAGTTATGTTAGAAGAGAGTAAAAATATTGTAGCCGAGTGTATACACATGGCAATTGCTGTTATATACGGAGCTGACAATCAAATTTTATTGGCACGTCATTTACGAAACAAGGATTCTAGTGGCTTGTGGGACTTTCCGGGAAGTAAAATAGAGCCGGATGAAACCACTATTGAAGCATTGGCTCGTGAGCTTGAAGAAGAGCTTGGAATAATGCCAGTAACTGTGAAACCGTTAATAACCGTATCTCATAATTACCCTGAAAAAACTGTAGTTCTTCATGTGCATCGAGTATTAGCTTTCAGCGGAAATCCTAAGAGCAGAGTAAATAAGGAGCTTGCTTGGGTTAAACCTTCTCAATTATCTGAGTATAATTTTCTTCCGGAAAACAGAGCAGTAGTATCTGGGATACATCTGCCAGACCAATATGCGATTACCGGTCAGTTTTCTGATTATGACGATTTGGTGAGACGTGTTACTCTTCAGTTAGAGCAGGGTATTCGGCTTATACAATTTCGGGCTAATATGCTTGATGAGTCAACCTATATGAATTATGCTAAAAAGTTAACGGAGCTTTGTAATCAGTTTAATGCACAACTTATAATAAAAGCAGACCCCATGCTTTTAAAGCAGGGTTGGTGTGATGGTGTGCATGTGAGAGCTAAAGAAGCCATGAAACTTTATAAAGCCGCTTGGTGTTGCAAGAGAGCAGCTAAAAGAAAATGGTTTTCAGTATCATGTCACAACCTTAAGGAAATAAAAATAGCAGAAGCCATAGGTGCTGATTTTGTAACGTTATCTCCTGTATGTTTGACTCAGACTCACCTTGAAGCAGTTCCTCTGGGGTTTTCTCTGGCTGCAAAAATTACATCGCAAGCAGGGATTCCAGTATACTGGCAGGGAGGTATTCAGCGTAATCAAAGTAGACGCGTGATGGAAGCAGAAGGTCAGGGTATAGCGTCGATATCAACATTTTGGCCAGAGTAGTATCGCTTATCTAAGAATCATTGTGAATATGAAGTTATGCAAATTTGATTTGCATGGAAGATTTTATTAATAGTTTTGTTTATCTTCCTCGAGGTGCATTAAACCTTAAATTTAAGACAGTTAGTTTCAGTAAAAGAAAAAAACTATTGATGTTTTTATTTTTACTGAGAGATGATTAATTTATTTGTCATTGAGGGCAAAAATCCAATGGAATTTTTTTTCTGGTCTCATGGAATGCTGAATCTTACAATATGGCAAGTGGTGATTATTACACTAATTATCACCCATATTACAAGCTTGAGTATGACAGTATATCTTCACAGATGTAGCGCTCATCGTGCTATTGATCTTCATCCTGTATTAGAGCATTTTTTTCGTTTTTGGTTATGGCTGACAACAGCTACAAATACCAGGGAATGGACAGCAATTCATCGTAAACATCACGCTAAATGTGAAACATCTGAAGACCCTCATAGCCCCGTTTATTACGGATTAAACCGTGTCCTTTGGGGCGGTGCATTCTTATACCGTAAAGAAGCAAAGAATAAAGAAACCCTTGAACATTATGGCAAAGGTTGTCCTGATGACTGGATTGAGCGGAGAATTTATAAACCATATATTGCTCTGGGGATTTTTATTATGTTAGGTATTAATTTGCTGGCTTTTGGTGGCTGGGGTCTTCTGGTTTGGATTATTCAAATGCTGTGGGTTCCTTTTTGGGCAGCTGGCGTTGTCAACGGTATTGGACATGTTTTTGGATATCGTAATTTTGAGTGTAAAGATAATGCACGAAATTTTATGCCAATAGGCTTGATTATGGCTGGAGAAGAACTACATAACAATCATCACGCTTATCCTAACTCTGCCAAACTTTCCTCCAAGTGCTGGGAGTTTGATATTGGCTGGATGTATATTCGCATTTTTTCACTGATGGGGTTGTTGAAAGTGCGATTTTCAAAGCCGTTGGCGGAGTGTTCTGGTAATACAATCATTGATGAAAAAACAATTATGGCGATTGTGAACAATCGGTTTCATGTTATGGCAAACTATACTAAACAGGTAATACGCCCTCTTATACACTGTGAAAAAAGCAAGGCCTCCAAGAAAGACAAGCTTAAATTGAAACGTGCAAAAAAGTTGCTTGTGCTTAATGAATCTTTGCTCAAACCGCCTCATCGTGAGACTATTGGACAGATCACATCACACTTTAGTACGCTGAATACAATTTATGAGCAACGCCTCGCATTACAGGAAATCTGGCAAAAAATAAAATGCAACAATCAGCGGATAGAAGCATTGAAAAACTGGTGTCATAAAGCTGAGCATAGTGGTATTTTCGCTCTTCAAGAATTTGCATATCAACTAAAAAGCTACACGCTTCCCTCTGCAAGTTAGGTGAATGATGACCTGATCATTCCTCATTAAAATTTGGCTTCAGTATTAGTATTTAATAACAAAAAAATGCCGGTAGAGGGTACCGGCAATACGGAGAGGCTCCGTTGAACTTTTCTAATTCTTTTTGATCTTCAATAACCTTTGATACATCGATATTAAATCGAGCGGGTATTCATTATTTGCTGGTTCAGATTTTCGCTGTTGCTTTGAGTGATGGCCGATGTCGCCTCTTCAATATCCTGCTGCAAACGTGTCAATGCATTCTCCTGTTCCTCAGCCTGTTGCATCTGAATAGCAAGATTTTGAATCCATTCTCTAGATGTTTCTTGCACCTCCACTGCCTGACCAGATGAATTTCCTGTGATTTCAGAAGGCTGTTCTTGAGTAACCGACTCTTCACTAGCATCTACATAGCCTTGTCGCTCTAACATGCCTTCGGGGTATTCACTCCGATCAAACATGGGTTTTTTAATGCCTAGAGCCATTTCAGTCAGACGTTTATCAATAGCACTGGACTGCCCAAATCCACCGCCACCTGCAAAACCATCATCCATTTGCTTATTTAGTTCATAAAAGGTAACGTCGTCTATAGCTCCTGCCTGGTGAAGATGTGTCATTCGTGCTTGTGTTTCCTGTTTTTCCTGCTGAGAAGCAAAAACCCCTTTTTCCGATATTTTTTCGTATCCTTCCATGAATTCGATCATTTGAGAACCAATCTCAGGACCGTAATTTTCAAGCATAATTTCAGATCGAATAGCATCTGCCTTTTTTTCACCTTCTATGGCAGCACCCATTGCAGGTAAACCAACAATTACATTAATTCCAGGGATGCACATACATACATTTGCTGTTGCTTGAGCACATTTATTACTATCTTCAACTTGGCCGAGTTCATTCTGAAGCTGTTCAAGTCGCTCATTATTAGCTTCTTGTCGGTTTGTATTCTGCTGTCTAACTTGTTCAACCTGCATTTGTTCCTGTACTTCACTTGTTTCGTTTCTTAGTCCGGCAATTAAGGTTTGAAGTTCAGTGCTATCCATCAACTGTAGTGCATTTGTATGTTGAGTTGGCGGAATATCACCCATAATTACACGATCAGAATTGTTAGGTATGATTGATGCACTCTGGTGTGTAACTGTTAATTGATTACCGTTTATTTGTCCTGAACCAACTTGTTCTGACTGATCTGTTCTTATATTATTATTGGTACGACGTGCAATATCAGAGGTTGCGTTATTCTGAAAGTCTTCGGCATTTGTTCTCTGATTATTATGAATGCCTCCTACACCACCACTCATATTTCTTTCTCCTGATATTGAGATAATAAATACTGAGCAGACTGATGTTCTTTTTTATGCAGCATATCATCTTGTGTTACAGAAATGATCTTTGATAAAACTTCAACGGCTTCAGCTTTCTTTTTCTGCGCAATATAACTTAATGCGAGATTAAGGTAGGCGGATGGCTGATTATTATTTAACGACAATGCATTTTCCAATACATATTGCGCAGACTGATAATCACCATTGTGATATTCACAGGCACCCAATGCTGCCATGAAACGTGATTCAAGATGATCATGGATACATAAGTAGCGAAATATTTTGCTGGCGAGTTTAAAATTCTGTTGCTTATAGTGCTGGTGACCTAGTGTGTAAATACCTTCCAGAAGTTTATTACTCATTCCTTTATATTGCGCAATAGTTACGCCTCTGTATAACGTTCCTATTGCTTTGGTATTGGTACCTAAAGCTTTGAGAACGTTTCTGAATGCCCCCATGAATTACCCCCTCAAGTGCTAAAGCGCATGAAATATTATGGTTATAATTCAGTTTATCAACCCATTACTCATTGACGGAATTATTATTAATTAGCTCACAAATATTTGAACTTTTGTAGTCATTGCATATAAGAATGGATTATCAGAACGCCAAATTACTGCTCTGTTTTTAGCTACATGCTAATAAATCAGATATTTAGGGTACAATATTAATAATACTTCAGACACTTTTTCGCAGCAATAGCCCCATACTCGCCAAGGTCCGTATCAACCTCGCTGACTTTTTGGTCATTCCGGTTCATACCTAACCTTTGAAAAAGTCTTCTCATCAAGTGCTGATTACGTTTGAGCCCGTTTCAAGCTGGTAATGGAGACTACTGTCGGGGTATCCGTATTTTTTTGTCTGCGAGTCATGTAGCTTCATAAGATTAAGTGCTATAAACGACGCATTAATATTGGTATGAATCGACTGACAGTGAGTTAATCCAGTATGTTGTTTAGCATCACGAGAGACAAATTCAATTTAAAAACATGCCCCGAATCATGCAATCAGTGTTCTTTTCCCTGCTAACTGCGCAGTAAGCAAACGGAAGTTAAAGTCTGTAACATCGAAGATTTGCCGATACTAGCGACTCAAACGTTTTTCGCTCACCTCACAGTAGTGTCTTATATTTTTGAACGTTGCTTTGTCCTGAAAAACCATCAATATAGACAGTAGTGCTGCAATAAACGTTATTTGTGGTTTTTTTACACAAGACATTGCCTTTATAATTTTATTTGCTGTGTCTTCCATGAGTTATCTTCTGTCTTGAATTGAAACGCTTACAGATGATACTCATGGAGTTCAATTATTCATCTTCAGAAGGGTCAAAACATTATAAATCTCTCATTTATAGGAGAGCCAGCACGATAAGATTGGTTAGGATCAATAACCTCCCCTGACTTGGCAAATTGGCTGGGGTGCTTATCAATCATTCGTCTTCCCGTTTTTTGGAAATATGCCTTGGCATGTTCAACTGCTCTTAACTCATCAGTTTCTATGTCAAAATAATTCATTACAACTCCATTCTTGAATGTAGCAACAGGAATGTCTTGTTCTTTTAGTAAACGAGCGGTTCTTTTTGGGTCAAACATTTCAGCTAGAGATGAATCGGCTGTTTCAGGTTTGACCTCCTTAAACACATGAAACTCACTAAAACGATATACATTATGATCTGTACCTTCGGCTATTAATTCTGACCTTGTAAGCGAAAAAGTCTCCCTCGACCTGATTAGTTCTTTGTCTGCTTGTGTTAATGGTTCTTCTCCTGCTGCTTCTCCAGCTCTCCCTGCAGAGCGGGCATCTTTAATTGCACGGCCTGCTTCTTTAATGACTATACCCGCCGTCTCGCCACCGACCATAGCCACGGCATCAATACCAACACCTTCCCAGAACGAAGTAGAACTCATCATCTCACCAATTGATTGAGATGGCTTTAAGCCTTTTTGTTCCAAAACGCCATTTTCTATAAGTTTTTCGCTTACGGTTGTTGCTACACCTACTGCCGTAAAAAAAGCAACATTAGCCAAGATACCCAGCGCCATGCCCTCTATAAATTCGCCAGGACCTGGGATCAACAAGGCCATCAAAAGTCCTGCCACCGCGAAACAAATTGCAAAAATTGTTTCCAATTGACTTTTGTGATAGTTATCGTAAATCTGTTTGTTTTCCGCTTTCATCGTTTTATTAACATCATTAACATCATTTTCGGTGTAGTGACCGGTGGGGTCAGAACTATTGATGGGATCATTACCTGCATAGTTGTAAGCATTTATGCCACCGGCTCCCCACGGAGAGGCACTGTCGTGTTTAGTAAACAGTCTCAGTGCCGGATCATAAGCACGGTAACCATTGCCCAAAAACTGCCAGCCCGTCACTTGGTCTGTATTTTTCATTTGATAGCCACGGGTGCTTTTTTGCAGAGTCAACGCCAGTGTTTTAGCCTGATTCAGGTCTGTTACCTGACCATACGGCATATACACATCATCACCTTGAACTTTGCCGTTAACGACACTGCCTGTTAACTGCTTGCCATCGGTAATAGCCGACTCGTAACGGCCATCATAAAAACTTCCTCCGGCTACATAATAACGAGATTTCCCGTTAAGCGACTGCTCTGCCAGAGAGCCATTGTAATACTGCTGTAGTGTGGTTGTTTTGCCGAAAGCGTTGGTATCACTTTCTGCAATTTGCTGTCCTGATGCATCATAGGTATAGTGAATTTTTTCACGATGATTGATAGTGACATCCGTTAAATTCTGCGCACTGTCATAGCTCATCTGGTAAGGCACTAACTTGCCCGAGGCGGTCATTTTCTGCATGGCAGTGATATTACCGTCACCATCATAGCTAAATGTAGCTTGGCCTTTACCGGCATAATCAATACCTGATACCTGTGTCGGATCAGTGTTTTTATACTGGTAAGTAATCAGCTGTTTACTGCCACCGTTGAGCGTCTCATCCACTGTGTTTAGTGAATTAAACAAAGGTTGATAGCTGTAATCAATGGCACTGACCGGTTGTTTGAACAGATTCTGAGGGCACTCTTTTCCGTTGCAGGTAAAGTGTAATAACTGACCCTGCGGTGTATAGGTGTATGTTTGGGTACTGACACCCTTTTCAGTTTTTGCAGTACGGGTAGCAATCTGACCTTTTGTGTTATAACCATAACCATACGTCCGAACAGGTTTACCGTTCAGGTCATTGGCAATGCTGACCAAATTACCAACACTGTCATAGATATAACTATTGCTCACCTGATGGTTAATGGTTTTATCCTTCACCGATAAATCAGGGTTGTAATCAGTTCCCAGAGATACCTGACCTGCGCTTCCTGTATAACTCATACTAACCGGCAATCCCAGGGCATCGGTTACTGGTGTTTTTGTATACACCGGCTCCGCTGGAGCACCATAGGTACTGCTTACCGGCACAAAATAATTGTTCACCTCATCGGATAAGATTCGCTGACTACCGTCAGGGTGAGTAATGGTTGTGGTCAGTAACTGCTGATTCACCGGATCATAGGTGTACGCCATTTCGCTGATCAGCTTATTTAGCCCGCTCGTTTTTTTCAGATCGGTCAGGTTACCATTAGCATCGTAAGTATAAGTCAGGGTAAAATCTGTATGACCGTCTGCCGTCTTAGATACCACGGTATGTGGTTTTTTATGCCATACCGTATCATAGGTAATAGTCATACTATTACCCAGCGGGTCTGTTATTTTGGTCGGCAAACCAGAGGTTGTGTCATATGTCATATTCACCTGATGAGATTTATCTCCCACCATGGTTGTGGCATTTAATAAAAAGCCTAGTGATGTATACGTTCTTTCACCCACCAGTACCTTTTGAGCCGAAGGGTCATAAGCGCCAGTGGCGACTTCTGTTTTGATAATATTTCCATAAGCGTCATAGGTGTTGTAGGTGGTTCTCACCGGTGTCACACTGCCATCAGTATTACGGGTCGATACCGTGGAGGCAATCACCTGATCAGGCTTGTCTGTACTGTAAACATTACGGGTTTCCATTCCGGCATGATAGGCATCAGAGAACAAGACCTGTCCCATTGCATTGAAATGACTCACCACAAAAGTGCTTGCCTGTGTGGCTGAAGGGTTAGCCAGTGCTTGGTTTTTAATGGTATCTGCCAGCGATTCCAGTGCTTGAGAGTCAGGCGCCTGACCTTTAGCGGTACCTGCAAACACGGACGTCATTTGTTGTTTTGTGTTACTGTCGTACAATGGTACCTTTTTACCATCAGCTGTCGTTGTGGTAAAAGCCGGATCTGTAATAAAGTTATATTTATAGCTCACATCGTGAAACATCACCGGACGACTGGCCGAGCCTTGATTGACCGAATGTGACTGTGATACCTGAACTGATGCTACCCGACAGGCGGTATTAACCCTGTGATCGGGCGTCGATTGTAACGGATCAAAGCACAGAGAATCCGGGTTATTGATCACCTGACTGGTAGGTAATAACGTATAAGAAATCTTTCGCAAATGATAAGAGTCTGATACAGATATACTGGTGCTACCGTTGGGGTGCTGTACGGCGGTGGGTTTGCCATAGCGGTTATAAAAATACAGGGATTGTTGCGGATGAACCTGTCCCTTTTCATCATAATAATAATGAATGGTTTTGCTGATCTGACCGGACAGATTATAAAAAGCCTCATCAGTGGCGTAAAAACCACTACGGTCTTTAAGCTGTTGTAGCGTTTTGACCACATGGTTTTGCGTGTCATATTCTTTTTCTAGCTGTACTCCCTTGCCTTTACCGGTGGGCATCAGCTGTGTCATGGTCACCCGAAAACCTGCGTTTTGTGCGCCATTGAGTATGTCATACTGATAACGATAAGTTTGCTTGTCATCGGCATTACCTGCAGGTAGATAACTAACCTGCACAGGACGGCCAAGAGCATCGTAATTGTCGTAAGTGACAATATCTCCGGTGACCGGATCTTTACTTTTTATTAACCCGCCATACAGATTATAGGTTTTTTGGGTTCCGGGTAACTGTTGAGGAGCTCTACCTTGTGTGTCACTGGTCAGGCTGTGTTTTGTGTTACTGATCGTATAGACGTTATTGCTATTGCTGATCGTATAGGTATTGTTGACATATTGTCCCATGGACGGCAATGTGGCAGTCGTTTTGACTGGCATGGCAAACGTCATCGCTGTGGGTTCAGTATTATAAGTTACGGTACTGCTTCTGATTACCTTGCCATTAAAGAGTATCTGATTACTGGGAATCGCTACACGGTTAACCGTATAAGAGTGTCCTCCCACTGTTATGGATTTGCTGATAACACTGGGTTTACTGTAATTTGTGGTGAGTGTGTCAGGTGCCTCTCCTTGCAGACCTGCCTGCTTTGTAGGTCTGATCTGAGCGACACTGGTTTGCAGTATAGGGTGATAAACACCAGGAATCGTCGTGTAGCTTTCAGTATTCAGGTTACCGTGACTGTCTTGTACAATTTTTTTCGCCAGAAATCCCTTTGAGTCATAGCTGTAGTTGAAGTTTTGCACCTGCAACAGCGAATTGTTTCCAGTGGCGTCGTACAACTGATACTGTTGCACAGAGGGAAGATTATAGTGCAGGGATAGATCAGCCACCGAAGAGGCAGAAGTAATCTTGTCACCATAGGTAGTCTGCCCGCGGGTTAAGGTTATATTATTGACTGAAGTCGTTTGCTGATCTTTTAAATGCAGATAATTATAACTCTGGCTGATCTGTTTTGTTTCTGGCGAAGGTATTAACGTACCGGTAAAGACTGGAATTTTCATCCCGGCAAGGGTGCTATAACGATATACGGGTGCGCCCTGATGCCGAAATCCGCATTCCATTAACCAGTCCTGTGCTGATGTCACATGGGCAAACGTATTACCATCACACTGTATATTATTACCGACAAAATTATTACCTTTACTGCTAACGCTGAACGTACGGGTAATATCCTGATCGTGACTGTTATTAAAGTGTTCTGTATAAGAGCTAACATAAGGCGTATGATTATTCACAGGCTCTGTGTAACCACTAACAATATAGTGAGAGCCAGAGAGCACACCATAGTTGATGGTGTAATAAGCACCATCGGCCAGAGTGATTTTGGTGGGTTTTTTATCGGTATCAAAGGTGAGTAATGTGCTTTCGTTTAACGGGTTGGTAATGCTTACACCGTCGCTTTCGTTACGGAGTGTAAAGTGCTGAAAATGACCCATTTTATCTTGATAGAACAGCGTGGCAGAACCGGATTGTTTGTTTATTTTAGCCACTACTTTTTGATCAGAATTTAACAGCGTAATACTAGATTGTGTATCGCTGTGGGCATACTGAAAATAAATGGCCTTGCCATCTGGCCCTATTTTAGCCACCACTTGATATGGAGTTGTGGCAGCACTTCCGTTCACTTTTTTGAAGATATATGTTGAGTTGTCTCGCTGGGTGACAACAATGGTATCATCACTTTGATGGGTAATATGAATATCGGGCTTTTTATAATAAATAAACTGAAACTGTTGCTTGCTATCCATTATCATCGGATAGCTGCTGCCCCCGATAGATAGGGTATAATAAGTATGACCACTGTTGGATTCTTGTGGCTGAATATAAGGAATATTCACATCAATGGGGTAGTCATTCAACAGTTGTGTTGTCGGGTTAAAACCGGTAGGAGCGCCAAGGAAAATGCTAACTGGTAGTGTAGTTTTTGAGGTTGGTGAACTGTTTACGGAAAATAGCTTTTGTGAAAATGTCAGTCCTAGTGAAGAAGGGTTGACCGACACCGCTGCGTTCATTCCCCCGTTGCTCGCCTGAGAGGTAAAATGATTATGACCTGTGGCCACCAGACGTTGAAGCTTTTTTAGCAGCGTTTTTTTTGCAGCAACCGACATGGTTGCAGCCTTGCTCGTCGATGAACGGTGTTTGACCGTAGATATATGCGCATTTGAATTTTCTGCAAAAGCAACACTGGTTGTTAAATAACTCGCTAGAGTTACCACTGAAACAACTAACTTAACTAGTCTTAAAAACACAAAAAAATCCTTACTACTATAATTTATTTATAAATAAATAAAAGATCTTGAAAGTTATAAAATAGAGATCAACCAAATAAAAGTTTGGCTTTGATGCGGTTAAAATTGTCATTGATCCGACTAAAAAAACAGAGCTTTATTTTCCCCTAAACGGACTAAATCCTACATGAATGGCGCATTAAAACTTTGTTACTGAACGGAAGACAATACCATTTGTTACCCATGCATTCATCACATTCAAACACAGCTCTGCCATATCCAAATTAGGGGTCTTATAAGGTATAAAAAGATGAATATGAATATGAATATTTTCTGCATTAACAAATGTCTTTTATGAAGGTAAACAACCGCAGAAAGTAGTTTATAAACTATACGTATACAAATGTAAATAGGAAATCTTCATAACACAAAAGATTATGCACTTGTAGAAATTAAGAATGGTTCAGTGGCAAGAAAAATACCGGGATATGCCTATATTCCTCAGTTTTAGGCAGCAGAAGTCAATGCGTTGAACCACAACTACCTTACGCTTTATCTGAACTACCACCGTCCCTGTTTTTTTGCTGAGACTTAAGTTAATGGGAAAGTCAAATAAAGAAAAAAATATCTTTATAAAAACATGCTGACTTCTTTCGACAAGGTTTTCTGCATCGCCAACTGCCAACTGTAAGCAGTATCTGAAAAAAAAGGAGTAACGCTCGAAAAACTCAAAGCACAAGCAATACAAATGAGCGATAATGAAGTCGCAAAATATTTTCTATAGGAATGATTTTTTTTTGCTTCGATAGTATGCACATTCTGTCCTAACGGTTCCGTATTAATTTTAGCTAGAGTGTTTTAGTGCATAGGAGCAAGCTTTATGTTGGCTACATATGTCGTATTGAATAGCCGATTGTTTCCCGTGGAAGAAAGAGGATTGGCATTTGGTTCTTGCGCATCTTACGCTTCTATATTTTTAACTTTAGGTCCTCTGCTTGGAGGTGTCTTTTCTCACTATTTAAGTTGGCGGTGGGTGTTTGCTTTAAATTTAACTTTGGCTCCGGTAATTTTGTGGATGGTATGCAAGTGTGTTGACAGCGATCAAATTAACTCGAAGCATAAAGAGTCATTTGATGCTGCCGGCCTAATTTGTTTTTTTAGTTGGGTTTAGCGGCTTGGTCTATTCCCTAATGCAAGCTGTAGTGCTGGGATGGAACAGCGTATTCCAAAAAGCACTATTATCTGCTGTCATAACAAATTGATCTCTTCTTTCTTGCAGAACGTTAAAAATATCCTTCCGTTCCTCCCTGAATAGAGGTAAGTGCGATAGTGTATATAATATCGTCTACTAATGCACCGCGGGAAAGATCGTTCACAGGTTTTTTCATTCCCTGTAGCATCGGACCAATACTCACTACATTAGCGCTTCTTTGCACTGCCTTATAGGTTGTATTACCAGTGTTTAAGTCTGGGAATACATATACTGTTGCTTTTCCTGCTACGGGGCTGTTCGGTGCTTTCTTTTTTGCCACGCCTGCATTGGCAGCGGCATCATATTGTAACGGACCATCAATAATTAAATCAGGTCGACGTTTTTTAGCAATTTCTGTCGCTTTAACTACTTTATCTACGTCACTACCTGAACCTGATTTTCCGGTGCTATAACTAATCATAGCTACGCGAGCTGGAATACCAAAAGATATAGCTGAATCTGCACTTTGAATAGCAATGTCTGCTAACTCTTCGGCCGAAGGATCTGGGTTTACTGCACAATCTCCATAAACCAAGACCTGATCTGGCAGGCACATGAAAAATATAGACGATACAAGCTTTGCATCAGGTTGAGTTTTAATCAGCTGAAATGCAGGAACTATTGTGTTAGCTGTGGTGTGCACTGCGCCAGAAACCAAACCATCTACATCACCCTCTTGGAGCATCATAGTGCCTAGTACGACGTTATCTTCTAACAATTGCCTAGCCCTGACTTCATTCATTCCTTTATGTTTGCGCAGTTTGACGAAGCTATCCACGTACTTTTCACGGATGATGGCAGGATCAACTATTTGTAAGCTTTCAGGAACAGACAATCCCCGCACCTCTGCAATCTGTCGTACTTTTTCAGGGTCGGCCAGTAACAGACAATTTGCAATCTTTTTCTCTTCACAAGTAATAGCGGCTGTAATTGTTCTTGGTTCATCACCCTCGGGTAAAACAATAGTTCGATCCAGTTTTCTTGAAACTTTTATTAAATTATAACGAAAAGCTGCCGGAGATAAACGTCGCTCACCTTTTGATTGAAATAGCTCCCCAAATTTTTTGATATCTAGATGTTCGGAAATATGTTTGAGTAAATCGCTGTAACGCTGTTTATCATCTTTTGCAATGTAGCTATAGAGGTGTGGCAAACGTGTTGCGCAAGGATAGGTTTCCAGGTCGGTAGCCATGACAGGTAAACCCTTTTCAAGTGCAGGGGCAATTAATTTCATTGTTGTGGCAGAAGGAGTTACCCCACCGGTAAGCAATAACCCTGCCATTGGAATATTATTAAGTTCTGCCAGTGCAGCGGCTAAGACCATATTGTCACGATCACCTGCAACAATAAGTAATGTACACCGACACATAAGGGCACTGAAGTTTTTCATCTCCGGTGCACCAATGCTTACATGTTCGATGTAGCGCATTTCTCTTAAACCTTTATTTATCCAGTGAACAGGAATTACTTGTTGTAGATCTGCTGTGCGAGGTGCAATTAGTTTCTGACTCCAGGGAATAATGCCAAAAAGCTGAAAATTGGAACGTTTGCATATAGCTAACCTGTGTTCCAGCTCTCTGGTTGTTGGTATCGGATAGCTGGTGGTAGAAAAAAGCTCAGGATGAATTTTTCCGTTGGCATCTCTGGGTGCCCCAGCTTTGTTAACAATGCACCCGACAACCCGATCGGATTCAATGCCACCATAACTTTCAGCGGTTATTTCCAGTTTTGCATTTAACCGCTGATAATCAGACTCCACATCAGTAATTACTAATAGAACTTTTGCATCCAGTGCTTTAACCATTGCCTTATTCACTGTTTCTGCAAAAGGTGCCTGCTCATCAATCACCAGTCCTAGTGCTATCATCAGGTCAGCATTACCTTCCTGCTCTTCATAGGCGGAAACAATTTGCTCCAGTGCTTCATCCAACTGATTTTGACACATGTATTGCTGAAGTGTTTCAATGTTCATAGCAGGTTTGGTAGCATTAATGTTAATAATACCTTCTTTATTTTGTTGCACAGGGACAAAAAAACCTGCTTTTAAGCCACGTTGATCTGCAAGGTGCAACAATCCTTTGCCCAGTGAACCAGAACCGGTAGACAGGCCAACGGGTACGATTAGCAAACAGTTACTCATAAGTTTTTCCTATTAATTGATAAGTTTCACAGGCAATCATTTGCTCTTCGTCTGTAGGTATAACTAGTATTTTTTTGCTGTCTGTTAGTTCGATATGACCGTTACTACCACTACCATGATTGTTGTTTTTTTTCTCATCGCAGGCAAAACCCATTAAAAGAAGCTGAGATATCACTTTTTGACGAACCAGTGATGAGTTTTCACCAATACCACCAGTAAAAACCAAAGCATCAATTTGTGAAAGGCTAACACTCATGGTCGCAATGGATTTTGCGAGCTGATAGCAGAAAATATCAATGGCGAGTTTAGCTTGTTTATTTCCGTCGTTAGCTACTTGTTCCAATGTTCTCATATCGTTACTCAGTGAGGATATTCCGAGCAACCCACTTTCTTTATTGAGCATATGAGAAATTTGTTTCAACGGCATTTTTTGTTGTTCTGCCAGCCAAAAGATAATTCCAGGATCAATGTCACCGCTTCTTGTTCCCATCATCGGACCTGCCAGTGGTGTCATGCCCATACTGGTATCCACGGAATGACCGCCTTTGATTGCACTTACACTGCAGCCATTTCCAAGGTGTGCTGTGATTAATTGAACGTCTTTGGTTGATTTTCTAAGATGTTTAGCTGCCTGAATCGCCACATAATGATGGCTTATGCCGTGAAAGCCGTATTTTCGAATACCATATTTTTCATAAAATTTTGCAGGTATTCCGTAATAATATGCTTGGGCAGGAATATTTGCATGAAATGCCGTATCAAACACTGCTACTTGCGGCAGTCCAGGAAACAAGGCCCGCGCAGCTTTAATACCTGCAATATTTGCTGGGTTATGTAAAGGCGCAAGATTACTGCAGGTATCAATTGCTTTCAGTACTTCCGGCGTAATTAATGCAGTGCTTTTAAATTTTTCACCTCCATGAACTACGCGGTGTCCAATAGCTTCCGGAGTAATTTTGTCTGGTAATGCATCCATCAGCATGGCTATGGCTGTGTACATGGTTCCATCAGCAATCGGAAGAGATTGCTTTTTGTCCGCCTCATAAAAATTAATTCGTGCTTCTTCTAGCCCCAGACACTCGGCTAACCCTTGAAAGGGTCTTTCACCAGAAACTGCATTCACTAGGGCAAATTTTAAGCTAGAGCTTCCTGCATTTAATATAAGTATCCAATGATTTGGCATAAGTTATCTCTATTTATAGAAAGTTTTTACATGGTTAAATTACGGAGCAGTTATCAACAACACTTTGTCGTGCACCTTGTCGTAAGTCAGGCGGATTTATTCCTTCATGCCTGGTTTACGAAAATAGTTTAAGGCAGGGCTATGTTCCGACTATACGATTTTAATGCACAGCGGTTGACCGTTCTCATACCAAAACCTGCTTCTAACTTCTTACTGCGCCACTTTATATGATCTTGCTGTTATGCGTTGAAGCTCCTCATAATAGCTGGCTAGCTATTACTCATCACAACAGCAAGCCTTATAAAGTATGCTTATAACAGTAGTTAGAAACAGGTTTTGGTATTATCTTTGTCTAATCGCTGCTTCTCTTGAGATATTGACTCTGCATTTTACCTGAATTACAACAAGTATCCAACAGAAAAGGACTTGTTAAAAATTAGAGAATTAGCTGAACAGTCTCTCATTCAGGCAGAATTATTCTGTTAGCAGATAAAACTATTGAAGGGCAGCAGTAGTACGGTTAGCTCTACTACGATCTTGTCCTTTCTTCAGATTATTACTGACCATGTTCGTAGAAGGTATGAATTTAAACAACGGAACTTGATACGAATTCTGCTTAATGTTCGCTGATCTTGCCCTATAATACCAAATTCTGCTTCTAACTTTTTATTGCGCTACTTTTTTGATCTTGCTGTTATGCGTTGAAGTCCTCGCAATATCCTGGCTCGATGTTTTAGTTCAGAAAAACAGTGGAGGCTTTTTTGTCCGTGTGCGCTGATACTAAATACCGCTTTTAATGTCTTGTTGTGCTATTGATATTTATTTTCCAAGTATCACAGTTTTGCGTACTGCTTGGCTATGGCTAATCAATTTTATTTAACAGCAGGCATAAAATATGCAGATTAACCGTAGCCAGAAACAGATTTTGTATTAAAGCATAGCCTCTATTAAACCATAATCTTTATCAAGAATATCAATAAGTTCTTGACGAGGATTTTCGGTTTCAGCGATAGTAATACCGGTGATATCTTGCGCAATATTTGTATAAACTCGGGAAACATCAAATAACATTTGAGCTGGCAGAGTCGTTTTATGAGCCAGGGCAAGTCGTTCATTCATACGGGAAGAGTTAAGCAAGATGTCACTATCTGGAAAATAGTTTAGCAATTGCTGACGAAAACCCTCTTTGGATTGCTCAACAATTTTTCCTGCCTGATAGCCAGCAATATTCCAAAATCTTGAAGAATCGGGAGTTCCGACTTCATCCATATAGATAAGTTTTTCGTTCCCTTGTTTATCTTTAACATAACCAAACTCAAACTTAGTGTCTACCAGAATGTGTCCTGCAGAGGCCAGCACTTTTGAAATAAGTTCGAAGCCTTCACGTAGAAGTTTTTCATAAAGATCAATATCATCGATACTGTGAAAGTCAAATGCAGCATAACTATCTTCAATGACCCTTCGGCTAATACTGCAGTCATCAACTGCCGGCACATTGGGGATATCATGCAAAATACCTTTAGTTGAAGGTGTAATTAACAGCTCTGCCAACTTTTGATTTTTTTCAAGAGACTCTGGCAGGTTTATTCCGCAGAAAGTACGTTCTCCTTTGGCATAAGCTCTCCACATAGAACCGGTAATGTATTGGCGGGCAATAGCTTCAATTTTTATTGGGCGTGCTTTTTGAACAATCCATACCAGCGGATGAGGTTCTTCAAGTATATGACTGTTGGCTAGGTCATACTCACGAAAAAGCTTAAACCAGTAAGAAGAAATAGCATTGAGTGCGGCTCCTTTACCAGGAACACCATTGAGTCCACCTTCTGCTTTCCAGTTACAGTCAAAGGCTGAAATTCTATCACTAATGACCATAACAGCCAGTTGTGAGTCGTCAGCTATATCATATCCGCGTTCTTTTATTAATCGTTGACTATCCTCATCAGTCAGCCAGTACACAGAACGTACTTTACCACTATGGACAGGTTTTTTGGTTTTAATAGGCAAGTCATTATTTACTGCCAAAACTTTTTTTTCCAAACTCATTATATTACCTATAATCTCCTGCACTCTCAGTAAGTTGAGTTAGTTTTATCCAATTAAAAAAAGAGTTAAGATCCGTCAGGTGGTATTGTTTTGATTAACTTTTATCATCATAAAAACCACACGTTATACAGGCTTCATTAGCTCAACTCTGACTGAATCTTCTGTAAAATCAGTTTCGTAAGTTTAGCAGGTGCTGTAGTATCAATATTTTTTTCCACAGACAGATAGACACCATCGCTAACAGGAGCAAGAACTAACCGGTAAACCGGTGCTTTAGCGGCAGATTTGTCATTACCAAAAAGCATCTTGAATGTATTCGATGTTGCAGGCTTATCAACATCTATAGTATCTGCACCGGGAAGTGCAATGTAGAATATACCTGCTGCATGGTTGGCTTTTTCTACAACAATATGTAATTTTTTCAGCGCAGCATTAACTGCATTCCATGCTGTATCAAAACCAGAGGATAGTTTAAGTACAGAATTACCGTTACCATCTTTAATCATGGTGCTCATGGTGATCGGATTAAACTTGCCTTCGTGATCATTAGACACCAGATCACCACTATGTTCAACCAAATAGACAAGAAAGTCTTGCCTGACTGCCTGCAATAATTTTGAGGTGTTATTTTGTTTCCACTGAGTCATTTGTGCTGAATTTACGGATTTTTGTTTGGAATCGATTTTAATATTCCAAAACCCCTTTTGTAATGAAGGCTTGAGACCGAAACGCAGTTTCATCTGCTGCCTTTCATCCTGACTTTTTCCCATCAGGGATACGTAGGCGTGATAAATAAAACCACGCTTAGGCTGATTTGCCGGTACAAACCACTTGGTTTCTATTACCCCTGATTTAATGTTGTTTTCAGTGAGAGCAATACCTTCGTGAGTAAGAAAAGCAAGAATTCTTGCCCATAGTAATTCTTGCCCAGCATCACTTTTAATAGTGCTTTCAACAGGGGTTGTAACAATTTCGTAAGTTAAATTTCCTGCTTGCATAATGGGGTTTTTTAACATAGGAATTTCATTGGGATTGCTATTTTTATTTGCCACCACTTTAACATCAGGGATAGACATTACCGGTTGTCCTTTATCCATGGTTATACCCTCAGGCAACTTCATGGATTTCATTTCTTTTGCTTTTACATAATCCACTGAGTGATCGCGAAAATAACTGTCTTTGCCAATCAGCATACCGCAACCACTGAGCCCTGTTACTGTTATTGCCAGCAGCATATAACCAGAGACCTTAATTACCGTTTTTTTTTGCACACCCGTACCTTTTAAACCGATTCAAAAATTTTAATACCTGCGACGTGAAGTGCTTCAAGCACCACCGCCTTTGATGACTCACTCAGTGGTGTCAGTGGTAAGCGAATACCTGTATCTATTTTACCGGCCTTACTCAACGCCCACTTCACAGGAATTGGGTTGGCCTCTACGAATAAAGCTTTATTTAGTGCAGCCAGCCGATTGTTTATTGTGACAGCAGTTTGTTTATGCCCATTAATGCCCGCCTGACACATTTCATGAAAATCTTTAGGAGCTACATTAGCTACAACAGAAATAACACCCTTTCCGCCTTGCAATAATAATTCCATTGCTGTTGAATCATCACCAGAATAGACTACAAATTGATGTTCTTGTGCAGCTTTGATCAACGTTTCTGAACGTTGCAAATCACCAGTTGCTTCTTTGATACCGATAATATTCTTATGTGGCATGAGTCGGACTACTGTTTCAGCAAGCATATCTGCTACTGTGCGACCAGGTACATTATAAAGAATTTGCGGTATGTCAACCGCATCTGCAATAGCTGTAAAGTGCTGATAAATTCCTTCCTGACCTGGACGATTATAATAAGGCACCACAAGCAGACAAGCATCTGCTCCATAAGCTTTAGCATCAGCTGTGAGTTGAATTGTTTCCTGTGTTGAATTTGTTCCTGTTCCAGCGATGACAGGCACTCTGCCTTTAACTTTTGTGATGGTATGTTTAATTACTTCTGCACATTCAGATTTCATGAGAGTGGCGCTTTCACCCGTTGTGCCCATTGAGACAATAGCGTCAGTACCCTCACTTATATGCCATTCAATTAAATTGTCCAGAACGTCCCAATCAATAGATCCGTTTTTATTCATTGGTGTTACCAAAGCAACACAGCTGCCCAAAATCATATGTAAAACACCCTCTTTTTTCTCCTTTTTGCTTACCGCAGGATAGTAATACTCCACCTGAAAGATAAACAGCATTAAAATTGCTGTTTACTTAATCAAAACTATTATATGCTATTTTCATTTCAGTTAACTGTTACAACATATCACAAATGGAGTATCTGTGCATGACTGACACAAAAAACATGGTCACAACAAACATAGTTACAGGGCAAAAAGTTCCTGACTTTTCTTTTACAGCAACCAGCCACGAAAACTCGTCTTTGTCTGTACTGAAAGGTAAAAATATTGTTTTATACTTTTACCCGAAAGACAGTACGCCTGGCTGTACTACAGAAGGGCAGGATTTTACAAAATTACATGATCAGTTTATTGAGGCCAACACCTGTATCTATGGTGTTTCCAGAGATTCTCTTGCATCTCACGAAAAGTTCAAAGCCAAGTACGATTTTCCTTTTGAGTTGATCAGTGATGCTGATGAAACCTTATGCAGTCTCTTTGATGTTATAAAACTAAAAAACATGTACGGTAAACAATATCTTGGTATAGAACGCAGTACTTTTTTGATTGATGCATTGGGTATTTTCAGACAGGAATGGCGTAAAGTAAAAGTAAAAGGTCATGCTGAAATAGTTTTAGAGGCATCAAAACAGTTAAACTAGCCCTTCTTTTACTTAATATTGGTGCAAATAAGTTGCCTAAAGAGAAAATTTGGAGTCATCAGGCATGTTAATTGCCAACACCGTAAAAATACGGTTATATCTCAAATTTACCATTATTGTGAATCTTCATTTCCTTAAAATTAGGGAATGAAGTATACATCAGCGGGAATCGTTAGCCAAAAGGTTGGAATGATGTAACTTTGTTCATCACTTGCTATTGGCAATTTATTCAAAAAACCTTAGAATTAACGGCGTGTTTTTTTTGTTGCAAGTAGTACAACGTAATATATGCATAAAAAAATAAAGTTTGAAAAAAACCTGTGCTTCTGGCACTTTTTTTGGCTTGTCACTACACTGAAATACTTCATATACCCTATGCATACTATGTAGGTTGGGTACTTCAGAAATAAAGGGTATGAACAGATATTACTATCTTAAACTTTCAGACGGGTTTATCAGAGCGTAATTTATATGAAAACAACCAGGTTGCATTAAGCAGTAGGTTATTTATGTCATCAAAAGTTTATGACGTGATCATCATTGGGGGGGGCGTTTCAGGAACTGCTCTTCTGTATGAACTGGCACAATTTACAAATTTGAGCACAATTGCTCTGGTAGAAAAATATGCGTCTTTTGCCACAGTTAACTCTAAAAGCTCTAATAACAGTCAAACAATTCACTGCGGTGATATTGAGACAAATTACAGTATAGATAAAGCTATAAAGGTCAAGCACAAGGCTGGTATGCTAGTTAACTATGCGACACGAAAACTCTCTGAAGAAGAAAAAGACAGAGTGATTTTCAAATACTCAAAGATGGCACTTGGCGTTGGTAAAAAAGAGTGCGATTTTTTACGTGAACGTTATAAAAAATTTCATCCTCACTTTCCTAGAATGGAATTAATCGGCAAAGAAGACATTGCAAAGACAGAACCCAATGTAGCTTTAGTCAATGGAAAATACCGTAAAGACGAAATTGTAGCTATCTCTATAAAGGACGAGTACACAGCTATTGATTATAAAGCATTATCAGAGTCATTTGTCGCTAGAGCAAGGGAAGCAGAAAACAAAGACATTGATTTTTATATGAGCACAACCGTTGATGATATAAAAAAAGATGGTGATATGTTTTTCGTCATGACAACAAAAGGTAGATTAAAAGCTCGTTTTGTTGTGGTATCAGCGGGCGGTCATAGTTTATTGCTGGCACAGCAAATGGGTTACGGGCTCAATTTTTCTTGCCTGCCAATGGCTGGAAGCTTTTATTTTGCACCACAGGTACTCAATGGAAAGGTATATACAGTTCAAAATGATAAACTTCCCTTTGCGGCCGTTCATGGTGATCCAGATGTCTGTGTGCCGGGTAAAACCCGATTTGGACCAACGGCACTTGTTCTACCAATGTTGGAGCGTTACAACAAAAAAACTATCCTGCAATTTTTTCGGGTGCTTCGATTTGATCGCGCAGTTTTTGCTACCTTATGGGGACTTTTGCGTGTGAAGGATATTCGTAACTACATCTTTAAAAACATATTATTTGAAATACCGGGTCTAAGGGAATGGCTCTTTTTGAAGGACATTCGAAAAATTGTCCCGTCATTACAAAAAAAAGACATACATTTTGCCAAGGGGTTTGGGGGTATTCGTCCTCAACTTATCGATAAGAAAGAGCGAAAACTTCTGCTCGGTGAAGCACGTATAAATCCTGGTGATGGCATTATTTTTAATATGACTCCCTCTCCTGGTGCAACGACCTGTCTGGGTAATGCAGAAAAAGACATGCAAGAAATTGCCAAACAGACTGGCTGTCTCATTGATGAGGAAAAGTTTAAAAAAGCGTTGTTATAACAGAAAGATCAGAAAAGTAGCGCAATAAGAAATTAAAAGCAGGTGGTAATCAGGGCTATCCCTAATGACTTTTTCTGCTTTTCAACTGCGCCTTTTCAGTTTATTCTGGTCTAATGGAGCCAGACATTTAATTGAGAGACCTGTGTACGGGACAAAAACTTTACATTTTATTCCTTTTTCCTCCAGTTGTAGTATGACCCTCATGCAATTATTAGAGAAAGCACATCCGTAGTAGTAAATTTTATTAGGCTGAAGTTTACTACGGGTTACTTTTAATATCGGCATTGATATGCACTTCTAATTTGTTAGTAAGTAAATATTAATAACAGTAGTTGGAAGCAGGTTTTGGTATTATTTTTACTGGACTTAGTTTTACAAAAAAAATATGCCTGATCACGCACGTATCCATGACCAGACATGAGGGAAATGGTATTCTTTTGAATATTTTTTATATATACCTTTAATCATTTTTTCTCCTATTTCAGATCACTACATCCTTTTAAATAGATTATTTGATCTAAGGGAACTATTCTACATCGCCATTTTTTTATTCTTGAATAGTAAATGCTTGGCTAGCTATGAATTCTAGGGCAATTAATCTGAGGTGTTTGCACAATATTAGCCGTATTATATCCCATATCAGCTGCTTTTTTCTTTAGTCTGGTAAATGTAAAATAATTTGGAGTCCTTGACATTAACCAAATATATTTTGCCTTATGACATTTTTTTGATGTGACTATAGCTTCCTGATAGTTTGAGTCAACATAAGCAATGTAATAATTTCCTGGGATAAAAGTGTAAGGATTATAAAAAACAACTTTTAATTGATCATTATTAACTGAACTTTTAGCGGGCCAGCCAATGCCATAGGCAGTATTCTCCATTCCATGCTCATAACCTCTGTTTCTAATAGCCATTCCTGTCTTATCATTAATTAACTGGTAATAAGCTGATCCACAACTTAAATTTTTTGTTTCAAAAAATGATGGAACATGACCTAGTTCGTACCATAATCCCATATAACGATTGAGATCAACTTTGGTTTTATTTGCAAAAGCAATACTATTGGAAAATAATATTGCACCTATAATTAAAAATGAGCATAATTTTTTCATTAGGTTATTCTCCTGACATGAATTTCAAAAGAAGTATTTAAGATGACTATTATCAGTTAAAGATAAAAATCAACTATAAAAAATATAGTATTAAAGATAATATTAAACAGTAAATTTAATTAAATTTTTATTAAATTTTGTTTTAGGTTTTTTTTAAAATTAATTTAATGTTGTTATTCTTCGGATACTTTTTAAGTGATGCTGGATTAAATTAGTCTGGTGCACTTATTAGTTTAATCCAACTTCACTATTATAATTATAAAGCACATTAAATGCTCTGAAGCTTTTAATAGTTGCCAGATTGTTTTGCATAAAATCCATCGGCCAAGAGTTATTGGTGCGAGCGGGCACTGCTAATTGAAACGTATATTTAAAGCTATGACGTTTAAGTTATCTGCAAATCTGAGTTATTACCATGAAAGGAATATTAGACTGAAAAAATTAGTTAGAGTTACTACTGGCTCGAGACGTTACTAATGTTTTGCAATAAAAACCTTATTTGTGTAATTATGTTTTTTATATTTAAAAGCAAACTTTTTTGATTTTTTACTCATTACAATAAGGTTGAATAATTTTCATGGCTAATGCTTTTTATGCTCAGTCTGGTGGTGCTACTGCGGTAATCAATGCCAGTGCGTGCGGAGTAATTAGAACTGCGCGTAAATACTCAGACAAAATTAACACGGTATATGCAGGGCAAAATGGTATTTTAGGAGCCCTCACAGAATCGCTTATTGATACCGCTTTTGAAACAGATGCTACCATTACTGCGCTTCGCCATACTCCGGGCAGTGTGTTTGGTTCCTGCCGTTATCGCCTACCAGACAACTACTCTGATTTATCAGCTTATCAGCGCCTGATAGATGTTTTTAAAGCGCACAACATTCAATATTTTTTCTACAATGGCGGAGGCGACTCAATGGACACCACGTATAAAGTGGCTTTTATGAGCGAAAATCTGGGATACCCTGTTTCATGCATTGGTATTCCTAAAACCATTGATAACGACCTTCCGGCAACCTATTGCAGCCCAGGCTTTGCCTCCACTGCAAAATATATCGCAACTTCTGTCAAAGAAGCAGCTCTTGATGTTCAAAGCATGAGTCAAACATCTACCAAAGTATTTGTAATGGAAGTAATGGGGCGTCATGCCGGCTGGATAACCGCTTCTGCTGCTCTTGCCATGGAGGATAAGAACGACGCGCCTCATATATTATTGTTTCCTGAAATAGGTTTTTGTCGTGAACATTTTTTGGCTAAAGTTGAACAGTGTGTTAGTGATCATGGATATTGTGTCATTGTTACCTCAGAAGGCATTCGTTATGCAGATGGAACTTTTCTTTCCGCCAGTCGTTCTACTGATGCTTTTGGTCATGTTCAGCTCGGTGGAACAGCCCCTATTCTGGCGCGCATGATTAAAGATTCGCTCGGTTATAAATACCACTGGAGTGTCGTTGATTATCTACAAAGATCCGCAAGACATTTAGCATCTGAAACTGATGTTAAGCAAGCGTACGCCGTCGGTAAAAAAGCCGTAGAATTTGCATTGGCCGGTGAAAGTAAAATAATGACATCGATTGTTTGTGAATCAGAAAAAATATTTAAATGGTCTGTGGGTAAAGTCCCTCTGGATATGGTTGCTAATGTTGAAATGAAGTTGCCTGCAGATTTCATTGCAAAAGATGAATTACATATAACAGAAAAATGTCGTGATTATTTATTGCCGTTAATTCAGGGTGAAGACTATCCTCCTTATAAAAATGGTGTTCCTGATTATGCACGCCTGAAAAAAGTGTTGGTAGAAAAAAAACTGCCGGCTTTTAATGTGCCATAATGTCTTAACATTACCTCAGACACTTGTACACAGCAGTAGTCACGTACTCTCGAAGCTCCGTATAGACACTGCTGACTTTTTGGTCATTTAGGTTTAAATTTAACCTTTTAGGTCATCCCCCCAGAAAATAACCGTATTTAAAAGTTGACTTCCCGCTTCCATTGCACCCAAAAAATAAATTAAAACGCTTAAAGTTTTCAGTTTCTGAATTTGAATAATTCAGAACGATACCAAAATTTTTAAGCTTTGGGGGCAGCGTAACAGCGCAGTCCCAAACAGAGCTTTGCTATGTGACTACGCCTCAAGCACTGATTTCAGTGCGCTAGATGATTTTGTAAACACTATTTGAGTTACCTCATAGTTAGCAATATTCTCTCTGTAAAATGGGTCTTCTTCAAGTATTTGTTCAAGTTGTTCCCGCCCTTCTACCGAGGCAAGAATAACACCACCCGTACGGGGTACCTTACGACCTGAAAGCTGAAAATGCCCTAGCCGGTATTGCTTATCCAAAAACTCAATATGCTCAGGGATAAGTTGATCCACTTTTTCCAGTGGAACTTTGTAAGTAAGAGAAACAATAAACAAAATGATTCCTTATTTTAAAATTTATCATAGTGATGGCACATAACGCCTGCATGTGGGGGGGCAAAGATGCTCCCAGACATCACGGCTTGGCCATTGAGCATAGCCGACAAATATTTGTGGGTCAGCTGTTGAATGCAGTCTGTAACCTTTGCTTCCAAACTCTTATTCCATTCCACTTTTGATCGTAAATTCATATACAGCAATAAACATTATTGTTCTCTTCGATGTGTGTGAGGGAGTATGGAGCAGCACCTAACAGCGTCTTGTTAGCTGAATATTGTTCATGGCTGAGCATCGTAAACATCAACTCCTTCAGGTATTACATACCAGTCTTGCTTCTCTTGCACCCAAACATGTGCTGTAGGCTTGAAATAACTTGAAGCTTCTTTATCAGTGGGTTTTAGTTTCAGCTTGATTAGATCAGGCTGCATAGGATTTATATGATAAATACGGTTTCCACAATTTGGACAAAACTTTGCTGCATTTATATTTCCACTATCTGATGAACGACTCCATTCCTTGAGTTCGCCATAAAATACAATATCCTGAGCTGATACAATCGCTGTCACGCTGAAAGGGCTAGCTGAAAGTTTTTGGCATTCGGTACAATGACATGCAAATACTTTTATAGGTTCAGCTTTAAGCTCATATTGTAATTGACCACACTGGCATGATCCTTTGATTACTTTTTCCATTTTTAAAACATTTCAGTTGCTGTATTCACCTAATAGCAAATTATACGACCTAAATCCGCATAATACACTATATAAAAAAGGCGATTTTGAACAGTCCCTAAAAGCATGCTCATAACATTAGTTAGAAGCCAGTTTTTGTATTATTTTTTCGTCGCTTATTGGATGATTTGTTTCAATGCTGATGTCTTACATCAGGCGTTGTATTATTGTTGTAACAATTTCTTAATTTTTTTGTAAAAAAGCACTGATATATTTCTCATTACTTTAACAACACAAAAAATGCATTAAAATCTAGCCTGCTGTTGGTTTATGACTAATGCATTGCTTTTGGGGAAATAATTTATGGCATCAGATCAGCTTACTCCACGACTGATCAAATTGGTTTGCATTGTTTGCTCGTTAGGTTTATTTATTGACGGCTATGTACTTTACATCAGTTCAGTGGCTCTTCCTTTCATTAATGCTTCCTTTCATCCAACATCCTTTATGCTGGGTTTAATTCAGGCTTCGGCTCCTATTGGTGCAACTGTTGGTGCCATTGCAATGGGGAGAATTTCCGATAAAATCGGACGCAAAAGTATGTTGATCTTTAATCTGGTTTTTTTTGTTGTTGTGGTGCTTCTTTCATCGTTGGCCACAGGCACCTTATCATTAATCTTTTTCAGATTTCTTATTGGTATGGGCGTTGGAATGGATTATCCCATTTGTGCCAGTTATATGGCTGAAATGACACCTGAGAACAAAACCGGACAAGCCATGGCAATAGCAATGTTTGTCAATTGTCTGGCCTCACCCGTTGGCGTACTGGTTGCTTGGTGTCTTTATACTTTTCACCCAACTATGGACGTCTGGCGCTGGATGTTTGCAACAGGAGCTATTCCTGCTTTAATTGCATTAGCCTTTCGAGCAAAGTTACCGGAGAGTTTTTTGTGGAAAGCACACCAACGTCTGGCTGCAAAAAACAAGAAAAATCAATCGTCATCAGCCGCGTACAGAAAAATGTTCTCGAAAAGTTCCTATCTCAAAGTCACTCTTGGACTTTGTGCCGCTTGGTTTTTAATGGATATAGCCTATTATGGTATCGGACTTTTTACACCCACCATTTTGAGTGCACTTAACATTGACGGTAGTGGTAATTTCATCACAAAAGCAGGCGAAGTACTCAAAAGCACGTTATACCTTAATTCCATTATTTGTCTTGGTGCCCTGTGTTCAATTTTTATCATTAACAAAATAAACAATGTCCGCTTACAGGCAATAGGCTTTCTTTTGTCTTTTATTGGTTTGTTTATGTTAGCCTTTAGTCATTCATTTTCACCTATGGTTAATACCAGTATAGTTTTTACCGGCTTTATTATGTTTAACTTCTTTATTAACGCAGGTCCTGGAATCACCACCTATTTATTGCCGGCAAAAATATACCCAACTGACATCCGGGCCACCGGTCATGGTTTTGCATCAGGATGCGGTAAGCTTGGAGCCTTTACCGGAGCTCTGATGTTACCTTTATTGCAGGAACACTTTGGTATTTATATTACTGTCTGTATTATTTCATTTGCTCTCCTCGCAGGATACGCAGTCTCTACACTGATTCCTGCTGATTACAAGAAACATAAACCTACAAATAAGGTAGTTAATTCCGGAGTTAATTATGAGCTTTCCTGATGTATGCAAGAGTTGTCTGACTATAAGTAATACGCTTTACCCTTTGTCGTCGCAACAAAAAAAGTTTTGGGACGAACATGGCTATCTGAAATTAACAGATTTTTTTACTCCGGAAGAAAAAGAACTTTTACCTAACTGGTGTAAAGAGCTTGAAGATTTACCCGAAGCACCGGGTAAGTGGATGAAGTATTTTGAGCAAAATACAACGGATCAAAGACAGCTGTGCAGAATAGAAAATATTCTTGATTACCATTCGGTAGTTAATGATATTGCTCGGGGATCTAGAACCATAAAATTACTTTCCTCATTAATGGGAGAGCAGGCTGCCATCTTTAAAGAAAAGATTAATTTTAAGCTACCGGGTGGTAACGGGTTTACTCCACATCAGGATGCACCAGCCTTTGTTAGTTTTAACCAAAAGTATCATATTACCATGATGGTAGTAATTGATGATGCAACATTAGATAATGGTTGCTTGCAACTGGCTGAATGTAATAAAAGGACTACTGAAATCTACCCTCAAAAAAGTGATGGTTCCCTGTCTGATGAAGTAGTTGATACGATAACTTGGAAGCCTGCGCATTGTAAAACAGGAGATATACTGTTGTTTGATTCTTATTTGCCTCATTACTCTGAGGTCAATCACAGTAGTAAATCACGTCGGGCATTCTTTATTACTTTTAACAAAATGAGTGAAGGTGGCTCCATGCGTGAAGCTTATTTTAAAGATAAGCGAGAAAAGTTTCCGCAAGATTGTGAGCGTGACCCGAATAAAGATTATTCAGCCGGTGCAGAAATTTACAATGTGGCAAACCCTTTTTCTGCTAAAGCAAGCAACAGCTGTTAAATAAATAAAGAGGAAGTTGTTCATGTTAAATTATATGCCTGTACCGGATGTTCAGGAGTGCACCCGATGGATTATAGAAAAGCTCAATAGTGCCAATGATTCTGATTATATAGGCGAAGCAGTTACTCAAAAGATACATGCATTACAGTGTGCTTATTTTGCTGAAACGCTTGGTCATGATGAAAGCGTTATCATTGCAAGTCTGCTCCATGATATTGGTCATTTTTGCTATAAACATCCTCTTCCGATGATGGATGAACTCGGTGTAATCAATCATGAGTGGCTTGGAGCAAGAATCGCTTTAGAACTCGGATTTTCGTCAGAAGTTGCTGATCTTATTGGCTATCATGTGCAGGCAAAGCGTTATTTAACAGCTAAAAAACCTGCCTATTATAAACGACTGTCTTCGGCAAGCAAGGGAACTCTGGCTTTTCAGGGGGGGCTAATGACCGACGAAGAAGTGACAGCTTTTGAACAAAACCCTTTGTTTAAAAAAGCACTTCAGGTAAGAGCTAATGATGAGAAGGGGAAAATTCTTGATTTAAGTACACCAACACCTGAAAACTTTGCACCGATGATTGAAAAACACCTTTTGAAAAATCGGCCTGAGAATAAAGCAGAAAAGCATCTTTATTTTGTACGTCATGCGCCTGCAGAAGGTCAGGATCCGGAAGCATCATTGACAGATGAGGGGCAGAATAGCCTCAAGGGGCTAGTAACATCTCTCAGAGAGTGCCATGCAGATATGGTTATTTCCAGCCCGTTTAAGCGAGCAAGACAAACAGCGACGGCAATTGCACAGAGTAAAAATCACCGCTTTTTTATTGATGAACGACTAAAAGAGTTTGGAGAATCTGTTAATGAAAGTGACATGCTGCCGGTTATTCTTGATACTATCAACGATATACAACGAAGTGTTTTAAACAACTATATTATTATTACCCATGGCAACTGGCTTACAGCTATGATAAGTCAGCTATTCCCTGAGGCTGAGTTTGCTGGCATTGAAGATTTGAAACGCCCACACGTGATCAAAGTAACCATTGATAAACAGGGGAAAAAGATAATTTTATAAACCTTTTTAGATATAATACTAAAACTTACTTACGGCGCTGCTTTTATGGTTTTTCTATTATGGTGTTGAAGTTCCTCGTAATAGCTTGTTATTACTCGTCACTTCGCTTTTAATAGTTAACCATAAAAGCATGCTTTCGACAGCAGTTAAAAGCTAATTGTTGTATAAGTTTTTTTGTATAAGAGTTTTTTGTATAAGAGTTTTTTGTATAAGAGTTGTCATATATTGCTGGGGTCAACCAATAAAACCAAATTCCTCGAATGAAATACCGCAGGTTACAGTTAAAAACTCCACAAGAATTAAGGCTGTTAATCCCCAAATATGATGGCCTTTATAATTAAATTCGGGCACTCGATATAAGCACTCATTTTTGTTTAATGTGATGGAGTGGCATTGTGCAGGCGTAAAAAATGACAAAGGGACATAAAATATTTCATCTAATTCATCATAATTGGGCTTTAAAATAACATGTTCAGTCAAAATTCCCACTACAGGTGTTACCTGAATACCTGTAGATGAAAGAATATCACTACACATACCAATAATTTGCACATCGGTTGGTTGTAAACCAATTTCCTCATAACTTTCTCGCAATGCGGTGGCTTGCAAATCTTTATCTTTTTTATCAAATTTACCACCCGGAAAAGCAACCTCCCCTGGATGTATATTTAAATGGCTGGAACGTCGCGTAAAAACTATACACATGTCGTTAGAATGCGTTAGTAGTGGCAATAAAACAGCAGCTTTGGGCGACTTTGTATGCAGCCTTTTTATTTGAAACCGCCGGAGGTTTGTGTTTATATTCTCATATAGAGAGTGTTGTGTTATTGACATAGGTTTGTGCATTTTCTAGAGTAACTACTTAAAATTAATGCAAGTAACGCTAGTTTTCCAGTATTTTTAATCCCTGATTGACTTTTTTGTTGAGGAAGTTTTATGAAAATAATAGTAGTAGGTGCCACTGGTGCAATTGGTCGGTGTGTTATCAATGAAATTAGCGATAAGCATGAAATTATCACTGCCGGTCGCAATAGTGGTGACCTACGTGTTGATATCGAAGATCAGGCCTCTGTTGAATCAATGTATCGTGAGGTTGGTGCCTTTGATGCATTGATATGCGCCTCGGGAAAAGCTCACACAGGACCCTTGTCTGATACAACAACGGAACAGTTATATTTTGGTCTTCATAATAAATTGATGGGGCAGGTCAATCTTGTCATGCAGGGACTTAAAACAATCAATTCTAACGGCTCTTTTACACTAACTTCCGGCATTTTATTCGACGAACCATCACCAGGCTTTACCAACGCTGCCATGGCTAATGGTGCTTTAAATGGTTTTGTTAGAGGGGCAGCCAATGAACTACCCAATGGGGTCAGAATTAACATTGTCAGTCCTACTCTGTTGGATGAATCGGTCAGTACTCTTGGTGACTACTTTAAAGGCTATCAGACAGTAGCAGGAAAAAATGTTGCCCTTGCCTATGTTAAAAGCGTTGAAAACTTATTCACAGGCCAGATTTTTAAGGTTGGCTATTAATAAAAACTTTCTGAATAAATAAGGTAACTGTTTTACCATAAAAAGATGAAGCCTTCAGAACCCAGTTGAATGCTTCATTTTAAGCATCAATATATATCTCGCAAATAAAAACAACAACAAATCAAAGTACTTTTACACACCGAATTATTGGCAGGTAACGATGGTGTTGTGTTGTTTATTTTTCTGAGGTACTGCTTCAGTCCGCAACAATTTTGTTATTGACGTACCAGACGATGATTATTTAACCGTGTTACATTATCTGAACGTAAAGGGTTAATATCCAAGCCCCCACGTCGTGTATAACGCGCAAACACTGTCAGGCTTTCCGGCTTGCAATAACGTTTGATATCTATAAAAATACGTTCTACACATTGCTCATGAAATTCATTGTGTTGGCGAAAAGAGATTAAATATTTCAGCAGGTTAGCTCTGTTTATCTGGGGGCCTGAATAAGTAATCTGAACGCTGGCCCAGTCTGGCTGTCCGGTAACAAGGCAGTTAGACTTTAGCAAATGAGAACACAAAGATTCGCTTATAATATTAGAAGGCAAAGCAGTATCAGCAAGGTAATCAGGAAAAATATCATAATGCTCAATAGTCACTTGTTCGCTGTCTATACAAACAGCATCCAGTGCTTGAATCTTGTTTAAACTTTCTGGGTTAAGGGTAATGCTGACACTCCCTTCTGCAACGTCGGAGAGGTCACGCTTCATGACAGAAATGACCTCTTGTTCATTATTAAAGTGAGTTTGGTTGAATGAATTAAGATACAGTTTAAAAGATTTTGACTCAATAAGATTTATGCTATCAATAGAAAATCTGACTTCGGCTGTTGCGACCACAGGCTTGCCGTTAGGGTTTAACCAACTTATTTCGTAAAGATTCCACAAGTCCTCACCTTTAAAAGGTAACTGAGACTTTTTTATTCCTAGAGGATTACGGTTTAATGAGCGGGGTACACCTTGCAATAATCCTTTATTGTAAATGCTTTCGTAAGAAACAGTTTTACCTAAAGGAGTGTGTTCTAATACAGACATGAAAATTTCTCAATTATTTCCTGATATAAAGAAAGTTAGGGTTCAGTTATTTTTTAATACCAGTCAGGAGAGCCCATTTGTCATAAACTAAAGGCTCATCCATGGTAAAGCAAGGCTCATATGCCAAAAGAAGATCTTTTATCTGATAACTCAAAATACCAGACAGAATAATTTTTCCACCAGCTTTAACTAGTAATGATAAAACAGGCGCTAATTCAGTCAGCGGACCTGATAAAATATTAGCAATCACAATATCAGCCTCTAACGGTGATACGTTGTCTGGATAAACCGTTTTCAAAATATTTTTATTAATGCCATTGCGTTCTGCATTAAGTCGTGTGGCCTCTAGAGCCTGTTTATCTATATCTACCGCCAACGCTGAATCAGCACCTGACAATATTGCTGCAATTGCTAAAATACCAGAGCCACAACCATAATCGATAACATATTTTCCTTTAAGATCACTTGCACTTAACGACTCTAAACACATGGCGGTAGTTGGATGAGTCCCGGTACCAAACCCGCAACCCGGATCAAGCATAATGTTAACGGCATCAGGATCAGGTGGCTCGCTCCAACTGGGGCAGACCCATAACTTTTCACCAAATTGCATTGGATGAAAATCTTTTATCCATTCTTTTTCCCACGCTCTGTCTTCGATGATTTCAAGCTTATGTGTTTTCCAATAGTCAAACGCTTCGGCTTTAAGGCGCTCAACAACAGCATTTATATCCGTATCTTCCGTAAACAAAGCATGTAATATTGTTCCAGACCACAAAGGCGTTGTACCTAAATCAGGCTCATAAATCGGCTGATCCGATGCATCAGACAGCGTAACGGAACAGGCATCATACCCCCAAAGAAGATTTTCCAGTGCTGAGCACTCATCAGCGGAGACTTTAAGTTCAATTTGAAACCAAGGCATAGATAAACTTAATCTGATAATAAATGATGGCACAGAGTAAAAGGTTCACCATGGTAAGTCAAAAATAATTTTTTATTAAAAATAAAAAAACCTTCGGTTGAAACCAACCAGAACAATATGTGATTGAACATCATAGTCACCTATTGCGAGGAGCTTCAACGTATAACAACAAGATTGGAAAAGTAGCGCCATAAGAAGTTAGAAACAGATTTTTGTATAACTTTGTTCTCCGGCTCATGGGCTCAAATCTCTTTTTGATGTTTCATTCCCACTTGAAATGTTTATGAATAATTATCGCCTATCTGGTCATGAGGAAATGTATAACCATGTAGTATGCCAAGCACGTGATCTTCCAGACGTCTGAGAGTGTCTGTATTGCCCACATAGTTGTTTATCATTATTGTAAAAATTAAGTTTTGTTTGTTTTGGGTTGTTAGATAGCCTGCTATTGCAGAGGTTCCGGCTAAAGACCCTGTTTTTGCTTTAACGCTGGTATTTAGTCCTACGGTATGCATACGATTTTGTAGTGTTCCGTGTTGGCCGGGTTTAGCTAGAGCGAGCATATAGTCTTTTTTTATGGATGCTGAATGACTTACAGAATAAAGAAGCTGGCTAATTTGAAAAGGAGTGATGAGGTTGTATTGGCTGAGTCCTGCACCATCAAATAAAGCCATGTTATTAAAATCTATATCTGTATGTTTGGATAATATTTTCTTAAGGGCCTGTACACCTTTGAGAAAGGTGCCTTCTTTATTTTGCTGAGCACCTAATGTCTTAAGAAATGCGTTAGCATAAAGATTATCTGAAAACTGCAACATATAACTAACAAGAGAAGATAACTTCATTGAGCTGTGTTCTGCAATCATTGTATGATGTTTGGGGATTTTTCCAGTTTTAATAATACCTGTTAAATCAATATGATTTTCTCTCAGTGCCTTCTTAATGACCTGTACTGCAAATTTTTCAGGGTTTTTGATAGCTAATTTTTTGTAAGCAGGTGTATTGATGGGCCAGCATCCGTCATAGGTTACATTGTTTTGACTGTCCATTTCGGCATTGAATTCACAGCTGTTGTTTGCTTCCGGTATGCTAACAGTTCTTGCATAGCCTCTAATAGGAAAGTTTTTGTGATAAGCAGAGCTAATGCTTACAGCCACGGGTGATTTCAGTGCTTTACCTGGAGAGATAGAGAATGGAACACTGTTGCGATTGATTATAATGGACGATACCGGAGCCCCGTAAGACCATTGGGTATCACGTAGTGTTATTCCCTGCAGGTAGTTTCGGCCTGAAAATGCGGAATCATCAATAATAATATTTCCACGAATATGTTTAATTCCTTTTGTCTGAAGCTTGCGGATAAGTGTTGTAATGTTTGAATCTGTCAGTGAAGGGTCACCTGAAAATTTAAAATAAAGATTATCATTGATTTTACCTTCAGGTATTTTTTTGCCGGCTATGTAGATTGCTGTTTTGTATGTAAAATCATGTTTTAATGCGTATAGTGTTGCAGCAGCTGTAAATAATTTGGTAGTGCTTGCCGGTGTAAAATGCTGATATCCGTTATGTTGATAGAGTATGCGCCCAGTTTTTGCGTCCATTACCATCATACCTGAAATTGCATCCGGTATTGATTTGACAATTAAATCCTGAATTTGGTGTTTTAGTGGATAGGTGGTTTTTGTTGAAGCATTTAAACTGAAAGACAACGCAGAAACTGCCATGCAGGCAAGAAAACCAAATGAGGACTTACGTATTACTGAATTGTTTTTCATAATTGACTCAATAAAATCCAAATGACTCATACTTTATAGTTGATACCCTACACTTGTGATTGCTAGCTTTGCAAATCAGTATTGGTGAATGTACAACCTGACCTTAGATTCTCAAACAGGGCGTTGAAACTTGATGCTGTCTGTGTGTATTACAGCGGTTAGTCAACCTGTCTGTTCAACTTACTACGTATACTTCCATTTATCTTGTGATGTGTGACAGCCGTTGACTGCCCACGGAAAGATCATGAAAGCTCTCGACCTGCAAGGACTTCAGATAAAAACCTTGTATACCAAGAAGCCTTTTTCTGTTTTCTTTTCAAGCCACCTTTAAAACCGATAACGTTATTCAGCAAATTAATTGCTATATGCCGGAAGCCTGCTAATAATTTTGCTGCATCTCCCCGCTGTACTCTGCAACTGTCTTCTCTCATTTTAACATCGAATGTCCAGTGAAGCTTATTCTCAATAAACCAGTGCGCTCTGCTCCTTGTGCTAGCTTCTCCGCAGTCAGTTCAGCAGAACTGATATAATAACGAATACAAATGTTATCCAAACTGGGCATCTCGCCTTTTACTTCCCGAAATGACATGGCGATCCCCCGGGTTTTCATACTTTTCCAATCAAAATAATAATTAACAAATTCATCAAAAAGATCACTGATAGAACTTACGCATTGACAGCACTCTTAAACTTTGGTTTAAGGTGATCCTTTCCTGTGATAAAACCATTAATAAAGCCTGCAATAACCTCTTTATAAAGACTTTTCTGATGCTGATACAAATTCACAATCGTTTCAGCAGCCTGCATTTTTTGTAAATATACAAAGCTGAAGATAGCAGCTAAGACATGATTGTTTATAAATTTTCGTTGCGAACCTGAAAATTCTCAATATGCAAAACCTGTTTAATTGCTCGGTGATACTGCTCTATCTGCCAGTGCTTATCATGAATCTCAAGGAAGTCCTGTCGGGAAAAGGAGGCTATTTTCTGTGGCAAAAAGACAACGTAGTTGCGTTGTTGGTTTTCAGCAATGTCTGGAAGAGAATAACTTTACCACAGTCTTGTAGCCAGATCTGTAAGCCTTCATCAGATACAACTACTGTCTGCACCTATTGCCACGCACTGTTCTGTGGTGCTTACTCGACTAGAACATTAGCCTTAGGCCTAGTAAAATAACCTTCTCTATTAAAAATAGAGAAGGTTATTTGCTATGATTGGCTACCATATTACTGTAGGTCATTAATTCCAAAAGTTTCTATGATCTGTGTTATTGCTTCTTCATGATCTGATATTGCCTCGCTTCTCTTAAATTCAGCTCGATAGCCAAGTATTTTATAAGAGAGCAGAGAATATAATTTTTGTAGATCGATACCTTTATCATTCTCAGCACCTTTTCTTTCCTTAATTTTTTCAACCGTAGAAAATAATTGTGGATATGGTGCTGAAGTAATAATACGCCAAAATGAATCAAAATTTTCTTTTGGAGAGGGTATTAAAGAAGACTTAAGTGCAAGTCTAATAGACTCTGTCCATGAATCATAAAAGTGCTTTTGATCTAAATTTACCATATTGTCCAAACACCACGTTTTCATTTTCTCCTTGCTAGGCAAATATGATGGTTTTTGAAATGTTGTTAAAATCCAGTGAGCAATGATCTCAAAATATGGGAAAGCTGCCCCAACACCATTAGTATTTACTGGTGGATTTAGTACACAAAAAGTTGGATCTTTATAATAGAAAAAATGTTCATACAAATCTGCATGGTCAAAATTTTTCAAAAACTCATAAATTGGCGGTTGGTAACCAGTACAGAATATGATCGCATCATAGTTAGAGGTTGTTCCATCAGCAAACAAAACCTTATCATCCTTGCTGAAAGCCTTTATTTTTGAACGTCTATTGATATGCCCATGATAAATATTAGGAATTATTTTTTCATTAATATGTACATCATTGTTTATCGCATAATCAGGTAACATCCCAGATTTTTCATACATATACATGTAATCAGGAAGTAACCTTGTTAATTCTTCAATATATAACGAATATGTTTTCCTATTATTTAACACCCTACCTATATATGAATAATATATATCATTTGCAACACGTCCTAACTTTCTTGGTAAGAAAAACTTTAGCCCCGATATTGACCAATCCACCACTTTTGCAGACCCGACAAGATCAGATGCAATATCTGCACCACTAACACCTCCCCCTACAACCAGAACTTTCTTATCCAAAAATTTTTCAGAGGCATAATACTGCTGAGATGTTAACACCTCTATGTTATGACTATAACATCCAAGTATATCTGAGGGTAAGTGAGGATTATCAAATTCTCCAATAGCCACGATCACCCCACAGACAATATCATTAAACTCTCTGTTCTTATAATCAAAGCCTGTAACAACCCATCTATTACCCTTCTTATTGACATTAGTTACTGTAAAGTTAAAGTGAATTTTATTGAAAATATCTTTATTCAATACATAAGATTTAAGGTAACGGTACACTTCATACCTAGATGGAAAATCACTAATGTTTTCGGCGGGTTTCATATCTGAAAAATGGAATGCATATCGTGAATTCTGCATAAAAACATTTTTATAGGCGTTATTAGAATTACGGCTCCATATTCCGCCTATATCAGATGACTTTTCGTAAATGACTGGCTCTATTCCAAATTCAATAGCTTTTCTTGCGGCAATAATGCCTGCTGGACCGGCACCAATGATCGCTATCCTCTCCATTTCCCCCCCTTTTTTTTATTTATAATAATGCAAATTAAAACAGGGGATGAAAAAATAAATGTCACTATATTACAAAGTAAAATAGGAATATCTTTGACCAAAACACCATATAACATCCATAGCACAACACCTGAAACAAAACATAGATACATAAGAAGAGAAATTCCTTCTGTATTTTTTGTTTTAAATGATTTAATTGCTTGAGGTACAAAAGCAATTGTTGTTAGGAACCCAGCTACTAAACCAACTCCCATATAATGTGTCATTATTTTTCTCCAATCGATAATATTCCCTTGTGCATCGTAATATCATTGATACGATAATGCCACTCAGTTAGCAGCTTATACCAACTGAGTGTTGAGGTTTCATCAGTATTTCTAATCTGGCTGGATTCTAGCGCTAATATAATCTCACCCACACCACAAGAGATTCCATTTTTTGGCTGCCAATTAAATGTTTCAGTAAACTTTTTACAGGAAATTTGGTAGCTTCTTTTATCATTGCTACTCTCATACTTAACGGCAACATCCTCATTCATAAGGGCCGAAACAGCTAAAGCTATTTCATTGCCTACAGTTTTCATTTGAAAATTCAGGTGATCAGAGCCTACATTAAATATTTCACCTTCAATCTTCTTATGATCAGCCTCTAACAAAACACACATTGCGTCAGCAGTATCGATAACATTTAAAAAAGGTCGATATTGTTCACCATTCCCTATAACTTTTAAACATTTATCCTTCCAAGCACTGTAGGTCATGATATTAATCGCAAGGTCAAATCTCATACGTGGACTCAAACCAAACAATGTTGGTTGCCTGATAACAACGACGGAAAATTCATCCCTAGAAAGACTAAGCACTTTTTCTTCAGCCATAGCATTAGCTTTGGCATAAGTAGTAAGGGGGTTTAACATAACATTTTCATGCGCAACTCCTATATAATCTCCATAAACACTACAACTAGAAGCTAAAAGATATTTACTTACCCCCATTTCCTTTGCCGCTTTTGCTGTACTCCACCGTGCGTTAAGATTAATTGCCCATGTCTCATCATGAAATACTTCCCCGCTTGGATCATTTGAAATGGCAGCAAGGTCTATTACATAATCTACTTTTGAGAAATACTGTTTTTTTATAAACCGAGTATCTTCTTGAATGCAGGTTAGTCTTGAGTGAGTGGGAAGTTTATCTTTTCCAAAAAAAAATCGATCCAATGCTAAAACCTGATAATTTAAACTCAATAATTTCTGAACTAGGACACTGCCGACATATCCACCAGCGCCGGTTACTAACACTTTTTTATTAAACATATAGAAAATCTCGATGTTACAAACCAGGAAATTTATTTATTACTTCAACAACTTTTTCAATTTCTTCTTGTGTATTCCCATATGAAACAGGGAGACTTAATGTTGTATTGCTGATTTCTTCAGCTATTGGAAACTCATGTCCCAAGAAAATATTCTTCAGTGCATTTTGCTTATGTGGTGGAATGGGATAATGAATTTCTGTACCGATGCCATTTTCATCACAAAATTTGCGAAGAGCATCGCGTTTTTTATGGCGGACATTGAAAATATGGAAGACGTCTCTAAATTCTCTTTGACGTATAGGTAGTATTAATCGTGAGTCGAGCTGGTCATAATAAATATTTGCAAGTTTAATTTTATGCTCAGTAAGTTTATCTAGAACTCGTAATTTTTTTCTAAGAAATGCTGCTTGAATCTCATCAAGTCTAGAGTTAATTCCTTGAGATTCAAAAATATATTTTTTAGGAGAACCATAATGTCTCAATTCACGAATTTTCTTTGCAAACTCCGGTTTATCGGTTACGACAGCTCCACCATCTCCTAATGCGCCTAAATTTTTTGTAGGATAAAAACTAAAAGCACCAAAATGTCCAAATGTCCCTGCCTTTTTTCCATTTTTTTTTGCTCCGTGGGCCTGAGCACAGTCCTCTATAACAAATAAACCGCGCTCATTAGCTATGCTCATCAGCTCAGACATATCGGTTAATTTACCGTATAAGTGAACAGGTAAAATTGCCCTAGTATTAGTAGTTATTGCTGGTTCAATTTCTTTTATATTTAAGTTATAAGTTTTGATATCAGGCTCTACTAGGACAGGTTTTAAGCCTGCACGTAAAATAGATAAAACAGAAGCATAATACGCATTAGATGAAACTATAATTTCAGAATTTTTAGGAAGATCTAATGCCATAATGGATAATGTAAGTGCATCTAGCCCGCTTGCTACACCAATACAGTATTTAGCTCCACAATAGTTCGCAAATTCATCTTCAAAAGCCTCGACCTCTTCTCCAAGGACGTAAAACCCACTACGCATAACTTTATCAAACACCCCTTCAAACTCATTAAAGAGGTCTCGATTCACTTTGCTTAAATTCTCATATTTAACTAAGCTTGATGGGTTCACAAATATAGTCCTCCTTATCGTGTGAAGTTGATAAAAACGCCAATAGAATGGTACCTTCCTCAAAATTTTTCATAACATGCCAGTCTTCAGGTTGGATCAGTAATCCAACATCAGGCTTATCTAAAAGAAATGTTTTTTTATCATATCCGTTATCGCAATAGACCTCACATGCTCCTGATACAGAAATGAGAAATTGCTGAGAAACTTTATGTCTATGTCCACCCCGTGGCTTTTCTTTCAATAGATCATAAATGTAATAAGACCTTTTAATATCAAATGGCAATAGACCATCAATAACAGTAAGTGCTCCCCTATCATCTGAATATGTAGGGATATTAATTAGTTCGGCCATATTTACTCCATATTATTGATTGCATAAAGATGAAATATCGTGCTTTTTTTGCTTTTCATTAACTATAGTTTTTAGCTTCGATATTCCATGTACATTGACATTTGGCATAATCTCTTTTATTTGTTCTTCTATCCTGCAAAGATGTTTAACATAAGGCTTATATAGGACTTCAATATCATTAGAAGTAAGTTTATATGGGCCTAAAGTAACTTGTGAGTTTGATAAAAATCTCAGTTGATGGAAGTGATAAAAAATAAGATCATCGCAAATATCATTTGCCTTGTCTTTTACTTGGATTATCTTTGATGAATCAGGAAATACTGTGTACTGTTGTATATTCCAAGGAGCAATACCAGCCCCGATATGCTGCAATTCCTTAATACCTGAAAACCTTTCTTTCCAATCATCTAGATACTTCTGATCGCCATACCGAGGATATCCATTTGGATCAATATCATAGCGGTCATAGCACCAATCAATGCACTTTTCCCGCCACCATTTAACTATGTTTTGACTGTTTACAGTTCTCTTGAAAGTCATAAAAGCTACACAATACTTACCTAATTCTTCTGTCTCATCGTATTCTGGAGACCATTTATTTGAAATGATTGAAACATCTTTATTATCCAGTTCTACTCGCAACGGTAAGGGTGAATTGAAAAAATAAATATCTCCATCTAGGTAGGTGCAAGAATCTACTGAATAGTTATCTAAGACGTAGTCAACGATACATGAAGAGCAGGTCCAGCAATATTCAGTTACATTTCTACTTGATTTTATAGACCGAAGTTCATCATCTTCGAAATCTTCGAGAGAAATGACTGTTACATTAGGTAAGTTTAACTGTCTTAATATTATTTCTGTTGTATTATCAAAGGCAAATATAAAGAAAGGAGATTCAGGCATAAATCTATGGATAGACTCATACAGAGCCAACCCTCTAGAGATATAACCTACATTGAATAGTGTGCAAAATGCTGTTCTATTATTTATTTTATTTTTCATTTAGTGCCCTTAAAGCCTTCCCCATGCAAATGTGGATATCATCATTAGTAAATTGATCATTTTTCACTAACTGAACGTCATACCCCATAACAGAACGTATTTCCTGAATGCTATCGATATGCATTTTTTTACTTCTAAAGAAAGGATTTTTATTGACCTTTATTTTTGCTTCTTGGGCATTACTTGCAGCGATGAAAAAGTTGGTATGGGTCTCATAGACACCCCCTTGTAAGCTTTCATCATAAAAGCCAGTATGTATTAAAAATAGAAACACAAATACCTCAACATTAAAGTATGATTATTAAGAATAGGGGAAAATAATCTACGTACGGGACAAAAATTTGGAGCGTTTTCTTTTCTATAAACGTCTATCGTCCATAGATTTTCATCCCCCTGTAACTTTAGAAATAATAGCTGAAAAATCGTCTCAGGTTTAAATAAACCATAGCAACGTCTGTGCAGTACTTTGATCTTGTTATTCAATCCTTCCACAAACCAAGGAAAGACCATGAAAGTTCTCGACCTGCAAAGACTTGTCATGTAGCTATCGCCTTTTCAGTGTGACAGTATATGTGCAGGAAAGTGTTCTACAAAGGCTCGGTGAAGCCTGCCCTGATTACCTTTCACTGCCAATAAATAATCTGCACCTTTGTCTATTATTTTCCGGGCAATGTCTCTCTGGTAACCCATTGCATCAAGAGTAATCAGGCAATCCTTAACCTCAAGAAGCTCCAACAGCTCAGAAATAGCCGTAATTTCATTGCTTTTTTCATCTGTTTTCAACTGACCTAAAACTACATTATTAGCTACTAAGAAAGCACTGACCATATGAGATAGCGCCTCGGTGCCTGCTCAGTTCATAAGAGCCTCTGAACGTTTTCCCGTCTATAGCTATCACTTCACCTTCCGTTACTTCATGACATGCCTGCATGCAGTTAATAAAACAACGATGAAACTGTTTAGAATTAACGACACTCACCGCTCAAGAAATGGTGTCGTTTGAAGGAATACCATGATAAAAGTCACCATACTGTTTAAGCCAGTCCAGTCAATCATGGCCAAAGTCTTCAATATCCTCCCAGCCTTTTGCACTGGCTATAACTGCACAGATTGTAAGCAGGAGAATACCTGTCAGTTTATGATTTATTTTCCACTCCTGACGAGGATCACTGATAATTGAAAATTATTTTATCAAATTAAATACATTCATCGTTTATGTGTTCTCATGCTATTGTATTAGAACATATAAAAATACACCTGATTACTGTCGCAAATAGGTTATCATCCCAGTATCAACATTAATCAAGGGCTTTCATGATCTTTCCCTGGTTGACTGACTGACTGACATTTTCATTGCTTTTTCTACACATCTGGAAAAAATGCATGCTTACCTTTATCTCTTTTCATATGCCGTTAACTTTTTACCCGGTGATCTTCCTGTAAAAGCAAATACTCATACAGAAAAGCCTCCCAAGCTTCTCACAGAGCTGACTGATAAACTTACATAGTTCATGGTAACGACTGAGATTAAATCAATGCCATATAATCATAGCAGGCAAGAGTAGAATAACTTTCGTTGCCTAAAAAGCATGAGAAGTTACAGTTATCTTCATATTAAGTTATTATATAGCCAGACTCATATTCCGTTTTTAGTGGTTTAAGCCTGCTCCGGAAAGCAGGCAATAGCAGGGTGCAACATAATGACACGAATGGTTCAATGCATTAAATTAAAACAAGAAGCTCTTGGGCTGGAGCGGCCTCCATTTCCGGGTGAAAAAGGCAAGTGGGTTTACAATCATATTTCACAAAAAGCCTGGAAGCTTTGGCAGCAGCACCAGACCAGACTAATTAATGAAAAACGATTAAGTCTTATTGCTCCGGATACACGAGCATACCTGACAGAACAGATGGAAAAGTTCTTCAAAGACGAAGATTATGACCGTGCGGAAGGCTATGTTCCTGAAGAAAAATAAAGAGTTTTTTATAAAAAATGCTATATTCATTTTTTTTATAGTTAATGTCTTGACTCAGTATAAAAAAAAGGGTTTAATCTGTCTCCGTTGAAGCTCGATATTTTTGAGAAAACATTGCCTTCAATTATGCCCAGATAGCTCAGTCGGTAGAGCAGAGGACTGAAAATCCTCGTGTCGGTGGTTCGATTCCGCCTCTGGGCACCATATACAAAACCATCAAACCCTGTGCATCAATAAATTGTAGAAAAGAACACTGTATTGCTAAAAGCAGGTGTAAAAAATGCAAGACTTAATAGATGTTTGATCTGTTTCTGACTTCTTATTGCGCTACTGTTCTGATCTTGATATTTATGCGTTGAGTCTCCTTGCAATAGCTAACTATTACTCTTCACTTTGCCTTTTATAACAAGTTATAAAGAAGTTGCTGTAAACCAAGCAAAAACACTTCTTTGCATTAAAAAAAGCAACTAAGTGCGTATACATGAGAATAAAATCAAGAAATAAGCACGTTTTTTTGGTTTTTATGTGCCTTCTCGAGTTTTTTTCGGTAGTGTGCAGTTTACTCTATCTGATACATACTTCAAGCTGAAGAAATTGAAAGACGCCGAGTGCATAAAATAATTTTTATTGTTGATATAAATTTTAGCAGTCGTTTAATGAACTGAACATTTTCCTATATTATCATCCTTCGGCTAACCGAAGTTTTTCAGAACTTAGCTACAATCTGGGGGTAGGCCCCCGAGATCTATCTGCATTAAAAGCTTAGGAATAATGCTTTCAGCCGCAAATGCAAGAGTAACCCAAGTTTAAGCAGTGGGATCCACATTGCTGGACTGATTTTTTTTTATATATATCTTGTTTCAGAATACAAATGGTAGTGGTGGGCGTTACGCCGGGAATAACAAAGGGTTTTTCACCTTGCGGACACGTTTTCGCAGCACTGGAATTAGTGGCTAAACCGGTTAAACATGTTACCGCTAAGCAAGTAGTGACTGATACAGATAATAGTTTTTTTAACATATTAAAACCTTTAATAATAATTGTTATAGTTGTAGATAGTCAGGCTATCTACTGGAGCGTAAAAACAAATTTTTTTGTTTTTTTATCAAGCCACTAATATAAATAGATGTTTTTATCTAAAATTACTTTGTGGCATATATCTATTATTTTCTAGATTTTTGAGGAGAATAAACAATTTATTAATGGATTATATTAATAAATTGTTTATTCTCCCAAATCTGACCAGTAATTTATATTATTCCATCTTATTTTGTCTCATCTTTATCTGCGTATATTGAGAAAAACTACAAAAAGGAACTCTGCTACGCATCGGTTATGTAGTAGACAGAATAAGGTTTTTTTATTGGCACCTGAGTGTGTATCATGGAATATTTTACTTTAAATGTTTAAACGACCATTATCTAAACCCCTGCTAAAGAACGTGAATTTTTGGGCATTTTGTTTTTTTATGATCAGTATTTTCTTGACGGCTTCTCTGTTGAATCAGACAGACTTATGATGAGCAGGTAAAAAATTTACATGTGAAGGGCTCTGGCACAACAGGATATTCTTTTCTGAGGACAAACCATCTTTGCATAAACTTTATGACAGCAACCTGTCATATTTCTTAAGGATACCTCCTTTTGTATCTATAACTAATATGGTACAATTTAGTCGAAATGTAAGTCTAAGGTTGCATTATTCAATGGACCAAGTTTTACAATAGAACAATGTCTAGCACCAGATGTATATTAAACATCTGTAATGTAAATCTCTGCTACATGGATTTAGTAAATAATATGAATAACAGTTCTGTTAAACGCACAAAACTTTATAAAAAAGTTTTTTTAGACATACAGCATCAGTTTTTGGAAGGTCAGTTACTCTCAGGTAAATCTCTCCCGTCAGTTGCAAAGCTGTGTAAGGAGTATAAAGTCTCCCGTATAACAATTATTAAAGCTTTAGATGAGCTGGAAAAAGAGGGGCTGATTCAACGTCAGCAGGGACGCAAGTGTATTGTTACCGGAATATCAGCTGAGAATAAGCATAAACTTAATACCGATGCCTTGTTTGAGATTGATATAAGTTTTCTGCAAGAATCGGTAATGACAGTAAAGTTTAATGATTTTATAAAACCATATGCCAGCACGTTGAAAAAAACCAAAATAAAAGATAAGCAGCGATTGTTTTATTTTCATGCATTAAGAGAAACAAAAAAAGGCCCTATAGCCAGTATACATGCTTATTTTTCTGAAGATACAGGTAATAAAATCAAGGGATTTTCTTTTGATAAAAATATTCTGTCGAATGTTTTAATCAAGGCAGGTGTGCATTTTGCTTCTTTTGAGCAAATTCTGACTGCAACTGGTGCTTGGCCTGAACTTGCTGAAGAACTAGATATACAGCCAGGTGTTGCGCTTGTGTGTAGCGAAAAATTTTGTTTTGATGAAAACAGGCAGGTGATAGCTTACATAGCATCCTATGTCAGAACAGATAGATACCAGTATAAGTTTCATTCAAGAAGTACTTATGCGAAAACCTGCTTCTAATACCAACACCTGCTTTTAACTTCTTATTGGGTTGCTTTTCTGATCTGATCTTGTTGTTATGCGTTGAAGCTCCTTGTAATAACTGGCTATTACTCGTCACTTCGCCTTTAACTGTTCTGGTATAATGGAGGTGAGCACTAAATTGAGAAACAATATTTTTTAATGAATGAAGGTGTTTAGTATGAATCAGACACATGCTGACAAGCATGTATCCAAAGTACAAATGGAAAGATAAAGTTGAGGGTTAGCTCAATGGATAAGCACTGGTTGAGGATGAATGGGATAAGCTTAAATGCCTGCGAAAAAAGTTGAACAGCTGGGAAAACAAGGTTAGTCATCTAAACACAGATAAAATAATGGTTCAAAGGTCTGGCAACCACAGAAAATACGAGTAGATATATACACAAATCAGATAAAATTGCGGGTATTGTAAAAAAATAGTTGTCGTTTTTTTACTATTGTTGCATTATAGCGCTCATGCATAAATTCTTCTCACCCCACGAGCAAACATCAACGTTAAAACGCTACAGTTCTAAAAAAAATTGAAGGATAGGTGGTCACATCGAGGTGATTCTTGGGGTTGATGATGGCTGGGTCCTCGTTAAATTACACGTGCATTGTTTATTGATGAGAAGACCGTCAGCTGTCATATTTATGAGTATTAGTAATTTTCCAATGCAGAAAATCTCAATATTGATATTCACCTTTTGCTATCTTATAGCCCGAATCTGAACCTAATAGAGCGGTGCTGGAAGGTGATGGATTAATCAGTAAGAAATAATGTTTCTTTTTCGTTCAGCGGTGGAGTTTAAAAGTGCCATTAATGATTTTTTTAAATCCACTGAGAAAAAAATAAAACCAGGATTTTTTAGCTGAATTAATAATAATTTTCAACAAATCAAACCCGAACTTTAATTTGGTTTGTGTATACACAGGAATAAAACCATGAATGAAGTCATATGCCCAAATTGCAAGAAAGCATTTAAAATTGATGAAGCCGGATATGCCGATATTATAAAACAAGTTCGTGATAAAACATTCGAGGAGCAATTGCACAAGAGACTTGATTTAGCTGAAAAAGACAAGACAAATGCCATTAAATTAGCCAAGGAACAAGTCAAAAATGAAATGCAGAAGTTAGCAACAGCCAAGGACAAAGAGAATGAGGAACTAAAGGGAAAACTAAAAGCAACTGAGGTCTCTCAGGAACTTGCTGTGAGTGAAGCACTAAGGGCTATTGAAAAGGAACGTGATGAACTCTCCAGCAAACTGAATCAAGTCAACAAAGATAAAGAAGCTGCATTGAAGTTAGCCTCTTCAGAAAACAAGGCAGAAGTTCAGGAACTAAAGTCACAACTCAAAGCTCAGGAATCTATTCAAAAGCATGCAATCGCCGAAGCTGTTAGTAAAGCAGAAAAGGGACGCAATCAACTGGAAAATGACATTAAGCAGAATAGGCTAAAGAATGAGCTTGCCCAAGAAGCGCTCAAAAAGGTACACGAAACACAAGTTAAAGGACTGAAGCGTGAAATTGATAATCTGCACGAAATGAAAGCTCGCCTTTCAACGAAAATGGTTGGTGAAACGCTTGAGCGTCATTGTGAAACAGAGTTTAATCGTATTAGAGCAACCGCTTTCCCACAAGCTTATTTCGAAAAAGATAATGACATACAAACTGGTAGTAAGGGAGACTACATATTTAAAGATCTAGATGAGTCTGGCACTGAAAGCGTGTCTATTATGTTCGAAATGAAAAACGAAAGTGATGAAACAACAACTAAGAAGAAAAATGAAGACTTCTTTAAACAGCTAGATAAAAACCGTAATGATAAGAAGTGTGAGTATGCTGTTCTTGTATCTCTTCTTGAGGCTGACAATGAACTCTACAACACAGGTATTATTGATGTGTCACACAGATATAAAAAAATGTATGTCATCCGACCTCAGTTTTTCATTCCAATGATTACACTGTTGAAAAATGCAGCTCGGAACTCTTTAAAATATAAAAATGAGTTAGCTATTGTAAAAGCGCAGAACGTTGATATCACGAACTTTGAAAATGAGCTTGATACATTTAGGGCGGGATTTTCTCGTAATTATGAGCTGGCTTCCAAGAAGTTTAAAATAGCAATCAAGGAAATTGACAAAACTATTGACCATCTTCAAAAAACAAAAGATGCGCTTATTAGTTCTGAAAACAACCTTCGCCTTGCTAACAACAAAGCTGACGATCTCACCGTGAAAAAATTAACCAAAAAGAATCCAACCATGGCAGCCAAATTCGCTGAACTGAAAAACTATAATAATTCTGACTCTAAATAGTTTAAATTTCAGGCTATTTATCAATGTGCCAGTTAATAAATGGCTTAGGGACACCCCTGAGCCAGGCATTAATTGTCGTGATTTAAGCTATGAAGATTTCTCAAATAATAACAAAGGTTTTCTTTGACCCATTGTCATAGAGAAAATTGGCACCGTCAACACCGGCTTGCCTGCTTTTAAAAAAAATTAAAGTATTTCTGCAGACGTAATAGACAAAAATAGTATATGTTAACCGTGTCATACCGGTATCAAAATAAGAAAAAAAAACAAAATCCACAAATACTACAATAAAATACAAGCCAGAATAAACAACAATACTTATTGAGTTTTTTTTGACTCAAAATATGCTTATTATCGCTTATGCTTAAATCTGTTTCTTACTTTTGTCAGAACATGCTTGTATGACTTGTTGATAGATCAGAGATAACAGGTAATACTCGGAAGGCTTCAGGACAGAACAATAAGATCAGAAAAATGACATAACAAAAAACCGGAATAACCCCGGATATTGTATATATGCAAAATAAAAAAATGCTTAAACAGAACTAATAAGAAGGCTATTATGAAAAAAATTATCATGAATCTGTGTGCAGTTACTTTATTTACCTGTGCCATTGTTGCCCATAGTGCAACACTAAAAAATACCAACTCCTATATTAATGCAAATAATCCTCTTCAACTGCTTTATCCTATGGGCTTTAAAGGTTGTATCCCAAAAGGAGGGGATTGTCACTGGGACTGGGATTGTTGTATAGCCGGCTGTGGTGATCATATTTGTGATTACGGAACTTAGCCCTATATAACTGCATAGCAATAAATCCGGCCTAAGTATCTTCAGGGGCTATTGAAATCTGCGCAAAAAATAAATTTGAGGCGGCAATAAACACTTATACTTGTTTAGGTTGAAAAAAAATTTCAAAAAATACTCTTTTTTACCCCGATTCTAGGTTGTTTAGCTTGTTTCGGGCGCAATCTGCCTGCGTCAGAGGTAGTGTATAGTTTATTATGTCTGATGCAGGAATGAAGATATAGTTAAAGTATGAGTAATTTAATCACCCATACGTTTAACAAGAAGTCTCCATTCCATGGAAGCCCCTGTTCCTTTGGGGTTGAGGGTAAAAGAGGTTTAAATATTAGCTTGATGCAATTTTTTATATACTTTTACTTGTGAGCACCCTTTTTGAAATAGAAGAAACAGAAAGGATTTCCCAAGAATCGAACTGTTATGCAATCAACAGCTTGAGAGCTTTTAAGGTAGAAAGATTAATCCTTCTGACTAATTCTTTAATACAAGCCAGATATTGAAAAGCTCAGGTCAGGTCATTTCCACCTTTTTTTGTTTTATAATAGAGTACCGGAATTATTGCTCCACCAACAACTGTGAGGGTTGCACAAACACCTATAGACATGCCCACACCCACACCAGATCCAAAGTACATTGGAAAAAAACGACTACCTGTACAATTTTGACTTTCATCAGCCATTTTAATCTGTTCTTCAGCGGTAACACAAAATGGAATTTCTCCATGTCCCAACTCTGTTGTCACTTGTGGTTCTGTTGTTATATCAGTTATTGCCCCGGTTGATGCTGACTCTGCAGGCGGAGTGGCTGAAGGTTTTGGGGTTGCTTCCATTGGTGTGGCACCCATAGTAACACTTGCTGAACCTAAATCTGTTTCACATGTTAATACAGAGCCTGTATACAATCTCTTGTTTGTTTGTATATTAGAGATCCTAAAACTTTGTCCATTAAAGCTAACAGCTGATAATAATGTTGCATTGAACTCAAGAGTTGTTGCATTATATGTATTAACAATTGAATGGCCGATACTTTCCCTACCATTGAAAATAGCGACTTCGTTTCCGTTAATCCGCCAAATATAGAAAGCACCCTTTCCACTGCAAATATGATTAAACGTCTGAGGTGATGGAGAAATACCCTCGAATAAAACAGAGTTAGGTGTACTGGCAGCCTCAGCCCCAGTAAACATATTGGCAAAGAGTATCATAGTTGACAAAAAAATACTCTTGTAACTTATTGTGGATGAACCTGCACCTGTGGAACTGCCTGTATCAGCATCTGTGCCAACATCTGTATCGAAAGAATAAGAGACATACTGGAACCTTTTGTTGCCGTTTTTCTGAAGCAGGAAGGTTAGAATATCAGCTTGTAGCTGAGTTAATGATTCGCAGTGTATGCCCTCACTTTTACTATAATGCTCATCCATATTAATACCAAATAAGCGGGCAACTTTTATGGATGTATGATGCATTGTTTGTTTGCAATACCCTAGTACATTGTATAATTTTTGCTTACCATTATCCCATGAATTGCAAATTTCCAATCCGATATTCTGAAATGCGTCAGCAAACGTTTGCCCTTGATAAAACTCAATGTCACTGGTGATTACAGGCTGAATTAATGCATTATACAGTATCTGAAATTGTTCATTATGTTCTTTTCTTTTTTCAATATCATAAACCATTCCTTTAATTAAAATAATAAAAGGCGAGTGTCCTTTTACGCTATAAAGCTTTACACTCTGTTTTATCGCACCAATTTGCTGCAAAGAGGTTCTTTGATCAGGAAAGTGACTGGTTTCACTGCTTTCAGGGTGCTTGTAATAAAAATAAATATTGTGTAAGTCCTCAACAGTAAGGTGCGAGTAATCAGGAGATTCTTCTATTTTTTTCAGAGCATCCCAAGGGCTATCTATGTGATGCCATTCAAAATCAGGCGAACGATTTACAGATGAATCTGAATAAAAAGCAGGGGGCTTTTGCTTTATTTTTCCATAAGTTGGCAAGCTTATAGCAAATAACAAAGCGAGAGCGGTATTTATCAGGCAGCTAAGTTTATTGGTTGTCAGCATTGTCATTACCACATTTCCAAAAAAAAACATTAGGAATATAGTTCTAATACGTAGTTGTACAAGTATATACAACCATTCTGATGCACTTATTCAACCTCAATACGTCGGTTTTTTAATGACCTGAAGATTAGACTCTGTTTCAAAAAATTGTTTAAGGCAAGATTATTTCATCATTTTCTATATTAGAAAACGAACTGGCTTTGCACTAGACGCACTTCGTCTGCAATACTCTGTCCGTAATACTACAATTTAATTTGACCTTTTCTGAACATGCGCATCACTTCAAATCCTTTGATGGTGGCATAGGCTGCAAGTTTTGACTGAAACCCAAGAGCAAGATTGCATGCCTTATCTTTGTCGTTGTTTAAGGTGTTAGAATATTTATAAGGTTTAATGCTATTTTACGTCTTACTCAGAAAGCGTTTGGCCACTTTCTGATTGCGGATAGCAGAGAGATAAAAGTCAACAGTCTCTTTTGCAATAAAGCCTGATTGTTCGGTTTTGAGTAAATAGTGTTTAGTGTGAATAATTTGTTGGAATTGTTGTTGTAAGCTCATATAAAAACACAACTGTTGGTTAGTTAGCTTACAAGGCAATACTAAAAAGTAGTACCCTATGCTAAATAAATAATTATGCTAGAACAACCGTTATCATTATCTTGCTGCTAAAATATGATAAAAATAAAATTAAGCAAAGTTTATACAATATAAGCTACTACGAACTAATGATTATATGGTAAGACAATAAAAAATAATCTTATTATCTGTTTTACCCCAATATTTAAATTTATAGTGCAATTTTCATGTAGTGTATTATGCGAATTGAAGTCGTATAACCTATTGTTATCTTTTTATCAAATATTTGAGTAAAACATGTCAGAAAACCCTATTGGTGTTTTGTCTTACTGGAATATGAAAGAATTTTCACAAGATTCAAAACTATATTCTATTTCTGAATTCCCTCTCTACTCTGATGCTTGCACAATAAGTGAGTTTAAGAACGGAAAAGGGCCATATGAATTTCTTGGTATGAACTCAAGGGACCGAAACACTGATGTTCCGGGTTTAATTTATGATGCAATCACACTCAGAATGTTCATGTATATTGATGGCCAGAATGAAATCAGCGTAAAAACGGATACATCCAGATATCATGGTGGAGGGATTAAAGATGAGATAGCAGCTCTTGCTTCATTGAAACTCGGTATTCGCCTTAAGGCGGGAACTTTAACCAGAATCTTTTTGTCTGATGAAAAGTTTGGAATACCAGTGTCTGCCAGTGGGAAGAAACCAACTATTGATATAGGCATCGGCGGTGCTGTTTTACCTAGTGTTGTTAAAAAAAATGTAGATATTTCTGAACTTGAAAATCTATTTCTTCTTAAGAGTTTAAGTGAAGAACAATATGTTGCGTTAGTTAGAGCATCAAGAATGTATCAGGATGCGCTATGGCTTGCTGAAAGTGAGCCTGAGTTAGCATGGTTAATGTTTATTTCATCCTTAGAAACAGCTGCGAATCAATGGTCATCTGAGCAGGGCACTCCAGTTGAACGACTGAAAGCCTCAAAGCCTGATCTGGCAGAGGTACTCATCAAAAGTGGAGGTGATAAATTAGTACAAAAAGTAGCAGACATGATTATTGACTCTCTAGGTGCAACCGCTAAATTCACAAATTTCTGTTTAAAATTTATGCCGGATGCACCAGAACAAAGGCCGCCAGAGCGCGGTAGAGTGGAATGGACAAAAACTAGTTTTAGAAAAATCTTAGGTAAATTATATGGCTATCGCTCGCAAGCATTACATGGGGGTACGCCATTTCCTGCTCCTCTATGCTTTCCGCCGGAATCCACATCACGAGAAGAATGTCCAATTGAAAAAGGAGGCTTGGGGGGGATTACAACCGGTACTTATGGAGGAACATGGTCAGCAGAAGATTTACCAATATCAATGGACACATTTCATTATTTTGCCAACGGTGTCCTCAATAAGTGGTGGTCTAGCCTTCTGCTGACCAAAAGCTAACAAGTGGCTATAAGAAAAAAGGCCTCAGTTTTAAAAAGCGAGAACAAAAGTGCAGTGACAAATGGCACTTGGATGAGATGAATACTCGCATTAATGGCACTAGATATATCCTTTGGCGTGCCGTGGATAGTGAAAGATATGAGCTGGATATATTTATCCAGAATCGCTGAAATAAAAAGACTGCCATTTTTTTCCTAAAAGGCTTTCGGGTTCAAATCCTACTCCCAGAGTGATCGTTACAGACAAGCTACACAGTTATAATCAGCCTATCAAAACCCCCACCAAAAAGACGGATCGCCGAATGCTGAAGTTATCGGGTATTATGCGTAACTTTTTCTCGGTGGATGTAGGTCGATACGCATCCCGCAGCACAAAGAAGAGAAGTCCTGAAGCCATGCTTTCGCTATCTGGGAGCAAGCCTCAAAGCAGGAGCTTTGCGTCTGGAAAAAGCAGGATACGACTTTTTGTTGTATAGAGAGGATAAGTTAACAGTGCTTGGCAGAAGAAACAATAATCGATTATACCAACCGGAAAACGTTAACCTTTGGGTGATTGAGTGATCATCGCAAGTCCTTTTATTATTGGGTGAACTAACGATGACCACAAATCTTCAGATAAGTTGACGATGCTGAATTTAGCTCAAAGCTAATCTGACAGCAGCGCTAAAAATTAGGGAATATGTTTGTAGGAGAGTTAGCACGAAAAGTATATGTAGGATTAATAAGCTTCCCTGTCGTGGAAAAGTCGCTTGGATCCGAATACACCACTGATCTTCCCGTTTCCTTCACATATGCCTTGGCATGTGCAAGTGCTCTTGCCTGATCAGTTTCTATGTCAAAATATCTCATCGAAACTCCATTAGTGTATGCAAGAGCATCAACGCCTTCTTGTTCATTTAGTAAACGAGCGGTTCTTTTTGGGTTATACAGCATATCCTCTGTGCCGGGTTTGAGCTCCTTAAACACTTTTGATCTCGTCGTGTGATATATTTTATAATGTGGACCTTCGGCTATTTGCTCTGAGTCACCAATGATAAGATCGCGGGGTACTCCTATTTCTTCTTCTACTTTTCCTGCTTCTCCTCCTGCTGCCGCTTCTCTTCCTCCTGCTGCTTCTCCTCCTGCTGCTGCTTCTCCTGTCGCTTCTCTTCCTCCTGCTGCCTCTCTTCCACCTGCTGCTTCTCCTGCTTCTCCTGCTGCTTCTGCTTCTCCTGTTGCTTCTGCTGTTGCTCCTGCTGCCGCTTCTGCTGCTGCTTCTCCTGTTGCTTCTGCTGTTGCTTCTGCTGCTGCTTCTCCTGCAGAGCTTTCAATTACACGTTCTGCTTTAACGATTAGACCCACCATCTCAAAACCGACCATAACCGCGGCATCAATACCAACACCTTTCCAGAACGAAGTAGAACTCATCATCTCACCAATTGATTGAGATGGCTGCAAGCCTTTTTGTTCCAAAACGCCATTTTCTATAAGTTTTTCGCTTACGGTTGTTGCTACACCTATTGCCGTAAAAAAAGCAACATTAGCCAAGCCAGCCAGCACCGTGCCCTCTATAAAATCACCAGGACCTGGGATCAACACGGCCATCAAAAGTCCTGCCACCGCGAAACAAATTGCAAAAACTACTTCCAATTGACTTTTGTGATAGTTATCGTAAATCTGTTTGTTTTCCGCTTTCATCGTTTTATTAACATCATTAACATCATTTTCGGTGTAGTGACCGGTGGGGTCAGAACTATTGATGGGATCATTACCTGCATAGTTGTAAGCATTTATGCCACCCGCTCCCCACGGAGAGGCACTGTCGTGTTTAGTGAACAGTCTCAGTGCCGGATCATAAGCACGGTAACCATTGCCCAAAAACTGCCAGCCCGTCACTTGGTCTGTATTTTTCATTTGATAGCCACGGGTGCTCTTTTGCAGAGTCAACGCCAGTGTTTTAGCCTGATTCAGGTCTGTTACCTGACCATACGGCATATACACATCATCACCTTGAACTTTGCCGTTAACGACACTGCCTGTTAACTGCTTGCCATCGGTAATAGCCGACTCATAACGGCCATCATAAAAACTTCCTCCGGCTACATAATAACGAGATTTCCCGTTAAGCGACTGCTCTGCCAGAGAGCCATTGTAATACTGCTGTAGTGTGGTTGTTTTGCCGAAAGCGTTGGTATCACTTTCTGCAATTTGCTGTCCTGACGCATCATAGGTATAGTGAATTTTTTCACGATGATTGATAGTGACATCCGTTAAATGCTGCGCACTGTCATAGCTCATCTGGTAAGGCACTAACTTGCCCGAGGCAGTCATTTTCTGCATGGCAGTGATATTACCGTCACCATCATAGCTAAATGTAGCTTGGCCTTTACCGGCATAATCAATACTTGATACCTGTGTCGGATCAGTGTTTTTATACTTGTAAGTAATTAGCTGTTTATTGCCACCGTTGAGCGTCTCATTCACTGTGTTTAGTGAATTAAATAAAGGTTGATAGCTGTAATCAATGGCACTGACCGGTTGTTTGAACAGATTCTGAGGGCACTCTTTTCCGTTGCAGGTAAAGTGCAATAACTGACCCTGCGGTGTATAGGTGTATGTTTGGGTACTGACACCTTTTTCAGTTTTTGCAGTACGGGTGGAAACCTGACCTTTTGTGTTATAACCATAACCATACGTTCGAACAGGTTTACCGTTCAGGTCATTGGCAATGCTGACCAAATTACCAACACTGTCATAGATATAGCTATTGGTCACCTGATTGTTAATGGTTTTATCCTTCACCGATAAATCAGGGTTGTAATCAGTTCCCAGAGATACCTGACCTGCGCTTCCCTTATAACTCATACTAACCGGCAATCCCAGCGCATCGGTTACTGGTGTTTTTGTATACACCGGCTCCGCTGGAGCACCATAGGTACTGCTCACTGGTACAAAATAATTGTTCACCTCATCGGATAAGATTCGCTGACTACCGTCAGGGTGAGTGATGGTTGTGGTCAGTAACCGCTGATTCACCGGATCATAGGTGTATGCCATTTCGCTGATCAGCTTATTCTGCCCGCTCGTTTTTTTCAGATCGGTCAGGTTACCATTAGCATCGTAAGTATAGGTCAGGGTAAAATCTGTATGACCGTCTGCCGTCTCAGATACCACGGTATGTGGTTTTTTATGCCATACCGTATCATAGGTAATAGTCATACTATTACCCAACGGGTCTGTTATTTTGGTCGGAAAACCAGAGGTTGTGTCATATGTCATGCTCACCTGATGAGATTTATCTCCCACCATGGTTGTGGCATTTAATAAAAAGCCCAGTGATGTATACGTTCTTTCACCCACCAGTACCTTTTGAGCCGAAGGGTCATAAGCGCCAGTGGCTACTTCTGTTTTGATAATATTTCCATAAGCGTCATAGGTGTTGTAGGTGGTTCTCACCGGTGTCACACTGCCATCAGTATTACGGGTCGATACCGTGGAGGCAATCACCTGATCAGGCTTGACTGTACTGTAAACATTACGGGTTTCCATTCCGGCATGATAGGCATCAGAGAACAAGACCTGTCCCATTGCATTGAAATGACTCACCACAAAAGTGCTTGCCTGTGTGGCTGAAGGGTTAGCCAGTGCTTGGTTTTTAATGGTATCTGCCAGCGATTCCAGTGCCTGAGGGTCAGGCGCCTGACCTTTAGCGGTACCTGCAAACACGGTCGTCATTTGTTTTTTTGTTCCACTGTCGTACAATGGTACCTTTTTACCATCAGCTGTCGTTGTGGTAAAAGCCGGATCAGTAATAAAGTTATATTTATAGCTCACATCGTGAAACAACACCGGACGACTGGCCGAGCCTTGATTGACCGAATGTGACTGTGATACCTGAACTGATGCTACCCGACAGGCGGTATTAACCCTGTGATCAGGCGTCGATTGTAACGGATCAAAGCACAGAGAATCCGGATTATTTATTACCTGACTGGTAGGTAATAACGTATAAGAAATCTTTCGCAAATGATAAGAATCTGATACAGATATACTGGTGCTACCGTTGGGGTGCTGTACGGCGGTGGGTTTGCCATAGCGGTTATAAAAATACAGGGATTGTTGCGGATGAACCTGTCCCTTTTCATCATAATAATAATGAATGGTTTTGCTGATCTGACCGGACAGATTATAAAAAGCCTCATCAGTGGCGTAAAAACCACTACGGTCTTTAAGCTGTTGTAGCGTTTTGACTACATGGTTTTGCGAGTCATATTCTTTTTCTAGCTGCACGCCCTTGCCGTTACCGGTGGGCATCAGCTGTGTCATGGTCACCCGAAAACCCGCGTTTTGTGCGCCATTGAGTATGTCATACTGATAACGATAAGTTTGCTTGTCATCGGCATTACCTGCAGGTAGATAACTAACCTGCACCGGACGGCCAAGAGCATCGTAACTGTCGTAAGTGACAATATCTCCGGTGACCGGATCTTCACTTTTTATTAACCCGCCATACAGATTATAGGTTTTTTGGGTTCCGGGTAATTGTTGAGGAGCTTTACCTTGTGTGTCACTGGTCAGGCTTTGTTTTGTGTTACTGATCGTATAGACGTTATTGCTATTGCTGATCGTATAGGTATTGTTGACATATTGTCCCATGGATGGCAATGTGGCAGTCGTTTTGACTGGCATGGCAAACGTCATCGCTGTGGGTTCAGTATTATAAGTTACGGTACTGCTTCTGATTACCTTGCCATTAAAGAGTATCTGATTACCGGGAATCGCTACACGGTTAACCGTATAAGCGTGTCCTCCCACTGTTATGGATTTGCTGATAACACTGGGTTTACTGTAAATTGTGGTGAGTGTGGTAGGTGCCTCTCCCTGCAGACCTGCCTGCTTTGTAGGTCTAATCTGAGCGACACTGGTTTGCAGTATAGGGTGATAAACACCAGGTAGCGTCGTGTAGTTTTCAGTGTTCAGGTTACCGTGACTGTCTTGTACAATTTTTTTCGCCAGAAATCCCTTTGAGTCATAGCTGTAGTTGAAGTTTTGCACCTGCAACAGCGAATTGTTTCCAGTGGCGTCGTACAACTGATACTGTTGCACAGAGGGAAGATTATAGTGCTGGGATAGATCAGCCACCGAAGAGGCAGAAGTAATCTTGTCACCATAGGTAGTCTGCCCGCGGGTTAGGGTTATATTATTGACTGAAGTCGTTTGCTGATCCTTTAAATGCAGATAATTATAACTCTGGCTGATCTGTTTTGTTTCTGGCGAAGGTGTTAACGTACCGGTAAAGACTGGAATTTTCATCCCTACAAGGGTGCTATAACGATACACGGGTGCGCCCTGATGCCGAAATCCGCATTCCATTAACCAGTCCTGTGCTGATGTTACATGGGCAAACGTATTACCATCACACTGTATATTATTACCGGAAAAATTATTACCTGTACTGCTAACGCTGAACGTACGGGTAATATCCTGATCGTGACTGTTATTAAAGTGTTCTGTATAAGAGCTAACATAAGGCGTCTGATTATTCACAGGCTCTGTGTAACCGCTAACAATATAGTGAGAGCCAGAGAGCACACCATAGTTGATGGTGTAATAAGCTCCATCGGCCAGAGTAATTTTAGTGGGTTTTTTATCGGTATCAAAGGTGAGTAATGTGCTTTCGTTTAACGGGTTGGTAATGCTTACACCGTCGCTTTCGTTACGGAGTGTAAAGTGCTGAAAATGACCCATTTTATCTTGGTAGAACAGCGTGGCAGAACCAGATTGTTTGTTAATTTTAGCCACTACTTTTTGATCAGAATTTAACAGCGTAATACTAGATTGAGTATCGCTGTGGGCATACTGAAAATAAATGACCTTGCCATCTGGCCCTATTTTAGCCACCACTTGATATGGAGTTGTGGCAGCACTGCCGTTCACTTTTTTGAAGATATATGTTGAGTTGTCCCGCTGGGTGACAACAATGGTATCATCACTTTGATGGGTAATATGAATATCGGGCTTTTTATAATAAATAAACTGAAACTGTTGCTTGCTATCCATTATCATCGGATAGCTGCTGCCCCCGATAGATAGGGTATAATAAGTATGACCACTGTTGGATTCTTGTGGCTGAATATAAGGAATATTCACATCAATGGGGTAGTCATCCAACAGCTGGGTTGTCGGGTTAAAACCGGTAGGAGCACCAAGGAAAATGCTAACTGGTAGTGTAGTTTTTGAGGTCGGTGAACTGTTGACGGAAAAGAGCTTTTGTGAAAATGTCAGTGCCAGTGAAGAAGGGTTGACCGACACCGCTGCGTTCATTCCCCCGTTGCTCGCCTGAGAGGTAAAATGATTATGACCTGTGGCCACCAGACGCTTGAGCTTTTTTAGTAGTGTTTTTTTAGCAGCAACCGACATCGGTGCTGCCTTGCTCGTCGATGAATGGTGTTTGACCGAAGATATATGCGCATTTGAATTTTGTGCAAAAGCAACACTGGTTGTTAAATAACTCACCAGAGTTGTTACGGAAACAACTAACTTAACTAGTCTTAAAAACACAAAAAAACCCTTGCTGCTATGATTTATTTATAAATAAATAAAAGATCTTGAAAGTTATAAAATAGAGATCAACCAAATAAAAGTTTGGCTTTGATGCGGTCAAAATCGTCATTGATACGACTAAAAAAACAGAGCTTTATTTTCCCCTAAACGAACTAAAATCCTACATAAAGGGCGCTTTGCAACGTTGTTGCTGAACGGAAGAAAATACCATTTACTATCCATGTATTCATCACCTTCCAACACTGCTCTGCCATATCCAAATTGGGGCTCTTATTCTTATAAGGTATAAAAAGATGAATATTAATATTTTCTGCATTAACAAATGTCTTTTATGAAGGTAAACAACCGCAGAAAGTAGTTTATAAACTATACGCCTACAGATGTAAATAAGAAAGCATTAAAATACATAAAAAACCTTCAGTATCGTTTAAATCAGTGAGAAGCACTGAGCAAAACAGCAATCCATGAAGACCGTATTTTTCAGTTTGGAAGTTGATGGGAAAGGCAAATAAAGAAAAAAACACCTTTACAAAAACATGCTGACTTCTTACGACAAGTTTTTCTGCATCGCCAACTGTAAGCAGTATCTGAAAAAAGAGTAATGCTCGGATAGAGAATACACATGAATCTGCTCCGAGACGAGAGAAGTCGCTGATTAAGATAAAGAGAGTCTCCACCGCTCGGCGAAAGCTGAAGTTATTATGTATTATGCGTAACTGTTTCTCGGTGGATGGAGGTCGATATACGAATCTCGCAGCACAGAGAAGAGAAATCCAGAAGAAGGCTTTTGCCATCTGGCATCAAGTTCCCTGTAGGTGCTTTGCGACTAAAAAAAGCAGGATGTGATTTCCTGACGTTAAAGAGAATAGGTTGACGGTGCCCAATGGACCACCCCGCCTGCACCACAGGCAAGATGATTTATTACAATGTTCGGTGATATTGCACCTGTATTTGCTTAGACGGGAAGAGTCTGTGTTGGATAATGTTATTACCTTTAACAGCAGTTAAACGTCAGCGTTAATGGTATTAATTTACCCAAACTCTGGCATTACGAAAAATTCTCAAATAGGGTGCATCATCCCGCTGACTCTGATTAGTCGTATGTTTCCATGTGTTTTGGATATCACGAAATACCCGTTCAGGGTGAGGCATCATAATGGTGGCTCTTCCATCCTGAGATGTTAGAGCAGTAATACCCTCCTCCGAACCATTGGGGTTATAGGGATACCGCTCTGTTATTCGTCCACAATTGTCTGTATAACGCATGACAATTTGATTTCTACATTTTAAGTCACTAAGCATATCAACACGATTAAACGCTACTTTTCCTTCACCATGAGCAACAGCTACCGGTAACATCACACCCTTCATTTGATGGAAAAAGACTGAATTTGACTCCTCTATGCGAATCATGACTGTTCTTGCCTCAAATTGTTCAGATTCGTTTCGAACAAAGATAGGCCAACTTTCAGCACCGGGAATCAATGCTTTAATGTGTGCCAACATCTGGCAACCATTACACACACCAAGAGAAAAAGTATCTTTGCGGTGAAAGAAAGATTCAAAAGTTTTTCTGACCTCCGGATTATACAAAATTGCACTGGCCCACCCACGACCTGCACCTAAAACATCGCCATATGAGAAGCCACCACAAGCAACTAAACCTTTAAAACGAGACAAATCATGCCCTTTTTCAATCAGGTCGCTCATATGCACATCTATAGCATTAAAACCTGCACAATCAAAAGCCGCTGCCATTTCTACATGGCCATTGACACCTTGCTCACGAAGTATTGCCACCTCCGGTCTGACCCCGGTAGCAATAAAAGGTGCACAAATATCTTTATGAGGATCATAATTAATCTGTGAATACTGTAGCCCTTTGTCTGAATCATCCAGTAAATTATCATACTCTTGTCGTGCGCATTCGGGGTTATCACGAAGTGCCTGAATCTTATAACTGGTTTCTGCCCATAGTCGCTGATAGTAAATTCGGTTACGCGATAAAAGAGACTGCTGATTCCAGTTAAAGTTAATGGCCTGCCTATCTGCCAAAGACCCCAGAATATGTGTACACCTACCAAGACCATGTTTGGCAAACTTATCCATCACCTGACCTTTATATTTCGATTGTACCTGAATCACAGCACCAGGTTCTTCTGAAAAAAGCAACGGCAACAAATCATGTCTATCATTCGCCAGACGATCAAGGTTTACAGAAATACCTGTTCGTCCTGCAAAAGCCATTTCTAACAGTGTGACTACTAAGCCACCATCACCACGATCGTGATACGCTAAAAGCAGGTTTTTTTCAAGAAGGGATTGAATTACATAGAAAAAACTCTTTAAGTCTTTCGATGATTTCAGGTCAGCAGGCTTTCCTCCCGTCTGGTTATAAACCTGGCTTAGTGCTGAACCACCTAAATTATTACTGCCTCGGCCAAGGTCAATGTAGATTAACTGGGTATTACCTGCATCAGTACGCAACTGTGGAGTAACGCTTTTTCTCACATCTTTAACTGGCGCAAAGGCTGATATCACAAGAGATAGCGGTGCTGTAACCGCTTTCTCTTCACCTCTTTCCTGCCATACAGTACGCATTGACAGAGAATCTTTGCCAACAGGAATAGTTAGATTCAACTCTGGGCATAACTCCATTGCTACCGCTTTTACGGTGTCAAAAAGCTTCAAATCTTCTTCACCATGACCTGACGCAGCCATCCAATTAGCAGACAATTTAACATTTTCCAGTTCTCCGATATTGCTCGCTGCAATGTTTGTAATAGCTTCTGCCACAGCCATTCTGCCTGAAGCTGGTCCATCTAATAAGGCAATTGGTGCACGCTCACCTATTGACATTGCTTCACCGTGATAACCATCGTAACTATTACAGGTAACAGCACAATCGGCTACCGGTACCTGCCACTGACCTACCATTTGTTCACGCACCACCTGACCTGTAATGCTTCTGTCGCCAATAGTAATAAGAAAGCTTTTACTAGCAACTGCAGGCAGCCTTAACACTCTTGCCAGTGCATCTTCAATTTTCACCTCTTTGAAGTCGGGTGTTGAGTGTGAATGATGCTTACGTTTCACTACACGTTCAAGCTCTGGTGTTTTCCCTAAAAGTACTGACAATGGTAAGTCAACAGGACTGTTTTTGAAGTAAGGGTCTGAGACTTTAATATGATCATCAGCTGTTGACTCCCCTACTACAGCATAAGGACAACGCTCTCTTTTGCAAATGACTTCAAATATTTTCAGTTGGTCTGATGTAACTGCCAGCACATAACGCTCCTGTGATTCATTACACCATACAGCCAAAGGAGTCATGGCCTTTTCATCATTCGGTATTTTTCGCAAGTCGAAGTGACCGCCACAACCTCCGTCATGAATTAATTCTGGAAAAGCATTGGAAAGCCCGCCGGCGCCTACATCATGAATAAACGCTATTGGATTCCTATCACCTAGTTGCCAGCAACTGTCTATGACTTCCTGACAGCGTCGTTCCATTTCAGGGTTATCTCGCTGCACAGAAGCAAAATCAAGACGCTTGTCACTGGTTCCTGTCGTCATTGAGGAAGCCGCACCACCGCCTAGCCCAATTTTCATGGCAGGACCACCTAAAACAATCAGCTTTACCCCTGCTGAAAAAGGCTCTTTTTTAACATGCGATTCACGAATATTGCCTAAGCCACCAGCCAGCATAATGGGTTTATGGTAGCCTCTGACTTCAATATCTCCTGAAGCATTTTTGATCGATTGCTCATAGGTTCGAAAATAACCACAAAGATTCGGACGACCAAACTCATTATTAAACCCTGCCCCACCCAGAGGACCCTCTATTATGATATCCAGTGCAGACACAATGTTTTCTGGTTTGCCATAAGGTTTTTCCCAAGGTTGAATAAAGCCGGGGATTGCAAGGTTTGATACTGAAAATCCGGTTAAACCTGCCTTTGGTTTTGCGCCCATTCCCGTTGCACCTTCATCGCGTATTTCGCCGCCTGAGCCTGTAGAAGCACCCGAGTAAGGTGCAATGGCTGTCGGATGATTATGGGTTTCAACCTTCATGAGAATATGAACAGGTTCATGTGACGTTTTATATATAAGGGTTTCAGGATCAGGAAAAAACCGATTTGCGACAGATCCGCTGATAACAGAAGCATTATCCTTATAAGCTGATAACACATTATCACTGTAATTTTCAAAGGTATGTTTTATCATTTTGAACAGTGAGTATGGCTGCTTTTTCCCATCAATCGTCCAGACAGCATTGAATATCTTATGTCGACAGTGCTCTGAGTTGGCTTGTGCAAACATCATTAATTCAACATCAGTGGGATCTCTGCCAAACTTCCTGAAATTTTCAACAAGATAATCCATTTCATCATCAGCAAGTGCGAGCCCAAGATTTATATTTGCTTCAGCCAGAGCCTGCCTGCCCTCGTTTAATACAGGCACGGTAGTCATGGGTTTTGGCTCATCATGAATAAATAAAGATAACACCTCATCTGTTGAGGTCCACACTGACTCGGTCATCGGATCGTGTAATTTGGCTTTGAGGGCATGTAATACTTCTTCTTCGATATAAAACTCTTCTTCGGCACAAACTTCATAACCAATCAGGTAGGTCTGAGCATGTTCAATACGCTCAATACCCGTCAAGCCCACATTATGAAGAATGTCTGTAGCTTTACTTGACCATGGGGAGATCGTGCCCTTGCGGGGAGTGACTAAAAAAAAAGAATTACCTTTAATGCCCTCATTACTTTTTGCATGACGACCGTCCACCTCAGCAAGCATGACAGGCGTCGCATCTAATAAGGAAGACAGCATCTTCTCCTGTTCTTTTACCAATACTGTTTTTTCTTCAACAAAATATACCTGCCTGATATCAAGAGAGCTGATCTGAGGACAAACACTTCTCAGTCTCTTGATTAACTGCACGGAACGATATTCTGAAATGTCACTTTTTCGGCTTAAAACTTTCATCGTATCTGTCTTCCCCCCCCAGGATAATACTTAACTTCACAAGAGCAACACATGATAACGAAAGTTAATACAAAAAACGAATAAAATCCACAGTCAAAGTAAACACTTAAAGCTAATACATGAGAGGGCGTTATTCACATCAACTGTTTTTCACGCTTTTCTTTTCTTCTTCGTTGAAAAAAGTTTTGTACTATCTCTCCACACTCTTTTTCAAGGATTCCTCCCTGCACTATCACCTGATGGTTCAAATACGGCTGCTGAAAAAAAAGTCCCTGACTCGAGACTACACCGGCTTTGGGTTCGGTTGCACCGTACCACACTTTTCTGATTCTGCTGTGCACAATGGCACCGGCGCACATGGCACAGGGCTCTATGGTCACATACAAATCACAGTCAACAAGGCGGTAATTATTAACGGCTTTTGCCGCATCTCTTAATGCCTGGATTTCAGCATGAGCCGTTGGGTCAGACTGACTGACAGGCTGATTATATCCCCTGCCAATAATTTTTCCCTTATAAACAACTACAGCCCCTACCGGTACTTCATTATGCTGATCAGCAAGCGTTGCCAGACGAAACGCTTCTTTCATGAATGAAAAGCTGTTGTTATCCAAAGCTTCTTTTTTTTTCATTTAAAACCCACAATACTTCAACTGCTACTAGGCTACCAACCATAAACGATTACAAAGATTATTCAACTCTGCCCTTAAACTCAAGCAACACTTAAAATATCCAGTAAAATATGTTAATAAAATAAATAATAAGGAGATATCTGAAACTTATATATACTTAATAGAAATACCCTTTTTGGTAACAATGAAAAAATAAGAAATCCCGGAGGATTCACTCAATGTCTCATCGCCAAAATGTAGAAGAAAACCTGAAGAGATTTGCCGAAGGAATAGGCCTTGGTGAGCTGACTCTGAATGAACACGGCGCTTGTGGTTTGTGTTTTGATGATAGTCTTATCGTTAATATGGAATATCTTGAAGAAGATGAAGCGTTAGTCTTTGTATCATCCGTCAGCCCTGTGGAAACGCATTTACAGGAATCTGATAAACTTGAACTATTAGACAAAGTTATGTTTATTAATCTTCAGCACCACAGTATGCAGGGTGCCTATATGGCTCTCAATCATGACAAGAGTGAAATACTGCTCATTAGATCAATGACTGCCGGTATCGATTACGGTGCCTTTGAAACAATTCTTGAAAAGTTTGTTAATACACTTGAATGGGTTACCGCTGAAGTAACAGGCGAAGGTGGAAATCCTTCTAACCCGGTAGCTGTTGAACAGAAACAGCAGCAACAACAAAATCCACCTTCATCTCCTCCTGGAGACATGGGCATGATGGTTTAACGTAAATATTCAGTTCCATAAAAAAGCGCCTCTGATGAGGCGTTTTTTTATGATAAAACAAATCAAAAACATTATTTAATTTAAACAGCTACACTTTTTAAATAAACATATGATAATAATAACAGACAGAAGGATCTGTCGTGACTGATGCACTTAATTATTTAACTGATGCCCTTCAAAATGCTGTAGACAGCAGCCGTCTAATTGACATTAGAGGCAGGGTAACTGAAGTTCAGGGTATGATCATTAAAGCGGCTGTTCCTAATGTTAAAGTGGGGGAGCTTTGTGAGCTTATAACACCTGGTGAAAACGAAGGCAGCTATGCTGAAGTTGTCGGATTCCAAGGCTATGATGCCATTCTCACTCCTCTTGGTGACATTGTGGGTATTTCCGGTAGCACCGAGGTTATTCCGACAGGCAGAGTTCACCATGTTGCTGTCGGCCCACATTTATTGGGTAAAGTACTTGACGGGATGGGTCGTTCACTTCACCAGGATTCTGACGAAGAAATCACCCCAGATGCTTGGTATCCGGTGTATGCTGATGCACCTGATCCTCTTACTCGCGAGATAATAAACAGCCCCCTCCCCCTTGGCCTGAGAGCACTTGATGGTATGTTAACTTGTGGTGAAGGTCAGCGAATGGGTATTTTTGCTGCGGCTGGTGGAGGTAAATCAACACTACTTTCAATGCTTGTAAAGGGCGCGGAAGTCGATGTCACCGTGCTTGCTCTTATTGGTGAGCGGGGACGAGAGCTCAGAGAATTTCTCGAGCATGATTTGGGGCCGGAGGGTATAAAAAAATCAGTCACTATTGTTGCAACATCTGACAAATCTTCCATGGAACGTGCCAAAGCAGCCTATACAGCAACTGCAGTTGCAGAATACTTTCGTGATCAAGGGAAAAAGGTTCTTCTTTTAATGGACTCAGTGACCCGATTCGCCCGTGCCCAGCGTGAAATTGGACTTGCTGCCGGAGAACCACCCACTCGCCGAGGATTTCCCCCTTCTGTATTTGCCACACTACCAAAACTTATGGAAAGAACGGGCATGTCTGATAAAGGGTCTATCACTGCATTTTATACCGTACTGGTGGAAGGTGATGACATGACAGAACCGGTAGCTGATGAAACCAGGTCTATTTTGGATGGGCATATTATTTTATCCCGAAAGCTGGCAGCCGCCAACCATTATCCAGCTATTGATGTACTGGCGAGTGCAAGTCGCGTAATGAATAATATCGTTAACGAAGAACATTTAAAAGCGAGCGGACGTATACGTGAACTGATGGCCAAGTTTGAAGATATTGAACTGTTGGTTAAAGTGGGCGAATATAAAGAAGGTTCAGACAAACTCGCTGATGAGGCACTGGCTAAAATCGAATCTATCAGAAACTACCTGAAACAAAGGACAGACGAACTTCAGGATTTTGAAACCAATGCTCAACAATTAAAAAAATTGGTATAGCAGACTATGTTACACGACCTGCTTCGCATCAAAAAAATTCGTGAAAAGTCAGCTCACGAAAAGGTTCGGCTTGCCGAGTATCGTGTAGAAAAAGCGGTGAAAGAGGTTCAAAAAAAAGAAAAGGCACTGGTAGATCATATCAGTTGGCGAACAGCAGAAGAGAAGCGTCTATATGATGAGATAATGGAAACTTCAGTTAAAGAACGGGAGCTGAACTTACTCAAACAACGCGTTGTACTCATGCGGGAAAAAGACAGTGTTTTACAGGAAGAATCAGATAAAGCCAATAAAGCACTAGATGAGTGCAAACAAGAGCTAAATGAAGCCAGACAAGCACACAGACAAGCAATGCAAATGGTTGAAAAGTTTGAAGAGTTTACCAAAGTCCTAGATCAAGAAAAAGCAAAAGAAGCTGCACGCATAGAGGAGCTTGAACTGGAAGAGTTTATACCAAGAAACAAAAGTTAGTTCAGCATCTGGCAACGCAAAACAATAAAAAATTAACGTAAGAGTTATAATTAATAAAAACAATACAGGAATATATAATATGAGCAATATTGGTGGTATCGGCGGAGGATCAGCACCTGCACCTGAATCACAATCTAAAGCATCTAATACTAACGCTGACAATCAGGATGCTGATGATTTCTCCAAAGCTCTGGATAAAAAAGAAGCTGAACAGAAAAAGACTGAAGGAAAAAAAGAAGACAAAAACCCTCAGGAATTACTGCGATCCATGAAAGATTCATCAGAAGGGATGGACATCCGAGCAGATAAGATTCAAATGGCAGGTAAAGCGGAGGTAGCTACCGTACAAAAAACTAATGCTACTGATGCTGTAGATAAAATCAATAAAATTGTTGATCGTATTATGCTAGCAGAAGCCGGATCTACAAAGGAGGTAAAAGTTGCTTTCAATCAGGACTTTTTAGCAGGAACTGATGTTACCATTCGTAAAGATGGCGGAAAAATAATGGTTGAGTTTAATACCACATCCGCTGATTCTTTTAATTTTCTTAGCAAGGGTGAACAGTCGTTAATTTCGCAACTACAAAATAAATTAGGAGATGATGTTTCTGTTGATATTAGAGACATGAGCCAGCAACAGGACGGACGCTCTAAAAATGAGTACACCGGTGAAGAAGGCGAAAATGAATAAAATATAATAAAGATATAATTTTCCGATTATGGTATACAAAATAATATCATAATAAAAAAATAAATAAGGAATAATGCAAATTATGGCCATCAAGCCTCTGGAACTCACTTCAATCTCAGCAGAACAAATGCATACGGATAATCTGCTGTGTGGTCGCCAGGGTGTTTTTGCATCTAAGATTTATGACATTCCTGCTACTTTTTGTTTAATCCCTGCCAGCAATGCGCCATTAATGGATTTTACCCTGCACTTACGAATTGAAGGCGTTGATACTTTTATCCTGTTAAGTCGCTCTGTATTTGCTGACATTAAGATAGGAAATACAATAATTGCTGATGTATTAGAGCAACTCAATGAGCCTGTTCTCATGGGATGCCTGCATCTTATCTTTGACCGAGCGCTAAATGATTTAAAATCTTTTCTTCAAAAAGATATTGAACTAAGAGGGCTGAAATTCAGTGCAGATATAATTGTTCCTGCCCTTAATATAACCATTGAAATCAATGGAAAGACACATATTGCTCAGTTGGGAATAAATAATCAAAACAAAGCCTGGATAGACAAATTACCGTGTGAGTCTGTCAGCAATGTGCTGCTAAGTACACCGGTTATCGCCACACTTGAGGCAGGTAGAACCCGCCTGTCTTCGACCCGGCTACAGAAAATACGTTCACAAGACATTATTCTGTTTGATCAAAACTGGTACAAAGACGGCTCACAGATACTTATCAGACTCTCGGACCGGATCGGGTTTCTTGGTAACATCAACAACCAGACCATTACACTTGAAAACAGTATGGAGATTCCAATGGGCGATGACATTGACAATGATCTAGATGACTTTGGTGATCTGGATGATCTCGATGATGAATTAGACGATATTCTTGGTGACGATGATAAAACACCTGAAGCTCAAAACGATCAGACACCAAAACAGGCAAAGCCAGCCCCAGCTTCCGGAGGGTCGATGGATATTAATGCCATTCCGGTTCAGCTGACTTTCGATATAGGTAAACAGGAGATTTCCTTTGGTAATATGTCGCAATGTGTACCAGGGTTTACCTTTCAGCTGAACAGGCCTTTAGCAAACCCTGTGATTATCCATGCTAACGGAAAGCCGCTGGCAGAAGGTGAGCTTGTAGATATTAACGGACAGTTAGGCACAAGAGTTACCCGTATGCTGTAGTCTTTGCATATAAAAACCATTAATAAGGAACTTTTGCAGGGAATGCACCAGAAATGAACTTTGATCTTTCTACCCCATTTTATCTGATCTTACCGCTGGCATTGATGTCCTTAGTGCCTTTTGTTGCTATTTTAGGTACATCCTTTCTAAAACTGATGGTTGTATTTGGCATTTTAAGAAATGCGACAGGTTTGCAACAAATTCCTCCAAATATGGCGCTTAATTCACTGGCTATTATCTTAACAATTTATATTATGGCACCCGTTGGCATGGAGGTTTATGAAAATCTGAAAGACAAAGAAATCAGTTTAAAAGATAACTCATGGCAGGTAGCCGTTGAAGAGTCAACCACACCTTATCGTAATTTCCTTAAAAAACACACCAACGAACGTGAAAGAAAGTTTTTTCTTAAAACGGCCAGATCTATCTGGCCACCTGAATACAAAGAAGAACTTACATCAGACAGTATCATGATACTTTTGCCAGCTTACGCGTTAAGCGAACTGACCAAAGCTTTTCAGATTGGCTTTTTACTTTATTTGCCGTTTATCATCATTGACCTTATTGTATCAAATATACTGCTTGCCATGGGAATGATGATGGTGTCTCCAATGACCATATCGCTACCATTTAAACTGTTACTCTTTGTACTGCTTGATGGTTGGACAAGGCTTGTCCACGGTCTGGTATTAAGTTACCAGTAATCTGTTAAATAATTAAATTATTTATAACAAATACTACAGAATATAAACAAGGATGTTTCATGGTTGAAGGCGATATTTTAAACATGACTGCACAGGCACTTATGTTGACACTGATATTATCCATGCCACCGATCATTGCTGCCGCCGGAGTCGGTTTGCTGGTGAGTTTGGTGCAGGCTTTAACGCAAATTCAGGAACAAACCCTGCCATTTGCCTTTAAACTGATAGCGGTTGTCGTCAGTATTTTTATCACCGCACGCTGGATGGGCATAGAAGTGTATAACTTTGCCCTAGCAATTATGCAAAACATACCTTTGGTAAAGTAAATGGTTATTGAAGATATTATTGCCAATATAAAAGACTATCTGTTTATTTATACAATAACAATGGTGCGTTTAACCGCCGCATTTGCCTCTTTTCCTCTGTTAAATAAACAGCTTATTGGCGGTGCGATGATCCGCAATGGTCTGGTCGGCGGTATGGCTATTTTTCTGTTTCCCGTGATATCCGTACAATCGCCGGAAACCAGTCCCGGAGTCATGATAATGTTTGCCGTAATCATGAAAGAAGTGTTTATCGGTGTAATGATCGGATTTTTAGCCAATATTCCCTTTTGGGCCATAGAAGCTGCAGGTTTTTTCATGGATAACCAGCGAGGTGCTTCAATGGCATCGAGCTTAAATCCAATGTCAGGTTCAGAGTCTTCACCTATGGGTATACTATTTTCACAAACATTCACCACGGTATTTATCATTAGTGGCGTATTTCTGATCATGCTCAAAAGCATATTCCTCAGTTACGATGTTTGGCCGATTTTTAGCTTTTATCCGGAACTAAAACCCAATACAACTGTTTTTATACTCAATCAGTTTGATCAGATTATCACCTTGGCGGTCTGGCTTGCGGCACCAATTATTATCTGTATGTTTATCACAGAATTTGGTATTGCACTGATCAGCCGTTCAGCTCCGCAACTGAATGTCTTTATTTTAGCCATGCCCATAAAAAGTGCTGTTGCCGTCGCTATCCTTACGCTTTATATAGGAATAATAATGATACTTGGCAAAAAGTCCGCAATGAATTTTCCTTCTATTCTCAAACAGCTAGGATTGTTCTTTTCCTAACAATAATAAAAACACATCAAAACAAATAAACTCTCAGGCCATTTTTTAATTTTGCCCGTCATTACGGATACCATCATTAATAAACAATCGGTAATGTATTTTTTACTCAAGTATTCAACCTAAATGAGCTTCTAACTCTGTATTTATCAATGCCAGAGCCACTGAATATTTGTTTTCTGGTGCAACAATGGGAACTTTTGAGAGTATTTTTTTTCTATTATTTCAGTGATAAAACTGATTTCTAAACAAGGATGAACAATTATGGCAACTCCAGTTAACTCGGATAAAACGACATTTCTTTTCACCGCTGAGGAGGCAATGGATGCTGATGTGCCACAAACTAGGTATTCATTCGCAGGCTATCCGGTTAAACTTGTAGACGGTCAGGGCGAGTGGGTTAATAAAGCCATCTCAGACAATATATGCCGTTACTGCGTAGATCTGGCAGAAAATCTTTATCAGGTAACTACTGAGCAGTCTGATGTACTTTGCAAGGAGCACGCTGAGGCATTTAAAGCAGATCCAGAGATGAAAATTACGGGTAACCCGCGTATTGATGAACCAATACGAGCTCGCCGTACTGAGCAGTGGCTTGATGATGTAAAAATTCATTGTCCTTATTCAAAAAATTGTGAGGAAACCGTAACTTTTGGACAACTGAGAGAATTTGTAAACAGAGAAAGCAGAGACGTCACTGAAAACGACCGACAACTGAACAAACTGCGCCACCAATATAGAGTTGATTATGAGCGTGAGCGGGGTACAGGCCATTTCAGTGCTATTAAAAAAGACAAGGATACCAAATACGGAGGACATCTTTATGAGTGTAGTGAAAGGTTCCAACAGTGCAAACACTGCAGTTTGGTCTTTCCCCGTTCAAAATTACTGACCACTCATAAGTCTGAATGTTCTGCCATTGGTACAACCCCTGGAGGAGAAAAGAAATTATTGGAATATCGCAAATGCAAGTTTTGTAACGATACTTATTTCTTATCTGATGAAGTGCGTCATTTAAGCTTATGCTTGCCTAGGAAAACGCCACAAACATTGGAAAAAATTAAAGATTTAGAGCATGATCAATTAGTAAATCTTGCTCATCAATATCGCTCAAATTTGTATCAAATACGAAGAAACTATGAAATAACAGTCATGAATCTGCATGATAGTTATCAAAAGTTAATTCAGTCTGAGCAAGTAAAAAAAGATACGGTAGAGAAAATAACAACTTTAGTAAATTCTGAAATGGATAGGTTTAAGGAGCAGACGGAAGCAATGATAACAGAGCTAACCCCGACTCTTATAGAGCAAGGCAGAGAGGAGATGCGACCAGAGCTACAAAAATATAAAACATGTGAAGCTTATCATAAGATGTTGCGCCAGCTCAAAAAGCAACCGACTCTGAAACAAATTAAATCTGAAACCCTCAGTACTCGGGAAAAAGATTTACTAAAGGCAGCCAAGCAAGATGACTCGCTAAAAACCAAGTATCGCATTGAGGCGTTGGAAAAACTGGAAATAACGAGTGAAGATACGTTTATTACAAACAAGGGATGTACCATGATATCCCGCAAAGAACAGCCAGAGGAAATGATGTTATATTTTCCTGATGTTGGGAGCCTTACTGAGCAGTCAGGTGAAATTCAGTTTAATCATGTGATTAACGGAGTTACTATCGTAATAAGCCCATTCAAGCAAACAGATGGTAAGTTGAATTTGGCTTTTCATATGCAGGATCGTCGGGACAGAGATGCTCAGCCAACAGCTGTATTAAAGTGTAATGTATTTAGTGTTCACCCACTTTATTGTTCAAAAATATCCATAAACATGCTAGGTTTTGAATCTACATCTCCTGAGTTAAAAATCATGAAAAAAGGCATAAATGTTACTCAGAATGATTTAACTGGTCAGGTAACTGCCAACGATCTTCTTCTGCACATAAAAGTTGAAAACCTGAAGTTGACTCAAACGACAAAAAAGAAATAATACGCAAACTAGTTTCTAACTACTGTTAGGAGTATGTTTGTGTATAATATTTACCTGCATACCATGCATCTGGTAAGGTTCTGCGAACTTGTTAATGCCTGCGCATGGATTGCGCAGGTGCAGGTGCTAACACCAACAAAAGGAGCAATTACAACACCAAAGTCTCTGTCGGTTTGCCCACCACTTCCATCAGCTTGTCACAATGTTTATAGCGTTGTGCTTTTCGAACTCTTTTTTATTTGTGGTCGCTGCAATAATTTTAAAAAATTTTGTGAACTTTAATCTTGTACTCTTCAATACCCTTGAGACCAATAATCGACAATTGTTTTTTGGCCTTTGCAATAAAGTACACATATTTAATTGCCCTTTTCTTTAAAGTAAATAGCCTAGTCAGGGGTGTAATCAACCTAGGATGCTGGGATAAAAAAGCCGGATCAAGAGGCAGAAGACCCCTCCAGGGGAGGTCTGAGCACAAAGATTCATGCAGCTGTTGATGTATGAGGCAACCGAGTTAGACTGTTGATCACAGCCGGATAAACTTTTTGAATATGGTCAAATAAACACACTGTTTGAGAGCTTCAGTTATCAGTATTTACTGGCTGATAAGTGGTATTGTTCGAATAAAGTCGTACAACTGGCGATCCAGTCAGGTGCTGAGCCAGTTATCCCTCCCCGAAACAGTAGAAAAGAGCAGCGCTCTTATGACAAGCATATTTATAAAGAGCGCAATCTTGTGGAAAGGTTATTTCTTAAACTAAAGGGCTTTCGTCGGGTGGCTACCCGGTATGAGCAATTAGGCCGTAATTATCTTGCTATGCTGCACATCGTAGCTTCAATGGTATGGCTAGCTTAATTGTCAGCGCCCTCTAGCAAAGTACAAGTTATTTTTATTTCTTCTTTAAACCAAAAAATGCAAACAACACTGAAACTAAAGCAAATACGCCGGAGACTATCATGCCATAGCTAAACCCTTTGCTATAAGTTTGGGCTAAAATATCGGAGGTGTTTTGCAAATGAAGTGTTTTTATGTGTACATAGTTAGTTATAATTACGCCTATTACGGCAAAACACAAAACTCCTCCCAGTTGGCGCATGGTATTTAGAACTCCGGCTGCCATGCCTTTTTGATGATCAGAAACGCTATTTAGAACAGTTGCTATTGCCGGAGAAATAATAAGCGGAGCCCCGATACCATAACCCAAAAAACCTAACAACGCCCATAAATAGTTATTTTGAGTTGCCGTTAAGGCAAGGACTATCATACCTAAAAGTACTATTATGCTACCCAGTAATATAGGTTTACGTGGACCATATTTACCCAACCAAATACCGCCGACTTTACCCATTATAAGAATTGGCAATCCTGCAGGTAGTAAAGCTAAACCAGCATTAAATGCATTCATTCCCAGGCTTGTTTGCAACCAAATTGACCAATATGTAAGACACATAACAACTACTTGGGTACAGAACAAAATTATATTACCTGATAAAAATGTTTTGTTTTTAAATAGCTTCAAGTCAATTAGCGGAGATTTTACGCGGAGTTCAATAAAGATAAAAAGGATTAATAATAAAACTGAAACGCTAATCATTACTTTAATTAATACGCTGTCCCATCCCAGTACTACAGCTTGCATTAGGGAATAGACCAAGCCGCTAAACCCAGCTAAAAAACAAATTAGGCCGGCAGCATCAAATGACTCTTTATGCTTCGAGTTAATTTCATCGCTGTCAACACACTTGTATACCATCCACAAAATTACCGGAGCCAAAGCTAAATTTAAAGCAAACACCCACCGCCAACTTAAATAGTGAGAAAAGACACCTCCAAGCAGAGGACCTAAAGCTAAAAATATAGAACCGTAAGATGCGCAAGAACCTAATGCCAATCCTCTTTCTTCTACGGGAAACAATCGGCTAATCAATACGGCATATGTAGCCAACATAAAGCTTGCTCCTATGCCCTGAAACACTCTGCCTATAATTAATATGGAACCGTTAGGACAGAATGTGCATACTATCGAGGCAATAAAAAAAATAATCATTCCTATAGAAAATGTTTTGCGTGATCCAATATAATCTGATAATTTTCCTCCAAACAATACCATCACAGCCAAAGGTAGAAACATTGCGTTCATTACCCATTGAGTTCCCACTAAAGACAATTGAAGGTCTTTTTGGATTTGGGGCAATGTTACGGCAACGGAAGCCTCATCTATAAAAATCATACACAAAAATAACGATACGGCAGCTATCATTAATTTTTTCTTACTTTTAATCATTGTAAATATTCTTAATTTAAAGGTGAGTGTTAATTAAAATTGCAACTATTAGGCCTAGAATCAATAGAGCTAGGTGGGTAAATTGTGCTCGATAAAGCTTAATCCAGTATCCAAACCAAAGGCCTCCGCATAAAAATATAATCCAAAAAAAACAAAAAAAGATAATGCGTAATTTGCAATATTAATACTTATTTCGACAGATTCAGTTTTAAATACAGACGTATACAAAACCATGGTCGCCGTAAAAATCAAAAAGCAAGCAATTAAAATTTGTAGTACGGCAATAATGATAAGAATGTATTTAATAAAAAACTTATTATTCCAAGCTCGGGACAATAAGCCTTTTCCTAGAGGTAGCCTTTCTTTTTTCAGAAGCTCCATAGAGAACATTTCAGCTAATAAATGCCTATTAGTATTCGGATCCAGGAAGTTATTTAGCGCGGCAATTAACAACCAAAGACCCAACCCAAATAAAGCTATAGATTTTAATATTAGCAATCCGGACAATTATTAAACTCCGGCATAATTTAGGTTGTTAGATTGAATCCAGTCATCGTGTAACCACTTCTCTGTAGAGCGACACATGTTTTTTGAATCCCAAACAATATCTCTTTCAAAGCTAATAACATCTCCTGAGGCCCCAATAATAACCCATGCATATGTTTGAGTACTATTAACCCATATTTTAACCCTCATTCCGGTAATGGCACTACCGTCTTTTAGCTTGAACCCTTCATCATGAGGCGGATGTAAAGCTACGGTTCTTGTAGGTCTCACCCAACGCACTTCAACAGTATCAATAAGATCGGGAGCATGTTTTTCTATAAATTGAAACGCAATGCTTTTTGCTTGCTCTTCGTTTACATATTTATCGGATATTAATGATTTATCCAGGAACATTAATCCCATAAGTCTATAGTTTTTAGCATCCATCGTGATACTAAAATGTTCTGCTCCGTATATATTGTGTGTAATATTTTTTACAAACCTTAAACGATAAATCGGTATTTTGTCATGCTTAACTAATTCATGTTCAACTAACTTAAATTCATTAGGTATGCTAACTGCTTTTTTTGCTTTATTTAACAATTCTTTTTGATTCATAATGCTTTTTCTGTGTTCGTTTCCATTTCGTGCGTTGGGATACCTCCGCGCAATGCACCTGCTTTGGTATTACCATAAAGAGGCTTAAATTCCTGAGATAAAGGCCTGCTGTTAGGAGTTGACAACCACAAACGCAAGAGATGTCGTTTGTTGTGTTTGTCATCTTCATATCCTGCTCGCGAATGTAAAATAACAAAGTTATTTACAATTTGAATATCTCCCGGCTTGAAGTCTATTTCGGCACAAAACTTGGGTTGGGATGCTAGATGCTCTATAAGATCAAGAGCTTGTATTTGTTCTAAGCTCATCTTCGGAACGCCGTTTATTTCTTGAGCAATATTTGTAAAATGACGCAGATAGCGCATTGCAAAGTAGCCCTGATAATTGGAAAAAATAGGAAGAGGATAGAAAAGATTTTGACCATCCGTTTCCCAAGCAGCGCGAGCATGATGGTATGGTTGATAAAGTAATTTTATCAATTTTGGATGCTTTTCTTTAATTTCATTGTGAATGGCAATTGCGCTTGCAATACGGCTTTGTCCTCCGGATTTGCATTGTCGTAAACAAAATAATGTTACTACATCGCAACGGTCAGTGTGAAAAGGAAGGGGGTCTTTGGTAGTTGTGCCTCTTCCTGTTTTATCGGTTAATGCTTTGCCGGTATCTCCTACATCGCCAATAAGTTCACCTGTTTTGCTCTGAGCTATTAATCGACCAAAATATAAACCTATACCTGAATAAATTAACTTAAGATCGGAATTACTATACTTTTCTACGGGTATTCCTCGCAGCAAAAAAACGCCGAAACCACTTTCAACAATTTTTGAAATTTCTTTTAATTTACGTTGTAATTTTGGTAGAGGGAAATAAGAAGAATTAAAAACATAGTTATCTGTTTGTTTAGACTTTAAATAAGTTAAAGCATTATCAATTTCTTGCTGATCCAACAACGTTAGCTGATATTGCCATTTTGGTGAGTTTTCATTAAGCGTTTTACTATCCCAGCCTGCTGGGCTGTCTATATGATTTATTTCAAACATAAATAATTCCTAAAACTATTTGAGGGTCTTTTAAATAATGTGGTTTTCAAAACAATCTAAATTCAATTGAGAATAACCCAGTCATTTTTAACGACATATTACTTATAATAATCTTTGTTTATAAACTCACGGTTATGCGAATGCTTTAGGTAATCGACTCTTTTTAAGTACTTATCATATTTTTGCTTACCTACGCTTTGTCCTAAAACTAGATAGGTATTTTTAAGTTCAACTTCAGAAGCATTAACCTTGTTTATCAAGCAATTATATGTAATGCCTTTGGAAAAATTAGCAAATTCTCGATAAGTATTACCTACGACATAACAACAATTTTGAAAATTCATAACATATTCTTTATATTTCTATATTTGTTTTGGAATTAAATTCCAAATTGAACTAAATGTCAATATTATTTGGAATTTAATTTCATTTTTATGTTATAATGATTTCATTACATGGGCTTAACCTGATGAGTTTTGATTATAAGGTGCTGGAGTATGATTCTTATGAGAAAACTAAATGGGCAAAAGCACAATTTTTTTAAATATAACTATACCACTTACTGCCTAAAGTAAGGATGTTTGTTACCATGATTTCGACTCTTGAAAAAAACTTAAAAGCTTTGATGTTCAACCATGGCATTAAAGCTGTTGATCTATCCAAAAAAACCAAAGTACCTCAGGCCAACATACATCGTATACTTTCAGGGGAAAGCAAAAATCCTCACAACTCTTCTATAGAGCCCATCGCAATTTTTTTTTCTATTAGCCTAGAGCAGTTAACAGGCAAGAAAGAAATTCCTTGGCTAAGATCTATATCTGAACCTACAGCTTGCAACAGAGTCCCTGTTTATAGCCTAAAAAAAGTTACTCTAAAAAACACAAAACCAGAGGCGTTTACAGTGTTTGACAGAGCGGAGGTTAACGCCAGCCTTAAAAGTTTTGCCGTAGAATTAACGGATACATCTATGGCTCCCGTATTTCCGAAAGGAACAATCATAATTGTTGATCCGTTAAAACCAGTAAAAAATGGATGCTACGCTCTAGCACAGACTCAAGGTAGCGATGAAGCAATATTTAGGCAAGTAATTTCTGATGGTCAAAAGTTCTTTTTACGATCTTTAAATTCGGATACAATATGCTCCCCTATAAAACCCTTTGCTTTGCAAGACAAGTGGCATGGCGTACTCGTGCAAGCAAAAGTAAATTATGGTTAACCCAGAGAGCTGTAAAATGAGCACACAAAACAGTAAAACAATATTTTTTAGGGCTTTAATTCAGCATATTGCAAACTTCTACAGTGAATTAAAAATAGCAAATGCAAGACTGGGGGAATATAAGGTAACGGATATTATCACAGGAAGACTTGACGAAGCTCCCAAAGCCGTTATTCAGAGAAGGAATAAAAATATTTCATTTACCATGCATATACAAAATATTGTTGATAGCGATGAGTTGCTTAATTGTTTTTCCAGAGAAGACGTCCGTCTACTAACATTTTGGGCATGCGAGCATCAACACCGCCCAAAAACAAAGATTGATTCTTTATCCTTTTGTAGAAAAATTAATAAATTAGTATTTTCAATTTTTCATCTAAATATAGCCACAAAAGTTAAAAAAACAGCAAATGAACTAATAAACGATAAAAAATTTATTAGCAGTATGAGCCCGGAAGATGCAAAAACTGTCGGGTATACCGCAGCATCGGAATTGATAACATCTCAAAATGAACAAATGTCCCAAAAAAGATAGATACAAATGGAGCATTTAATTAATAAAACTAATGACAAGAATAGATCATGTAGTTTTTACCCAAAAAAATCGGCAACTACAAAGAAAGAATACAAATTACTTCTTCCGCTAGCTTTTCTCTTGCTAACAGTATGCTTATCAAGTGTAGTTTTAGCATATAAAATAACTGAAATACATGGTGTAATTATTAGTACGGTGGCATTTATTATACCTTTTCGTTATATGTTGAGTGATATAATTGCCGAAATTTATGGACTATCAATAGCAAAAAAAATAATATGGCTAATGGTTATCAGTGGGTTTATATTTTCTCTTATTTGCGTTGCTTCTATTAAACTACCTTCTCCAGCATTTTGGGCACATCAGTCGGCATATGAGTTTGTTCTTGGCCAAACATTTAGAGTGACATTTTCGGCCGGCTTTGGAGTTATTGTTGGCTCAATGCTTAATGTTTATTTGTTATCTAAATGGAAAGTTTTACTTAAAGGTAAATATTTTTTATTTAGGAGCTTTGGTGCTTCAGTAATTGGAGAACTAACTCAGTATATTTTTACGTTGACTATACTATTTTTCACAGTTTTTAGTTATAAAAAAATTTTTGATTTAATTGTTGCTGATTACGGAACTCAATTTATTTTATTATTAATAATTTCTCCCTTTGCTCAACTTGTCATATTTTTGGTTAAATATATTGAAAGAAACAATATGTAAATGCTTGGATTAGTGCTAAAGGGTGTTGACAATTAAGCCAGCCATACCATTGAAGTTACGATGTGCAGCATAGCAAGATAATTACGGCCTAATTGCTCATACTGGGTAGCCACCCGACGACAGCCCTTTAGTTTAAGAAATAACCTTTCTACAAGATTGCGCTCTTTATAAATATGCTTGTCATAAGAGCGCTGCTCTTTTTTACTGTTTCGGGGATGGATAACCGGCTCAGCACCTGACTGGATCGCCAGTTGTACGACTTTATTCGAACCATACCACTTATCAGCCAGTAAATACTGATAACTGAAGCTCTCAAATAATGTGTTTATTTGACGATATTCAAAAAGCTTGTCCGGCTGTGATCAACAGTCTACTTTTAAATACGGTTATTTTCTGGGGGGATTACCGCTGCTATAAAGAAAAGGCAGTTATCCTTTGCTGTCAATCTGCAATCTGTTACTTTTCCCAAGAAAAGGTCTTTAATACGGTCCCACTCGTCATTACGCAATACCATCTGAGGAATTATCACCATCAAAATACACGATGATAGCCAAATATCAAAAAAACTCTCATTTAATTGTCAACGCCCTCTAGCTATATGTATAATTTTTTTACCAGATATCAAATTTTTTGCCTTTATATTAAGCAGGGCTGTGTGAAAAGTAATTCAGAAAAGGAGTTGCAGTATGAGTGAAAAGACCACGATAAAAAGAAATTTTGATATCACTGCTGTGCGTAGAGATTTCCCCGTGTTTGCACGTGAGTCTTGTGGTGACCTATCGTCTTTAGTTGATGGAAAATCAGGCGTTATTCATTTAAACAATGCGGCAACAACTCATAAACCAGAGTGTGTGATTAATGCCATATCTGAATTTTATTCAACCGGTAATGCGAACGTACACAGGGGATCTCATTTAGTCAGCATGTCGGCGACACAAGCGTATGAATCTGCACGTCAAAAGGTACAGTACTTTATAAATGCTAAAAACCCAGAAGAGATTATATGGACAAAAGGTGCAACCGAATCGCTCAATCTTGTCGCTAATGCTTGGGGATTACACCAGCTTACTCATGGTGATGAAATTATTTTAATGGTGTCTGAGCATCATGCTAATATTGTGCCTTGGCAGGAGGTGGCAAAAGCCACAGGTGCAGTTATAAAAGTTGTTCCCCTGACGGAAAATGCATCAATAAACATGACAGATTTTAAACAACTATTGAGTAAACGTACTCGTATTGTAGGCGTTGCTCATGTATCTAATGCCACGGGTTGCATTAACCCAATTAAGGATATCATTAAGTATGCTCATAAAGCTGGTGCGGTTGTATTAGTGGACGGGGCACAGGCAGGCTCACATCTTGAGATAGATGTTCAGGCTCTAGGTTGTGATTTTTATGTACTGTCTGCTCATAAGATATACGGCCCTAATGGTCTTGGAGTGCTTTATGGTCGACAGGAGTTGCTTGAAACATTTCAGCCTTACCAGACTGGTGGCGGTATGATTACCAGTGTTAGCTTTGAGCAGGGTTCTCATTTTAATTCACTTCCTTTTCTTTTAGAGGCGGGAACACCTAATATTGCATCAGTGATAGGATTTGCAAAGGCTATTGATTATCTGCAATCTTTTGATCGCAAAGCTATTAAGGCTCATGAAACAATGTTATTGCAACGACTTTATGATGGCTTAACTCAACTGCAGGGTATTAAGATAATTGGCGATAGAGATAACCGCTGTTGTGTGGTTTCTTTTGTTTCAGATATGGGGCATCATCAGGATTTAAGCCTGTTATTGAGCCAAAAATGTATTATGTTACGCTCTGGACACCACTGTGCTATGCCATTAATGAAAGCACTGGGTATTGAGGGTACCTTACGGGTTTCTGTGGCAATGTATACTTGCATTGAAGAAGTTGAATTTTTTTTGACATCATTACAAGAAGTACTGCAAGAGTTGCATAGCAACCATGATTATTGTCAGAATACGACTGAATTTCCCATAAAACAATCATCAGGGCCTGAAAAGTTACCAGATCACCCGTCTGTTGTTTTACTGTTACAGCAACATGACTGGTCATCCCGTTACAGAGAGTTAATTCGGTTAGGAAAAAAGCTGCCTCCCTTTCCTGACGGGCTGAAAAAAGATGATTATTTAGTGCCAGGATGCGAAAGCAATGTCTGGTTCGTTGAGCATTATGATAAAGATACGAATAATATGACCTTTCAGGCCACCAGTGATTCTGCCGTTATATGTGGTCTGATCACTGTGTTGTTGATTTTAGTCAATAATCGCTCACCTGCTTTTATTGTTGACTCCCCCTTATCTTCTTGGTTTGAACAGCTAGGTCTTGTACAGCATTTGAGCCGTACAAGGGGAAACGGGTTGCGTCTTATGATACAGCGGCTGATAGAAAAATCTAAAAAACAGCTTGCTTTATGCAGTTATGAAAGTTAATACAGATAGATTTATTGACCATTAGATGTTAAATTTGTTGACATTTACAGTTAACTCCGCTGAAAACGCTGTTAAATGGCAATAACACACTTCAATATGGACAATTGGCTGATAGTGCGTCAGAATGTATACGAAAAAATTTAACATAGGGTGAATATGTCTAAAATACTGGTGTTGCACGGTCCCAACTTGAATCTTTTAGGCCAAAGAGAACCGGATCAGTACGGGTGTGATACTCTCGATGATATCAACCGGCGGTTGCAGGTGCAGGCTGTTCAGGCAGGGCATGATCTTGCATGTTTTCAGAGTAATGCTGAAAGCCAGTTAATTGAGCGTATTCATCTTGCTTCAAGGGAATCGATTGACTTTATAATCTTTAATCCGGCAGCGTTTACTCATACCAGTATTGCATTAAGAGATGCTCTAGGATGTGTTTCAGCCCCATTTATTGAGGTCCATATTTCTAATGTGTACAAAAGGGAGGCGTTTCGCCATCACTCATATTTCTCCGATATTGCTATGGGCGTTATTTGTGGACTGGGTTCAAAAGGATATGACTTTGCACTTCAGGTGGCTGTTGAACATTTGACCCTTTAACTGTTTTGGTTATATTTGCTTAAATAAGGTATTTAAAAATTTGGTATGGATATTCGTAAGGTAAAAAAACTCATTGATCTGCTTGAGTCTTCCTGTATTGATGAACTGGAAATAAAAGAGGGCGAAGAGTCTATTCGCATTAGTCGTTACTCTAATACACAGGTAGCTCAACAGATAGCTTATACAGCCGGCCCTCCCGCGGTACATTCAGGATCACCAGTACCGTCTGTAGAAAATCAGAAAATGGAAGCACCCGCTACTGCAACCGGATCAGCAGTTTCTTCGGATGAGATCGCCGGACATAAAGTTCGGTCACCTATGGTAGGCACATTCTACAGCTCACCATCTCCAACAGCCCCTCCCTTTTGTGAAACAGGTAAAAAGGTGCAGAAAGGTGATGTACTCTGTATAGTTGAAGCCATGAAAATGATGAACCAGATTAAAGCTGATAAAGCAGGTGTCATTGAAGCTATTTTGGTAGAAAATGGTCAACCTGTAGAGTTTGATCAGCCGATCTTTGTGATTTCCTGATCAGTTATACATGCAAACTTGTCTGTTTAGTAGAGGCTATATAATTAGCTTTCACAATTATACAGAAGATCTCATTGGTTTTGAGAATGTGATGTTACTATGCTAGAAAAAGTTTTAATTGCAAACCGTGGTGAAATAGCACTGCGAATATTACGAGCCTGTAAAGAGCTAGGTATTAAAACCGTTGCTGTTCACTCTCAGGCAGATAAGGATTTGATGCATGTTCGTTTAGCAGACGAAACAGTATGTATCGGACCGAGTAGCCCCTCTGAAAGTTATTTAAATGTGCCGGCACTAATCTGTGCGGCAGAAGTAACCCATTCTTCGGCCATTCACCCTGGCTATGGTTTTTTGTCTGAAAACGCAGACTTTGCTGAACAGGTAGAACGCAGTGGGTTCAGATTTGTCGGCCCCAAGTCTGATGTTATCCGTATTATGGGTGATAAAGTACAAGCAATTGCAGCTATGAAAAAAGCCGGAGTACCTACTGTTCCAGGCTCAAACGATGCATTAACCGATGATGCTGAGCTTAACTTAAAAATTGCCACTGAAATAGGTTACCCTGTGATTATCAAAGCCTCCGGTGGTGGTGGCGGTCGTGGTATGCGGGTGGTTCATCAGGAAAAAGAGCTTATTAGCTCAATTGAACTGACACAAGCTGAAGCTAAAGCAGCATTTAATAACGATACAGTTTATCTTGAAAAGTTTTTGCAAACCCCAAGACACATAGAAGTACAGGTACTGGCAGATGAATATGGCAACGCTGTTCATCTGGGTACGCGAGATTGTTCGTTACAAAGACGACATCAAAAAGTAATTGAAGAAGCACCTGCACCAGGCGTTCCTGATGACAAACTCAATGAAATTTCTGAAATTTGCGCCAAAGCCTGTAGCGAAATTGGCTATGCTGGTGCAGGAACCTTTGAGTTTCTATATGAAAATAACAGGTTTTATTTTATAGAGATGAATACACGTGTTCAGGTAGAACACCCTGTTACCGAAGAGATTACCGGAGTAGACATCGTCAAGGAGCAACTTCGTATTGCATCAGGTATGCGACTGAGTTACAGTCAGAAAGATATCACCTTTACAGGTCATGCTTTTGAATGTCGTATTTGTGCAGAAGATGCTGAAACATTCATGCCCTCTCCCGGCAAGATAACACAACTGCATTTTCCAGGTGGTAATGGCATTCGCGTAGACTCTCATCTTTATCATGGTTACACTGTTCCACCTTACTATGATTCTTTAATTGCAAAAGTTGTTGTATGGGGAAGAACCCGTGACTCTGCAATAGCGCGCATGAGACAAGCTCTAGATGAGCTCATTATTGATGGAGTAGAAACAACCACAGCTCTTCATCAGAGGTTAATGTCAGACCCTGGATTTTGCCGTGGTGGTGTTAATATTCATTACCTTGAAAACAAGCTAAATAATGAGTAGGAGCTGTTTTTTTATATGGCATATAGTTATGCGCATGCGTTTATGACTGGCTATTTAAGAATGCTGATGTATGGCTATATGCCACTTTACGAAAGCAGAAACTCGAAGAGTTGACAGTGCTGAAACTATAGTATACATACGAAAGAGCCCGTAGCTTTTGCAGCACATTTGCAATACAAGGGCTTCAGGCTTTTTCATAACAACCGTTCCCTTTTCATTAAAACTAATACCAAAACCTGTCCCTAACTACTGTCATGAGTGTGCTTTTGTTGTTTATTGTTAAAGCAATACTTCGGACAGTTTTTGAGGTAATCCTCCAGCAAAATAAGTGTTTTACGGGAGGATTAGCCCTTCGAATCATTTGTTATACATCTATTTCCCCCCCCTAGCTATCGAGTAGCTTATTAACTAAAAAGGCGTTCAGAACAATAGTCAGTAGGTTTTTGTTTGAAATTCACCATAATGGATTTTTGCACATACCACATTTCAAACATTTCCCCAAAAGCACTAAATATATCTATAGTCATTTTTGTTGCAAATGCGCTTTCTTTTTTATTTAGCTTCATTGTTAAAATAGATTTATTAATTTCACCATGTTCTAGCCAGTTACCTGAGGTATGATTTTCTTCAGCAATTTGATGTGTTTTCCCAAAAAATTTTAATGTATGAATTTCTGGATTTTTCTTGGAGCATAATTTCAGTGACTCTGAGAAAGAGCCAAAAGTGGCTTCCATTATCTCAATCAAAATAAGATCGATAACTGGTGTAGGTTTTGTATAGTGATAGTTAAATGCTTTATATATAAGCTCTCGTGATTCTTTAGTATTTTCACTCCAAACCAATGATGTAAAGTTAAAAAGATTCCGTCCTAGTTCTGAATAATCTAATTGATTCAAATCTTCTATATACCACTTCCAATGTTCAATATCTTCTTTACAATGAGCTGAAATGCTTTTCTCAATTTCACTTTTAGGATTTTCAATTAACATGCAAGATAGTAGATCTTTAAAGCCCATAATAAAAAATAGCATTAAAGGTGTGAATGACAATCTTTCATCTATTGAAATATCTGAGCTACTTAACCAAGACAAAAAACGACACTCTTCAAGTTTGTTTTTTTCTATCTTAATAAGCTGAACTATTTTTTCCATGATATTTACCTATTCAACGGTTTGAATAAAATATTTCTTTGATCAGGATATTAATAATCTGTGTTTCAGTAAAACGTGACTTCTTCATCGCATACCTCTTTTCTCATTGCTTAACAGTCTACTTTTAAATACGGTTATTTTCTGGGGGGATTACCCATTCTAACACCTTAAACACCGACAAAGATAAGGCATGCAATAGTGCGATCAAGACATTAAAAGAAGAAGGCATCTTCTCTGAGTCTCTCTGCTACCGACAGGTTAAGTATCTGAACAACCGGATTGAATCAGATTACGGCACATTGAAGCGATTACTCAATCCTGTTCTTGGATTTCAGTGAAAGCCCACAGCCTATGTCACCATTAAATAATTTGAAGTTAGGCGTATATTCAGAAAAGGACAGATGGACTTATGGTCTTACGGACAGGGTCTTGCACACGAAGTGCATCTGGTGCAAAGCCAGTTCGTTTTCTGAGGGAGTAGAAGCTAAAAACACTTACTTTACTTAATTCTTTGAAACGGAACCGCCTATAAAAAACGCTAGATATTTATTACGCACGAATTAAATCATATAAAAAAATTCTGGAAATGTAAGAAAAAAATTTGAGTATATGAAAACCTGTTTCAAACATAATATCATGAACAGATTTTATGTAACAAATCTGTCAGGCTATGGTTGGCAGCCATAGCCCTGAAACTTTATTGTATGACTATTGCTGTAAGGCTTGCAGGAACTCATAATGCAATGAGGCTTTTTTGGATTGCATGCACAGCCTAATACACGACATGCGCCTGAGTTGCCTGAATATGTCAGAATAGTTAACAAAAAAGCTATAAAATAAAGTATTTTTTTCATTGTGATTCTCCTGGAGATTTATTTATTTGGGGGTTAGAACCCCGCAAAACATCATACTTTTATCGCAGTGTAGTCAATTTTTTTAATACGAAAAAAGTATTTATACTTATTTGTATGTTTAATTTTTCGGTGTTATCGCAAACAAGAATAAAGTCTCAAACTAAAAACATAAGAGTTACAAAATTAAGTTGTAACTTATTTATAATTGATTGCAGGTAAACACTCATTTCTGCCAGGGTAACCCACAATGATATTGGGTATAATTACCTTATTTTTCTCAACTGAAAGCAAAATAAGGGCGAACCGATGCGAGATATCAGGAGTATTACTCATACTCGCCTAGATTGTAAGTACCATATTGTTTTTATTCCTAAAAAAAGGCGAAAGGTTATTTATGGCCCAATAAGAAGGCACTTGAGTGAGCATGGTTAGTTCTGTTTATTGCAGTGTGAACTAACTATGACAACAAACATCCTGATAAGTTTAGAGTGTCGTTCATTGTGCTGGTGTTACGATTTCACACAGGCTGTGAGCAATAGTTGTCATATTTATAGGAAAATCTATTTTCAGCTCCTTATTGGACTGCTTTTCTGATCTTGCTGTTATGCTTGACCACTTTTCAAAGATTTATTCAAGTTAAACTTTTCTCGGCATCTTCTCTCAGAAAACAAACTGGATTTGTACCGGACGGAGTTCATCTGCAATATCATGTCCGTAATACCATCAGTTCATCTGTCCTTTTCTGAACAGACACAGACTTATTGGGACTACCATCTGTTTTAAAGTCAGACATGGTTACTTCACCTTTATTTTTTGTAGGTAGTCTGGTTGATTACCAATTTTTATCAACAGAGCCAAAAATACTGGAAAGATAACCAGCAGAGGAAGTTTGAATAGTTGCATCTATTTAAATATCGGTAGTTACAGTTTATGAAGAATTTAAGTGACTTGGAGATGAAGTTTTTTATCTATAAAATTACACCGGAGTGCGTGAAGGTTTTTTTTGATATTGCTGGCGCTTTTTAAATTTACTGTAATTCTGTTAGTATTGACACTTTATTTAACATTTGTGAATACAGTGAATGGTTGAAGATAATATTAATGGTTAATTCAAATCGGGATAATACGCCTAAACCCCGCAAGCGTTTATGGCCATTCGGAAAAAAGAGGCAAGAGAAAAAACAAAGCAATGCAGAAAATGTGATTGTAGATAACAATATTCCTCCAAAAAATATTGTTGAAAAATCCGATAAAAATATACCAGAAATTAGCAGTAGTGAAAAAGAGAGTATCTCAGCGACTAAAGTTCAGACTGAAAAAATTTCCGGATCAAAAGCAGAACAAGCAACTGAAAAATCAGAGATTGAAATTTTAGAGAGCAAAAAACAGGCATCCACCCCCGCTTTAGATCAACAGGAGAGGAAAAAAAGTTTTTTTGCTCGCATGCGCTCCGGACTGAGCAAAACGCGAAACTTGCTAATTGGCGGTGTCGCCACACTGATGGCAGGTAAAAAGAAAATTGATGATGATTTGCTCGAAGAGCTGGAAATGCATTTAATTTCTGCTGATTTTGGAGTTGAAGCGACCCGTGATATCATTGAAAAGCTGACGGAAAAGATAAAGAGAAAAGAATTAAAAGATATTGATGCATTAGTTGCATTATTAAAAAAAGAGCTTTTATCTATTATTGAGCCTTGTGAACAACCACTTATAATCAATTGTAATCAAAAACCTTATGTTATTTTAGTGGTAGGTGTTAATGGCGTAGGAAAAACAACAACAATTGGTAAGATGGCATGTCAGTTAAAATCTCAGGGGCATAAGGTAATACTTGCTGCCGGTGATACTTTTCGGGCGGCGGCTGTCGAACAGTTACAGGTATGGGGAAGTCGTAATGATGTGCCTGTGATTGCGCAGGGAAGTGGCGCTGACAGTGCTTCTGTTATCTACGATGCTCATGAAGCAGCAAAGGCTCGTGGTTATGATGTATTAATTGCAGATACGGCAGGTCGGCTTCACAACAAAGAGCATTTGATGAAGGAATTGAAAAAGATAAAGCGCATATTAACCCGATTAGACGAAACTTCACCACACGAAGTAATGCTGGTGGTAGATGCAGGCACAGGCCAAAACGCAATCAATCAGGCATCATTGTTCGATGAAGCAGTTCGGTTAACAGGTATAACGCTGACAAAATTGGACGGCACAGCCAAAGGTGGTATAATCTTTGCCTTAGCGAAAAAAATGCAAAAACCTGTGAGGTTTTTAGGCGTTGGCGAAAAAATTGAGGATTTGCGACCCTTTTCTTCTCAAGAGTTTGTTGAAGCACTGTTTGCAGATACCCAGATTGAAGAAAAAGAGCCGAGGGAAGAAATCGCTAAGAATTAACAAGTTGTGAACAGGTGTTGATTATACCTGTTCACTATGAGAGTGGAAGTATTAACAATAACAGAATGTTTGCTAGGGGATTTTTTTATATCTTAGTTTGTCAAAGTCTGTCAGGCTTGATTTCAGCAGAGGTGCACTATACTCGTTTATTGCGGGTTGGCGGGTTTTCTAGCTGCGATTAATTGAAATATTTTTTCGTTGATGCTTGCACCAGCAAAAAAAATGATCAAACTATGCCACTGTTATTTTTTTGGAGTAATTTAATGGGTACACGTCTTCAAACAGTTGAGTCACTAAGTCCGGGTAAAGATCTGGCTGCTTACATGCAGTCTATTCGCGCTATAGCCGTGCTTTCAGCTGATGAAGAGCTTTCTCTAGCTAAGAAGTTGTATTTTGATAATGATCTTGATGCTGCACGCCAGATGGTTCTTGCTCATTTAAGATTTGTTGTACATATTGCTAAAACTTACTCTGGTTATGGCTTGAATATAGGGGATCTCATTCAGGAAGGTAACGTTGGCTTGATGAAGGCAGTAAAGCGCTTTGACCCTCGTGTTGGGGTTCGTCTGGTTTCATTTGCAGTACATTGGATAAAAGCTGAAATGCATGAGTTTATTCTCAAAAACTGGCGTATAGTCAAAGTCGCGACCACAAAGGCTCAACGCAAACTGTTCTTTAATCTGAAAAGCGCAAAGAAAACACTCAAATGGCTCACGCCTGATGAAATTAATGCTGTGGCTTCTGATCTAGGTGTAAAGGCCGAAACAGTGAGCGAAATGGAAGGGCGTCTTTTCGCTAAGGATATGGCATTTGACTATACGTCTGATGACAGTGATACTGAAGAGCGTTCAAGCCAGGCACCTGTCAGCTATCTGTCAGATCAAAGCATGAACCCAGAAGTATTACTGGAACAGGAAATTCACAAAAAAAATAATTTACTTCGCCTGCAGGATGCCATGCATTCACTGGATGAGCGTAGTCGTAATATTATTTACGCCCGCTGGCTTGATGAAGACAACAAAGCAACCCTTCATGATCTTGCGAAAAAGCATGGTGTTTCTGCAGAACGCATAAGGCAGCTTGAAAAAAATGCCATGAAAAAAGTAAAATCTGCAATGAGTACAAGTCTTTCGTAATGATTTGATTAGTTTTTAACATTCCGCTCATAGTTAATGTTTGTGCTCATGTCTTAAACTCTTTGGTAGTGTTCTTGTGTGATAAATTTACCAGACACATTGTCGTGTAACTTTATTGATAGGGAAAAGTAGATTGCTCTTCTCGTTAGGCGCTTGATGCGTGCCCTGAAATTCAGATTCTGCCTCTCTTTACGTTGTATGAAGAACTTCCCCACCACATACTGTTCTTTCGGTAAGTGGGTTGTATATGCCTCATGTCTATCCGTGCAGTAATAAACAAATGGATAAGGTTTTAATAATAGGGGCCAGCAACTTCATTAATGTGCTGGCTGATCTCGACCCACATACATGAGCTACCACACGTTTAAAGCATGGTTCCCAAACATACAAAAGCCATCGTTGATTTTTCTTATGTACGACATAAAACCATTATTCATCAATTTCACAGAGTAAGGCTGCTACCTTGGCTTTCTCAAAAGGAAGTGAGGTCACCTGAGCTGGATTCAGTTTTTTAAATGACTGATTACCGTTGTAGGACTGATTTCTAATACGCAACTAGCATCCCTGATGTCTGAATCATTCATAGCCATTTTGCTGATACGTTCATGAGTATTTGGCGGGTTAGCATTGTCGCGGTATTTGAGTTGAAAGCTGTATTGACAATCCTGACAGTAAAAACGTTGAATGTCTGTAGGTGCTTTGCCGTTTCTAATCACGCCTTGAGACTCTTTACACTTCCGACAAGTTACCTCAATACTAGCCATTACGCCTTCCTTCAAGTAAATTTGAAAGACTACCACCACACAACTAAATAAGCCTGTTGTACTTGTTAGTTTAATCCAGCTTGTCTTTTAGCCAAAATTATTTTGGAATAAAGCCGAGTAAACTTATGGTAATACAGTCATAGCTGTTTATCAGGTTTCTTTTAATAAACAGGCGATGGTGTTTTTCTCCGTATACAATGAAGTAACAATAACTCTAAATGACTTATTAAATATTTTTTTTATATATTTCTTGCCATATTAAAAAAATATCCATACTATTTATATGACATTTAAGCGGGCGCAAACTGTATAGTATAGTAATTTCTTAGTATTGATTTTCTTTTTATTATTTTAGGTCTTTTTTATAAGAGACAATTTATATCTAGTAAAACAAGTGTAATGACTTTTAAAATATGAAATTTGAAAAAAATACTAGGTGCACATATTTACTATATTTAATGGCAACATATATTGGCTAAAATTGCGCTAGCATTTATATCAATTGTATTTTCCCAATTTTATTAATATAGCTGTTTAGTTTGAGGAGTGATTATTATGAGCCGCTGTTCTCATTATTTATTCTGTGGTCTTACACTTTCTGCACTTTCATTTATCGGCCTTGCTCAGGCAAATACGATGCCTGTGTCATCTTATGATCATATGAATAATCAGTCGTCTGCACAGGTTGCATACGGTCAAGCAGGTAGTTGGATCGTACGTGGTGGTTCAGCCACGGTTTCACCAACTAATGATAGTGGGCATACTCGTGGAGCTTTGTCCGGACATGAGGTCAAAGCAAACGATGATACACAGCTTGGCGTATCATTAACCTACATGGTAACAGATAATTTTGGTTTGGAACTGCTTGCTTCCACTCCATTCACTCACGCTTTAAAGCTTGAAAATGGCACGAAAGTCGGCACAACCCAACTGCTACCACCCACAATTAGTGCAGAATATTACTTCTCTCAATCTAGTAGCAAACTACGACCTTATGTTGGTATGGGTATTAACTATACCGATTTCTTTAGCACAAAGCTTGACAGAGGATTAAAAAATTTAGGATATAGCAAGTTGAAATTAACAGACTCAGTTGGTTTGGCAGGTCAGGTTGGTCTTGATTATTACATCAATACAAACTTTTTGGTCAATGCATCCGTGATGTATGCAACTATCGGAACTGATGCAACAGTTTCCGGTGATGGTTTGCAAAGCAGTAAAGTGAAAACCAATCTTAATCCCTGGGTTTATCGCGTAAACTTTGGTTATCGCTTCTGAGAGCAGATTTGAAATAATCAAATATCGCACAATATTAGGTTGTTGTGCGGTGAGTGCCAGTCGTAAAAGTGATGACGGTTCATAAACTGACAAGAGCAACAGAAAACTTTTGTTGCTCTTGTCAGGAATTTAAGTCGTGTGTTCTGTGTTTATCTTGGATAATTAATGTTAGTGTCGAAAACTCCATGCCTGAATAAGTGATATAAAACTTGTTACTAACCACTGTTATGAGCATGCTTTTTTTATTTGTTATTAAAGGTGAAGTGATGAGTAATAGTCAGCTATTGCGAAGAGCTTTAACGCATAATAGCTAGACATGGAAAGTAGTACACTAAAAAGTTAAAAGCAGTTTTTTGTATGAGTCAATTTCAGGTAATACTTAGGTTTACAGCAGAGTTGCTTGCGATCAATTCATGAAGCATGTAGTGTGACAGAGAGACTTATTCATCAGAGATAACTATAAATAATGTAATATAGCTATCTAATTATTCAGATTAATGTCTGAATTATTATCAATAGCTTGTATGCAAATCAGAGAAATATCCATGGAACCAATTAATTCAACTACCCCTTTAAATAATCAATCTTGTCTTGCTTTGTTTGATGGTATGTGGAAAAACTATCTTGAACTCAATCCCGATGCTCGCCGCATTCATGACTTATTTTCTCAGGTTAACGAAGGGGTTGTGGTGAATGATCACATTGCGCTTCGTACGTTTAACAATGAAAAAATCAATATTGATAAAATAGCCAAACCTTTTCTTCAGGCAGGTTATAAGCAGGCGGGCACGTATGATTTTAATGTAAAAAAATTAAATGCTCAGCACTTTGAGCATGAAGACAAAAGATTACCTAAAGTTTTTATTAGTGAACTTCGTGTAGGGGAGCTTTCTGATCATGCTCAGGCAATTATTACCTCTCTTATAAAACAACTTGACGCTGATCAAGTTGAAAACCCAGAGTTTTGTTATTCCGGCCGCCCTTGGAAAATAACAACGACAAACTACCTCACGTTGCTTAAAGAAAGCGAGTATGCTGCATGGATAGCTGCCTTTGGGTACCGGCCTAACCACTTTACGGTTTCTATTAATCATTTAGCCGTATTGTCAAATATTGAGCGCGTTAATCAATTTTTACAGGAACATGGCTTTCGTATGAATGAAAGCGGTGGTTTAGTCAAGGGTTCACCAGAGGTGTTGCTTGAACAATCTTCAACTATGGCCAATGTGGTAGATGTTTCTTTTAGTGATGGAAAGACTTTACAGATTCCCAGTTGTTTTTATGAATTTGCCAAGCGCTATCCAATGGAAAATGGTGAACTGTATCAAGGTTTTGTGACCGCTTCTGCGGATAAAATTTTTGAAAGTACTCATCACAAATAATTTTTAAGTCATATTTTGGCTTTCATGAAACTAGTAGAGCCAAGCACCGATGACACAGCCATTGTTTTTTACAAGCGCTTTCGAAGGACTCTTTTAATTGCTAGATCATATAGCCATCAAATAGCTTGCGTCTGTACTTTGTTGTAAATACCAAATGGACAACCATTTTCGTTATACTATGCCTTTGGAGAAGGTAATCATGAAGCAAACCTTTATTGTGCTCACTCACTTATATTTAATCCTTGATAGCCATTATAATTAAGGAGTTAACGATATTATACTATTGAGCGCCTAAAATAAAAGTCATGCTGAAAGCCACTAAGTTACGTATCTATCCAACACCAGAACAGGCACAGTTTTTAAACCGCCAGTTTGGTGCAGTGCGTTTCGTGTGGAATAAAGCGCTGTCTGTTAAGGCCTATTACTAGAAAGTTCGCAAGCAAAGCCTTGGCTCCCAAAAAAAATTTGAAACCACTGATGGGCGGGTATCGATCAGAAAATTGGCTGCTGAAAATGCTATTCGCCCTTTTGTTCTCGGCAGAAAGAACTGGCTATTTTCTGATATGCCAAAGGGCGTCAGAGCCAGTGCGACCTATTACAGCTTGATCGAAACAGCTAAAGTGCATGAGCTGAAGCCCTTGCAGCATTTCGTTCACATACTGCAAAGACTGCCAGCAGCGGAAACGGTTGAGCAATTAGAAGAATTGTTGCCCTAGGCTTTCAAGCAGGGGTGAAATGTAGTGTGGTTTTTAAAAAAATAAGAAAAACTCAATAAGTCCAATATGCGAAAGAATGGGCGCTTACGTATTTCCCCTGAAATGGCCTTAAGGCTACTAAAGTGCTAGGTAGAACACCTGAAAGCTGGCTAAGTATGCAATATAACTATGACATCTGGCAGACAAGCAGAAAGATTAATCTTTCTACGTTAAAATCACTCAAGCAATTAATTGCGTAATAATCCACTTCCTAAGGAATCTTCTTGCTCCATCCTTTTCAAAAAGGATGTCCATAAGCATAGCCCTATTTAAAACTAAATAAAGCTAATATTTAAACAACCTTTTCACCCCTGTCTGAAAACGAACCTTTTTGGACAGGGATAGCAAGCGCATTTTACCTATGTAAAACGGGTTAATAACCCTAGAAAATTTAGTTGTTAACTAATAAAGTTATCCGTTTACAATGCTATAGATAAATATATTAATATGATAAAAAATTTATTACTTATACTGTCCTGTTTTTCTATAAGCGCTTTTGCATCAGAGACGGATGTTTTAGCTAATATATATAGCCAGCTTCAACAGGCAGATGGCCCAGGGCATCCCTTAGAAAATATTACTTATGGATTAACCTATAAAAACGCATTTAGTTCTGATGGATCATTTCTAACGCTATATCCAGGAAATATTTGGGGGCAGCAAGTAAAAAGCATACCTACCTATAACTTCCATACAGGGCAAGGTTTTAACTCGGACTTTGGCTTACCTTATTGCGATAAAGATCAGGACTGCAAAGTATCTGGTGCGATATGCCAGCATTTAAGTGCTTTTAATAATGCTATTCCTGCTAGTCAGAAAATGTGCACTGGTATTGCAGATCGCAATCTGGATAGTATCTACAATTTAATAACCTCTGCTAAAAAGTTTGTAGATATCACCACTCTAGAGAAGTTACCAGACCAACGGTTTAAATCCACTTTCAGAGATGCCCTAACCACCCTTGCAAAATCAGGGCGGCCTATCACGGTGAGAATTCTCTACGGAATATACGTCATCCCTGTTAAAAAAAATTCTGCTCAGTCAGAAAAGACAGTTCAACAGGAAGAGATTCAAACCACCAAGCAATGGCTAGAAGATGTCACTAGAGACGTAAAAAATATTCCTAATTCTCACTTGTCAATTGATCTAGCGGGTATGAGAAGTTGTAGTGGATTTTATACAGAAAATGAATGTTCTAAAGGAGCGCCTGGTGAATACATGAGCTTTTCATGGAATCATTCTAAGATTATTGATGTTGATGGCACCTCAGTAATGACAGGTGGGGTTAACATGTTTTCAACAGATTATTTAAATGATGATCCTGTTTTTGACCTTATGGCAACTGTACATGGCCCAGTAGCGCAAAAAACGCTTGGATTTACTAACATGCTTTGGAAATATGTTAACGAGAATATGAGAAAATATCCTCTGGATATTATTGAATATAGTTATAAGGGAGGAGAAATTACACAAAGTAATCCCGCTCCTTACCTTGATGCAAGTCTTCCACTAGGTTCAGGTGATGTAGAAATATTAAGTGTAGGCCGTACAGGAGCAGGAATTCTTCCTAATGGTAAAGAGGAAAACTCATCGGATCTTGCATTATATTTAATGCTTTCACAGGCAAAAAAAAGTATATTTCTTGCTCAGCAAAGTTTAAATGGTTCATTTAATACATGGCCATTCAATACGGTTAAAGATGCCTCCGGTAATCTTGTGCCTCATACAAGTTTTATTAGCGCACTTTCACGACTACTAATTCGTGGAGGGAATGTCAATATTGTTATTTCACCCTACTCAAAAATTCCTGTGGCACTTGGCGATGGCTCACTTTCTTTCCCTGCGCAAATATGGGAAAAAATTAAAGATGAAACAAAAGCCCTAGCACCATCTACACAAACAAACGTAGCCAAATTACTTTGTGGCCACTTACACATATCAACAATTAGATTTAATCAAGATAATAATACATGGCAAGATGGAAAAAAAATATTTGTCCATTATAAATTCATGATGACAGATAGTCATTTATTCTATTATGGTGCCCAGAACTTTTATCCTTCTGGATTGCAAAATTTTGGTTATATCGTTGACTCTCCTAGTACTGCTGCAATGGTCAAAAATAATTTTTGGGATAAATTGTGGGGTTATTCTGATAGAACTGAATATAACGCTCCTGATTGCAATCAGGCCAATGTAGTCATCAATTTCAAGTCTTCAGTACCCACTACAGACCTGTTATTTACGATAGGCACCGAGAGTAAATGGTTAACTCCCGGGCAACAGTGGAAACCAAAGCTGCTTAATGATCAAAATTATGCCCTTGCAGGCTCAACAAATGTACTTGATTTCCATACAAGAGCTGATAAACATACCATTATTGATATTGACCGCATTGGAAATACGCTTTTTTACAAAAGCGGTAAATGATACACAATGAAAGATTAGAAAAAGCCTACCGTGAATCATTATTTACAACGGAGCCAATTTCTTGACTATGATAAAAACTATATCAGAGATTATCCCATGATAAATATACGAGTTTTTATTGTAATTACACTTGGTTTTTTATTACCGATTGCCAGTAGTGCTAATGCGCAACTAGGTTCATTCACGCTTACTAATTTGCTGAATCACCCTGTTGAAGCAAGCTTTTCATTTATTAACATTCAGGCTAAGAAGACTGTTACTATTCAGCCGAATGATACATTTCATATTCATTGGCTGACCTCTTCAGTGAACAGAAGGCTTGCAGGTTTCACAGTGAAAGAAAAAAACAATGCTTTTCCGGCAATGATGACAGGCTCTGTTAATGTAAGAAACGAAGGAGTGTATGCTGTAGGGGCAATTAAGTCTATGCAATTCTCTCTTTTTGGTTTCAATTATGCAATACACAAAAGTGCTGTTGTATTTGGTGGTTCTGAATCTATTACTATGGAACTAACGGGACATTCACTAAGTGGTTCTTATAAGAACAGTTGTAAAAACATTGCGATTAAAGGTGATAAAATGCACGCAATATGTTCAATAGGTGGACCTCCATGGCATGAGTATCTCTCTGGCTGGATTTGTCATGAACAGGCGGATTATACAACTACTTTTGTAGGAATAAATGCGTTGGCCAAGGCGTATCTTCAGGGGCATTTTTCGTTCAATCCGTACAACGGGTGGTGTAATAAAATGTTTTGTTTTAACTTGGGGAGAGTGGATAAAAACCTGCCATCAGGCACATATATTAAATCGAGTGTTATGGCTTCTTTTGATCAGATACATCACTTGCTTGTTGCAGCTAAAATTTCAAACAGATATATAGAAGGCAATGGTGAGTGTGCAAATATAACGTATTTTTCCTTGCTTGATCTTACGGGCAAAAACTGTAAAGACATTGTCTGGGACAAAGATAATCAACTTGCGTGTAATAAACCTGCCTGAATTCTATAATAAGTGGGTAACCTGCTCTGCTGCAAAACGAATACAAAAGCCTGTTTCTAACTTTATATAGCGCTACGCTTCTGAAGATCTGCTCTAAGTCTCTCAACTATCGGTAGGTTAAGTATCTGTACAATCGGATTGAGTCAGATATCGACAAGCTGATAAGACTAATCAATTCTGTGCGTGGATTCTAGTCAACGCGCACGGCTTATGCCACCTTAAAGTCATGCATATGTTCAGAAAAGGACAGATGGACTTATGGTGTTACGGACAGGGTGTTGCAGGCAAGTGGATCTAATACCAAGCCAGTTGGTTTTCCAAGATAGAAAATGTTAGAAAAATCCTACTGTGAATTATTATTTACAACGGAGCCAATTTCTTGACTACGATTAAAACTACATCAGAGATTATCCCATGATAAATATACGGGTTTTTACTGTAATTACACTTGGTTTTTTATTACCGATTGCCAGTAGTGCTAATGCGCAACTAGGTTCATTCACGCTTACTAATTTGCTGAATCACCCTGTTGAAGCAAGCTTTTCATTTATTAACATTCAGGCTAAGAAGACTGTTACTATTCAGCCGAATGATACATTTCATATTCATTGGCTGACCTCTTCAGTGAACAGAAGGCTTGCAGGTTTCACAGTGAAAGAAAAAAACAATGCTTTTCCGGCAATGATGACAGGCTCTGTTAATGTAAGAAACGAAGGAGTGTATGCTGTAGGGGCAATTAAGTCTATGCAGTTCCCTCTTTTTGGTTTCAATTATGCAATACACAAAAGTGCTGTTGTATTTGGTGGTTCTGAATCTATTACTATGGAACTAACGGGACATTCACTAAGTGGTTCTTATAAGAACAGTTGTAAAAACATTGCGATTAAAGGTGATAAAATGCACGCAATATGTTCAATAGGTGGACCTCCATGGCATGAGTATGGCTCTGGCTGGTTTTGTCATGATCAGGCGGATTATACAGCGACTTTTGTAGGAATAAATGCGTTGGCCAAGGCGTATCTTCAGGGGCATTTTTCGTTCAATCCGTACAACGGGTGGTGTAATAAAATGTTTTGTTTTAACTTGGGGAGAGTGGATAAAAACCTGCCATCAGGCACATATATTAAATCGAGTGTTATGGCTTCTTTTGATCAGATGCATCACTTGCTTGTTGCAGCTAAAATTTCAAACAGATATATAGAAGGTAATGGTGAGTGTGCATATATAACGTATTTTTCCTTGCTTGATCTTACGGGCAAAAACTGTAAAGACATTGTCTGGGACAAAGATAATCAACTTGCGTGTAATAAACCTGCCTGAATTCTATAATAAGTGGGTAACCTGCTCTGCTGCAAAACGAATACAAAAGCCTGTTTCTAACTTTATATAGCGCTACGCTTCTGAAGATCTGCTCTAAGTCTCTCAACTATCGGTAGGTTAAGTATCTGTACAATCGGATTGAGTCAGATATCGACAAGCTGATAAGACTAATCAATTCTGTGCGTGGATTCTAGTCAACGCGCACGGCTTATGCCACCTTAAAGTCATGCATATGTTCAGAAAAGGACAGATGGACTTATGGTGTTACGGACAGGGTGTTGCAGGCAAGTGGATCTAATACCAAGCCAGTTGGTTTTCCAAGATAGAAAATGTTAGAAAAATCCTACTGTGAATTATTATTTACAACGGAGCCAATTTCTTGACTACGATTAAAACTACATCAGAGATTATCCCATGATAAATATACGGGTTTTTACTGTAATTACACTTGGTTTTTTATTACCGATTGCCAGTAGTGCTAATGCGCAACTAGGTTCATTCACCCTTACTAATTTGCTGAATCACCCTGTTGAAGCTTCCTTTTCATTTGTTAACATTCAGGCCAAGAAGACAATTACTGTTCAGCCGAACAATGCATTTCATATTCAGTGGCTGAGCTCTTCAGTGAGTAGAAGGCTTGCAGGATTCACACTGAAAGAAAAAAACAATGCTTTTCCGGCAATGATGACAGACTCTGTTAATGTAAGAAACGAAGGAGTGTATGCTGTAGGAAGCATAAAGTCTGTGCAGTCCCCTCTTTTTGGTTTCAATTATGCAATACACAAGAGTGCTGTTGTATTTGGTGGTTCTGAATCTATTACTATGAAACTAACGGGACATTCACTAAGTGGTCCTTATAAGAACAGTTGTAAAAATATTCTGATTAATGGTGATGAAATGCACGCAATATGTTCAATAGGTAACCCACCATGGCACGGTCATGACTATGATTGGAAATGTTTTAATCACGCGGATTATACAGCTACTTTTGCGGGAATAAATGCGTTGGCCAAGGGGTATCTTCAAGGACAGTTTTCGTTCAATCCGTACAACGGATGGTGTGATAAAATGTATTGTTTTAACTTGGGGACCGTGGACAAAAATTCACCATCAGGCACATATATTAAATCGAGTATTATGGCTTCTTTTGATCAGATACATCACCTGCTTGTTGCAGCTAAAGTTTCAAACAGATATATAGATGGCAATGGTGAGTGTGGATATATAACTTATTTTTCCTTGCTTGATCTTACGGGCAAAAACTGTAAAGACATTTCCTGGGATAAAGATAATCAACTTGCATGTAATAAATCTACCTGAATTCTATAATAAGTGGGTAACCTGCTTTGCTGCAAAACGAGTACAAAAGGCTGCTTCTAACTTCTTATTGCGCTATTTTTATGGTCAATTTGATTAGCAGGGCGAATCGCCTACACGTATAAGGAGATAAAGGCCCCACTAAATATTAACTATACAGGTTTGATTACTGTGTAGTTACGTCGAACTCAGGTTATTAAAAAATAATAATTAATAAAGCTATCATTGATATAAGCAAAACAAATAACTCGTTAATTGTTGGTTGATATTTAACAGGGATGTTATATGAGCGGTGAAAAGACCGAACTACCTACACAAAAAAAGTTACGTGATGCACGAAAGAAGGGGCAGGTAGCCAAAAGTAAAGAAGTCTCTTCTACTATGGGCATTATCTGTGTTGTGGCTATTTTGTGGAGTTTAAGCGACTGGTATCTCCAAACATTCCAGGAGATTGTGTTAATGCCGGCAGAAGTTTACAATATGCCTTTTTTATCCGCATTGAAGGCTGTCATTTATGGCATTGTAGGCAAAGCGTTACTACTGATTACCCCATTGGTTGTCGCAGCAGCTGTGGCTGCGATTGTGGGCAATGTAATGCAGTTTGGTCTTTTATTTGCGCTTGAGCCCATCAAGCCGGACATTAAAAAAATCAACCCTATTCAGGGTGCAAAAAAAATATTTGCTTTAAAAAATCTGGTGGAACTGGTCAAGTCTGTCATTAAAATTTGTTTTTTGTCGTTAGTTGTGTATCTTGTGATCAAAGGCTCATTACAAGACTTGATGAATATGCCTTGGTGTGGTTCAGATTGCATTCTTCCCGTTGTAGGATCTTTACTCAAGAAACTGATTTTATACGCTATTATTGCTTTTATTGTTATTGCTTTGGCTGATTTTATGTTCGAAAAATATCAGTTTACCAAAGAGCAAAAAATGACAAAGGATGAAGTTAAACGCGAACATAAAGAAAGTGAAGGTAATCCCGAAATTAAAGGTAAACGGAAACAGATTCATCAGGAAATCATCAACTCTGAAGGCGATGTTAAAAAGTCGGACGTTGTTATCAAAAACCCTACCCATATCGCTGTTGGGCTTTATTATGATAAAGAAAAAACTCCACTTCCAATGATAACTTCACTCGGCAAGCGTAGTCAGGCCGCTTTTATTTTAAAAGTAGCAGAACGAAATGATATACCCGTTATAGAAAACGTACCTTTAGCAAGAGCATTGTTCAGTCAGACCGAAGCAGGTGACTTTATTCCATCAGAATTAATATCTCCTGTTGCTGAAGTTTTTCGTTGGGTACAGCAGATGAAAGAAGAACATGGACATAAAGAGTGAGAAACAAGATGAAAAAAAAGCCTCAATATGAGGCTTTTTTAATAATAAAAAATAAACGACTAGTCACCCTGCAGGGCTTTTGTCTCATCAACAGTTTCATGAATAAGCAAAGGCTCAGATTCTCCTTTGATCACACCACTATCAATCACTACTTTCGATACCGTGTCATTAGAAGGCACATCATACATCACATCCAAGAGAACATTCTCTAAAATAGAGCGCAAACCACGTGCCCCAGTTTTACGATCCAACGCCTGTTTTGCAACCTCTTTGAGTGCTTCTTTACGAAAGTCGATTTCAACGTCTTCGATACCAAATAAACGTATATACTGACGGACAAGCGCATTCTTTGGTTCTGTCAGAATACGGATTAATGCAGCTTTGTCTAATTCCTCCAGCGTTGCAAGTACCGGTAAACGGCCAATGAACTCCGGAATCAATCCAAATTTAACCAGATCTTCTGGCTCAACTTTCTGGAAAGTTTCACCAACATCAACACTTTCATCTTTACTATGAACCTCTGCATTGAAACCAATGCCTCCCTTCTCAACACGGTCACGAATAACTTTCTCAAGACCGGCAAAAGCGCCACCACAAATAAATAAGATATTTGAAGTGTCCACCTGAAGAAACTCTTGTTGAGGATGCTTTCTTCCACCTTGTGGCGGTACTGATGCAACAGTTCCTTCTATAAGTTTCAATAGTGCCTGTTGAACTCCCTCACCTGATACATCCCGAGTTATCGATGGATTTTCAGACTTGCGGGAAATCTTGTCAATTTCATCAATGTAGACAATACCACGCTGTGCTTTTTCTACATCATAATCACACTTTTGTAACAGTTTTTGAATAATGTTTTCAACATCTTCGCCTACATAACCCGCCTCTGTCAGAGTAGTTGCGTCAGCAATAGTAAATGGTACATTGAGTACCCGAGCCAGGGTTTGAGCCAGCAGAGTTTTTCCTGTACCTGTAGGTCCAATAAGCAAAATATTGCTTTTACTCAGTTCCACCAGATTTTCTTTATCTTGTGAATCTCCTGCCTGAAGACGTTTATAGTGATTATAAACAGCTACAGATAAAACCCTTTTAGCCCGATCTTGACCTATAACATGCTCGCAAAGAGTATCAAATATTTCGCGCGGTTTTGGTAATTTATCAGAGACTGGCTCAGGAAGTGTTTCCTGAATTTCTTCACGAATAATATCGTTGCATAAATCTACGCATTCATCACAAATAAAGACCGACGGACCAGCAATGAGTTTTCTAACTTCATGCTGACTTTTGCCACAAAAAGAGCAGTATAATAACTTTCCGTCGCTTTCGCCCTTTGTTTTATCGGTCATTCGCTTACCCCATATTCTGTCGCCAAGGCAACACAAAGCTATATCCAATCACAGTCAAAAATACCAGTTGGTCAGATGCCAGGAATGAAATTATAAAGCCTCATCACTTACCGGAATCAGACAGCCTTTTTTCCATTACCTTATCAACAAGCCCATATTTCATTGCATCTTCTGCATTCATAAAGTTATCTCTGTCAGTATCACGCTCAATAACATCTAGGGGCTGACCAGTATGATGAGCCATCAACTCATTAAGCTTGTGCTTCATCGAAAGAATTTCCTTGGCGTGAATTTCTATATCAGAAGCCTGTCCCTGAAAACCACCCAAAGGTTGATGAATCATGACCCTAGAATGAGGCAAACAAAAGCGCTTTCCCTTTTCACCTGCAGCTAAAAGCATAGCACCCATGCTAGCTGCTTGCCCTAAACAGTAGGTGCTAACATTGGGTTTGATAAATTGCATTGTATCATAAATAGCCATTCCTGCCGTAACAGCACCACCTGGAGAGTTTATGTAAAGATGAACATCTTTATCCGGATTTTCAGATTCAAGAAAAAGCAACTGAGCAACAATCAGATTGGCCATGTGATCTTCTACTTGTCCCACAAGAAAGACAACTCGCTCTTTTAGCAAGCGCGAATAAATATCATAAGAACGCTCACCTCTTGCTGACTGCTCAACTACCATAGGCACCAAGCCACCAGTTGCAACTGTCTCTTCCATCAATCAGCTCTCCAAATTTTAATTATATTTTACTTTCAACTACTCACTACAAATAGGTTCCAGACAAAATAATACCGTATATAATGCGGTATTATTTTATCGAACAAGGTGTGAATCAACTTTTGTTGCCTTCAGGTACATCTTCAACAACGGGTTGTTCAATAACCTCACTATTATTTATTTCGGCTTTTTCTGACTCTTTCGGATTTTGAATAGCCTCATTATAAGAGCAGGGTTTCATTATAACATTAGCCTCGTCAAGAATAGTATCTACTACCTGTTCTTCTAATACAACATAATTTAGCTGGTTCAGCATTTTTTCATTGCCATAGTACCAGTCAATTATTTCTTGCGGGTTCTGGTAAGGAGCGGCAATATCTTCAATCATTTTGCGTAAGCGCCCTTCATCAGTAGTCATCTTAGCTCTGGAGACAATCTCACCTATAATTAGCCCTAAAGCAACACGTTTTTCAGCTTCCTTTTTAAAAAGCTTTTCCGGCAGGTGTGAAATATCAATTTCTTTTTCAGAGTCCGCACTCTGCATTTGTTTTACAACGTTTTGACGAAGCACATTAACTTCCTGATCAATCAAAGCGTCCGGAAGATCTACTTTATTGAGTTTCAACAGGCTGTCTAACACTTGTTTTTTTAACTTACTACGAATAGCTTGTTTCAGCTCCCGCTTCATGTTAGCGCCTACTTCTTCACGGAATCTTTCTTTGCCACCTTCTTTGACACCAAAGAGCGCAAAGAACTCTTCATTTAACTCCGGCAAAGATAATTTTTGCACTTTTTTCACAGTAACGGTAAATTCAACGGCTTTACCTTTTAAGTCTTCAGAATAGCTTTCCGGAAAGACTAAATTTAATACACGCTCATCACCTGCTTTGGCGCCAACAAGGCCACTTTCAAAGCCGGGAATCATTTTCTTTGAACCTAATTCAAGTGATTCATCCTGTGCTGAACCACCTTCAAGTGCTACTCCTTCAATGGTTCCTGAATAATCAATAACGATGGTATCATTATTTTCAGCGGGCGTGCCTTCCTCAACTTCTTCCAGTTTTTTTTGCTGAGTGCGCAACGTATCAATCATTACATCGATATCTTCTTCTTTAACTTCAGCCTCAAGCTTCTCAATGTTAATTGTTGAGAAATCTATCAGTTCAATTTCAGGATAAATTTCGAAGGTGGCAACAAATTCAAGGTCTTTTCCCTCTTCGTTTACTCGTGGTTCAACGTCAGGGGTCCCCGCCGGTTTTATATCGCTTTGTTTCAGTGCCTCAACGAAAGAGTTCTGGATCACCTCACCCAGAACCTCATGTCTTGTACTTAAACCATAGCGACGCTTTATTTCTTTAGCAGGAACTTTGCCTGGACGAAAACCATCAATTCGAACCTGTTTACTAATTTTACGCAAGCGCTTATCGACCTGCTGATCAATATCAGCAGCAGGTACAGTAATAACCAGTCGACGCTCAAGACCAGCACTTGTTTCAAGTGAGAACTGCATATTGCCCCTCATCAAACCCATTTGTTGCTTTCAACCTGATTATACAAGTCAGATAAGCCAAAGATTCTACCAGATTATTTTAAAGATCAGAATGTTTTCACAAAAAAATGTAATATTATTAATATGAAACCTTAACAACATCTTTTACTTCAGACCCATAATCATGCATCCTGTTTATAATCAATTCACACGATTACATCATAACGATAAAATAACTTAAAAGGAATCGAGAGATAAAAAACGGAGGAATAAATTAAGAGTGAAGATGGTGCGGAAGGAGAGACTCGAACTCTCACACCTTTCGGCACCAGAACCTAAATCTGGCGTGTCTACCAATTTCACCACTTCCGCATTGGGGTGGACGATGGGGTTCGAACCCACGACCGCAGGAGTCACAATCCTGAGCTCTACCAACTGAGCTACGCCCACCATTTAAAAACTGCAACCGATAATTCTGCCTTATCCATTATAAAATAAATGGCGATCAATAACTTCGTCACAACTTTTGGTGAAATAATACAGATATATTCTGATATTGCAAGAGGATTTGTTTACTTTTTACAGGAAAAACCCCTGACTCGGGAAAATCATTTTTCTACCGGAAATTTACTATTCAAATATCGAATTATATCATTAGACTCATACATCCACTGTGTCTGCCCGTCGCAATTATCAATTCTCAAACAAGGGACTTTTATTTTTCCACCCTCTTGCTGTAATGCGAGCCTGTGAGCACTATTAAATTTAGCATCTCGCACCTCTATAAAAAGGTTTAGCCGGCGCGCGGCCCTACGCACCTTCACACAAAATGGGCATGCTTTAAACTGGTATAATGAATAATGCTGTGTTTCTGCATCTACCTTTTCCTGAAGCTCAATCGATCTTTTACCTGCTCTTGGCCAAGTGATAAAATTGATAAATAACACAATAAAGCTTAATAACCAACGGACTAATTTCATATTTCCTCACTACATTTTAACGTTATCAAAAGAGAAATATTACTTGTTTTTTGTCATAATTCCCATTTTCTTTGATTATGAATGTTTTTTTAAAAAGCCGGCAAGTCTGAAAGAAGCTTGAGATTAACTTTTAAATAAAACAAAAAACTGATAAATTAGCCCGAGTCTTTTCTAGGAATGCTGTAACATGGACAAAAAAAGAGAAAAGCAGATTTATCAATGGCTTCTATTACAACAGGCTTTCAGTAAAAAGTGGTTAAACCTATCGAGTGTACTAGGGGTTGCACACGGTATTTTGGTCATTATTCAATCTGCTTTGCTTGCATGGATTATCAGTCATATTGTCACAAAATACTCTGCTATCCAACCACTGCTGTTTCCTCTGTTACTGATGATTCCAATCATTTTATTAAAGGCCTTTTGTCAGTGGGGAAAAACAGTTTGCGGATTTAAAGCAGGACGGCAAATCAGAGAAAAGTTGCGAGAGAAATCCCTAAAAAAAATCAGCATTCAAGATAAAAACCAACTTGACAGTCATACTTCAGGTCAGTGGGTAACATTGATTCAGGAAAGGATTGACCAAGTTCAGGACTTTTACGCCTTTTATCTTCCACAGTTAAAGCTTGTCGCTACACTGCCCTTTATTATTGGTATTGTCGTTTTTATTTTTAACTGGGCTGTCGCACTTATTTTTTTGATTACCGCTCCTCTCGTTCCACTTTTTATGATATTTGTTGGCAATAAAGCTGCAGACGCAAACCGAAAAAACTTTACTTTATTATCCAGACTCAGTAACCATTTCCTTGACCGATTAAAAGGGCTGAATACCCTAAGATTGTTAAACCGCAATAAATCTGAAAGAGATTTTGTTGAAAAGGCTGCCAATGGTTTCAGAGTGCAAACCATGCGAGTGCTGAGGCTGGCTTTTCTCTCTTCGGCCGTTCTGGAGTTTTTCTCCTCTGTATCAATAGCGCTTACGGCTGTCTATCTCGGCATGTCATATCTGGGGTATCTTCAGTTTGGCACTTGGGGGCAACCGTTAACACTTTTTACTGGTTTTTTTTTACTTTTGCTTGCACCTGAATTTTATCAAACCTTGCGCGATTTGGGCACATATTACCATTCACGTGCTCAAGCCATTGGTGCTAGTGATACACTGATGACCTTTCTTGAAAAGAACGAAAAATCACAACAACTGGGTACTCTGACACTACAAGATACGGATAACATTGCCATTATTTGCCAGTCCGTAACCGTTATCAGTACCACAGGAAAAAAACTACTGGACAACCTTTCTTTCTGCATTAAGCCTCATGAACAAGTGGCACTAGCTGGTGTATCCGGCTCAGGAAAAACCACACTGTTATACACTTTACTAGGATTGCTTGCTTATGAAGGCAGTATAAAAATTAATGGTGTAGAACTTAGAGAATTAGATAAATTCAACTATTACCAACATATAGCTTGGTTAAGTCAAAATCCGACGTTGATTTATGGTTCCCCCGAAGATAACATCAGACTCGGACTGTCTTCTTTCAACGATAACAGTATTGATGCTGCTATCGATCAGGCATACGCTTCAGAGTTTATTCAACACTTACCAGAAGGCAAGTCAACGTTGTTGGGTGAAAACAGTGCAAGATTATCTGTAGGTCAGGCTCAGCGCATCGCACTGGCCAGAATGCTGATTCGTGATGCAAGCCTAGTATTATTGGACGAACCTACGGCAAGCCTTGATGCACACAGCGAATCACTGGTTGATAAAAGTCTGAGTTTTTATACAAAAAAAAGAACTACGCTTATTGCCACACATCGTCAGAATCAACTGGCAAAGTGCGATCGAATTTTGTTGATGGAGCAGGGAAAAATTATTGGAGAAGGTAGTGCAGAAACGTTAAAGAAAACATCAAAAAGTTTTGCACAGATGTGTAAATTCTGGGAGCTTATGGATGAACCTGACAATGATTGTCCAGCCATAAGCAATACATTGGAGTGTTCACCATGAAAGAACTTACTCCTTTTTTTAGTCTTTTCAGAAAACACAGCTTACAACTAAGCGCTGGGGTTATCCTTTCTTTTCTTGCTTTTGTGGCAAGCATCTGCCTACTGGCAGTCTCGGGCTGGTTTTTAAGTGCAACAGCCTTGGCTGGTCTTACCCTTATGACTTCTCAAACATTTAATTTTTTTACGCCAGGTGCTGCTGTCCGGGGCTTTGCAATTATGCGGACTGCAACCCGATACTTTGAACGTGTAATAAACCATGATGCTACATTCCGTTTGCTGGCAAGACTAAGAACAAATTGTTTTGAAAAATTACAACCACTGGCAGCAGATCTACAGGTTCGTTATCAACAAGGAGATATTTTAAATAGGCTTACTTCAGATATTGATACACTGGATCAGCTTTACCTGAGTATATTTTCCCCGTTTATTTGCGCCACTTTAACCTGTTGCTTTGTAGTGATTTTAACACTGTTTTTTTCAGGCACGGTTGCACTGGTACTGGGGATTGCTTTTTTAGTCTGTCTGACTGTTCTTCCACCGGTTTTTTATGCTCTGGGTAATGCGTCTGGCCAGACGCTGATTGATAAAACAAGTCAGCTTAGAATAGCTATTGTCGATTACATTAACGCATACACAGAAATTATTGTAAATAATGCTGGGGGTGATTACCGCTCCGCTATTATCGAAAAACAAAAGATGATGCATCAGATGCAAGAAAAAATGGCTTATCTGACGGGTTTGGCCTCTGCTCTTTCAACAGTTGCGAGTGGGTTAACGCTCATTATAATCCTTTATTTTATAATAGGCGCAGTAAGCCACCGCCTCTTTAACGGCCCTATTGCTGCCATGCTGACACTTGCAACGATCGCATCTTTTGAAGCTATTGCCCCTCTGCCATCAGCAATGCAAATTTTAGGTAAAGTAAAACGCTCTGCGACAAGGATTAATGAATTAACCCAACAAAAACCTGCGGTTGTGTTTCCCAGTCAATCCTCTGAAAATTTTAACCCGGCATCTGAAGTAGATATTGAGTTTAACGATCTTTGTTACCAATATTCAAACAGCCCGTATCCGGTTCTTGATCACTTTTCTTTCAAAGTCAGACCTCGTGAAAAGATTGCCATTACCGGACACACAGGTTGTGGCAAATCAACGTTAGTTAATTTGCTAACCCGTAGCGATAAACTGCAACACGGGAGCATACAAATTAACGGGATCAATATTGACACCCTGACCGAACCACACATCAGGAAGCTGATGTCTGTCATGCCTCAGAGAATACATATATTTAGCGGTACCCTGAGAGACAATCTACGTATAGCCTGCCATAATGCCAGCGACCAATATTTAGAAAGCATTCTTTCACAATTAGATCTTACTGAAAAAAACACTGGTCTTACACTCAATAGTTGGATAGGCGAAGGTGGACGTACTCTTTCCGGTGGAGAGGCAAGAAGGGTAGGCGTTGCGCGTGTTTTACTTCAAAACGCTCCTATTGTTTTACTCGATGAACCTTCTGAAGGTCTAGATATCGTTACTGAACAGAAGGTTTTAAGCACACTGGTTAATTATTGCCAAAATCGCACAGTTATTGCAGTTACTCATAAACCAGCTATCTTGGCGTACATGGATAAAATTATTAGGTGGAATCAGCTTGCAGGCTGATAATAGCGTGCTCTGAAGACAGGAGGTTGGCGTTTCTGTGCAACGACTTTCAAACCTTTAACCAATATTGCCTACTGAAAAAATTCTCTCAGATATGTCGTACAGAAGCTAGTTTTAGAATTTGAGAAAAATATTGAATGAACAACAAAAGAGATATCGGTGGTTTTTTGATGGCTGGGGTGGCAGGATTCGAACCTACGCATGACGGGATCAAAACCCGTTGCCTTACCGCTTGGCTACACCCCAACAAAAACAGCGTGCTGTCTGAATATGAATAAATGGTGGCTACACCTAGATTCGAACTAGGGACCCCATCATTATGAGTGATGTGCTCTAACCAACTGAGCTATGTAGCCGTTCAGACGAGGTCGTATTTTCCACGGAGAGTGACATCTTGTCAATAGAGTAGCTAAAAAAAATATAGAACTTCTTCAATATTTATCTGCAAATAAAGAAGAAGAAACCACTGTAAACGCTTGGCTAAACAGGGTGTAAACCCTAACACCCTTATGTTCTATAGCAAAACTTATTTCCAACTACTATTAAAAGCATACTTTTCTGGTTTGCTGTTAAAGCTTCCTGAAAACAAATTTTGGTTTTAATCACTTATTTTCTGAATGATACCGATGAATCAACCCTTGAGTAGAAGCGTCTTCGTTGTCAAAGGATTGCCTGCCTGTCAATTGATTAAATATTTTTGTGCCAAGCACTTTACCTAACTCCACACCCCACTGATCAAAACTATTGATACGCCATATCACGCCCTGCACAAATACTTTGTGTTCGTAAAGCGCTACCAAGGCTCCCATAGTGTTTGGGGTTAATTTATCCATTGTGATGGTATTAGACGGGCGGTTACCGGTAATCACTTTATGCGGAGCTAATGTGTCAGCTTCAGTTTTACTTTTCCCAGCAAGCATTAATTCTGTTTGTATGCTGTCAAGGCTTTTACCTTGCATAAGTGCTTGGTTTTGCGCAAAAGCATTTGCCACAAGATGCGCATGCTGCTCTTTTTTATTATAATGGCCGGCTAAAGGGACAATAAAGTCAGCAGGGATTAACCGGCTTCCCTGATGTAATAGCTGGTGGTAAGCATGTTGACCATTTGTACCTACATTTCCCCAAATAACCGGACCTGTCTGGTAAGAAATAGGTTGACCTGACAGTGTTACTGTTTTTCCGTTACTTTCCATATCTACTTGTTGCAAGTGGTCCACAAAGGTTTCAAGTGAACTGTCGTAAGGAAGAATGGCGTAACTCTCTGCACCAAAATAGTTATGATACCAAATACCGAGCATTCCAAGGATTACAGGCATATTCTCAGCAAGGGGTGCACTTCGGAAGTGATTGTCCATAGCGTGTGCCCCTTCTAGCAACTCAGAAAAATGATCAAACCCTATAATTAAAGGAATCATCAGCCCAATTGCAGACCAAAGTGAGTATCGCCCACCAACCCAATCCCAGAGCGGGAAAATATTTTCTTTGGCAATACCAAAGGCCGTGGCTTTCTCAATGTTGCTGGAAATGGCCACAAAATGTTTGGCAATATCGGACTCTGGCAACTTTTTCTCCAGCATCCATTGACGGGCTGCCATAGCATTTTCCAGTGTTTCCAACGTATTGAATGATTTTGAGGCAATGATAAAGAGTGTGGTTTCAGGGTCAATAACTTTGCAGACATTGGCCAGATCAGCCGGATCAATATTAGCTACAAAGTGGGACGTTAATGTTTTGTGATAAGGGGTCAGGGCATCCAGTACTGTTTTGATACCAAGGTAAGATCCACCAATACCAATGTTGACAATATGTCTGATGGGCTTACCTGTCCAGCCAAGCCATTGATGGCTGTGTATTTTGTTAGTGATTTGTCGCATACGCTCTAGCGTCTGATCAACAGACTGCATAATATCTTCATCATTGACCAGTACAGGTGACTCATCAGTATTGCGCAATGCCGTATGCAAAACGGCACGGTTCTCGGTGGTGTTAATGTTTTCTCCACTAAACATAGCGTTAATTGCTGTTGGCAAATGTGCCTGCTTAGCAAGTGTAATTAAATTATCAATAGTGGTTTGATCAACTCGGTTCTTCGAGTAATCAAGAAATAATCCGGCAGCTTCTGTTGAGAAATGTTCAAAACGCTTTTTATCATGTTGAAACATTTGCAGGATAGTGGTGTTGTCAATACGAGCCTTATCTTTTATCAGCTGATCGTTAACGGAATATTGATCAAGGGTTGATGGTTGTGATGTCATAAAAATTACTCAGATATAAATCGTTATGATGGGTCAGAGATACTTTGAAATATCTCTTCTATTAATGATGTTGCCTGTTTCTGCAGCTGCTGCAAATGCGCTTTATCCTTAAAGCTTTCTGCATAGATTTTATAAGCGGGTTCAGTACCTGAAGGTCTGGCGGTAATCCAACCATTTTTTGTGGAAAGCTTAATTCCGCCAATTGCTTCATCATTACTGGGTGCCTTGGTAATGCAGTCTTCAATTGGGTCGCCACCAAGTGCTGACATTTTAACCATCTCTGGGGTTAGCTGTTCTGCCAGCAACTGTTTTTCCCGAGGTGTTGCGCTAACCTGCGTTCGGCTATAGAAAGGTTTTCCATAAATTTGCGTTAATTTCTGGTAGTATTCGTCCAGAGTTTTGTCGGTTTTTGCCATTATTTCTGCGGCAAGCAAACCAGCAGTAAAACCATCTTTATCAGTTGTCCATACTTTGCCGTTTCTCTGTAAAAAAGTTGCACCAGCACTTTCTTCACATGCAAAACCTGTTGTTTCACCAGATAAGCCTTTCTCATACCATTTAAAGCCTACAGGTGTTTCAATAATGTTTCGGTTAAGCCCTTTTGCAATTCGGTTGATAAGGCTTGTTGTAACTACAGTTTTACCAATGCTAAGACCAGAAGACCATAAATTACGGTGGCGAAATATATAATCTGTCATCACAGCCAAATAATCATTTGCATTCATCAGCCCTTGTTTAGTCACAATGCCATGACGGTCAAAATCCGGATCATTACCTATGGCAAGATCAAATGAATCTTTTAAGTGAATTAATGGCTGCATGACCCAAGGTGATGAGCAGTCCATGCGAATCTGACCATCTTTATCAAGTGTCATGAATGAAAATGTGGGGTCAACCTTTTTATTAACTACGGTAATATCAAGATTATAATAGTCGGCAATCGGTTCCCAATAGGCCAATCCTGCACCACCAAGAGGATCAGCTCCTATTTTTATTCCAGCCTGCTGAATGGCCTTCATATCAATAACCTGATCAAGTGCTGATACGTACGGGGTAAGATAATCATATGCTTTGATATGGTCATGCCGAAATGCTTCATTAAATGGTATATGAGCGACTCCCGCGAGTGAATTATCAATAAGAGAATTTGCACGTTCAGTAATCCACGCAGTAATCTTATTTTCTGCCGGTCCCCCATGAGGTGGATTATATTTGATACCACCATTGTTGGGTGGGTTATGAGAAGGTGTAATAATTAGGCCGTCTGCTTTAGCAGTATGCGTAAGATTAAAGTTAATAATTGCATGAGAAATTACCGGTGTCGGTGTGTAGCCCCGACCCTGTTGGTAATAAACTTTAATATCATTTGCTGCCAGTACTTCAATGGCCGTAATAAAAGCGGCTTCTGAAAGAGCGTGCGTATCCATACCCAAAAATAATGGACCTGTAATATCATTGATTTTTCGAAAGTCACAAACAGCCTGACAGATAGCTAGAATATGCGCTTCGTTAAAACTACATTCTTCAGATACTCCCCTGTGCCCAGACGTACCAAATGATACTTTATGCAATGGATTATCTCGTTCCGGCTCGTTGGTGTAGTAAGCACTGATCAATCTAGGTATTGAAAGAGTCAATTCTTTTGGTGTGGGTTGTCCGGTCTCTGGATGCATTAACCACTCTCCTTTATTTCTTGTTGGCAAGGATATAACAAGTCTGGGATGGGTTCCATAGAAATATAGTTATACAGGGGTTAATTTTGCTGTATAAAAATTGTATGAGTTCATATGCCGGTTTTACTTTGGAGGCGTGTTTGCATAATAGGTGCACCAACCTTTCATAGAGAATATAATAGCTACAATGATGCATGAAAAACTTAACCACATAAAAGGGGTATAACTAAAAGTTGAAATACCCAAAAGGGTAGACATGAAAATTCCATTATCACTCCAAGGTACCATGCCGGAAGTAAGGGTGCCTCCAAACTCGGTGTTTCTGGAAAGCATTTTACGATGAAGATGCAGTTTGTCGTAACTCTGAGCCATCATTTTAGGGGTTAGAATTAGCGAAACATACATAGCACTACCAAAAACATTTGCAAAAAAGGCACAAATAATGGTCGTTATTGTGACACTGGTTGTCCCTTTCGTCCATTTATGCAGCCGGTCAGTAATGACTTTGAGTATACCAATTTCATCCATCAACCCTCCAAGACCCAGTCCAAAAATAATAATAACAATAGAAGGGAGCATACTTTCAATCCCTCCTCGGGTCAGTAGCTTATCCAGCAATTGATTGCCAGTGATAATTCGTTCCGGCAAATAAATGCTCTCTATGGCATGAAAAGGTGATACGTGTTGAAAGAAAACGGCCCACAAACTGCCAAGTAATGCACCTAGGCAAATAACAGGAAATGCCGGTTTTTTTATAGCTAACAATGAAATAGTGATAATAACAGGTATAAAAATTAAGATATTAATATTAAATGTTCGGTTTAGTTCATTTACTGTATCGTTTATTTGTGAGATATGAGCTGGTTCAACATAAAACAACCCGGCAATTGAGAAGGCCACAAAGGTTATCACAAATCCAGTCAAGCTAATAGGGAGCATCCCTCGGATATGGTCAGTGACTTCTACCTGCGATAACGCAGATGCAAGAATCACGCTGTCAGACATTGGAGAGAGTTTGTCTCCAAAATAAGCGCCTGAAAGTACAGCGCCTGCCACTAGAGGCCCGGAAATTCCCATACTGCTGCCAACTCCCATCATGGCAATACCTGCTGTACCCACGGTTCCCCAAGATGTTCCAGTGGCCAATGATGTAATCGCACAAATAATGAGGCAGGCGGGCAAAAAAATAGAAGGCTTGAGAATAAGCAGACCATAATAAATGATGCCTGGTACAATTCCCCCTTTAATCCACGTACCTGCCAATGCTCCAACAGCAATGAGTATCAATATTGCAATGAGTCCCTGGCTAATTCCTTTTATAATCGATTTTTCCAGATTTGAGTAAGTGTGTTTGAGGGTGATGCCCAGCCCCATCATAATGAACCAAGATATAAAAAGTACCAGCTGAATAGGTAAATGAAAGATTGCTGTAAATGATCCGGCTAATGCCAAAAACAGAGTAAAACTAATGATGATCTGAAAAAGTGAAGGTTGTCTTGGTTGTTCCATATTCATCGTTTATGTCTCAGTGCAACTGTTTAATATCATTGCAAGCTTTTGATGGCGTTGGGGTAATATAATGTTGTAATTATGTATATAAAATTAGTTTACAGTATCAGTAAACACACAAGCAACTGGTCAGTTCCCTTGTTTGTGAAATAAAAGACTGTCTGGATTTTGATCATAATACAAAACCTGTTTTTAACTACTGTTGTGAGAATTATTTAGTAGAATAGCCAGCCATTGCAAAGATCTTCAACACATAACAGCATGACCAGAAAGCTAGCGTAATAAGAAGATGAAAGCAGGTTTTTGTATAATGCGTTGTATGTTGATGCAAAATACCACCAAATATGCTTTCAGTGGCTTATACACTATTGTGCTGACGTTTACCAAGAGTTGCTGCATCTGGCTTGTAGTGATATTTATTATGCTGTCAGCGATCTTTAATTAACAGATCGAAAAGACAGTAATTTTTGTAAAAAACAAAAATTACTGTCCCGTGATTATTTGCCTTAAAGCACGCCTTCAAGCTCAGCATCGCTAATAGTGACGTTATGAAAGCCCGCATCCACGTAAGTGACTTCGCCAGTAATGCCACTGGCAAGATCAGAGCATAAAAAGGCTGCAACATTGCCAACCTCTTGCTGAGTGATATTACGACGCAATGGCGCTCTGTTAGCATTGTGCTTAAGTAATTTTTTGAAGTTACCGATACCACTGGCTGCTAATGTTTTTATCGGGCCTGCTGAAATGGCATTTACTCGTGTACCTTCCGGTCCCAGACTGTGAGCAAGCCAGCGGACACTAGCCTCAAGGCTGGCTTTGGCCACACCCATAACATTATAATTGGGCATAGTGGTAACAGCACCCAAATAGGAAAGCGTGAGAATAGAACCATTTCTTCCTTCCATCATCTTTCTTCCGGCCTTGGCCAATTCAATCAGACTATAAGCACTGATGTCATGAGCTATCTGAAAGCCTTCACGAGTGGTAACGTCGGCAAAGTTCCCACTGATTTGATCGCGGGGAGCAAAACCTACGGAATGAATAATGCAGTCAAGACCATCCCATTTTTTAGAAAGATTAGTGAATGCTTGTTCAATCTCTTGATCGCTAGCCACATCACAGGAAAAACAATACTCTGCTGAAGAACCCCACTGTTCGGCAAACCCTTCAACCCTTTTTTTGAGTTTTTCGTTTTGATAGGTAAAGGCAAGCTCTGCGCCTTCACGATACATCGCTTCAGCAATGCCAGCGGCGATGGAGAGTTTGCTGGCTACACCAACAATTAATACGCGTTTTCCTTTAAGAAAAGCCATGAGGTAGTCCTTTTATTCATAAAAAATCCCGGTAAGTATAAAATAAAGCCATTGCTATAAGGAAGACTTATCTATGAAATAATCTCAAAATAACTACAATTTCATTGTCTGATACTTTACCAATCACTACATTTACACCAAGCTGAAACAATAATATTATAACTTGTTTCAGCTACTTGGTAGGGAATAATTCTGGTATTAAGGGTGCATTAATTATTTGTTTGTATTAGGATTTATAAGATTGTTTTAGACTTGCATCGACCGAAGTCCAATCTAACGAAAAAAATCAGGACTATATATTGGATATTTAATGCATGTTTCATGTTTTTTACAGGTAGGACAATCAGACTACTGGTCAGACTTGTAAAAAGATGATGACCGCAAAGCTGGATAGATTTTAGATAAAAACGTTTAAGCAGGCCAGTGATAGTCTGAGTGATAAAAATTACAGCTACTGCCATTATATTACGTAAGCTGAAACAGCAGACACGATTAAGATATTTACATCCGGACGATAAAAATAAAGTATTACACTGAGCTTCAAAGGACTGGCAAAAATGATTAATATCGAAGAAAATATGAGCCAGCATAACCTCTTCCATGTTTTGTATTGTTGTCAGTAGCCATACCATACATGAAAGCCTCTGTTTGTTCAGCCGTATTTTACGTCAAATTGAGGATAAAGCGAGTCAGTTACTTTATTCTCTTTTAATTGTTTATATAGAGATTATTAATGCAACCAAAAAGTCGTTCTTCGCGTTTAGAGTGTATACCCGGTATTCCTCTGTCTATCGATAGCATAGGGGTAATTAGCTCAGCGAAAGAATTCCATGACAAAGTATTTCAGCTTATAGAAAAGGCTGAAAAACGTATATATTTATCAGCTTTGTATCTTGAAAATGACAAAACAGGACAGCGTTTACTGGATGCCCTATATGCAGCAAAAGAAAAAAAACCTGACATTAGTATTACAGTGCTGGTTGATTTTCACCGTGCTCAGCGTGGACGAATAGGGGATAAAGTTAGCCCGAATAATGCGCAGTTTTATATGCAACGTAATCAGAAAAGCAAGCAGATGATAAACATATACGGCCTGCCAGTGAAAGGTAGAGAGTTTTTTGGTGTTATGCACCTCAAAGGTTTTGTTTTTGATGATTTAGTGCTGTATTCCGGCGCAAGCATTAATGATATCTATTTTCATACCGGTCATCGTTATCGTTACGACCGTTATACGTTAATCAAAAGCGTTGGGCTGGCTAATTCACTGGTGGAACTTGTTCATCGTCTGCACTGGAAAAGTGGGGTGCTGACAGCCTTAAATCGCCAGTCAATTCCATCAGCAAAATCCATGAAACGCATGATTAAAAAGTCGGTTTCAGCCCTTAAACATACACAATATAAGTTATCTGACCTGCCTGTTAAAACAGACAGTGACAACTATGCGGGTAATCAAAAATTTTACATAACTCCGGTTTTAGGAATGGGAAGAAGAGGTAATAGGCTGAACAAAATCATTATTGACATGATTCGTACAGCCCAGAGCGATATTACCCTTTATACCCCTTATTTCAATTTTCCTTCAGCCTTAAAAAGAGAACTAAAGAAGGCGCTGCATCGCCAAGTTAAAGTCACATTGGTAATCGGAGATAAAACAGCCAGTGATTTCTACATTCACCAGAGTGAAAAATTTTCTGTAATTGGAGCCCTGCCTTATCTTTACGAAATGTTGTTGCGAGGCTTTATGGTGCGTTTTCGTTCATTCATTGCCCAGGGTTTACTGGAAATTCGCTTATGGAAGCACGATGAAAATAGTTTTCATGTTAAAGGCGTCAGTGTTGATCAACAGTACTATCTGTTAACCGGAAATAACCTTAATCCAAGGGCATGGGGATTGGATCTTGAAAATGCATTACTTATTAATGACAAACAAAAGTTACTTACTGATATGTTTTGTAATGAACATGAAGGTATTCTCACCCATACAAAAAAGCTGACAGTAATTGAACAGCTTGAGCACCCCAGAGACTATCCTTTACCTGTTAAAAAAATTCTGAGCCGACTAAAACGAATTCGTGCGGATAAAGTACTAAAACATTTTATATAACCTAATTTGGAGTATCCGGTAAAACCCACTTACCGCGGCGCAGTAGAGTGTGTTACAAGATATTCAGGGATAAATTTTATAACCAACGAAGCTTGCAGGTTGACAGTGTTGGGGTATTCATAATCAATTGAAAAAAGGGTTGATAAATACAATACTTACCGTTCTCATTTTGCTTTGCATGAACAAAGTTCAATGAAGTATATTAAACAACTCAAGCAAGAGGATGCCTGAGTTTCATATAGTGTGAATCTATGTATGTGAGTTGTGGCTTTTAAAACAAATCTTATTCTGATAGAATATTGGGCTTTAAAAAAATTAATTATTTCCAATAACAAGTTAATATTTTGCTTGGACATGATCTTGGCTATTAATTTAAGGGGCTTAATGATTGAGCAGTTCTTTCACTTATTTTATCTCAAAACAAGAACAACAACACATGGGAGACCATGGTCTTAAAGATTTTGAAACCATCTGGACAATTGATGCCCCTTGGTTTGAAGCTCCTAACTATCGACGCAAGGGCTGGAGTGGGGCAATTGTATGGCCGGATAAAAACACACAATGGTTTGTTAAGCGCCAGGAAAATCACAATACCCCAACATGGCGACACCCCTTTTCAGGTGTTCCTACTTATCGAAGAGAGTTTAATAATTTATTGTTCTGTTATAAAGCAAGCATTCCTACCCTTGAATTATCATATTATGGAGAATATAAACATCCTAAAAGTCACCAGGCAATATTGGTTACTCGAGCATTAAACTCTCATGCAGACTTGTTTTCTTGGTACAAAAGTTGTCAGGACGACAGCAAAAAGGTCAATAAGGTAATGAAAAAATTGGGTTACCTGATTCGAGATATGCACGACAAAAGTTTTTTTCATTATTGTCTTTATCCCAATCATATTTTTGTCAGAGAAACAGGTCACAATATCGATATACGCTTTATTGACTTGGAAAAAGCACGATACGTTTTTATTTCAACTGCTGGCAGAATAAAAGATCTGGATTGCCTGTTAAGACGAACATGCAGACTATTTAAGCCAGAAGCCATCAACACATTGCTAGACAGTTATTTTAGTCGTCCTTTTCGACACTCAGACAAAGTACGCAAGCATTGCGCTCTCTTCCTTTAATGTAATAATTTTTTAAGCAATTAGAAACTTACCGATATTATACCAAAACCTGTTTCAAGCGGCTCTGTTGCAAAATAAAACTTATCTTCTAGATAATGCACTCATTATTAATGCGACTTATGAAGCATACCATGCCAGCTATCAGCACTAAAGGACGTCATTTTAGACAAGAACTTATTCTGATGACTGTTCGCTGGTATATGGCCTACAGCCAGGGCTTTTCTGAATAAAGCCATTGGACACAATGGCCTTCCTAAAAAGGTGGTGATTGATAAAAGCTGGGCTAATCTGGCTGCACTGGAATCGGTGAATCTTGCCTTGTTTTTAATGGAATGCTTCTTTCTGATGGTCGATATTTTACGGGTAAAATATCTGAATAATATCGTTGAACAGAGCCGGTCTATTAAGAGATAGATGCGGCTGGCGCTGAGGTTTAAATCCGCGGAAAGAGCCTCTGCCACTATTGCCAAAAATGAGTGCTGGCGAATGCTAAAAAAAGGTCAGCATTGTAATGGAAGTGATCGCCCTACCTTTGAGCAGTTTTATGCACTGGCAGGATAATTGCATCTGAAGGAGGGGATTACCGTTCAGCTTGTGGTCGAGTTTGCAACAGAATCTTTATTGCTTAAGCAAGTAAAATATATTAATAAGGAAAGTAAACCAAAAACTGAATAAATAATCCCTAAGGCCTTTAGCCCAAAAAAATAACCAATGGAGCTTAATAACCCTCCTATTAAAAAAGAAGTCAGCGTTTGAAAGCCAGAAAAAAAAGCTCCAGCAGCACCACGTTTATCTTTGTGTGGAAGCATCGCAATAAACATAGTATTAGATCGAGCAAAAGCTTGACCACACAATGAAATAAAGATTCCTATAATAGTGAGAATAAAACTATAAAAATCAAACATATTAATCAAAAAAATAAAAAAACCAGATAATGCTATAGATAGTAGCCCTAGAATTAAAGTTGCATTATGCCCAAGAGATCTAACCATATAACCATTAAAAAAACGCCCAACTACAACGCCAATTGATATCGCCATGGTTATCCATCCAAACTTAATAGGCGACATATGATATTTGGATTGGAAAATAAAAGGGCTTAATATAGCGTAAGTAATAGTAATAGCCATACCGATTCCTGCAATTAATGTGGCACCAATAAAATCTGGCTGCTTCAACAGGTAATAGTAATTAGACATAACTTGACTGAGACTCAATCTTTTTTCTGAAATATGTCTATTTGTTTCAGGCAAGTAAACAAAACACAAGACACTTAACACAATAAAAAGACAAGCTAAAAAAATAAAGTTGGCCTGCCAGTCAAATATATGTTGTAAATATCCTCCTAATACAGGCGCAAGTAACGGTGATAAACCGATGATAGTAGAAAAATATGAACGAATTCCGTCTAACGACTTTTTATTATATAAGTCAACAGCCATAGGTCTTCCAAGCCCTGCACAAGCTCCAGCACCGACACCTTGAAAGAACCGAAATACAAGAAAATAAGTCATATCATGTGAGAATGCCGCTAATATACTAAAAATAGAGGAAAATAATAGTCCAAACAAAACCCAAGGTCGTCGGCCATGACAATCAGACAGTGGGCCATAAACAAGCAAGCTTACCCCAAGACCAAATAAATACACTGGCACTGATTGCTTTATGCAGTTTAAACTTGTATGCATAAAATGCATAATAGATGGCATTGATGCTACATGAATATCAATACCCATTAGACCACTCATTGCTATCAATACTACTAACAACATTGTGCGTTTATCCTCAAACGCTGTTGATTCTCTCTCTTGACCCTTCATTTTTGGCTCTGTTGCAAAATAAGACTTTCTTCTAGATAATGTACTCATTATTAATACGACTTGTGAAGCTTATGAAGTATACCATGCTAGCTATCAGCACTAAAGGACGTCATTTTAGACAAGAAATTATTCTGTTGACTGTTCGCTGGTATGTGGCCTACAGCCTGAGCTACCGTGATATTGAAGAGCTGATGGCATCTGTAGATTACACCACCATTCATTAATGGGTCGTCAAATATGCTCCTCAGCTGGAAGCTAACTTCCGTAGGAAAAAGAAAGCCACAAATGACTCTTGGCGCATGAATCAAACCTATATAAAAATCAAGGGTGACTGGCACTACCTGTACAGTGTTGCCTACAGCTACGGAGAAACCATTTATTTTATGCTTTCCAAACATAGGGATGAGCCTGTAGCCAGAGCTTTTCTGAATAAAGTCATTGGGCACAATGGCCTTCCTAAAAAGGTGGTGATTGATAAAAGCTGGGCTAATCTGGCTGCACTGGAATCGGTGAATCTTGCCTTGTTTTTAATGGAATGCTTCTTTCTGATGGTCGATATTTTACGGGTAAAATATCTGAATAATATCGTTGAACAGTGCCTGTCTATTAAGAGAAAGATGCGGCAGGCGCTGAGGTTTAAATCCGCGGAAAGAGCCTCTGCCACTATTGCCAAAAATGAGTGCTGGCGAATGCTAAAAAAAGGTCAGCATTATAATGGAAGTGATCGCCCTGCCTTTGAGCAGTTTTATGCACTGGCAGGATAATTGCGTCTGAAGGAGGGGAACTGTTCAGCTTTTGGTCGAGTTTGCAACAGAACCAAACTTGGTGCTAATGGTATGTTGGTAGGGCTATCTATTAGCCTTGCGGGATATATTATTTTGTTAGCTTTAAAAACGGAGAAATTGTGGTCGCAATGTTTCAAGACAATAAAGTAATAAAGTATTTTTTATGTGTTTTTATTTGTATAATTGTGGGTATGGGAATGTCCGGTATGACCTATGCAATAAATAATGCAACCACTAATAATACCATTAGTACCCGTACAAAAAAATTTATACAACAACATAATATTCCTGGTGTGGTTCTAAGCATCAAACTGCCGAATCATAAAATTGAAACTTTTGTTGCTGGGGTGGCTGATATCGCTGCCAAAAAAGCTATGAAGACCACGATGCTTTTTCCAATAGGAAGTATTACAAAATCCTTTACGAGCGTTGCAATTTTACAACTGGTTAGTCAGGATAAATTGACGTTACAAACAACACTTTCAGAAATTGCCAACAAGCCCTCGGGAAAATTAAGCAAACTTATCGAAATGTATCCCAAGTTAGGGAGAATCACTATACAAGAACTCTTGAACCATACAAGTGGCCTCCCCAGTGTTCTAACTACCAAAGCTTACGAAGAAGAATTCGAAGCCTCACCCCTCAAACACTTGGACAGTAAAGCACTCATCAGTTTAGCATTAAAGCAAGATATGTTATTTTCGCCGTCCTCAGGGAAATTCCATTATAGCAACACTGATTACATTTTGGTCCAAATGGCGTACAATACCATATCGAGCAACTCCTTAAGTAAAGCTATTCACAAGCTTCTCACCAAAGTAGGTGTGAAAACCTGTTTTTACCCGCGCAACGAACACTCACCAGTACCTTCATTTATACTAGATCAAATATCACAAGGATATATGCCAGAAAACCCTTATTGGCCAGCTTATTTAATGAAAGTATTTAGGCGATACCCAAAAGTTCATATCAAAAATGGTAAGCAATCTCAGCTTGCTTATAATGTTACTCCAATTGATATTTCACAATCATTTATTGGACCTGCTGCTGGAGGGGTTATCATGAGTGTCCCTGATATGGTCAAGTGGTATGAGGCACTTTTTATAAATCACACTATTTTACCTAGCTCTGCACTGAAAAAAATGTTAACGGGCTTTCCGACTCATGACGGCTATCAATATGGGCTTGGTATTACGAAACGCTTCCTCAAGAAATTTAATGTCGAAGTGTATTCTCACACTGGCAGTAGTTTTGGATTTAATACGAATGTTATATACATAAGAGGCTCAGGCATTGTTATCGCTGTAGCAATTAACTCTCAAAAAGATTTATTGCGGTTTGACATAGGGTTGATTCCAGATGTACTAAAAGCGCTACAAGCACATGGATATCTAAAAGTTTAAGGAGCGTGCACGAAATAACTTGAACAAATGAATGCCGTTCGGTTCTGTTTCAAAATAAGACTTATCTTCCAAATAATGTAATCATTATTAATGCGACTTGTGAAGTATACCATGCCAGCTATCAGCACTAAAGGACGTCATTTTAGACAAGAACTTATTCTGATGGCTTCTCGCTGGTATGTGGCCTACAGCCTGAGCTACCGTGATATTGACGAGCTGATGGCACAGAGAGGTCTTTCTGTAGATCACACCACCATTCATTGATGGGTTGTGAAGTATGCTCCTCAGCTGGAAGCTAACTTCCGTAGGCAAAAGAAAACCACAGTCGACTCTTGACATATGAATGAAACCTATATAAAAATCAAGGGTGACTGGCACTACCTGTACCGTGTTGTCGACAACTACGGAGAAACCATTGATTTTACGCTTTCCAAACATAGGGATGAGCCTGCAGCCAGAGCTTTTGCGAATAAAGCCATTGAGCACAATGGCCTTCCTAAAAAGGTGGTGATTGATAAAAGCGGAGCTAATCTGGTGGCACTGGAATCGGTGAATTTTGCCTTGTTTTTAATGGAATGCTTCTTTCTGATGGTCGATATTTAACGGGTAAAATATCTGAATAATATCGTTGAACAGTGCCTGTCTATTAAGAGAAAGATGCGGCAGGCGCTGAGGTTTAAATCCGCGGAAAGAGCCTCTGCCACTATTGCCAAAAATGAGTGCTGGCGAATGCTAAAAAAAGGTCAGCATTATAATGGAAGTGATCGCCCTGCCTTTGAGCAGTTTTATGCACTGGCAGGATAATTGCGTCTGAAGGAGGGGAACTGTTCAGCTTGTGGTCGAGTTTGCAACAGAACCGAGCTATCTGCTCAGTCCTTTACAAGACCTATGTTAACAGGTGAAGAACTATCTCCACCTGATCAAAAAGATATCGATTTAAACTAAAATTTGTTTTTTCAATCTTCGTTAAAAACATCCATAGCCAATCTTAAAGCATTACTAGCTGATGCCATACCAGCGTAAAAAATCATTTGAAGGATAACCCCTACAATTTCTTTTTTAGTTGCGCCAACTTTTAGAGCTGATTGATAATGTGCCCTTAATTGGGGATCAAGGTTCCCTTTCGCAATACAGGCTGAAATTGTTACTAGTTCTCTTGTTTTTAAATCTAAATCATCTCTTGATGCAACCTCGCCAAAAGCCCATTCTATTGTCATATCTCTCATTTCTGGAGACAGATCACCTAGCTCTTTGACCATGTTTTCTCCAGATTTTTCTCCATGTAATTCTTTTAACAAGGAAAGTCCTTTTTTATAACGATTTTCTGTCATTGTTCACTTCTCTATCTAATTAAAAACTGTACGACTATGGAATTAAATTTTTCCCTTTGATATTAGATCATATTCCAGATCGAATTTTTGATTTACCAACTTAAACTGGGAAAGTTCCATCAGGAATTTAGGTCTTGAATAGGATTTTATTGTAACATCGGGGTAAAATTAAACAAGGGTCGACGTATGGAAACGTTAGCTTAGATTGCTGCATTTATGTATAACAATCTCAAAGCTGTTATCTCTTGTAATCATTAGTTAGGTGACAGTTATCAAGGGTAGCGCTCAGTTTGCTCATGACGACATCAGAACCATCACAGGCTAATCTCAGTATAAAACCGCATGTTTTCAGCGTTTTTGCAAAAACAAGACGGACTCCGCCTGTTAAGTCGCTCAAAACTGCCTTTGTTTGATCATTTTTCCGTAATCCCGATAGAGATTAGCAAGTGACTTTCTGTAAATTTGGTACATCAGCACGAGTGGCTTATCACACATCAGTGGATTGCGTCCAAAGCTTTGATCGAATAATTGGGCAAATCAAATCTGTTTAATGGGTTGTGGCGTCAGGTGAAGTGCTTTGTAAACTTTGGGCAGAAGTTTGCTTTTCAGCAGGTAAGACAGGAATCCAAAGTAACGAATCATCCGGAAATGCTTCTTGAGGATATGCTCCAAGAGTCGCGCCATAAACGGCTTGGGTTCACCAAATAAACGACGGAATTCATTCTCCTTATGATCGTAATACTTCAACACGACTTTCTTGTTATCCGAATAAACGATTTTAGAGGCCGCTATGGGTGGGCGCTTCACATAGCGCCCCAGATGCTCGACATTCTTTTTGTGACTATCAGAAGGCTCTGAGGCCCATACGTTCCAGTAAATAGCATAATGCTTATCTAAAAAGCGCTTGAGAGCCTGGGGTGGGCTAACTCTTTAGGCACTTTCAGTGTCTCTTTGTGCTTCCTTAGCAGCTTAATCACCCCGTTTCGCCACTCACGCATCAGGGTTTGTATGTGGTAAGTGCAGGCTTTCCAGTCACCGGTTTTTGTCAGCCCACCGCAGGTCACTGAGACATGGATATGTACATTGCCCTTCAGGTCTCTGCCCCAGGTATGCACGGTGGTAAAATAACCGGAACAATCCTTTTCTTCTTTTGTCTGGCAAAGCAGTCCTTTGGTAGCAAGTGCAAACAGGAAATTCAGAAAATCCCGGTTATTCAGAAAGAGCGACCAGAGAGTGTCAGGCATGGTAAACGTGATGTGTTGCCAGTTAGCTTTAGGTAACACCTGTAGTTGGCTTTCTATCCATTGATCGGTGTTTTTCTTACCACAGGAATTACAAAACCGGCTGTTACAGTTTTTTTGGAGATGACTCTCATAGTCACAGTGAGGACACTTAAAGTAAAAAGTGCCTGAGGTGGGCTTACCGCAGTTAAGCACTTTGATGAGATTGTCTTTTTCAGTTTCCCGCACGTTGGGATCAGCGAGAATATTGAGATAGCTATTGTTACGTTGAAAAATTTTGATAATAGCATTGGGGATGCGAAACATGCAGTACGACAACATCCGTGTTGTGTGAAGAGGGTGTATTGTAAGCAGGTAAAGGTAAAGGAACAAGTGGTCTTTCAGTCAAAAGTAAGATTGAGGAATGACTGAAGTGTTGAGTTTACCCCCAAGCCGCCGACAAAGAAGGGCACTTTAACCTAAATATTTTCTTACCGGGCCATAAATAACGTTGCGCCTTTTTTTAGGAATAAACACAACATGGTATTTACAATCCCAGTGAGTATGAGTCAGACTCTTGTAATCTCGCATTTGTTCTTCCTTCTTTTACTCTTGGTCGAGCAAAAGAACGTACCCATACCTCGGTATAGGTAAAACCTTTGTGAGCCCCCAGCAGAGCAGGGGGTTTGCCCATGGTTAATTACGATTCCATCCGGAAAGAGCCATCAAATATTAACTTCCCATACTCCGTCTAGGATATAATTTTGTGGGAAGTTATGAGAAGTTATTGTTGCATATCGAGGAGAGGTTAGATCCCAGACGGAGCTTGCTCTAATGTTCTCCAGAACAGAGCCCTTAGCTACAAAGCCTATATGGCCTTCTACTCCCTCAGCTGGAAAAGCCGAGAAAACATACGCTCCCTCCCTGTAGTAACCAATAGCTGCATCGATATTTCCGTCAAAAACCAGTGTTCTCTTAATTTGTGGTATGGAGTCAATGATTTTGGTGAGTCCACGAATGCCATCCACATCAATACCAAAATCGTCCATAAGGCTATAATTGCGACGCTTTATCACAGAGAGATAAGCGTCGAGATCTTTACCTGTAAAGGAAGGGTCTTCTTTTACCAAAAACATAAACAGATCGCGAAACATAGCATGTTGGCAACACCCTTGGGGAAAGTTGTCTTCAAAAAAATCACTAATATAGGATGTTAGTTTTTCCACCCTACCAGCCTCAGTCTCAGCCTCAGCCTCAGCTTTTGCTGCACCTCCTGCTCCTGCTTCTGCTTTTGCTTCTGCTACTTCTCCTGCTACTTCTCCTGCTTCTCCTGCTTCTCCTGCTGCTGCACGCGTAGCGCCACTGCCAGCCGCTCCAAGCCCTCCCGCAACAGCTAAACCAATCGAAATATAGGTTAAGATATCAACGGCCTGACCATTGCCTTGTGTGCCATAATGCAAAAGTGTCGCGATAGTGCCTCCGACTGTTGCGGTGATGACGGCTGCTGCTCGTGCAACAGCGAACGCCTTACTTGTTACACTGGCCGCAGAAGCAAGACTAGCAGAAGCCTCACCTACCGATAGAGCAGAACCGGCAACAGCTGACATAAATCCTACAACTGCTGCACTGATACCCAATCCCTGAGCTGCCTTCTTGTGCCCCTGTTTAGCTTCTATAGTGGCAGCAATGGAAAGCGAACCTGATATAATCGAACCAACACCGGCTGCGATCATCAATGGATTCCCTGACACGACTCCACCAACGGTCAGTGCTATACCGCCAATAATAGCCAGGCCACTCATTATCCAACTCAACACGGACGACATATGTCCGGACGGATCCCCGTACATCACCGGGTTATTTTTCGCAAAAATATAGCCGTTAAACCCGCCTTTTCCGAACGGTGAGGCACTGTCCATACTCATAAAGCGCCGCATCACCGGATTATAGGCACGGTGGTATCCCTGCCCTAAAAACTGATAACCGCTAGCCGGATCTTTTAACTCACCATCAAAACCCCAGAGATTCTGCTGTACCAACGGGGTAACCTCTCCTGACTCCGTCTTCGGTGCACTGCCTGCATTGCCCGCATTGCCTTCAATTCCGTACGGTGTATACAGATGTGAATAACCTAGGCTGACCTTACCCGCTGAATCAACCAGTACCTCACTCAATACACTGCCGCTCTGGTCAGTAATCGCATAATGCGTTGTGCCGTCCGGCATGATTTCACCAATACGTCCGGCTGCATACAATACAGTCGTAGTCTTCCCTCCCTGCTGCAAGGCACTCAATCCTAAGGCACCGTATTCAAAATATAACGGCGCCTGACTCGATGCACTTTCTCTGACCTGAACATGCGCCCCGTTATACAGATAATGGACGGTGCCTTGTTTAGTATTGACACTGGCCATCTGATCAAAGGGGGTATAGGTGATGAGCTGATTGTGTTCGTTGGTGGTAATATTCCCGTCGTTATCATAGCGCAAAGTGGCACTCTGTCCGTAGGCAGAATTACTGTTCGTATAATTGCGCAACCGTATGGGATCTGTACTGTCAAAGTGATAGGTGGTAGTGTTGGTCTGTGGCCCCTTCGCACTCAGCACATCCGTGGCTACTGTTTTAATGTTGTTCCATTCATCAAACGTATAATGCTGATCCTTAATGGTATTGCCTATATTATCCTTCGGACACAGTGAGCCGTTGCAGGTATAGTTCAGAAGATTGTTGATACTGTCATATTGATACTGCTCTGTGGTACTTGTTCCACCTGAAGAACGCACCCTTGAGGTCAAATCACCGTCCTGCAAATAATGGAACTGATAGTCCGCTACTTGGTTTAAGTGATTATCCTGCATTACCCCAGTTTGATACGCCGATAACTGCCCCAGAGTATTGTAGGTATAGGCGGTTTTAACCGGCCCTTTCTCTGACTGGATAAGACGACCGGCCAGATCATAGGTAAAGCTTGCCAGTTTCTTACCTTGGCGATCCACACTGCTCAGTTGTCCTAACGCATCATAATGATATAACGCCTGCTGCTGTCCCTGACGGGTGATACTGATTGGCCGCCCGGCCTGCGTATACTGGTAATCTTCGGTAAAGGCGGGCAGGGTATCACCGGTTATCGCACCGGTGGTATTAGTAGATAACTGCAATAACCGACCGTTAACCGCATACTGGTAATCTGTTGTACCGGTTTTATCCTGACGGCTAATCAGTGCATTAGTCACCGGATCATAAGACAGCGTCACATTGTCTTCTGGGTGATCGGCGACTGATTGAGTAATCACATCACCCCAGTCGTTATATGTATAGTGCATATGCGCACCATTGGGTGTTGTATAATCGGTGAGCTCACCCACTTTGTTATACGTATAGTGCCAACTGTGGCCCAGAACGTCTTTGCTCTCGGTCAGCCGGTTAAAGGCATCATACACCCGCTGTCCCAGTGTCACGTCCTTGCCAGAGGTGGCATTACCCACCGTAATAAGGTTGTTATTGATGTCATAGTGATAGGTCTGTACCGCACCGTTTGGCAGTGTTTTGCTGACCACCCTCCCTTGTGCATCATAACTATAATGCGTCACATGACCGTCAGTGTCCGTGGACGTTAACGCCTGATGTGCCGCATTATAGGTGGTATAACCGGCGTTATACCAAGCTTTGGCCGTAATAGCACGGCGCAGCCATCCCTGCAGCCAAGCGGTGTCAAAGGGTTTACCCCCAGCAATATCGCTGCCAAGATGCGCCTGAAGCTCACTTTTCAGGTCACCGGTATAAAGTGGTTGCCCTTTATCATTGGTGATGGCCGGATCCAGACTGAACAGATAAGTGGCTACCTTGTCCCCCCGGGCATCCGTCTGGCTGACGGATAAATGCCGTGCTTGGCAGGCATGTGCAACACCATTGACCGTACACAGACTCGTACCGCTCGCCAAGGCATCCGCCGGCACCAACGCATAGCCATAACTGCGACGTGTCAGCGCATCCACTCCGACGATGCCGGCCTGACCTTTGAAATTCGACTTACCAATGAAGCGCCCTAAGGCATCATAATGATATGTGGTTGTAAAATTTTGCAGCTTACCCGCTTCATTGGTGTCATACGTTGTCTTCTGAGCAATCTTTCCATTGGTATTGTAGCTTTGTGATAACACTGTATCCCAACTGCCTGGCACCGCCTTACCCTGACTGTTCACATGCTCAGTCTGAGCAGTTAATACCCGTCCTGCTCCATCATACGTCTTTTGAACCTGATAACCGTTATTCGCAGTCATCGTCATACTGTTACCCCCAGCACCGTACTGATAGGTATAACTTTCAACCTGCGAATGACTGGTGCCATAATCAGACACTACTTTGATAACCCGTCCTAGCGCATCATACGCATAGGCGGTTTTATTACCCAGCGCATCCACTCTCATCAGTGTCTGCCCTGTCGCCACGCTGGTGTAGGTCTTAATCACTGGCGTTGTAATACCACTTTTTACCGCGGTTATCTGCGCATTTTTAATGTTGACCGGAAATTGTTTACCCCACAATGTCAGCTGCTGATTATCGCTATAGGTCATCGACTTATTCAGCGAATTAGCCGTGCTCGCTACATTAGTCAGAGCCATTGCACTTGGCATACCGTAATCCGGTTGCGTTTGCATGTGATCAAAAGTGAATGACTCGGTTATTCTTTTTGTCCAAACGCTGGGGGTTTTCTGATATAGCATGGTAGTGGTGGCAGGCTGCACCATCTCCACCGGCATGGCTTTATCTTTTGAAGGCAATGTCTGCCAGCTGATCTTCGTTTGGATTGGTAGTACTGCTGGGGTGTCCGGTAACGTCGCCGGTGTAGTCGTCTGCGTGGTGAGATTGTTCACAAATCCATTGGCATCGGCCGGTGCATACTGATTCGTGATGATGGTGCCATCTTCTTTTGTGGTTTTTAACACGTTGCCCTGATTATCATACTCATAGCTACTGCTGTGCTCTACCGGCGCCAGAGTCTGTCCACCCAACCCCTGCGTATCGACGGAGATAGCCCCGTAAGCCTTAGTGGTAATCTTTGTAGCCAAAGAATAGTTGGCCGGCAGTGAACTTATCGTGCTGTTCAGCCAGTTCGGATACTGATAGTCCATCTCACTGATCAGTCTTTGTGAACCAGGTGAGTAAAGCTTCTGGTTCAAAATTAGATGGTATTTATTGTACGTGGTGACCGCACTTGGCCCGTCATTACGTGTTACCTGGGTCTGATAGGTATAGTTATCCGGACGCATGTACAGATTATCCACATCCTGGCGGTACGCAATGCCTGCCGCATAACCTAAAAAATTATGCCCGTTACCTAGGCCGTAAGCATAATCTGTTTTGCTCACCAACTGATTAAATCCGGGCGTGACGTAATGGGACTTCACTACATAGATTTGCACTACCGGACCACCTGTTGGCACCGGGATGGTACTGTACTGAAAGTCTTCACTGGAGCCTGAGGAATAACTGATATGCTTAATTAGCTCAGCAAAGCTAGGGACCGGTGCATACTGAAAAGCTACTTGAGTCTTACCATCGGCAAACAGAAAACTTTGCAAATGTGCATTGCTGATCGCCACCTGCACCGTATTCATACTGCCATCAGCCTTCAGGCTATGTACCTGTATGCCGTTGTCGGTATAGTCAATCTGCAGTAACGTTTTACCACTGTCATCGGTAACCGATTCGAGACGGGCGGCGGTTTGAGTGCCGGTATAGTGGAAATACAGGCTATTACCCCGAGTATTTTCAACCCGCACCTCATTCCCGTAACTGTTAAAGAACTCCTCACTGCCGTCTTTATGGGTCGCAATCAGCAGATATTTACCGGAAGGGTCACCCCGCAAATGCAGCGTGTCTAATTTATGGTACTTAATCGATGGAGTGTTACCTGACCATGTAATTTTATAACTGCCACCGGATGAAAAGCTTAAGGTTTGTGTCGTTTTATTGTAATGAGATAAAGAGACACCCCAGCCGAAACCATACCCGCTATTTCCTCGGTTACCGCTGCTATACTGCAGACCATAAGTATAATTAGGACCAAAACCACCGTTGCCGTAAACTTTACCTAAAGAGGCATTAAAACTGTAAGTGCCGGTTCTTCCATCAACATGACCGCTGTACATCGAAGAAAAGTTAAAGGCATTACTGGTAATGCCGCCTTCCCCTGCCCCTAAACGCTGCACCGTCTTTTTTTTATGGCCTGATGATGCAGATGTCGGTCTCCCTTGTTTCCGGGGCTGATGCGCACCGTGCATCTGGTGAGCAACCTGATGAATCTGATTCGCCATCACATACTGCGAAGTTAGCAGCATGGACAACAGTGTAAATAAAACAACTAATGGTCTGAATATTTTTTTAAACATCAAAAATTTTTTCCAGATTTCAAGACTATAAAAAACCATGGCATTATGAATACCATGGTTTTTCGTGATATGTAGGTTCTAAATTTAAAAAATGAGAGTGCGTTGTTTAATGTAGAAGCGCTTAAAATAACTACCAACAGCGCACGCTCATGGCACGCTCATGGAAGACTTTATAACTCAGATTTTCTGCTTAGCTGATGACTTATTGTATAAGTTCAGATAAAAATGCCTCCAGATAAATGTTATTGACGCATCATCAGGAGGCTTCCTATGCAGATCAAACGATCTGCACAAAGACATTTATAAACTATATGGCTATGCGTGTAAACAAGAAGCCATAAAAATACACAGAGAAAAATATCAGTCTCGTGTGGACAAATGGGAGGCGCTGAAGGTAGTGTCAATAACTCTGTGTCTGATCAGGATGAAAAACATTGTTCATATGCTCTTGATATGGATAAAAGCTTGTTATCGGTTTGGAATAAGTTGTGCTTTCCAGCCGATCGATTACCATATAAATCATATTTAAAACAGCATCCGTATTCGGAAACGAATTGACGTGCCTGCTGACTTTACGAATCTCCTTGTTAAGTCTTTCTATCCAATTGGCCGTATACAACATTCGTCTTATTTGTGGTGGATAATTCAAATAAGCAATGTAATGATTCCATTTCTTTTCAGGTAGTTGACGCACAAAGTTGGGGTATTTAACCTTCCATTGTTCAATAAATGTCTGTAAGCGTAATATGGCGCAGTCAGGTGTATAGGTTGCATCATCTAAATTAAATACCTTATGAAAACTTTCGACCATAGACTTTTTTTCACTGGCTCGAACCCGAATCAGTAAATTACGTAATTTGTGAATCAGACATAACTGGTGGCGCGCTTGGGGATAGCTTATTGCTACAGCATTTTCAATGCCAGAAAGCTCATCACTGACGATCAATCCCGTATTTTTCATTCCGCGATTGAGCAAATCTTCAAACACCATTTGCCAGCCAGAAGCTGTTTCTTCCGGCAACAGGTACAATCCTAAAATTTCTCGCCGGAAGTCTTTTTTTAGCCCCATGACCAGATAAACAGACTCTTTAGCTACCGTTTGACGACGTACTGATAATTTTAATGCATCAATCATAATCACCGGATAAACAGATTCCAGTTCTCGCTGCTGCCATGCCTGACGATAAGGCTCAAAAGCTTTCACCAGATTACTTAGTTTGCCCGGGCTCATTGCGCTACCCAATACGTCATTGAATATCTGCTTTACTCCTCGTTGAGACACGCCCTGACCATACTATGATAATGCCAGCTGATTCATTCGTTCTGTGTCCTGCCGAATGACCTCCAGTGTCAAAGGGGTAAATAATCCTTGCCTGTCCCGAGGTACACGAATTTCATAACGTCCCTGAAAATGATTAACAAAACGCTGATAGAATCCGTTACCTTTATTGGTTGAATCGGGTGCCGATAAAAATAAATCCCGCTCAGCCTTCATTAAACTTTCAAATACATTAGCAAGTATTGACTGGACATTGCTTTTGTCATTTGAAAGTAAGGTTTGAATGGTATTTTCAAGTAATTTTTGATAACTTGCTTCCATGGAATGGAGACCTCTTGTTAATGCTATGAATTGTTTATTACTCATATTTTAACAATGTCTTCATTCCTGCATCAGACACAATAAACTGTACACTACAAATTCATTATGGTACTTCCATCGAAATCAACTTTCCATGCTAAAGTCATGGATTCATTTTGTGAAAAGCCATGACGAGATATTGTGCTATATCGAGGAGAGGTTTTATCCCAGGCACTTGCTCTAATGTTCTTCAGATTAGAGCCCTTAGTTACAAAGGCTATATGGCCGTCGTTAGAATCTTCGGCTTCACTAGCGAAAATATAGCTTCCCGCTTCGTAGGAACTAATAGCTGCATCCATATTTCTTCCAGCAGCAGCCTCTATGTTCCTAACGTATGGTATGGACCTAATGATATACGTCAGATTTTTAAAACGAGTCGTCCCATCATACATTCCTTTTTGTTCGCCATAATATGTAAAATCATCATTCGTTAGATCAGAGAGAAAAACGTCGAGATCTTCATCTGTAAAGAGGTAAGGTTTCTTTTTTACCAAAAAGATATATAGATCGCGAAACATAGCATGTTGGCAAACCCCATTGGGAAATTTCTCTTCAAAAAAATCACTAATATAGGATGTTAGTCTTTTCACCCTACCAGCCTCAGTCTCAGTCTCAGCTTCTGTTTCTGCACTTGCTGCTTCACCTGCTGTTGCTTCTCCTGCTTCTCCTGCTGCTGCACGCGCACCGCCACTGCCAGCCGCTCCAAGCCCTCCCGCAACAGCTAAACCAATCGAAATATAGGTTAAGATATCAACGGCCTGACCATTGCCTTGTGTGCCATAATGCAAAAGTGTCGCGGTAGCGCCTCCGACTGTTGCGGTGATGACGGCTGCTGCTCGTGCAACAGCGAACGCCTTACTTGTTACACTGGCCGCAGAAGCAAGACTAGCAGAAGCATCACCTACCGATAGAGCAGAACCGCCAACAGCTGACACAAATCCTACAACTGCTGCACTGATAGCTAATCCCTGAGCTGCCTTCTTGTGCCCCTGTTTAGCTTCTATAGTGGCAGCAATGGAAAGCGAACCTGATATAATCGAACCAACACCGGCTGCGATCATCAATGGATTCCCTGTCACGACTCCACCAACGGTCAGTGCTATACCGCCAATAATAGCCAGGCCACTCATTATCCAACTCAGAACGGACGACATATGTCCGGACGGATCTCCGTACATCACCGGGTTATTTTTCGCAAAAATATAGCCGTTAAACCCGCCTTTTCCGAACGGTGAGGCACTGTCCATACTCATAAAACGCCGCATCACCGGATTATAGGCACGGTGGTATCCCTGCCCTAAAAACTGATAACCGCTGGCCGGATCTTTTAACTCACCATCAAAACCCCAGAGATTCTGCTGTACCAACGGGGTGACCTCTCCTGACTCCGTCTTCGGTGCACTGCCTGCATTGCCCGCATTGCCTTCAATTCCGTACGGTGTATACAGATGTGAATGACCCAGGCTGACCTTACCCGCCGAATCAACCAGTACCTCACTCAATACACTGCCGCTCTGGTCAGTAATCGCATAATGCGTTGTGCCGTCCGGCATGATTTCGCCAATACGTCCGGCTGCATACAACACAGTCGTAGTCTTCCCTCCCTGCTGCAAGGCACTCAATCCTAAGGCACCGTATTCAAAATATAACGGCGCCTGACTCGGTGCACTTTCTCTGACCTGAACATGCGCCCCGTTATACAGATAATGGACGGTGCCTTGTTTAGTATTGACACTGGCCATCTGATCAAAGGGGGTATAGGTGATGAGCTGATTGTGTTCGTTGGTGGTAATATTTCCGTCGTTATCATAGCGCAAAGTGGCACTCTGTCCGTAGGCAGAATTACTGTTCGTATAATTGCGCAACCGTATGGGATCTGTACTGTCAAAGTGATAGGTGGTAGTGTTGGTCTGTGGCCCCTTCGTACTCATCACATCCGTGGCTACTGTTTTAATGTTGTTCCATTCATCAAACGTATAATGCTGATCCTTAATGGTATTGCCTATATTATCCTTCGGACACAGTGAGCCGTTGCAGGTATAGTTCAGCAGATTGTTGATATTGTCATATTGATACTGCTCTGTGGTACTTGTTCCACCTGAAGAACGCACTCTTGAGGTCAAATCACCGTCCTGCAAATAATGGAACTGATAGTCCGCTACTTGGTTTAAGTGATTATCCTGCATTACCCCAGTTTGATACGCCGATAACTGCCCCAGAGTATTGTAGGTATAGGCGGTTTTAACCGGCCCTTTCTCTGACTGGATAAGACGACCGGCCAGATCATAGGTAAAGCTTGCCAGTTTCTTACCTTGGCGATCCACACTGCTCAGTTGTCCTAACGCATCATAATGATATAACGCCTGCTGCTGTCCCTGACGGGTGATACTGATTGGCCGCCCGGCCTGCGTATACTGGTAATCTTCGGTAAAGGCGGGCAGGGTATCACCGGTTATCGCACCGGTGGTATTAGTAGATAACTGCAATAACCGACCGTTAACCGCATACTGGTAATCTGTTGTACCGGTTTTATCCTGACGGCTAATCAGTGCATTAGTCACCGGATCATAAGACAGCGTCACCTTGTCTTCTGGGTGATCGGCGACTGATTGAGTAATCACATCACCCCAGTCGTTATATGTATAGTGCATATGCGCACCATTGGGTGTCGTATAATCGGTGAGCTCACCCACTTTGTTATACGTATAGTGCCAACTGTGGCCCAGAACGTCTTTGCTCTCGGTCAGCCGGTTAAAGGCATCATACACCCGCTGTCCCAGTGTCACGTCCTTGCCAGAGGTGGCATTACCCACCGTAATAAGGTTGTTATTGATGTCATAGTGATAGGTCTGTACCGCACCGTTTGGCAGTGTTTTGCTGACCATCCTCCCTTGTGCATCATAACTATAATGCGTTACATGACCGTCAGTGTCCGTGGACGTTAACGCCTGATGTGCCGCATTATAGGTGGTATAACCGGCGTTATACCAAGCTTTGGCCGCAATAGCACGGCGCAGCCATCCCTGCAGCCAAGCGGTGTCAAAGGGTTTACCCCCAGAAATATCGCTGGAAAGATGCGCCTGAAGCTCACTTTTCAAGTCACTGGTATAAAGTGGTTGCCCTTTATCATTGGTGATGGCCGGATCCAGACTGAACAGATAAGTGGCGACCTTGTCCCCCCGGGCATCCGTCTGGCTGACGGATAAATGCCGTGCTTGGCAGGCATGTGCAACACCATTGACCGTACACAGACTCGTACCGCTCGCCATGGCATCCGCCGGCACCAACGCATAGCCATAACTGCGACGTGTCAGCGCATCCACTCCGACGATGCCGGCCTGACCTTTGAAATTCGACTTACCAATGAAGCGCCCTAAGGCATCATAATGATATGTGGTTGTAAAATTTTGCAGCTTACCCGCTTCATTGGTGTCATACGTTGTCTTCTGAGCAATCTTTCCATTGGTATTGTAGCTTTGTGATGACACTGTATCCCAGCTGCCTGGCACCGCCTTACCCTGACTGTTCACATGCTCAGTCTGAGCCGTTAATACCCGTCCTGCACCATCATACGTCTTCCGAGCCTGATAACCGTTATTCGCGGTCATCGTCATACTGTTACCCCCAGCACCGTACTGATAGGTATAACTTTCAACCTGCGAATGACTGGTGCCATAATCAGACACTACTTTGATAACCCGTCCCAGCGCATCATACGCATAGGCGGTTTTATTACCCAGCGCATCCACTCTCATCAGTGTCTGCCCTGTCGCCACGCTGGTGTAGGTCTTAATCACTGGCGTTGTAATACCACTTTTTACCGCGGTTATCTGCGCACTTTTAATGTTGACCGGAAATTGTTTACCCCACAATGTCAGCTGCTGATTATCGCTATAGGTCATCGACTTATTAAGCGAATTAGCCGTGCTCGCTACATTAGTTAGTGCCATTGCACTTGGCATACCGTAATCCGGTTGCGTTTGCATGTTATCAAAAGTGAATGACTCGGTTGGTCCATTTGTCCAAACGCTGGGGGTTTTCTGATATAGCATGGTAGTGGTGGCAGGCTGCACCATCCCCACCGGCATGGCTTTATCTTTTGAAGGCAATGTCTGCCAGCTGATCTTCGTTTGGGTTGGTAGTACTGCTGGGGTGCCCGGTAACGTCGCCGGTGTAGTCGTCTGCGTGGTGAGATTGTTCACAAACCCATTGGCATCTGCTGGCGCATACTGGTTAGTAATGACGGCACCGTCAGTTTTCGTTGTGTTTAACAGATTACCCTGATTATCGTACACATAGCTGGTACTATGCACCACCGGCGCAAGGGTCTGTTCGCTCAGTTTCCCCGTATCGGCAGAAGGACCACCATAAGCCTTAGTGGTAATCTTTGTAGCCAAAGAATAGTTGGCCGGCAGTGAACTTATCGTGCTGTTCAGCCAGTTTGGATACTGATAGTCCACCTCACTGATCAGTCTCTGTGAACCAGGTGAGTAAAGCTTCTGGTTCAAAATTAGATGGTATTTATTGTACGTGGTGACCGCACTTGGCCCGTCATTACGTGTTACCTGGGTCTGATAGGTATAGTTATCCGGACGCATGTACAGATTATCCACATCCTGGCGGTACGCAATGCCTGCCGAATAACCTAAAAAATTATGCCCGTTACCTAGGCCGTAAGCATAATCTGTTTTGCTCACCGGCTGATTAAATCCGGGCGTGACGTAATGGGACTTCACTACATAGATTTGCACTACCGGACCACCAGTTGGCACCGGGATGGTACTGTACTGAAAGTCTTCACTGGAGCCTGAGGAATAACTGATATGCTTAATTAGCTCAGCAAAGCCAGGGGCCGGTGCATACTGAAAAGCTACTTGAGTCTTACCATCGGCAAACAGAAAACTTTGCAAATGTGCATTGCTAATCGCCACCTGCACCGTATTCATACTGCCATCAGCCTTCAGGCTATGTACCTGTATGCCGTTGTCGGTATAGTCAATCTGCAGTAACGTTTTACCACTGTCATCGGTAACCGATTCGAGACGGGCGGCGGTTTGAGTGCCGGTATAGTGGAAATACAGGCTGTTACCCCGAGTATTTTCAACCCGCACCTCATTCCCGTAGCTATTAAAGAACTCCTCACTTCCGTCTTTATGGGTCGCGATCAGCAGATATTTACCGGAAGGGTCACCCCGCAAATGCAGCGTGTCTAATTTATGGTACTTAATCGATGGAGTATTACCTGACCATGTAATTTTATAACTGCCCCCGGATGAAAAGCTTAATGTTTGTGTCGTTTTATTGTAATGAGACAAAGAGACACCCCAGCCGAAACCATACCCGCTATCTCCTCGGTTACTGCTGCTATACTGCAGACCGTAAGTATAATTAGGACCAAAACCACCATTGCCGTAAACTTTACCTAAAGAGGCATTAAAACTGTAAGTGCCGGTTCTTCCATCAACATGACCGCTGTACATCGAAGAAAAGTTAAAGGCATTACTAGTAATGCCGCCTTTCCCTGCCCCTAAACGCTGCGCCGTCTTTTTTTTATGGCCTGATGATGCAGATGTCGATCTCTCTTGTTTTCGGTGCTGATGCGCACCGTGCATCCGGTGAGCAATCTGATGAATTTGATTCGCCATCACATACTGCGAAGTTAGCAGCATGGACAACAGTGTAAATAAAACAACTAATGGTCTGAATATTTTTTTAAACATCAAAAATTTTTTCCAGATTTCGAGGCTATAAAAAGCCATGGAATTATGAATACCATGGATTTTCGTGATACGTGGGTTCTAAATTTTAAAAATGAGAGTGCGCCGTTTAATTTAAAAGCACTTAAAACAACTACCAACGGCGTACGTTCATGGAAGTTTTTAGGTTCTGTTGCAAAATAAGACTTATCTTCAAGTTAATTCACTCATTATTAATGCAACATGTGAAGTATACCATGCCAGCTATCAGTACTAAAGGACGTCATTTAGACAAAACCTTACTCTGATGACTGTTCGCTGGTATGTGGCCTACAGCCTGAGCTACCGTGATATTGAAGAGCTGATGGCAGAGAGGTCTTTCTGTAGGTCACACCACCATTCATCGATGGGTCGTGAAGTATGCTCCTCAGCCGGAAGCTAACTTCCGTAAGAAAAAGAAATAAGTAGACGGCTTTTGTTGAATAGATGAAACCTATATCAAAATCAAGGGTGACTGGCACTACCTGTACCGTGTTGTTGACAAGTACGGAGAAACCATTGATTGTATGCTTGCAAAACAAAGGGATGAGCCTGCAGCCAGCGCTTTTCTGAATAAAGCCATTGGGAACAATGGCCTTCCTAAAAAGGTGGTGATTGATAAAAGCGTGGGTAATCTGGCCACTGGAATAGGTGAATCTTGCCTTGTTTTTAATGGGATGCTTCTTTCTGATGGTCGATATTTTACAGGTAAAATATCTGAATAATATCGTTGAATAGAATCACCGGTCTATTAAGAGAAAGATGCGGCAGGCGCTGGGGTTTAAATTCGTGGAAGGAGCGTCTGCCACTATTGCCGGAAATGAGTGCTGGCGAATGCTGAAAAAAGGTCAGCATTGTGATGGAAGTGATCGCCCTGCCTTTGAGCAGTTTTATGCACTGGCAGAATAATTGCGTCTGAAGGAGGGGAGCTGTTCAGCTTGTGGTCGAGTTTGCAACAGGACCTAATTTCTGTGCTAGTTACTTTTAAATAACTTCTACGGTCAAAATCATGCATGATTATAAAGACTAGAATGGATTCTAATCTCTTTGACATTTGTAGTTAAATCTACGTTGAAGTTGCCTTTAATTTCGGTGCAGGACGATACCCCTGATATTTTTCAAAATGGTGATGGTAGTCTGTTAGCCCTTGCTCTAGGGTTATCCACTTGTTTTTAAAGCCCGTCTTTTCTAACATGGTTAAATCTGCACAGGTATATTTCTGATAACGCCCATTTAAATCTTCAGGGAAAGGAATAATTTTAAGTTGCGCTGAAGGAATTAACTGGTTCAGAATATTGCCCATATCGGTAAAACTTCGCACACAGCCGGTTCCCACATTAAATAAACCAGAAATATCAGGGTTGTCCATTAAGAAGATATTAACCTTGACAACATCATCCACATGAACAAAATCACGCAGAAAATGCTCGCTACCTTCAAATAATCGCATTTTACCTTCATGCTTTGCCTGTTTCATTAAATGCCATGGTACTGAAGCCATCCTGCCTTTATGTCCTTCCATAGGCCCATACACATTAAAATAACGCATACCTGCCACCTGGGAAGTTTTTTCTTTTTGTTCAACATAGCGATCAAATATAAGCTTTGAGAATCCATAAACATTCAAAGGGTCTTCACAGTGACGACCTGGCACAAAGCCATTATCACCATCACCATAAGTTGCAGCCGTTGACGCATAGATAAAACGACGTTGACGTTGCTGACACCAAGTAAACAGTGCTTTTGAATATTCAAAGTTTTGGCGCATCATCTTGGCACCATCGTATTCGGTGGTTGTAGCATTGGCACCCTGATGGAAAACAACTTCTGCATTTTTATAGTCATCAAGGTTCTGTATAAACTGTTCAGGAGTAAGTAAATCTTCAAAAAACAGATGGTTGAGATTACGAAACTTATTTGAGGAATCAAGTTCATCAACAATTACAATATTTTTATATCCACGAGCATTCAGTGTCCATACCAGATTGCTACCGATAAATCCAGCGCCACCAGTTACAATGATCAATCTGTGTGCTCCCTTTTAACAATGCATTAGTCTGTATTACAGACAAAAAAAATAATAATATGGCAATATTCAGAAATAGGTTTTATTTGAAGCCATATTATACCCATTATTAATGGTATAATCACCATTTCTACCCACCATAAATGAAGACACTGAAAAAAACAAAGCTCAAGACCACGCTCACGAACTCTGTTTTGCCATTATGAAACATGGCCAGTCAGTCTGCTTTTGATAAAGCAGGCATCGATAGTTGTAATCAATATACTTTTCTCTGATAGTTTTCCTGTTGAGCAAACGAAAGTTGAAATCTGCAAAACCGAAGTTTAGCTGGTACCTGCGACTCAGATGTTTTCATTCCTCTCACAGTAACGACTAAGATTTCTAAACGTTGCTCTGCCATGAAAGACCATCAGTACAAAAAGCAGCAATGTAATAGATCATGTTATTACGACTAAAGTATTACCAAAAAAACCCTGAAAATATAATCTGAACTGCAATATTTACTGATTTCAATTGTCGAAAAAACAATCAGATTAAAAACATGGACGTTATAATCTCGCAGGAGGTCATATGCAGAACGTAGCTAATTTTATCAATCAATCGAGGCAGAAGATAGAACAGCATCTCAACATTCCCCTTAAAACAGCAACAACCATTGCTACAAAATCAGGAGTGGTGGTGGCTGCAACAGCTTGTATTTATTTTGCTGGAAAATCAGTTTCCACCTTCATCCCATCTATTGCTCTCGGCTTAAATATCGGTATTGCTACTCTCGCCAGCCCAGTAATAATTGCTCCCATCGCAGGAACCATAGCTGCCTGTAGTGTTATTGGTTTAGGTATGCTTATTATTAATACGGTCATGCACGAAACACCTCTTCATACGCTGATGTCTGAAAGGCATATTAAGGAAAGGCAAGATAAATGCAAAGATCTCCAAAAGCAAATTGAAAATAAACTAAAAGACATCCCTCATCCTATTCTTAATCAAATCGAACAAACTGTTAAGGATGATTTTAATCATCAGCTTAAAGGAGTCAATAAGCTTTTAGAGGAACATAACAAGCGTAATGCACAAGATTCACCAATGTCTTATGATGAACAAATACTCATGGATAAAACGCTTGAAGACATCCAAAAATCTGTAGATGAGATAGACAAACGCCTCAAGGCACTTCCAAAGCCAGCTGCATCTCCTGCTGGCCTGTTACAACGTACAAACAGCACACCCTGAATTTGATTTACTACCGCCTGAAGGCGGTAGTTTTTTTCTAGGGAATTTATAAATCCCATAGTATTACGGATATATCTGAGAATTCGTTATGGGACCATTGCAAACAGAAATAAAACGTTAAATGAACAACCAAAGAAGTATAAATTCCAATGGTAACTTATTGATAATTAGTTTTATATGAGACTATTGGATTTTTATTTTCAATGTATATTTCCAAGACTACAATAGTCCGGTTATACCTTGTCAGGTAGAATGAAAGGCACGACAACACGCCTAACTTCATAAATATTGTTGCATCTCAAGCATAAATGGTGATAATTGTGCATAGTTAGAATGTTTCCTTATTTTGCACAACCAATTGTGGATTTTATTGTGCCTCTAAAGCAAACAAAATCAACGGAGGTATTTAAGTGGCTCGATTAGCAGTCATAGTGGCACAAGGCGGAATTAACTCTGCGGGTCGTACGTCTGGCTACAACGCTTATAAAAGATTAATTTACAGTACTTTATCACAGAAAGACAAAACATCTGTTTTGCAATCTTTAAACCAACTGTGCTCTTATTGTGATAGAGATCGGATACCTGTAGCCAGTGAAGATGAGTCTGCATTACTTTCTAAAACACTTGTGCGTAAACTGAGCCTGTTTAATCCGGAACATATTCAGTGGCACAAAAAAGTTTCTGTACAAAAAGAAAGTACATTTATCATTAATCGTAACCAGTTACCTGACCCTTTGCCACATGGCTGGAAAGTAAGTGATCTTAACGAATCGCAGCTACAAATCCGGCTTAATGAGAACTGCTCATTTTTTCATAAACAGTTTTTATCTTCTCCAGTGTCTGTTGCCAGTGAATTACCTTATGGTTTTCATCCTGAAAAACTTTATCCTTCGCGCTCACACCCCAGAGGGTTAGCCATGTCTGTGATAGGGGCTTCTGATGCAGTGCAATCTATGGGTATTGACTGGGAATTTATTAGAAAAACAGTGCCGGCAGATAAAATATCCGTATACGCTGGCAGCAGTATGAGTCAGCTAGATCAAAACAGCAATGCAGGAATGTTACAAGCAAGATTAAAAGGTAAACGAGTAAGCGCAAAACAATTACCATTAGGCTTTGCAGAAATGCCAGCAGATTTTATCAATGCCTATATATTGGGAAGTTTTGGTAGTACGGGAACTAATATGGGGGCTTGCGCTTCTTTCCTGTACAATTTAAAACAAGGTGTTGAAGACATTCGTTCAGGTCGTTCCCGTATTGTTGTTGTTGGCAATAGCGAAGCACCCATTACCCCAGAAATCATTGATGGTTATTCAACTATGGGTGCCCTCGCTACAGACCAAGCCTTACGTAAATTAGATAAACTAACCGATAAACAAAAGCCTGACTATCGACGAGCCTGTCGCCCTTTTGATGATAACGCTGGATTTGTTTTAGGGGAGTCGGCACAGTTTTTTGTATTGATGGACGATGATCTGGTTATTGAATCAGGTGCTAATATTTTAGGTTCTGTCGCTGATGTTTTTGTTAATGCGGACGGATTTAAAAAATCTATTTCCAGTCCTGGTGCCGGAAACTATGTTACTGCTGCCAAAGCAGTTTCGCTATCTCAGCAGCTTTTTGGTAATGACGCATTACATCATTCATTTTTGTTGGCCCATGGAACAGGAACAGCTCAAAACAGAGTTTCCGAATCTCATATAATTAGTGAAATAGCAAAAACTTTTAGCATTAAAAACTGGCCTGTCGCTGCTATTAAAAGTTATGTTGGGCACTCTTTAGGTGCCGCTGGCGGTGATCAGCTTTTAACAGCTTTGGGCATATGGAATCATGGAATTATTCCGGGTATACACAGCATCAAAGCATTAGCTAAAGATATCTCCACTGAGAATGTAGATTTTTTAATTTCACACAAAACTATAAACCCCGAAATTTACTCCACAGCTTTTCTAAATTCCAAAGGATTTGGCGGAAATAATGCCACAGCCACGTTAATCTCTCCACACAAGACACAACAAATGTTATTAAATAAACACAGTAAAATTACTTTAAACAAATGGAAAAAACAAAATGAAGTGATCCTTGATAATACTTCTGTTTACGAGGATGCTTATTGCCGTGGTGAAATAAGCCCTTTCTATTCATTTGGTGAAAGAGTGCTCGATGCATCTGACATTTTATTGAAACAAAACGAAATAACATTAGGTGATCAGAAAATTTCACTTGAGTCCAATCATATGTACGATGCTTTTTTGAACTAAAAAATCAAGCAATAAACACATGGCTTTAACTGAAAAAAGGCAAACAAGGCTTTCCGCAAAAAAAGCCCTGTAACTTTTACAGCCTAAAAGTTCCAGGATTTTTTTCAGCAGGTGACATAACGTTATCGAAAACGGAAAAAAATTACTTTTTCATAAAAAAAATCGAGTATCTGTAAGTTTGTCCCACATAGCATCAACAGCTTTAGTTGCTGTGTTTTCTGCGCCTTTACCTAATTTACCCAATAGCCCTTTTTTCTTAGCTTCCCATTTAACATGATAGATATCGATATCATTATTAACGGCCTTAAAAAGGTATTCTTCACTGGTACCAAGCCTGTCTATCAGTTTTTTATCGAGAGCTTCACTGCCATACCAGACTTCTCCTGTAGCCACTTCAGAAACATCCAGTTCCTTGCGATGTTTAGCAACATGAGACTTGAATAGTTCATGTGTTTTTTCTAAGTCTTCCAGAAATTTTGACCGTCCCTTGTTTGTATTTTCACCCAGCAAAGTTAACGTACGTTTATATTTACCTGCGGTGTGTTGCTCAATATCAATGTTATTTTTCTTCAGAAGACGATTAATATTTGGCATCTGTGCAATTACACCTATAGAACCTATTACAGCGAATGGGGCTGCAATAACCATGTCAGCAACACAAGCCATCATATAACCACCACTGGCTGCGACCTTATCAACGGCAACAGTTAATTTTGTTCCATGATTTGTAATCCGTTCAAGTTGCGCTGTTGCAAAACCATACGAATGGACCATTCCTCCGGCACTTTCAAGTTTTACCAGTACTTCGTCTTCGGGGCTAGCTACGGACAAAATCACAGAGATTTCTGTACTTAGGTTTTTTGCTGCAGAAGCTTTGATATCGCCATGAAAGTCTATAACAAACAGCTTTCCTTTCTTTTCTTCTGTATTTTTTTTCTGTTTCTTTTTTTCCTGCTTTGTTAACTGCTTTAACACTTTCTTTTCCATGGTTTTAAATCGCATTTGATCCCTGTTATCAGCAAAGGACTGATTGAGATGCTTTACCGCAAGACGACCATCTTTTCCTGGTGCTACCCCCTTGGCTTTTGCAATAACACTTGCAACGAGTGTAACAATAGCTACAACAACAATAACAACTATCACTGCTTTGCCTGAAAACAATGCTATTTCTGCCCAATAAGACACAATAAACTCCTTCCGAGTTATTTAAATATTTTCGCACTATAAATATGTTATGCGCACTATTATCCACTAAACTGAAAGACAGATCATAGATTATTAGTGATTTTTTTTCATGTGCATATAATATCTGGTAGATCTTATCTGTGAAAATAATTGCATTTAGTTGTATAGTCTTATACCCAGATAAAATAAAATGAAGATGGATTAAAGAATGAGCAATATAGAAGAAATTAAAGAAGTTATCAGTCAGAATTTTAATACTGACGTAGCTGCATCTATGGATGTTGTGCTTCAGGTTAATTTAAAAGACGGGGGGCAGTATCAGCTTCATATCAAAAATGGTACTTTTAATCTTGAACAAGGCGTTCATGATAGTCCATCCCTTACCATGACTACCGATGAAAAAACACTAAGAGGAATAATTGATGGTAGCATCAACGGTATGCAGGCTTTTATGATGGGTAAAATTAAATTTGCTGGTGATATGGGGCTCGCTATGAAACTGAAGAACTTGTTCGAGTAATACCAAAACCTGCATCTAACTTCTTATTGCGCTATTTTTCTAATCTTGTTGTTATGCGTTGAATCTCCTCGCAATAGTTGGATATTACTCGTCACTTTGCCTTTATAACAGTAATCTATAAAAGCATGCTCATAACAGTAGTTAGAAGTAGGTTGTAGTATAACATTGTAAGGGTTCTTGCATTTACGTTTTTATATATACCTTAATATTTAAAATTTGGGTTTACGTATTGTCTTGAAAATAAGGAAACCCCGAGTTCAACTAAATTGGTACAGTTTGTTGATTTGTCTAATCTTGTCTTGTCATGATTTTAGTGCAACATAAAGGTTCAGGTACTTTGATTTTATTTGTCTATACACCTCTACTTTGTAATCAGACTGTGTTGTTTTGCTGAACACAAGCGGCCAACTGTGTAACTTGCCAGACTGCACAACAATCCTGCAACTACGCCACTTATTCCCCAAGGCTCATGTAATACTATCGACCAGATAGTACTACCAATGATGCCACCAATAGCAGAGGTAAAAAAATCTAATTTTTTCGCTTTTATACCTGTAAGTGCTATTACCAAAGGAACCAGAATGATAGGTGACCAGAAATTATACGCATAGAGTAAAATATCGAGAATATTATTAATGGTCAAAGCAAAAAACACCGCACCAAAGCCAATAAATAATGTACATACTTTAGCGATGATCAGCCAAGTTTTTTCAGGGATTTTTCGCCTTACCAAGGGTTTTGCAATGTCATTAACAGCAGCAATGGCTGCGGAATTTAAAAAACTGGAAGCAGAAGAAATAATAATCGCGAGCAATGCTGCAATGACAAAACCTTTTACTCCTACGGGTAAAACATGTTTTACAACATAAATGAGTGCTTGGTTGCTGCTAATGGAAGGAGTCATAGTATAGGCAATAAGACCTATACCTCCGGCAATAAGAAAAAAAGGAATGGAAATCACACCGCTGGAAATGATAGCCCGTTTCGTCACATTTACGTTTTTTGCCATAAAAAGACGCTGAACGTAGGGTGGAACCAGTGTTTCACCAAAAATAAACGTGATAAATAATGTTACGAGCAAAACTATATCATGCTTTGTTTGCAGAAAGTTAATAAACTTATGTGGGACAGCTTGCTCTATGGCAGAAAAACCACCGACATGTTGTATACCTATAAAAAAAGTGACAGGAATACCTATAATCAAGACTAAAAATTGAAACACATCGGTAAACACCACCGCACGCATACCACCTATTGCAGAGTAGGCAATCATAATAACAAAGGCAGTTATTACAGCCCAGATACCTTGAAAGTCAAAGAATGCGTTAAATATTGCAGCCATCCCTCCAACTTGTGCGCCTAAAATACCTGTACAAAGAAATACAGAAAGAATACCGGTAAAAATTTTGGCAGTAACTCCATACTTTTTATAAATAATATCGCCAACGGATAGACAATCGCAGTGCTGAGCCATTTTAGGAGCAATAAAGAGGCCTATCAGAATTTCTTTTAAGCTAAAGCCAAGTAAGCCTACAGTATAAATCAGCCCCACTTCATACACTTTGGCAGCGTTTCCAATAGTGTATCCTCCACCAATAAAAGAAGCAGATAATGTAGAAAAAATAACAAACGAGGAAAAAGAACGGTGCCCGACAGAAAATTGAGTGAAATTTTTTATGCCTTTGCTGGCAAGGATCCCAATCAAAAAAGAAATAACAAAAAATAAAATTATTATACAAATATCGATCATTAATACACCCTGCAGTCTAAATGCGTTAAATTATTTTAGCGCGATTGGTTGCCTACGCTCCATAAGCTGGACTCGTGACAGAATAATTAAATATATCAGGTAGTTGGTAAAGTTTTGCTACATGCTTTTTTGTACACTGTTATCTCTCAGTGAGGTCATTATATACAATCTGGCATGACAACATATAAGTCCTTAGTATAAGTGAAGAAATAAAAGGACTACTTGTGATTTTCTGAATTTATTAATAGCGTGTTAGATAATATCTTGTTTTGTTAATATTTAAAGTGGTTGAACCTTTTTTAATAATATTTGAAATAAAAAAATACTTGGAGTTGACTCATCACTGTAAATAAAACAAATATTATTTGAAAAAATAAAACTGGCACTATCTGAGAAAGCTACATTATTACAGGCAAATAATACAAAAACCTGTTTCTAACTACTGGTGCGAGCATATTTTTATGGCATGCTACTAAAGGGACACTGATGAGCAATAGCCAGCTTTAACGCATAACAGCAAGATAAGAAAAGAAGCTCAATAAGAAGTTAGAAACAGGTTTTGGTATTTGAAGCCGGTTATTGTATAAAATCTTATAAGAAATTCATACTCAGTAAAATATTATTGAAGATATTAAGCTTAATCAGTAAAAGGGCATAATAACGTACCATAAAACCGTTAATAGAGCGGGTATATTCTGTTGTTTCCTATACTGGAAGTTATGTACTTTTCATATAAAACTTGTCATTTTTTATAAGGTAGCTTATAATCTCAATTAGTTGTGAAAGTTTTTGCTGGCAAGCGTATTGCACTTATTGATTAAATCCGCATTACGTAACAGCAGTTTTTTCGTTTCTGCAAAAAAAATTTAAATCCACTATCAAAAAACTCTTTAGAACAACAATCCCAAAGAAAAAGAAACTATACATGCACAAACTGCACCTGATTTTTAAATTATCAAAAAACCGGTATTTTGGAGTTAGGTTGTTATACATTGTTATGATTAAAGCTTTTGGGGTAATATTTTTTATTAAGGTACGTTGTTATGTTAAAGAAAATCTTTGGATTGTCTATTACTGCGCTACTGATGGCGTTAGCCGTTAATTGTGCATCTAAGGATAGCTATACAGTCACAATGCATCAAATATCGGCATTAGGTATAGGCTCTAAACTTGGGACTATTATTGTGACAAAAACAGCCAGTGGAAAAGGAATTTATATCAAAGTTCATTTACATGGTTTGACGCCAGGAGAACATGGTTTTCATATTCATGAAAATCCTAGTTGTGCTCCTGGAGAAAAAAATGGTGTTATGGTGCCAGGGCTGAAAGCAGGAGGGCACTTTGACCCGGGTCATACCGGCAAACACAGAGGACCTTTTGGACATGGGCATTTAGGAGATTTACCCTTTTTAGTGGTAGATAATAATGGGTTCAGTAATTCTATAATCATTGCCAGACGCCCTAAGCTTTCTGATTTAAAAGATCGATCTTTGATGATTCATGCTGGTGGTGATAATTATACTGATCACCCTCCAATGGGTGGTGGAGGAATGAGAGTAGCCTGTGGTGTGATTAATTAAATAATTGGTTAATCTGGTACCGTCAACTTATCAGGATATTTGTTGTCACAGATAGTTCACCAAGTAATAAACAGGACTAACCATGCTCACTCAAGCCCCTAAAGGTTACCGTTTTTCAGCTAGCATTATCGATTATTGTGTCTTTTGCTATCACAGGTTTAGCCTTAGCTACCGGGATATTTAGGAAATGATGGCTAAACGGGGCGTTAGGGTGAGCCATGAGAGCATACGAAAATGGTGTCTGAAGTTCAGTCGTAAGTGTGTCTCCGCTTTAACAAAACGAGAACATAAGCGCAGTGACAAATAGCACTTGGATGAGATGAATATTCGCATTAATGACACAAAGTATATCCTTTGGCATGCCGTGGACAGTGAAGGATATGAGCTGGATATATTTATCCGGAATCGCTGAAATAAAAAGGTTTCCACTCGTTTTCTCAAAAGGCTTATGGGGTCAAATCCTACACTCGGAGTGATCGTTACAGACAAGCTACGCAGTTATAATTAGCCCATTAAAACCCTCTGCAAAAAGACGCACATTACTTAATTTTTTGCAACGGAGACCCTACGCTTTAGCAGCAAGACATAAAATCACACTCATGCTCATAACGGCAGTTAGAAACAGGTTTTTGTATAAGTTGTTTTTCTGGCCGGAAGATACTCTTAGTAAGACTTAACTAAAAAAACCTTTTGAGTGTGTTTCTGAAATTGACAATTTTACAGTTACTTCAATGAATCCTTAAGAGAACCCCTCCTCTCAAAACAAGAGAAGGGAGCATGACTAATTCCGGTTAAAAGCTGATAACAAGCTTAATAAATTAACAAATAGCATATAGAAATCAATGTATAAATTTACTGTTGCCATAATGTAATTTGTTTCGCCACCATTTACTATTCGACTGGTATCAAAGAGGATAAAACCACAGGCCAGAATCACACAAACAGCAGAAATAGCTAAGTAAAGTGCTGGCATTTTAAGAAAGAAATTAGCTATTACGGCAAGAAAAATTATGATACAACCGGCAAAAAGAAAACCACTTAAGAAATTAAAGTTTTTCTTTGTGGTTAACGCATATGCCGACAGTGCAAAAAAAGTGGCTCCCGAACCCAATAGTGCGGTAACTAATACATTGGTGCCTGCAGATGAGCGCATATATAAGTCAATAATTGGCCCAAGCATGTAGCCCATAAACCCCGTAAAGACAAATACCAGTGGTAGAGCCCACAAGCTATTGCGTTTAGCAGTAACTGCAAATAGCAGAGCAAACATAATAATAAGTGCTAAAATGGGGTGGAGCGGAGATACATGCATTTGTGCAGTGACAAGTGCGACAACACCACTGAAAATCAGGGTTAGCGCCAGCAACATATAAGTATTTTTGATTACCGTTGTAGCGTGCGAAGGGGCAGAAACAGATGCTGGCGCCCTCTGCTCAGCCGCACGCCGTTGTGTGGAGTATCTATTCATAAGCAGTTCCTCTGGTCTTGTTAATGTAAGGTATTATAACTTATTTTGTTGGCTCCGTTATAAAAAATTGCCAATAGGCAAGAATTACTGAAAATGATATGAGTAATATCATAATCTGTTTTTTTGCTGTAATATGCGTCTATTATCATATAACTAATGTTCAGAGCTTTCAGCCTCAGTGCTACTTTCACTACCTATTGTTATTTTTATATGCCGCTATCGATTTTTTTGATAATTTCCAAGATAATGCGTGAACAAAGATAATGCGTGAACAAAGAGAATTCAGTAATATATGGGGTTATACACACTGATGGTCAGTAGTAATTCGCTTTTAATACTTAATATTCTGGTTTTTAGTGGTATATTACTGTTAGATATTCTGTTGTATGGCCTTTTTTCTCGGGTCCGCATGCCTTATACAATAGGGCTGGTGGTTGTCGGTCTGGTTCTGGGTGTCGTCGTTGCCCACTTTTTCGGGCATGAACGTGTGCTGGACTTGTTGGGATTAAGTTCAGATCGAATACTATATGCTGTTCTCCCACCGTTAGTGTTTGACGCCTGTGTCAACATGGACACCAAACTTTTACGTCGTTTATTTGCTCCTATATTATTACTTGCTACTTTTGGCGTGTTAATTTCTACTCTGGTTGTTGGTTTTTTGCTTCACTGGTTGACACCGTTAGGCTGGTTTCCTGCCATGCTTTTAGGTGCCATGACAGCGGCGACCGACCCTGTTGCTGTAATAGCACTGTTTAGAGAGTTAAAAGCCCCAGCTGCGCTCAGTATGCTAATGGACGGCGAAAGTCTGTTTAATGATGCAACCGGCATTGCCGCTTATCAAACTGTCCTACTGTTTGGAATTACTCCTGTGACAGTTTTGAGTCTGACACAGGCTTTTGGCTCTTTCATTATGATGTTTCTTGGTGGTGCATTAATCGGGCTGATTACAGGCCTTATTGGTTGTTGGCTTGGCCGTATCGAAAGATCAAATAGTACAATTCAGATTACACTTCAGCTCATCACCGCCTATGTGAGCTTTATTGTGGCAAGCGTATTCTTTGATTATTCTGGCATTATGGCGACAGTTGTTGCTGGTTTGGTATTTAACTGGCACATATTTCGTACTGACAATAATGCGCTGAGAAATGCTTCTTTTTCGTTTTGGGAGCTAGCTTCATTCATTGCAAACAGTTACATCTTTTTGATGATGGGAATTAAAGCGAAGGTGTTATTTAGGGAGGGCTTCAGCGATGAAATGATTTTGTATCTTGTTTTTGCAATTATTGCTGTTCTTGTCGCAAGAATTTTTGTTGTATATCTGCTTTTACCTCTTTACAACGCCGTTAAGAAAAAGCATTCAGACCAATATATTTCAACGGGTAAAATGGTTATCGTTTACTGGGGAGGTCTGAGAGGTGCTGTTCCTATGGCACTGGTGCTGAGTCTTCCGGACTCCGTACCATATCATGACCTGCTGTTTAAAATGACGCTTGTTATCATTTTGTGGACTTTACTGGTGCATGGAATCACTATGCCTGCATTTCTTAGAAAATATTTACCTTCCAGAAGAACAGCTAATACTTGATAAGTATTACAATACAACAGTTGCGCAGATTTATGCCACTAACCTGTTATTCCTTCTGCAGAATAAACGCTATTTTATGCCTACACTTAAACTACATAAAAACACAATTATCACTTGATAGACAAGGAAGTCTGAAATGGATAGAATACCTTCAAGCCCTTCAAGCCCTTCAAGCCCTTCAAGCCCTTCAAGCCCTAGAGCGGTAACAGAGGGACACTCTGCCAACCGAGGAAAAGGTTCTGGAAATATAAAACTTGCATCACCAGTTCACTCCATCAAAAGTAAAGACTCGCCACAACCTAAAAAGAAATCCATTTTTTCACGAAAAATTCACGTTGATTCATCAGGCAAAAAAAATGTAAAACCAAGTGCCAGAAATGAAAACAATGCAACCCTGAAACAGTGTTTTGACCGAGCGATGACTTTGTCAGCATCTGCTATTACTGTCGCCTGTGAAAAGTATACTGAACAACCTGCCAAAAAAGGTCTTGGCAAAAACATTAAACAAGATACTTCAGCAATGATTCATGCATTAAGCTCTGTTAAAGGCCACCCTAAAACTATTGACTTACTTCAGGTACATGAAAAACAGCTTGAAACAGCATTGACTTTGGCAAAAAAGCAAACATCTTGGTTGCAGTCCATGTCACCGACAAGATTACAGAATCTATTACAGATTCAGGATGCCATTAAACTCATTCACAAGGCAAAAAAAGAGCAAACGGAAATAATATCTGGCAACTTTTCCGTAGGTGCCAGCCAAAAGGCAACAGAACATGTGACAGAATATGTGAAAAACCAAGTAAAAAAGGAAGAAGGCTCAGGATTATCTCACCAGTTTACTCTTGATTATCCTCGTCAAGAATGCAGATTTTACAATAGGGAAGGTAAAGAAGTTTATAGTTCCGGAAGACATCAAGAAAATAATATCAGTCATGCAGAAGAAAGTCTGAGGTCATTACTCGGTGATGAAGCAGATGCCAAGATGCACACTGTTTCAGCACTGATAACACAAAGTGCATTTAACGGTGCCCAGCAAATTATGGATATGAATGAACACAGTAATTTGTTTAGCCATCAAGCTGATAGCCTTAGTATGCCAGGTGAAAAAAACACCTGCGAAGTCCATCAGCAATCAGATGGTTCTTATAGGTTTGAATATCTCATGGAAGGTAGAAAATTGCAATATATTGACAAACAAGGTGAGGCTATGATTTATGATAATGCTGGTATACAGATGAAAGCCACACTGATTCTGCCAGCTAATGGTAATATTGATGATATTCACATATCTGGTATTCAAAGCAAATTTGAACTCAGTGATACATCCAGCCTCCTAACTTAACCTCAATGACCATGCTCACTTTTATTTGTGAGCATAAAGGATAACAGTCAGATCAGACAAGCAGCATAATAAAAAGTCAGAAGCAGGTTTTGATTCTAGTCCTTTTTTTCTGCTGCAAATCGGTATAACGTCTGAATTTCTTCTGCCCAAAGTGCGGGCTCAATGGTTTCAAGCACCATTGGAATGTTTACAAACCGATCATCCTGCATGATATATTTAAAAGGTTCCCAGCCAATTTCACCATGCCCCAAACTATGATGCCTGTCTTTTCTGGATAAAAAAGCTCCCTTGGAGTCGTTAAGATGCATGCCTTTGAGGTACTTGAATCCGACTATGCTTTCAAACTCTGAAAACACCTGTTCACAACTTTTTTTAGTACGAAGATCATAACCTGCTGCAAAAGCATGACAGGTATCAAAACAAACTCCTATGCGAGATTTATCTTCTATCTTGTCAATCATTTCAGCCAGTTGCTCAAACCGAAACCCCAGATTACTACCTTGTCCTGCAGTATTTTCAATTACTGCGGTGACTCCATCGACCTGATCTAGGGCCCAGTTAATAGATTCAGCAATAGTCGCAATGCATTCACTTTCTGACACTTTTCTCAGGTGGCTTCCGGGGTGAAAATTAAGACGATCCAACCCTAGTTGCCGGCATCGTTGCATTTCATCGACAAAAGCTTCCCGCGATTTTACCAACCCCTCTTTTTCCGGATGACCCAGATTGATTAAGTAGCTATCGTGCGGAAGAATTTGCATGGGTGAATAATCAAATTTTTCACAGTTAGCTTTAAATGCCTCAATACTTTCCTGTGTTAACGGCTTTGCCTTCCATTGACGTTGATTTTTAGTAAATAAAGCAAAAGATCTGGCTCCGATAGCGTGTGCATTGAGCGGTGCGTTTTCTACACCTCCAGCCACGCTAACATGTGCGCCTGCATATTTTATATTCATGTCTAAACCGTATTATAACCTGTATTGTATGGAATCAGCAGTGTCATCAAAAAATGACATAATACGGGATTTTATAGCAAAACATAAGGGAGATTAATGTAATGATTATGAGGCTGTTGTAAACCAAGTCAAAACTGCTTTTTTGCGTTAAAAAAAATTAAGTGAGAGCTGTGCTTCAGATATCAGGTGGGCTGCATCCATAAAACTGAACACTTTATTCATAAAGCATTGACGTTTTAATCATTTACGTAAATCTGTGAATGTTTTTAAAAGAAGGGTGGTTGCGACTAAACTTCGTGTGCGACTAAATACGGTATGATCAGGTGTCTTTTTATTTAATGAAAAATCACATAATCATGAACTTTTGGGTTAAAAGACAAAATTATTATACGAATACTTCAGGCACTTCTACGCAACAATATTTTGGTATCATAAGCGTTGAAACATTCTTTTGATATTCAAAAAGACATTATTGGCAAAACTTCTTTTTATAAAATTGTAATCTAATAGCATAAATATGTGTTATCAAGTAAAATCTTGCACAACAGTTAATTCTATGGCGAGGTAACTAAAGAACAATTGCCGTGCCAATGTACCCAATACGCAGTAAATTGCGAGTGATTGTCCTGTGAATGAAGCTCTAAAATACATACGAAATTTTTCTATCATTGCTCATATTGATCATGGCAAGTCCACGCTCGCTGATCGTTTTATTCAGCACTGTGGAGGGCTGAGTGATCGTGAAATGCAGGCTCAGGTGCTCGATTCCATGGATCTGGAGCGCGAGCGTGGTATTACTATTAAAGCACAAAGTGTTACGTTACCTTATAAAGCAAAAGATGGTAATACTTATCTGCTTAACTTTATCGATACGCCAGGTCATGTAGATTTTTCTTATGAGGTTTCCCGTTCTCTCTCTGCCTGCGAAGGTGCTCTGCTGGTAGTTGATGCAGGGCAGGGCGTAGAGGCTCAATCAGTTGCAAACTGCTATACCGCAATCGAGCAAGGGTTAGAAGTGATGTCTGTGCTGAACAAAATTGATCTTCCTCAGGCAGAACCAGAAAGAGTTGCGCAGGAGATTGAAGAGATTATTGGTATTGATGCAACTGATGCTGTCCGCTGTTCAGCTAAAACAGGTCAAGGAATCGAAGATGTTCTTGAGCAGTTAGTAACGCATATTCCTCCACCAAAAGGTGATCGTTCAGCTTGTCTGCAGGCTCTGATCATTGACTCATGGTTTGATAATTATCTTGGCATTGTTTCTTTGGTTCGGGTAAAAAACGGTGTGCTTAAAAAAGGCGATAAAATGCTCGTTAAATCCAGTGGTGAATCACACACAGTGGATGACGTTGGTATTTTTACACCTAAGCGCGAATCGACAGGCGAATTAAAAGCTGGTGAAGTGGGCTATATTATTGCTGGTATTAAAGATATTCACGGTGCACCGGTGGGCGATACCTTAACTCATGTAAAAACTAAAGATGTGGAAGCATTACCTGGATTTAAAACAGTAAAACCACAGGTATATGCAGGGCTGTTTCCGGTGAGTTCGGATGATTTTGAAGCTTTTCGTGAGGCTTTGGAAAAACTAAGTCTTAATGATGCCTCTTTGTTCTACGAGCCTGAAAGCAGTGATGCTCTTGGCTTTGGTTTTCGTTGTGGTTTCCTCGGTATGTTGCATATGGAGATCATTCAGGAACGTTTAGAACGTGAATACAACCTTGACCTGATTACAACGGCACCCACCGTCATTTACGAAGTCGTTACCCAAAAAGGTGAGGTTATTAATGTGGACAATCCGTCCCGTCTTCCTGACCCCGGTTCAATTCAGGAAATTCGTGAGCCTATTGTTGAAGCTAATATCTTGGTGCCGCAAGATTATCTGGGCAATATTATTACACTATGTGTTGAAAGACGTGGAACCCAAAAGGATATGCAGTTTGTCGGTAATCAGGTTTCATTAAAATATGACTTGCCTATGAGTGAAGTTGTACTCGATTTTTTTGATCGTCTGAAATCAGTCAGCCGTGGTTTTGCTTCTTTAGATTATTCTTTTGAACGATTTGAACCTTCGCGCATGACTAAACTTGATATTCTGATCAATGGTGATAAAGTCGATGCTTTGGCACTTATTATACACAAAGACAATTCTCAGACCCGAGGGCGCTCACTGGTTGATACCATGAAAGAAATTATTCCAAGACAAATGTTTGATGTTGCTATTCAGGCTGCACTTGGAGGGCAAATCGTCGCCAGAAGCACTGTGAAAGCTTTGCGAAAAAATGTAACTGCAAAATGTTATGGTGGTGATGTAAGCCGTAAGCGTAAGCTCCTTGAGAAGCAAAAGAAAGGTAAAAAACGGATGAAACAAGTTGGAAACGTGGAAATTCCACAAGAAGCTTTTCTTGCAGTGCTAAAGGTGGAAAAATAATCTTTTGGTATTCAGATGAGTATTCTATTATGCTTTGCTAGGTAAAATTGTAATATTCAGATTTCTTTTTATTATTTAAAATGGCTAACACATAATGACGGATAGTACATTCTCTTTAATATTGTTGATACTCACATTAGTCTCTTTTCTGGTGACTCTGGCTGATATTTTTTGGTTAAGTAAAAAAAACAGAGAAGAAGAATTTGTTTCCGCTTCTGACAAGAGCGACAAAAAGAAACAAACAGGCTGGGTAGCTACCATTCGTTCTCTTTTTCCGATTTTATTAATAGTGCTGATTATTCGTTCCTTTATCTTTGCTCCTTTTAAAATCCCGTCAGGTTCTATGATTCCAACACTTAAAGTTGGTGATTATATTTTGGTGAGTAAATACCAATATGGATTGAGGTTTCCATTTTTTGGGACAAAAATAATCCCGATTGATGAGCCCAAACGTGGAGATGTGGTTGTTTTCAGTAGCACTGCAGAGTTTGCCACACAAAATAAGGGAAAAAAAGAAGACCTGATCAAACGGTTGGTTGGTCTGCCTGGTGATCATATTCGCTACGAAGGGAAAAATCTTTACATAAATGACAAGCTGGTAAGCAAAACCTTTGTTGCAAATCAGGTGGGTGATTATGACCCATTATTGGGTGGGGTATATTCATACAATATTTACAAAGAAACATTAGGAAAACATACGTTTAATGTACAAAACTATCCAGCAGTCAAGGGAACTTCCGGTAGCTGGGTGGTGCCATCAAACATGTACTTTATGATGGGTGACAACAGAGATTTAAGTGATGACAGTCGTTATTGGAAATTTGTGCCGGAAAAAAATATTATTGGTAAAGCTGTAGTTGTATGGATGCATTGGAAGTCATGGTCTACATTACCGGATTTAAGTAAGGCCAGAGCTATTAAGTAACCGAACATATTATTAACTTTTTGTTTTAGAGCGAGCTATCGAAAGGAAATAATGGCGAACATTAATTTTTCTCTCATATTGGTCATTATTGTTGTTGTGACAGGTGCTATATGGATATTGGATAAATGCATTTTAGCACCTAAACGACGAAGATCTGTGAACAGGCATAATGCAGAGACTGAAATCGATCCTGAGATTATTACAAAGCTCAGCAAGAGTAATGGATTTATTGAATTCTGTGTTACTGTCTTCCCTGTTCTTCTAGTGGTATTTATTGTTCGTTCCTTTATATTCGAGCCGTTTCAGATACCATCCGGTTCAATGATTCCTACGCTGAAAGTTGGTGATTTCATTCTTGTGAACAAGTTTAACTATGGGCTTCGGCTACCTGTGACCAATACTAAATTTCTTGCTGTTGGAGAACCAAAGCGAGGTGATGTTATTGTCTTTAGGTTCCCTAAAAACCATTCAGTCAATTATATCAAGCGTGTTATTGGCTTGCCCGGTGATAATATTCGTTATCGGGACAAAGTGCTAACTGTAAATGGTGTAACAGTCAAAACAGATTTTATTGGGTTTATGCAAGATAGTTATGACCCAAAAGAAGAAAGAGCTCCTGTTTACAAACTAAGCAATCAGTCTGTTGGAAAGCATCACTTCCAGATACATACATACCCAGGTAAAAATCAGGCCGATCCGACTCAGTGGACAGTGCCAAAAGGTATGTACTTTGTCATGGGTGATAACCGTGATAAAAGTTACGATAGTCGCTTTTGGGGGTTTGTTCCGGAAAGTGATATTATTGGAAAAGCCATTTATGTTTGGATGAATTGGCCGCGTTGGTATCAATTGCCGGTATTTAAATACAATGGCACCATTCACTGATATACTCATTAAATCGTAGGAAGCGAAGGCAGATAATAGTTAAAGTGAGTGATTTTTTAAGAAAATTAGAGCAACGTCTCGGTTACAAATTTAAAGACCCTAATCTGTTGAAGTTAGCTTTGACGCACCGTAGTTGCGGTACTGAAAATAATGAGCGCTTGGAATTTCTTGGCGACTCCATACTAAATTGCATTATTACAGACGCCCTGTATAAACAATTTTTACGCGCAAAAGAAGGTCAGTTAAGTCGCTTGCGTGCATGCCTTGTGCGAGGTTCCACATTGGCGGAGATTGCTAAAGAGTTAAACCTTGGAAAGTTTGTTCGTCTTGGTGCTGGTGAGTTAAAGAGCGGAGGTCATCAAAGAAGCTCAATACTGGCCGATCTAGTCGAATCTGTTATTGGAGCCATTTACCTTGATGGAGGTAAAGACGAGTGTTCAGCTCATGTCCTGAGATGGTATGAATCCCGCCTTAAAAATGCTTCTGTTAATGATAAGCGTAATAAAGATCCGAAAACCCGATTACAAGAATGGCTACAGAGTAAACAATATGCGTTACCTCGTTATAGTTTGTTAGATACTGAAGGGCAGGATCATAACCAGGTGTTCGTTGTTGAGTGTCATGTAGAAGGTTTTGAAACAGTTGTTGGAAAAAGTTGTAGTCGTCGTAGTGCGGAACAAAATGCCGCTGAAAAAGTGCTGATTGCAGCCCAGGTTGAGGATCAAAAATAAAATGCAGCAAGCTATAGCAGTAGGTCGTTGCGGATATGTAGCTATCGTTGGTCGTCCCAATGTCGGGAAATCCACTCTTTTAAACCATATTCTTGGGCAAAAGCTAAGTATTACTTCCCGTAAACCCCAGACTACCCGTCACCGTATTCTTGGTATTAAAACAGATGAAGATGTGCAGGCTATTTATGTGGATACTCCTGGCATACACAAGGCTGAAACTCATCAGAAAGCCATTAATCGTTATATGAATCAGGAAGCTTCTTCTGTTTTGTTTGATGTTGATATTGTCGTATTTGTCATTGATCGTTTGCAGTGGACTGAGGAAGATGACTTAGTATTAGAGCGTCTCAAACGTTGCAATAAGCCTGTGATATTAGTTGTCAATAAAGTAGATCGTATAGAAAACAAAGAACAGCTAATGCCATGGCTTGATCAGCTCTCACGCAAGATGAACTTTTCCCATATTGTTCCTTTATCTGCACTTCAGGGACATAATCTGGACAGGCTCGAGCGCCTTGTTCACGACTTTCTTCCGAAAAGTGAACACTTTTTTGGTGAAGATCAAATTACCGATCGAAGTGCCCGCTTTCTGGCAGCCGAAATTGTTCGTGAAAAAATCATGCGACAAATGGGGGCAGAATTACCTTATCAAGTGACAGTAGAGATAGAAGAGTTCACGACAGATGAAGATTTAACCACCATCAGCGCATTAATATTTGTGGAGCGTTCCGGTCAGAAAAAGATGATTATTGGAGAAAAGGGTGCTCGCTTAAAGCAGATAGGGCAAGAGGCTCGCGCGGATATGGAAAAGCTGTTTGAGCATCATATCATGCTTAATTTGTGGGTCAAAGTTCGAAGTGGATGGTCTGATGATGAGCGAGCCCTGGCCAGTTTAGGCTATGAATAAACGGAGTTTGTTGTGAGTAGAACCTGTCACCACTTAGCATGGGTTTTGCATTATCGACCTTATAAAGAAACCAGTGTCATCGCAGACCTTTTGACTCAAAATATCGGAAAAGTCTCTGTAGTGGCATCAGGTGTTCGTCGTCAGTTTAAAAAAAAATCGTCAAATAAACAACTCCAACCTTTTTCCCAGTTGCAATGTAGCTGGCGTGGTAAAACTGAACTTAAAACATTGGTCAAAACAGATACAGAAAAAGTTGTTCGTCTTAAAGGACCTTATTTGCTAAGCGGACTGTATGTGAATGAATTACTCATCCGTCTGTTGTACCCTCTTGCACCAGTTGAGGGCTTATGGGAACTTTATAGTTCTTTAATGCAGGCTTTGGCCAGGGAATCAGCATTGGAATACAATTTGCGTTTATTTGAAAAAAAACTACTCACTCTTTTAGGCTACGAAATACCCCTTTCATTTGTAGCCGGAGATGGTCAGGCTGTTCATCCAGATCGTCACTATGTATACACCCCACAGGGGTTTGTAGGAGAACAAGGTTCGACAACGGAAAAAGTTTTTAAAGGAAAAGTCCTGTTAAATTATGCGAACAATCATATTACTGAAGAAATGCTGCCAGAATTAAAAACCCTGAATCGTTTGGTTTTAGCTGACGTTTTAGGGGGTAGGCCTTTAAACAGTCGTACATTATTTAGAAAATACTCATAGTTATTTTTAATTTTTATGCATCGCCTGATAAATAAACAGTTCAAGGTATTAAAAGCAGGTTTTGGGAACAGTTCAGACAATACTTTTTCTCCGTGTATCATTATTGCGTAATCATCATACTTGCCTTTTTTTCTTAAAGGTTTGTTAGAATACATCTCAGTCTTAACAAAAGTGTACTTATTAATTCTATGAAGTTAAATTCCGCTCAATCTGATGCTGTTAACTATATTGACGGCCCCCTGCTTGTCCTTGCTGGTGCTGGCAGTGGAAAAACACGGGTGATTACAGAAAAAATCAAATACCTGATTCAATATTGCAATATATCACCCAGTCGAATCTTTGCTGTTACATTTACTAACAAAGCCGCCAGAGAAATGCAGGAACGAGTAAATACTTTAATGCGGAGAAAAGGTATCAAAGGGTTGAGTGTGTCTACTTTTCACACCCTTGGCCTGAAAATTATCCGGCATGAATGTAAAAGATTTGGGTTCAAACCTGGTTTTTCCATTTTTGATGTGCAGGATGTAAAGGTACTACTTGGGACCATTATGCATCAGTCCCAAGAGGAAAATGAAATTGATGTAGAAGAAGTTCAGACCAAAATCTCAAATTGGAAAAATGCACTTATCACCGATAACCAGATCAAAAATATTGCCACCGATAAAAAAGATTTGCTCGCAGCCAGTGTGTATGAAAAGTATACCCGAACCCTGAAAGCTTACAATGCTGTTGATTTTGACGATTTGATTCTTTTACCTGTAATGCTTTTTAAGCAGGATGCCCAATGTCTCGATTATTGGCAAAAGCGTGTCAGCTATATGTTAGTGGACGAATGTCAGGATACCAACAATGCACAATATGAATTAATCAAACAGCTTACCTGTTTGCGAACACGTTTCACTCTTGTTGGCGACGATGATCAGTCTATTTACGCATGGAGAGGTGCAAGACCGGAAAATATGGCAAATCTTGAAAAAGATTATCCGGGTTTACGAGTGATCAAGCTTGAGCAAAATTATCGATCCACAAAACGCATACTGAAAGTAGCTAATACACTTATAGCCAATAATCCACACGTGTTTGATAAAACCTTATGGAGTGACCTTGATGGTGGTGCTAAGATTCGTGTTGTCAAATGCAACAACGAGGAAGCTGAAGCTGAGCGTATTGCTGTTGAGATCCTAACACATCGACTTCGTCACAGTTGCTGCTATCGAGATTATGCTATTTTGTACCGAAGTAATCATCAGTCACGATTATTAGAGTTGAAGCTTCAGGAGCATCAGCTTCCCTACTTTATCACCGGTGGAGTTTCACTTTTTAGTCGCACCGAAGTTAAAGATATACTTGCTTATCTTCGCCTGATTATTAACCCTGATGATGACAATGCATTTTTACGTATTATTAATACACCTCGGCGAGAAATTGGTTTAACCACGCTCGAAAAACTTAGCACTTATGCCAGTAAACGACATATAACACTATATAATGCCTGCTATGAAATGGGGTTGACTCAGGTAATAGACTCTCGCTTTGTAGAACGCTTACAGAAATTTGTAAAGTGGATGGATCATATTCGTCAACGATGTAGCACGGAAAACCCTGTAGAGACAATTTGCGAAATGGTTGACATTATTGGATATAAACAGTGGCTGGTAAGTAACAGCAGTAGTTCCGTAGTAGCTGAAAAACGTTTTGGAAATATTGAAATACTATTAAATTCTATAAAGGTGAGTATCGAACAGGCAGATGAGGATTTAACAGGGGAAGAAAAATTAAAACAAGCTATTGAGCGTCTGATGTTACAGGACATGCTTGATCAGCAAGATAAAAAAGATGATACAGACAGGATTCAAATGTTAACCTTGCATGCATCCAAAGGACTTGAATTTCCGTTTGTTTATATGGCAGGTATAGAAGAAGATATTCTTCCCCACAGAAACAGCGTAGAAGAGGACAGTATAGAAGAAGAAAGACGTTTAGCTTATGTGGGAATTACCCGTGCACAAAAAGAGTTGACGGTAACGCTTTCCTCTCAGCGCAAACAGTTTGGTGAGCGTATTTTAACCGTTCCTAGCCGTTTTCTGGAAGAATTTCCGCAAGAAGATCTGATTTACGAGGGTTTCGACCACAAACCCTGTGTTAAAGAGCAAACTAAAAAAGGTAATGACATGTTGAATCTGCTAAGAGATAGCCTGAATCTTTAGTGTCGAACCAAAAGTTTTTGTGAGATAAAAAGTTTGGTAGTACTCAACTTGTTTTATCTAAATAAATGAGTCTATTTAGACTTATACAAAAATCTAATGATAACTACTGTAATGAGTATGCTTTTATGGCTTGCTGTTAAAAGGCGAAGTGACGAGCAATAGCTAGAGCTATTGCGAGAAGCTTCAACATATAACAGTAAGATAAGAAAAGTAGCGCAATAAAAGGTTAGAAGCATATTTTAGAATAAAGCACCTATAGCAATATAGGGTCTAAACACAACATCGCGTACAAAATATTTCGCTTTACCATGTAAATATTTCCTTTAGTGAATGCAATCAGATAAACTTTTACCCGTATTCGCTGGTTGATTGCAGGTTTTTTTCTCATCAACCATTATAATAAGCTTTTTTCAATTAATGCAGGTTACTTTTATCATGAACCAGAAAGACTGGACACGAGTGCTTTCGCCCTATGGTTTTGCTCTTTCTGAAAGTTTAACACTGGAGGGAAGCTGGCCTAAAAAAAATAATTCATCTTTTTTTACCTTGCTCGGTGATGATGACATTTTAGCCGTCTATGGAAAAGATGCTGTGAAGTTTTTGCAAGGCCAAACAACATGTGATGTTCAAAAGCTCGCAGAAGGATGCACCGTTTTAGGAGCTTGTTGTACTCTCAAAGGTCGGATGATTGCAAACTTTCGGCTGTTTAAAATTAGCGAAGAACTTCTTTATCTTTCGATGCCCAAAGGACAAGCCATTGTGTTCATAGCTGGGATACAAAAATATATGGCGTTTTATAGAGCTGATATTAAGATCACAAACAGCTGGATTCGCTTTGGTGTTATTATAAATTCAGATGACCAACAGGAACTGGTTAATCTATTTGAAAACAAACAGTTTCTATTTTCTATTACTCCCTCATTTTCTGCTGAAAAAGTTCGCACGGAACTATGGGTAAAAGAAGAGCAAAGCATGGATTTGTTTCATACACTGGCAAGTACTTACACACTTGTACCTTCTGATGTATGGAAATTGATGGATATAGAGAACGGTATTGGTTGGATAACGCCTGATATCACCGAAAAATTAATTCCACAGGAATGTAATTTAGATAAAATTGAAGGCATTAGCTTCAAAAAAGGGTGTTATACCGGGCAGGAAATTGTGGCTCGCCTACACTATCGTGGTAAAGCAAAAACCCGCCTTCAATACTTTTTATCATCTCACCCTGCAATGCCTGGGGATAAGGTTATCAATGACAAGGGACGCCCTTGTGGGCAGGTTATCAATAGTGTAATGAATCCTGAAACCAATGATTACCACATGCTGGCGAGTGTTAGAATCGACCAAATAGATGGGTATTTATCGGTCGACAATTCACCACTAACACTTCAGTTTGTACCCTATTCACTAGATGATTAACGCACTGACCGGTATCTGCTGACAATTTTAGAAGACGCAAATAAAAAATTTATTTGCTTGTGTCGTATATTTCAACTTCATGTATGGGTACGTATTGGCGTATATGAATAATATTCTTTCGGTCACCACACTGAAAGAATATTTAACGGTTGCAGTTATAAAAGATTGCAGAGGTTCTGTTGCAAACTCGACCGCAAGCTGAACAGTTTCCCTCCTTCAGACGCAATTATCCTGCCAGTGCATAAAACTGCTCAAAGGCAGGGCGATCACTTCCATCACAATGTTGACCTTTTTTCAGCATTCGCAGTATTCATTTCCGGCAATAGTAGCAGACGCTCCTTCCAAAGATTTAAACCCCAGCGCCTGCCGCATCTTTCTCTTAATAGACCGGTGATTCTGTTCAACAATATTCTTCAAATATTTTACCTGTAAAATATCGACCATCAGAAAGAAGCATCCCATTAAAAACAAGGCAAGATTCACCGATTCCAGTGCGGTCAAATTAGCCCCGTTTTTATCAATCACCACCTTTTTAGGAAGGTCATTGTGCCCAATGGCTTTATTCAGAAAAGCTCTGGTTGAAGGCTCATCCCTATCTTTGGAAAACATAAAACCAATGGTTTTCCGTACTTGTCAACAACACGGTACAGGTAGTTCTAGTCACCCTTGATTTTGATATAGGTTTTACCCATACGCCAAGAATCGCCTGTGGCTTTCTTTTTCCTACGGAAGTTAGCTTCCAGCTGAGGAGCATACTTCACAATCCATCGATGAATGGTTGTGTGATCTACAGAAAGACCTCTCTATGCCATCAGCTCTTCAATATCACGGTAGCTCAGGCTGTAGGCCACATACCAACGAACAGTCATCAGAATAAGTTCTTTTAAAAAATGACGTCCTTTAGTGTGATAGCTGACATGGTATACTTCACAAGTTGCATTAATAATGAGTGCATTATCTAGAAGATAAGTCTTATTTTGCAACAGAACTACCCAACATACCACTACAAAAAAACCTTTTCTTTACTGATTTTCTGCACTAGTAAACCTTGCAATGATCAAGCTTACTCTCTGCCTGAGTGCCCCGCTGAGTCTACCCCTTCTTAACAGTTGTTGAACTATTCTACTTTCCAAATAATTTACTGAATTTCGGTTATTATCACCCGCTACCATCTCCCTCTCTTGCGCCATGCCTTGGGAATTTTGCAAAGCATTCAGCCTAGCTTCAGCACTATTTCTGATCACTGAGGTTTTATCATTTTGTGCCATGCTCCTCAGTGTTTCCAGACTTGTATACTGGTTTGATACCACTTTGTTTCTGATAGATACTTCAGAATCGGTAGAGAGTTGATTCAAAATATCCGTATTTGTTTCAGTATTTTCAGCAGTCAGTAGCCTGACTCGTAGATCTGAATCGCCAGCCAAAATCGCTAGTGCTTCCGGTGTTTGTGTACGCACAGCCAGCGTTTTTCTGACAATCGAAAATCGGTCATTTGCAAGAAGCTTAGAAGAATCTTCATTCAGATTCGTTGTGTAAGCGGCCAGAAATCTCGCCGCTACATTACCGCTGTTAGCCTTTCCTGCCGCCGAACCTGCGTGATAGGCGTCCATTGTTGAGGCAACATAACCACCCACACTACCCACAATTGATACCGACATAAAAGCCATTGACATATAGCCTAAAATATTAGCGGCTTTGGCTACCTGGCTATTTTGAGCAATAACTGAATTTGTAGCCATTGATACATCCAGTGAGGAAGAGGCAGCTTGGGTTACACCAGATAACATTGATCCTGCACCTGAAGTAATAATCATTGACCCTGTAATAGCCCCCAGCCCTGTAATCACTTTTGCGGCTGGAATTGCAGATGCGGCACCCATAGCAAATGCAGATACCCCGTTAGCGATACCAAAGGCATCACTGGCAATTGCAAGGGCTTTATTTCCCGGTCTGGCTGTAGCTGATATCTGAAGTGACCCGCTTGCCAATCCTATAGCAGTAGAGCTAATACCGAGAACAGTTCCAACATTACCTGCGAAAACGCCAAGATTAGCTACACCCAATACCGTTGAAACTGCGGTAGTAACCACTGATGCCACAGGCAGTAAAACAGCTGAAGCGACGGCCATCACCATACTTAAAGCACCAAAAGCATAACCTGCCCATTTAGGCATATGACCTGTAGGGTCAGTATTCATTACCGGATTATTACCACCAAACCCGTAACCATCCATCTTTTTAAACGGGCTATAACTATCACGACTCATAAAGTGTCTGTAGACCGGATTATAAGCGCGATAACCACCACCTAAAAACTGATAGCCTGTAGCAAAGTCAGTCATCTGACCATCAAATCCCGGCTGGTGATTTTTCCACCACGGCACCTGTACTGCCTGTACTGCCTGTGCCAAAGCCTGTTTGTTATTCTTTAATAGGTCGTCATTCATGCCATAGGGACTATAGACATGGTCACTAACTTTCTGACCTGTTGCATCTAGTGAGGCAATCACATCACCTTTATAATCATGCAGATACCAGCGGGTAATTTTGCCATCCTCAACATGTGCAATTGTCGCCAGCTCAGCGCTAGTATGCGTTTTACCTTGAGCATCATTTTGCACCTGTTCAGCAATCATATTTCCTTGATACACCATATACAAAGGTGCCTGTATAGCTGCTCCTTTGCTGTTAAACATCTGCTCTGAAACCTGATGACCTGCACTGTCATAAAACCAGACTGTATGTTCCCCTGTTTGTTTGCGGGTAAAACCATCTTCAAACCCTCTGGCGTTGTAGTGCAAAATATTACCATCAGCATCTTTGACAATTCTGCCCAAACCGTCATAAGTTAGTGTTTTTGGTGCGGTGCTAAAATGGGAAACACTGGCTGACCAGCGAGTGTTAAAGGCCGTCATCCGGTGCGGGTCATAACTGTCATTAGTGCGCATGTCATAACTATAATCTGTTGTTTTAGTCACAGATTTTCCACCGGATGTCATTAACTGCTCAGATACCGTTCGGATATTATTCCAGTCATCAAACGTATAGTGTTGTGCTTTAATGATCGGCGGTACTGTCAGAGTGCTTCCCGACAAATCTGTATCTCTTGGGCATAAAATACTGGCAACACCTGATCTACCTGTCACACTACACGTCATTGCGGTCAGATTATTAGTGTTTTTATCGTAACTGTAAGTCTGAGTGGCGCTATTGCCCTTCTCCCAACGGGTGAAAGTTAAAATGTTGTGACTTTGCAGATCATAGGTATAACTTAACTGCTGCAACACCTTATTGCCTTCTTTATCTATGGTACTGGCCAGATGCCCAAAATCATCATAAACAAATTCTCTGGCAGTACCTGCGCCATTAATCACCGCGGTTAAACGACCAAAGAATGGATCGTAAGTATCTGAGGCCAGCAGCACAGCCTTTGTCTGCCCCGGCAAAGTCACTTGTGCCTGCAATACCCTGCCGTATCTGTCATGTATTGCTGTGTATCTGTCTCCGGCTAAATCAGTAACAGACATAGGCTCACCATAACGATCATAAGTCATTGACTCTATACCGCTCGGATAACGGATACCTGTAGGTGATTTAAGCTTTTGGGGAGCCGTGCGGGTAATTTTAATCAACCGCCCTGTGTTTTCATCATAATCGTAATGCAGGTGACCGATTGTATCTTCTTCATCAGTTAACGCCCAAGTTGCGGGATCATAGCTATACGTGGCATAAACAATACCATCTACTGCATCGCTAGTTTTTGCAAAACTGTTATAGGTATATGTAAATACATGAGACTTATTAGTTTTTGTAGCAGGTGTGACCATGCTCAACAGACGACCGTCAGCATCATAGGTGTATCTATCTCTATTACCATACTCATCAGCCTGCCAGGCAAGGTTACCTTCGTCATCATAACCACGCTTACCTAGCACATGGCAGGTACTTTGGTCGGCAGGCTGAACACAACGAGATACTTTATTACCCGCTACATTAAAACTGTCGTGAATGAGACTGCCATCTGGCGCAATCGTTGCCACCATATTTCCCTGTTGCCACGTCCAGTGTGTTTGTGCACCATTGGGTTGTGTCTGCTCAATGCGCCTGCCCTGTCCGTCATACTGTATTGTCATTGTTGACAACCAAGCCTTGGCAGCAATCGCATCATTCACAAAGGCAAGCAACCCATTATTGCCGGGTAACGAAAGTAATCCATAACTTTGCAGGGGGGTTAAACTGTCAGCCGGCTGCAACTTCCCTTCGAGTGAAACCAGCTTCTTTTTCAGCTCACCGGTATAGATTGCCTTTCCGTTAACCTGCGCATCAGATGCTAACGCAAACTGGTAGTTTGCCACCGGTTTGCCCAGTGTATTGGATTGAACAACATTGAGTATCGGACTCAGCTTTTCGCTCTTATCAGCTGTATCAGTACCGACACTGTAACTTATTAACAACATTTGCGGATCATTACGCACCCTTACGCTAACGGTGCCATCCGGAGAACGCTCCCACACCAGCCGGTTAAGTGTGTCATAGCCATAGGTTGTGGTCAGCGAAAGGGTTTTGCCATTATTGTCTGCAGCATGATATTGTGTTTCACTGGCTAGCTTACCGGTTATGGTATACGTTGAGCTGCTGTCTTCTATCCAGCCCGCTTTACCCGCCATCGGAAGCATTGCCTGATTTTTGTAACGATGCCAGGTCGATATCACCTTTTGAGCTTTACCACTGCCTCCATAAACTGTTTTTTGTTGTGAACCGCCAGGTAATGTTTTAACCGCAGACAACTCCTTACGGGTAGAAATAAAAGTCCATTTAATGCTTTCAGAATGACCACCTGTAACCGGTGTAATCACTTCCTTTACCGGCCTGTTCCAGATGTCATAACTCCAGGCTCTGTGTAATGTTTTTAATGTATCATCATCGGAAATTTTTACACCGGTGGTCAGTGAATATACAGATTTTCCTAACGACAACCCCCCGTCATCACCCGACTCTGCCCTTAACTGCTGTGCCACCTCTTTTATATCAGCCGGCGCCTGTTCAGGTACCACCTCAACATCGGTAGTACGAGTATGATTGTCCGCATCAATAACATGAGTAATACTGAACGTCATTTTCTCCGAGACACCGCCTGTCTCTTGTATTAAGCTGCCACTGACAAATGGTTTTTGCAGCGGATACCGAGTTACCGTCAAACGGGTAAGCTGCCCGTAAACCGGACTTTTCTGATCAGGGTTGTATTGATAATCTGTCGTTGTGGTTATCTGATTTTCTGATAATTCGGGTAACGGCTGACCAGATTGTAAGTTTTCTACTGAAGTCCGAGGCAAAGTACCCGTTGTTTTAGTACTCACCTGCCAGTTACCTGCAAGAGGCGATGTATCCAACCCTACATCATTAATAAAACGTTCTCGACTAAATAAATCAGACTGAGTCGGTTCTCGGTTGTTTTGTCTTTTCTCTTTCACCTGCTGCCACTGATGTTGTAATAACTGCTGATACTGCTGAACACGCGATTTATATATACCTGCGACCGGAATAAGCCGGTAATTAAACTCTACCTCTTCTGCGGGTGTCGTATCATCCGTACTGATAAAACGTTCAAACGGCACACTACCCTGCGGGGTCTCGGTGGCAGGTAACTGCACCAGCTTTTCCGGCAATGTTACCTGTGGCCAGTGCGGATCCATTTTCGGGCAATGATTATCTCCCTGTGGCGGACAATACCGAATAAAGGTCTGTCTTCCATAAGCATCCTCTTTCCAGATCACCTGACCATTTTTATCATATTTGCGCTGCTGCAATACTTTTGCAGGAGCTACAGCACTGTCATTGCCCTGACTTGTTGTCGAATAAAGAGTCTTTGTCGTTTCTTGAGGTAGCGAATAGGTCGGTTGCAATTGCGCAAACGTGGTTCCTTTCCATGGCAAATAGTGTGTTTCATTTTTAGCGATTAAACTGTGTCGTAAATCATCTGTTTGTGTTACTGATAGCGGCAAATGGTATTTATTATAAGTCGTTGTCCTTTTTGTTAATCCATTGTCACTGGAAACGGTGTAAGTGTAATCATCTGCACGATCAAACAGATTATCTTTACCCGGCTCGTTACTGACTCCGCTTAGATACCCCATATAATTATGCTGATCTGTCGGGCTACCACTGTACTGATACCATACTCGACGAACCGGAATCATTTTCTTATTTTCAGGCGCCGGTGTTGTTATTTGTTCAGTGACTACCGGCATGCGGGCTTTGTTAAAACCTGCAGGTAACCCCTGAGGCTGTAACGTATCATGATCTGACTCATCGTTATACATAAAGGTGGTGGTTTCACCAGAAGGCTGTGTTACCGTTTTTAGTAGCCAAGGACGACCACCCTCCCCATCATAACTTAAGCTGATGGTATCCGGTTCAGCATTTTCTGCTTCATCTGTCGATAGAGAAGGAATATCTATAGACTGCACTATCGGCTCACCGGCAAGGTCACTCATATGCAAAACAATATTTTGTTTTCCGTGTACCGTTACATCATCGCCACTATAGGTTACCCACACACCATTATCCTGACACTGATTAACAGCACTGTTAACCTGTGCCTGTGTTAACGGGTGGGCACACATATAGAGTAAACGCCGAGTGGTATCCTGAGGACCATGCCGGTCATAATAAAACCATACCCGCTGACCGCCTCTGTCTTCTTCCCAGTCCTCATAACCGTATTGCAAATGTTCTCGAGTGCCCGTTGCAGTCGCTATTGTCCAGTCGCCCGGCTCGCCGGTAATGGTAACATCTCCTAACTTATGACGCAGGGGATGCCAATAAGAATTTCCCTCTGTATCACGGTCATTTACCATGGTAAAGCTATGACCATCACCGGTTGTTATATCTGTGGTTTTATGACCTAAAACTTCTGACGTCGACGGTGTTTCCATTCCAACATTAAACGACCAATGTGGTCCTAGTCCTAAAGTATCCGGACCCCGTGCTGATGTACCTCCCGCATACGAAAGCGTTAATTCCCGCCTACTTTGACCTAGGTTGTACAACGCACTGGCAACAGTAAAACCAAACGAGGCTACACCCGTTCTTGGGTCCACGGATGCATTGGCCGCATCATGAAAGTTAGTGGCATTTGATGGCATAGCTGTTGAGCCATCGGCCAGAACAGGTAAATGTGTTAATGGCGATATTTGAGATTCAGACGGTTTGGGCAACCTGAAATTTTGCCATGTATGCCGAACAGTTGACTCAGAAGCTGATGCCATATGATTCACGGCATTTGCATATTTGTGCAAAACATGAACAGTTGTGGTAGCCTGTGCACAGGGCACCAATTGCTCAAAAGGCAGGATAAAAGCAGGTACTACCGCCAGAGCCATGAGAATTTTTTTATAAAACAAAAAAAGATTATTACAAATGTTAGATAATTTTTCCCGCACAGTTCAACCTGTTCAATTATTTTTTAAGAATAAGAGCAAAAGTAGAACAGCAGAAAAATATTGTCTGTACGTATGGAACCACAAAAAAATAAAGGTAGTAGTTTATTTAGTGCTTTTTTACGCCAGAATTTATTGATATTGACACTACCATGCTTGAAGAAACGATAGCCGCAAAGGTGAAACAAAATAACAATAGTCATTACTTCGCTCAAGGTTAACTGGCGGGAAATTATGCGTTTTTTGCATTCAGACTCCAGTGAAAACTGGTTAAATTCTGGTTCAACGCTCTGGCAAAAGCCATCAACATCACACAAAACACGAGTAAGCATAGTGATTTTCATATTTTGCACTGTTGTCAAAAGCCGTACCATCTATGAAAACCTATGTTTTTTGAAGTTTTTTTATGTCGAACTCAGGTTGATGATAGATTTTAGTAATTACTCATATTTATACAGGTGGTACTCCATATAATCTCGTTTGTGGATACGCCAGGCAGAATATTTGGTTCTGTTGCAAACTCGACCACAAGCTGAACAGCTTCCCTCCTTCAGACGCAATTATCCTGCCAGTGCATAAAACTGCTCAATGGCAGGGCGATCACTTCCATCAGAATGCTGCACTTTTTTCAGCATTCGCCAGCACTCATTTCCGGCAATAGTGGCAGGTGCTCCTTCCACGGATTTAAACCCCAGCGCCTGCCGCATCTTTCTCTTAATAGACCAGTGATTCTGTTCAACAATATTCTTCAAATATTTTACCTGTAAAATATCGACCATCAGAAAGAATCATCCCATTAAAAACAAGGTAAGAATAACCGATTTCAGTGTTGCCAGATTAGCCCCGATTTTATCAATCACCACCTTTTTAGGAAGGCCATTGTGCCCAATGGCTTTATTCAGAAAAGCTCTGATTGCAGGCTCATCCCTATGTTTGGAAAACATAAAATCAATGGTTTTCTACTTGTCGACAACACAGTACAGGTAGTTCTAGTCACCCTTGATTTTGATATAGGTTTCATCCATACGCCAAAAGTCGCCTGTGGCTTTCTTTTTCCTACGGAAGTTAGCTTCCAGCTGAGGAGCATACTTCACAACATATCGATGAATGGTGGTGTGATCTACAGAAAGACCTCTCTGTGCCATCAGCTCTTCAATATCACGATAGCTCAGGCTATCAGCGAACAGTCATCAGAATAAGTTATTTTAAAAAATGACGTCCTTTAGTGTGATAGCTGGCATGGTATACTTCACAAGTTGCATTAATAATGAGTGCATTATCTAGAAGATAAGTCTTATTTTGCAACAGAACCGATATTAACGATCTGCTTCATTAAGTAGTTTTGCACGACATTGTAAAATTATCTCTCTGATCATAGCATTCGGTGATAAATTAAGTAAATAGTCGACTGTATTGACAACGTCTTCAACAGGAATAAGGTCACTATTTTGAACCGATGTAACATCTTTTGTCATTGGCGTGTCTACCAGATTTGGACATATTGCAGTAACTTTGATGCCATAAGGTGCAAGCTCTTTGTGTAGAGACTCATTATACCCCATAAGCCCAAATTTTGAGGCGGCATAACCACCAAGGCAACTTCTGGAGACTATTCCAGAATATGAGGAGATATTGAAGATATGACCATAATTTCTCTCTTTCATTCCAGAAATAATCATGCTCGTAACATTAAAAACACCCTCCAAATTTGTTGCGAGCATCCTAGCAAAATCCTCATGTTCTAACTCTGAAGTACCACGTTTGACATAACCTGCGCTATTAACCAAGATATTAATGCCATTACTTCTTTCAGTAAGCCTGCTAAGCGTGTTCGCAACACTATGATTATCAGTAATATCCACGGGTAAAGGTATAATATTATTGGAATTTGTGACTTGAGTAAGTGTTTCACATGCATGGAGTAACCTCCTTTGGTTTTGCGCTATCATGATCACACGGTACTGTTGCTTTAGTAGATACTTGGCAATACCATATCCAATTCCACTACTTGCTCCGGTAATGATTGCTGCTTTTTTCTTCTGTTTATGCATTTCTAGTTTCCTCAAGTACATTGCTTGAGTTAGAATTGGGTGATACTCAAATCGCGTATTCTGACCTGAAGGAGCCGACGCTGGAACTGACGGAATGCAGTTCGATGTTTATTTTGATGGGAGCGGAATTGTGTGACCGGGAAACGGTTAATGACCTGAAAGACGTTGTGGAATACCGTTTTGGGGACGTTATATGTATGATGAAGAACTCGTGATCAAAGGGGGAATGGCCTACTCGACCAAAGCTGTGAATCAAGAGCGCATGACCCCATCTACCACGCTCCTCGCAACCTACGAAATTGGAGCGGGCGTTGATATGATTCTTAATCCTCAGGAAACACTAACTTTTGGAGCGTTTTATATTCATTTGGTTCCTTTTGATACCGATGGAAAGTCCAAAGTGACCGCCGCTAGTTCACACCCCTTTAATGGAACTTATAGCGTACACATTCAGGGAGTGGTACTTCAATACAACGTCATGCTGGACACCTTGTGTAAATGTGGTTAAATTTTTTGGAAAAGAAACGTTAGTAAATCCAGTCCAAACTTTCCGCCAGTTCGGGTAGAGGCTCGTCAGGATCACGAAACTGGTGTATTTCTTTTAAAGATTCCGGCTGTGTCAATTGATCTATTAACTTGGTTGGCAATATCGCGTTAAAAATGAGTCCTTGATTTCCAAAGCCGTCCATAATTCCATGCAGCCATGGAAAAGGAAACTCCCCATGTTCCGTAAAATAAAAGGGAGCCTCACCGCCAAAATCGATGTCGTAAACGCCAAACTTACTCCAACTGGTAATCAGCATACACCCGTCCATGGGATTAATGGCTTTGGACAAACATCGGCCTAAACGCTTTTTTCCTCCAATCTCTTCTAAAAACCGCAGGTTCGAATAATAATCCATGTGTTTCTCATCGTAATGATTGATATGTTCCCTGATTTTTTTTGCTAGATCTTCAGGCGATGTTTTATGGTCGGCTTTAACATTAAGGCTCGTGATTATGTTCCCCAGAAGTGTATCAGGTAGATGGCCCCGACTTCTGAAATCAATTGTGATTCCAAGAAATCGTTCCGCTTCTCGGGGATCTAGCCGCGTTATGGCAGAGAACATTCTCGCGCACAGAGTATCATTGATCGAGAGAGACATTCCGCTTTTTTGAGATAAATCCTGTCGAGATTTTTGTAACTCCGCTTCAGTAAAATAGAACTGCGCCATTTTCCAATCTTTCGCTTTGAAAATGATATAGGAAACTAATTTTAGAAGATTCCCTATTTTAAGGAATTTCACCCCCGGTGTTGTGTTGCCATTGTCTTTAAGATTTTCGAGTAGATAGCCCCTACGATCATCGACAAGGATCGGTTGGGGATAATCCTTTCCTCCCGTATGGTTAGACCAGGCTTCCATGAAAGACATGAAGGTTCTCATGTCTCCAACACTATGATGCCAGCATATCCCCAGAGCCATTCCACCATCTGATAAATAATTAATTTTAATAGTACAAGGAGGATCTCCCTTTTTTAAAACCCGGTTGGATTTGAGAATGTCAATAATTTTTTCTCTTTGTCCTTTCTCAAAAAGGGTCTCAATCACCTGTCTACAGGATTCCTGATGCCGCTCTACCGAGAATCGAACGCCCTGATTATCGCAATCAATGTGGAGGTCTCCTTTTGCCTCTTTTAAAGTTCCGGCAAAAATGGGGAAGTCTTTAAGAATCGTGCTTAAGCTATTTTCTAGAACCTGATAGTCGATCGCTTTTTCATAGAAAAATACAAGGCTCGCGGGAAGCTCTTTTACGAACTGATCAATGACGGTGCATTGGATCAATCGGTTTGTATGTTCTTTCGCTTTAACTCTTGTTTTGAGTATGGTTTCTGCCATTAATCATCTCCCTTAAGTTAAAATAAGGATAGACCTTATTAATTTTCATACCCCATCATTCGCACTTCCGCTAAAGATATGTGTCCGTTGCCCTCAAGGTTTTTGCCATTCAGCATTACTCGATCGATACTGCCTGTCGCTCCATAGGGAATTTCAAAAGATTGGCTTCCACCTTGCACCACACGGCCGACAAAGTGTTGACCGAAGACTTCATTTCTTGACATGTCCAACACTGAAACACGGAAATTGCTTAAACGGCGCCCGCAACAATCCCCCCGGTTAAAGAGGATGATTTCAGAAATTGTTATGGTCTTGTTTAGGTTCACCATCCAAAAAAAGCCTGATTCGTCGAGAGTATGACTGACCGATCCTTATATCGGGTTCTGTTGCAAACTCGACCACAAGCTGAACAGCTTCCCTTCTTCAGACGCAATTATCCTGCCAGTGCATAAAACTGCTCAAAGGCAGGGCGATCACTTCCATCACAATGCTGACCTTTTTTTAGCATTCGCAGTATTCATTTCCGGCAATAGTAGCAGACGCTCCTTCCACAGATTTAAACCACAGCGCCTGACGCATCTTTCTCTTAATAGACCGGTGATTCTGTTCAACAATATTCTTCAAATATTTTACTTGTAAAATATCGACCATCAGAAAGAATCATCCCATTCAAAACAAGGTATGAATAACCGATTTCTGTGTGACCAGATTAGCCCCGCTTTTATCAATCACCACCTTTTTAGGAAGGCCATTGTGCCCAATGGCTTTATTCAGAAAAGCTCTGGCTGCAGGCTCATCCCTATGTTTGGAAAACATAAAATCAATGATTTTCTACTTGTAGACAACACAGTACAGGTAGTTCTAGTCACCCTTGATTTTGATATAGGTTTCATCCATACGCCAAAAGTCGTCTGTGGCTTTCTTTTTCCTACGGAAGTTAGCTTCTAGCTGCGGAGCATACTTCACAACATATCGATGAATGGTGGTGTGATCTACAGAAAGACCTCTCTGTGCCATCAGCTCTTCAATATCACGGTAGATCAGGCTGTAGGCCACATATCAGCGAACAGTCATCAGAATAAGTTATTTTAAAAAATGACGTCCTTTAGTGTGATAGCTGGCATGGTATACTTCACAAGTTACATTAATAATGTGTGTATTATCTAGAAGAAAATTTTATTTTGCAACTGAATCATAAAGGGCTTGTTCTTACGACAGTTATGATATATTGTGATTTAGTTACCAATATTGGTAACTTTTTTACTGTTTTCTAGGGTCTAATGATGGATAAAAAACTATTGAATGTTTATGTGGGGCAGGAGGCTGGTTTGTTATGTTATGTCAAATAATGAGGGGGCATTTATAGCAAGGGATAAAACACTGAGATGGTAATAAAGGAATGTATTTTTATACCTGATTAGCAGGCTTGATTTTGAAAATTATATTCAAGTTCCACAAGTAGAAATTGCTAATTTTGGTTTTAGTAGTGCCTTCCAGAACTAGCATTCCATAAAAAAAACAACGATTAACAAGCTGTAATAAAAAAAACTAGGTTAGTACAATGAAAAAGTACATTTTTACGACAATGCTATTGCTTCTTGTCGGAGCAGTAAGCAACTCATATGGCTCTAGTTCTATTATTAATGAGTTCTCCAAAATCAACAGAGAAATCTTAAAACCACAAGGCCCGATATGTTGGCCGGATGGAGTAGAATGTGATACATATGGGAATCCTGTAACTTGCGCAGAATATTGTTGCAGTCGTTTCGGTAATCATCGAGGATGGGTTTGGCGTTGTGGGCCTTAATTACTTAATTACAAATACGAGAAGAGCTTAAAATGAACCGTTTATTATTAATTGTATCAACAGTGATTTTATTTAATTTGACGGCAAATGCTACTTCCATTCAGGTTAAACCTGAATGTTTAACCAAAGGTACTATTGCTGGAGTTGAAGGAGTGAACGCTAAAAATATTTCAGATCAATATTTATTGGGAGATATGTCTAAATATTGTTGCTCAAATAAAGGGGAAATCAAAAGAATAAATAGCAAATTAAAACAGGTTGTCTGTCAGTAAGGTCGTTTAGCGTTACTGTTCGTATAAAGCAATAGTGACGCAAATAACTTCAAAACTAACTTATCACCGAGTTCTGTCTGGCTGAGTTTTTTATATTTGCGCCCAGCAGCTATCAAAGATAATTCCTGTTTGAGTTGAGGTTCTACAACAATTTCATTTTCAAAAATGACGTCCTTTAGCGTGATAGCTAGCATGGTATACTTCACAAGTTGTATTAATAATGAGTGCATTATCTAGAAGCAAGTCTTATTTTCCAACGGAACCGAATTAATGTTTTGTCAGGAGGCAGTCAATGAGTAAATCACCATTGATTGGAGCATTAGTAGGTATGGGACCTAAGTCTACAACACCGTTTTACGAGGCTGTGATTGAAGAGGCTCGTGTGCAATATGGGGCAAAGCATGATATGGACTTTCCAGCATTAGTGATGTTTTCGCTACCTACGCCTTTTGTACCAGGAGAGTCAATTGATGAAGAACTTATGAAAGAGCAGCTCCATTTGGGCGTAAAAACTCTATTAAAAGCTGGAGTTCAACTTATTGCTGTCCCTTGTAATTTGGTGCACCTTTATTACGATTACATCTCGGAGCTTGCAGGAAGTGTTCCTGTCTTGAATATTATTACTTTGGCAGTGGATGCTATTAGTAACATAGATAACAAGCCTATAGCAATTTTGGGTACAGAGCCGATTGTTAGAGCAAAGCTATACCAGAGAAAAATTGCTGAAAAAGGCGGGATAGCTTTTATTGATGATTTGTTTCAGAGGCAAATTAACAAGTTAATTATGCTGATTAAGTCTCATGGCGTAAAGTGTAAATCTGTTAAAGATGAATGGGCAATGATGTGCAGTTATATCAAGAAGGCTGGTTGTAACTCAATGCTTATTGCTTGCACAGATATTACACCTTGTGCTCGAGCTTATGGAACAAAAAATTTAACTTTTGTCGATTCTACGGAAGCTTTAACACGTCAATTTGTTTTTAGGTATATGTCTTTAAGGCGTGGTAACCTCTAATTAAATCTTGGTAAGCCACTGCTTCAAGCGGTGTGAGTTTTAGGGCAACTGCAAATCGGAGGCACTACCAAATTTGTATATTTATAATGCATCCGGCAAGGTGATTATGCTTAACTGGCTAGACAAAAATACTCCGTCTTTTCCTGAACCCGCTACAGCACTGAGAAAGCCTGAAGGCTTACTGTGCGCAGGTGGAAACCTTGATGTTGAAACATTGCTTAAAGCTTACCAGCAGGGTATCTTTCCTTGGTTTAATGAAGATCAACCCATTCTCTGGTGGTCACCAGATCCGCGCATGGTGTTATTTCCCTCACATTTACACATATCTACCAGCATGAAAAAATGGCTAAAAAAATCTTTATTTACACTAACTTGGAATAATGCTTTTGAGTCGGTCGTTTGTGCTTGTGCACATCATCGAAGTGATGGTACTTGGATCACTGATGAAATGATTGATGCCTATGTCCAACTTCACAAACAAGGATGCGCTCAATCAGTCGAAATATGGGATAAAAATGAGTTAGTTGGTGGTCTTTATGGGCCTTTTATCGGTGAAGTTTTCTTTGGTGAATCGATGTTTAGTTTGGTCACCAATGCATCAAAAATGGCTTTGATAAATCTTGCTCAATCGAACCATTTCAAGCTGATTGACTGTCAGTTTCAAACAGCTCATTTACAAAGCTTAGGTGCGGGTCTTATATCCAGAGAACAGTATCTTAAATATTTAAAAAAGTATACAAGTCAAGCCTAACCGATCCATATGTTATAGTTAATACAGACGAAAATATTAAATATTAACTAGCCAATCTGTGAGTCTATGATGGAGAATCCTCTGAAAACTCATTTATTATGCAACAAAACTCCACCTCACACTTGTGGTTATTTGCCGTATAAACAGGCGGTTACACGTTTTATACCTTTAGAAGACATTGTAGATCAACATCTATATACTCAATTTAATGCCATGGGTTATCGCCGTAGCGGTGCGTTTGTATATAGTCCGGCTTGTCCGACCTGTTCAGCCTGCATCCCTGTGCGGGTAGTTGTTAGCGCATTTAATGCAAGTAAATCGCAAAAAAGATGCTTGCGCAGAAATAGCGATTTAACAATTACAATAAGCCCAGCAACCTTTAATAAGGAGCGATATACTCTGTATGAAAAGTATATAAATACACGTCATTCTGATGGCAATATGTATCCACCTTCAGAAAAGCAGTTTAGAGATTTTTTATGTAGTGGCACTACTTGGTGTAATTTTTATGAATTCAGAGATAAAGAAAATAACTTGGTCGCACTAACTGTTGCGGATAGACTGAGTGATGGTCTGGCAGCGCTCTATACTTTTTATGAACCTTCATCATTAAAACGAAGCCTCGGCACGTGGTCTGTTCTTTATTTGATTGATTTAGCTAAAAAGCGCAAACTTTCCTATCTTTATCTTGGTTATTGGATTAAAACATGCAACAAAATGTCATATAAATGCAAGTTTACGCCTTTTGAGCAGTTGACTAAAGGTCTGTGGGTGCAAAATTCTGAAAACCAACAAAATAATTAGCCGCTAAAGTCTTTGATTTACGGTTGCATTTAAGGCAAAATGCAGCAGATTTAAAGATTATTTTAAAATATACCGAGGTGATTGCCTGATGGCAAAAGAAGAGTCTTTTGAGATGGAGGGTGTGGTTGCAGATACCCTGCCAAACACTATGTTCCGTGTAGAGTTGGAAAATGGTCATATGGTTACAGCTCATATTTCCGGAAAAATGCGCAAAAACTATATCCGGATCTTGACCGGTGATAAGGTGCGCGTTGAATTAACACCTTACGATTTAAACAAAGGTCGGATTGTTTACAGAGCACGTTAACTGAACAAAATGAGACTACCAAAAAAACCAGAATAGTTTCTGGTTTTTTTGGGCTGAGCTGTTGATAATCAGTCAAAGTTATTCTTTTGTCACTAGTTTACCTTTAGTTTTTAATGTTTCCATCTTGAAGGTAAGGGAGCCTTTCTTCAGACCAATTTTAGCCATTCCACCTGAAACCAGATTTCCAAACAAGATAGCTTCTGCCAAAGGCTTTTTAATAGTCTCCTGAATGAGTCGAGCCATAGGTCTGGCTCCCATATCTCGGTCATAACCTTTTTCTGCTAACCAAGCTCTTGCTTTGGCACCCACCTCAATAGTGACCTGCTGCTCATCAAGCTGTGCTTGAAGCTCTATGAGTTGTTTATCAACGACACACTCAATCACTTCCCGACTGAGAGCATTAAACTGAATCACTGCATCTAAACGGTTACGAAACTCCGGAGTAAAGTTGCGTTTAATAGCTTCCATGCCATCAGTTGTATGATCCTGCTCAATAAAGCCAATCGAAGAACGACTTAATGATTCAGCACCAGCATTAGTCGTCATAATCAGGATGATATTTCGAAAATCCGCTTTTCGACCATTATTATCTGTTAATGTACCGTGATCCATTACCTGCAACAACAGGTTAAATACATCCGGATGCCCTTTTTCAATTTCATCCAGTAACAAAATACAGTGGGGGTTTTTATTAATCGCTTCAGTCAACAGGCCACCCTGATCAAATCCAACATAGCCGGGAGGCGCACCAATCAAACGTGATACCGTATGCGCTTCCATATACTCAGACATATCAAAGCGAACCAGCTCTATACCTAGTGATTTAGCCAGCTGTTTACATACTTCTGTTTTACCTACCCCTGTAGGTCCTGCAAATAAGAAGCTTCCTACCGGCTTTTCAGGAGTTTTTAACCCTGCCCGCGAAAGACGAATGTTTGTTGAAAGTGCTTCTATCGCCTCATCCTGACCGAAAATAGTCATATGCAAATTACGCGGTAATTTTTCCAGAAGTTCTTTATCAGAAGATGATACCGACTTAGCAGGAATGCGTGCCATTTTTGATATAATATCTTCTATTTGAAGTACATCAATTATTTTTACTCTGTCAGCTTCTGTCTGGAGGCGCTGGAAAGCACCAGCTTCATCTACCACATCAATTGCCTTGTCAGGCATATGTCTGTCGTTCAGGTGTCTGAACGAAAGCTCAGAAGCAACACGTAAAGCTTCTCTGGAGTATTTAATATTATGATGTTCCTCAAACTTATGCTGCAAGCCAAGCAAAATTTCAAAAGTGTCATCAATATCTGGTTCAATAACATCTACCTTTTGGAAGCGACGAGCTAATGCACGGTCTTTTTCAAAGATACCTCTAAATTCCTGAAAAGTAGTTGATCCAATACAACGCAATTCACCAGAAGTTAATAAGGGCTTTAATAAGTTTGATGCATCCATGACACCACCTGAGGCTGAGCCAGCACCAATAATTGTATGAATTTCATCAATAAACAGTACAGCGCCTTTTTCTTTTTTCAGATCACCAAGTAGCTGTTTGAAACGTTTTTCAAAATCACCGCGATACTTTGTACCTGCCAGCAACGCGCCAAGATCCAGAGAGTATATTACAGCATCACTGAGGATTTCCGGCACTTCTCCATCCACAATCTTTTTTGCCAAACCTTCTGCAATGGCTGTTTTACCCACACCTGCTTCACCTACCAGTAAAGGATTATTCTTCCTACGCCTTGAGAGAATTTGTGCAACACGTTCAACCTCGGACTTTCTTCCTACCAAGGGATCAATCTTACCATTTTTAGCCAGTTCGTTCAGATTAGAGGTATAGTTTTGAATCGGACGTGCAGAAGTACCTTCCTCAATCGCTTTGACCTCCTCCGAAAGGTCTGTACCAAAACCTTCACCTTTTAATTCTTCTGAACGGGAAATACCGTGTGCAATATAATTGACGACATCTATACGGGCAATTTCCTGTTGTTTTAAAAAATAAACAGCCTGGCTTTCCTGTTCACTGAAAATAGCCACCAGCACATTAGCACCTGTAACTTCTTTCTTGCCTGAACTTTGGACATGAAATACAGCCCGTTGAAGTACTCGCTGAAAGCCCAGAGTAGGCTGAGTCTCTTTCTCTGAATCTTCAGCAGCTATTAGCGGTGTTGTAAAGTCTATAAACTGAATTAAATCTTGTTTTAACTGTTCAGTATCAGCACTTACAGCCTGTAAAACTGCAAAAGCAGACTGGTTATCAAGCAATGCCAATAACAGGTGCTCCACCGTCATAAACTCATGTTTTTTTTCGCGGGCTACCCTGAAAGCGTTACTAAGCGTTTGCTCCAGCTCCTTACTTAACATAAAACCTCCTGTCATTCAGTTGACTTAGTCCATTTTTTCTATTTTACACAATAAAGGATGTCCTTGTTTCTGCGCGTACTCATTAACACTTGTTGCTTTCGTTTCTGCAACATCACGACTATAGACACCACAGGCACCCTTTCCTTTTTTATGTACCATTATCATAACCTGTACAGCCTGCTCTTCACTCATATTGAAGAACAAGGTTAATACTTCTACGACAAAATCCATCGTTGTAAAATCATCATTCAACAGAACAACCCGATATTTTTTCGGTGGTTTAAGCTCAGTTTTTGCAGCTTTTGTTGATACATCGTATTCAGGTTCAAAACTTTCCCTGGATAACAGAATTCTTTTTTCTGTATTCATAAACTCTATCATTAAACACTTTATCATCATACTTTTAGTCTACAACACACACAGGTAAAAGAAAGAAATTATACGTACTTCTTAAACACAATGCTTCAGACAATTTTACATAGCAATAGTCCCGTACTTGCCAAACTCCATATACACATCGCTGGCCTTTTGGTCACTTAGGTTCAAAACTATCCTTTTAAAAAGTCTGCACACTTGGTGTTAATTGCGTTTGAGCTGTATTTAGTTGGTAATGAAAATCACTGTCGGTATATCAAAATTTTTTGTCTTTCGATCCTGAATCTTCATGAGGTTAAGCGCTGTAAAAGACGCATGAATGTGAGTGCAAATCGCCTCTTTATTAAGAGATTGACCGTGAGTTAAGCCGGAAATAAACTATCTGAAGTATTGTGAAAGGCGAAATGATGCGTAATAGCCTGTCATTGTGAGTAGTTACAACATACACAAGCAAGATCAGAAAAGTAGAGCAATAAAAATAAGCAGGTTATGGTATAAGGTCATCACTTTATGAAAACCGTAAACACCAGTTTTGGTGATAGCTCACATTTCACATCAGACACAATAAGCTGTACACTACCAATATAATAATTATTATATGATTTTCTGCATATACTTTTTATTGTTATAGTAATCAGGTGAATATGATGAATTTTGTACACACAAAGATCAGACATAATACCCCTTATTATTTGCTTTTATTACTGGTGATCATCAGTTGCTTGTCTGTTCAAACCTCTGCTGCGCCCAAACCGAAATACTGGCCGGTTTGGGACAAATCAAACCCGGAAAATAAAGCAGGTTTTAACTTCCAGTCTTGGCAGAATTTTCTTAATCATTACCGTATTGACGATAAGAAAACAAAGATGGGTTTGGTTGCTTATGATAGGGTTAATGAAAAAGACAATAAAAAATTGGTTCAGTTTATTACCTATCTGACTTCACTGGATCCAAGAGACTACAGCAAATCTCAACAGGAAGCTTATTGGATCAATTTGTACAATGCGTTAACTGTTGAGCTCATTTTAAAGCATTACCCAGTAAGCAGTATTATTAAACTTGGTAAGGGGTGGTTTAAGTTTGGCCCCTGGGATGACGTTATTACAAAAGTAGCAGATATTTCCCTGACACTTAATGATATAGAGCATCGTATTTTACGTCCTCTATGGAAAGACTACCGAGTACACTATGCATTAAACTGTGCCAGCATGAGCTGTCCAGATCTTGCTCCAGTTGCCTATACTGCAGAGAATATGAATAAACTCCTTGATGCACAAGCTAAACGTTATATAAATCAGCCAAAAGGTGTGCACTTTAATAAACATGGAAAGCTGGAGCTTTCCAGTATTTATAAATGGTATGGCAGTGATTTTGGTGATCGGACCACTTTATTCACACATCTGGAGCATTATGCAAACCCTGTACTTGCAAGTAAACTGCAAGCCTATAAAGGCTCAGTGAAATATCACTATGACTGGAGTCTTAATGAAATAAAGTGATACCAAAATAAATATTGGTATGACTTATGGTGCTAACCAAGCTAAAGTCAACATCCGCTGGGTGGTTTTATTTCTGCGATAGGAATAAAAGAGCTCTTCTTCTTCGAATGTGCAGTGATTTTCACTATAAATATCAGTAACACCTGATTTTTGCAGTCGAAGTTTTGCCAGTTGGTATAAATCTGCCATCCAGTGATCTTTCTTGCTCGGAATAAAAGCGCTCAGCGCTTCAGGTTGTGTTTTAATAAATATTTCCCGTACTTCTTGACCAACTTCAAAATGTTTTTGGCTAATGGCTGGGCCTAGCCATACCAGTAAGTCTTCTGGGTTTTCATTGAGTGCTTGTACTGTATTTTCGACTATACCTTTAGCAAGCCCTTGCCACCCTGCATGAACTGTAGCAATCTTTAATCCTTTTTTATCGCAAAAAACTAAAGGCAGGCAATCGGCTGTTCTTATCACACATAGTATATTAAGTTGGTTTGTCCAGCTTGCATCGGCTTCATGCAAAGGCTCTGCCAATGCTTTATGTGCAGAAATAATGGAGGCCGTATGTGTTTGGTTCAACCATGCAGGCATTTGAGTTAAACCCAGGTCTTGCTTTAATAACCGCCAGCTATTATCAATAAATGCTGAATTATCGTTGCAAGGAACTGCCATATCATCAGAGAAAAATCCATTGGTACTAAACTCCTTACTTTCATGAAAAGAACGAAGTGTTGTACAAACTTTAACACTTGCCGGTGCAGGCCACTTCGGAAACAAATAATATTTCTGAATCACATTAATTCCCTTTTGCTCATCTGCATAACAAGATGATTTCCCTGTCTTTTGTATGACCGGAAACTCATAGTTTTCAGTAAATATTTCAACAAATCTAACTTTATCATATAACTCTAATCATCCAGAATAATAATAAAACCTGTTTCTAATTCCTACTATAAGTATCCTTTTATGTTTTTCTGTTAAAGTCGAAGTGTCGAGTAATAGCCTGCTATTGTCATTAGTTTCAACGCATAAAAGCAAATTCAGAAAAGGAGATTGTTGAAATCTGCCCTAATAACTAAAATCGCTCTATACGGTTAGCGTCTGCAGTAAAACACGTACTCTAATTAGCAAAAAAACGATTGTCTAACATATTCATTCAGTTACGGTAGCAGCTAAAAAGACAAGACATCATGAATAAAACATATTGTGCCTGAAACAGGCTAAACAGCCTTAAATTAGGGCAAAAACGAGTATTTCTTGTACTATTTTATCAATTTCAACATTAGCAAATGTATTTTTGCTAACTAAAATTCATTTTTCCTAGTTCGCAACAGCCTCAAAAATAGTGCAATAATTATGGGTGCAGGTATTATATTTTATTAGTGAGGCGTAATAATAAACGAAGTCTTCTGAACATGTTTGGATCAGCACTATCATAAAAAATAACGATAGGAACAGTTTTTTTTTCTGTGCATGAGACTATCAATACTGTCAAAAATGCAGAGATCAAAGGAGGTTCTTTAATAGAGACCTCTTGCCACTTTTTATCATTGAGCATAATCCACCAAGAGTTTCCACGATAACGTATACCCGAAACACCAGCAGGATAATGTCGGCGAAAAAAACCTGTAAGAATAACGTATAAATAAGCCCCCACAAAAAAGAAAATAATTATCTTTAGCACAAATGAATTTATCAAACATACGGCCAGCAAAGCCACAATGATCATTATCATTGTGAGCATCAGCCAGCAATGAGAAGGCTTCAACGAAAGTTCAACTTCGTTGGCGTGATAAGGCATGCGTTTTAATCTTTTCTATTATTTGCTGAAACTCTACAAGCTCTGGCCTGCCATGCCCGATCATCCAGTGAAAAAGGTCTGTATCTTCATTTGTGATAAAACGCATGTAAACGTGTTGGTCTTTTTCATTAAGTGAAGGAAACACTTCTTTAACAAAAGGTAGTAAAAGCTCATCCAGCTCTAGCATACCACGCCGACTATGCCAGTTGATGCGCCTGTATTGTTCAGGGGAGACCACTGTTATTGTATCCTTAATCATATAGCAAATTTAGCTGACTTTACCTGAAAAACTATTACAAGCTCAAAGATATCGAGCCCAAATCTGTGTAAATAGTTTGCACTTTAGCCAGGCACTTACCTGCAACAACAGGCATTCAATTTCCACTTATACCAGTAGACAGATTTTCAGGTTAATTAAGCACATCCGGTTTCAGGTTTTTTTTAAGTGTTCGGATGCTAGCAAAAAAAATCAGCTTAATTATACACAAAAGAGAACAAAACACCGGATATTTCATGGTATATAAAACTATTTTGTACCATTTGTACCATTTGTACCATTTGTACAAGATTGCTTTATGCCTAAAAATTATTTCCAATCTGCATTTCAAATTATATTGTGTATAGTCATCACTTATTAATCACTAGTTGTACCAAGCATTGATAGAACCACCAAAGATAATATGGTTTAATATGACAAATCTGAACGAGCATGAAAAGTGGAAGCAGGGTTGCTGTCAGCATACGCACAACGATTTATACTCACTAAAAATAAACACGACGATCACTTGGTCATTACCAACAAGCATACTAGCATACAAGCGTTGATCCTAAGAGCAAGAATTATTTTTGTGGCAGAAGAAAGTGTCGGATTAAGAGCCTATGTTCGCTTATTGAGCTGCGATCTTAGTATGATTGGGCGCTGTCGCAAGCACTGGGTTAACCGACCCAATGATCTGTCTGCTACAGAATGCCTTAAAGATGACCTCCGCTCGAGTGTTGAACTCAAATTCACTGCCGAACAGATATGTAAGATTATTGTGCTGGCTTGCGAAAAGCCCGAGGATAATGGTTATGCCATAAGCCACTGGTTTCAAAATGCTCTGGCAAAAGTTATAGACATCACAGAAACCACGAGTAAGCATAGTGACTTTTATGTTTTGTATTGTTGTCAGAAGCCATACAATGCATGGAAGTCTCTTCTTTTTAAAGATCTTTTACGTCGAACTCAGGTTTACGAAAGATTAGCTGTATATTGGTGTTACGTTTTCCGGCGTATATCCCCCTGCAACACATAAATTACAGGGGGATATTTTTTACATATGCTCTTCCGCAAAAGCGGCAAGTGCAGACCTGGGTACACCTTCTAACTGAATCATACCGCCATATTCAAAGTTCCGGAAACGTTCGGTCAAATACGTCTGACCTGAGCTGGTAGGTGCAAGATACGGTGTATCTATCTGAGCAAGATTACCTAAACAGATCACTTTGCTTCCCATTCCGGCTCGGGTAATAATTGTCTTCATCTGATGTGGCGTTAAGTTCTGACATTCATCGATAATGATTAAGCTGTGCTGAAAGCTTCGTCCTCGTATGTAGTTTAACGATTTAAACTGTAATGGCACCTGACTTAAAATATAATCAACACTACCATGAGTTGACTCGTCATCATGATGAAGCGCCTCCAGATTATCAGTAATTGCACCAAGCCAAGGTTCCATTTTTTCGGATTCTGTGCCAGGTAAATAACCAATATCTTCATCAAGCCCACGAGTGCTTCTTGTTACAATAATTCGACGGTATTGTTTGGAAGCCAGTGTCATCTCAATAGCAGCAGCAATAGCAAGAATAGTCTTACCTGAACCTGCAGGACCGCTAAGGTTAACAAGTTGAATATCAGGATCGAAAAGTAAACTCAAAGCCAGTGCTTGATAAGTATCCAAAGGCTGTAAACCCCATGCCTTCTGATTCATGAGGCTTTCATGCGAAAGATGCAATAGCTTTACTTTGTTTTCTGAGACATTAACAACTCTTGCTACAAATCCCTGTTGGTCAATAATAAATTCACTGACGTTAACATCCAAGAGTATACCTTCTTTGGGAAGGACATAATATGTATTACCGTTTTCCTGTTCGGTTTCAACTTTTTCAATGTGATCCCAGAAACTGTCCTTTACTTCAAGATAACCTTTATGTAAAAAACGAACATCAGATATTTGTTGGTCTGTGTGATAATCCTCGGAATGAATCCCACAACCTCTGGCCTTAAGGCGCATGTTAATATCTTTTGTTACCAAGATAATACGCTCATTTTTGTATAATTCTTTTAGATGGCAAATATCATTGATAATACGATTATCGTTAATATCGTAAGGTAATACCCGTCTTTTTTCTGATGGTGACATCATGATAACAAGCTTACCAAGGGTTTGGCTTTTGTCTCCACGCTTAATAGCCACACCTTTTGCAACTTTTTCAGGGCTCGAGGAGCCAACTATCTTATCAATCAGACGTATGGCCTGACGGCAGTCGGCAGCAATTGTTTGTCTGGTGTTTTTTAGCTTATCAAGCTCTTCCAGAACTGTTATAGGAATAACAACGTGATGTTCTTCAAAATTGAGTAAAGCATTGGGGTCATGGATTAAGACGTTGCTGTCAAGAACATACAATGTCTTTTTGTTTGCTGAGGTAGAAATGGATTCGAGCTTATTTGCTCTGTCCATATGCGGCTCCTTTTATGGTTTAGGCAGACCTGATACAACATAAAAACAAGCTTAAATAGATTATGGCTATAATTTTGTGTTTTCTGCAAGGGGAAAAGCATTAATAATTAATCAGACATGGTGAAGAAACAGTGCAAAGCAACGTAATATTTTGATTTTATGGGATTTATTTAGCATGTGCCTAATTTGGCAGATAAGCGGGTGACATAGTAGATGAGTACTACACCAACCTTAAATCAGGTCAACCTAAAATCAGGTCAACCTTAAATCAGAGAAGAAAATATTATTTTGTTTCAGTTTTCCAGCCAGGTACTTCACCACCTTTAAAGAGTTCTTGAGCTTTTTCCAGTACAATTTTATTATGATACGCTTTTACCAATTCCTTTATTCTCAGATCATTTTTGTCATCTTTCCTTGCAACAATCAGATTAACATAAGGTGAGTTACTATCTTCCAGTAGCAGGGCATTTTTTTTCGGTAAAAATCCTGCAGCCACTGCGAAGGTTGAGTTAATAACAGCTAATGTTACATCATCCAAAGAGCGGGGTAATTGTGCCGCATCCAGTTCAATAAACTTTAATTGTTGAGGATTATCAATAATATCAGCAGGTGTAGATGTATGGCTCTTTGGATCCCTGAGTTTAATAAGGCCGGCTTTGGCTAAGATGTTTAATGCTCGACTTTCATTGCTTGGATCATTAGGCACAGCAATTTTATCGCCAGGTTTTAGTTGATTAATATGAGTTATTTTTTTGGAATAGGCACCTAGCGGGTACAGGAACATTCTTCCGACAGGTACCAGATCAAAACCCCTTGCATGATTCATGTCATCCAGATAAAGCTTATGCTGATAAGCATTGACATCAATACTACCATCGGCGAGTGCAACGTTGGGGGTAATATAGTCCTGGAACTGGATAAGCTTTGTTTTCAGGCCAAATTCTTTTTTAGCCTGATCAAGAGCTGTTTGCATTAACTCCGCTTCAGGTCCAGCAATTACACCGACCTTCAACACGCGATCTTTATTGTTTTCATGTTTTCCACAGCCACTTATAATCAAAGTTAGTACTGTAATTAAGCTAAGAATCAACCAACGAAATGTTGTACCAAGTTTCATATGCCCCTCTTTGTCTCTCTGTTATGAACGATGCGTAAGATGTTTTTGTAATTTATCGCCAATCCATTGAATGAGTTGAACAATAATCACAAGAATAACGACGGTTTCAAGCATGACTCCCGTATTAAAACGGTTATAACCAAAGTTTATGGCCACGGCTCCAAGTCCTCCACCACCAACAGCTCCTGCCATTGCTGTATAACCGACCAAGGTTATCAGTGTCAGTGTGATGCCGTGAATCAGTGAAGGTAATGCTTCTGGTAATAATACTTTACGAATAATCTGTAAAGGTGTTGCTCCCATGGCTTGTGCAGCTTCTATTAGTCCTGGTGAGACTTCAGCAATTGCACCTTCAGTAATGCGAGCAACAAAAGGAATAGAAGATACAGTCAGGGGAACAATAGCAGCAATAGTACCTATCGAAGAACCAGTGATTAGTCGTGTAAATGGTATGATCGCCACAAGAAGTATAATAAACGGAACTGAACGACCAATGTTTGTGAAAATATTGAGTATTTTGTTAGCTGTGACGTTTTCAAGAAATTTTCCCTGACCTGTCAGAAATAATATAATGCCAATGGGAATACCTATCAGAAAACTTAAAAAACCCGAGCTAAATACCATCGTTAATGTATCTAGTGTTGCCTGAATTATTATAAAATGATTACTTTCCATGTGAGATAACCTCCACGTTAATATTATTATTTTGTAGCAAAAACTCTAATGCCTTACTTGTGTTGTGTTTCTCACCAATGAGTTTGACCAAAAGAAAGCCCATGTTTTTATCATTGATCATTTCAATATCGCCGTGTAAAATATTAAAATCAACGCTGAACTGTCTGGCTGTCATTGTTATTAGTGGTTCAGAGGCAACCTGATCTACAAAAGTAATGTGTAGTAAAGGGTATTGATATTCCTTGCTTTGATCTTCCGTTATTTGTTTTGTCTGCGTCACACTGTGAACAAACTGTTGGGTTATAGGTTGCTGTGGGTTTAAAAAAATTTGTTCAACACTGTTATTTTCAATAACCTTTCCTTTTGCCATGACTGCAACATGATCACATATTGTCCGAGCAACGTCCATTTCGTGGGTAATTAATACTATGGTAATGCCAGTGCGTTTATTAATGTCTTTCAGTAGATTAAGAATAGACTTTGTTGTATTAGGATCGAGTGCAGAAGTAGCCTCATCGCATAATAAAATATCCGGTTCGCTGGCTAGTGCTCTAGCTATTGCAACGCGCTGTTTTTGACCACCACTCAGTTGCGAAGGGAATTGAGATACTTTGTTTTCAAGCCCTGTCAGCTTTATGAGAGGTTGGACTGTTATCTCAATTTTTGCTTTGGACCACCCGATAAGTTCCAGTGGAAAGGCAATGTTTCCATAAACGGTTCGGCTGTTAAGTAGATTGAAATGTTGGAAAATCATACCGATTTTACGGCGGCTTTGTCTTAAAGTATTGCTCTTAAGCTCTGTAATATTCTTGTTGTCAACGATAACCTGACCTGAGTCAGGCGCTTCCAACAGATTAATACAACGTACCAGCGTGCTTTTTCCGGCACCACTTTCGCCAATAACGCCATATATTATTCCTTTGGGTACATGCAAAGACACATTATCAAGAGCAACGTGATGTTTATAACGTTTGGTAATGTTATTTAACCGAATCATTTCCATTCCTTGTTATTTAGTGCGGAACAAAAATGCTATTCAATAAGAAGATGAAATATAGGCAGCTTCCCATCTTTTAGCAGAATTTATTCAGCGCCCGCAAGCCGAGGTACAAATCAGCGCTTCGGTAGATTAATATATTTCAATATAACAGGATGTCAACCTGTTTTTTTAAACCTGATAAATTGACTCCGATTTTTCCTAACTCTAATAGCCATATGTGGACAGTCTGATTGTCTATCACTTAAAAAATGTTCATTCAGATATTTGCACCCTGAAAAGGCTTGACTCGGAATCTTTCCTGAAACGGCATCCGCACCAACAAGCTGGCCAATTATCAACAGGCTACAATTATACAGGTTGTTGTTGTCTGACCCTAATCTAACAAGGCATATTTTTTTCTTATTTCAGTCTCAATTTCCCTTACAGCACATGTTACAGGTAATGATGTATTCATCTCTATTTACAGATATTCATGATTTACGTCATTCTGTATATATAGATTACGGTAACTTTTACCGTAGCATCCATATTGGCTTGTTGTAATTCGATTGCAAAATGACAGTTTAGACGACTAGTGGATTTATTCTTTTCAGTGCATAAATAGTGTCAAAATAAAGCCCTTTATCTATATCTATATTAAGACGTATAATATTGATATTAGGTGATGAGATAATCACTGAATAAATCTAGATGTTGTCTGTTCACCCAACATACTGTACACTTCACTTATCGTATAAAAAGAGCTTTTTTACGTAAGGACATTTATAAATAAGTTAACAATTTTTTATTAATGTTTCTGTATGATAAGGGGTTGACAAATAACTACTTATTTTTACACACTTACAATGTAAATTAGGAAACTGTCTTTTAACGGACGCTTTCAAAAACAATAAGTGCATCAGAAGTTAAGAGGGATAATAAGGATGCCTAAAGGTAAAGTGAAATGGTTTAATAATGCAAAAGGATATGGCTTTATACTTCCGGAGGAAGGTAGTAATAAAGAAGATCTTTTTGTTCATTATTCATCTATTAATATGGAAGGGTATAAAACTCTCAAGGCCGGGCAGTTGGTTAATTACGATATTCTTCAGGGACCAAAAGGCTTGCATTCCGTCAATATAACGGTGCTATCTGAAGAAGATAACGATACCGTCAGTGAGGTTATTACAGACGGTCAACCGGTGACTGACACTTTTGAAAGTGAGCCAATTAGTAACAGCGAGGAGAGTATACAAACCACCTGAATTTGGATGATATTGCACTCTCTGCAAGTTTACACAGAGAGTGCTGTTTTCTTTGTTAGATTGATTTTAACCAAGCAGTAGCAGTCACGCTCTTTATGTAAAAATTTTCATTTGCTTTTGAACTTTTCAGCAATACCTTTTAATAAACGAAAGCTTGAAATCACTAAAGCTAAGATATTGTGCCATGGTTGAACTTCAACCACTGCTATCAAAATGATAACCTTGGTTGTTCATACCATTATCCGCCGCCACAAGACAAAAGAGCATTGCAATCTGTATATGGACATCACTGCAATGCTGGACAAACAAAAAAGTAAGATAGTCAAAGCCTCTGTCAGCAATGATATTATCACATATGTTTAATTACTTCTTTACCAAAACCTGAGCAAGAAACTAATGTTGCATTTTCCATCATGCGCTCAAAGTCGTAGGTTACAGTTTTTGCTTGTATGGCACCGGAAACACCTTTAATTATCAGGTCAGCGGCTTCTACCCAGCCCAAATGACGTAGCATCATTTCTGCTGAAAGAATTAAAGAACCAGGATTTACTTTGTCTTTTCCGGCATAACCTGGTGCTGTTCCGTGAGTGGCTTCAAACACAGCAACTTTGCTACCAATATTTGCACCTGGCGCAATACCGATTCCACCTACTTGAGCGGCTAGGGCATCAGAAAGATAATCACCATTCAAATTCAAGGTTGCAACAACACTATATTCTTGTGGACGAAGTAAAATTTGCTGTAAAAATGCATCAGCAATTGCGTCATTAATAGTTATTTTGTTACCTGTTTTTGGATTGATCAATGTGCACCATGGGCCACCATCTAACAACTGCGCACCAAACTCATTACGTGCCAGTTCATAAGCAATCTCTTTAAAATAACCCTCGGTAAACTTCATGATATTACCTTTGTGTACAAAGGTAACCACCTTCCGGTCATTATCAATCGCAAATTGAATCGCCTTGCGCACAAGACGCTCTGTTCCTTTGCGTGACACAGGCTTCACACCAATACCACACTCAGTGTCGAAACGGATTTTAGTTACGCCCATTTCATTCTTGAGGAAGCTGATTACTTTTTTTGCTTCATCAGTATCAGCTTGCCATTCAATCCCAGCATAAATGTCCTCAGAGTTTTCACGGAAGATAACCATATCAGTTAAATCAGGACGTTTAACCGGACTTGGTACACCTTTGAACCAGCGAACAGGACGGATGCAAGCGTATAAATCCATGTTTTGACGCAATGCTACGTTAAGTGAACGAATACCACCCCCAACAGGTGTGGTTAAAGGACCTTTAATGCCTACTTTAAACTCATTCATTGCCTCTAGTGTTTCTTCAGGCATCCACGTATCCTGGCCATACACTTTTGTTGCTTTCTCGCCAGCATAAACCTCCATCCATTCAATACGCTTTTCACCGCCATAAGCTTTCTCAACAGCAGTATTCACCACTTCCAGCATCGGAGGAGTTACATCAACGCCTATACCGTCACCTTCAATAAAGGGAATAATTGGGTTGGAAGGAACATTGATTGACAAATCAGCGTTAACTGTTATCTTTTCACCGGATTCGGGAATATTAATTTTCTGATAGACCACTTTCTAAAGCTCTCCACAATTAGACAATGAAAATAAAGTGAATAACAAACAAAATCAGAAGTCTGAATCATATCTTAGCAGATAATGAACAGCTTCTGCTGCAGGCCATACTATTCTTTAATCTCGACTGGCAAGCATATAATAAATCAACGCAAGAAAAAAGGGGTGGTTTTATTTCAAAACCAAGTCTTGTCGGAATAATGTAACCTTAGACAGCAGTTGTGGGTAAACTATATCATGCCTAAATCAAAAATATTACTGGATGAAAGCTTATTATAATGAACTTATGCTATTTATCGTTAGATGAGTACATAATAGCCAGATTTTAGGCAAGTATATGTCAGTAAATATATAAAGCCTGTTTGTACAACTAATAATAGTTATACTGTATTTTATAAGGATTCTATCTATTTGATTTTAAATAAAAAACCATGTTTTTTTAATGAAATCTACTATAAGTTAATGCACTCTTTATTTGAAAAGAGTTAGGAGATTATAATGAATAAAATATTAAAAACAAACATTCTACTAATTACATCATTATTTGTGATTTCATCTTGGGCAAGCAATAGCTCAGTTGCTTCGAAGAGTTTATCTGGTATTAAAGAATGCCTGGCCTGTGAATTAGGAGTAAAATCTGTCGCAGAAATTGCCAGTTACTCTGGTTCTATTGATAAATTTCTTGCTTCAAAGGCATGTCCTAAATTAAACAAGTACGTTCATATCTCTGATGCTACCTGTAAAGCAGCAATGGATGATATTGCAGCACTTGCTAATCATGCAAGAAATATGAGTGCATCTACAATATGTACTAATGACCTGAATCTTTGTTCATAAAACTTCAGAATCTGTCTTTTTACCCCTGCCAAAAACCATTTGTTTTCGGACAGGGTTCTGAGTATGATCGTCATTTTGATACAAATCTTATGGTAGCACTGAACAGAAAGCTTTAATCTTTTGACCGGTTATTCTAATACCAAAACCTGCAACAAGAAGTAAGAAGTGGAGTTTGGTATGACTGTTTCACTTCAGACCTCTTAGGTTTGTAACTGTAATCCAGTTAAAAGTACTAGTTTAAAGCAACGCCCACCTTGTATGTGCTGATAACGGTACCTAATTTGCGTATTTGTACAGCTTTAATACATTAAATGCTTTGTATATGGGTTTTATAATAAGTTGTTTTCTATTTTTTTATTAAAAACCGATTTTTTATGCGGTAAATCACATTCTGGGCAAGTATAAAATCTTATTTTAAGAAAATAATAAATCTACTAGTCTTCCAGTGTTTCCAATATATTAGTTTTTTTGATTATTAAAATTAAATTAAAGTACCGATAGAAACTATAACCAAAAGAATCTACGTAAGTTGTAATTATATGATAAAACTGATGCTCAACGTTTACAGGTTTATTATTTAATTGTCTTTATATTGGATCTGATGAATTTAAATAAAGTTGGGATAAATAATTTTAAATAGGTGTGACAATGTTAAAGATGTCTAAAAACTATGGTTTTTTTGTTGTTTTATTTATTGCTTTTCTGTCAATGAGAAGTTACGCATCGGATATGTTCCAGGTCACTGTAAATAACCCCAATGGAGCTAAGTGGGTTACCACGGTTTCTGTTTATGACGCAGCTGGTCTACTTTACAATGAACTAAACCTTACTTCAGGACAGACTTCTGTTATTGGACAGAAAACGGTAAGTGATGAAATCGCAATTGGTGCCACAGTTCCAGAGGGTATTCGTTGTTGGTATACATCAGCTGATGCATCTTATGGTAACAGAAAGGCTACATTAACTCTTGAGGGCGGACAGAAATCGACACTTCAATCAACTGGAGCCATGGTTTTTAATAAAAATCCTATTGTATATCATGGCAAGTCTTATTGTCCTTTTGAAAATTTCTAATGTATAAGTCAGGATAAATATAAAATATTGATATAAAATAACAAGCCTCCTAATTAATGTTATTAACGTATCACAGGGAGGTTTGTTATACCAATTAAAGTAATCAAAAAATAAAGTTATAAACGGGTATGCACAAATCAAATTAAAGTGCGGGTTTGATTAGTTGAAAATTATCATTGATCCAGCTAAACAATCGTGATTTAATTTTATCCTTGGTGGATTTTAAAAATTTATTAATGGTACTTTTAAACGCCGTCACTGAGCGCAAGAAAGTATTATTTTTTATTAGCTTATTGATCACTTTTCACCACCGCTCTATTGGTTTCATATTCGGGCTATAAGGTGTCAAAAGGTGAATGTCAATATTGAAATTTTCTGTGTTAAAAAATATGTAGGTGCTTCGGTTGCAAGGTCGATGATGCACAATAATGTGAATTCTCTTTCCCAGATAATCCAGTTTTAATGCACCCCCTGAAATCCGCAACAAAAGAAGTTAGAAGCAAATTTGCGTATCATCTTTATTTTTTTGTGGTCTCATACGTACAGACAATATTTTTCTGCTGTTCTACTTTTGCTCTTATTCTTAAAAAATAATTGAACAGGTTGAACCGTGCGGGAAAAATTATCTAACATTTGTAATAATCTTTTTTTTTATAAAAAATTTCTCTTGGCTCTGTCGGTAGTACCTGCTTTTATCCTGCCTTTTGAGCAATTGGTGCCCTGTGCACAGGCTGCCACAACTGTTCATGTTTTGCACAAATATGCAAATGCCGTGAATCATATGGCATCAGCTTCTGAGTCAACTGTTCGGCATACATGGCAAAATTTCAGGTTGCCCAAACCGTCTGAATCTCAAATATCGCCATTAACACATTTACCTGTTCTGGCCGATGGCTCAACAGCTATGCCATCAAATGCCACTAACTTTCATGATGCGGCCAATGCATCCGTGGACCCAAGAACGGGTGTAGCCTCGTTTGGTTTTACTGTTGCCAGTGCGTTGTACAACCTGGGTCAAAGTAGGCGGGAATTAACGCTTTCGTATGCGGGAGGTACATCAGCACGGGGTCCGGATACTTTAGGACTAGGACCACATTGGTCGTTTAACGTTGGAATGGAAACACCGTCGACGTCAGAAGTTTTAGGTCATAAAACCACAGATATAACAACCGGTGATGGTCATAGCTTTACCATGGTAAATGACCGTGATACAGAGGGAAATTCTTATTGGCATCCCCTGCGTCATAAGTTAGGAGATGTTACCATTACCGGCGAGCCGGGCGACTGGACAATAGCGACTGCAACGGGCACTCGAGAACATTTGCAATACGGTTATGAGGACTGGGAAGAAGACAGAGGCGGTCAGCGGGTATGGTTTTATTATGACCGGCATGGTCCTCAGGATACCACTCGGCGTTTACTCTATATGTGTGCCCACCCGTTAACACAGGCACAGGTTAACAGTGCTGTTAATCAGTGTCAGGATAATGGTGTGTGGGTAACCTATAGTGGCGATGATGTAACGGTACACGGAAAACAAAATATTGTTTTGCATATGAGTGACCTTGCCGGTGAGCCGATAGTGCAGTCTATAGATATTCCTTCTCTATCGACAGATGAAGCAGAAAATGCTGAACCGGATACCATCAGCTTAAGTTATGATGGGGAGGGTGGTCGTCCTTGGCTACTAAAAACGGTAACACAGCCTTCTGGTGAAACCACCACCTTTATGTATAACGATGAGTCAGATCATGATACGTTACAGCCTCAGGGGTTACCTGCAGGTTTTAACAAAGCCCGCATGCCGGTAGTCACTGAACAAATAACAACACCGGCGCCTGAAAATAAGAAAATGATTCCGGTTCGTCGAGTATGGTATCAGTACAGTGGTAGCCCGACAGATCAGCATAATTATATGGGGTATCTAAGCGGAGTCAGTAACGAGCCGGGTAAAGATAATCTGTTTGATCGTGCAGATGATTACACTTACACCGTTTCCAGTGACAATGGATTAACAAAAAGGACAACGACTTATAATAAATACCATTTGCCGCTATCAGTAACACAAACAGATGATTTACGACACAGTTTAATCGCTAAAAATGAAACACACTATTTGCCATGGAAAGGAACCACGTTTGCGCAATTGCAACCGACCTATTCGCTACCTCAAGAAACGACAAAGACTCTTTATTCGACAACGAGTCAGGGCAATGACAGTGCTGTAGCTCCTGCAAAAGTGTTGCAGCAGAGCAAATATGATAAAAATGGTCAGGTGATCTGGAAAGAGGATGCTTATGGAAGACAGACCTTTATTCGGTATTGTCCGCCACAGGGAGATAATCATTGCCCGAAAATGGATCCGCACTGGCCACAGGTAACATTGCCGGAAAAGCTGGTGCAGTTACCTGCCACCGAGACCCCGCAGGGTAGTGTGCCGTTTGAACGTTTTATCAGTACGGATGATACGACACCCGCAGAAGAGGTAGAGTTTAATTACCGGCTTATTCCGGTCGCAGGTATATATAAATCACGTGTTCAGCAGTATCAGCAGTTATTACAACATCAGTGGGAACAAGCAAAAGAGAAAATACAAAACAACCGAGAACCGACTCAGTCTGATTTATTTAGCCGAGAACGTTTTATTAATGATGTAGGGTTGGATACATCGCCTCTTGCAGGTAACTGGCAGGTGAGTACTAAAACAACGGGTACTTTGCCTCGGACTTCAGTAGAAAACTTACAATCTGGTCAGCCGTTACCCGAATTATCAGAAAATCAGATAACCACAACGACAGATTATCAATACAACCCTGATCAGAAAAGTCCGGTTTACGGGCAGCTTACCCGTTTGACGGTAACTCGGTATCCGCTGCAAAAACCATTTGTCAGTGGCAGCTTAATACAAGAGACAGGCGGTGTCTCGGAGAAAATGACGTTCAGTATTACTCATGTTATTGATGCGGACAATCATACTCGTACTACCGATGTTGAGGTGGTACCTGAACAGGCGCCGGCTGATATAAAAGAGGTGGCACAGCAGTTAAGGGCAGAGTCGGGTGATGACGGGGGGTTGTCGTTAGGAAAATCTGTATATTCACTGACCACCGGTGTAAAAATTTCCGATGATGATACATTAAAAACATTACACAGAGCCTGGAGTTATGACATCTGGAACAGGCCGGTAAAGGAAGTGATTACACCGGTTACAGGTGGTCATTCTGAAAGCATTAAATGGACTTTTATTTCTACCCGTAAGGAGTTGTCTGCGGTTAAAACATTACCTGGCGGTTCACAACAAAAAACAGTTTATGGAGGCAGTGGTAAAGCTCAAAAGGTGATATCGACTTGGCATCGTTACAAAAATCAGGCAATGCTTCCGATGGCGGGTAAAGCGGGCTGGATAGAAGACAGTAGCTCAACGTATACCATAACCGGTAAGCTAGCCAGTGAAACAAAATATCATGCTGCAGATAATAATGGTAAAACCATTTCGCTGACCACAACCTATGGCTATGACACACTTAACCGGCTAGTGTGGGAGCGTTCTCCGGATGGCACCGTTAGCGTAAGGGTGCGTAATGATCCGCAAATGTTGTTAATAAGTTACAGCGTCGGTACTGATACTGCTGATAAGAGCGAAAAGCTGAGTCCGATACTCAATGTTGTTCAATCCAATACACTGGGAAAACCGGTGGCAAATTACCAGTTTGCGTTAGCATCTGATGCGCAGGTTAACGGAAAGGCAATCTATACCGGTGAGCTGAAAAAGAAGCTGGTTTCACTCGAAGGGAAGTTACAGCCGGCTGACAGTTTAAAATCTCTGCAAAGCTATGGATTACTTTCGTTACCCGGCAATAATGGGTTGCTTGCCTTTGTGAACGATGCGATTGCTGCCAAGGCTTGGTTGTCAACAATGACAATACAGTATGACGGACAGGGCAGGCGCATTGAGCAGACACAACCCAATGGTGCACAAACACACTGGACGTGGCAACAGGGAAATATGGTGGCAACGATTGCGCCAGATGGCCGTCTTATTCACGACAGTTTTAATGTAGCGGGTAATAAAGTATCTCGTTGTGTTCAGCCTGCCGACCAAAGTACCTGCCATGTGCTAGGTAAGCGTGGTTATGATGACGAAGGTAACCTTGCCTGGCAGGCTGATGAGTATGGTAATAGAGATAGATACACCTATGATGCTGACGGTCGTCTGTTGAGCATGATCACACCTGCTACAAAAACTAATAAGTCTCATGTATTTACATATACCTATAACAGTTTTGCAAAAACCAGCGATGCAGTAGATGGTGTTGTTTATGCCACGTATAGCTATGATCCCGCAACTTGGGCGTTAACTGATGAAGAAGATACAATCGGTCACTTGCATTACGATTATGATGAAAACACAGGGCGGTTGATTAAAATTACCCGCACGGCTCCCCAAAAGCTTAAATCACCTACAGGTATCCGTTATCCGAGCGGTATAGAGTCAATGACTTATGATCGTTATGGTGAACCTATGTCTGTTACTGATTTAGCCGGAGACAGATACACAGCAATACATGACAGATACGGCAGGGTATTGCAGGCACAAGTGACTTTGCCGGGGCAGACAAAGGCTGTGCTGCTGGCCTCAGATACTTACGATCCATTCTTTGGTCGTTTAACCGCGGTGATTAATGGCGCAGGTACTGCCAGAGAATTTGTTTATGATGATTTTGGGCATCTGGCCAGTACCATAGATAAAGAAGGCAATAAGGTGTTGCAGCAGTTAAGTTATACCTATGATCTGCAAAGTCACAACATTTTAACTTTCACCCGTTGGGAACAGGGCAATAGCGCCACTCAGACTTACAGTTACGATAAAAACACTAATAATCTGACCGCGATGACGTGTAGTGTGACAGGTAGATCAGGTGTTGCCAGTATTTTATGCCCAAGAGATACAGATTTGTCGGGAAGCACTCTGACAGTACCGCCGATCATTAAAGCACAACACTATACGTTTGATGACTGGAATAATATCCGAACGGTATCTGAGCAGTTAATGACATCCGGTGGAAAATCTGTGACTAAAACAACAGATTATAGTTATGACATGCGCACTAATGACAGTTATGACCCGCACCGGATGACGGCCTTTAACACTCGCTGGTCAGCCAATGTTTCCCATTTCAGTACTGCACCGAAAACACTGACTTATGACGGTTTGGGCAGAATTATCAAAGATGCTGATGGTAATATTTTGCACTACAACGCCAGAGGGTTTGAAGATGGTTTTACCCGCAAACAAACAGGGGAACATACAGTCTGGTTTTATGACAGTGCAGGTCATCAGGTTTCAGAGCAGATGTTTAACAGCAAAGGAGCAGCTATACAGGCACCTTTGTATATGGTGTATCAGGGAAATATGATTGCTGAACAGGTGCAAAATGATGCTCAAGGTAAAACGCATACTAGCGCTGAGCTGGCGACAATTGCACATGTTGAGGATGGCAAAATTACCCGCTGGTATCTGCATGATTATAAAGGTGATGTGATTGCCTCACTAGATGCAACAGGTCAGAAAGTTAGTGACCATGTCTATAGTCCCTATGGCATGAATGACGACCTATTAAAGAATAACAAACAGGCTTTGGCACAGTCAGTACAGGTAGCACAGGCGCCGTGGTGGAAAAATCACCAGCCGGGATTTGATGGTCAGATGACTGACTTTGCTACAGGCTATCAGTTTTTAGGTGGTGGTTATCGTGCTTATAATCCGGTCTACAGACACTTTATGAGTCGTGATAGTTATAGCCCGTTTAAAAAGATGGACGGTTACGGGTTTGGTGGTAATAATCCGGTAATGAATACTGACCCTACAGGTCATATGCCTAAATGGGCAGGTTATGCTTTTGGTGCTTTAAGTATGGTGATGGCCGTCGCTTCAGCTGTTTTACTGCCTGCGGCAGCAGTGGTTACTACCTCAGTTTCATCGCTATTGGGTGTAGCTAATCTTGGCGTTTTCGCAGGTAATGTTGGAACTGTTCTCGGTATTAGCTCTACTGCTATAGGATTGGCAAGCGGGTCACTTCAGATATCAGCTACAGCCAGACCGGGAAATAAAGCCCTTGCAATTGCCAGTGATGCTTTTGGTATCGCTAACGGGGTATCTGCATTTGCTATGGGTGCCGCATCTGCAATTCCAGCCGCAAAAGTGATTACAGGGCTGGGGGCTATTACAGGGTCAATGATTATTACTTCAGGTGCAGGATCAATGTTATCTGGTGTAACCCAAGCTGCCTCTTCCTCACTGGATGTATCAATGGCTACAAATTCAGTTATTGCTCAAAATAGCCAGGTAGCCAAAGCCGCTAATATTTTAGGCTATATGTCAATGGCTTTTATGTCGGTATCAATTGTGGGTAGTGTGGGTGGTTATGTTGCCTCAGCAAAGGACGTCTATCACACTGGTATGGAAGGAAATGCAAAGAGTGGTAATGTGGCGGTGAGATTTATCGCAGCTAGCCAAAGGGCTCTGAATGAAGATTCTTATACGCGTCTTGCAAATGACAGGTTTGCAATTGTGAGAAAAGCATTGGCTGAGAAGACAAGAATATCGGCAGCACTAACGATTTTAGCAAGTGATTCAGATCCACATGTCAGGCTACCGACTGCTGAAAATCCTGCAACAAGCACAGAGGCATTGGATCAACTCTCTACTGATGTTGATCTTTCTGTCAGAAACAAAGTAGTAGCAAACCAGTATACAAGTCTGGAAACATTGAGGAATATGGCAGAATATGATCAATCTGCAAGGATAAGAAGTGCTGCTAGAGATAGGGCGAATACTTTGCAAGAATACAGGGATATGGGGCAAGAGCTGGGGATTTATGATAACCTAGATGTAGCAAATTATTTGCAAGAAATAAATGCTCGACGTGTGTTAAGGGGTAGAAACAATGATCACCTCAGGAATAGGGTAGATAGCACAATTAGAAGGGTTATTGGTGCAGAAAATCAGTAAAGAATAGAGTTTTTTGTAGTAGTATGCTGGGTAGTCTAGATATAAAATATACTGCCCAGCGTGTTCGCAAAAGAGATTATATGAAGTATCAGCTGTATAAATATGAGTAGTTACTATAATCTATCAAGAACCTGAGTTCGACGTAAAAAAAAATTAAAAAATATAGACTTCCATACATGGTATGGCTTCTGACAACAATGTTTGATAAAAAGAATCAATGACCAGTTAAAGAATATCTGCCAGATTAAACATACAGGTCATCACTCAACCGCCAATTTTATGATGAACTTGACTAGCGGGCTAGTCGCCTATACGTACTAGGAAAAAAAAGCCCTTACTAAATATTTACTATACCGGCTTGATTACTGTATAGTTACGTCAAATTCAGGTTATCATTAATATCAATAAATTCTGGCGTATAACAAGCACTAAATAAACTACTACCTTTATTTTTTTGTGGTCTCATACGTACAGACAATATTTTTCTGCTGTTCTACTTTAGCTCTTATCCTTAAAAAATAATTGAACAGGTTGAACAGTGCGGGAAAAATTATCTTACATTTGTAATAATCTTTTTTTGTTTTATAAAAAATTCCTCATGGCTCTGGCGGTAGTACCTGCTTTTATCCTGCCTTTTGAGCAACTTGGTGCCCTGTGCACAGGCTGCCACAACTGTTCATATTTTGCACAAACATGCAAATGCCGTGAATCATATGGCATCAGCTTCTGAGTCAACTGTTCAGCATACATGGCAAAATTTCAGGTTGCCCAAACCGTCTGAATCTCAAATATCGCCATTAACACATTTACCTGTTCTGGCCGATGGCTCAACAGCCATGCCATCAAATGCCACTAACTTTCATGATGCGGCCAATGCATCCGTGGACCCAAGAACGGGTGTAGCCTCGTTTGGTTTTACTGTTGCCAGTGCGTTGTACAACCTAGGTCAAAGTAGGCGAGAATTAACGCTTTCGTATGCGGGAGGTACATCAGCACGGGGTCCGGATACTTTAGGACTAGGACCACATTGGTCGTTTAACGTTGGAATGGAAACACCGTCGACGTCAGAAGTTTTAGGTCATAAAACCACAGATATAACAACCGGTGATGGTCATAGCTTTACCATGGTAAATGACCGTGATACAGAGGGAAATTCTTATTGGCATCCCCTGCGTCATAAGTTAGGAGATGTTACCATTACCGGCGAGCCGGGCGACTGGACAATAGCGACTGCAACGGGCACTCGAGAACATTTGCAATACGGTTATGAGGACTGGGAAGAAGACAGAGGCGGTCAGCGGGTATGGTTTTATTATGACCGGCATGGTCCTCAGGATACCACTCGGCGTTTACTCTATATGTGTGCCCACCCGTTAACACAGGCACAGGTTAACAGTGCTGTTAATCAGTGTCAGGATAATGGTGTGCGGGTAACCTATAGTGGCGATGATGTAACGGTACACGGAAAACAAAATATTGTTTTGCATATGAGTGACCTTGCCGGTAAGCCGATAGTGCAGTCTATAGTTATTCCTTCTCTATCGACAGATGAAGCAGAAAATACTGCACCGGATACCATCAGCTTTAGTTATGATGGGGAGGGTGGTCGTCCTTGGCTACTAAAAACGGTGACACAGCCTTCTGGTGAAACCACCACCTTTATGTATAACGATGAGTCAGATCATGATACGTTACAGCCTCAGGGGTTACCTGCAGGTTTTAACAAAGCCCGCATGCCGGTAGTCACTGAACAAATAACAACACCGGCGCCTGAAAATAAGAAAATGATTCCGGTTCGCCGAGTATGGTATCAGTACAGTGGCAGCCCGACGGATCAGCATAATTATATGGGGTATCTAAGCGGAGTCAGTAACGAGCCGGGTAAAGATAATCTGTTTGATCGTGCAGATGATTACACTTACACCGTTTCCAGTGACAATGGATTAACAAAAACGACAACGACTTATAATAAATACCATTTGCCCCTGTCAGTAACACAAACAGAAGATTTGCGACACAGTTTAATCGCTAAAAATGAAATCAACTATTTGCCGTGGAAAGGAACCACGTTTGCGCAATTGCAACCGACCTATTCACTACCTCAAGAAACGACGAAGACTCTTTATTCGACAACGAGTCAGGGCAATGACAGTGCTGTAGCTCCTGCAAAAGTGTTGCAGCAGAGCAAATATGATAAAAATGGTCAGGTGATCTGGAAAGAGGATGCTTATGGAAGACAGACCTTTATTCGGTATTGTCCGCCACAGGGAGATAATCATTGCCCGAAAATGGATCCGCACTGGCCACAGGTAACATTGCCGGAAAAGCTGGTGCAGTTACCTGCCACCGAGACCCCGCAGGGCAGTGTGCCGTTTGAACGTTTTATCAGTACGGATGATACGACACCCGCAGAAGAGGTAGAGTTTAATTACCGGCTTATTCCGGTCGCAGGTATATATAAATCACGTGTTCAGCAGTATCAGCAGTTATTACAACATCAGTGGGAACAAGCAAAAGAGAAAACACAAAACAACCGAGAACCGACTCAGTCTGATTTATTTAGCCGAGAACGTTTTATTAATGATGTAGGGTTGGATACATCGCCTCTTGCAGGTAACTGGCAGGTGAGTACTAAAACAACGGGTACTTTGCCTCGGACTTCAGTAGAAAACTTACAATCTGGTCAGCCGTTACCCGAATTATCAGAAAATCAGATAACCACAACGACAGATTATCAATACAACCCTGATCAGAAAAGTCCGGTTTACGGACAGCTTACCCGTTTGACGGTAACTCGGTATCCGCTGCAAAAACCATTGGTCAGTGCCAGCTTAATGCAAGAGACAGGCGGTGTCTCGGAGAAAATGACGTTCAGTATTACTCATGTTATTGATGCGGACAATCATACTCGTACTACCGATGTTGAGGTGGTACCTGAACAGGCGCCGGCTGATATAAAAGAGGTGGCACAACAATTAAGGGCAGAGTCGGGTGATGACGGGGGGTTGTCGTTAGGAAAATCTGTATATTCACTGACCACCGGTGTAAAAATTTCCGATGATGATACATTAAAAACATTACACAGAGCCTGGAGTTATGACATCTGGAACAGGCCGGTAAAGGAAGTGATTACACCGGTTACAGGTGGTCATTCTGAAAGCATTAAATGGACTTTTATTTCTACCCGTAAGGAGTTGTCTGCGGTTAAAACATTACCTGGCGGTTCACAACAAAAAACAGTTTATGGAGGCAGTGGTAAAGCTCAAAAGGTGATATCGACCTGGCATCGTTACAAAAATCAGGCAATGCTTCCGATGGCGGGTAAAGCGGGCTGGATAGAAGACAGCAGCTCAACGTATACCATAACCGGTAAGCTAGCCAGTGAAACAAAATATCATGCTGCAGATAATAATGGTAAAACCCTTTCGCTGACCACAACCTATGGCTATGACACACTTAACCGGCTGGTGTGGGAGCGTTCTCCGGATGGCACCGTTAGCGTAAGGGTGCGTAATGATCCGCAAATGTTGTTAATAAGTTATAGTGTCGGTACTGATACTGCTGATAAGAGCGAAAAGCTGAGTCCGATACTCAATGTTGTTCAATCCAATACCCTAGGCAAACCGGTGGCAAATTACCAGTTTGCGTTAGCATCTGATGCGCAGGTCAACGGAAAGGCAATCTATACCGGTGAGCTGAAAAAGAAGTTGGTTTCACTCAAAGGGAAGTTACAGCCGGCTGACAGTTTAAAATCTCTGCAAAGCTATGGATTACTTTCGTTACCCGGCAATAATGGGTTGCTTGCCTTTGTGAATGATGCGATTGCTGCCAAGGCTTGGTTGTCAACAATGACAATACAGTATGACGGACAGGGCAGGCGCATTGAGCAGACACAACCCAATGGTGCACAAACACACTGGACGTGGCAACAGGGAAATATGGTGGCAACGATTGCGCCAGATGGCAGTCTCATTCACGACAGTTTTAATGTAGCGGGTAATAAAGTATCTCGTTGTGTTCAGCCTGCCGACCAAAGTACCTGCCATGTGCTAGGTAAGCGTGGTTATGATGACGAAGGTAACCTTGCCTGGCAGGCTGATGAGTATGGTAATAGAGATAGATACACCTATGATGCTGACGGTCGTCTGTTGAGCATGGTCACACCTGCTACAAAAACTAATAAGTCTCATGTATTTACATATACCTATAACAGTTTTGCAAAAACTAGCGATGCAGTAGATGGTATTGTTTATGCCACGTATAGCTATGATCCCGCAACTTGGGCGTTAACTGATGAAGAAGATACAATCGGTCACCTGCATTACGATTATGATGAAAACACAGGGCGGTTGATTAAAATTACCCGCACGGCTCCCCAAAAGCTTAAATCACCTACAGGTATCCGTTATCCGAGCGGTATAGAGTCAATGACTTATGATCGTTATGGTGAGCCCATGTCTGTTACTGATTTAGCCGGAGACAGATACACAGCAATACATGACAGATACGGCAGGGTATTGCAGGCACAAGTGACTTTGCCGGGGCAGACAAAGGCTGTGCTGCTGGCCTCAGATACTTACGATCCATTCTTTGGTCGTTTAACCGCGGTGATTAATGGCGCAGGTACTGCCAGAGAATTTGTTTATGATGATTTTGGGCATCTGGCCAGTACCATAGATAAAGAAGGCAATAAGGTGTTGCAGCAGTTAAGTTATACCTATGATCTGCAAAGTAACAACATTTTAACTTTCACCCGTTGGGAACAGGGCAATAGCGCCACTCAGACTTACAGTTACGATAAAAACACTAATAATCTGACCGCAATGACGTGTAGTGTGACAGGTAGATCAGGTGTTGCCAGTATTTTATGCCCAAGAGATACAGATTTGTCGGGAAGCACTCTGACAGTACCGCCGATCATTAAAGCACAACACTATACGTTTGATGACTGGAATAATATCCGAACGGTATCTGAGCAGTTAATGACATCCGGTGGAAAATCTGTGACTAAAACAACAGATTATAGTTATGACATGCGCACTAATGACAGTTATGACCCGCACCGGATGACGGCCTTTAACACTCGCTGGTCAGCCAATGTTTCCCATTTCAGTACTGCACCGAAAACACTGACTTATGACGGTTTGGGCAGAATTATCAAAGATGCTGATGGTAATATTTTGCACTACAACGCCAGAGGGTTTGAAGATGGTTTTACCCGCAAACAAACAGGGGAACATACAGTCTGGTTTTATGACAGTGCAGGTCATCAGGTTTCAGAGCAGATGTTTAACAGCAAAGGAGCAGCTATACAGGCACCTTTGTATATGGTGTATCAGGGAAATATGATTGCTGAACAGGTGCAAAATGATGCTCAAGGTAAAACGCATACTAGCGCTGAGCTGGCGACAATTGCACATGTTGAGGATGGCAAAATTACCCGCTGGTATCTGCATGATTATAAAGGTGATGTGATTGCCTCACTAGATGCAACAGGTCAGAAAGTTAGTGACCATGTCTATAGTCCCTATGGCATGAATGACGACCTATTAAAGAATAACAAACAGGCTTTGGCACAGGCAGTACAGGCAGTACAGGTGCCGTGGTGGAAAAATCACCAGCCGGGATTTGATGGTCAGATGACTGACTTTGCTACAGGCTATCAGTTTTTAGGTGGTGGTTATCGTGCTTATAATCCGGTCTACAGACACTTTATGAGTCGTGATAGTTACAGCCCGTTTAAGAAAATAGACGGTTACGGGTTTGGTGGTAATAATCCGGTAATGAATACTGACCCTACAGGTCATATGCCTAAATGGGCAGGTTATGCTTTTGGTGCTTTAAGTATGGTGATGGCCGTCGCTTCAGCTGTTTTTTTACTGCCTATAGCATCAGTGGTTACTACCGCAGTTTCATCGGTGGTATTGGGTGTACCTAATCTTGGCGTCTTCACAGGTAATGTTGGAACTATTGCTATCGGTATTGGCTCTACTATTATGGGATTAGCAAGTGGGTCGCTTCAGATATCAGCTACAGCCAGACCGGGAAATAAAGCCCTTGCAATTGCCAGTGATGCTTTTGGTATCGCTAACGGGGTATCTGCATTTGCTATGGGTGCCGCAACTGCCATTCCAGCCGCAAAAGTGATTACAGGGCTGGGGGCTATTACAGGGTCAATGATTATTACTTCAGGTGCAGGATCAATGTTATCTGGTGTAACCCAAGCTGCCTCTTCCTCACTGGATGTATCAATGGCTACAAATTCAGTTATTTCTCAAAATAGCCAGGTAGCCAAAGCCGCTAATATTTTAGGCTATATGTCAATGGCTTTTATGTCGGTATCAATTGTGGGTAGTGTGGGTGGTTATGTTGCCTCAGCAAAGGACGTCTATCACACTGGTATGGAAGGAAATGCAAAGAGTGGTAATGTGGCGGTGAGATTTATCGCAGCTACTCAAAGCACTCTGAATGAAGATTCTTCTAAGCTTCTTGCAAATGACCGATTTTCGATTGTCAGACAAACGCTGGCTTCGCGCACAACTAAACCGGCAGTACTAGAGATTTTGGCTAGTGATCCAGATTCAATAGTCAGGATGTTGGTTACTGAAAATCTTAGCATAAGTACAGATACATTGGATCAACTCTCTACCGATTCTGAAACAGATATTAGAAACAGAGTGATAGATAACCCGTATACAACTCTGGAAACATTGAGGAATATGGCAGAATATGATCAATCTGTAAGGATAAAAAGTGCTGCTAGAGATAGGGCGAATACTTTGGAAGATCTCCAAAACATGGCGCAAGAGAGGGGGATTTATAATAACCTAGATGGAGCAAATTATTTGCAAGAAAGAAATACTCGACATGTGTTAAGGGGTAGAAACAATGATCACCTTAGGAATAGGGTAGATAGCACAATTAGAAGGGTTGTTGGTGCAGAAAATCAGTAAAGAATAGAGTTTTTTGTAGTAGTATGCTGGGTAGTCTAGATATAAAATATACTGCCTAGCGTGTTCGCAAAAGAGATTGTATGAAGTATCAGCTGTATAAATATGAGTTATTACTATAATCTATCAAGAACCTGAGTTCGACGTAAAAAAAAATTAAAAAATATAGACTTCCATGCATGGTATGACTTCTGACAACAATGCTTGATAAAAAGAATCAATGACCAGTTAAAGAATATCTGTCAGATTAAACATACAGGTCATCACTCAACCGCCAATTTTATGATGAACTTGACTAGCGGGCTAATCGCCTATACGTACTAGGAAAAAAAGCCCTTACTAAATATTCATTATACCGGCATGATTGCTGTATAGTTGCGTCAAACTCAGGTTATCATTAATATCAATAAATTCTGGCTTATAACAAGCACTAAATAAACTACTACCTTTATTTTTTTGTGGTCTCATACGTACAGACAATATTTTTCTGCTGTTCTACTTTTGCTCTTATTCTTAAAAAATAATTGAACAGGTTGAACTGTGCGGGAAAAATTATCTAACATTTGTAATAATTTTTTTTTGTTTTATAAAAAAATTCTCTTGGCTCTGTCGGTAGTACCTGCTTTTATCCTGCCTTTTGAACAACTTGTGTCTTGTGCACAGGCTGCCACAACTGTTCATGTTTTGCACAAACATGCAAATGCCGTGAATCATATGGCATCAGCTTCTGAGTCAACTGTTCAGCATACATGGCAAAATTTCAGGTTGCCCAAACCGTCTGAATCTCAAATATCGCCATTAACACATTTACCTGTTCTGGCCGATGGCTCAACAGCCATGCCATCAAATGCCACTAACTTTCATGATGCGGCCAATGCATCCGTGGACCCAAGAACGGGTGTAGCCTCGTTTGGTTTTACTGTTGCCAGTGCGTTGTACAACCTAGGTCAAAGTAGGCGTGAATTAACGCTTTCGTATGCGGGAGGTACATCAGCACGAGGTCCGGATACTTTAGGACTAGGACCACATTGGTCGTTTAACGTTGGAATGGAAACACCGTCGACGTCAGAAGTTTTGGGTCATAAAACCACAGATATAACAACCGGTGATGGTCATAGCTTTACCATGGTAAATGACCGTGATACAGAGGGAAATTCTTATTGGCATCCCCTGCGTCATAAGTTAGGAGATGTTACCATTACCGGCGAGCCGGGCGACTGGACAATAGCGACTGCAACGGGCACTCGAGAACATTTGCAATACGGTTATGAGGACTGGGAAGAAGACAGAGGCGGTCAGCGGGTATGGTTTTATTATGACCGGCATGGTCCTCAGGATACCACTCGGCGTTTACTCTATATGTGTGCCCACCCGTTAACACAGGCACAGGTTAACAGTGCTGTTAATCAGTGTCAGGATAATGGTGTGCGGGTAACCTATAGTGGCGATGATGTAACGGTACACGGAAAACAAAATATTGTTTTGCATATGAGTGACCTTGCCGGTAAGCCGATAGTGCAGTCTATAGTTATTCCTTCTCTATCGACAGATGAAGCAGAAAATGCTGAATCGGATACCATCAGCTTTAGTTATGATGGGGAGGGTGGTCGTCCTTGGCTACTAAAAACAGTGACACAGCCTTCTGGTGAAACCACCACCTTTATGTATAACGATGAGTCAGATCATGATACGTTACAGCCTCAGGGGTTACCTGCAGGTTTTAACAAAGCCCGCATGCCGGTAGTCACTGAACAAATAACAACACCGGCACCTGAAAATAAGAAAATGATTCCGGTTCGTCGAGTATGGTATCAGTACAGTGGCAGCCCGACGGATCAGCATAATTATATGGGGTATCTAAGCGGAGTCAGTAACGAGCCGGGTAAAGATAATCTGTTTGATCGTGCAGATGATTACACTTACACCGTTTCCAGTGACAATGGATTAACAAAAACGACAACGACTTATAATAAATACCATTTGCCGCTATCAGTAACACAAACAGATGATTTACGACACAGTTTAATCGCTAAAAATGAAACACACTATTTGCCATGGAAAGGAACCACGTTTGCGCAATTGCAACCGACCTATTCGCTACCTCAAGAAACGACAAAGACTCTTTATTCGACAACAAGTCAGGGTAATGATAGTGCTGTAGCTCCTGCAAAAGTATTGCAGCAGCGCAAATATGATAAAAATGGTCAGGTGATCTGGAAAGAGGATGCTTATGGAAGACAGACCTTTATTCGGTATTGTCCGCCACAGGGAGATAATCATTGCCCGAAAATGGATCCGCACTGGCCACAGGTAACATTGCCGGAAAAGTTGGTGCAGTTACCTGCCACCGAGACCCCGCAGGGCAGTGTGCCGTTTGAACGTTTTATCAGTACGGATGATACGACACCCGCAGAAGAGGTAGAGTTTAATTACCGGCTTATTCCGGTCGCAGGTATATATAAATCACGTGTTCAGCAGTATCAGCAGTTATTACAACATCAGTGGGAACAAGCAAAAGAGAAAACACAAAACAACCGAGAACCGACTCAGTCTGATTTATTTAGCCGAGAACGTTTTATTAATGATGTAGGGTTGGATACATCGCCTCTTGCAGGTAACTGGCAGGTGAGTACTAAAACAACGGGTACTTTGCCTCGGACTTCAGTAGAAAACTTACAATCTGGTCAGCCGTTACCCGAATTATCAGAAAATCAGATAACCACAACGACAGATTATCAATACAACCCTGATCAGAAAAGTCCGGTTTACGGGCAGCTTACCCGTTTGACGGTAACTCGGTATCCGCTGCAAAAACCATTTGTCAGTGGCAGCTTAATACAAGAGACAGGCGGTGTCTCGGAGAAAATGACGTTCAGTATTACTCATGTTATTGATGCGGACAATCATACTCGTACTACCGATGTTGAGGTGGTACCTGAACAGGCGCCGGCTGATATAAAAGAGGTGGCACAGCAGTTAAGGGCAGAGTCGGGTGATGACGGGGGGTTGTCGTTAGGAAAATCTGTATATTCACTGACCACCGGTGTAAAAATTTCCGATGATGATACATTAAAAACATTACACAGAGCCTGGAGTTATGACATCTGGAACAGGCCGGTAAAGGAAGTGATTACACCGGTTACAGGTGGTCATTCTGAAAGCATTAAATGGACTTTTATTTCTACCCGTAAGGAGTTGTCTGCGGTTAAAACATTACCTGGCGGTTCACAACAAAAAACAGTTTATGGAGGCAGTGGTAAAGCTCAAAAGGTGATATCGACTTGGCATCGTTACAAAAATCAGGCAATGCTTCCGATGGCGGGTAAAGCGGGCTGGATAGAAGACAGTAGATCAACGTATACCATAACCGGTAAGCTAGCCAGTGAAACAAAATATCATGCTGCAGATAATAATGGTAAAACCCTTTCGCTGACCACAACCTATGGCTATGACACACTTAACCGGCTGGTGTGGGAGCGTTCTCCGGATGGCACCGTTAGCGTAAGGGTGCGTAATGATCCGCAAATGTTGTTAATAAGTTACAGTGTCGGTACTGATACTGCTGATAAGAGCGAAAAGCTGAGTCCGATACTCAATGTTGTTCAATCCAATACACTGGGAAAACCGGTGGCAAATTACCAGTTTGCGTTAGCATCTGATGCGCAGGTTAACGGAAAGGCAATCTATACCGGTGAGCTGAAAAAGAAGCTGGTTTCACTCGAAGGGAAGTTACAGCCGGCTGACAGTTTAACCCCCCTGCAAAGTTATGGACTACTTTCATTACCCGGCAATAATGGGTTGCTTGCCTTTGTGAATGATGCGATTGCTGCCAAGGCTTGGTTGTCAACAATGACAATACAGTATGACGGACAGGGCAGGCGCATTGAGCAGACACAACCCAATGGTGCACAAACACACTGGACGTGGCAACAGGGAAATATGGTGGCAACGATTGCGCCAGATGGTAGTCTTATTCACGACAGTTTTAATGTAGCGGGTAATAAAGTATCTCGTTGTGTTCAGCCTGCCGACCAAAGTACCTGCCATGTGCTAGGTAAGCGTGGTTATGATGACGAAGGTAACCTTGCCTGGCAGGCTGATGAGTATGGTAATAGAGATAGATACACCTATGATGCTGACGGTCGTCTGTTGAGCATGATCACACCTGCTACAAAAACTAATAAGTCTCATGTAGTTACATATACCTATAACAGTTTTGCAAAAACCAGCGATGCAGTAGATGGTGTTGTTTATGCCACGTATAGCTATGATCCCGCAACTTGGGCGTTAACTGATGAAGAAGATACAATCGGTCACTTGCATTACGATTATGATGAAAACACAGGGCGGTTGATTAAAATTACCCGCACGGCTCCCCAAAAGCTTAAATCACCTACAGGTATCCGTTATCCGAGCGGTATAGAGTCAATGACTTATGATCGTTATGGTGAACCTATGTCTGTTACTGATTTAGCCGGAGACAGATACACAGCAATACATGACAGGTATGGCAGGGTATTGCAGGCACAAGTGACTTTGTCGGGGCAGACAAAGGCTGTGCTGCTGGCCTCAGATACTTACGATCCATTCTTTGGTCGTTTAACCGCGGTGATTAATGGCGCAGGTACTGCCAGAGAATTTGTTTATGATGATTTTGGGCATCTGGCCAGTACCATAGATAAAGAAGGCAATAAGGTGTTGCAGCAGTTAAGTTATACCTATGATCTGCAAAGTAACAACATTTTAACTTTCACCCGTTGGGAACAGGGCAATAGTGCCACTCAGACTTACAGTTACGATAAAAACACTAATAATCTGACCGCGATGACGTGTAGTGTGACAGGTAGATCAGGTGTTGCCAGTATTTTATGCCCAAGAGATACAGATTTGTCGGGAAGCACTCTGACAGTACCGCCGATCATTAAAGCACAACACTATACGTTTGATGACTGGAATAATATCCGAACGGTATCTGAGCAGTTAATGACATCCGGTGGAAAATCTGTGACTAAAACAACAGATTATAGTTATGACATGCGCACTAATGACAGTTATGACCCGCACCGGATGACGGCCTTTAACACTCGCTGGTCAGCCAGTGTTTCCCATTTTAGCACCGCACCAAAAACACTGACTTATGACGGTTTGGGCAGAATTGTCAAAGATGCTGATGGTAATATTTTGCACTACAACGCCAGAGGGTTTGAAGATGGTTTTACCCACAAACAAACAGGGGAACATACAGTCTGGGTTTATGACAGTGCAGGTCATCAGGTTTCAGAGCAGATGTTTAACAGCAAAGGAGCAGCTATACAGGCACCTTTGTATATGGTGTATCAGGGAAATATGATTGCTGAACAGGTGCAAAATGATGCTCAAGGTAAAACGCATACTAGCGCTGAGCTGGCGACAATTGCACATGTTGAGGATGGCAAAATTACCCGTTGGTATCTGCATGACTATAAGGGTGATGTGATTGCCTCACTAGATGCAACAGGTCAGAAAGTTAGTGACCATGTCTATAGTCCCTATGGCATGAATGACGACCTATTAAAGAATAACAAACAGGCTTTGGCACAGTCAGTACAGGTAGCACAGGCGCCGTGGTGGAAAAACCACCAGCCGGGATTTGATGGTCAGATGACTGACTTTGCTACAGGTTATCAGTTTTTAGGTGGTGGTTATCGCGCTTATAATCCGGTCTACAGACACTTTATGAGTCGTGATAGTTACAGCCCGTTTAAAAAGATGGATGGTTACGGGTTTGGTGGTAATAATCCGGTAATGAATACTGACCCTACAGGTCATATGCCTAAATGGGCAGGTTATGCTTTTGGTGCTTTAAGTATGGTGATGACCGTCGCTTCAGCTTTTTTTCTGCCTGTGGCATCAGCGGTTACTGCCTCAGTTTCAGCGGTATTGGATGTAGCTAATTTTGGCGTATTCTCAGGTAATGTTGGAGCTGTTCTCGGTATTGACTCTGCTGCTATAGGATTGGCAAGTGGGTCACTTCAGATATCAGCTACAGCCAGACCGGGAAATAAAGCCCTTGCAATTGCCAGTGATGCTTTTGGTATCGCTAACGGGGTATCTGCATTTGCTATGGGTGCCGCATCTGCAATTCCAGCCGCAAAAGTGATTACAGGGCTGGGGGCTATTACAGGGTCCATGATTATTACTTCAGGTGCAGGATCAATGTTATCTGGTGTAACCCAAGCTGCCTCTTCCTCACTGGATGTATCAATGGCTACAAATTCAGTTATTGCTCAAAATAGCCAGGTAGCCAAAGCCGCTAATATTTTAGGCTATATGTCAATGGCTTTTATGTCGGTATCAATTGTGGGTAGTGTGGGTGGTTATGTTGCCTCAGCAAAGGACGTCTATCACACTGGTATGGAAGGAAATGCGAAGAGTGGTAATGTGGCGGTGAGATTTATCGCAGCTAGCCAAAGGGCTCTGAATGAAGATTCTTATACGCGTCTTGCAAATGACCGGTTTGCAATTGTGAGAAAAGCATTGGCTGAGAACACAAGAACATCGGCAGCACTAACGATTTTAGCAAGTGATTCAGATCCACAAGTCAGGCAACTGACTGCTGAAAATCCTGCAATAACTACAGATATATTGAATCAACTCTCTACCGATTCTGAAGTGCATATCAGAGGCATCGTGGCATCAAGCCCGTATGTAAGTCTGGAAACACTGAGGAATATGTCACAAAATGATGAATCTGGATTCATAAGAAGTGTTGCTGCAGATAGGGCGACTACTTTGCAAGAGCGTCAATTGATGGCGCAAAAGAGTGGGATTTCAGTGGGCGATAATAACCTAAGTGTAATAAATTATTTAGAAAGTAGACATGTTCAACAACTCTTAAGAAGGGGTCCAAACAATGCTCTACTCAGGCAGAGAGTAAGCATAGCCATTGTGCAGGCTACTAATGCAGTAAATCAGTAAAGAAAAAGATTTTTTATAGTAGCATGTTGAGTAGTTTAGATTAAAATATACTGCTTGGCGTGTTTGCAAACGAGATTATATGGAGTACCAACTGTATAAATATGAGTAGCTACTATAATCTATCATTAATATCAATAAATTATGATGTATAACAAGCACTAAATAGACTATTACCTTTGTTTTTTATGGTTCCATACGTACAGACAATATTTTCTACTGTTCTACCTTAAGAAATTATTCTTGAAAATAATTGGCAGGTTGAATGGTGCGGCAACAATTATCTAACATTTTTAAGATTTTTTTTTGTGTTATAAAAAATTTCTCTTGGCTCTGTCGGTAGTACCTGCTTTTATCCTGCCTTTTGAACAACTTGTGTCTTGTGCACAGGCTGCCACAACTGTTCATGTTTTGCACAAACATGCAAATGCCGTGAATCATATGGCATCAGCTTCTGATTCGGCTGTTCGGCATACATGGCAAAATTTCAGGTTGCCCAAACCGTCTGAATCTCAAATATCGCCATTAACACATTTACCTGTTCTGGCCGATGGCTCAACAGCCATGCCATCAAATGCCACTAACTTTCATGATGCGGCCAATGCATCCGTGGACCCAAGAACGGGTGTAGCCTCGCTTGGTTTTACTGTTGCCAGTGCGTTGTACAACTTGGGTCAAAGTAGGCGTGAATTAACGCTTTCGTATGCGGGAGGTACATCAGCACGGGGTCCGGATACTTTAGGACTAGGGCCACACTGGTCGTTTAACGTTGGAATGGAAACACCGTCGACGTCAGAAGTTTTAGGTCATAAAACCACAGATATAACAACCGGTGATGATCATAGCTTTACCATGGTAAATGACCGTGATACAGAGGGAAATTCTTATTGGCATCCCCTGCGTCATAAGTTAGGAGATGTTACCATTACCGGCGAGCCGGGCGACTGGACAATAGCGACTGCAACGGGCACTCGAGAACATTTGCAATACGGTTATGAGGACTGGGAAGAAGACAGAGGCGGTCAGCGGGTATGGTTTTATTATGACCGGCATGGTCCTCAGGATACCACTCGGCGTTTACTCTATATGTGTGCCCACCCGTTAACACAGGCACAGGTTAACAGTGCTGTTAATCAGTGTCAGGATAATGGTGTGTGGGTAACCTATAGTGGCGATGATGTAACGGTACACGGAAAACAAAATATTGTTTTGCATATGAGTGACCTTGCCGGTGAGCCGATAGTGCAGTCTATAGATATTCCTTCTCTATCGACAGATGAAGCAGAAAATGCTCAACCGGATACCATCAGCTTTAGTTATGATGGGGAGGGTGGTCGTCCTTGGCTACTAAAAACGGTGACACAGCCTTCTGGTGAAACCACCACCTTTATGTATAACGATGAGTCTGATCATGATACGTTACAACCTCAGGGGTTACCTGCAGGTTTTAACAAAGCTTGCATGCCGGTAGTCACTGAACAAATAACAACACCGGCGCCTGAAAATAAGAAAATGATTCCAGTTCGCCGAGTATGGTATCAGTACAGTGGCAGCCCGACGGATCAGCATAATTATATGGGGTATCTAAGCGGAGTCAGTAACGAGCCGGGTAAAGATAATCTGTTTGATCGTGCAGATGATTACACTTACACCGTTTCCAGTGACAATGGATTAACAAAAACGACAACGACTTATAATAAATACCATTTGCCGCTATCAGTAACACAAACAGAAGATTTGCGACACAGTTTAATCGCTAAAAATGAAATCAACTATTTGCCGTGGAAAGGAACCACGTTTGCGCAATTGCAACCGACCTATTCGCTGCCTGAAGAAACGACGAAGACTCTTTATTCGACAACGAGTCAGGGCAATGACAGTGCTGTAGCTCCTGCAAAAGTGTTGCAGCAGAGCAAATATGATAAAAATGGTCAGGTGATCTGGAAAGAGGATGCTTATGGAAGACAGACCTTTATTCGGTATTGTCCGCCACAGGGAGATAATCATTGCCCGAAAATGGATCCGCACTGGCCACAGGTAACATTGCCGGAAAAGCTGGTGCAGTTACCTGCCACCGAGACCCCGCAGGGCAGTGTGCCGTTTGAACGTTTTATCAGTACGGATGATACGACACCCGCAGAAGAGGTAGAGTTTAATTACCGGCTTATTCCGGTCGCAGGTATATATAAATCACGTGTTCAGCAGTATCAGCAGTTATTACAACATCAGTGGGAACAAGCAAAAGAGAAAAGACAAAACAACCGAGAACCGACTCAGTCTGATTTATTTAGCCGAGAACGTTTTATTAATGATGTAGGGTTGGATACATCGCCTCTTGCAGGTAACTGGCAGGTGAGTACTAAAACAACGGGTACTTTGCCTCGGACTTCAGTAGAAAACTTACAATCTGGTCAGCCGTTACCCGAATTATCAGAAAATCAGATAACCACAACGACAGATTATCAATACAACCCTGATCAGAAAAGTCCGGTTTACGGGCAGCTTACCCGTTTGACGGTAACTCGGTATCCGCTGCAAAAACCATTGGTCAGTGCCAGCTTAATACAAGAGACAGGCGGTGTCTCGGAGAAAATGACGTTCAGTATTACTCATGTTATTGATGCGGACAATCATACCCGTACTACCGATGTTGAGGTGGTACCTGAACAGGCGCCGGCTGATATAAAAGAGGTGGCACAGCAGTTAAGGGCAGAGTCGGGTGATGACGGGGGGTTGTCGTTAGGAAAATCTGTATATTCACTGACCACCGGTGTAAAAATTTCCGATGATGATACATTAAAAACATTACACAGAGCCTGGAGTTATGACATCTGGAACAGGCCGGTAAAGGAAGTGATTACACCGGTTACAGGTGGTCATCCTGAAAGCATTAAATGGACTTTTATTTCTACTCGTAAGGAGTTGTCTGCGGTTAAAACATTACCTGGCGGTTCACAACAAAAAACAGTTTATGGAGGCAGTGGTAAAGCTCAAAAGGTGATATCGACTTGGCATCGTTACAAAAATCAGGCAATGCTTCCGATGGCGGGTAAAGCGGGCTGGATAGAAGACAGCAGCTCAACGTATACCATAACCGGTAAGCTAGCCAGTGAAACAAAATATCATGCTGCAGATAATAATGGTAAAACCCTTTCGCTGACCACAACCTATGGTTACGACACACTTAACCGGCTGGTGTGGGAGCGTTCTCCGGATGGCACCGTTAGCGTAAGGGTGCGTAATGATCCGCAAATGTTGTTAATAAGTTACAGTGTCGGTACTGATACTGCTGATAAGAGCGAAAAGCTGAGTCCGATACTCAATGTTGTTCAATCCAATACACTGGGCAAACCGGTGGCAAATTTCCAGTTTGCGTTAGCATCTGATGCGCAGGTCAACGGAAAGGCAATCTATACCGGTGAGCTGAAAAAGAAGTTGGTTTCACTCGAAGGGAAGTTACAGCCGGCTGACAGTTTAAAATCTCTGCAAAGCTATGGATTACTTTCGTTACCCGGCAATAATGGGTTGCTTGCCTTTGTGAATGATGCGATTGCTGCCAAGGCTTGGTTGTCAACAATGACAATACAGTATGACGGACAGGGCAGGCGCATTGAGCAGACACAACCCAATGGTGCACAAACACACTGGACGTGGCAACAGGGAAATATGGTGGCAACGATTGCGCCAGATGGTAGTCTTATTCACGACAGTTTTAATGTAGCGGGTAATAAAGTATCTCGTTGTGTTCAGCCTGCCGACCAAAGTACCTGCCATGTGCTAGGTAAGCGTGGTTATGATGACGAAGGTAACCTTGCCTGGCAGGCTGATGAGTATGGTAATAGAGATAGATACACCTATGATGCTGACGGTCGTCTGTTGAGCATGATCACACCTGCTACAAAAACTAATAAGTCTCATGTATTTACATATACCTATAACAGTTTTGCAAAAACTAGCGAGGCGGTAGATGGTGTTGTTTATGCCACGTATAGCTATGATCCCGCAACTTGGGCGTTAACTGATGAAGAAGATACAATCGGTCACTTGCATTACGATTATGATGAAAACACAGGGCGGTTGATTAAAATTACCCGCACGGCTCCCCAAAAGCTTAAATCACCTACAGGTATCCGTTATCCGAGCGGTATTGAGTCAATGACTTATGATCGTTATGGTGAACCTATGTCTGTTACTGATTTAGCCGGAGACAGATACACAGCAATACATGACAGATACGGCAGGGTATTGCAGGCACAAGTGACTTTGCCGGGGCAGACAAAGGCTGTGCTGCTGGCCTCAGATACTTACGATCCATTCTTTGGTCGTTTAACCGCGGTGATTAATGGCGCAGGTACTGCCAGAGAATTTGTTTATGATGATTTTGGGAATCTGGCCAGTACCATAGATAAAGAAGGCAATAAGGTGTTGCAGCAGTTAAGTTATACCTATGATCTGCAAAGTAACAACATTTTAACTTTCACCCGTTGGGAACAGGGCAATAGCGCCACTCAGACTTACAGTTACGATAAAAACACTAATAATCTGACCGCGATGACGTGTAGTGTGACAGGTAGATCAGGTGTTGCCAGTATTTTATGCCCAAGAGATACAGATTTGTCGGGAAGCACTCTGACAGTACCGCCGATCATTAAAGCACAACACTATACGTTTGATGACTGGAATAATATCCGAACGGTATCTGAGCAGTTAATGACATCCGGTGGAAAATCTGTGACTAAAACAACAGATTATAGTTATGACATGCGCACTAATGACAGTTATGACCCGCACCGGATGACGGCCTTTAACACTCGCTGGTCAGCCAATGTTTCCCATTTCAGTACTGCACCGAAAACACTGACTTATGACGGTTTGGGCAGAATTATCAAAGATGCTGATGGTAATATTTTGCACTACAACGCCAGAGGGTTTGAAGATGGTTTTACCCACAAACAAACAGGGGAGCATACAGTCTGGTTTTATGACAGTGCAGGTCATCAGGTTTCAGAGCAGATGTTTAACAGCAAAGGAGCTGCTATACAGGCACCTTTGTATATGGTGTATCAGGGAAATATGATTGCTGAACAGGTGCAAAATGATGCTCAAGGTAAAACGCATACTAGCGCTGAGCTGGCGACAATTGCACATGTTGAGGATGGCAAAATTACCCGCTGGTATCTGCATGATTATAAAGGTGATGTGATTGCCTCACTAGATGCAACAGGTCAGAAAGTTAGTGACCATGTCTATAGTCCCTATGGCATGAATGACGACCTATTAAAGAATAACAAACAGGCTTTGGCACAGTCAGTACAGGCGATACAAGCACCGTGGTGGAAAAATCACCAGCCGGGATTTGATGGTCAGATGACTGATTTTGCTACAGGTTATCAGTTTTTAGGTGGTGGTTATCGTGCTTATAATCCGGTCTACAGACACTTTATGAGTCGTGATAGTTATAGCCCGTTTAAAAAGATGGACGGTTACGGGTTTGGTGGTAATAATCCGGTAATGAATACTGACCCTACAGGTCATATGCCTAAATGGGCAGGTTATGCTTTTGGTGCTTTAAGTATGGTGATGGCCGTCGCTTCAGCTGTTTTACTGCCTGCGGCAGCAGTGGTTACTACCTCAGTTTCATCGCTATTGGGTGTAGCTAATCTTGGCGTCTTCACAGGTGATATTGCATCTGCTACTCTTGGTATCAGCACTGCTGTTATGGGAATGGCAAGTGGATCACTTCAGATATCAGCTACAGCCAGACCAGGAAATAAAGCCCTTGCAATTGCCAGTGATGCCTTTGGTATCGCTAACGGGGTATCTGCATTTGCTATGGGTGCCGCATCTGCAATTCCAGCCGCAAAAGTGATTACAGGGCTGGGGGCTATTACAGGGTCAATGATTATTACTTCAGGTGCAGGATCAATGTTATCTGGTGTAACCCAAGCTGCCTCTTCCTCACTGGATGTATCAATGGCTACAAATTCAGTTATTGCTCAAAATAGCCAGGTAGCCAAAGCCGCTAATATTTTAGGCTATATGTCAATGGCTTTTATGTCGGTATCAATTGTGGGTAGTGTGGGGGGTTATGTTGCCTCAGCAAAGGACGTCTATCACACTGGTATGGAAGGAAATGCAAAGAGTGGTAATGTGGCGGTGAGATTTCTGGCCGCTTACACAACGAATCTGAATGAAGATTCTTCTAAGCTTCTTGCAAATGACCGATTTTCGACTGTCAGACAAGCGCTGGCTTCGCGCACAACTAAACCGGCAGTACTAGATATTTTGGCTAATGATCCAGATTCAACAGTCAGGACGTTGGTTGCTGAAAATCCTAAGATAAGTACAGATACATTGGGTCAACTCTCTACCGATTCTGAAGTGAATATCAGAGGGATCGTGGCATCAAGCCCGTATGTAAGTCTGGAAACACTGAGGAATATGTCACAAAATGATGAATCTGGATTCATAAGAAGTGTTGCTGCAAATAAGGCGACTACTTTGCAAGAGCGTCAATTGATGGCGCAAGAGAGTGGGATTTATGATAACCTAGATGATGGAGAAAATTATTTGCAAGAAAGAAATACTCGACATGTGTTAAGGGGTAGAAACAATGATCACCTTAGGAATAGGGTAGATAGCACAATTAGAAGGGTTGTTGGTGCAGAAAATCAGTAAAGAATAGAGTTTTTTGTAGTAGTATGCTAGGTAGTCTAGATATAAAATATACTGCCTAGCGTGTTCGCAAAAGAGATTGTATGAAGTATCAGCTGTATAAATATGAGTAGTTACTATAATCTATCAAGAACCTGAGTTCGACGTAAAAAAAAATTAAAAAATATAGACTTCCATGCATGGTATGACTTCTGACAACAATGCTTGATAAAAAGAATCAATGACCAGTTAAAGAATATCTGTCAGATTAAACATACAGGTCATCACTCAACCGCCAATTTTATGATGAACTTGACTAGCGGGCTAATCGCCTATACGTACTAGGAAAAAATGCCCTTACTAAATATTCATTATACCGGCATGATTGCTGTATAGTTACGTCAAACTCAGGTTATCATTAATATCAATAAATTCTGGCTTATAACAAGCACTAAATAAACTACTACCATTATTTTTTTTTGTGTTTATACGTATAGACAATATTTTTATGCTGTTCTACTTTGGTCCTTATACTTATCCTTAAAAAATATTTGGACAGGTTGAACCGTGCGGGAAAAATTATCTAACATTTGTAATAATCTTTTTTTGTTTTATAAAAAATTTCTCATGGCTCTGGCGGTAGTACCTGCTTTTATCCTGCCTTTTGAGCAATTGGTGCCCTGTGCACAGGCTGCCACAACTGTTCATCTTTTGCACAAACGTGCAAATGCCGTTAATCATATGGCATCAGCTTCTGAGTCAACTGTTCGGCATACATGGCAAAATTTCAGGTTGCCCAAACCGTCTGAATCTCAGATATCGCCATTAACACACTTGCCGGTTCTGGCCGATGGCTCAACAGCACTGCCATCAAATGCTACTAACTTTCATGGTGCTGTTAATGCATCCGTGAACCCAAGAACGGGTGTAGCCTCGTTTGGTTTTACTGTTGCCAGTGCGTTGTACAACCTAGGTCAAAGTAGGCGAGAATTAACGCTTTCGTATGCGGGAGGTACATCAGCACGGGGTCCGGATACTTTAGGACTAGGACCACATTGGTCGTTTAACGTTGGAATGGAAACACCGTCGACGTCAGAAGTTTTAGGTCATAAAACCACAGATATAACAACCGGTGATGGTCATAGCTTTACCATGGTAAATGACCGTGATACAGAGGGAAATTCTTATTGGCATCCCCTGCGTCATAAGTTAGGAGATGTTACCATTACCGGCGAGCCGGGCGACTGGACAATAGCGACTGCAACGGGCACTCGAGAACATTTGCAATACGGTTATGAGGACTGGGAAGAAGACAGAGGCGGTCAGCGGGTATGGTTTTATTATGACCGGCATGGTCCTCAGGATACCACTCGGCGTTTACTCTATATGTGTGCCCACCCGTTAACACAGGCACAGGTTAACAGTGCTGTTAATCAGTGTCAGGATAATGGTGTGCGGGTAACCTATAGTGGCGATGATGTAACGGTACACGGAAAACAAAATATTGTTTTGCATATGAGTGACCTTGCCGGTAAGCCGATAGTGCAGTCTATAGTTATTCCTTCTCTATCGACAGATGAAGCAGAAAATACTGCACCGGATACCATCAGCTTTAGTTATGATGGGGAGGGTGGTCGTCCTTGGCTACTAAAAACGGTGACACAGCCTTCTGGTGAAACCACCACCTTTATGTATAACGATGAGTCAGATCATGATACGTTACAGCCTCAGGGGTTACCTGCAGGTTTTAACAAAGCCCGCATGCCGGTAGTCACTGAACAAATAACAACACCGGCGCCTGAAAATAAGAAAATGATTCCGGTTCGTCGAGTATGGTATCAGTACAGTGGCAGCCCGACGGATCAGCATAATTATATGGGGTATCTAAGCGGAGTCAGTAATGAGCCGGGTAAAGATAATCTGTTTGATCGTGCAGATGATTACACTTACACCGTTTCCAGTGACAATGGATTAACAAAAACGACAACGACTTATAATAAATACCATTTGCCGCTATCAGTAACACAAACAGATGATTTACGACACAGTTTAATCGCTAAAAATGAAACACACTATTTGCCATGGAAAGGAACCACGTTTGCGCAATTGCAACCGACCTATTCGCTACCTCAAGAAACGACAAAGACTCTTTATTCGACAACAAGTCAGGGCAATGACAGTGCTGTAGCTCCTGCAAAAGTGTTGCAGCAGCGTAAATATGATAAAAATGGTCAGGTGATCTGGAAAGAGGATGCTTATGGAAGACAGACCTTTATTCGGTATTGTCCGCCACAGGGAGATAATCATTGCCCGAAAATGGATCCGCACTGGTCACAGGTAACATTGCCGGAAAAGCTGGTGCAGTTACCTGCCACCGAGACCCCGCAGGGCAGTGTGCCGTTTGAACGTTTTATCAGTACGGATGATACGACACCCGCAGAAGAGGTAGAGTTTAATTACCGGCTTATTCCGGTCGCAGGTATATATAAATCACGTGTTCAGCAGTATCAGCAGTTATTACAACATCAGTGGCAACAGGTGAAAGAGAAAACACAAAACAACCGAGAACCGACTCAGTCTGATTTATTTAGCCGAGAACGTTTTATTAATGATGTAGGGTTGGATACATCGCCTCTTGCAGGTAACTGGCAGGTGAGTACTAAAACAACGGGTACTTTGCCTCGGACTTCAGTAGAAAACTTACAATCTGGTCAGCCGTTACCCGAATTATCAGAAAATCAGATAACCACAACGACAGATTATCAATACAACCCTGATCAGAAAAGTCCGGTTTACGGGCAGCTTACCCGTTTGACGGTAACTCGGTATCCGCTGCAAAAACCATTTGTCAGTGGCAGCTTAATACAAGAGACAGGCGGTGTCTCGGAGAAAATGACGTTCAGTATTACTCATGTTATTGATGCGGACAATCATACTCGTACTACCGATGTTGAGGTGGTACCTGAACAGGCGCCGGCTGATATAAAAGAGGTGGCACAGCAGTTAAGGGCAGAGTCGGGTGATGACGGGGGGTTGTCGTTAGGAAAATCTGTATATTCACTGACCACCGGTGTAAAAATTTCCGATGATGATACATTAAAAACATTACACAGAGCCTGGAGTTATGACATCTGGAACAGGCCGGTAAAGGAAGTGATTACACCGGTTACAGGTGGTCATTCTGAAAGCATTAAATGGACTTTTATTTCTACCCGTAAGGAGTTGTCTGCGGTTAAAACATTACCTGGCGGTTCACAACAAAAAACAGTTTATGGAGGCAGTGGTAAAGCTCAAAAGGTGATATCGACTTGGCATCGTTACAAAAATCAGGCAATGCTTCCGATGGCGGGTAAAGCGGGCTGGATAGAAGACAGTAGCTCAACGTATACCATAACCGGTAAGCTAGCCAGTGAAACAAAATATCATGCTGCAGATAATAATGGTAAAACCCTTTCGCTGACCACAACCTATGGCTATGACACACTTAACCGGCTGGTGTGGGAGCGTTCTCCGGATGGCACCGTTAGCGTAAGGGTGCGTAATGATCCGCAAATGTTGTTAATAAGTTACAGTGTCGGTACTGATACTGCTGATAAGAGCGAAAAGCTGAGTCCGATACTCAATGTTGTTCAATCCAATACACTGGGCAAACCGGTGGCAAACTACCAGTTTGCGTTAGCATCTGATGCGCAGGTTAACGGAAAGGCAATCTATACCGGTGAGCTGAAAAAGAAGCTGGTTTCACTCGAAGGGAAGTTACAGCCGGCTGACAGTTTAAAATCTCTGCAAAGCTATGGATTACTTTCGTTACCCGGCAATAATGGGTTGCTTGCCTTTGTGAATGATGCGATTGCTGCCAAGGCTTGGTTGTCAACAATGACAATACAGTATGACGGACAGGGCAGGCGCATTGAGCAGACACAGCCCAATGGTGCACAAACACACTGGACGTGGCAACAGGGAAATATGGTGGCAACAATTGCTCCAGATGGCAGTCTTATTCACGACAGTTTTAATGTAGTGGGCAATAAAGTATCTCGTTGTGTTCAGCCTGCTGACCAAAGCACCTGCCATGTGCTAGGTAAGCGTGGTTATGATGAAGAAGGTAACCTTGCCTGGCAGACTGATGAGTATGGTAACAGAGTCAGATATATCTATGATGCTGACGGTCGTCTGTTGAGCATGGTCACACCTGCTACAAAAACTAATAAGTCTCATGTATTTACATATACCTATAACAGTTTTGCAAAAACCAGCGATGCAGTAGATGGTGTTGTTTATGCAACGTATAGCTATGATCCCGCAACTTGGGCGTTAACTGATGAAGAAGATACAATCGGTCACCTGCATTACGATTATGATGAAAACACAGGGCGGTTGATTAAAATTACCCGCACGGCTCCCCAAAAGCTTAAATCACCTACAGGTATCCGTTATCCGAGCGGTATAGAGTCAATGACTTATGATCGTTATGGTGAACCTATGTCTGTTACTGATTTAGCCGGAGACAGATACACAGCAATACATGACAGATACGGCAGGGTATTGCAGGCACAAGTGACTTTGCCGGGGCAGACAAAGGCTGTGCTGCTGGCCTCAGATACTTACGATCCATTTTTTGGTCGTTTAACCGCGGTGATTAATGGCGCAGGTACTGCCAGAGAATTTGTTTATGATGATTTTGGGCATCTGGCCAGTACCATAGATAAAGAAGGCAATAAGGTGTTGCAGCAGTTAAGTTATACCTATGATCTGCAAAGTCACAACATTTTAACTTTCACCTGCTGGGAGAAAGGCAATAGTGCCACTCAGACTTACAGTTACGATAAAAACACTAATAATCTGACCGCGATGACGTGTAGTGTGACAGGTAGATCAGGTGTTGCCAGTATTTTATGCCCAAGAGATACAGATTTGTCGGGAAGCACTCTGACAGTACCGCCGATCATTAAAGCACAACACTATACGTTTGATGACTGGAATAATATCCGAACGGTATCTGAGCAGTTAATGACATCCGGTGGAAAATCTGTGACTAAAACAACAGATTATAGTTATGACATGCGCACTAATGACAGTTATGACCCGCACCGGATGACGGCCTTTAACACTCGCTGGTCAGCCAGTGTTTCCCACTTTAGCACCGCACCAAAAACACTAACTTATGACGGTTTGGGCAGAATTGTCAAAGATGCTGATGGTAATATTTTGCACTACAACGCCAGAGGGTTTGAAGATGGTTTTACCCACAAACAAACAGGGGAGCATACAGTCTGGTTTTATGACAGTGCAGGTCATCAGGTTTCAGAGCAGATGTTTAACAGCAAAGGAGCTGCTATACAGGCACCTTTGTATATGGTGTATCAGGGAAATATGATTGCTGAACAGGTGCAAAATGATGCTCAAGGTAAAACGCATACTAGCGCTGAGCTGGCGACAATTGCACATGTTGAGGATGGCAAAATTACCCGCTGGTATCTGCATGATTATAAAGGTGATGTGATTGCCTCACTAGATGCAACAGGTCAGAAGGTTAGTGACCATGTCTATAGTCCCTATGGCATGAATGACGACCTATTAAAGAATAACAAACAGGCTTTGGCACAGTCAGTACAGGCGATACAAGCACCGTGGTGGAAAAATCACCAGCCGGGATTTGATGGTCAGATGACTGATTTTGCTACAGGTTATCAGTTTTTAGGTGGTGGTTATCGTGCTTATAATCCGGTCTACAGACACTTTATGAGTCGTGATAGTTATAGCCCGTTTAAAAAGATGGACGGTTACGGGTTTGGTGGTAATAATCCGGTAATGAATACTGACCCTACAGGTCATATGCCTAAATGGGCAGGTTATGCTTTTGGTGTTTTAGGTATAGTGATGGCTGTCGCTTCATCTGTTTTACTGCCTGTGGCATCAATGGTTACTACCGCAGTTTCAACGGTATTGGATGTAGCTAATCTTACCTTATTTTCAGGTACACCTGCGGCTGATGCTCTTGCTATCAGCACTATTTTTGTGGGAGCGTCAAGCGGGTCACTTCAGATATCAGCTACATCCAAACCAGAAAGTAAAAGCCTTGCAATTGCCAGTGATGCCTTTGGTATCGCTAACGGAGTATTTGCACTTAATATAGGTGGCGTATCTGCCATTCCAGCTGCAAAAGTGATTACAGGACTGGGGGCTGTTACAGGGTCAATGATTATTACTTCAGGTGCAGGGTCAATGTTATCGGGTGTTACCCAAGCCGCCTCGTCTTCAATGGATTTGTCAATGGCTACTAATTCGGTTATCGCTCAAAACAGCCAGGTAGCTAAAGCCACTAATATTTTAGGCTATCTGTCAATGGCTTTTATGACAGTATCAATTGTGGGTAGTGTAGGCGGTTTTGTTGCCTCAAAAATAAACATTCATCATGTAATATCTGAGTTAGGTGATGCGAACAGTGGCAATGTAGTGTCGAGATTTATGGCTGCGAAGGCAGTTAGTCAGAATGAAGATTCTGATATGCATCTTGCAAGAGACCGGTTTGCAATTGTGAGAAAAGCATTGGCTGAGAACACAAGAACATCGGCAGCACTAACGATTTTAGCAAGTGATTCAGATCCACAAGTCAGGCTACTGACTGCTGGAAATCCTGCAACAAACACAGAGGTATTGAATCAACTCTCTACTGATGTTGATCTTTCTGTCAGAAACAAAGTGGGATCACGCCAGTATGCAAGGCTGGAAACAATGGAGAACATGTCACTAAATGAGGAATCTCCATTGATAAGAGGTCGCGCTGAAGACGAGGCGGTTATTTTGCTAGAATACAGTGAGATGGAGCTAGAAGGGGGGGTTGTAGCGGGTGATAATAAACGAAGTACAGCACGTAATTTGCAAAATAGATATACTCTAGGACTGTTAAGAATGGATAGACACAATGGGGTACTCAGGCTAAGAGTAAGCCAAGCCATTGCAGAGGTGACTAATGCAGTAGATCAGTAAAAAATAGGGTTTTTTGTAGTAGTATCTTGGGTAGTTTAGATTAAAATATACTACCCTGTGTGATCGAAAAAAAGATTGTGTAGTACCACCTGTATAAATATGAGTAGTTACTATAATCTATCATTTATATCAATAAATTATGATGTATAACAAGCACTAAATAGACTATTACCTTTGTTTTTTATGGTTCCATACGTACAGACAATATTTTCTACTGTTCTACCTTAAGAAATTATTCTTGAAAATAATTGGGCAGGTTGAATGGTGCGGCAACAATTATCTAACATTTTTAAGATTTTTTTTTGTGTTATAAAAAATTCCTCTTGGCTCTGTCGGTAGTACCTGCTTTTATCCTGCCTTTTGAACAACTTGTGTCTTGTGCACAGGCTGCCACAACTGTTCATGTTTTGCACAAACATGCAAATACCGTGAATCATATGGCATCAGCTTCTGAGTCAACTGTTCAGCATACATGGCAAAATTTCAGGTTGCCCAAACCGTCTGAATCTCAAATATCGCCATTAACACATTTACCTGTTCTGGCCGATGGCTCAACAGCCATGTCATCAAATGCCACTAACTTTCATGATGCGGCCAATGCATCCGTGGACCCAAGAACGGGTGTAGCCTCGTTTGGTTTTACTGTTGCCAGTGCGTTGTACAACCTAGGTCAAAGTAGGCGTGAATTAACGCTTTCGTATGCGGGAGGTACATCAGCACGAGGTCCGGATACTTTAGGACTAGGACCACATTGGTCGTTTAACGTTGGAATGGAAACACCGTCGACGTCAGAAGTTTTAGGTCATAAAACCACAGATATAACAACCGGTGATGGTCATAGCTTTACCATGGTAAATGACCGTGATACAGAGGGAAATTCTTATTGGCATCCCCTGCGTCATAAGTTAGGAGATGTTACCATTACCGGCGAGCCGGGCGACTGGACAATAGCGACTGCAACGGGCAGTCGAGAACATTTGCAATACGGTTATGAGGACTGGGAAGAAGACAGAGGTGGTCAGCGGGTATGGTTTTATTATGACCGGCATGGTCCTCAGGATACCACTCGGCGTTTACTCTATATGTGTGCCCACCCGTTAACACAGGCACAGGTTAACAGTGCTGTTAATCAGTGTCAGGATAATGGTGTGTGGGTAACCTATAGTGGCGATGATGTAACGGTACACGGAAAACAAAATATTGTTTTGCATATGAGTGACCTTGCCGGTAAGCCGATAGTGCAGTCTATAGTTATTCCTTCTCTATCGACAGATGAAGCAGAAAATGCTGAATCGGATACCATCAGCTTTAGTTATGATGGGGAGGGTGGTCGTCCTTGGCTACTAAAAACAGTGACACAGCCTTCTGGTGAAACCACCACCTTTATGTATAACGATGAGTCAGATCATGATACGTTACAGCCTCAGGGGTTACCTGCAGGTTTTAACAAAGCCCGCATGCCGGTAGTCACTGAACAAATAACAACACCGGCGCCTGAAAATAAGAAAATGATTCCGGTTCGCCGAGTATGGTATCAGTACAGTGGTAGCCCGACTGATCAGCATAATTATATGGGGTATCTAAGCGGAGTCAGTAACGAGCCGGGTAAAGATAATCTGTTTGATCGTGCAGATGATTACACTTACACCGTTTCCAGTGACAATGGATTAACAAAAACGACAACGACTTATAATAAATACCATTTGCCGCTATCAGTAACACAAACAGATGATTTACGACACAGTTTAATCGCTAAAAATGAAACACACTATTTGCCATGGAAAGGAACCACGTTTGCGCAATTGCAACCGACCTATTCGCTACCTCAAGAAACGACAAAGACTCTTTATTCGACAACAAGTCAGGGCAATGACAGTGCTGTAGCTCCTGCAAAAGTGTTGCAGCAGAGCAAATATGATAAAAATGGTCAGGTGATCTGGAAAGAGGATGCTTATGGAAGACAGACCTTTATTCGGTATTGTCCGCCACAGGGAGATAATCATTGCCCGAAAATGGATCCGCACTGGCCACAGGTAACATTGCCGGAAAAGCTGGTGCAGTTACCTGCCACCGAGACCCCGCAGGGCAGTGTGCCGTTTGAACGTTTTATCAGTACGGATAATACGACACCCGCAGAAGAGGTAGAGTTTAATTACCGGCTTATTCCGGTCGCAGGTATATATAAATCGCGTGTTCAGCAGTATCAGCAGTTATTACAACATCAGTGGCAGCAGGTGAAAGAGAAAAGACAAAACAACCGAGAACCGACTCAGTCTGATTTATTTAGTCGAGAACGTTTTATTAATGATGTAGGGTTGGATACATCGCCTCTTGCAGGTAACTGGCAGGTGAGTACTAAAACAACGGGTACTTTGCCTCGGACTTCAGTAGAAAACTTACAATCTGGTCAGCCGTTACCCGAATTATCAGAAAATCAGATAACCACAACTACAGATTATCAATACAACCCTGATCAGAAAAGTCCGGTTTACGGGCAGCTTACCCGTTTGACGGTAACTCGGTATCCGCTGCAAAAACCATTGGTCAGTGCCAGCTTAATGCAAGAGACAGGCGGTGTCTCGGAGAAAATGACGTTCAGTATTACTCATGTTATTGATGCGGACAATCATACCCGTACTACCGATGTTGAGGTGGTACCTGAACAGGCGCCGGCTGATATAAAAGAGGTGGCACAGCAGTTAAGGGCAGAGTCGGGTGATGACGGGGGGTTGTCGTTAGGAAAATCTGTATATTCACTGACCACCGGTGTAAAAATTTCCGATGATGATACATTAAAAACATTACACAGAGCCTGGAGTTATGACATCTGGAACAGGCCGGTAAAGGAAGTGATTACACCGGTTACAGGTGGTCATTCTGAAAGCATTAAATGGACTTTTATTTCTACCCGTAAGGAGTTGTCTGCGGTTAAAACATTACCTGGCGGTTCACAACAAAAAACAGTTTATGGAGGCAGTGGTAAAGCTCAAAAGGTGATATCGACTTGGCATCGTTACAAAAATCAGGCAATGCTTCCGATGGCGGGTAAAGTGGGCTGGATAGAAGACAGTAGATCAACGTATACCATAACCGGTAAGCTAGCCAGTGAAACAAAATATCATGCTGCAGATAATAATGGTAAAACCCTTTCGCTGACCACAACCTATGGCTATGACACACTTAACCGGCTGGTGTGGGAGCGTTCTCCGGATGGCACCGTTAGCGTAAGGGTGCGTAATGATCCGCAAATGTTGTTAATAAGTTACAGTGTCGGTACTGATACTGCTGATAAGAGCGAAAAGCTGAGTCCGATACTCAATGTTGTTCAATCCAATACACTGGGAAAACCGGTGGCAAATTACCAGTTTGCGTTAGCATCTGATGCGCAGGTTAACGGAAAGGCAATCTATACCGGTGAGCTGAAAAAGAAGCTGGTTTCACTCGAAGGGAAGTTACAGCCGGCTGACAGTTTAAAATCTCTGCAAAGCTATGGATTACTTTCGTTACCCGGCAATAATGGGTTGCTTGCCTTTGTGAATGATGCGATTGCTGCCAAGGCTTGGTTGTCAACAATGACAATACAGTATGACGGACAGGGCAGGCGCATTGAGCAGACACAGCCCAATGGTGCACAAACACACTGGACGTGGCAACAGGGAAATATGGTGGCAACAATTGCTCCAGATGGCAGTCTTATTCACGACAGTTTTAATGTAGTGGGCAATAAAGTATCTCGTTGTGTTCAGCCTGCCGACCAAAGTACCTGCCATGTGCTAGGTAAGCGTGGTTATGATGAAGAAGGTAACCTTGCTTGGCAGGCTGATGAGTATGGTAATAGAGATAGATACACCTATGATGCTGACGGTCGTCTGTTGAGCATGATCACACCTGCTACAAAAACTAATAAGTCTCATGTATTTACATATACCTATAACAGTTTTGCAAAAACTAGCGAGGCGGTAGATGGTGTTGTTTATGCCACGTATAGCTATGATCCCGCAACTTGGGCGTTAACTGATGAAGAAGATACAATCGGTCACCTGCATTACGATTATGATGAAAACACAGGGCGGTTGATTAAAATTACCCGCACGGCTCCCCAAAAGCTTAAATCACCTACAGGTATCCGTTATCCGAGCGGTATAGAGTCAATGACTTATGATCGTTATGGTGAGCCTATGTCTGTTACTGATTTAGCCGGAGACAGATACACAGCAATACATGACAGGTATGGCAGGGTATTGCAGGCACAAGTGACTTTGTCGGGGCAGACAAAGGCTTTGCTGCTGGCCTCAGATACTTACGATCCATTCTTTGGTCGTTTAACCGCGGTGATTAATGGCGCAGGTACTGCCAGAGAATTTGTTTATGATGATTTTGGGAATCTGGCCAGTACCATAGATAAAGAAGGCAATAAGGTGTTGCAGCAGTTAAGTTATACCTATGATCTGCAAAGTCACAACATTTTAACTTTCACCCGTTGGGAGAAGGGCAATAGTGCCACTCAGACTTACAGTTACGATAAAAACACTAATAATCTGACTGCGATGACGTGTAGTGTGACAGGTAGATCAGGTGTTGCCAGTATTTTATGCCCAAGAGATACAGATTTGTCGGGAAGCACTCTGACAGTACCGCCAATTATTAAAGCACAACACTATACGTTTGATGACTGGAATAATATCCGAATGGTATCTGAGCAGTTAATGACATCCGGTGGAAAATCTGTGACTAAAACAACAGATTATAGTTATGACATGCGCACTAATGACAGTTATGACCCGCACCGGATGACGGCCTTTAACACTCGCTGGTCAGCCAGTGTTTCCCATTTTAGCACCGCACCAAAAACATTGACTTATGACGGTTTGGGCAGAATTGTCAAAGATGCTGATGGTAATATTTTGCACTACAACGCCAGAGGGTTTGAAGATGGTTTTACCCGCAAACAAACAGGGGAACATACAGTCTGGTTTTATGACAGTGCAGGTCATCAGGTTTCAGAGCAGATGTTTAACAGCAAAGGAGCAGCTATACAGGCACCTTTGTATATGGTGTATCAAGGAAATATGATTGCTGAACAGGTGCAAAATGATGCTCAAGGTAAAACGCATACTAGCGCTGAGCTGGCGACAATTGCACATGTTGAGGATGGCAAAATTACCCGCTGGTATCTGCATGATTATAAAGGTGATGTGATTGCCTCACTAGATGCAACAGGTCAGAAAGTTAGTGACCATGTCTATAGTCCCTATGGCATGAATGACGACCTATTAAAGAATAACAAACAGGCTTTGGCACAGTCAGTACAGGCGATACAAGCACCGTGGTGGAAAAATCACCAGCCGGGATTTGATGGTCAGATGACTGACTTTGCTACAGGCTATCAGTTTTTAGGTGGTGGTTATCGCGCTTATAATCCGGTCTACAGACACTTTATGAGTCGTGATAGTTACAGCCCGTTTAAAAAGATGGATGGTTACGGGTTTGGTGGTAATAATCCGGTAATGAATACTGACCCTACAGGTCATATGCCTAAATGGGCAGGTTATGCTTTTGGTGCTTTAAGTATGGTGATGGCCGTCGCTTCAGCTGTTTTACTGCCTGTGGCATCAGCGGTGATTACCCCAGTTTCAGTGGCACTGAATATAGCTAATCTTGAAGGTAATATTGTATCTGCTTCTTTTGGTCTCGGCTCTGCTATTATGGGACTGGCAAGTGGGTCGCTTCAGATATCAGCTACAGCCAAACCGGGAAATAAAGCCCTTGCAATTTCCAGCGATACTTTTGGTATTGCTAATGGGTTATCTGCATTTACTATGGGTGCCCTAACTGCAATTCCGGCCGCAAAAGTGATTACAGGGCTGGGGGCTGTTACAGGGTCGATGATTATTACTTCAGGTGCAGGAACAATGTTGTCTGGTGTTACCCAGGCTGTCTCTTCCTCAATGGATGTGTCAATGGCTAGTAATTCGGTTATCAGTCAAAACAGCCAAGTGGCTAAAGCCGCTAATATTTTAGGCTATATGTCAATGGCTCTTATGCCAGTATCAATTGTAGGTAGTGTGGGTGGTTTTGTTGCCTCAACAATGGACATTTATCACATAGAATCGAGGGTAGGAAATCCGAAGAGTGGTAATGTAAACTTGAGAGTTGTGGCTGCTTTCTCAAGTGATCTGGATTTCCCTTCTTCCTTGCTTCTTACAAGAGACCGGTTTGCGAGAGTCAGGCAAATGCTGGCATACCGCACAACACATAGTCATATATTAGATATTTTGGCTCTCGATTCAGATTTAACAGTCAGGAAGTTTACTGCTGAAAATTATGCAATAAGTGCAAATGCATTGAATATGCTCTCTCGTGATCCTGAAGAGGATGTCAGAATTAGTGTGGTAGACCACCCGTATTTAAATCGGGAAATACTGACGGATATGTCACAAAATGATGACTCTGAAGTTGTAAGAGTTTTTGGTACACGTCGTGTGAATACCTTGCAAAGGTATCAGGCCGAGACGCAAGAGGGAGGGGGTTATAATAACCAAGTTGCAGTAAATTATTTGCAAAATAGAAATGTTCGAAATGTGTTAAGGGGTAGAAACAATAATCAACTCAGGAATAGGGTAGAGAGCACAATTAGAAGTCTTATTGGTGAAGAAATTGAGTAAAGAAAAGGTTTTTTTGTAGTAGTACATTGGGTAGTTTAGATTAAAATATACTAGCCAGTGTGTTTGCAAAAGAGATTATATGGACTGCCACCTGTATAAATATGAGTAGTTACTATAATCTATCATTTATATCAATAAATTATGATGTATAACAAGCACTAAATAAACTATTGCCTTTGTTTTTTATGGTCTCATACGTACAGACAATATTTTTCTGCTGTTCTACTTTTGCTCTTATCCTTAAAAAATAATTGAACAGGTTGAACAGTGCGGGAAAAATTATCTTACATTTGTAATAATCTTTTTTTGTTTTATAAAAAATTTCTCATGGCTCTGGCGGTAGTACCTGCTTTTATCCTGCCTTTTGAACAACTTGTGTCTTGTGCACAGGCTGCCACAACTGTTCATGTTTTGCACAAACATGCAAATGCCGTGAATCATATGGCATCAGCTTCTGAGTCAACTGTTCAGCATACATGGCAAAATTTCAGGTTGCCCAAACCGTCTGAATCTCAAATATCGCCATTAACACATTTACCTGTTCTGGCCGATGGCTCAACAGCTATGCCATCAAATGCCACTAACTTTCATGATGCGGCCAATGCATCCGTGGACCCAAGAACGGGTGTAGCCTCGTTTGGTTTTACTGTTGCCAGTGCATTGTACAACCTAGGTCAAAGTAGGCGAGAATTAACGCTTTCGTATGCGGGAGGTACATCAGCACGGGGTCCGGATACTTTAGGACTAGGACCACATTGGTCGTTTAATGTTGGAATGGAAACACCGTCGACGTCAGAAGTTTTAGGTCATAAAACCACAGATATAACAACCGGTGATGGTCATAGCTTTACCATGGTAAATGACCGTGATACAGAGGGAAATTCTTATTGGCATCCCCTGCGTCATAAGTTAGGAGATGTTACCATTACCGGCGAGCCGGGCGACTGGACAATAGCGACTGCAACGGGCAGTCGAGAACATTTGCAATACGGTTATGAGGACTGGGAAGAAGACAGAGGTGGTCAGCGGGTATGGTTTTATTATGACCGGCATGGTCCTCAGGATACCACTCGGCGTTTACTCTATATGTGTGCCCACCCGTTAACACAGGCACAGGTTAACAGTGCTGTTAATCAGTGTCAGGATAATGGTGTGCGGGTAACCTATAGTGGCGATGATGTAACGGTACACGGAAAACAAAATATTGTTTTGCATATGAGTGACCTTGCCGGTGAGCCGATAGTGCAGTCTATAGATATTCCTTCTCTATCGACAGATGAAGCAGAAAATGCTGAACCGGATACCATCAGCTTAAGTTATGATGGGGAGGGTGGTCGTCCTTGGCTACTAAAAACGGTAACACAGCCTTCTGGTGAAACCACCACCTTTATGTATAACGATGAGTCAGATCATGATACGTTACAACCTCAGGGGTTACCTGCAGGTTTTAACGAAGCCCGCATGCCGGTAGTCACTGAACAAATAACAACACCGGCGCCTGAAAATAAGAAAATGATTCCGGTTCGTCGAGTATGGTATCAGTACAGTGGCAGCCCGACAGATCAGCATAATTATATGGGGTATCTAAGCGGAGTCAGTAACGAGCCGGGTAAAGATAATCTGTTTGATCGTGCAGATGATTACACTTACACCGTTTCCAGTGACAATGGATTAACAAAAACGACAACGACTTATAATAAATACCATTTGCCGCTATCAGTAACACAAACAGATGATTTACGACACAGTTTAATCGCTAAAAATGAAATCAACTATTTGCCATGGAAAGGAACCACGTTTGCGCAATTGCAACCGACCTATTCGCTGCCTGAAGAAACGACGAAGACTCTTTATTCGACAACGAGTCAGGGCAATGACAGTGCTGTAGCTCCTGCAAAAGTGTTGCAGCAGAGCAAATATGATAAAAATGGTCAGGTGATCTGGAAAGAGGATGCTTATGGAAGACAGACCTTTATTCGGTATTGTCCGCCACAGGGAGATAATCATTGCCCGAAAATGGATCCGCACTGGCCACAGGTAACATTGCCGGAAAAGTTGGTGCAGTTACCTGCCACCGAGACCCCGCAGGGCAGTGTGCCGTTTGAACGTTTTATCAGTACGGATGATACGACACCCGCAGAAGAGGTAGAGTTTAATTACCGGCTTATTCCGGTCGCAGGTATATATAAATCACGTGTTCAGCAGTATCAGCAGTTATTACAACATCAGTGGGAACAAGCAAAAGAGAAAACACAAAACAACCGAGAACCGACTCAGTCTGATTTATTTAGCCGAGAACGTTTTATTAATGATGTAGGGTTGGATACATCGCCTCTTGCAGGTAACTGGCAGGTGAGTACTAAAACAACGGGTACTTTGCCTCGGACTTCAGTAGAAAACTTACAATCTGGTCAGCCGTTACCCGAATTATCAGAAAATCAGATAACCACAACGACAGATTATCAATACAACCCTGATCAGAAAAGTCCGGTTTACGGGCAGCTTACCCGTTTGACGGTAACTCGGTATCCGCTGCAAAAACCATTTGTCAGTGGCAGCTTAATACAAGAGACAGGCGGTGTCTCGGAGAAAATGACGTTCAGTATTACTCATGTTATTGATGCGGACAATCATACCCGTACTACCGATGTTGAGGTGGTACCTGAACAGGCGCCGGCTGATATAAAAGAGGTGGCACAGCAGTTAAGGGCAGAGTCGGGTGATGACGGGGGGTTATCGTTAGGAAAATCTGTATATTCACTGACCACCGGTGTAAAAATTTCCGATGATGATACATTAAAAACATTACACAGAGTCTGGAGTTATGACATCTGGAACAGGCCGGTAAAGGAAGTGATTACACCGGTTACAGGTGGTCATCCTGAAAGCATTAAATGGACTTTTATTTCTACCCGTAAGGAGTTGTCTGCGGTTAAAACATTACCTGGCGGTTCACAACAAAAAACAGTTTATGGAGGCAGTGGTAAAGCTCAAAAGGTGATATCGACTTGGCATCGTTACAAAAATCAGGCAATGCTTCCGATGGCGGGTAAAGCGGGCTGGATAGAAGACAGCAGCTCAACGTATACCATAACCGGTAAGCTAGCCAGTGAAACAAAATATCATGCTGCAGATAATAATGGTAAAACCATTTCGCTGACCACAACCTATGGCTATGACACACTTAACCGGCTGGTGTGGGAGCGTTCTCCGGATGGCACCGTTAGCGTAAGGGTGCGTAATGATCCGCAAATGTTGTTAATAAGTTATAGTGTCGGTACTGATACTGCTGATAAGAGCGAAAAGCTGAGCCCGATACTCAATGTTGTTCAATCCAATACACTGGGAAAACCGGTGGCAAACTACCAGTTTGCGTTAGCATCTGATGCGCAGGTTAACGGAAAGGCAATCTATACCGGTGAGCTGAAAAAGAAGCTGGTTTCACTCGAAGGGAAGTTACAGCCGGCTGACAGTTTAAAATCTCTGCAAAGCTATGGATTACTTTCGTTACCCGGCAATAATGGGTTGCTTGCCTTTGTGAATGATGCGATTGCTGCCAAGGCTTGGTTGTCAACAATGACAATACAGTATGACGGACAGGGCAGGCGCATTGAGCAGACACAGCCCAATGGTGCACAAACACACTGGACGTGGCAACAGGGAAATATGGTGGCAACCATTGCTCCAGATGGCAGTCTTATTCACGACAGTTTTAATGTAGTGGGTAATAAAGTATCTCGTTGTGTTCAGCCTGCCGACCAAAGTACCTGCCATGTGCTAGGTAAGCGTGGTTATGATGACGAAGGTAACCTTGCTTGGCAGGCTGATGAGTATGGTAATAGAGATAGATACACCTATGATGCTGACGGTCGTCTGTTGAGCATGATCACACCTGCTACAAAAACTAATAAGTCTCATGTATTTACATATACCTATAACAGTTTTGCAAAAACTAGCGAGGCGGTAGATGGTGTTGTTTATGCCACGTATAGCTATGATCCCGCAACTTGGGCGTTAACTGATGAAGAAGATACAATCGGTCACCTGCATTACGATTATGATGAAAACACAGGGCGGTTGATTAAAATTACCCGCACGGCTCCCCAAAAGCTTAAATCACCTACAGGTATCCGTTATCCAAGCGGTATAGAGTCAATGACTTATGATCGTTATGGTGAGCCTATGTCTGTTACTGATTTAGCCGGAGACAGATACACAGCAATACATGACAGGTATGGCAGGGTATTGCAGGCACAAGTGACTTTGCCGGGGCAGACAAAGGCTGTGCTGCTGGCCTCAGATACTTACGATCCATTTTTTGGTCGTTTAACCGCGGTGATTAATGGTGCTGGTACTGCCAGAGAATTTGTTTATGATGATTTTGGGAATCTGGCCAGTACCATAGATAAAGAAGGCAATAAGGTGTTGCAGCAGTTAAGTTATACCTATGATCTGCAAAGTCACAACATTTTAACTTTCACCCGTTGGGAGAAGGGCAATAGCGCCACTCAGACTTACAGTTACGATAAAAACACTAATAGTCTGACCGCGATGACGTGTAGTGTGACAGGTAGATCAGGTGTTGCCAGTATTTTATGCCCAAGAGATACAGATTTGTCGGAAAGCACTCTGACAGTACCGCCGATCATTAAAGCACAACACTATACGTTTGATGACTGGAATAATATCCGAACGGTATCTGAGCAGTTAATGACATCCGGTGGAAAATCTGTGACTAAAACAACAGATTATAGTTATGACATGCGCACTAATGACAGTTATGACCCGCACCGGATGACGGCCTTTAACACTCGCTGGTCAGCCAGTGTTTCCCATTTTAGCACCGCACCAAAAACACTGACTTATGACGGTTTGGGCAGAATTATCAAAGATGCTGATGGTAATATTTTGCACTACAACGCCAGAGGGTTTGAAGATGGTTTTACCCACAAACAAACAGGGGAGCATACAGTCTGGTTTTATGACAGTGCAGGTCATCAGGTTTCAGAGCAGATGTTTAACAGCAAAGGAGCTGCTATACAGGCACCTTTGTATATGGTGTATCAGGGAAATATGATTGCTGAACAGGTGCAAAATGATGCTCAAGGTAAAACGCATACTAGCGCTGAGCTGGCGACAATTGCACATGTTGAGGATGGCAAAATTACCCGCTGGTATCTGCATGATTATAAAGGTGATGTGATTGCCTCACTAGATGCAACAGGTCAGAAAGTTAGTGACCATGTCTATAGTCCCTATGGCATGAATGACGACCTATTAAAGAATAACAAACAGGCTTTGGCACAGTCAGTACAGGTAGCACAGGCGCCGTGGTGGAAAAACCACCAGCCGGGATTTGATGGTCAGATGACTGACTTTGCTACAGGTTATCAGTTTTTAGGTGGTGGTTATCGTGCTTATAATCCGGTCTACAGACACTTTATGAGTCGTGATAGTTACAGCCCGTTTAAAAAGATGGATGGTTACGGGTTTGGTGGTAATAATCCGGTAATGAATACTGACCCTACAGGTCATATGCCTAAATGGGCAGGTTATGCTTTTGGTGTTTTAGGTATGGTGATGACCGTCGCTTCAGCTTTTTTTCTGCCTGTGGCATCAGCGGTGATTACCCCAGTTTCAGTGGCACTGAATATAGCTAATCTTGAAGGTAATATTGTATCTGCTGCTTTTGGTCTCGGCTCTACTATTATGGGATTAGCAAGTGGGTCGCTTCAGATATTAGCTACAGCCAAACCGGGAAATAAAGCCATTGCAATTTCCAGCGATACTTTTGGTATTGCTAATGGGTTATCTGCATTTACTATGGGTGCCTTAACTGCAATTCCGGCCGCAAAAGTGATTACAGGGCTGGGGGCTGTTACAGGGTCGATGATTATTACTTCAGGTGCAGGAGCAATGTTATCTGGTGCTACCCAGGCTGCCTCTTCCTCAATGGATGTGTCAATGGCTAGTAATTCGGTTATCGGTCAAAACAGCCAAGTGGCTAAAGCCGCTAATATTTTAGGCTATATGTCAATGGCTCTTATGCCAGTATCAATTGTAGGTAGTGTGGGTGGTTTTGTTGCCTCAACAATGGACATTTATCACATAGAATCGAGGGTAGGAAATCCGAAGAGTGGTAATGTAAAATTGAGAGTTCTGGCTGCTTTCTCAAGTGATCTGGATTTCCCTTCTTCCTTGCCTCTTGCAAGAGACCGGTTTGCGATTGTCAGGGGAATGCTGGCAAGATGCACAACACATGCTCAGATATTAGATATTTTGGCTCTCGATTCAGATTCAGCAGTCAGGTATCATACCGCTCTAAATTCTTCAACCAGTGCAAATGCATTGAATATTCTCTCTCGTGATCCTGAAGAGGATATCAGAACTATTGTGGCAGAGCACGCGTATGCAAATCATGAAACGCTGATGTATATGTCACAACATGATGAATCTGAACGCATAAGAATTATTGCTAGACGTGAGGAGAATATCTTGCAAGGGTATCAGGCCGAGGCGCAAGAGAGGGGGATTAATAAAAACCTAGATGCAATAACTTATTTGCAAAATAGAAGTGTTCGAAATGTGTTAAGGGGTAGAAACAATAATCAACTCAGGAATAGGGTAGAGAGCACAATTAGAAGTCTTATTGGTGCAGACCTTTGAGTAAAGAAAAGGGTTTTTTGTAGTAGTACATTGGGTAGTTTAGATTAAAATATACTAGCCAGTGTGTTTGCAAAAGAGATTATATGGAGTGCCACCTGTATAAATATGAGTAGTTATTATAACCTATCATCAATATTAAAAAATTCTGATGTATGACAAGTATTAAATAAACTATTACCTTTATTTTTTTGTGGTTTTATACGTACAGACAATATTTTCTGCTGTTCTACCTTAGATATTATCCTCAAAAAATAATTGAACAGGTTGAACTGTGCGGGAAAAATTATCTAACATTGGTAATAATCTTTTTTTGTTTTATAAAAAATTTCTCATGGCTCTGGCGGTAGTACCTGCTTTTATCCTGCCTTTTGAGCAATTGGTGCCCTGTGCACAGGCTGCCACAACTGTTCATGTTTTGCACAAATATGCAAATGACGTTAATCATATGGCATTAGCTTCTGAGTCAACTGTTCGGCATACATGGCAAAATTTCAGGTTGCCCAAACCGTCTGAATCTCAAATATCGCCATTAACACATTTACCTGTTCTGGCCGATGGCTCAACAGCTATGCCATCAAATGCCACTAACTTTCATGATGCGGCCAATGCATCCGTGGACCCAAGAACGGGTGTAGCCTCGTTTGGTTTTACTGTTGCCAGTGCATTGTACAACCTAGGTCAAAGTAGGCGAGAATTAACGCTTTCGTATGCAGGAGGTACATCAGCACGGGGTCCGGATACTTTAGGACTAGGACCACATTGGTCGTTTAATGTTGGGATGGAAACACCGTCGACGTCAGAAGTTTTGGGTCATAAGACCACAGATATAACAACCGGTGATGGTCATAGCTTTACCATGGTAAATGACCGTGATACAGAGAGAAATTCTTATTGGCATCCCCTGCGTCATAAGTTAGGAGATGTTACCATTACCGGCGAGCCGGGCGACTGGACAATAGCGACTGCAACGGGCACTCGAGAACATTTGCAATACGGTTATGAGGACTGGGAAGAAGACAGAGGCGGTCAGCGGGTATGGTTTTATTATGACCGGCATGGTCCTCAGGATACCACTCGGCGTTTACTCTATATGTGTGCCCACCCGTTAACACAGGCACAGGTTAACAGTGCTGTTAATCAGTGTCAGGATAATGGTGTGCGGGTAACCTATAGTGGCGATGATGTAACGGTACACGGAAAACAAAATATTGTTTTGCATATGAGTGACCTTGCCGGTAAGCCGATAGTGCAGTCTATAGTTATTCCTTCTCTATCGACAGATGAAGCAGAAAATGCTGAATCGGATACCATCAGCTTTAGTTATGATGGGGAGGGTGGTCGTCCTTGGCTACTAAAAACAGTGACACAGCCTTCTGGTGAAACCACCACCTTTATGTATAACGATGAGTCAGATCATGATACGTTACAGCCTCAGGGGTTACCTGCAGGTTTTAACAAAGCCCGCATGCCGGTAGTCACTGAACAAATAACAACACCGGCGCCTGAAAATAAGAAAATGATTCCGGTTCGTCGAGTATGGTATCAGTACAGTGGCAGCCCGACGGATCAGCATAATTATATGGGGTATCTAAGCGGAGTCAGTAACGAGCCGGGTAAAGATAACCTGTTTGATCGTGCAGATGATTACACTTACACCGTTTCCAGTGACAATGGATTAACAAAAACGACAACGACTTATAATAAATACCATTTGCCCCTGTCAGTAACACAAACAGAAGATTTGCGACACAGTTTAATCGCTAAAAATGAAATCAACTATTTGCCGTGGAAAGGAACCACGTTTGCGCAATTGCAACCGACCTATTCGCTACCTCAAGAAACGACAAAGACTCTTTATTCGACAACGAGTCAGGGCAATGACAGTGCTGTAGCTCCTGCAAAAGTGTTGCAGCAGAGCAAATATGATAAAAATGGTCAGGTGATCTGGAAAGAGGATGCTTATGGAAGACAGACCTTTATTCGGTATTGTCCGCCACAGGGAGATAATCATTGCCCGAAAATGGATCCGCACTGGCCACAGGTAACATTGCCGGAAAAGCTGGTGCAGTTACCTGCCACCGAGACCCCGCAGGGCAGTGTGCCGTTTGAACGTTTTATCAGTACGGATGATACGACACCCGCAGAAGAGGTAGAGTTTAATTACCGGCTTATTCCGGTCGCAGGTATATATAAATCACGTGTTCAGCAGTATCAGCAGTTATTACAACATCAGTGGGAACAAGCAAAAGAGAAAACACAAAACAACCGAGAACCGACTCAGTCTGATTTATTTAGCCGAGAACGTTTTATTAATGATGTAGGGTTGGATACATCGCCTCTTGCAGGTAACTGGCAGGTGAGTACTAAAACAACGGGTACTTTGCCTCGGACTTCAGTAGAAAACTTACAATCTGGTCAGCCGTTACCCGAATTATCAGAAAATCAGATAACCACAACGACAGATTATCAATACAACCCTGATCAGAAAAGTCCGGTTTACGGACAGCTTACCCGTTTGACGGTAACTCGGTATCCGCTGCAAAAACCATTGGTCAGTGCCAGCTTGATGCAAGAGACAGGCGGTGTCTCGGAGAAAATGACGTTCAGTATTACTCATGTTATTGATGCGGACAATCATACTCGTACTACCGATGTTGAGGTGGTACCTGAACAGGCGCCGGCTGATATAAAAGAGGTGGCACAGCAGTTAAGGGCAGAGTCGGGTGATGACGGGGGGTTGTCGTTAGGAAAATCTGTATATTCACTGACCACCGGTGTAAAAATTTCCGATGATGATACATTAAAAACATTACACAGAGTCTGGAGTTATGACATCTGGAACAGGCCGGTAAAGGAAGTGATTACACCGGTTACAGGTGGTCATTCTGAAAGCATTAAATGGACTTTTATTTCTACCCGTAAGGAGTTGTCTGCGGTTAAAACATTACCCAGCGGTTCACAACAAAAAACAGTTTATGGAGGCAGTGGTAAAGCTCAAAAGGTGATATCGACCTGGCATCGTTACAAAAATCAGGCAATGCTTCCGATGGCGGGTAAAGCGGGCTGGATAGAAGACAGCAGCTCAGCGTATACCATAACCGGTAAGCTAGCCAGTGAAACAAAATATCATGCTGCAGATAATAATGGTAAAACCATTTCGCTGACCACAACCTATGGCTATGACACACTTAACCGGCTGGTGTGGGAGCGTTCTCCAGATGGCACCGTTAGCGTAAGGGTGCGTAATGATCCGCAAATGTTGTTAATAAGTTACAGTGTCGGTACTGATACTGCTGATAAGAGCGAAAAGCTGAGTCCGATACTCAATGTTGTTCAATCCAATACCCTAGGCAAACCGGTGGCAAATTACCAGTTTGCGTTAGCATCTGATGCGCAGGTCAACGGAAAGGCAATCTATACCGGTGAGCTGAAAAAGAAGCTGGTTTCACTCGAAGGGAAGTTACAGCCGGCTGACAGTTTAAAATCTCTGCAAAGCTATGGATTACTTTCGTTACCCGGCAATAATGGGTTGCTTGCCTTTGTGAATGATGCGATTGCTGCCAAGGCTTGGTTGTCAACAATGACAATACAGTATGACGGACAGGGCAGGCGCATTGAGCAGACACAGCCCAATGGTGCACAAACACACTGGACGTGGCAACAGGGAAATATGGTGGCAACAATTGCTCCAGATGGTAGTCTTATTCACGACAGTTTTAATGTAGTGGGTAATAAAGTATCTCGTTGTGTTCAGCCTGCCGACCAAAGTACCTGCCATGTGCTAGGTAAGCGTGGTTATGATGAAGAAGGTAACCTTGCTTGGCAGGCTGATGAGTATGGTAATAGAGATAGATACACCTATGATGCTGACGGTCGTCTGTTGAGCATGATCACACCTGCTACAAAAACTAATAAGTCTCATGTATTTACATATACCTATAACAGTTTTGCAAAAACCAGCGAGGCGGTAGATGGTGTTGTTTATGCCACGTATAGCTATGATCCCGCAACTTGGGCGTTAACTGATGAAGAAGATACAATCGGTCACCTGCATTACGATTATGATGAAAACACAGGGCGGTTGATTAAAATTACCCGCACGGCTCCCCAAAAGCTTAAATCACCTACAGGTATCCGTTATCCGAGCGGTATAGAGTCAATGACTTATGATCGTTATGGTGAGCCTATGTCTGTTACTGATTTAGCCGGAGACAGATACACAGCAATACATGACAGGTATGGCAGGGTATTGCAGGCACAAGTGACTTTGCTGGGGCAGACAAAGGCTGTGCTGCTGGCCTCAGATACTTACGATCCATTTTTTGGTCGTTTAACCGCGGTGATTAATGGTGCTGGTACTGCCAGAGAATTTGTTTATGATGATTTTGGGAATCTGGCCAGTACCATAGATAAAGAAGGCAATAAGGTGTTGCAGCAGTTAAGTTATACCTATGATCTGCAAAGTCACAACATTTTAACTTTCACCCGTTGGGAGAAGGGCAATAGCGCCACTCAGACTTACAGTTACGATAAAAACACTAATAGTCTGACCGCGATGACGTGTAGTGTGACAGGTAGATCAGGTGTTGCCAGTATTTTATGCCCAAGAGATACAGATTTGTCGGGAAGCACTCTGACAGTACCGCCGATCATTAAAGCACAACACTATACGTTTGATGACTGGAATAATATCCGAACGGTATCTGAGCAGTTAATGACATCCGGTGGAAAATCTGTGACTAAAACAACAGATTATAGTTATGACATGCGCACTAATGACAGTTATGACCCGCACCGGATGACGGCCTTTAACACTCGCTGGTCAGCCAGTGTTTCCCATTTTAGCACCGCACCAAAAACACTGACTTATGACGGTTTGGGCAGAATTATCAAAGATGCTGATGGTAATATTTTGCACTACAACGCCAGAGGGTTTGAAGATGGTTTTACCCACAAACAAACAGGGGAGCATACAGTCTGGTTTTATGACAGTGCAGGTCATCAGGTTTCAGAGCAGATGTTTAACAGCAAAGGAGCTGCTATACAGGCACCTTTGTATATGGTGTATCAGGGAAATATGATTGCTGAACAGGTGCAAAATGATGCTCAAGGTAAAACGCATACTAGCGCTGAGCTGGCGACAATTGCACATGTTGAGGATGGCAAAATTACCCGCTGGTATCTGCATGATTATAAAGGTGATGTGATTGCCTCACTAGATGCAACAGGTCAGAAAGTTAGTGACCATGTCTATAGTCCCTATGGCATGAATGACGACCTATTAAAGAATAACAAACAGGCTTTGGCACAGTCAGTACAGGCGATACAAGCACCGTGGTGGAAAAATCACCAGCCGGGATTTGATGGTCAGATGACTGACTTTGCTACAGGCTATCAGTTTTTAGGTGGTGGTTATCGCGCTTATAATCCGGTCTACAGACACTTTATGAGTCGTGATAGTTACAGCCCGTTTAAAAAGATGGATGGTTACGGGTTTGGTGGTAATAATCCGGTAATGAATACTGACCCTACAGGTCATATGCCTAAATGGGCAGGTTATGCTTTTGGTGCTTTAAGTATGGTGATGGCCGTCGCTTCAGCTTTTTTTCTGCCTGTGGCATCAGCGGTTACTGCCTCAGTTTCAGAGGTATTGGATGTAGCTAATTTTGGCGTATTCTCAGGTAATGTTGGAGCTGTTCTCGGTATTGGCTCTGCTGCTATAGGATTGGCAAGTGGGTCACTTCAGATATCAGCTACAGCCAGACCGGGAAATAAAGCCCTTGCAATTGCCAGTGATGCCTTTGGTATCGCTAACGGGGTATCTGCATTTGCTATAGGTGTTTTTTCTGCAATTCCAGCCGCAACAGTGATTACAGGACTAGGGGCTGTTACAGGGTCAATGATTCTTACTTCAGGTGCAGGATCAATGTTATCTGGTGTAACCCAAGCGGCCTCTTCCTCACTGGATGTATCAATGGCTACAAATTCAGTTATTGCTCAAAATAGCCAGGTAGCCAAAGCCGCTAATATTTTAGGCTATATGTCAATGGCTTTTATGTCGGTATCAATTGTGGGTAGTGTGGGTGGTTTTGTTGCCTCAGTAATGGACCATTATCAGTTAAAGGATCTGGTGTATAATAGCAATAGTGTGCTAAGTTTTGGTAGAGCGTCCAGAAATGGTAATGTGTCGATTAGATATACGGCAGCCGGCCTTTTCTATCTGGATTCAGATTCATCTGTTTATCTTGCTCAGGATAAACTTAGATCCATCCGGCGAGTGCTGGTAAGTCGCACAAGAGACCCAGAAACATTAAGTATTTTAAGTCGTGACTCAGATTATTTTATCAGAAAAGAAGTTGCTAAAAGCAGCGCAACAAAAGTAGAAACATTACAGAATCTCTCTACAGATCCTTTTTCTTCTATTAGAAACGAAGTGTTATTAAACAATAACGTATCTTTAATAACGTTGCAGAATATGGTATACGATGATCCTTCTAGGTTTATAAAAATGCTTGCTTTGGATCGTATATTAATCAGAATGAAAAATAGCGAGGGTATTACCGAAGGAGATCTTTTTTACCAGACTGCAACAGTCTATTTGCAAGAAGCAGGAACTCAGCAATTATTACAGAACCGAGGTAGCATTGCATTAAGACAAAGAGTTTCTGAGACAATCAGAAGGTTTACCTCTGGAGGAAATCAGTAAAGACGAAATTATTTTTGCAACAGACTCCGTGCTTTAGCTCTTAAGTTAATGTCAGTTGGTATATGAACGCTCTTTGTGCGTATAGTATTTTTGATATTAGTTTTTTGATCCAGGTACCAGATATGCATATAAGTAAGCTTAATCAGAGTCTTCTTTACACGGCAAAACAATCACAATTTATAGATGGTCTTGCTGGTGCTGATAGTTTTTTGTTGATGCAGCAAGCCGGAAAAGCAGTATTTAACAGGCTGATATCTTGCTGGCCACACCTTAAAAAAAAAGGAGTGTTGTATATTTTTTGTGGTGCAGGAAACAATGCAGGAGATGGTTATGTGGTTGCAAATTATGCACAAAAAATAAATATTCGCCTGAAAGTAATTGCCGTTAAGCACCCAAATGAATTACGGGGGCCTGCCAGACTTGCCTGGAAGGCTTTTGAAGAAAATGGAGGATGTCTGCATTTTTGTAATGATGAATTACCTGATGAAGATAGTCAGTATAATGTGATTGTCGATGCGCTTTTGGGTACAGGGCTAAACGGTCGGATATCAGAAGCTTATGAGCGGATTGTTCGTTGGATTAACGTACTTGGCTGGCCAGTGATGTCGGTCGATATTCCTTCAGGGCTGTCTGCTGATAGTGGTTGTGTAATGGGAGTTGCTGTACATGCAACACATACTGTTTCAATAATAACTTTAAAGCGTGGTTTATTTACTGGTGATGGAAAACAGTTATGTGGAAAAGTTTATTACGCTGATCTTGAATTACCAGAAGATATTTATAAAAAGGTGGATAATGAAGTAAGGCTGATAAACCCATCAAAAGACTTTGGATCGTTAAAGCCAAGACATGATAATACCAATAAAGGCAGTTATGGTAATGTGCTACTTATTGGTGGAGATACAGGCATGGGTGGAGCTATTATCATGGCGGCAGAATCTGCTCTGAACTCAGGGGCAGGTAAAATTAAAGTGCTAACCAAAAAGGAAAATCTTTTACCCTTGTTGGCTCGTTGTCCTGAGTTGATGGTGTATGATCATATGTTGTTTGAGGTGAAAGATCTTGTTGAAGAAAATACATCAATAGTTGTTGGTCCAGGGCTTGGTAATTCAACGTGGGGAATAAAAATTTTGAAGCAATTGAAAAAAATTAATGCTTCTATTGTTTACGATGCAGATGCGCTTAACCTTATCTCTAAAGATGCAAGTCTAGTTAATCGTGAAGCAAACAATCTGTTTACACCACACCCCGGAGAAGCTGCACGTTTATTGGGAGTAACTACAAAACAGATTCAAAGTGATCGGTTTGTAGTATTGAAGCAATTGCAGCATAAACTGGGTGGTTTTGTTATTTTAAAAGGTTCAGGCTCTTTAATTTCCGATGGTTTTCAAGTAAAGGTATGCCAGTATGGCAATGGTTGTATGGCTGTTGCAGGTGTAGGGGATATTCTTAGCGGATTTCTTGGAGGGTTGTTGGCGCAAGGGTATAATACTTTTTTAAGTGCTTGCCTGGCTGTGTATCTTCATGCAAAATCAGGTGATGAAATAGTAAAAAAACTGCCGGGTAAAGTGGGCTTGCGTGCTACAGAACTTATACCATTAATCAGAGCTGAATTAAACCAGTTGGCAGGTAAAAACAGATAAGCGAATATGGTGTATTTGACAGAAAAACGTGTTGAGCTAACGGGCGAAAAGCCTATGGAAAATTTTGGAAGTTTGCTTGCTGTCGGTTTGCAGGGAAAAGGAATTGTGTATCTTTATGGGCGTCTTGGGGCTGGTAAAACAACATTGTGTCGTGGCATATTAAGAGGGTTAGGTCATAAAGGTGCAGTTAAAAGCCCAACTTTCACACTAGTAGAGCCGTATGAATTACAAGAGAATAAATACGCTTATCACTTTGACCTTTATCGGCTAGGTACTCCGGAGGAGTTAGAATTGATGGGCGCCAGGGATTATTTTGAGCAGGATTCATTATGTCTTGTTGAGTGGCCAGAACGTGGTGAAGGGTGGCTCAACCGTTCTGATATTGACGTAAATATAGAATATGCCTCTTGTAGTCGTCGTGTTACAGTTACGGCAAATTCCGTTCATGGAGCAAAGGCAATAGAGTTTATTTAATGTGGTCTTATGAATGCTTATATTAAAAAACATTAATACTTCAGGGATTGATTTAAAACCGAGATCAAGACTATTTTACATATTAAGAAAATCGTTGCATAAAATAAAACAAGCTAGTTGTTGGTTTGAACGACAAATGCATACTTATGTTCATAAGTATTTGGTATGGGGTTTTCTATTTGTTGTGTTAATTAGCTTCTCCTCCTTTTCAGAAGCCCGTACTATGGTAAAATCTATTAATACAAGATATATAAACGGGCATTCGCGTATACTTATACGTTTGTCTTATAAACCTTTGTACTACTGGTTTACACTGAAAAATCCCGAACGCTTGGTGGTTGATTTTAAAAACATGTTATACAAACATGTGAGTAATCCATCGCTAATTAATATGCCGGTAAAGAATATTAGGTGGAGCAGGCATAATAAAAAAACTGTGAGAGTTGTTTTTGATTTGACCAAAGCTGTTAAGTCGAAAGTTTACCTGATTAAAGAAAAAAGGAGCAGGGAATATCAGCTTGAGATTGTTTTTGGAGACACCTTTTCGAAAACAAATACTTCTTACAAGCATGCCAAGGCTTCACCAGCGGCAAAAATATTTCCACGCACGGCTCGAGATGTGGTGGTAGTAATAGACCCAGGCCATGGAGGAAAAGACCCAGGGGCGGTGGGCTACCGTCGATATCAAGAAAAAAATGTCGTTTTATCCATCGCGCAGGATTTGGAGGACTTGCTAAATAAAGAGACAGGAGTTAAAGCTATTTTAACCAGAAACGGTGATTCTTTTGTATCGTTAAGAGGAAGAATAAATTTTGCCAGAAAAAATAAAGCGGATTTATTTATTTCAATTCATGCAAATTCACTAAGAACCTCTAAAGCGAGAGGGGTTATGTTGTTTGCCTTATCTAATCATGGAGCATCATCTGAAACAGGACGCTGGCTGGCTAACAGGGAAAACAATGAATCTTTGATAGGAGGTGTCAGCGGTATAAATTTAAATGGAAAAAGTGATAAGCTCGCACGCATTCTATTAGATTTATCTATCAATAACACCATCGCACACAGCGTTATACTTGGAGACTTTTTACTAGATTCTCTGAAGTCATCGCATGTGAAGATTCATACTAAAAAGGTTGGCAGAGCTGCGTTTATTGTCTTGAAGTCACCAGATATTCCGTCACTTCTTATTGAGACAGGTTTTATTACTACACCTGCAGATGCAAGACTTCTGACATCTAAATTGTATCAACATCGTTTTGCCCGCAGTATTGAATCTGGTATCACGTCGTATTTAAATAAGTATCCCCCTGCTGGCACATTGCTCGTAAAAAGTAGAGAGTCGATGAAAAAATCAGCATTAACCTATAAAGTGAAACAAGGAGACACTCTGTCAAAAATTGCCCAGCATTTTAATCTTTCTGTTAAAACTTTACAGGCTATAAATAATCTTGATTCATCGGCTGACATTTATGTGGAGCAGGTTTTAAAAATTCGGGATTATCAAACTTATAAAGTACGAAAGGGTGATACGTTATTGGCTATTGCTAAGAGGTTTGGAACATCTTTTAAAAAAATTATGGCCATTAATAAAATGAAAAGCTCTGAGCGTTTATTGACTGGTGTTGAGTTACAAATACCTTAGTAATAGTTAGAGATTAATAGTGTCCGTTCAGAGGAAGATAGGGTTGATAAATTTATCCTGAATATTACTTGTTTTGTTATGAATGAGTGTTTAATCTTATGCACATGAAACAGTCAACACCTAAAAAGGTTCACTCAAAACATATCAGGCTACTCCCGCCACGCCTCGCCAACCAGATAGCAGCTGGCGAGGTGGTAGAGAGACCGTCAGCTGTTGTTAAAGAGTTATTAGAGAATAGTCTTGATGCCGGTGCAGATACCATCACCGTGGAGGTGGAAAATGGAGGTGTTAAAAGATTATGCGTAAGGGATAATGGTATAGGTATTTCTCAGTCAGATTTATCTTTAGCGCTTTCACGGCATGCGACTAGCAAGATTGAAGCACTGGGGGATCTTGAGGCTGTAGAAACTCTGGGCTTCAGAGGTGAAGCATTAGCTTCCATTTGTTCTGTTTCCAAATTGACACTTACTTCAAGAACTGCGGAAGAAAGTCCGGGATGGCGAGTTTATTGTGAAGGGGCTGATATGAAACCTGTGGTTTCGCCTTCACCACACACTGTAGGAACGACCGTCGATGTTCGTGAACTTTTTTTCAATACGCCTGCTCGCCGAAAGTTTTTGCGCACAGAAAAAACAGAATTTAGCCGTATTGATGAAGTCGTTAAAAAAATTGCCTTAAGCCGATATGATATAGCTTTTACTTTGCGGCATAATCAGCGTGTGCAGTATCAATTGCGTGCTGCGATCTCTAAAGAAGACAAAGAGCGCAGGATGGCGAAGTTTTTTGGCCAAGAATTCATTAATCATTCGGTAGCTGTTAATGCTGATCTGGATGATATTCAAATGTGGGGCTGGTTTGGGTTGCCTACTTTTTCAAGAGGGCAGGCGGATCAACAGTATTTTTATATTAATGGCCGAATAATTAAAGATAAAATTGTTTCTCATGCCATCAGACAGGCTTATCAGGATGTACTTTATAATGGTCGTCACCCTGTCTTTGTGTTATATCTAGAGCTTGATCCCGGAGAAGTGGATGTTAATGTACATCCGGCCAAGCATGAAGTGCGTTTTCGGGACAGTCGCCGTGTTCATGGATTTATTTACAGCATGTTGAACCGTGCACTTGAAGGAATAAGGCCTGGACAACAGATAGAAGCGACAGTTAGAACGGGTGCATCAGATACAGCTGAAGCGATTATTGCTCCAAGGCAAAAAGATAGTTCTATTATGCAACGCCCCATGACATTGCCAATGGAAAAACCTGATGGATCTAGAATCGTTAACTTGCAGAATACTAATTCCAGCAAATCTTTTTCTTTTGCAAAAGAAGTGCCACCTTCAATTGAGACTTATGCAAAACTTTATGGACAGTCGCCTGGTAATTTGTCAGCAGATAGCGTTAGTTCAGAAGAGAAAACACCACCGTTAGGGTTTGCAGTGGGGCAGGTAAAAGGTGTTTATATTCTGGCTGAGAATGTTTATGGTATGGTGATGGTTGATATGCATGCGGCGCATGAGCGCATCACTTATGAGAGAATGAAACGGTCATGGGCTGAAGATAAAATACGCTCCCAGCCGTTATTGATTCCGGAATCGGTTGCTGTAACACCAGAGGAAAGCGAAAGCGCAACGGAATTTGAGAACGTCCTGACCTCTATAGGATTGCATCTTGATGTGGTAAGTATTGAAAGTGTCATTGTACGACAAATTCCGGTGTTACTTCAGGGCGCAGATATTTCTGCGCTTGTTCATGAGGTTTTGCAAGATTTTACTCGCCATGGCAGTAGTCAAAAAATAGAAGAAGATATCAATACGTTACTTGGAACAATGGCTTGTCACGGATCAGTTAGGGCTAATCGTCGACTCACGTTGCCGGAAATGAATGCGTTATTGAGAGATATTGAATCAACAGAACGAAGCGGGCAGTGTAATCATGGCCGACCAACATGGATTCAGTTGACTATGTCAGAGCTGGACAAGCTGTTTCTGAGAGGGCGTTAACCAATATTAATTTCTGCTTGTTCTTTTAATTAAACGCTTAATAATTTTGCATCTACCAGCTGGTGTACTACGCCGCTGAGTTCTTTGAATGGTGGTAATAGCCACAATTGACCCAACAAAAACAATAACATTATACATGTAATGACTGGTGATTTTTTGCTAAAAAGTTTGCATGCTGTTCCAAATGACTCTTTGATGCGAATATTTGATAAGTCTACGGCATGAATTTCATCAAGCAATAAATGAATCAGAAAACTTAACCCAACAGATAAGCCGAGTAACCAAGCATACTTAACAGAACAGTGGTTCAGGTGCCATGCCACATTTGTTGTTAATGTGCTTGCGCATAAACCCATCAATAGTGAATGCCATGCACCTCTGTGTACAGTGGTCTTTTTAAACAGTGGCAGGGCTATCCACCGAAGAAAAAGATAAAGACCTAAAGCAAGCAGCAGAATCAGAAGCAGAGCAAGGTGTTTGCATAGTAAAATAACTAATAGTGCCGAAAGTATGATGCTGAATGTATTGAAAATTATTCTCAGTGATATGGAGTTACTAGAGTCTACATCAGGTAATAATCCGGCTAATAATCCGGTTACCCACAAAAGAGCTACATGGTTTGAGCTGATAATGCCGGCATTATAGCAGAGTGCAGAGAATATCCCGCAACCAATAACAGAACCTCCGATATGAGTATTAAAATTTGCCACTATGTTCCTTCTAGCACTTTTAATTTTTTATAAAAAATACTGTACACTGATTTTCAGGTAATTATAAGTCAGTGCTTTTAGTTTTTGAGCGAAATTTCGTCTAAAAAATTAAAATGTTTTGTTTTTGCTCTATTTTGTTTAAAATAGGTGGATTTTGTTTGGTTTAGCTTGCAGTAGTTTCAAGGTAAAAAAGTCATCGTGTAATATTTATTTTTTATTTATTTATGAGAGGGAAAAATGCGACAAAGTGATTCACAAGAAAGAGTTTCAAGTAAAGTAGGAATGGTCATCTTTATTTGCTGTATTGCTGCATTGGCTGGGTTGTTGTTTGGTCTTGATATCGGATATGTAAATGGTGCTTTAGTTTTTATCAAAAAAGATCTTCATCTGTCTACACCTCAGACTGAAACGGTAACCAGTATTCTAATGTTTGGTGCTGCCGGTGGAGCCATTATCAGCGGGTTTCTTTCAAATTTTCTGGGACGCAAGTTAACGCTTGTTGTCTCTGCGATATTGTTTACTATCTTTTCAATTGTTGGTATGACAGCGCATACTTTAGACATGTTGTTATTTTCTCGCTTTATGCTTGGTATTGGTATAGGTATTGCTTCTTTTATTGCCCCCTTGTATTTGTCTGAAATTGCGCCCAAAAGAATGCGTGGTGGCTTAATTGCCACATATCAGTTGATGATAACTATCGGCATTTTTGCTATGTTTGTTTCAAATTATTATTTTACACCAGATAATGTTAACGACCCCGCAAACTATGGGGTATGGCGTATTATGATGATTACCATTGTGGTTCCGGCTGTAATAATGTTAATTGGATGTTTATGGTTGCCTCAGAGTCCTCGCTGGCTTGTACTTAAAGGTAATGTTACGAAAGCCCAAAAAACACTTTCACGTGTTCGTCATGCCAACGATATTCAGGAAGAAATTGCAGAGATAAAAAGTAGTGTTCGTATATCTGGTGGTGGTATTTCCGGCTTATGGAAAACCTCATGGTTATGGAAGGTTATTGTTCTTGGGATAGTGCTTCAGATTCTTCAACAATTTTCCGGAATGAATGCCTTTATGTATTATTCAACCACTATATTTAAATCTGCGGGTTTTGTTAATGCAAATGAAAATACTATTATTGTTGGCTTGGTAAATGTTCTCACAACATTTATCGCTATTTTCTTTGTAGATAAGTTAGGACGTAAGCCTATTTTGTATGCTGGATTAGTCATACTTTCCACTTCCCTGTTTGTTATTGGCTATATGTTCAATCTTCAGTCAAGCGGATATGTGCTCTCATCAATGCAGCACGATTTAATGTTTGGGTTTAGCTTATTGTTTATTTTTGGTTTTGCTGTATCGCTTGGGCCCATTATATGGATTCTTTGTGCAGAAATTTGTCCACTGGAATACAGAGATGTTGGTATTGCTTTTTCCACAGCAACTAACTGGATTGCTAACATGATTATCGGTCGTTACACTTTAAGTATGTTTGATGCAGTTGGGCATGGAAATACTTTTTATATTTTTGCTATCTGCTGTGTGATGGGTCTTGCTCTCGTTAAGTTTTTTACTCCTGAAACAAAAAATGTATCTCTGGAGCATATGGAAAAAAATCTCAAAACTCATAAGCCACTACGAAAAATGGGTGATCACTACGAAAAGACAGCATAAAGAAAATTTAAAACAACTAATTTCTGGTGGTACTTTTGAGTTTAAGAGGTATTGATTTGTAGCAGCCCCATTAGCGATTGTTTTGTGTTGTAAAATATTAGATAGTTGAAGATCGTCAAGGGTGAGTGAAATAGCTTTTTTGCCCTCTTTTTCAAGAAGGGCAAATATGGAAATACTTCCAGCTTTTAGTAAGCCAAGGTTCTGGCCAATTTTTTGCAATTGAGTTCTAAACAGGTTTGTTGTTGCTAAATTGCAATAGGTGCTTTAATGGGCGAATGACATTGATAGTTTGTTAACCTGAAATCCTCGAAGGAAAAATCAAATATATTATCTATAGTTGGGTTTAGTATCATCTTTGGGAGTGGGTAAGGTTGTCTTTTTAGTTGTTCTTTGGCCTGCTCTTTATGATTGAGATACAAATGAGCATCGCCTAGTGTATGAATGAATTCGCCAGGTTTTAAGTGGCAAACCTGAGCAATCATCATTACCAGAAGTGCGTAAGAAGCTATATTGAAAGGTACGCCCAAAAATATATCTGCACTGCGCTGGTAAAGCTGGCATGACAGTTTACCGTTAGCTACATAAAACTGAAACAGACAGTGACAGGGAGGTAAAGCTTGTCTGCCGCGGGTTGCGTTTTGATTCGGGGTTAAAGAAATATCGGGTAGCACAAGCGGATTCCACGCGCTAACGATTAATCGCCTTGATTCAGGGTTGGTTTTAATTTCTGTAATTAAATTACTGATTTGATCAACCGTTTCTCCATTTGCTCCCTCCCATGAACGCCATTGTTTGCCATAAACAGGGCCAAGTTCGCCTTCAGGTGTTGCCCATTCGTCCCAAATGGTAACGTTGTGTTTATTCAGGTAATGAATATTGGTATCACCCTTCAGAAACCATAGTAATTCGTGAATAATGGACCGAAGATGACATTTTTTGGTTGTCACTAATGGAAAACCTTTACTAAGATCAAAACGCATCTGGTAGCCGAAAATGCTCCACACGCCAGTGCCTGTTCGGTCGCCTTTCAATATGCCGTTAGATTTAACGTGGTTTAATAATGCCAGATACGTTTTCATTCTTTAATCACTCTGGTTTGTTGTCGTTAATAATATAATTGAAAATACTAGCAATGATCAGAGCTATGTGCTGGTAATACATTAAAGTGTATTTTTTTTCCGCATGTAAGAAAAGAGTATGATGAATATTCCAATAATAACCATTGGAATTGATAACTCTTGCCCTCGTGTCATCCAGCCAAAAGCGATATATCCGAGTTGGGGGTCAGGTTCTCTGAAAAACTCAACAAAAAATCTCGCAAGACCATAGCCTATCAGAAATAGTGCCGATACAGCGCCTTTAGGTTTAGTCTTGCGTGAATAAAACCAGATAACCAAAAATAACGTGATGCCTTCAAGCAAAAATTCATAAAGTTGAGAAGGGTGGCGGGGTAGGTGCAATGGGTCTTTAGGAAATACCATCGCCCATGGTACGTGGCTGACTCTTCCCCACAGTTCGCCGTTAATAAAATTTCCAATACGACCTGCGGCAATACCAAGAGGTACTAGCGGAGCTACAAAGTCTGTCATTTCAAATAATGATTTACCCAGTTTTTTTCCATAGAGAAACAAGACAATAATTACGCCAATAAACCCGCCATGAAAAGACATTCCACCATCCCAGACGGCAAACATCATGTTGGGATTGTTTAGATAGTACTCAAGGTTATAAAAAAGAATATATCCAATACGTCCACCTAATATCACACCGATGGCGCAATAAAAAATCAGGTCACTTATTTGTTCAGATTTCCAGATACCACAGGATTGACGACAACGACTTGTTCCAAGTAACCATGCAACAACAAAACCAATTAAGTACATAATCCCGTACCAATGAATGGCAATTGGACCAACTTTAAGTGCTATGGGGTTGATGTCAGGGTAAGTCAGCACAGTTTCGTCCTCTGGAAATTACGCATTAATATTAGAGTAAAATTTTGTTAATAGCCTGCTCATGGAAAGAGCCGGTACTTTTATAAATCTGGCCATAATACCTTTACACAGCAAAGGCCGCAACCGGTAACAGTGATTAATAACTCTGCTATTTTCAACTATTGTAACCTTTGTCTGAGTTAAAAAAAATTGCATACGGGTTGTAATAAATAAATCTGTATTTATATACAGCTCAATACAAGACAAATAACATGTATTTTCGCTGTTACAAATATGAAGACAGTGTCTATTCCCTATCAGATATTAATAATATGACTCAGAGTTACCAACTGCTGTCTTTAGCTTTTTTTGTTCTACCAGACAGGCAAGAGTAGGCAGAGACGGCTTTCTCATCACTTTGTTAAGTTTATGTAATATGATGACGCTTTAGTTTTGACTACGCAATAAAATTACTGTGATTTCCAAATATACTGATTACTAATACCAAACCCTGCTCATAACAGCATTTAGAAACAGGTTTTAGTATAAGCAAGCTATGTAATATTTAGTTTTTTTTTGTTCTGTTCAATGACATAAATATGGATATGATGTTGCTCGCTATCGTTTGTTTAGTGAAGAAGGCTGGTTTTCTCATTTTTTAGAGGTATATTATGACAGCTTTATACTCGTTTATAGCTGAATACTCACACTCACTATTGTAAAAGTACTCATTTCGCAATTACATTAAGTACCTAAAATTCTAAAAATGTGCACTCAGTGTTACATTTTTTATTAATAATTCCAATTATATAAACAGTACATCAAGGACTAGAATAATGAAAATAATACTCTCTTTTTTAGTAGCTGCTATGTTGTGTGGAAGTGGTAGTGTTTTTGCTAAAACCTCACATTTTACAGGACAATCAGTGGTTGGCGAGTGGCGAGGTTATGCTATTGCAGATGCATTTTCAACGCCAGATGCTTCCTGCCATTATAATTACCATGTCACCTTCATGAAAGGAGACAAAGCGCATGTGGTTCGCACGGTGAATAATCATCCTCATGCTAGCTACTGTACGGATCAGGATTTTGTTACAGGTTATACAAAACACTTCCGCTCTGTAACACTTAACTTGCAATCTTCAAGCTGTAAGTCTGCCAAATGTCAGATACAGCTTAGAGAAAAACATTCTCTAACTCAGGGCAGAGAGCTTAAAGCTGATGGATATGTCGATATTCATCCTAAGGGCAAGTCACCAAAAAGAATTCACTATGTTATAAAACTCTTTACAGCGCTTTCACATAGTTAAGCAACAGTATACTATTTTCACAGAAGATGCTTTTGAGTTATTGAGTAACACTCAATGTGGAATATAAGCACCCATAAAGGTCTCCTGTATGAAGCTTTTATGGGTTTTCTGCCAGTTTCTTTTTCTTTGCAATCAAATAAACTTATTTTGTTTTTTTTAGTATTCCGTTACAAAAAGTTGGTTTACAACACCCTGTACAAAGAAAAATAATAAACAACAATTTATTAATTACAAATCTGTTGTCTATACCTAATAAAAGAATCATTTATCATGATATCCACGAATAAAAGATAAAACATCAGATTTACTACCGGTTTATTCCTATTTTTTTTCATGCAGGTAGTGCTACGGTAATCCCCCCATTATTAACCGCTTTCAAAAGTAGAATTCAATTGCTCAAGTTTCTGTTTTGGGGTTATTCCGCCTAAAGCCATATTAGGCCTTTCATTGTTGTATTGCCAGAGCCATTGTGTTGCCGTTTCTCTGGCGTGATCCAGTGATTCAAACAAATGTTGATTCAGCCATTCATGTCTGACAGTTCTGTTGTATCTTTCCACATAAGCATTTTGTTGTGGCTTGCCCGGCTGAATATATTGCAGCACAATACCTTTTTTCTTTGCCCATTGACGTATCTCAATACTGATATACTCCGGACCATTGTCGCATCGAATCCTTGATGGCTGACCTCGCCATGTCATAATACGTTCCAACGTTCGAATAACTCTTAAAGAAGGTAATGAATGATCCACTTCAATACCCAAACCTTCACGGTTGCAGTCATCCAGAACATTAAACGTCCTGAAGTTTTTTCCTGTTGCCAGTGTATCCTGCATAAAGTCCATTGACCAGGAATTATTGATATTTGCAGGGACCTCTAATCTTTCTGACTTATCTCGTTTTAATCGCCGTTTAGGTTTGATCCGTAGATTCAATGCAAGCTCGCAATAAATACGGTAAACCCGCTTATGATTATATGGACAGCCTTGAACATTACGCAGATATAAAAAGCACAAACCAAAACCCCATGTGCGGTGTTCATTAGTCAGGCGCATTAGTTCATTGGCTATGAGTTCATTATCTGAACTCAGTACAGACTTGTACCGATAGCAGGTTTCACTGATTTTAAAGCAGCAACATGCCGTTCGTATACTGATGTGACGTTTGTTTACTGCCCTTTGTGCCAGTACCTTTCTTTGACAGGGCTTTACCACTTTTTTTCGATAGCCTCCTGAAGAATATCTGCTTTCAATCGCTCTTCAGCATACATCTTTTTTAAACGCCGGTTTTCTTCTTCCAGTGTCTTAAACTGCTTCATCAGCGAAACATCCATACCACCGTATTTTGCTCGCCATTTATAAAATGTTGCTTCGCTCATCCCATGTTTGCGACATATTTCAGCCACTGGCAAACCATTTTCACTTTCTTTCAGGATGTTAATAATCTGTGTTTCAGTAAAACGTGACTTCTTCATCGCAGACCTCTTTTCTCATTTCTTAACAGTCTACTTTTAAATACGGTTATTTTCTGGGGGGATTACCCTACTCTGATGATTCATGCTATAGGAAAACTACCTTTTGTATTTTCTTATACTATTGGTTTTGTGCTGAATCTCAGTAAATCCACAAAAAATTTATTCACAGTCTATTCCAATTTTAGTTACTTCTTATGAAAGCTTACTATCATGGTTCTGTTATTATGTTCTTATACTATTTCCTTGTTTATTTGTCAGTATTTTCAATCTGTATTATACCTGTTGAACAGATTGTTTTTGCCTGTGAAAAGGTACACATTGCTATTGATAAGACGAGCAGAAAGTCAAAGTATATCCCATATTCATCTAACACCGGTTCAATATCAACTAAATTATCGTCGTTTAATTCCCCTGTTTTCAAACCATTACCAACGGTAAATCACCGTAGCTGGCAGGCATTCGCTCAGGCATCCGTTAACTCAACAGCATTGCCCTCTAACGCCAACAGTTTTCACGGTGAAGCGAATGCTTCGGTTGATCCAAGAACCGGCAGCGTATCGTTTGGAATGGTCGTGGCGAGCACTTTGTATGATCAGGGACAGAGCAAAAGAGATCTGATGCTTTCATATGCCGGCAACTCTTTAGCTCATGGTACCGGTAGGCTGGGTCTGGGATCACACTGGACATTTAATGTAGGTACCGAACATCCGTCTTTTTCTGAGGTTTTAGGTCATAAAACCACCGATATAACTACCGGTGACGGTCACAGTTTTACCATGGTCAGTGATCGGAATAAACAGGGTCAGATATACTGGCATCCCCTGCGGCACAAATTAGGTGATGTGACTATTACCGGTGAGCCCGGTGACTGGACTATCGCTACTGCCTCCGGTACCCGTGAACATTTACAATATGGTTATGAAGATTGGGAAGAGGGGCATGACGGGCAGAGAGTATGGTTTTATTATGATCGCAATGGACCTGACGATATTACCCGTCGTTTGCTTTATGTATGCAGTCATCCTCTGACTCTGACCCAAGTTGAAGGGGTAGATAATGCCTGTAAAAACGAAGGTGTCCGAATAACGTATCTGGGAAGTAAGGTTACTGTACACGGACAGCAAGACATTGTCTTGCATTTAGGTCAGGTCAGGGGTGAGAATACTGTCCAATTTGTTTCCATGCCCTCTTTTAACAGTAAAAGTGTTGCAGGTGGCAACAAACCCTCACTGATGCGTTTTGATTATGATGAGCAGGGCAGCTATCCCCAGCTGTTGAAAACAGTCACCGAGCCTTCAGGAAAATCTAGCACATTTCTTTACAATGATGAGTCAGATCGCAGTACCTCAGAACCTCAGGGGTTACCTGAAGGGCTTAGTCAGGGGCATCTACCGGTGGTGACAGAAGAGATAACTACTCCAGCACCTGTAAACAGTCAGGTCATTCCTACCCGAAAGGTGTGGTATCAATACAGCGGTGGACCTTCTGATCAGCATAATTTTACCGGTTATCTTAGTGGTATCAGTAACGAGCCTGGAAAAGATAACTTATTTGATCGTGCTGATGATTACACGTACACGGTTTCCAAAGACAATGGCCTGACGACTACAACCACAATTTATAACAGGTATCACCTTCCACTGACTGTTTCTCAGGCTGACGATTTACGCCACTCGCTCATAGCCAGAAATGATGTCACCTATTCGCCGTGGAAAGAAACCACTTTTTCCGAACTGCCTTCAACGTACTCCCTTCCGAAGCAAACTACTAAAACCTTGTATGCCTTAACCCGCGATGGGCCGGACAGTGCGGTATTTCCTGCTAAAGTGTTACAGCAAAAAGCGTATGATAACAATGGTCAGATGATCTGGCAGCAGGATGCTTATGGCAGGCAGACTTTTATTCAGTATTGTCCGTTACAAGGTGATAGTCATTGCCCGAAAATGGACCCCGACTGGCCACAGGTGACATTGCCTGAAAAGGTAATACAGCTTCCTTCTAGGCAAACGCCTGCTGGGAGCAGACCGTTTGTCAGTTTTGCTACCACAGGTCATCAGTCTTGTGGTGTGGAAGTGGAATTTAACTATACAGTAATCCCTGTCGCTCAAAAATACAGGGTACGCATAAAAAAGTATCAGCAATTGTTAAAGCGACAATGGCATACCGTTCGGCAATTATGGAGTAGTGCTCACCACAGTAGAACGAATGGGTTAACTTCCTCTAAATTGTTCAGTCAAAGCCGTTTTTCTCATGAGGTAGGAGAAGACAATTCAGGGCAAGCAGGGAGCTGGCAGGTGGTTACTAAAACTGTCGGAACAGTTTCACCTGGTGTTATCACTGACATTAAACCTGGAGATGCTTTACCTGAACTGTCACCCAGTCAGTTAATTACAGGCACGCATTTTCAGTATAATACTGACCAGAGTAGTTTAACTTATGGTCAGTTAATTGGGCTGAGTGTCTCAAAATATAATCAGCCTGCGGTGTTAGCAACGGGACAATCACAGCTTGCCGGTAGCGGGCAACCTGAACAGGTATCTTTTAACGTTATTCACCACATCAATAACAGATTGCACACCTTTACCACTGATATCGAAGTAGCTCAGAAGCAACCCCCTTCAGATATTCACAACATTAACCGGTTACTGGCGGCAGGTGATGGAAGTCTGTCGTTAGGAAAAACAGTTTATTCACTGACCAGTGGTGTAAAACTGTCTAATGATGACCCTTTGAAAACCTTGCATATTGATTGGACTTACGACATTTGGCAACGTCCTGTTAAAGAAGTGATTACCCCAGAAACAGGGGGGCTTGCTCAGACGACCCACTGGACATATATTTTCAACAGCAAAGAAGCTGCAACAGTGACGACCCTGCCAGGGGGCACTCAAAACAAAGTCGTTTATGCCGGAGGCGGGAAAAATCAGGTGATTTTGTCAGACTGGCATCGTAGTAAAGCACAGGCCAGTGCACCGATGACAGGGACATCGAACTGGATACAAGACAGTGCCATGACCTACACAGCTACCGGAAATCTGAGCAGTAAAACAACCTTTCATGCCGCAGACCATAACGGTAAGACCATTGGGCTGACCAGCCATTATGGTTATGATTTACTGAATCGTCCTGTATGGAAAAAATCTGCCGATGGTACTATCAGCGTTCAGGCACGTAACGATTCTCAGATGTTGCTGATGAGTTATCAGGTAGCCACAGGCAGAGACAATCGGGGCGAAAAGCTGGCACCTGATTTAAGCGTTGTGCAATCAAACACTATTGGAAAACCTGTCGCTGAGTACATCTTTGCATTAGCACCTGATGTAAAGGTCAATGGAAAACCGTTATATACGCCTCAGCTGAAAAAAACACTCATTGCACTGGAAAGTCAGCTGATCTCTGCAAAGAGTCTGAAAACAGTACAGAGTTATGGCTTATTACCCCCCGGCGGAAAAAATGGCTTGTTTGCCTTTGTGAACGAAGCGATTAAGGCAAAGGCATGGTTATCTGAATCGGCCACTGAGTATGACGGTAATGGTCGCAGAACAGAACAGACCTTGCCCAACGGTACACAAATTCACTGGCAGTGGCAACATGGAAACCTGGTTTCCACCACTACACCCAATGGCAGTATGATTCACGACAGTTTTGATATTCAGGGCAACAAAACTTCCCGTTGTGTGCAACCTGTGGGGCAAGCCGTGTGCCATATATTAGGTAGTCGAGGTTATGACGACGAAGGTAATCTTGCCTGGCAGACAGACGAGTATGGTAATACTAACAGGTATACCTACGATGCAGATGGCCGGTTACTCAGCATGACAACGGCGGCGACAAAAACCGAGAAATCGCATCAGTTTACCTTCACTTACAATAGTTTTGCGATCACCAGTGCATCCGTGGATGGTGTCACTTTTGTTATTTACACCTATGATCCATCAACATGGCAAATAACTGATAAAGAAGATGTGATCAGTCATTTGCATTACGACTATGATCCTGATACAGGTTTTCTAATAAAAGTCATACGTAGTACACCAATAACATTAAAGTCTCCTCCGAGAATAGATTATCCAACAGGTACTGAAAGTGTTGCATACGATCGTTATGGTGCCCCTGTGAGTCTGAAAGATTTAGCCGGAAACACATATTCAGCAATTCATGATGAACTGGGTAGGGTTTTACAGTCACAGGTGACTTTACCCGGCTCAACTCAGCCGACATTGCTGTCCAGTGTCACCTATGCGCCTTATTTTAACCGACCTGCCATGTCAACCAACGGAGTAGGTGTTGTTCGTCGTTTTATTTATAATGATTTAGGATCGCTTGAAAGCACTGTTGATGAAAGAGATAATGTAATTTTACAGCAACTTAGCTATACCTATGATGTTAAAACTCATAATATTACAACGCTGACTAGAACAGAGAAAAATAACAGTGCCACCCAGACTTATACCTATGATAAAAACACGAATAGTCTGACAGATATGACTTGTAGCGTCACCGGCAAACTAGGCACAGCCAGTATATTATGCCCAGAAGATACAGATGTATCGGGCAGTAACCTAACAACCCCATCGATTATCACCTCACAACATTATACGTTTGATCAATGGAATAACATTAAGACGGTGAATGAGACGCTGGTTACCTCTGCTGGAAAAAACACAAGCAAAACGACTCATTATACGTATGCCGGGCCTTCTGAATCTCGTAGTGATGATTATGATCCGCATCGTATGATCGCTTTCAGTACAGAGTGGGCAACCAATGCTTCAAACTTTAATGCTCGTCCAAAAATGATCACTTATGATGGTTCAGGAAGAATTACTCAGGATGCCGATGGTAACACTCTGCATTACAATGCTTTTGGTCAACAGGATAGTTTTACCAACCATAAGACAGGAGAAAAAACCCTTTACCGGTATGACAGCGCAGGTCATCAGGTGGTAGAGCAGCCATTTAATGCACGGGGCAAAGCCTTACAACCACCTTTGTATATGGTTTATCAGGGTAATAATATTATTGAACAGGTGCAAAGCGATGCTCATGGCACAATGCATAACAGTGTTGAGCTTGGAGGAGTTGCTCACAGTGAGGATGGTGTGATTAATCGCTGGTATCTGCATGACTATAAAGGAGATGTACTGGTTACCCTTAATGGTTCCGGGCAAAGCGTCAGCGATCATGTTTACAGCCCTTATGGCATGGATGATAATCTTTCTGACAGCAGGGCACAGGCACTACCGGAAAAGTTTAAACTAACGACACAGAATAACTGGTGGAAAAGTCATCAGCCGGGGTTTGATAACCAGATGAGTGATCCGGCTACAGGGTATCAGTTTTTAGGGGGAGGATACCGATCTTATAATCCGGTATACCGGCACTTTATGAGTCATGATAGTTACAGCCCGTTCAGAAAAATAGATGGTTATGGATTTGGCGATAATAATCCGGTAATGAACACTGACCCAACAGGTCATATGCCCAAATGGCTGGGCTATGCGCTAGGAGGCTTAAGTATTGCCATGTCTGTTGTCTCTGCCGTATTGCTGCCGGTGGTTGCTGTGGGGGCTGCCAGCGCAGCCGGAGCTACCGCTGCAGGTATAGCCTCGGGTGTTGCTAGTGGTGTTACCATGGCAGTTGGCACAGTTTCAGGAGGGTTACAAATTGCAGGTACTGCATTACCAAAAAATAAAAATCTTGCCATTGCTAACCAAGCGTTTGGTATTGCAAATGGTGTGGTAGCATTCGGAATGGGTTTAGCGATCGATTTTTCCGGTGTTGCCAGTGCTGCCAGCGCTGTCACGGGTGCTGAAAAACTAACCAGTTTAATGATCATAACATCTGGCGTCAGTGGTAGTATTTCAGGATTAAGTGGTGAGGCCGGCTCAGACATTGGTATGGGAATGACGGTTAACCCTGGTTTGGCAGACAAAGTGGGGCTTGCAATAGCAGTAAATGTCTTGGGGCATGTATCCATGGCATTGATGGCCGTATCAGTAGCATCCGGACTGGGTGCTGGCATTGGTCTTTTTGCACGCAGGGGAGAAAACTCTGTAAAGGAGACAGTTACGACCCCAGAAGAGATACCATTAAGGCGAATGTCTGTTGAAGAAATACGTTTATTAAGAAAACTTGAGGGCGGAGAAAGCAGAGAGGTTTACACAGACGAAGTAAGAGTATATAAGTTAACACAACTCTCAAAATTCACTATCTATGGTGGTCCTATGGATTTAGCGGATAAAGAATATAATTCGCCGTCATCAATAGAAAAGATGACATTAGAGGCCGACAAGCTAAACAAACTTTATAGTTCAAAACGTTTTTATGGTGGAAAATATTCACACTATAGCACTGTAAGAGTTTATGTTGATAAAAATCAGGGATATATTATCACTGATGCACCCTATATTCCTGGTACTCCGGCAGAAAACTATAATGCTCGTGTTCAGCCTGAATATAATAGAATCGGCCTTGGTCATGAGTATTCTTATCGATATGACAAGGGATCTCACTTCGTCGTATATATGGGTGCAGGAGATATATTACCTGTAAATGCAAAATATTTTAATGCTAATATCTAGTGATGAACAACCTGTCACGTACACATATAAATATCCTGGTTGTGTTGTAATAACTAAGCCTGTTTAGGTTGGTGATCAAATTTGTAACAGAGTTGATTGCACAAAAGTATTTATAATATTTTACAAAGCTAATTTGACGATATTCTTAATGAATCATATGCTTAAAAGCATATTTTCTTCTACAGAAGATGCAAGGATCTGACCGTAATGTCAGATTTTGGTCAGCAGAATTAACGACTATTTTCTGTAGCTCTGGTCAGTACTTTTCTTGGATTCATTATATGAAAAAAACTCTGTTGGTTTTGTGGCTGTGTTTATCCTCATCAGTTTTCGCATCAGTTACTTCTGTACCTGGTTATCTTGTTGGAACATGGAAAGGAATGCTATCTTTTTATACCGAAGGTGGTATTTCTGGTCAGGAAGATGTAATGCGAATTTCAAAAAATGGCGAGGTTAGATATTCATGTAATATGCCTATCCATGGGTGTTTATCTGTTGGTCAGGTACTGAATGATCATGAAATTTCGTTTGTTACTGCTGTTTGTGATAACACAGAAAAAGGAAGAGCTAAGTTGGTTACCTGCTCTCCTGAACACATTCAATTTCTGGAAAAATGTCTTCCCGGGCGACGAGCAACATTCATGTACGGTGATTACATTAAAATGAAATATTCTATTGCAATTAACTGATTTTTCCCCATATGTCTTCAGATATTGTTTTGTATAAAATAGTTATATAAAGAATAAAGTTTATTGTAGATAAATTTGCATAGGCTCTCAAAAGAGTCAACTGTATCTTTATGCTGTTCTGGTGTCGAAGAGGTTGATGATGCTGTTAGATCGCTGGTGATGCTAATTTCAGCATCGTCTCCTTCTAAGCTTTCTTTGGGATAACTTTCTTTTTCAAGTCTGTTTTTAGACTTCTTTAAACGAGGCAGGTCTTTCATTAAAGGATTACTCTCGATCTTATCTAGAGTTACATAAAAATCGACTTTCATATTGGACCAACACTTTTCCAAGTATTCCCATGAGCCTGGATAGTGGAAAGGTGTAGTAAAAATACCACGGGTAGGACTCCATGAAGAAGCAAGGTAGGCAGTTTCTCCTGCTCTGGCTATCACTCCAATATGACCTTTTACAGCGATAATAGCCTGATTATTGATATCCGGAATTAAATTATTTAATAATAACAACCTCCTATTTTTATTATAAACAGGCTTTCCTACGACACTTGACATTTTATAGTAACAGGTATGGTATGGATGAAAATTAGATATGGGGGTGTTCTCTTGAACCTGTGCTCTGGCTAACAAAAATGTATAAAGATCAGAGGCGGAGAGTTTCTTGTTACTGATCTGATATGCAACAATTAATGTTTCTGTATCACAGGCTATATTTTCGGGAAACAGCTCACTTAGAGCAAAAAACAACTCCAATGCTTCTTCAGATGTTTTGGTATATAAAAATGGTTGGTTTATTTTTGTGTTACGATTTTTTCCTTTGCCTTTTGTGATAGATTCCATATAGATCAAATGTGGTACTTTATCTGTCAAGCGCTTTATCATTTCATCAAGTGTGTCGGGAAATAATTCTCCATCAATGTCTTCTGTAGGAGCGTATGGTGGCCCAAATATAGGAACAAAGAATTCTTGTTGTTCAGGTGTTTTTGCTGATGTCTGCAATGAAGACAAAGAAAGCAATATCATAGTGCTAAGTAAACAATATATAGTGTATAAAACTTTTTTTTCTTTAGCTCTAGTAAACGGTTGTATTTTTTTCATTATAAAGCGCCTCTTATACTATCTGGTTAGAAGAAAGCACGAAAAAATATAGCACAGTTAAACCAAAACCTATGTTTAACTACAGTTATTAATATGTTTTTATGCCTTTGTATTGAAGATGAAGTGACAAATAAGCCTACTATTGCGAGGAATAACGCATAACAGTAAGATCAGAACAGTAGCGCAATCAGAAGTAAGAACAAGTTTTTGGTATTAGCTTTGAAGACAAAGCAGAACATTGAGAGCATCATAGGGTATTTATAGACAAATAATTAATAAACGTATTTAATCATTGCCTGATATGCGTGTTTATATAGTTAAAGTGATGAATGATTATTTTTGGATAGATGGAAAACCTGTTAATACTCTTTCGCCTGACGATAGGGGGTTAGCCTATGGTGATGGTGTTTTCGAGACAGTTCTGATTAATAATGGTGTCCTTGTTTTTGAAAAGGAACATTTTATCAGACTTCATAAGTCGTGTAATAGGCTAGCAATTTACATTGACTGGTCTGCTTTGAAAGATCAAATTCAAAGATTTATCGCACAGTTTAATAAACAATCCGGTATTTTAAAAATAATTGTTACACGTGGTGATGGTCGAGGGTATAACCCTGCACATACAAAGTGGCGCTCTGTTTTACGGTGGCATTCATTACCCAATTATCCACAGACAAACAAAACCCGTGGCGTTAATCTGTTTCCCTGTAAAACAACACTAGCAGTTCAGCCGCTACTGGCAGGCATAAAGCATCTTAATCGTTTGGAGCAGGTATTGGCCAGGGGGGAGTGGAATGATTTGAAATTTGCTGACGGACTATTATTTGACACAGCAGGTTATCTGATTGAAGGCACTATGAGTAATGTTTTTATTGTGATAGATGAAAATCTGATGACTCCTGATTTATCGCGTTGTGGTGTTGCTGGTGTTATGCGTCAGTGGATTATAAAGGAAAGTGCTTCGCTTTTACCCGTAACGATTTGTAATATGACTTATAAATATCTCGAAAAGGCAAGTGAAGTATTTATTTGCAACAGTGTATATGGACTATGGCCTGTAATTGGTTATGCTTCTCTTTCATGGAGTATTGGTGAAATTACCCGTGAGCTTCAAAAAAAAATAGAGCCGTTTTTCAATGATCAATAAACAGATTAGATATATTCTCATTTTTTTTATGCTCTTGTTTTGTATTATTGGAACAGTTTTGGGTGTTGTTAATTATCTGATCAGGCAACCTTTAATTGAGCACCAACAAATAGTTATGATCCCTAAAGGGGCTTCGTTCAATAGAATTATAAGCTTAATGCCTTTGGATGAGAGATATACTTTTGTTCTGGAGATTTATGCAAGAATTAGCGGCATATCTCGGGAACTTCATGCAGGGGAATATATGATTCCCGCTAACAGTAGTGGGCTTGAAATTTTGGAAATTTTTGAATCAGGCCAAGTGGTACAACATAAAATCACGCTGATTCCTGGCATGACTTTTAAGGATGTGCTTAATACAATTTCCAGTCAGAAAAAAATGGTTGATGATGTAAAAGGATTAAGTAATACTGAGCTTTCTCAAAAATTACAGCTTAACTACGCTTCTCCGGAAGGGATGTTTTTTCCAGACACATATTTTTATGTTGCAGGTACACAAGCTTCCGTTATTTTAAAAACTGCCAGTCAGCGACTGATCTCTGTTTTGCATGAAACATGGTTGCTTTGCGATAAAAATTTACCATATAAAACTCCCTATGAGGCTCTGATCATGGCTTCGTTAATTGAAAAAGAGACGTCTGATCCCAAAGAGCGGTCGGATATTGCCGGTGTCTTTGTTCGAAGGTTAGAAAAAGGTATGCGTTTGCAAAGCGATCCAACAGTTATCTTTGGCATGGGTGATCGCTACAGAGGAAAAATAACCCGCAAAGATCTTCTTGAAAAAAATCGTTACAATACTTACCGGATCAAAGGACTCCCGCCTACCCCTATTGGACTGGTGAATAAAGCAGATCTGGACGCTACGATACATCCATCATCCAAAAAAGCATTATACTTTGTAGCAACAGGAGATGGCGACCATATATTTAGCGATACGTTGGCTCAACATAATGTTGCGGTTAAGAAATATCAGATAGATCGAAAGAAAAATTATCGTAGTTATCCCGTTAGCAGACCATCATCAGATGATGATGAGTTTAGTAACAAAACAAACAACATTATTGACCAGCAGATTTATCATTAAGGAGTTCAGTCAGTGGCTGATATGAGAAGTGAAGATCAGATGAAAGGATGTTTTATTACCGTTGAAGGATCTGAAGGATCTGGAAAAACAACCAGTATAGCTTATATCAGCCAGTGGCTGACAGAACATAATATAGACTTTGTTCAAACCAGAGAACCAGGTGGAACACTATTGGCTGAGCATCTCAGAGAATTATTATTAAATCCTATGTTTGAGGAGGCTATTGATGATGTTTCTGAGCTTTTATTGGTGTTTGCTGCAAGGGCACAGCATATCAAACACGTGATAAAACCAGCACTTGCAGAAGGAAAAACCGTCGTTTGTGATCGTTTTACCGATACGACATGGGCGTATCAAGGAGGAGGGCGACAAATAAATCAACAGTGGATAGGTCAGCTTGAAATCATGGTTCAGAAAAACTTACGACCAGATATGACTATATTTCTTGATATTCCTGTGTGTGAAGGATTAAAGCGCGCTGGATTACGAAGTCAGCCAGATCGTTTTGAAACAGAAGATATTGCCTTCTTTGAGAGAATTAGAAATGTATTTCTTGAGAGGGCAAATACCTATAAGAGGCAGTTTAGGGTTATTGATGCAACTCCGTCAATAACAAAGGTTAATGAAGCATTGAATCGAACATTAGCAGAGTACTTTAACCTATGAACTCACCGGCGTTATCCCTTTATCCATGGCAAAAGAGCAAGTGGGAGGTTATAGTTAGTCTGTTCAGGCAAAACCGCTTGCCTCATGCATTGTTAATTGCTGGTCCGGAAGAAAATGGCAAGCAGGTATTTGCGCAATATCTGGCCAATTTTGTGATCTGTCGTGATCCTGGCAATGAACCGTGTGGTTGTTGTAAAGATTGTTTGCTTTATCGAGCTGGAACACATCCGGATATTATGCAGGCATTGCCCGAAGATAAACATCGTCAGATCAAGATTGATTCGGTTCGTAAAGTGGTAGAGTTTTTGAGCTGTCACTCCAATCAGGGTGGTTATCGTGTAGTCATAATTTCACCAGCTGAAGGGATGAATATTTTCTCTGCTAATGCGCTACTTAAGTCTTTGGAAGAACCGGGAGAAAGAACATTGATATTATTGGTGTCTCAACGTGTTCACAGCTTAATGCCTACGATTAGAAGTCGTTGTCAGCAACTTGTTTTTCCGGTACCTTCTCAGGCTACTTCATTAACGTGGTTGCAGCATCAGCTGGAAAAACACTCTCAGCGACTAGAGAAATCATCAGTTAAATCTGTGCTTGCTATCGCAGCAGGACGACCACTCACAGCGCTTAGGTATGTACTTGATAATGAAGCTGAAAAATGGTTGGTGTTGTCTGAAGGGTTAAAGGCTTTAACAGAGAAAAAAAAATCTGTGGCTGAAGTGTCTGAACAGTGGAAAATGTTTGATGCCTATTTTGTGTTTCAATGGGTTATTTTTTTAGTAGCAGGGATGTGTAAAGCCAAACTTACAGAGTCTAATTCTTTGGAGGTTATTTCTTCTGAGCCATTGTTCCTGACAGTAGTACATAATGCAACCGGAGCTAAATTGAGTGAGTATCATGACTGGCTAGTGGTTAAGTATGGACAAATGACAGGCAAGGTTAACTTTAATACACAACTGGTGATTGAGTCTTTACTGGTGCGTTGGCAAAATATTTCGCTAAGCTAATAATAATCAGCACGTAAAAAGCGTGGATAATAAAGCGGAGACACAAATGCAGGTAAGTAGCTCAGGCAGTAAAAAATCAATGATTAGTGTAGAGCTGGCTGATAAAGCAGCACTCTATAAAGCGTATATGCCTTTTTTAAATAGTGGGGGATTACTGGTTTCTACCGAGCATCAGTATGAACTTGGTGACTCTGTTTTCATTAGGCTTAAGTTGCCAGATACAATAAACCCTGTACCTGTGGCATGTAAAGTAGTTTGGCTGGCACCTTTTGAGGTTGGTATGCTTTTAGGTGTTGGGTTACAGTTTGTGGATGATGATGATCAGGTAAAAAGTAAAATAGAAACAACTCTTGCAGGTTTATTGGCATCTGGAAAGCCAACGGGTACAATGTAAATCTTTTTAGTGGCATGAAACAATAGTATGACATTTTATACCGACTCTCACTGTCATTTGGATGCTTTAAAGCTTGATATCTATAATGGCGACTTAAGTAAAGCTATCGAGGCTGCCAGAGCAACAGGCGTAAAAAACATGCTGTCTATCAGCACCAGCATTCAAGGTTTTAATGAAGTTAAAAATATTGTAGAAACGTTTGATAATATTTGGGGAACGGTGGGTGTCCACCCCCTTGATCTTGACAAAGGTTTTACTAGTGTTGAGCAATTAACTGAGCTTTCTTCACATCAAAAGATTGTTGGGTTAGGAGAAACGGGGCTGGACTTTCATTACTCTGCTGAGAGTAAAACACAACAAACAGAGTCTTTTATAATGCATCTTGAGGCTGGAAAATCATGTGATCTTCCGGTTGTTATCCACACAAGAAAAGCAAAGTCTGAAACCATTGAGCTGTTAAAAACTTATGCAAAAAAAGAAAAACCGGGTGTGTTTCACTGTTTTACAGAAGATATCGAGATGGCAAGGCAGGGGCTTGACCTTGGGTTTTATATTTCATTGTCGGGTATTGTTACTTTTAAAAATGCTGAAAAATTACGTGAAGTCGCCCGTTATGTACCAGATAACCGCCTTTTAATAGAAACAGACTCACCGTATTTAGCACCCATTCCTTACCGAGGCAAGCCTAATGAGCCAAGATATGTAGTGGAAGTTTGTAACTTTATTGCAGAGCAACGAAAAACCAATGCTGATATTCTAGCACAGCAAACAACTGATAATTTTTTTGCTTTGTTTGAAAAGGCAACTTTATAAAATGTCAGTCAGGTGCTCTCACTGCTATTTATCCTGAGAGCACTTTTTTCAGAATTAGTTTGATGTCACATTTAAGATTTTTGCATCGTCATCTCCGTTAGCAGGAATAAACGCAATGTTTATCTGGTTGCCAAACTTATCATGCCCTGATGCATTAATTGATTTTTCCCATTTGCAGGCACCGCCAGGCGATGGCGTTATTCCAAAGGTATATGACATAAAGTAAAAATGATTTGATAACCCGCCATAATTTTTAACATTGACCAAATTTTCATAATCATCTCTATTGTTTTGTCTTTTGTAAAAATAGGTACCAACACCACCTTTATAACTTACATAAAAAGCATCTGACTGATCATTAACGATGGTGTCGGCGCTATTTAATATTGGTTTGGTAATAATGCCTCCTACGAAAGCTCCCGTCTTGTGGGGACAGGCATCTCCTGTTAATAACGCTGTACTTTCCATGTCATTAAGAGGAATTTTTGAACTTTGAATACTGGTTATATTCAATATTCTTGCACAATTACCCTCATTGCAATCACTAGCATGTTCTGGGGGTGATGATGCATGGCATACACTACGGTTATCGGTGTAGTAATAAATTCCATGAAATGGCGCGCCAGCTAATATTGAGCAGGCGATCCGCCCTCTTTCTTCCTGTATATACTGAGTATTGTTACTATTTTCCAGCTTGGTGAAATAGGAGAAAAACTGGGATGGATTAAGCAATGATGATACGCCTTGTTTTTCATCAGTAGTCGTATAATCATCATTTGTGACTACTGGGGAAAGAGGTATCTGATATGTTAAGGGACCCTCACTTACATTGTTCCCTGAATCATCTTTAGCCAATGCTGATATTTTCAAAAGTGGTGTGTTTTGTAGTGCTTTGGTGGCAAGCAGATAAAGATGTATAATCGTTTCTCCTACACCTGCTGGTATATCTTCAGTTGGAAAACAGTCATTAGAGTCATCTCCCACTCCAACAAAGGTGGAAGAAAAAGGACTTTTCGGAGTCCTGATCATTGTATTTGAAGCATAAAATGATCTTGGGTTATCGGCAATTTCTCCAAAATAATATCCGAAATTTTTATATATCTGATAATAATGAGAGCTCTCTGTGTAGATAAGTAAGCCTCGCCTTTTTTGGCTGTCACTATAGCTAAATTTTGGTTCATCAGGGCTGGGCGCATAAATATCCGTGTTTTTAGGGTCGCCCTGAATGATTGGAATCCGGTTATTGGGATCAATCTCCTGATCAAGAGCAACATTATCATCGGCTGAAATATAAATATTTCCTATTACTGATGGATCTACTTTTGTGTAGGTAGCTTTATTAGTTTTGGGGTCAATTGTTCTTTTTCCACACAAGGTTAAAGTAAATGGTTGCAACTCAACACTATTGGCATAAAACTCCCCATAATTATGTCCGCTTTTAGGAGCATATTGTTGAAGAATCATGCTGGATAGATTAGGTATTGGTTTTAATCCACCCTGAATTTCACACTGTCCAGCAAGCGAAAGGCAGGCAGACAGAAAAATAACTATATAAAGCAGTGACTTTGTCATGGTTAATATCTCGTATATCTTAATGTACTTTTATAGTTTTTATATCTTCAGAGGCTCATGTTTTATGAACCTCTGTCCTCAAAAAAATTATCGTTAACAATTAGCTGGAGACAGAAATGATTTTAGGATCATCATCACCGTTTGCCGGTACAAATTGGATACCTATATTATTACCAAATATATCATGACCTGTAGCTAACAAGCTTCTCTTCCATGAGCATTTACCACCTGGGTCAGGAGTAATTCCAAATGTATATGTCATGTAATAAAAGTGATTGTTAAGCCCTCCATATCCCTGCACGCTGGACTTTTGTACGTAGTCGTCTTTGTCGTTCGATCTTCTGTAAAAATGTGCACCAACCCCACCCAAATAACTAATATAAAAATTGTTGCTCTGGTCATTAACTGTTTGATCTGAGCTATTGAAAACAGGTTTTGCGTAAAATCCAGCGGTAAAGGCACCCGAGCGGTTGGGGCAGGTTGTTCCTAAATAAAGATCAGTACTACCCATGTCATGAATGAGTGTTTTAAGGCTAGAAATACTAGTGTAATTAAACTGTCTTGCACAATTGTGTTCATTACAGTCGCTGGCGCCGACATTTGGTGTATTCGCTCGGCATAATTGTGGATTATCAGTGTAATAATAAAGATTATGAAACGGTGCTGTAGCACTTACCCTGCATGAAACAAGTCCTCTTTCTTCCTGTAAATAATCAACACCATTATTAACTTCATGTTTTGAAAAATATGAGTAAAATCGTGCCGGATTATTAAGGCCTGTTCCTATTCTTTCAGTCGTGGCGTTAAAATCTTTTACAGATAATATTGGTGTTTCAGGTATGGAAAAAGTCATCGGTCCCTGAGTTACAGAGTTTCCAGAATCATCGTTCGCTCTGGCGGACACTTTTAATAGCGGAGTATTGTTTAATGCCCCGGAGGCAAGAAGATACAAATGAATAACGGTAGTTCCTGTGGTTGGATCTACGTTATCATTAGGAAAACATGCATTTTCATCACTGGCGGATGCAGGTAGATTTTGTTGTGAATGCCTGTATAAATAAGATAAGTAAGTTGGAGAACCGTCAACTTCACCTATTTGATAGCCCAATTTTTTATAGACCTGATAGTAATGAGAATTTTCAGCGTAAATTAACAGGGCACGAGTAGTTTTGCTGGTATTGTAGTCAAACACTGGTTCACTTGGATCGGGTTTGTAGATATCTGTGTTTGTAGAATTATTCTGAATGATGGGAATAGTATTATTTGGGTCTGTTTTTTGATCAAGTACTACATTTGAGTTTACATAAAAAGAGATTTGGCTCAGTGCGGATGGATCAACTTTTGTATATGTGACTTTATGAGTAGTTTGATCAACTACTTTCTTTCCGCATAAAATCAGTGTAAATGGTTCGAGCTCTACACTATTAGCGTAAAATTCGTCATAATCATGACCCCCTCTTGCAGGATACTGCTTAAGGATAATATTACTCAAGTTGGGGACATTCGTCGTCTTGTTTGTTGTTGTTGACAGAGCCTGGACTGAATATCCGGTAATTGTTAAGAGGCTCATTAATATAATTAATTTCATTACAATAATTCCAAAAGTTTTAAATGGATAACTAATTATTTATTACAAATATCTTTAATAACATCGTTTTTTGACATGCAGCTATCGCAAAGAGCAGCATCCCAGAGATCTTGTTTTGTCCAGCCATCATCCACATCATCTTTCAAGTTGTTGCAACACGAATCATACTCGCCTATGTAGGTGGAACATGTAGCGATTGCCGCAATTGTTCCTGGGGCACAAATTGCTACGCAGATCGGATAAGCCGCATTGGTCGCAGCACAACCACCAAAGCACGCACTTGATAAAACAACCGCAGAGAGGCATGATTTATACGAATTTTTTCGTTTGTTAGCACATTTATCAGGAATCATATGATCGGCCACGCGATATGAAGACTTGGAAAAATTAAGGTCAGAATTTTGGTGCAATCTTTCCATTTTCAATTGGGACATAAAATTTTTTATCAAGCCGGGATGATTAATTATGCTAGCTTTAACAGTTATGCTTATCACTATAAATAAAAGCACTGACAGTGAAAATCTGGCAGATAAATAAAACCAAAAATATAAGAAATACATTTATTTTTTGTACCTCAGAAAATATAAAGTTTTTGCATGAAAAGACCATAAAGTTTAGTTTTTAAAACGTATTCTAATATCTACAAAAAACGGTCTGGCTAATGTATTGATTTATTGTTCATTAAAAGTAGGTGAGATAAAATTATTTTCCTTAAGTAATAATGACATGAAAAATAGATTAAATTAGGGGGTTTTCTGCAATAAGAAACCTGAATTCGTATATTAAGGGTATAATCTCTGAATCTATCAAGAAGTATCCTTGTTTAAGTTTATTAAAACTGGTGTAGAATTACAAAGTTTTCCGTTGATAAGCAGTTGTTGTATTTCATCGTCTGCAACCTCCATTATGCCTAACTGGAATGAGTTTTGTTGCAAGGCTTAGCCCGTTACAGGATCATACAGGGTTAATTCCAAATACTTATTCTAATTTTTCATTGCGCTATCTTTTAGATCTTGCTGTTATGCGTTCTGGCTATTGCTCGTCATTTCTGATTTAACAGCAAGCCATAAAAATATGTTCTTAACAGTGGTTAGAAAGAGATTTTGAAATAAGACCTTTATTGCGGGTAAAGTGAATTATGCCAGTGATTAGTACCACAGGCAGTCATTTTAAAAACCATGTTAACGGGTTATTGTGCTCGATTGAACTTTGTAATCAGAAAAGCTATCAAAAATATTGATAACAGAGCGCTGAGATAAATCTGTCATCACGGTTTTTCTGTGCAAAGCACACAGAAAGTTCCAAAAGGGTAAAGCAATATATGTTTCACCCTATGTTTTATTAGGGTAAAGGAATGTTTTTTTTGCAGTAAGTCTTTTTTATTAAAAAGCTACAAAAAAATATAAACCAGTACCCTGAAGTTAAGTAGATAAATTGCTGATTCGGTAATGATCAATTATACATTACCATTTCACTCTAATTAAATTCTATACCAACAGAAGTTATTAAGTTGGCAAACTAGCTTATTTGTTGCATATATCTTTAATGACATCATTTTTTGTCATACAGCTACTACAAAGTGAGGCATTCCATAGATCTTTTTTTGTCCACCCATTTAGCGGGTCATCTTGTAAATGATTACAACAATTATCGAATTTAGACGTGTATACACCGCATGTTACCGCGACAGCTGTTAGTTCTGGAGAAAATGCCGCAACACAGAGAGAGTAGAGAACGGCGGCGCCAACACAGCCAGCGAGAATACTCGATGTCACTACGACAGCAGAAAGACAGGATTTATATGAATCTCTTCGCGGACTACCACATTTATCAGGAATAGCATGGTCTTCTACTTGGTATGACGTTGTCGGGTTGCTGAGCAATCTGCTATTACCATGCTTTGTGTGAATTGAATTCATTTGAGTCGTGAAGTCTCTAACCAAATTTGGTCTGTTAATGAATCCTGCATTTGCAGTTCCGCTGACTAGCAGAGTAATTGAAATAAAGATTAATAAAAATGGGGAAGTAAATAAAGACCCCGAGTTATATGGAGAGTACATATATGTTTGCTACCTCTTTGTCAATTATTTTATATATGGCATGTTAAATATTTTTAAAACATCAATCCAGATATAATTCTTAATGTCTTTAATAAACAAGAAAGATAGTTGAAATATAATTATTTTCCCTAGGTAGTAACTGCATTTAAAACATTTACTATTAAGGGGTTTATCTGAAATTAGAAAGATAAGTCTTAATCAAGTAAGTTAAATATAGTTTTTAAGCGATATTTATTTATTGCTTTGTAATATTTATTTACTATACAGCAAATAAATTCGATTATTCATTAATATTATTCGAGATATCCTAACAGAAATACCATTAAGATGACTTTATAATCACAATCTGAAAACTATAGAAATAATTCATTTTGGTTTGTAATTTGAAATATCTTAAAAGAATAGATAATGACCTTTTAGTATCAAATAGGTGTATTGGTAAACTTATTATCGCGATACTAACATTTGTTTCTGGTTTTGTTATTCCGGTTGAACAATTGGTTTTGTTATCGGGAATGAGTTTTATTACACCGTGTATTGCCAGTAATCATCGGTTGTTTATCAGCCATTTAAGAATGAATAATAACAAGCAGCATTTATTCCGGTCTTCTAAATATCATATTTCACCCAAGACGCATTGGTCTTTCTTAAAAGGTGGAGGTACTGCTCTGCCTACGAATGCAACTAATTTTCATGGGGGGATGAATGCATCGGTTGATCCACGAACTGGCGCTTCATCATTTACTATGCCGGTGGCCACGACATTATACGACATGGGGGAAGGTCGGCGAGATCTTGTGCTTGTCTATTCTGGTGGAAACTCAGCGTCAGGGTCAGATTATCTTGGACTGGGATCTCATTGGACATTTAATGTAGGTACAGAGCATCCATCTACATCAGAGGTTGCCGGACACAAAACTACTGACATTGTAACGGGTGACGGTCATAGTTTTACCATGGTAAATGATCGTAATGCACAAGGTCATATTTATTGGCATCCGCTGAGACATAAGCTGGGTGATGTGCATATTACCGGCAAACCGGAGGACTGGACTGTTGCTACGGCTTCAGGCATAAGAGAGCATATTGAGTTTGGGTATGAAGACTGGGAAGAAGGACGCGACGGGCAACGGATATGGTTTTATTATGACAGGCACGGCCCTCAGGATGCAAGTCGTCGTTTACTGTACATTTGCAGTCACCCTTTAAGTGAAGACAATATTAACAGTGATAAAAATCAATGCCAGAAAAATGGTGTCTGGCTGACATACGAAGGCAGTAAGGTTGTTATTCATGGTCAGCAGAATATAGTTTTGCATATGAATGAAGCTTCGGGAGAAAAAAATGTGCAGTCTGTCGATGTTCCCTCATTGTCTGATAGTAGTAGCGGATCAGTATCCGGAAACAGTCAGGTGCAATTTGGTTATGATGATCAGGGAGGGTGGCCGTGGTTATTAAAATCGGTAACCGGATTTTCAGGTGAAACCAAAATATTTCTTTATAATAGTGAATCTGATCGTAACGTATTGCAACCTCAGGGGTTACCCACAGGTTTTAACAAGTTAAATATTCCTGTTGTGACGGAACAAATTACAAAGCCCTCACCTATTAACCGAAATATTATTCCAGATCGAAAAATATGGTATCAGTATAGTGCCGGTACATCTGACCCCCACAATTTTACTGGTTACTTAAGTGGTGTCAGTGCTGAACCGGGAAAAGATAACTTGTTTGATCGTTCAGATAATTATACATACACTGTTGTTCAGGATAATGGTTTAACATCTACTAAAACTACTTATAATAAATATCATCTTCCGTTAACCATAGTTCAGACCGAAGATTTACATCATACATTATTGGCTAAAAATGATTCGACATATTTACCGTGGAAAGGAACTATTTTTTCTAAACTGCCTGCAACGTATTCATTCCCGACTCAAACAGCTAAAACTTTATATACCTTAACTGCAAAGGGCCAAGATGCCACTGTTTCGCCTGCCAAAACAGTACAGCAAAAGCAATACAATGATAATGGTCAGGTAATATGGCAAAAAGATGCTTATGGCAGGCAGATATTCACACAATATTGTCCACCACAAGGTGATATTCACTGTCCTAAAATGGATAAAAACTGGCCTCAGGTTACATTACCAGAAAAAGTGCTAGAGCTTTCAGCTAAGCAAACACCAGAGGACAGTTACCCTTTTGTGACTTATGCAGCAACAGATGATCCAGCAACAACTGTGGAGGTAGAGTTTAACTATAAGTTGATTCCTGTGGCGGAAAAATACCATACCAGAATTTCTCTGTATCATCACTTTCTTGAACTTCAGTGGGCCAAATTAAAGAAGTTACTGGCAGGTCATCGCAATTTGCTAACGATGTTTAGCCAGAGGCGTTTGATTCATAGTGTTGGTGAAGACACTTCTGACCTTGCTGGTAACTGGCAGGTGATTAATAAACAGGTCGGTACATTACCTGCTGATGCTGTCGCATCGTTAAAGCCCGGACAACCATTACCTGAATTGACACGAGAGCAGTTATCGACAGCCACTGACTATAACTACAACCTGGATCAAAATAGCTCTGCTTATGGGCAACTAACACAGCTGCGTGTCACTAAATATAATCAGCCTGAAAATACTGACTTTCGCCTAAATTCAGACCTTGCTAGAGGAGAAGACCCAGAAAAGATTAGCCTGTTCAAGAAGAGGCAACGCACTGTGTTGTTAACTGATAATGATAAACCAGAACAAGTGGTTTTTAATATCACCCACACTATTGATAATAAAAACTATACGCGTACTGTAGATATTCAGGTTGCATCGCAGCAAAACGTTTCAGATATTAAAGGTGTTAAAAATCTTTTGACTGCAAGCCGTATGGATACAGCTAAAGGTGGTGGATTATCTCTGGGTAAATCATCTTACTCTCTCATTAGTGGTATGAAGATCTCCAGTGAAGATACTTTAAAAACATTGCATGCCTCTTGGTTGTATGATATCTGGCAACGACCCGTGAAAGAAATAATTACACCAGCGAGTGGTGGTGAACCTCAAGCTATTCTTTGGACATATATTATCGATAGTGCTGAAGAGTCTGTTATTAAAACATTACCTGACGGTTCTCAGTTAAAAACTGTATATGCCGGTGCAGGTAAAGATCAAAAAGTACTGTCCGCATGGCATCGTTATAAAGATAAGGCAGATGAATCTTTGTCTGATCCGCTCTGCTGGATAGAAGACAGTAGTTTCACCTACACTGATACCGGTCAAATGGCGAGCAAAACTATTTATCATGCAGCAAATAATAATGGTGAGAAAATAGCACTAAAAACCACCTACGGCTATGATGCTTTGAACCGGCCGGTATGGCAAAAGAATCCTAATGGTGTGATAACAATAACAGTTCGCAATGATCCGCAAATGTTATTGATAAGATATCAGGTGGCGACAGGTACTAACAGTCAGGGAGAAAAAATTAGTCCAACGATAGATGTTGTTCAATCTAATGTATTGGGTAAACCTGTAGCGCATTATATTTTTGCCCTTGATCCGAAAATCTTGATCAGTGGGAAGTCTTTATATCCACAAAAATTACAAACGACTTTAGAAGGGCTTGAAGGCCAGCTTCAACCTGTTACCGCATTAAAGGTGGAGCAAAGTTACGGTTTACTCCCTCTGAGTGGCGAAAATGGGTTATTTCGCTTTATTAATGATGCTATCAATGCCAGAGCATGGGTCTCTGAAACTACCACGCAATATGATGGTAATGGTCGTCGGATAGAGCAAACACAACCCAATGGAGCTGAAACACACTGGCAATGGCAACATGGTAATCTGGTTGCAACGATAGCCCCTGATGGAAGTATGATTCACGATATTTTTGATGTGCAGGGTAATAAAATTTCCCGTTGTATAAAACCTACAAATGAGTCAGTTTGTCATGTTTCAGGAAAGCGTGGTTATGATGAGGAAGGTAATCTGGCATGGGAGTCTGATGAATACGGTAATAAAATAACGTATACGTATGATGCTGATAACCGCCTATTAAGTAGGACAACATCTGCCACAAAAACGAGCAAAGCACATGTTTTTTCCTATACCTATAACAGTTTTGCCAAAACCAGTGCAGCTGTAGATGGTGTTGTTTATTCGACATATACTTATAACCCGAAAACCTGGCAGATAACAGATGCAGAGGATACAATCGGTCATTTGCATTATGACTACGATAAAAACACAGGACGCCTGATTCATATTACGCATTCTTCACCTGTTAGTTTAAACGACATAACAAAGATTCACTATCCGACCGGTGTTGAAACCATAGTCTATGATCGTTATGGTCAGATCATCCGTTTAACTGATCTGGCGGGTAATTCTTACACGACAATACATGATAGATTTGGAAGAACATTACAATCGATGATGATACCTGCCGGAAAAACAGAGTCTGTACTTTTAAATACCATAACTTATGATCCCTATTTTAATCGCCCTGTTGAAACAGTTAATGGTATTGGTATAGTCCGGCGTATAACCTACAACGATTTGGGTGAGGTTGAGAGTACAGTTGATAAGCGGGGTAATAATATTTTAGAGCGGTTCAGTTACACTTACGATTTGCAAACCAAGAATATAACAACATTTACCCGTACAGAAGGCGATCAAAGTGTAACTCAGACTTATAGTTACGATAAAAACACTAATAGCATGACAACGATGACCTGTAGCGTTACAGGTAAGCTGGGTACACCAAGTTTTCTTTGTCCGCACGACACTGATGTATCTGGCAGTCACCTCACAGAAGCGCCAGTCATAGTTTCACAACACTACACGTTTGATAACTGGAATAATATCAAGACGGTGAGTGAGAAGTTAATCACCTCTGAAGGAAAGCATACCAGTAAAATGGTCAGTTACACTTATGCCGATAGCACAGGTGATAATTATGATCCGCACCGTATGTTGGCATTTAGTGTGCAGTGGAATGATAATATATCTGATTATAGTGAAACACCAGCCACCATTATTTACGATAGTTCAGGCAGGGTTATTAAGGATGCTGAGGGTAATGCGTTGCATTACAATGCGCTTGGTCAGCAAGATAGTTTCATTAATGCCAAGACCGGAACGCAGACCCAATATCTGTATGACAGTAGCGGTCATCAAGTCGCCGAATTGTTTTTTGATGCTAAAGGTAAAGCATTACAACAGCCTTTATACATGGTATATCAGGGTGATACTGTTGTTGAACAGGTGCAACAGGACGCAAAGGGCACTTTGCATAGAAGTAATGAAATTAATAACATAGCCCACAGTGAAGACGGTGTTATTAATCGCTGGTATTTGCATGACTATAAAGGTGATGTAATTGCAACCTTTAATGCTTCAGGTCAGCGTACGAGTAATCATGTGTATAGTCCCTATGGTATGGATGATGATTTACTGAGCCATAGCATACAAACCTTACCTGCGAAATTCACACTTGCAACTGAACCCTGGTGGAAAAGTCACTCTCCAGGGTTTGACGGACAAATGAATGATCCTGCAACAGGATATCAGTTTTTAGGAGGGGGATACCGCGCATACAACCCTGTTTATCGGCGCTTTATGAGCCACGATAGTTACAGTCCGTTCAAAAAAATAGATGGTTATGGGTTTGGAGATAACAATCCAGTAATGAATACTGATCCTACAGGGCATTTACCGAAATGGTTAGGGTATGCTCTGGGAGGTTTGGGAATGGGGATGGCCCTTTTGTCTGCATTTATGCTTCCTGTGGTAGCCGGTGCTGCTGTCAGCTCAAGCATTGCAAGCGGAGTTATTGCTTCTTCCACTGCTGCTGAAACGGTAAGCGGGATTACCGCAGGGGCAACAGCTACGATGGGGGTGTCCGGAGGTTCTTTGCAGATTGCATCAACAGCCCATCCATGCAATAAAAACCTGATGATTGCAAGCCAAGCTTATGGCATAGCAGATGGTATAACGACGATGTTAACAGGTGGTATGACTATTGCCTCTGGTGTTGTGCAGGCATTTCAAAATTATGGCAAAATTGTTGTTGGTATGGTGATTACCTCAGGTATTAGTGATACCTTATCGGGCGCAACAGAGGAGAGCTCCTCTGATATTGGCATGGCTATGTCAGTTAATCATAATATTGCTCAAAAAGCGGGTCTTGCAAATGTAGTAAAAATAATGGGATATGTATCTGTTGGTTTAATGTCAGCCTCTATTTTAAGTAATATAGGCCTTGTTTTCAACCCTATGATTAGTGTGATTAGCAGTGCGTTTACCCCACAATTATCAGGCAGTAATGAGGTATGGCAGAGTATTTTAACAAGGGAGGGTATGCTAACATATAGTCAGCCTATCTTGCGTAGTTACAGCGACCATGGTCAGAATTCGGGCTTGGACTGGGTCAGAATGACGAATGAATTTGAGTCTTTAGACCGGACTAGTACATCTCATGCATGGCCTGGTAAAAATAACTCTGTTGAGGATTTGTATTGTGCACCGAGAGCAAGGTCTTTGGTTTATTTAAGAAATAAAGGTATTCTTGACCGGATTGATATAGATAGTTTCTTGAAAAACCCAGAGCCTTTTAATCTGGCTAAAGGGTTGGTCAGACTGAGAGATCAAGGGCTATTTGATCAGTGGCATGAAACTTTAATGAGTAATGCTAAAAACCCATATGACTCTGCAAGAGCACTTGTGCAGCTTCACGCAAAAAAAGCTTTGACACAAGAAACGGCTGAACAAGTGTTTAACATGGAACAACCGATGCTTGGAATACGAAATATAATAAATAGTCAGCTGTAATACCAAAAATAGCTTCTAACTTCTTATTGTGTTATTTCACTGATCTTGCTGTTGTACGGTAGTTTGAAAAGCAATTGATAGTACTCGTTACTTAGCCATTAACTACCGATCAGGCAAGCTGTGCAATGAAAAGCGGTAAGCTGATTTTGGTGGAGGAGATATCATTGAAGAATGACCAACCCTGTAGTTTCGGGGCTGGTCAGTTAGATAATTCTATTCTAATGTGTGGTGTCCTGTTTTTCGATGGTTTGTAAAACCCGTTCGATCATCTCAGGTGTAATAGGAATTTCATTTCCCCTGCTATCAATAACAGTAGCACCGTTAAGCGAATAATGATTGGTGGTACCTGCCTGCTTGTATTCCTTCTTATCTTTAACGTCTAACATATGTATCTCCTATGAAAGGTGATGGCTTGAACTCCATTATTATTATTTTTTATTATCAGCCTCTCTCAGAGTAAAAGAGCACAAAAAAAATCGCAAAGTTTTTTTTGTAATATAATGTTACGAGAGTGAATTAATTAGAATGTACTTCATAAAAAGAGCAGATAAATAGTATATTATCTGCTGTTTGCTTATTTTTTCAGGCGGAAAACTAATAATTATTTTCAAGTGCTGCAATGCGTTTTTTCAGTGGGGGATGGCTCATGAGCCATTCGCCTAAACCTTTTTTACCATTAATGCCAAATGCCATCAAAGAGCCTTCGAGTTCAGGTTCACTATTGTGTTGGAGTCGTTTGAGTGCGTTAATCATTTTTTGTCGGCCCGCCAACTGTGCTCCACCAGAGTCTGCACGGTATTCTCGTTGTCTGGAAAACCACATAACAATAACACTGGCAATTAAGCCAAAAACAATTTCTAGTACAAACACAGTTGCCATGTAAGCGAAAAAGCCAAGTCCTTCGCCGTCATCATCTTTTCTGAAAAAGCCATCAATAGCCATTGCTATGATGCGAGCAAGAAAAATAACAAAGGTATTAAGTACTCCCTGAATCAATGTCATGGTGACCATATCGCCATTTGCAATATGGCTGACTTCATGTCCGAGGACTGCTTCTGCTTCATCCTGTGTCATATTATTTAACAAACCAGTGCTAACTGCAATCAGTGCATTATTACGTTTTGCGCCTGTTGCAAAGGCATTTATATCATTGGCAGTATAAATAGCTACCTGTGGCATACCGATTCCAGCCATGTCTGCTTGGCGACGAACGGTGTTTAATAACCATTGCTCTTGCGGGTTTGAAGGTTGCTTAATCACGGTGGCTCCTGTTGACCTGATAGCCATCCATTTAGATAATAATAACGATATAAATGCGCCCCCAAAACCAAAAATGGTAGCCAGGATAAAAATTCCGCCCATACTGTTTTGTTGTATGCCTAGGGTATTACAAACGACACTGACAACGATACTGAATATCAGCAATACGGCCAAGTTTGTTGCAATGAAAAGCATAATTCGTTTCATTGATTGACAATCTCCCTAATTATTTAACATATATTTAATATTACTAATGAAGTTTTCAATGTTTATTTTTAGTTATTATTACATTTTATCAATACTTCGAATAGTTTCGATTCATTGGCTTCCATGAGAATTATCTGTTAGTTTCACGAACAGAAGATAATTCATGAGAGACACAGTAAATAAAATTCTAGAGGCAATGTCCAGCGTAAAAGTGTCTGAAGTATTGATTTAATACGATATGACATATGGACTATAGGGAGACATCTATGCCTGAAGATGATCCATTACACTGGAAAGAAAAGCTAACGCCAGAGCAGTATCATGTATGCCGTGAAGGAGCAACAGAAAAACCTTTTAGTGGAAAATATTACCATAACACTGAAAGCGGTGTGTATACTTGCGTGTGCTGTGATCAGTCTTTGTTTGCTACAAAAGATCAGTTTGATGCAGGGTGTGGCTGGCCATCATATTCATTGCCGGTTAACAGAAGTGCCATTTATGAACTGACTGATGCATCACATAATATGATCAGAACAGAGGTACGTTGCAGTAATTGTGATGCGCATTTGGGGCATGTATTTGACGATGGGGCAAAACCTTCTGGATTACGTTATTGCATTAACTCCGTGGCTTTGGTTTTTAAAAAATATTAAACAGACAAACAGGTATGTAAATGTTGGTTCCATTGGACGAAAATTTTGATGGTGTAGAGGTCTCTCTTGCTTATGCAACAAAAAATAACTTTACCGGCAGGCATGTCTACCGAGAAGAGTTGTCTCAAACATATATTAATGAAAAAACTGCTGACCTGTTTAAAACTGCCATAAAGCAGGCTCAAAAGTTAGGTTTTTATTTTAAAGTATGGGATGCATTCAGACCACTCGAAGCACAACAAATATTATGGGATCATACACCGGACGAAAGATATGTATCTCATCCGCAAACAGGGAATCGCCCTCATTGTCGGGGTGGTGCTCTTGATTTAACGTTGGTAAACAGTGTGAGTGGACAGAGTTTAGCGATGGGAACAGCCTTTGATGATTTTTCAACCAAGGCTCATCAGGGGTGTCTTGCCATTAATGAATCTGCTCAAGAAAATAGAATGTTATTAGTCGGAATTATGCACAGTGCCGGGTTCGTCTGCAATCCATTTGAATGGTGGCACTTTGAACTAGCAGACCTTGACAGTTATCCTGTGCTGTCTGATAGTGATAGCCCTGTGCCTATGATGCCAAAATAGTAGTTGTTAGTTTATAATCTCACTCCTGCTATTACTACAACAAGCAAAAAAAAATATGGTTTAAGCTGAGTGATGATCGCACATCATCATTCTGGTAAACGATGATAATATATAAGAGTAGTCATTATTATTATTTCCAAAAGTTGGTCATAAATCAAAACCGTTGATAGCTTATTTTGTCGTTTAGTGGTACCTTTTCGAATTTGCGTGCAAGGAGGCATTATGGCAACAATTAGCGTAGTTTGCAGGAAGTGTAGCAACACAACATCAGTGGTAAAAAATGGCAAAGCCCCTACAGGCATTCAATGCTTTTATTGTCGTAGTTGCTGCTTCAGCTTTCAGCTTGAATATCGGTATAATGCAAACCAACCGGGTACTGCTGAGCAGATTGTAGCAATGGCTATGAATGGATCAGGTATCAGAGATACTGGACGAGTACTTGAAATCAGCCCCACGACGGTACTCAGTCACTTAAAAAACTCAATCCTCCAAAGGTCACCTCGTTGCCCTTCGATAGATCAAAAATGACATTGCTCTGTGAGGTTGATGAACAATGGTCTTACGTTGGGAACAAGAAAAAACAGCGGTGGCTCTGGTATGCATGGGAACCACAATTCAAGCTTGTGATAGTTCATGCTTTTGGCTCGAGGTTCGAGGTTCGAGGTTAGCCAATACACTAAAGAAGCTACTCGCTCTTCTAAAGCCCTATGAGTTCGCATACTATTGCACAGATGGTCTTGAGACTTATGCAACACACTTACCGGAAGAAAAACATATCGTGGAAAAATTTTTCACACAACGCATAGAAAGACAATGACTACTTAACTCCTCCCTGAAAACAGGGAGGTTGAAAGCAAAATTATATATTGTACTGTTGAAAAATTTTTTTACTAAAAAGGAATATCATCATCAAAATTATCAAAACCAGACGGTGTTGTTGCAGGTTCAGGTGCAGCAGGTTTCTGTTGAGGTTTCTCTCCTGCCGGTTGCCGACCAAAGTTTTCAGTTGGTACAGGTTTTTGAAATGCAGGGCTTCCAGTATGCTGGAATTGTGTTGGTTGACCGTCAAAGTTTCCTCTAACGGCCTGTGGTTGAAAATCACTCCCAGAGCTTTCGTCGCGACGGTCAAGCATTTGCATTTGACCATTAATATCGAGAACGATTTCTGTTGTGTAACGGTCTTGCCCCTGCTTATCCTGCCATTTGTTGGTTTGTAGCTTGCCTTCCAGATAAACTTTTGAACCTTTGCGCAAGTATTGTCCTGCAATTTCAGCTAGTTTTCCAAAAATTACTACTCGGTGCCACTCAGTTTTTTCGACCATATTGCCACTTTGCCGATCACGCCAAGACTCTGAAGTTGCAACACTTAATGTGCTTACAGTACTTCCGTTGGGGGTTTGGCGTACTTCTGGGTCATTTCCCAGATTTCCGACAAGTATGACCTTATTTACTCCGCGAGCCATTAATTTCTCCTGAATTTTTCATTAATCATCTTGCTGTAGATTTAGTAATAATGATTACCCCAGCCGCCATTGTCCAAAGTGGTTAAGGCGATCTTTATCAAGATTTTCAAACTTTACCTTAAGATAAGCTGTATGCTCTTGTCTGATGATTGTAGCATCATGCACTCCTGCTACCGCTTTCAGCTGAGCTGTGGTCACCGTATTCTGATTATGGTCATCAATGCGTAAGGATAAAACAATACTGCGGGCATGTACTGGCTCTTTGATGAAAAATGAGGTTATCCACCAAAGGGCTGTTAGCATGCAACACATAGTCATCATTCCTTGATACCCTGTATATTGAACCATTAATCCTGTTAAAGCACCACCTAATCCTGCCCCTAAAAACTGGCTTGATGAGTATACACCTAAAACAGCGCCTTTCATCCCCGGTGGGGCAATTTTGCTCAGAATAGAAGGAAGAGAAGCTTCTAAAAAATTGAAAGCAATAAAATAAAGGAAAGCACCAATGACTAGATTGGTAATGTTGTGATGGGTAAAAGTCATCCAAAAGGCAGAGATTACCAGCAACGTAACGGCGCCCTGAATACATCGTCCCAAACAATGCTTTTTTTCACTTAAAATAATAAAAGGTACCATGACAGCAAAGGAAATCAGTAAAATGGCAAGATATATCCAGCCATGATATTTAACTGGAAAGTGTGCCTGATTTTCCAAAAGGACGGGAAAGCTCATAAACAATCCCATCAACGTGAAATGTAATATAAAGACACCTATAGCCAGAAGATATAATTGTCTGTTACGAAAAATTCTTTTAAAGTCATGAACGTTACAACGTTGATTGCGGTTGTTATTTGCTAATAAAGGTTCCGGAACTAAAAAATGCGTAATACCCATAGCGACGATACAAAGAATAAGTGTTAGCCAGAAAATAGCATTGATATTAAAAAAAGTTGCAATCACAGGTGCTAACACCATGGCAAAACAGAAGGCTATACCAATACTCATACCAAACACAGCCATAGCTCTGGTACGGTATTTTTCTGTGGTTAAATCACTTAAAAGAGCAATCGTTGCTGAAGCAATTGCCCCTGTACCCTGAAGAAATCGACCAATAATTATTCCGCTAATATGGTGAGACAGCGCAGCCACTAATGAACCGATAGCAAAAATTATCAGACCGGTAATAATCACAGGTTTTCGGCCAATCTTGTCAGATAACCCACCGGCTGGAATTTGCAAAATAGCTTGCGGAATACCATAAATACCAAGTGCCAACCCCACCAGAAAAGGAGTTGCCCCCTGCAAGTGGCTTGCAAAAACTGGCAGTACCGGTAACAACATAAAAAGCCCGAGCATGCGTGTGCTACTTACAAGGGAGAGGAACACTATTGCGCGTTTCTCAAAAGCGTTCATAAAGCGACCTTTTGTTTTTAGATTGAAAGCGAACTATAAACTAAATGAGATATTTCTTCACGTACTTTGAATGCCAATATTGAATATACGGATCTGAGGTAAAACTCATTCAATAGCAATTATCAGAGGGGCACAAGCAGTTTTGTGGTTGTAATACCAAAACCTGCTTTTAACTGTTTATTGTACTACTTTATTGATCTTGCTGTTATGCGTTGAGATCCTCGCAATAGCTGACTATTAGTTGTCACTTCGCCTTAAATAATACTTGAGATATTTTTCATTCATCTCACAGTAATGACTAAGATTGATGAACGTTGCTCTGTCATGAAAAACTATCAGTACAGAAAGCAGTACAACAATAAACGCTCTTTGTGATCAATAGTTACAGCTTTTATGCTTCTCGTAATCTTTGTTAGAGCATAGGAAAATATGCAGATTATCCTGAGACCAGCTAAAAGCAAGGTCATTAAAAAAAGATTCTCCTGAAAACATGCTACTGGGAATCTGAGGTAAAAAACTAAATCGGTAATCCACTGAGCCAATTGCTTTGTGTTTGGGTCTGCTCATTATAATGGTAGGATTTTGATTAGCGAAACCAAAAACTGATAAAGTAACAGTTTTTTTAGAATAGATGACTGAAGGCATATCTTTAAACGCCGTTTTTCCAGATACCGTCTCAATTATAAGGCGTGTATTCAGGTTATTAGTGAACTGATATTGTATTGCCGGTGTTACACCTACCTGCCCAAAAACAAAGCTAGGAAAAGCCAAGAAAAGCATTGAAGTAACTAATAGTTTATTTATTCTCATAATTTCACCCTAATTAAGATGGTTTTGTTGCAAGACAAATAAATAGTCGCCGTTTTTACCAAAAAAGCCAGTCTAAACTTATAATGCATTCGCTATATATAGATTTTTTTAGACAAGAGCTATCGGGATATTTTAAATATCTGCAATAAAAATTAATTATTTTTACTCTTGGTTCTGTGAATGTAGAAGAAATTTATTTTTTGTATATAAGTATTATTTCGTATTAATAATGTTGTATCTACTGATTCCCGTCTTTGAGGGATGGTGTACGTGCAAGTTATGTATTATAAACCTTTGATTGTTATCTAATATCAACACCCTTTGTTAACTTTTTGTACAAAAACCTGACTCACCAACCTCCGGAGATCCAAGTGTTGAAAGGTTTAAGCTAGCTTGCAAAAGTGTAGGTGGCTTTAGCTTTATTTACAGCAAATAAAAATAAAATAAGGGTATGGTATAGCTACTATTTAAAAGAGAAACGATTGGATTGGTTTTCTTATGACAAGGAGCCGTAATATGGCAATTTTATCCTTAGTATACGAACCGGAAAAAATATTACGAGAACAAGTTAAACCAGTGGTAATTTTTGATAACACCCTGCAACAATTAGTAAATAATATGTTTGAAACAATGTATGCCAACAACGGTTGTGGCCTAGCTGCACCTCAGATTGGTCGCTCGTTAGCATTAACAGTGATTGATATGTCTCGCAAAAGTGATCAAAAACTGGTGCTGGCTAATCCTGAAATCATCGGCCAACGTGGAGAGCATTTACTTGAAGCAGGCTGCTTGTCTGTGCCAGGTGTCTATGCAAAAATCAAACGGTATGCATGGGTTAAAGTTAAGGCGCAGGATGTCAAAGGTGCTTTTTTTGAAGTGATTGGTGAGGGTATGTTGGGAGAATGCCTTCAGCATGAAATAGATCACTTAAATGGGGTGTTATTTATTGATCGTATATCCAGGCTTAAAAAGAAGCTTTTAGTTGAAAAATCCAGAAAATTCCGACATAAAAAAAAGCCTTAGGGAATGTGATTTTTTCTAAGATGTCGATCAAAGAAGGAGCTGCTGGCTTTCGCAACTTCTCGCCATGAATTGTGGTAGGTGAACGTGTGAGTCTCAGCAGGAATGACAAGGCTTTCTGTCTGTACGCCCTGATGAACCAGTGCGTTGTATAGTGTTTGTCCTTCAGAAAAAGGAACTTGCAGATTATTACCACTATTAATCAATAGTACAGGACTCATCCAGTCTTCGATGCAATCCCAGGGCGAATATTCCAAAGCTAATTTTGATTGAGCTATATGCCTGGTGGCAGTTTCAGCTTCTATGCAACTAAACATCATATTGTTGTTATCTTGGATATGGTTGAGTGTTCTCATCATTCGGGGAAGGTGATGATAGCCATTAATATCCACGCCTGCATGAAATAATTTACTATCTCTGGCCAATCCCAGTGCAACGAGATATCCTCCCCAGCCTTTACCTATAATACCCAGTTGGTTGGCATTAACGAAAGGTTGTGAGGCAAGCCATTTACCAGCTGCTAACACATCTTTATATTCGCTAGCACCGTTCCAGCTACGATTTTTTGCCTCTCTAAACCCTTTGCTATATCCACCTGAACCACGGTAATTCAGATCAAACACTACAAAACCTTTGCTTACAAAATACTGGCATAGAGCATAATCAAAACTCATTTCCAGACAAGGCTGAAAACCAGGCAAGCTTTGCTTGTTCGGGCCGTCGTGCAGATAAATAATGGCGGCATGCGCAGTCAGATTGGCTGGTGTAAAAAGCTGGCCATAGCATATTTTCCCATCTGCTGAATTAATAAAATGCAATGTGGGTTTACGGTGAGTATTTAATTTTTCATCTGTTGTGTACGAAAATCTTTTTGGTCCATCACGATTCGGAAATATGTATTTATCTGTAAGTTTATCAGCGATGCAAAGTGTGCATGGATTGCTGACACTTGTACAAAAATACAAAAGGTATCTTCCTTGCTCACCAAGCACTTGGGGTGAGAAACACATATTGTTGCTAATTTCGCTGGCATTGCTAAAAGGAGTTTCTATTAAATAATCGGGATTATTTTTATTTAATGAAATCTGTTTAAGGTGATAATATTGTCGTTTTTTTTGATTGGTAACAAGATACAGTGTTTTTGTCGTTCTACAAACACTCAGATCTCTGACTAAAAAGTCTCCTTTAGTAAGCGTTGTTAACTTTTTTTCAAATATATTAAGGCAGTAAGCATGCTCCCAACCAGAGCCTTCATGACAAAAAACGATGGTTTCATTATCGACCCACATTACAGGACGTGATCCTTCCTGACTGGAAAGCTGTGAAATAATGCTCGATTTGCTACACCATAAACTAGTGATTTTTTTTGTGTTGCACGCATAAAGCATCAGTGAAAAAGCTGGTGCATCGCTTTTCGGCAAAGAGTAATGTGTATCGCTTTTAAATAAATGTAGTCTTTTAAAAATAAGGTGCTTACCATCTGGTGACCACACTGGAGAAACGTCTACGTCAAAGCTCGGATTCACCCATTGGTAAGTATTTTTTATAATGTCGTATAATGCTATGGAACTGCGTGTTTGTTTTTTACAGACTGCGGCAAGTTTATTACAGCCTTCACAAAGCGCGAGGTTGGTAATACTTCCCTGAGTTTGCCAAAGTTCATGACTTTGACTGTCAGTTAATGATACAGCAACAACTGTATTGGGAGCGTGATGTGGAACATAAAACATTTGTTTTTGTGCTTCGTGAAAACAGACATTTGAGCCGGGTGCAAGAGAAACCAAGCAATTGGATCTTGTTGTGATATTTACAACGATTAACATTTCTTTTGTGCTGCCATCGTCATTGATAATTTTACGAATATAACTTATGTAATTGCCAGCAGGTGACAGTGTTGGTGCAAGCAATGTCTTATTCTCAGATATATCACATTGCTCAATTAGAACAGGTTTAAATTCAGGCAGATGAGCCGTGTAAAGAGAGCGCACCCCTTGCTGGTAGTCAATCCATGCCACCTTTTCACTCAAAGTGGCTACTACCGCACATTCCGTATGCATAAAGTTAAAAAATGAATTCAGCATATGGTAACCATAATGTTATTTTTGTGATTTCTGTTAAGTCAGATGCTGCGTGAAAGAGAAAAGACTTTTATTGTTATTGTATTGGCCTTCTCTCTTCCAACAGCTATTTTTGGAGTAGTTGATCTTCTGTAAGTTCATGATTTGATAGCAATTATATCACTGCTGTTAATTTGGTTACTAAAACCGAAGAACCGAATGGCTGTTTGCAAGTAGCTGAGTGCTTATCTCTTGTTCAGATTCAGGTCTTAACCGGCAAATGGCTTGAAATATCAAAGGAAGGTTTTCAGGTGTGTTAAAAGGTTGGCTTTGGTTTGCTAAAGGCATGTCAGGCGCATCGGTTTCAAGGACGAATGAGTCAAGAGTTAATGTCTGAAGAATGAATCGCAGTTTTGTAGCTCTCTCATAAGTAATGGCGCCACCAATACCTAGTTTAAATCCCAGAGAAACAAATGTCTCTGCCTGTACAAGACTACCTGAAAAGGCATGAATAATTCCTCCTTGATCAAACCTAGTCTGGCGAATTATTTTGCAAACTATATCATGTGCTTTTCGACTGTGAATAATGACGGGTTTTTTTAACGCTTTGGCAATACAAAGCTGTGCTTTGAATAATTCTATCTGGAGTGACTCATTATTGCATCCGTGATAAAAGTCCAGACCGATCTCCCCAATGGCAATAACATAATGACCAGCAGCAGTTACCATATTTTCAAGTAATTTCAGGTGAATGCGCCTATGGTGGGTAAGAAAATAAGGGTGCATTCCTAATGCTGCCAGAAGTCGTATAGGTGTAGGAAACCGGCAAAACTGTAGCAAGGATGGCCAGAGTGAGGCATATATACCTGGAATAATAATGGTATCTATTTGTTTTTCCCAACAATTTCTTAGTATTGAGCTTCGGATTTTATTAAAAACAGAAAAGTCCAGATGGCAATGCGTATCAATAAACCTGATATCATTATTAATAATTTTTGTTTTAGTCATTGGCATTTTCACAAATCTCTGCATAGACTAGATGCCCTCCAGCATAACAGATGAGTTGGTTATGTGAGTGATCATCAACAATAAAAATTAAAAGTGGAGTCTTTTGGTGAAAAAAATAAATATAGTAATGAGTTTAATTGTAGCAATTTTAGCCTCGGTTACCATGGTTCGAGCAGAAAGTGCAGTGGCAAACTCAGAGAAAAAAACATTATCAAAATCAGTAGCCCAAAAAGCGCCGGTTGTTGTGACAAATGCTCGTATTCGTTTTATGCCAGAGGGTGTATCTGGCACAGGGCTATATATGACATTAACTAATAATACTGATCAAGCCATGAAATTAACGTCTGTTGAGGTATTGGGTCAAAAAGATCATAAACCGCTAGCAAAAAAAATCATGTTTTCCCAAACTCTTATCAATGGCACTATTAAAAAGACGGAGTCTACAAGTAGTATTGATATTCTGCCAAGGCGCAAAACGATGTTAAGACCAAACAGTACTCATATTGTTTTGGAGGGTTTAAATCGTCCGCTGAAGGAAGGTGATGTGTATGCCATTAAGCTTGCCTTTGCTAATAAAGCGACTGTTTTTTCCAGCGCAAAAGTAGGAAAAGTAAAAATAAGAAGTATTGCCACACCAAAAAACTGAAACGATGCCTTGTAAGGTTTAGCTTAAGCCCTTAAAAAAAGTTAATTTGGCATATGCCAAATTAACTGCGCTTATCGGCCTGTTTCAAGCTGGAGTAAAATCTCAAGAAAACGACCAAATAAGCATAAAATCCAATCAATAACTTATTGATAATTTGTTTTTGTGGCTTGTTGTTAAAGCAATACTTCGGACAGTTTTTGACTGATTGTTTTACATGAGTATTATCTGTTAATTCAACAATATGAATAGAAGATAACCCATGGAAGACACAGCAAATAAAATTCTAGTGGCAATGTCCAGCGTAAAAAAATCACTTAGGGAGTAATATTGCGAAATTGCTTCCTTAACGCAGTATTAAAATAGTCATCCCAATTTTTTGTAGCGCCCAAAAATTCCATGTACCATTTATGGTAACCTATAGCCGCTATTTTTTCTCTCGAACTTAAAATTTGTCCATGATGTAATGATAGATCATCAGAGTTGCTTAACACGGTCCTTATCTCATCATCTAGATCACGAAGTGATGTGTTTCTTTCAAGTATTCCAAGATTTCTAGTTGCAAGTGCAGAGACATTTTGTTTCCATGCTTCAAAACCTTCTGGGTGCAGCCATATTGTTGGTACAGATGATTGATCATCTATGATCCTGGAAATATTTGGCTCACCTAACTGCTCCGGATAAGCTTTAAGCATCTCATTAGAAAAAGACTGTACATGGTATTGTTTTTCCCTGGCAGTAACGTCCTCCATGTCATCATCGGTGAGGTTGTCCATTATCTCGTTTTTTTTAGCTAAATAAAGCTTCCGATTTGCAGCCTTTTCAGTCGGGGTCATTGCCGCAATATCATGACTGCTATTACCCAGTATATCTTTATCAGTCGTACTGAGGCCGCCATTTTCTACTTCTTCTCCTGCTGCTTCTCCTGCTGCTGCTCCTCCTGCTTCTCCTGCTGCTGCCTCTTCTGCTGCTCTTCCTGCAGCGCTTTCAATTGCACGGGCTGCTTCGTTAATGATTAGCCCCACCGTCTCGCCACCGACCATAGCCACGGCATCAATACCAACACCTTCCCAGAACGAAGTAGAACTCATCATCTCACCAATTGATTGAGATGGCTTTAAGCCCTTTTGTTCCAAAACGCCATTTTCTACAAGTTTTTCGCTTACGGTTGTTGCTACACCTACTGCCGTAAAAAAAGCAACATTAGCCAAGAAAGCCAGCGCCGTGCCCTCTATAAATTCACCAGGACCTGGGATCAACAAGGCCATCAAAAGTCCTGCCACCGCGAAACAAATTGCAAAAATTGTTTCCAATTGACTTTTGTGATAGTTATCGTAAATCTGTTTGTTTTCCGCTTTCATCGTTTTATTAACGTCATTGACATCATTTTCGGTGTAGTGACCGGTGGGGTCAGAACTATTGATGGGATCATTACCTGCATAGTTGTAAGCATTTATGCCACCCGCTCCCCACGGAGAGGCACTGTCGTGTTTAGTGAACAGTCTCAGTGCCGGATCATAAGCACGATAACCATTGCCCAAAAACTGCCAGCCCGTCACTTGGTCTGTATTTTTCATTTGATAGCCACGAGTGCTCTTTTGCAGAGTCAACGCCAGTGTTTTAGCCTGATTCAGGTCTGTTACCTGACCATACGGCATATACACATCATCACCTTGAACTTTGCCATTAACGACACTGCCTGTTAACTGCTTGCCATCGGTAATAGCCGACTCGTAACGGCCATCATAAAAACTTCCTCCGGCTACATAATAACGAGATTTCCCGTTAAGCGACTGCTCTGCCAGAGAGCCATTGTAATACTGCTGTAGTGTGGTTGTTTTGCCGAAAGCGTTGGTATCACTTTCTGCAATTTGCTGTCCTGACGCACCATAGGTATAGTGAATTTTTTCACGATGATTGATAGTGACATCCGTTAAATTCTGCGCACTGTCATAGCTCATCTGGTAAGGCACTAACTTGCCCGAGGCAGTCATTTTCTGCATGGCAGTGATATTACCATCACCATCATAGCTAAATGTAGCATGGCCTTTACCGGCATAATCAATACCTGACACCTGTGTTGGATCAGTGTTTTTATACTGGTAAGTAATCAGCTGTTTACTGCCACCGTTGAGCGTCTCATCCACTGTGTTTAGTGAATTAAACAAAGGTTGATAGCTGTAATCAATGGCACTGACCGGTTGTTTGAACAGATTCTGAGGGCACTCTTTTCCGTTGCAGGTAAAGTGCATTAACTGACCCATCGGTGTATAGGTGTATGTTTGGGTACTGACACCTTTTTCAGTTGTTGCAGTACGGGTAGCCACCTGACCTTTTGTGTTATAACCATAACCATACGTTCGAACAGGTTTACCGTTCAGGTCATTGGCAATGCTGACCAAATTACCAATACTGTCATAGATATAGCTATTGGTCACTTGATGGTTAATGGTTTTATCCTTCACCGATAAATCAGGGTTGTAATCAGTTCCCAGAGATACCTGACCTGCGCTTCCCTTATAACTCATACTAACCGGCAATCCCAGCGCATCGGTTACCGCTGTTTGTGTATACACCGGCGCCGCTGGAGCACCATAGGTACTGCTCACCGGTACAAAATAATTGTTCACCTCATCGGATAAGATTCGCTGACTACCGTCAGGGTGAGTGATGGTTGTGGTCAGTAACCGCTGATTCACCGGATCATAGGTGTATGCCATTTCGCTGATCAGCTTATTCTGCCCGCTCGTTTTTTTCAAATCGGTCAGGTTACCATTAGCATCGTAAGTATAGGTCAGGGTGAAATCTGTATGACCGTCTGCCGTCTCAGATACCACGGTATGTGGTTTTTTATGCCATAGCGTATCATAGGTAATAGTCATACTATTACCCAGCGGGTCTGTTATTTTGGTCGGAAAACCAGAGGTTGTGTCATATGTCATGCTCACCTGATGAGATTTATCTCCCACCATCGTTGTGGCATTTAATAAAAAGCCCAGTGATGTATACGTTCTTTCACCCACCAGTACCTTTTGAGCCGAAGGGTCATAAGCGCCAGTGGCTACTTCTGTTTTGATAATATTTCCATAAGCGTCATAGGTGTTGTAGGTGGTTCTCACCGGTGTCACATTGGCGTCAGTATTACGGGTCGATACCGTGGAGGCAATCACCTGATTAGGCTTGACTGTACTGTAAACATTACGGGTTTCCATTCCGGCATGATAGGCATCAGAGAACAAGACCTGTCCCATTGCATTGAAATGACTCACCACAAAAGTGCTTGCCTGTGTGGCTGAAGGGTTAGCCAGTGCTTGGTTTTTAATGGTATCTGCCAGCGATTCCAGTGCTTGAGAGTCAGGCGCCTGACCTTTAGCGGTACTAGCAAACACGGTCGTCATTTGTTTTTTTGTGCCACTGTCGTACAATGGTACCTTTTTACCATCAGCTGTCGTTGTGGTAAAAGCCGGATCAGTAATAAAGTTATATTTATAGCTCACATCGTGAAACATCACCGGACGACTGGCCGAGCCTTGATTGACCGAATGTGACTGTGATACCTGAACTGATGCTACCCGACAGGCGGTATTAACCCTGTGATCAGGCGTCGATTGTAACGGATCAAAGCACAGAGAATCCGGATTATTTATCACCTGACTGGTAGGTAATAACGTATAAGAAATCTTTCGCAAATGGTAAGAATCTGATACAGATATACTGGTGCTACCGTTGGGGTGCTGTACGGCGGTGGGTTTGCCATAGCGGTTATAAAAATACAGGGATTGTTGCGGATGAACCTGTCCCTTTTCATCATAATAATAATGAATGGTTTTGCTGATCTGACCGGACAGATTATAAAAAGCCTCATCTGTTGCATAAAAACCACTACGGTCTTTAAGCTGTTGTAGCGTTTTGACCACATGGTTTTGCGTGTCATATTCTTTTTCTAGCTGCACGCCCTTGCCTTTACCGGTGGGCATCAGCTGTGTCATGGTCACCCGAAAACCTGCGTTTTGTGCGCCATTGAGTATGTCATACTGATAACGATAAGTTTGCTTGTCATCGGCATTACCTGCAGGTAGATAACTAACCTGCACCGGACGGCCAAGAGCATCGTAACTGTCGTAGGTGACAATATCTCCGGTGACCGGATCTTCACTTTTTATTAACCCGCCATACAGATTATAGGTTTTTTGGGTTCCGGGTAACTGTTGAGGAGCTCTACCTTGTGTGTCACTGGTCAGGCTTTGTTTTGTATTACTGATCGTATAGACGTTATTGCTATTGCTGATCGTGTAGGAATTGTTGACATATTGTCCCATGGACGGCAATGTGGCAGTCGTTTTGACTGGCATGGCAAACGTCATCGCTGTGGGTTCAGTATTATAAGTTACGGTACTGCTTCTGATTATCTTGCCATTAAAGAGTATCTGATTACCGGGAATCGCTACACGGTTAACCGTATAAGCGTGTCCTCCCACTGTTATGGATTTGCTGATAACACTGGGTTTACTGTAATTTGTGGTGAGTGTGGTAGGTGCCTTTCCTTGCAGACCTGCCTGCTTTGTAGGTCTGATCTGAGCGACACTGGTTTGCAGTATAGGGTGATAAACACCAGGTAGCGTCGTGTAGCTTTCAGTATTCAGGTTACCGTGACTGTCTTGTACAATTTTTTTCGCCAGAAATCCCTTTGAGTCATAGCTGTAGTTGAAGTTTTGCACCTGCAACAGCGAATTGTTTCCAGTGGCGTCGTACAACTGATACTGTTGCACAGAGGGAAGATTATAGTGCAGGGATAGATCAGCCACCGAAGAGGCAGAAGTAATCTTGTCACCGTAGCTAGTCTGCCCGCGGGTTAAGGTTATATTATTGACTGAAGTCGTTTGCTGATCCTTTAAATGCAGATAATTATAACTCTGGCTGATCTGTTTTGTTTCTGGCGAAGGTGTTAACGTACCGGTAAAGACTGGAATTTTCATCCCGGCAAGGGTGCTATAACGATACACGGGTGCGCCCTGATGCCGAAACCCGCATTCCATTAACCAGTCCTGTGCTGATGTCACATGGCTAAACGTATTACCATCACACTGTATATTATTACCGACAAAATTATTACCTGTACTGCTAACGCTGAACGTACGGGTAATATCCTGATCGTGACTGTTATTAAAGTGTTCTGTATAAGAGCTAACATAAGGCGTATGATTATTCACAGGCTCTGTGTAGCCGCTAACAATATAGTGAGAGCCAGAGAGCACACCATAGTTGATGGTGTAATAAGCTCCATCGGCCAGAGTGATTTTAGTGGGTTTTTTATCGGTATCAAAGGTGAGTAATGTGCTTTCGTTTAACGGGTTGGTAATGCTTACACCGTCGCTTTCGTTACGGAGTGTAAAGTGCTGAAAATGACCCATTTTATCTTGGTAGAACAGCGTGGCAGAACCAGATTGTTTGTTAATTTTAGCCACTACTTTTTGATCAGAATTTAACAGCGTAATACTAGATTGTGTATCGCTGTGGGCATACTGAAAATAAATGACCTTGCCATCTGGCCCTATTTTAGCCACCACTTGATATGGAGTTGTGGCAGCACTGCCGTTCACTTTTTTGAAGATATATGTTGAGTTGTTCCGCAGGGTGACGACAATGGTATCATCACTTTGATGGGTAATATGAATATCGGGCTTTTTATAATAAATAAACTGAAACTGTTGTTTGCTATCCATTATCATCGGATAGCTGCTTCCCCCGATAGATAGGGTATAATAAGTATGACCACTGTTGGACTCTTGTGGCTGAATATAAGGAATATTCACATCAATGGGGTAGTCATTCAACAGTTGGGTTGTCGGGTTAAAACCGGTAGAAGCCCCAAGGAAAATGCTAACTGGTAGTGTAGTTTTTGAGGTTGGTGAACTGTTTACGGAAAATAGCTTTTGTGAAAATGTCAGTCCTAGTGAAGAAGGGTTGACCGACACCGCTGCGTTCATTCCCCCGTTGCTCGCCTGAGAGGTAAAATGATTATGACCTGTGGCCACCAGACGCTTGAGCTTTTTTAGTAGTGTTTTTTTAGCAGCAACTGACATGGGTGCAGCCTTGCTCGTCGATGAACGGTGTTTGACCGTAGATATATGCGCATTTGAATTTTCTGCAAAAGCAACACTGGTTGTTAAAAAACTCGCCAGAGTTATCGATGAAACAGCTAACTTAACTAGTCTTAAAAACACAAAAAAATCCTTACTACTATGATTTATTTATAAATAAATAAATAAAAGATCTTGAAAGTTATAAAATAGAGATCAACCAAATAAAAGTTTTGGTTTGATGCGGTTAAAATTGTCATTGATACGACTAAAAAAACAGAGCTTTATTTTCCCCTAAACGAACTAAATCCTACATGAATGGCGCATTAAAACTTTGTTGCTGAACGGAAGACAATACCATTTGTTACCCATGCATTCATCACATTCAAACACAGCTCTGCCATATCCAAATTTGGGCTGTTATAAGGTATAAAAAGGTGAATATTAATATTGAGATTTTCTGCATTAACAAATGTCTCTTCTGAAGGTAAACAACCGCAGAAAGTAGTTTATAAACTATACGCCTACAGATGTAAATAAGAAACCATTAAAATACATAAAAAACCTTCAGTATCGTTTAAATCAGTGAGAAGAACTGAGCAAAGCAGCAATCCATGAAGACCGTATTTTTCAGTTTGTTGGCTTTTTCTTTTCCTGTGCGACTTGTCATCGTGATAAGCAATGCCTGAATGATCTGCGTCTGGGCAAATTGTCACCTTATAAACTGTTCTGGTCTAATGGAATCGGACACTTAATTGAGAGATAATATTTGTTAATCAATTAAGGTGTTCAGTATGAGTCAGAAACGTGCTTATAAGCAATACTCTAAGGAGTTTAAAGGGAAAGCAGTAGCTCTTATTAGGAAACAGGGGTATTCAATACCAGAAGCTGCAAAGTCTCTTGGTATAATCAGTAAAATAATGAACAAATGGAAGGCAAGAGTCGAAGATCAGCTTGTTGGAAAAGTGCCGGCTGAGGATGAACGAGATGAGTTGAAACGCTTACGAAAAGAAGTAAAGCAGTTACGCATGGAAAAAACTATCTTAAAAAAGGCCAGTGCCTTCTTTGCGAAAGAAATGAAATAAAGTTTGGCTTTATCAAAAGAGAATCTTGTATTTTTCCGGTGGTAACATTATGTCGCGTGATGTAAGTCAGCCCTTCTGCTTATTACGACTGGTTGAGGCATCCAAGGAAACTGGTTAGCGCTGAAACATTACAGCTATATCGGTGGCTGAAAACGTTATTCGCAGAGAGTCATAACAGTCTGGAAAGTCGGGAAATGATGAAGAAATTACGCAAAGAAGGCTTTGAGATTAGGCGGTATCGTGTTTGAACATTGCTGGCAAGACTGAATCTGATTGTTACACAAAGACGAGCTTATAAGGTGACAACAAAACGTAAGCATAGTAATGCCGTCGCTGATAATTTACTGAATCATAATTTTAATCTATTGGTTCCTAATTAGGTGTGGGCAGGTGATGTAAATTATCTGAAAACAGGTGAAGGCTGGATGTATCTTGCGATTGTGATGGATTTGTACTCTTGTAGTATTGTAGGCTGGCACATTGATAAACAGGTGAGCACTAACCTTGTCAGCAAAGCTATGATGAAAGCTTTTAACTTACGTCAGCCACCCAAAGGACAGGTATTCCATAGCGACAGAGGCTCACAATATACTAGTAAAAGCTATGGCAACTTATTGAAAACTTACGGTATCAGAGCCAGCATGGGTGACGTTGGTGCTTGCTGGGACAACGCAGTTGTTGAACGCTTTTTTGGCAGTTTAAAGTATGATTGGACTTTCAAAGCACATCAGCGAACTTGTGAACATATGAAAAAAGATGTTGCAGTCTATATAAAATATTACAATTTAGAAAGGCTTCACTCGGCGCATAGAAATATGACTCCTGCTGAGTATGAAAATTCTCTCTAAAAAGTGTTCGGTAAAGGTTGACTAGAACATCCTCAATAGAAACACCTTTTGATAGAAAAAGCATCTGAAAGGAAAAGTTCGTAAGCTGAACTTAACTTCACCTGACAGATACCTTCTGAAAAATGGGTAACTATCAGATCAGGGTTGAGTAACTACAAATTATTTCACCCCTTAACTTATTTTAGAGAAAATGAAATTAATCAATAGAAATTCGGATACTTTGCTAACCACGAATCGCTTACAGGAGAGCCTGGACGAAAACAAAAGTCAGGATCAATAGCCTCCCCTGATTTAGAATAATTGCTGGGATCTTGATCGAGCATTTTTCTTCCAGTCCTATGAAAATATGCAACAGCATGTTCCTCTGCTTTTATAGTATCAGTTTCTACTTTAAAAAAAGGCATTTTAACTCCATTGTTGTATGCAGTAGCATCAATGCCTTGTTCTTTTAGTATACGAACGGTTCTTTCTGGTTCTGTTAAATCTACTCTCTTTGTGAGTTGCTTAAACACCGAACCATCAGGCAGACTAAATACATCATGAAAACCACCGTACCCTATTTCCTTAAAACCACGGCGTCCTCTATACTTATTAAGCTTAAAATTAGGTAGCTTGTTGGTTGCAGCTTCTTCCGATTCTCCTATTACTTCTCCTGCTGCTTCTCCTGTTTCTCCTGCTGCTTCTCCTGCTGCTTCTGCTGCTGCTCCTCCTGCTTCTCCTGCTGCCTCTTCTGCTGCTCTTCCTGCAGCGCTTTCAATTGCACGGCCTACTCCTTTAATGACTAGACCCACCGTCTCGCCACCGACCATAGCCCCGGCATCAATAGCAACACCTTCCCAGAACGAAGTAGAACTCATCATCTCACCAATTGATTGAGATGGCTTTAAGCCCTTTTGTTCCAAAACGCCATTTTCTACAAGTTTTTCGCTTACGGTTGTTGCTACACCTACTGCCGTAAAAAAAGCAACATTAGCCAAGAAACCCAGCGCCGTGCCCTCTATAAATTCACCAGGACCTGGGATCACCAGGGCCATCAAAAGTCCTGCCACCGCAAAACAAATTGCAAAAATTTTTTCCAATTGACTTTTGTTATAGCTATCGTAAAGCTGTTTGTTTTCCGCTTTCATCGTTTTATTAACATTATTAATATCATTTTCGGTGTAGTGACCGGTGGGGTCGGAACTATTGATGGGATCATTACCTGCATAGTTGTAAGCATTTATGCCACCGGCTCCCCACGGAGAGGCACTGTCGTGTTTAGTGAACAGTCTCAGTGCCGGATCATAAGCACGATAACCATTGCCCAAAAACTGCCAGCCCGTCACTTGGTCTGCAGTTTTCATTTGATAGCCACGGGTGCTCTTTTGCAGAGTCAATGCCAGTGTTTTAGCCTGATTCAGGTCTGTTACCTGACCATACGGCATATACACATCATCACCTTGAACTTTGCCGTTAACGACACTGCCTGTTAACTGCTTGCCATCGGTAACAGCTGACTCGTAACGGCCATCATAAAAACTTCCTCCGGCTACATAATAACGAGATTTCCCGTTAATCGACTGCTCTGCCAGAGAGCCATTGTAATACTGCTGTAGTGTGGTTGTTTTTCCTAAAGCGTTGGTATCACTTTCTGCAATTTGCTGTCCTGACGCATCATAGGTATAGTGAATTTTTTTACGATGATTGATAGTGACATCCGTTAAATTCTGCGCACTGTCATAGCTCATCTGGTAAGGCACTAACTTGCCCGAGGCGGTCATTTTCTGCATGGCAGTGATATTACCGTCACCATCATAGCTAAATGTAGCATGGCCTTTACCGGCATAATCAATACCTGACACCTGTGTCGGATCAGTGTTTTTATACTGGTAAGTAATCAGCTGTTTACTGCCACCGTTGAGCGTCTCATCCACTGTGTTTAGTGAATTAAACAAAGGTTGATAGCTGTAATCAATGGCACTGACCGGTTGTTTGAACAGATTCTGAGGGCACTCTTTTCCGTTGCAGGTAAAGTGCAATAACTGACCCTGCGGTGTATAGGTGTATGTTTGGGTACTGTCACCTTTTTCAGTTTTTGCAGTACGGGTGGAAACCTGACCTTTTGTGTTATAACCATAACCATACGTTCGAACAGGTTTACCGTTCAGGTCATTGGCAATGCTGACCAAATTACCAACACTGTCATAGATATAGCTATTGGTCACCTGATGGTTAATGGTTTGATCCTTCACCGATAAATCAGGGTTGTAATCAGTTCCCAGAGATACCTGACCTGCGCTTCCCTTATAACTCATACTAACCGGCAATCCCAGCGCATCGGTTACCGCTGTTTGTGTATACACCGGCGCAGCTGGAGCACCATAGGTACTGCTCACCGGTACAAAATAATTGTTCACCTCATCGGATAAGATTCGCTGACTACCGTCAGGGTGAGTGATGGTTGTGGTCAGTAACCGCTGATTCACCGGATCATAGGTGTATGCCATTTCGCTGATCAGCTTATTCTTCCCGCTCGTTTTTTTCAGATCGGTCAGGTTACCATTAGCATCGTAAGTATAGGTCAGGGTAAAATCTGTATGACCGTCTGCCGTCTCAGATACCACGGTATGTGGTTTTTTATGCCATACCGTATCATAGGTCATGGTCATACTATTACCCAGCGGGTCTGTTATTTTGGTCGGAAAACCAGAGGTTGTGTCATATGTCATGCTCACCTGATGAGATTTATCTCCCACCATTGTTGTGGCATTTAATAAAAAGCCCAGTGATGTATACATTCTTTCACCCACCAGTACCTTTTGAGCCGAAGGGTCATAAGCGCCAGTGGCTACTTCTGTTTTGATAATATTTCCATAAGCGTCATAGGTGTTGTAGGTGGTTCTCACCGGTGTCACACTGCCATCAGTATTACGGGTCGATACCGTGGAGGCAATCACCTGATCAGGCTTGTCTGTACTGTAAACATTACGGGTTTCCATTCCGGCATGATAGGCATCAGAGGACAAGACCTGTCCCATTGCATTGAAATGACTCACCACAAAAGTGCTTGCCTGTGTGGCTGAAGGGTTAGCCAGTGCTTGGTTTTTAATGGTATCTGCCAGCGATTCCAGTGCTTGAGGGTCAGGCGCCTGACCTTTAGCGGTACCGGCAAACACGGTCGTCATTTGTTGTTTCGTACTACTGTCGTACAATGGTACCTTTTTACCATCAGCTGTCGTTGTGGTAAAAGCCGGATCAGTAATAAAGTTATACTGATAGCTCACATCGTGAAACATCACCGGACGACTGGCCGAGCCTTGATTGACCGAATGTGACTGTGATACCTGAACTGATGCTACCCGACAGGCGGTATTAACCCTGTGATCGGGCGTCGATTGTAACGGATCAAAGCACAGAGAATTCGAATTATTTATCACCTGACTAGTAGGTAACCTCAGTTCGACGTAAGAAGTCTTTTAAAAGCAATCACTTCCATGCATAGTATGGTTTCTCAAGACAATACAAAACATGGAAGTGATATGCTAACTCGTATTTTCTGTGATATGGATGACTTTTGCCAGTCCTTTGAGCCAGAACTCAACAAGTTTTTACTCGAATCTGACTGCAAACACCGGATTCGTGCGTGCCGGCTCAGCTTGAGCGAAATCATGACGATTGTTGTACAGTTTCATCGCTCGGGCTATCGCTGCTTCAAAGACTTTTATCTTAAATCCATAAGGCGCCACTACCTGCATCTTTTTCCAACACTGGTCAGTTATAACCGTTTTGTCGAGCTGATGCCCAAAGCATTACTGGCACTGTGTGCTTTTATGAAAAGCCGTTATGGCAAACCCACGGGTATTTCTTATATTGATTCAACGGGATTAGCCGTCTGTACAAATAAGCGAATCAGGCGTCATAGAACTTTTCGGGATGATGCGGGAAGAGGAAAGTCTTCCACTGGGTGGTTTTACGGATTTAAGCTTCACCTTATTGTCAGCGATACCGGTGAAATCCTTAACGTGAAATGCACCTCAGGTAACACCGATGACCGTTCTGTATTGGATGAGATGTGCAGTGTTCTTTTTGGCAAACTCTTTGGCGATAAAGGCTATATCTCCAAAGAAAAGGCTGCATTGCTACTGGATAAATACGGGGTTGAACTCATCACTACCCATAAGAAAAACATGAAACCCAGGCTGATCACCTTGCTCGATAAGATGTTGTTGAGAGGGCGTTCGATCATTGAAACCATTAACGATCAGCTTAAAAACATCTGTCAGATTGAGCATTCCAGACACCGTTCCAAGGCCAATTTTATGGTCAATCTGATCAGTGGATTGATTGCTTATACTTACAAAGAGAAAAAGCCTTCACTGAACATTCAATATACAGGCTTAGTTTCTGTGTAGTTACGCCGAACTGAGGTTAGGTAATAACGTATAAGAAATCTTTCGCAAATGATAAGAGTCTGATACAGATATACTGGTGCTACCGTTGGGGTGCTGTACGGCAGTAGGTTTGCCATAGCGGTTATAAAAATACAGGGATTGTTGCGGATGAACCTGTCCCTTTTCATCATAATAATAATGAATGGTTTTGCTGATCTGACCGGACTGATTATAAAAAGCCTCATCAGTGGCGTAAAAACCACTACGGTCTTTAAGCTGTTGTAGCGTTTTAACCACATGGTTTTGCGTGTCATATTCTTTTTCCACCTGTACGCCCTTGCCATTACCGGTGGGCATCAGCTGTGTCATGGTTACCCGAAAACCCGCGTTTTGTGCGCCATTGAGTATGTCATACTGATAACGATAAGTTTGCTTGTCATCGGCATTACCTGCAGGTAGATAACTAACCTGCACCGGACGGCCAAGAGCATCGTAACTGTCGTAGGTGATAATATTTCCGGTGACCGGATCTTCACTTTTTATTAACCCGCCATACAGATTATAGGTTTTTTGGGTTCCGGGTAACTGTTGAGGAGCTCTACCTTGTGTGTCACTGGTCAGGCTTTGTTTTGTATTACTGATCGTATAGACGTTATTGCTATTGCTGATCGTATAGGTATTGTTGACATATTGTCCCATGGACGGCAATGTGGCAGTCGTTTTGACTGGCATGGCAAACGTCATCGCTGTGGGTTCAGTATTATAAGTTACGGTACTGCTTCTGATTATCTTGCCATTAAAGAGTATCTGATTACCGGGAATCGCTACACGGTTAACCGTATAAGCGTGTCCTCCCACTGTTATGGATTTGCTGATAACACTGGGTTTACTGTAAATTGTGGTGAGTGTGGTAGGTGCCTCTCCCTGCAGACCTGCCTGCTTTGTAGGTCTAATCTGAGAGACACTGGTTTGCAGTATAGGATGATAAACACCAGGTAGCGTCGTGTAGTTTTCAGTATTCAGGTTACCGTGACTGTCTTGTACAATTTTTTTCGCCAGAAATCCCTTTGAGTCATAGCTGTAGTTGAAGCTTTGCACCTGCAGCAGCGAATTGTTTCCAGTGGCGTCGTACAATTGATACTGTTGCACAGAGGGAAGATTATAGTGCTGGGATAGATCAGCCACCGAAGAGGCAGAAGTAATCTTGTCACCATAGGTAGTCTGCCCGCGGGTTAGGGTTGTATTATTGACTGAAGTCGTTTGCTGATCCTTTAAATGCAGATAATTATAACTCTGGCTGATCTGTTTTGTTTCTGGTGAAGGTGTTAACGTACCGGTAAAGACTGGAATTTTCATCCCGGCAAGGGTGCTATAACGATACACGGGTGCGCCCTGATGCCGAAATCCGCATTCCATTAACCAGTCCTGTGCTGATGTCACATGGGCAAACGTATTACCATCACACTGCATATTATTACCGGAAAAATTATTACCTGTACTGCTAACGCTGAACGTACGGGTAATATCCTGATCGTGACTGTTATTAAAGTGTTCTGTATAAGAGCTAACATAAGGCGTATGATTATTCACAGGCTCTGTGTAGCCGCTAACAATATAGTGAGAGCCAGAGAGCACGCCATAGTTGATGGTGTAATAAGCACCATCGGCCAGAGTAATTTTAGTGGGTTTTTTATCGGTATCAAAGGTGAGTAATGTACTTTCGTTTAACGGGTTGGTAATGCTTACACCGTCGCTTTTGTTACGGAGTGTAAAGTGCTGAAAATGACCCATTTTATCTTGGTAGAACAGCGTGGCAGAACCGGATTGTTTGTTAATTTTAGCCACTACTTTTTGATCAGAATTTAACAGCGTAATACTAGATTGTGTATCGCTGTGGGCATACTGAAAATAAATGACCTTGCCATCTGGCCCTATTTTAGCCACCACTTGATATGGAGTTGTAGCAGCACTGCCGTTCACTTTTTTGAAGATATATGTTGAGTTGTTCCGCAGGGTGACAACAATGGTATCATCACTTTGATGGGTAATATGAATATCGGGCTTTTTATAATAAATAAACTGAAATTGTTGTTTGCTATCCATTATCATCGGATAGCTGCTGCCCCCGATAGATAGGGTATAATAAGTATGACCACTGTTAGACTCTTGTGGCTGAATATAAGGAATATTCACATCAATGGGGTAGTCATCTAACAGTTGGGTTGTCGGGTTAAAACCGGTAGGAGCGCCAAGGAAAATGCTGACTGGTAGTGTAGTTTTTGAGGTCGGTGAACTGTTGACGGAAAATAGCTTTTGTGAAAATGTCAGTCCTAGTGAAGAAGGGTTGACCGACACCGCTGCGTTCATCCCCCCGTTGCTCGCCTGAGAAGTAAAATGATTATCACCTGTGGCCACCAGACGTTGAAGCTTTTTTAGCAGTGTTTTTTTTGCAGCAACCGACATGGGTGCAGCCTTACTCGTCGATGAACGGTGTTTGACCGAAGGTATATGTGCATTTGAATTTTGTGCAAAAGCAACACTGGTTGTTAAATAACTCACCAGAGTTGTTACGGCAACAGCTAACTTAACTAGTCTTAAAAACACAAAAAAACCCTTACTGCTATGATTTATTTATAAATAAATAAAAGATCTTGAAAGTTATAAAATAGAGATCAACCAAATAAAAGTTTGGCTTTGATGCGGTCAAAATCGTCATTGATACGACTAAAAAAACAGAGCTTTATTTTCCCCTAAACGGACTAAATCCTACATGAATGGCGCATTAAAACTTTGTTACTGAACGGAAGACAATACCATTTGTTACCCATGCATTCATCACATTCAAACACAGCTCTGCCATATCCAAATTTGGGCTGTTATAAGGTATAAAAAGGTGAATATTAATATTGAGATTTTCTGCATTAACAACTGTCTCTTCTGAAGGTAAACAACCGCAGAAAGTAGTTTATAAACTATACGCTTACAGATGTAAATAAGAAACCATTAAAATACATAAAAAACCTTCAGTATCGTTTAAATCAGTGAGAAGAACTGAGCAAAGCAGCAATCCATGAAGACCGTATTTTTCAGTTTGTCGGCTTTTTCTTTAAATTCAGGTTTCTGATTACGACGTGAATTAGTCATGTTATTCCCTCAATCCAAGAATAATTTTATCTTGGTAAAAAGGACCTTAACTTGCTGTCTAATTTTTGGGTTTGTATTGTAAATACAACATTTATCGTTTTTATTTTGGTTTGCAAGGACAAATGTCAATGGAGTATATTAAATAACTTAAGTAGAAAGTTGTCTGAGTTTTATATGGTATGAATCTGTACACTTGTAAACTCTCGCTCATGGTTTTTGCATTAATATTTAAGAGCATAATCTGATGATGTACCAGCACCAATGGAATAATAATACCAAGATAAACATCCCTGTTGGTAAAGCGGTATGTATAGGTAGGAATTACGCAGAACATGCCATGGAGTTAAATAACCCCATCCCTGAAGAGCCATTGCTATTTATTAAACCTGAATCATCATTTGTTTTTTTCAATCAACCAATCAGTGCAAATCATGCTGGCAGATCAGTTCATTATGAAGCGGAAATAGCATTGCTTATTGGCAAGACTATCGACCTAAACTCTTCACCTGAGAGAGCACTCCAGTCTGTCGTAGGATTAGGCATTGCCCTAGATTTAACGTTAAGAAACCTACAGACACAACTGAAACAAAAAGGACATCCCTGGGAGAAAGCAAAAGCTTTTGATGGTTCATGTGTCCTTTCCAGTTTTTCTCCCGTTTCCGCATATACAATCTGGGATAATATTGGCATCGAATTAAAGCTAAACAATAAAACGGTTCAACAAGGAAACAGCAAAATGATGCTAACCCCAATTCCTGAGCTATTGTACTATATCAGCCATTTTTTTACGTTAAAGGCTGGTGACGTTGTCTTAACGGGTACGCCTAAAGGTGTGGGAAAACTGCAATCTGGACAGAAGATTCAAGCAATACTGAGGGGAATCCTCAAAGAAGAAACACGGGTGTTATAAATATCATACTAAAAATGCAAAAAAGCATCCAGTTGATAAAGAAGCGGTCAAAATAATCAGCAATAACTTCTAGGGAGTCCTTCCTTTGTTGTTCTTTTGAAGAAAGAAATCCACTTCTTTTACGAACAACCATATCTCTGGCAAACTGTGCTTTTTGAGTAAGCCCTCAATAGCTCTTTCTACTTTTTTTCCATGCTCTTTGGCTGATATAATATTACCTTTTTTATTTCTGTCCTCTCATACCAAAACCTGCTTCTAACTTTTTATTGTTCTACTTTTCTGATCCTGTTGTTATGCGTTAAAGCTCTTTAGGTGCTTTTAAGTGGCAATATACGCATTCAACTTCAATACGCTGGTTTTTTGATACCCTGAAACTTCATATTGCGTTAACAGCAAGCTATAAAAGCATGCTCATAACAGTAGTTAAAAACAAGTTTTGGTATAACTAATGCAATTTGGAGGTATTATCCTTTTAGGTTAAGAGAATGCGTTATTACTTGCAAAGAGTAGCGTACAAATTTTGTTTTCAAGAGCGACTCCGTTGTCAGGGTGGCAAGTAATTGAAATAATATATCAACAAAATAACCTTTAATTTAATAAGGCTTTGACTATTTTTAATTTATAGGGGTATAATCTCGCTGTTTCGCGGTTTTTTGAAGCGAAAGTGGTATTGTTAGCAATCTCTCTACCATAATATCGTAATATCTTTCATAGCTTATCTTGATCTTTTCGGCTGATCAGGTGTTGCTAGTTGGCGAATGTATTGTTGTGAGTTTACATTGTCTAAATCTTCTAAATTTAAGCAAATAATTACCTCTCCGCAGGTTTTTGGTTCCCGCTGGTTGTTGGTTGTTGGTTGATGGGGTCAGGAAAATATGATATCAGAAACTGTTATTGATTTGTCTCGCTTTCAATTTGCGATGACAGCACTTTACCATTTTTTGTTTGTCCCGCTCACATTAGGAGTGAGCGTCATTCTTGCAATAATGGAGTCAGTTTATGTATTGACGGGCAAACAAATATATAAAGATATGACGCGATTTTGGGGTAAATTATATGGCATAAACTTTGCTTTAGGGGTAGCAACGGGACTCACTATGGAGTTTCAGTTTGGTACCAATTGGGCTTACTTTTCTCATTATGTAGGTGACGTCTTTGGTGCACCATTGGGAATTGAAACCTTGGTTGCTTTCTTTATGGAATCAACGTTTGTAGGTATCTTTTTCTTTGGATGGGACAGAATGGGCAAAGTGGCTCATTTGACATCTACTTATTTAATGGCTTTGGGTACCAGTTTGTCAGCACTCTGGATACTGGTGGCTAATGGCTGGATGCAAAACCCAGTGGGAGCACACTTTGACTTTGACACAATGCGCATGCAACTATCCAGCTTTTCAGAGGTTTTCTTCAATCCGGTAGCTCAGGTTAAGTTTATTCATACAATTTCCGCAGGCTACGTGGTCGGTGCTGTTTTTGTCATGGGTATTAGTGCCTATTATATGTTAAATAACCGCGACCTTCCTTTTGCTCGTCGCTCTTTTGCTATTGCAACAGCTTTTGGACTTGCTTCTGTGCTTTGTGTTATTACACTCGGTGATGAATCTGGTTATACATTGGGCGATGTTCAAAAAGTTAAACTGGCAGCGCTGGAAGGTGACTGGACAACAGACCCTGCACCTGCATCATTGAAGCTATTTGCTTTGCCAAGCAATAAGCATGAAACTAACTTTGCATCAGTGGAAGTACCTTACCTTGGAGGTTTGATCATAACACGTTCGCTCAGCACGCCTATTGTAGGTCTCAAAGACCTTCAAACCAGGAATGAGGAAAAAGTTGTCAAAGGTATCAAAGCTTGGGGTTTATTGCAGCAACTGAAAAACGGGGAAGATACTCCTGAGAATCGATCTAAATTCTTGAAAGTAGTAAATGACCTCGGTTACGGGATGTTGTTGTTACGTTATACTGATAATCCGCTGATGGCAAAACCGGAACAGATCAAGCAAGCTGCTGCTGACAGTATTCCACAGTCTTGGCCACTATTTTTTGGGTTTAGAGTGATGGTGTTGATTTCAGTTATGTTACTTCTATATATGATAATTGCCTTTTATAAAGTAGCAAGAAGGGTAGAATATAAGTCCAAATGGTTGTTACGTATTGGTATTATTTTAATACCATTTCCATGGATAGCTGCTGAAATGGGTTGGTTGGTTGCTGAATATGGTCGACAGCCATGGACAGTATCTGGTATGTTGCCAACGTTTTTATCATCATCACACTTATCTGTAGTAGATCTTATCATTAGCATTTGTTGTTTTGCTTTGCTTTATATCAGTTGTATTCTAGTTGAAATGTATCTGATGATTAAATTTGCACGTCTCGGTCCAAGTTCATTGCACACAGGTCGCTATCACTTCGAAACAGATGATACCAAGGCTATTAAAGATGAAAGCTCTGGCTCTGAAAAGTCAGCATTAGCATAGGGATCGAAGGGGATTACAACTATGTTTGAATATGCAACGTTAAAATTAATATGGTGGTTTGTGGTCGGTGTTTTAATGATCGGCTTTGCCATTATGGATGGTTATGATTTGGGGGTGGCTGGGCTTTTACCCCTAGTTGGTAAGACGGGTGTTGAACGTCGCGCAATATTAAATACTATTGCCCCCCATTGGGATGGTAACCAAGTATGGCTTATTGCGTTGGGAGGATGTATTTTTGCAGGATGGCCACAGGTGTATGCTACTTCTTTTTCAGGCTTTTATTTTGCTATGTTAATCATCCTTTATACGTTGATTATTCGACCTCTTTGCTTGGAGTACCGTGCAAAAGTTTCAGAGAGCAAAAAGAAGTTATGCGATATTGGTCTGTGGATTAGTGGTCTTCTGGTACCTATTCTTGCTGGAGCGGCTATTGGTAATCTTTTTCATGGCTTTGGTTTTGAGTTGGATGATTCTATTCGCTCAACATTCACTGAAGGCTTTTTTGGCTTATTAAATCCGTTTGCAATTTTCTGCGGTGTTTTAAGCCTTTGCATGATCTGGATGCATGGCGCTACTTGGCTTGGTTTGCGTACCCAAGATAGTGAAGTGCGTCAGCGTTCAGAAAAATGTGCAAAACTTTTTGCAGTGTTGGTGATTGTTCTTTTTGCTGCAGGTGGTTTTTGGGTTGCTCACATTCCGGGTTATGAAGTGACCAATATCGATCCGAGTGGTCCGGCAAATCCACTTAATAAGCTGGTAGAAATTAAAGATGGTGCTTGGTTGGCTAACTACTCACTTTATCCTGCTATGATCATAGCTCCCATTCTTGGATTTACTGGTGCGATTGTGACATTTTTAACAGTCAGTCGTATATCTTGGTTGGGCTTTTTGGGTAGTGCTATATCACTGGCCGGCATTATTGCTACGGCCGGAATTTCTCTTTTCCCATTTCTGATGCCGTCAAATACATCGCCAGAATCAAGTTTAACGGTCTGGGACGCAACGTCGTCTTTTAACACGCTGTCAATTACTGTATGGGTTGCGTTTGTATTTATAACGCTGATTATTTTGTATACAGCATGGTGCCACTATAAAATGTGGCGGCGAATTGGCAAAAAGACTATTGAAAGTGAAGGTCACAGCTTATACTAATTTGAGGATTAGAAAATGTGGTATTTTTCTTGGATTTTAGGGTTTGGTTTTGCCGCTTCGCTGGGTATTATTAATGTCTTGTGGTATGAATTTCAGGCTGGTGGCTATGAGGTTGACGAGGCAGGCGGAGATGATAAGTAATTAAAACTGTTGTGATATAAAAGTGATGTCAGAAATACGAGTTATAAGGAGATGCCCTGTAAATTTACTGATGTCAATATTCGTTGATTTTTCAAGATCTCGCCAGAGGTCTTGAAATCGGATTAATGTTTGGCTTGCTATTGAGTAGGACAATTGCGTAAAAAAGCTGAATTTGACCAATATGTGCAACGCGCTTCCCCGTATAGCCTTCCAAAGACGTTAACCTACTTAGAACTTTCCTTGAAATAGTATTGATTCACATCTCCGGTTTTGTTTGATGTTTTCATTTCTACATTAGACACAATCAACTGTACACTACCAATATACCGTTAACGGAGTTTGATTATGCATACTAAAAATCTGAAAATGCCAATACAGGTCTGGACATTAACTTTGTCAGCCTTTGCCATAGGTACAGCAGAATTTGTTATTGCTGGCTTATTGATTCCCATGGCTGATGATCTTTCTGTAACTCATGGTCAGGCTGGTTATCTTATAACAGCTTATGCTCTGGCTATCGTTATTGGGGGCCCGTTATTAACCTTGTGGTTGGCTAGGTTTGAGAAGAGATTTGTTCTTATAGGGCTAATGTTTCTGTTTATCATCGGTAATGTAATAACTGCCTTATCTCACGACTTTTATATACTGTTAATCAGCCGAGCCATCACCGGCCTGACTCAGGGCCCATTCTATGGAATTGGTGCCGTTGTTGCCAGCCATATTGTCCCAAAAGAAATGCGAGGAAGAGCCGTTGGCCAAATGTTTGCAGGACTTACTTTAGCTAATGTACTGGGTGTACCGGCTGGTAGTTGGATAGGTGATAGGTTTGGATGGCAGTCAACGTTTTTTGTTATAGCTGCTTTAGGGCTGATTGCCATCTTTGCTATTTTACTTACAATTTCGAAACAGGAACGAGAAAAAGCCCCTTCTGTTCGCAGTCAGATAACTGTTTTTAAAAATCGCAATCTTATTGTAAGTCTCCTTTTCACCGTATTAGCTTGGACCGGCTTTATGACATTCTATGGTTATATAGACCCCATTGCAGAACAGGTAGCAGGGTTTGAACGTATTGATGTTGCTTGGCTACTGGTCGTTATTGGTGTTGGTCTGGTTATCGGGAATACGTTAGGAGGAAAAACATCAGATATTAACTTGCGCCTGTCCTTAATCTTATGGCCATTTGCCATGATTGTAACACTTATTATTGCCGGACTGGTTGCACCATTTAAATGGATTTTTGTTATCGTAGCTTTCTTCTTTGGTATAACAACTTTTGCTAATGTTCCCTCCATGCAAATGCGCGTCATGAAATATGGAAAACAATCAGCTGAGCTGGCATCTACTGCCAATATTTCTGCTTTTAATATCGCTAATGCACTCGGTGGTGTGATAGGTGCCTCCATACTTGATCACCATGCAGGTGTTGGGAATATTCCTTATGTTGCCGCACTTGCATCAACACTTGGTCTGCTTCTAATCTGCTGGGAAGAGAGGCGCATCACACGGATGAAACCCTGAATAAATTTTTTTTTGGTAACAGCTGAATTTGTATAAGATATGTACATAACCGTTATTAGTGGATAAGTATACACAAACCAAATCAACGTCCGTTTTCAAATTAAGTTTATCTTTTGTGATTCCAGACAACATGCAGGCTTAACTCACTGTCAGTCGCTTAAGAAATAGGCAGTTTATACTCATATTAATACGTCTTTTATAACACTTAACTTCATGAGATTTCAGGATCGAAAGATAAACAGCATGGATGCCCCGACTGTGATTTCCATTGCCAGCTTGATACTGTGCAAACGTAATCAACACCTGATGTGCAGAATTGTTAAAAGGTTAGATTTGAATATGAATGACCAAAAAGTCAGAAATATCCATTCGGAGCTTAGCGAGTACGAGATTATTGCTGCATAAAGGTATCTGAAGTATTGTTAAAGGCAAAGGGATGAGTTATAGCAATCTATTAGGAGGAGCTTTAACGCATAACAGCAAGATCATAAAAGAAGCGTAATAAGAAGTTGGAAGCAGGTTTTGGTATTACAGGCATAGTTAAGCTGAAAATAATGATTACAAGATCTGCAGTGACAATGCTTAATTCCTGAAGAGAAAATACTGGTTCTGACAATTTTTTATACAGAGTTAGTGCTATATCTGTAAATCTGAGTCATTCCCAAAAACCGTATATTTTTTTATTTATTGCCATTTTCGTTCATTCCTGACTAATATCTTTTTGTCTGACTATTCTTGACCTGATTTTTTCACCTGTAAAATATGTCAGGCTTATTCTGATCGTTTTTGGTATCGTGTCATTGATAAAGGCGATTGTATTTTTTTAATTAAGTCAGAATAATCACAGAAGGCTACAAAGGGTGAGTAACAAACATATAAAAGGTGTTGTGGTTACGGCAAACATTATACAGTGGTATGACTTTATCCTCTTTGCTTTTCTAGCACCACAGATAGCAGTAAATTTTTTCCCCGGAGATGTATCATCAGGCGTATTCAAAGCACTTGCCGTATTTGCAATTTCATATTTAGCCAGACCCTTGGGTGCAATAATTTTAGGGTGGATTGCTGATAAATATGGAATAGGACGTTCTATGCGTTGGGCTATGTTGATGGTAGCCATACCTTGTGGAATGATAGTGGTCATGCCTGTGACTTCATCCATTGGAATTTTCGCTCCTGTTATGTTGTTAGCGTTAAGATTGGTACAAAGTCTTGGCATGGGGGCTGAGTATCCACTTTCTGCTCAGTATGCTTATATTGCTTCCGAGAATAGCAAAAAAACATTTAATAGTGGACTGTCGGCTATTAGTGCCATGTTAGGCATGCTAACTGCCTCAGCAGTTGTTGCCCTTCTTAATGAATGTTTATCACCTACTCAAATGATAGAATGGGGCTGGCGTACAGCTTTTTTGATAAGTTTGCCAGCGATTATATATATATACAAACTACGTGTTGAGGCAATGCCGGTTGTTAACACGGGTCACATTGAACAACAGCTAGGGACAAGAAACACAAAAAGGCAGTTATTATGGCGAATTTTATTAGGTGTGATCATTATAGGTTTGGCAGAGTCTGTTTTTTACAACGTCAGTGTTTATATGCCCGAATACCTTGTTAGTGTTATGCATATTCCAATGAGTACAGCCTATGGAATTAATACATTATCAAGTTTATTTTTGCTGTTGTGTATCATTCCCGTTTGCTATCTGGCGCAAAAAAAAGGAGCATACAAGTTATTGATAACAGGTAGCTTGTTTTTTGTATTTGCATCATTACCACTTTACTGGTGGGTTAATAATCAGCAAAAAATGTGGGTCTTTATAGTATCACAAGCTCTTCTTGTAATGGGCACTGTTGGATTTGGTGTAGGAAATATGCCCTTTTTAAATATGCTGTTTTCTGAATTTAAACGTTCAAGTATTTGTATTTGTTTGGCTTATACAGGTGGAGTTGGATTGTTGTCTGCACCGGGAATTTTATTTACCAGTTACCTGATAAAAACGACAAATAACTCTTTGATTCCGGGTATTCTGATATGTTTCTATGCTTTTTTGTTAGTAATTCTTTTAAAACTATCCCGTCCTTTTCTGAAAAATATTTATGAATAACCTCCGTTCATCATAACTAAACTGAAATGATAACGTTTAGTGATGACTTTATATTTTTGTAATCTCAATCGGATATAACTAACATGTATAATACAAAAATCTGCTTCTAACTTCTTATTACACTACTTTTCTTATCTTAATGTTATGTGTTTAAGCACCTCACAAAGGCAAGAATTTGATTATTTCTGTGAAAAGAAGCAGATTTCCCTTATTATTTTGCCACCGGCTAAACTTACTTACTAATAGTGTTGGGAGTATTTAGAATGAATTAAAAAAAATTGATTAATATAGTACTTATCGTCCTCATTTTGGTTTGCATGTACAAACCCCAATGGAGTATATTAGACAACTCAAGCATAAGTTTGCCTGAGTCTTATATGATATGAACTTATACATAAATATTACGTATTTACGCACTTACGTAAGAACTACGTTGTATGTTATTCTGATTTTAATCGTAACTTCAAATTTTTTGAAGATGAGTGGGATAAAATTATTCCTTTTATTATTTTGCCTTTCCAATTTTACTATTCACAGAACAGATGGAAAATGATGAATGAGCAACACCATGGGTAGATTTGATCGTAAAGACTTTGGCTGGATATCTACACTTTTTGGTACTGCCGTAGGTGCTGGTATTTTGTATTTACCTGTCAATGCAGCAAAAGCGGGTTTTTATTTATTGCTAATTGTTACTATTTTGGTAATTCCTGCGATTTGGATGGCACACAGAAATCTAACCCGTTTCTGTCTGTCATCTTCAAAAATTAGCTCAAATATTACAAGCACTTTTTCTGAAAGGTTCGGACTGACAGCAGGTTTTTTCCTTGTCATTGCTTACTTTATATGCATCTTCCCTATTGCGCTACTTTATGGCATAGGTCTGACCAATGTGGTGAACGATTTATTCATCAAGTTCTTTCATCTATCACCGCCACCTAGGTTTATAACCAGTTTTGTTTTGTTGGCATTAATGGTATTGATTATTTCAAAGGGCGAAAAATGGGTGCTAACTGCCACTGAATTTCTTGTGATTCCGTTGGCAATTATTTTAGTTTCTTGTGCCATTTATTTTATTCCTATCTGGAAAAAACCGGTATCTGTGCCAGTAAACTGGATTGATATACTAAAAACTGCAACTATTGTGGCACCATTGCTTGTGTTCTCGTTTAATCATTCACCTGCTATATCAGCATTTGCTCAAACTTATCGGTCAAAATACAGGAAAAAAACAGATTGTGACAAAAAAACCAGCCGAATCCTTTTGGCAAATATTTCTTTACTTGCCATTGTTATCGTTCCATTTGTTTTCTCATGCGTTCTTTCTATGTCCGCATCAGACCTGCACAATGCAGTCGATAAAAACATTCCGGCTCTGATTGCTATTTCTGCATCCAATTATATCAGCTGGATGCCCTTTGTTATTAGTGCTATCACTATACTTGCCATCACCAGCTCTTTTTTTGGGGTATATATCGGCTCCCTAGAAGGAGCCTCTGGCTTAATTTATTTTATTAGCAGGCACATGCTTAAAAATACCGAATTCAAAATAACCAAACAGATTGGCAGACTTATCAATCTGACCATTTTTCTCATCTGTTGGATTGTGGCAAGCTACAATTACAGCGTCATTAATATTATTTTGAATATTGTTGCACCGGTACTTGCTATTCTTTTGTTTATTATGCCTGTTATTAGTTTATATATCATTAATGATCTTAAAAGTTACCGTTCTCCTTTGGCGGACTTATATACTTTTTTTGTGGGGTGTCTGGTAGTTGCAGGTTTTATTGTCTCTATAGCCGGTTGATAAATTTTTTTTCTGTATGGTCGATGTACAATAGAAATACTGGTACAGGCGAAGAAACGTGAATCAGGGCAACAACATAAATACTCATAGCACACTACCTGTTAGGCCTCCCCCGCCTGACTCGGCTAGGCTTGCAGAACTTCAGCAACAAAAGAATATAAAGTCAAAGGTGGGTGGCACACCCCGCAATATCAGGTCTGCTGATATTCCTCAAGCTCGTCAACTCACTGTTCAACAGCAAAAAGTCCCAGAAGATAATGATACCAAAAAATCATTATCTAAGACCTTGAAACAACGTGCGATAACGGTATACCAAAACACAAAAATCAGACTCCAGAATAAAAAAAATGACTTAAAAGAAAAAGCCAGCCACTTGAATGAAGTAAAAAAAGAGTGGAGTAAAGCAAAATTAACAAATACCGCTGCACTGGCAGCAGAAGCCTTTCAGACTGGAAAAAATAAAGCAAAAAAAGCCTATGCTCATAAAAAAGAGCAAAGCAAAAACATTTATGCGAGTGCAAAAGCAGGCGTTCAAACTTGGCGTGGAGCTAAAACTGAAACCACTTTAGCGGTTACCTCAATTTTATATCAAAGCAGCAAAAAAACAATTAAACAAAAAGCAAAGTCGCTTGCTAACTATTCAGTGACCAAACCAAAAAAAATAATAAAAAAATTAGCTTCTTTACCGAGCAAAATTAAAAATATAGGTATGAAAACGCAATCGCTTAAAAACCGTTCATGTTCCGTGATACAGTCAAACCCGAAATAAAAGGTTCTCATTGGTTGTGTTATCTATATCACTAAGTGCCACAATTGTTGCTTTCACTGAATATAAAGAATATTTTATGCCTCGCTAAAAATGATGTAGGATTAAGCTCTGTGACTTCAAAGAGGGTAGTCTGTTGTTAGCGGAGCAAAAAATAGTGTCAGCCACAGGTTCATTAAAAAAAATGGATGTTAGTCTGAATGCAGGACTGGCAGAATATTCTCTTCCTGCAGGTGATAAAATGTTGCCGTTAAAGAATATGACGGGAAGGCATATAAGTTTAAAGTTTTTGGGGCTTATTCGGTGTATACACTGTGACAGAAAAATTAATAAAAGTTTTAATCAGGGCTATTGTTATCCGTGCTTCATAAAGCTTGCTCAATGTGATAGATGTATTATGAAACCAGAGCTTTGCCACTATCACAAAGGCACCTGCCGTGAACCTGAATGGGGCGAGAGCTTTTGTATGACAGACCATATTGTATATCTGGCTAACAGTTCTGGTGTAAAGGTAGGCATTACTCGGGCAAATCACGTACCAATGCGCTGGATAGACCAAGGTGCTATACAAGCGTTATCTGTTTTTCGTGTGGCAACCAGACAGCTTTCAGGTTTTATAGAAGACTTGTTTCGTCAGGAAGTCAGTGACAAAACCAACTGGCAAACTATGTTGAAAGGGCAGATTAAACCTGTTGATTTATTGCTAGTGCGAGATAACCTGTTTAAGAAGTTCCAAACATCCATAGAACAGCTGCAAGAACAATATGGAATCAACAAGCTACAACCTCTTATACAAAAAAAAGAGGAGAATATTGCGTATCCTGTTGATAAATATCCTACTAAAATAGTTTCATTTAATTTTGATAAAACCCCGCTGGTTGAAGGAAGCTTGTTGGGTATTAAGGGTCAGTACCTGATATTAGATTCTGGTGTTATCAATATTCGCAAATTTACCGGATACCATGTATCGGTAGATATAAGGGCATAATCATGAAAGACTCTCAACCGAAAACTATTTATCTGAAAGACTATCAGGCACCTGATTACTGGATAGACAAAACAGACCTTGTTGTTGACATAACCGATGAAATAACAACAGTTACATCAACACTCCAATTTAAACTTAATAATAATAAGTCTCATGATAAATTACCTGAACTGGTTTTGCATGGCAGGTCAATGGTGCTTGAAAGTGTTGCTATTGATGGTGAAGTTCTTTCCCCTCAGAGCTTTGTTCAGACCGATCAATACCTGATTTTTCAGCCTGTTAATAATATATTTACTACAACTATCGTTACTTTGCTCAGGCCGCAAGATAATACTTCACTGGAGGGTTTGTATAAATCAGGTGATATGTACTGTACCCAATGTGAAGCAGAGGGTTTCAGAAAAATTACTTATTACCTTGATCGCCCTGATGTAATGTCTGTTTTTACCACTAAGATCATTGCTGATAAAACAAGTTATCCGGTGTTACTTTCTAATGGTAATGCCATTGAAAGTGGTGACCTGCAAGGCGGTCGTCATTTTGTAACTTGGAAAGACCCGTTCAAAAAACCTGCCTATTTGTTTGCTCTGGTGGCAGGAAATCTTGAATATATTGAAGATACGTTTACTACGATGAGTGGCCAACAGGTAATGTTACGCATCTTTACTGAGTCGCATAATATTAATAAATGTGATCATGCTATGTTGTCGTTAAAACGCTCAATGAGTTGGGATGAGAGAATTTATGGTCGTGAATATGACCTTGATATTTTTATGATAGTAGCTGTTGATGCTTTTAATATGGGGGCTATGGAAAACAAAGGCTTGAATATCTTTAACTCGGCGTGTGTGTTGGCTAACTCCAAGACTTCAACAGACGCATCGTTTCAGCGCATTGAAAGTATTGTTGGGCATGAGTACTTCCATAATTGGTCAGGCAACAGGGTAACGTGTCGCGATTGGTTCCAGTTAAGTTTGAAAGAAGGGTTTACTGTTTTTCGGGATCAGGAGTTCTCTTCGGATATGAACTCTCGGTCAGTTAAACGTATTGAAGATGTGAATATATTACGCAATGCGCAGTTTGTAGAGGATGCAGGACCATTAGCACATCCTATCCGGCCTGATTCATTTATTGAAATTTCAAATTTTTATACAAGTACTGTTTATGATAAAGGTGCTGAAGTTGTACGAATGATTCATAATATTTTAGGTAAGAAAAACTTTAGAAAGGGTAGTGATCTTTACTTTAAGCGACATGATGGGCAAGCGGTAACCTGCGATGATTTTGTACAGGCAATGGAAGATGCCAGTGGTACTGATTTAACGCAGTTTAGACACTGGTACTCACAGTCAGGTACACCTGTTCTTGATGTCACTGACGAGTATGATGAAGACCTTAAACTGTATAAGATTACCATTAAGCAGTTTTGTCCACCTACACCAGGACAGGCCGAAAAAAAACCTTTTCATATTCCTGTAGCAATGGGTTTGCTTACCCGTTCTGGTCAGGCTTTAATGTTAAATTCAGAAGGTGAGTATCAGATAGTTTTGTCTGTTAAAAAGGCTGAAGAAACGTTTGAATTTAAAAATATTCCTTCAAGACCTTTACCTTCTTTACTGAGAGGATTTTCTGCACCGGTTAAAGTGAATTATCACTACACAAGAGATGAGCTTGTTACCTTGATGAGTCATGATGTGGATGGTTTTAATCGTTGGGATTGCGCCCAGCGTCTATCGGTTGATATCATCAAAGAGCTGACGCTAAAGATTCAGCAGGAGGAGACGCCAGAAATGGATGATCGTGTTGTCGATGCTTATGAGCACCTGTTGAATGATGAATCATCAGACCCTGCCATGATAGCAGAAATGTTGCATTTACCTTCTGTTTCTTATGTGGGTGAACAAATGGAACGTATTGATGTTAATGCTATTTACAAGGCAAGAGAGTTCGTTAAACAGAGATTGTCTAATCAACTGTATGACACATTCAGATCCTCTTATAACAAATTAAATGTGCCAAAATCTTATATTCCGGAAGCCGCTGATATTGCAGTGCGTTCGCTTAAAAATGTCTGTCTTTCATATATAATGAATATTGATAACCCAAAAGTGACAGAGATGGCAAAAGATCAATTCGATCAGGCTAATAATATGACCGATTCAATGGCAGTATTAAGCAGCTTGGTGAATGGTGTTCATGCTCGGTCAGAGGTGACTACTACACTTCTAGAACGCTTTGCTAAACAATGGAAAACAGATAATAATGTCATGGATATGTGGTTCTCTGTGCAAGCGCGAGCAGAGATGACAGACCTTGGCAGGTTGAAACAATTAATGCAGCATGAGTGTTTCGATTTCAGTAATCCTAATAAGTTGCGTTCAGTTATCGGTGCTTTTTGTGCAGGTAATACGTCAAATTTCCATGCATTGGATCATAGTGGTTATGATTTTTTAGCTGAGCAAATTATCAGTCTTGATGAAATTAACCCGCAAATGGCTTCACGCTTAATGATACCTCTCACACGCTGGAAGCGTTATGCGCCTCAGTACCAAGCAGGTATGAAAAAAGCGATTGAAACCATTAAAAATAAAAGTGATTTGTCGCCTGATGTATTTGAAGTAGTTTCCAGAGCACTGGTCTGACTCATTAACGAGTCTGGTATTATACCAAAATCGCATCATCGAATCACTTAATGAAAAAAATAGAAAAGGGCACTATTCTCACGCTAAAACGTGGAATGAAAATAGTGCCTGTGGATAGCTTATAACCTGCAACAACTTTTACAGTGTAGTGACAATCTTGGGAGTGATTAAAAACAACCTTACATTTTTAGTATGGTTTTTAGATTTTTGTCTGAATAGTTGACCAATAACAGGCAGGTCGCCGAGCAGAGGGATTTTATTTACACTGTCAGAGGTTTTTTCATAGAAATAACCCCCAACCAGCAGGCTTTCATTTTCTTCAATCATAGCTTGTGTGCTGATGGTTGTGTTCTTTACAACAGGTAGAGATACACCGTTAAGATTTGAGTTCTGGCTGTTACCATCTTGAATATTTACATCAAGATGTATCCTTCTACCACTCTTTTCCTTGATGATGCGTGGCGTTACTTTTAGTACAGAACCTGAAGTAATTGGGTACAGTTGCGCTGTATTATCGCCAGAATTACTACCATTGACAGAAACATAAAAAGTTTGATTGTTATCCAGAACCGCTTCCATATTATCCAGTGTTAACACAGAAGGACGAGAGAGAATCTTAGCCTTATTTCGTGTGGCTAGAAGTTTAACCTGAGACAACAGTCTTCCGGCTGTGACTTTTAATATGGTAGACGAAGGAGGCGAGGAAAGACTGGATGAAGGATCAAAACTAAAGAAACCATTACCGCCACTGCTGTTAAGTTTCCAGTTAACACCTAACTCATCAATGCTGGTAGTATCTACATCAATAATAGAGACATTTATTTCTATTTGAGATAACGGTTTATCAAGTGTCGAAATTAAGTGTTGATACATTGGCATTTTAGATGCAAGGTCATGAATAATTACTGCATTTGATCGCCTGTCTGCATTAATAACGACATTATCAGCCTCTGTTACACCTATGTTTTCATTAGCTTTATTTTCATTCTTCCCCGCTGATTTGGATGATTGACTTCCTGTAATAGGTGTGGCAGGTGATAAGCTTTTGGTATACGTAGATGTATCGGAATCAGTGGGTGTGGAATTTGTGGATGTGTCACGTAAAACAATTTGTCTTAGCAGTGTTGCAACACCAGGAATGGTTACCTGATTATTTCGGTAGCTAATTGTATGATCTTCTGCCCAAGCATATTTTAGCGGAAATACCTCAAAGGCTAACTGGCTTTTTTGTTTCTCACCGGTTTTCAGATCAATCAATCTGGCTGTTTCAGAAACCAGATTAATGTAACGGGGTGGACCAGCGAGATAAACTAGCCCTTCATTAGGACGTTCCCGCCAACCATAACGGTTATCCCATAACCCCATGTCGATAAGAATATTTTTCAGGCGATTGGTTGTCAGATGATTAAGACTAATAATCTTTTTTTCGATTTCTTGTCCGTCATATACATAGAGAGTGTCACCATCAAAATACCAGAGCAGACCATTAAGCTGAGCCAAAGCATCAAGAAAAGGCACTGGTGCTAATGGGCCGATTTTTCCGTTAACAATACTGGTAATTTTTGGGCTGATAATAACAGGCAGACCGTAGTTGCTAGCAAAACTTTTTAAAGCATCAGATACTGGTTCCCCATTACCATAGTAAGCATATGGTGTTCCATTAAGACCTTGCTCTCTCTCTGAATCATGATTCTTTTTTTTTGGATACTGCGCATTGTAGTTACCATATTCTGCTTGTGCCAGTTGATAAGGCTGAATATGAGCTGGTTGTTGCGTTGGAAAATTGAGTATTTGTCCTTGTAATAAAGGCTGTGAGGGTGCAAGTCTGTTCCGTTCAGCAAGCTTGTGAGCTGAAACAGCATACATTTCGGCAATATCAGTAATCGTTTCACCGGGCTGAACTACGTGCTGAACTGGTGCATCTGGTAATATGGAATTGTAAAATCTGGCTGAAATTGTACCTGAATATACAAAAATGGCGACCAGCAAATAGAGTAAATGTTTATGCCTGGCTCTCATGTGTATAGCTCTCCCTGAGAATATCCTGGTTGGAAATTCCTTTTTATAAGCATATGAGTTGAAATCCCGTCTAAATAGGCATCGACCTTATGGAAAAAAAGTTTATACGTGCCAATAAAATAACAGACCAGCCTTTTAATTTATTCTTCTGGTCCAAAATGTATATCAGGCAACAACCATGTTTGTGCTTAGCTAAATATAAGTTAATCAGGAAAAAAACTTTATGGCCGGTGCAATTGGAGATATTAATCAGGGCTTGATTGGAATTAGTCATACAACAGGGACTAAGCAGAATGACATGCCTGCAAAGAAAATGGTGGTTCCAAATGCAGGCAGTACTATCACTGTACATACTGCATCAGCTTTAAATCTCGAAGACTCAAGTACACACATCATGAAGTTTATTCGCGGTGACAAGCTGGATTCATATGGACCTCAGGACCAGAAAGAGTTTCGGGCAAGTGTTTTAAAGTCAGTGGAAACTCTGTCAACGGGGAGTGCTGAATCTGATCAGGATGCAATTAATCAATTAAAAGCTCTGTTACAACGAGATGAAAAACTTGAAATGATGGCAATTATGGCAAGAAATGTATTAATTTCAGTTTAAATATAGAGGTGACAACGGATGTCTGAGCCTGAATCGAAGTCATATATTAATGAAGAACAGCGTAACTGGATGCTAACCCAGTCTTATACCCGTTTGATGCACAAACAGTTTGATGACTGTTTAACGTTGCTTCGTGGTTTGAAGCTTTTATGTCCTGAAGACCCAGAGGTTTACTGCATGATGAGCTATGCCTTCCTTGAGGCAGGTTATCCTGAAGAGTGTCTGCAAATGGTCGATAAATATAAGGAGTATGCTGAGCCTGATAAAAAAGACATTGAAGAGATCCATTGGATCGAAGTACGGGCACAGTTAAAGCTGGAAAATAATACTTCAGATAATAATACCTCAAAGGGACATTGAGCATAAGCATAGCCAGTCTTTGAGGACAAGTGGACAGGTGCCAGATAAAATGATTCGCTCAATACTTTTAAGTATTACCAGACGTCACGATATATTCCTGGCATTAATGCTGGTTTCTATTCTTGTGTTGATTATTATGCCTATCCCCACATTTTTGGTGGATGTATTGATTGCACTTAATTTAGGCGTTTCAGCTATATTATTAATGACAGCCATTTACCTTAAGTCTCCCCTTGACTTTTCAACCTTCCCTTCAGTGCTTCTCGTAACAACACTATTCAGGCTTGGCATTTCTATTACTACCACTCGATTAATACTACTTGATGCAGATGCTGGTGAGATAGTATATACCTTCGGGAATTTTGTGGTAGGTGGTAATCTTATTGTAGGTATGGTGTTATTTTTAATTATTACTATTGTGCAGTTTCTGGTAATTACTAAAGGTTCTGAGCGTGTGGCAGAAGTAAGTGCCCGTTTTTCGCTGGATGGTATGCCAGGTAAACAGATGAGTATTGATGCTGATATGCGTGGTGGTGCTATTGATATGGAAGAAGCTCAGCGTCGTCGAGGGCTGGTGGAAAAAGAATCTCAGCTTTTCGGTTCCATGGATGGTGCCATGAAATTCGTAAAAGGTGATGCTATTGCAGGTCTAATTATTGTTGCAGTAAACATTGGGGCTGGTGTGGCCATTGGCGTTGCCAGCAAAGGCATGACAGCAGGAGAAGCACTTCAGCTTTATTCAATATTAACAGTTGGTGACGGCTTGATTGCACAGATTCCGGCACTATTAATTTCTGTTACGGCTGGTATGATCGTAACCCGAGTGTCTAATGATAAAGCATCAGACCTTGGTAGTGAAATTGGTAGTCAACTGCTAGACAAGCCAAAAGCGCTTTTGGTGGGAGGTATTTTATTATTTGGCTTCTCATTGGTACCAGGCTTTCCCACTTTAATCTTTATGACATTGGCTCTTGTCATTGGCGGTGGAGGCTATTTTCTTCTTAAAAAGGCTCAGAAACAAAAAGATGCAGAAGAAGGTCGGGGAGGTATTCCTGCAATGGCTTCAGCCTCGTCCTCAGATCCTAGTAAAAATTCACGATTGGACGAACAGGAAGAATTTGCACAAACACTTCCGTTGGTTATTGACGTTCCGACAACTCTTCAGGAAAAACTTGATACCACAGAATTGAACCAAGAATTATTAAAAGTAAGAAAAGCATTGTATATGGATCTGGGTGTACCGTTTCCAGGTATTCATTTGCGGTTTAACGATTCGATGGAAGATGAGAATTATGCGATCATGTTGAACGAAGTACCCGTGGCTAAAGGTCAGTTTCGTCAGGGTTACGTATTTGCCAGAGAGCAGAGTGAGCACCTTGAAATGTTAAAAATTCCTTTTGAGACAGGAGAGTCGTTTATACCGAGTCTCGAGACGCTTTGGGTAGAACAAAAGTATAAAAGTACTCTTGAAAAGACCGGTGTTAATTATATGGGTGATGAGCAGATACTGATTCATCATTTGGCATTTGTTCTCAAAAAGTATGCAGAAGATTTCGTAGGCATTCAGGAAACCCGTTATCTGCTTGAGAAAATGGAAGATAGTTTTGGGGAGTTGATTAAAGAAGTTCAAAGATTGTTACCAGTTAATAAGATCGCTGAAATTTTCCAACGTTTGGTAGCAGAAGATATATCTATCAGAAACTTAAGGACGATTCTTCAATCATTGATAGTTTGGGGTCATAAAGAAAAAGAGGTCGTACAATTAACTGAATATGTGCGAGGAAGTCTCAAACGCTATGTGAGCTATAAATACAGTAATGGACAAAATATTCTGCCTGTATACCTGCTCGATCAGGATTTAGAAGACACTATACGAAATGGTATTCGTCAAACATCAGCGGGAGCTTATCTTGCATTAGATCCAATGGTGACAGCAAAGTTTGTTGAAAAGGTGAAAGAAACCGTTGGTAAGATCGGGCATTTAGATCAAAAGCCGGTTATGATCACATCTATGGACATACGTCGTTATGTGAGAAGACTGCTTGAAGCTGAAATTTATGAGCTTGCAGTGTTATCGCATCAAGAAATGACAGAAGAAATCACTGTTCAGCCATTAGGTAGAATTTCGTTATCGTAGCCTTATTAGGATTTAAAGAAAGAGTGATGTGGTTAATCTTTTTTTGATAATCAGGTTAAGCAACATTATTTTATTTTGTCATCACTTCTTTATGCTTGGCGGGGCTCATATATTTAGTGCTGACTTCAGTCAAAGACTGACTAACTACTGTAAAATATCGTGATGTTGTTCAGCATATCCTATGCACAAACTAAATTAAAGTGCGGGTTTATTCAAAAGTTACAGCAGTATAGCGGGTTGTATTTAGAAGCTGTATTACTGGCTTTAGTTTTTTCTGGTAAAAAGAGCTTTTATAAATCAGCTTATCCGCAAGTACAATGTTTTTTTGGTTTGAAGATTTACAGTTTGAATATCTGACCGAGTGTAAGCGAAAGCATGCTTTTACTGTCATTAAAGATTTGAGTCTTAATCTCAGATGAGGCATGCCAGTTGAAATGTTTTTTTCTTTGCCTAAACAAAGCCTTATGTTAACAGCTCTGACTTTAAACTTTAAAAAAACACTCTATTTATCAGGGGAAAACTGTTGCGTGTCAGATGATCTACCATATTATTGAATTGTTTTAATGCCGTGCATTTCACTCTGACAGGACATTGATGAAAAAGCCTGAAATTTTTAAACGGGAAAGTTTCAGGCTTTCTGTGCTATTACATTTGTTCAATTGTCTGTATACCCAATAAATTCAGACCTACTTTCAGTATATTGGCGGTTAATGCGCAGAGTTTTAAGCGACTTGCTTTTAGCTCACTGTTTATATCCTTTTTGTTCACAGGACAATGCTCATAAAAGCTCATGAAGTGTCCGGACAGTTCAAAAAGATAGGCGCATAAAAGGTGAGGTTCTCCTTCTTTGGCCGTGTTATTGATAGCATCACCAAACTGAAGTAGTTTGAGAGCTAAAGTGCGTTCCTGAATATTAGATAGTATCACCTTTCCATTAGCATCATTGATCCGCGTCTTACCCTTTTTGAAAATACTATGAATGCGGGTATAAGCGTAAAGCATATAAGGTGCCGTATTACCGTCAAAAGACAGCATAAGATCCCAGTCGAATACGTAGTTACTGGTACGGCTTTTTGACAAGTCAGCATATTTTATAGAGCCGATCGCCAGTGCGTTAATAACTTCAACTTTTTGTTCTTCAGTAAGGCTTGAGTTCTTTTCTGCCAGGAGGTTGGCAACACGTATTTCAGCTTCATCAAGTAAGTCAGCTAATTTGACTGTGTCTCCAGACCTGGTTTTGAAGGGCTTGCCATTTTTTCCCATCATCATACCGAAAGCGTAGTGCTCCAGAGCAACATTTTTCGAAATAAAACCTGCTTTTCTGGCAATGGTAAATACCTGTTCCAAGTGTTGACCTTGTCTTGCATCCACACAATAAATAATTCGGTTGGCATTGAGATTTTTTACCCTATAGTTTATAGCTGCCAAGTCGGTGGTTGTATATAGATAGCCACCATCACTTTTTTGAATAATTACGCCCATTGGATCGCCATTTTTATTGGTAAACTCTTCAAGAAAAACGACTTTTGCACCGTCGTTTTCTTGTAGCAAGCACTGAGCTTTAAGGTCTTTGATAATATTGACAAGAAAGTCATTATAAGCACTTTCCCCCATAATATCGCTTGGCTTTAAGGTAATATTCAGCCGATCATACAATAGTTGATTTTGTTTCATGGTAGTGTCGACCAGCTTTTTCCACATGGATAAACTCCAGTCATCTCCAGACTGCAGTTTGACTACGTACTGTCTAGCTTTATCGGCAAATTCTTTGTCGTTATCAAAGCGCTTTTTGGCTTCTCTGTAAAATTTTTCAAGATCTGAAAGCGCTGAGCCAGAAGCACGATAATTGCTACTTTCAACTTCTTCCAGATGTGCAATAAGCATACCAAACTGGGTACCCCAGTCTCCAATATGGTTTTGACGGATCACATTATGACCAAGAAATGAAAGAATACGAACAATGGCATCACCAATCACGGTCGAACGGATATGGTGTACAGCCATTTCTTTTGCCACATTTGGATGTGAATAATCTACAACAATTGTCTGAGGATTATCTGTTTTTTCAACGCTTGTATTATCACCACTTAAGTCACTGATTGTGCTAACCAGCCAGTCATTACTAAGAGTAATATTAATAAACCCCGGACCTGCAATCTCTGTTTTTTCAATCAGAGGTTCGCTAGTAAGACAGTCAATTACCTGTTGAGCCAATTGTCGGGGAGGCACTTCCATTTTTTTGGCAACAGGCATGATACCGTTGACTTGGTAGTCGCCAAATTCAGGGCGACCAGCAGTACGAACAATAGCAGGAGAACCTTCTGGTGCGCCAACTTTTGAAAGAGCAACTGAAAATAACGTGTCCAGCTGTTGCAAAAGAGTCATTTCTATTCCTTTGATTTCTGAAACTTTAGAGAATGTCTGTGAGGTATAACCATGCCAGTTTGTAGTTGAACTGTTGCATCTGTTTTTACACTCAGCATAATAAGCTAATAAATAATATTTTGCCTAATAAAACAACCGGTTCAGGCAACGTATGCTTTAATGAAACCGCCGACAACAAACAAATTTGGCGGGTAGCGGAATGCATTATAACAGATTAGTTTTCTATACAACGCTCGGAAGTACCCTGGAGTTTTTTGATTTTACGCTTTATGCGCTTTTTGCACCCTATATTAGCCGTGTTTTCTTTCCTGAGGGAGAGCAAATGATAGCAATGATTAATACATTTGTTATTTTTGCTTTGGGTTACTTTGCAAGACCTGCTGGTTCTTTCATTTTTGGGCATATGGGTGATAAATATGGTCGAAAGAACACCTTTACACTGACAATAGTATTAATGTCAGCCAGCACGTTTCTGATAGCTTTACTTCCAGGGTATAACGTCATGGGACTGGTTTCTCCCATTCTTTTACTAATACTCCGGTTGATACAGGGTATTTCTCTGGGAGGAGAGGTCTCTGGTTCAGCTATTTTTTTAGCAGAACATATGCCGGTTAAAACTAGGGGATTTGGTGTATCGCTTATATTCGCAGGACTAACCTTTGGCAATGTTTTGGGGAGTGGGTTTGGTGTAGTCTTGAATAAGTGGTTAACCAGCGATCAAATACTTGCTTTTGGGTGGCGTATTCCATTTATGGTTGGGGGTGTATTAGGACTGGTCAGCTACAAGGTGCGTCGAAAAGCAGCTGCATCTCCTGTATTTATAGAAATGGTTAATGCGGGCAAAACCTGTAAAGCCCCTGTAACTACGCTATTTAAGCACCACAGAAAATCTTTGATTCAGGGTGTTGGTATTACCGCATTAATGGCTGTTGGTATTTTTACACTGCTCTATTTTCCTACTTATTTTTCTCAAAGATTTGGTGTAAATCAGGAAGATGGTTACCTTTATTCTATCTATAGCTTCTCTTTGCTTGTTATCTTTTGTGTGATTTTTGGTTGTTTATCTAACAGTTGGGGAAGAAAAAAACTATTAATCACAGGTAGTGCTCTTATGCTTGTTCTAGGTTATCCATTGTTTTTACTCATTTCGCTTTTTGGATTGCATGCTGTATGGCTGTTTGCAATTTTATTTGCGTTTATTATGGGTATGATAAACGCTTGCTATGGTTGTATGTTGGTTGAATTGTACCCCGCTACAGTTCGATACAGTGGTATGTCTTTTTCGTATAATATATCATTTGCTTTGTTCGGTGGCCTGGCACCATTGATAAATAGTGTGCTTCTTGAGTCTCTGGGTCAGAGTTTTTCGTTTTATTATTTGCTTGGTCCTGTGGCTTTTTTTACACTGGTTTCCAGCTTGAGTGTGCCTGATAGACGAAAAACATCCCTGAGCTTTCAAGAGTGAGTAGGAAAGTATACAGATTTATTAAAACCAGGCGATAAATAAAATTGACAAGTTTAGTCGCATAATGCATTTATAAGTAGCAATTCATATTAAGGATTGAAAAAAGGATGTTCAAATCAAAGCAGAAGCCTCAGGGCGCTTCTTTGCAAAAACCAGAAAATAAAACTAATAAACGTAATCGTAAAATCTTAATGTCTGGTATTCACTGGAAAACATTATTGGCAGGCTTTGTATTTGGTGTAATGGTGACAATGATCTGTCAGGTGTTTATAGTACATCGCCCGCCAGAAGAAGGTAAAATAAATCCAACGTTTGATTCTTCAGACAGGCAAAGCCAAATGAGTTTGAAAAAAAACGTGGACAAGAACAAAAATTCAATCCATAACGCTCCAGTTAAAAAACCGGTATTTGATTTTTATACTGAACTTGTTGAAAAAAATTACCATGCAGACTCTTCAGTACAAGTTCCTGCTAAAAACACTGCTGTTCAGGTAATTAATCAGTCACAAAAAACTGCTCAAATAGTTTCCGGAAAACAAAAAAAATCACCTGATTACTTTGTTCAGGTCGCTTCATTAAGGAATAAAAGGTCAGCAATTGGACTTCAGAAAAAATTGAGGCTGTGGGGTCTGAATGCACAAGTGAAAACCGTTGGGGGTGAACATGGTCGGTGGTTCAGAGTACAGCTAGGGCCTTTTTTAACGCAGGAAAATGCTAAGGATGCTCAAAGTATTTTGGTATTGCATAGTATGAAAGGGTTTCTGATTAAACAGTAATATACGTTTCATAAAATAGGGTACCGTCAACTTATCAGGATATTTATTGTCATCGTTTGTTTACCCAGCAACAAACAGGACTAACCATGCTCACTCAAGCCTCTAAGGGTTACCGTTTCCTAGCCAGCATCATCGATTATTGTGTCTTCGCTATCACAGGTTTAGCTTTAGCTACCGGGATATTGAGAAAATTATGGCTAAACGGGGCGTTAAAGTGAGCTATGAGAGCATACGAAAATGGTGTCTGAAGTTCAGTCGTAAGTATGCTTCTATTTTAACAAAACGAGAACATAAGTGCAGTGACAAATGGCACTTGGATGAGATGAATATTCGCATTAATGACACCAAGTATATCCTTTGGTGTGCCTTCACCAGTGAAGGATATGAGCTGAACATATTTATCCAGCATTACCGAAATAAAAAGCTGCCACTCGTTTTCTTAAAAGGCTTGTGAGGTCAAACCTTACACACAGAGTTATCGTTACAGACAAGCTACGCAGTTATAATCAGCCGGTCAAAACCCCTCTGCAAAAATCCGAATTACCGGTGACACAAAGGGCTTAATAATCGGGTAGAGAATACACATCAACCTACTCGGAGACGAGAGAAGTCGCTGATTAAGATGAATAGAGTCTCCACCGCTCAGCGGATACTGAAATTATCCGGCATTATGCGCAATTTATTCTCGGTGAATATGGGTCGATATACGCATCCTGTAGTACAAAAAAGAAAAGTCCAGAAGCCATGCTTTCGCTATCTGGGAGCAAACTTCAAAGCAGGTGCTTTGCGTTTAGAAAAAGCAGGATGTGATTTCCTGACGTCAGAGAGAATAAGTTGACGGCGCTCAATAAGAAGGTAGAAGCAGGTCTTGGTATAAACTTCATGCATTCCTGAGCAGCTTTCATTTGACGTTTTCCTTTGGAGTAAGTAATATTTTCTTTTTTTTATTTGCAAAACAGGCACCAAAATAGTTTAAATTCTTAGGTTTTTAACTTCAGGGTTCAGTCATGAAAGATAAATTTGATTTGTTTAGCTCGGTTAAACAGAAAGTACAGTCCGCTATGGGCAGTTCATCATTCCCTGATTTTGAACAGGATGTTAAAGAAAATATTTATCACCTGGTTGAAAGTATACTCAGAAAGATGGATATTGTGACGCGAGAGGAGTTTGATGCACAACAACAAGTGCTCAGACATACCAGAGAAAGATTAGAGACTCTGGAGGAGAAAGTAGCAGCTTTGGAAGAAAAATTTAAATAAGCATAAAAACATCAGACATCGCTCATTGAGCTATTCTTCCTCCACTGTGACGAGTAATAATACCGTTACAACTAACTGTGTATGATCGGTTTTTATTTGCCCGTATTCACTCGTGTATAAATGCGTTTTGGATCAGTCAAACTCTTAATAAAACCATTTTTTTTTAATGTTTTTATTATCTTTTTGAAATAGCTGGTGAGCATGATATTAAACTTTTGCTTGAGTGTAACCTTCAGCTTGCTTATTATGGTGGGGTAAGTATTTTTAATGCGAGAGATAAAAGTAATATGCCTGATAGTTTGGTCATCGCAAAAACACAATTGTTAACACCTTCAGGGCTTGATGAGAGAAGCCTTCAGCATGTGATGGATAGCATGCTCAATAAAAATATTGATATGGCAGAGCTGTATTTTCAAAATATCCAGTCTGAAAGCTGGTTACTTGAAGAAGGCATTGTTAAAAGTAGCAATTTTAATGCAGATAAGGGTGTAGGGGTACGATCAGTCAGTGGTGATAAAACAGGCTTTGCTTACGCTAATGATATTCAGTTAGAAGCCTTAACTTCTGCAGCTAATGCTGTTAAAAGTATTGCCAGTACAGGAAAGAATCATCAGCTTCAGGTTTGGAAGCGCTCTCAGCCGTTGTCATTATATCGTCAGGATAATCCTTTGTTTTCTTTAACTCCTGATGCAAAAGTGGCGCTGTTAAAACAGGCTGATGCTTACACGCGCTCTTTGGATGAGCGTGTTCAAAAAGTAACTATCAGTCTTTCTGGTTCACATGAAACCATATTAGTTGCTGATAGTAATGGAACTTTTGCTGCCGACGTTCGTCCGCTTATACATTTTAATATTGCTGTCATTGTTGAAGAGAATGGCCGAAGAGAATCGGGCCGATTTGGTGGAGGGCGCAGAGACGATTACTCTTTCCTGTTGCATGACCAACTATGGAAAGAACAGGCCAGAGAGGCTGTGCGCATTGCCATCGTTAATCTACAAGCCGAACCTGCTCCGGCAGGAACCATGCCTGTAATTATGGGGTCTGGCTGGAATGGTGTTTTATTGCACGAGGCGGTGGGACATGGTCTGGAAGGCGACTTTAATCGCAAGGGTAGTTCTTCTTATTCAGGTAAAGTAGGTGAAAAGGTAGCGTCTGGGCTGTGTACTATTGTTGATGACGGGACGCTTGTGGGGCGTCGTGGTTCATTAAATATCGACGATGAGGGCGTTGTCTCTGGTTGTAATGTGCTGGTAGAAAATGGCATTTTAAAAGGCTACATGCAAGATAAAATGAATGCAAAGCTGATGAAGGTTTCTCCTACAGGAAATGGTAGGCGAGAGTCTTATGCACACATCCCAATGCCCAGAATGACCAATACCTATATGTTACCAGGAAAACATACACAAGCAGAGATTATCGAGTCTGTTGATCGGGGTATTTATGTCGCAAATATGGGAGGTGGACAGGTAGATATCACTTCTGGAAAATTTGTTTTTTCTGCCAGTGAAGCTTATCTTGTAGAAAAGGGAAAAATTACTAAACCACTCAAAGGAGCAACACTCATCGGAAGCGGACCGGATGCGATGAGCAGGGTTTCCATGGTGGGTAATGACCTATCGCTTGACCCTGGCATTGGTATTTGTGGCAAGGCAGGACAGTCAGTACCCGTTGGTGTTGGTCAACCAACAATAAAAATAGATGAACTTACCGTGGGTGGAACCTCTATATAGTTTAACAAAAGCAGATAGCGCAAGGTTTTTGTTAGCAGGTATTAATAGTTGCCAGAATAATCAGAAGAAAATTTGCATTTGGGCTGATAGTCAAGGTGTATCAGTTGTGTGGTTGCTTTCCAATAGAAGCGTCTTTAGTCGTTTTTTTTGTGATAACATCTCTTAAAATAACATGCTCGCTTTTTATAGAGAATAAACGTCAGAAGAACATGGCTCGTAATATTATCTTTAATAGTAGGGCTGGTTAGTTGAGGGTGGCCATTGGTTTTGACTCTATTTTTTATCTATGAACTTGTTGTATTTCGCTTACAGTGTAATAAATAAGGTTTTTATCTTGCTGTGATATGAATTATGCTTAACCAGCATCTATAATTGCGCATATATAGTTAAGCTTAATGAAAGTTGAGCCAAGACCAAGTGTTGTTATAGTGAAAAATAGTGAAGAAAAAAACATGTAAGTATTTAGTTCTGCTTTTAAATAGCGACGAAAACGCCCCGGCAATCAAAGGAAATTAATTATGTCGCCCTTTTCGGGATTAGTAAAGCTTATCGAGCGTTGGTTAACGGCAGAGGCTTCCAGGCCTGAGGTTATGTTGTGCGACTTTGAGCGAATTAGACATGAACTCAAAAGTTGTGATGTCCTTCTTGTTGAAGGGCAGTCGCGGGTAGCTCGTGTCATTCGATATATTACCCAAAGCAACTGGACTCATGCAACCCTGTACATTGGTCGTATTTATGATATAGAAGACCCCCATTTACGTGAAATCATTCGTTCACAGTATGAAGGGTCAGAAGAAGATCAGTTGATTATTGAAAGTGAGCTTGGACTTGGTACTGTCGTTCGTCCTTTAAAAACTTATGAAAAAGATCATATTCGTATATGCCGACCTAAAGGGTTGACCCACAAAGATGGTCAAGAAGTCATTAAATATGCCATTTCACAACTTGGCAAGCAGTATTATAAAAGACAAATATTTGATTTAATGCGTTTTTTCCTTCCCTATAAAATCTTACCACCACGTTTGGGTTCGTCTCTTTTTAAGATGAATCCGGGGTATGCCACTAAAACAGTATGCTCAAGCCTTATTGCTGAGGCTTTCTGCTTTATACAATTTCCTGTGTTACCCCTGATTAAGCTCCAAGAAGAAAAAAATGAAGTTCAGCTTTATCACCGAAATCCAAAACTGTGTACACCAAAAGATTTTGATTATTCCCCTTATTTTCAAATCATTAAATACTCTTTTTTTGATCGTTCACCACATGCAAGCTATAGATTGCTACCTTGGAGTGGCAAGAATCACCTAGCTCCTGAAGAGCAGTCTTTGTATGTAACAGCTGAACAACTAGAAACACTGAAACAATTGAGCAAAGGCAATGGCAGCTCAATGGAAAAAAACAATCAGCACGATGAACCTGATATATCTAAAGATGTATCTTAAGGCTATTAAATTAAGTTTGCCATGAGGAAAGCTTATAAATTTGTACTATGAAAAGGTAGTCAGTTAAGTTACAACAAAAAAGAATAAATGATATTCAAAGAAAGTATAAAAAAAATGTTTTCTTTTTCTGGAAGTTCTTTCAATTTAAGCTAACATTATGCCTAGGTTAGTTAATGCTAATTATTAGCAGTTAACTATGTAACCGACAATATTAGATAATATAGTTATCTTACCAGTTGGTCTTAACCCGTGTCCTTTCCCCCAAGGCGCGGGATTTTTTTTGTTTGCAGTTCTTATAGCAGCGAATGATTGCACAACCTTCTCACATCCGTTTTTTCAATCAGTTTGGTTAATTGTCTATTTTTTTTGCAACATAACCGTATTGCCTTTGTGCCTTATCCTTAATGTCCTGGTCTAATGGAATCAGACTCTTAAACAGAAGCTAGACTGTTGCAAACCAAACGAATAATGATTTTTTGTGAAAAAAAATAACCAAGTTCGCATACATATGAATAAAATCAAGAAACAAACAAATTTTCTTAATTTTTATGTGCCTTTTGGCGCATTTTAGGATTGGAAAATACTTAGCTTTTAACTAAAATTCATTTTTTTTCTAAATCTCAATAGCTGCATAATTTAAACTGAGTATTTATATACTATCCTCATGAATGAAAGACTTTTTTACAGCTAAGCTGATGCAGATTAATGCATCATGAAAATCCCAACATTTTAATTTCTTCAATATGCTTCCTGTCGTCGTTTATATAGGGCTATTTAATAATGAAATTGTTAACATTGACTTCGTTAATCCTCGTATCTCTTACTTGTAATGCAAATGTTGCGCAAGTAGCATCACAGTTAGAATTCCATAGGTTACCTGGTGCAAGCGTTCAAATTAGTGGAAGGTCTGCTTGCCAGCAAATTCTGGAAAATTACAAGTGTTGTATACCCGTATGGAATAACACTCGAGATCAGACTTTTGTATTTATTCCTGTGAACGCTGTGGGTATAAATATATCGCCAGTTATAGCGTATCCATTTGATGTTGGTCTGTTTTATACGAAAAATAAAAAGCCATGCCCCAGCACATTAAAAAATGGATTATCTTTACGGGTTAAAAATATAACAAATCCAAATAAGCCCGGCTCATTCGTTCCAGGCCCAATTCCTCTTGCTAAAGCTTTTATAGGCATTGAATGTACTTCAAGGAAATGTTTTGTATGGCCTCAAAGTTAAATAATCACGAGTTTCGTAATTAGCCAAAGATACGTTCTTTTCAATGCAAGGCTATAGACTCTTTAAACATCTATCATTCTTACTGATATAGGGCAACTCCTGTATTCCACCATTTTATCCTGAGGGCAGTCCATACAGGTACAGAAAGGCAGAGACAATGGGGTTGTTAAAATCTACCTCAGCAACAAAAATCATTCTACATTGCTATCGTCTATCAATTTTCTTCGGTGTGTAGTATGCCACAGACAAATGTTATTTTCCTTGATCATTTAGTCATTGCCATCCATTAATACCGGCGTTTTTATATTCTATGGTCGTTTGAGTCAGCCACTAAAATATTAAAAAATTTGAAAAGGGCAATCTCAACAAAGAATTTGATTTGCTACGGCTGTTTAATTGTCTGTTAGGCACCGTCAACTTATTAGGATATTTGTTGTCATAGTTAGTTCATCCAGCAATAAACAAGACTAACCATGCTCACTCAAGCCCCTAAAGATTACCGTTTCCCAGCCAACACCATCGATTATTGTGTCTTCGTTATCACAGGTTTAGCTTTAGCTACCGAGATATTGAGGAAATGATGGCTAAATGGAGCGTTAGGGTGAGCTATGAGAGCATACGAAACTGGTGTCTGAAGTTCAGTCGTAAGTACGCCTCCATTTTAAGAAAACAAGAACATAAGCGCAGTGACAAATGGTACTTGGATGAGATAAATATTCGCATTAATGGCACCAAGCATATCCTTTGACGTGCCGTCGACAGTGAAGGATATGAGCTGGATATATTTATCCAGAATCGTCGAAATAAAAAGGCTACCACTCGTTTTCTTAAAAGGCTTGTGGGGTCAAATCCTACACCCGGAGTGATCATTACAGACAAGCTACGCAGTTATAATCAGCCCATCAAAACCTTCTGCAAAATTAATGTCTTGATGGCACGATTGCCTGCCTTATCTTTGTCGGTGTTTAAGGTGTTAGAATGTTTATACGGTTTGATGTTATTTAACGCCTTACCCAGAAAGTGTTTGGCCGCTTTCTGATTACGGGTAGCAGAGAGATAAAAGTCGACGGGCTCTCCTTTTTTTTGGTAATTGCCCGGTATAGATACATCCATTTCCCTTTTACCTTGGTATAGGTTTCATCGACCTTCCAACTAAAGCTCCAGGCTTCCAATACCAATGTAGGCGCTTTTCTATTTCCGGCGCATACATTTCTGCAGCTAACGATAGATAATCGTATGACTGACCTTAATACCCCACTCATCAAGCATCTCTGCCAGTTCACGGTAGCTGATACCGTATTTACAGTACCAGCGAACTGCCAACAGAATAATATTCCCCGAAAATGGCACCATTTGAAGTCAGATATTATTATTCCTAGTTTATTTTTGTGAAGTAGTCTGGCTTATTATTAATATTATGCAACAGAGCCACAAAATCAGACAAGTAGCGTAACAAGAAGCTAGAAGCAGATTTTGGTATTAATTAGGAGTTTGACCTGTTGTACTGATTTAACTTTTCAATAATTTTAGCTACAGCAACAAATCCAAATGTAGCTGTAACTACTGTTGTTGCTCCCAGACCTTGTGCGCAATCCATTTTCATAGAAGAAGATGTGCCAGGCTTTCTTGCACAAACAGAACCGTCAGATTGCGGATATTGAATGGCTTCGGATGAAAAGACACAATCGACATAAAACCGTTTTTTACTGTTATTTGCTAACCCGTAGAAGCGTTTTAAATGTTCCCTTGTTTTACGGGCAAGGGGGTCTTGAAAAGTCAGGCTAAGATCTGCTGTCTGAATTTTAGTCGGGTCTTTCTTGCCACCAGAGGCTCCTACGGTGATTACCTTTATTTTATTTCGTTTGCAGTGAGCGATTAAGGCAGCTTTTACACGAAAACTGTCAATGGCATCCAGTACGTAGTTTATATTATTTGGAATCAGTGTGCTGATGTTATCTTTTTCGACAAAATCATCAATACAACAGACAGTACAGTCGGGATTAATAGCCCGTATACGTTCTGCCATCACTGTTATTTTTGATTTGCCAATGGTACTTGTTAATGTATGAATTTGCCGGTTAGTGTTGGTGACACAAATATCATCGAGATCAATTAAGGATATATTACCAACGCCTGTTCTTGCTAGTGCTTCAGCTGCCCATGAACCTACGCCTCCAATGCCTGCGACACAAACATGGGCTTGTTGCAAAAAATCAATGGTATCTTCACCATAGAGTCGTTTGCAACCGTCAAAGCGTTGAGAAAAAGCGTCTGTGTGCATAATTTCTAAGTAAACTCAGTAAACGAAAAAAAGTATATCATACCAGATTTCAGTACCAAAGGACGCTATTCAAAGGTAAGGGCTAACAGGGTCGACAGTAAGCTTTGCTTTGACATCAACTTTTCAATATAACAATAATACTACAATCTGTTTCTAACTATTGTTACAAGCATGCTTTTATTGTTTGCTGTTAAAGCATTACTTCGGGTAAGTTTGCCCAGTAACTTCAAAGGCTGTGGGTTAAAGGGTATTTAATTGTAAGTCTGCGATGACCCAGCATTAAAATTAAATATCAACGCTACAGCACAGACCTTATCACAAAGGCATTAGCTTTTAATAAACTGTTCACAGGCTTGTTAAAGGCGAAGTGCTGAATAATAGCCAGTTTCAATGCATAAAAACAAGATAAAATAAGATAAGTCGCGCAAATAAGAAGTTAGACGCAGATTTTTGTATAACTCAGACCATAGGCTACATCAGCGCGTTGCAGGTAAAGTAACCTTCTTTTTTAAAGAAACATCAATAGGCATCCTTTGAGGCTTTAATCATCTTGCATGATGTTTTTAAAGACTGAATCTGCATTCCTGTCTATCCACTACAGTACTTTAACTGGCTTGTCTGCCGACCATATTATTTAAAACTTAAAAACGAATGAAAAACTCTGCAGTTAATACAGCACCCACATATGAAGCCTCGACACCTACTCGTTTATAGTGTATTGCAATGTAGGGTTGAATTACTGGAAGTATCGGTAACTTTTTGGCAATTGAACCAAACTCTTTGCCATAACCATAGACTCCTCCGGCTCTGTATCCGATATTATACCCCCAATTATCTTTACTGCGAGAAAACAATTCACGCTGAACACCTGCCACATACATTCGTTTACTAAATGAATTTAAGAGTGTTCCGACAAAAAAACTTTTATAATTAACTGCCACCAGCTCATTTTGCCATCGGTCTTCTCTTCTGCTTTTATTTTTAAAATGCCATGTCCACATACCCAAATAAAGATGCGACTCTGGCGTTGAGCCCTTTACCCAGTCCCACCAGCCTTCACTGTGTTCAGTATTATTTGACTGTGAGGTAACCACAATATTATGATCATCATGGTTATGTTGTTCTGATATTTGTATCTGGCTCAGCTCATAGCTATCCAGAGTTCGAGAAGAATTGCCCGCCATACTTTGGCCTGGCAAAAAAAATAAAATTAAAACAAAGGATAATTGGTAAAAACGGTGGGACACTTAATTACAACTCCAAAAAAAACAGACTCGTTACGTAGACAAAGCATATATAAAAAATTATTACATGCAAGTACAAATGTTCTGATAGACGCTACGTAGGCTATCTAGTTAATCGTGTTTGATTTGAAATTTTCCCTGAAAAAGCAACATCACATAAAAAACAACGCAGAAAGCCCTAAAAAACTACAAAAACCGATGGCGTCAGTTGTTGTTGTCAGGATAACTGAGCCTGCCAGTGTCGGGTCTATCCCAAATCTGCGTAAAGCTCCAGGAAGTATTGCGCCGATAATAACAGCACAACTTATGTTAAGCAGTATCGCAATAGCAACAATTCCAGCTATGGCAGTGCTACCAAACCACAACCAAGCAATGGCGCTGACGATAATTCCCCACAGCATGCCATTATATAATCCTGAGCCTAATTCTCTTAGTAAAAGCCATCTGATATTCGTTTGAGTTATCTGACCCTGAGAGAAAGCACGGATCACCAGGGTCATTGACTGACACCCTGCATTCCCCCCCATGCTTGCCACAACAGGCATTAGCACAGCAAGCGCCACTACTTTTTCGATAGTCTCCTGAAATAATCCTATGATACTGGCAGAAACAAATGCTGCCATTAAGTTTATACACAACCAGACAGCCCTATTTTTAGTTGTGCTCCAAACACCTGCAAAAGTATCACTTTTGTCGTTCAATCCAGCCATACTCATTACAGCATGATCAGCTTCGTCTCGAATAACATCTACCACATCATCTATGGTTATTCGCCCCAGTAAAGCACCTTTGTCATCAATAACAGGTGCTGAAACCAGATCTTTACGCTCAAAAATATTAGCTATCTCATGCTGACATGTATCGACAGGAATAAAAGTGAATTCTGTGTCCATTACAGCACTAACAGTTGTTGCAGAGCCGGCAGATAATAATTTTGAAAAAGGCAAAATGCCTGTCAGTTCTCCATTTTTTTCAAGCACGTAGAGATGATCCAGTGGCTCTGGTAGCTTATTCCCTTGCCGAAAATAACGTAATACCATATCAATCGACAAATCTTTACTTACACTCAGTGTATCGGTATTCATGATACCTCCGGCTGTGTCTTTTCGAAAACCTAACACTTGTTTTACTCGGTGGCGATCACGCTGCTCCATATGAGAGAGTACTTGTGTGGCTATCTGATCTGGTAGTTGCTGAAGCATGTCCGCAAGATCGTCGCTATCCTGACCGCTTAAAACATCGGCCAGCTCATGGATATTTAAATCCTGAAGAAAAAAACGTCGTACATCCTCACTTAACTCACTTAGTACATCGCCCTCAAGGTCTGAATTTACCAGCTTCCACAGCAGGCTACGCTGTTTGGGTGGTGAAGATTCTAACAAATGCGCAATATCTTCTGGCGGCAATGTATTGAGCATATAACGTACGTCATCAGGTACCTTTTTTGCTAAAGAATCATTAAGCATGTTCAGCTGGTCTGTATTAAGTGACCGTTGTGTAAGTTCATACATGGCGAATGTGTATCCCTACTTATTATTATTCGAAAAGTTTGGTTTTTTGAACTTATTATGTCTTTATTAAAAGCATAGTCAGCTTGCAGAATAACGCTGATAACTGGTGTTTTTTGGTAGTATCAATATCTTTGTGCCTGTTCAGCCAGTGCTCAGGTTCGTAACAAATCGACGGTTATAGGCGTGTTTTGCTATAAGTTATCATTTTAATTGATATAACTCGGATCTAACCTATAAGCCAGTCGTAACATCGCTGGCCAGCTTACTGTTCCACCAACACTGTCTGAATACACAATGGTTGCCATTTCTTTCGCCTTTTCAAGCACAGTTGGGGGAATTGACAGCATTTTTTCTTTTGTACTTTGCATCATTAGCTGTACCTCACAAGCGCATTGCAGGTTATAAAATCGCATCAATGCTGCACCTACGGTTCCTCCTACGGTTAAAGCTCCATGATTGGGTAATAACATAAAGTTATTATCGCCAAGGTCATTTTGTAACCGAGTTTTCTCTTCTTGATTAACAGCAAGACCTTCATAACCGTGATACGAGAGCGAGTTAAGTACCAGCATGGCATATTGACTTAATGGCTGAAGCCCTGATTTTTGAGTGGCTACTGAAATGGTAGCATTGGTATGCAGGTGAAGAATACAACCAACATCTTGGCGTACAGAATGAATTGCACTATGAATGGTATAGCCCACCGGGTTGATCAAAAATAAAGGCTCTTCATCAAGAATATCACCCTCAAGGTTGACTTTAACCAGATTAGAGGCAGTTATTTCATCAAAGATTAAGCCGAAAGCATTCACCAAGTATTCATCTTTACCCGGAATTTTTGCTGATATATGCGTGTAAATAGTGTCATCCCAGCCATAATGAGCAATAATCCGGTAACAGGTAGCAAGGTCAATGCGAAGTGCCCATTCCTCTGAGGTTACTTTATCTTTTAACCGTCTTTCAGGTAGCTTAAAGTTGTGCATGACTTTGAAAACCTCTTATAGCTTTTGAAGCAAAAGCAATGTTACCATGTTTTATAATCATTATAGGGCTCAACTGCTAGAATTTAACAAAGCCCTTATTGAGTTTTATTGAGATATAAGAAAAAGAAAAAAAACCAATCACTACTCACGGACAGAGGTTATAAAGAATAGGATGTTTAGAGTCAGACAGCCATCAATACAACGCAGACTGCGCTACGCTATGATGACCACCGCTGAGATTGGTCTGTTAGTTACATTGTTGTTTTATAGTTTTAATGATTACTATAAATCAAAAGCTGCACTGGTCAGTCATCTGCAAAACATTTCTCAAGCCTTAACAACCCCCGTTCGAGAAGCTCTTATTGCAGATGATAGTATTTTAGCGGGTAAAATTTTATCTTCACTGATGCCTGTTGAAGTAGTACACGATGCCTATCTTATAGACACCCATGGACATATCCTTGGTCGTTATTTTGTCGGTAAGGATAATTATAAGAAGGTAAAGCTTTTAGACAAACCACTCACTGTTTTTGGTGATCATTGGCTTGATGTCAGCATGCCCATCAAAAGTGCCAAAGGCGAGTTTATGGGGACTCTGATGTTAAGGGCGGATCTTGAGCCACTATATCAGCAAATGAAATTAAATATTTTGGCTGCATTAATGATTACTGTACTGGCAATCATCTTTGCTTACATTGTCGCTTTCAGACTACAGAGGAAGATAACTAAGCCCATTACGCGCTTGGCAGATCACATGAAAAAAGTTACGGTAAGTCAAATATATGTGAGCGATCTAGCAAATGACAGTAATGATGAAATTGGTGAGCTTTACAATCAGTTTAATGAGATGCTGGAGCAAGTGCACAAACGTGATGCCGAGCTGAGCAAGCATAAAGAAGAACTGGAAGAAATGGTTAAACTTCGCACCGAAGCATTGAATATTGCCAATAAAAATCTAAAGGTAGCCATGTCTGAGGCTAATGAGGCAAAAGAAGTTGCTTTAGATGCAGCAAAAGCAAAAAGTGCCTTCCTTGCTAACATGAGTCATGAAATTCGAACACCCATGAATGGTGTTCTTGGCATGTTGGAAATGATGAAAGATACAAAGCTTGATGCCACTCAGACCGATTTTCTTGAAACAGCTTATGGTTCAGCAGATTCATTATTACAAATTATCAATGATATTTTGGATTTTTCTAAAATTGAGGCAGGAAAACTTGAATTAGAGAAGGTCAGTATGAATCCTCATTCAATTACAGAAGATATTGCAACACTATTGGCTAGTAAAGCGAGAGAAAAAAATATTGAACTGAGTTGTTATACTGATGTTAATCTTCCGTTAAGTATTAAAGGTGATCCGGTAAGGTTGCGTCAGATATTAACCAATCTTCTAGGCAACGCTGTTAAATTTACTTCTGTGGGAGAGGTAGTCATCAGAGTCTTAAGTAAGGATAAGCATCCGGATAAAAATAAATCACGCTGTTGTATACGTTTTGAGGTAGAAGATACAGGTATTGGTATTCCGGCAGATGTCATTCCAACACTTTTTCAGCCATTTACTCAAGCTGACAGTTCCACAACTAGAAAATTTGGTGGCACGGGTTTGGGTCTGAGCATTTCTCGTCAATTGGTAGAATTGATGGACGGAGAACTTAAAGTGCGCAGTGAAGAAGGCAAAGGTTCATGTTTTTACTTTGATATTGAAGTGGAAATTTCAGATATTGTGCCCCTGAGTGCGAAACAACGAGTAGAGCAAAACTCATTAAAGGGATTGTATGCTCTTATTGTGGATGATAATTCAACAAACCGAGATATTCTTAAACACTATTTAACTGCATGGCATATAGATTTTGCTGAGGCAGAAGATGGACTAAAAGCACTTGAAAAAATAAAAGATGCGAAAGTTGCAGGCAGGCCTTTTCAGTTAACGTACCTTGATATGCAAATGCCTGAAATGGATGGATTAAAGCTGTCAAAAACATTAGCTAACGATCCGGAACTTGCAACAGTAAAACGAATTATGCTGACATCCAGTGGTCCTATGACTGAGCAGGAAAAACAAGATGCCTGCCTGCATGAAGCCTTGGCCAAACCTTATCGCCAATCTCAACTATTAGAAGCTACTCTTGAAGTGATGGCATTAAAGCATGATGCAAATAACCAAAAGAAACCCGCTGTTTCAAAGTCTGAGGCTTGTTTTTCTGATAATACCAAAATTCTTTTAGTTGAAGACAATATAGTAAATCAAAAAGTAGCGTTGGCAATGTTGGGCAAACTTGGTTTAAAAGCCGACATTGCTAACAATGGTAAAGAGGCACTGAAAGCGATAGAGAAAAAATCATATGATGTCGCGCTAATGGATTGTCAAATGCCGGAGATGAGTGGTTATGAGGCAACAGGTATATTAAGAGAAAAAGAACATGTACTTGAGCAAGAGCATCTCCCAGTAATTGCAATGACTGCTAATGCAATGGAGGGGGACAAGGAAAAATGCCTTGAATCAGGAATGGATGACTACATCAGTAAGCCGATCAAGCTGGATATATTAAAAAACATGTTAATAAAGTGGTTAAATCCTGGTGAGCTCAACGAAAATAAACAACCGTCTCAGTCATCCGATAAGGAAGTTCAGCATAAGAATATGACATTAATTAATGAACAAACACTGGAAGTATTACAAAATACTGATGGTGTTTGTCTGAATAGGTCTATTAAAAATTACATGACTAATTCTGAAAAATTAGTCAAAGACAGTTTAAAACTGGTACATCACAAAGAAGGCGATAGTTGCTTGTTACTTTTAAATCGCCTGAAAACAGAGTGCCAAAAAATTGGTGGGGAACAGCTGGCAGAAAAAATAGAAGAACTTATTATGTTTGTGACTTCCGGGCTTTGGAATAAAGCCATGCACAGCATTATGGAACTAACAACGCTTCATCATCAAACCAATGAGCAACTGGCATTACGCTTGAAATAAAAGCGTGGCTATTTTTTACAAAAAAAATCACGCCATATCAGGATGTTGATATTTTTGCAGATATCAACATCCTCTAGTTTGCCTTTTCCAAAGGCAACGTAACCACTTCACCCTTTTACAACTCTGTGTTCTGGTGTAATGGAACCAGAGACTTAATTGAGAGATATTATTTGTTAATTAATGAAGATGTTCAGTATGAATCAGACACGTACCTACAAACAATATCCAAAGGAATTTAAAGAAGAGGCAGTAACTTTAATTTGTGAACAGGGGTATTTAGTGCCGGAAGCTACAACATCACAGGGTATAGCAATCAAGATGTTATACACATGAAAAGATAAAGGTGAGTGTCAGCTCAATGGAAATGCACTAGTTGAGTATGAAAGTTCCCTGAAAAAATTGTCCGGTAGTAAAGGTTGGCCAGAACAGTTATTTGGTAATCCCCCCATTATTAACCGCTTTCAAAAGTAGAATTCAATTGCTCAAGTTTCTGTTTTGGGGTTATTCCGCCTAAAGCCATATTAGGCCTTTCATTGTTGTATTGCCAGAGCCATTGTGTTGCCGTTTCTCTGGCGTGATCCAGTGATTCAAACAAATGTTGATTCAGCCATTCATGTCTGACAGTTCTGTTGTATCTTTCCACATAAGCATTTTGTTGTGGCTTGCCCGGTTGAATATATTGCAGCACAATACCTTTTTTCTTTGCCCATTGACGTATCTCAATACTGATATACTCCGGACCATTGTCGCATCGAATCCTTGATGGCTGACCTCGCCATGTCATAATACGTTCCAACGTTCGAATAACTCTTAAAGAAGGTAATGAATGATCCACTTCAATACCCAAACCTTCACGGTTGCAGTCATCCAGAACATTAAACGTCCTGAAGTTTTTTCCTGTTGCCAGTGTATCCTGCATAAAGTCCATTGACCAGGAATTATTGATATTTGCAGGGACCTCTAATCTTTCTGGCTTATCTCGTTTTAATCGCCGTTTAGGTTTGATCCGTAGATTCAATGCAAGCTCGCAATAAATACGGTAAACCCGCTTATGATTATATGGACAGCCTTGAACATTACGCAGATATAAAAAGCACAAACCAAAACCCCATGTGCGGTGTTCATTAGTCAGGCGCATTAGTTCATTGGCTATGAGTTCATTATCTGAACTCAGTACAGACTTGTACCGATAGCAGGTTTCACTGATTTTAAAGCAGCAACATGCCGTTCGTATACTGATGTGACGTTTGTTTACTGCCCTTTGTGCCAGTACCTTTCTTTGACAGGGCTTTACCACTTTTTTTCGATAGCCTCCTGAAGAATATCTGCTTTCAATCGCTCTTCAGCATACATCTTTTTTAAACGCCGGTTTTCTTCTTCCAGTGTCTTAAACTGCTTCATCAGCGAAACATCCATACCACCGTATTTTGCTCGCCATTTATAAAATGTTGCTTCGCTCATCCCATGTTTGCGACATATTTCAGCCACTGGCAAACCATTTTCACTTTCTTTCAGGATGTTAATAATCTGTGTTTCAGTAAAACGTGACTTCTTCATCGCAGACCTCTTTTCTCATTTCTTAACAGTCTACTTTTAAATACGGTTATTTTCTGGGGGGATTACCATTTGTGGTTTTTTTTACGCTGGACATTGCTTCTAAAATCTTATTTACTGTATCTTCCATGGGTTATCTTCTGTTCATATTCTTGAACTAACAGATAATACAAAGCTATAATTTGATGCTCAAAAAGCAAACATGTTTAGCAGTTGAAAACAAGCGACAGATGCACATAAATTGGCGTATTGAGATGCTTCACATCAATGATTGCCTTGGCACTTTGTACAGAGGAAAAAAATGGTACGTATTGCAGTTATCGGCGCAGGTGGCCGAATGGGTAAACAATTACTTAAAGCGACTACTGAGGATAACCACGCTCAATTAGTGGTTGCAACCTGTCGACCGGGTGCTTCGATCAATGGACTGGATGCAGGAACTGTGATTGGATCACAGAAAGTGGGTACGGTAGTCACTGATAGTATTAGCCACGAAAACACAACTATTGATGTGGTCATCGACTTTACCACCCCATTAACAACCATGGACCTGCTCGATTTTTGTAAAAAAAACAATGCAAAACTCGTTATTGGCACGACAGGTTTTACTGAGGAACAACTGGTAAAAATAAAAGAAGCCTCTGTATCGGTGCCAATTGTATGCTCACCAAATATGAGTCTGGGCGTTAATCTGATGTTTGAATTACTTAAAACAGCAGCTAAAGCTATTGGTGTCGACAGTGATATAGAGATTATTGAACGACATCATAGAAACAAACTTGACTCACCGTCAGGCACAGCCATTAAAATGGGTGAAGTGATTGCTGACTCACTTGGCCGATCGTTAAAAGAACATGCTGTTTATTGCAGGCAAGGCAGAGAAAGTCAGGCAAGAGACAAAAAAAGTATTGGGTTTTCCACCATTCGCGCCGGTGAAATAATAGGTGATCATACTGCACTTTTTGCCTCCGATTGTGAGATACTTGAAGTTACCCATAAATCTTCCAGTCGTATGAATTATGCAAAAGGTGCAGTACAGGCTGCTCTATGGCTAAATAATCAATCAGCCGGGTTTTACGATATGACGGATGTTTTGGGAATTCAGTGACGAAGCTCTGGCATAAAAAACCATAGAGTGGAAAATCTTTTTATGTGGTTATGCCAAAATTTGTTATTAACGATATACACAATCCAAATCAAAGTGTGGGTTTGATTCGTTTAAAATTATCTTTGGTTCGGCTCAACAATCCTGATGTTATTTTCTGTTAGGTGAATTTAAAAAATGCATAAATGGTTCTTTTAAATGTCGCCACTGAACGGAAAAATACATTATTTTTTACCAAGCCATTCATCACCTTTCAGTACCACTCTATTGAGTTAAGGTTTGGGCTATAAGTGGTAAAAGGTGATGTGCATTTCTGTATTGGCAAATGTCTTAGCACTTTGATTACAAGGACCATGAAGCTGAATAAAGTGAATTTTCTTTTTCGGATAATTCTCTTTTAATACATCCATGAAATCCGTAACGGAGTCACTATTTATTGTATCGTATGTCTTGCTTGTCAGTGCTAGGTTGGTCAGATCAATCGCCTTATTTCAGAACGATTGCGCTTGAGTAGTAACGTTCACTGGTCAGAGCAATAAGCATTTATCGCACGCACGTTATAATGCAACAACAGTAAAAAGCGACAATTGTTTTTTATAGCACCTGAACTTTTATCTGATTTGCGTATAGTTAAAAAAAGTTTTGGTATTAGCTATACAATAGCTTATGATTATCGTCGCTTAAGAGACAGATAAATTATCTTTTAATTTTGAATTCCATATTTTAATTACACCCTGACGTTCAAATAAAAAAGTTTTACTTATTACGTTGTCACTTTCTTTTTGAAGCGTTTTTTTGTGGCTTATCGCCCGCAGTTTTAAATAAGTTTTTTTCAGCAACCGCTTATCCGATGCAGCTAACAACTGTTCTTTGGTCAGAATTTCCAGCAGTGTAATATTATCTGTATGCTCTAACAAAGAGGGCAGTTTATTAGCTGAGCATAGTACCATGTATTGAACAATAAATTCGATATCTATTATTCCTCCACGTCCATATTTAATATCAAACTTTTCTGCGTCTGACTTATCCAATGTTTTCATTTTATTGCGCATTTTTTTTACTGCACTGTGCAAATCACATATTGTTGATGCACGCTTTAATATACACGATCTCAGGCTTTTAAAACGTTCAGTCATAAGCTTGTTATCTCCTACAACAACCCTTGCCCTGATTAGTGCCTGCTGTTCCCAAACCCACGCTTTTTCCTTTTGGTAAGACTCAAATGCGATAATAGGTGAAACAAGTAGTCCTGCATTACCCGATGGCCTTAAACGCACATCAACTTCATACAATCTCCCGAGGGGAGTTAATGTGGATAAAAAGTGAATTACTTTCTGGCCAAAGCGCGAAAAAAATGTCTGATGATCGATTGAACGTTTGCCACTTGTTAAACCTTGCGGATCAGTGTTGTGAATAAAAACCAGGTCAAGGTCTGATCCTGGTCCCATCTCAATGCCTCCCAATTTCCCATAACCCAAAATGATAAAAGGTTTTTCATCAGATGCATCAACCCCTTCGGGAAGACCATATTGTTCTGTCATCATATCCCATGCAATACTTGATACTGCCTGCACAATACACTCAGCAACCCAAGTCAGGTAATTACTAATCATAACAAGTGACATATGACCATTAATTTGTGAAAAAACACTTTTAACGAAGTGACTAAGCTTAAAATAACATAAACTTTGCAATTTTGACTCTATATCATCTTTTGTAATATGAGCTAATTGATTAAACAGCTCATCTTGTAATGCCTCATAAGACGGCGGATTATATAAATATCCTGCATTCAAAAATTCATCCATCAGAGATGGGTATTTTGCTATTTCAAGTGAAATCCACAAACTATCACTACATAGCCTGACAAGATTTTTCAATGCACCGGGGTGCTCTAGCAACAACAATAGATAGGATGTACGACGAAATACGTTGCTAATGATAGGAAGCGTTCTTAGCAATGACTGACTCGGTGAAGAGAAAGATTCACAGGTATGCAGTAATACAGGCATAAATCGATTAATTCTTTCCAGTGCTCTGCCACTAATATTTTTAATTGAGTATCCATCTCTTAACAATATAAGTTGTTGATAAACTTTTTCAGCTTCAGAAAAACGGTGTTGTTGTAATTTTTCGATACACAGAGCCTTATCGGCTTTATTTTGCCATAGCAAGTGCCATTTACCTTCACCCTCAGTCTGGGCTTCAGGTTCAGACATCAGCGAAGAAAAAAGCTTATCTATCTGGAGTCTGATTGATTTCAGCTTGGCAAATAATGCACTCCAGCTCGCATACCCCATTCCTTTTGCTAACACTAAATGAAGGTGTTCTTGTTCAGGAATATCGTGTGTTTGCTTATCAGACCATGCCTGTATTAAATGTTCAAAGTGACGCAAAAACAAATATGATGCTCTCAATTTGTCCACCTCTTGTTTAGAAAGTAGTGACAAATCCTGCAGGTTATTCAGAGTTTTCAATAAGGAAACATTTTGTAGCTGATGTTTTCTTCCACCGTAAACAAGCTGAAAAGTTTGAGCAACAAATTCAATTTCCCTTATGCCACCCGGACCGGTTTTGATATTATTTTGCATTCCTTTTTGTTTGATTTCACGGCGAATTAACGCTTTCATATCACGCAGAGCCTCAACGGCACTAAAATCTAAATAACGTCGATAAATAAAGGGTTTGAGCATATTTAACAACTCATAACCTTGTTCTTTGTTACCGGCAACAGGCCGAGCTTTAATCAGTGCGTAACGCTCCCAGTCTCTTCCCTGATCCTGATAATATTGTTCCATAGCATCAAATGACAACGTAAGTGCACCACTGTTACCATAAGGTCTTAACCTTAAATCAACACGGAATACAAAGCCTTCAGAGGTTACTTTATCAAGTGTTGAAATCAACGACTGGCCAAGCCTGTTAAAAAACCATTGATTTTCAACTGTCCGGTTACCGCCTTTAGTTATTCCTGATTTAGGATAACAAAAGATTAAATCAACATCCGACGAAAAATTAAGTTCCATACCGCCGAGTTTACCTAGCCCCAAAACCACCATCTGTTGAAATGAGTCTTCATGAAAAGGAATACCAAATTCATTATGCATCGCATTACTTAGCCATTGTAATGAGACATCAATACAACACTCAGCTACCAAAGACAGGTCATGCATCACTTGTTGAATATCTGTATAGTCATTGGCCTCTTGGAATAAAATTTTTATCATCTGTTTATGACGAAACATTCTTAACTTTCTGATCAGGCCGGATTCATCAGTTTCTGAGGAAATCATTGCCAAAAGTTCGTTTTTTAATTGTCTGTGACAAACTCTTTTAAATATTGACTTGTCTTTTAACTGATCAAATAATACTGATGGGTTTAGAAGAACGTATTGAGCCGCATAATCGCTCACTGCAAATAAATTTTGCACGTTAGAGTATAAGAACTCTTGTTCATAATATTTACACTTTTCCTCTAAAAAGTGTGTCCTTAATGGTTTCATCAGCCTGTTTACACGTTCAGATATGAATGGATGAAGTTTGCTTTCCTTCACAAGTGACCCCGATAAATGTAAGAATGATGATAAGAGATATTTATTTTACATATAATTATTCAAAATAATTACTGCCAATGTACTTTTTCGAGCATAACAGCTTAGTCTATGCGTTATACTTAAATTAACAGTCAATAATAAAACTATTATTTTCAGAAACAACTATCCAATGCAAAAAAATGGATTCATTACGTATGTTTTTAAAACAAAATATCGTTCGTAGAATCATTAACGGAATAAAAATAAAATCATTGCTAACTATATTTACTTTATCTGTTTTTTCTCTGGCAGAAGGCGCTGAAACAAAATACTTAGAAAAAAAATCGCAAAATATCCGTAAAAAAATTATTGTACAGTCTGGAGATACTTTGTCTGACATTCTTACTTATGAGGGTATTTCAGCCAATACCATTTATGCTATCCTAGGCTTGCCACATGGCAGACGCCTTGCTCATATTGTACCCGGAACAGAGCTGGAAGTGTACTGGAAAAACAATGAGTTTTTTGAGCTTCGCTATAATTATTCTCCTCTACGCCACCTGTCTTTTCAGAGAAAAGGGAACAATCGTTTTTCATCCAGAGAGATTAAAATCAAACCTGAAGTCCGCTTAAAAGAAAAACAATTTCGAATTCATGACTCACTGTTTCTTTCAGGTAAAAATAGCAAATTAAGCGATAAGTTGCTTCTTCAGCTAGTTTCGATCTTCGATTCCAGTATAGATTTTGTCCATGACATACATAAAGGTGATAGCTTCAGCCTTGTGTATGAAACATATCTTTTACAAGGAAAGCAAATCGCTACTGGAAATATTTTGGCTGTGCGTTTTATAAACCAAGGTAAGGTTACTGATGCTGTCCGGTACACAAACAAAAATGGTCATGTTGGCTACTACTCTTTCACAGGTAAAAGTCTGGAACAATCATTTAGCAGAACACCTGTAGATTTTACCCGCATTAGCTCTGGTTTTTCTTACAAAAGGCTTCACCCTATTCGCGGTATTACTCGACCTCACCGTGCTATTGACTATGCTGCACCGATTAACACAATTGTTAAAGTAACCGGTGACGGGAAAATTTCATTTTTGGGTTATCAAAAAGGTTACGGCAAGGTTATTTTCGTTAAACATAAAAACAATATCACTACAGTTTATGCGCACCTTAATCGTTACAAATCAGGGCTTAAACGTGGTAGTTTCGTAAAAAAAAGCAGTATTATTGGCTACGTGGGAATGACAGGGTATGCTACAGGCCCTCATTTACATTATGAATTCAGGGTCAAAGGCATTCATAAAAATCCTTTAACAGTGAAGCTTCCACAAGGTAAGCCTATACCACAAAGTGAAATGAAAGCCTTTAAACTTTACGCACAGCCTTTTATAAAAAAATTACAACAAACATCCAATGAAGCAGTTACTATAAAGTAGTTAAAAACCAGAAACGCACTCTGTTTCTAAAAAATCAAATTGAAAAGGAAATACCACAGCCACAGGTAGCCGTTGCATTGGGGTTATTAACTACAAATCGTGAGCCAGACAGCCCTTCTTTATAATCGACTTCAGAGCCTGTAAGATATTGCAGGCTCATTGAATCAACCACCAGTTTTATACCATTATATTCAATAACAGTATCGTCTTCATTTAGACTCTCATCGAATGAAAAGCCATACTGAAAGCCAGAACAACCACCGCCTGTGATAAAAACACGCAACATCAGTTTATCGTTACCTTCTTCATCGATAAGATGTCTGGCTTTGGTTGCTGCCGTTTCTGTTAAAACAATCACTGCAGGTATAAATATTTCAGCACTTGAATCACTTTCACTGGCCATAATTACTCCGTATTTATTGTAAGGCATTTCAAATTATCGCTATAAGCCCCTGTTTACGTCAACCTGTTTCCTCTATAATTGATCTTTTTAGCAATTATAAGTTTTTAGGTAACTGGTATGGGATTTAAATGTGGCATTGTAGGTCTGCCTAATGTTGGCAAGTCTACCTTATTTAATGCTTTAACTAAAGCAGGTATTGAAGCTGAAAATTTTCCGTTTTGCACTATTGACCCTAACGCTGGTGTTGTACCGATGCCAGATCCTAGGTTGAATAAACTTGCATCGATTGTTAAGCCACACAAGGTTATTCCTACCTCTATGGAATTTGTAGATATTGCAGGTCTTGTTGCCGGAGCATCAAAAGGGGAAGGGCTTGGCAATCAGTTTCTTGCTAATATTCGCGAAACCGATGCCATAGCCCATGTGGTTCGTTGTTTTGCCAATGATAATGTGATTCATGTGTCCAATCAGATTAGCCCGAAAGACGATATTGAAATAATCAATACAGAGCTAGCTCTGGCTGATCTTGAAAGTTGTGAGAAACAGCTTCAACGAGTTAGTCGTGTAGCCAAAAGTGGAGATAAAGAAGCGGTTGCACAAAAAGCTTGTTTGGAAAAACTTATCTCAGCACTTGAAGAAGGCAAATCTGTGCGTTCTTTACAGTTATCTGATGAAGAACAATCTTTGGTACGTAACTTTCATCTTCTTACAATTAAACCGACTATGTACATTGCCAATGTAGATGAGGATGGTTTTAATAATAATCCTTATCTGGATGAGGTTTTCAGCATCGCCGAAAATGAAGGCGCTGTAGTTGTACCCATTTGCAACAAACTTGAAGCAGAAATCGCAGAACTTGACGACGAAGAAAAATCTGAGTTTCTGGTTGATTTAGGTATTGAAGAACCAAGTTTAGATCGTGTTATTCGTGCAGGATATAAATTATTAGACCTACAAACCTACTTTACCGCCGGTGTTAAGGAAGTACGAGCTTGGACAATCAAAGCCGGTGCATCTGCACCTGAGGCTGCGGGCGTTATTCATACAGACTTTCAGCGTGGGTTCATTCGGGCTGAAGTCACCAGCTATAAAGATTTCACACAATATAATGGCGAACAGGGTGCCAAAGAAGCAGGAAAACTACGTGTAGAAGGCAAAAACTACATCGTGCATGATGGCGATGTAATGCACTTTTTATTCAATGTGTAGTTCGAAAAAAAACCTCCCGTTTTGTGAGCTAGTTTATCGAGCAGAGACTTTTAACCAGCTTAAATCGCTGTTTTATTTTATTGTCCAGAGCAGTTCGTCTTGTTGATTGTTCACTATAAATGTATAACGACAAGTGTAGATCCATCAGCAAGGGAATTATTTCAGTATGGGATGGCAACAGTACATTAATTTTATTGGTTAATGCTGTTTCAAATCTCATCATTTCTTTTTTGAAGGCCTGGTTGACCTTTGTATGACCAGAAACATCAGATACAGCCTGAATCAGAAAGCAAGTGTTTTTAATTGTGCCGTGAGGCTCTCTGTATAGTGAATAAAAATATTGCTGTAGTTGATCTAGTGTGCTTACACACTCAAGTCGGGGAATGAGCATGTCATCCACATAAAAGATTACTGCATCGTAGTAAAGTTGCTCTTTGTTTTTAAAATGATAGTAAAGGCTCCCGACATGCAAGCCAGTACTTTCTTCGAGATGCTTTACAGAGCACTCAGCATAGCCGTACTGCCAAAAGGCAAATACTACCCGTTTTAAAGTTTCTGTTTGATCAAATTTTGGCAATGCTAACCCTCCTTTAGCCCGAGAGTATAGAACCAATCAAAGGCATTTTTTTATTATTTTAGGTTTCAGGGAATACGCTAACATGAAAATCATGTCACAGACCAGATAATTTCAGAATTACACAATCAACCATGTCCCTTGGTTAATAAGGGGTGGGTACGGGTCAAAAGTGTACCTTTATAAAAAATATGTCGTATATTGACATTATCAAAAAAAAACAGTCTTTAATGTAGCAGTGAAACAACTGGACAGGCCGGAAATAATCGTAATTGTTCACGGCATTGCTGATGTGAAGAAAGTGATTGCAACACTAAAACCTCAATGTTGAATGATACAAAAATCGGTTATTAACTACCGTTATGAGCTTGCTTTTATGGCTTGTTGTTAAAAGCGAAGTCACAAGTAATAGCTAGCTATTGTGAGGAGTTTTAACACATAACAGAAAGATCAGAAAAGTAAAAAAATAAAAAATTAGAAGCATGTTTTTATATAAATACAGACTCTGCAAACAGGGGGGAGGGGAGGTAAAAGAGCAGGCGATTAAAAGCCCTTTTACAGCCACTTAGAATCAAGAGCCTACCTCACAAGACAATATTGTTTTCAAATCTGTTTTCAAATCTGAAAACATGCATGATAAAGTGATTGGTCAGGTTGCGGCTACGGGGTGTTTTTTTCACCGTCAGTACTTTACAAACAAGAACGAAAGCGTGGATTTGCTGTATCTGGCCTGTAGTGATATTCAGTGTACTGTCGGTAAGATTGAAACAATCTACAAAAAACGGCGGAACGTGGAAGTCTTCCATAAAACGATAAAATGCAATACAGCATTAGTAAAGTCTCCAACCAAGATACCGCTAACACAGGGAAATCAAATATTCATGTCGATCTATTTTATATTCAAGCTGGAGTGCCTGTCGATAAAATATAAAGTGAATCATTTTGTACTGAAGTAAAAGGGCACCGTCAACTTATCCTCTCTATACAGCAAAAAGTCGTATCCTGCTTTTTCCAGACGCAAAGCACCTGTTTTGAAGCTTGCTCCGAGATAGCAAAAGCATGGCTTCTGGTCTTCTCTTTTTTGTGTTGAGAGATGCGTATATTGACCTGCATCCACCGAGAAAAAGTTACGCATAATACCCTATAACTTCAGCATTTGCCATGCGGTGGAGACTCTCTTCATCTTAATCAGCGACTTCTCTCGTCTGCGAGTAGGCTGATGTGCATTCTCTACACGATTATTAAGCCCTTTGTTTCGTCGGTGATCCGTCTTTTTACCGCTTTTTTCCATAAAACCGGCATCGATAGTTGTAATCAGTGTTATTTTTCCTGCTAACTGCTCAGTAAGCAGACGGAAGTTAAAGTCTGTAACAAGGAATATTCGCCGAAACCAACGACTCAGACGTTTTTCTATCATCTCACAGTAGCGCCAAAATAAACGTTTGTTGTTTTGTTTTATTCTGGGTAATTCCTTTATGATTATGTTTTCTGTGTCATTCATTAGTTATCTTCTGTCTCTAATTCAAACAATTATAGATGATGCTAATGGAGTTAAATTAATCAGCAACTGTCCAAGAAATAGTAAAGCAGTGCTTATAAGAAAACGACAACTACTTTTCGATTCTCTGCATTTTGACCTGAATTGTGTATACAGTATTTAATTGTAAGTTGTCGCCACTACATTTTAGAGATATCAAGGTATTTTTTTTATGTTTAAAAAAATAATTAGATCGATATTAGCAATATTTACTTTAATATCCATGCTGCTGTCCTCGCAGTATGTGATGGCCGATCAAATTCATCAGATTGCACATGGACTTCATGGCTCATCTCAGCACCGTAAAGAGGTGAATTCCAGGCACTTACCTTCATCAGATTCAAACAATAATAAAGTTTTTACTACTGGCCACACAGCGGCTGGGCAGAGTACGATCACCAGTAATGCATTTAATTTTTCTTCTATGTATGGCGGGAGTGTTGATGGAAGAACAGGAGAGTACAGCTTTAATGCCTCTCTGGGTACAGTTCACGGCAATTCAGGGTTTGGTCCTGATTATACTTACAGTTTGCATTACAGCAGCAGTAATCGGGGGAACAGCGGGTATGGTTTCGGCTGGGGTGCCTCTTTGTCTCATTATAATAAAACGACACAAATCTTAAGCTTTTTATCAGGAGGCAGTTATAAGCTTACGTGGTCGGGAAATACACCATCGATTAAGTATCATAAATTAGACACGCTGCATTTGCGGGGTGACCATTTCGGTAAATATCTGCTGATTGCGACCCACAAAGACGGCAGTGAAGAGTTCTTTAACAGGTACGGGAATATGGTACGGTTTGAGAATACCAGGGGTAACAGCTTGTATTTCCACTATACCGGCACCCGCACCGCCGCCCATCTCGAATCGATTACCGATGATAGTGGTAAAACGTTACTGCAGATTGACTATACCGGCAACGGCATACAGGTGCATAGCCTGAAGGCTGACGGCAGTATGAAGACGGTGCAGGTGGCAATCAGCAATGCACATTTGCAAAATTTTCTGTTTGCTGATGGTAAGACCCGTGTAGCTTTTCAGTATTCACCGATCCCAGGTTTTGCTGAACTGATTAAGCATATCAGTTATTCCTCTGGTTCCAGTGAAAATTTTCAGTACAGTACCATACCGGTGCCTACCGGTGGTCCGGTGGCGCAGATCTATGTAGTCAAGTCCCATTACATTACGCCAGGATTTAATCAGCCGGTGAGCAGGACAAACTATGCTTACGGTCTGGGTAATGGGCATAATTTTTTAGGTTATGCGGCAGGCATTGCGTACCGGCATGATGTGGATAATCTGTACATGCGCCGAGATAACTATATCTACCAGACCCAGGTAACGAATAATGGCGGGGCAAGTGCTATCACCACGTACAATAAGTATCATCTGGTTTTGAAGCAGAAGCTTTATTCACCGGGTTCACATAAGTTGATCAGTGAGGTGGATTACCAGTATCCTAACTGGCTGAACAGTACGATAAGCTCACTGCCAGCCAACTATTCTTTGGCTACAAAGATTACCACTAAGGCTTACGGGGCTACCTCCGTCGATACGCAGAGGTTGGGTGGACAGACTCTGGCGCCGGTAGAGCACAGCAGTAGCTATGAGTATGATAATCAGGGCAACGTTTTAAAAAGCACAAAAGAAGATGGCACCATCATCACAAATCAGTATGCGCCGGCCGATGCCAATGGGTTTGTGAACAATCTCACCACGCAGACGACGACACCGGCGAGGTTACTGGGCACCCCGGCAGTACTACCAACTCAAACGAAGATCAGCTGGCAGACATTGCCTTCAAAAGATAAATCAATGCCGGTGGGGATGACTCTGCCCACCAGCATCACCATGCTGTATCAGAAAACCCCCGGCGTATGGACAGCAGGACTAACCGAGTCATTCACTTTTCATCACCTGAAAACGCAACCCGATTACGGTATGCCAAGTGCAATGGTGCTGACTAATGTAGCGAGCACGGCTGATTCGCTTAGTAAGTCGATTACCTATAGCGATAATCAGCAGCTTACATTGTGGGGTAAACAATTTCCGGTCAACATTAAAAGTGCACAGATAACGGCGGTAACAGGTGGTATTACAACGCCTGTGGTTAAGACCTACACCAGCACGGTAACAGGGCAGACGCTGATGAGTGTGGATGCGCGGGGTAATAAAACCGCCTATGCATATGATGCCCTGGGACGGGTCATCAAAGTAGTGGCTGATTACGGCACCAGTCATCAGCTGGTTGAAAGTCATACCTATCAGTCCGGTATCGGTGGTAACAGTATGACGGTAACCATGTCTAATGGTTATCAGGTTCAAAAGACGTATGATGGTGCAGGACGGGTATTAACGACACAGGCTGAACAGGTGAACAGTCAGGGTAAGGCGGTACTGGGTAGCTGGGATACAGTGTCATCACAAACCTATAATGCCGATGGAAAGATTGCTCAGGCGACAGCGTATGACACCAATGAAGTGGGTAAACTACAACGTTTTACAACCTCTTACCATTATGACGCCTTAGGGCGTTTCATTGGCAAGTCCAATTTCAGAGGTCAGGCCGGTGTTGTTGGGGTGGATGCACTGACACGGCGCAGTTTTGGCTATGCGCTGGTACCAGCGGATGCCACAGTAAATGGTGCGAGTCTGTGTACGGTCAATGGTGTTGCACACGCCTGCCAAGCACGGCATTTATCCGTCAGCCAGACCGATGCCCGAGGGGACAAAGTAGCCACTTATCTGTTCAGTCTGGATCCGGCCATCACCAATGATAAGGGGCAACCACTTTATACCGGTGACCTGAAAAGTGAGCTTCAGGCGCATCTTTCCAGCGATATTGCTGCCGGGAAACCCTTTGACACTGTCTGGTTGCAAGGATGGTTGCGTCAGGCTATTACGGCAAAAGTTTGGTATAACGCCGGTTATGCCACCTATAATGCAGCGCATCAGGTGTTAGTAGCAATAGACACTGATGGTCATGTGACGTATTTTTCCTATGATGCAAAAGGCAGAGCGATCAGCAAAACACTACCCAATGGGGCCGTGCAAACCTATCACTATGACAGTAACAATAATCTGATTAGTGTCGGTAATGCCACCTCTGGCAAGGATGTCACACTGGGGCAACGTGAATATGATGTCTTTAACCGGCTGATAGAAAGCACGGATGTTTTGGGGCATAGTTGGCACTATACGTATAACAAAGTGGGTGAGCTCACAGATTATATAACACCCAATGGTGCGCATATGCATTATACGTATAATGACAGGGGCAAGGTGGTGACGCAATCGGTGGTTGATCATCCGAAGGACATAGTTACTTTGTCTTATGATATGGTTACTAATGCATTGGTCAGCCGTCAGGATAAAACCGGAATAACGGATTACCAGTATGCGGATAACGGCCGATTATTGCAGTTATCTACCCATACCACCGGTGCCATAGCCGGCGATACCCTGCCTGCTTTTACGGAAGATTACCAGTATACGCAGGCCGGTCGCCCGGTCAGTGTCACCCGTCATGGACAGCAACAGGCGTTGTATCATTATGATGATCTGGGACGGTTGAGCCTTGTGGATCGTCAGGGTAAGACTTTAGAAATCTTTACCTATAATCTTGCCGGTCGGCTTATTCAGTTGGTGAAAGGGCCGGTGAAAACCGCCTATACCTACAATACTCTGGGGCAGTTATCGGCGTATCAGACCGGGGTAATGCAGAATAATCATCTGAACCAGGTGGCGGACTATCAGTTCCATTATTTGCAGGACGGTGATCTGACCTCAAGAGTGCGTTCTTCAGGTGGAACAAGTACTACAGAGCAGTATCAATATGACAGTATCAACAATCTGCTGAACTATACCTGCAACGGCTCACTGTGTCCGAAGGATAATATAGGCAATACCATTAAGGATCAGCATTATACGTTTGATGAATGGAACAACATTAAAACAGTAGCCACGGATGTGCTGAGTGCGAAAGGTCCACAGACCAACACTACCATCTATCACTTTGACAGTACTGATCCCATACGGTTGCGCAATTATACGAACAGTAATTCTGCCTACGGACAAAGTGCCACTTTGCGCTATGATAACGACGGGAATATTACCACTAACGAACACAACCAGTTTATTACTTATACCCCTTTTGATCAGATGGCCAGTGTCAAAACTAAACAAGGCACCGTCCGTTATCTGTATAACGGTGCTCATGTTCAGGTGAAAGAGAGTGCTCCGGGTCAGGCGCCGTTATATTTTGAATATGGTGCTGCAGGGCTCAGTGTGCTGGAGCAGGGGGGTAAGACTACGACCGTATTGTATGGAGCCGGACGTATTGGTGAGATTACCCCAGATGGCACCACCCATTATACGATCACCGACCAAAGCGGCAGTGTGTTGAGTGAGGCAATGGTTGATTCGGCGGGTAAAGTAAGCTTAGGGGGTTCACGCCTGTATACGCCATACGGGATCGAAGGACGTGCAAGCAGTGCGCCCAAAACGGAGTCAGGAAAAGTCACACCACTGGTACAGCAGAACCTCTGGGGCTTTGATGGTAAGTTAAAAGATCCGGCCAGCGGTTACCAGTTTTTAGGGCAGGGATATCACCGTGCCTATAATCCGGTGATGCGACGTTTTATGAGCATGGACAGTGCCTCACCGTTCGGAAAAGGCGGGTTTAACGGCTATATCTTTGCGAAGAATAATCCGGTGATGTATGGAGATCCGTCCGGACATATCCCGTCCTGGCTGGGATGGGCCTTGGATATTGTAGGTGAGGTTGCCGGTGTAGCCATGATTGTTTTGGGAACCATCACAGAGAATCCTGGGCTGGTCGCACTTGGTATTGGTACGGTTACATCAGCTTCACTTGATATTGCTTCTCGTATAGAAGCTAAACAGGGGCATAAGAAGGCAGCTCTGGGATTGAGTATCAGCTCAGTCATTGTGGGAATTGCAACAGCTATCGGCGGTGATGTTGAGTCGATAGGTTCTGCTGCTGATAGTATTGCTTCCACAGCCAGTACACTAAGTAAGGTGGGCGCGGTTACGACAGCAGTACTGGCCACTACTGCAACAGGTACAGCCATTGCGGCGACGGTTATGGATTATGCCACAAAAGGTAATGGTCAAACCATTGATATCTTAAGTTATGTGACGATTGGTCTAGGTGTTGCGGGGGGAGCTGGAGGTTTTTACAGAGGCACGATAAAATCGATGGTTGTAAATGCTTCAAATACTGTAAAAACTGCAGAATTTTCAGTATTTAGAGCATTTGGAGAAACTCCACAAACTGCAGCATTGACTGCATTTGCAGAAACTACAGAAGTTGGAGAAGCTACAGAAACTGCAGATACTGAGAATATGATAAGTTCTACAATCCGTTTGATAGAAAACAATATGATACTCGATCAAGAAGTTGATGCTCTGGAAGCCAAATATAAAGCTACTTCACCCCTAATGCATGAAAAACTTAGTTCTTTGAGAAAAATGAAAGCTAAGATAGGAAATAATTTAAATGAGTTATATAAGATTAGACACTCTCTTTTGCCCAAAAATGCGGTTGCAGTTTTGGATCAAATTCGCAACCCTGAACATTTGAAACCTACAAATAATATTGAGTCTATTGAGGCTGCAGAGAAAAGTCGCGTGAAGGATGCTCGTTCTGTAATAGAGATGTCAATAGTTATTAAACAATTTTTTTTTAATGGTGGTACGATCCTTAGGTTAAATCGAATCAATTTGGCTTCAGCGAGATAGAGGGGCTGGGTCTGTTCCAGTGTGGATGCCTCAGCCTTTGTCGACGCGTTGGAGTTAAGTGCAGCTGCTTATTTTGGCGGCTGCAAGTTGTGATCGATGTGCTCTCACTCTCAAAATTTAGAAATTTTATGTAGTGTATATCTAAAGAGGGCACCGTCACTTATCCTCTCTATACAGCAAAAGGTCGTATCCTGCTTTTTTCAGACGCAAAGCACTTGCTTTGAAGCTTGCTCCCAGATAGCAAAAGCATGGCATATGGTCTTCTCTTTTTTGTGCTGAGGGATGCGTATATTGACCTGCATCCACCGAGAAAAAGTTACGCATAATACCCGAAAACATCAGCATTTGCCGGATGGTGGAGACTCTCTTCATCTTAATCAGCGACTTCTTTCGTCTCCTAGTAGGCTGATGTGTATTCTTTACCCGATTATTAAGCCCTTTGTGTCGTCGGTGATCCGTCTTTATAGCAGTGGGGTTTTGATGGGCTGATTATAACTGTGTAGCGTGTTTGTAACGATAACGCTGTGTGTAGGATTTGACCCCACAAGCCTTTTAAGAAAACGAGTGGAAGCCTTTTTATTTCAGCGATGCAGGATAAATATATCCAGCTCATATCCTTTAATGTCGACGGCACCGAAAAGGGTATACTTTGTGCCATTAATGCGAATATTCATCTCATCCAAGTGCCATTTGTCACTGCGCTTATGTTCTTGTTTTGTTAAAATGGAGGGATACTTACGACTGAACTTCAGACACCATTTTCGTATGCTCTCATAGCTCACCCTAACGCCCCGTTTAGCCATCATTTCCTCAATATCCATGTAGCTAAGGCTAAACCTGTGATAGCAGAAGACACAATAATCGATGATACCAACCGGAAAACGGTAACCTCTGGGTGACTGAGTGACCATCGCAAGTCCTTTTATTATTTGGTGAACTAACTATGACAACAAAACTTCAGATAAGTCGATGATGCCAAAATAACCAATAATGGTTCAGGTGATGTTGCTACCGTATAAGTCCAAATAGATATGAGATATTTAAATCAGATAAAAAGACATTTAAATAACCATATCACTTTTAACCTGCTGATCTGCATGATAAGAGGAGCGAACAAGCGCTCCACTGGCTACGTGTTTAAATCCAAAAGATTTTGCCTTGTCTGCAAGCATGGCAAACTCATCAGGATGAACAAAACGCTTAACCGGTGCATGAAATCGGGAAGGTTGTAGGTATTGCCCTAATGTGATCATCTCAATGTTATAAGAACGCATGTTCTGCATCACATCAATAATTTGTTCATTAGTTTCACCCAAACCAAGCATCAGGCCTGACTTTGTTGTCACATCAGGGTTCATAGCTTTGTATCGCTTTAATAAATCCAAAGACCATTTATAATCTGAGCCTGGACGAATAGCCCGATAAAGGTCTGGCACTGTCTCAACATTATGGTTGAATACATCGGGTGGTGTTTGTGTTAGGGTCTCAAGCGCAACATCCATTCGACCACGAAAATCTGGTGTCAGTATTTCGATTTTAAGATCAGGTGCTGACAAACGAAGCTCTGCAATACATTCAGCAAAATGAGCCGCACCACCATCACGAAGATCATCTCGGTCAACCGAAGTGATAACCACATATCGAAGCCCTAACTCACCGATTGCCTTTGCCATATTTTTCGGTTCTTCTGGGTCCAAAGCATTAGGACGACCATGCGCCACATCGCAGAATGCACAACGACGGGTACAAATATCCCCCATAATCATAAAGGTTGCTGTTCCACCACTAAAACATTCGTTAAGATTCGGGCATGAAGCCTCTTCACACACTGAATGTAAATTATTTTGACGAAGTAGTTTTTTAATACGATCAACTTCAGGAGATGAAGAAAGACGAATCCTCAGCCATTCAGGCTTACGTAGCATTTCATGCTTCTCTGTTGGAAGAATTTTAATGGGTATTCGCTCCATTTTATCTGAACCACGAAGCTTTACTCCACGCACAACACGAGGCAATCTTTTTTTCTTCGTAGCCGCTATACCCTCATTTTTCATCATTTACTTCCACAATTAATTAATTTTCTAACAATAATACCAACAACTACTCAAACTGAAAGCAATTGTTTACTTAGTTCGATTTCAAGGCCTCTGGCAACTTCTTTGAAGTCAACATTCGGACAAAAATCCTTTAACTGAACCATTTCAAGCCCTTGGTAGCCACAAGGATTAATCCTCAAAAAAGGTGAAATATCCATATCAACATTAAACGCCAACCCATGAAATGTACAACCACGCCTAACCCTCAAGCCTAATGAAGCAATTTTTTTATTTCCCGTATAAACACCCGGCGCATCCGGTTTGGCAGCAGCATCCACTCCGTAAGATGATAAAACATTTATAACAGCCTGTTCAATTTTGCTTACAATGTCCCGCACTGTAAACCCCTTTCGGCGCAAGTCAATCAGCAAATAAGCGATCAGCTGACCAGGGCCGTGGTACGTAACCTGACCACCACGATCTGTCTGCACTACAGGAATACCTCCAGGATTCAACACGTGTTCGGCCTTACCTGTTTTTCCTTGAGTGAATACAGGCGTGTGTTGTAACAGCCATACCTGATCCGGGCTTTCACTCGTTCGGCTATCTGTATAATCCTGCATAGCTTGCCATGTAGGATTATACGGCTGAAGTTTTTTAAACCATTTAAAAATCAGCTCAGAATTTCGGGTACTTTGCATTACTTGTGTTCTGTCAGAAATCAACTCAAAGTCACCTATTGTCTCAATCATCAATCACCTACAGCACCATCTTGATGCGTCCGCTAGCCTTTAAATCGTTAAAGAGCGCTTCTAACTGCGCTTGGCTGAGCACAAGGATTTTTACCGTTATTGACTGGAAATTACCATTCCGACTGATCTTAACCACCGCTTCACCATTATGATCAGGGTCATGGGTTTTAACCACTTCGAGCACAAACTTTTTAAAGTCCGGCGTATATGCACCTAGTATTTTTATCGGATAACCGGCATAAGGAAACTCAATCTTGGGTAATTGTGATGTTTTCTTCATACAACATTCGGCTTGTTTAGTTTCAAGTCTCTGCTTCAAATAAGGACTTTTATTTTATCACGAAATTATCAATTGACCATTCCTTCGTTACAGTATGACTTTTCTTTTCTTTTCTTTTCTTTGCTTCTACTTCTGCACTTCAGGTTGCTATACCAGAACTATGCTGATGAGCCATTATGCAAGTATCATCAATGAAAATCCATTTCATATAAGAAATACCAATGAATTTATGAAAAATCTATTTTCAAAATACAGATAGAGTCTGATGAAAAATCAAAATCGAACTAATACACGGTCAAGCACAGGTATGGCCTGACCTTTTAGAGCAATACTGACAATGTCACCTGGTTTTACACCCAGACGCTTCATATTTTGAGAACCTCCACCAGAAATTTTTGACACCTTTATGCCATGTAATACTACTGGCTTAAAGATAAGAATTGCTGTTTGCCTGCCGGTCTTCCCTGTACTCCACTGAACAGACTGTATTTTTACCACGGCATGTTGTGGTGGAAACTTCCATGCAAGCACATGATCTGGCAAAGTTTTACTGGTTTTTTGCAGTATGTTTATATTGTTGTCCCTTTTGATAACAACTCCATCCATTAAAAATTTAGCCGATGGATTAGACCTCTCATACATACTTTTGAGTTCTTTTACAACGTTCAAATCTTTTATCTGGTGAGTATTAGACTGAGCCAGCTTAAATCCTAGTAAAGATAACTGGTTTATATCTTGCATAACCTCAGAGTTCATACTATTAACCCAACTCCAAACGAAAAAATCTAACCGTTTAAGCCATGCCTTGTCGTCATGTTTTTGCTGCATCAGCCCTGCAACTTTATATCTTGCGCGTCGATGATCCTTCAGGTGCTGACCTGTATAATCCAACCGGAGGAACAGCTCTCCATGCAGTACTATGGTGTCTGGCAGTTGTATATTAATGTATGGTAGCTGGTGTGGAATATTCCCGGATTGCTTAATCTTATTCAGAACATTCCGCCCTTGCCAACCATCACCTCTAGTCGTTGCAGCAGTTAATTCCCCTTTGGTATAAACTAGCTCTACTGCAATACCATCTATTTTTGGCTGTAACAGACAAGTTTGCGTTTTACAGTTATTAATTTTGATGAATTTCTCGACATCCTCTGTGCTTTTCGCTTTATGCAAACTCCCCATAAATCCATGATGTTTGTGTCTGGGATATTTGACATAAGTGGGGTCAAAAGCAAATAGTTTGCTACCACCACGGTCATAGTGTAGGTTGCAGAGTTGATCGTAAATGTCATCATCAACTGTACTTTTACCCTGCCAGTAGGCTTGGTTTAAACCATTCAGACACTCAGCTAAAGATATTGTCTTGCGATCTTTAGCGCCCACAATCAAAGCGAATGAAAATAAAAAAGTAATAATAAATAAAAATATTCTAAACAACGTTCACATCACAGCCATGGTTCTTATTATAGAAAAAGAAGGTATTGTAGTAGAGAAGTAAGGCTTTGAAAAGATTATACAAAAACAGGAAATTGGTGATAAGCAGTTTTGAAAAAAAACTAAATAATCCTAGTTTGGGTATTACAGATGCTCGTGATATAACTATCAGTTAATGAGGTAAAAAAAAATAAGAATATACCTAAAAAAGAGAAAATAAGAATGAATAAAGTGATTGATATGCCTGATAGCAAAGCCTGGAAAATGCGCAGGTTTGAAAAATTGATTGAAAAAAGCTTGAGTCATTCAAACCAGAACGTACTAAATTTATGGCAGGAAATGGTCAAAACCATGATCAAAAAATATCCTGGCGTACCTGTCCCCAGCTCTCTGAATGTTTTGCTACCTAAACAGGCCAGTCAGAAGGATATGGATGAAACATCCCGACACATACAAGAGTATATTCAAAATTACATTGATCAGGTCAAAACAACCATGCTTGATATGCTAAGCGATATTATCGTACTGCAAAAAGAGGTGGCTGAAAAAAGAGTGGAGGATATTAGTTCTTAGGGAGAGCAATGCCTAAGGTCAGTGAAATAATTAAAGAAAGTGTATTTTCAATACACTTTCTTTATAGAATATTATACGAATTCAGACTGTATGCTTGACTGCTGTCAGATGTATTAAAAAATTTATCAATATTGACCATTATCATAACTGATATTGTTGTTGATCTAATGTGCTTGCCAAAACCATCATTTTCATTAATTAGGATGTATAGATAATAAAAACAAAATGGCTTTTATATCTGTTTTTTTTAACAAGCCCAACAACACTGGCACAATGAATAGGTAAGATTATCTAGTGTTTGCCGAGTATCCAGATTGTAGTTGGTGTTAGCCTGAAGGCCTTCAATATTAATACTGATTGAAGGCAGCTCAAGGTTGCATTTACAAGCCCCATGGCTCCTGCAAGTTAGAAGATTGTCCTGATTTACATAAATTCATGCAGCATTTTAATGCAGCTGTTTTTGATGACAGGACAATTTTCCAGGGGGTCAAATGAAGCCTAATTTGTTTTATACAAGGTTCCTTTGTAATAATATCTAACCATCACCCCCTTCTTATCTTTCGCACTTGAAGCACCATTCAGATTTATAATAAAAGGGGTGTTAGCAGCATCATAGTGAAAACTAACGCCCCAATATACGCCAGGAGATAAGCTTAATCTATACACGTTACCGTTTGAGATAACACGGCTTTTCCAGCTGGCTGAGGTGCAGTACGAATGAATCAAGCCATGATATTGGACAGGTGTCCGTCTGATCATAGCCTGACTTTTAGAAACAAAATTTATCTCATAGAACCACTTACACCCAGAATTAGCTGTCATATGAGAATCTGCTATTAACATTCCCTTCCAACTTCCATTAATGGATCTTTGAGGTTCATGAGCAAAGGCACTATAAGCCAAGATACCATGAGAAAAATACAAGACTATCAGACTTAAAAAAATTTTTTTCATTATCTAATCCTTATTTTTTGGGTAACACAGGTTACATGATTAATTTGCATATACACCACGTTTGCAAAGGCAAAAATAACAGTATTGGTTTTGTGCAAATTTGAAACATACAATTTTGTTCTGATATTGTTTTTAATAGGTTAATTTTCCTGCATTCACAAGCATATTCTGTATAAATCAGCTATGAAAGCACACTAATAAAAGTAATTGCTGAAAAAAAATAATTACTCCTATAGCAACCAATAAGGCAATCAGGCAGTTATTTTTACAAAGCGAGGATAAATTGCATGCAAAGTCTGTACATTTAATAAACTGATAATGGTTATTACCTGTAAACTTAAACCAATGATTTGAGGGTGCATATTCTTCCGGGATTCATCAACGATGGTAATCAATTCTGATTGAACCGTTGTGATTTTTATTTAGCGGAATGTTCCGGCAGTTACTTGCCTTACAGAGTTAAAATTGGTTATACCAAAACCTGTTTCCAACTACTGCTATGTGCATGCTTTTATAACTTGCTGTTAAAGACGAAGTGAGGAATAATAGCTAGCTATTAGACGCGTTCCAGCACTAACCTTGTAAAGGTTCAGGTTTGAAAGACAAAAAACATGGATTCCCCGATAGTAATTTCCATTGCCACTTGGATACGGCGCAAACGTAACCAAAACCTGATATGCAGACTTTTTAAAAGGTTAGATTTGAACCTGAATGACAAAAAAGTCAGCTATGTCTATGTGGCGCTTGGCGAGTAAGGGATTCTTGTTGCGTAAAAGTGTCTGAAATATTGAATAACCGAAAAAATATATAATCGTTTTTAAATTTTATAGTCAAGACCTATTTTGTATGCTTAATAAATTTTTCCATATTCGAGCTCATAACTCATCTGTTCGTACAGAGTTCCTTGCTGGCTTTACTACTTATGCAGCTATGTGTTATGTGGTTTTTGTTAATCCCACGATGTTAAGTGGTACTGGCATGAATTATGGGGCGGTGTTTGTAGCTACCTGTCTGTCAGCCGCTTTTGGTTGCCTGATGATGGGGTTATTTGCTAATTACCCAGTGGCTTTAGCACCCAGTATGGGTTTGAATGCTTTTTTTTGTTATACCGTTGTCGGGATTATGGGTTATAGCTGGCAGGTAGCATTAGGTGCGGTGTTTCTTTCGGGTGTGCTCTTTTTTATATTAAGCCTTTCCAAGCTTCGGGAAAAAATCATTAAAAGTATTCCAAATAATTTACGTCATGGGATAGCTTCTGGTGTAGGGTTGTTTCTTGGGTTTATTGCACTAAAAAATGCAGGCATCATTGTGCACAACGATGGTTCTATAGTTGGATTGGGAAACTTGTCGACTTGGCCTGCTACTATGGCGTGTCTTGGGTTTGTGATAACTGTAGCTTTATATTTTCGTGGATTGAAAGCATCAGTTATCACTGGCATTATAGTTGTGTGTCTGGTGAGTGCAATTGCCGGAAAGTTATCTTATTATGGCATTGCAAGTATGCCGCCGAGTATTAAACCGGTATTTCTTCATCTTGATATTCATAGTGCTCTGCATGCAGGGTTGATTAGCATTGTCTTTTCGTTTTTATTTGTGGATTTATTTGATAATACAGGTACTTTGATGGCTATAGCTTATCAGGGTGACTTAGTGGATAAATACGGTCAGCCACCAAGAATGGGTAAAGCATTGATTTCCGATAGCCTTGCCTGTGTTGTTGGTTCATTGTTGGGAACATCTACTACTGGAAGTTATATAGAAAGTGGTTCTGGTATTGCCTCAGGCGGTCGAACAGGTTTAACAGCTGTGGTTGTTGGTATGTTATTTCTGTTGACTTTGTTCTTTATGCCGTTAGCAAGGGCGATACCTCTTTATGCGACATCACCAGCTTTGTTTTTTGTTGCAGTTCTGATGACGCGTAATTTATCGCTAATTTCATGGGATGATGTTACAGAATCAGCCCCCGCAGTGATTGCGTCAGTAACTATGCCGTTGACTTTTTCGATTAGCAGTGGCATTGAACTGGGCATAGTGTCTTGGGTGGCTATTAAATTATTAAGTGGCCGTTGGCGTGACATTTCCCTTATTATGTATGTATTGGCCACCCTGTTTATTCTAAAACTGACTAATACTTTTTAATAACCATAGATATGAGACTAAATCTTTCATGAAACCAAATGCTGTTGACCCTGAATGTTATCAGCTGTTACTAAAGAAAAAGTCTGAAGCTATTTTGCAGGCTTTTTCAGAATTTAGAATCAACACGCTGGAAGTATTTCCTTCTGCATCACAATATTACCGGATGCGGGCAGAGTTTCGAATTTGGCATGAATCTAACCGGTTACATTACGCCATGTTTGTTCCGGGAGATAACACAAGACCTGTATTTATAGATAGTTTTCCGGCAGGATCCAAGCGTATTAACACTTTAATGCCTGTACTTCTTGAGTATATTAATGAGCGGAGCCTGCTGTGTCATCGTTTGTTCCAGCTTGACTTTTTGACGACTCAATCAGGACAGGCACTTATTACATTGATATACCATCATTATTTGGGTGATGACTGGGTGACAGCTGCTAAAGAACTGGAAAAGGAGTTTGGTATCTATGTTATAGGTCGCTCACGCAAACAAAGGAGGGTGTTAAGTCAGGATTTTGTTACAGAAACGTTGCAGGTCAATGACCGTATTTGGCAGTATCTGCAGTATGAGAACAGCTTTACTCAACCTAACGCTGGTGTGAATGAAAAAATGCTGGAGTGGGTGGAGACAATTGTGTCTGATACCAGAGAAAAAGATAAACGGGATCTCGTTGAGCTTTATTGTGGCAATGGTAACTTCACCTGTGTAATGGCTCCACATTTTAAGCACGTACTGGCAACAGAAATATCAAAAACGTCGGTTAAATCAGCTAAAGCCAACTTTTTATTAAATGACATAGATAATATTAATGTTGTAAGAATTTCAAGCGAAGAATTTACTCAGGCCTTAAACAAAGAACGGTTGTTCAGACGGTTGGCAAATATTGACTTGGATAGCTTTGATTTTGGTACCATCTTTGTTGATCCGCCACGGGCAGGGGTGGACGATAAAACGCTTGACCTGTTGAAAAGGTTTGAAAGAATCCTCTATATTTCCTGCAACCCGAAAACATTACATCAAAATCTACAGGTATTGACTGAAAGTCATCAGATCGAAAGATTTGCGCTATTTGACCAGTTTCCTTATACACATCATGCAGAATGTGGTGTATATTTAATTCAAAAATAAAGGTAAGTCATACAGCTTTGTTTGCTGTGTACTATCATGTTATGCAGGCTTGGCTGTAGCCGTGAAGTATGTGGCATGTTGCTTTGAAAAGATAAAACAGTAAGCAGACTTTTTAAAATAAATGACAATAAGGCTTGCATGATGAAACGGAATATTTTATTTTCTTTCCTGCTATTGGTGTGTGTGGGTCTGAACGGATGCGCTATGAAGAATGCAGACCTATCTAACACTTTACCTTTATCAACAAAGCCCTCTTATAAATCAGATATACTGTTTATAGCTTACGATTACGGGGAAGCGTTGGCCTTTAAGGCTGTAATTCCTTACCTGAAGGCACGAAAAACCAGTGTCGATATTTTGGTCTTTGGGGCTGCCAAGCACGCTTTGGCGCGAATGCCAAATGTTATTGATTTGTCCTCTTTGCTGTCTGAGTCGCCTGAAGATAAATTTCAAACAAAAGATATTCAGAGTCTGAGTACACAGTGGGATACTTCCCGTACGGTTTTGTTGCCGAATAAAATATTGGAAACGGTGATATCACGGCTGAATCCGAAAGTACTGGTCACGGGAATGACGCATGCAATTCAGGCGCAGATTGCAAATCAGGTAGCGTTGAAAGGAGGGTATACGGTAGCTTTTTATGATAATTTCGATAACCCAAAAACGCAATCATCTATTAAACCATGGGTTAATACTTCTTTGGGGGTAAATGAGTTGTTTTTACCTGGAGACTACCTTATTAATCCTTTCCTTGCCATAAAATCACTTTCAGGGAGTGAGATAACCGTTGTTGGTCAGCCTGCATTAGAGAGCTGGAAAGTAGATATTAGTCGTATAGATAAAGCATCAGTTCTGAGTGCTTTGGCATTGAAAGAAAGTGACAAAATTGTTGTTTATTCTTTGGGGTATGATAAAAGTTCACTGAAATGGTTTAACCATTTTCTGGATGTCGTCAAACAAAGACCAGATATTCACTTTGTTATTAGTTTACATCCAAAGATGAAAGGTGTTTTTCCGCCGAGATTAGCAGAGAAAATAAAATCGTTTAGCAATATGACAATTGCACCTAAGGCATTATCATCTGAACAGTTGGCAAGTATTGCAAAAGTCATGGTGGTGTATAAATCAACTATTGGTGTAAAGGCAGCTTATACCGGTATTCCTGTGTTGTATGTAGCAGAAGAGGCTTATGATAATGTATTAATCAATCATAAGATTGCGATGCACGCTTCAACTTGGTCTGAAGTGCTAAATGACCTGCATCTGTTACTTGATCAGCAGAGTTTGTCTGTACCCACGTTTAAATCGTTGGGCATGCCAACTCAACCGATCATACGGTTTGACAGTCGCTTGCTTGATATCATGAAAAATATAAAGCGATCTCACAGAAGGCCGGTTATTGAAAGTCATAAAATAGAAGAGTTTAAGCGTTAGGAATTTGATATGAAGGTGGTCAGATAAATGAGTAGCTCTTCCCGAATGACTTTTTGGGGGAGAGTAGGAATTTATGTGTTCCTGCTTGTATGCCTGCTTTTTATTCTTGTTTTGCTGTATTGTAATTATATTGTTAAGAAACGGTCAGAACCTTTTATTTTTGATAATATTGATCAAATTCCAAAAATGAAGGTGGCATTAGTGTTAGGAACAAGCCGCTATACATCTGAAGGAAATAAAAACAGGCATTATTACGAGCGCCTGAAAGCTGTGGCAAGTTTGTATAAACAAAAAAAGATTCGATATATTATTGTCAGCGGAGATAACTCGACGCGTTATTATAATGAACCTGCCTTAATGAAAAAAGACCTTGGTAATCTTGGTATTCCTGATAAAGTAATTTATCGTGACTATGCAGGATTTAGAACCCTTGATTCAGTTATTAGAGCAAACAAAGTGTTTGGGCAGCATCAATTTATTATTGTGTCTCAGCGTTACCAGAATTTTCGTGCGGTTTATATAGCAAGAGCCTATGGTATTAAGGCTGTAGGGTTTGATGCTAAAGGTCAATTTCCTTGGTTTGATCTTAAAAATCGTTTCAGAGTCTGGTTAGCCAGATTGCTGGCATTTGTACAGGTGATACTACACACTCAGCCGCACTTTTTGGGTGTATTGGTTTTTCCGGGGGTTAGTCACGCTACATGAACATCATCAAAGAAAAAGGTTTACCGGTTGTTTATAGTCTTTTTCTTGTCATATAAAATATATGTATCGACCCGCTGGCTGAGTTTTAATTATTTGATTTCAGGTTAAGAGTTACGTCAGCAAATATTTTATGTGTATAAAAGTAGCATAATAAAAAGTTAGAAACAGGTTTTGGTATAAGATCAGAAATCTGTCTTAAATTGATTGTTGTGTTTCTTTTTGGCTCTGTTAGACTTCAATTTTATTCAAAGTGTAAATTTTATATAAGGTTGATTTATGTCCTTGTCTCGTCCTGTTGGTGCGGTGTTTATTGTTGCTGGTACTGCAATTGGTGGTGGTATTCTGGCGCTACCGGTTATTTCAGCAGGTCTTGGTTTTTTTCCAATGCTTCTTATTATGCTGATCACTTGGTTTGTTATGTGTGCTTCAGCTATTTTAACAATCAAAGTGAATTTGATTATTGAGCCGGGTGCAAGTTTTTTAACTATGACAGATAAGTCACTCGGTTTTATTGGTAAAGCAGTAAGTACTTTGTCGTTTTTATTTTTGTTTTATGCATTACTAGCTGCTTATATTTCACAAGCTGCATCTTTTCTTGAAGGATACGCTAATCACTATATATCGTTTCATCTCCCTCACGCAGTATTTTGTCTTTTATCAGCACTGCTTGTTATAGCAATTTTAGTGTTAGGGGTAAAAACAGTTGATCGAATTAATCGATTGCTTTTTATTGTGATGGTTGCTTCTTTTATTTTAATAATTAGCTTTTTATTGGCTCCATCAAAGGCCACTACTGTATTTTTTCACTTTAATTACTCACCAGTGATTGCTCTTGCTGTATTGCCTGTTGTGTATACATCATTCGGATTTCACGGTTGCACAACACCTCTTGTGTCGTATGTTGGGCCTAACCCTCGTATGTTAAAACTGGTATTTATTATTGGTAGTTTGGTGCCATTAATTGCCTATATTGTATGGTTAATAGCTTCGTTGGGCGTATTGAGTAAAGGGGAAATAGCATTTTTAAGCTCGCATGGAACAGTGAATAATCTTATAAAAATTCTTTCTGGTACTTCCGAAAACTCCATGTGGTTTCTGTCTCTCATTAATCTTTTTTCAGGATTTGCAGTTCTTACTTCCTTTTTGGGAGTGGCTTTGGGTTTGTTTGATTATATTTACTCTGCTGTCTGCCAAGGTGGAGCTTTGATTAATCGTATTTTTGCCGGTATATTAACTTTTGCTCCTCCTCTGTTATTTGCCCTGCTATACCCTAATGCTTTTGTTGCGGCACTTGGATATGCCGCTATTCCTCTCGCATTTATTGCAACGCTGTTACCTCTGGCAATGATGTATTCCCTACAACGGAAAGGTCATCAGTTTACAGGGTCGCTTTTGTACTGGGTCTGCGGTTTGTTTTCGGTATTGATTATTGTTTGCCAGTTTTGTGTTGCTTGGGGAGTGTTACCTTTGCTCGGATGATTAAGGAGATGCATATAGGGAGTTTTTTTTTGACGTATTTATCAAGTGTTTTATAAAAATACTTCCAGCGATGAGGGGCAGCAGTGTCATTAATATACCGAGACAAAGCTGATTATTTTGTGGTAGCCACGCCGATAATAGAGTAATCATTCCTGCGCCAACATTTTGCAGCCCACCCAATATGGCTCCGGCAGTGCCTGCCTGATTAGGAAAAGGTTCAGTTGCGCCAGAAATAGTAGCAGGTGCTAACATGCCTGCTGCGATAAAGTAGATCACAGCAGGAACCAGTAAAACTATAACTGAAATATTTTTCATTATCGCTGGTAATAGCATTGTTATTCCGCCAAGAATGAGCACAACAAGGCTTACTGCGATAATTGTATCACGCTCATACTGGTGAGATAGTTTGGCTGATAGCCATGAACCTAAAATATAGCCAGGTAGAGGAATGGTGAAGATAAAGCTGACGTCTTTGGGTGAAAAACCCAGACGCTGCCCCAATAACACACCAAGCACAACCTCCAGTAAAGCAATGCCTGCAAAGGTTTGCATTGTGCATAAACTATAGGCTTGAAAAGCCTTATTTTTAAGTATGGAAACATAATTTTTCAAAACAGGCTTGCGTTGATAACGATGGTAGTTGGTTTCCGGATAAAGTAACAAGCTAATAAGCCAAATCAATAGGCAAAAAGTTGCCATAAATGCAAAGCAGGCGCGCCATCCAAACAGATGACTTAATTCGCCACCAAGAATGGGCGCAACAAGAGGAGGGAGAGACAATCCCATTGCTACCACGCTGTTGGCGCGATGTAATGCTTTACCACTGAAAAGATCTCGCATGACTGCTCGTGACATCACTCCACCACAACCAATGCCTGCTCCCTGAATAAGGCAACCTAAAAACAGCATTAAAAAAGAATTGGCACTCCAGGCTAAAGCGGCACCTGGAAGATAAATAATAAGACCAATCAGCACTATTGGTCGACGACCATAATAATCTGAAAGGGGTCCGTAAATAAATTGAGACAACCCATAAGATAGCAGATAAGCAGCAATGATTGCTTGCAAAGCGCCTGCATTGGTATGGATTGAGATAGCCATGATGTTTATTGCAGGTACAAAAATTGTATTTGTTAATTGCCCTACGGAAGCAAGCAAAACAATTAGAAGTAAGGCCGCTTTAGCTTTCTTGTTTGTGGGTTTCAATGGTCTTTTTCCCCTGCAACTCCATCATCTGACTTTAGGTGTATATGGTAGCTAGCTATGAATGTTGAAAAATATAGTTGTTAATATTTATCTAGCATTCTGATTTGTGAATATTTTTTTGCTGTTATGTGTTTTTATTAATGATATATCCTAACATTATCTAACACTAAAGCTTGGTTCTAACTTCTTATTACACTGCTTTTCTGATCTTGCTGTTATGCGTTGAAGCTCCTGTTACTTGTCACTTCGTCTTTAACAAAAAGCCATAAAAACATGCTCATAATAGTAGCTAGAAACAGGTTTTGATATAATATAAATTCTGAGCTGATAACTGACAAAACTCACCCCACCACTATTACTTTCGGCTGCATTTTAGGTGATAATTTTCATAAAGTCTATGGTTTAAATGGTAGTTATCGACGATTTAGGAAAAAAACAGTTTTGTTATTCGTTCGCACAATAAGAAATAAAAAAAGATAACTTTTTTATGCAAAAACACATAAATAATCTTGCTTTATAAACCTACACTTACTTCGATTATTTAAGTGGGGTGAGTTAAGTCGTTAGATAATCAGATCTATTAGTTGAATGGGGCGGTTTTACCACACTGTAGCTTTTGGAAAGTTCAGATTTGCAGTGACCAACAAGCAGTTAGCTGGCTGAGCCAATAAAGCAGTGAATAAAAGAACAGACTTTGTATGATTGTTTTTTATTATAATAACGATATAAAAAAATACATTTTCTGACGTTTGTTCTAATATTATTTGCTCATATGGGGATGGGGGTTGAAATTTTACAGGTTTATCTAAGCAACTAATAAAAATAAAAAATCAATAACAATAAAAAGGTTTTGTCTCAGACTTGCAGTTTATTATGCGCTAGCATCTTCACTTCGGAGACGCAGAAATCTATGACTAAGCTTGCATGAATATAGATTTCTTTGTCGAGCAATAGCGAGGTATATTGCAAGTTTGAGTCATATACCAAAAATTTAATAAAAAAAATAAATAATTATAAATACTGTATATAAAAACAATAAAAATTTTATTGCTGAAGCCACATTATAACCGTCAGGTGCAAAGCCTGCAAGTAAGCAATATCATTTGTATAAAAAAGGCTCAGTAATGTGTTGTAATAAAAAAATAATATAAATGCAACAAAAGCGTGTGTCATTGCTTAATGGTCTTCAAATAACAAAAAGTAATGTATTAACATACTTGTAATCTGGGGGGGTAATGATCAGGCCGACAAAGGGTGGTTGTAACCAAGACCCCGCCACCCTTTGATTGTGCTCGATTGGTTGGGTAAAGCTGGATTTAACCAAAAAGTGCAAGACGCTTTTTAGTATAGCCTTCCAGAGGCGTTGGCATATCAGGACCTCTACCTTTTGATGATTCAGCTGTGAAGGGTAACAACAGTTGACTCATCTTTCAAAATTAACCTGCTGCACTTGTTAGTTTAATTCAGAAATTCTTATCGTAAATTAACGAAATAATACCAAAATCTGATTCTATCTTCTTATTGCGCTACTTTTCTTATCTTACTGTTATGCGTCGAAATTCCTTGCAATAAGTAGCAGGTATTACTCAATAGTTCGCATTTAAAAGCAAGCAATAAAACCATGGTGATAGCAGTAGTTATACATAGTTTTGAAATAAGCCCGCCATTGGTTTTTGTTTTTTTTGCAACATAAAAATTCAGAATAAACCTTTGTTGGCTAAATTGTCTGAAAAAGTACGTTTAAAATTGAATGTTAAAATAATAAAATAATAAAATAATAAAATAATAAACAAGTAAACAAGTAAACAAGTAAACAAGTAAACAAGTAAACAAGTAAACAAGTAAACAAGTAAACAAGTAAACTAAAATGACTATCCGCTCTCTGACACAGTTCACTACACATAAGATTATAATCTGGGTATAATACTCATCCTTTGAGTATGATCCATTTCGATTAGTTGGTAAGAGAGAGTTCTATGCGAAGCCATTTGTGCGGGCAATTGCGTTTAGATAATCAGAATGAAAAGGTCCGGCTGACCGGTTGGGTTAATCGTAGTCGCAGTCTTGGTAGTCTGACATTTGTTGATTTGCGGGATCACTCTGGAATCGTTCAGATTGTGGTAGACTCTGGTGCAGGTACTCCTGAGCTTGCTGAAATAGCCATGCGACTTCGCAGTGAATTTGTAATAGAAGTACAAGGTGTTATTCGTAAACGTATGGGGGCAGTTAACAACAAGCTACCTACTGGCGAAATAGAGCTATTGGCCAGTGAATTGAAAGTTATTAATACATCAGCTCCATTACCCTTTCAGCTTGATGGTCCAATAGAAGCAGGTGAAGATATTCGTCTTAAGCATCGTTATCTTGAACTACGCCGACCAGACCTGCAACAAAAAATTATTTTCCGTTCCAAGTTTACACAGTTAATCAGAAAATATTTGGATGGTCTTGGTTTTTTAGACATTGAAACCCCTATGTTAACGCGTGCGACACCGGAAGGTGCTCGCGATTACCTGGTTCCCAGCAGGGTTTATCCTAAACACTTCTTTGCATTGCCTCAGTCTCCTCAAATCTTTAAGCAGCTACTTATGATATCGGGTTTCGACAAGTATTATCAGATTGTTAAGTGTTTTCGCGATGAAGATTTACGGGCAGATCGTCAGCCGGAGTTTACGCAGATAGATATTGAAACCTCATTTCTAAATGAGGTCGAAATTTTAAACATAGCAGAAACGATGATCAGGCAGATTTTTGCGAAGCTGATGTCTGTTGATTTAGATGAGTTTCCGCGCATAACATACGCCTGTGCCATGAATAAATATGGTTCTGATAAACCTGACCTAAGGCTACCGATGGAACTTGTTACAATCGATACTATAGTCAAATCTATTGACTTTAAAGTCTTTAGTGGTCCGGCAAATGATGAACGTGGGCGTGTCGTTGCATTGAGAGTACCAGGTGGTGCATCATTGAGCCGAAAGAACATTGATGAATATACCAAATTTATAACCATCTATGGTGCCAAAGGTCTTGCATGGATTAAGGTTAAGTCTATTGATAATGGTTCAGAAGGGTTACAGTCACCAATACTTAAGTTTTTAAACGACGATCAATTGGTAGCTATTCTCAAAAAAACCAATGCTCAGGATGGTGATATTATATTTTTTGGAGCGGACAATGAAAAGGTTGTCAATGAATCTATGGGTGCTCTTCGTTGTAAAGTGGGTGATGACTTATCTTTATATACATGTAAATGGGCTCCTTTGTGGGTCACTGATTTCCCCATGTTTGAAAAAAATAGCGAAGGAGGCTGGACTGCGCTACACCACCCGTTTACTTCTCCTGCATGTTCTGTTGAAGAGTTAAAAAAAGCACCTGGCAATGCATTATCTCGTGCATACGACATGGTGTTAAATGGTTTTGAAATAGGTGGCGGTTCAGTGCGTATCCATGATCAGGCTATGCAGCAGTCGGTATTTGAAGTATTAAATATTGATCAACAAGAGCAACAGGAAAAGTTTGGATTCTTGCTTGATGCATTACAGTTTGGTGCTCCACCTCATGGTGGTATTGCCTTGGGGCTGGATCGTATCGTTATGTTGATGACTAATGCTAACTCCATACGGGAGGTAATAGCCTTTCCAAAAACATTATCTTCATCATGCCTTATGACGAAGGCGCCGAGTCGTGTTGATGCTGCACAACTGAATGAGCTTAATATTTCAGTTAGCTCCGGTGAAGAACAAAGTGCAGATAATTGATTTTTTTGTAGATGAATAAATATATGCTGAAATAGTTTTCGTTAGATTGTAGGGATTGATAAGATGGCAGGTCATAGTAAGTGGGCAAATATTAAGCATCGCAAAGCAGCTCAGGATGCCAGGCGTGGAAAAGTTTTTACTAAACTTATTCGCGAGTTGGTGGTAGCTGCTAAAGCCGGTGGTCCTAATCCTGAAGATAATCCTAGACTTCGGACAGCGGTTGACAAGGCGCTGGGTGCGAATATGACAAGGGATACTATTGATCGCGCTATAAAGCGTGGTGCAGGTAACGATGAAGCAAACAACATGGAAGAGATCACCTACGAAGGTTATGGTGTGGGTGGTATTGCTGTACTGGTGGAATGCCTAACCGATAACCGAAATCGTACCGTGTCTGAAGTACGTCATTCATTCTCTAAGCATGGGGGGAATCTTGGAACAGATGGCTCTGTTGCGTATTTGTTCGAGAGAAAGGGGCAGATGTTGTTTGATAGCAGTTGCGATGAAGATGCATTAATGGAAGTAGCCCTTGAAGCAGGGGCAGATGATATTATCTCCAGTGATGACGGCTGTATTGAGGTGCTATCTGACTGGAAAGAATTAATTTCGGTTAAAGATGCAATGATTGCATCAGGGTTCGAACCTGAGAACTCTGAGGTGGCGATGTTAGCTTCAACAAAAGTTGAGCTTGATAAAAATGGTGCTGAAAAGTTAATGAAGATGATCGACTCCCTTGAAGATCTTGACGACGTACAAAATGTATATACCAATGCAGATATTTCCGTTGATATTTTAAAATCATTAGAACAATAAATGGTCACTATTTTTGATAGTGATAATGGTTTTGTGTCTGAAGGGCATCGTTAACTTATCTGTAGATTTGCATCATCGTGGAATAAAAAATACAGGACTGGTAGTCAGTGATGAGCTATCTGGCATTGAAAATGCTATAGCAGAGAGCTACCCTCAGGCGCATCACCAGTTATGCCTGATCCATAAATTACGTAATTTACTGATTCGGGTTCGAGCCAGTGAAAAAAAAGTCTATGGTCTAAAGTTTTCAGGTATTTAATTTAGATGATACAGCCGATACACCCGACTGGGCGCATATTGCGCTTACAGGCATTTAGATGATACAGCCGATACACCCGACTGGGCGCATATTGCGCTTACAGGCATTTATTGAACAATGGAAGGTTAAATACCCCGGCTTTGTGCGTCAACTACCTGAAAAAAATGGAATCATTACATTGCTTATTTGAATTATCCACCTCAAATAAGACAAATTCTGTACACCACTAATTGGATAGAACGACTCAATAAGGAGATTCGTAAAGTCGGCAGGCACCTTAATTCGTTTCCGAATACTGATTCTGTTTTTAAATATTATTTGTATGGTAATTGACCGACTGGAAAGCACAACTTATTCCAGACCGGTAACAAGCTTTTATCCATATCAAGAGCTATGAACAATGTTTTTCATCCTGAATAGACACAGAGTTATTGGCACTACCTTTTTTTGTAACAGAGCCTGCTTTCCATAACCGAGGTGTTCTTCCAGTTCAGCGCAAGCTCTTTGTCAACTGACAGCTTCAGTAACTGCTTGCTGAGCTCAGCTAAATCATCCTGCGTTTTGACCTGATCTGTGATCTGACTGACTAAGTTTTCATCAAGTTCAACAACCATCATTTACCCTTCCAAGGAAAAGTAAACAATAGCCGTTTACACTATCTTTTCTACATGCTCGGTTTTACATCAATAAAGAAAGCTAAATCTTTATTACGAACGGTTCCAGTCTTTCTTACCGATACTGGGTCCAATTGAAAATCCTTCATAACATAACGTGTATGCTTTCCATTCGGCGTATCAAAAAATGCATTCATCAACTCATCTGTTCCTGAATTTAATCCATCAGTTTTCGCTTGTGTTTCCTTATTCACAACCGGTCTTCTAATTAACACATCAGGATTTTCAGTTATGTTAAAATCTAGGTTATTGTCTTTTATATATTCTAATGCCTTTAAATACTGGGTTCGTGTAATATCATTTGCATGACAAATAGGGTTATTTCTCTTATATGAATATGTAAACTCCCATCTCTTCTCATAAAATTTAATGGTAAAACTGGCAGTTTCACTTTCAGAATCAACTACTATGTAGTTTATTTTTTTCTCTTCTTCATCGCTCATATATTGCACGCTTGATATTACGGTCATCTCATGTTCTAAACCATTTAGTTCTTGTTGTGCACCTTCAGGGAGAGCATCAGTAATCGCCTGTAGTCTGCGAGCACAAATATTATGAACCAGTATATTCTCTTCCCCTACAAAATACCTGTGCCGTCGATAGACTTCCAGGTTATACACCGCTACAGGCACTCCCTTAACGCCATAACTCACCCCACAGTGATTTTCCTTTCCTGACTCACACACTACATGCACCTGATCACCAGTAGCACTCACTAACCGATCTTTAGGGGACACATTCTGTATTTGTTCAAATGTCTTTTTATTGGCCACATAAAACTTATGGTTAGGCGTGGCAGTGATTTTGTTGAATTTTCCAGTTTTCAGATCTTTAAAGGTATACGTGCGCACCTCCAGTACATGCCGCTCAAAGGTGGCAATGGCAGGACTTTTATGGCTCTGCTTAATCTCTAAATGGGTCGTATTGATTGTATCGGGTTTAATGGCTGTGACATGCCCATGCACATTATTGATTCCAAATTCCTTAATGGTTACCGGCACCCAGCCTTGTTTTTGTTGTATCTGCTGCCACAGCTTAACTATTGATTTAGGCCTAAGCAGGTTCATATGCTCGGTACAGCGCAAAACAGCTTTTCCCTCAGTGTTAAGAGCTTTCTTACAGCCAGAAATTACTTTATCAGCATATGAGGCTTTAAAGGGGTAGTTATCATAATAAGTAAAGTCTATTTCTTCCCAGGTTTTAGGGGTAATGGCCGCGGAGTCATAGGATGTTTTTTGTTTGGTATGTTTACTTTTAGTATCCACACTGCCTGTTAATATATATTCATCTAACTGAATATCTTTAATTGGTTTATTTGTAATTCCATGAGTATTTGCGGTTGCAGTAGCAACAAGAGTCTTACCTGTAAAACAAGCTGAGGTTGCAGGCTCAGTATCACCTATTTCTGCTGACTCTCCTGTGTTGAAGCTATCACCAAAACCACCTATTGCGGCACCGACTCCTGTTCCAATCGCCACATAACTTAAGGTATCAATGGTTTGACCATTACCTTTTGTGGCATAACCCATAATCGTCGCCGCAGTGGCTGTACCTGTTGCGGTGATGGCCAGTACTGCTGTCGTAACCGCAGCCACCTTACTTAGTGTACTGGCTGAGGAATAAATACTCTCAGCAGCAGAACCTACCGACTCAACATCACCGCCGATAGCTGTTGCAATTCCCACAACGGCTGCACTGATACCCAATCCCAGAGCTGCCTTATTATGCCCCTGTTTAGCTTCTATACGAGAAGCAATATCAAGCGAAGATGATGTAACCGTACCAATACCGAGTGCGACCAGCCCAGGATTTTCTGTGATGACTCCACCAACGATCATGGCCACGCCGGCAACCTCACCTACAATATCCAAGGCCCATCCCAGCCAAGACGGCATATGCCCGGACGGATCTCCATACATCACCGGATTATTCTTCGCAAAGATATAGCCGTTAAACCCGCCTTTTCCGAACGGTGAGGCACTGTCCATGCTCATAAAACGTCGCATCACCGGATTATAGGCACGGTGATATCCCTGCCCTAAAAACTGGTAACCGCTGGCCGGATCTTTCAACTCACCATCAAAGCCCCAGAGGTTCTGCTGTAACAGTGGTGTGACTTTCCCTGACTCCGTTTTGGACGCACTACCTGCACGTCCTTCGATCCCGTACGGCGTATACAGGCGTGAACCCCCCAAGCTTACTTTGCCCGCCGAATCAACCATTGCCTCACTCAGCACACTGCCACTTTGGTCGGTGATCGTATAATGGGTGGTGCCATCTGGGGTAATTTCACCAATACGTCCGGCTCCATACAATACGGTCGTAGTCTTACCTCCCTGCTCCAGCGCACTGAGCCCTGCAGCACCATATTCAAAATATAACGGCGCCTGACCCGGAGCACTCTCTTTCACCTGAACATGAGCACCGTTATACAGATAACGGACGGTGCCTTGTTTAGTATTGACACTGGCCATCTGATCAAAAGGGGTATAAGTAATAAACTGGTTGTGTTCGTTAGTGGTAATATTTCCGTCGTTATCATAGCGCAAAGTGGCACTCTGTCCGTAGGCAGAATTACTGTTCGTATAATTGCGCAACTGTATGGGGTCTGTGCTGTCAAAGTGATAGGTGGTAGTGTTGGTCTGTGGCCCCTTCGCACTCAGCACATCCGTGGCTACTGTTTTAATGTTGTTCCATTCATCAAACGTATAATGCTGATCCTTAATGGTATTGCCTATATTATCCTTCGGACACAGTGAGCCGTTGCAGGTATAGTTCAGCAGATTGTTGATACTGTCATATTGATACTGCTCTGTGGTACTTATTCCACCTGAAGAACGCACTCTTGAGGTCAGATCACCATCCTGCAAATAATGGAACTGATAGTCCGCCACCTGGTTCAGATGATTATTCTGCATTACCCCGGTCTGATACGCCGATAACTGCCCCAGAGTATTGTAGGTATAGGCGGTTTTCACCGGCCCTTTCACCAACTGAATAAGCCGACCGGCAAGATCATAAGTAAAGTTTTCCAAAGACTTGCCCTGACGATCCACACGGCTCAACTGTCCCAGATCATCATAATGATACAACGCTTGTTGCTGTCCCTGACGGGTGACACTGACCGGACGGCCGGCCTGCGTATACTGGTAATCTTCCGTAAAAGCAGGCAGAGTATCGCCGGCTATCGCACCGGTAGTATGGGTAGATAACTGCAATAATCGGCCGTTATCCGCATACTGGTAATCCGTTGTTCCGGTTTTATCCTGACGGCTGATCAATGCATTAGTGACCATATCATAAGACAAAGTAACTTTGTCCTCCGGATGATCAACCACCGATTGCGTCACCACCTCGCCCCGGTCATTATACGTATAATGCATATGCGCACTATTGGGTGTTATATAATCTGTGAGCTCACCCACTTTGTTATACGTATAGTGCCAACTATGCCCCAAAACATCCGTGCTTTTGATCAGCTCGTTAAAAGCATTATATTCACGTTGTCCCAGTGTGACATCCTTGCCAGAGGTGGCATTACCGACACTAATCAGATTATTGTTACTGTCATAGTGATAGGTTTGCACAGCCCCATTGGGTAGTGTTTTGCTGATCGCTCTGCCTTTTGCATCATAAGCGAAATGCGTCACATGACCGTCAGTGTCTGTTGCTACTAACACCTGATGCGCTGCATTATAGGTGGCATAACCGGCGTTATACCAAGCTTTTGCCGTAATAGCCTGACGCAACCAGCCTTGCAACCAAACAGTGTCAAAGGGTTTCCCGGCAGCAATATCGCTGGAAAGATGCGCCTGAAGCTCACTTTTCAGGTCACCGGTATAAAGTGCTTGCCCTTTATCATTGGTGATGGCCGGATCCAGACTGAACAGATAAGTGGCTACTTTGTCCCCGCGGGCATCGGTCTGGCTGACGGATAAATGCCGCGCCTGACAGGCGTGTGCAACACCATTGACCGTACACAGACTTGCACCACTGACTGTGGCATCCACCGGTAACAGCGCATAGCTGTAACTGCGCCGTGTCAGAGCATCCACCCCAACAACACCGGCCTGACCTCTGAAATTGGACTTGCCAATGAAACGCCCTAAGGCATCATAATGGTAAGTGGTTATAAAACGTTGTAGCTTACCCACTTCATTGGTGTCATACGCTGTCGTCTGAGCAATCTTTCCATCGGCATTGTAGGTTTGTGATGACACTGTATCCCAGCTACCCGGTACCGCCTTGCCCTGACTGTTCACCTGTTCAGCCTGTGTCGTTAATGCCCGTCCTGCACCATCATACGTCTTTCTAACTTGATAACCATTAGGCGCGGTTACCGTCACACTGTTACCACTAGCATCAGACTGATAGGCATAACTTACAACTAACTGATGACTGGTACCGTAATCAGCCACTACTTTGATGACCCGCCCCAGCGTATCATATGCATAGGCGGTTTTATTACCCCGCGCATCCACACTCATCAGCGTCTGCCCTGTTACCGTGCTGGTGTAGGTCTTAACCTCAGGCGTTTTAATACCACCTGTTACCGCCGTTATCTGCGCACTTTTAATGTTGACCGGAAATTGTTTACCCCACAATGTCAACTGCTGATTATCACTATAGGTAATCGACTTATTAAGCGAATCAGCCGTGCTCGCTACATTAGTCAGTGCCATTGCACTTGGCATACCGTAATCAGGTTGCGTTTGCAGGTGATGAAAAGTGAATGACTCGGTTAGTCCGGCTGTCCATACGTCGGGGGTTTTCTGATACAGCGTACTGCTGCTGGCAGGCAGAGTCACCCCTACCGGCATGGCTTTATCTTTTGAAGGCAATGTCTGCCAGCTAATCTTTGTTTGGGTTGGTAGTACTGCCGGGGTGCCCGGTAACGTCGCCGGTGTCGTCGTCTGCGTGATGATATTGTTCACAAACCCATTGGCATCAGCCGGCGCATACTGATTCGTGATGATGGTGCCATCTTCTTTTGTGGTTTTTAACACGTTGCCCTGATTATCATACTCATAGCTACTGCTGTGCTCTACCGGCGCCAGAGTCTGTCCACCCAACCCCTGCGTATCGACGGAGGTAGCCCCGTAAGCCTTAGTGGTAATCTTTGTAGCCAAAGAGTAGTTGGCTGGCAGTGAACTTATCGTACTGTTCAGCCAGTTAGGATACTGGTAATCCACCTCACTGATCAGCTTATGTGAACCCGGTGAATAAAGCTTCTGCTTCAAAATGAGATGATACTTATTGTACGTGGTGATAGCACTTGACCCGTCATTATTTGTTACCTGGGTCTGGTAGGTATAATTATCCGGACGCATATACAAGTTATCAACATCGTGCTGGTACACAATGCCTGCCGCATAACCTGAAAAATTGTGCCCGTTACCCAGCCCGTAGGTATAATCTGTCCTTAGCATCGGCTGATTAAATCCGGCGTAACGAAATGAGACTTGACTACATGCAATTGTAAAACAGGGCCGCCTGTCGGAACAGGGATAGTCGTATATTGCAATACTTCACTTGCACCTGTTGAATAATTAATATTGGTTATTAACCCGGAAACCCCAGATATTTCAGCATACTTGAAGGCTACCTGTGTTTTGCCATCTGCAAAAAGAATATTTTGCAGATGAGCATTGCTAATAACCACTTTCACTGTATTCATACTGCCATCAGCTTGCAAGCTGTGTACTTGTATTCCGGTATTAGCATAGTCAACGTTTAATAACGTTTTACCACTGTCATCAGTGATCGACCCAAGAAGGACGGCGGTTTGTACCCCGGTATAGTGGAAATACAGGCTATCACCCCGAGCATTTTCCAATCGCACCACATTCCCGTCACTGTTAAAGAACTCTTCACTACCATCTTTATGGGTCACGATCAGCAGATATTTGCCGGAAGGATCACCTCGCAAATGCACCGTGTCTAATTTATGGTACTTAATAGATGGTATATTACTCGACCATGTGAGCATATAATTGCCACCTGTCGACAATTGCAACATTTTTGTCTCTTTATCATAATGAGATAAAGTACCGCTCCAACCAAAACCATAACCACTGTTTTTCTGACTACTACTACTGTAATGAAGGCCGTAGTTATAATTAGGACCAAAACCACCATTGCCATAGACTTTACCCAAAGAGGCATTAAAACTATACGCCCCTGTTCTTCCATCAACACTACCGCTGTACATAGAAGAAAAATTAAAGGCATTACTGGTAATCGTACTTTGTCCACCTGCTGTGTGGCCTGCAGTAAAAGCTTTATTATTGCCTGAGTTTGATGAAGGTGAGTGCTTGGACTCCCCCTCCTTCCGGTGCTGATCTGAGCCGTGAAGCCCGTGTGCAATCTGATGAATTTGATCGGCCATCACATACTGCGAGGACAGCAGCATGGATAGTAAAGTAAAGGTTACCAATATTGATCTATTTGTTTTTTTAAACATCAAAAACAACGCCTTTATCTCAAAAAAGTAGTCGGGGCAAAATGCAGGGGAGCATATAAAATAATTGTCGTTTTCTTGGAAATGCTGTATTACAATTCAGCGGACAGTTTATGACTAATTGAATTCCATGAGCATCATCTGTAACTATTTTGAATTCAATACAGAAGACAAATGATGTAAGACATAGTAAACAAAATTATGAAGTAAATGTCCAGAATAAAAACTACAAAGTACGTTTACTACAGCACTACTGTCTGTGTTGATGGTTTTTCAGGGCAAAGCAACGTTCAGAAACATGAGCCTCTACTGTGAGATGATCGAAAAACGTCTGAGTCGTTGGTATCGGCGAATCTTCGATGTCACAGACTTTAACTTCCGTTTGCTTCTAAGCAGTTAGCAGGGAAAAGAATACTGATTGCAACTATTGATACCGGTTTTATGGAAAAAAGCGGTAGAAAGCCAGTTCGTCTTCTAAAATAAAAGGAGCTAGAAAAAAGCTTGCCTCGAACAATTTTTTGCAACAGAGCTATTAAAAGACATAAAAATAAGTAACTCCCTATGACAATCATCAAAAACCTTTTGACACTAGTAAATACACTGGCTTTAAGCACCATTCTTCATGTACAAGCGGTTAGTTTAGCCATTCCAACCTCAGCCATCGGTCCTTTACCGAGCTATGATAACCAGCCCATTACACCTAAAACTTGGGAAGAGGTAGACTTTGTTTATTATGACGATTTTCTTTATAAGAACTCGTATTCTGATAAAACTATTCCAGGATGTCAGAAAGTCAATAATGACCATGAAGTAGCCATACTGCACTGCATGGAGCATATGAATCTACTTCGCCCCAAAACTATGGTCTGGCAGTGGCTGAAGGAACAACAAAAACAAGGAGGAGTCTTGATAACAATTAGAGAGTTTGGGGTTAACAATGTACACGGGTATATTACCGCTATTAAACCCACTACAGTGAATACCACCCATCTTGATATTAACAGGCGTCATCAAAGCCCCGTCATCTCTTTATTTGTGCGACATACTCAAAAAGTAAAAACCTATCAGTTCAAAGATTTCAAAACACAAAAGATCAGCAGCGTCTCGGCAACCCCTGACCATAGGTTTTATGTAGAAAATTACAAAGCTTTTATACCTATACAAGACTTGTCACCTAAAGATAACTTAATCAGTGCCACCGGCCATCAGATTCACCTGCTCTGCAAAGGTAACAGAAACAGTCATTGCGGGGTGAGTTATGGGATGAAGGGAATCCCTGTAGAAGTATATAATCTGGAGATATATCAAAGGCACAGATATTTTGTGGGAAAAGGACAGATCCTGGTGCATAACTTATATCACACATGTAAAGACTGCGGAAAAAGGTTTGATCGACCAGCAAGTTTAAAGATCCATATGCGTAAGCATACTAGAGAAAAACCTTTTGCGTGCAATTTTCTAGGATGCGATTACAGGACAGCCCAAGCAAACAATCTAAAACGCCATATGCGAAAGCATACTGGAGAAAAAGTCTTCAACTGCAATATCTGTGACATCTCTTTTACTTGGGAAAATAGCTTAAAAAAACATATGAAAAGCAAAGCTCACAAAGATAACTTTATTTCGTCAAAGGCTGGTTCTACTCCAGAAGTACGGCCATTAACAACTGAGGCTGATTCATTAAAGAGATTGCCTGTGATACAACCACAACCGGTTGTATCACAGGCACCGGCTTTACCTGACGTTATTCCTGATAACTCAGTATTGAGCTCTGGGATAGGGAGCAACGAAGATTTTACATACGAGCTTCCAGATTTCCTTTCTGGCTGGGCTATCGCTGGTACTTTTTGAAATAATTTCCTTGCGTCAGAGAAAAAGTTGACGGTGCCCTTTTATGCTACTTTTTATAGAAATAACGTATTACGGTTTACTTATGAAGACGATATTCGTATCAATAGCTAGTATACAAAAAATTACAATGCGGGTAGTATGTTAAATGATTAATTTTTTTTTGCTCGGAACCTGTTTATATTAGCATATAGTATTTTATGTGTTTATATTCTTGGGATACTGACAGAAGCTTTAAAGATTTACCACCAGCAAGGTAAATGTAAGGTATGCATCATGTGATGCTTATCACGGGAGGTAAAATCAGATTTATACCAAAATCTATTGTTAAATACCTTTATAAATATGTATTTAGGACTTTCTGTTAAAGACAAAGTGACGAGTAAGCCAGCTAGTGTGAGAAGATTCAACGCAGAACAGTAAGATCAGAAAAATAGCGAAATAAAAAGTTAGAAGCAGGTTTTGGTATTACTCTATTGCTTTCTGGTTAAATTTTATCATTTGTCATATATGGTTAAGCAGACCATGTGTTTAATGAGAAATAACCAGTGGAGTAATCTAAAAGGCATCAAATGAAATATTGCTACCCTAAATCAGGAAATATACACTTGGGCATTATTTTAGTTGATTTTGTTAATATTGATTAAACAGGTTAAAGGTTTAGTGATGAAAACATACAGAATTAACATACTTATTTTTGCGACTATTTTTGCGCTTTTCTTGACAGGTCGTTCTGGTGCTGTGATCAAGCAACCAGTCAATATTCCTGTTGCTGGCGAACAGTACAAGGAAATTACACCAGTTTTACCGGCAAAAAGTGCGGGTGATAAAGTGTTGGTGCAAGAATTCTTTTCTTTTTATTGCGGGCACTGTTATTCATTTAACGATGATTTTCTTGGCTGGGAAAAGAGAAACTCTGAATCGGTGAAAGCTGTGCAAATTCCTGTCACGTATAATAAAACAACAAAAGCGCTGGCAAAATTATTTTATACGTTAAAAAAAATGGGGCTGGACAACAAAACTAGCCTTCCAGTAATTTTTAAAGCGATACAACAGGAAAAACAACAGCTAAGCTCATTTGCAGAGATTAAAGCTTTTGTAAAAAAACATTGGACTGTAGATATAGCAACATTCAAGAAACTCTATCATTCAAAAGAAATTACTCAACAGATTGATAATGGCTATAAGCTGGTACTTAATTTGAAATTAACAGCCGTTCCAGCGGTATTGATAGATGGTCGTTATCTTACTAATCCTGAAATGGCTAAGGGTTCTGAAAATATGTTAAAAGTAATAAATTATCTGGTCAAAAAATCGGTTAAGCGATCTTCTTCAATGAAGAATTAGGTAAATCACACTGATTTATATGCTAAGGTTTTTGTAGTGTGTAAGAGTAAGCAGAGGCTTTCTTTGGGCAAAATCTGTTTTGGAAAAACTGAAGAAATTAAATCAATTTCTGAATCTGATGCTGATAATTTACAGCCTGAACAAGGTGCCGATAAAAAAGAGCTACCCACTGTTTTGAGATTGCTTAGCTTTAACGTGCATGTTGGGATAAATACTCGTCGGTACCATCATTACATTACACGATCCTGGCAACACGTGTTGCCACACACACAACGTCAACATATACTGAACCAAGTGGCCAACCTTATTACTGATTATGATATTGTTGCATTGCAGGAAGTTGATGGTGGAAGTTTACGAAGTAATTATGTGAATCAGGTAGAATATTTAGCCCGCATCGCTCATTTTCCTTTTTTGTATCAGCAGGTAAACAGAAATTTTGGTCGTATTGCCAAACACAGTAACGGTATACTTAGTCGGTATCAACCTGCGCAAACCTGTTATCACTCTTTGCCAGGTTTTCCCGGTCGAGGTGCAATTGAGTTACAGTTTGGAGAAAAAAATGAGTTAGTGGTTGTTGCGATGCATCTGGCGTTAAGCCGGCGTCGACAAAATAAACAATTGGCTTATATTCGTTCACTGGTTGCTGAGTATAAGTACGTTGTTTTAATGGGAGATATGAATGTTGGTGACAATCACTTGTTGCTTTTCTCGCCTTTAAAAGATTTGGGGATAAAATCTGCCACACCAAACGCATGTACTTTTCCAAGCTGGAAACCTGAAAAATGTTTAGATCATATTTTATTAAGTGAAGCGTTAGAGGTGCAATCGACTGCGATACCTGTTATCTCTGCTTCAGATCATTTACCAGTTGCGGTAACGATTAAAATTCCTTAAATATTTGGGTACCCGTCTATATTTGCGTATGTACAGTTTTGCAAGGATGGAAAGATTCAGACAATATTTGTCTTATATACCTTATTTAAGTAAAGGCGTTTGTCGTGATGTGCCAATTTAAGACTCTGGGAATATTTATACTACAACCTGTTTCTAGCTACTGTTATTAGCGTGCTTTTATGGCTAGCTGTTAAAGCGATACTTCAGATGTTTTTACACAGCAATATTCCCGTACTAGCTAAGCTCCGTATAGATATTGTTGATTTTTTGGTCATTTAGGTTCAAATCTAACCTATTAAACAGTCTGCAGATTAAATGTTGGCTACGTTTGCGCCGTATCTAGCTAGTAATGGTAATTACTACCAAGGTAGCCATAATTTTTGTTTTTCGGTCCTGAATCTTCATGAGTCTAAGCGTTGTAAACTATGCATTAATATGAGTGTAAATCGTTTCTTTATTAAGTGGCTGACAGTGTATTAAGCAAGCATGCGGTCTGGTAATATTTTAAAGAAAAAAAACTGTCAGGATACTTAAATGTTTTTATCGGTATAGCACTTAACAGCAAAATCAGAAAGGTAGTGCAATAAGAAATTTTTGGTACTAATCATAGAAAACCTGCCAGCAAGTCATTTAGAAACTGTTGTCCTTTTGGTGTAGGTTGTAACCTAGCATTCAGAGGATACAATAAACCTTTTTCAACCAGTGAGTAAAGATGAGGTTCTATCTTTTTTAACTTAATGCCAGTTGATTTTTCAAACGAGTCTTTGGGTACGCCTTGTTTTAGTCGCATTGCATTGAGGAAGAACTCCAGTGGCATATCTTTTGGATTAATGATTTTTTCTCCAGCAATCATGGTGTTTTTTTGTTCAAGGTAGGCAGAGGGCATTCTTTTTTTCCAGCGTCTTATTACCATCTGATCCAGAACACTGGTGATCTTTCCATGTGCTCCCGCTCCAATACCTATGTAGTCACCAAATTGCCAATAATTTGTATTATGCAAGGAGGCTTGTTTGGGTTGAGACCACGCTGATATTTCATATTGATGAAAGCCTGCTTCTTTCAACATTGAAAAACCAGCTTCTTGCATATCCCATAAAATATCATCTATTGGCAGAGTCGGTGGTTTTGAATAAAAAACGGTATTTGGTTCAATCGTTAGCTGGTACCAGGAAATATGTTCAGGGTTAAACGAAACAGCTTGGGATATGTCATCCAGAGCTTGCTCAACTGTTTGATTAGGTAAACCATGCATCAGATCAAGGTTGATATTGTCGAAACCGGCTTTTCTTGCGACAGTTACCGCATGCAATGCCTCATTTCTGTCATGAATTCTGCCTAACTGTTTTAATTGGTGATTATTAAAGCTTTGAATGCCAATAGAAAGTCTGTTAATGCCGGCACTTTTAAAACCATTAAACTTTTTTTGCTCAAATGTACCGGGATTTGCTTCCATGGTAATTTCAATCGAGGGCGAAAATTTTACTTCTCTGGATAAAGCTGATAATAATATTCCAATTGATTGGGGGCTAAATAAACTGGGAGTACCACCACCGATAAAAATACTCTGCAAACTCCTGCCACTGATATTTTGCTTTTCATGAGTGAAATCGTTTAGTAGTTGCCTTATATAGTCTACTTCTGGCAGCTTATTCGCATTCAATGCATGTGAATTAAAGTCACAATAAGGGCACTTTCTGACACACCATGGTATGTGAATGTATAAACTTAATGGTGGTAATTCAAGCACAATTATACCTGTGTTATATAAATAAATGTTTTTTAAACAGTGCCATTGCCTTCGCACGATGACTTAAACGATTTTTCAGTTCTTCTGGCAATTCAGCGGCTGAACAACCCTGCTCCGGAACATAAAAAACAGGGTCATAACCAAATCCCTTATTTCCTTTGGGTGCATATAAAATCTTTCCTGGCCATACTCCTTGACAGATAAGTGGTGATGGATCGTTTGCATAGCGAAGATAAACAAGTGTGCAGTGAAAGTGAGCTGTGCGCATTACATCTGGTATATCCTTTAGCTCTGCAAGTAGTTTTTCTGTGTTTGCCATATCACTTTTATTATTGCCGGCAAAGCGAGCGGAATATACGCCGGGCGCTCCATCTAGGGCATCTACACAAATACCTGAATCATCCGCAATGGCTGGCAGTCCGCTTTCTTTAGCGGCCTTCCTTGCCTTTAGCAGAGCGTTTTCCACAAAGGTTATTCCTGTTTCTTCTGCATCCTCAATGCCTAAAGATGCCTGAGGCGTAACCGTAACAGAGACACTCAATGAAGCAAATAACTGTGTAAATTCATTGATTTTTCCTGTGTTGCCGGAAGCCAGAACTATTTCATGTGGCATGGCTAAAGAAAAAAGTTGATTATTCATCGCACTAAACTCATGTTGCCGGAAAACTCTGCTGTTTAAATACTATTAAAGGCTAAGTTTACTCTATTGGTGATATAGTTGTCTGATGTCTTTAGAACTGAAAGTATACAGCTTATTACAAAATTGACATTTTATTTCACTCGGCTCAGCTTCCTGACTCATTTTTTTAAGCTCTGTGTCCCCTAAAGTGATCAGAGAATTTATCACGCGTTGACGAGAACAAGTACACTGAAACATGATATCTAATGCATCAAATAGCCGTATATCTTCTTCATGAAACAGACGGTGAATCAGTACTTTATTGTCCAGAGATAATAACTCATCACGAGTGACGGTATCTGCCAGTATCACTAAATGTTGCCATTGATTCCATTCTTTTTCTGATTGGCATGAGTGTATCGCATGCTGATTTTCTGGCAATTTTTGCAATAAAAGACCTGAAGCACACTTTTCATTACTTGCCAGCCATAGCTTGGTTGGTAGTTGCTCTGATTGTCTGAAATAGCTGGTAAAACATTCTGCTAAAGTTGGCTGATTAAGTACAACTATGCTTTGGTATTGTTTTCCCCGTTTGGGATTGGCGGTAATCAGTAACTGACCATCTGGCAGCTGTTCGTTCAGTGATAATGGCTGGTCACCAATTGTCTCGGAATACCGGGCAAAACACCTGAATTTTTGCTGATTGTTACATTCCGCCATCAGTAACTGTACAGGACCTTTTGAACGGGCTTGCAGTGTAAAAGTACCGTCAAATTTTAATATGCTACTCAGTAAAATAGCGGAGGAACAAAGCTCGCCCAACAAATATTGAATCGGTACTGGGTAAGAGTGTGTTTTCAGTGATTTTTGCAAATTTTGATTAATATAGACCCGTTCGCCACGCACTCGGCTGTTTTCAAATAAGAATCGTTGAGAGTAGTCTGTCTTTATCATGGAGGTAAGAAGTTGTAGTTGCAAGTGGTTGCATTATAGCGTTATCAGCTAATATTTAAAGAAATATTAATAACAATACAGGGATGTTACTGATGAAAAAAATCCTGACCATATTTATGCTTTTGTGTAATGTTGCATTAGCGAAGGCATCTGTCGTGAATAAAATAGAGCTTGGAAAGCCAATATTGAGTAAAGAAATTTTTGGCGCTTCGGGACTGGTCTCTGCTGATGGTGATTATCTTGTGATCAGTGACGATATGCCCTGGCTATTCAGGGTGGATGAGGAACTTGATTTCATCAATAAAAAGCCTCTGTTAGAAGTGGGAAGATTCACTCTGAATAAGGGAAGAATAGAGGGTAGTAATAGGCCAGACTATGAAGCCATTTCCAAGGTGCAGTTTGCGTCGCAGGAGTATTCGATTATTTTGGGTTCTGGTGGAAAAGAGCTAATCCGAGAATTTGGCCACATGGTGAATATGTCAGGCTCCAAACAATATACACGCTACACCACTTCGTTGTATAAACAACTAAAGCAAGCAGCAGGTTATGAGGATGGCCAACGCCTTAATATTGAAGGACTCATTACTACCGGAGAAACGGCTTATATTTTTCATCGGGGTAATTTTACCGGTAGAAGTATTATATTTATGATTCCAGAGAAAGAACTGGTTGCGTATATGATGAAAAAGAAAAACTCTGTCAGTTCAATAGGTTTAACAGATGTTGTTTTACCTTCAATAAATGGCACGCAAGCTGGATTATCTGGTGGTGATTACTCTGTCAGCAATCGGTCTCTTGTTTTTAGTGCATCAGTAGAAACTTCCGGCGGTAAAGTGGAGGGAAGTTTTTTGGGAGTAGTCCCCGTAGATAAGATTAAACCTGATGAAACCATAGACTTAAGAGCATTTGTAAAGCGATTAGCTGGTAGTGATCAATTTAAACCCATTAAAGTTGAGTCTGTTGCAGTTCGAACTGATGAGCCTGGAAGAATTTATTGCATGTTAGCCACAGATAATAACGGTTCCAGTTACTTTTTTAAAACTTTACTGTTGTTTGACTTCTAGAATTAACACTCTAACAACTGTTATGAGCATGCTTTATGGCTTTCTGTTAAAGCAATGCATCAGACATAATAAACAGTACACTACTATATTGAATATAGAACCCTTGCCAGACTTGATATACTTGTACAGTAATTATTTGTCAAATATAAACGTGCTGCGTTGGATGTTCTAGAATTAGTAAGAATATCTAAATTAATTGACTGGCTATTTTCCATATGCTGTGCAGCCACAACAGTGATTGCATCTACTGGTACATTACTATGCCTCACCACCAAACCTCTTGTTTCTCTATGTGGCGACTTCGCTAATTTCATAAACATCTGTTCGGATATATTAGGGTTTTCCAATACTGCGGCATTGATTTCAGTCTCACTATAGGCCAATAAGTCATTTAAAATATCAGTGGTTGCATTTTTGTGTTTTGCAATATTTACCAGTACTTCATCATCTGAAGAACTCCACAATAGCAGTGACTCCAATACATTAGAAGATGCACCAGGGTTGGAAGAAACTACTCTTTGCAGTTTTAACTTCCTAGTATCTACAAATGCTAAAAGATCTTCCTCTGGCGTGTTCTCATTGCCAGCAACCGCCATTATGACTGGAAATCGCCGATGAGCTGACATGTCAGATAGTCTGTCACTGTTTTTAGAATAAGTTGCCTGCGTAAGACTTACAACATCTGGCGAAGTTATCATTCCCGCCCCAATACTGCCAGCAATGGAAGCAAACAGAGATGCCATTGAAATATAATTTAAAACATTAACAGCCTCTTTGATTCCTGATATTTGCGCTATTTTTTTATTAAGGGTCATGCCCATGCCTAAAATAGAAGATAAACCACCAGTACCACTAGATACCAGACTCCCCAGACCTGAACTGACAATAACTGCTACAGTCAGCTTGCCAATATTATAAATTATACCTGCTCCACCAAACATCATCATGCCACTGCCAAGATAAGTAAGTGCTATTGCATTGGCAATTCCAAAAGACTGGTTAGTAATGGCCAAAGCTTTATTATCAGGGTGAGCAACATTAGCTATCTGTAATGACCCAGAACAAAGCCCTGTTGCTCCACCTGAAATACTAGCAAATCCAGCTAGTGCTGAATTGAAAGATGCAGACGTAACAGTTGTTGTCATAGTAGACAAAGAAGCACCAACAACAGGTAAAATAACAGCTGTTGCAATAGCTAAGGTTATACTTAAGGCACCCATCAGATAGCCTGCCCACTTGGGTATGTGTCCTGTGGGATCGGTGTTCATGACGGGGTTGTTATCTCCAAAGCCGTAGCCGTCAATCTTTGTGAATGGACTATAGCTGTCGTGGCTCATAAAATGCCGGTATACCGGATTGTAAGCCCGATAACCACCACCTAAAAACTGATACCCTGTGGCAGGATCGGTCATTTGACCGTCAAACCCAGGCTGATGACTTTGCCACCAGGCAGGTTGTGTCGCCAGTTTTAATCGTGCTGGTAATCCCTGTGTCGTTTTATTCATCAGATCACAGTCCATGCCGTACGGACTATACACATGATCACTCGTGCGTTGACCTGATGTGTTCAACGTGGTAATCACGTCACCCTTATAGTCGTGTAAATACCAGCGGGTAACATGACCATCTTCACTGTGAGCAACCCCTGCCAGTTCGGCACTGGTATGTAGATGACCCTTTGCATCACTTTGTATCTGTTGGGCAACCGTGTCACCCTGATATATCATATATAACGGCTGCTGTAATACTCTTCCCTGATCGTTAAATGGCTGTTCTGCAACCTGATGCCCGCTACTGTCATAAGTATACTGAGTGTATTCATGGGTGTGCACATTGGTAAACTTGTCTTGCTGACCAAACGCATTGTAATGCAGGGTATTACCATCGGCATCTTTAATGATGCGACCTGCACTGTCGTAAGTGATGGTTTTCGGTATGGCATTAAAACTGGATACATTAGCCTGCCATTGTGTATCAAAAGCAATCATTCGGTGCGGATCGTAGTTATCTTTTTTCTGCTGATTATACGTGTATATCGTTGTTTTACCTGATGGCTTGCCATCGGCAGTTATCAACTGTTCGCTCACCGTTTTAATATTGTTCCAGTCATCAAAGGTATAATGTTGCGCTGTGATGATAGGGGGCACCGTTAACTGACTGCCTGATAAATCTATGTCTCTCGGACAAAGTTTACTGACTTTACCCGGCTTATCTGTCGCGCTACACGACATTGATGTTAGATTATTGGTGTTTTTATCATATACGTAGATCTGAGTTGCACTGTCTCCGTTTTCTGATCGGGTGAAGGTGGTAATGTTTTGTGTCTGAGGATCGTAACCATAACCTAACCGTTGCAAAACGTGATTGCCCTGTCTGTCGGTTGTCCCTGCCAGCCCTCCCAGATCATTGTAGGTAAATTCTCTGACAGTACCTGACCCGTTAGTCATGGTCACTGGCCGGTTAAAATAAACATCGTAAGTAGTTGAAGATAATACGGTGGGGGTGAGGCTTCCAGAGAGCAGAACCTTGCTCTGTAATAATCTGCCGTAACGGTCATGTGTTGCTGTAAAGCGGTTTCCTGCAAAATCTATTATACGTGTCGCCTCACCATAACGATCGTAACTTATAGTCTCTGTACCCTCAGGATAAGAGATACCGGCAGGCGATGGCAGGGTTTTGGGGGCAGATCGCACGACACTAATAAGCTGGCTAGAGTTGTCATCATACTCATAATGCAAATGGCTGATCGTATCCTCAGCATCGGTCAGTTGCCAGGTTTTTTGATTGTAGCTGTAAGAAGCATAAATAACCCCGTCCACCGAAGCACTGGTTTTAGCAAAACTGTTGTAGGTATAGGTAAAGACATGTCCGTGAGGGTTATCATCGGTGCCAGGCGTGGTCATACTCAATATCCGACCGTCAGCATCATAGGTGTAACTGATTTTGTGACCGTATTCATCAGCCTGCCAGGCAAGGTTGCCTTCACCGTCATAATGGCGGGTACCAAGCACATGACAGACGGCCTGATCTACAGGAGTAACACATCGTGATACTTTATTTCCCTGAATATCGAAAGTATCATGAATTATACTGCCGTTCGGGGCAATGGTTGCCACCAAATTACCCTGTTTCCACTGCCAGTGAGTTTGTGCACCGTCAGGCTGTGTTTGTTCGGTTCGCCGGCCATTACCGTCATAACGAGTAGTCGTAACAGACAACCATGCTTTTGCATTAATGGCATCATTCACAAACGCAAACAGACCATCCTTATCCGGTAAAGGCAGTAAACCATAACTTTGAGTGGCCTTTAATGTTGTCACTGGCTGTAACCGATGCTCCAGGGAGGTTAATACCGTTTTCAGCTTGTCTGAGTAAACAGCCTTGCCGTTGACTACAGCATTCGGATCTAATGCAAACCTATACTGAGCCACAGGTTTTCCTATGGTGTTCGATTGAACAACGCTGAGTTCCGGAGCCAGCTTTTCCTGTTGATTATCTGAGCCTGTGACCACCTGATATCTGATTAATAACATTTGAGGGTCATTGCGTACCGCTATACTCACCGACCCATCAGGTGCACGCTTCCAGACTTGACGGTTTAGGGCATCATAACCGTACGTTGTTGTTAGGGCAATATCCGGTCCATTATTATCGGACGCATGATAAACCGTGTTGCTTGCCGGTTGGTCTGTCTGAGTATAAGTGGAACTACCGTCTTCAATCCAGTTTGATGTCCCTTGCATTGGTGCAACAGCCTGATCTTTATTTCGGTGCCAAGAAGACAATACCTGTTGATTATTTCCACTACCGGCATACACAGTTTTTTGTTGGGTGCCATCGGCTAGCGTTTTTACTACAGACTGCTCATTATCTGTTGAAATATACGCCCATGAAATAGTTTGTGGATCACCACCACTGGCCGGAATCATCACTTCTTTTACCGGTCGCTGCCAACCATCATACGTCCAGTTAATATGAAGCGTTTTTAAGGTATCTTCTGCTGAAAGTTTTACCCCGTTGGTGAGAGAATAAACGGTTTTACCCAGTGATAAAGCACCACTACCATCTTGCAAAAGATTATGAATGCTGTGAATATCAGCCGATGGTTGTTCGGGGGAAACTTCTATATCTGTGGTACGCGTGTAATGATTCGTATCAACACTGTGCTTGACATTAAACGTCACCTGTTCTGGGCGACCGTTATTGGGTAACTGGAAATACAACCCTTTTTGCTTTTTTGCGGCAATATGATTAGCAGGTAAATCAACCCGTACCGGCGGGTTGTATTTGGTTACAGTCAACTGTGACAGCTGACCATAGACCTGACTTTTCTGGTCATGATTATACGAATAAGTAGTTGTCGTGGATAATTGCGCAGATGTCAGATCCGGTAGTGCCTGACCCGGTATTAAAGCGCCCACAGTCTCAACAGGCAACGTGCCAACCTGTTTGGTGGTCACCTGCCAGTTTCCTGCCAGTGAAGAGTTGTCTTTTCCTATGGCATCAACTAAACGGCTGTCACTGAACAAATCATCTGAAGCTAACTGGCCGGCCTGATATTTTTTTTTCAACTTCCGCTTCTGCTTCTCTGACTGCCACTGCTGTTTTAATAACTGCTCGTACTTTTCAATCCGGTTTTTGTAGGTTCCGGCTACCGGAATCAGCTGGTAGTTAAACTCCACTTCTGTCGCTGGTGCCGGATCATCCGTGGTGGCAAAGCGGATAAACGGTTTACTGCCTGCCGGGGTTTGTTTTGCAGGCAATTGTATCACTTTTTCAGGTAATGTAACCTGTGGCCAGTTCGGATCCATTTTTGGGCAATGGCTATCGCCCTGTGGCGGACAATATTGCGTAAAAGTCTGACGACCATAAGCATCTTCCTGCCAGATGACCTGACCATTGTTATCATATTGTTTCTGCTGAAGCACTTTTGCCGGAGAAATCGTGCTGTCTTGCCCCTTGCTGGTTAATGTATATAAGGTTTTTGCAGTTTTTCTTGGAAAAGAATACGTCAAAGGAAGCTTGGCAAACGTAGTACCTTTCCAAGATGAATACGTCGCATCATTTTTTGCCACCAGACTATGGTGCAAATCATCGGTCTGGGTAATCGTTAACGGCAGGTGATATTTATTGTATATGGTTTTAACCGAGGTTAAACCATTATCCTTAACGACGGAATATGTATAATCATCACTGCGGTCAAACAGGTTATCCTTACCCGGCTCACTGCTGACACCACTGAGATAACCGGTATAATTATGCAGATCAGTCGTTCCACCGCTGTACTGATACCAGAGCCTGCGTACCGGTATGATACCTTTGTTGGCACGTGCAGGAGTGGTGACTTGTTCGGTAACCACGGGTGTGCGTGCCAGATTAAAACCTGTAGGTAAACCCTGAGACTGTAACGTATGGCGATCAGATTCATCATTATATAAAAACGTATTGATTTCGCCTGAAGGCTCAGTAACACGAGTTAATAACCAAGGGCGATGACCCTGCTCATCATAACCAAATTTCACCTGACTGCTATCAAGCCCTTCATTACCACTGGACAGCGCAGGCATACTGACCGACTGAATGGTTGTCTCACCTGCCACATCATATAGGTGCAGTACAATATTTTGTTGCCCGTGTATAGTAATATCATGACTCTGATAGGTTAGCCATACTCCATTATGCGAGCATTGATTACTCCCGCTGTTCACCTGATTTTGCGTTAACGGGTGGGCACAAACATATGTTAATCGTCTTGTTGTGTCTTGTGGCCCGTGGCGGTCATAGTAAAACCATACTCGTTGACCGTTGTGTCCTTGTTCCCAGCTTTCGTAGCCGTATTGTAAATGCTCCCGTGTGCCACCGGCGGTGGAGATCGTCCAGTCTCCCGGTTGACCGGTGATGGTGACATCTTTTTGTTTATGCCGAAGCGGATGCCAGTAAGTTTCCCCTTGTGCATTATGATCACTTTCCATCGTGAAACCATGACCGTCCCCCGTGATGATATCAGTGGTTTTATGACCGGATACTTCAGAGGTGGAAGGGGTTTCCTGACCGACATTAAAGTTCCACTGAGTACCTAAACCCAAACGATTAACACCATGTGGCAAAGCACTGCCTGAGTAGGAAAGTATTAAATCTCTCTTTAATTGTCCATAGTCGTATAAAATGCTAGCCACAGGCATACTAAATGATGCCACCCCGGTACGCGGGTCCACCGATGCATTTATTTCGCCATGAAAATTGTTGGCATTTGACGGCATAGCCACATCGCCATCGGCCAAAGCAGGAAGCCCTGACTTAGTAAGGGTTAACCCTCTATGGGTCAAAGATGTCTTATAGGCAGACCAAGTATTAGATGCGCCGGAAGACTGTGCCGGCACGGATAATGCAGAGTGCGACCGATGTCTTGTGTGTTTAAATGTTACAGAAGCCACCGCAACTTGTTCAAAAGGCAAAATAAATGCCGGAATAAAAGCCACAGATAACAAGAGCTTACTTATATTTTTTTTCAATTGTATTACGTATGTTTCAAGGTCTCTGCATACCGTATTAAACATGAAAATAATCCATACTTCCAAGAAGCTATAACATCAAGTAGATCGTAGAACGAATACAGATAATAATCACTTGTGGTATATGCTCCTATGTAACCGGATTATGCTTAGTATTTATAGGTAAATAATTTGCACAATAGCGGTTTCTTTACTGCTTTAATATTACTGTTTATTTCGGTTATTTCTCTCTATATAAGAAAAAACGTTACCAAATGCATGATATAAAGACGAAGTCTGGTGAGTTTAATTTCTGATGTTATGCACGAAAGACTGTTTTATACAGTATAACGCAGTATACAATGGAAGGCATCCATAAAAAACTTATTGATTTATAGAGTTTTTATCTGATCAGATGCTTTGAGAAAACTTCTGAAACAGGGTTTTTTATTATTCTTGACAGTAGATGCTGAACATTTGTCAGCGCAATCAGTGAAAGTATCTTTATGTTTTTGTGAATAACAGGTTTGCCTCATCGATCAATATGAAGTTTATTTGTCATGAGATGAATAACCATTTTATTTTTCGTTTAAAAGCAATCGTACCATTGTTTAGGGTCTGAAAGGCAGGAATACCGGTAAATTTATACGAGATGATTTATTCGATTATCCCCAAAAGCAGCCTTTGAAAGGATGAATCAAAGGTGTAACCTTCTCCGTCCTACTCCATAGACAAATCTTTACAAAAATATGATGACTCCTTACAACCCGTTCCTCAGCATTGCCAACTGTAAATAGTATTTAAAAGAAGGTGTGAAGATCAAAATCTCAAAACATATGCAACACAAATGAGCGATAATGAAGCAGTAGAATGTTTGCAGAATGTTAGATGGCACTATTTGAAACCATTTTTGAACGAAAGGCCTGAAAGTACTGATTCAATGTCGTTCAGCCTTATTGTAGGATTGAAAAATACTGACACCACCAGATTCTCTGGTTATTGTTTTCAAAATAAAATCTGTTAGTATCTGAATGTGTTTTTTTTGAATTGGTTGAGTTTTTATGATGAAAAAATTAACAGCCGTTATTTTGCTGGGGTTGTGTATCAGTTTATCTTCATTTGCAAATACCCAAAAAATGTTTGATGAACTTCAAAAAAATATTGAAGGTGTTAAGAAAGAGTTAGCAACTAAAAAAATCTCTTTAGCGCAAGCTAATGTATTATTATCAGGCATTCAGTCTCGCCAAAATCAGGTATTAATTTATCAGAATCAAAAGATTCTTGAGCAACTGTCTGCATTAAGCAAAACCATGAAAAAACAGAAATAGTATTATCTCTTGACACTTTAAGACTGATGTTGTTTTTTCTGTAATTTAAAGGTGATAAAAGTGAATACTGAAGAACGTTCAATGATTATGGAGTTGGCTGGACGGATAAAGTCGACGTCTGCAAATAACAAAGACAATGAAGCGGAAGAGCTTATTCGTACTCAAATAGCATCGGAAAAAGATGCTGTATACATCATGACGCAGGCGCTTTTAATTCAGCAAAAAGCACTGGCTGGGTTACAAAATAGAATACAGCAATTAGAACAGCAAATGCAGATGAAATCACAGAAGAGAGGTTTCTTTGGAAATCTTTTTGGTAATAAAGAACAGTCTTTTTCCGGTCCGGTTTCCGGCTCCCGTGGCTATGAAAACACAGGATATCAGCCAAACTACAGGCAGTCGCAATATACTCGGGGCAGAGGCTCATCTTTTTTAGGTAATGCCATGTCAACTGCTGTGGGAGTCGCTGGAGGGATGGCTTTGTTTAACGGTATAGAGCACTTGATGAGTGGGGGTAGTGAATCGTCAATGGCAGAAACGCCCCTCGCCGCTGATAGCAGCTTTCTGGGTGGCGGAGATGGATTTCAGGGACAGGATAACTTATTAGATCAGGGGTTTGGTGCCACTGATGATATGAGTGACATGTCATCGAACTTTGATGCAGGCTCAGGCTTTGACACGTCTGACATGAGTTCAGGTTTTGGCGATGGTGGCGGTTTTGATGACTTTGGTGGTGACTGGTAGATGTGGCAGTATAATTTTGACAAGGTATATGGTCTACTGGCAAACTACAGCTAGTTTGCTGTGCCTAGTGTTCAGCAGATTTTTTAAAAGTTAGATTAACTACAGGAAATTGAATGAAGTCGTTTATAAAAAAGGCAATATTTGCCACTACTATCTGTGCAGGAGCTGTAGCACTAGCAGCCTGTAAGGATAATTCAGCAACTGATAGCGCATCTTCTGGTAAAGGAGATCCTGCTTCAGTAATTACAAAACTCTCACACGGTCAATTGCAGGTCAGTCGTCATTTTCCTCTTAAAGATCATGGGCTGACAGCTTATGTTGCTGAACCTAAACAAGGCGGGCAGCCCGTTTTGTTTTATGCAAATGACAAAACCGGTGATGTTATCTATGGTATGTTGTTTGATAAAAATGGTAATAATTTAACAGAAAAGTATATTAACAAGCATATTAAACCTCTACTGGCAAAAAAACTTTTTGATACGGTAGGAAGCACAAGCTCTTTCCTAATAGGTAAGCCAGATGCGCCTCATCAAATTTATGTACTGGCAGAGCCTAACTGCTCTGTCTGTCACAAATTATATACAGATCTGAAACCATTTATTAAAAAAGGGGATCTTTCTGTGCGTTGGATTATGTCAGCCTTCCTGCGTAAGGATAGTACAGGAAAAGCTGCTGCTATTTTACAGGCGAAGGACCCTGCAAAAATGTTAGCAAAAGATGAGTCTGAAGATTTCAACATGAAAACAGAAGAAGGGGCTATTAAAGCTCTGGCTTCAGATAAAATTACAGAGAGCACCAAATCTAAATTGAAAGCTAATATGGAGTTTATGGCGAAAAATGGTATCCGTGGAACGCCTGCTGTTTTCTTTATGGACGACAAAGGAAAAGCAGTCCGCATTGATGGTTACCCACAACAGGACCTGAAGGCTTTGATCTCAACTATTGGGAAGTTGCCGGTAACCTTAGCAACAAAATCAGTCGCTGCTGCCACAGTAACACCTGCCAAAAAAGTTGATACTAAAACAGAAAATTAATCCGTCGTGTACTCGTTGTGTTGTTCCCATATAGCATAGCTATATGGGAACTTATACTAAAAACTGCGTCTAACGGATTACTATGCTGTACTCTTTTTTGATCTTGCTGTTATGCATTGAAGCTCCTCGTAATAGCTTGCTATTTCTCATTACTTCATCTTTAACAGCAAACCATAAATCATACTCACAGCAACAATTAGAAACAGGTATTAATGTTAACGCAACACACCTAAAAAATGGTGAATTGGTCCGTTGCCTTTACCCACATTGAGCTGATCGGAATGCTTTATCGCTTGGTAAACAAACTGTTTTGCTTTGATGAATGAGTCTTTTAGCGTATATCCCCTAGCGTGAAAAGCTGTAATGGCAGAGGCCAGTGAACAGCCAGTGCCGTGAGTGTTTTTGGTAGCAACATGAGGTGTAGAAATAGACAGTATTTCATGTCCATCGAAAAACAAGTCAGTACATTGGTCATTTTTTAAATGACCACCTTTTAACAACACAGCTTTACTTCCAAGTGCCAATAAATCCTCAAGCATTGAGCGCATGGATTTGATATTATCGGGGGGAGGGCAGTTTAATAATACGGCAGCTTCCTCGAGGTTTGGAGTAATTAAACAAGAGATTGGAAATAGTGTGTTAACTAAGCACTCAACCGCATCATTATCGAGTAATTTATACCCACTGGTGGACACCATGACCGGATCGACTATAACAGGGGGACAACAGGGTAGAGCATTGAGTGCATTTGTCACCGTTTTAATGATTTCTTTATTACCGAGCATACCCGTTTTAATGGCTTGTACCTGAAGATCAGAAAAAACACTGTTACACTGTTCTTTAATGATCTCAGGCGATAAATATTTTGCCTGTTGAACACCCAGTGTATTTTGAGCGGTGATAGCAGTTACCACACTACAACCGTATGACTGCAATGCGTAAAAAGTTTTAAGATCTGCCTGAATACCAGCACCACCGCTGCTATCGGAGCCTGCAATTGTTAAAACGATTGGAAAGGTCATTATGAGTACGTGCATTAATTAATGAATCACAAAGCATATCAAAAATTATTTATTGAGAACATAGACTAACTTCTGTATAAACTGTGTCTAAACAATTTTTTAATGTTGACAGGTATGTCAACGGTTACCTTTTGTAACAAACATCTATATCATTAAGGAAATACTATGACCTCATTGATGGAGTCAGAAGCTTCAAGCGTGCCTGAAATTATTGCAACTCAGTTGGAATCAAACCAGTTACTTTGGCAAAATATTGCAGATCAATTCAGAAAAAAACAACCCGATTTTGTTATGACGCTAGCAAGAGGAAGTTCTGACCATGCTTCAACCTTTGCAAAATACTTATTTGAAATAAGATTAGGGCTGATGACCTGTTCTGTCGCACCTTCTGTTTTTACTCTTTATAATTCAACAGTTGATCATGCTAAAAGTGTAGTGTTTGGCATCTCTCAGTCTGGAAAAAGTCCTGATTTGTATGAAACAATGCAAACCATAAGACAAAGTGGCGCTCTTGGTATCTCCTTGGTAAACAATGAAAATTCTTCTCTGGCAGATGTTTCAGATTTCGTGGTACCGCTGCGTGCAAAAGCTGAGTTGTCAGTGGCTGCAACCAAAAGCTATATTGCATCATTAGTGGCATTGGTGCAGTTTGTTGCCGTGTACTCTCGTGATCAGAATTTGCTAAACGCACTGGACAGACTTCCTGGTGTGTTAAGTGAGGCTACTAAATTGGACTGGTCTGGCTGTTATGATTATTTAGTTCCAGCAAAAAATGCTTATGTCATTGGGCGTGGGTATGGATTTCCTGTAGCAGAGGAAGCTGCGTTGAAGTTTAAAGAAACTGCAGGATTACATGCTGAAGCATTTAGTAGTGCAGAGGTGTTACATGGCCCTTTTGCTTTGGTTGAGCCTTCCTTTTCTACCTTTGTTTTTGCGCAAAATGATGAGACTCTAAAAGGAACAAAAGATATCATTAGCAAAATGACGAGCCTTGGTGCCAAAACAATGGTGGCCTTATCAGAAACGAGAGACAGATCATTACGGACAGGGTTAAACTGTTCTTTAGTATTACCTTTACCGGAAAGTTTGCATCCATTGTTAGATCCTATTGTTAGCATTCAGGCTTTTTATATGATGGTTGCAAATCTTGCGATACTGAGAGGAAAAAATCCTGATAAGCCAAGGAATCTTAAGAAAGTAACGGAAACAAGATAAATGAAATCAAATAATTCTTACTGGCTGGTGGGTGGGAAGGCAGTCACAGCTGAGAGCATATTAGTAGGATCAGGTATAGAAGTTATCAATGGTATCATTACCCGTATAACAGTAAGTAATGATTCATGTATAACCATGACTGATCTGCCAGTGCATGAGGTGGATTCCGCTCATTTTGTATTACCGGGTTTTATCGATACGCATATCCACGGTTCTGCCGGAGCGGATGTGATGGATGCAACACCCAGTGCACTAACTACTATTGCCTCATCCGTTTATACACAAGGGACAACTAGCTTTCTTGCAACAACCATGGCGGAAAGTGATAAGGCCATAAGCCATGCATTAGAAAATATTGCCTGTTATCAACCTGTAGAGCAAACACAGGCAAGAATTATTGGCGTTCATTTAGAAGGTCCTTTTCTATCACCTGAGCGAATGGGAGCGCAACCCGGAGCTTGGTTAAAAAAACCTGATATAGAGCTGTTTTCAAAATGGGAGTGTCAAGCAAAAGGATTGATTAAGCAAGTAACACTTGCTCCAGAGGAAGATGAAGGTTTTGAGTTTATTCGTTACTTAAAGCAAAAAAATATTATTGCCTCCATTGGGCATACTTGTTGCTCAGCAGAAACAGCTGTGAAAGCAATCAAAGCAGGAGCAGGCCATGGAACACATGTTTTTAATGCGATGACGGGTATATCCCATAAAAAACCAGGAGCAGCAACAGCCATTTTACTTGACTCAAATGTATTTGCAGAGCTGATTGTCGATGGAGTTCATCTTTGCCCTGAAATCGTGCAACTGGCTTTAAAAGTTAAAGGTGCAGACAAAATCATCTTGGTGACTGATGCGATGAGAGCCCAAGGGGCTGGAGACGGAATATTTCAATTAGGTGGTCAGAACGTATATGTCAAAGGTAATGAAGCACGTTTAAATAATGGTGTCTTAGCCGGTAGCGTATTAACTATGAACAGAGCTCTGGCGAATATGATTAGTTTTACCGGATGTTCTGTTATTCAGGCTTCTAAAATGGCTTCAGCAAATCCTGCAGTAGCATTGGGATTGAAAGATACTGGTATTATAGAAGTTGGAAGGAAGGCAGATTTTGTCGTTCTTGACGAATGTTACCAAGTTGTTGACACATATGTTTCGACTATAAACTGACCATTCATACCAAAATCTGTTTCTAACTATTGTTATAAGCATGCTTTCATGGTTTGCTTTTAAAGGAAAAGTGACGAGAAAACCTGCTATTGCAAGGAGCTTTAACGCATAAAAGCAAGATCAGAAAACTAGTGCCATAAGACGTTTGAAGCAGGTTGTAGTATTCTTTTGATGCTTTGCTATCAGTGGCTTAAACCTTTACATAACGGCTGTTTGTGTCATCCAATTAGTATTAAATTATGCGTTGTTAGCTCTATACCACAAAACAACATAAAAGTTTTGTGCGATCTCCCGTCCCAAATTATCTTTGCTCATTACTAAGTGCTCTATATAACAAAATGATATCCAAGAAAAAAACGCTGAAAATAAAAAATACTTTAAATTAAGCGTGATGCTAATTACTAGACTACACTACGTTGCCCAACAACTAAATATAGTAGTTTTTACTATTAATATACGCAATTATATAAGTGGTATATTGCAATGAATGCCAATAAAACAAAAAAAAGCATCTCTAAAAGTGATACTTCTGTAAAAATTATAGAAAAAACAGGAAGAAAGACGGCACAAAAGATAACTAAAGACAAAAAAACGATTCAGAAAGAGTTAACGATTTCTGAACAGGTGCAAGATTATCTTGCGCAAGGTGGTCAAATTCAGACAATTCCTTCTGGTGTAAGCGGGCAACCTAGTGTTGGTTATAGAAAATCAATGACAATCAGTGAAAAGGCTCTTGGTTCTGACAATGACCAAGGGAGTAATAAGTGAATAAAGTAAAAAGCTTAATAGCTCAGATTCTCTACGAACCTAAATAATGGTAGTTTAGGTAGTTTACATTGATAACGTTGGCGCTGGTTCTTTCACCCAAAGCGCCTAATACGAAAACCTGCTTCTAGCTACTTATTGTACTAGTTTTGTGATCTTGCTTTTATGCGTTGAATCTCCTTGCAATAGTTGGTGGTTTACTTGTCACTTCTCCTTTGATAGCAAGCCATAAAAGCATGCTAACTAACAGTAGTTAGAAACAGGTTTTTATATAACTTTCGGACAGTAACAATGCTTGCAGACAGGTTTTGGTATTATAGTTTATCAACTAATTTTCCTAACAGTGCCGACCCGAAGATAATTTTGATGCTACTGCTGGCAAGCGGGACAAAAACAACTGGCTCGCTGACCGATTTTTTTGCTTTTAATAATCGTTGAGCAGCGTGGACAAGGCTCACCCTTCTTACCATAAACAGACAACTCAATAGCAAAATATCCTGGTTTTCCATCACTACCTTTAAAGTCTTTTAGTGTTGTTCCACCACAGTTGATTGCTCGTTGTAATACTTTTCTGATTGATTTTGAAATTAAAGCATATCGTGTTTTTGAAATATCTTCTGCCGAACAGTCAGGTCGGACACCTGCCATAAACAAAGCTTCAGTTGCGTAGATATTACCTAGTCCAACTACCACCTTACTGTCCATAATGAATGATTTAACCGCTTGTTTTTTACCTCTGGATTTTTCATACAACAGAATGTCATCAAAGTTATTCGAAAGCGGTTCAGGACCTAATTTTTTAAGCAGTGGATGTGAGTTTCCAGCTTCAGACCATAATAAGGCACCAAATCTTCTTGGATCATTAAATCGAAGAATAAGATCATTTTCAAAGCAAAGGTCAAAGTGGTCATGTTTTGTAACAGCAGTTGATAAGTCAACCAGTTGCAACGTTCCGGACATACCTAAATGTATAATAAGGGTTCCTTTAGCCACTTTAAGCAATAAATATTTTGCCCGTCGGTCAACCAAAAAAACAACTTGTCCTGGCAAGGTTTCGGGTAAATGTGCAGGGATTATCCAGCGTAGCGAAGAACGACGAAGTAATACCTTCTCAATTTTTTTATGGGTAATATGAGGTGAAATTCCACGCTTTGTAATTTCAACTTCAGGTAGCTCTGGCATTCAGGATATTCTTTGGTTTAGATTAAATAGTGTATCCATTGTATCATGCGAGGGCTATTACAACAGGGTTATTATTAGATTAAAGACATAACTTAATTAACGACAAAATCAATTTTTTAGTATAAATCAACTTAATTTGACGCAAAAAATAGTTCTAAATATAGAATCTATGTATATACTCATTGAAATTTAAGGTGTTGAGTTTTTGGTATTATACTAATTTCTGCTACTAATACTAAAACCTGCTTCTAATTAGAAACAGATTTTGGTATTAAGTGTCTTTTTTATAATTTAAAAGTGATTATTGTATATCTTTATGGAAGTACATATATCCTCTTAATTAAGAGATTTAGTACCAGCTACTTATAAAAGTCAGGCGGATGATTTAAAAAGCCACTCGTTTAATTCCTGTATCGTCAACAGCTACATAAACAAAATTTGCTTCTGTTACCTGATAGCGCGATTTTTCTTTATTCTGATAAGCTGAACTTATCCATATTTCCAGTTTAATCGTGATAGAGGTTCGCCCTTTTTTTACTACTTGTCCATAGCAACACACCACGTCACCGACCTGCACTGGTTTAATAAACTGCATGCTATCGACAGCAACAGTGACCACGCGCCCTTTACTAACCTCCTTTGCCATAATGCCACCTGCAATATCCATTTGCGACATAATCCACCCACCAAAAATATCACCGTTAATATTAGTATCTTTGGCCATGGCTAAAGTTCGCAAGATCATTTCACCAGTCGGCTCACTTTTATTTGACATGCATTACTCCCTAACAATATGGTTTGTATAGTATACATAAACTAAAAAAAATGTGGATTCAATATACTGAGGCTTACTGGGCTGTCCCATCAGGAACTTTAGGTCTTGAATAGAATTTCATGGTAACATTCGGGTGAAATTAAACAAGGAATGTCGTATTGAAATGCTAGATGAGACTGCTGCATTTACAGATCATTTTTCTAACCTTAATTCCCGTGAAATCAAGGTGAAATTGATTACTCACTCTCAGCAATAATATTGTTTGTGCTGTGCTGTGCTGAACAATCTGTGGTACCGAGAGTTGGCGAGATTAAGTCAATTTTGGCAAAGCTAAGTTTGCGTATCTCAAAAAGTTCTTAGCATTATGAAAATGTCAGCCTGTTTTTATAGGATGTTATAGATAGCAACAAGCAAAGCCGTATTGCTGATTATCAATTTTTTGCAACAGAGCCCCACCAAAAAGCGCTACTGGTAGAAAGTGACCGGAGAATTTACTTTTAGATCCAAAGGATTCACAAAAAAGAAAACTGTAATTTTTTGATGAAAAGAGTATACTACTGGTTCGTTTTGAATGTGGCGTACGGTTAATACTACATGGATCGATTTATTCTTTTTGCTACCAATCACCCTATACTGATAGGTGTTTTTGTCATTCTATTGATTTTGCTTATTATTACCGAAAGCAGAAAAGGAGGTAAAACTGTTAGTAATGGTGAATTGACATATCTTGTTAACAGAGAAAAAGCAGTTATTCTGGATATCAGGGATAAAAAGAAATTTGATGCCGGGCACATTACACACGCTATTAATATTCCTCATGCAAATCTGAAAGATCGCACGACAGAGTTAAAAAAATATAAAGAGTCACCGATTATTTTAGTCTGCTCCCATGGTCAGCACTCAGGTAGCTCTGGGCAGATTTTAACCAAAGCAGGGTTTATGCAGATTCGTCGTTTAAAAGGTGGTATTCAGGGGTGGATTGGAGACAACCTACCACTGGTTAAAAAGTAACCGTGAATGTTCAGGTATGATTAATTTTTATTATTTGTGACAAAATATGACTCATAATGTTCTTATTTATACTACGCAGACCTGTCCGTATTGTATACGGGCAAAACAGCTTTTAGAAAAGAAAAAGATCGCCTACAATGAGTTGTCTGTTGATGACGATCCTGCGCTTCGCCAAGCAATGAGTGAAAAAGCGGGAAGAACATCTGTGCCTCAAATATGGGTTGGAAGTACTCATGTAGGTGGTTGCGATAATCTGTTTGAAGCAGATAGAAATGGCGAATTAAGAAGGCTTATCGAAAGTTAATACTTGCGCAGTTTTTTTTTGCTTTAGAAATTTGCCATATTTTGTATTTTTGGGTCAAAAAACAACCTTTAACTGAAAATCTTTATGTTTTGGTCTTTTGTTAAAAAGGTTATGTTTTAAACATTAAACGCCATGATAGGCAGGGAATCTCATGTCTGAACAAAATTCTCAGGATAATCAGCCACAATTTGCGCTTCAGCGAATTTATGTCAAAGATGTCTCCTTTGAGTCTCCAAAATCTCCTGATCTTTTTAAAGAGCAATGGACTCCGGAAGTTAGTCTTGATCTGAACACATTAAATAAGAAACTTGATGAAAAAGATATGTTTGAGGTCATTTTATCGTTGACCGTCACCGTCAAATCTGGAAAAGAGACAGCCTTTGTTGCTGAAGTGAAGCAAGCGGGCATTTTTCTAATTAGTAATATCCCGCAGGAAAGTATACCTCGCTCTCTGGGTGCTTTTTGTCCTAATATTCTTTTTCCGTATGCTCGGGAGGCGATAGATAATTTGGTAGTTCGTGGAAGTTTCCCGCCGATTATGCTTGCACCTGTTAATTTTGACGCACTTTTTGATCAGGCTGAGCAGCAATCAGAAAATGAAAAAGAGACTATACAGTAAGCGATAATATTTTTTATGAATACGAAAGTTTTATGAATACAAAAATTTGTACTTGCACCTGACTCTGTAGCAAGCTTGAGTGTTTACTAAATAGACTTATTGATTCAGGTGCAATTATTCATTTAGAATAAACTATCCTGCCAGAGAATAAAATCATTCAAAGGTGGGTTAGTGCCTCTTATTAAGACGCTGTTGTGTTGTGTTGAACGCTTGCATGATCCCTGAGTGGTAATATCGGGATAAGATTCAGATATTCCTGCATGTAAGATTTCACTTGATCCCAGTCAGTAAATTCTGTGCAGACAGATGGATCTGTTGGGCCTTTTGTCATTTTCATAATCAGGCGAATCATTAGTTTATCGTACCATACATATTCGGGATACTTTAAAGCACCGGCAATAACAGCTGTAAAGTTGGGTTTCCAGTTAAGTTTATCTAATAACTTTATTAAGTATGGATTTGTTGAAGCAGAGTTTTTATTTGATTTTCTTGCTGTTAAATTAACACTGATAAGGCCTGTGGTAACTGTTTTAAGTTCAGGGATATGTGCTTTAATGAATTTGATCGCTTGCTTATTATGCTTTCCATAGCGTACCGGCAGAGCGAATAATATAGATCTGTAATCGGTCAATTGAATGTTTTTATCAATGTTTGTAATGTTTTTTATCGAGCAGTTATCTGTCTGAGCTCTGATTATATCCAGAATAAAATGACTGATTTTTTTTGTTTGGCCATTGGTTGATTGATAAATAATGAGATGGTTAGCCATTACAATAATTAAACCCCTGTAAAAGACAAAAAGTCATAGTTAGTGCTATGCTTGCAATGTTATCTGAGTCTTCAGTTTTCCCTGAGGTAACTATGTACTGGTTTGTGTGTTTCGTAAAGTCAAATATAGTGTTTTTGGTTGCATTATCAGGTGTGTTATTGTCGGGATGTAGCATGATTAGGCAAACGCATCGTGGTTCTATGTGTTCAGTGGTACATGGTCGACGTACGTGCCATGGGCCTTTAACATCCCATAAAAATTACTATGGTTTTGGCATGAATCTTCCTTACAGAAAGAAAGCTAGGTCTCCTTCATCAACAAAGGTAATTGTGAATAATGGCTACAGCGACAGGCGCCACCATCACAGGCATTACTCCCATCATCACAAAGAAGGACATGGTAGTAAAACGTATGGTTGTATTAGTGGGCCATTTTATAATAAAGCATGCGGATATGGCTGTATGAAAGATCAGCATGATTTAAACAAAATTTTTTGTGGTAAAGAACCTGGAGATAATTGTGTATCTGACCGGATGGGTTATGTTAAGTGTGGTAAAAATTGTGTGGCGACAAGTATGAGTACAATCATTTGTAATGTTGAGCGTTATTCAAGAAGCAGTTCCAGACCATAGAGCAACTTCATAATACTTTGTTCTGTAATGATTTTCTTTCCTGCCTTATTCTGATATTTTCTTCGACCTGCCTGAGCTTGGTGCCGGTTCCTGCATTTTTAATTTCACATACATCAATGTTACAGGTTGCAGGTAGTTGATTAAGAATAGCCAGAAGGTTTTTATCAAAAATAGTCACTTTAAAAAGGTTGGAAGATATTCTCAGTAAACTCAACTCCTTAAGTTTTGTGATGCCGTGTGGTAATTCTTTTAACTGATTATTAACTAACGTCAGTTCTTTCAGCTTGTTTAGTTCGCCAATTTCTTCTGGTATCAGGGAAAGAAAAACCCTTATCAAACTCAGGGTTTCAAGCTTACTCAGAGCATTGATCATTGGAGGAATAGCTTCTACATGAGTATCACTCAATGACAGTGATGTTAACCCGCTGAGAGATAACAGGGCTCTGGGGAATTCTGGTGCACAATTATCCCTGCCAGTTACCGATAGAAGACGTAGGGACTTGAGTTGGCTGATTTTTTCTGGAATCTGGAAAGTTCCATCTCTGCCAACATACAGACTTTTAAGTTTTTTCAAAGAGAGAACAACCTCAGGAATTGTCGCAAAATCACTATTAAGTACCAGGCTAAGTATCTCCAGATTAGTAAGCATAGCAAAACTGTCAGGAAGACTTGAAAGCCTGTTAGCACCCAAGCGTAGTTCATTTAATCGTGGAAGATTAAAGCAGAGTTTGGAAACAGAAGTCAAAGCATTACCAGACAGATCCAGACTTTCCAGCAATGGTGGAAGTTTAAATGTCTGAGTGAAAGGTTCCAGTTTAGCATCCGATACCGTGAGTGAGGTGAGATGCTTTAAATCACACAAGTTATCAGGCAGGGTCATGAGTGGGTAACTTTTAAGTTTCAGTATATCTATTTCATTAGTGTTGGCTGCTAGTTCAACAATATATTTTACAACTTCATCAACACATCTTTCCGATAATCTGGGGATGGGAGACTTTTTTGTTCTGACCTTCTCCTGCTCTCCCCACTTTTCCGTCTTTTCTATAAAATTAGGAAGATTGTCAACGGCACTAACGTAACGGTAACCAAAAATCCATAGTTTGTATACATCTGTTTGCTGATTATCATCGTTGTCAGAGAATGTTGTTTTTTGCTGAATTGACGGGTTGCTCCGCAGTACAGATAAGCTGGTTGACTGCATGAAAAATCCTCAATTAAAATGGCTTTGAATACTTAGACAGGACGTGTTTGTTTTTGTGCTTAAACTGTCAGAGCAGCTTGCTGATGCGTTATACCAAAACCTATTTCATCATTACAGTTATGAATATGCTTTTATGGCTTGCTGTTAAAGGCGAGTGACGAATAAGCCTGCTATTGCGAGGAGATGCAACGCATAACAGCAAGATCAGAAAAGTAGCGCAAGTTAAGAAGTTAGAAGTCGAAATTGGTATTATACAAATATTTTTGACTATTTTTCAGAGCTGGGATGTGTTTTTACAAATATCGCACTCTGTATCTTTATTCACTGTTAATGTTTGGATGTTCATGGTGAGTCCGTCGATAAGTAATAGCCTGCCACTTAATAGTGAACCAGTTTGCGTTATAAGTTTTATCGTTTCTAAAGCCTGCATTGAGCCGATAATACCTACTAGTGGAGAGATAACTCCAGACTCTGAACAGGACAGTGTCTTATCAGACCTTGTGGGATATAAGCATTGATAGCAGGGATTGTTTTTTCCCGGTTTAAATGTGCTGACCTGACCACGAAACTCAATGGCTGTACCTGAAATCAGAGGGGTTTGAGTTTTTACACATAACCGGTTAAGACAATAACGAGTTGGAAAATTGTCTGAGCAGTCTACCACAACATCAGCTTGGCTAATGGCAGTGAGTAGCTCTTTTTCTGTTAGCTTGCCACAAGTGTTGACGGTGATATCAGGATTAATTGCCCCAACAGACGTTTTTAGTGATTCTGTTTTTAATATTCCCAGGTCTTTCGTGGTGTGAGCTATCTGTCTCTGAAGATTACTCGCCTCTACTTTATCGAAGTCGCTTATTGTCAGAGTACCTGTGCCTGCACTGGCAAGATATAAAGCTACAGGGCAACCGAGACCGCCTGCTCCGACAATGAATACATGAGAGCTTAATAGTTTCTGTTGTCCTTCTATATCAATCTCTGGAAGCATAATATGCCGGCTGTACCGCATCAGTTGATCATCATTCATGACATAGTTGCCCTTTCGTCACTCTATCCAGTCCTGCTAAATCCTTTAAGGTTTCTATGTTGCTGAACCCTGCTGCCATAAATAGTTGTTTGACGTTCTGTGTTTGCGAACATCCGTGTTCAAGTAATAACCACCCGTTATGGTTAAGGTATTGGGGCGCCTGTTGACATATTATCTGAATGTCATCTAAACCATCTTTCCCTGAAACCAGTGCTAAATGAGGTTCAAAACGAACATCCCCTTTCGTTAGATGAGGGTCTTTTTCTTCTATGTACGGTGGATTACCTGCGATGAGATCGAAGGTTTGACCAAAGGTTTTTTCAAACCAGTTGCTTTGCTTAAAAACAACATTGGGTATGTTATTCAGTAAAGCGTTTTCATTCGCCAGCGCAACGGCTGATGCTTTAATATCGACACCAGTAACTTGCCAGTCTGGTCTTTCTGAGCTGATAGCTAAAGCAATAGCTCCGGTTCCTGTACCTAAATCCAGTAAGGATTGATCTTTGGAAACAACCAGATTAAGAATCGCCTCTACCAGGCACTCGGTATCTGGTCGGGGGATTAGTGTGGCAGGACTTACTTTCATATTTAACGTCCAGAAAGCTTTTTCACCTGTGATATATGCTATAGGCTCACCCTTAATGCGACGCTCAATCAATTGTTCTATATGAGATTGTTCCATTTTGCTAATTACATACTCTGGATAGGTGTACAACCAAGTACGCGAACGACCAAGGGCATAGGAGATTAGTAACTCAACATCCAACTGGGGTGTGTTGCCGTTATGTACTGCCAGTTTTGTTGTTGCTGTTTCTAATAGTTCTTTAATAGTCATGCTACATCATTGACTTTTAGGGTTCGTCACTCATTGAGGCGAGAAGTTCAGCCTGATATTCCTGCATCAATGGTAGAATAACAGGGTTTAGGTCACCTTCGATAATTTCAGGTAGCTTGTATAGTGTCAGGTTTATGCGATGGTCAGTTACCCGCCCCTGAGGATAGTTGTAAGTACGAATACGTTCGGAACGATCTCCACTGCCAACTAAACTCTTTCGCTGATCAGCCATAGATTTTTGATGTGCTTCCTGTTGTGCCCGCGTGAGCTTTGCACTTAGCAAAGCCATCGCTTTGGCCTTGTTTTTGTGTTGAGATCGTTCATCCTGACATTCTACCACGACCCCTGTGGGAATATGTGTCAGACGAACAGCTGAATCTGTGGTGTTAACATGCTGTCCACCGGCACCGGAAGAACGATAAGTATCGATGCGTAAGTCTTCTTTACGAATATTAATTTCTGCCTGTTCAGTTGCCTCAGGCATAACAGCTACTGTACAGGCAGAAGTATGAATTCTGCCCTGGGATTCAGTAGCAGGTACACGTTGAACGCGGTGAGCTCCGGATTCAAATTTAAGGTGAGCATATACATCCTGCCCTATAATTCGGGTGATGATCTCTTTATAACCACCCACTTCTGCACTGTTTCCGTTGATAATTTCTATTTTCCAGTTTTTTCTTTCGGCATAACGCGAATACATACGAAAAAGATCACCAACAAATAGAGCTGCTTCATCACCACCTGTGCCGGCTCGAACTTCCAAAAAAACATTATTTCCATCATCAGGATCTTTAGGAAGCAGTAATACCTGAAGCTCATTTTCCATTGCTTCTATTTTTGGCTGTATTTCCTGTAAGGATTCTTCTCCAAGCAAACGCATGTCTTTGTCTGCTTCCCGAATCCACTGCTCAGCTTCTTTTTTGTCGCTTTGTAATTGCTGGTATGCGGTGAAACATTGTGCAATAGGCTCAAGCTCAGCATACTCCTGAGAGTAGCGCCGAAATCTTTCCTGGTTATTAATGACTTCAGCGTCACTGAGCAATGCACTTAGTTCATTAAAGCGATCATTAAGATGATCCAGTCGATTAGTTAAGGATTCTTTCATGATTTTTTAAAACTTCAGTCGTTGAAAGACCTAGCAATTCTTTTGCCCAGTCTAGTTTTTTTGTATCACCATTACCACCGGCCTTACGAATTTCAACGCACGGGGAATGTATGAGTTTATTTGTAAGATTGTTAGCCAGTTGCTGTAAAACCTCTTCTAAAGGCTTTCCGGCAGCGATCAAACGAAGAGCCTTGTTTAGTTCTTGCTGGCGTAAATTTTCAACTTGTTGCCGGTATAATTTCAAAGTATTGATTGCAGAGCGTCCACGAAGTTTGACAGTAAAATCTTCTGAACTCTTCTCGATTATCTGTTCGGCAACATCAGCTGCTTTTTTGCGACTGTTGACATTGTCTTTGATAACTTCATGCAGGTCATCTACAGAATAGAGATACACGTCGGAAAGCTCACCTACTTCGGGTTCAATATCTCTGGGCAGTGCAATATCTACCATTAATATGGGGCTATGCTTTCGGCGTTTGAGCGCATTTTCTACTGCTCCCTTACCTAATATAGGGAGCTGGCTAGCAGTAGAGGCCACTACAATATCAGCTTTATGAAGAATATCTGGAATATCTCCTAACAAAACTGCCTGAGACTCCCGGTGAGTGGCTAGTTGCCACGCACGCTCTTGGGTTCTGTTGGCAACAAAAATATACTGAGTGTGATTTTGACGTAAGTGCTGGTACACTAGCTCAATTGTTTTTCCAGCACCAATTAATAGGGCAGTTTTCTTAGTAAGATCTGTAAAAATATGGCTGGCCAATTGCACTGCAGCATAGGCTACTGAGATAGGGTTCTCTCCAATGGCCGTATTGGTTCTGACCTTTTTGGCCGCATGAAAAGTGTGTTGAAACATTTGTTCCAGCGGTCCACCTAATGTTTTGGCTGTGTGAGCAACAGCGTAGGCAGATTTGAGCTGACCAAGAATTTGAGGTTCGCCAAGAACCAGCGAGTCTAAACCGCTGGCAACGCGCATTGCGTGAATTATGGCTTGTTTTTGTTCATAGCTGTAGAAATGATGGTCGTCCGGAGGCAGTGTCATAAGATGATATCTCGTCAACCAAGTTTTAAGATCTTTTGGCGTTATAGTACCATAGATATAAATTTCAGTACGGTTACAGGTAGAGAGAATAACCGCTTCCTCAACACCTTGTTGCGTAATAACATTATGTAATGCAGGCACAAGAGACTCCGGAGCAAAAGTTAATTGCTCTCGCACTGATACTGATGCAGTTTGATAATTAATGCCAACAACCAGAAATGTCATAGAAAATACGAAATACCTTTTTAGCTACTCATGTTTTTTTGCCCATATCAAAATTTTCGCTATTAAATTAAGTAGCCCTTCAGATTAAGTCATTTTCTGATTTCAGGCACTGTTTTATAAACGGATGTGTATTATAACAAAATGATTGATGTCAGAGAAACAGCCCAAATAAAAAAAGCAGTCTATTATTAGCTACGATAACAAAATCGAAAAGCTAGTCCATTGTCATTGAGTTAAGCCTGTAAATTTTGCAGGTACTTCCTGTTTTGTCAGAATTTATTGCCGAAGATACCAGAAATTTTTTAAATGCTCCTGTTTTATCTGGGAAAGAAACCTCTAAACTTCCGGAACAGGGCAATGACTGAACGGATTGACACAATATATGCAGGTGATGGCTTTCTGATTCGTCAAGTTGTTTTGCATCATTAAGTAACACTTGAGGTAAAAAGTATGTACCTTGAGGGTCAGCTGGCTTACAATTTACTTTCATGTCAATATATTCATCCTCTGATAATTTTCTGGCCGAAAGGGGACCGCTCCCATGCGGAGAAACTTTAAATACAGGTTCAGCATAAATATGCTCCTTCGGATCAGAAGCAGACCAAGCTCTCATGCTTTTCCTGGCACCACCAGTTTCTGCTGTAAGTATTGCACAGTTTTCATGGCCAAAATCTAAATTGCCTGCACGAGAAGGTGGCAAATGATCGTGTCTTGATAAAACAGATTTAGATATGGATATAGCGTTCTCTTTTGTGTTTCGCTTCTCTTTCTGAAAGTCATGTACTTGCGCTTGTAGTGCTTTTCTTTTAGGCTTTTCCAACGCCATAGGGTGGAATGTATCATTACCCGTTAACCAGTTGTTGAAATGAGAATGGATAAGATAAATATTTTTGACGTCTGTACTATCACCCCAAAAAATTTTGATACCCACAACGGCGTCTTTTTCTGAATTAACCAATAAAGCTAATTTAATTTTACTTTCAGGATTGATGCCCAGCAATGTGTTTGTGTAGGGAATTATTAACTCTTTGGCTTTACCTACAGCAAGGCGGGAAGAGTTAAATAAGCTGTTTAGAAATGTATACTCTGATTGCTCAATATTAAAGCTTGCATATACACTACTATTGTGACTGTCCTTCATGTGACCTTGCATTACATTTTTTATTGTTTTAACGACTAAGTATTCAGTATGAAATTCGGTGCTTGTATTCGTGCATGCAGATGATAAACTCTCAACAATTGAGATAAAGTTACCGTCATCAACTTGGGAGAAAGCACTATTTTCGTATATAGGAGCTTCTTCGATTTTAAGGACTATAACTTTTAACCCTGTGTGGTTAAAACTAATCATATTTTGGCAGTTTGTACTGTTACTGATCTTGATGAAAGGTTCATTCAGCTTTGAGTCTTCTGGCTGATGTATTAAATCTCCAACATAGGTTAAATAATTTTCCTGAGCATAATCGCAGGTTTTATATATTTGAAATAGTGTGGCTGCGCCTGCAACATTGAGAGAAAAAATAAGCAGAGTGCTGACTACAACGTAGCTTATAAGTTGGACAAATCTTTTAAGGTTATTATGTATGAATATCATTATGTTCTTCTCAGACTATAACAACAAGTTTGTCAGTATAGTCAATACGAAAAAGACTTAAGTAGTTTTAACTTAATTTTATGCTGATTAACATGATAATTTGTGCAAATACGTTGTTTTTTTACGTATTATCTGGATGGATAAATGCAGGGGGAAGGTTTAAAGCGTGAGCCGTTATGTAATTGTTTTACCATTGCTGATGTTGTTGTTTCTTTCTGGGTGTGCGTTGCAACTACAGCCTCAAAATCCTGCGTCATCAGCAGTATTTAACTCTGTTGCTAAAGAACAGATTGCCTGGAAAGCTCACAGAGAAAAGATGAGATCTGTTACGCAGTGGGATATCATAGGCAGGGCTGGCATTCGTTCGCCTGAAGGCTCCGGGAGCCTTAATATTAATTGGACGCAAAAGAATAAAGATTACTCTATTGTTTTCAGCGGTCCTTTTGGCAGAATACTGGCACATTTATCGGGTAAATCAGGCACTATGGTAACATTGTCTGTACCTGGAAAAAGCTCTTTGTCTTCAAGTTCTGGAGAGGCACTACTGGAGGAAGAAACAGGCTGGAACATTCCTGTAGATGCCATGCGCTACTGGGTTTTGGGAATACCTGTACCAGAGTCTAAAAATGCAGAGCATGCTATTTTTCTTTTGAATGGTCACGGGCAGCTGACAAGCCTAAAGCAGCTGGGCTGGAGAGTGGTTTATAGTCACTACGTGACTGTTGATGATTATACCTTACCAGCAAAAATAGAGCTTTCAGGTCAGCAGATAAAGGTTGTCCTACTCATTAACTGGCATCAGTTAAGTAATAAGTGACTTAAGGTGCGACAAGAATGAATGGTTAACAAGAAGATAAGCCGGAATGATGTGGGTTGCACACCAGACAATTGCGGCCAAAAAATCAAATAATATGAAATACCGGTAACGCACTTCCATAATACCTGAAAGAAAAGGTGTAACCATACGTATTGGACCTGTAAGCCTGCCAAGGATAATGGCAAATCCACCATATTTTTGATAGACACGTTCAGTACGCTCGAACAGTTTAATATATCGGTTGAATCTACGGGCTTTCAGAATGATCGGATGAAAATAACGTCCGGCTGTGTAACCGATAATATCGCCTATCAACAGAGCAGGGACAACAACCCAGAGAATATGAGACAAATCAATATGAAGCTTCGATGCCACAGAACTCAGACCTAACTGAATAATGGAGACAGGAATGAGTGCACCGAGTATGGGTACACCACTTATTAACCCGGAAATAAAAAAAACACTTAATAAGTATGCAGGGTGCATTTGTATTTGTTCTATTATTGGTTGTGCTAGCGAGATCAGTTCCACTATAAGGTACAATCCTAGTTTTAATAATCTTCCTTACGCCGGTTAGTGTAGGCAGGTTTTGGGTTTATTCCAGCTAGTTAACTATAGTCCGGTATATTCAATAATTGTGAAAGGATAGCCGATGGCAGATCCTATGAACATAAAAATTAGCAGTGTACAACAAAAGAAAACTGGGTGGCGTAGTGGTTTAGCCTGATAAGAGTTATGTTCTAATAATCGCCAAAACTTATATGCCATAGTACCCAAAATAAATGCCCCGCTTACGTCGGTTATCCAGTGCATATTAAGATACAGACGAGATATTGCTGTCATTAGACTGATAAAAATGGCAATAGTCCAAATAATAAAGGAAAATTTAGATCTGCATACTGAGGTAATTCTTTCTGCAATGACAAAGGCAAAAAAAGTCAAAAATGCTGTATGTCCACTGGGAAATGAATAATGAAGTTCAAGAAGCATGTTAGAAGGTCTGGGAATGTTAAGAATATACTTAAAAGCCCCAACCACAAGAAATAGCCCGACTAGGATACACCCGAACCTTATCGCATTTTTTTTATTTCCCCAAAACCACAATGAAAAGAATATAAGCAACGCTAATAATATACGCATTGCCGTACTGCCGAGCATTGTGATAGCAACTGCTATTTGAGTGGATAGCAACGTCTCTCCGTGAACAACCGCCATGGCAAAATCTTCATTAATGGTATTTAACAGCCCTGTTTTGACACAAATTGCCAAGGCTATGAATATCACAGAAAGTATAAGTAGAACCGATTTTTTTGCCAAGAGAGTATATTCTGATAGTTTCTGATGACAGAGCATATATAAGAAACTGGCGACAAGGGAAACAACACCAATAGAAATAACGGTATAGAAAAACTCTTGGGAAACAAATTGTGTCCAGTGCATAGAGGCACCCACAAGATAGCCGGGTATAAGATAAAGTGGTGACCAGAGTGCACCAGCAATAAATACTGTGAGAATAAATCGTATGGCAGGCATGTCCATCATTCCAGCGATTAAAGGAATAATGGCACGTAAAGGACCTGCAAACCGACCTGTAAAAACACTGAGAGTGCCATGCTTGAGAAAGAACGCTTCGCCTTTATCTACCCAGGTTTTATGCTTTTTGAATAAGCGCCACTCTCTGATGTGAGCGTGAAATATGATACCAACATAATAACTGACAATATCACCGATAAATGCGCCAGCCCAAGCAGCTAAAAGAGCCACTTTTAAACTTAAAAACCCTTTGCCAACGAGGGTCCCTGCGCCAAACAACAGTAGAACTCCCGGAATAATCATACCAACAATAGCCAGTGTTTCTGCTAGTGCTACTGCAAGTATAAAGAGGAAAAGCCACTGTGGGTGCGCATGAATCCACTGTTCTAGAAAATGGGTAATGTTCAATAATTCCATAAAACGCCTGAACCCTTTAATTGTATTTGGTATTACTATCTGCTTAATCAAGGGTTGTAAAACAGATGTAGAAAATAACAAAAAATAAATTGATTGTTAAAATTCTAAATAGTATACAGGAATAAGTCTCAGAAAGACTGAAGTTCTGTTATTTATGTGATTTTTAACATCAATACTTAATATATTTATATGCTTCTATAGTCATGTATTCACCAAGTTAAGTATAAACTTAGCCGGATTTTTTGATCATTCAGGCTTAAAACAATACTTCAAATATTTTTACGCTGAAATAGTCTCGTGCTAGTTAAGCTTCGTATAGATATAGCCAACTTTTTGCTCATTCAGGTTCAAATCTAACCATTTAAAAAGTCCGCATATCTGGTGTTCGTTATGTTTGAGCCATATCCAGCCGGCTAGGTAATTCACTGCCGTATAGTTTGTGTGTTTTGCCATTCGGTTCTGAAAAATAAACCTGTTCTGATAATGCTTTGGTCTGAAACAGAACCACAATTTTCTGGCATGAGTATTAAAAGCTATCGTCAGGTATTGTAATGCCGGATAATCACTCATTATACGAAATTCATTATGCAGTTTCGTATCTGCTTTCCAGTGCTTTGTAAAGATCATCCTGAAACGTGGAAGACTGATGGTCAAGACGGGCAATGATTTCTACCAGATGTTCATTATCCTCCCTACCTTGCCAGAGTTTTTTGTAGTCTCCTGTTTTATATCCATGATTCTGACGAAAAAAATTGAGTACATTTTTGCCTATATATCCGCAATAAAGATCGTTGAAGGTCATCTCTGCGGCAGTCATCAAACGGCAAAAACCGTTTAAATCAAACCCTTTGGATTCCAGTGTTTTTTGCGCAAACCTTTCTGTACTTTCAGGCAAACTCATTTCTGTAACAGTGTTAGCAAAGGCACGAGAAACAGCGGCAGTTACCTCTTCAGTTGTCCTACCTTCCTGTAATAAAATGCTTAACCCAAAGTGCCAGATATCAATAATCTCCAGTCGAACCTGTGCCATGTCCGGTATTTGTTTCTTCCACCACTTCCACCCAAAGTGGTCCATCAACTCTGCTGATTCAATCCAAATAGCTCTATACCATTCAAAGTTCTGCAAACGCCACTTATCGTTTACTTTGAGGTTCATATTATCCTGAAGCTCAAGCATTCTTGCTATTTGATCATGCATTCATTTATTCCATATATTGTGTGGTAAAAATATGCTGTATATTACAAAAAAAGTGATTCTAACTTCTTATTGCGCTGATTTTCTGATCTTGCTGTTATGCGGTAAAGCTTCTTGCAATAGCAGACTTATTCGTCACTTTGTATTTAACGGCAAGCCATAAAAGTATGCTAATAACAGTAGTTAGAAATCATTTTTGGCATAAGTGTAAATATATTTACCACAAATTCAAAACGTTTAACCGGTTTTATTGAAAAATAAAAAATCAGTGCAAACCAGATAAAGAAAACTATACTTGCCCCCGCGATAAATCAACAGAACAAAAATAAGCACTTTCATTAAACTGTTCACTATCAAAACAATGGTTAAAAACAATGTTGAAACTCACTTGCCTGAACACATTGCCCTCAATTTTTGCTAGTTTATGTATTGCTGTTTGCTCACAAATGTCATTTGCCGGTACGGTGTTGGAGGAAAGCCAGAATGAAGGCTCTTCCAAAAGGATTAATGTTGGGTCTGAAGCACTTTCTTCAGAGAAGGTAATCATAGGAGAACCTGATCACAGTTCCGAATTCTTTTCTGATTTAAAAGCTCAATGGAAAAATAATTTTTCAGATCTCACAAAAAAGCTGGAAAAATCTGAGCATTATCAATATGAGAGACTTCAAGTACCTGCGCCTGAAGCGCAGTTTCACTATATCGACCTAGATGTCATTAAGGAAGCGTTGAGAGATATAAAAGGAAGCAATGTATTTTCAAAATATATACAGCTAGGGCACAAGGTTCATCATTATCGTAAAGCCAGAAGAGTAAAATCAGGAGAATTCCACTCAAGTGCACATCAAAATTTCTGGCTGGATTTGTTTTGTGGCGAAAAAAAAGCAGTTCTTAAAGCAGACATCACTAGCAAATCCTGTGCAAAGAATTATTTTTCAGACAGAAACTGTCACCATACAGTACCGTGGGTAAAATCAACTATTAATCATTTTGGCATGCTCGGTTCAGTAGAGGGTGTTCTTCCAGAAACGCTGTTAAAAATAACAAAGATTATGGATAACAACTCATCTGTTTTCTCACAATACCCATTATCTGAACAAGAAAACATTTTGTCAGGGATAGGTCTTTTCCATACCGAATTACTGGCAGAGCTGGATAGGGCTAAGGCGATACCGGTAAGGATTGGTTCACTGAATGAAAAACAACAAAAAGCCATGCTAGCTGTTTTTCTGCAAGGATCTTCAATCAATACTTATAAAGCACCAAAACAAATTCAGGCAGACTTCTGTATGGAATCACTTGGAAAAGGAGATAGTGGGTTATCGGAGGCACTCAGTATACATAAAAGTAAAATATCTGTAGATGAACCCTTGATAAATTACGACACTTTTTTCTTAGTGAGTCAGGAACTTGAACAAACCCATCCACAGCTTCTTTGGTTGGGCTTTCATGAAAGCAAACTATATATGGGTTTGTACCCTGCAGAAGGCTTACTATTGGCTTATGAGATTCCTTATCAACATCAAATTAAATTTTTCAATGCATTCTATAAGATGATTGGTTCGATGAAAGTGATGCATACTCCAGATCTGGATGATTCTAGCGACAATCATAGTGGGCATTTAATGTTACTTGAAACTTTTTACCTAAACACAGATGAAACTGATGGTTATAAAACATGCAACAATGCAGGTATTGAGGGTGAAGAATGTACGGATGGAAAGCTTCGACACACCGTTGAAATGGACTACAAACCTGACGGTAGCTTTAAACTAAAAGTTATAAGTAACCCTGATGAAGAAGATGAAGATGAAGATGATGCGCAGGCACAGTCTTTACATAAAAGCAGAATCTGTTGTTGTTTTAGCTACTTTTGTGGTAAATGCGACAGTTTAGCCAAATACATTCGCAGTAAGCTAAGCTGGAGTAGCGCTGAAACAAAATCATATAAAAAAAAATAATTATTGATGAAGGTAACGCCGAGGTTGTAACGAATGCTACGAATCAACCCGGTGTTAAGAATAAAAAAACACAACATAACTTTGCTAGATTGTTTCACCAATCGACCGTACAGAAAAGAAAGCCGTGATCAGTATTCTTATACCAAAATCTATTCTAACTACTGTTATGAAACAGATTTTGGTATAAGACTTTGTAAATCTCACAAGCACATCTGAAAGGATAACTATTTATCTTAATTTGATGTGAAAAACCAAACTCTATTATTGTCTTATTTATTCGGCGAAGTGTTTATTAAGGTAGGGAAACCTTTATTCTGTCACCAAGCAATGTCACCTCCTTGATAGCTGATATTTTGACACTATCTTTCAGCAGGAATACGTTATTTATGAGCAGATTAAGCTCTGTTAGTGTTTCAAGCTGTCAATGGAATGGAAGATTGTCAGGGAGACTTTTCAGTGTAGTTGCAAAAAAACTACCCTCAAGAGAGGAAATAAAATTTAGTTCTCATGAATTCATACAAAGGAATGTATCAATGAAAACACACTTTTTAGGAAAGCTGGTGCTTGCTGGTCTATTCATCGCAAGCACCTCTGCCGTTGCTGTTTCTGAAAGCACACCTGTTTTCCCGTATCAACTCGTACGTATTGACAGTAGCTCAGCAGAAGACGGCACATTTGTGACACCATCGACCACAACCACTCCTGACTCTGAAACAACTGGCGGGCATGAACATTCTGTTGAGCCACCCGACTCTCCAGTAGAACCAACACCGGCACCTTTTAACCCGAGTAATCATAATAATGAGAATGACACCAAAGATACAGATTCTTCTGAAGGTGCCATGCCATCTGACTCAGTTTCAACAACAGAGAACAATTCTGAACAACCTGCACCTACACCTGTGCCTGCGCCTGTGCCTGCGCCTGTGCCTGTGCCTGTGCCTGTGCCTGTGCCTGTGCCTGTGCCTGTGCCTGCGCCTGTGCCTGCACCAGCTCCAGTGCCAGATCAAAATTCAGAAACTATTCCAACAGACAAGCCTGATGAAAGCAATAATGCTAATCGCTCAGCACCTGAAAACTCAGACCTAGTTAATGAAGGTAATAGCGAAACAAGCTCATGCGAGAAAGATAATCCATGTCCCATTAACAAAGACTTAGCATTTACACTCAATGCGCTCGGCAAACTTATTGCAGATAATGAAAGCCTTGGTGTAGCTTTTTTCAAATGGTCTGGTGAAAAAGCCACTAAAAAACGTGTAGTCTTTTCTGAAAAAGTTATTCAAAGTTTATCGCAACACTCTGCTGATCAGGTAATACTTTTGCTGACTGATCGTCTGGAAAAAGCATACAATCGGCCAGTGAGGAACAACAGGGAATATAAGGTCAGAAATGCTGAAATTTTCAACGAGTTGCTGTTAATACATATATATGTAAATCCGATGGCAGCATTACAATTACCTGATTTTGGCATAAAAAGAACTTTGTCTGATGAGGTGATAAATCAGCTTGCTCCTTTGTCAGATATCAATAAAAAACTCCTGTCAGACAATGCAGAAGAAAAAGCTGAAGCCGTAGAGCTGCAAATGACTAAACTACTTTCAGAAGGTAGCGCTTTGCGATTAAAATTACGAAATCTAGTTTCAGCTTTGTCGGAATATGCCAGAAGTGTTCCTGATCTCGAAGAAAATGGAAGAATGTATTCACTTAACCTAATGCTGATCGCAGTCACTAATGATTTGTATTTATATGGCCAAAAGGACCTGAAATCTGTGGGCAGGAATTTGCTGAATGTAGCCAGAGTCTACGATTACATGGTCTGTATTTCAGAAAATAATGCCGAAGAATGTGAAGAGTTTATAGTGCCAGGTGGACAACCTGCAGGGCTTGTCATCAATAAGATAAGAAACAATTATACTATCGATGTGCCGGCAAGAAGTATTAATGAGGCAATATACAGGTTAAAGCCTGCGATTTATCTTATTCATAAAATAGCAGAAATGCCAAGTACCCAAGCTGGCGAAAACGACGAAATTAACTGGTATGTCAACTAGCATCAAAGTCTGGGTGATGCTGAATTAAACTAACGCTGTGTAAAGAAAAACTTTATACGGCAACGGAGTTTTAAGTAGCAATCATTAAAATTAAATGTCGTCGTTGCAACTATCAGGGAAAGAGAATTCAGACCTAAAAGCACAGAATTTACCACAGAGTTTTCGAAAGAAAGGTGGAGTTTTCTCTGCTTGTAGGCAGAAAGATAGATTATTCCATGCCAACGTTCAAAGGTGATCAGACCATCAGTAAGTTGGCAGACACTTTCAAGGTTCATGCCAGTCAGATTAAACAATGGAAAAATAAGTGTTGAATCCGGCTCCTTAACTATTTTTAGACTCCAGAGAAAAAAACAAGTGATAAACAGTTGCAAACCTTACACGAAAAAATCGGTAAATTGACAGTGGAAAATGATTTTGTAGCCATTGTGCTCGGTCAGTAGACCGAGCACAATGGATGACCACAGTTAAACAATCACATAAACTATTACGACAACAACTGTGCAAATCTCTTAATACTTCCCGAGAGAATTACCATCAGAGCAAGTCCTTTTATTATTGGGTAAACTAGCCATGACAATAAATCTTCAGATAATGTGACGGTATAAATAATACGATTATTTCTCTTTACTTTTATTATTATAAAAGTATTATGTTGTTTTATAGATGTAGATGTAGATGTAGATGTAGATGTAGATGTAGATGTAGATGTAGATGTAGATGTAGGTATAGTTTTGGCTGACTTAAAAACAACATGTTTAGAATATACTTTAAGCGATAATGTTAAAGATGAGTTGTTAACATGTCTTTTAGATTATAAGTATCCTCAAGATTGTTATAAAAATTATTTGAAGAACTTAAGAAAAATAGTGGGATCTATGTTTCCACCATTACTTTTAGATTTAATTTATGAATGTAAGAACTCCTTTTCTCCACCACCTGCTGTTATATTGAAGAATTTACCTATAGATAAAGAATTGCCTTCAACACCAAAATATGGTCTTCCTTCTAGAGAAAAAAAGACATCAGTTAGTGAAAATATACTGTGTTCTTTGGCACTTCTATTTGGTGAACCTTATGCAGTATCTACAGAAAGTAGTAGCTTAGTTAATAACCTAATTCCTGATAAGTCTTCTCTTGATAGTTTTACTGGACTTGGCTCACGAAAAAAGCTTGATTTCCACATAGAAAATTCTGCAATGAGGTATATTTTTAGTGATGGATGTACTCCAAAGGGATTGATATTGACAGGTGTTCGTAATGAGGTTAATACACCTCCACTAACTCAAGTATCTGATGCTAGATTGGCCTTATCCTTACTTTCTGAAGATGATATCGAACAGCTAAAGTCTCATTCTTATATTATTCGAGTGCCAAAACGATGGCGTGAAATATTGGAACATAAGCATACATATTCCAAACCCGTTCCAATGATTCTTGGTTCAAGAGATAGACCAATCATTAATGCAGCTTTTTATGATGATATGGTCCACCCCTTACATCAAGATGCAAAAAGAGCATTTAGTGCTTTTCATCGAGCCATTAGTAGTGTTTCGGTTGGTTTTGTTGTTCAACCAGGGGAAGCAATTTATATTGATAATCGTTTTACTCTGCATTCAAGAACACCATTCGAACCTTATTTCGATGATTTAGGAAGACCTAGTCGATGGATCCAGCGTATATTTGTTACAGATCATTTATGGGGATTCAGGGATTGGAAAAACGAGAAACACTGTATTTTTACACCAGTTAAAGAAGCGCTATGCGGTTGAATGGTGTTTTTATTGCTGTTGGATTTACGGCATTAATACAGGGAGGAATGTCCCTTTCAACCATATACTTATCCTCAAGAGGATACTCTCCTGAGCAGATTATTCTTCCAATAACTTTGATGGGAGTTGGTGGTCTTATCGGCTCTTTAGTTGGTGGCTTGTTAACAGATTATTTTAGTCATCGTTTACTAGCTGTATTGGTTTCAATCTTTTGGTTATTTGCCCCGATTGGATTCACTAGCAAAAGTCATATTTTAGTTTCAGATAGTTTTTTATTTGCTGGTTTATCTCTATCAATACTCAGATCAATATATCTTGCTTCGATTACACATACTTATCTTTCTAAAGAAATGGAGTTAAAACTGTCTTATAGACGTTTAATTCTTAATCTTGGATTTGCTGTTGGAGGGTGGTTAGCAGGATTATTTTTACATCTAGGTAATATTAATTTCATTTATTATTTAATGGTTGCCGGTATATCGACTCTAGGATCAAGCTATTTGATTCCTTCATCAAAAATAAGAGTTGATAAAGAAAAAAAACAAGTCCGGGTAGATAAAAACCCTAACGCTTCTCCTATCTGTTATACATTATTGCTTTGTGCCCTACTTTTTTCCCTATTTGCCATTAGCCTTATTTCTAATTTTTATACACTTTATATGAAAGAAGAGATTAAAGTAACTCAAATAGCCATTGGTAATATGTTTGCTATTAGTGGTTTTATGATTGTCTTACTACAAGTACCTATAAATCAAGCATTAAAAAAAACAGATAAAAAGTTACAGTCTATCTTGGGTGTTTTTCTTATTACAGTAGGTATTGGTGGGTCTAAGTGGATAAACAGTGAGTTTGGTCTTTACATTTCTTCCATTGTGTGGACATTAGGAGAAATTGTTCTTTTTGTACCGATTCTTAAAGAATTATTAGATGTAACTCCACTTAGTAATGGAAAAACTATTTCTTCATATCAGTTTGTTTTTTCTGTATCGGATGTTATCACCCCTTTAGTTAGTGGCTTTATTATTTCTATAAGCTATTCATTTCTATGGGATTTTGTATTCTTTCTTGGTGGTATTTCTATATTAATACTGACTATTATGCATATTAGGGATAAATTTTGAATATTATCGTATTTAATACAGCATTAAAAACAAATGCTATTTCAAAAAAATTGTTAGAAAAGCATGATGTTACTGTACTCATAGAAAATAGTGATGCTGTTAACCTTTCTGAAACCATAAAAAAAACCGCAAAAAAAATTATCTGTTTTTCATCTTCCAATGAGTGCCTTTCTCTTCTAGAGAAAGAAAATTTAGATGTTTTGGATACAAGAATATTTTGTATTTCGGAGGACTATTTGTTAGACGCTGCTTATTTGCGTTCTGAATTAGGTCTTAGAGGGCTAAAACCTAATATTGCTCACAGATTCCGAGATAAAACATTGATGAAGTCCATATTATTAAACAATAATATAAGGGCGCCCAAGTTTGGACTTTTTAGTAGTAATATTACTTTTGAACAGATTCAAGGACAGGTTGGTACTCCCTTTGTATTAAAGCCTTGTGGTGCTTTGGGGGCATTAGGTGTTGTCATTATCAATAATAAAGTAGAATTTGAAAAATTTTCTTTATGTATGCTTGATATGGAGTATCAATATGAGGAGTTTGTATCAGGCAAGCTTTATCATGTAGATATGTTATTGATGGACTCAGAGATAATTTTTCAGGCTGCATGTGAATACACGGCTCCTAATTTGGAGTTTCAATATGGAAAATCGTGTCTTTCCATGCCATTACAGACTAATAGTCAACTTGATATAAGTCTTAAGAGTTTCACCAAAAAATGTCTTAATACTTTAGGACTTACTGATGGTCCAGCGCATACGGAGATATTTATTTCTGATCAGGGTGAAATGATATTTCTTGAAAGTGCTGCTCGCACTCCTGGTGCTCTTGTCGTACCTTTGTATAAAAAACAATTTAAGATGAATATGATAGATTTGGCTTTTCTGGTAGAAGTTAATGATGTTTCAACTATTAATACTCTTTTTCAAGAAGAGGGGGATATGCGCTATTTTGCCGGTCTGTTTCCTACTAAGGCAGGTGTTATAGAAGTACTTATCCACCCTAATATTTCTTCCTGTTATGATTTACAATTAAAATATTTAGTTGGTGATGAGATGAGAAATCCGCTAAGTTTACGAGATATTGGGGCAACAATCGTAGCGGAAAATAATAATTATGAGATTCTCAAAACTGATTTTGAAAATCTCATAAACTTCACTCCTTTTAAAGTAACCACTAATTAATGGGTAATCCTCCCGGAAAATAATCGAATTTAAACGTAGGCTATTAAGCAATGAAAAACGGTTAACTGTCAGATCAGGTCTGAGATAGTACAATTTAAAACAGGTGTTTATTGCACTGACTTCCTTTTTTATCTATGACAGTTACACTGCCTTGGATGATGTTAGTAGATATTTGCTTCTTACTATCTGCAACCGTTATTTTACAACGGATGAAATGATTCATCTGTTGTTCTATTAAAACCTCAGGTAACACCGATGACCGTTCTATATTGGATGAGATGTGCAATGTTCTTTTTGGCAAAATCTTTGGCGGTAAAGGCTATATCTCCAAAGAAAAGGCTGCATTGCTACTGGATAAATACGGGGTTGAACTCATCACTACCCATAAGAAAACATGAAACCCAGGCTGATCACCTTGCTCAATAAGATGTTGTTGAAAGGGCGCTCGATCATTGAAACCATTGACGATCAGCTTAAAAACATCTGTCAGATTGAGCATTCAAGACACCGTTCCAAGGCCAATTTTATGGTCAATCTGATCAGTGGATTGATTGCTTATGCTTACAAAGAGAAAACGCCTTCGCTGAACATTTAATATACAGACTTAGTTTCTGTGTAGTTACGTCGAACTGAGGTTATTCAGATATTTTACAGGTAAAATATCTGAATAATATCGTTGAATAGAGTCACAGGTCTATTAAGAGAAAGATGTGGCAAGCGCTGGGGTTTAAATCAGTGGAAGGAGCCTCTGCCACTATTGCCGGAAATGAGTACTGGCGAATGCTGAAAAAAGGTCAGCATTGTGATGGAAGTGATCGCCCTGCCTTTGAGCAGTTTTATGCACTGGCAGGATAATTGCGTCTGAAAGAGGAAAACTGTTCAGCTTATGATCGAGTTTGCAACAGAACCAAAAATTGATGCCGTGATTCAGGGTAAAAAGACATTGGACAATCCTACTGTGGCCAGTGGTGAGCAATGGATTACGGAATTATCAGATAAAGAAATAGATAATCTGGTGTCGTTGCAATAAAACAGACATTCTGTAGCTGGTGATCCACAAATGACATCAGCGCAGCTTCATAAAACTAAAAACCACAAAAGGACTGACACAAGTAGTGTGTCAGTCTTAAGATACTTCACAAACCACACCACACAATAAAAATTAAATCTTGTAGAAAACGCTCCGTGAAATGCGTATGATAACGCACGATTATAATCAAAAGTAATTATTAACCAAGCTACAAGTTACCTGTATTTATGAACAAACGACAAATAATTGTACTTCTGTGCAGCACTCTGTTTACCAGCAGTGCCTTTGCAGGAGATAATGGGGGTAAGCAGACAACACCTGCTGCCAAAGAGTCACCCGCACACCATGTGACATCAACGAAAAATAAACAACCCGACAAGGCACCACCTACCTCTGAAGCCTCTGATAAGCAAGCGGCCAGTACTCAGCCAATGACGCTCATTGGCGATATGCCCCAGCCACCCAAACTGAACCCAGAGTCATCAGTCAGCTTTACTGATAAAACGGCGAAAGAGGTGAGTGTGAACCCGGCCACAGGTATGCTGTCTATTAATATTCCTTTGATCAGCATTCCGCAGAATGACGGTCTGCCTTTAAATGTGACACTACATTACCGTACCGACGGTAATCCGGCCGGTAATACTATTTCTCTGGATAATGGTTGGGATATTTTTTCCGGATTAATGCCTTCTATTGGCAAAGACAGTCCGTTTTGGGGTCATATTTGTAACTATCCGGTGTTCCTGCTGCCGGATGGTAGTAGTCATATGTTTTATCCTGATGCCACAGGTTGTACACCTACTGTCAGTCAGACTTTGCATTATTCCAAAGATCATTGGAAGGGAATGCTTCAGACATATAATGTGGCAAATATTAATGATTTTCCCTTTTTTAAAGGCAGTGTGACCTCTCCTGAAGGGGTCACTTACACGGTTGATCATAATATACAAAAAATTACCAGTACCCATGGCAGTACAGTGATTACTTATACATACCAGCAAGTATATTCTCAGAACCCACATGCTTATATCCCGACAACGGTTAGCAGTAATCATGGCGTGACAGTAACGTTTGCCCATGTCGGCAGTGACACTGATGTGAATAACCCCTACCGTATTACCAGCATGACATTGGGTAAATCGGTATGGTCATTCGGATATGACAACGCTCACCGTCTGAGCAGCATTACCAGGCCAGGCGGAGGAGTCTGGCGTATGGAATACAACAGCAAAAATCACTTGACTGATATTCAGATGCCTTCGGGAGTACGCTACAGTTTTACCTACACGCCAGGCGTGAACAATCATATTTATGCCAAAACGGTCGTGACCAGCATTAGCAAATATAGCCCGCGTATACCGGGCTCTACCATCAAATATGCCTATATATTGCCACCGGTTACCAATGCTGCTGGTATTTATCAGGAAAACTATGAGACGGATATTATTTATCCGGATAAAAGAAAGAACCTTGTTTTTGAAACCGGACTGGTGAAAACCGGTACTTATTATGTACCTGCCTGGAATAAAAGTTTACCCGCTGAAGCAATCCTCAGAGATACCCAAGGGAATGTATGTCAGATGACAGTAAATAACTGGGGCAAACGATCGTTAACAGACAGCGGCGGGATGACTGATGCACCAGAGCTACTCACGCAAACCATTAACAGAGGCATTCACTTAACGCCACAGGACAGAACAGTCGAAGAAAAAGCAGATTTTGGAGGAACTACCGCAACGTACACGAGTAAAACACTCGGAACTATTACAGACGTTCTTGTTATTGCCGACCTGTTTCATCATCATCATTCTAACGACCATCATTTTATTGTTAACGGTCACAACCTAAACCCTACTAGCGTGACGGACCCAGATCACTGGTATGACTACCACTACGAGTACCATCTTGCAAACCAGAAGATTGCCTCGCCGGGTTATAAAATTGTGACTAACGGCGTATTGCCCGGCAATATGCATATCATATTAACCCTTCAAAAAGCAGTGTAACGTAATGAACAACCCTTGCAGGTTTCAGCAAAAAATATGACATGGCTTTTTGCTGAAACTAACCAATTGAATTGATGTGTTGATGAATAATATGATGAAAAAAATATTTTTTTTACTACCATTATCAGCGATGATAGCGATGAGTGCAGTGCTGACGATCTCGGCGTATACGACTGACAGCATTACATATACGAACACTTATACATATAATGCCGACGGCTTTGAAACCAGCCATGTGGAAACTTCCCCGCAAGGCAGTCGTGAAACGGATACCACTTGGTATAAGAATCCGGCTCTTTGGGTGTTTGCCCCGCAAAATGAAACGGTATTTCCGGTAACGAATGGAGTTAAAGGTCCGGCAGCAAACACGACTGTGCGCAACTACAATAGTGCCGGCGAGCTGATCAGTGAAAGCGATGACGGCACAACCACGACTGCACAGTATGATGCAACAGGCGATATAATATCTCAAACTAACGCGTTGGGTAAAACCACACAGTATGCAGATTATGTCGCCGGTTATCCGCAAACGATAACTGACCCGAAAGGCGATGTAACAAAAAATGTTATCAGTGCTGAAGGCTTACTGATTCAACGCACAGACCCCTTAGGGCATACTACAAAGTACACCTATGACAATGACTTTCGTCTGCTGAGTATAACGCCTCCACTGGGGGTAGTCACCACCTGGACCTATACACCGTATACCAGCCCGGCAAACATGACCACAATCACTAAAACGCACGGAAATAAAAAAGTAACCACGGTGTATAATACCTTAGGGCTGCCAGATCATACCATTTTGTATAATGGCACAACACCGGTGAACGAAACTTGGTTCGGGTATGATGACTACGGACGACAGAGTTTTGTGTCACAGCCTTCAGCTTATGGTTTGGCAACGGTACTGGGCACACAAACCACCTATGACATCTTTGATCGTCCGTTGACAGTGACCACAGCAACGCCGTTACATACAACCACCACGGTTGAAGAAAAATTAAGTACAGGCAACACCACCACAACCTACATCAGTAAAACACTCGGAACGATTACCGACATCATTGTCATTGCTGATCTTTATCATCATCACTGGTCAAATGATCATCATTTTATTGTCAATGGTAATAATCTCACCCCGACCAAGATCACAGAGAAAGACCACTGGGACGATTACCATTATGAATATAATCTTGCCAATCAGAAGATTGCCTCGCCGGGTTACACCATTACAACTAATGCCCCTATTGGAGGAAATGTACAGATGGATATTGTGGTCAACAAACTCAATTAACCTTGAAAAGTTATTAAAAAAAGCAAGTAAAAAATCCAGTGTCGCTTATAATATGCAGGCGGCACAGTAACACGAGATGTAATGATACAAAGCAAAATTATGCCAAATAAAATACAGACATTAATAACTTATGCGTTAAGTATCCTGACTTTAGTGGTAGTAGGTTCTGCCTTTGCATCAGACTTTACCATAACGCCTATACCAGCAACCCATACTGCCATTAGCGGAAAACCGGCGAACTTACGCTTTGAGTTTAACATTCATAACGACACTTCCTATCCAATGTATTTACATGACAGTCATGCTACGGGAGCTTTCCAAGCAGTGCTTGATCACTCTGCTTCTACTTGTGCTTTTTATGCCGAAGGCGCAACAAAGCCGATTCCGGTTAATGGTCAGTGTGTTATCGCCTACACCTATACTGGCACTGCACCCGTATTGAAAGGAGATACACAAAAACAGGTTTTTCTGGATACTTTGCAGGTGCTGAGTCAGATGGGAATGACCATAACTTATAACGGTAGCGGTTTTGGTATGACGGTTATTACAGCGCCAGACTGGATACCCATGACCCCATCCTATCCCGCCGGATACACAACAACCTACACCTATGATGATGCAACCGGTCAAACCATTGTCACAGATCCTGATGGTCATAAGGTGATAACGACAACACGCCATTATGGCAGCCCGGATGAAAAAGGACAGCTCATTAATATTGAGCAAGCCAATAATAGCGCCGGCTCTTCCGGTCATTTTGATCAACAGACTGCCATTAATCAGGATGTGGCAGGGCATGTCTTAAGCATTACCCAAAAAGATACAACGGCAAACAAAAGCCTGACCCGAAGTTATCATTACGACAGTCACTGGTTTTTAACTAGCGAAGATAATCCGGAAACCGGCACGACGACCTACGGGCGCAATGCCATCGGGCAAAAGACCTCTACTAAGGTGGGTAACTCCGGTACAACAACATACACTTACGATGCCAACGGTAATCTGCTTACTACCACATGGCCGAATAACTCATCGGTTACCAACACCTATGATGCCGACAATCAACTGCTGAACACAGCGAAGACGGCAGCTAACGGGAAAGATAAAAACTCCTGGACCTACACGTATGATGCTAACGGCCATGTGCTGACTTCAACGTTCAGTCAACAGGGCAGCCAACCACTGAGCCGTGAGTTTCAGTACGCCTATAACACTTTGGGTGATCTCAACACACTCACCTATCCCGATGGCACCACTGTTAATTATACGCCGAATGCCTTGGAACAGATTACGACGGTAGGCAGTTTTGTACCCACTATTGCTTATTACCCTAGTGGAAAAATTAACAGTTTTACTGATGCCAATGGTGAAGTAACGACGTATACCCTCAATGACCGGCTGATGGATTCGGACATCACTGTCGGTAAAGCCGGGAATCTGATTATTAACCGTCATTATGATTATGATGCGGTTGGTAACACCACAGCCATTACCGATAAGTTGCAACCGGCTAATAATAAAACCTTCACCTTTGATGACATGAATCAACTCATCGGTGAAACCTGGCAGGGGCAAACCCTGCATATTGGTTATGATGCCTTTGGTAATATCGTTAGCCGCAGTAACAGTCAGAGCACGAACTTAAACTACACGTATAATCCCACATCTAACCTGCTCACAAACCTGCAAGGAGCGGTAAACAGTGCCACCGGTGCAGTCAATCTGAACCAGACGTTTAGCTATGATGCATATGGAAACATTACCGGTATTGCCCAGCAAAATGGTGCTATAGAAACCTTTGCCTATGATGATCAAAGCCGGTTAACAAACGTCTCCGGCAAAGGGCTACTCAGTAACCAGCCGGTGAATGTCACCCACACCTATGACGGCAATGGCGACCAGCTCACCACGGCAACCACGGATGCCAAAGGCAATAAAACCACAGAACTCACCCTGTACGGCGCTAATAACCAGTTGCTGTACAAAGAGAACCTGACCAAAAAAACAGCCACGGATTACTATTCACTGAACGGTCATATCATTGCCAAAACCGACCATCCGGCAGGGCAGGCTGCTACCGCCACCGAAGCGATCTATCTGCATGATGATCTGTTAGGTTCACCGTTACAGCAAACTAATGCTTCCGGTGCCGCTCAGTGGAAACAACCTCAGGATTATTCCCCGTACGGGCTGGAAAGAAAAATCCCAACAGAAGGTGTGCATATTGGCTTTACCGGCAAGCTGAACAATAGCGACACCGGCATTTCAGACTTTGGCGCACGGGCTTACAATCCACTGCTTGGCCGCTTTATGCAACAAGACCCGGAAACGGTGCATGATGATAAGCCGTTTACCTTTAACCGGTATGCGTATGCCAATAATAATCCTCTGTTTTATATTGATCCTGACGGTGCCTTTGGCACACCAAATGATGATGACTCTCTAAACAGAGGAATTGATCATGCTGGCGGAGCGAATCAAATAGGCAAAGCTTTTCAGGATTTGCAGAAATCTTTTCAAAATGCGACACTAGAACAAAAAAGAAAAGCCTTAGGGAAAGTTGCGGGTATTGGAGCAGCAACAGCGGCTGTTCTTTCCGGCAACCTTGAAGCTGTACCTGGAGCTTATAAACTTGGAGAAGAAGTAGAAGAAAGTTATTTAAGTAACACAAGTACAAGCAACACCTCTGCTTCAAATGAAGCTGACAGTGCGGCAAACTGCTTTATCAAAGATACACTGGTCGAAACAAACGGTGGTTTAAAACCAATACAAGCCATTGCTGTCGGTGATAAAGTGAGTTCTGAAGATCCTGTCTCCGGAAAGATTAGTTTCAAGCCGGTACTCCAACTTTATCATCACCACCATAAAGAAATCCTTGATCTGACCCTGACGGATAACAATGGTCATACACAAACCGTAGGCGTTACCCCTGGTCACCGGTTTATGAATAGCGTCACCCATCATTGGGTGCATGCAGACCAAATGCACATTGGCGAAACACTTGTCAGCGAGCATAAAGGAAATCTGACTGTTTCCGGAATTAAAATTGATGCCCGAAAGCAGGATACGTATAACTTTGAAGTTGCAGGATTTCACACCTACTTTGTAGGGAAAGAACGGGTTTGGGTGCATAATAGTTGCAGTAGACCCGCAAATATGAGTCCTGTAGGTGCTGGCAGAAAAGGTGCTTTTAGGCAAGCTAAACGAGATAATGGAATTCCTGTTAGCGAGCACCCTAAAGATACCAAACCAAATTATGACAGAAGAGGCAGGATTCAGCCTGGTCGAGTTTATAATTTTGGTAATGGCAAATCCATCAGAGAAGATTCTGAAGGGCACTATTTTGGTAATGGAGACCCCCAAAATAGAGGACCACATTTTAATGACTGGGAGAATCGCCATTATGATTATTAAGAATAATCAGCTTGAGTGGGTGCCGGACGTATCAATATATAATGATGTTTATAATGTAAATGCTGGTAACAGTTTAAGTGCAGTGGTTTTAACTGATAAATATAATTCGCCAACTTATAATGTGAAAGAGGGTTTTGATATAGTTACAGCACACTTATGCAACCTTATTGAAGTACTCATTAAAAGCCTATCAACACATAAAATTTACCTAATGTTGCATATAACAATGGTAGATAATAGGCTGAATCGTCGAAAAGGGATATGGAGAACAAAGGATTTTCAGCATTTTGATTCTTCGATTTTTGCAAAGGGAAATGTCTCTGAATCAGTACGAGGTGGGTCGCTTGATTTTTACTCTTATGTTGGATTCGAATACTCAAAAGAAGCCTTAAGTTTTTGTGCAAGTATGCAAGGCTATGCAAATTGCTTATTTATGATGCTGAGCTCATCTTCTACTAAAGAAAGCCTTGATCAATTAGTAGCGCAAAAATGGGAAGTTGATGGAGGTGTCGTTCCCAAAACAATGGTCAATTTTCTATCAAAGTATAACGCCATCCTATTACACTCTATTGAGTGGGGAAACGATACAGAGTGGGGAGCTGTAGCTGTAGGTTCCCCCAAAAAACTAAATGATGTATATAAAAAATTAAAGGGCACCCATAGATTCGTCAACTAGAATGCTCACATAGTAGTGATTCAAACTTGCAGATAGTTATCAAACCTGTCATTCCCGCGAAGGCGGGAATTCATTTTATCAGCAACACTTTTTTGTAGATTCCCGCCTTCACGGGAATGACGTATATGCAAATTTGACGGCAATGGCGACCAGCTCACCACGGATGCCACGGATGCCAAAGGCAATAAAACCACAGAAATCACCCTGTACGGCGCTAATAACCAGTTGCTGTACAAAGAGAACCTGACTAGGAAAACAGCCACGGATTACTATTCACTGAACGGTCATATCATTGCCAAAACCGACCATCCGGCAAGGCAGGCTGCTACCGCCACCGAAGCGATCTATCTGCATGATGATCTGTTAGGTTCACCGTTACAGCAAACTAATGCTTCCGATGTCGCTCAGTGGAAGCAACCGCAGGATTATTCCCCGTACGGGCTGGAAAGAAAAATCCCAACAGAAGGTGTGCATATTGGCTTTACCGGCAAGCTGAACAATAGCGACACCGGCATTTCAGACTTTGGCGCACGGGCTTACAATCCACTGCTTGGCCGCTTTATGCAACAAGACCCGGAAACGGTGCATGATGATAAGCCGTTTACCTTTAACCGGTATGCGTATGCCAATAATAATCCGTTGACGTATAAAGACCCGAAAGGGGATTTACCTGATGTTGTTGAGCAGTTTACAGGCTTTGGGATAGGTGCCAGTATAGGCTATTTATCAGCGCAAAATGCAGGATATGGATCTGAAGAATCAACTATTATGGGTTTTTACGGTGGAATAGCAGGTTTTATAGCTTCCTTTGTATCAACTGCTTTTTCAGCTGAAGCTGCTGAGGCTACAGTGGGAATGAGTGAAACAGTACAAGCTTACGCTTCCTTTGGTGCTAAAGTAGCCGGTGGAGCAACAGGTGGTTCTTTTGGTAGTTTATTAACGGCTATTGGAACAGGTCATTCTATGACTTTTGGTCAAATGGGCAAAAGCATGTTGTCGGGTGTGCTTAATACGTTCCCAGTGGGTAAAGGCATAAATATGGCACTCAGTCAGCTCGGCAATGGGTTTGGCCAAACAACTGTTCGGGTTGGAGTGACAACAGGTGTTGGTACAGTGATAGGCTATGGAAAAAATGTCGCCATTAACAGTATGGAACATATGGGTGACCACTTTGGTGGTAAAAAGAAAGATAAGTCTGACGATTTTGGTATTGGTCATCTGGGGGGGGTTGGGTTAAATAATAACACTGGTGCAGGTCATGGCGGATTTAACCACGAAGGCGCCGGAAGTAATCGTGACCCATTTGATAATAATGATTTTGACTCTAATGGTGGTTTTTAACCAATAAACACACTAAACAATTTTTCTCATTGATCTCAATGGGGAAAATTGAAAAGAGAAATTAATATGATGGATTACTTAAGAAATATTTTAATCGCCTATATTCAAATGCCTAAAAATGGAATATATAGTCTGATATTTGATACAACCATTTTTTGTAGTATTGTTTTTTTTCCTGGATTACTAACAATCCTCATAGGGAACTTGCTGCAACGTAACTATTTTTCGGGACGTAAAAAGCGAATTCTGATTATGATTGCGGGGATAACAGCAAGTAGTTTTTTTCACTTAATATTAATCAGCTATTTATTATTTACTTCTGATAATCCTGTTGCCTACTCAAATGATGGTACTAACGCTGCATGGCCATTAATAGCTACTGCAGGAATCTTTTACAGTATAGGTTTTGCCGGTTTCATTCGCCCCCACATAGCTAAAGCATGGCATGGAAATGATCCTGTAAAAAAAAGAAAAATCACCCCCAAAGACTGTTCACATTTAGCCACGGTATACAGCCGTGCACGGGTGATTAAACTATGGGGTTCACTGTCAATTTTGTCTGCGCTGGTATCGCTTGCCTGTCTATTCCTTGTGAGCTCTGTAGAAAATACGACACTGCATAAGGTGGTAGTAGCAGGGTGTTTTCTGTTTATTATCATCTATTTTCTACATATGTTAATTGTTCAGTCTCTTTTAAAGTGCGACCATTGTCATTTGAATGTGCTTGATTTTTCTAAGCAGCATTATAAATACGGTAGTTGGGCGCGACAAGTCAGATTGATTTTATTTTCTAACAGCTTTCGTTGTGTCTGTTGCGGTGCTTACTATGCGCTGTCTGAGAAAACACTAAAAAAACACAATGGGGAAAAATTTTGTAACAAGTAGAAAATTAACAAATTAAAGGACACCCAATTATTTGCGCCGAATGATGATTATATAAATGATGATAGTCATCATGCCGGTGGTGCGGATGCAATGAGCAAAGCTTTTCAGGATTTGCAGAAGTCATTTCAAAGTGCAATACCAGAACAAAAAAGAAAGGCCTTAGGGAACCTCAGTTCGACGTAAGAAGTCTTTTAAAAGCAATCATTTCCATGCATAGCATGGTTTCTCAAGACAATACAAAACATAAAAGTGATATGCTGACTCGTATTTTCTGTGATATGGATGACTTTTGCCAGTCCTTTGAGCCAGAACTCAACAAGTTTTTACTGGAATCTGACTGTAAACACCGGATTCGTGCGTGCCGGCTCAGTTTGAGCGAAATCATGACGATTGTTGTACAGTTTCATCGCTCGGGCTATCGCTACTTCAAAAACTTTTATCTTAAATCTATAAGGCGCCACTACCTGCACCTTTTTCCCACACTGGTCAGTTATAACCGCTTTGTCGAGCTGAAGCTCAAAGCATTACTGGCACTGTGTGCTTTTATGAAAAGCCGTTATGGCAAACCCACGGGTATTTCTTATATTGATTCAACGGGGTTAGCCGTCTGTACAAATAAGCGAATCAGACGTCATAGAACTTATCGGGATGATACGGAAAAAGGAAAGTCTTCCACCGGATGGTTTTACGGATTTAAGCTTCACCTTATTGTCAGCGATACCGGTGAAATCCTTAACGTGAAATGCATCTCAGGTAACACCGATGACCGTTCTGTATTAGATGAGATGTGCAGTGTTCTTTTTGGCAAACTCTTTGCGATAAAGGCTATATCTCCAAAGAAAAGGTGGCATTGCTACTGGATAAATACGGGGTTGAACTCATCACTACCCATAAGAAAAACATGAAACCTAGGCTGATCATCTTGCTCGATAAGATGTTGTTGAAAGGGCGCTCGATAATTGAAACCATTGACGATCAGCTTAAAAACATCTGTCAGATTGAGAATTCAAGACACCGTTCCAAGGCCAATTTTATGGTCAATCTGATCAGTGGATTGATTGCTTATACTTACAAAGAGAAAACGCCTTCGCTGAACATTTAATATACGGGCTTAGTTTCTGTGTAGTTACGTCGAACTGAGGTTATTAAAAGCTTTCATACTGGTTAAAATCATCAAAAGAACAGCTAAGTTTGAGTTCAGGTTTTTTTAAGAAACTCCACAATGTTACTTATATTAACCAACTTGTTTAAGGTTTCACCAATCACCACGAATGTCTTGTTGTCTACAGTAAAAAAATAATAAATATCTTAAGAGGCTATACGTATGCGCTATTCTATTAAAGGGTTGATAATCACTTGTTTACTATTGCTTATGTCCTTTATATTTTCCATGCAGGCAATGGCAGCAAAGAATACCAATGCTGAAATAACATCAGACAGTTTTACATCAAGGGCATTCACCATTGATATTATAAGAGCTGGGAAATCTGATGATTATGTGAAAAAATTACCAAGCGATGATAAAAAGCAACTATATGTTTCTGCTATTAAAGGTTTAATTAGTCACAGGAATCCGACATTCTCTGACATTGAAAACATCGTTGACGGCATTGTTTTTGATACTCAAATCATACCATCATCAAATGAAAGTACTTTTGAATGGGAAGAAATTACCCGACTGCTAACAGCTTTGGATATCTTAGCCATTCATCCGGCATTTACCACTTATTACAAACTCAATAAGGTAAAGCTAAGTAATGCCTTGGCAAATGTCGCATTTACAATTAATGTTTTTCCCGAAAAACCATTTTTTTGGAAAACTGAAGCCGGTAAGGCATTTACAAAGCTTATTAGTACATTAAGTGATTATCACCAAGCAACAACAGATATAGAAGATACAGCTTTTGGTCATGAGCTATCTGTTCTGGATAATTGTGAAAATCAACACTATCTACACCAGCTTTTCCTGATGATGAGTAGTAAAGACAATAACTGGATCACCACAGCCCGTCTGACACACTTTGTCATGCGTTATCTAAATGATGATACCTCAAAGAATGAGCCGTTATTACACGAACGTGATGCTATTGCTACACCAGAGACGGCAAACAGTTTTCTTGCAAACGCTGACAATATTGCAGTTGTGAAACAGGCTATAAAGTCACTCATAAAAAAATCTGATAACACAACACTCGCCTACTGGCGTTTTAAAGCCATGGAATACACAGCCAGTATCATTTATATTCTGGAAAAAGATTATAATATGCCTGTTACTTCAAAATGGCTGACAAGGGAAGACAAGTCAATTCTTTCTCATAATGCAAAACTATTTGACTGGGCTATCACCGTTGAAGGTTTGTGCCCTTCGGTGAGCCTGACTATTAGTGGAGAGGCTGAATGTTTTGTGATACCAAGAAAACCTAAAGATTCTAACATTATTTCAGCCGTTAAAATATGGCATGAAGGTGATATTCATACAACCTCTCTGTATCCAACATCTAGCTTAATTATTCTTTCAAGAAGACTGTCATTGCTGGCTGACCTTGATTATCAGGAGCTAATGCTGAAAGAAGAACTAATACCACTTATGGATTACACCCGAAGACAAAGTGAAAGCAAAATGGTTAAATTTAAGTTTATTGAAAAGATGTTTTAGGTGAAAATTACCAGTATCAGGAGATGCTGTTTCTCCTGACATTCGTTTGAAATTAAATGCAAAACAGTTTTGGTATTATGTTTAACTATTAACCATGTCATCATTTCTACAGACCGATAACACATTAGATACACGGTTCACTTTAGCCAAGAGAGAGGATAGTCTCTCTATATCGCAAACTTCTATCTTAAAATGCAAAAATGCTTTATTTTCACGACTTAAGACGTTAGTTGCCATGTCGATAACATTTACTTTTTCATTGGACAATAATAAAGACACATCCCTGATTAAACCAGGACGATCAAAGGCTTCTACCCGTATTTTCACCAGATAATTTCCTTGTTTTCGATAACTCCAGCCTACTTCAATCATGCGTTCTGGCTCATGCTCTTGATGATTGAGTGCATTAATACAGTCTCTTCGATGAATGGTTACTCCACGCCCCTGAGTAATATAACCGATAATGGTTTCACCTGGCACGGGATTGCAACATCCCGCTATTTGTGTCAGCAAGTTACCTACACCTTCAATGCTTACATCATCGGGTTCCCGTTCAGTTAAGTGATGAATCTTTAGTTTTGGCCTCCTTTCCAAAGGAGCCTGAACCTGTAATTGTGCTTGGCGAATTACCTGTTGCAGACGAATGTCTCCGGCACCTAATGCAGAAAACAAGTCATCAGCACAAATAAGATTAATTGAGACAGCCAGTTTATTAAAGTCTACTCCGTGAATACTCAGGCGTTTGCACTCAGTGTCAATCATCTGCTGACCTGCAATAATATTGGCGCCTCTGTCTTGTTTACGAAACCAGCTAACTACCTTTGCTCTGGCTCTGCTGGTTGCCACGTATCCCATTTCAGGGTTAAGCCAGTCACGACTTGGATTGGCATTACCGGCTGTAAGAATATCTATTTGATCTCCCGTTTTCAGGGTATAGGTCAACGGTACAATACGCCCCCCTACTTTCGCACCTCGACAACGGTTACCGACTTCAGTATGTACGCGATAAGCAAAATCTACCGGTGTTGCGTTAGAGGGTAGATCCACCACGTGCCCGTCACGTGTAAACACATAAACTCTGTCTTGTTCGACATCTCCACGCCACTGGTCAGCAAAACTATCTACGCTTTCATCAATTTCTTCATGCCACTCTAATACCTGACGCAACCAACTTAGTTTCTGCTCATAGCTATCTGACTTGCCTGAAGTATCAGTACCTTTATACGCCCAGTGAGAACAAACACCTAGCTCTGCTTCCTCGTGCATTGCATGGGTGCGGATCTGAACCTCCAGAGTTTTTCCATGTGGACCTATTACTGCAGTATGGAGCGACTGGTAGCCATTTGCCTTAGGTGTAGCAATGTAGTCATCAAACTCCTTAGGTATATGGCTCCACAGACTATGAACGACACCCAGCGAAGCATAACAATCCTGTTCTTTTCTGACCAAAACTCGTACAGCACGGATGTCATAAAGCTCGTGAAATTCCAGTCCTTTACGTTGCATTTTTCGCCAGATACTGTAGATATGTTTAACCCTTCCCTGAATTTCAGCTTGAATATGAGACTTTCCTAACTCGGTATTTAGCTGCTCAATACTGGCATGAAGATATTGCAGTCGATCAAGTCTTTTTTCATCAAGTAATTTTGCAATACGCTTATAAGCTTCAGGATTCAAGTGGCTAAAAGCCATATCTTCAAGCTCCCACTTGATGTAGCCAATACCCAGACGGTGTGCTAAAGGAGCATAAATCGAAAAAATTTCTTTTGATACACGGCGACGCTTTGTAGGCGCTAAATACTTTGCCGACCGAATAACACAAGTTCGTTCTGCAATTTTAATCAGTGCAACCCGAACATCACTAATGATTGAAACAAGCATTTTTCTGATTTTTTCGAGTTGTTCACCGTCGCTACCTCCGAAGACGGCTTTATCGTTTTCTGTCTGTACAGCATTAATTGCTGCCATTCCGAGAACACCTTTGATTAGTTTTGTTATCTCGCTACCAAAGGTTTCTTCAACAACTGAAATATCAAGCTTGTTTTCACGAACGAATCGATAAAGCAATGCTGCCACAAACGATTCCTGATCAAGGTGAAGGGAGACCAGAATATCCACCATTTCCATGCCCATTCGCAAAGGGCTAAACATATCAGATGTGGTGAATGAGTGTGGTATTAAATCACAGGCAAAATGACAGGCGCGAGTCAGAAGTGGCGATTGGCTGTCTTGTGAGGATTTACAAATTTTTTCTGCCCAAGCGAATAAATCAACCTTTCCGTCTTCAGTTTTAGGATGATCTTCTCTGACTTTGACCATAGAACAACCTTGCAACCTTATAAGTTAAGCTGTTGATTATTAGGCAAATAGTTCATTCATGCGGATAAATCCATATATCAGCGCTTATCAGGTAGTCTAATATACCCCATAGATGTTTATCCCTGCAAGCCAAAATAAGAGAAGGATTTGATCGTGTTTTCAGTAATGCTCTCGGCAGGTCTGTAACACACCAGTATTGCTCCTTAATATGTTTTTATTTCTTATGTGTATTGCTTAATCAGACGAATAGTTAGTTGGAGAAAGACGGTGATAAAAATGTTATCCAGTGGGAAAAGGCTTTGATATAAAAGGAAGTTTTTGATAAGTCAGGGGTAAATATGTTTGAGTTGAGCTCAATACTATTTGTGCAGATTATGCTCAATTGATAGAGTATGAAAGTATTGATGCGCAAAAGTATCTTCAGCATTATATTCAAAAACGTTTAGTTTTTTTCTTGAGCAATTTGAAGTTTTGGTATTGTATCTATTAGGATATTCGCTACTATATACAGCCTTAATTGTTACACAACCAACATGCAGATTACCTTAACCGTTTATGACAAAATTTGTAATAGGACAACGATGGGTCAGTGAAACAGAACTGGATCAGGGGCTGGGCACTGTGCTCAAAGTTGAAAGCAGACGCTTAACTTTGCTCTATACCTCAACCGGAGATACTCGGATATACCAGTCAACTAATTGCCCTCTTCACCGAATTATTTTTAACGCAGGAGACATAATTCGTAGCCATGATGGTTGTGGTTTAAAAGTCTTGGAAAGTACAGAGACTGAGGGTTTAATAACGTATAAAGTAGTTTATACCAGTGATGGTTCCTGTAGAGAGTTATGTGAAACTGAAATCGACGGTAATATTACCCTCACAAAACCACGACAGCGAATTTTGGCAGGACAATTGAGTAAAAACAGTGAATTTAATCTTCGCTATCAGTGCTTAAAAGCTTTTCAAGAAATCAGAAAGTCTCCTTTGTTGGGTCTTGCAGGTAATCGTATAAGTTTGATACCCCATCAACTTAATATTGCGAAAGAGGTGGGCGACCGTTTCGCTCCCAGAGTATTACTGGCTGACGAAGTTGGTCTTGGAAAAACTATTGAGGCGGGAATGATTATGTCACGCCAACTGCTTACCGGACGAATACAGCGCATTTTAGTAGTAGTTCCAGAGACACTGACACACCAGTGGTTGGTTGAAATGATACGGCGTTTTAATCTACGTTTTACCTTGCTAAATAGCCAACTCTATAATGCCATTGATATTGACAATCCTTTTGATAGTGCTCAGCTTATTTTGACCAGTATTGAACTGCTTTCCAGTAATGTCTCTCATCAAAACAAGGTGCTTGAGAGCGACTGGGATCTGCTGGTTGTTGATGAAGCCCATCACCTTCAATGGAGCGAAAAAAATGGCGGTAGTTCTGAATATAAATTGATTGAGCGTCTAGTACAGCAAACGCCAAGCGTACTCCTGTTAACAGCGACACCTGAACAATTAGGCAGAGAAGGACATTTTGCCAGACTCAGACTTTTAGACCCAAAATGTTTTAATTCACTTGATAAGTTTTATGAACAGGAAGGGAACTACCGCTCAATTGCGGACTTGGCCAATACATTACTCAGTAGTAACACATTAAAAAAATCAGATTTTCAGCAACTGGAAACTTTGTTTGGAAAAACTCATTCAAATACGCTTAAAACACTTGAGACTAGGATTGATGCCAGTTGCTCTGAAGAGAGAAAAACGTTACTTGGAGCCTTATTGGATCGTTATGGAATCAGTCGGGTGCTCTTTCGCAACACCCGTGAAACTAAAGGTTTTCCTGGCAGGGTTGTACAATGCTATCCTCTGGAGACACCTGAGCTTTACAAGATAGCGCTTGATCATGACGATTATGTTGCATCGTGTAGAAATGCTACAAAACGTGACATGCGTGCATTAACACCAGAGAGGATCTATCAGTCCTTTATAGCAGAAAAAATTAAAGACGCTGACGTTTGGTGGAGGTTCGATCCGCGTATCGTGTGGCTGTCCAATTTTCTTAAACTTATCAGAGAAAAAGTGTTGGTTATTTGCTCAACGGCAGAAACAGCCATCGAAATTGAAAGTTGTCTGCGGATAATGACAGGCCAGCATGCCAGTGTTTTTCATGAGAAGATGAATATTATTGAACGTGACAGAGCGGCTGCTTGGTTTGCCGATAAAGAGTATGGTGCTCAGTTATTGATATGTTCCGAAATAGGTAGCGAAGGAAGAAATTTTCAGTTTGCCCACCATTTGATTATGTTTGATCTTCCTGTTAACCCAGATTTACTTGAACAGCGTATAGGTCGCCTCGACAGAATAGGGCAAACTGAAGTGATTAAAATTCATGTACCTTGTCTGATCGATACACCTCAGGAGAGATTGTTTGACTGGTTTAACAACGGTATAGAGGCTTTTAGCCAAAGCTGTCCTTCTGCCAGTAAAGTATTTGCAAAACAGCAGGATGAGCTCAAAGCATGGGTTTTGGATAATGAAGGAAATGGTCAGGCGATTATCAACCAGGCAAATAGTTTGACAAAAATGTACAATGATGAACTTAAATCAGGGCGTAATGTTCTTCTAGAGCTGAGCTCATCCTGCAGTCATCGTCATGAGGGGTTAAAGGAAAAAATTCAAGCTGAAGATGATTGTAGTACCATAAAAAAACTGCTGGTTTCTTTGCTTGATGTCTACGGTGTCGATATTGACGAGCACAGTGAGCACGCGCTGATACTTCAGCCTGGTAATCATATGCGAGTCGATAGTTTTCCCGGTATTCCTACCGATGGTGCTACAGTTACTTTTGATCGAAACATGGCATTAAGCAGGGAAGATATGCTCTTTGTCACACGGGAGCATCCTGTTGTTCGGGAAGGTCTGGAGTTGTTGTTAAGCAGTGATATTGGAAATACAGCTGTTGCACAGTTAAAAAATAGAAGCATCCCTGAAGGAACCACACTGCTTGAGGCAATATTTATCGTGGAAGCCTCCTCTCATAAAAGCCTTCATCTTGATGTTTTTATGCCACCAGCTGTGATTCATACTTTACTGGATCCCTCTATGAATAACCTGTCTGGTAAAGTTAATATTACTGGTTTGCATGCTCAGCTAAAAAAAGTGAAAAAAAATCAGGCCATAGGATTAATTAAGGCTCAAACTCCATTTATTAGTAAAATGATGCAAAAAGCTGAAGATTATGCAAAAGCATCTTTAAAGACACTTGTGGCAGAAGCCTTGCAAAATTTTACTCAGGAAACCAGTAATGAGGCAAGACGACTGTTAACATTAAAAGCCATTAATCCGAATATTCGTGAGGATGAAATTAATGCTCTAATGGAGCAGATGAAAAGTGGAAAACGAGCTCTTGAACAGCTTTCACTGAGATTGGATGCCGTTAGAATGATTGTTACGACACACTAAAACCAATGAAAAAAAGATGGACCTACATAGCGAAATCCAAAGGAACATATTCAGCGATATAAAGACCCAGGTTTTACGGTTAACTTGGGTCTTTATAAACAAAAAAATATATCTTTAATGAATTATTTAATCGTTACTACCATGTCTTTGACGAACTGATAACGGGCAGGCTTGACCTCAATTCTATAACCTGGAACTGATACCTGATCAGTTACTTTGGCCATGCTTAAGTCTGAGGATAGAACGTATTTTCCGGATCCAATAAACATATACTTACACTTGTGGTGTTTATTGTGTTTCTTAATATAATAACCGCATACTCCTGAAAGTCTTCCGTGAAAAGCATTATCCCTCATAACTTTCCATGGAATATTCATATTAAATGTTGCTTGCCTATATGATCCTTGATCATTGCATTTTGCGTAGATGTCCGTGGAAGGTATTTTAGACTTGTTTATAGCCATAAAACCAGCCATAGAAGTGCAAGAAAACATTGCCACAACTAAACATAAAGGAAGTTTTTTTACAAACATTGATCTTCTCTCATAAAAATATGCCCGACTGCCCATATACAAACACACTTAAAGATTTCTTTAAACAAATGCAGGCTGTTTATAAACAACAAATAACTTTGCACCACAGAAAATCCACAAATTAATTTAGTAGTAAGACAGAGCAAGCAGTTTTTTGAAACAGTAAATAGCAGAATAAACGCTGGAACGAATCTTATTTAACAGATTCGATTTAAATGATAGAAGCATCGCTCAGTTTTCATAAATATTAATTTTTTATATGCTTATCTTTATCTAGTCTTAAGGCATTTTTTTCTAGTCTTAATATATTGTATTTTCTATAATTTAAAAACTATTATTAATTTAAGATTTGAGAATTTATTTTATTTCAGGAGTTTTTCTGGATTGAAAAAATAAGTGCAACTCGCTTTTTGGTGTAGCCACTCAGAGGCATTAACTCACCAATAATTTTCCTCTGCATGGTATTTTCGGCATAGTATTGATTAATATCTCCCGCTCCCTGAGGTCAGCTTTAGTTAAATGCCCGAGTTTCATCCCTTTAATTTTTAAAAGGTTAGATTTAAATTTGAATGATAAAAAAGTCTGCGATGTCTATGCAGAGTTTAGCGAGTACTGGACTATTGTCATGTAAAAAAGTCTGAAGTATTGATGCTATTGAAAAGTAAAAAAAAAGAACTTACATTAGAGATGAAATTAGAGAATAATTTGGTGCTACAGGTAGCTTTCGGGATAACCATGTTTAAAAACCACCATACTTATGCTCTTATGTTTACTCTCTTTGTCAGTTAAATAATTTGAAATCCGAAGAATAAAAAGTCAACAACAACCCCTTTTTGTGGTAGGTTAACTACCATCATCAACTAGCGACATAAAACAGGGTATGCCATAGCCAGATGAATGATAACCTATCAAAAAGTTCGTTTTATGAGGCGATGTGCCTTACGTTGCTGCTCGGTGATTTTGATAAATTCTCTGCGATGGAAGCTTCATCCATACGACCTCTGCTCATCTCTTGATCGAGTATTGCTACATCAAAAGAAATGTCAGAAAACATCGAACCAAGGCTTCTTCCTAATCTGTAGGCAGCCTTAACCGCTGTGCCGCTCCAATTTACATTTGTTGTCAGGTTATCGTCAATACAAGCAATAGAGTCTGCGGCATATAATAATATTATGTCTTCTATTCTTGATTCGGCCTCCTCTCGACCAACGTTTTTTCTCATTAATTGCCTCACTAAATAATTTTTTAATATAGAACCAACCATTTAAAATAAAGTACTTCTACTTTAAAAAAATGCAAATACCACTTGATGAGGGTGCCTATACTTGAGGCACAACATCCACTTATTTGCACGCATTAATAGAAAATTATACAGCATATAATAACTAAATATACTTCATAGAATAGCCGGATAAACAAATCGTGTAACTAGGTATATACCGATATAAAGAAAACCTGTTTTTTTTCATTTTTCTAAACTTTTATAAATAATAAATATGAATCAGATGGTTATGTATGAAATAAATGTACTTAGACATCGATAAAGTAAAAGGTCTGAATTTTCGTTTGCCCGTCACTGGTTTTTAGGGTGTTTCAGTCTGAACAATTATACGGCAATGTGTATTTTCTGGAGAGAATCAGAGCATCGAATCATGGCGTGATAGCAAAATCATACTTTTTAATATCAAATAATTAGCTCACAGAATAAAAGTTTTTTTAAGAAAACTCTTACAGATACTTTTACGTAGCAATAGTCTTGTACTCGCTCAGCTACGTATATAGATCGCTGATCTTTTTGGTTGTTCAGGCTCTTATCTAACTATTTAAAAGTTGTTCAGTTAAATAAACGAAAGTTGAAATCTGCAAAATGGTCGCTTTACTGTTACCTGCTACTCAGATGTTTTTCATTCATGTCACAGTAACGACTAAGGTTTCTGAACGTTGCTCTGCATGAAAAGTCGTTAGTACAATAAAGCAGCACTGTAATAAACATTATTTGTTGTTTTTTTTAGGCAGGACATTGCCTCTAGAATTTTATTTACTATGTCGTTCATGAGTATTATATGTTCGTGTCGTTGAATTAATAGATCATACTTATGAACGACAAAGAGTCAAAAATATAAACTCTGTTAAAGCTTACATTACACGGATTAATTCATAGCGTTAAACGTTCTATATTTTGACTTCCATTATAGAGATTGTTCTTCAAAACCATGTATAAATAAGCCCTTGAATGCACTTTTTTAAAAGGCCTGAGCCATTAGTTATTAAGTCCGGTAATCCCTATGATTTCGTTTATTTTTATGTTTATTTTTATGTTTATGACTATGGTTTTTATGGTCAGCGCAAAATGCTTTCGGGTCATATGTAACCCGTACTGTTTCTCTGTTCTGAGTTATTGCTACTGGATCACCTTCACGTATAGGGTTGTTTTTATCCAGTTCCTGAACAACAGAAATCGTTTTTCCGGAGCATAGACGTATAAACATATTAATACCCTGTTTTTTAGTGGCGGCTCCTTCCACAGCTTCTCCAGCTATACCACCGATAATAGCTCCGCCAATGGCACCAAGCAAACTTCCTCGTCCTTTTCCAATGGAAGAACCGGCCACCCCACCTGTAGCAGCACCACCGAGTAGACCTAGACCACTTTTCGAACCGTCTATTTTTACCATTTGAATATCAGTTATTGTTCCATAACTAACCGTTTGTACTGAGCGTGCATCAGAGGCGCTGTAATTATAACCGGTGAGCTCATTGGCACATCCACCAAGTAATAGTAAACATGCCAATACCATAACTGTTTTACAAAAAATATTATCTTTCACTTAATATCCTCCTTCTACTTCACCTATTTGAATATTACGAAAAAATTGATAGCACATTAAGGTTTACACTCCTGTTTGGGTATCCCTAAATATTCCCAAGTTAAATCTGTGGCCACTCGACCTCTGGGAGTCCGCATGATGTAACCTTGCTGCATCAGATAAGGCTCTATCACATCTTCTAAAGTATCGCGCTCTTCACTGACTACTGCAGCAAGGCTCTCAATACCCACAGGACCACCATTAAACTTTTCAACTAGCGCCGTTAATAATCGACGATCCATCGGGTCAAACCCATTATTATCTACGTTTAACATAGCTAATGCCGAATCAGCCATGTTTTTTTCGATAACTCCTGTCCCCCGAACTTCTGCATAATCTCTGACTCTTCGTAGCAAGCGGTTAGCAATACGTGGCGTACCTCGTGCCCGATAAGCTATTTTGTCAGCACCTTCGTCTGTCAACGGAATGCCAAGTAATCTAGCCGAACGCTTAACAATGCAGGATAAATCTTCAGGCGAATAATACTCAAGTCGCTGAGTAATACCAAAACGATCTCTTAACGGAGATGTTAACAACCCTGCTCGTGTTGTTGCACCTATTAATGTAAATGGTGGTAGATCTAGCTTAATTGAGCGGGCAGCAGGACCTTCACCAATCATAATATCCAGTTGATAATCTTCCATTGCCGGATATAGCACTTCTTCGATAGCTGGACTGAGACGGTGAATTTCATCAATAAAAAGTATGTCTCCTGCTTCAAGGTTGGTTAACATTGCTGCAAGGTCTCCGGCTTTTTCCAACACCGGACCGGATGTACTACGAATCTGTACACTCATTTCATGAGCAAGAATATTGGCCAGAGTTGTTTTTCCCAACCCTGGTGGGCCAAATATTAATGTGTGGTCTAAAGATTCGCCGCGGTTTTTCGCTGCACGAAGAAAAATATCCATCTGCTCTTTAACCACCGGTTGCCCTTGATAATCGATCAATTTTAGTGGCCGAACAGCCCTGTCAATACGAACCTCTGTGGGTAGGGTTTCATGGGGCAATGTTTGCGAAGAGATAATCCTGTCATCTTCTATCATTCAAAACACTCTTTTCTTGAAATCGTTAAAGTGGGCTCACTACCGGTAACATTAGCTTACACCTGAACTAAGTTATGCTATTTGTCCATAATGCATGATTATGTCATTGTTTGTAATGCCTGACGAATTAATTTATCTGTCGGTAGCTCTTGCTTGTTTTTGACCATACTGATAGCTTTTCTTGCCTGGTGTTGTTTATATCCTAGCCCTGTCAAAGCATTAATGGCATCTGTAATTTTTTGATGATTTTCCTGCAAGTTTGAGTGATTAGTATTTGCTGGTGTTAAAGAAATGTTTTCTCCCACATTAATCCATTTATCCATCCGTCCCTGAATTTCTACCAACAGCCGAGCTGCAGTTTTTTTTCCAACACCTGGTATACGTGTCAGCATGGATACATCAGATTCCTGAACACACTGAATCAGTGAACGCATATCTAACACTGATAATATGCTTAATCCCATTTTTGGTCCTACTCCACTGATTTTAATCAATTCACGAAAAAGATCCCGCTCAGAACGGCTGGAAAATCCGTATAATAGCTGTGCATCTTCTCTTACAACTAAATGAGTGTATAAAACACTTTCACCCTCTGTCGATAATTTGTCGAATGTTGAGAGTGGGGCCTGAATTTCATAACCAAGACCTGCCACATCCACCAACAGATAAGGTGGTGTTTTTTCCAGTATTCGCCCACGAAGGTAACCGATCATAAAAGGTTTCCGATTTATTTTGATTACACAGTTTTAACTGTTATATAAGTAGCACAATTACATGGCAATAGTTATAAACTTCACTCATTTATTGCATGTTTAAAGCTGGTATTTATTTAACATTCGCATACGTGTTAAATTTATGCTGACCTGAAAGAGTATAACCATGGCATAGCGCTGAAGCCAACGCATCTGCTGCATCTATCTGAGGTGGTTGATCCAGTTTTAACAGAGCCATCACCATGTGCTGAACCTGTTGCTTGTCTGCCGCTCCTTTGCCTACCACAGCACTTTTGATCTCTCGGGCAGAATACTCATAAACTTCAACGTCATATTGTATTGCCGCAATGATAGCTACACCTCTGGCATGTCCAAGTTTTAAGGCAGAATCTGGGTTTTTGGACATAAAAACTTTTTCGACCGATGCATGCTGTGGCTGATGTTTTTTTATAACTTTACTAAGACCTTCATAAATTCTGTGTAGTCTGAATGGCAAGCCATCGGTCCCTGCACGGATACAACCTGATGCAATATAATAAAACCGGTGATTCACCTGCTGGATAACGCCAAATCCCGTGATTCTGGAGCCCGGATCAATGCCTAAAATTACTGACATATAGTTTCCTTATACTTTGCCATACCATACAAACTATATCTTACAGTCGATGATCTGTTTCAGACTATGAAAATAATTACTCATAGTTAGTAGAAACTGTACCATAACCACTTTATAAGTCAGGATTGATTTTTGTGTTTGTCAGGAGCTCGTCGCACCGTGTTAGTAATCCAAAGATGACAAACAAACAACCAAACGAACAAAATAAAACAGTTTTCTTGTTCGATTTTGTTTAAAATGACAAAAAGGTTTTATACCTACAATTAGTATGTTATATAGCATAGCCAAGTAATACTAAAGTCTGTTTTTTTTACCACTGTTATATAACATGTAATACCATGCTTGCGTAGCTTATAGTTAAAAGCACAGTTGATGAACAAAAGCCAGTTTCTCTGAAGAGCTTTAATCTATGGTTGTCGCAGGATCAGAGAAGTATATCGACAAAAAGTCAGAAACAGATTTTGGCATGTATGTGGAATAAACATTAGTGAAAGCTATTATTCCCTTCTTGCTGTTATGTATAGACAAGTCAGTCAATGATACAGAGAAAATGTTATGATTAAGTTAGCAATTAATGGTTACGGAAGAATTGGGCGCAATATTCTGAGAGCCCTGTACGAATACAACCGTTATAGTGAATTAAAAATTGTTGCCATCAACGATTTAGGTAATACGAAAACCAATGCACACCTGACTCGCTATGATACGGTTCACGGTCGTTTTAATGCAACCGTAGAACAAAATGAAGACTGTTTGGTGGTCAATGGTGATGAAATAAAAACATTTAGCGAGCGCAATCCTGCAGATCTTCCATGGAAAGAGTTAGGCGTTGATATTGTACTTGAATGTACTGGGATTTTCAGAAGTAAAGAAGCTTGTCAGGCTCATATTGACGCGGGTGCAAAAAAAGTGATCATTTCAGCACCTGGTTCTAATGCTGATGCCACCATTGTTTACGGTGTAAACCATGAAGAACTTACTGCAGATATGACGGTAATATCCAATGCTTCCTGCACTACAAACTGTTTAGCACCAATTGCAAAGCCATTGAACGATCACTTGGGTATTGAAAGTGGTGTTATGACTACTATTCATGCTTATACTAACGATCAGGTGCTTTCTGATGTTTATCATACAGACCTTTATCGTGCGCGTGCTGCTGCAATGAATATGATTCCTTCTAAAACCGGTGCTGCTGAAGCGGTAGGTCTTGTTATTCCTGAGCTTCAGGGAAAATTCTCTGGCATGGCAGTTCGTGTGCCAACAATTAATGTTTCACTCGTTGACTTAAGTTTTATTGCTGAGCGCGAAACCTCAGTAGAGGAAGTAAACAATATTATTGGCAGGGCTGCTTTGGAAGGTCCCATGAGTGAAGTTTTGGCTGTTAATCACGAGTCACTGGTTTCTTCAGATTTTAACCATGTTGCTTTTTCTTCCAGCTTTGATGCTACGCAAACCCGTGTACAAGGGCGTTTAGTGAAAGTCATGTCTTGGTATGATAATGAGTGGGGTTTTTCAAACAGGATGCTGGATACAGCTCATACTTTTGCATCCCTGTAAACTCTCCTGCATAATACCCCAAAAAGCATACTAAGCCTGTCCCAGACAGGCTTAGTTTATTTTATTCGCAGGAGTTCAGCCATGCTTAAACGTACAAAGATCGTTGCCACGCTAGGGCCAGCAAGCAGCAATGATCAAACCCTTTCAGCTCTCGTAGAAGCAGGGGTTGATGTTGTAAGACTTAACTTTTCACATGGTGATCCACAAGATCACATTGATCGGGCAAACCTTTTACGAAAAATTGCTAAAGATCAAAATCGATATATTTCTATTTTAGGCGATCTTCAGGGACCTAAAATACGAATTACACGTTTCAAAAATAATAAAGTAATCCTGAAAGAGGGACAGCTTTTTACTCTTGATCTGGATCTTGATGCATTTGAGGGAACAGAAAATGGTGTTGGCATCACCTATACAAATCTTGTTTCAGATTGTCTGCCAGGCCAGATTCTACTGCTTGATGACGGTCGTATCACTATTAAGATTAAAGAAAAGCATTCTCGAAGCCTTGTTTGTGAAGTACTTCAGGGTGGAGAGTTGTCCAATAATAAAGGCATAAATTTACAAGGTGGAGGTCTTTCTGCCCTTGCTCTAACCGACAAAGACAAAGAGGACATCAAACTCGCTGCAAAGATCAATGTCGACTACCTTGCAGTTTCTTTTGTTCGCCATGGTGCCGAGTTGGAGGAGTGCAGACGATTATTAAAAAAAGCAGGTGGAACCGGAGGTATTCTTGCTAAAATTGAACGTGCTGAAGTCGTCGCTTCTCAGGAAAAGCTGGAGGAGGTAATTAAAGCCTCTGATGCGGTGATGGTTGCAAGAGGTGACTTGGGGGTTGAGATTGGTGATGCTGAGCTTGTAGGTGTACAGAAAAATATGATTGCTACTTCGCGCCGGTTAAATCGTCCTGTAATCACTGCCACCCAAATGATGGAATCCATGATTAAGAACTCTCTACCTACTAGGGCAGAAGTTTTTGATGTGGCCAATGCAGTTTTGGATGGTACAGATGCTGTTATGTTGTCAGCAGAGACTGCTACAGGAAATAACCCAGCTTGTGTTGTTTCTGCAATGAATCGTATTGTGTCGGGTACTGAGAAGCAAAGCAAAGAAGACTCAGAGCTTGCGCATAAGAGAATGGCTTTTGATTTTTCAAGCACAGACGAAACTATTGCTGTTTCGGCGGTATATGCTGCAAATCACCTGAGAAGTATTAAAGGTATCGTTTGTTTAACTAAAACAGGTCAAACAGCACTTTGGATGTCTCGCATTAATTCATCCTTACCTATTTTTGCTTTTAGTCGCTCTGAAGAATGCTGCAGACGTATGGCGTTGTACCGAGGCGTATATCCCTTTAACTGGGAGATTGACGATTGCCTTAAAGACGGTAACAAAGAAATGATAATTGCTAGCCATTTGAAAAAATTTGGTTATAAAACCGGTGACAAAGTCATTCTTACGTTTGGCGGAAGTCAACAGTCGACAAATACCCTGAAGATCATGGAGCTATAATCTTTCGATAACAAGTTGTTTAGTGAATAAAAAATAAGAAGTTTTGGCGCATAAAACAAATCATGTTTTATGTGCCGAAACTTCTGTGAGCAGGACTCATTGAGTCATAGGAAAACCCAATGGATGAAAAAATAAAAACGATAGCGGTGTTAACTTCGGGAGGCGATGCCCCCGGAATGAACGCTGCCATTCGTGCAGTCGTAAGAACCTGTGTTTGTAATAATATCAAACCAGTTGGTGTTTATGAAGGTTACAAAGGTTTAATCTCTAGCAAATTCAAAGCAATGAATGCTCGTTCAGTAGCAAACATTATAGGTCAGGGTGGTACATTTTTAAAGTCTGCCCGTTGCATGGAGTTTTATGAAAAAAAATGGCGCGACAAGGGGTTTGAAAACTGCCGAGAAGCGGGTATTGATGCTCTGGTTGTGATTGGAGGGGACGGCTCTTTTACTGGTGCTGAACTCTTTTCGAAAGAAAATAATATTCCGATCATCGGCATTCCCGGCACCATTGATAATGATATTTATGGTACTGATGTAGCTATTGGTTATGATACTGCACTTAATACCGTGATTGATGCCGTGGATAAAATTCGTGATACGGCAACGTCTCATAACCGTTTGTTTTTCATTGAAGTTATGGGACGAAATTCAGGTTTTATTGCGCTCAATGCAGGTATTGGTGCGGGTGCTGAAGAGATTATTATTCCCGAAGCCGAATGTAAATTAGATAATCTTATTCATTCTCTTGAAAGGTGTGGTCGTGCTGGAAAAACATCCAGCATTGTTTTGGTTGCTGAAGGAGGTGATAGTGGCCGCTCTTTTGACATAGCGCGACAAGTTACACAAAAACTGCCGGCGTATGAAGCTAAAGTTACCATTTTGGGGCACATTCAGCGTGGTGGTCGCCCAAGTTGTCAGGATAGAGTATTGGCAAGCAGACTGGGTGTATTTGCCGTTGAAAAGCTGCTTCAGGGCAAAACTAATGTTATGGTGGGAGTCAGCAATAATCAGATAGTATGCGTACCACTTCATGAGGCGATTACTCAGCAAAATCAGATAAATTCTCACTTACTTCACGTAGCAGATGTTGTTTCAACATAATTTTTTAACGGATAATTTATGTCAGAAAAAAAACCATTACAATTAGTAGCAGATATAGGCGGAACACATATCCGTCTTGGTTTAGTCAGATCCTGTGAACCTTTATCAGAATCTTCTATAGAGCTTATTCATTTCTCTAAAGAGCGTTGCAGAGATTTTAGGAGCCCTATTGATGCTATAAAAAAATTCCTTAATTCGAATAATGATTGTCAAATTAATGCTATGTGTCTAGCCGTGGCGGGGCCGGTGACAGAGGGGCGGGTTGAGTTGATCAACCATGACTGGATATTTGAAGCAAACGATTTTAAAAATGTATTTGGTCTTAACCGAATACAGATTGTTAATGACTTTCATGCTCAGGCCATGGCTATTCCTTACCTGAAAAAAAATGATCTTGTTCCCATAGGTAATAATCCATCACAAGAAGTTTGTAAAAATTCACCTTCGCTGATAATTGGTCCTGGCACTGGACTGGGAACGGCATCATTAGTAAAAATTGGAGAGCAATGGCATGTCTTTGATGCAGAAGGAGGTCACATTGACTTTGCACCACGTAGTGAGCGGGATGAACAGGTAAAAGTATATCTGAAAGATCAGGAAAACTTTTCTCGTGTGACAACAGAACATTTACTGTGTGGTCGTGGTATTGAGTGGCTGTATAAGGCACACCGATGGGTTAAAAATCTGCCTTTTCATCAGAAAAAAGACCGAGATATAATTCAGGATGCATTACAACATAATGACTTTTTTTGTATTGAAGTGCTGGAACATTTTTGTGAAATTCTCGGTGGGGTTGCCGGCAATGCTGCATTAAGCATAGGTGCAAGACAAGGTGTTTATATTGCTGGTGGCTTAATTCCCCGCTTTATTGATCTTTTCGGGGGCAGTGCTTTTCGCAAAGCTTTTGAAGATAAAGCCCCTTTGGTAAATTACATGAAAAATATCCCTGTTTATGCTGTGGTTGCAGAGCACCCAGGATTGCTTGGCGCGGCGGCTTTATTGAGATAGTCAAGGTCATTCATCAGATGACTTCATCTGAAGTCATTACTGATTGATGCTTTTGAAACTATTGCAACGGACTCTGAAATCTACTGTATTTACAATCTAATAAATGGCATAAAAATATTTACTGGGATATGATGCTTAAAGATTTAATTAAAGAGAATCAGTAAATGCTTACACTTATCTCACCGGCAAAAACTCTTGATTTTGAGACTACAGCTGTTACAAATAAAGCGACACAACCTGAATTTTTAATTAAATCTGCAGAGCTTATCAGGATTTTGAAAACAAAAACACCTGCAGATATAGCCAGATTAATGAGTATTAGTGATAAGCTAGCTCATCTGAATGTTGCAAGATATACTGACTGGTCGATCCCTTTTACAGCTAATAATGCTAAACAGGCGGTGCTGGCTTTTAAAGGAGATGTTTATACTGGCCTGGATGCTGAAACCCTAACTGTAAAGCAGTTTGATTTTGCACAGAACCATTTACGTATACTATCAGGACTGTATGGTATTTTACGTCCACTGGATTTAATTCAGGCTTACCGTCTGGAAATGGGTATAAAAATACCAAATCCTTTGGGTAAGGATCTCTATGCTTTCTGGCAGGAAACAATAAACAAATATATTAACGATAATTTTAAAAATCAAGTTATCATTAATCTGGCTTCCGGTGAATACTTTAAATCAGTGCTTGCTAAATCGTTGCAGGGCAAAGTTATCAGTCCTGCCTTTAAAGACCTTAAAAACGGGAAATATAAGATAATTAGTTTCTATGCAAAAAAAGCCAGGGGATTAATGAGCCGGTTTATTATCGAAAATAACATTGATCAGCCTGAGGGTATTCTCGCTTTTGATGTAGATGGGTACACTTTAAATGAAAATTTTAGTCGGCCATATGCACCGGTATTTACACGCGATCCTCACAATATTTTAAAATAATGACACAGGTTGTATGGAAAATAATAACTGTTGTAACTTTATTAATTTCTTATAAACAGAGGACAAATAGATGTTTTTCAGCAGAAGTGGCATTGCTATAATGCCCTTCAGGTTTATCCGCTATGGCCGAAAAAGACTTTAATATAATTTAGTCTAATAATATATGCGGACACCATCCATGAAACAGACTCTGCTTACCACATCTTTACTAATCTCATTTATATTTATTGGAACAACACATGCGCAATGGGATTTTAAGCCCGATGGTGCCAGCTTGGGTATTGGTATAGAAAATGACGGAAAAAAAGACATATTAAGTTATCGTAGTAGCTTGTTGTGGGATATCAATTACAACATGTTTGAAATTGGTGACTGGCATATGTCCTCTTACTTAGATACCAGCATTAACTATTGGAAAAGCCGTGTCAGTAGTGCGGAAAAAATAGGTATTAAGAGCAATAGCTCACTATTTGCCATTGCCGTATCGCCGATTTTTCGATTCAGCCCTAACCAGCAATATGGAAAATTCTCACCTTATATTGAAGCAGGTATAGGTCTTGGCTTCACCTCTCATGCTTCATTACATGGAGAAAAAAACTCTCGGATTGATCTGGGAAATGCTGTTACTTTCGAAAGCAGGCTGGCTGTGGGTATGATGTACGGTCAAAACTGGGATTTATCAGCTCGCTGGTACCATTACGCTAATGGAACATTTAATAAAAATCACAAAGATTTAGATTTCTTTGGAGTATCTTTGTCCTATTGGTTTTAAGGTAGTACTAAAATTTATGGCAACAACCGCAGCCTAACGAAAGCCGATAGTAGTTAAGCCTGTATTTTTAATGTTCAGAGAGCTTTTTTCTTTGTAAACAGAAACGATCAGGCAAATGATTATTTTTATCATTAAGATAAGTTTTAATCCATGTCTTGTATGCCAAATCTCACTGGTATGTTTAAGTTGAACTTTTAATAGTTAAACTTAAACAGCATCCTCAGCTAAACAGTTTCTTGATTACTACCAGGTTTTGTGACTTATTGTTAAAGCAAGCAATACTTTTACCGACATAAAGCATGGTCACACAAATAGGCTGTTTTAACACTATCTAATAGACATATACCGTATAGCTGCCTTCACCTTTGTCTGTCTGGAAAAGGTCAATAATTATCAAATTTATTAGTTATTCTGTTACTCATTTAAATTCAGGTTACACTAGTTAAGTTGATTAACATATTACCTGAAACCAAAAATAAAATACAAACACTGTTGACGGACAAACCAATGATAAAAACGCCCAGCATATTATCCTCGCTACTTCCTGGTTCTACACCCGAAAATTTATGGGCTCTATTTGTCCAAGGTGCCATCATTCTTTTTTTGGCTTTGGTTGTGAGTTTTCTGGTCTACCGCATATTGGCAAGATTATCCCTAAGGATTAATGCTATATCATACCCTTATACCAGTGCTTTATTAAAAGCTGTCAAATTGCCTTTGGCTTTATTAGTGTGGTTCATGGCTATAAGCTGGTTTCTTAACCTATCTCGGTTATTAATAAAATTACCCATACTGCAAAGTATTCCCCTCATTCAAAAAATTATTGTAATTATTTTGCTTGGCAGTTTTCTGCTTCGCAGTGTTCGTATTGCCTTTGATCATATTAAAGAGTCCGGATTTAAAAATATACCATTGTCAGCCTCTGCATCTGAAGCCATTAGCAAGTTACTTCAGGTATGTATTGTCATTTCAACTATTTTGTTGTTATTGCAAAGTGCAGGAATCAGTATTTCAGGATTGTTGGCTTTTGGAGGTTTAGGTGGATTGATTGTAGGCTTTGCTGCTAAAGATACGCTGGCAAACCTTTTCAGCGGTGTAATGCTTTATATGGACAGACCTTTTCAGGCAGGTGACCGTATTAGTATTTCTGGCAAACATATAGAAGGTACTGTTGAACATATTGGCTGGCGACAAACCAGGGTCAGAAACTATGCACTTGAGCCTATTTATGTACCCAACTCTTTGTTTGGCAATACTTCTGTTGTAACGCCTTCTCGTATGCTAAATCGAAGAATTCGCCACACTGTAGGCATTCGTTATCAAGACTTTAAATATCTGCCTGCTATTTTAGAAAAAATAAAAACCTTTTTGCTCGATAACGAAGAAATAGATCAGCAACGGGCTGTGCGTGTATATTTTGTTGAATACAGCGAGTCATCATTAAATATTCAAATCTACTGTTTTAGTATTGCCACCGGTCGGGACGCTTTTCTTCAGGCACAGCAAAAAATATTAATAGAGATTGGACGTATTATTTTAGACGAGGGTGCAGATTTTGCCTTTCCCACTCGAACGCTAGATGTGAAGTGGCCTGAGCTGCCACAAGGTTAATGTGGCTGAGGCTTATTATAAACCGAGTAATTAAACAAATTTTTACAATAATAAAATCAATTCCTATTTGCAATACTCCCATAACGAGAGCTTGCATCACAAGAGTTCCCTAAGTAACGGGTGTAGCTGTATAAAGTTTGCTGCCTTTAATACATTAATATAGTCGTATTTATATTAACACAAAAATTAGTTTCTAATTACTGTTATGATCGTGTTGTTATGGCTTGCTGTTAAAAGCGAATTGATGAAAAAGCCTGCTATTGCGCACAGCTTCAAAGCATAATCGAAGGATTAGAAATGTAGCGCAATAAGAAATTAGAAGCAGGTTTTGACCATGGCAAATATAGATTCTCTTTTGTGGACAAAAGTATTGTTTGCAACAATAATTGGTGTGCCCCTCGGGTAAAGCGTACTGTTTTTTGCATTGGTAATAGTGCTTGCTCAGCTTGTATCTGCTGAAGTTGAAATGGTGTTTGCAGAGTAGGTCGTATGTGGAAAAAAACTTCCATGGTAAATTTGATTGATGTTTTTTTCTTGTGGAACAAAAATTAGTCAGATGGCAGGCTTGCCTGCTTTACACAATAAACATCCTCATATAAAAAAAACTCTTCACACAAAAAATAACTCCATATTTAATTTAGTAGCTATTTAGAATGGGTGAGCTGGCGATCAGGTGGTATTAAAAAAACAGATATCTCTGTGAGCGACTGATAAAACTATCTTGCGTAAAGGATCCGAAAAGGGGTTATTTATTATTGGATTTATTGTAAATTAGGACGAAAATTATGAAGTATATGAAGTCAGCTATTTATTTAATTATTGTCATGCTCTTGTTTCCTTTAATGGCTGATGGCACCCAATCTGTGAGGCCACTTGAAAAATATATGCATGGGGCTGGCAATCAGCAATTTAGTAATATTCCTGCGAAGACCTTGCGGGCGTATGTAGTGAGTCTTGATCCTGAGGTTAATATTGCTGTATGCGATATTGATGCGGGCACAGGAGCATTCAAAAAATGCAAGGTAGAGGAGAAGCCTAAACTAATCCCGAGATTTAACATGGCCTTTAATAATGCTAATCCTTTAGCTTATTTTCCAGATCCTCTGAATAACTCAATTTTAGCGTGCTCTGTTAACAAAGTTGATGGTTTACTTAAAGATTGCAAAACAAGCATTCAATCCAAAATTGCTGCTCCCTATAGTATCAAGTTTAATCCGAATGGAGTGTGGGCTTATGTAATTAATGGAAAGAATGATACATTATATGTGTGCGCGGTGTCTGCGGGCTCTGGCATGTTCCACGACTGTAAAGACAACGGAAACCCAACACTTATGGACTTTGCTGGTATTACTTTCAATAAGAAAGGCACTTTTGCATACTTGGCAAACGGCTATGATAATGCTGTATCTGTATGCGATGTTGATCCTGATACAGGCTTTCTAGGTCATTGTATGGCAGATCGTAATCATGCACTTTCAAACCCTTCTGTTGTTGCTATTAACCCTGCGAATACAATTGCTTATATTCCTGAGGGTAACGACAAAGGTTTAATATCTGTATGCCGGATTAATCAGGACACCGGTTTGTTTAGTTCCTGTAAAGTGGATAGCCATAAAAGCCTTCGCATGCCAACCGATATTGCTTTTAATACAAAAGGATCGTTGGCTTATACAACTAATCCTTTTTCAGACAGCATATCTGTTTGCCAGGTTTCCCCAGCCTCAGGCTTGTTAAAAAATTGCAAACAGAATAACGACCCTGTATTTTATAAACCTTATCGCATTTACTTGCATGCCGGTTAAGATGGTTATGCTTGAAAACTAAGTTGATTATGAAATAATACCGAAACCTGCTTCTAACTTCTTATGGTGCTACTTTTATGATCTTGCTGTTATATCTTGAGAAATCTCGCCACTAGGCTACTTACTGGTTACTTCTCCTTTAACATCAAGCCTCAAAAGCATACTTATAACAGCAGTTAGAAATAGGTTTTGATATACATATCCGATAAATGTTACGCTCTGCCAGTTAAGTGAAAAACCATCAACAAAATACCATACAAAAACATAATATATGACTTGATACCAAGAATGTTTTTATCAGCATAAGATAGATATAACTTATGCGTATAAATCATATGCAAAACCTACGTAATATAACGTAACACCTTGTATAAGAGAATTTTTTCTCTGTGTTATCATAATATAATGATCCAGTTATTAACAAAATATTTTACAAAAACAACAACTCAACATGTAAACTACAACTTTAAAGCCATACAAACAATGTAGTGATATAAGTCATTGATAAATATATAATTTTCCAATATGTTCAAAAAGTGATCAATTTATTGTTTCAGCTTTATTTATAAGGCTTAGAGGGTAATTAAACTTAATTTTCCACAGGCTTATCCACAGAAAGTGTGAGTAATAACGGTCTGTTAATAAAAGCCTTATTTTAATAGGCATATTCTATTTGTTTATAAAAAAAATCAGAGTTTCGGTCTTTATTAATCACAAATATTAGATCTAAGTGGTAACTAAGAGGGTTATTAGGAACTATGTACTTTATAATCCCTCTAACATTGCAACTGTAAAAAACAAGATCTCGACTGAAACTGTGAAAATGAACTTTCATACAGTTAGAAGGCTGCCATCAATAATGGAATAATATCAGGGAAGAATGCTATGAATTTAACTATACGAATTATTAAAATCCGCAGAGAAAAACGATTATCACAACAAGCTCTTGCTGATCTTATTGGTGTGTCTCGTAGTGCACTTGCACAGTGGGAAACGGAGCTTAGCCGTCCAAGCCTTGAAAGCCTGAAAAAAATGGCTGAAGTTTTGGAAATATCTTTCGAATGGCTGGCAACAGGCCGTGGTAATCAGTTGGTTTCAGTTACAGAAGAGTTAAAAGATGATCAGCTGGACTCTGAAATCAGCCGTCATATTCCTCGTCTTTCTGTGAAAAGAAAAAAAGCGGTTTTGGATATTCTGCGGGAAATGCACTAAAGGAAATACTTTTTTCAAAAGAGAGTGATAACTCTCTTTTTTTATGTGTGTAATTTATGGTGTTGGGTCAATTCCCTTAACCGTTCTTTTTCTGGCGTATAATATTGCTGTGTAGTTGTGATGGACTCATGACCTGCAAAAATAGCGAGGTCTTCAATATCCATCCTCTGCGCCAGATGAGAAAGTGCTGTGTGGCGTAAGGAATGGAATGTTTTTGTCAACAGCCGTTCTGCCAGATTGTCTGTGTTATCCTCAACCGTAGATGAGCAATATTGCATAAACTGACTGAACCATTTACGGATGCCTCTGGCTCCCATCGACTTAAACTCTATGCTTCCATCCTGTAACCACTTGATTGGTTTGAGCTGGGGAGCCAAGGGAAATTTGTCTGCACAAATGTTACCTGCCTTGTGAAACTCACGAAATAAATTAATGGCATAATGCATATCTGGTGTTACAGGTAACTGCCTTAATTTTCTTCCTTTACCTCGTATGTAGAGAGTTAGCTGACCATCTTTATCAGGGCGAATATCCAGACAACTATGATTTGTTAATTCAGACTCTCTTAATGCTCCACCATACGTTAGTGAAAATATATAGTGAATTCTTGCTTTTTCCAATATCAGCATTTCAGTATTAACTGGATAGTGCGAAATGCACTTGAGTACAATGTCCCACTCATCTTTAAAAAAAAAGGGAAGATGACCATGCCCTCTGGCGTGTTTTTCTCCACTTTTATCAAAGGCACTAAATGGATTACCACTACTGTAACCTGTCGTATGAATATAGTTAAAAAAACTGTTCAATACAGTAATGATCTGATCGGTACTTTTGCCCTGTTTGGTATGATTAGGAAAATAAACTTTTTCCGGCAACTCTTTATTAATGCCAGGCTTTTTCCATGCAGGCCAAGGTTTATGCAAAAAGTCTACATAGATTTCAACATCAGCCAACGTGATTTGCCGATACCCTTTATTTAATTCTTTACGGGCAAAAGCGGTAAACCTGACAAGTTCCCGCGTATAACGTCTTAACGTTTCGTGTGATCGTCTTCCTGCCCGCCGAAGAAAAAGTGCTAAAGCATCTTGGTCGTTATCTACACCAAGACGATTATACACCTTAGGGTTTTGTGATACACCAGTGGTGATTTTGGATAGTATTTTCTCTGCTGTAATTAGCTTATTTTGTTGTTTCATATTAACAGGCAAGCATACAACATAGATATTGTCAGTTTTTTAGACGCTTTTATGTGGTTTAAGAGTAAACTTGGTTTTCTTGTTCAGAGACACGAATAAAAGTCGTTCTTTTTGTCAATTGTTTAAGATGAGCTGCACCTACATAGGTACAGGTAGAACGCAAGCCACCCAATATATCTTTAATTGTGTCTGCTACCGGCCCTCGATACGGCAACCGGATAGTTTTGCCTTCAGATGCACGATAGTTAGAAATGCCACCGGAATACTTACCCATAGCCACCTCAGAACTCATTCCGTAAAAAAGCTTATAAGTTTTGCCGTTTTCTTCGATGGTTTCTCCGCCTGATTCATCATGTGCTGCCAGCATGCCTCCCAGCATAACAAAATCGGCACCACCACCGAATGCTTTGGCTACATCACCCGGACACGTACATCCACCATCTGATATGATCTGGCCGTTTAAACCATGAGCTGCATCAGCACATTCAATGATAGCCGATAGCTGTGGATAACCCACGCCTGTTTTAATACGTGTTGTGCAAACAGAACCAGGACCTATGCCAACCTTGACAATATCTGCACCATTGAGGATCATTTGTTCGACCATTTCTCCGGTAACAACATTGCCGGCAATAATAATTTTTTCAGGAAAGTGTTTACGTACTTTTGCAACAAATTCGACAAATGATTCAGCGTAGCCATTAGCTACATCAATGCAGATCATCTCAATCTCGGGATGTGCTGAAATAATAGTGTGCAACCTTTCAAAATCAGCATTACTCACGCCGGTACTAATCATGATATGGTTAAAAATTGAGCGTTTACCTGTGGTTAAAAACTCACTCCAGTCTTTTGGGCAATAGTGTTTATGTAGCGCCGTGACAAGGCCAAACCTTGATAAAGCCTCAGCCATAGAAAATGTGCCAACTGTATCCATGTTTGCAGCAATCACAGGAATACCTGTCCATGTTTTCCCCGTATGTTTTAATACAAAAGTGCGCTCCAGATTTACTTCAGAGCGGCTTTTCAGGGTCGAACGTTTGGGACGAAACAAAACATCTGAGAATCCCAGTTTCAGGTTATTTTCAATATGCATTTCGATACTCCGAATATGGTATCAGTCACATTAATCAATAAGTGCATGAATTTTTGTTTTAATTAAATCCAGTGCAATCTGATTCTTGCCACCCCGGGGTATAATCAGATCGGCATGTTGTCTTGATGGTTCTATAAACTGCAAAAACATGGGACGGACAGTTTCAAGATACTGGTCTACAACTGCCTGAACCCCTCTTCCGCGAGAGACAATATCACGCTGTAGCCTGCGAATCAGGCAAATATCCAGCGGGGTATCCATATAAAAGCGTAAATCAAACTCCTTTCTAACGTCAGTGTTGGCCAATAACAGGATACCTTCGTAAATAATGATGCGTGACGGATTGACATGGAGAGTCTGTGCGCTTCGGTTGTGTTGCAGGTAGTCATAAATGGGCACATCAATACTTTTTCCGGCTTTTAATGATTCCATCTGACTGAGCATTAAATCATAATCAAAAGCATCGGGGTGGTCATAGTTAGTACGAGCCCTCTCTTTCATTGAAAGAGCGCTCTGATCTTTATAATAGGCATCTTCTGAAATTACACACAGGTGTTCGCTGGGTAATTCCTGCATAAGATTTTCGGCCAACAGTGTCTTGCCGGAGGCGGAAGCACCGGCAATAGCTACTAAAATCGCTTTTCTGGACATATTAACCACGCATCCTTTCCTGTTTTTCCTAGTGTATGAATGTGCTGATTTTGCCTGATTCTTAATAGTTTTGCATCTTTTATTTCAACCTAGAGGGTGCCATGTTTTGTCAACCCAATGACAAATATTCCGGTAAAATACCCGTTGCATATAAACGTGAATAATAACAATTGGCACAAGCTGAGTAAAAACCGGCTTAAAAAAAAACTTACCTTGCTGTTGTAAGCACGACTCTACTAGGTTTAATTTAACCCAAATAAAATCAGGGAGAGTTACCATGGCAGGGATCATGGAAAGAGTTAGAGACCGGTTTACCAAGCAAGTTCATGCCGGAACGCTAGCAAAAGCCAAATTATCAAATACCAACACAGCAAAAGCTCAGCATTTTGGGTACAAAATTGCTAATAGTGAAATTATTACAAAAGTCAGATCCAAATTAGATTCTTGGGTACGAAAGATTAGAAGTCAGCGTCTTTATGTTCGCCGGGTGACTAAATTTGATGCGGAAGTATTAAAGCTTGTTCATAGTGGTAAAGCCATTGATGTAAATGCTTTGAAAAAACTTGATTTAAAATCAACTGAAAAAATAGCAGAATCCTACACGAAAGGGACGCAAACTGTAAACGAAACCCTTAAAGAAGTACGTAAAGCTACAGTTGAAGAGCGTTACCGTATATCACACCTTCGTGAATCACGCGAAAGAGATCACAAGGTCAAGATTGCTGGTATTAATCAGCAGGTACTTAACTATGACCAGGAATTTGCCACTAGCAATAACAAGCTGGTTCGCGACTATGCCATGCACTTAATGCTCTTTGAAGGAGTTAAAACCGACAAAGGTGAAACCTCCACCCTTGCTAATCATTTCAAAAGAATTTCTACATCACATGAGCAGCGACTCAACGTTAAGCGGAGTGAAATACAAACAGAAATATCCAAACTTAGAATAGAGCTTCTCAATCAGAAAAAAATACCTGAGACAAACCCTGAGTTTATTGCGCTTGAGAAAATGTATGACGATACAAAAGTGGATGAGGTAGTTGTATTACGGGAGGCAATGTTGGCATTTCAGAAAGATGTGCTTGAATATACTGCCCGCTATAAAGGTCAAATTAAATCCCGTAGAAAGGCTGGTCGTGCCGGTGAGGTTGTGCTTAGCCCTAAACCACTCACTAATTGGAAGGCTGCCTCAGGTCAGGATGTTTTAAGTATGCTATCTAGGTACACAAAACCTGCGCATGCAGATGAACTTTATGCATTCAGGCAAGCTTATGAAGACGAGCTAAATATTCCTTCAAACCGTTATACCACTTTCTCAGTTCCGCCATCAGTAGCAGTTGAAAATCATATTATCCGGATGGAAAGACTTGAAGAAGCTGGATTACAGGAAGAACCTGAACAAGAAGCTACTTCACCGGCTCTAAGAGACCGGGGGGTAAAACCTGCACAAGATGATACTGGGCAGAACGTAAATACTAACAAAAAACAAAGTACTTGGAGTAGAGTTCGAAAAAAGAAACTGTTCCGCAATAATTCTTCATCTGCATCAAATTCACAGGAACAAAAACCACAAGAAAATACTTCACCTGTTGGAAAAAACAGTGAGTTAAAACCAACACAAGATAATAATGATGAAAGTGAGCAGGTGAATACTAACGAAGAAGTAAAAACCAAGAAAACAAAACGAAGAAAACACCCTTACAGACCTATACCTAGAACAAATATTAAAGAAAACAAACAGTAAGATTTTTTTATTAAAAGAGGTCACTGTAAAGTGATCTCTTTTTTTATTGAATGATTTAAATGTACTGAATCATACATAATCTGAAATCAGTCCCTGTAAAATTTCAGGAGTTTTTCCCAAGGAAGGGCGAACAATATCTACTAATTATATTTCATCGGTTTTAGAAAGAAACCTCCAGAATGCACATTGAGATTATTAGGATTCCCATACCTAGGACTTTCACTTAATGTACTCACAATAAACTGAACACTACCAGCTCATGATAGTGTTCAGACATATTAATAGAATTAGAGGATTTCAGATGGTATGCGCAGGCAGCACTGTCGTTGTGAACGTTAAAGGTGTATCGAAAAAAAACTGTCTGACCCTTTATATAAAGATGAACAAGCTGATTAGGATCAGGTGTTATAATTAGTCCTGCGAAGCAGCTTACAGCACTTGCCAGCAATAAAAGGCTGATAACAGTTTGCTTTATCAAAAACAACTTTCGTCTCTAACAGGTGTTAATAAGTGACTTGTCATTTTGCGCACAGTTTCAGAATCTGCCGAACCTGCAACTACACACGGGATGACAAAAAAGCCCATAGTCGTTTGAAAGAGCGGCTCGTACCATACAGCAACCCCCAGCACTTCAAAAATACAGATATTGAATCCTGAGTTCTACTACTAGCAATATGAGACTCATTACCTCTCCTGCTGAATAAATCTTGTGGTAGTAAGATACTTTCAGGTTTGAACTATCAGTTCTGTTGCTGAAATATATATTTTCATGAGATTGTATTTTCAAACTCTTTCAGGCGTTTAACCACAGAGCGTAATTCGGTAACCTGTGTCCATCGATCAAGTAATACAGAAGCTGCCTCATGCACTTTGCCAAACGCATTACCTGTTTGCACGATAATCCCCAGACTGATTAATCCTCCAAACAGTGATGTACCCATCAGTAAATAAGGCAAAATGATATTGAACTGATAATATAAATTTTTCCAGATATTAAAGTAGGTATAGTGAAGAAACAACCGGCTGTAGTTCATCCTGATGCCGGTAAACATCTCTGCTAGGAGGTTTGGGTCTGCATACTGTTTATTATCTTCACCATAAACCAACTGTTTTCTAAAACGTGCTTCTACCTTCTGATTATTATATTCAAGACCTGGTAGCTTAATCCCTACAAACCATGACACAATCAGACCACCAAGCGACATGCTCAAAGCAACAACAACCAACGAACCGGGAAACTTCAAAAAGGGAATGGCAATATCCTTGCTCAAATGCCATAAAATGGGAATAAAGGCTATTAATGTAAGTACTGACCTCATTAGTTGTTCACCTAATTCTTCCACCAGTCGGGAAAACTTTTGTGTATCTTCCTGTATTCGTTGTGAAGAACCTTCATAGGCTTCTTTATCAAGCTTTTTCCAGAGAGGAATATAAAAGGTGGTCATTGCCTGCCGCCATCTTAATGTGTAGTGATTGGCAAGGTACCTGGATACCACACGAATAATTATCGACAGTGATGCAATGACCAGAAAAAAATTCAGAGCAGACCAGAACAGGTTAATGTCTTTAGGTTCTTGCAATAGGTCGTAAAAATTTTTATACCATTTATTAAACTGTACGGATAAATAAACATCTGCAAAAATAAACACCAAGATAAGAAAAAGACCACCCCACGCCCACAACGCCCACTCTTTTGAGCGGAAAAAACTCTTCATCATAAGTGCTGTCCCACCTGCCGTTTTAATATTTTTTATTTATACGCTGCTATTATAAGCCAGTTTTTAATGTTATTAGAGTATACTATGGCTTTTTAATGAAAAGCCTTTTTGTCATTTACTTTCATGCTAACAAATATTCGTATTGTTTTGGTTAATACTTTTCACCCTGGAAACATTGGTTCAGCACTTCGGGCTATGAAAACTATGGGGCTGACTAATCTTGTACTTGTATCTCCCCAACGCTTTCCTGATAATGAAGTCTCCGTAATGGCTGCCTGTGCGGCGGATGGAATCAATAACATCTGTGTAGTCGACACACTAGAAGAAGCCATTTATGACTGCCCGTTGGTCATTGGTACTTCTGCTCGAAAACGGGGCAAACCGTGGCCATTGCTCAATTGTAAACAATGTGCAGAAAAAGTCATTAGTGAATCTGCCTCCGGTCAGGTAGCCTTGGTATTTGGTAGGGAAAAAACCGGACTGACAAATCATGAACTGCAACAATGTCATTTTCATGTCATGATACCAGCAAGTCCGGACTACCCAGTGCTAAACCTTGCTCAGGCGGTTCAGATACTTTCGTATGAGATATGGCTTGCGTCACAGAGTAACCAAAAAACAGATGAAGATTATAGAGAGACAAGTTACCCCAGCCATAAAGCAATGGCTGAGTTTTACGATGCTCTGGAGGTTTCACTCTGTGATATTAATTTCATCGTTAAGCAACACCCGGGAGATATCATGATAAAGCTTCGCAGGCTGTTTAACAGAGCAAGACCGGAAACTCAGGAGCTTAATATACTGAGAGGCATTCTGGCAAGGGTTTCACAAAGCGCTTCAGACAAGCAAATACCTGAAAGCGACTGATTAACTACTGATTACTGAAGATTCGTTATGAGTTTACTACATTTTAATAAAGTCAGCATCGCTTACGGTGACCATCCTCTGCTCAGTCAGGTTGAGTTCAGAGTAAACCCCAAAGAACGTGTTTGTTTAATTGGTAGAAACGGTGAAGGCAAGTCAACCTTGCTCAAGTCCATCTCGGGAAAGGTGACCCCAGACGATGGTAATATCTCTTTCAAAGAGTCTTTGCGCATAGGCATATTAAATCAGGACTTGCCTGTCGCTGATGATCAAACCGTTTACAATATGATTGCCTCCGGTTTAAGCGAAGCAGGTGAGTTACTGACACAATGGCACCATTTGTCTCACCATATTAGCGATGATGCTGATATGAAAAAGTTGGAAAACATACAGCAACGTCTTGAAAGTATGGACGGCTGGTCATTGCAAAGCAGAATAGAGAAAATGCTGGAGCGTTTTAACTTAAACGGTGATGACAATATGGGTTCGTTATCCGGAGGAGGAAGACGACGGGTTGAACTGGCAGGCGCATTAGTAAATAACCCCGAGCTTCTGTTGCTCGACGAACCCACTAACCATATGGATATTATTACCATTAACTGGCTTGAGAAAGAGTTAAAAAACTTTGCCGGCGCGATCATTTTCATTACGCACGACAGAGCTTTTTTACGCTCACTGGCTACCCGCATTATCGAGCTTGACCGTGGAAACCTGACAAGTTTCAATTGTAACTACGACACTTATCTATCGCGTAAAGCTCATCAGCTTACTGTTGAACAAACCCATAATGCAGTCTTTGATAAAAGACTCGCGCAAGAAGAGAGCTGGATTCGCCAGGGCATTAAGGCAAGACGTACTCGCAATGAGGGCAGGGTAAGAGCATTAGAAGCCATGCGACAAGAACGCAAAGCTCGCAGAACATTACAGGGCAAAGCACAGTTTTCAGTCGAAGGTGCCGAACGCTCAGGCAAATTGGTGGCAGAGCTGATGAATGTTTCTCATCATTTTGGTGAAAAAACGCTCATCAAAGATTTTAACTTTTGTTTAATGCGTGGCGATAAAGTAGGGTTGGTCGGTGCTAATGGTGTGGGTAAATCAACATTATTAAAAATAATGCTTGATGATCTTGCACCCTGTGGCGGAAAAGTCAGGTATGGCACCAAATTAAAAGTGGCATACTTTGATCAGATGAGAGAACAGCTTGATCTGGAAAAAACCGTTATCGACAATGTTTCAGAAGGTCGAGAGCGCATCAGTATCAATGGCAAAGACCGGCATATTATAAGCTATCTAGAAGATTTTTTGTTTTCGCCAAAACGTGCTAGAACACCGGTAAAAGCACTCTCTGGCGGCGAGCGTAACCGTTTACTACTGGCAAGACTGTTCAGTAAACCGTCTAACCTGTTGGTAATGGACGAACCCACCAATGACCTTGATGTAGAAACGCTAGAACTGTTAGAAAGCATTCTTGTAGACTATGCCGGTACACTGTTGTTGGTCAGCCATGACAGAGACTTTTTGGACAATGTAGTGTCTAGCACATTAGTGTTTGAAGGAGAGGGCAGTATAAAAGAGTATGTTGGTGGTTTTTGCGACTGGCTCAGTCAGGGGGGATCATTAGATACCCTTGCGCAGACAGGACTATTTAAAGTCGGCAATAAAAAAACAGAAAAAAATCAGGTGCTTTCAAAGACAACAAGTGATACAAATCCAAAAAAACCGAGTGCACAAAAGAAAAAACTCAGCTATAAACTTCAAAAAGAACTTGAAGCGTTACCGGCAGAAATAGAGGCCCTTGAAAAGCAAATCCAAGCGTTAGAGCAAAAAACCGCGTCCGGCGATTTTTATAGTCAGGCGCAAGAGGTTATTCAGCAAACACTTTCAGGCATTGAACAATTAAATAAACAGTTAGAAGAGAAAATTGAACGATGGGCAGAGCTGGAAGAACAATAGTAATATCAATACTTGGCTTCAAACTTTTTATGGTACTATTTTTTTGATCTTGCTGTTAGGCGTTGCTGACTATTATTTGTCATTTGGCCATTAACTACAAGCCATAAAAGCATGCTCATAACAGTAGTTAGAACAGGTCTTGGTCAAAGGATTTAAAAGTAAAGCCTTTGATAAGACAAAAAGAGTAATAATCAATGGCTATATCCTACTATCCAAAAGCAATTTTGGTGTGTCTTACAGGTGGTGTTTTGGTTGGGTATCAGTTTTTACTGCAAGGCATACCCGGTCTTATGGTTCAACCTTTAGAAAAGGCTTTCTCCATAAACCTGACACAGGTAGGTGTCTTGTCCGGCTCAATGCTTTATCTGTATCTTTTGTTGCAGGGTTATTCTGGTGTTATGGCAAGGCGCTTTGGTGAAAAGCGTTGTCTGGTCACAGCTTTATTATTCATGGGGCTTCTTTGCATTGTTTTTGCTAACGTAACCAACTACGCCACGGGTATTATTGTGCGAATGCTGATGGGGGTATGTTCTGCACCCGGTGTCATTTGTGCCATGATGCTGATCAGCCGTTGGTTTCCGGACAAATGGTTTGCTTTAATCACCGGGCTTTGGGAAGGGTTAAATATGGTTATTACCTCTACAGGCCCTGGCATGCTTGGTGAATTTGTCATCAAGCACGGCTGGCAAAGTGCTATGTATTTGCTGGCTGCTACCGGTTTTTTTCTGGCGGTTCTCAATTTTCTTTTTGTTAAGAATAACCCGGCAGTAAATATCAGCGAGACCACTCCATTGCTTTCAGAGCAAAAAGAAAACAGTATTAATAGCAATACGAAAGAAAAATATATGCTCACTTTGGTTAAACAGCCGTTTTTTATCGCCCTTTGCATCTTTTGTTTTAGTCTGTTTTCGATTATCTCAACCTTTGCCTGTCTTTGGGGGGTGTCTTTTATGAAAGTACTTTATCCGGAAAACCCTGTATGGGCAACCCAAAGCATTGCATTAGTTTTTATCGGTGTCGCTGCGGGCGCACCGGTAACCGGTGCTGTTGCCAGTTATTTTAACCGCCCCCGCCTTGTCATGTTTTATGGCGCAACTGTTCACATTATCTGCTTTGTACTGCTGATTTATGTGCCAGTTTCTATAGTATTTGCCGGTTTGTTACTGTTTTTACTGGGTGCTAGCTGCAGTGTCTATATGTTACCTTTTGCACTGGCAAGAAAACTATTTACCATCAATTGGCTTTATAGCGTCAGCGCGTTGCTGAATTTCAGCTGTATTGTTACTGCACCATTACTTCAGCCGGTTATAGGAAAGCTGTTAGCAATACATTCTCATGAGGGCTTACAGTTAAACGTCAGTGATTATCGTTTTGCCTTTTTACCGTTGTTAATTATTCTGTGTCTTGCACTTTTATCACTGGTATGGATACGGGAAGAGAGCAGGGCAACAAGTTCTTCCATTAAAAACGCCAGCCCATGTTCAGACGAATCACCATCGCACTAAAATCGTATTGAATTGAATCTTCTTCTTCATTTTTCCCGTCAATATATATTACTTTGTCTTTAATTGTAGTGGGGGCGTAACTTATCGATGCGTTGACTAACCAGTGCTGATTAAAGTAGTAATTCACACCGATTTCCCCAACAGGGCTGAGAGTACTATCAGTAGTTATCCGCTTGTAATTATTTTTTTTTCCCAATGCACTTATTTTAGGGTCAAACTGTTGATAACTGATACCTAGGCCCAAATAAGTCTGCCAGCCATGCTCAAAGCTAGAATAGTATTGTAATGCCAGTGATGTTTGCCGGTAATCAAGTGTATCTGTTCTTTTTTTAGCAGAACTTGGCAGAAAGGTCTGATCCAGATTTGCAGGCAATGTAGCAGAAAGTTCAATACCAAAGTCCGGCGAAAAAAGATAGGTCAGAGACAGCGCCCCACTTAGCTGACTTTTAGTTTCAACCTTTTTGAACGGAAGAAAACTGATAACATCTGTGGTATCTGGATAAGCTGCAACAAATGTAACGCCACCCTGAAATATAAACGAGCCTTCAGGTAGATCATACAAATGATTAGTGTCAGCAAAAATACGAGAAGAGAAAATAAACACCAGAAATGCGCCTGCAGCAAAAGGTAATTTCATTCAAACGACTCCAAAAAGTTAATTATTAACCTATATGCTTTTTTTATCATAGATAAAAAGTATGTTTTTACAAGGAGCATTACATTCAATAAAAAAATAAATTTATTTTAAAATAAATCTCATATACTCTTATTCATTAATAAATGCTTTTATAAGAATCTCTTTGAGGGATAACTTTAATTAATGCAACTTTATCAGTATTATAAATATAAAAACACCCTGCAAGAATACAAGTTATTTTATTCAATTTATATGTTGGACAAATAATTGTTTTACGTTGATAATTTGTTTGTCGATTTGGGTGGATTTTCTGGTAAAAATTTTGACTGGTGGTAACAAAACACAATGCCTTCGCCGGACGTATTCAATTAAATACATCTGACTACACAGAGTAATACCTGTTTTCTTTATTCTGATTAAATACATTATGTAATAAATATAACTTAATCAAAATAGTGTATTGCTAATAAAAAATTCATCAAAAAAATAATGGTTACAAAATTGATATCAGATGCTTGATTCAGGTATTCAATGGTGTGAGTTGCCATTTAATCTATTTTTTATTTTGTAACTAAGGGTGCAGCCCATGATTTACCTTAAATCAGTTTTAGTATTAATCATTGCCTTTTTTTTAATTTCATTAACAGCCAATAGTGCACAACGAGTCAGACAACCCGATTCTACAGTACCTGATAAAACAATGAGGGCATATATAACAGAAAGAAATGGTAGTGGTTTTGCTGTATGTGATATTGATGGAAAAACAGGAGGGCTTGACAAATGCAAGCGTATTTTAAGTACATCTACCGTATCACCCAGTGCTATAGTTTTTAATCCGGTAAACGCTCTAGCTTATATAACAAGTAGTGAACACGATTCCATTTTTGTGTGCTCTGTTAACCCATCAGATGGGGTATTTATCAATTGCAAAGAAGGTGGTACCACTTCATTTCCAAAGCCTTTTTCTATTGCTTTTAATGCCTCAGGCACGTTGGCGTATGTAACCAGTTCAAAAACTAAACAAATAGCTGTATGCGCTGTTTCTTCTTCACATACAGGTATGTTGGTAGATTGTATCGCCACAAAGTCGAATGTTTTTCCCAGTAATTTGCAAGGCAGCACCTTCGACGATATCCATTCTCGGCTATATGCAGTCTCAGATTTAAATGCATCTGTTATTGTGTGCGATACAAAAGCCGGTACCAAAAAATTGGAAAATTGTCAGATAATGCATAATGATTTTTTGAAAGATCCTCAGGCTATTACCCTAAATCCTGCAGATAACATCGCTTATATACCTCAAAATACTGGCGGAAACTCTATTACCCTGTGCAACATTAGTAGTACTGGTTTGTTTAGTTCCTGTAAATTAGACAGCAACCCAACCTTTGACGGACCTGCCTTTGTTAGCTTTAACAAAAGAGGAACACTGGCTTATATCAGTAATGAGCTTTCAAACTCAGTCTCTGTATGTCAGTTAAGCTCATCCACTGGGTTGTTTGAAAATTGCAGAAAATATAATAGTAATGGGGTCATTATAAATCCTGGTCATATTTCCTTTCATGCCAGCTAAAGGGTGTTTTACCTGGTGTAAGGTGTTGTTAACTATGCCATTACCATTAAAATGGTTTTTGTTAGTAAAGGTGAAATCTATGATGTACCTAAAATCTGTTTTATTGTTCATGCTTGGCTTGTTTTTATTTTCATTAACAGCAAGTGGCGTTCGGGTTGCCAGATTATCCGGTTCAGCTGCTCACAGTAAAACCATACGAATATATCTAGCAATAAATGGAAGCGACGAAACAAAGATGATGACGTGCGATTTCATTTCGAAAACCGGTTCAGTTAAACATTGCAAGGCAATGGGGCATATGGGTATTAAATCATTTTGGGATATGGCTTTTAACCCAGCTAATAACTTGGCTTATATTATCGACAGAAGTAGCGTAGATATAAAAATATGTTCTGTTAACTCAACAGACGGGACGCTTTTTGGTTGCAGGCCAGGCAACACATATTTAGACCTTAAGCCCAGGAGTATTGCTTTTAATGCTGCCGGAACACTGGCATATGTACCAAGCTTTTGTTCTAACCAATTCGCAGTATGCTCTGTTTCTCCAAATACCGGCCAGCTCGAAAACTGTAAAATCAGCTACATTCAGGGCGCCTATGATTTGGCAGGCGTAGCCGTAAGTCCCAAGGGGACCAAGGTGTATGGAGGATTTAACCGTGGTAAAGATAAAACGTTTTTTTATACCTGCAAGGTAGATCCTAAAACCAAAGAGATTAGAGATTGTAGGTTTCAGCCTACACTTTCGAGGAAAGGATTCCTTACCCATATCAGGTTATTCGGTACAAACGGTTTTACATTTCAAACCGAAATGCCGGAGCAACTTCCGTATTTTACTATTGACTCTAGCTCTGAATGGGTAAGATCTTTAGCTTCACAAAATATACCAAGACGTGGGATATTAGATCCGGTTTTTTATGATATTGCTTATACAGAGGATTTAAAACTTTCTATAATGCTTGCTGAACACTCAGCATATTCTCCCAACATGCTTGCTGAAAACAAAAAATATTCTCCCAAATTCCATAGAGACACTCAGCTGTTAGGATGTAACTCAAATACATCAGGCCTTCCGATTCGCTGCGGTGAACTTCATTCATATGGGCTAGGCTACAACAGATTCTATACTTCCATTTTAATTCACTCTAGCTAAAGGGTAAACGTACCTGACGTATCTCTGTCAGTGATTGCTTGGTGTAAGATGTTCTCAACTATGTTATTAATTAAAATGGTTTTATTTTAATTAATGAGACTAATGGGTAGGTTTGCCCCCTACTGGACAAACAGACTATATGCAATAATAATAATAAACATGCTTGCATTTGGCTTGTTATATACGTTGTAAACAAAATGAATGTTGGCATACCTGCTACGTCTGGAGAAAATGCTCTTTTTGTAGAATAAGCATTTCGTGTAAACTAAATAAAACTGCCTATACCAAAAACAACCTGATTTATTTTATTGTAATTAAATACATTTTATGACAAATGTATTATTCAGGTTATTAATAAATGCGGCATGCAACTTATTAAAAAATTTAATGTGTAATCAATGAGTATCAGGGTTGTTTTATTCAGATGTTTTAAATTATGCCATTGTCAGTAAATTTTTTTGTAAATAAGGATGAAATGTATGATTTATCTTAAATTAACTTTATCGTTAATAGCTGTATTGTTTTTATTTTCATTAACAGCAAGTGGCGTTCGGGTTGCCAGATTATCCGGTTCAGCTGCTCACAGTAAAACCACACGAATATATCTAGCAATAAATGGAAGCGACGAAACAAATATGATGATGTGCGATATCATTCCGAAAACCGCTTCACTTAGACATTGCAAGGCAATGGGGCATATGGGTATTACATCATTTTGGGATATGGCTTTTAACCCAGCCAATAACTTGGCTTATATTATCGACAGAAGTAGCTTAGATATAAAAATATGTTCTGTTAACTCAACAGACGGGACGCTTTTTGGTTGCAGGCCAGGCAACACATATTTAGACCTTAAGCCCAGGAGTATTGCTTTTAATGCTGCCGGAACACTGGCATATGTACCAAGCTTTTGTTCTAACCAAATCGCAGTATGCTCTGTTTCTCCAAATACCGGCCAGCTCGAAAACTGTAACATCAGCTACATTCCGGGTATCTATGATTTAGCAGGCATAGCCGTAAGCCCTAAGGGGACCAAGGTGTATGGAGGATTTAACCTAGGTAAAGATAAAACGTTTTTTTATACCTGCAAGGTAGATCCTAAAACCAAAGAGATTAGAGATTGTAGGTTTCAGCCTACACTTTGGAAGCATGGATTCCTTACCCATATCAGGGTATACGGTACATACGGTTTTACATTTCAAACCGAAATGCCGGAGCAACTTCCGTATTTTACTATTGACTCTAGCTCTGAATCGGTAAAATCTTTAGCTTCACAAAAGATGCGAGCTGGCTACTCATTTACCCCAGTTTTTTATGATATTGCTTATACAGAGGATTTAAAATATGCTATCATGCTTGCCAAACGTAAAAGATATAATCCCAAACTCCATAGTGAAACTCGGCTGATACATTGTTCCTCAGATACATCAGGTCTTCCGATTGGCTGCGGTTCGGTTAGTACATATGGGCTACCAGGCTTCAACAGATTTTATACTTCCATTTTAATTCACTCCAGCTAAAGGGTAAACGTACCTGACGTATCTCTGTCAGTGATTGCTTGGTGTAAGATATTCTCAACTATGTCATTAATTAAAATGGTTTTATTTTAATTAATGAGACTAACGGGTAGGTTTGCCCCATACTGGACAAACAGACTATATGCAATAATAATAAACATGCTTGCATTTGGCTTGTTATTTACGTTGTAAACAAAATGAATGTTGGCATACCTGCTACGTCTGGAGAAAATGCTCTTTTTGTAGAATAAGCATTTCGTGTAAACTAAATAAAACTGCCTATACCAAAAACAACCTGATTTATTTTATTGTAATTAAATACATTTTATGACAAATGTATTATTCAGGTTATTAATAAATGCGGCATGCAACTTATTAAAAAATTTAATGTGTAATCAATGAGTATCAGGGTTGTTTTATTCAGATGTTTTAAATTATGCCATTGTCAGTAAATTTTTTTGTAAATAAGGATGAAATGTATGATTTATCTTAAATTAACTTTATCGTTAATAGCTGTGTTGTTTTTATTTTCATTAACAGCAAGTGGCGCACAATCTGTTAGGCAACCGGACTCTACAGTTCCTGTGAAAACAATGCGAATGTATATAGTAAATGGTGGCAGTAGTAGTAGCATTGTTGTATGCGATATCGAAAAACTAAACGGAGGGATTGAAAACTGTGAGAGTATCGTAAATCAAGCCATTAAATCACCCAGTGATATAACTTTTAACCCTGCGAACGGTATGGCTTATATTCCTGATTCTGATAACAACACGCTCTCTATCTGTTCTGTTGATCCGGTAGACGGGCTGTTAACCAAATGTAAAGCCAACACTCCCCTTAAATTATCCCGACCTTTTAATATTACTTTTAATATAAAGGGTACAGTGGCGTATATAACCAACTCAGGAATAGGTAAACTGGCTATATGTTCGGTAGCTGTTGGTACAGGTATGATAACAGATTGTACCGTCACTAGTTTTTTGCAAAATTTAAATTTGAAGGGCGTCACCCTTAATCATCAAGAAAATAAGGTATATTTAACATCTGACACTAATGAATCTGTGTCCGTATGCGATACAGTACCGGCTCTTAAAGAGGTGTCAAACTGCTTAACATCAAGCAACCCCTTTCTAAAGTATCCTCAGTATCTTACGCTGAGTCCGTCAGATAAGGTAGCTTATATACCTCAGAATATTGGTGGAAATTCAATTACTCTGTGTGCTATTAATAGTACTACTGGCTTGTTTAGTTCCTGTCAATTAGATAGTAGCCCTACATTTGACGGAGCTTCTTTTGTTGCCTTTAACACGACCGGAAGATTGGCTTATATCAGTAATTCACTTTCAAACTCAGTGTCTGTTTGTCATCTACTCCCATTTAAAGGTTTGCTGGAAAATTGCAAACTCTATAGTCAAGTAGCTATACAAGATCCTCAGCGGATTTCCTTTCATGCCAGCTAAGAGTCGTAGAGTCAATTATCGGCGTGTCTATGTTTTAAGGTAAGTTTTAAGGTAAGTTTTAAGGAAACAGGTTTTGGTATTACTTAACAGTTTGCCATCACTGGCAAACGGCAAAACCAAACATATCATTAATACTCGCCTTAACCCTATGGTGGAATAGAAAAAGCAAAAGTAACAGTACCTGTTAGTCGCTTGCCTGCATTTTTGTCATTGATGATATTTTTTGCCTTTAAAACAAATGAACCCAATTCTGGCTGATAAGATGTTACGTGGTTTATGGTCATTGGCTGGTCGGAGACTAGGGCACGGTTTGGGTCAAAGCAGAAAGAGCGCATTTTCATATAAATATTATAGGGGGCAATAGTATTACCTTCTTTTAACACACATTGCCCTTTGGCATTTTTATCACAATGCATGGTGACCATCAGGGGGGCATCACTATTAGAAACCACATAAAAGGGAACTGTGGCAGACATATCATTAGAGAAGAAATTTTCTTTGGTTAACGCCACACTTTTTGCTGTAACAGGCGTGTTTTCGAAAACCTTACGCCCAAAACCCGCTTTAACCTGTTGAGAGCCTGTAAACTTAAGAACAAGTTTGTTGATAGGGATTACAACATTTAGATAATAATATTCTTGTATCAAATATTCAAAACGATCACCACCTGGATGCTGACCGACAGAATCTGTAACCCTCATAGGGGCAATTTTAATAGTAATTGCCTGAGTATTTTTCCAGTCTGTTTTACTAGCAAAAACAGTGTTAGTAAAAAGCTTAGAGGACAAATATAATTTTTCTAAGCGAAATAAATTGAAAAGTATAAAAGGTGATTTATCAACACTACATTTGCTGTTATAGTGGTTTAATCGATTCAACTTTATTAAAGAAGTTAATTCGCCCTTTGATCTTACTTCAAGGGTGTTAGGTTCTGGTATTGGATATTTCGGATTATTTTTATAATCTATAACTGGAATAGTCTTTAGAGATGGACTTATGTATTTGGTGTACTCATCATATTTAACATGTGTAGGTGCGTTAAGCCCTAGTGGACAATATCCAAAATAGTAATTTTTAATTGATGTTTGAAAACCAGAAATTCTTAATTTTATAGTCACCGGCTTGTTGCTAACACCTGCTATTTTTGATACAGAATACAGTTGAATTTGTTGCTCATTTTTCTGAGGAAATATTTCCTGAATAAACGAGCCAATTCTATCCGTGTCAAAAACACCACCATTAATATCAGAAAGCACTACATTCGCTGGCAAAGGCAATGTATTAGGCGGTAAGTCATCGGTGGGGTTTTTGATGGTTGTTTTATCTAAACTGTCCATTTTAAGGGAGCCACCATTCAAGAAACATTCATTGTCACACGAGAGATAAATGGGTGAAGAAATGGTTACTTGAAAATAATGATCTTTTGCCAAGCATTGACTGGCATAAGCCAAACACCATAAAAAACAACATATAACTACTTTCATGATTTTTTACTCTCTGGCATTACATTAACCACTACCTTTTTGTGCTTATAAAACTGATAAGGCAAGAAAATCTGCTGACCACCATATACATGCTTTTTAATACGCCCTGATTGCTGGCTACAGATAAACGTTTTGCTTTTTTTGCTGGCACAAAATCCTTTTATTTCTATTACTTCAACCGTGTTCCCTTTGTTATTAACAACTATACCTGTTGTTTGTTTTTTAACAGATAAATCGTGATGAGGGTTATGAGGACGAATAACCAAAATAGAGCCATACGCTATTAATAAACCCAAGTTAGCTTTAGCCTCTTTCTCTTGTGCTTTGGTCAGATTAAACCCGGAGCCTTTTTCAGGTACAACAGGGGTGAAATTTAACCGTAACAACAGATCTTTATTCATTTTATTTTTTGTGGCCTCCTGAATGTAATACACTTTTATTTGGTTTTGCTGTTTTGGGGGAAGAATAATATGAGTAGGAGAGATAACCAGCCCTTTTTTCATCAGCTCTTTAGCCGACAGTTGCTTAATTTTTTCAGGCTTACCCATACTCGATTCTGCAGGGTTAAGTATTTCAGATACAGATACCAGAACAAACGCTACGGTATCACCTGTATTAATAATGGGTTTGATAAACACCTTTTGATGTTTATTACCCTTTGTCGCACTGACATTCCATATGTCATAAAGTGTTGGTAGCCCTATACTTGCCGTTTTTGCCTGCGAAAGTAACGAAAAAGATAATAAAAAAACGATCAAAAATTCAGCCAGAAAAAGATTTTTCATGCAACAATGCTCCAGACATTAAAAAATGGTGATTTAAATTTGCACATACATCAATTATGCTTTGTACATGCGCCGTACTTTCTTGCCTGTTCATCACTTTTTTAACATTTATACTACAACCTGCGTTTATCTTCTTGTGGTGCTATTTTTCTGATCTTGCTGTTATGCTCGGCTTTTATTGGTCATCTAGCCTCTTTTAGAAAGTGCTAATTTAGTATCAATGGCGTTATAAGTGATATTACCCAGCCAAAAATAAGACATCTTTTTATCAGTCGGTGAAATCAGGTGTAATTTTTCTCCTGAAGCACCGGTTTTACTGTGAATAAAAATGATAGGGTTATTTTCTTCAACAGGAATAACAAAAAATCCTGTTGGTTCTGTATATACTGAATGACCATGCTTATTGGTGATTTTGATATGGTTCATGGGGTTACCTTTATTATTTACAATAAATCCGGATATAATAAAGGTATGCCATGCTGTTCTTGCAAAAGAGACCACAGAGCCTTTTAATAAAGTAAATTTATTGGCTTTTTCCCTGTCAAAGGCAAGGTCAGTTGTTTCGTTCTCATCATTTTGCAAATAAAAATGATAAGTGTTGTAGGCATTCAGATCGATAAGGTTTGCCCCATTATGAATATTAAAAACGTTCCCTTGTCTTAATTTACCTTGCAACTTGTCGCCCTTTTGCATGTTCATATTCACAATGGCAGCCGATGACAAGCTTGAATCATTAGATAACATTAAGTGGTGCTGATTGAATACAATACTGCCTGCAAGAGAACCATCCATGTAAAAATTAGACTCACCCCTCCCTGATTTATTGTATGACAAAGAGTTATAGCCTGACACATAAGGGCTTTTCCAAGAAGCAAAGCCACTGATACTTTCACTGTCTGAACCTGAACCCGAACCTGAACCTGAACCTGAACCTGTATTTGCTCCGTAGCTGGTAAAAAATCCATGTGGATTATTGGCGGGTCTGAATTCATTTTCCAGCGTATAGTTAGAAGAACCAACCTCACGATTGAACGTAAGTTCCTGACTTACATCCATACTATTAAAGTGATAAGCAAAGTTTAGTTCAGCGTTGAAGCCACTACTGTGAGTATTGAACAGTTGATCTTTATACTCTCTGCTGGAAAAATAATTCATATTTAAATAAAGGCTCCATGTCCTAGATTGATGTAGCGGTTTATTATATGTAATAGAATAGGACGATTGTTTTTGATAAAAGTCTTCGGTAAAACTCACTGAAAGACTGCCCATTTTTTTAGTATCTAACGATAAACTGGCATTTGCATAATTTTCATTATCCAACAGGTTTTTTTGACTTCCCTGCCCAGTTTTAGTGTAATCTATGCCAAAAAAAATATTAGAAGATAATTGCTGATTAGCGCTCAGGTGAAAACCTGTGGAATGATCTGTTGTTAATGCTAGTTGACCAGATAAGTCTAATTTGTCATTAAACAGATGGCTTTCCAATCCCACCTCAGACAAAATATTTCTTTTTAACAAAAAGCTGGCTGTGTTAACGATTAATTGAGGAAACACCATTTTTTTGAATGAAATGCCGGCAAAGGGTTGTTTTTTTCGCTGATAATTATTTAGCCTGTTAGTGCCGGCTACCCCGGCCCAAATGATAAAATCATTTTTTTTGTTGCTGAGATCGCTTTGAGTTACAGGCTTATAGATCATACTTTTTGTTAGACCTACCAGTTTTTTCCCATGATAAATTTTCAGCGTTATCTGGTAAGTTCCTGACGGTAGCTGAGTGGTGTCAAGGTAATGGTTCCCTACGGAAAAAAACTGTTCTGAAATAACATTACCATTTTTAATCACACTTACCCTAGATGGGCTGGAGATAAACAGGGAAATGGGGTAAAACGAGGCTTGTCCAGAATTTATCTTTCTGTGAGAGATATTTTCAAACCTAATCACAGTACTCGAGCCTGGGTATCCGAAGTTCATCAGCGTATTGGAGTTGTAGTTATCATAAGAGAGAGACAGTGTGTCGTCCACTCCTTCATAATTGAGAGACGCATTGTATAGGTTGAAACCATTATTGGTTAAATAAGAAGAAGATTCCAGATAACTGTCATCAAACCTGACTAAAGCTCGATTATTTAAACCGTAATAATCAATTTTTCCTTTATCGATAGTATAATCAAAATCATTATTAATGATTCCACTTAATGTTTTTTTTTCAACATTAAGAATTTTTATACCCGGAGTCTGAATTATATCCTCTGATAAAGCCTGCTGATAAAAAGTAATGTCACCTTTGAATTTAGAAAAATCTATTTTTATGCTGATTAACTTAGAATCAGGCAAGCAAAAATGAACCCCTTTCGGGCAAACAATATCTTGCTGATCTGAAATACCATTTTCTTCTAGCTTTTTATTTATAAATGAATAAAGAGATTTTTTTATAGGAATTATTTTTAATAATTCATCAGTATTGGTGAAATAAAATAAATTATTTTTCATGGTGGAATAAACTAACACCTTCTTAATATTATTTATATTAAATGTGATAGGAAAAGGAGTTTCTTCCAAAGAAAGCTTGAAACTATTAGGATAAACAACTTGGCTTGCATACACAGGTATTAAAAAAAAGATGCCACAAAGAAAAAACAACCATTTTTTTAAATACACGCCTAATACCCGCTTTAAAATTTAACTTAGGGAAAAACTCAAAAAAAAAGTTATAATGTATTCACAAATAAATATAGGTTTTAATCTTTTTTCAAAACTGCTTCTAACCACCATCATAAGCAAGCTTTTATTGTTTACGGTTAAAGATAACTGACGAGTACAAAGCTCGCCACCATAACAAAAAGACCAAAAAATTAGCACCATAAAAGAGTAGAAGCAGGTTCTGGTATTACACATAACAAACACAAGACACTGACTATCAAAAAACCAAAATCTAAAAAATAATCAAAAAACTCATGCTGATAGATTCTGGCTCTCTAGCCTAGAAATTACGCTATATGCTTATGTTTTCGCCTGTAAATGAAAGGTCACCTGAGTATGTACAGTATTTGGTGCTGCCTTTTGCTCATTGTCGTATTTGCTCATCGTAACATTACCAGTAAAGCTTGTAATCTCCTGTGGAACGATTGTAAAGCTTGCGGCCTTGCTTTGATTAGTACCAAGTACCATACCATTGAGTTTTACTTCAGCTTCAAAGCCAGTAGGAAGACCTGCTAATGAATAATACACAGCAACTTCTTTATCCGATGTGCCACCAATCATTTGGATTTTGAAGTCATTACCTGTGAGTGTTCCGGTTTGATAAGGGTCGGTTAATGTAATAGTACCTGAACCGACAAAATACGCTGTAAATGTTGTCACTTTGCCAGGCGATGGCGGTATCACGGCATCAACCATGAGTGTTAGAACAGCTGTTCCTGCTGCTGCTGCTGCCTGACTAGATATGGAATAGAACATACTAGCACACACCAGTACAAGGAAAGCCATCGTACTTTTAATTAATCCTTTATTAAAAATCATAATATTTCACCTTTTAATTTAAATTAATCCACAAATGGCTTTAATTAATTGCTTGGTGGATTTAGTAACTGGATTTAGTTAATGGATTTAGTTAATGGATTTAGTTAATGGATTTAGTTAATGGATTTAGTTAATGGATTTAGTTAATGGATTTAGTTAATGGATTTAGTTAATGGATTTAGTTAATGGATTTAGTTAATGGATTTAGTTAATGGGTTTAGTAAAAAACATAGATAATCTTTACGCTTGCACCATTCTTGAAATATTCTAGCACAACAAATATAAAACAACGAAACAACATAAATATATTTTCATATTAAAATTGTATTAACTTATAATTTTTTGAATTAATACTGAAAGTTATTTGAGGTAATAAGAATATCATCATATCTAATTATGTATTATCATAAATAGCCACACAGTGAAGCAACAGTGAATTCGCTTACATGAACAGTAAAAAATGAATTTATTTTATTGATATTACTTAAAATACGTATTATTAATATATGATTGTAGTTATCTATTGTAATTATATATGTATAAAGAAATATGTTTTCATATGACACCTAAATAAATTCGATATATCTATACAGATTAATTATATCAATTAAGTAGAATTTTAAAAAGAACGTAAGCAGTTCTCTATTGAAGTCTCTGTTTTAAACAGAGTTTCAGCGTGTTTAACATATTTTCCGGTTGGCATTATCTTTTTTAAAGATCAAATAACTTATGTGTATGCGCTTTTTTCAGTGAATCTAAAAATTCGGACAAGTTTAAATTATTAGTAATTATTGCTGATTTTGTCACTTAAAAACATGAGATAAAGAAATGTTAATTTTTGGTAATAAACGTCAAAATCGTTTAACTGTTTTTTTTTCAAAAACATTGCTTTCAATGGCTGTTTGCCCTTTTTTTTTGTTGCCATTTGAGCAAATAGCTTGGTCATCTACTGTTAACTTATCATTGAATAAACATCATTTTCAGCGTTCTTTATACCAGCGTTCTGCTGAGCCATTTCGTACGTTGACACCATTTAATCAAACGACAGCAGATTCTGGTAAAACGTGGGCTTCTTTTAATAATAAAACAACAAGAATAATAAAAGCCTCGCAAAAAGCGCAATTACCTGCATTAAGCAATGGTGATTCTGCCATGCCCTCTAATGCGGATAATTTTCACGGACAAGTGAATGCCTCGGTTAACCCCCGAACCGGAGCAGCTTCTTTTAGTATGAAGGTAGCGAGCACCATTTATGACTCTGGTCAGGGCGTACGTAATTTGGTACTTTCCTATTCAGGCGGTTATTCTGCTCATGGCCCTGACCTGCTTGGGCTTGGTCCCCATTGGACTTTTAATATAGGTACAGAACGCCCTTCAGTATCGGAAGTTGCTGGCCGGCAAACTACCGATATTACCACCTCCGACGGGCATGGTTTTACGATGGTTAGCACTCATAGTTCAACAGGTCAAAAGATCTGGCATCTGCTAAGACACAAACTGGGTGATGTTACAATTACAGGCCAGCCCGGCGACTGGACTATTGCAATGGCAACCGGTATCCGCGAACACCTTTTAAATGGTTATGAAGACTGGGAACAAAGCCGTGATGGTCAAAGAGTATGGCTTTACTATGACCGCACCGGCCCGCTAGATTTAACCCGTCGACTGCTTTACATTTGTAACCACCCGCTTACGCAAAAACAAATATCATCGGCTCAAAACGTCTGTGCTAAAGAGGGCATTCGCCTGACCTATCGTGGAAATGACATCACGGTTCAGGCTCATGAAATTACTACTCGTTTGCATCTGAAAGCAAGCGAAGGCGAGCGGATGTTAGATTATATTTCAGTACCTGCACTTTCCAGTAAAACAAAAAACATTAATCAAACGCCTGCCAATGCTAATAGTGAAGCCCAGATACGTTTCAGCTACGATATCATGGGTGGACGTCCGTGGTTGCTTCGTCGTGTGGAGGAGCCATCAGGTCAAGCCACGGTTTTTTTGTACAATTTTGAATCAGACAGTGCACAATTAAGCAATTTAAAATCAGAGCATTTAAAATTAGGCAACTTAAAATCAGACAAGCATTCCCAACAATCACAAGGTTTACCCACTGGCATTAATAACAGCCACATTCCCGTGGTAACAGAGCAGATGATACTGCCGGCCCCTGCTGTTAAAAATGCTATTTCTGTCAGTCGTACATGGTATCGGTACAGCGCCGACCCGACAGATACCCATAATTTTACCGGATATTTAAGTGGCGTAAGTTCTGTGCCAGGTAAAGATAATTTGTTGGATCGGAAAAGCAACTATACATATACTGTTGTTCAGGATAACGGATTAACCAGCACAACAATCACTTATAATAAATATCATCTACCATTAACCGTTGTTAAAACTGACGATCTAAGACACAGTTTAATTGCACACATAACATCAGATTATTCACCCTGGAAACAAACCAACTTCGGCGATCTGCCTTCTACCTACTCGTTCCCGAAACAAACAAAACACGTATTGTATACATTAACAAAAGACGGGCAGGACCCTCAGGTATTACCCGCAAAGGTTATCAACAAAAAGCTATACAACAGTAACGGGCAGGTTATATGGAAGCAAGATGCCTATGGCCGACAAACATTTACCCAGTTTTGTCCGCCGAAAGGTGATGTTCATTGTCCGGCAATGGACCCTAGCTGGCCACAGGTAACATTTCCTGAAAAAATACTCACTATACCTGCTACCCCAAAATACACCCGTGGAAAACCTTCGATCTATATTGCAAAATCCGATGATCAACTGCCTGTTAAGGAAATCGTGTTTGATTATAAACTGATTCCTGTTGCTCGCCACTACCATGACCGAATCAAGCAGTACAGGCAGATACTGCAACAGCAATGGAGTCAGAATAAAAAAGCTTGGCAAAAACATTATAAATCCTTAAGCTCGCATCGGCTTATTGACACGCTAAACCTGTTTAGCCATTCCCGTTTTAGTCATACTGTTGGTGACGATAACTCACCATTGGCCGGTAACTGGCAAATCATTTACAGAAAAACTGGCTCGATGCCCTTCAGTTCAGTAGCACGATTGAAACCTGGTGACATATTGCCGGAATTAAACACCAGCGAACTCAACTCATCAGCGAGTTTTCAATACAACATGCAGCAAAATAACCTTGCCTATGGTGAACTTTCTGCCATGACCGTCACCAAATATAACCCTCCATTGCCAACCGTTGATGGCAGAACCATTCAAATGAACTCTCATGCGGGAGGGGCGTCGTTCTGGCGTACCATGTCTGCAGGTTTTACTCAGAATGAGTCGTTTACCATAACACACCACTTTAACACCAAAAACAACACAAGAACCACCAATGTGGAAATAGCGCCGGGCAATACACTGACCAATATCAGCCAAGCCGGTAGTTTTCTCAGGGCAGGTGATTCGGGCTTAACGTTAGGTACTTCTGTCTATTCACTAAGCAATGGCGTAAAGCTTTCTACTGATGACACCTTAAAAACATTACATACAGACTGGACTTACGACAACTGGCAACGTCCGGTGAAAGAGGTTATTACCCCTGAAACAGGAGGTAAACCTCAAATTATCAGGTGGACCTATATTATCAACCCCCAGGAACAATCTCTTATCAGAACATTACCAAGTGGCATACAACAGAAACTTATTTATGCTAACGGAGGTAAACAAGCATTGATACTTTCTGTTTGGCACCGAGATAAACGTATGTCAGCTTTGTCAATGAAAGGCACAGCTAACTGGATTCAAGACAGCAAAAAAACCTACACTAGTGCCGGAAAACTTGCCAGCGAAACCGTGTATCATGCGGCTGATAATAATGGTAAAACCATTGCGCTCACAACAACCTACGGCTATGACGATTTGAATCGTCGGGTGTGGACAAAATCACCCGATAGCACAGTTAGCGTTCAGGTTCGCAATGACCCTGATATGTTGTTGATTACCTATAAGACAGGATCATCCTTAATATCCGGCAAGCAGAAACTTTACCCCCTACTGAGCGTTGTCAAATTTAATATTATCGGTAAGCCGGTTGATCAGTATGTGTTTTCACTTAATCCACAGGAAAAAGTAGAAGGTGAATTTGTTTATTCCCCAAGAATAAAAGCATTATTAATGTCGCTCGAAAGTCAGCTGATGCCGGTAAAATCACTCAAAAATTCACACAGTTATGGTTTACTGCCTTTGGCCAGTAATGGTAATAGCGCAGGACTGTTTGACTTTGTGAAGGCTGCAATAGGCTCAGGAACTTGGATAACCAAAACATCAATGATTTACGATGGCAACGGTCGTAAGATTGAGCAAACACAACCCAACGGTGCCATGACTCACTGGCAATGGCAAAAAAACAATCTTATGGCAGTCATTACACCAGACGGTAGTTTATTACACGACACTTATGATGTTCAGGGAAATAAAACAGCACGTTGTATTAAGCCAAAAGGTCAGTCAATCTGTCATGTATTAGGTACCCGTGCCTTTAATGCAGCCGGCAATTTAATCTGGAAAATGGATGAATATGGTCACAAGATTACCTACACATACGATGCTGACGGCAGAATGCTTAGTATGAATACGCCCGCATCTGGCAGACAAAAAGGCCATGTGATCACTTATACCTACAACAGCTATGCTAAAACCAGCACAGCTATTGATGGCATAACCTATGCAACTTACCACTACAATAGAAACTCATGGCGACTGACCGATGCAGAAGATGCAATCGGTCATCTGCATTATGATTATAATGACAACACGGGTCAGTTAGTAAAAATCACTCGAACTAATCCTGTTACGATCAAACCGGTGGCGGGTATTGATTATCCACAGGGACAAGAAACGTTTAGCTACGATCGTTACGGTAGTCTTATATCGTTTTCAGATTTTTCAGGCAATACTTATTCAGCAACGCACGACCGTTTCAGTCGCATACTTCAAATCAGGGTAACACTACCTGGTCATACACAAAGCGTATTACTTAGTTCGACAGTTTACAGTGAATACTATAATCGCCCGGTATCAACGATGAACGGCATAGGAGTTATCAGTCATTTTACCTATGATAGTTTAGGCAAGCTGGCGACTGTCACTGTGCAACAGGGTAAAAAGATTGTGCAACAGCTAAGCTATTTTTACGATATGAAAACCGGTGATATTATTTCATTCACACGTTCTGACGGAAAAAATACTGCAATCGAGACGTATACTTACGACAAAGATACAAACAGTCTCACAGCAATGACATGCACGACCACGGGAAAACCAAACACATCCACTACGCTTTGTCCTCATGATACTGATTTATCCGGGAGCAGGTTGAGTACACCAGCGATTATTACGTCACAAAAATATAAGTTTGATGACTGGAATAATATAAAGACGATGAAGGAAACCTTAGTAACTAATGATGGAAAACAAATCCATAAAAAAACGGAGTATAGCTATGCCGGACAATCTGCAAACGGTCATAAGGCAGATAATAATAACTACGACCCTCATAGAATGCTGTCGTATACAACAACTTGGGATGATAATGTGTCCAACTTTAGTGCCCGTCCTCAGACTATCACATATGATAATTTTGGTCGTATCGTTAAAGACTCTCAGGGCAACACTTTGCACTACGATGCATTTAGCAGGTTAGACAGGTTTACTAATGTGCAAACGCATGAGCATACTGTTTACACTTATGATAGCAATGGACATCAGATAGCCGAACAATCTTTCGATGCACAAAACAGAGCGATACAAAATCCACTTTATATGATCTACCAAGGTGATAAAATTATTGGGCAGGTGCAGTCAGATCAAAGTAATAATGTTCACTTTACTTCAGAATTACAAGGCATTGCACATAGTGAAAACGGTAAGATTACAAGCTGGTATATCTATGACCATAAAGGAGATGTTCTTGCCACTCTGGATGCTTTGGGCCATAAAACGAGCGAACATGTATATAGCCCTTACGGCATGGAGGATGACCTACTCAGCAAATCAACTCAGGCAACACTTCAACAATTAAACCAGACAACTCATGTCAGTTTATGGCAACATCATACACTAGGCTTTGACGGGCAGATGAGCGACCCTGTAACAGGCTATCAGTTTCTCGGCGGAGGGTACAGGGCTTATAATCCTGTCTATCGCCACTTTATGAGCACTGACAGTTATAGTCCCTTTAAAGCTATAGACAGTTATGGTTTTTCTAATAACAACCCTATTATGAATACAGATCCATCTGGTCATATACCATTTATTGCTTACATGTTTTCAGCACTTTCAATTGGGTTAACTCTAGTGTCTGCGTTGTTGCTTCCTATTTGCTCAGCTGCGCTTGGAACAGCAGCCGGTGCAGCAGGTCTTGGCTTTGCTGAAAACTCCGGAGTGTCTATGTTCATTGGAGTCCCTGTTACCTTTATTGGAATTATTTCCGGTACCACTCAGGTTTCCTCCCTCTCTTCCCCTAAAAATACAAATGCCAGAACGATGAGTGACATATTCCAAGCTTTGCAAGGTGTCTCTATGATTGTCTTTGGCGGATGGACATATGCCACTATTGCCATGGCTACAGAAGGCGCTGAAACTCTTGGCGCAGGTACTTATAAAGCCGTAATGGTAGGGAGCCTACTTGGAATCGCTGTTGGCGCTACGAGTACTTTTACAACCGCTTTTAACATAAGCGCTGATTATAGTAAGGGTTACAATGCCACACAAAAAAAATGTTTTTTAGCAGCAGTTGATACTATTAACTACATATCTTTGGGTCTGGGAATTGCCTACTTAGCCTATGGAATTATTGGTATCATCGGAAGCATTGGCATTATAAATAAGAGTGAAAATTTGACTGACTCCGTATCTTCAGTCACCAATGAAAGTTCTGACAATCACTCTCAGGCTAGCTTAGATCGGTCAGAGACAGATTTTTACAATAAAACTCAGAAATCAGGAACACCACCTCTCTATGAACCAACAGCCGATGAAGCAGAACCGTCTGAGCAGTATTCTATTCAAAATTGTCCGGGGTGTTTACCAGAAAGTAATGATGATGATGATGACAAAGTATCTGAATTATTAAGAAGTTTCCGGCAATATACTGACCCTTATGAACAAGAGGTTTCACAAGGTACCGACACTGGAAAATCAGCTCAGGAAACTCCAGAAGTTATTGTAAAAACAAACCAGCAAGGTATATTGATTAATCCTGATGTAGAGCTCCTTCTTGAATCGGGCACAAATCCAGAAAAACTGATTAGCAATTTGCTCGGAATCAACAAAGCCGGAATGCTCAGCAGGTTCACAGCAGGATCAAATTCTTCAGGCATTCCAGTGCTACAACCTAGAATTGCGCTTTTAAGACAATTATTACCTTAGGCGTGAAGGCGCCATAAATAACAATGCGATGATGATGAGAGAAATACCAAACCCTGTTTCTGTCTCGTTCCGCACTCCCATGCTTTTTGTGGGAATGCGGAACGAGAAAACATACAATGGATAAAAAATCTGTGGTTTTTAAACGTTTTTACGTCAGACTGAAGTAGACTCTTTTAGAGTCTGTATTTATAATCTGGCACTAGTTCTTCCATAAAAGCGTTATAATTACCCGATTGATACAATGCTGAAGTCGCTTCGTTTGACAGCTTTACCAGTACGTTCATTACTAGTCTTTTCGACTGTTCAGGTTGTTTTAATTTACTGTCCATATGCAGTACCGGCCCAGAAGCTATGTTCCAATACATAAAATCAGCAATTGACTGATAAGGTTCGAAAAGTGATTTACCATTTTCATCAATTAATATTTCCACTTTTTGTGTTGGAATAAACTGTGGATACAATATATTTGGTGCATGTGTGGCTATATAGCCATTTGCAATGAGATCCACCCCGTCATGATGGATCAGGTCTGAGGCCGCGCCACGAAAAGGCCCGCCCACAATGATGCTAAAAGGGTAGGTTTTGGCGGGTGAATCTTTTTCCAAATACCTGTTCATCAACTGGTGGGTTTTGTTGGTAAGTAGTCGCCAGGTTGCTGTTTGCATAAAATCATTAAGGGCAGTGCCTGCAATTTCAGTTATCTCGTCATGAAAGGATTTTATCTCAACTGTACTTCCTTTAATTATTGTCTTTTGAATACGGGAATCACAATTAGAACACTTTATAGTTTTCGATTCAGGGTCAACTTTAAAAGTAGTTGAGGATATGCTCATGTTGCCATAACGGATTTCAGGCTTAAAAGAGTGTTCAAAGGTTGTTAGTTTTGAGTGTAAAGTATTGCCTGCAAATTTTATCTCTGTAGTTCGAAATGTTTTTTCAGGATGCAGGGTATCATCAATGTACTCAACCACCATCCATTTCTTTTCGCTTATTTTTGGTAACTCAGCCGCCACGTAATCTTTTAGATGTGGTTGTGCATGATCGCTTATTATTACTGGGCTTGCGTATATTTGCTTGGTATCAAAGTCATCTGAAACTCCGGCTTCATCAAAATATCCGGCATTAGCTAATGGAATAGCCTGCGTACCCACCGCCAGCCAAATCGAAAAAATAAACCAAGAAAACTTAGTGCAAAATTTTATTCTCATACACAGCTCAACTTTTATCTATTGTTATTAATTAATTCAACAGTCAAGACAAAGTAGAAACAACAAGTGCAAAAGTCAACGTTGCACAGACCATTACTGCAAAAGCTCAATTAAAAACTGCAAAAGCTCAATTAAAAACTGTAAAAGCTAAATTAAAACTGCTAATGCTCAATTAAAATTAATGGGTTTCAAAATAAGTGCGTATCTGCTTAATATTGTCAGTTTTGGTGAGAGAAAGCTGTAACAAAATCTTAGCTTTTTGGGGGCTTAATATACCAGATGCAATGGTGTTAAGGTTATTATCGCTCATTTCACCTTCTGTAGTTGCTCCATAAGAGGCACGTGAAGAGCGAACAACCACAATACCCTGTTCTTGTGCCCTCTGTATGTTTTTTATCGCAATCTGAGGAATATTACCATTACCTGTGCCGGCATAAACCATACCTTTTACATTTGAGGCAATGCACGCATCAATCAATGCCGGCAGAAAATCAACATAGCCATATAAAATTGCAACGCTGGGCAATTTTTGAGGCAGTTTATTTGAAAAAACACTATTTGTTGTATGTAGTCTTTCTGTTAAACGATAAAACTGCACTTCATTACCATGTACATAACCTAACGGGCCACAATGGGGCGCTGTAAACGCATCAATATGTGTGGTAGCCATTTTGCTGACATCGTGTGCACCAAAAACCTTACTGTTAGTAGTAATGAGCACACCTCGTCCAACTGTCTTTTTGTCACAGGCCAATGCTACTGCATCAAACAAATTATTAGGGCCGTCCGGGCTTCTTGCTGTTGCAGGGCGCATTGATCCGGTAATAATCACAGGCTTGGACGAGTTAACCACAAGGTTTAAAAAATAAGCCGTCTCTTCCATGGTATCTGTTCCATGGGTAATGACAATACCATCAACATCTTTGCAGACCAGTAAAGCATTAACTCGTCTTGCCAACGTCAGCCATATGTCTGAAGTGATATTCTGTGAACCGATATTAGCTATTTGCTCGGCGCTAATGAATGCAGTGTCGTTTATCTCTGGTATTGACTGAAGGATATCATCCACGCTTAACGTACCAGACACATATTCAGCCCCATAGGCTTTATTGCCAACCCCGGCGATAGTTCCACCGGTTGCAAGAATGATAATTTTAGGTTTTTTTAAAGTATTTGTAGTCTTAGTCATAGGATGCCAGCCTTTTTTGCACAAGCACACCTTTACAGCTTCGGGGCAGGTGATTTTATCAAATTCTGCATGCTAACATATTTTTTATAAAATTAATGAACTATATCCTGTTTTATAATCTGTATATTCAAATGCGTAACCCGCTTTTAATATGCGCCTGTTAGAACAACGTTTGTTGCCACGACCTCTGGATGTTATGTTCTGTACAATCTTTACATTTAACTGTGATGCAAGCCATTGAGTTGTTTCGTTCAACAATGCCGGACAGCTGTCAACACCAAGGTAACAACCGTCGATATTTTCGTGTTTTTGGTCGCATTCGATGAGATAATGCAATATTCCTGCGCAATCGTTTGAATGAATACGATTACCATATAATGGTGGCTCGATCGCATAACCTCTGCCTTCTTTTACACAATTGATCAGATACTCACGACCTGGACCATAGATCCCGCCAAATCTTACGACAGTAGCAGGCAGATCAAGCAGTGCCAAACGTTGCTCGGTTGCTAGCATTGCCTTACCGGTCATTGTTACCGGAAGGGTTTCGCTTTCTTCATCAACCCATTCGCCTTTACATTGATGATAAACACCAGTGCTTGATGTGAAGAAAAAACGTCTGATCTTTTTTCCCGATCTTTTTAGCCGGTTAATAACATTAGTTAAACCGATAAGGTAGGTTTGCCGGTAATCTATTTCATCATGCGATTTGGCAGCAGCGCAGTATACGACATAATCAATATTTGTTGGCCAGTCTCCCAACTGATCTTGTTTTGTAAGATCACCTTTTATAGGTTTAACTCCCTTGAAAAGGCGTGCTGTATTTCGTCGTAAACCAAATACATTAAACCCATGACTCAACAATTTTTTGGCCAGACGGTTGCCTACATCGCCACATCCGGCTATCAATACAACAGGTTTTTCTTTCTGGTGCATGGTTTATTCTCTGAGCTGTTACGTATCCTGCTTGTAATTAGCAGAGCTTAGCAATATAGCGGATAAAATTCATTTTGATACCGACCATTATATAATACTAAAACCTGCTTTTAACTTCTTATTTCGACTTTTTTGATCTTGCTGTTATGCGTTCGAGCTCTTTGCAATCGCAAACTAACTCGTCAGTTCATTCGCCTTTGACAGTAAACCATAAAAGCATGCTCATAACAGCAGTTATAAACAGGTTTTGGTATAAATAAACATTATAATGATTCTGATGATTTTATTCATGATCGGTTACATATGTTTTGCATTAATTAAATATATTTGTTCTGTAAAGTTTTTATTTTTTATAAGTTTTTGCTAAAAGAGACTGGATTTCCTGATAATGCGTGTTAAGATACGCATCTATTGCGTATATGCAATTATTTGTTAATTGCAGATGACACAGGCTAGTAGCTCAATTGGTAGAGCACCGGTCTCCAAAACCGGGGGTTGGGGGTTCGATTCCCTCCTGGCCTGCCAAAAACTTATTATCTCCTGCTTTCTTAATATCCTGATTTCTTAATACCCTGATTTCTTAATAAATATTACCAAAACCTACCCACAACAATAGTCATAATACATGTGATGTGTATGTCTTGTCCCTTTGTCTCTGTATCAATCGTATTAGTTGGTATCAGAGCTTCCCCATTTATCTGTCAGATTATGAGAAATACCCAAGTGCTGAAGAATTCTGGCTACTACAAAATCGATGAGAGAGTCAATGTTTTCCGGCTTATGGTAAAAACCAGGAGATGCCGGCATAATGATGGCCCCCATACGGGTAAGCTTGAGCATGTTTTCCAAATGTATTTCTGAGTAGGGAGTTTCTCTTGGCACTAAAATAAGCCCCCGTCTTTCTTTTAAAGCAACATCTGCCGCCCGTTCTATCAGGTTGTTACTGGCACCAGAGGCTATGGCTGAAAGTGTTCCCATGCTTGCAGGACAAACTACCATTTTATTCGGTGCACTACTGCCAGAAGCTACAGGTGCTGTCCATTCCGTTTTGTCAAACAGATGAACCTGTTTAGGTTTCGCATCAAATTGTGCATTAATCCACTTTAGTATTGCTGGCTTATCCTGAGGTATAATTGTCTCTGTTTCAAATTCAGCCACTTTAAATGCCGCTTCAGAAATCAGTAAAAATACTTCTGTATTGCAACGAATAAGGCATTCTAAAAGCCTTAAAGCATAAGGCGTGCCTGATGCGCCCGTAATAGCCAGTGTTATCCGCTGGCTGTAAGGTTTTCTATTCATTTATACTGTAACCATGCAATTTTTCATTGATTCTATGAGAGACTGATGCAATCCGTTAAATCCGCTGTTGCTCATAATGATAATATCATCTTCGGGCGTTGCCGTTTTAGTAAGATAGTCGATTATAGATTGCGTGGAGCTAAATACCCCAGAGCGGATAGAAGAGCAGGTCTTTATAGATTCCAGTGACCAGTTTAATCCTTTTGGTTCAAACCATACTACTTCATCTGCCTCAGATACAGCTTTGCCTAATGTTTTCTGGTGAATTCCCTGTTTCATAGTATTAGACCCTGGTTCAATAACTACCCGTATACGCCTATCATTTTTGATATGTTTACGCCAGCCAGCCAGTGTTAATTCAATGGCAGAAGGGTGGTGCGCAAAATCATCGTAAATTCGGGTGTTGTTAATCTCTGCTAATAACTCCATGCGCCGTTTTATTCCGTTAAATTGACACAACGCCTTGCAGGCAATATCAACGGTTACTCCTACATGACGGGCAGCCAGTATTGCACTAAGCGCATTAAGCATATTATGCTTTCCGGTGTGCTGCCATTTTATGGTGCCTGCAACCTTTTCTTTATGAATAATCTCAAAATGACTGCCGTCAGGGTTTAGTGTCTCAATTTTCCACTGACTTGTAGGCCCAAACCACTCAATCGGTGTCCAGCAACCTTTATTTAGTGTTTCAGATAAGGCCGTGTCATTTTTCGGCGCAATTATCTTTCCTTCAGACGGAATTGTTTTGATCAGATGATGGAACTGCTTTTGAATACTGGCGAGGTTGTCAAAAATATCAGCGTGGTCAAACTCTAAGTTATTAAGTATTAGTGTTCTTGGATGATAATGAATGAATTTTGATCGCTTATCAAAAAAAGCGGTGTCATACTCATCGGCTTCAAGCACAAAAAAAGGGGTATTACCCAATCTTGCAGACATGTCAAAGTCTAAAGGTACACCACCAATAAGAAATCCAGGACTCATGCCAGCTTGCTCTAAAATCCATGCAAGCATAGTTGAGGTAGTTGTTTTTCCATGTGTGCCTGCAACGGCTAACACCCATTTGTCTGAAAGGATATGTTCGGCTAAAAATTCAGGACCAGACTGATAATGTAATTGTTTGTTTAACATATATTCAATTGCAGGGTTACCCCGAGACATGGCATTTCCTACCACAATTAAATCTGCATAATCAAGGTCTTCGCCTTTATACCCCTTGGTTAGCACAATGCCTGCCTGCTCAAGTTGAGTACTCATGGGTGGATAAACATTTTCATCAGAGCCGGTAACCCTGAAGCCTTTAGCCCTTGCCAGTAATGCAAGACTACCCATAAATGTTCCACAAATACCCAGAATATGAATATGCTTCATTGTTTGCCTTTCCTGCAAATTTTCACAACCCGTTAAAACCAGCAATAGCTAACGATAGCAGACCAACACCTTTTAATTGCTTGTCATGCTTTTTTTCTGTATCAGCCATCTTTGAGTAAACCACATTAGCTGACTTCCATACCAACAGTATCTGCGAATCATTACGAGAATAACATTACCTGTCAAATGACGTTATTAAAAACCAGAAATAACAATTTTGTAACTGTCTGGCTTACTGTCAGTTTTTTACAAGGTAGCAAAAAAACAGTATTTTAAATTAAAGGACGAATGCCGACGGCCTTCTTAAGGTCAGACAGTAGAGAAGATGCCTCGGCACGTGCTTTTTCTGCCCCGGTTTTTAATATGGATTCCAAAAAACCTCTGTCGTTCATAAGGCGATCATAATGTTTGCGTTTATCTTTGATATGTTCATTCAGGTATTCAAACAAAACCTGTTTAAGTTCGCCCCAGCCAACTCCTTTTTCGTATTGAGTTCGTTTTTCTGCTATTTCTGCATGTGTTGCAAACGCTGAAAATATCTGAAACAGGGTGCAAGTTGAAGGGTCTTTAGGTTCGCCAGGTTCCAAAGAATTAGTCTTAATCTTCATGATAAGTTTACGCAATTTCTTCTCTGGCACAAACAGGGGAATGGTATTGTCATAACTTTTACTCATTTTCCTCCCGTCTAAACCATTAATGATTGCAGTTTCGTCACTTATTAACGCCTCTGGCAGAACAAAGTGCTCTCCGTAGTGATGGTTGAAGCGTCCGGCAATATCTCGGGCCATTTCTATGTGTTGAATTTGATCTTTTCCTACGGGGACTTTGTTTGCATTAAATATCAAAATATCAGCGGCCATTAATACAGGATAACTAAACAGTCCCATGGTAACCCCTTTGTCCGGGTCACTATTGCCCTCAGTCTGATTAGCCTGAACCAGCGCTTTATAAGCATGAGCGCGATTCATTAATCCTTTGGATGTCATACAGGTAAGTATCCAGCAAAGCTCTGATATTTCTGGGATGTCTGACTGGCGATAAAACGTGACCTGCTCTGGGTCCAGCCCGCATGCTAGCCATGTCGCTGCTATTTCAAGTGTTGACTGGTACACTCTTTCAGGGTCTCGGCATTTGATTAAAGAGTGAAGATCAGCAAGAAAATAAAATGAATTGGCATTGGGATTACGGCTCGCTTCAATGGCGGGGTAAATGGCTCCTGCATAATTTCCAAGATGTGGTGTTCCGCTGGTGGTTATACCCGTAAGAATTCTGTTTTTAAGCATAAAGTCTCAATCTGTGAATAACTGTTTCACTGGACGAAAAGAATATTGGAAAATCCATGCATTTGCAAACACCTTGCAGTATGTCTGACAGATTAAACCAAAACCTGTTTCTAACTGATATGATGAACATGCTTTTATGGCTTGCCATTAAAGGCAAAGTGACGAGTAATAGCCAGTTATTGCAAGGACTTTTAACTTATAACAGCAATATCAGAAAAGTAGCGCAATAAGAAGTTGACAACAGGTGTTGGTATTAGACAAATTTTTGCACAAAATTTAGGTATCTGTAATACAATGGCACTTTTCATTTTACCGGATAATAAGTAATGAAGCTGATTATTCTTGATCGGGATGGTGTGATCAACGAAGATTCTGATAATTATATCAAATCAGCAGATGAATGGTTGCCAATACCCGGAAGTATTGAAGCTATCGTCAGGCTGAACAAAGCAGGGTACACTATTGCAGTGGCAACAAATCAGGCGGGGATTGCCCGCGGTTTATTTAGTCATTTTGCACTTGATGCCATGCACGAGAAAATGTTGCGTTTGGTGAAAGATGCCGGCGGAAAAATTGAAACGATTGTTTACTGTCCGCATCATCCTGATGATTACTGCAATTGCCGAAAACCACAACCGGGGCTGATTCATCAGATAGAAAAAATCCTGGATACCCCTGCAAAGGGAGCCTGGTTTGTGGGTGACTCACTCAAGGACCTTCAGGCAGCTAAAACCTGTGAGTGTAAACCCGCTTTAGTGCTTACCGGAAAAGGAAAGAGCACGTTTCTTTCTTTAGGGGATCATGAAAGTTTGCAACCGGTATCTGTATATTCCAGTTTGAAAAAATTTACCGACCAGCTTCTTCAGGAGAATTAATATATGTGCATGTTTCATTGGTTGCGCACTATTGTATTTTATGTTGTTTATATATTATGGACCGTTATATGGTCTTCAGTGATTGTCATAACCGTCCGGTTGCTGCCGATACGATGGAGACACACTTATGGTGTGGGTGTTTACGGCTTTGTAGTTCCATGGCTTTGCCGGCTTATTTGTGGTGTTCGCTGGCGTGTGGAAGGAAAAGAAAACATTCCCAATGAGGCGTGTGTGGTTGCAGCTAATCATCAGTCTTCTTGGGAGACTTTCTATCTTCAGTTTCTTTTTACCCCTCAGGCAACAGTGCTCAAGCAAGAGTTGTTAAAACTCCCGTTTTTTGGCTGGGCATTAAAATCAATACGAACGATTGCCATCAACCGGAACGATCCGCGACAAGCCATGAAGCAAATGAATGAACAGGGTGTAAAAGCAATAAAAGATGGTTATTGGGTCATGGTGTTCCCGGAAGGTACTCGCCAAAAGTGGCCTACTCTGGGGCGTTATATGCGTGGTGCTTCCACACTGGCCCTTAAGGCTGAAGTTGCTGTGCTTCCGGTGGTGCATAATGCAGGACAATTTTGGCCGGGAAAACAGTGGTTAAAAACACCCGGTGAAATTGTGGTCAAAATTGGTAAACCTATTTCCGTTAAGGGGCGAACTGCTAAAGAAGTTAATGAAGAACTCAAAGCATGGAGCCAAGAAAATCTCACCTGATGAAAAATTTGGTATTATTTTAAAGGATTTTCGTTTGAAACTCCTTCCTGAACATGGGAGGTCATATCTGTCAGCATGCTCTTAATGTGTTCATCATCTAACGAATAAAGTACTTGCTTGCCTTTTCTTTCAGACTTGAGAATGCGAGCATCGCGAAGATTTTTTAAGTGATGGCTAGTTAGTGATTGCGACATGCTGGCTGTTTTTGCCAGATAACAAACCGGTTGGGGTTTGTCCATGCAGGCTAGAACAATACGTAACCGACCGGCATCACCTAACAATTTAAAAATCTGTGCCAGTTGTTCGTGGTGTTTATCGTTAAACTCAAGGTTCACATATTACCTCAAAAAGTGTTTTTTATATTGTTGATTATGGTGCAATCTTATACCAAGGTTCGTGTCTGGTTTTTATTGCACTATATCCAAGCCTTGTTGTTATGCGTTGAATCTTCTTGCAATAGTTATCAGAGACAGGTTTTTGCATTACGTAGTGAAAGTGTCAATTATGGACAGTGCTCCTTGGATAAATACGCTTTAGACTGCATTTCCTGTAAACGGCTCAGGGTTCGCTTATATTCAAATGTCAGTCTTTTCCCTTTGTGTATTTTATCCATTGGGGCTTCTGCTGCAATGATCAGGTTGACACCACGATCATACAATTCATCAACAAGACTGATAAAGCGTCTGATCTTATCTTGATCATATTCCCCCATAACCGGAATATTATCAAGAAAAATAGTGTGAAACTCTTTTGCCAGAGCGATATAGTCATTCTGGCTTCTTGGTCCGTCACACAGTGCTGTAAAAGTAAACCAGCTTACACCATCAGCTATACGAACCGCAGGGATGTTACGACCTTCTATTTCCAGTATGGGTGACTGATCAACTTTATGGCCCTGAGTCAACTGTTCGAAACACTCGTTCATTTGCCGGCAGGTTTTTGCATTTAAGGGCGTGTAGTAAATGGGTAATTGTTCTAATGTTCTTAACCTGTAATCGGTTTCGCCTGTCACACCGAGTACGGTCATCTGTGTTTTGAGTAATTTTATCGCTGGAAGAAAACGAGCCCGTTGCAGGCCATCTTTATACAAACCATCTGGCTGAATATTGCTGGTGGTAACCAGCGTTATGTTTTTTTCAAACATAAACTTAAGTAAATTAGCAAGAATCATTGCATCGGCAATATCGCTGACAAAAAATTCGTCCAGAATAATAACTCTTGCTTTTTTTGCAAAATCTTTTGCTACCAAAGATAGAGGGTCTTTTTCTCCTTGGAAACGTTTAAGTTCATCATGAACGAGTTTCATAAAACGATAATAATGAAGCCTTAGTTTATTTTCAAAAGGCAGACTCTGGTAAAAGGTATTAACCAGATAGGTTTTCCCTCGGCCTACTGTCCCCCAAATATATACACCTTTTGGTGTTGACTGAGAGGTAATAAGACGCTGAATAAACCCCTTTTTGTTATTATTGACCAGTTCATCAAAAAGACGCTGAAGTTCATTAACAACAGCCTCCTGAGCCGGATCAAAAGAAAAGCACTCTTTTTTTAAGTCCTGATGATAAAGCGTTAAAGGTGTCATAGTCCGCACTATAGCAAAACCTTAAATCATACCTGTATTTTTAGTTCTTATAAAGTCTGTTTTTATTGTGAGTCAGAATTATCTGTAATAGCTGGTATATCCACAATTTCAATATTAAGCTGTTTGTTTGTTTGTTTGTTTGTTTGTTTGTTTGATTTGAGATTTACGTTTAGTAGTTACTCGATATACTAGTTGTCACATATCTTCTAATAGCAGGCCATGAAAACGTCTTTACAGCTGTAGTTACATGAGGGTTTTTGTATAAATATTTTTAAGCTTAGGGGCTATACTGTTTGCATTGAATCAGGCAAAGTATGTTATTAATTTAAATAACTGGTGATGATGCATCATTTGTACATGTATCAGCTGAAATCTACAGGTATAATATCACCAGATACTCTGGGTTTGTATTGTTGCAACAGTAGCGACACGCATGCTTGTATGGTTATGCGTAAGTTTGATTCACGGAAAAATAACCTGACGTAGTTTTAATAATTAGTGTAAAAACAAGGGAGTTCAACTTATGAAGTGGTTGCTACTTATATGTACGCCTCTGTTAATTTTAGTAGGCTGTGGTCAGAAGGGAGACCTATACCTTCCGTCTTCCAGTCAAAGTGTTAATAACGGGGTACCTGTTAAACAGGTTCAAGCTAATAACCCATGAGTGATATTAATTATAAAAACAACCGTTTGCATGTAGAGAACGTTGCTCTGGATGAAATAGCAAAAAAAACAGGGACTCCTGTTTTTATTTATTCAAAAGCCATGCTGGAAAAAAGGCTTAATGCTTATATGGATGCTTTAAATAATTCCAGCAATACACAACGTCAGCATAAGGTTTTTTATGCAGTAAAAGCGAATGCAAACCTCTCATTGCTCCGGGAAATTGCAAAAATGGGAGCAGCGTTTGATATTGTCTCACAAGGAGAGCTTGAGCGCATTATTATGGCAGGAGCCGACCCTGAAAAGGTTGTTTTTTCTGGCGTTGGAAAACTGCCGGCAGAATTGAAACGTGCCTTGGATGTGGGTGTTTCGTGCTTTAATATTGAGTCTGAAGCAGAGTTGTTAATGTTGGAAAAAATTGCTGATGATTGCAAAAAAGTTGCTAACATATCGTTGCGAGTTAACCCTGATGTGGATGCTGAAACACATCCTTATATTTCAACTGGACTTAAAGAGAACAAGTTTGGTATTGACATTACCAGAGCGCAATCCCTTTACCAAAAAGCGTTCAGGAGTTCACACCTTTGTGTCACCGGTATTGCTTGCCATATTGGTTCTCAACTAACCTCAGTTCAACCTTTTCTTGATGCAATGGACAGATTGCTTGAACTGGTGGATAAGCTCGAACAGCAAAATATAACTTTGTCGCATATAGATATGGGGGGTGGATTAGGAATTGCCTATGAGGGCGAAGTTATTCCTTCAATAGAGACATACGTTAATGCATTGTGTACAAAGCTTGGCAACAGAAAATTAAGTTTGCATCTTGAGCCTGGGAGATCCCTAGTTGCTGAAGCTGGTGTTTTGCTGACGCAGGTGATACTAACCAAGAAAAATAGTGGCAAATATTTTGCAATAGTAGATGCCGGAATGAACGATCTGGTTCGTCCTGCACTTTATCAGGCAAAACACGCTATCAGGCCTGTGAATCTTCAGACTGATAAAAAATTAGAGTTATATGATATTGTCGGACCGGTTTGTGAAACAGCCGATTGTTTTGCTAAACGAATGAAAATGGCTCTGTCACAAGGTGATTACCTTGCTATTATGGATTCTGGTGCCTATGGCTCTGTCATGTCATCTAACTATAATGCAAGACCAAGAGCCCCTGAGGTTATAATAAATGAAAATGACTGGCATATTATTCGTAGACGAGAGACGTTTGCTGATATGATTTCTATTGAAATGACGCATTCATCAGGAGGATAGATGCTCTTACGTTTTACCAAAATGCATGGATTAGGTAATGATTTTATGGTCGTTGACGGATTGACGCAGTCAATTCGCTTTTCACCTAAAAAAATACGCCAATGGTCAAATAGAAGAAAAGGCATTGGCTTTGATCAGTTTTTACTTGTCGATGCTCCAACTCGTCCTGATGCTGACTTTCGGTATGTTATTTATAATGCAGACGGTTCAGAGGCATCGCAGTGCGGTAATGGTGCCCGATGTTTCGCAAAATTTGTTCAGGACAAAAAACTGAGCGGTAAAAAAGTAATTCGAGTTCAGGTAGCAGACAGGGTTATTGAGATTAGAATTACCAATAATGGCCTTGTATCCGTTGATATGGGTGAGCCTGTTTTGTTGCCAAAGGCTATACCTTTTAATTGTGATGTTCAGTCTGATAATGCACAATATATACTGACATTTGATGATGGCATGACTGTAGATGTTAGTGTCATTTCAATGGGAAATCCTCATGTAGTGGTTTATTATCCGGATATTGAAGATGGTGAGAAATTTTGGGAAAGCACTGCAATAGAAAAATTAGGTGAAAAAATACAAAACCATCCTTGTTTTCCGAAAAGCTGTAATGTGAGTTTTTTTGAAAAAGTATCACGCACTGAAATTAATTTACGTGTTTATGAGCGCGGAGCTGGTGAAACATTAGCTTGTGGAAGCGGTGCTTGCGCAAGCATGGCAGCTGCCTATCTATCTCAACAGACTGAAGATAATGTTTCAGTTAATATGCTTGGAGGTATGCTAAAAATAAACTGGAAGGGTAAAGGTCATACATTGCGTATGACAGGTTTGGCTACAAAAGTATTTGAAGGAAACCTTCGGTTGTAATGAACAGCATAGAGTAGTACTTTTTTAGTTAATGTCATCAATGACGAGGTTAATATAAGCCGGTGGAACTGTTAATTATTTTATATATTATTGGTATTACCGCTGAGTCAATGACTGGGGCTTTATCCGCTGGTCGTCGTTGTATGGACTTATTCGGCGTGATGATTATCGGTTGTTGTACGGCATTAGGTGGAGGTTCTATTCGGGGAGTATTACTGGGGCAATACCCTTTAACTTGGGTTGCTCATCCTGAGTATATTGCTATCACAGCTATTGCATCATTAGTGACTGTTTACATTTTTGCTCCCTTTATGCATCGTTTGCGAATGTTGTTTTTAATGCTTGACGGGCTGGGTTTAATCGCTTTTACCATCATTGGCACACAAAAGGCATTAACGATAGGTCATTCTTACTTTATTGCTTCTATTGCAGGTGTGCTAACCGGCGTGTTTGGAGGTGTAATCAGAGATCTTTTCTGTAACCAAATACCATTGGTATTTCGAAAAGAGCTTTACGCCAGTGTTTCATTATTAGCTGCTTGGTTATACATAGGCTTGACCAATTGGGGTTTAAAACCAATTTTTTGTATTGTTATCACTTTAATAGCGGGTTTTACGCTGAGAATGCTAGCTATTATGTTTCGCTGGGAAATGCCAAAGTTTGAGTATGGGTCGGCTGATTAATAATCGAGCTATTGCAAAGAGCTTAACCCCATAACAACAAAATCAGAAAAGTTTCACAATAAGTTGCACTTGTTAGTTTAATCTAGCACTATCCGGTAGTCCTATCCTAAGTATTGCTATTTAAAGCCTTACCTGGAAAGTGTTTAGCCACTTTCTGATTTAGGATTGCCGATAGATAAAGGTCGATAGTTTTTACTTTCTTGGTCATACAACGGTACAGATACTTCCATGTCCCTTTAAACCTGATATGGATTTCATCGTACTCAGTTCACGGTAGCCGATTCCATACTTACAGTACCATCGAACCGCCTAGAGAATAATATTCCCTGTCAAGTGGCGCCATTTACATTTAAGCATAACCATTTTGCATCTATTTGTTCGGTAAGTCTGGCTGATTTGCGATTTTTTGCAATGGAGTCAGTAATACTCTTACTGTATTATATATTACTGTGTCTTCTACTTTTATCGCTTTAACCTAATCGGCCAAAATATCAAAGAAATGTTGGAAAAACTAGGCATTATGGTTAGCTCCACTAACAACCCTGCCGGATTTTATGGAACTATTTCATGTTGGTAAAATCTTAATGTCGTGTGATTTGTAATGGACAGAGATCATGCTTTATCACATTGTGACTATTCACTAAGTTGTTGAGTATTTTAAAGGGTGAGGACATGAAACATTTGTACAGACTTATTCAATTTGTTATGCCAATTTTACTTACTATTACGGTTTTGCCAACAATTGCACATGAGCACAACTCTTTTTATGTTAAAGATGCAGAAACTGCTATTGAGTGTTCAGTAGCAACAGAATTTAAAGACAAACCAAGAAACAAGCTTCTTTCAGAAAGTATGCGGCAGTTTGTTGAAATTCTGGAAAAGTGTGAAAACGACTATGCATGCATTATGGCGTCAGCTCAACAAAGCCAAGTGTTACATGGTCAGGTGGACTACCATATATTGTCTGTATTTATCAGTCTAATGAATAAAAATGAAAAAAGTTTCTTTATGGATCAGCAAACATCTATCCATGCACTCAATACAGATATCTCACAACCTTTAGTCGCAGGTTTCACTGTCATGGATGTAATGACCATTCTGGCGCAACACAAAAGCTCTGTTGGTGACAGGCTTGGATTGTCGTATGCTGCGGATAATGTTATTAGCCTTCTCCTTGAGTCTTCTCCACCTTCTGCCGTTGAAGCCGAGATGCTAAAATTTTTCAGTCTGCAAAAAATTCTTAATATTAAGGGTAGTCGTGCAGTGGTGTATAAATATTTCAAAGTTTATCTGGCCAATGACTATGATGTTTATCCAGCAACACTTGAGTATCAATTAAAAAATTATTACGCTAAGGCATTCAGATATAAGATGACACACGCATACCCATCACTGTCACTAACGCACAACTATATCGAAATTATTACCCGATATAGTCGCAAATATCCGGATAAATCCTCATGCTTAACGCAATACCTGCCGATGCTTTACTCTTTTTTGGCACATTTTTAATGACTCCACTACAAAAATTAGACAGGGCAAGCTTTTTTCAGCACCTTTTCTTTCAGAAGACAAACTGGTTTTGCACCAAGAAGGGCACTTCACTTGCTATCTTCTGACCGTAATACTATATACAAACCAATTCAAAGTGCAGTCTCTTTTAATATGAAATTTGAATGAAAGATCTGAAAGCACTTGTTCAATGTTGTTGAGGCTAATTTTAGGATTGGGAAATACTGGGGGAGGGGAATGTGTAAGAACTATAACATTATATTTTGGTAGTTATTAAAGTGCTTATTTTGCTCCGCTTACTTTTTTTTCTCAGTTTACAATAGGTTTTACGCTAGAGTATCTCAGAGTATCAGTAATCAGTAACATATTCTAACCACTCATAAAGTAATCTGTTAATATTAATCTTTTCTCTGGGAGTTTGATACAGATTACATGTTTTTATCGTATTATATCCTGTATTCAAAGTTAAAATTTCTGCCATTTTAACATCCCTGTACAAGGTAATAACTGCATCAAAGTGAAATACCCAAGAATCAGATAATGGTATGCAAATTGTCCAGTCATAGAGATCTGTATAACAGGTTGTCTTTTTTTTTGTAACTTTCAGGTGACCATTTTCTGGTAATTTTTTTTCAAAGACGTGATTGTCAAACCTGAGTGAAGAAATTAGCTTATAATTTTCTTCGCAAATTTGATGCAACTTTGCTAATGAATATTCATGTAACGTTTTCTTTTGTGAAAGGAAACTGTTAGATGTTGATGAAATCAGAGCTAAGGGCTGAAATTTATACTGTGAATCATGCATAAATAAACCTTATGGTTACCATTTAAATGGTTTGGTATATTTCTTTATCTCATTATATGCTAAAAAAGGGTTACTAACTTTTTCTAAATCAAAAGATTACTCAGACCGGCTTTTTGCGATAGACTGAAATCAATAAGGAACCATGAGTAATAAATCTATCTTTTGTAAAATGTAAGTATTCTGGTTCAATTTAATTTTTATGTTTGATTCATTAAATAATGGAAAAATCAAGTTAAGGGAAATAAGGGTTCAATGAACAGTACTGTTATAAAAAAACTCGCACTGTCAGCAGATCAACTCATTGCAGAGCTATCACCAAAATCATTATCGTTTAAAGATACCAGTGAAGTTAAGAGCTATAATGGTATTTTGGGTCAGAAGCGGGCAATCACAGCGCTACAATTTGGCGTTGCCATGGAGCACACCGGTTACAATATTTATGTGATGGGAGAATCTGGCACCGGACGAACTTCTTATGTCAAACACTATCTCGAGCATGAGGCCAGGAACATGGCTTCGCCTCATGACTGGCTATATGTTAATAACTTTGACAATACAAAAATCCCTCAAGTGGTCAGTTTGCCAGCTGGTGCAGGATCTGCGCTTAAAAATGACTTTGAAACGTTTATCGACACTCTTCTTGATACATTTCCGGCAGCCTTTGAAAACCCAGCTTACCAGCAAAGCAAAAATGAGATAGAACGACAGTTTAACAAAAACTACGATTTAGTAATTGATAAGATTGAGCAGGAAGCCCTCAAACATAATATTGCGCTATTTCGGGATTCAGGGTCGTTAACTTTTGCACCCATTAATGAAAGTGATGGCAAAGCTATGGAAGAAACAGATTTTGCAAGACTTCCAGATAAAAAAAGAGAGTTGTTTAACAATCATATAGCTTCTCTGGAATCCATGTTGAACGAAGAGTTGGCTGAAATGCCACAGTGGAAACGCAACTCCAGTATGTTATTACGGAAGCTGAATCACGATACCATTGATCAGGCATTGGAACCCTTACTTAAACCATTAAAAAGTAAATACTCAAAACATAAAGATGTGCTTGATTATCTGAAGGCTATCAAAAAAGATTTGCATCATACGGTTATTGAACAATTGGCAGATGAGCGTGGCATTGAGTCGCGTGAAGATTTAACAAAACACAATTTTTTAAAAGATCGCTATGCCCCTAACCTCATTGTTAATCATGATAAAAAAGCCTGTGCGCCGGTTGTGTTTGAAACACATCCAACCTACCGAAATTTGTTTGGGTTGGTTGAATATACAACAGAAATGGGGGCTCTTGTCACAAACTATTCTCAAATATGTGCCGGAAGTCTCCATAAAGCTAATGGTGGATTTTTAGTATTGGAAGCATCTAAGTTACTGGAGGAACCCTTCGTATGGGATGCACTTAAACGTGCTTTAAAAGAGCATCAACTAAAGATTGAACCCCCTTCTGCTGAGATGAACTTTGTTAGCACTATTTCACTGGCGCCTAAAATTATTCCTTTGGATGTTAAGGTTATTCTGATTGGTTCGCGACAAATTTTTTATTTTTTACAAGAACTTGATCATGACTTTTATGAAATGTTTCGTGTGTTGGTAGATTTTGATGGATATATTGATCGGACACCTGAGACTATAAATATTTATGCCCGCATAATAAAAAGCCGGATTGAAGAAAAAAAGATGCCGGATTTAACAGCGCATGCCGTGGCTAAGCTGGTGGAATACAGTTCACGTTTAGCGGAACATAAGCAGCAACTTACAGCGCATATCGGTGATGTTTTTGACCTTTTGGCTGAGGCTAACTTTATTCGTAGCATGAGTAAAGGTAGAAAAATCACTCATAATCATGTTCTGGGAGCACTGGAAGCCAAGGCTAAAAGGGCCAACCGTGTCAGTCAGGAAATGCTTAAAGAAATATTGGAAGGTAGTATTCTTATTGATACCAAAGGCGAGCAGATCGGAAAAATAAATGGTTTGACGGTACTTTCTATCGGCGATACCAGTTTTGGCTCACCAGTGAGAATAACTTCAACGGTCTATCCGGGTTCTCAGGGTATTGTTGATATTGAACGTGAAGTACAACTTGGTCAGGCGATACATTCTAAGGGGGTGATGATTCTTACCGGTTACTTGGGCAATAAATATGCACAAGAGTTTTCACTTGGTATCTCAGCTAGTATTGCCATGGAACAATCTTATGGTTGTATCGATGGTGATAGTGCTTCCATGGCAGAACTCTGTTGTTTGATTTCTGCTTTAACCCATATTCCTGCAAGGCAAAGTTATGCTGTTACCGGTTCTATAAATCAATATGGTGAAGTACAGGCTATTGGTGGTGTTAATGAAAAAATAGAAGGTTTCTTTGATCTTTGTCATGCTAGGGGGCTTACCGGTGAGCAGGGAGCTATTATTCCAAAATCTAATATTCGCAACCTGATGCTGGGCAAACGAGTTGTTGATGCCATCAAAAAAGGTGAATTTATTATTTATGCCGTAGAAAACGTTGATGAAGCTTTGGTTATTTTATTAAACCAAAAAGCCGGTATCCGTAATAAAAAAGGCAATTACCCTAAAGGGACTATTAACTTCAAAGTGCTGGAACGTCTCAAAGAAATTGCCGAGATGAACAAAGAGGCAAGTTCTGATGACTAAGCCAATACTCGCCACTAGTGAATGGTTAGAAAGGCAAAAAGAGGATTACGATAAAAGAACAGGTTTCTCTTAAATATAGGGCATTAATGTACTTTAAAAAGCCATCGGTAAATGGCTTTTTTGTGGTAGTAATCTATCGTGATGACATAGAAAGTATGGGGTTTATTTTTGCGATTTATAGGGCAAATATTTTAGTGTTGCCCTACTAAGTTTACTCACATTAAATGTATATTTGTTTCGACATGGTAGTCAGTTTTTTATAGGAAAAATGTACAATGACGCTAGAGATTAACAATCATTGGTTAACTCCGGTCAATATTGCCCATAGCCTTAACAGTGATGAGAGACCTAAGGGCAAGGTTGTATCGCTATTGGTCATTCACAACATCAGTTTGCCGCCTGGGGAGTTTGGCAAGGGGTATGTGCAACAGTTTTTTCTGAATTGTTTGCCTGTCAATGATCACCCTTTTTTCAATGAAATTGCTGAAATGAAAGTATCTTCGCATCTTTTCATAGAGCGAAGTGGGGCTGTCACACAGTTTGTTCCTTTTAATCGCAGGGCGTGGCATGCCGGAGTATCTTCATGGAAAGGGCAGTTTGGGTGTAATGACTTTTCTATTGGTATAGAACTGGAAGGCACGGACACCATACCTTATACATCTGATCAGTATACATCATTGGCTAAAATAACCAGGTTGCTCATGAAGGCTTATCCAAAAATAACACCAGAAAACATTACCGGACACGAACATATTGCCAGCGGAAGAAAAACAGATCCGGGACCGGCATTTGACTGGAAGCGCTATTGCGATCTTATACGTTAAAAGATAGTTAATATTAAAGACTGTGCTTAGTGGTTAATGAATAAAACAAAGTGAGTTAGAATGATTGACAAACAATACTTACAGCAACTGACTGGTGGTGATATTGAGTTTCAAAAACAGCTGCTACAACAATTTATTGAAACAACACTCATGGATTTAAGTAACCTCGAACGAGCTGTTTTAGAGAGAAATTTAAAGAATATTCACCATTTTTCTCACCGAATTAAAGGGTCAGCGCAACTATTAAATCTTTCAGTTATGATTGAAAAGGCAAAGCTTTTAGAAAACTCATCAGAGTCGCTGCCTGAGACCACTTTGCATATCTGCCTTGAGGAGCTGCAACGATCATTTAAAGTGGTTAGGCAGTATATTAATGGGTTGAATTAAGATTGTAGATCTTTTTTGATTTCTTCAGTCATTTCTTTTTGTTTTTCAGAAAACTCATTAAATGAGTTTTTCTTCATTAAATCTAACAGTTCGTCTTTTTTGACTTCTTCCTTTTCCTTTTTGCCGGCTCCGCCTAGTTGATTAGCAAAAGCATCAGCATCTTTTTTATCAACTTCTGCCTGAGAAGCTGGTTTACCTCCAGCTGGGATGCTTTGGCTTCCACCAGTAGCTCCTGTATTATTAATAGCCCCTGCCATGGTATATACTCCCCCTCTTAAGATACTTGAAATTTATCGTGTATTACGTTATTAAGCATAGACTGTCTTAACAACTATATTAACGAGATTGTGATGCAACGGCGAAAGAGATCTAACTGTCATATGGTAAACTGGACGTTTAAGCCAGATCACTGTCTCAGAATTTTATTGTTTATTTTTATTATTGTGTCAGGTTTTTTGTTCTGTCTTGCATTTGGTGCGACAGAGATCACAAATGTTACCGTTATCAATCGTGCCATTCATAATGAACCGGAGTCCATTGATCCCCAAAAAATACAATCAAACCCAGCTATCAATATTGTCAATGACCTATTTGAAGGACTGGTGACAAGAGACAGAGCAGGTCATATTATTCCCGGACAATCATCCCGCTGGCAGATAGCAAAAGACTTTAAAACCTATACCTTTCATCTGCGAGTTGGTCAGTGGTCTGATGGTACACCATTAACAGCTGCAGATTTCGTTTACGCATGGCGTCGAGCGGTGACCCCTAGCACAGCGTCGCCCTATGCTTGGTATTTGCAACTGGCGGGCATAAAGAATGCTAAAGCGATTACCGAAGGCAAAATGTCACCTGAAACTTTGGGTGTGAAAGCTGTCAATAAAGAAACTTTGCAGGTAAGTCTTTATCGTTCTGTTCCATGGTTTTTAACTTTGCTCACACATCCTGTTATGTTTCCTGTACCGAAACATGTTTTGATTAAATACGGCAATGACTGGACAAAAGCAAATCATATGGTAAGCAATGGTGCTTACATACTTAAATCACGCATAGTTAATAGTCAACTTACTTTGGAGGCGAACCCATTTTATCGTGATGCAAAAGATGTTTCAATTCATATAGTTAACTGGATACCTGTAACATCGGCAACGTCTGCCATGCATCGTTTTTCAGCAGGAGGACTGGATATTACTTATGCTGTTCCATCTAATGGTTTTAATCAGCTAAAAAAGAAATTTGGCAAAGAGATTGTTACTCTTAAACAGGCAGGTATTGAATATTTAACAATTAATAACCAAAAACCCCCTTTTAATAATCGGGCCTTGAGACAAGCTTTGTCGTATGCCATTGACAGAAAAGTGCTGGTTAAGCATGTACTTGGTCAAGGTCAAATGCCTGCATATCAATTCACACCCCCTTATTTAGTTTCAGCACCTGATAAGCCTCCGTTCTATGAAACGTTATCTGATAAAACCCGTATTAAATTGGCAAAGAAAAAATATAAGGCAGCCGGTTATTCAAAATCACACCCGCTGAAGATCGCTATTTTATACAACACCGATGAAACGCGAAAGAAACTTCTGCTCGCTATTGCCTATATGTGGAAAATGAACTTGGGCATTGACGTTTCTCTTGAAAATATGGAATGGAAAACCCTGCTTGATAATATTCGTGCAAAAAAGTTTGAAGTTGCACGGGCAAGCTGGATTGCCGACTATAATGAAGCCGCTTCCATGTTAGGCTACTTTAGTGGCGACCAGACAAACAAAGCAGGATTCCATAACAAACAGTACGATACTATCATGACGACAGCATTTGACCAGGCACCTCATAAAAGGATAAAGCTTTATGAAAGTCTGGAACAAATTCTGGCTAAGGAAATGCCAGTTATTCCTCTTTACTTTTACGTTAGCCCTCGTTTAGTCAGCAAAAAGATAGGGGGCTACTATTCTGATCCACTTGATCAAATACTTACACGTTACCTTTGGATTAGAAAAACATAAGATTTGGGTTGATTTGCAGAGGTAAGCATTTTATGTGTTTTGTCGCCTCTTAAATTTGCTCATGATTACAGAAAGTCGTTTCGACTTAATGTTTTATGGATGGTTATATATTCAAGGAGTCGTTTTGTATATGGCTGTAATCATCCATTATCATTATACCAGCACCTATTTCTAACTACTGCTATGGACATGCTTTTATGGCTTGCTGTTAAAGGAAAAGTGATGAGCCATATCCAGCTATTGCGAGGATCTTGAATGGCATAATGAAAAAAATCAGAAAAGTAGGGTAATAAGAAGTTAAAAGCAGGTTTTGGTATTAATTAACAGCTAGAAAAAACCTGCATTATTTCAATTAAAAAAGTTCAGATTCAGATTTTAATTTCCTGCTGATTCTGATCACAAATCTCTGATGCTATTTAGCTATCACATTGAATCCAGTAAGTATCGGCATTATTATAATCATATGGTATATCTGTGCGTGCTACAAAACAATGTCTTTGAGAATTATGAAAGCAACCTGCAGGTTTCGCGAAGTTTTTCGTATACAACCAACCACATGCATAAGCGTAGGCAAATTGAGATATATGTTTCTCTTGCTTGAGCTGTTTTACTTTTGCTATACAAGCTGGGGTATTAGCACAATATGATGAATTTTGACCAAAGCCTGTGTTATTAAAAAAAAGAGCGAGGATACATGGAAATAAAACGGTAATTTTTCGCACAATTGGTACCTTTTTGTATTTGTTGCAACTGAAAGAAATATACAGAGACTATTGCAAACTGAAACAAAACCTCAAAGAAACAAAAATGTAAATTTAATTTATAGCTAATCTGCTAAACAGGTTTTATTTGACCTGTTATTTGGAGGTGAATTTTTAACTTTTAGTAGTCTCATGTTCCATGAGGATAGATGAGAAGCTTTAAAGTTCAATAAGCAGATATGCGGGGATTACTAAAATTAAAAATCTAAGATTAGCTGTTTTTGTAGTAAAAACTATTTGTTGCTTATGTATGATGGCTTATTATAAATCGATTTTTTTTTGCATTTCTTTTCTATTATTATTTTGTCGTTATTTTAAAAGCGCATTTACCATGTCTCAAATATAAATTATTTGTCTTGACGTTTAGGTTTTGATTCGCACAAATATGGTCTTTTTTCTTCTCTGTGATTTTTTACTTTTCGTTCAAAGCAATTAAAAAAACAGGAAAGGATAATCCTCATAATGGGTTTAGTATAAGTTCTGCTGAGATGTAACCTTTATTTTCTGTGGTATTGATAACTTTTGCCAGACCTTTGGGTCTTTTTTGTTGATTTCTAGTAAAAAAAACAGATAAAGCCCAACAAACTCAGTCTGAGTGAAGTAATGTCCACATAGACAAACCAAGTTAAAAACCGTAACCCTCTAACAGTGACGTTTGCTCGTCAGAGAATATGAATTTATGCATGAGCTTTATAATCTGTGTACGGGATGAAAAATTTAAATATATGAAAAATCGAAAGCTTAGACTATGAATTGACACCTGCATCGAGTAACCTTGGGTATCTCACCTCCACAAGGATGTACGCAATGCAGAACCGTTTTTAGTTCTGTATTGGCGATTATTTTTCTTGGAGAAAAGATCCACTTTTATTATATTATTGGCTTCATTTTTTTTATATCAGGGATATGGCTGGCAACTGGGAGGAAGTTTAAGAGTATGAAACAGAAGCGATATAATGTACTTGAGGAAACTGGCAATGCATAAACAGCAGAAAAAAACAGCAATCGTTACCGGAGCAAGTAGTGGAATTGGATACGGTATTGCCAAGTATCTACTAGAGCAACAGTACCGTGTGATCATGATAGCGCAAAACCAAAGCAGGTTGCTCCATGCATGTGAAACACTTACTCAAGTTACAAATTCCAATAATATTATACCCTTACCCGTGGATATTACTGATAATCATAGTGTTGCGAACACGCTTAGCAGGCTTACTGAAAGAAGTAATGGCATTGATATTTTGGTTAATAGCGCAGGTTATGTCAAACGTGGTACTTCAGAGTTAGAACATGAAGATTTTACCAGGATGCTCGCAACAAATTTGGAGGGTGTTTTTAATGTTACGAGCATGATTGTTTCTGGAATGAAAGAGAGAAATTATGGTCATATCTTCAATATCTCCTCATATTCTGGAATAGTCGCCAGAAGTAGCCTTGGTGGTTATGCCGCCTCAAAATTTGGGCTTATGGGGTATAATGAGTCTCTACACAAAGAGCTTGCACCTTATGGCATCAAAGTTACTGCAATATGTCCAAATCTGGTAGACACTCCAATGACAAAAGATGTTACATCGGTTCAGAAAAGTGATCTTATTCCTGTTGAAGACGTTGTCAATACAGTCGACTATTTACTTAATTTGTCACCGAATGCTATGATCAGAGAGGTAAGTTTACAGTGTCGTTCAAAACTACTTAATGAAGCAGATCGTTAATATCTTCGCACCAAACTCACCCCTCTTCACATATAAAAGCCGTGGTTGTATAGATATTGCGTCAGAATAATGCTGACGCAATGCTTTAGGGATCAATGTATACTCTTTTATCAGCATAACTGCGTAGGAATCAAGAGTTAAATGGGCAGTCTAATGTTTTTCATTATAAGGTTTAGCTAGGTACGGGACAAAACATACAACAAATCCTCAAAGCTAATAGCTTCATGCTTCGAACAAGCGTTTAATAATACACGTCTGAGCATATCCAACCCTAACCGAAAAAGACTTTTTTGAGGTCGGTTATGTTTATTCAGTAACAGTGTTTCAGTATCACCATACACCCAGTGACCTGACACCATACACCAGAGTACCGTCAGCGACAGAATTCTCATCAGCTTGTCCATTTTATCAGCTGCAGCCATATGCGTTGCTTCTATATCGAATCCACGGATTTTTAAATTACCGAACAGGACTTCTATTTGCCAGCGTTGTCTATAGTCTGAAATCATACTTTCCGGCTTATCCCGACCAACAATGATAAGTAGCTCACCTGACTTTGGTGAGCGTGCAGCTGCAATATACAGTTTTATTACTGATACTTTTCTCTGACTCATCCATGTCTCTGTCTGCCCTGCTTTTACATGGCAAAACATACAACTGGCTTCGGTTTCACGACCTTTTTTCGTCATCACCTTCAAGTCTCCTCGTATGCGCAAACGAAAAAGAAGACGCTGTTTCTTTATCCATTAAAACCACTCCTTGCCGATAAATTCTCGATCAGCAAGCAGTGAATTAATCTTTTCTACCGGAATTAATTTCAGCACTTGTTTCATTAGTGCGATGCGTTCTGCGGTACTGGAACTACCGCCTTTTTTAGTCAGACATACCCAAGCAATAGGAATAGATGCCCCTTGCCACACCGCAGAGATTATCAAGTAATTTACATCATTTTTACCTTATATCCAGTTCGTTCTATCCATGCACAGAGTGTAAGTCTGCACAAGTAACCAACGAATAACCAAACGACTCAGTTGAAATACACAGAGTGACTTCCAGAAAAAAACGCTTGATTCGGGGGTAACAGGACTCAACCTGTGCCGATGCATGAAAATGTTCGGCTACTCGGTAAAGGTTCACATTACGCGATTGCAGTAGAGAAAGCATAAACTGCGCAAAAAACAGAATGCTGGCTTGATGCCAAGGTAGATTTTCTTCAAGCATGGTAGCTAATGAGTTGACACCTGCATTGCGTACATCCTTGTGGTGGTGAGATACCCAAGGTTACTAGATGCAGGTGTCAATTCATAGTCTAAGCTTTTTATTTTTCAGATAGTTAAAGTTTTTGTCCCATACACAGCATTTATAATGCAATAACAGTAAAAAAAACGACAATTATTTTTTATGGGACTCTTACTTTCATTGTGTTTGTGTATGAACAAACACAATATAACTTTAATTAATTAATTAATCGTTAATACCATGTTTTTGGTGAACTGATAATGAGTAGGTTTTATCACAATGTTATAGCCTGGAATATATATCTGTTGAGTTAGTTTGGCCATGGTTAAGTCATAAGACAAAATCATTTTTCCAGACCCAATAAATTTATAAAAATACATGTTATTGTTGTGTTTCTTAACGAAAAAACTGCATCTTCCTAAAAGTTGTCCACCAAACTCATCTGACTTTATAATACTCCATGGAATATTCACATTAAATGTTACTGGCTTATATTGAACATGATCATTGCATCTTGAATAGATGTTTGAAGAAGGTATTTTAGATTTGTTAACAGCCATAAAACCAGCCATAGAAGAGCAAGCAAACATTGTCACAAACAAGCATAAAGGGAGTTTTTTTACAAACATCGTTCTTCTCTCATAAAAAAATGCGTGACTGCCGTATATAAATAAACTTACGGATTTACTTTAAATCAATGCTACCTATTTAAAACTTTTCATCAAAGAAAATTCATGGGTAAATTCAATAGTAAGGCAGAACAAGCAGTTTTTTGAAATAGTAAATAGGGAAATAAAAGCTAAAACGCATCTTATTTAACAGATTCGATTAAAATAATAGAAGTAACGCTCAGTTTTCATAAATAATATTTTTTTATATGCTTATTTCAGTGATGATTGATACTTGCAGATGATTTAAAATTCATGGCGTTTAATATATTTTATAACAATATTGCTGTTCATTTATTTTCTCTTTGAGGGCGAACTGTCAGGCATAATTAAGCTAAAAATAACAACTACAAGTCCTGCAATGATAACGTTGCGTTCCTGAACAATAAAAACAGGCTTTGACAATATTTCCCCGTGATAGTCACAATAACGGCATTTAACTTAAATGATTACCTCATCAAAATTTTTTGTCGTATAAAGTTTTTCTTTTATACAGAGTTGGTTCAATATGCAAGTCTAAGTCATCACAAATAAAAATATTCATAAAAAATAAAACAAAAGAAAAAGCATAAAATGTATGTATTTTCCTGAAAAAACTAAATTTAAAGAAAATACATTTACTTGGTTGGGTAAATCATTGGCTCGATATTTAGATTAACACCAAAGCGTTTATGAACTTGCTGTTGAATAAAACTGGCAAAACCCAGAATCTCATTCCCTGTGCCTTCTCCATGATGTACAATCACCAATGCTTGCTTATGATAAGTACCCATGTTCGTTTTTTTATATCCCTTTAACCCACAAGCATCAATAAGCCATCCGGCTGCCAGTTTCCAGTGATTGTTTTCGCAAGGATAAGCAATTACTCCTGGGGACGATTTTTTGATTGTTTGTAAACATTGATCTGACACTATAGGGTTTTTGAAAAAACTCCCTGCATTGCCAAGCTTTGCAGGATCTGGTAGTTTGCTCAGTCGCATGGAACAGACAGCATCGCTAATCATCATACCTGTGATTTTGCCATTGATACTTTTTGCTTTAACAGCTTCTTCAAGGTTTCCATAGGAAAGATTGGGAGTGAAACAGCGGCTTAAACGCAAATTCACACGGGTAATAACAAACAAACCATGCAGTGCATGTTTGAATATTGAATCCCTGTAATTCAGTTTGCATTCACTTGCAGACAGAGTGATAAATGTTTGTTTTTTGAGGTGGTAACCCCTTACTGAAACCAATATGTCTTGAAGTTCAACGCCGTAGGCCCCAATATTTTGTACGGGTGCAGCACCCGCAACGCCAGGAATTAACGACAGGTTTTCAAGCCCAAACAGACCTTGCTCTAATGACCATCTGACCGCAGCATGCCAGTTTTCACCTGCACCAAGAAAAACATTAACCATATTTGAACAATTATCAGGGATAATTTCTCGATGACAGATGGCAACAGGCATAACCACAGCCTGCACTTTATCGCGAAAAACAATATTACTTCCTTGACCAATGGGAATAAGAGGAAGATTTTGTTTGTTTGCAAAGCGAGCGGCAGCAACAACATCAGCTTCAGAGCATGCCGGATACAGGTAGTGGGCAGTTGAATTTATACCCAAGGTATTAAACGACTTTAAATTAACGCTTTTCTGGTAACAGTGCATTATTACCAAATCCTTTTGATCTTTATGGTAAAGGTTATACAGGCAACACTTGCTGTTTAAGATATTCACATGCTACGTCAACATCTTCCGGAGTATCTATACCTGCAGGGGGAACCTGTAGTGCGTAGCCTACGCGAATTTTACGCCCATTCCATAAAAAGCGTAATTGCTCTAAACGTTCAGCCACTTCTAGGGGAGACTCTCCCCATTGCACAAAAGCATTTAACTGTTTTACACGATAAGCATAAATACCAATATGGCGTTGATAAACCCAATTCATAGGCATTTGATCGACTTTATTTGCAAAGGAATCTCTGTCCCAAGGTAATGGGGCTCGACTGAAATAGAGTGCGTTACCTTCTTTATCAGTAACAACTTTTACTACAGAAGGATCAAATATCTCAGCTGTCTGTACTATGGGGCAGCTCAATGTAGCCATTGCAACTGTTTCTGATGCATCAATTAATTCTTTAGCAACCTGATCTATCACTTGTGGCGGAATAAAAGGCTCATCACCCTGAACATTTACGATGGTGTCGTTGTTATTCAACCGGCAAATCCCTACTACTTCCTGTAAACGGTCAGTCCCACTGAGATGGTGAGGATGTGTCATACAAACTTCAGCACCAAAACGTCTGGCTACGCTTTGTATGCGTTCATCATCAGTGGCGATAATGATGCGTGATGCATTACTTTTGGAGGCCTGTTCATACACGCGTTCAATCATGGTTTTTCCGTTCAGGTCAACCAAAGGCTTTCCGGGTAAACGACCTGAACTGTAACGTGCAGGAATAATAATTTTATAATCCATTAGGTTTTGGCCAGCCTCTCATCGGTAGTTAATGTTCGGGCTTCACCTTCTAGCATTACAGGTATATTATCACGCACAGGATAAGCTAAAGCACAATGACGACATATAAGTTCTTCATTGGGCTTGTCATTATTTTCATTAGTACTTACTGTGTATTTTTCATGTTTTAGCTTGCTGTGACAATGTGGGCAAGCCAATACCTCAAAAAGCTTCTTATCCATAATATAAACTTACATATTTATAACGATGATATTAAATATGACTTATGGTAGCGGGAATTTATCCCAGAAACAATTATTCGTAGATTATTTGTTAGAATTTTTAGCGTGCTTGCATCTTTTCATAACAAGTTCTTCAAAAGCATGCCAGAAGTCTTGTGTTAACTGAACAGTAACCTGAAGACACCAAAACCGGTTATCAGTAAACTGATTGACAAAACCTTTACATTTAACTGCATCTTTTGCAGTCATAATGACGGGTAAACTATCTTTAAAGACCAGTTCATTGTGATGATAAGCATGATGGTCCGGAAATCCATGTCTGATCACAGTTAATCCAGCTTGTTCCAGTGTATTGAAAAAGGGTTCAGGATTGCCAATGCCGGCGATAGCGTGTACTTGGGAATGCAATCTGGAAAATTCAGGCAAAGACAAGTCAATATCTGTTGTTAGATTTTCTACTTTTTTAGTTTCCAAAGACATTGTATACATATTTTCTACAGATGAAAATACAGGGCTATTTCTGTTTATTAATCCTTTGCTGACTATCAGATCAGCGATCTTTAGTCTGTTAGCACTCTCTCTGAGAGGTCCGGCAGGAAGGCAAAAACCGTTACCAATACTGCGCATGCCATCGAGAACGACGATCTCGATATTTCTTTTAAGTGCATAGTGCTGAAGACCATCATCACTGATAAGGATGTTACAATTGTCTGTTTTTTCAAGCAAACGGGCGGCCTCTACTCTGAGTGGAGAAATAGCTACAGGTATGCCGGTTAACTGAGCCAATAATACAGGTTCATCACCGTAAATTGCAGGGTCTGAGTGAGCCAAAACTTTTACGGGAAAGCTCGTTAATGTTGCTCCGTATCCACGACTTATAATACCAGGGGAGAAACCTGAAGCTTTTAAATAACTGGCTATTGAGGCTACAAGCGGAGTCTTTCCGGTGCCCCCCACCGTAACATTACCAACAACTATTGTTGGCAGGTTTTTATCTTTGCTGTCAGAGTGCTGTTGTAGCAATGCCCTTTTATAACGCCTTTTAGCTATTTTTTGAACAATCAAAGAAAAAGGCACTAACGGAATAAGCCAGTATGAAAGTTTTGGCCGATACCATAAGGCAACCAGCTTTTTTGCTAGAAGTGCTTTGATGTTTTTTTTTGTCATTACTTTTATCTTGAAACCACAATGAATGAATAATACTTATAATTTATTCATCTTTCACGTTATTTCTTTGCTAAAAGAACAGTTAATATCTGGCTTGCCTGAATTTTCAACGAGGTAATATCAAAATCTGCTTCTAACTTTTAATTACGTTACTTTTCTGATCTTGCTAGTATGCGTTAACGCTCCTTGCAACAGCAGGATTACTCACCATTTTGCCTTTAATAGCAAGCCATAAAAGCATGCTCATAAGAGTAGTTAGAAACAGGTTTTTTTATAATGTAACTTATTGTTATAAATCCTTTTTTACTTTAAAACTATTATATTTATATTTGTTATGAGGATACCACCACTTTTTTCCATTCTGACGATGTGTACGCACAGTTATCTTTGATGCACCCAATAAATAATGCTGAGTACCTGTATAAGCGGTAATGTTGAGCGTTTGACCAGAAAATTTATGATCATTTAACTTGTTAAAGACAGAAATATTTTTGTCAGCTATGTGTAATTTATGTCGTGATAAGGCAATATATTTTGGTGAAATAATCTGTATTATTCGTGGATCTTTCGTTATAAAAGGAGTAACCCAAAGGTGATTATTCTTCCAATGAGATTGTTTCTCAGCATCTTGTATCATTCGGAAAGGTGATGCATATCCGGTAAATAATGCACAATGTTTACCCGCTTTGAGATGCAGTGTGCAAGTGGTTTTCCCTGGCAATAATGTGAACTCTACACCATCCCAACTCCATTGTTTGAACTGATAACAGCTATTTTCTCCTTTATTGGGATTAACTGCATATACAGAGGTTACCTTTTTTGCTTGTAGCAATCGTTTGCCTGATAAAGTGTTTGACGAATGACGAGGTAGTATCAGGGTATTTATAGTATTGATTTGACGTTGTTTCAGGTATGGTAGCAACGTATTATCGGTGCTGTTAAAGCGTTCATTTTGTGACAAGTCTCCCATATGAAATACCATGGTATGATTTTTAGTCTGGGCAATTGCGATATGTGTTTTATTATTATCCAGTAATACAATTTCGACAGTTCCCGATGGGGGTGTCTTATTATTTGGAAACCAAAGAGTTAGCAGGCAAGGCAATCCCAGCCATCGCCATTTTAACTCTTTTGGTAACAGCAGGCATACTACTCCACACATACATACGATAAGTACGATTATATCGGGTATGGTAATTCCATCGGGAACCCCGATCCCAGATGCTATCTTGTCCAGCACATCGCGCCAGCCATTGAGTAGTTTTACGCCAGCCAGTAAAAGCCATGAAAAATGATCAGAGACAAGAGTCAGCAATAAACCAGACATCAGAAGTGGAACAACAATCAGCCCAACAAGGGGAATTGATACTAAATTGACAACAGGAGACCACCATGAGGAAGGTTGAGCATAGAACAACAGCAACGGAAGTAGTGCCACGAACACACACCATTGCGGTAACAACCATCGTTTCCACCAGACAACGGTGCCGTTGCGGTTTGAAAAGACAAGCAATAAAGAACCTACGGCAATAAATGAATACCAAAAACCACTACTGGTTACTACCATGGGTTCAAATAGCAATACACCAGTTAAGGCCACTAACCAAATGGTGGAAGCTTTAGGGGAAAAATCAAGTAGCTTGCCGGCACACCCGCACACCAGCATAATCAGTGAGCGTTGTACTGGTACGGAAAACCCAGCCAGCAACGCATAAAAGATACTCAGAAAAATCCCGAAAAGTACTGCAAGCCTGGGTAAAGCAATATGCTTTAATGGCAATAAACTGCTAAATCGAATTCCTTTGATAAAGTGATGACCGAGCATAAATATTAAGCCGATATGCAAGCCTGATATTACCAACAGGTGAGTTGTCCCTGTTTTGTTGAACAGTCGCCAGTCATCAGGTGAAATTGCCTTTTTATTACCCAAAAGAAGTGCCTGAGCCAATCCGGTTTTTTGATCAGGAAGTACTTTTTTTATATGTTTAATCAATCGATAGCGCAGTGAGCTTATAGTCCATGGGTTGCGAGATAAACAACGGTTAAACTTGGTGTTGACGACATAACCTGTCCCCGCAATATGTTCCCGTCGCAACCATGATTCAACATTAAATGCACCAGGGCCTACTACTCCGTGAATTGGTTTAACCCGTACGGAAAGTTGCCAGTAATCTCCGGGGCAGACGGTTTTAAATCCATACCAAGAAAGCCTTAATCCACCCTTTAATTGTTGATCGCCAGACTCTACATCTACCATAGAAAACTGCCAAAGATTATTGTTTTTCTGAACTAGCCCCGTAACACGCCCGGTTATATGAATAGTTTTACCTGGCCAGTTATCAGGCATAGACTCAAGAGCATGTTGGTTACCCAATAAACATCCATACCCTAAACCAGCACAAAAACAACTGCATGTAATAATGCTTCTACGGATAATGTTTGCTAATGTATGAAGGTTCTCCGGAGTTAATTTATTTATTATTTTATAAAGAAAAATTATTGCAACTGGTTGAATTAAAAGGAATATAGAAGTAAGTAGACTCGGAAGTACTGCCAGCCAAACACTTGAAATAACCCCCAGACAAAAACAAATAAGTTTTAAACGCATATGCACCTGAATACTAAATGCCATTTTCACCAAATATTAGTGATGACAAAACTAAAGAAGGATCAAAGGTAGCAACTACGGCAGTAATCGCCATAATTTTGATGTTTTTTTTGTTAAGTCAAAATACTGGTCTAATATCTAATACGGTTATAACAATAAGTAATTATACTAATGCAGGCGCATTTATCATGCTGTTGTTGTAATATAGGGGGGAGGGGTAGTTACTTAAAACTTCACCTGATAAATTGCCGAATGTCGTGAACCATTGAAAGTTGTTTGTTGTCAGATGCTAAAAAAAATATTACAACGCTATTTACCCAACCATGATAGCCTGAGAGCCAATAAATATTTGCAGTTTTTGGGAAGTAGGCTTTTGAATTCTAATCTTTGGCACTTAAATCGTCGTTCAGCGGCCAAAGCTTTTTTGGTAGGGGTATTTGTGGCATTTATTCCTATTCCTTTTCAGATGGTTTTGGCTGCAATTTTAGCTGTTTATTTATGCTGTAATCTACCCCTTTCTGTGGCCTTGGTGTGGATTACTAATCCTCTCACCATGCCATTTATATTTTATTTTAGTTACAAGGTGGGATGCTTTGTTTTAGATATTCCTCCAAATGATGCTGGGTTTCATTTCAGTTGGGACTGGCTGATGTCTCAGCTTTCAAGGATATGGTTGCCCCTCTATCTTGGGTCATTTATATGTGGCATAATTTTTGCAGTTTCCAGCTATTTCATTATCCGTCTGTTGTGGAGAATATATGTGGTGCGGGCGTGGAAAAAACGCAAACATGACCGTTCTGTTTTTTTTGATTGATACCAAAATCTGCATATTACTTCTTATTGCGTTATTTCTCTGATCTTATTGTTATATGTAAAAGCATATCGTAACTGTTGAGCTATTGCTCATCACAGTAGTTATAATAGATCTTGGTATAAAGCATATATTACTTCTACACTTCATGAGGTTTTTTGAGTCAAAAAGCACAAAGGTGTTTTCCTTGTTGATTTTACTGATAAGCTGGATGTTTTTTTTGCAAATAAAATCGTCTCTGTTAATCAAGGATATCACATAAGAATATTGTGATTATTATGCTTTTGAGTTAGAGGATTTTGATGTGTTAAATAAATTAATTCTGATTTTTCTGATGATTTTCTTGTGTGCTAATGTGGCAAATGCAGGTTTGATCTATGATTTTTACTGTCATTCAAAAGTCTGCGATAAAAGCACGATAATAAACTCATCCGGAGTGACAGATAACACTTTCACTCTGCATCGGGAAGAAGGCAGGCAATTTCATCTTAATTGCGATACTAATAAAGGTTACCCCCGCGAAGTAAAAGTGAAAATTAACGCTGAAGATGGCGCTTCAGCCAGGTGTTATAGGCTTGAGCACATTGCTTTAAAACATTGGGCATACTTGCATTGTTACTCAGCTAGTCTGGAAGATGCTCTGGCAACAGTCACATTTACATACAAGTGTTATTAATTCTTGCTTTTTCTTTTTCATCGCTATTTGTGCTGTTTGAGAGCGCAGGTTGATTCTCTGTTGTTTGTCCGGAGGTAAAAGAGCACCTAGTATGATTAGGTGCTCTCACAGCGAGCTACCAAGAAAAACCGGAAAATTCTGGTTTAGAGTTTTGCCAATAATGGAATATAAGTTCAGATAAATTGCCCATTACTTAACTGATAGATTTTATCGAGTTTTTCTGCCAGTGTCAGATCATGAGTTACTACAATAAAGCTGGTTTGGTGCCTGACACTCAGTTTAAGCATCATTTCCTGAATGGCATCGGCAGTGATCTGATCAAGATTCCCCGTAGGTTCGTCCATCAATACCACAGGTGGTGAAGTAATTAGAGATCTGGCTATCGCAACTCTTTGTCGCTCGCCACCCGATAGTGCTGAAGGCCTGTGTCTGATGCGGTGCCCAAGTCCCACTTGCTCCAGTATGATTTTAGCTTTGACCTTAATATCATGTATTTTCAGCTTCTTTTGCATAAGCAACGGCATTGATACATTTTCCAATGCCGTAAACTCCGGCAAAAGGTGGTGAAACTGATAAACAAACCCTAAGCATTGATTACGAAACATGGTAAGGGCTTTCCCTTTAAGTGAATGCACAGGTTGTTGGTCGATGTATATCTCGCCCTCTGAAAGTGCATCAATACCGGCCAGCAGATTAAGGAAAGTGGTTTTTCCAGAGCCTGAGCTACCTACCACGGCAATACGTTCGCCTCGTCTAACAGTAAAATTGAGGGAGTTGAGTACGTTAATAATATCAGCACCTTGGGTATAAGATTTGCTGATATTTTTACATGAAACAATAATATCTGAAGATTCAGCTTGCGGATTACTCATAGCGCAAGGCCTCCGCAGGTTGAGTTTTAGCTGCTCGCCAAGCAGGATAAAGGGTTGCCAGAAAGCTTAAAATAAAACTGATCCCACAAATGACTGCTACATCCTGCCAGTGAAGATCAGACGGCAAATAGCTGATAAAGTAAACATGAGGGCTCAAAATCTGAATACCTAGCATCTGCTGTATCCATGCAACAATGGTAGAGATATTGAGCGCACCCAAAATACCAAGCACAGCGCCAATAAAGGAACCCACAATTCCGATAAAGGTTCCCTGTACCATGAATGTGACCATAATCATTGAAGGAGATGCGCCAAAAGTTCTTAAAATGGCAATATCTCCCCTTTTATCATTGACCACCATCATCAAAGTGGAAATAATGTTAAAGGCTGCAATGCCTACCAGAAAAAAAAGTAATAACCCAACCATCATTTTTTCCATGTGAATAGCTGAAAAAAGTTGTCCGTAACTGTGCGTCCAAGTATTTACATAATAGGATTCCGGCAGTTTAGATGCCGCACTCCATGCAATGGGTTCGGCATCAAAAAGGTTGCTTACTTTCAAACGAATTCCTTGAACGCTTCCTGCGGGTAGCCTTAAAAAAGCTGCAGCATCTCGAATATTAATATAGGCCTGAGTTTCATCAAGATTAGCACCTATAGAAAAAATACCGGAAACATTAAACCTCTTCATACGAGGAAATACCCCCATTGGGTTTACAGAAGCGCTAGGAAGAATTATGGTAATTTTTTCGCCGAGACTGACACCTAGTTTTTGTGCTAAAAGATCACCAATTACTACGTTGAATTTGCCTGGCTGAAGACTGAACAAAGAACCCTGATGCATATGATTACCAATAATGGAAACATGGGTTTCAAGAGAGGGGGTTATGCCATTTAACATAATCCCCTGCACGACACCATTTGTTGTTGCAAGACCTTGGCTTTCTGAAAAAGGTGCAGCTGCTACCACTCCCTTGCTTTGCTGAAGTTGTTTCATTACGTGTTTCCAGTTTTTTATTGAGCCGTTTACTCCGGATACTGTTGCCTGAGGTACCATTCCAAGAATGCGGGTTTGCAACTGCTGATCGAAACCGTTCATCACTGACATAACAATAATTAATACGGCAACACCAAGCACCATTCCAGCCATAGACATGGCAGAAATAAACGAAATAAAATTATTTCGGCGCTTTGCCCGTGTGTAGCGTAAACCAATAAATAAGGCTAACGGTTTAAACATTCATGCTTCACCTTGTGTTCATCTTTTGCAAGCATGCATTATTGCATAGAAGATGGTGTAAGGCATAAAAAAAAGACATAAAGTGACTGATTGTGTGGTTAGATTTAAGTACTTTAGTATTTTTAAAAGTTAACTTTTCATTGCTTTGAAAAGATTTTTACTTGGGTTTTGAGTTTAATTCAGATATTAGGTTTATTGGTGTTGTGAAGATAAGGATTTTGATTGGTATTTTAAGTCTATTAATATAAGAATGAATTTGTTTTGTTGACGATGTTTTACCGGATATTTGTTTTCAACGAGTCACTTGAGTGTGCGAGCCAGAAAAGAAGATCCTCTTTAGTTTATTGTTAAGTGTTTGAATCTCGAAAATGATGCAATGAAGGGGGTTTACAGATCAGATAAATCATCAGTTACCCAGTGTTCTTATGATAAAGCTTGACGTGATGATATCATCCTTTTATAATCTTCATCTTTTTGTGTGTCGGTAAAATTTGCCGGCGCTTACTATGTTCTTTAAATATATTAGGTTTTTAAGATGGGTCAGCGGGCAAAAACTCAACAAATCAGAATTCGTCTCAAGGCTTTTGATCATCGTTTAATTGACCGATCTACTCTGGAAATTGTAGAGACTGCCAAGCGGACAGGTGCTCAGGTGTGTGGTCCGATTCCCCTGCCAACACGTAAAGAGCGTTTTACGGTATTGACCTCTCCGCACGTTAACAAAGATGCGCGTGATCAGTATGAAATTCGCACACATAAGCGTTTGTTAGACATCGTTGAGCCAACTGAAAAAACAGTTGATGCGTTAATGAAGCTGGATCTGGCTGCAGGTGTTGAAGTTCAGATCAGTCTAGGTTAGTTAGTATTAATCGGGTTGAGATTAGCCCTATTAACGAAAGCGACAATTTTACTATTAAACAGATTCAAGGGTAAAAAGCATAATAGTTTGATTAATTTCGGGTTTTATGTTGGTTATTGTTTTGTTTGTGGTAGAATGCTCGTTGGTGTAACGCTCTGAGATGGGCGGCCATAGTGGGTAATAGCCCCGTACACAATTTTTGAGGTAGATAATGTCAAATCAAAGCAAAAGGCCGTCCATAGGTCTGCTTGGTAAAAAGCGTGGAATGACACGTATTTTTACCGAGGAAGGAAACTCTCTGCCTGTCACTGTTGTGGAGGTAGATTCCAATCGTATTTCCAGACTGAAAACAGTTGAGAGTGATGGATACAATGCCATCCAAGTCGTAGCCGGCAAGAAGAAAGCTTCTCGTGTTAACAAGCCCAATGCAGGTCTTTTCGCAAAGGCTGGTATAGAAGCTGGTGAGTCTCTGTTGGAGTTTCGTACTTCAGGTGATGAAGAGTACAAGGTTGGCGATGAGCTAACTGTAGAGCTGTTTTTAGCAGGTCAGTCAGTAGATGTTTCCGGAACATCCAAGGGCAAGGGCTTTCAGGGTACTGTTAAACGTTGGAATTTCCGCACTCAAGATGCTACTCATGGTAATTCACTTGCGCACCGAGCGCCAGGATCGACGGGGATGTGTCAAACTCCCGGGCGGGTTTTTAAAGGTAAAAAAATGGCCGGTCAAATGGGAAATCAGCAAGTGACTGTACAATCTTTAGAAATCGTGCGTGTTGATTCTGATCGTAATCTTTTGTTAATCAAAGGTGCAGTTCCAGGTCCGGTAGGTGCTGATGTCGTTATTAAACCTGCGATTAAAGCAGTGTCTGCCTGAGGAGTGTTTGAACTATGGAATTAGAAGTAACAGGTGCAGGGGCTTTAAAGGTTTCCGATAAAGCATTTGGTGCAGTTTACAACGAAGCATTAATTCATCAGACGGTGGTTGCTTTTCTTGCTGGTAGTCGCCAGGGAACAAAAGCACAAAAAAATCGCAGTGCTGTGAGTGGTGGTGGAGCTAAGCCATGGAGACAGAAGGGAACAGGGCGTGCGCGTGCTGGTACTATTCGTAGTCCTATCTGGCGTAGTGGTGGTAAAACATTTGCAGCAAAACCACAAGATCATTCGCATAAGCTGAATAAAAAGATGTATCGTGGAGCGATGTGCTCTATTCTTTCAGAGCTTGCCCGTAGTGGTCGCTTGGTTGTTGTTGAAGACTTTATAATTAATGAGCCTAAGACAAAGCAGATGATTGAAAGACTTGGTCAGCTTAAAGTTTCCAAGGCGTTAATTATCACCGGTGAAGTTGATCAAAATTTATATTTGTCTGCACGTAATATTCCACACGTAGATGTGCGTGATGTGATTGCGATTGATCCGGTAAGTCTGATTGCTCATGAGAGTGTAGTAATGACAGTTGAAGCCGTGAAGAAGTTTGAGGAGATGCTGGGATGAACCAAGAGCGTTTATTAAAAGTACTCCGTGCGCCTCATGTTTCTGAAAAAGCAACACATATTGATGCAGAGCATGGTCAATATGTATTTAAAGTAAGAATTGACGCAACAAAGCCGGAAATCAAAAAAGCAATTGAGCTTGTTTATGAGGTTGAGGTTAAAGCTGTGCGTACACTGGTTCGTAAAGGAAAAACTAAGCGTACTGCGCGTGGTACAGGTAAGCGGTCAGATTTAAAGCTGGCTTATGTTAGTTTGGAGGCGGGTCACGATATCGATTTCGCTGACGCCGAGTAAAGGAGAGCAACAATGGCTGTTGTTAAGTGTAAACCTACTTCTCCAGGGCGTCGCTTTGTTGTTAAAGTGATTAACCCTGAGCTTCACAAAGGTCGTCCTTATGCGCCTTTGTTAGAGAAAAAAAATAAATCTGGTGGACGAAATAATAAGGGTCGTATTACGACTCGTCATATTGGTGGTGGTCATAAACAACATTACCGTGTAATTGACTTTCGTCGCAACAAAGATGGTATTCCAGCAGTTGTCGAGCGTTTAGAGTATGACCCGAACCGTACAGCGTATATTGCACTATTAAAATATACCGATGGTGAGCGTCGTTATATTATTGCGCCAAAAGGTGTAAAGTCGGGTGTTGAGCTGGTATCAGGTTCTCATGCACCAATAAAGCCTGGTAATTCATTGCCATTGCGCAATATTCCATTGGGTTCTGTAATTCATTGTATTGAAATGAAAGCAGGCAAGGGAGCGCAAATGGTTCGGTCGGCAGGCGGTTCAGCTCAGTTGGTTGCGCGTGAAGGTGCTTATGTAACATTGCGTTTGCGTTCTGGAGAGATGCGTAAGATTGCCTCTGATTGTCGTGCAACTTTGGGTGAAGTATCTAATAGCGAGCATAATTTACGCTCGCTTGGTAAGGCTGGAGCTAAACGTTGGCGCGGAGTCAGACCTACCGTGCGAGGTGTTGCCATGAACCCTGTTGATCATCCGCATGGTGGTGGTGAAGGTAAAACATCAGGTGGTCGTCATCCAGTTAGTCCATGGGGTATGCCGACAAAAGGGCGTAAAACACGTTCAAATAAACGCACTGATAAATTCATTATGCGCCGTCGTAGCAGTCGCAAGTAATTTGATTAGAGGGTATTGTAGTGCCACGTTCACTTAAAAAAGGTCCTTTTATTGACCTGCACCTGTTAAAGAAGGTGGAGGACGCGGTAGAGTCTAGATCCAAGCGCCCAATTAAAACATGGTCGCGCAGGTCTATGATTATTCCGCAGATGGTTGGTCTTACCATAGCTATACATAATGGTCGCCAGCATGTGCCTGTTTTTGTCTCTGAGGAGATGGTAGGGCATAAGCTTGGTGAGTTTGCTGCAACACGTACTTATCGTGGTCATGCGGCAGATAAAAAAGCGAAAAAGCGCTAAGGAGTTGGAAATGAATGAAGTAGCTGCTATCCACAAGGGCGCTCGCATTTCGGCTCAGAAAGCGCGCCTGGTAGCTGATATGATTCGTGGAAAGAAGGTTGAGGATGCATTAGATATTCTGACTTTCAGCAACAAGAAGGCAGCAGATCTGGTGAAAAAAGTTCTGCAATCTGCGATTGCTAATGCTGAGCATAATGACGGTATGGATATTGACGACTTAAAAGTGTCAGGCGCATATGTTAACGAGGGTGAAACTCTTAAACGTATTCGTCCTCGTGCTAAAGGCCGTGCAGACCGCATTTTAAAGCGTAGTTGCCACATCACTATAAAAGTTGCTGAGGTATAAGGAGCGGTTATGGGTCAGAAAGTAAATCCAAAAGGCATACGCCTTGGAATTGTTAAGAAGCACTCTTCTGTCTGGTATGCAGATGGGCGTGATTATGCTGATAAACTGAATTCAGATCTGAAAGTGCGTGAGTTTATTCGCAAAAAACTGAAAAATGCTTCAGTCAGCGATATAGATATTGAGCGTCCGGCTCAAAGTGCTAAAGTAACTATTCATACAGCACGTCCTGGTATCGTTATCGGTAAAAAAGGTGAAGATGTGGAGCGTATGCGCTATGAACTAAAAGAGTTCATGGGTGTGCCCGTTCACATTAATATTGAAGAGATTCGTAAACCTGAGCTTGAGTCTTATCTTGTAGCTCAGAGCATAGCGGGTCAGCTGGAACGTCGTGTTATGTTTCGTCGCGCGATGAAACGAGCAATGCAAAATGCTATGCGTTTAGGCGCCAAGGGCATTCGTATTCAGGTTTCAGGTCGTTTAGGCGGTGCTGAAATAGCTCGTACAGAATGGTATCGTGAAGGTCGTGTGCCTTTGCATACATTGCGTGCAAATATCGACTATGCAACAGCTCAGGCGCATACCACTTATGGTGTGATTGGTGTTAAAGTGTGGATTTTCAAGGGTGAAATTATTGGTGGTATGCAGGCTGAAGTAGAAGAGCAGCCTAAAAAGGCACCACGTCGCCCTCGAAAAAAAACCGCGGCTAAGAAGTAAAGGGTCAGACGATGCTCCAACCCAAGCGTACAAAGTTTCGCAAGTTACAAAAAGGCCGTAACCGTGGCCTGGCCCAGCGTGGTTCAAAAATAAGTTTCGGTGAGTTTGGTCTTAAGGCCATTGGTCGTGGTAGAATCACGGCTCGTCAAATTGAGGCAGCTCGTCGGGTAATGACCCGCCATGTTAAACGTGGTGGTAAAATATGGATTCGTGTTTTTCCTGACAAGCCTATTACAAAAAAACCTCTTGAAGTTCGTATGGGTAAAGGTAAGGGTGCAGTAGAGTACTGGGTGGCTCAAATTCAGCCAGGACGCGTGCTCTATGAAATGGAAGGTGTTTCAGAGGAGTTAGCTCGGGAAGCCTTTGAGCTTGCTGCGCAAAAACTTGCTGTGAAAACAGTCTTCGTTAAGCGAGGAATAATGTAATGAAAATAGCCGAGCTTCGCGGAAAAACTGTAGAGGAGTTGCAAGGGCAACTTCACGAATTGTTGCGTGATGCATTCACTTATCGAACTCAGCAGGCAATGAGTCAGTTAACACAGACTCATTTGCTAAAGCAAGGTAAGCGTAATATTGCGCGCATCAAAACAGTGCTGACCGAAAAGGCAGGTAAATAATTATGGTTGAAGAGAAAGAAGTCCGCACGCTTACAGGTAAAGTTGTGAGTGACAAAATGGACAAAACCATTGTTGTTCTTGTCGAGCGTCGTGTTAAGCATCCTGTTTATAGTAAAATCATCAAGCGCTCAACCAAACTTCATGTTCATGATGAAGATAATAAGTGTGGTATTGGTGATATGGTAATAATCAGAGAAACCCGACCTAGGTCGAAAAACAAATCGTTTTTGTTGGTTTCTATTGTTGAACGTGCGACTCAAATATAAGGCTGTTCCGGCTTAGGTCGGTCAGCGGTCTGCAGTTTGAGGAGAAGGTAATGATTCAGACTGAAACTCAGTTGGAAGTAGCGGATAATAGTGGAGCCCGCCGTGTTCAGTGCATAAAAGTGCTGGGTGGCTCGCATAGACGTTATGCCCATATAGGTGATGTTATTAAAGTCACCGTAAAAGAAGCAATCCCACGTGGCAAAGTTAAAAAAGGTCAGGTGATGAGTGCTGTAGTGGTCAGAACTAAAAAGGGTGTACGTCGCCCAGATGGTTCTGTTATTCGTTTTGATGGCAATGCAGCTGTATTATTAAATGCCAGCAATCAGCCAATTGGTACCCGTATTTTTGGGCCGGTGACTCGTGAACTGCGCGGTGAGCAGTTTATGAAGATTATTTCACTGGCACCAGAAGTTCTATAAGGAGACAACCATGAAAAAGATTCGCCGTAACGACGAAGTTGTGGTTATTGCCGGTAGAGATAAGGGTAAGCGTGGCAAGGTGCTCTCAGTTTGTACAGACGGTCGGTTAGTAGTTGAAGGTGTGAATATGGTTAAACGTCACACCAAACCAAACCCTATGAAGAATGAACAAGGCGGTATTGTGCAGCGTGAGGCAGCTATTCAGGTCTCAAATATTGCGATTTGGAATCCCGAAATTGACAAGGCTGACCGTGTTGGGTTTGTTTTTGATGCTGAAGGCAAAAAGCAGAGAGTCTTTAAGTCAAATGGCTCGACTGTGGATGTATGAGGCGGTAAACCATGGCAAATTTTAAAAGAAAATATGTAGAAAAAATCATACCTGAGCTGATGAAAGAGCTTTCTTATGATAATGTTAACCAAGTTCCCAAATTGCAAAAAATTACTTTGAATATGGGTGTTGGTGATGCAGTCGGTGATAAGAAAGTTATTGAGCATGCTTTAAGTGATTTAGAAAAAATATCAGGTCAGAAGCCTGTTGTCACTAAGGCACGCAGATCTGTTGCTGGATTTAAAATTCGTGAAGGTTGGCCTATCGGTGTGAAGGTTACTTTGCGTAATGATCAAATGTATGAGTTTCTTGAGCGACTGGTTGATATTGCGATTCCACGTGTTCGTGACTTTAGGGGACTAAATGCAAAGTCATTTGATGGGCGTGGTAACTATAGTCTCGGTATCAAAGAACAGATTATCTTTCCTGAAATCGAGTATGATAAAATTGATAAGCTTCGTGGGTTAGATATTACGTTAACGACTGATGCCAGTTCAGATGAAGAAGGAAGAGCTCTGCTTAAAGCGTTCAACCTTCCTCTTCGTAGTTAATTGAGGAAAAAAGCTGATGGCAAAACAGTCCATGAAGCAGCGAGAACTGAAGCGTCAGAAGATCGTTGCAAAATATGCTCAGAAACGTGCTGAGTTAAAGACCATTATTGCAGATGTAAACAAAAGTGATGACGAACGCTGGGAGGCGCAGGTTTCATTACAGAAGTTGCCGAGAAATGCCAGTCCTGCACGATTACATAATCGTTGTCGTGTTACAGGTAGGCCACATGGCTATCTGCGTAAGTTTGGTTTAAGTCGTATTAAACTACGGGAAGCAGCTATGCGTGGTGACGTTCCTGGCCTAACAAAGGCTAGTTGGTAATCGCATAGTTCCCGAGGAGAAGAGAAGACATGAGTATGCAGGACCCGTTAGCAGATATGTTAACAAGAATCCGTAATGCCCAAATGGCGGAGCATGCTTCCGTAACACTACCTGCTTCTAAATTAAAAGTTGCAGTGGTTAATGTGTTGAAAGAAGAAGGTTACGTCAGTGATGTAACAGTTGAAGAAGGTTCTAAACCTACGATGACTGTGCGTTTGAAATATTTTGAAGGTCAGCCGGTCATTGAAGAAGTTAAGCGTGTGAGTCGCCCAGGGCTGAGAATTTATGCTAATTCAGATGACCTGCCAAAGGTAAATGATGGATTAGGTATTGCAGTAATTTCTACTAATAAAGGCGTCATGACTGACCGCGCAGCACGTAAGGCGCGAGTGGGTGGTGAAGTACTTTGCACCGTATTTTGATGGAGAACCGGAATGTCTCGTGTAGCAAACCAGCCGGTTGATATACCATCCGGTGTTGAAGTAAAAATTGTTGCAGGCACAATTTTTGTTAAAGGCTCAAAAGGCCAGTTGGAAATGCCTGTTCATAATCAGGTAGTGATTAGTGTTGAAGAGAAGTCTGTAATCTTTAAGGCGCGTGATGGCAGCAAAATTTCACGTGCTATGTCTGGTACATCCCGTTCACTGGTAAATAATATGGTGGCGGGTGTCAGCATGGGATTTGAAAAGAAGTTGCAGTTGGTCGGTGTTGGTTACCGTGCTCAGTGTAAAGGAAAAAAGGTTGTCTTAAGTCTTGGTTTTTCGCACCCTATTGAGTATGAACTGCCCGAAGGTGTCAGTGCAGAAGCTTCCAGTCAGACTGAGTTGGTTATTAAAGGTATTAATAAACAGCTGGTAGGACAGGTTTCTGCTGAAATTCGTGACTTCCGTCGTCCTGAGCCATACAAAGGCAAAGGTGTTCGTTATGTTGATGAACAAGTTCGTCGCAAAGAAGCCAAGAAAAAGTAGGTAGGAATCAGACATGCACGAGAAAAAACTAGCTCGCATAAGGCGTGCTCGTCGCTTCAGGATTAAAATGCGCGAACTTCGTGCATTTCGACTGAGTGTGGCACGCTCTTCGAAGCATATTTATGCTCAGGTGATTTCACCTGAAGGTAACAAGGTATTAGCTTCAGCTTCTACCTTGGAAAAAGAACTTAAAGGTAATGTAACTGGTAATATTGAGGCTGCCGGAAAAGTGGGTGCGCTCATTGCAGACCGGGCAAAAGCTGCCGGTATAACCAAAGTTGCATTTGATCGTTCTGGTTTTAAGTATCATGGTCGCGTGAAAGCACTTGCTGACGCAGCCCGTGAGTCTGGATTAGAATTCTGACGGGTAGGTAGTCATGGCAAGAGATGAAAGTAAAAATGATGAAGGCCTGATTGAAAAACTGGTTCAGGTTAACCGTGTAGCCAAGGTTGTTAAAGGTGGACGTATTTTCGGTTTCACTGCTTTAACAGTTGTTGGGGACGGAAAAGGCAAGGTAGGTTTTGGTCATGGTAAAGCGCGTGAAGTGCCTATTGCAATTCAAAAGGCAATGGAATCTGCGCGTCGTAATATGATTACGGTCAGTTTGAATAATGGGACTATCTTTTATCCAACAAAGGCAAATCACGGTGCATCCAAGGTATATATGCAACCGGCCTCTGAAGGTACTGGCGTAATTGCCGGCGGCGCTATGCGTGCTGTTATGGAAGTTGCTGGTGTTCATAACGTACTGGCTAAATGTTATGGCTCTACTAATCCAGTTAACGTTGTGCGTGCAACATTCAAAGGTTTAAAGAGTATTTCTTCACCTGATAATGTTGCTTTTAAGCGCGGCAAGACAGTAGAAGACATACTGGAGTAAGTCATGGCTGATAAAACTATTACAGTGAAGCTGGTTAAAAGTATCAGTGGTCGTCAGAAAAAACACCAAGCTTGTGTCCGTGGACTTGGATTGCGTCGTATTGGACACTGTGTCAAGGTGGAAGACACTCCATCTGTGCGCGGTATGATCAATAAAGTATCTTACTTGGTGAGTATTGAAGGGGAATAAGATGAAATTGAATGCTTTATCTCCGGCACCCGGTAGCAACAAAGAACGCAAGCGTGTTGGTCGTGGTATCGGAAGTGGTATAGGTAAGACGGGTGGGCGTGGCCATAAAGGCCAAAAGTCTCGTCGTGGTGGCGGTGTTAAACCCGGTTTTGAGGGTGGTCAACAGCCCCTTCAACGTCGTCTTCCAAAATTTGGTTTTGCTTCTCGACTGGCTCGTGTGACGGCTGAAATTCGTCTGAATGAGTTAGCGCTTGTTACAGCAGATGTGATTGATCTTGATGCCCTAAGAGCAGCAGAATTAATCAATGGAAGCATTGAGCGAGCCAAGATAATTCTTTCTGGCAAGTTAGAGAAAGCGGTAACTGTTAAAGGGTTGCGTGTAACTAAGGGTGCTCGTATTGCTATTGAAGCGGCGGGTGGAAAGATCGAAGATTAAGGGTATGAGTCTCAATGGCTAAAAAGGCATTACCAGTTGAAAATAAAGGCAGTATTAGCGACCTTTGGGCGAGAGTGCGTTTTGTTTTTCTGGCTATTCTAGTATACAGAATTGGAGCACATATTCCCGTTCCGGGTATTAATCCGGATCAGTTGTCATCACTGTTCAATCAAAATCAGAACACTATTTTAGGCATGTTTAACATGTTTTCAGGTGGTGCTTTGGAGCGTATGTCCGTTTTAGCCTTGGGTATTATGCCTTATATTTCGGCATCGATAATTATTCAACTGCTACAGGTGGTGAGTCCACAGTTGGAACAGTTGAAAAAAGAAGGTGAAAGTGGGCGAAGAAAGATCACACAATATACACGTTATGGCACGGTGATTCTTGCTTTTATTCAGGGGTTTGGTATTACTGTCGGGCTTGCTCGTAATGGTGTTGCATTTAATCCTGATCTTGCTTTTTATATCACAGCGATTGTTACTTTTGTAGCAGGCTCAGTGTTTATGATGTGGCTTGGTGAGCAGATCACTGAACGAGGTATTGGGAATGGAATATCCGTATTGATTTTTTCTGGTATAGTTGCTGGTCTTCCGAGAGCAATAGGACATTCTCTGGCAGCTGCTCATCAGGGCGATATTAATATTCTTGCGCTTTTGCTGGTGGGTGTGTTTGCTATTGTTGTCATTGCTGGTGTGGTGTTTATGGAGCGTGGTCAAAGACGTATTACTGTAAACTATGCCAAAAGGCAGCAGGGACGAAGAATGTATGCTGCACAAAGTAGCCATTTACCTTTGAAGGTTAATATGTCTGGAGTTATTCCGGCAATATTTGCTTCAAGTATTTTGCTTTTTCCGGCATCTATTGCTCAATGGTTTGGGCAGGGTGCTAATCTGGAGTGGTTACAACAAGTTGCAATGGCACTAGGTCCAGGGCAGCCACTTAATCTTATTTTATTTGCAGCTGGAATCGTATTCTTCTGTTTTTTTTATACGGCCATGGTTTTTAATCCAAGAGATGTAGCAGATAACCTGAAAAAGTCGGGAGCATTTATTCCAGGAATTCGCCCTGGAGAACATACAGCAAAGTATATTGATAGTGTTTTGACACGTCTGACTTTGGTTGGTGCTGTGTATATGACGCTTGTCTGTTTATTACCTCAGTTTTTAATGGTGTGGGCAAATGTTCCATTCTATCTTGGTGGAACATCTTTGCTGATTGTTGTAGTGGTAGTTATGGATACTATTTCTCAGATTCAATCTCGTTTAATGAATACTCAGTATGATTCGTTAATGAAAAAAGCTAATCTTAAAGGCTTTGGAAGGTAAAGAGTCCGTGCAGAGTCTTACCAGTAGTGGAGAAAGATAATGAAAGTTCGTGCTTCTGTGAAGAAGATTTGTCGTAATTGCAAGATTATCAAGCGTAATGGTGCAATACGTGTAATTTGTACTGAACCTCGTCACAAGCAACGTCAGGGTTAAGTTACTATTTATAAGTAGTCAAATAGATGTTTTATTGTTATTTCTTAATAGCTATAAGAAAATACTATTTGTGTTTGACATTGGATGTTTAGAGTTTTACGTCCAGAAGTTATCTGATTATTTATTATGTAATAAGTCTATATCAGATGGCTTGATTTATTTGCGCTCAGCTGTTAGGCTGTGTCGCTGTTTTCGGTGAAAAATCTTCGCGTTGCTGAATCATCGAAATTTTAACGGAGAAACGTTGAATGGCCCGTATAGCAGGCGTCAATATACCAGATAACAAGCATGCTGTTATCTCGTTAACATATGTTTATGGCATTGGTCGTATGCGTGCGCATATCATTTGTGAAAAAGCGGGAGTTAATCCAGCTGCGCAAATGAGATCTCTTTCTGAAGAAGAAATAGAAAAGTTACGTACAGAAGTGGGTTGTTTTACCACTGAAGGTGACTTGCGTCGCGAGGTCAGCATGAACATTAAGCGTCTTATGGATTTAGGCTGTTACCGTGGTTTACGTCACCGTCGCAGTCTTCCTCTTCGTGGACAGCGCACTAAAACAAATGCGCGTACACGTAAAGGGCCTAAAAAGGCAATTCGTAAGTAATTTGAACGGGTTTTCCCGTTATTGTGTTTAAGTACAGGATTATTCTGATATGGCAAAGCCAGGTACTAAGTCACGTAAAAAAGTGAAAAACTCGGTTGCTGATGGTATAGCACACATCCACGCATCCTTTAATAACACTATCGTGACAATTACCGACCGCCAGGGCAACACACTGACTTGGGCTACCGCCGGAGGTTCCGGTTTCCGTGGTTCGCGTAAAAGCACACCTTTTGCTGCACAGATTGCAGCTGATCGTGCTGGTCAGGCTGCTGCAGCTGAGTATGGTCTGAAGAACGTCGACGTCCGAGTTAAAGGACCGGGACCAGGCCGTGAATCAGCCGTGCGTGCGTTGCATGCTTGCGGTTTTAAAGTAAACAGTATTACTGATGTTACCCCCATCCCTCATAATGGGTGCCGTCCACCGAAAAAACGTCGCGTGTAACGTTCAGGAGATAGATTGATATGGCAAGGTATAGAGGCCCTAAGTGTAAACTCGCCCGTCGGGAAGGGACTGATTTATTTTTAACAAGTGGTGTGCGAGCGTTAGACAGTAAATGTCGACTAGAATCGCAACCAGGGCAACATGGTCAAAGTCGGGGTCGGCTTTCAGATTATGGTGTTCAGCTTCGTGAGAAGCAAAAAGTACGCCGGGTTTATGGCGTTCTTGAAAAGCAGTTTAGAAATTACTATAAAAAAGCAGACCGTCTTAAGGGGGCGACGGGTGTAAATTTGCTTCAATTACTGGAATGCCGTCTTGACAATGTTGTGTATCGCATGGGATTTGGTTCAACCCGTGCAGAAGCACGCCAGTTGATTTCTCATAAAGCGCTTGCAGTCAATGGTCAGGTCGTAAACATTCCTTCTTACCAGGTAAACCCTGGCGATGTAATTGATATTCGCGAGAAAGCGAAGAAACAGTTACGTATTGGAGCAGCACTTGAGCTTGCCGCACAGCGTGGATTTCCTCTTTGGGTTGAAGTTGACGCTAATAAGAAATCGGCAGTTTTTAAAGCGCTTCCTGAGCGTAGCGATTTGGCAGCTGACATCAACGAAAGCTTGATTGTCGAGTTGTATTCTAAGTAAGACAAAGGGTCAAACTAGGTGGGTGTCCAATCTATGCAGAACTCGGCTAAAGAATTCCTGACTCCTCGCCATATTGCTGTGGAGGAGATCAGTCAAACTAATTCAAAAATCACATTGGAACCATTAGAGCGTGGTTTCGGTTATACGCTAGGTAACGCACTGCGTCGCATTCTTCTGTCATCCATGGCAGGATGCGCGATAACGGAAGTTCAAATAGAAGGTGTACAGCACGAATATAGTACACTTGAAGGTGTTCAGGAAGATGTCATTGACATCCTAATGAACCTGAAGGAACTGGCTATTCGTATGGTTGGCCGTGACGAAGCAGAGCTGGTCTTGCATAAACAAGAAGAAGGCGTTATTACTGCAAGTGATATTACGTTAGAAAATGGTGTTGAAATTCTTAATACTGATCATGTTATAGCTCATTTAAATGGTAAAACTGATCTTAGGATGACTATGCGTGTACGCCGAGGCCGAGGTTATGAAACTGCAGATTCTCGTCGCTCAGAAGAGGATGAAACCCGTGCTATTGGAAGTTTGCAGCTTGATTCTACCTTCAGCCCTGTTCATTGCGTTTCTTACATTGTTGAGCGAGCGCGTGTAGAACAGAGAACAGATCTGGACAAGTTAATTATTGATCTTGAAACTAATGGGACACTGTGCCCAGATGAAGCTATTCGTGCAGCTGCAACTATTTTGCAACAACAATTGGCTGTATTTGTGAATCTGGAAGATAGTAGTGAGCCAGATATTGAAGAGGAAGAGGAGGATGTAGATCCTACCCTTCTTCGGCCGGTTGATGATTTGGAATTGACTGTTCGTAGTGCAAACTGCCTAAAAGCAGAGAATATTTATTACATCGGAGACCTTATTCAGCGTACTGAAGTTGAGTTATTGAAAACACCAAATCTTGGTAAAAAGTCTCTGACTGAAATTAAAGATGTGCTTGCTTCACGAGGTTTAAGCCTTGGGTGTCGTTTAGATAACTGGCCACCATCAAGCATTAAAGATAATTTGGTTACAGCTTAATGTGCCGGGTTTATTGGTAAGGATTATTGAGTTATGCGTCATCGTAAGAGTGGACGAAAGCTTAACCGAAATAGTAGTCATCGAACGGCCATGTTCCGTAACATGACAGCATCATTGGTTGAGCATGAATTAATTAAAACAACTGTTGCCAAAGCGAAAGAACTTCGTCGTGTAGCAGAACCATTGATTACTCTGTCTAAAGAAGATTCAGTTTCGAATCGTCGTTTAGCATTTAATCGTCTTCGTAGTAGCAGTACCGTAGGCAAGCTTTTTGCAGAACTAGGGCCTCGTTATAAAGAGCGCCCCGGAGGCTATATCCGAATTTTAAAGTGCGGTTATCGTGATGGTGATTGTGCGCCAATGGCGTATGTAGAGTTGGTTGATCGTTCTGTCATAGCTGAAGATGAAGAGTAAGTTTTTTTAGTTGTAAAATGCGGGCAGTATGTCCGCTTTTCTAGTCAGGTGTGAAAAACGCTTAATACCAAAATCTGTTTTTAACTACTGTTGTGAGCATGCTTTTATGGTCTGCTGTTAAAGGTGAAGTGGCGAGTAATGTAAGCAACTTCACCTTTAACAGCAAGATAACAAAAGCTGCGCAATATGAAGTTAAAAGCAGATTTTTATATAATTTACCACAAAGTTGGGCTTACTATGCATATTTTCAAAATGATATTATAGCTTTACCTTTACCTTTACCTTTACCTTTACCTTTACCTTTACCTTTACCTGAAATAAACTGTACACATCCTTTTATCCTTTTATCCTTTTATCCTTTTATCCTTTATCCTTTATCCTTTATCCTTTATCCTTTATCCTTTATCCATTTTGTGCATTGAACCTTTGACCATTAATGCTTCTGCTATCTTTTCCCATTAGATAAAGATAAATTGGCATAATATCTTCAGGCGTTAGCAGTGTCATAGGATCTTCGGCGGGATAAGCTGTAGCTCGCATAGATGTTCGTGTACGACCTGGGTTAATGGCGTTAATGCGTAATGAGCTGGAATTTTCTTCTTCATTGGCTAATACTTGCATCAGACCTTCTGTAGCAAACTTCGAAACACTGTAAGCTCCCCAGCTCGCTCGTCCTTTATTACCAACGCTTGATGTGGTAAAAATGATAGAGCCTGTATCTGCTTTGCGTAATACTGGTAACAGCGCTTTTGTCAGTAAAAACTGTGCTTTAACATTTACGTGCATTACCTGTTCCCAAAGGTCTGGGTCATATTGTTCTATTGAACAAAGTGTACCCAACAATCCGGCATTGTGAACTAAACCATGAAGTGAACCTAACTCTTTTTCGATATTGGTAGCAATGCTCTGGTAATCTTTATAATCATTATTTTCAAGATTCATCGGGATGATTGTGGGTGTCGGGTAATCAAGACTTTTTATTTTTTGATATACAGATTTAAGTTTACTTTCTGTTCGTCCTAGCAATATAACATTTGCTCCATACTTTGCATAAGTCTGAGCAATAATTTTTCCTATACCATCACCTGCACCTGTGATAAGAATATTTCGTTTTTGTAACAAGTCGGGATCGGGAAGATAGTTTTTCATTTGTATGTCCTTTATTTTAGATTCAGGATAAATATTTAAGTTAATACCAAAGCCAAATTCTAACTTGATATTGAGTTACTTTTTTGATCTGTTCTATTTTGTTCTTTCTGTTATGTGTTGTTGGCTATTGCTCGTCACTTCGTCTTTAACAGCAAGCCATAAAAGCATGTTAATAACAGTAGTTAAAAATAGATTACGGTGTTTTTTATGACCGAAGTCACGTTTTGTCTGTATTATTTTGTGTCGTAGAAAGGGTAAGTTAACTACTGTTATTCAGGAACGTACCAAGATACACTAGGTCGATTGATCTAACCAGTGGATTATATCCAGAGGCTGGTTTGCAATAACATCAGGCTGCCAGTTTTCAGGTTTGTCATTATCATTGATATAGCCCCATGCTGCAACTATTGTTAACATACCAGCACGTTGCCCAGCAAGTATATCTCTTTCGTGGTCGCCAATATAGATACATCGGTGTGGATCGCACCCAATTTTTTTTGCCGCCTTTAACAGGCTATCTGGCATAGGTTTTCCTCTGCTGACATCTTCAGGCGTAATAAGCACCAAACAACTTTTATTGAGTTTATGATGAGATACTAACGCATCAGCAAAACGGTGATGTTTATTGGTTACAATACCCCATGGGAGTTTTTTTTCTTTAAGTTTATTTAACAATTTACGAATGCCATCATACAAAGGAGAATTTGGGTTGTGTTTTAGCCGGGCTTCATAGATGGAAAAGAAACGTTCTTTGATAGTAGAAAATTCAGGATCATCACTGGAAATTCCAAAACCCAATTTTATATGTTCCGATGCACCCTGTGAAAAAATGGCCTCTATATCTTTCAGGTCAACCGGAGGCTTGTTATATTCTGCTAACACTGTACAAAGTGCTTGGCAAAGATCATGGGAGGTTGCCATTAAAGTGCCATCAAGGTCGAATAGAATTCCTTCTACAGGTGAATTGAGTGTGGGAAGTTTTGGAATCATTAAAATTAGCCTTAAGGTGTTGTCTAATATAATTTAATTATCTTTTATTGCGTGAATAAGGTAATTAACCCCCAAATCATTTTCGTTAAGCTTGTAGGTTTTTGTAATAGGGTTATAAGTCATACCTGTCATATGTTGAACACGTAAACCACTGGTACGGCAAATATTGGCAAGTGTGTGCGGAGCAATAAATTTTTTCCAGTTGTGTGTGCCTTTAGGTAACATTTTTAAAATGTATTCGGCACCGGCTATAGCAAACAGCCATGATTTAATACTTTTATTTATGGTTGAAAAAAACACATGACCACCTGGTTTGACCAACTTTGCACATGAGACAACTATCTGCTCAGGGTAAGGAACATGCTCTAACATCTCAAGGCAGGTGATAATATCAAAGTTTTCTGTGTGTTTTTCAGCCATTTCCTCTGCTGTAGTTTGCTCGTAGTTTACCTCAATGCCACTATCTAGACTATGGAGGTGAGCAACGTTTAAAGGGGCTTTTCCCATATCTATACCAGTAACATTAGCACCACGAGCTGCCATAGATTCACTTAAAATACCTCCACCACATCCTATATCTATTACAATTTTATCTTTTAGACCACCAGATCTTGTTTCGATATAGTTGAGTCGCAACGGGTTGATATCATGTAATGGTTTGAATTCACTATTTTTATCCCACCACCTGCTAGCAAGTACTTCAAATTTATTGATTTCATTTGGGTCAATATTTTGAGAATGTTTCATTGTATTAAAGATCATAAAAAAACAGTGGACATAGTATGGCGAAAACAGGTCTCAAATGTCCAGTAAAGACAAGAAATTTTTTGCATGCAGGTTCATGTTCTCTTGATTTTGCTCTTGCTTTCATGTGTTGAATTTGTTTGCAATAGCTCGCTATTACACATTACTTTGTTTTTAATAATACTTTGGACAGTTTTTAACTTATTGTCTTTCATGAGTATTCTCTGTTAGTTAAATAACACGAACAGAGAATAATCCATGAAGGGAAGGACGCAGTAAATAAGGTTTTAGAGGTAATGTTTAGTATATAAAAACAACAAAAAAAGTTTATTGTAGTGTTGCTTTCTGTGCTGATGTTTTTTCATGGCATAGCAATGTTCAAAAATCTTGGTCGTTATCGTGAAATGAATAAACAACGTCTAAGTCGCTGATACCAGCGAAGCTTCGATTTTTCAGATTTTGACTTTTTTTTACGTGTGGTGGGAAAGCTACGCTCAAACGCTGATCTACTCTGGTTATATGAAGGTGGATACCGTTGTATAGGGTGCCCGAAACTCTTTGACAGCAAGGTTTAAAATAAGGGATGACAAGCACTGTTTTACCTGTGATGGGAAAACCGATGACAGTGAAGATGTTCATACGAGGATTGAATAATACATAGCTTGTTGAGTACAGGACTATTGCTGTGTAAAAGTGTCTGAAGTGTTGCTTTAACAGCTAGCCATTAATAATTCATATTTTGACAAGGTCATCATTTCTAATGCATGAGCATAAAAAACAAACGCCCATTAATGTATGATAAAACTTGTAAATCATCTTACAAACCATGTATCTACAGAATACTCATCTTTATCTTCAGGATCTTGTGTTGTATCAGGAATCTCAGTTTGAATAGTATCTGCCTCTTGAACCCTAACTTCAGAAGGGGCATTTAATATTTCGGTGGTTGTTATCGAGTGTATTGCTTTTAGATGAAAATCCAGTTTAGCGATGTTATTATATTTTATTTTACAGTATTGGCATGTATATTCTTTGGGAGTGCGCATTTCCTCAAGGAGGTAATTAGTATCGTGCTCTTTTCTAATGTGAATGGTTAGCTGGCTTTTAAGCTTAAAGCTGTTGTTACAGCCTTTGTATCGACAGACGTAATTAGTTATAGGCTTCGGGTGTACTTCTGAGTTTTTATATAATCTCATGTGTTGGGTCAAATTATATTGTGTTGCGAATGTCATTTCGCATTTTGGACATATGATTGATTTACCATGAGAATTTTGTCGGTGCACCTTAAGTCTATACGGAGAAGAAAATTCCTTGTCGCACTTTCGGCATTTGTAGGCATTGTGAACCTCAATGCCTTGTGATCCAACAAAATACCGATGTCTTTTATTGATTTCCAAGTTATATACCGTGGTAACCTGTCCTTGTCTGTAAGGTTTCCCACAATGGCTGTAATTGTTTGGAGGACATATCACTGATACAGGGTCTCCGTTGGCACTTACCAGCTGATATGCCGGTGATAGCCGGGATATTGGTATATAACGTTGCAGGTTGGCTACGTAGAACCGATGCTCAGGTGTGGTATTTACCTGCCCAATCTGACCTGTCAGCTGATTTTTAAATTTGTAGGTTTTTACATCATTTGTGTGACGAATAAATATACCTGTCGCCGGTTGTGATGTGGTATTTGTCAGTACTTCAATAGGTAGCTGTATTGATGAAATAATCACCATATGGGCTCTAACATGATGAATTCCCAGTTCGGGTAAATCAAAGTCAACATAACCTTGTTTTTTTTGTTGCCATAGTTGCTGTTTTGTCCACAATGTTGAACGTAATAGTCTGATTTTTTCACGACAATGTAATAGGCGTGGGGAAATCATATTATCTGCATCTGATCGTTGACAGGTGAGTGTGCAATTGATCGGTAATGATTTTTGTTTCTGTGAATTATAGGAAAATTTTTTGTCGTAGCTTAGCTCAATGATATACCAAGGCATTATTGAAGTGGGTGAAATAGATACAGTTGTTGGTTGCTGGGCTGTGTTTATACTGTTTTTTTCCAAACCACTATTTTGAGGAGAAGTTAATACCATATCGCCCAGATGAATCTCACTGATTGGTACTTGTTTTTTTGATGCAAGTGTCACCAGAGTTTCTTTGGTAAAGCAATTTCCCCGTTTTCCAGTTAGCAAGTTTTTCATGTCGGAAAAAAATGTATCAGATGCCCCTTCAGGTACAACCGCTGACAGACCAGCGGCTGCAATCGACCCAGCCATAAATAACTGAGAAACTTCATTTAAAATGGTTGATGCAGGGGCAATACCGCTGTTTTCTGTCAGATTCATACCGGATGCCATTGATCCGGAGGCTCCGGATGCAGAACCTGCTATCCCGGAAGTGACCAGCATTGATCCTGTCAGCGCACTTGCGCTCATTAGTCCTCCTGCTATATCCACAGCACCTATACCGATCATGCTGAAATTGGAAATGATATCAAGGCTTGTACCAGCAACTGACAGGCTTTTATTTTGCGGGTGCGCTATGGCACCAACCTGTAAGGCTCCGGAAGCACCTCCACTTACGCCCATCGCTGCGGCGGCGGTAATACCGGCGGCTATCAAAGGGGTATCAAAACTCGCAAATACCATCGCTATCGGAAATACCATTGCAGTGGCGACATTCATCAATATACCCAGCCCCCCCATCATATAAGCTACCCACCTCGGTGAATGCCCGTCTGGATCGGAATTCATCACCGGATTATTTGCGGCAAAGCCATAACCATCGATTTGCATGAAGGGGCTGAAACTATCTTTGACCATAAAATGACGATAAACCGGATTGTATCCACGATAACCACCTCCGAGAAACAGGTAGCCGGTGGACGGATCACTCATTTGGTTATCGAAGGCAGGCTGATGATTTTGCCACCAGTTTTTTTGGTGTTGCAGAAACAGTCTGGCGGGTAAACTTTGATCCCCCTGACTTAAACGGTCATACTGCATACCGTACGGGCTGTAAATTTTATCAGTCAGCCAGTGGCCTGTATTACTGAATGTATCTAACACATCTCCTTTATAGTCATGGAGATACCAGCGGTTAATTAAACCGTCTTCACTGTGAGCGACATTTCCCAGCTCCACGCTTGTATGTTGTTGGTGTTGTTTATCTTCCTGTACCTGCATCACGATGCGGTTTCCTTGGTACAACATATACAAAGGTGCCTGCAGTGGAGTGTTTTTGTTGGAAAAGGGTTGTTCTGCCACTTGATGCCCGAAGCTGTCATAGACATAACGGGTATGCTCACCTGTTTTGGCACGGCTGAAATTGTCTAGTTGCCCAAAAGCGTTATAGTGCAGACGATTTCCGTCGGCATCACGAATAATCCGGCCCAGCTCATCGTAGAGCAGGGTTTTGGGGCTTGCACTGTAATTTTGATCTTGCCACCGAGTGGTAATTGCCGTCAGACGATGAGGGTCATACAAAGAGCTCTCTGCGTGATTGCCTGCGTAGGTATAGGTGACGGTTTTACCAATATGTGTGTTTTTCTGAGTAACCAGCTGTTCAGTCACTGTTTTTATATTATTCCAGTTATCAAAAAGATAATGTTGAGAGAAAATAACCGGTGGTATCAGCTGGTGGCTTCCTTCAGTGTCCGTATCACGGGGACACAGATCACTGACTATATTGGGCTTACCCGTCACACTACAGTGCATATCGGTCAGATTGTTAAGCTTGTCATACTTATACGTTTGTGTTGCGCTATCCTGATTTTCTCTGCGGGTCAGGGTGTTGATGTTGTCAGTGTCTGGGTCATAGGTATACTGCAGGCGTTGAAAAAAACCATTACCGCTCGCTGTCACGCTGCTTAGCTGTGACATATTATTATAGGTTAGCGATTCTGTGAGGCCGACACCGGAAGTGATTATTTGAGGGCGACCAAAATTATCATACGTGGTTGTTGTCAATTTGTGAACCAATGTACTGCCGGGTAATGTGACAAAAGTTGATATTTCTCGCCCTAATATATCGTGAGTAGTTGTGTAATGGTCTCCTGCGAAGTCGGTTTCAGCTGTCAGCTCACCATAACGGTCATAAGCCATGGCGAGATGACCTTCAGGATAATGTATCTTTTGGGCAGTCAGCGGTTTGATTGTTTTTGGTGAGCTACGGGTGATTTTTACCAACAAACCGGTAGTGGCATCATAATCATAATGCAGGTGGCTGATCTGGTCTTCCCTGTCACTTAACTGCCAGGTTGCTGGATTGTATGTATATTTAACATAAGTAACACCATCTACCTTTTCCAGGGTTTTACCAATACTATTGTACTGATAGGTGAATATATGCCCTTGTGGAGCATCGGATGTTGGTGGAGTTCTCAGGCTTAACAGGCGGCCATCCCTGTCATGGTGGTAGATGAGTTTATGTCCGTATTCATCTGCTTGCCAGAGCAAATTACCTTGACTGTCGTATTTTCGGGTGCCTAGTACGTGACATACAGAACCCCCAGCAGGTTGGACGCAACGCGCCAAGTTTAAGCCCTGTAAATCAAAAGTATCATTGATCACCCGGCCATCAGGTGTAATGGTGGCCACCAGATTACCCGCCTGCCATTTCCACCGAGTAACAGCACCATTGCCGGAAGTTTGCTGAATTTTTCGACCATTACCGTCATAAGTGGTCATTGTGCGGGTATACCAAGCTCTTGCTGCTATTGCTGCCCGAATAAAAGCAAACATACCATTTTTACCTTTCAGAGGTAAAAGTCCATGACTACCGGAGGGCTGTAAAGACGATACAGGCTGCAATTGTTTACGTAAATTTTGCAGTTGTGATTGCAGTGTCGCAGAGTACAAAGGTTTGCCAAATCTGGTGACGGCAGGATCCAGCGGGAAAATATACTGTGCCACAGGTTCACCGAGTACATTGGAATCCACTACTTTCATAACAGGACCCAATACGGAGTGAATGGCTGATCCGGACGGTGTAAAAGGAAGATTACCACTGGATAATTCATAGCTGATTCCCCGCCTGTCAGGATCATCCCGTGCTGTGATATAAACCATACCGTCCGGACTTTTTTCCCACACCTGACGATCTAGGGCATCATAGCCATAGGTGGTCGTCAGGGCAATGGGTTTCCCGGGCTTTTCGCCTTGTGGATCAGCGGCGTGCCAGACCGTAACAGAGGCCGGTTTGTCTGTGGTTGTGTAGGTTGTTTGAGCATCAGGAATCCAGTTAGTCAGACCTTCCATGGGCGCTTTGGTTTGAGAGGCTGCCCGATGCCAAGTGGATAACACTTTATTATCGACAAACACGGTCTTGGTTTGTCTGCCCTGTGAGTCAGTTTCCACAACAGATGTCTCTTTTGGTGTAACAATGTAATGCCAGAAGAGAGTCTGAGGATCTCCTCCGGAAGCTGGCGTTATCACCTCCTTGATAGGCCGGTGCCAGAGATCATAGTGCCATGTGGTACGCTGTGTTTTTAAAGGATCCTCCTCAGACAGGGTGACACCAGAGCTCAGCGAGTACGATTTGGTGCCCATAGAGAAACGGGTGTTTGCATTATCTCCTGCATCTACACTGGCCATTGCTTTTATGGCATCGGAGTTTGGAGAGGTCATGGTGACAGTGCGGGTGTTTTTCTTTAAATCAGTCTGGCGGCTGATATCAACTATTATCTGCCCCACTGGGCTTATCAAAGTTTTGAGCGCAGATATTTTTAAAGATTTTCCGTTGACTTCAGGTGTGGCATCAGCAAATTTAGTGACTGTTAACTTTTTCAGTTGACCGTACTCTGGGCTTTCCTGTTGATGGTTATACTGATAATGGGTTTGTGTGGTAATTTGCTTTATCGCCAGTGCCGGCAACGGATCTCCTGGTTTCAGATCAGCTATCTGAGCGACAGGTAAGGTTCCCACCGTTTTGGTTTTAACCTGTAAAAAACCTGCTGTTTTCGTTGCACCGAGTTGTCGGTAGACAGACGCAATGGGCGTACGAATATAATCGTATATAGTCTCGACAACAGGAGAGCTGTCATCGGAAGGAATCTGCTGAGCGGGTACCTGAATCACTTTTTCAGGCAGTGTAGCTTCGGGCCATTCAGGATTTATGGCAGGGCAGTGAGAGTCTCCTTTAGAGGGGCAATACCAAGTAAATGTTTGTCGACCGTAGACATCTTTCTGCCAGATTACCTGACCATTATCGTTATAGCGTTTTTGTTGTATGACCTTCTCTGGTGTAATGGTGGGATCTTGTTGCTCTTCATCTAATGCATACAATGTTTCCATTGAGGCTTGTGGCAGGGAATATTCAGGCATTAATTCACTAAAGCGCGTATTTTTCCAAGGAAGGTACTGTTTTTCACTGCGTATTAGTAAGGTATGTTGTTTAGAACTTTGTTCTGTTGCCTTTAGTGGGAGGTGAAACTTGTTGTAGGTGGTAGTGGTTAAGGTAATGCCATTATCGACACTTACCTGATAGGTGTAGCTACTTCTTCGGTCCAGCAAATTATCTTTGCCCGGTTCCATATTCACACCAGCCAGATATCCGGTGTAATTATGCTGATCTGTGGTACTGCCAGTGTATTGATACCATATATGCTGTATGGGAACCGCCTGCTCACTCCTTTTGGGTGGAGTGATGATCTGTTCAGTTACTACAGGGAGAAAGGCATGGTTGATTCCTGTACGTAAACCATGAAACTGCCGACTGAGATGGCTGGACTCCTGATTATATAATAGTGTCGTTTTTTCTCCATATGGTTCGGTAACACTGTGTAAAAGCCAGGGACGGTTCCCCTGAGTGTCGTAATCAAAGTGTATTTCAGCAGGTTGAGAGCTGTTGCTGACTCCGGAGCTAGACAATGATGGCATTGATATGGACTTAACTGAAGTCATTCCGCCGCTTGTAAACAGGTGCAACACCAGCTGTTGTTGTCCATGGATAGTTATATCTTTGCTCTGATAGGTCAGCCAGACACCGTTGTCCGAACAGGCGTTATTGACGCTATGTAACTGTGTATTAGTGAGCGGATGTGCACATATATAAATCAGATGCCGATTCATATCCTGGGTTCCGTTGTGATCATAGTAAAACCAGATTCGCTGACCGTCTCTACTTTCTTCCCAGTCTTCGTAACCATTTAACAGGTGTTCTCTGATACCAGAAGCCATAGCAACAGTCCAGTTGCCGGGTTGGCCAGTAATGATCACATCGCCCAGTTTATGGCGTAATGGGTGCCAAATAGTTTTGCCATCTTTGTTCCGCATACTTTCCATAGTAAAGCTGTGGCCATCTCCTGTGGTAATATCAGTGGTTTCATGACCTGCTATTTCGGAGGTTGAAGGGTGTTCGGTACCTACATTAAAACTCCAGTGAGAGCCAATATTTAAAGGGTTAAATCCAAAAGCGGAGACTCCTCCGGAGTAAGACAGGGTAAGATTTTGCTTGCCTTGACTTTGATCATACAAAAAACTGGCAAGTGTCACGGTAAAAGTGGCGTTCCCTGTCCGTGGGTTGACTGAAGTATTCCAAGCGCCGTGAAAATTATTGGCATTGGAAGGTAGTGCGCTTTGACCGTTTGCAAGTACGGGGAGGCTTGTCAGAGAAGAGAAAGTAAACCTGTGAGGATGAGGTAAACGATAAGCCTGCCAGGTATGTGTATCAGTTGCCAAAGCGAATGGTAAATTATGTGTTGTTTTTGAATGAATAGTTTTCAATTGTCCTGTTTTTGGTGGCGAATTCACATGGACGACAGCGCTCTCTGATGCCCAGACTGTCTGTTCAATAGGAAGAAAAAAGGCAGGTACTGTAGCCAAAGAAAATAAGATGTTAACAAAGTGACAAATATAATTACGGTAATTCATCAAAATAGTTCGCACATAAGTCTGAATAGTTGAAATAAAGAGGTAGTATTCGTTTGGGTTTGCTGAACATACTCAATAGGACTGAGTTTTTTCAACAAAAGATATATAAAAATTGTATTGCTTAGTCAGCTTTTCAAATTTACCGTTGTTGCACTATGAAGATGTCTACAGATTACTCTGATTATATTGCTTTGCATTAATGCTTTAATACCCAATTAACTTGAAAATATCGAATTCACTGCCTAGAAAGCCCTAACGCCTAAAGCAATTTAAAAAAAGGTAGAATCCAGCATCCTGAAATTAAATTAGTATTTATATCTTTAAAATTGTATTTGTATGAAGTGTGTTTGTATTAATTGATTAATTATATATATATTTATTCTTTTTAAAGTATATAAATAATGTTTTTTGTCTATATAAATACATGTTTATAGCTATTGTTTATGAGTATATTATATAAAATATAGAATCTTTGGTGCGACTTCGTTGCAAAAAATTGTTCGAGGTAAGCTTGTTTCATCATTTTTCACTCAAAAAACGAACTGGCTTTGTACCAGAGGCACTTCACTTGCGATACCTTGTCCGTAATACCATAAGTCCATCTGTCCTTTTCTGAATATACGCATGACTTCAAATCTTTTAATGGTGGCATGGGCCGTGCGCTTTGGGTGAAATCTACGCACAGGAAGAAGCCGATGACGTTGAAGATATTCATACGACGATTAAATAATATATAGCTTGGTGAGTACGGGACTATTGCTGTGTAAAAGTGTCTGAAGTGTTGCTTTAACAGCTAGCCGTTAATAACTCATATTTTGACAATGTCATCATTTCTGATGCATGAGCATAAAAAATTAAATGCCCATTAATGTATGAGAAATTTGAAAATCATCTTAATAACCAAGTATCTACATGATACTCATCTTAATCTTTAGATTCTTGTGTTATATCAGCAATCACAGATTGAGTACTGTCTGCCTCGTGAACCTTAACTTCAGAAGGGGCATTGAATATTTCGGGGGTTGCTATCGAGTGCATTGTTTTTTGATGAAAAGATAGTTCCCATATTCTACGGAATTGTTTATGACAGCATTGGCACATATAACTGGGCATTCCATCTTGGTTAACACTAAATTTAGTACGCATGTGATTTTCATTTGTGTGTCTAGTTAACTGTCTTTTAAGCCTAAATTGTTGATCACAGCCTTCGAATGTACAAGCGTAATTAGTTTCAACACGCGGGTGCTCTTCTGGTGTTTTATATAATTTCATGTGTTGGGACAAATTATGTTTTGTTGAGAATATTACTCCGCAATCTGGACATATGTTTGATCTACCATGAGAATTTTGTCGGTGCACCTTAAGTCTATACGAAGAAGAAAATTCCTTGCCGCACTTTCGGCATTTGTAGGCATTGTGAACTTCAATGCCTTGTGACCCAACAAAATAGCGATGTCTTTTATTGATTTCCAAGTTATATACCGTGGTGACCTGTCCTCGTCTGTAGGGTTTCCCACAATGGCTGTACTTGTTTGGAGGACATATCACTGATACAGGGTCTCCGTTGGCACTTACCAGCTGATATGCTGGTGATAGCCGGGATATTGGTATATAACGTTGCAGGTTAGCTACGTAGAACGGATGCTCAGGTGTTGCATTTACCTGCCCAATCTGACCTGTCAGCTGATTTTTAAATTTGTAGGTTTTTACATCATTTGTGTGACGAATAAATATACCTGTCGCCGGTTGTGATGTGGTATTTGTCAGTACTTCAAGAGGTAGCTGTATTGATGAAATAATCACCATATGGGCTCTAACATGATGAATTCCCAGTTCGGGTAAATCAAAGTCAACATAACCTTGTTTTTTTTGTTGCCATAGTTGCTGTTTTGTCCACAATGTTGAACGTAACAGTCTGATTTTTTCACGACAATGTAATAGGCGTGGGGAAATCATATTATCTGCATCTGATCGTTGACAGGTGAGTGTGCAATTGATCGGTAATGATTTTTGTTTCTGTGAATTATAGGAAAATGTTTTGTCGTAGCTTAGCTCAATGATATACCAAGGCATTATTGAAGTGGGTGAAATAGATACAGTTGTTGGTTGCTGGGCTGTGTTTATACTGTTTTTTTCCAAACCACTATTTTGAGGAGAAGTTAATACCATATCGCCCAGATGAATCTCACTGATTGGTACTTGTTTTTTTGATGCAAGTGTCACCAGAGTTTCTTTGGTAAAGCAATTTCCCCGTTTTCCAGTTAGCAAGTTTTTCATGTCGGAAAAAAATGTATCAGATGCCCCTTCAGGTACAACCGCTGACAGACCAGCGGCTGCAATCGACCCAGCCATAAATAACTGAGAAACTTCATTTAAAATGGTTGATGCAGGGGCGATACCGCTGTTTTCTGTCAGATTCATACCGGATGCCATTGATCCGGAGGCTCCGGATGCAGAACCTGCTATCCCGGAAGTGACCAGCATTGATCCTGTCAGCGCACTTGCGCTCATTAGTCCTCCTGCTATATCCACAGCACCTATACCGATCATGCTGAAATTGGAAATGATATCAAGGCTTGTACCAGCAACTGACAGGCTTTTATTTTGCGGGTGCGCTATGGCACCAACCTGTAAGGCTCCGGAAGCACCTCCACTTACGCCCATCGCTGCGGCGGCGGTAATACCGGCGGCTATCAAAGGGGTATCAAAACTCGCAAATACCATCGCTATCGGAAATACCATTGCAGTGGCGACATTCATCAATATACCCAGCCCCCCCATCATATAAGCTACCCACCTCGGTGAATGCCCGTCTGGATCGGAATTCATCACCGGATTATTTGCGGCAAAGCCATAACCATCGATTTGCATGAAGGGGCTGAAACTATCTTTGACCATAAAATGACGATAAACCGGATTGTATCCACGATAACCACCTCCGAGAAACAGGTAGCCGGTGGACGGATCACTCATTTGGTTATCAAAGGCAGGCTGATGATTTTGCCACCAGTTTTTTTGGTGTTGCAGAAACAGTCTGGAGGGTAAACTTTGATCCCCCTGACTTAAACGGTCATACTGCATACCGTACGGGCTGTAAATTTTATCAGTCAGCCAGTGGCCTGTATTACTGAATGTATCTAACACATCTCCTTTATAGTCATGGAGATACCAGCGGTTAATTAAACCGTCTTCACTGTGAGCGACATTTCCCAGCTCCACGCTTGTATGTTGTTGGTGTTGTTTATCTTCCTGTACCTGCATCACGATGCGGTTTCCTTGGTACAACATATACAAAGGTGCCTGCAGTGGAGTGTTTTTGTTGGAAAAGGGTTGTTCTGCCACTTGATGCCCGAAGCTGTCATAGACATAAAGGGTATGCTCACCTGTTTTGGCACGGCTGAAATTGTCTAGTTGCCCAAAAGCGTTATAGTGCAGACGATTTCCGTCGGCATCACGAATAATCCGGCCCAGCTCATCGTAGAGCAGGGTTTTGGGGCTTGCACTGTAATTTTGATCTTGCCACCGAGTGGTAATTGCCGTCAGACGATGAGGGTCATACAAAGAGCTCTCTGCGTGATTGCCTGCGTAGGTATAGGTGACGGTTTTACCAATATGTGTGTTTTTCTGAGTAACCAGCTGTTCAGTCACTGTTTTTATATTATTCCAGTTATCAAAAAGATAATGTTGAGAGAAAATAACCGGTGGTATCAGCTGGTGGCTTCCTTCAGTGTCCGTATCACGGGGACACAGATCACTGACTATATTGGGCTTACCCGTCACACTACAGTGCATATCGGTCAGATTGTTAAGCTTGTCATACTTATACGTTTGTGTTGCGCTATCCTGATTTTCTCTGCGGGTCAGGGTGTTGATGTTGTCAGTGTCTGGGTCATAGGTATACTGCAGGCGTTGAAAAAAACCATTACCGCTCGCTGTCACGCTGCTTAGCTGTGACATATTATTATAGGTTAGCGATTCTGTGAGGCCGACACCGGAAGTGATTATTTGAGGGCGACCAAAATTATCATACGTGGTTGTTGTCAATTTGTGAACCAATGTACTGCCGGGTAATGTGACAAAAGTTGATATTTCTCGCCCTAATATATCGTGAGTAGTTGTGTAATGGTCTCCTGCGAAGTCGGTTTCAGCTGTCAGCTCACCATAACGGTCATAAGCCATGGCGAGATGACCTTCAGGATAATGTATCTTTTGGGCAGTCAGCGGTTTGATTGTTTTTGGTGAGCTACGGGTGATTTTTACCAACAAACCGGTAGTGGCATCATAATCATAATGCAGGTGGCTGATCTGGTCTTCCCTGTCACTTAACTGCCAGGTTGCTGGATTGTATGTATATTTAACATAAGTAACACCATCTACCTTTTCCAGGGTTTTACCAATACTATTGTACTGATAGGTGAATATATGCCCTTGTGGAGCATCGGATGTTGGTGGAGTTCTCAGGCTTAACAGGCGGCCATCCCTGTCATGGTGGTAGATGAGTTTATGTCCGTATTCATCTGCTTGCCAGAGCAAATTACCTTGACTGTCGTATTTTCGGGTGCCTAGTACGTGACATACAGAACCCCCAGCAGGTTGGACGCAACGCGCCAAGTTTAAGCCCTGTAAATCAAAAGTATCATTGATCACCCGGCCATCAGGTGTAATGGTGGCCACCAGATTACCCGCCTGCCATTTCCACCGAGTAACAGCACCATTGCCGGAAGTTTGCTGAATTTTTCGACCATTACCGTCATAAGTGGTCATTGTGCGGGTATACCAAGCTCTTGCTGCTATTGCTGCCCGAATAAAAGCAAACATACCATTTTTACCTTTCAGAGGTAAAAGTCCATGACTACCGGAGGGCTGTAAAGACGATACAGGCTGCAATTGTTTACGTAAATTTTGCAGTTGTGATTGCAGTGTCGCAGAGTACAAAGGTTTGCCAAATCTGGTGACGGCAGGATCCAGCGGGAAAATATACTGTGCCACAGGTTCACCGAGTACATTGGAATCCACTACTTTCATAACAGGACCCAATACAGAGTGAATGGCTGATCCGGACGGTGTAAAAGGAAGATTACCACTGGATAATTCATAGCTGATTCCCCGCCTGTCAGGATCATCCCGTGCTGTGATATAAACCATACCGTCCGGACTTTTTTCCCACACCTGACGATCCAGGGCATCATAGCCATAGGTGGTCGTCAGGGCAATGGGTTTCCCGGGCTTTTCGCCTTGTGGATCAGCGGCGTGCCAGACCGTAACAGAGGCCGGTTTGTCTGTGGTTGTGTAGGTTGTTTGAGCATCAGGAATCCAGTTAGTCAGACCTTCCATGGGCGCTTTGGTTTGAGAGGCTGCCCGATGCCAAGTGGATAACACTTTATTATCGACAAACACGGTCTTGGTTTGCCTGCCCTGTGAGTCAGTTTCCACAACAGATGTCTCTTTTGGTGTAACAATGTAATGCCAGAAGAGAGTCTGAGGATCTCCTCCGGAAGCTGGCGTTATCACCTCCTTGATAGGCCGGTGCCAGAGATCATAGTGCCATGTGGTACGCTGTGTTTTTAAAGGATCCTCCTCAGACAGGGTGACACCAGAGCTCAGCGAGTACGATTTGGTGCCCATAGAGAAACGGGTGTTTGCATTATCTCCTGCATCTACACTGGCCATTGCTTTTATGGCATCGGAGTTTGGAGAGGTCATGGTGACAGTGCGGGTGTTTTTCTTTAAATCAGTCTGGCGGCTGATATCAACTATTATCTGCCCCACTGGGCTTATCAAAGTTTTGAGCGCAGATATTTTTAAAGATTTTCCGTTGACTTCAGGTGTGGCATCAGCAAATTTAGTGACTGTTAACTTTTTCAGTTGACCGTACTCTGGGCTTTCCTGTTGATGGTTATACTGATAATGGGTTTGTGTGGTAATTTGCTTTATCGCCAGTGCCGGCAACGGATCTCCTGGTTTCAGATCAGCTATCTGAGCGACAGGTAAGGTTCCCACCGTTTTGGTTTTAACCTGTAAAAAACCTGCTGTTTTCGTTGCACCGAGTTGTCGGTAGACAGACGCAATGGGCGTACGAGTATAATCGTATATAGTCTCGACAACAGGAGAGCTGTCATCGGAAGGAATCTGCTGAGCGGGTACCTGAATCACTTTTTCAGGCAGTGTAGCTTCGGGCCATTCAGGATTTATGGCAGGGCAGTGAGAGTCTCCTTTAGAGGGGCAATACCAAGTAAATGTTTGTCGACTGTAGACATCTTTCTGCCAGATTACCTGACCATTATCGTTATAGCGTTTTTGTTGTATGACCTTCTCTGGTGTAATGGTGGGATCTTGTTGCTCTTCATCTAATGCATACAATGTTTCCATTGAGGCTTGTGGCAGGGAATATTCAGGCATTAATTCACTAAAGCGCGTATTTTTCCAAGGAAGGTACTGTTTTTCACTGCGTATTAGTAAGGTATGTTGTTTAGAACTTTGTTCTGTTGCCTTTAGTGGGAGGTGAAACTTGTTGTAGGTGGTAGTGGTTAAGGTAATGCCATTATCGACACTTACCTGATAGGTGTAGCTACTTCTTCGGTCCAGCAAATTATCTTTGCCCGGTTCCATATTCACACCAGCCAGATATCCGGTGTAATTATGCTGATCTGTGGTACTGCCAGTGTATTGATACCATATATGCTGTATGGGAACCGCCTGCTCACTCCTTTTGGGTGGAGTGATGATCTGTTCAGTTACTACAGGGAGAAAGGCATGGTTGATTCCTGTACGTAAACCATGAAACTGCCGACTGAGATGGCTGGACTCCTGATTATATAATAGTGTCGTTTTTTCTCCATATGGTTCGGTAACACTGTGTAAAAGCCAGGGACGGTTCCCCTGAGTGTCGTAATCAAAGTGTATTTCAGCAGGTTGAGAGCTGTTGCTGACTCCGGAGCTAGACAATGATGGCATTGATATGGACTTAACTGAAGTCATTCCGCCGCTTGTAAACAGGTGCAACACCAGCTGTTGTTGTCCATGGATAGTTATATCTTTGCTCTGATAGGTCAGCCAGACACCGTTGTCCGAACAGGCGTTATTGACGCTATGTAACTGTGTATTAGTGAGCGGATGTGCACATATATAAATCAGATGCCGATTCATATCCTGGGTTCCGTTGTGATCATAGTAAAACCAGATTCGCTGACCGTCTCTACTTTCTTCCCAGTCTTCGTAACCATTTAACAGGTGTTCTCTGATACCAGAAGCCATAGCAACAGTCCAGTTGCCGGGTTGGCCAGTAATGATCACATCGCCCAGTTTATGGCGTAATGGGTGCCAAATAGTTTTGCCATCTTTGTTCCGCATACTTTCCATAGTAAAGCTGTGGCCATCTCCTGTGGTAATATCAGTGGTTTCATGACCTGCTATTTCGGAGGTTGAAGGGTGTTCGGTACCTACATTAAAACTCCAGTGAGAGCCAATATTTAAAGGGTTAAATCCAAAAGCGGAGACTCCTCCGGAGTAAGACAGGGTAAGATTTTGCTTGCCTTGACTTTGATCATACAAAAAACTGGCAAGTGTCACGGTAAAAGTGGCGTTCCCTGTCCGTGGGTTGACTGAAGTATTCCAAGCGCCGTGAAAATTATTGGCATTGGAAGGTAGTGCGCTTTGACCGTTTGCAAGTACGGGGAGGCTTGTCAGAGAAGAGAAAGTAAACCTGTGAGGATGAGGCAAACGATAAGCCTGCCAGGTATGTGTATCAGTTGCCAAAGCGAATGGTAAATTATGTGTTGTTTTTGAATGAATAGTTTTCAATTGCCCTGTTTTTGGTGGCGAATTCACATGGACGACAGCGCTCTCTGATGCCCAGACTGTCTGTTCAATAGGAAGAAAAAAGGCAGGTACTGTAGCCAAAGAAAATAAGATGTTAACAAAGTGACAAATATAATTACGGTAATTCATCAAAATAGTTCGCACATAAGTCTGAATAGTTGAAATAAAGAGGTAGTATTCGTTTGGGTTTGCTGAACATACTCAATAGGTCTGAGTTTTTTCAACAAAAGATATATAAAAATTGTATTGCTTAGTCAGCTTTTCAAATTTACCGTTGTTGCACTATGAAGATGCCTACAGATTACTCTGATTATATTGCTTTGTATTAATGCTTTAATACCCAATTAACTTGAAAATATCGAATTCACTGCCTAGAAAACCCTAACGCCTAAAGCAATTATAAAAAAGGTAGAATCCAGAATCCTGAAATTAAATTAGTATTTATATCTTTAAAATTGTATTTGTATGAAGTGTGTTTGTATTAATTGATTAATTATATATATATTTATTCTTTTTAAAGTATATAAATAATGTTTTTTGTCTATATAAATACATGTTTATAGCTACTGTTTATGAGTATATTATAAAAAAAATAGAACTTTTGGTGGTGACTTAGACTTGCAGAAGACTCAAAGTTCATGGCATTCAATATACGTTCCAATTACCTTGTCGTTCAACTCCTCTGATTTGGAAAAACAGATGATTTTTCAGGCTAGTCTAATCCGTCGTGTCAATAACTCTATGTCTGTTCAGAATGAAAAATATTGTTCATATTCTCTTGATATGGATAAAAGTGTTCTGGTTTGATGGAACCGGACTCTTAATTGAGAGAATATATTTGTTAATCAATGAAGATGTTGAGATCTTCTTCAGATGCAGGGTCATTGCATAAGCATTCATAAAATTAGCGCAGTAAGAGGTTACAAGCAGGCTTTGGTATTATACGTTTTGATCTGGACCAATATTTTTCTATGCACTCAAAAGCAACCGTAGGGTTGCATTAAGTCTGGAAAGGGGCATACCGACACCCTTGATCAGAATAGACAACCAGCCCAGCTGTTAACTTTCGTTGTCATAATACTGTCTTCAGGGTGCCACATTAACAAAAATGGTATTACTCATCCATATATTCTGATTTGATCAGATTTAAATGAAAGAGTTTAACTCAGTTATTGACAGCACTGGTGGTTGGTTGTAATTTTGACACTGCTGTAGCTGAAGAACCAGAGCCACCTTCACTATTACACAGTCCAACAATATCATAAGAACCTTGTTCCTGCAGTACATAAGCACCATCTCTTATATATTTTGTCAGCTTTGCTGCCCCAGATCCTCCATTACCATGTTCATCAGGCACAGAACAGTGCCCCGACGCATGTGAGCTAACGATGCGATTATGAACGTATCCATTCTGATCCAGACCTTCCCAAAGATGGTTACAGATTGTATCTGAGGGAGCAGAAAAATGCCCACGGACTGGTATCCACCATGTATCACCACCTTCTGGTGCTAGATTACAACATGCATACTGTTCAACTACCTTACCACCGTTTTTACACACAGCAAATGAAGAATATACTGCATTAGCGTTTGTCAAAACAAACAATAGGCTCACCGTAAACAGTATGGAATTAAATAACTTCATAATTACATCCTCTAATAATAAACTTAACTCAATACAAGCACTTTTAGATACTTAAACTATATCCACATTTTTTAAATCTTCTTTGTAATTCAATATGGAAAGTTGGCGGTGTTTAAATATACGGGTGACCCAAAAAAAACAGGGAAGAGGATGAGCCAAAACCCCAATCTGCTCATTTTATTTTAAGGGATTCCAGTGTCAGCATGTAAACTTGTACACCACATAATAAAGCTCGCTCAAAATATAATTCTAACTGCCAGTTTTATCAAGCACTCAAAATAGTGATTTTAATTAGTTATTTACGTATTATACGCTAACCACATAAAAGTGCGGATGCTATAAATACAATTGCCGTTTATTTACTGTTGTTACATTATAACGCTCAAGCATAAATTATTATCCAATGTCGTGCGAACCTTGCTATTAGAACGCCACAATTCTGAAAAAGGCCGGAAGACAGTTGATCGCATGAAAGTAGTTCTTTGGGTCGATGAAGGTTGGCGTTTCCGTCAGATTGCACATGTACTGTTTGTTGATGAGCAGATTGTCCGCTGTTATCTTAATGAGTATCAACAGTTCAAAGATCAGTCGCCCGATATTGATGTGATTTTATTTAACGACGAAATTGGTGCGATAATGGCAACAAAATTCTCAGACGGTTGAATAAAAAGCGGCAAATAAGCCGATAAAAACAGGTACTTTACGTACGCGGGTAAGCCTGCTGGGGGCGATTCATCTGACTGACCTGACGCTGACCAGCAAGACATACAAAACAATCAATAGTGACTCCGTTGCGGATTTCATTGATGCCTTAAAACAGGCTTATCCAAGATAAGAAAATTCACTTTATTTTGGATCGCAGGTCTTGCAACTGAAGAGCAGAGATATTTTCCAATAAAGAAAAGCTTAATATTGATATTCACCTTTTTCCACCTTATAGCCAGAATATGAACCCCATAGAACGGTGCTGGAAGGTGATGAATAAATTAGTAAGAAATAATGTATTTTTTCCATTCAGTGGTAGTGTTTAAAAGTACCATTAATGAATCTTTTGAATCCACTTGTGAGAAAATGAAACAAGAGTCGTTTAGCCGGATCAATGATAATTTTCAACACCATCAAACGCATACTTTGATTTTGTTTGTGTATAAGTTTTCTGCTCGTTTTAAGATGTAAGGATACATTAATTATAATGGCTTCACTTTAGGGGGAGTGGACAACATTCTTGCCATTACATTAATGATATACTCGACTTTATCTTAGGTTGCATATATCATTCTTGGCTATATAGTGAACACCGGTGTTAAATATGTCAAAAAAAAAAGTAGTTGCATTTTTATCCGTAGTTATTCTGTGTGCAGTAGCAACTTTCATTTATAGCAATATATCGAAACTAAGACATAAACATTTAGACCCAAAAATTGTAGCCTTTTATGACAAGCCAACAAAACATGCTTGGATTTTCAGAGGTAACACTCCAACAAGAAATATAAGCTTTGAGTACAATAAACTTATTAAAATTTTGCGTGAGAGAGCAAAAGCAGCAGACTATCCATTACCTGATAGCTTCCGTCTTGTAGATATATCGTTATTGAGAAACGACTGGCCGTTGTATGAAAAAATTCAGGTAAGGACAGAAAAAGCCTATTTTGATAGCCATAAAAAGTCAGGATTATTTTTAAATAATCCTATTCACTTAATTGGTGAAAAGCCCACAGACCATTACAATTATCAGGAGGTGGAGCGAGCCGTTAACTTGTTGCATAATTCTGTTTTAAAGGCAAATGAACCAACCGTCTTTTACCTGCATTGCGAAGACGGTAAAAGCAGAACTGGGGTTGTTCTTGCGAAATATAGCGTAAAATACGAATCATTATCCGTGAATCAAGCGATAGAAAAAGTAAGCAGGGTTTTACCCGTTAAAGATAACGTAAGAAGAACAATTCTTCATGACGGCGAAGTAAATAATCAACAGAAATAACAATATTAATATAATTTTGAATGTGTAGTTTACAGAACAAAATACATAATGATGGGCTACAACCATAACAAACAATGGTTATGGTTTTCATTTTCATTTTTGTTTAAAATACTCCTTTTAAATGAAATTAAATTAGCAACAAAACTAAAATATTAAGTGTATTTTTCACAGCATGAATGAGTTCAAATTCAAAGTAAAAAAGATATCAATACATGATCAGGTAGCGCTGACTTTATGGTCGCTTATCATTATAGTCGCCACCCTTAAAGCGCTGTTGTACCCAGAAATGCGTAGCGTTTTTCATAGCTATTACCAATCAGGTAAGTTATGGTTAGAGCAGACTAATTTGTATAGTGGTGGGCGGGGGTTTATTTATTTTCCTACTTTCGCTGCTTTAATGGCACCTTTGACCCTTTTAGGGTTTCATGCCGCTAGCGCCATATGGGAGTTTATACAATCTTGTGTTTTTGTTTCCGGCTTGTATGCGCTGTCTCTTTTTTTTAAGCCATGTAAAACCAAAAGCTTTTTCTTGTGGATAACACTGGGAACGCTGCCTCTTGCTTTTTCCAGTCTTCGTAATTGTCAGGCAAATATTCTCATGTCAGGCATCTTGCTTTGGACGACGGTGGCTATTGCAAGGCAAAAATGGTCTGTAGCCTCAATATTACTTGCTATAGGTCTGGCTATCAAGCCAACATTTATTGTCTTTTTTCTTTTAGCAACAGCTACTTTCAGGCCTCTTTGGAAAAAGGTTTTAATTACTACCTTTCTTGTTTTTTTGCTTCCCTTTTTGATAAATGCATGGCCGTATGTTTTTAGTCAGTACCTTGGGTTTGTCCACATGTTGGAACAGGCCGTAAACGTTGGTATAAATGAAGCAGGCTGGGCCAGTTTGTTAAATGTCAGCTTTCAGCTAACTGGATACCACATCCCTCACAGCTTACAAATAATCATACGCCTGCTCATAGCACTATTCACGCTGCTAACCTGCCTTAAGATGGCTAATAAAACCACCATTCCAAAGGCTGCGCTATGTACTTTTATACTTGCATCAGCCTATTTGTTAATGTTCAATCCCCGTTCAGAAAATACAGATTATGTTTTTATCGGCTACATTTACAGCTTTGGCTTTGGGGTGGCTTTCTCTGAAAAAAACAAACCAATCATGACAGCAATGGCTCTATTGGTTACAGGCACGCTATTTGCTTCAGGTTTATCAAAGCTGTTTTCTGACTGGGAATCATGGGTTAACCCGTTACTGGTAACTATTTTCTTTACGTGGTTTACCTTTAAGTGTTGGCTTGGCAATAATTTTTTTATCAAAATGACAGAAGAAAAAATACGCCAAAAGCAACAAACTGAAAGATTAACCTGATCTTTTTTCATGGCAGAGCAACATTTTAGAAATCTTAGTCGTTAATATGAGACGAATGAAAAACGTCTGAATCATAGATACCAACGAAGCGTCGATTTTACAAATGTTAACTTTCGTTCGCTTAACTCAACAACTACCAGAGAAAAGGATATTAAAAAGTCAACGATATCTACACGGAGCTTAGCGAGTACGGGACTACTTCTGCGTAAAAGAGCTTGAAGTATTGTTTATACAAAATTGAATAATACCAAAATCTGTTTCTAACTACTGCTATGAGCATGCTTTTATGGCTTACTGTTAAAAGAGAGGTGATGTGTAAGCCTGCTATTGCGAAGAGCTTAAACAGATAAAATAAAGATCAGAAAAGTAGTGCAATACGAAGTTAGAAGCATGTTTTTGTTTAATATCAACAGTCAAGGTTCAGTATCGTTGTTTTTTCTAAATACAATTAATTTTTTTACTGGTGCTGGCAAACCAACAGAGGTGACCTGTTTGACACCAAGCCACCTCCAAAAGCTGATTTGATCATCAGGGACGGAGTTTTTATCAGTTGTTTTTGCATAAACTGGAATGATATCCAAATGATAGTGACTAAAAGTATGTCGATAAACGGGTTGCTCACCTGATAACTGTATATTGATGGTCAGTGGTTCAATAGTCTGTTTTAGCGATTGTTTGTCATTGTATTCCGGTAATGACCACAGACTGCCCCAGACCCCTTTTGCCGGACGTTTTTTTAATAAAACCTCACCATTTTTATTGAAAAGTATTAGCATTTTTGTTGTTTTTACCGGAAGCGTTTTTTTAGGTTTTGAGCTTGGATATAACGATTGTTGATTATTGTTTTTCGCTATACAGCCTGTTTGCAAGGGACAGTCACAACACTTCGGAGTGGTGCGCTTGCAAATTATAGCACCAAGATCCATCAGTGACTGATTGTAATGACCAAAGCGTTGCTGAGGTAACAACAACTCTGCGTAGTTCCATAATGTTTTTTCAACTGAAGATTTACCATACCAGCCAGAAATAGCAAAATACCGGGTAAGTACTCTTTTAACATTACCGTCGAGAATAGGTGCACGTATATTCATTGCAATTGATGCTATAGCACCGGCTGTTGAGCGTCCTATTCCCGGTAACGCCATTAATTTTTTAAGGTTTTCTGGAAATTTTCCAGCGTAAATGTGCGTGATTATATCAGCAGTTTTGTAAAGATTTCTTGCGCGAGAGTAATAACCTAAGCCACTCCAATGCGCCATAACTTCATCAAGCGAAGTTTGAGCTAGTGAATCAACCTCTGAAAATGATTCCATAAATCTTTCAAAATAGGGAATAACAGTTACCACCTGAGTTTGTTGTAACATGATTTCACTGACCCACACTTTATAAGGCGTAATGTTTTGCTGCCATGGAAGAAATTTTCGACCTGCCTGGTCATACCAAAAGAGCATACGATCACTAAAATTACGAGCTTCTGTTTCTTTTGGAAGACCGTCAGTATCTGAATGCTTCCTAGTCTTATCAGAGTCTGATGTTGTACAGATCATTTGCTATATTATCACCTGACCAATTGTGTAGTTGCGATAAGGCAACCATTGTAAGGTTTGAAAGCTAAAAGTAAAGTTTACCGGTATTTGACGCAGGGATTTAATCTAAAATCATCTTTATTAACGAGTGTGGTTTCTCCACTAAGACCTAGAATAATTAGTGAGTAACAGGTTACAAGCAAGTCTGTCCGGATGCATTAACTTTCAGTTATATTAAGCTAACTGAAAGCTAACAAGAAAGTTCTGACTAATCGATCAGAAAGATCAGGAGGGATCGACAAGAACTCCTTTATACGCATCACATTCACTCTTAATAGACCTGTCTGGGTAGCTATAATAAACTGCTGTCCAATAAGTACAGTTATTTCTAGTTTGCCAAGGATAACCGTTTTTAGAATGATACTTTTCACACTTATTAATTGCTGTCACCCATAATGGTCCCCATAATCCAGTAGAATCAGCACAACACTCATAATGAACATTACCCCGATGCGGTATTTTACTGCAAGTGATACTCTGATAGCTGTAGGCAAAGGTAGCAGGCAATACAAACAAAATACTTAAAATCCAAAAAAAACTTTTTATTCTCATAACATTTTCACCTGTTGCTTAATTGTTGTGAAAAATACTAAACATAGTGACTTAAATAATGCAACTTTCTGCGTTTTGAAGTATTTTATTTATTTTACAATTACGACAGTGCATCACGGTTATTCATTACGGTTTCTGGCAACGGATAATCATTATTTATTTATTTTTCCGGTAGCCACTTTTCTTTTAAAAAAACTTTAAAAATACATTCAGGAAACCAATAATGAAATACAAATTGGTACCATTGAACACCTTTAAAAATATAGTTCATAATGATGAAAACCATTAATAAAAATACTGGCTATTTATACTTACTAAAATAGTATTGTTCTCCTGAATTGTTTGTTTACTCCCTAGGCAAATGCATCTAATACCAAAATATGCTCCTAACTACTATTATGAGCATGCTTTTAACAGTAAGATCAGAAAACTAGCGCAATAATAAGTTAGAACCAAGTGTTTGTATAAGTAACACCCACCCGGTGTTTGTCAACATAGTTGTTCTTTAAATTGTTTTTCAGGTAGGTTTCTCTTCTATGCTTTCACCGTCGTTCAATTTTTCCGGATTCAGTGTTACTGCACCTGTAGGATTCCAGTTTGGGAGTGTTGAAATCTACCCTTAATAATAAAACTCATTTTTTGTCCGGATCGCAACAGCACCTTAGGTGATAAAATATTTAAGGCATTAGCGTTATTAGAGTATACCCTAACGATACTGCCTGAAAGTCGCCTTTCCAACCATAAAATACCAACCATACGGCACTACCGTAAAAACACTACTTAAAAATAACCACCTTTACAGGTGGCCTTAATATTTATAATTTGGGGAATAAGTGTCATAGAGTCAACAGAAAGATGGCAGAGATCTCTCCTTTATAAAATCATGACAATTTTTTTAATACATTGCATGCAAATGTGTGGCAGTTGTATTCAGGACCATACATAGGTTTATTAGCTCTTAAAGCTTCTTTTTCTGCGTTAATAGCCATATTTAGATCTGACTCATTAATATTAAGCTTATATACTGATGCAGTGCTTTTGCTTATCCAGTTTGCGGAGTTTTTATAGGTTTCTTTTCCATCAAATATAATAATATTTATTACATCAAAATCGGGGTTGTCTTTAATAATAATTTCATTGCGGTCAATGTTAAGCATATTAAGAAACTCATCCTCGGCACCAGTAAGCTCAATAGTTCTTGTTCCTAGTAAACCATTAAAAAAAGGAAGGTTTTCATCGTAAATATGGAAGCTACTATGACCATACATTATACCCATTTTTTTATAGAAGTTACTTCTAATAAAAATATCACCTTTAGTTAATTCATCTAGATTATTTATTTTAGTGCCTATTTTTTGTGCGTTATTTTGCAGTGATTGTATTGTTTCAGGAACACTAGGGTCATTACCACAATTTGTATTATGCACTAATACATGATCACTCCCCACAAAATACCGATGCTGTCGATAGACCTCCAGGTTATACACACGCACCGGTCTCTTTTGGGGATCGTATACTTTCCCGCAGTGGCTGCTTTGATTGTTGGCGCAGATCAATTGTATTGCGTCACCGTTATCGCTCAGCAACTGATCGTTAGGCGAGACATCCTGTATGGATTCAAATATCTTCTTATTTTCCACATAAAATTTGTGATTGGGAGTGGCATCCACGACACTGAGTTTTCCGGTTTTTTGGTCTTTAAAGGTATACGTACGGACATTCAGTGTATGCCGCTCAAAGGTGGCTATGACCGGTCGGATAGCACGTGCCCTGAGGTTAATTTTAGTGGTATCAGTATGTGTGGGTTTAATCGCGGTAATATGCCCGTGCACATCATTGATCCCGAACTCTTTGATCGTAATTGGCACCCATCCATGATGTTGCTGTTCCTGCTGCCATTGCTTAACCAGTGCTTTAGGCCGCAACAGATTCATATGCTCGGTACAGCATAAGACTGGTTTTCCTTCTGTATTGATGAATTTTTCACATCCGGTGATTGTTTTATGAGGGTAGGCTGATTGGTACGGAAAATCATCGGTATAAGTAAAGTCTACTTCTTCCCAAGTATTGGGGGTGATCGGTTGGTTATCGTAACTAGGGAGAGGCTGCCTGTCTGAAGAGGGAGTAGTCAAGCCTGCAGTGTGTATGTTAGCAGAAAAGCACAAAGCTAATATAATAGCCAATATTCGAGGATGTTTAGATATATTCATTGATAGCAATTTATTGGAGTCGTATAGAAAAAACCTATTTTACACGACTATTTTGTTCTGTTGCAATAAATTGATAATAATCCAGACTACTTTCCTAAATAAACTTTGAATAATCATGCCTGATCTCAAATGGTGTCATTTTTCGGGGAATATTATTCTGTTGGCAGTTTGCTGGAACTGTCAATACGGTATCAGCTACCGTGAATTGGCAGAGAGTCTGGATGAGAGGGGGTATTAAGGTCAATCACACTACCATGATTCTTGCAATCTTTTGTCACAAGGCCCATGGAAATGGCTGGTAGGTCCTGTATCAGGACCAAGATCAGCATAGAAAAATTGAGCTTTGAATGTTGGATTTGTCGTTGATGCTATTTTTCTTTGGATAGCTTGCAAACTTCTGCACCTCGTTGTGCAGCAGGGCGTGATGTGCAATGGTCATGCCATGCTTTTACATACTTAAAAGTTTCAAGCTTGAATATATGAGCTGCATCATACCCCCAGTCAAGACAACCCACCCAAGGAAAGATAGCTATATCAGCGATAGAGTATTCATCGCCTGCCATATAATCATTAGTAGAAAGACGCTTATCCAGTACAGTTAAGAGTCGATGAACTTCTTTCGTGTAGCGTTGAAGCGGGTAGGGGTCTTTGCAGGTGTCTTTTGCATATTTGAAAAAGTGTCCAAACTGACCAAACATAGGTCCAACACCGCCCATCTGAAAAAATAACCATTGCATAACATCGTAACGTTTAGCTGTGTCCTTTGGGAGTAGCTTATTGGTCTTTTCTGCCAGATACATCAATATTGCACCAGATTCCATCAGCGTGATCGGTTTTCCATGGGGTCCGTTGTGATCCACAATGGCAGGAATTTTTGAGTTGGGGTTGATTTTGATAAATTCAGCACTGAATTGTTCGCCCTCACTAATGTCAATGGTATGAGGTTTGTACTCCAGTTCCATCTCTTCAAGAGCGATAGACACCTTTTGACCGTTAGGTGTTGCCAGAGAGTAAAGGTCAATACTTTTATTGCTCATGAGTGTAATCCTTATACCTTATCATGCCTGTTGCTTGCGTTGCCTGCTGATTATATCGTATGCAGACTGAATTTCCTGTGTTTTTCTTTTTGCTATTTCTAACATTTCTTTCGGAAGCCCTTTGGAAACAAGTTTATCGGGATGATGTTCGCTCATCCGCTTTCGATAAGCACGTTTAACTTCCTGATCACTGGCGTTAAGGCTTACACCAAGAATACGATAAGCTTCATGTAAAGATTTTTGGGTTGACTGTTGAGTATGGTGTGAATAGTTATGTTGTTGATAACCTGTGCGCTGTTGATAGAAGGAACGTTGTGCCTGAACACGTCTTCTTAACACTTCCAGTGTAAAGCGTGTGACACTGAGTTGCTGGCAAATATCGGATAAGATCCGCTCCTCCGCTGGTGTGAGTTCGCCATCGGCATAAGCTACCTGTAGTTGTATTTCAATAAATAGATTAATCAGATTTGATGAAGTAACACCCTGTTTAAAATCTAACAGAATTTCTTTTAAATCAGCTTGTCCTGACTTTCCTTCATTAAACAGTTCTATGGCTTGCCGACGCTGTACAGTGGAAAGCTTCAAATGTTCCATCAGTTGAGAGGCTTGCCGAATTTCTGATTCATTTATATGACCATCGGCTTTTGCTATTCGCCCCATCATGATAAAAGTTGCCCGAAAAAAAAGGGCTTGTGTTCGAGCTTGCTGTTCTGGAGAAATATATCCCTGAAACAGACCGGGAAAAAGACGTTTACTGATTAAAAGACCAAGCACGCCACCAAAAACAGCACCAAATGGACCGAAAAAAAAGAGTCCGATAAATGCAAATAGAAATACAGGTGCCCACATCAGTTAAGTCTCTTTTTCGTTAATTAATCCTGCTTTTCGGTCTCGCTCTACTTTTTGAAGTCGCTCAATCGTATCTACATTGCAATGATAACCAAAAAAGTGCTCACCACTGAGCTGCCCCTGATTTACTGCATCATTAAACGGTTCAGCAATAGAAAAGCTAATGTCTTTCCTTGTATGGAAAAGACGTGGATGCAATAATGCGATACTTCCAAAAGTGAGTGTGTTTTTTGTGTTCGGATTATTGTAACTCCTAGGGCGAATGATTGAGTCTTCTAAATAATAGTCGCCTTGTGGATGGTGATCCGGATTATTTACCATAATAAGATGTCCTGAGATTTTTTCCGGCAAAGGTTTTGTTAGTAGAAGTTTGAAAGGGTAGTCTGTGGTAATATCACCGCTAATTAAAATAAAAGGGTCTTTGCCAAGTAGTGGTAAAGCATGCTTGATACCGCCTCCAGTGCCCAAAGGTCCAGTTTCTCTGGAATATTGAATATTAACACCCCATAATAGTCCGTCTTGCAGATAATCTTCAATCTTGTGTCCCAGCCATGCATGATTGATTATTATATTTGTTACTCCCGCACGAGCCAGACGTTCTATCTGCCACTGAATGAGAGGTTTTCCACTTTCTGATACCAGTGGTTTTGGTATCTCAGTGGTCAGAGGTTTTAAACGTTCACCTCTGCCGGCTGCCAGAATCATTGCTTTCATCATTATATGTCTTTAATAATTAATCTGTCAGTTGATGATGTTTCCACCATGTCTGTTGCACTAGCTCGGGCATAATCGTATCCTCAATCAGCTTATTTAATGGCGTTAGCTCTGGATACCGTGCACAAACAAAACGTATGTATGAAAATACGCGGGGTATATCATTTAAATAGAATGTGTTTTTATTTTGCAGCCACTGCCTTATAAAGATGCCCGCCACTTTTAAATGACGTTGCAAACCCGTCCAGTCAAAGTATTGGTGTAGCTGGTTTACTGTTATTGAATGCAAAGCAGGTGTCTGACCGGCAAACTGATTAAGCCATTGATAAACCTGTGTTTGTGGCCAGTCTATATAACAGTCACGTAATAGCGAAACAATATCGTAAGTGGCAGGTCCTTTGACAGAATCCTGAAAGTCAAGAACACCCAAATGTCTACCAGGTAGTGGCATTAAGTTTCTGGAATGAAAGTCGCGGTGCATAATAACGTAAGGTTGAGTAAGTATATACTCAATAATGGTTGTAAATGTTTTATTGATGATTTCATCAAGTTCAGGTGTAGGTTGAATCTTTAACAGAGCGCTGATTATCCATTGTCGGAACAGATGCATTTCACGTTGCATAAATGTAGCATCAAAAGAAGGAAGCTGAAACTTCACTGGTGGTTTCAGGGTTTGAATGCGGTGTAATATATCTATGGCACTTTTATAGTAAGCATGAACCTCTGTACTTTTTTTTTGCAAAAGATCCAGTAATGTGTCGTGTCCAAAATCTTCCAGTAATAGAAAGCCCTGCTTCAGATCGGCAGCAAAAATGACAGGGGTTCGTACTCCTTGGCTCAGCCAATCTTGAGCTATAGCCATAAATGATTCGTTTTTTTCATTTTCAGGGGGAGCGTTAGCAACAATATAGCTTTTACCAGACTGAGATATCAGGCGATAATAACGCCTTGAACTTGCATCTCCGGGCAAGGGTATTAACGAGTCCTTAAGTGTCGTTTTTTGAGTTCGGGTCAGTTCAAGTGCGCTCCACTGTGCAAGGTCGTTGAGAAGTATATTAAGACTTTCAGCCATTCTTTACCTTAAGCTAATTAAGCTAAACAGAGTTAAAAACCCACTATCCACGCGTATTAAAATCTGCTGAAACCTAGCAGGGAAATACGATGCATAACAGAAAAGCCTATGAACAGGCGGTATCTTTTCCAGATAATATTCTTATACTGTAAAGCGCAGTGTACAATGCACGATATGAATACGCAACCTGGCAGTTGATCCCTGTGCATGGGGTTATTTTACTATGTGCTTATATTATTAATAGTTTGGCTTTATACAAAAACCTGCTACTAATTTTTTTATTATGCAATTTTGTTGATCTTGCTTTTTTGCGCTAAAGCCCCTCAAAATAGCTAGCTATGACTCCTTAGTTCGCCTTTAACAACAAGCCATAAAAGCATGCTCATAACAGTAGCTAGAAATAGGTTTTGGTTATGTTTATCGTGTGCCAATTATATTAATAAGTACGGATACACAACCATACTCTTTTGAAAAAGGCCAAAAGAAAGGAAATAATTTTTTCGGCTACAGGTCAATTTCCATAATACAATCTGACTTACAAGAGTGACCAATCATTTCATCATAAGGGGTCTGTATAATTAGACGTGCATGAGAGCAACCTGCGCTTTTAAGTGAACCCTTTGCATCAGCAAGACAGTGAAAGCATACAGGGCTACCCTTTTTATCGATAGCTATATCATAATTCTTTTCATCAATCTGATTACCAACAAGATAATGCGTATTGTCAGCATAACTTAAAATGACAGGGTTAAAATCCTGACGACGGGATATGTAACGAATTTCATTGTATTTCATAATGAGATTTATCCGAATGTTTTTTTTACCCAAAACCTCTTAATACTAAAATTCACATCTAACTGATTATTTAACGATTTATCCAAGGTTGCTTTTGTACGTCATTTTTTTGTACAAATTTACAGGTGACTGTCCTACCATTGAAGTGTGCTACGAAAACAGCTGACAGCGATAGTCAGAAATGAGCTTCAATATAGTGTTATTATAGTTACCAAAAAACATCCTGTCGCTTGCAGTACTGTCATTATCACAATTATAGAAGTTACGCTTTGATGGTGGTGGGTTAAGTCAGAATTTCAACGACGTTCAGCTTTACTCCGGCTTTGATTGTTCTGGTCCAATGGAATCGGACACTTAACCTGAAAGACAACTTTTGAAAAACGGGTAACTTCAGGTTAGGTTTGAGTCACTATAACTATAACTACAGCGAGTACAATGTTTTGATATTAGCTCTGTTTATCAGATCTATGTTTCATTTCCAACGTACCCTTAAGACTTTCTGTCATGTTGATAACGTCGTAGGGTGTCCAAAAGCCAATAGGACTAAATTTTTTTATAAGTTTCTTCATCTTAGGCTCTAACCCAGACTTCACCAAAGTTGCTACCAAAGTGGAACAATTAAATCCTAATACTTGGTAAATCCGACGCTTCTTTTGTAATTTCATCCATGTTCTCTTTATCTTATCAACATCCAACGCGGGTAGCTCCACTACTCTTGGTGCACCATGGTACGCACACTCTTTGGCAAAGCTGCTTACACAGCGCTTCGTGATAAGGGGACCTAAATTACTTAATTCTGCATCAGAAAACGTCCATGAGGCATAAATGGAAGAGTCATTGCTGCTATAACCCTCTGTTGAGCCCATCACCATCGCTGCATGTTGCGTCCCTTCATCATCTGGGTTATTAAAAACCAACACGTATATTTTTTCTGGGTCATTAAAACATTTCCAAGCTTTTTCTATAAATTCAGCCTCTTGCGTTTTAGAAAAATCCGGTGGAGTTTTATCCGGAAACACTGCTTCAAAGGAGCCTTTGAAAAAACAAGTGGTATTTTTTAAAAGCAGGACACATTTTTGCACCAACGTCAGCTTATAGCCCGATAAGCGCTTGTCGTACTGTCTGCGGTAAGCCGTTCTTGGGTTGAATATTCTTTTGTAACCACCTTGTTTTCTTCGAAATTTTGTTATTCCCAGGGGAATAACATTAAGTGATCTTTTGATAATATTTCCTATCTTAGACATAGCTTCCCTGCTCTTTTTTTCTATCTATATACAAATTATAGGGTTATGTTTCACAAAATAAAAACACAGATTGTTCCGATAATTGATACCAGAAAATAACTGCCAACTTAGACTAAAAACAGATTCTAATTTTTTATTATGTTTCTTGTCTTATTTTGCTGCTATGCGTTAATTAACACCCCACAACGCAATGCAAATTTGTCCCTAGAGATCCATACCATACCTCGGGAGCTGGATCTTTGAGCAAATGCTCACACCAAATAAAGTGAATGTCGGGCGGTGGGAATCGGAATTATTGCCACTCTTATACTGGAACTTGTTGGAATGATTTTCTCTTCAAAAAAAACATCTGCGGAACACAGAACTCGCAGAGTTTTATATTATGCATTAAATACAGATGTAGCCCACTTTTGTTCAATTATCAGCGGATAATTTTTGAGCTATTTTACTCTTTTGTACTCAATAATATACGGGCATGCTCCTACATTTTTGAGATAATCAGTGACGCTCATATTGGGGTTGTAACCTTTGTCTTTCAGATAGGTCTTCATATCGCATACTGTTGAATCATTATGCATGGTAGCATTGCCTTTTTCGTCATAAGAAATAGTATAGTAATGACCACTGCCGGTGCTTCGACCCTGGTGGCAAACCATGCATTTGGGCTTAAACACAGCATTTGATGTTTTCTGGGTAGCAATATCGGTTACCGTGCAGTGAAGCGGATTGCCATCTTTTGCAAAAATATCGACTGCCTCGTTATTCATTTTTTTGCTGCTATTGGTCATTATATCCTGAAAAAAAGGCTGGATTTTTACAGTCATTTTTTCCGTATTGCTACCAATGATTAACTTGTCTTCAATTTCAGTTTTAAGATTAACCGCACTTGCCGGAGCATGCGTTGCCCCTCCAGCCCTTAACTCTTCCGGCGACCATGTGATGGGCTCATCATTTTGGAACTTGTCATTCATTCCGGCAAGTCCTTCGTGCATACTTGCTACTGCCTTACCAGTCCAATCAGCAACACGAATATCAAAACCGGACTCTAAACGTTCAGACTTTACATTGAGTTCAATACGCTGTTGTTTAAAATCTGATCTTTTCGTCCTGTTCAGCAGTACAGTATCTCTGGCCGGAATTTTACATAACAATAACTGATAGACAGAAGTTTGAAGTTCGGTAACATCTTCTTGGCTAACATCGCTAAAGCTGACATTCTTTTTTTGTAACTCTTGTTCGCTTTTATGAGGAAAAGCTTTTTTGAAAAATTCAGGTATATCTGTATTGCCTTCTCTTCTTGCGTTGCCGCATCTCGTCATTGCGCCAAGTAATTTTTGTTGAAGGTGAGTGACATTGTTTGCCGGAGGTGTTTGTCGATAAGCTTTCCAAAGTGTGACTATCGCATCTCTCACATCCATAGCTAGCATATCTGTGGAGGTTTTGGGTTTTAGTGCTTCAAGAGCATCAATGTCCTGCTGATCCAGCGATAACATTAAATAATTGGTATACCCGTTGATGAAACATGTATTTGCCCAGTTTGTTAGAGGAGGTGGAGAAACTTTTAATTCAGTACGGTTTTTAGAGGGTTCAGCCGTTTTTATCTGTTTTTGATGTGCCAAAACCTGCGAGTGTGTATCAGGTTGTTGTACTGGTTTTTTCTTGGTACTGTGTTTTGACTGAGCTGACTGAGCCGATTGAGTTGACTGAGCTGACTGAGTTGATTTAGTTGATTGAGTTGACTGAGAAGAGACATCCGGCTGAGAAGCTTTTTTATTAACCCTTTTTATTTGTACCGAAATGCCAATCATGGCAGACTCGGGTGCATCATAACATTTTTTGATCAATGCCGGAGCCAACTTATCAGCTTTGATAAGCTGACAGAAATTTTGGAGTGTAAAAACTTTGGCAAGATCTGCAGATGCAAATTTTTTCACATTTTTAAAAGCTTGGAGCGCATTAACCGTTTGTGCGTGCAATTTAGATTCTGGAAGATTATCAATCAGATACTCCTGCTCATGAGCACTTATTTCAGCTTCTTTATAATGATCTTTGACAACATCTTTTTTTTGTGTTGAAGCGAGCGAAGAAGTAGATGGACTGATGACCTCCTGTGGTCTCAGGCTCGCTTTCTGAATAAGATCAGCCTGCATATGCGAAGAGAGCGAAGGCAGACCAAGAGACTGGCATACATGATAATTTGATCGCACCTCCAGCATTTCTATGGCTCGTTGCATTCTTTTGTACATATTTCTGTATTGGCTGGCTATATCTTTGCGTTTTAGTTTTTCAGTTAAAGCAATCTGATTTTTTTGGATAAAAAGTTGTAATTCTTGAGGGGGTTCTGATTTATAATCTGCCCTGCTTAAGGCTTCAATAAAATCATTGACAGCTTTTTCTGCAACTATCAAATGTTTTTTATCGTTATAAAAAGCTTCCCGATATGCCTTTGCTTGAAGTTCTTTAATGTCCTTTAATGTAACAGCTTTTGGAATTACCAATGATTTTTCGGTTGTCTTTTGCGATTTATGTGGTGCTTTCGTCTGAGTAGTTCGTTTTTCGGCCAGTGTGTTTTTTTCCAGTTTTTGTAGTTTATTTTTCAGTTCAGTATTAATTAAATCAATAGCAATAGATTCTGCATGATTGGGGTTGTCACTGGAAAATTCTGTTAATGTTTTTGATGCATCTTTTATTTCATTTTTTTGATCTGTACTGTAGTTGCTTGGTGCGCCCATTGCTTTTAAAGCATTCTTTATTCTGACAAGATGCCCCATGACTGAAAAACGATGACTGTGACCTACTGGAGCCTTATTCATGATAAGGGCAAACATCTCGCGCAAGATTTCGAAAAGATAAACGCTTGGTCGTGTTTTGTCTGCAGTGTTTAATTCAGCACCAACAGGTGTCGTGTTTTTCTTTGAGGTGATGTTCTCCTTGGTATCTTTGGTGGTTTCTTTAACAAATACATCTTCTACAGTTTGTAATAGTTTGTTTTTATACTCAACGGGAAAGTCAGGTTTTATGCTATTTTTAGCGATATGATTGTGTAAAGATTTATGTATGTGTGCCTTAGTTGTTTCTGAAGTTGTATGCGAAATGCAATCACTAATTATTTTTTTTATCTCGCTGATACTTTTTTCAACAGCCTTTTGTGTTTGTGGAGGCTTCTCAATAAAGAGATTTATTTTCTCCTCGGCGAGGTTATAAGCAAAAGCTTCCGAATTAATTAGTTCTTTAAGACAGGCGGAGAGCTGAGTGAAGGTTGAATTGTGTGATATATTTTGGGGTTTTCTCCCTTCTAATGGAATACCCGCTTGAATACGAAATAGGTTAACTTCTCTTTGTTGATCTTTGATGAAAGTGACAAGCTTTTTTTTATTGTCTTGTTCTATCTTTACTTTTCTGCCATTCCATAAGTCAGGATTGCAAAGTTCAACAAGTTCTCCTTTCTTGTTTAAGCCTCTTGCACGATGTAATTCATGTTGATGAATTTTTTCCATCATGCCATTAAGCTTGTCAACATCAATCGTCATGTTGATTATTCCTTTTGTTATTGTTTTAGCAGTCAGGCGTTATACGAACTGCAGTAAAGGCCTGATGTATTTTGTTAGTATCGTAATTTAAATCTTCAGCTGCCTGTTTAACACCACAAGCTGCATCAGCGAAATCTGAACTGGAACTCCACCTTGTCATGTTGGCTTTTACCATAATGTGAAAGACTTTTCTAACATCACCATTAAAGGCCTGAACCATATTATAAAAAGCCCTGTTAAAAATACCACTACCCTTATGCACAATATAACTTTGTCGTTCAGATATTGCAATCTGTGCAGAAGTGGCTTTAATCTGTGCCCATGTTTTGCGGCAACCTGGACCTGCATTTTCACAATCTGCACTACCATAGATATGAGGTGTACTCATTGAACGCAATGCATAGTTGCCTTTGGCGATACGATCACCAATAAGCCAGTCGTTATCAGAACGCTTATAAATGGTTTCAAAGCCCTGAGAATGATTTTGCATCATATAATATTCTGCTGCGATGGCAGACATATCTGAGAAAGCCTCATTAATGGCACCAGACTGATTAAAATAGAGCAAGTCAGAGTTAGAGGTGGTGAATGCATGAGCGAGTTCATGTGATGTTACCCCTAAAGAGACCAGAGGATGGTAGCTTAAGTGGCCATCGCCAAAGATCATGTATTGCCCGTTCCAAGCTGCATTTTCGTAATTATTTCCCACATGAACAATCAATGTCAGTTGTTTTTGTGAGCCATTACTGTGAGTCAGAATACTTTGTCCGTACCAGTTTCGATACATATCCACAACCATGTTTCCAAACATAAAAGCATCGTTGGCAGGAGAATAACCGCCATTTTTAAGATCGCCAGTATTGTTATTGCAAATGTGACTGACAGGTTCAGGATTTGACGGGTTGAGAATCGACCAAGTATTAAAGGCAGAAATAACACGTACTTTGTCATTGCTCAGATAACACCGGGTACCTTTTTTCGTAGTTTCAAGCGAAGGAAGTCCAGCCTGACCGTACTGATATTTTCCCGTTTTCAGATTACCTCCTGGACCACTAACAGTCGTTGTGGACTGAATATTATTCCACTGATGTATGATTTCTTTATTAATAGCGTTAACCATGTAATGGGGCCATGCGATTCCACCCTTTGACTGACTGGATCGAAAACTCACCATATAAGCCAATGCTGCTTTTTCATCTTTGTCATCTATCCAGATGATAGGTTGGGTATTTACATCAGTAAAAGTTGAAAGATCAATAGAGTGATTTTGTTTCAGATAATCTGTCTTCGCTATTTCAATAACTTCTTCACGATATGCATCTGAGACGTAATAGGGGTCAACATCAAGTGACAAACCTTTGGCCAGTTTTCCCGTATATTGAATTTTTGCGTTTTTTTTTGCCTCAAGAGGTTGTTGTGCTACCAGACTCCTGCCAACCACCTTTATATTCTGGTAATATTGCTGGTAACGGGTGTATTCATAATCACTGTCCTGAGATGTTTTTTCTGCAACGAGTGTATCCTTTTCAGACAGAACATTCATTGTATTACTAGCACTGTCAATAAAGGTAAACTGGCTGATTAGTCTTTTGTTATCTTTGTTAATGCGCACATCTGTGACACTATCTGCCATACACAGAGCTGGGAGCATGCACGCTGTAAAGCAGGCCAACAGTTTTTTTTTCATGGTTTGCATCCTTGTAACCACTTGTTTTTTTTATTCCTGTATTAAATCATAGATGGTTTTGGTGTTCATAGTTGATGCAAATGCCAGAAGGAGGGAGCTGCCCTCAAAAAAATTTTATTGAAGGCAGCAGAGGTGAAAGTATTTTATTTTGATAATTCTACTAACAAACTGTTGAGCCTGGTAACATACTGACCAGGATTTGTTAACTGTTTACCGCTGGAAAGTTGAGCTTGGTCAAATAATATAGTTGTTAAATCACTGAATTTATCATCCTTTGTCTCTGATTCAAGGCGTTTGATTAAAGGATGTTCAGGATTGATTTCCAACACAGGTTTTGACTCAGGCGCTTCCTGTCCGGCAGCCTGCAACATTTGTCGCATTTGTTCGCCCATGTCGTATTGCCCTGTTACAAGGCAAGCAGGAGAGTTGGTCAGACGGTCTGTTAGACGAACACTTTCAACGCTGTCTTTGAGTGTTTCGGTCATTCGTTTGATCAGTTCCTCTTTTTCCTTAGTGGCTTGTTCCATCGCTTTTTTGTCTTCCTTGTCGGCCAGCTTGCCAAGGTCAAGATCACCGCGACTCACATCTTGGAATTTCTTACCATCAAACTCATTAAGATGAGACATTAGCCACTCATCAACACGATCAGACATTAGCAACACTTCAATACCTTTTTTACTAAAAACTTCTAGGTGTGGGCTGCTTTTTGTTGCGGCATGTGTTTGCGCACAAATATAATAAATAGTTTCCTGACCCTCTTTCATACGTCCGATGTAATCTTTTAGTGATATATTTTGCTCTGCATCGTTGGTATGTGTAGATGAAAAGCGTAAAAGATTTGCCACTTTTTCACGATTATCAAAGTCTTCGGCAGGACCTTCTTTCATCACCTGACCGAAAGCTTTCCAAAATGTTGCGTAATTTTCTGGTTCTTTCTTTGTCATTTTTTCCAGCATATCCAGTACTCGCCTAGTCAGCGCAGCCTTCATGCTTTCAACCTGTGAATCTTTTTGCAGCAGTTCGCGGGAAATGTTCAACGGAAGGTCGTTGGAGTCGAGCACACCTTTGATGAATCGAAGATACATGGGTAAGAATTGTTCGGCATCGTCCATGATATAAACACGTTGTACGTATAATTTCAGACCACGCTGCATCTCTCTGTTATAAAGATCAAAAGGAGGTTTGGACGGAATATAAAGAAGGCTTGTGTAGTCAAGTTTTCCCTCTACCCTATTATGGCTCCACTTCAAAGGTTCTGAATAGTCATGGCAAAGGTGTTTGTAAAATTCTTTGTAATCACTATCTGAGAGTTCACTGCGAGAGCAGGTCCAAAGTGCTTTAGCCTCGTTAACGGTTTCCCATTCTACGGTTGTTTCTTCAGAGTCTTCTTTGCTTTCTTCTGATTCTGTGATTTCTTTTAGCATGAGAACAGGCAAAGAAATGTGATCGGAGTATTTGCGAACGATAGTACGAAGTTTCCACCCGTCAGCAAAGTCTTTGTGTTCATCTTTCAGGTGTAACGTAATCTGGGTTCCACGGGAATCTTTGTCGATATTTTTAACTTCAAATTCGCCTGAGCCATCAGATTCCCAGTACACACCATTTTTTTCACCAGCTTTACGGGTTTTAACAATGACTTTATCGGCTACGATAAATGCTGAATAAAAGCCAACTCCAAACTGACCTATCAGGTGAGAATCTTTCTTTTGATTGCCTGTCAACTGTTTCAAAAATTCACCAGTGCCGGAACGAGCAATGGTACCAAGGTTTGCAATGACCTCTTCACGAGTCATACCAATACCATTATCTTCGATGGTGATAGTATTGATTTCTTTATCTGTATTGATGTGGATATTCAGGTTAGGATCATTTTCCAGTAATGCGTTGTCGCTAAGAGAGGAGAAGCGAAGCTTATCCGCTGCATCACTGGCATTAGAGATCAGCTCTCTGAGAAAAATTTCAGGATGAGAGTATAGTGAGTGGATCATCAAATGAAGTAGTTGTTTAACTTCAGTTTGAAACCCCATAGTTTCTTGTTGTGCTTCAACAGTCATGGATTTTCCCCATTTTAAGTAAATAAATTGCACTGATTCTATTTGTGGGGATTATCCATGCCATTTCAAGGGTCTGGAGAAGAAATATTTAATATTGTTTAAAAAATATTGCAGGAGAGGTGATCTTTAACATTGACGATACATTCGATGCCCTGCCCTTCTGAAACCGTGAAGCTATGCGTGTAATTAACATCAGAACCCTGACCGAAAACCAAGTCAACCTTAAGAGATAAAGGTATTTTGGCATTTGAGTAATCAGTAGCAAGGTTTATATTTTCTGCCATTGCCTCCCCTTCAATGACCATTTTTTTACCATTAACAGTGATATGCAATATTCTGCCATTGCGAAATGACACATCTTTAGTAGAAAAAAACTCAAGTGGTATACATTTTTTTGCTTTGCATAATTTTCCATCGGGATTGAACGTACAGTACGATTTTTTCATAGTCATACATAATTGTGTTGGTGTAACCGGTGTGAGATTTGCCGTAGCTGTTTGAATGAAGATCAATAGCGGGGCGATCAGTACTAAAAATAACAGTTTGCGAATAATACTCATAAAAAAACCTCAAAAAAACAGTAGGTTAGTAATATTTGACTGTTCATTGAACTACAAAATAACAGGTTTTAGTCAGCATCTGCTCTTTGTGGCTCCAGTATTATAGATGATCAATTATCAGGCTGATATTTTTATTGCAGATAGCTGTAATGAAAACTATCTGCATAATGGTAGTTATTGATTGAACCTTTTGTGTTCATTAGCAGTGCCCCCGCATACCTTTTTCCTTAGTAGATGTTAAAACAAATGCAATTGGCGCAGTCATGATCCTTTAACACTAATACGATAGTTGTAAGTTATTACTATTATCGAAACCAATCTTTCAAAAAGAACTCTTACTGTTATACGTAAGCAAGGAATGATTGATATGGAAGGGATACAGCGTGACCAAACAGCAAAAAATCAGTTAGAAGGTTCTGTCAGAACTAACGACACAAAAAATGTGCTCAAAAAGCAATTACAAATTAATGCTTCAGATATATCTCATGTTGAAGTTTCTGCGACACAAAATAGTAAGAATACGCATGCGCTCAATGACTCTGTGCCTTTGTTTTCCCGTTCTGCTGCAGTTGACTCCTTTAACTCTAAGACACTAAAACACAAACATTCTTGGCAAGTCATGCTCTCCTTTGTTAGCAAACTGAATAAAACAGCAACTAAAAAAGGTCTCAATATTATTGATATCGTTTCAGGTTCTGAAGAGAAAAGTGTATTAAAGCGCCTTTATGATGCTGATGATAAAGCAGCTTTGATGTTGCTAGAAAGCAGATTGAAGTGTCTGCATGAACAGTTCAGTGACCCAGAAAGATTAAGTCCATTTGATGGTGATGAAACTGAAGCGATGCAACAAATCCATTGTATGCAGTTACGTATCAATTTGTTGTGTAAGGAGAAAAATATACAAAAATTCAATGAGCTTTTGGAGTGGCTCGAAGAATTTGAAGAAGAAGAGAGTTTAGTGCCGTATGAAGCACGTTGTGATATTGCCCTGCTTAAACGTGCTCGTGTAGATATCAGTAAGTATCAGAGTGCCCATGCAATTCCCGACAAAATGATTGACTCAATTTATTACATGCTTGATCCGACCAACATATCTAAAACCAAGCGAGGCTATATCATGCGCGAAGATATGCGGGAAGTTAAGTATATGCTGCATAACCTGTGTATTTCAGAAGGAAAAAAACAGCAGAAAAAAATCTTGAAGCGTCAAGTTGACAAATTTTATAACCAAGGTGATCTGGATCTTGAGCGCTACACCATTGCAGAAAATATTACAAAACTCTGTAAAACAAAAACCATGAATGTCTGGACACAGGTTAATGCATTCTATGAAGAAAACAGGCGTGTTGATAAAACACGAAAAAATCCGTTAAGCGCATTTAAAAATGGTGATGACAGGCAGGCATTTTTATCAGATCTGATCAGCAAAGATAAAGACTTGTCTGCCTGGGTTAAAAATGAGCTGACTCACTTGTTACTGGCATTAGAGGAAGAGCAAATTACCAAGGTAATTAAGTGTGGGAATAATCAAAACAAACTGTTGTTCAATCGCTTGTCAAGCTTTCATAGACAAGCAAAAGCTACAGGTTATGTGGTAGATATTCAGATAACAAAATTGTTTGAAACGCTACAGGTACAAGAGGTATTGAGCATTATTTGTAATGGTGGCGTCACTCGAGATGCTTTATGGTTAATGGACAATACAGAAATGACAGAAGAGGATATAAAAAAACATCTGACAACGAATAAGCCAACAGCATTATCTAAATGTGTCCAGGCATTACGAACTTGTATTTTGGCTTCTGCTGGCATGAAGACGGGTGATGAATACACGCAAATGTTGAAAGCTAAAGATGCGCTGTTGAAGTCTCAGATCGAATGGTTGTTTGCAAAAGCGAGAACAAATATTGATGATCAGGCATTACTAGCTAACACACCGGAGACAATATTCAATAGTTATTTGAGTCGCATTGTTGCACTTGAAGAAATGCGCCCAGCGATTAATCTAATGGATGAAAAAATTACCTTTACTAATGTGGTTGGTGCCATCGGCTGCTGCCTTATCAGAGGTGGCGAATCACCTGTAAGCCAACGTTTAAGAGATATATCTCTGGAATATCAGTTAAAGCATCACTTTGATTATAATTTCACCACAGAAATAACGACCCAGATTTCAACGGTTCCAGGTCAGTTTTGTTCGACGGTTTGCACGGTTGCAGGAAAGATTAAAGAAGCAGTTTCTTTGGTTTATAACACAGTAACAGGTAGTGTAAAGCTATCTGATGCCTGTAAACAGAGCCTTTTTCTTCAGGCCGGTGCAAGTAATGCTGTGCTGGATACAGTGAGAAATCTGTTAGAAAATTACGCAACGATGTGTAAGCATAACCCTCATATGGCCAGAGTACTGGCGGGTAATATCGCTCAAACTCTTGCAGTAATTGAAAACACTGTGGGTACCGGTTCAGAAATATACTGTATCTTCAATGAGTTTAAGGCCAGAGTGGGTATGGAAGCTATGGCCAGTTATGTGGCAGAACAGTTTGACCCAGCGGATATGGATATCTCAGCACTTAATAAAAAAGATGTAGAATCATTGAAGAAAATATTTGCACTTTGTCAGTTATTTAAGTGGGCACCTGAAGCTGTGGTTGGTGTAACTGGTGCCGCTGATATTGCAAGGAATACGGTCAATGGTTCTGCAACCGGTACAGCTTGGGCTGCAGTTAAATCGGCTTTCAAAATGGCAACAACCCATATGATCAAGCAGGGTGTCAGTTCGCTCTCTGATGAGAGTGTACAAGGATTAAACGTAGCGATTATGGCATGGCAATATGGTCCTAAAGAAGCCGCATTGAGATTACAGGCGATGCAAACAGCTGCAGAGTTTATGGCGGATCAGGCAAAGAAACACTCTGCAACATATTCGGCAGTAAAGGCTTTTTTCCGGCCGGTTATAACTCGATTTACACGTATTTCAAAAGCCTATAACAACTGGAAGCAGGGTAAGGTAAGCGCAGGGAGGGTGATTGCAGAAACCATAAAGTTAGCTCTAGTAGTATCACCGGTTGTTGGTAGTGCAGTAGCAGCCCCATTAATTGGTATATTGATCAGTCCTGCCTTGATTTTTTATGTTGCATCTGTTGGTCCTGCTGTATCATTTGCAATGATTTCACTGTTTTATCACACCGACCCTTATGAAGATATCTCCGCACTTATTGGAAGTAAGGTATCAAAGCTGTTAACTCCGAGTACCAGTAGCATTGTTGCCAGAGCAAATAAAGAAACCATAGCTCGATTTAAGGCAGGCGGTTATGCACCTATAAAGCGTCGAATGGCTTACAGCCACTTATATACCAGATACTGGATGGATTTTGTAGAAAATAACAAAGCACTGGCAGAAAGCTTTGAGCACAGGTTTGAACAAAGCAATAAGTCAGGTACCGCATATCATGAGAAGCTAAATAATTTAAAAAATATGCTGGCAGAGTTTAAAGCGTTAGAAATACAATTGTCTGGTGATACAGGCCGAAATGATATTCTAAAATGTGTATCGGATAGTCTGCATGCAGATATTCCTTCAGATAAAGCTAGAGCTACCTATTGGGCAGTATCAAGAATGCAATTTATACGTGAAATGTTGTTTCAGCAGTTAGGTACTGATCTGGTTCCTCATGATGGTTCTGCGTTGGAAGCAAAGCTTTACAATTATGAGAAAAAACTGGCGATGGTCGAGTGTATGTGTGAAGCACGACCTGACATCAAAACGACTATTCCAGCAACCATGCAATCTGTTGAGCAATCTGCCATTAGTATGGTGGCAAGCATTCAGGAGCAGGCTTATCTTCAGGCAAGCAGTGTGGTAATGAGGCATACTATTACTAACATGGCAGGTGACAATAAATTAACCAAAGATCGTTTGGATAAACTGGTCAACAGTGCGGCAGACTTCAATAAACGTATTGGATGTGAGTTTGAGGCCATGAAACAGGTATTTGAAAAACAGGCTAAAGTGTGATAAAGACGTAAAAATATCGGGAGTTGATTGCAGTCTGATACCTAATCACAGAAAAGTATGCCCGTAATCCCAAAACCTGGTTCTAATTTTTTATTGCGCTAATTTCTGATCTTGCTGTTATATGTGAAAATTTCTCATAATATCGGGCTATTACTCGTCACTTCGTCTATAACAGCAAGCCATAAAAGAATGCTCATAACAGTAGTTAGGAGCAAGTTCTTGTATAAGAACTCAATTTATCCGTTATAGCGTTCTAATACTAAACAAGCGTTTGTTCCACCAAAACCAAAGCTATTGGACAAAACGCGATCAATAGTTTTGGTGATGCTTTTATCTTTAATAATAGGGGCATTGCCAGCTTCAGGATCAAGAGTATCAATATTCGCTGAGGCTGCCAAAAATCCTCCCTTCATCATTAGTATACTGAAAATAGCTTCATGTACACCCGCACCACCAAGTGAGTGACCAGATAACGATTTTGTGGATGAAATCAGAGGCATATTATCGCCGAAAGTCTTTCGAATACTATTAAGTTCTATGCAGTCACCTGCAGGAGTGCTGGTTCCGTGGGTGTTAATATAGTCAATAGTTCCACTCACAGTAGACAGTGCCTGTTTCATGCAGCGAATAGCGCCGTCGCCAGATGGTGCTACCATATCGAAACCGTCAGAGGTGGCCCCATAGCCAACCAGTTCGGCATAAATTTTAGCCCCTCTGGCTTTTGCGTGCTCGAGTTCTTCAAGTACTAACATGCCGGCACCTGAGCTGATAACGAATCCATCGCGGTCTTTATCGTAAGGGCGAGAGGCTTTTTGCGGTGTATCATTATACTTTGAGGAAAGCGCTCCCATAGCATCAAACATAGCCGATTGAGACCAGTGTTCACCGTCACCCCCTCCGGCAAAAATCATGTCTTGTTTACCCATCTGAATTTGTTCCATGGCATTACCAATGCAGTGCGCGCTGGTGGAACAGGCTGAGGTAATAGAGTAGTTAATCCCTTTGATTTTGTAGGGTGTTGCCAGACAAGCTGAGACAGTGCTTCCCATTGTTCTTGGTACACGATAAGGACCAATACGCTTAACACCCTTGGTACGTAATATATCACAAGCTTCAACTATATTTTCAGAGGAAGCTCCACCAGAAGCTGCAATTAATCCGGTGCGTTCATTAGAAATTTGAGCTTCAGTTATTTCAGCATCGATAATGGCTTGTTGCATCGCAACATAAGTGTAAGCGGCTGAATTACCCATAAAACGGATAACCTTACGGTCAATATAACTGTTTAGGTCAATGTCAATAATACCGGCCACATGACTGCGAAAGCCAAGTTCTTTATAGTCTTCTTTAAAAACAATGCCGGATTTCCCATTTTTGAGAGCATTAGTTACTGTGTCGAGATCGTTCCCTAAACAAGAAACAATGCCTATACCTGTAATAACAACACGTTTCATAATGGTCGTCACTTTATCTCTGTATTCTATATTGATTGTTGGGCCTATTCTGAAAACAGACCCACCTTTAAACCTTGTGCAGTGTATATGGTTTCCCCATCCACTGCTACTTTACCATCAGCTGAAGCCATTATGAGTTTTCTTGCAAGAACCCTTTTAATTTCAATATGATAGGAGACTTTTTTGTTGTGTGGGAGAACTTGTCCGGTAAATTTAATATCACCGCTCCCAAGCGCACGGCCTTTTCCACCGTACCCTGACCATGCCAAGTGAAAACCAACAAGCTGCCATAGAGCATCCAAGCCTAAGCACCCAGGCATTACGGGATCATTAATGAAATGACAGTTAAAAAACCAAAGATTGGGAGAAAGATCAAGTTCTGCTTTGATTTCACCACAACCATACTGCCCGCCATTTCCATTTATTTCAATAACTCGATCTAGCATCAGCATAGGTGGAGCAGGTAATTTTGGTTTGTTCTGACCGAAGAGTTCACCCTTAGTACAGATGAGAATCTCTTCTTTGTTATAACTGCTTTGTTTCATGAAAGCTGGCGTACCTTGTTGACCATTTTATTTCCCACCATTGTTAATAAACATTAACCTGAGTCTGGATGCAAAGAAAAGTTTATTAATTATGGAGCTTTACGTTACCGAAATATACACTATTTGATAAAAAAATGCTTGTGATTTTCTATCTGTATAAATCGATATAATATGTCTTGTCCTACTTGTGCTGTAAATATTAAAATTTATCATGGTTTTAAGCTACAACAGAGATGAATTTATCAAAAAAAACACAAAAAAGTATATGTTTTGTTACAGGTTGTAACAGATAATTGATGAAATATGGATATTTTAAGCGGTGTTTTTTTGAGTTGGCAGGTGTTAAAGATAAAGGATACAATCATATGGAATCGAAACAGGCTGAGAAAGTGATCAATCGTATTGCAGTATTGGGTGGTGGAAGTTTTGGAACGGTATTGGCAAATATTTGTGCAACTAATGGGTACAAAACAAAGTTATGGCTGCGTTCTGAGTCATCTGTCAGAGAAATAAATAAACTCCATATTAATAAATCATACCTTCCGGAATTCAAATTGCATCGAAATGTTCATGCAGTATCTGATCTTAGAGAGGCTGTTGAACAGGCTGACGTGGTTGTGGTTGCTATACCCAGTCAGTCGTTTCGTGATGTAGTTGCAAAGTTTAAAGATTGTGTAAATGGTGCCATGGTAATATCTGCAACCAAGGGCATTGAGGCTGTGACATTTAATCTTATGACTGAAATTCTGGAGGAGGAGCTGTCCCACTGTTACATTGGGGCTCTAAGTGGGCCAAACCTTGCCGGTGAAATAGCAGAAAATGTCATCACAGCATCAGTCATTGCAAGCCATGATGATTCAGTGTGCAAAGCGATTCAGCGAATATTTCAGTGCAGGCATTTTCGTATTTATACTAGTAAAGATCCTTTTGGTGTGCAGTTAGGCGGTGCACTAAAAAACATATACGCTATTGCAACAGGTTTAGCATCTGTGTTGGGTGCGGGTGAAAATACAAGAAGTATGTTAATTACCAGAGCTCTTGCAGAAATGAGCCGTTTTGCTGTGAAAATGGGAGCAGATCCTATGACATTTCTCGGCCTTTCAGGTGTTGGAGACCTTGTCGTTACTTGCGGATCATCGTTAAGTAGAAACTTTAGGTTAGGTATGGCGATAGGTAAAGGCGAAAAACTGGAAAATGCGCTGGCGAAACTGGGGCAGGTTGCTGAGGGTGTTTATACGCTGAGAGAAGTTAAGGCAAAAGCAGACAAACTAAAAATTTATATGCCCATCGTTTCAGGGTTACATCTCGTACTGTTCGAAAATAAACCTGTCATGGAAGTTGTATATCAGGCAATGTTAAGGGATCAAAAAACTGATGTGGAGTTTGTCTATAAAAAACACGAATAAAATGAACCCTAGCCGGAATATGCAGATCTTAATCCCCGTTATTGACCATTTCTCCACCCTGAAGTAATCAGGATGGAGAATAGTGGATGCTATTCACTTGTGCCGGATGGCTGAGTTGTTTTCTTATTTAAAGCAGGCTCAGCACTTTCTGAAGATTCTGAGGGAGTTGTCGGTTTATCAGTAACACCTTCAGTAAAACCTTCAGTAACACCTTCAGTAACAGTATTGTTTTTCTCCTTTCGCTTAAGGCGTGGGTCGTTAATAGCTCTACGCCTCTTTCTATGCACCGGTTTGTCAGTGATAGTGCTAGTCTTTTCTTTTTCTTGCTTTTGTTCTGCAGAAGATTTGTCAACTGACTTGGCAGAATCATTAGCTATGTTGCTCTGTGCGTTGCTTGAGCCTTTTGTTGGTTCAGAAGTGATATTGTCACGGGTTTTTTCGATAGCCTGTAAAACAGCAGCCGAGATATCCTTAACTTGTGATGGCTGTTGGTTTTTTGTAGCTTCGTGAGTTTGATCGGTTGTTTTTTCAACCCTGGCTTCACTCAAAACTTGGTTGCTTTGTAAAGCTTGTCCTCCAGGCTTGATAGCGTGCTCAACTTTTTGTGACTCTACCTTTGAGTGATTCTCAATGGTATTGGTTTCTGGAGCATGTTGAGTTTCAGTTGCTTTGGTTGAAATTTTTTGTTTTTTCAGATCTTTTTTTTCATCGCTCTGTTGTGCGATGTTATCCGCTCTGGCAACTGAATGCTGAAGGTTTTTATTATCAGGCACTTCTCGAGTATATTTATTATCTCTTTGTGAAGGTCTATTGCTTCGACGGCGAGAGCCTGAGTTTCTGGGTCGCCTGCGCTTATCATCGCTATTGTCAGTAGAGTAGCCTCTACCCTGAGAGTAAGCATCTCTTTTAGGCTCTGGTTTTCTTTTGGCTGAAGTATTAAAATCTGAGCCGTTATCTTTTCTTTCAGGTATGTTGTTTTCTCGTTTGTGATGACTATCCTGTTGGTTGTTAAAGCGAGGTGGCTTGTTGTTTTTGTTGCCATTGCTGTTTGTCTGACCCTGATTTCGTTGACTTTTATTATTACTCCACTGTCTTTTTTTGTTGCTTCCCTGAGAGTCTTGTTGTTTTTTTCTGGAGTTGGGTATTCTATTTTGTGATGATACTGATTTGGCTGGTGAACGGTTCTGTTCAGTGCCAAACATACCAAGTAGTGATTTTACAAAGTTTTTTAATCCCGAGAATTTAAAAGCTGTTGCATTTGGAGCGGGTGGCTCTGTTGGTTTTACGTGTTGTACTGCTGCTTTTTCCTGGGTTGTTGAAACTTTTGCTGTATCGCTGACAGTATTGTAATCGATCGTGCTCTCAAAGGTTTTTTCTACTTTAAGGTTATACTCATGGTCGGGTCCAATTTGATCACTACGCAAGCGTCGTAAATCGTAGTGGGGTGTTTCTAGATTAGGATTAGGAATAATAATAACCCGTACTTTGTGATTTTTTTCTGTACGACTAATTACATGACGCTTTTCATTTAGAAGAAATGTTCCAACTGCCACAGGAACTTGTGCCTGAATTTCTGAGGTATTGCTTTTCATGGACTCTTCTTCAATTAGGCGTAAAATTGATAAAGCCAGCGAGCTAACATCCCGAATGATTCCATGTCCAAGGCAGCGAGGGCAAACGACACCGCTACTTTCACCTAGTGATGGGCGCAGACGTTGTCTAGACATTTCGAGGAGACCAAAGCGTGAGATTCTTCCTACTTGAACCCTAGCTCTGTCCATTTGCAAGGCGTCTCTTATGCGGTTTTCTACGTGACGCTGATTGCGAGGATTACCCATATCTATAAAGTCAATAACAATCAAGCCACCAATATCTCTCAAGCGCAACTGGCGCCCGATTTCGTCTGCAGCTTCGAGGTTTGTAGTCAGTGCTGTTTCTTCAATATCAGTACCTCGTGTGGCACGAGCAGAGTTAATATCAATAGAAACAAGTGCCTCTGTTGGGTCAATGACAATAGAACCACCGGAAGGAAGTTTAACTTCACGCTCAAAAGCTGTTTCGATCTGGCTTTCTATTTGAAAGCGATTGAATAAAGGTTCATTGTCCTGGTAAAGCTTTATTTTGTCTTGGTAGTGGGGCATGATCTGTTGAATCAGATCTTTTGTTTGGGTGTAGGCTTTGGGGGTATCCAGTAGTACTTCACCAATATCCTGTCGCAGGTAATCGCGAATAGCCCGAGTGATAAGATCACTTTCCTGATAAATCAAAAAGGGACCGTTCTTTTTCTCGGCAGCCTTTTGAATTGCTGACCAGACCTGTAGTAAGTAGCTAAGATCCCACTGCAATTCTTCGCTATTGCGACCAAGCCCAGCAGTACGGACGATAACACCCTTATCTTCAGGAAGTGTCATTTCATTTAATGTGTTGCGTAGTTCGGCGCGTTCTTCACCTTCGATGCGTCTTGAAATACCACCGGCACGTGGGTTGTTAGGCATCAGAACCAGATAACGTCCGGCAAGACTAATAAATGTTGATAAAGCTGCCCCTTTGTTGCCTCGCTCTTCACGTTCAACTTGTACAACTAACTCTTGGCCTTCTTTTAGTACATCTTTTATGTGGCTCCTTTCGCCAGAAGATGATTGAGAAAAGTATTCCCTCGAAACTTCTTTGAGAGGCAGGAATCCTTTCTTTTCTCCACCATAATCGACAAAAGCGGCTTCAAGGCTAGGCTCAACGGAGGTGATTACTCCCTTGTATATGTTAGCTTTTTTTTGTTCTCGTTCGCTTGACTCAATGTCAAGATCATAGAGCTTTTGTCCATCAACAAGCGCAACTCTAAGCTCTTCTTGCTGAGTTGCATTGATAAGCATTCTTTTCATGCAGATCGATCTTTACTTTAGAGGTCATAACATTGAAAGGCTAAATTCTGTAGGTGTTATCAGCAGTTACGCTGTTAGTCTGACAGGGATATGGTATCGTATTGAAGTATCACTGCCTGTCTGATCATTTCATCAGCTCAGCATTATATGCTCGCTTCAGGCTTCTGTCCGAAAGGTCTTATCCGCTCTTCATCTGCTTTTTCCATATCTCAGGTTTTGTCAGTGCCTTGTTCAGAAACTAATCCTAACTAAAATAGCGATCTTTTCACATGTTTTCCCTAGGTTTACAGGGTGTACCAGCACGATTCAATTACTCAGCTTCTTTTGCTGGTTAAGTAAATAAAAGCATCCTAGTACGCTAAATTCACTATACAGTTTTATGTAAACTGCCTACTTTCATTATGAACTGTTTACTTGCATTATTTAACAGTTTCACCAATTCTTTCTTGTCTGATTATTCTCTATCACAGAGTTGTTGACCCAGTACTAAAAAACAATGTATAAACTAAATTGTTTTTTTCAAAGTCTGCTTTGTATCTGTCAATTATTACACTAATAATAAATTGAACTGATGTTCGAAACAGCCGTTAGTGACCAATTATAATACATAAACACGTCAAATATACCAGTTCTTTCAAGTTGCAGCAAATAGAAAGCTGGAAAAAAAAATGTTTTTCGGGTAATATCCCGTATATGTTGGAGACTGAATTAAAAAAAATGGGTGAACCTGCTACTGTCAGAAACATACATATCGACGAACGGCATGTTGAACAGCGTTTAGATAATTTTTTGGTATCTTTGCTTAAAGGTGTCCCCAAAACATTGATTTATCGCATTATCAGAAAAGGTGAAGTTCGGGTTAATAAAAAACGGGCCAAGGCTTTCAGCCGACTAAGCCAAGGTGATGTGGTTCGGATTCCACCTGTTCGAACGGCGACAACCAATAAGCTTCCTAAGCCAAGTATAAGTTATTCACGATTACTGGAGTCTTCCGTTATTTATGAGGATGATGTGCTGATCGTACTCAACAAGCCAAGTGGTATCGCAGTGCATGGTGGTAGTGGAGTACGCTTGGGTGTTATTGAAAGTTTGCGCCAGCTAAGGCCTGATTCCAAGTTTCTGGAGTTGGTTCATCGTATTGATAAGGATACATCAGGTTGTCTGATGGTGGCAAAAAAGCGTAGCATGCTCAGACACTTGCATGAGCAAATTCGTTTGGCTCGGGTTTATAAAAGCTACACTGCATTAGTGGCAGGTAGCTGGCCTTCACGCATACAGACCGTGAATGCGTCTCTGGTAAAGAATGTCTTAAAGTCAGGTGAGCGTATTGTGCTTGTTTCCGAAGACGGAAAGGCGTCCAGAACCCGTTTTAAAGTGATCGGGCGTTATAAGGGCTGTTCATTGCTTAATGTAATATTGGATACAGGTCGGACGCATCAGATCCGTGTTCATACACGTCATGTCGGACATCCAATTATTGCAGATCTCAAATATGGCGATGATGATATCAATAAAAAAATGAAAAATATGGGTATACGGCGACTAATGTTACATGCTTCAAGTTTAGGTATAACTACACTAAATGGTGAACGTATGGAGTTTGTAGCGCCTTTACCAGATGATTTTGAGCGTGGATTGAAAAACCTCAGCTGATAGTCAAAAGAAATCAAAATGCTTCTTTCCTGCTTATACCAGCACCTGTTTCACGATAGTTAGAAGCAGATGCTAGTATAAAAGGTTAGTTTGTATGAGTGACATCTACAAATAACGTCAGTTGTTGTCCTGGCTTGATATGGTGAGTTTTAAGTGTGTTCCAGTATGTTATCTGGTTGCTTTGCACGCGAAACTTATTTGCAATCTTTTTGATTGACTCTCCTTGCTTTACGGTATAAAAAACCTTGCGTATGACACTGCCGGAGTGGGTGAGTTGTGTTTTTATTTTTACGTCTGAAGGGGGTTTCCAGATAACAAGTTTTTGTTTGGGATGCAGTAATGCCCTTGGAGAAAGCTTATTCCATTCCAGAACCTGATCAATGGTTGTTCCAAATCTTTTGGCAATATTCCAAAGATTGTCACCGGATTTAACAATGTAGTTTTTTCGGATAAGATTCTCACGACCAATCCAGAGTAACAGAGTCTGTCCCGGATGAACTGTATTTGTTTTGGTGAAATGGTTCCATTTAGTTAGTTCGGTTATTGATAAATTATGTTCTTTTGCAATTTTCCATAAGCTATCGCCTGACTTGACAGTATATTGGTGTCGGATACGCCCTTGATTATCGCTAAGGATATTTTTAGCCTGAGCCAGCGCCAGTGCTTTTTGTTTGTGAGTTATGATCGTATTATCATCGATAGGTTGCGGTATTAATAGCGTCTCTCCCGAATAAATAGTGGTTGACTGTAATCGGTTGATTGCCTTAATTATGTCAGGGCTGGCATTGAATATTTTGGCAATACTGTTGAGGGTGTCTCCTGAATGGACGGTATATCGTTGCCAGCTGATTCTTTCACTTGAGGGCATAGAAGCCAAAGTTGTTTTGAAGATTTTAGCATGCTTGACAGGGAGCAACAGAGTAAAGGGGCCGTTAGGGTCTGTCGCCCATCGATTAAATCCAGGGTTCAGTTGTCGCAAATCTTTAAACGAAATATTCGCCATTGAGGCTGCACGTTTTAAGTCAATCTGAGAGCCTGTATCTACTTTTTTAAAATATGGCTTGTCTGGAATAGGATCTAATTTTATGTTGTATAGTGACGGATTTTTTACGATTTTAGCAACAGCCAACAGCTTAGGCACATAGTTCTCTGTTTGTCTTGGCAAAGGAAGATTCCAGTAGCTGATAGGTTTGCCGAGCTTGAGATTCTTCTTAATGGCGCGACCTACCGTGCCGTTGCCTGCATTATAAGCTGCGAGTGCAAGTTTCCAGTTATTAAATTCCTTATAAAGTTCCTGAAAGTAATTGAGTGCAAATTCAGTGGCTGTAACAACATCTCTTCGACCGTCGAACCACCAGTCTTGCTTTACTTCATAATACTTTCCGGTAGATGGTGTGATTTGCCATAATCCTGCAGCCAACCCATTAGAGTAAGCAAATGGATCAAAGGCGCTTTCAACAGCTGGTACTAGCGCAAACTCTGATGGTATATTGCGCTTTTCAACCTCTTTCATAATGTAATAAAGATAGGGTCTTGAGCGTTCCATTAGTTTCTCAAAGTAGCCGGGGTGTTTACTGAACCATCGGACGTAATAGTCAATACGAGGGTTGTTTTGATCAACTTCACTACTCATTTTTGCTCTTACACTTTCCCACAGATCGTTGTGAGTAATATGATGTTTGAAACGTGATGGTTCTTGTTGATTATTTGATTTTGTTTTGAGTTTTCCTGCACTTTTATTGTCAGTTGAAAGTGTCGAATTGGAGTGATCTGGTAATCCGGTGCATCCTGAAAGCAAACAGGAGATAAGCAGTAATGGTATGATGTCCAAGACTTTCGGTTTTTTACTTTTGGCTACATCTCTGTTGTTAATTGAAAAAAATAATTTCATCTTTTACCTTTAGTGTGCATTCTGTGCTCTGTTAAACATTCCTGTGTATGTTTATAATGGGCCAAGAAATGATGAGTACTTGCTAAATGTTATCCTTCCACAGTCGCAAGTTAGCAAAAGTATCCTGGTTTGTTTTCATCGGCCTGCCAGACCACTGTGAAACATTTTTGATGATGGTTGGCGATGTAATGCGCAAAAAAGGATTTATTGACAGTTGTTCTATAAGTGTTGTTGGTAGTGAAGGCTGATCATTGTTTCGTAATGTTTGTACTTTTTTTTGGTAAGAGCTGAGATTATTATTATCAGGCTCTACTGTTAACGCAAAGTCTATATTGGACAAGGTGTATTCATGTGCCGGATAAATAAGTGTATTGACGGGTAGAGCACTTATTTTTTTTAGTGAGTTCAGCATTTGTTCTGCTGTCCCCTCAAATATACGTCCACAACCTGCTGAAAAAAGAGTGTCACCTATGAATAGCACGGGATTGCTGGCGATAAGGTTATTGCTAAAATAGCTGATATGATCAAGCGTATGACCAGGAACGCTTATGATTTTAAAATTGCCAACAGAAAGACTTAATGATTCACCATCATTAAACGATTGGGTAATATAAGGCATCGCTTTATTTTCTGGCCCGTAAACAGGTACTGGAGTATGTGCAATAAGTTCTTCAATACCACCTGTATGGTCAAAGTGGTGATGTGTTACTAAAATTCCTGATAATGTTAACTTATTTTGAGTGCAAAATGATATTACAGGTTCTGACATGCCAGGATCTATTGCCCACGCACAAAAGCTCTCTCTGCTGTAAAAGATCCAGATGTAATTATCATTAAAGACTGGTATTGCTTGAATTTTTAGCATCACTTTGCCGAAATATTTATCAGGGTTAACTTCTTTCTTGTAAAAGCTAAAAATACTTTTTTATCTTGAAAGAGTAAGTTTGTTAAACTCAACATTGTCTCTAATAATACTACTGTTTGTCAAACACCCTAATGGGTTGGTTGCCTTTCTGCGAGGGACTGGAGTATATCTGAGCATTATAGACTATCAATAGATTTTTTCGATTGAAAAAAAGTAATCGGTTAGAGTTATTAGTTTATGTGTTTTGTATTTTCACAAGAATGCGATGGGTATCATAATGATAAAAAATAAAGGCTTGTCACAATGCGGCTTAACCTATGATACGGTAGCATTACCAATGTATCGGTGGTTTATGAGTTCAGCGCAGAAAAAACTTCGTGAGGTGGAGCGTTGCTTAATAGAGTCCTGTGTGAATGAGCTTAGTGGAAAATGGCTCTGTCTGGCAGGATTTTCTGAAACGAAAAACAAATCAATGATTAAAGGTTTTGATCGCATACTCTCTTTGGGCTCTGCAGAATTTTTTTTTGATAAAGATATAAGTTCATCAATACTTTACTGGCCTCTGCAGAGTAAAAGTATGGATGCTGTGTTGCTGCACCATGTGCTCGACTGGACAACTAGACCTCAGCGCGTTCTACGGGAGGCCAGTCGTGTTTTGTCTCCAGGCGGATCGATAATTATCATGGGGTTTAATCCATTAAGTTTAGGTGGCTTAAGTCGTTTTTTTACCTCAAAATATCCGACTGTTTTTCGCAACTCTAAACTTATTACAGCGAGCACAGCGTCTGGCTGGTTGCGTACACTGGGTTTTTCTTGCCTGACCATTCGGCACGAGTTGAGAAAAGCACCTTTTGTTTATGTTGCACCAGATGTGTTGCAAAATTTGCAGCATAATAGTATAACCCGGACTTTACAATCGATACCGGTAGGAAATATTTATATTATCGTAGCTGTGAAAGAGCGCAATGGTTTAATCTATAATCAGGGTTTCTCCCGTTCACTCTGTTCAAAGTTAGCTGGAGCTGGTTATGTGTGTTCTGGTGTTCTGTTGGATTAAAGTATCATCATTGTTACTATATCATCGTGGAGTTAAGCCTTTTTATGGCTAATAAAAATAAACCAGACAGTGTAGAAATATTTACCGATGGGGCTTGTAGTGGCAACCCGGGTCCTGGGGGTTGGGGTGTTCTTTTAAGGTTCGGGTCTCATGTTAAAACATTAAGTGGAGCTGAAAAAGTAACCACAAATAACAGAATGGAGCTTCAGGCGGCTATAGAAGGGTTATCAGCTTTAAAAAAGCCTTGCGTTGTTGATCTTACTACGGATTCAACTTATGTTCGAAATGGTATCACCGACTGGATAAATAGCTGGCAAAAAAACAACTGGAAAACATCTAATAAAAAACCTGTAAAAAATAAAGATCTTTGGATGAAGCTGCTAGAAATTATTTCTCAACATCAGGTAAAGTGGCACTGGGTTAAAGGACACAGTGGGCATCCTGATAATGAATTGGTGGATACTCTGGCCAAAGAAGCGATTGAGACAATTAGTAACGAGAGTAAGGGGCGGTAAGCATGTCAAGGATTGTGGTATTAGATACTGAAACTACTGGTATAGAGCCGAGTCTTGGACACCGGATTATTGAAATCGGTTGTGTTGAGATGATAAATCGAAAGCTGACAGGTAGTCATTATCACGTATATGTTGATCCACAAAGAGTTGTAGATGAGGGAGCTTTTGCTGTCCATGGTCTCAGTAATGAGTTTTTGGCAGGCCGACCTCTGTTTGCAGAAGTTGCCGGTGAATTTCTCGATTTTATCAAAGGTGCTGAGCTTGTTATTCATAATGCACCATTTGATGTTGGTTTTATTAACCATGAGTTTGCCATGCTTTCCCCATCTTTAAAGCGGGTAGAAAATTACTGTCAGATTACCGATAGTCTCGTTTATGCCAGAAAAAAACACGTTGGTCAAAAAAATAGCCTTGATATACTTTGCCGTCGTTATCATGTAGATAACTCGAATCGTGTATTTCATGGTGCATTGCTTGATGCTCAATTGCTTGCAGAAGTCTATTTGAGAATGACGGGTGGTCAAACAGCTATGTTGCTAAATGAAGAAGAGGTTAATACAAGCAAAGAAAATATTCGGGTAAATCCGCAGAGTACTCAGCGCCATCAGTTAGTGGTTGTACGTGCTACAAAACAAGAGCTTGATCTTCATCATCAACAGTTGAAAAATATAGAGAAAATTACGGGAAAGACGAGCTTATGGGATGAGTTCTTCTGAGCTTCTGCTACAAGGAAGATTAAACAAATTACCTGCTTCTAATGCTAACTTCTCTTTAAAAATTGGTTAATGCCCATGCGTAAAAAGATAACCGTATAACTGCATAAGCTAGCATCTTTGTGAGAGAAAAACAGTTAAGATTAGTCGGTGTGACTATCAATTGATTTCACATTTATAAATCCATCAGAGCAGAGTGATTAATAAGCGAAAATAATTATTGTGCTTTTAATTTGAGATAATCAGGATTAAATGGAGGAAGTGGAGGCATATCTATTGCCATCGCTTTTGATCTGATATTTTCTTTAACGAAAGAATAACCATATTTTGGGTAAGGTGACCGAGTTGAATATATAAGAGTCCATCCACTAATCATTGATCCATCACCAAAAACACAGATATCGGCCTGACCAAATTTACCAGCAAATCCACCAAGTGAAATTGAAGAGCCGTGTAGCCGTTCGCACACATCTAATGAAGGGTTGGCGTATTTAGTATTTTTGATGACACCAATAGGCGGTAGTTTCTTGGTGTAAGTTGCGGCAATGCTCGGTAGTTCAGAAGCGAAAGTCTTTAAACCAATAATGGCTAAAGTTTTATTGACATGAAACTCACAAAATTTATGATCAAGTCCATTAACAAACCCTGTGTGTGTATCAATCTGAGCCTGCCTGATTACAGGGACTCCTCCTTTTTTCCTGCAGTAGTTTTCAAGATCAGAAGCATGGCTTGCGGATACTAATGCTCCAGCAAAGGTCGGAATGATGATAAAGACTAACTTCTTTATATTCATAATAGCTATACCAGTTGCTTTGAATATTGACTCTCTATTATAGTCTGTAATAGTTATTTTTACTGAATAGAAGTGTGAATATGCTGTATGGGAGTGATACATCTTGCTACTGCCTGAAAGTTTGAGGTTAACCGATCAAGCTTCATGAAACATTTAAACCTAATCAACGTACTTTGAGACTATAGACAATGATGGATAAACAAGCTTTTGATGAGATTTAAATTTTTAAGATGTATGGCACTTGCAATCTTAACATTTCTGAATCAGTAAAATAATCTTTAGAAGAGCTTTACATTAATCTCTCTTGGCTCTATCATGGCGAACTTATGTCTGATGTGCAGTTACCTCAATTTATTGTACCGAGAAAAATGGCTCGTAAAAGCCAGATTTTAGAAGGTTTCCTTCCTCTCTCTGTTTTGAACAGGGTGGGGGAATTGTTGGTTAATAATTGTGGTCAGTTCCGCGTTTCTTTCAGGTTTAAGCTTGACAATGAAGGCTTTTCAGTAATAGAGGGAAAAGTTAGCGGACAGGTGACTATGCTCTGTGAGCGATGTTTAGGTGAGACCTGTGTTGATATTGAAATCGATGTATCGTTAGCTTGCGTCTACACCGAAGAGCAGGCGAAAGCATTGCCAGATCATTATGATCCACTCATGACATTGGATGAACGGACTGATCTGTATGCATTGATTGAAGAAGAACTATTGCTGAATTTACCGATTATTGCTTACCATACTGATGGTAGCTGTGTCTTTTCAGGCTCTATGGTATTTGAAGATAAAGAAACTTCATTGCAAGAGAGTTACAATGCTAAAACAAAGAAAAGTTCGTCTGAAAGAAATCCTTTTGCTGTGTTAGCGCAGTTGAAAAGTTAGTAGTTTGTAAATGCTGGAGAATATGAATGGCTGTTCAGAAGAAACACACAACACGCTCCAGGCGTGGTATGCGTCGCGCTCATGATGCACTTACTGTAGCAAAGCTGAGTGTTGATACTACATCAGGTGAGACTCATCGTCGTCATCACATGACAGCAGATGGTTTTTATCGAGGACGAAAAGTTATTGTCACTGAAACCAATGACGAAGAGTAATTTTTTATGGTTCCTTTAAAGCTTGTATATAAAAATATATAGTGGGGGTCTTTGGTATCCGCTTGAGTATTTTTTCGCTTTTTTTTGGTTTATTACCTTTAAAAAGTTTACGACTGGTTTTTATGTGAAGGTTGCAATTCATTGCATAAATAGTAATGAGATAGTATAAAAACTGAGTTAGTATTGATCATGTTTTAGTAGAGCTTGAGGACTAATTCTTTGGTAGTGAGTGAGTTGCGTTTTTGAGAGAGTTATGAGTAATATAGCTTTTATTTTTCCGGGCCAGGGATCACAGCGAACGGGTATGTTGGCGGATCTTATTGCTAAAGAGCCCGTTGTAAAGGAAACTCTGGCAGAAGCCTCTGATATTACAGGGCTTGATATTTTTCAGCTTATTAATAAGGGCTCGGAAGATCAGCTGAATATGACGCAAAATACTCAGCCTGTGTTGTTGGCGAGCAGTGTTGCATTATGGCGATTGTGGTGCGACAAGCAATTGGTGACCCCATCCATTATGGCAGGCCACAGTCTTGGTGAATATTCAGCACTGGTTTGTGCAAAAGCTTTAGCGTTTGAAGACGGTCTTCGTTTGGTTCAAAAGCGTGGACAATATATGCAAGAAGCTATGTCAGACGAAAAGGGAGCAATGGTTGCGGTAATTGGTCTTGATGATGAATCTGTTGTTGATATTTGCAGTAAAATACAAAATGAATCAGGGAAAGTACTTGCGGCGATCAACTATAATGCGCCAGGACAGGTAGTGGTTGCGGGTGCGAAAGAGGCTGTTGAATTGTCTTTATCCGAATTTAGGGAAGCAGGAGCAAGAAAAGTGGTTTCCTTGTCGGTAAGTGTCCCCTCCCATTGTTTGTTAATGAAACCTGCAGCTGACAGACTTTCTGAGGATTTATGTAAAACTACGGTACGAAAACCAAAAATTCCTGTTGTACAAAATGTTTCTGCTGTTATGGAAAGCAACCCTGATCTGATTGTTGAAAATCTTACTAAACAGCTTTACAGTCCGGTACATTGGGTGAAATCAATACAATTGATTGCCTCTAAAAATATTGAAATCTTTTATGAATGTGGCCCAGGGAAAGTGTTGGCAGGATTAAATAAGCGAATAGTGAAGGGGAGCTCTGTTGTTTATATGGAAGATTCTACTGCATTTGAGGTTCAGTCCTGCTAAATGCTTGTATTTTTTATGTCTGCATATAGTCTGAGCTCGAAAGCGCAACCCTGTGTAAGGATGAAAATATTGAAAACGGAATATAAATCATGCAGAGGATAGTATGACCATTGATGATAAAATTGCTCTGGTAACTGGTGCAAGCAGGGGTATTGGGCGTGCTATTGCTATTGCGTTAGGCCGACAGGGTATGACTGTTATTGGAACAGCTACTTCAGAAGAAAGTGCCGGTAAAATCACTGCTACGTTAAAGCAAGAGGGAATTAAAGGTTGTGGTGTGCGCCTCGACGTAGGTGATGATGCCTCAGTTAAAAAATCAATGTCGTTTATAAATGACAATTACGGTTCTCCTCTTATAGTAGTTAATAATGCCGGTGTTACCTGTGATAATCTGCTAATGCGAATGAAAGATGAAGATTGGAATAAAGTGATTAATACAAATCTTAATGGCATCTATCGTATGAGCAAGGCATGTTTAAGAGGCATGACTAAATCTCGCTGGGGTCGCATTGTTAATATAAGCTCTGTAGTGGGTTGTATGGGTAATGCCGGACAGACAAATTATTGTGCCAGTAAAGCGGGAACAGAAGGGTTTACTCGTTCTCTTGCTAAAGAAATAGGTGCTCGCAATATTACTGTGAATGCCATTGCTCCTGGTTTTATTGAAACGGATATGACTAAAGCGTTAGGTGATGAGAATCGCAAGCAGCTGTCCTCGCATATCCCATTGAATCGATTAGGGCAACCAGAAGATATTGCCTCAGTGGTAGTTTTTCTTGCTGGTGAAGGTGGTTCGTACATAACAGGTGAAACCATTCATGTGAATGGTGGAATGTATATGGGGTAAGTGAGTTTTGATAGCTAGTTGTGAATCAGTTATATTAGTGGTTTTGTATAACTTAACTTGCAAAGTACTTGCTTAATTATATAAAATTAACGGTTAAAAACGGCTAAAGCCGGTGATTTATTTTTTTTACAGGAGCAAATTTAGACATGAGCAGCATCGAAGATCGCGTTAAAAAGATCGTTTCTGAACAGCTGGGTGTTAAAGAGGAAGAAGTTATTCCTTCGGCCTCTTTTATTGAAGATCTGGGCGCGGATTCTCTGGATACCGTGGAGTTAGTTATGGCTCTTGAAGAAGAGTTTGAGACTGAAATTCCTGATGATGAAGCTGAAAAAATAAGCACAGTACAGTCTGCAATTGATTACATTAATAGTCATCAATAGTTGACCATTTGCTTGCTGTGAAAAACCGAGCTTATTTATAAGTTTGGTTTTTTGCTTCAGCACTGAAGCTTTATAACGTAAATTCCTAACCTCTGCTATCTGCAAAGTAGTCAAACGTTGAACAGAGAAGTCAAATATAGACTAATATACCCATTTGTCTTTGGGGACACTGGTTACTCTCTCTTGTAGCTTTTTAACAGAGACCATTTCTTAGATATTAAACTCAGACTTTTCAAGTCAGGAGGATAATACTAAAACCTGTTTCATAACTACTATTATGAGTATGCTTTTATTACTGGCTGTTAAAATCGCCGTGACGGGTAAGACTTGGCTATTGCGAGAAGCTTCAACGCATAACAGCAAGATCAGAAAAGTATCTCAATAAGAAGTTATAAGCAGATTTTTGTATTAATCTTTTTTTATCTATAAACTGTCGTAGCATTACCTTTACCCAATATTTTTTCGAGTGAACCAATAAAATCATCAGAGGGGCTGACAAAAAAATTCGGAGGTAGTTTTAATTGAGTGGATGCATGTTTATTAGAATAATGTATTAACAAAGGCAAAGATCCATGGTTTTCTTTTATGTTACTGATAAGTTGTTTCATAGTTTGTTCTGAGCATTGTTCGCTGGTCAGTATTAGTTGAACAGCCTTTGCAAAATATTCTCTGGCCTCATTTAATTCAAGCACATTGCGTGCAGTCATTTTTAGGGTACCAGAAAAGTCGTCGAAGCTTACTTCTCCTTCAAATATCATAATTTTATCTTTTACAAGTTTACTTTCAAATTTCGTAAAAGTATCTGAAAATACTGCAATCTCTATGCGGCCACTCCGATCGTCCAGAGTGAGAAACCCCATTTTATTACCGCGCTTGTTTTTCATAATTTTCAGCGCAATGATTAATCCTGCAACAGTTTTATTGTTACGTGAGGGTTGTAATTGTGAAATCTTTTGACTGATAAATTGTTTAATCTCTTGTTCGTATTGATCAATAGGGTGTCCTGTCAGATAAAGACCAAGTGTCTCTTTTTCTCCTGAAAGTCGCTGCTTTTCTGTTAAAACTGGTGTCGAAAACCATGCTTTGTATGGATTGTCATCAACGAATGGTGCAAGTTTATTAAAAATATCATCCATACCAGCCTGCTGATTGCGAGCAGACTGATCTGCAGTTTTTATAGCGCTTTCCAGTGATGCAAGCAATATGGCACGACGTTTATCGAGGTCTTGCGTATCCGGACCAAGTTCATCCAGTGCACCAGAGCGTATCAATGCTTCCAGACACCGTTTGTTGATTTTCTTGCTATCAATATATTCGCAAAATTCAAATATGTTGTTAAAGGAGCCATGGGTATTACGTGCATGAATGATAGCTTCAATAGGGCCTTCACCTACTCCCTTTATTGCACCCAGACCATAAACAATATGTTGGTCATCATTAACGCCAAACATAAATCGACCATTATTGACCGTTGGAGGCAGCACTGTAAGACCTAGTCGGCGGGATTCTTCAATAAAGAGGACTACTTTGTCTGTGTTTTGCATATCTGAAGATAGCACAGCGGCCATAAACTCTGCTGGGTAGTGTGTTTTTAACCACAATGTCTGATACGAAACCAGAGCATAAGCTGCTGAGTGAGATTTGTTAAAACCGTAGCCGGCAAACTTTTCTACCAAGTCAAAAATCTTCATAGCCAGTGTTGGGTCAATACTCTGAGCTTTTGCACCATTTTCAAAAAACTTTCTTTGTTTTGCCATCTCTTCCGGTTTTTTTTTGCCCATCGCCCTGCGAAGAAGGTCGGCACCACCTAAGGTGTAACCGGCCATCACCTGTGCAATTTGCATCACTTGTTCTTGGTATAGAATAATGCCATAGGTTGGCTCTAAAATAGGTTTTAATATGTGGTGTTGATATTGTGCGTCCGGATAAGAGACCTGCTCTCTGCCGTGTTTACGGTTGATGAAGTTATCTACCATTCCAGACTGCAAAGGTCCTGGTCGAAATAGTGCAACAAGAGCAATAATGTCTTCAAAACAGTCTGGTAGAAGTCGTTTAATGAGATCTTTCATTCCGCGAGACTCTAACTGGAAAACAGCAGTCGTTTCGCCAGTCTTGATTATCTTATAGCATGTCGGGTCAGCAAGATCTATATGATTAATATCAACAGCAGGTTTACCCTCTTTTTCCAGGCGAGGGTTGATCATTTTTAGCGCCCAGTCAATGATGGTGAGCGTTCGAAGACCCAGAAAATCAAATTTGACTAAACCAGCAGATTCAACATCGTTTTTATCATACTGTGTGACTAAGCCATGACCTTCTGAATCGCAGTATAAAGGTGAAAAGTCTGTTAGTTTATTAGGAGCAATAACAACACCACCTGCATGTTTTCCAACATTTCTGGTTATGCCTTCGAGCTTGAGAGCCATATCCCATATTTCTTGCACATCAGTGTCATTTTTGAGTAAGTCCTGTAATCTTTCTTCTTGTTCCTGGGCTTTTTCAAGGGTTATTCCAAGCTCAAAAGGAATAAGTTTTGAAAGCATATCAGCCAGACCGTAAGATTTCCCCTGAACTCGGGCAACATCTCTTACTACCGCTTTGGCTGCCATTGTTCCAAAAGTGATAATTTGAGAAACAGCATCCCGTCCATAGGTTTGTGCTACATAATCAATGACACGGTCTCTATTTTCCATGCAAAAGTCGATGTCAAAATCCGGCATGGATACACGTTCAGGGTTTAAAAATCTTTCAAATAAAAGATCATAACCTATAGGGTCAAGATCGGTTATTTTTAAGGCGTAGGCAACGAGGGAGCCTGCCCCAGAACCCCGTCCTGGTCCAACAGGGATATCGTTATTTTTCGCCCATTGGATAAAGTCCATAACGATAAGAAAATAACCGGGAAATCCCATTTGTATGATCACATTGAGCTCAAATTTAAGACGATCATCGTAAGCCTTTCTTTTATTGTTGTAGTCGTTATCTTCGGGGTTGAGGATTTGTTGAAGCCGGTTTTCTAATCCTTTTTCAGATATATGGATGAAATATTTTTCCAGTGTCATACCTTCAGGAACGGGATAATTTGGAAGAAAGTGTTTACCTAGGGGTATGTGTACATTGCAGCGCTTTGCTATCTCAACAGTGTTTTTGACTGCTTCAGGAATATCCTTGAATAATGAAGTCATTTCTTCTTCTGATTTAAAATATTGCTCTTCAGAATAACGCTTAGGACGTCTATCGTCGCTTAACAGGTAACCTTCACCAATGCAAACCCTTGCTTCATGTGCATCAAAGTCTTCTTTTTTCATGAACATTACTTCATTGGTAGCCACAACGGGTGTGTGAGTGCTACTTGCTAGTAGTAGTCCCTCATGAATGTATTGTTCTTCGTTGGGTCTTCCTGTGCGCTGAAGTTCTAGGTAAAACCGGTCACCAAATGCATTTTTCCATTCACTGAGTAGCGTGCGGGCTTCTTCTTGATGATTGTTTAACAACATCATTCCGATGTCTCCTTCACGACCACCGGAAAGTGCGATCAGCCCTTCAGATTTTTCTAAAATCCATTTCTTCTTGCAGAGTGCTTTGTCTAAATGTTGGTTATGCTGGAATGCCATTGATATAATTTCCATCAGATTTCTATATCCTGATTCATTCATGCATAGCAAGGTGAGACGCGATGGTTCAGTACTTTCAGGCGATTCCACCCATAAGTCACAACCGCATATTGGTTTGATGCCAGCCTTTTGTGCTTTTGTGTAAAATCTGATTTGAGCACACATAAATGACTGGTCAGTGATAGCAAGAGCAGGCATCTTATAATTTTCAGCAAGCTGTATAAGAGGGTTTATGCGGTTGATGCCATCAACCAGAGAAAACTCAGAATGTACACGTAGATGAATAAATCGGTCAGCCATTAGACTCCCATTATTTTGATCTTTACCAATATATGAAAATGATGGACTGATAATAATAACAGTGTATTAAGTTACTGCATACTTTAAGAAGATTTTTTTGTTGCAGTATACATTATATTACCTTATATCTGATGTTTAGCGTTTCAGCCTCGTAGCCACTTCCGCTAGCTGTATAATACATAACTTTCAATAAGGGAATAAGAAGGATGATTTAGTGGTTTTCAGGCATCCAGATTGTAGGCAATGTTAGCCTGAAGGTTGATAATACTGATTGAAGACAGTTCATGACCACGTTTAGAGGCTCTTTTTTACCATTGTGAAACATCGCCAGCCAGTCTGTCTTCTTACCACTTTTTCTCATAAAGTGGGCATCAGTAGTTGTACTCAATATCCTTTTCTCTGGTAGTTGTTTAATTAAGTAAACGAAAGTTAAAATCTGTAAAATCGACGCTTCGCTAAAATGTAAATTAAAAAGAAGGTATTGTTGTGCCGGGTTGTTATGATTGTAGAGCTCCAGATTCCAGGCTGAGCTTAATGCACAACACAACTAAAAACGTTTGATCTTTATGCAATCTTTAAAGTATAAAACTCTGGTACAAATGATTTGACAGCAATTTATGTACGATGAAAATATCTACATTTTAATTTTTTGCGTGTTGGCTTAGATTCAAAAAATACTAAGTTATTGATCTCATAGATTGCCTGAATTTTTTGCCAGACGTTGCTCAATTTGTTGGTGATGTAGTTTGGCTTTGTCAACGCATTTCTGTCGGTCATTGCAATAAGGTGTACTGACACTCAGCACTTTGCCTTGGGGTAATTCGAACTCACGATAAAGAGTTGCAATATAAACTCTTTGGCGAATCGAATTGCACGACAAACAACACTTTTTGATCTCATCAATATCACTCATTTCTATTTCCTAAAAACATATGTTAAATACAAAAAATTTTTTTTATAACAATAAAACATAATAATAAAACTTGTATTCCTATTGAACAGAAAAGAATTGTAGTTTGATTTTCAGTTTTTTCCATCAAAATTATTAGCATTTATTACTAGAAACTTATAAGATTTAAGTCTGATAATATTTGTCCTGTTATCAACAAATAGTTTGGAGAAACAGTATGTCTCTTGCAAAAGCTTATGCCGCTTTTAGCTCTGATAAGCCCTTAAAATCGTTTCAATTTAACCGTCGGCAGGTGGGTGTTAACGATATATTAATTGATATAATCTATTGCGGTGTTTGTCACTCAGATATTCATATGGTTCATAACGACTGGGGAAAAACCCGTTACCCAATAGTCCCTGGTCATGAAATTATTGGTAGGGTAAAAACCACTGGAGCTGATGTTACAAAGTTCAGTGAGGGGCAGTTAGTCGGTGTTGGTTGCATGGTTGACTCCTGTCGTTCTTGTATGCCTTGCACGAAACACTTGGAACAATTTTGTGAAAAAGGGGCGGTCATGACATATGGTAGTGATGATGCTCACAGAAAAGGTGAGATAACACAAGGTGGCTATTCTACGCATATTGTTGTTGATCAAAATTTTGTGCTCAGTGTTTCTGAAACATTAGATGTTAAAGCGGTGGCTCCTTTATTGTGTGCCGGAATAACTATGTATTCGCCTCTAAGGAACTGGAATGTTACTCCTGGACAGAAAGTAGGTATTATCGGATTAGGTGGCCTAGGGCACATGGGGATTAAACTATCGCGGGCTATGGGTGCTGAAGTCGTGATGATCACAACTTCTGAAAGCAAAGGTAAAGATGCTGAGCGTTTGGGAGCACATGATGTAATTGTTTCTTCAGACAGTGGACAAATGGCAAAACATGCTAATAGCTTTGATTTATTGCTGAATACGATTCCCGTTGCGCATGATGCAAACCCTTATATGCCACTCCTGAAAATAGACAGGACAATGGTAGCTGTTGGTTTAACACCGGTAGAACTCAACAGTGGTTCCTTAATTTTTGGTCGTAAAAATATTGCGGGTTCGCTTATCGGCGGGATTAAAGAAACACAGCAAATGCTGGACTTTTGTGCAGAGCATAATATTGTTAGCGATGTTGAGATGATCAGTATCGATGAAATCAATGAAGCTTATACTCGTACCATAAATGCTGATGTTAAATATCGTTTTGTAATTGACATGGCATCTCTGAAATCTTAAAACTCTTTTAAGATGTTCTCACATTAGAGCTTGGCTATGAAAACTCATAGTCCATAGTAAAGTCTGATGAAATTATCATGGAGCTGTTCATCTTTTCAGAGTAGCTCCAGAGTTTGTTTTCTGTGTCCTGATGTGGCTTGGCGGGTTTCATATAAAAACATATTCCAAAAGTACAGAATTTAATGCCGGATAATAAATTCTGAAAGAACATGTATATTGATTTTGTGTGTATCACCTCTGAATAACTCAGATAACCTGCTGATGCAAGCTTGTGTATAATGCCAAAACCTGTTACTCACTTTTTTTTAGCGCTACTTTTTTGATTTTGCTGTTATGAAGACTGTTGCAAACCAGGCGAAAAATACTTTTTTTCCTTTAAAAAAAACAACTAAGTGTACGACTAAATACGGTATATTCACATGTCGTTTCTTTTAAGGAAAAAACAAAAAATTACTTGGCAGCATTATTTTTTTGAATAAATCGTATCAGCTCATGATCGCTGAAATCTTCCATAAACTAAAATAATAGGTCTTTAAATAGTTGCAATAATCCGAAGCACTTATGGGGAGTATTTTTTTCCAGTTTTTTAGTTGCTTTGACGAGTATTCAAAAGACGACAAAGCAACAACGCGACGAGTCTAATAATAGTTGACCAATATACAGATTAAGGTCTTCGTGATAATGATAGTGTTCGTAATGGTGAGGTAATTTGATGTAGAATCAAAAACCTGTCTTTTTTTAGAATAAATTATTATAAGATTATTTCATTTTATTTTGACGGTTTAATGATTCATATAAAGCTTTACCTTGCAGGTATTCCATATAAAATTCTGTGTTGAACTATCGCAATTAATACCAATCCATAGGCTTATATTAAAAGCACAGTAGTGATCAATAACACGTTATTTCTAAGGTATTTGAGATATAGAAATAAGATTGAGTAGTATTGTAACAACACCCATAAATTAAATTTTATTATTATATACTTAACTGTAACGCTTTATTTTTTATAAAATTAATTATCCCTAACCGTGACAGTAACCGTCTTTCTGTGAATAAAAAAAGACACAAAAAAAATAAATATGCCTGATATAACCTTTTTATCAAGGACACTAATTGAATCATTTTTAGAAAAAAATGGATTTATGGTCAATAATTAGCCCACTAGATAATTCATACCATGTGTACTGCATGTGTTTTTTTTGAGTAGTTGATTACATTAAGGTGTTTTTATGTCTGTTAAAAAACCTGCGTTAACAGTAGTTGCGTTGTTTGCAATGGGTGTCGCACATGCTCACATAGTCGCTTCTGCCTCTGCCTCTACCTCGCCGGATGACTATTTTAGTCAGCCAATGGTTTTTGATGATGGTTGGAGTGGTTTTATAAGTGGAAGTCATTTACAGCTAAATGCTATTTCGGGCTACGGGGTGAGAGATTGGAAGGGCGTAAATAAAAGCAGGGGTGCGCTTGTTGAACAGAATCTTGCCAAACTATTAGGTCTTCCCGTTGGATCAGGGATATTTGATTATGATAAAAAAGTGCTTGCCAAACCAGATACGCGTCAATGGGCGTTGGTTAGTATGTTGAACTGGAAGTCTGGTTATGAAGGTCCGTTTGGTATTAATGCTTCTCTATATGGTGGTGCTAAATTAGACTATTCCGGACCAACTACTGGGTACTGGTTGTTGCAAAAAAACAATAATAGTATGGCTGATAATTTTGCAAGAATAGGTCGCCTGAATGCACGTTTATCTTTTGGTAATAAAGAAAACAATCTTCTTGCACATGCAGGTTATGTTGGTGTTGATCCTGATTACTTAAACAGCACTTTATTTGGTGTGCAGCCTTTTCCTTACCAGATGACTTACCTGACTATGCGTGGTTTAACGTTTACATCGCAATGGAATAATCTGGGTGTTTACGGCGCGTACTTTGACCGTATTTCCCAGGCAGCCAGCAATAGCATGGGCTGGTTTCGGGACGATAAAGGCAAACCTATTGACTATATTGCAATGTTAGGGGTGAACTACAAGTTTGCACTGCCTAACTATCAACAACTGATTTTGGAAGGAGAATCGACCCAAAGTCATAATTATACGAAAGAGTATTATGGTGGTATGACTTATGTGCTGCCATTCTCAGAAACCAAGCATATAGTATTACTGGGCAAGTACTTTAATACCTCAAAAGATGGCAGTGGTTTTAGTAACCCTACTATGGCTAAAGATGGTCACTTGCTTAATCTAACTGCTCAGGCAGCAATAGATAAAGTATCACTTTATGCTTCTTACTCTAAAACATACGCACCTAATAAAGGTGATCAAGCATATGGCATTATCAGTAACCGGTTCTACTATGCCCCTGCAGCAAACTATATACCTCAGCCTGGATTTTTGACTGACCGTGTTGTTTCAGACTTTGCCTATGATGGAGAATCGGCTTATCTATTAGGTGCGGGTTACGATTTTTCAGATTTTGTTAATGGTTTAAAAGCTGCAGTCGGTTACACCTGGGGGCGCAATATTTCCAGTCGTGTAGGTCTTCATCGTGAGGCGGAAACAGATTTGCGTTTAGATTATGCTGTTCCTGGTGTGAAAGGTCTAAGTACTACGGTTGTAAATAGCTACTATAAATCGAAAGGAAAGTCGATCAATAGCACTGTCGATACCTTTGTGGGAGGAATGGGGCAAACTATTAATGATTTAAGATGGTTTGTTAATTACAAAGTAGATCTTTTTTAAATGTAACTAACCAGATATTAACTTGGAGGAGAGTTGATATCTGTGTGTTTTTCTTATCGAAAATACAGTGATGAGATAAGCAAGCCTTATTGTACCAAAGGATAACTTTCGTTAGATAAATTCAATGCTCAGAAGAATAATTTAACGTGAAGAAATAATAATGATGGAATTTATTTTGCATGAAAAATTTTATTTATTTCTGTTCTAGCTCTTACCGATGGTGGATGTTGCTGTTTTTTAGTTTGGTAGTTGTCATTATTCAGGTGCTGTGGTTAAACTTTGCACCGGTTATTTCGTTAGTTTCGCACAAATACGCTATTAGTGACTCTATAGCAGGCTTACTGATATTGACGTTTCCCGTTTGCTATATTTTATTTTCATATCCGGCGGGCTTTATGATTGATAAATATGGTTATCGACAGGTGTCTTTGACGGCTGCGCTGTTGATAGCCTTATTTTCACTGGCTCGTTGCTATGACCAGTATTTTATTATGGTCTTGATCGGGCAGACAGGTATTGCCATTGCACAACCTTTTGTGATGAATGCTTTGTCATCTTTGGTTGTTGATCATTTTGAACCCAAGCAACATGCTTTGGCAACAGGTCTTATCACTGCAGGAATATTTATAGGTATGGCTATTGGTTTAGGGGCTACTCCGGCTTTAATTGATAAAACCGGACTGCATGTATCCATGGTCTTATTTGCTGTTTGTGCTGTTATTATTAGCATTATTTATGCTTTGATGGCTAAAACTGGTCAGCGACTCGTTGTGCCAGTAAATTCTTCAGGAAAACCAAGTGATATCTTTTGTTTTTTCAAGCAAAAGCAGTTAATGGTTATTTTTATTTTAGCCTTTTTGGCTATGGGTTATTTTAATGGATTAATTTCATGGCTTGAGCCAATGATGGCGAGCAAAAAGATTACAGCAGAACAAGTCGGATTGGCGGGAGCTATTCTTATGCTCGGTGGTATTGTCGGTTCACTTATTTTTTCTGTACTGTCTGACAGGATTTGTAAACGAAGACCTTTTGTCATATTGAGCGCTGCATTGGGTTTAATAATTACTTGGCCTTTGTATCTGAGTATAAATGCGTCCTATCTATATATTCAAAGCGCTTTATTGGGTTTTTTCTTCCTGCCCGGTTATCCACTTCTTCTCACTATGGCAGAAGAAAAATCAAAACCAGAAGAAATAGGGCGTGTTACCAGTATTTTTATGTTGTTGGGTAATCTGGGGGGAGCTGTTGTTATAACGATGATGCCTATACTTAACTGGAACCATTCAAACTGGAATAATGCAACTTTTGGATTAACTGTTTTACTTGTAGTGGCATTATTTTTTGCGTTTAAACTAAAAGAATGTATGCAGGTTTGCTAGTTGTTCATATTAAACCAAAGAGTTTTTTGTTAGTTAAGGAAAATGACTGAAACTTTTAATAACAGAAGCATTTTAATTTTTTTTCATATAATGAAAATGTCGTGTTAAAAAAATCAAAAATTGTTGTCATGGATAAATTAACAAAGGTCAACTGAAAAATTACAAGCTTAGATAGCACGGGCTGATAGTGAGTCTGGATTTTGTTTGATCGGTATATTTGTAATTAAACAGTAGATGCTACGGGAAAAGATATCTGCTTAGTTTACCTTTGTGATGCTTAATTATTGTTGATGGTATTGTAATCGTGAAACCTTCTAGAGAATATGATGAAGAACTCAGTAAGTAGTGATGAAATTCATCAGGTGTCAGAAAAATCACCTGAAGGTCAACGGATGTTGGCTGACATTATCACTGTGCAGAAGGATTATTTTAACTCGGGGCAAACCTTGCCTATAGCTTCGAGAATCGTAGTATTACAGCAACTTAAAAATGTTATCGTGAAAAATGAGCAGGCTATTTGTACTGCGTTAACCAATGATTTCAGAAAAAGTCATTTTGAAACGTTTCTCACAGAGATAGCCATTGTTATTAATGAAATTGAGCATATGATTCGTCATCTGAAAAAGTGGGGTCGTGCAACCAGATTAAAAACACCTCTGCTTTTTTTTCCGGGAAAGTCATATACACTGTATAAGCCTTATGGTGTCGTATTAATTATTGCGCCCTGGAACTATCCGTTTAATTTATCACTTGCCCCAGCTATTGGTGCCATAGGTGCCGGTAACTGTGTAATACTAAAGCCTTCAGAATTAGCACCTTCAACTTCGTCATTACTTTCCCGCTTGTTTATTGAAACGATTGACCCCGCTTTGGCTACGGTAGTAGAAGGTGGTGTGGACGTCACCAAAAGATTATTGAGATACCGGTTCGATTATCTTTTTTTTACCGGAAGCTCAGGTGTGGGTAGACAAATTCAGAAACAGATAGCAGAACATTTAACGCCTGTGACACTGGAACTAGGAGGCAAAAACCCCTGTATAGTTACGTCGTCATCTAATTTACAGGTGGCGGCAAAACGTATTATCTGGGGTAAACTTATTAACTGTGGGCAAACCTGTGTAGCACCTGATTATCTGTTGGTTGAAAAAGATATTAGTCAGCAGCTAGTAAAGCTGCTGATACAAAATATCCAACAGTTTTATGGTAATGACCCTGAAAATCATCCAGATTATGCCAGGATAATTAATCGGCACCATTGCGAGAGACTGGTGTCGTGTATTGATCGAAATAAAGTTATTTATGGTGGCAACAGAAATGTTGATTCCTGTTATATTCAGCCAACTTTACTGGAAGGCAATAGGGGTGAGCTATATTCTCAAGGAGAAATATTTGGTCCTCTCCTGTCAATTATTGAAGTCAGTAATCTTTCTGAATGCGTGTCTGTAATCAATACATGCCCCGCACCATTGGTTTCTTATCTGTTTTCTAAAAATAATGAAGATATCGTGTTTTTGAGAGAGGCAATTCAGGCGGGTGCCTTGGTGGTCAATGATGTGGTCTCTTATCTTGCGCACTCCAGCTTTCCCTTTGGCGGTGTGGGTGCCAGTGGTATGGGGCAATACCATGGTAAATCTTCGTTCACTACCTTTTCACAATTAAAACCGGTAATGATGCATTCTTTTAAATTTGATATAGCGCTTCGTTATCCACCCTATAAAGGGCATCTAAAGGTGTTTAAAAAAATTATTTCATTATTAAATAAAATTGACAGTCTGTTAAGAAGGCTTTAGCCGGGAGTGATTTTTTGCCTGCGTATATTTTGGTACATGATATAGGTACAACAGCTAATAAAACCTGTCTTTTTCAGATGGGTAAAACCATGACTCTTGTGTCTGTAGCTCTTGAGGAATACCCGCTTTTTTCTAAAGAAGGAGGTAAGGTTGAACAAAACCCCCAAGATTGGTGGCTGGCACTTTGTAAAGCCACACATCAGGTAATGAAAAAGGTTGGTGCTTGTCCTTCAGATGTTATATCAATGACCTTTTGTACGCAGATGCAGGCATTTGTTCCTGTTGATAAGGCAGGTAATGCGTTAACACCTGCGATGAGCTACATGGATATGCGTGGTGCTCATTTAATGAAGGGGGTTATGCAGGCAGGTTGGCCTCGTTTTTGTGGTCTGAATGTTTCCAAGGTTCTCAAGTGTCTTTATAAAACAGGTGTAGCTCCGATTTCATCAAAAGACCCTGTATGGAAGTATTTATGGTTTAAACATCATTGTCCTGAGCTTTATAAGAAACTATATAAATGGTACGACGTAAAGGAATACTTGCTTCATCGTGCTACAGGCAGTGCAAAAATGTCATTTGATAGCGCTTTTGGTACGTTATTGCTTGGCTCAGGCCGTGAAAAAAACACATGGTCAAAGTCAGTTATTAATTTGTTAGGTGTTGATATAAATCATATGCCGGCATTGTGCCAGTCAACTGAAGTTATTGGTAATCTTCAGGTGGCAGCAGCAAAAGAGCTAGGCCTGACTACTGATACTAAAGTCTTTGCTGGAGGTGGGGATGCTACGTTAACCACTATTGGAGCAGGTTGCGTCAAACCAGGTGATACCCATATTTACGTCGGCACTTCCGGCTGGGTCTCTACTTTAACCCAAAATAGGACGACCGATGTTTTTAACAGGGTAGCATCTGTCACAGGTGCTCAGCCGGATGTATATAATTACTTTGCAGAACAGGAAACTTCAGGCGCATGTCTGAAGTGGGTGCGCGACCATTTGGCATTAGATGAGGTAACCGTATTTCTCAATGATTTGAGTGAAGACGATATGGCAAAAAAAACACATTTGTTGTACGAATACATGAATCAAATAGTCGAAGAAACACCTGTTAGTGCTAAAGGAGTTATATTTACTCCCTGGTTGCGTGGAAACAGGTGTCCATTTGAAGATGAAAATGTTCAGGGAATGTTCTTTAACTTAGGTATTAACACTGGAAAACGCATGCTGATCCGAGCGGTACTTGAAGGTGTCGCTTTTCATAAACGCTGGATGTTGGATGTTATCAAAAAGAAAGTAAACGTCAGCGATGATATAATTTTTGTAGGAGGAGGGGCAAAATCTAAAGTTTGGGGTCAGATACTGGCAGATGTATTACAGCGTCAGATAAAAGTACCTTATGATCCTCAATGTGCAGGCGCATTAGGTGGTGCTGTTGTTTGTGCAATAGGAAGCGGTTTAGTTAACTCTTATGAACAGGCTGCGAAATTGATAAATATTGAAAACACATTTAAACCACAACCGGATAATAAAATTATTTATGACAAAATTTTTTATGTTTTTAAACGTTTGTACAAAAACAACCGGAAAATGTTTGAATTGCTTAATAAAGATGTCTCCTAGGGTCTGTTGATGTTTTGTAAAATGGGTTGAGATGGAGCTGTAAATCCGTTGTATTAAGTTTGACACAACACAATACGACTAATTTACAGTGGCTCAACTCATACTATCTGACAAGCTATGGTCAAAGCTGAAAGCAATCATGCACAAAGTTAAAATCTATAACAAGCCTGATTTAAGAATGACGATTGAAGGTATGTTATATTGCATAAGAACAGGGTGACCCTGGAGAGACTTGCCGACCCACTTTGGTGAATGGAATACAGTGTATGCACGTTTCAATGACTGGTGTGCCAAAGGCAAATGGAAACAGATTTTTCATAAACTTATCGATGATCCTGCCATGGAGTGGGTTTTTATTGATGGTGCTTATGTTAAATCTCATCAGCACTGCACTGGTGCAGCTACTGAAAGCTCGGAAGCAATCGGGAAAAGCCGTGCCTGAAAGACAACAAAAATACATATGTCTGTTGATGCTTTTGGCCTGCCTGTCAGGTTCGAAATCACAGGAGGAGAAGTGAATGACTGTACAGTAGGCCCAACATTAATCGAAAAGCTTTCTGAAGCAGAGACGATTGTTACTGATAAGGGCTATGACACAAGTACAGTTCGCAACAGCATTGCAAGTAATGGTTCAAAGGCGGTTATTCCACGAAAGCAAAATTCAAAAGTCGGCAACTCAGAAATGGACTGGGGGTTTGTATAAATACCGCCATTTGGTAGAAAACATCTTTGCACGTCTAAAGCATTTCAGGGGGATTGCCACTCCTCGTTATGATAAGCTCAAGAGAAACTATGAGGGAACTGTAGCGATGGTATGCGGGTTTTTATGGTTACTATTATGAAACATCAACAGACTCTAGATTGATACGATAGAACAGGAACAAATAATACTGAAATATAGAGCTTTGCTGATTTTCTGCTACTCTCTTTTAATTGTGTTTTCTGCAAAATCCAACAATTTTTCAGTGGAGATATTGTTAGTAATTACGTGTTATTTTTTTATTATAAAGGTGCTATATGGCAAATTTGCCTGGTTTTGCAATCAGTAAGTATCATGATGTTGATGAAATTTATAGTAGAATTAATCAGCTGATTAATAAGCCAATTTATAAAATAAAACCTATAGCGTATAAAGAGTATCTTAAGTTTTACGAAACTCAGTGTATGCAGTCAAAAGCGATGATTAGTGAAGCTATAGAGTATATCCCCGGCGGGGTTCAGCATAATCTTGCATTTAATCATCCATTCCCGTTGGTTTTTACCAAAGCTAATGGATGCATGCTCAAAGATATTGATGGAAATGAATATATCGATTTTCTACAGGCCGGTGGGCCAACTGTATTAGGCTCTAACCCTGAAATTATTCGGAAAAAAGTGACAGAACTGCTCAACACATGTGGACCTGTGACCGGGCTTTTTCATGAGTACGAATATTTGTTGTCAAAAAAGGTTGCAAAACATTTTCCAGGTGTTGATCAGTTGCGCTTATTAGGTTCAGGTACAGAAGCTGATATGGCAGCTATTCGGGTTGCACGTTTAGCAACAAAAAAGAAAAATATTATTAAAATGGGTGGAGCTTATCATGGCTGGTCTGATCAGTTGGGATACAGCATTCGCCTCCCAGGTACCAAGTCAATGGAAGCAAAGGGCGTTCCACGCAATTGCTTTAAGTATACACAGGAGTTTTATCCCAACAATATTAAGTCATTACGAAACAGGTTGAAAAGAAATAAATATTTTGGCGGAGGAACTGCTGCTGTATTAATGGAGCCGTTAGGCCCGGAAAGTGGGACGCGTCCGTTGTATAAAAATTTCAATCAGCAGGTCCGCCAACTATGTGATGAGTATGGAGCATTGCTTATTTTTGATGAAGTAGTAACAGCTTTTCGTGTGGGTATGAGTGGTGCTCAAGGTTATTTTGGAGTCACGCCTGATCTTACTGTATTTGGTAAGGTTATTGGTGGAGGTTACCCTTCTGCTGGTGCTTTGGGGGGTAAAAAAGAATACATGAAGTATTTGTCATCTGGTCTTGGTGGAGATAAAAAAATCAAGAAAGCGTTGGTAGGTGGAACGCTTGCGGCTAATCCATTAACAGCTTGCGCCGGTTATCATACGTTATGTGAGATTGAACGAACAAATGCCTGTGAAGTAGCAGGTAGAGCAGGGGACAGGCTAACTCAGGGATTGAAGGAGTTGATCAAAAAGTATGAATTACCTTTTGTTGTATTTAATCAAGGCTCTATTGTTCATTTGGAGACAGTGGGTACTTTAATGTTTGATGTTCCGTGGGGTAAACCCTGGAAGATTCCTAGTACGATCAAAGAAATACATAGTCGTAAAAAGGTTATGGAACATATGGGATGTGCATATATGGCCGAAGGTCTGGTTACATTGGCTGGAAGTCGTCTTTATACTAATGCCATGCAAACAGATGAAGTTATTGATGAGGCACTAAAGCGCTTTAATCGTGTGTTTTCTCATATAGAGCATCCCAACTAATTTTGTGAGGCAGTGGATGAGTTTTAGTGATAAAAAACAGCAAATTATTCAGATGGCGCTACATTTAATAAAAATTGGGTTAATTGCCAGAACTTGGGGTAATATTAGTATTCGTGTCGACAGTGAAACGATGTTGATAACTCCAAGTGGTCGTCGTTATGAGACCATGGTGCCTGATGATATTGTATTAATGGATATTAACAGCATGTCATATACAGGTAAGCATAAACCCTCTGAAGAAAAACGTATTCATGCAGCCGCTTATCGCATGGATAATGAAACAGGAGCAGTTATTCATACCCATCAGCCAGTTGCATCAGCTGTTGCGGCAGCTAGACAATCAATACCGGTTAATAACCCTGACTGGAAAATGATACTAGGTGGTAATGAAGTTAAGTGTGGTAAATATGCATTACCTGGCACCAAAAAGCTAACTAAAGTGACGATGGCTGCACTAAAAGGTCACAAAAGTTGCCTGTTGGCTAACCATGGGGTAATTTGTACTGGTAAAGATATTGATGATGCAGTGAAGGTTGCCTTAACTCTCGAAAGTGCAGCGCAGGCGTTTATTGAAAACTCATTCAGGAAAAAAACCGATAAAGTATTTTCCGTTGAAAGAATGCACGAATATTATCTTGATGTAAGTTAGTCTTATTATCGGATAAACAGATAAATCAAGGTTGTAATTTTGGATCCAGAAAAAAAAATGTACGAGTTAGTGGGTAAGCTCTCACACCATCAGTTAATTGACCCTGAAAGATATACGTTAAGTATACGTTCAGGTGAGCAGATGATATGCGTTCCATTAACTGAGCGTAAAATGTTTTCGGATGAAAATAAAAGTATAAGGGTTGCGATTGGCACAGCTGTGCCTGAAGAGTTGTCAGGTTATCAGTTGCATTCCGAACTTTATAAAAAAAACCCGGATTTTAATATTATTGCTCACTGCCATACCCCTGCATTGATGACAATTTCTCGTTTTGGAAAGAAGGTCAAACCTGTTTTGGACGATTTTGCTCAGCTGATAGGAGTTAATGCAAAAGTAGTTAATAGCAATAATACGGGTAAGGTGGTTTCAGGCATAAGAAATCGCAATGCAGTATTTCTTCAGAATGATGGAGCTATTTGTGCAGCTTGTTCAGAAGATGATATTTTTGCGGTTTCTTTTGTATTAAATAAAAACTCAATGGCGTTAATTAAAACAAAAGCTATTGGGGGAGGTAAGCCTATATGCTGGATAGAATCAGCGTTAATGCATTTTGTTTATAAAAGGTATTACTCGCAAAATGCAAAGATGAAAAACTAGTTTTCGAAGCCCGCTTATTGTTTGATTGGTTTTATTCAACGTCATTTTTTTTGGGTATTCAGCTTTAACTGTCATTGCAGTTTTAGTTTTAGTTTCAAATATGACTTTGGAGGGTTTTTTTTGAGTTATTCTATTGAAATAGATACGCCACCTCCTAAAAACCGATCTTATGGTCTAATGTGGGGTGTTATCACTCTTTTTATTGTTTTAACTTTTATTCCCTGTATCTTTATTTATAAGCTCTGTTCTTTTATGTTAAACAAGCTTTTATATAGTGTCACAGGCAGATTTATCGGTGATCTTTGTGTAGATGGCTACTATTATATTTTATCTCCTGTGTATACAGTTTTATGGTATGTGTTTAGTTTTGCTATTTATAAGGGAATTTATAATCTGACAGATCTTGAGCGTTATGACAAGCATATGGGGTTGTATATCAGAAATCATCGAAGTTATAACGAATACCTGGCTTCTTCCAGTAGAAATTTACGGAAACGTTTGACTTCCACCCTTAAGAAACATTTTTGTGGTAAGAGATTTTCTGTGACAATGGGTGAGCAAAACTGTTTTTATTCACTGTTATTCAAAAAAGAATTCTGGTCTTTAACTTGGGAAAAATGTAACCGAATAAATGACAGTATATTAATAGCGGGATTAGCTCATTTACAGATATATGTAAAGTGTGTGCTGTTTCCTTTTGATATGATGACTTACAAATTAAATGGCAAAATGGTCGCTTATAGCTGTTATGGAATAAAGGGTGAAACTTTAATATTAGCTGAAAACGCTATTATGAATGAATATTCAGACTGTATGTTATACCACCATATGGTTGTGACGTTGATTAATATTGCTTTTGATAAAGGGCTGTCATCCGTTTATGCTGGTTTCACGTATGAGCATGCAAAAAAAATGGCTGGACTAACCGATTACATTACAACATGCCGAGACAAAGGTTTTTCTAACTCGCCTTTCAAGAAGGTTAAAATATGTCAACAATTGACTTGCTGAGCCAGAAAACCTGTTTGGAGTTGTTGTTTTTTTGTTTTATTTCATCTAGCTTTTTATCAAATATTAGGTACTTTCAGTATACCTTTTGCTTGGTATGGACCATAGTCCGCAAACAGGGAAAGTAGTAATTAGTGTTGTGACGTGGTTGTGATAAGGCATATTTGTAACAAAGCTGATGGCAGAACCTATAAGCATTATACTGCTGTTGTACAGGCCGAATCTAAATCCGGTAGGGCGGTGTTGGAAGGTAATGAATGAACAGGTGAGAAATAATGTCTTTTTCTGTTCAGCCATGGAGTTTAAAAGTGCTATCAATGTGTTTTTTGAGTCCACTTGGGAGAAAATAAAGTCAGGGTTGTTTACCCGAATCAATGATAATTTTCAGTGGATCAAACCCGTACTTTGATTTGCTTTGTGTACATGATGAGTGTTGCCTAAAAACAGCATGTCACTTATTGATTTTTGCTTATGTAAAAGTCACAACATTAGTAGTTTTTCTGTTGCATCTAATTTTTCAACTGAGCCCATGGAACTGAACACTTTCCTTTATTAACAAATATTTTCTGTCAATTAAGTGCCCGGTTCCATTAGACCAGAGCAAATCGGGATGGTCCAGTGTTTGCCGAGCGCCCAAGTGATAGGTAGTGTTGGCCTGAAGGTCGTTAATACTGACTGAAGACAACTCAAAACCACGCTCACAAGCCCCAGTTTTACCATTATGAAACGTGGCCAGACCTTCTGGCTTTCTACCGCTTTTTTCCATAAAACCGGTATCAATAGTTGCAATCAGTATTCTTTTCCCTGCTAACTGCTCAGTAAGCAAACGGAAGTTAAAGTCTGTCACATCGAAGATTCGCCAATACCAACGACTCAGACGTTTTTCGATCATCTCACAGTAGAGGCTCATGTTTCTGAACGTTGCTTTGCCCTGAAAAACCATCAACACAGACAGTAGTGCTGTAGTAAACGTACTTTGTAGCTTTTATTCTGGACATTTACTTCATAATTTTGTTTACTATGTCTTACATCATTTGTCTTCTGTCTTGAATTCAAAATAGTTACAGATGATGCTCATGGAGTTCAATTAGTCATAAACTGTCTGCTGTATTGTAATACAGCATTCCCAAGAAAACGACAATTATTTTATATGCTCCCCTGCATTTTGCCCCGACTACTTTTTTGAGATAAAGGCGTTGTTTTTGATGTTTAAAAAAACAAATAGATCAATATTGATAATCTTTACTTTACTATCCATGCTGCTGTCCTCGCAGTATGTGATGGCCGATCAAATTCATCAGATTGCACACGGGCTTCACGGCTCAGATCAGCACCGGAAGGAGGGGGAGTCCAAGCACTCACCTTCATCAAACTCAGGCAATAATAAAGCTTTTACTGCAGGCCACACAGCAGGTGGACAAAGTACGATTACCAGTAATGCCTTTAATTTTTCTTCTATGTACAGCGGTAGTGTTGATGGAAGAACAGGGGCGTATAGTTTTAATGCCTCTTTGGGTAAAGTCTATGGCAATGGTGGTTTTGGTCCTAATTATAACTACGGCCTTCATTACAGTAGTAGTAGTCAGAAAAACAGTGGTTATGGTTTTGGTTGGAGCGGTACTTTATCTCATTATGATAAAGAGACAAAAATGTTGCAATTGTCGACAGGTGGCAACTATATGCTCACATGGTCGAGTAATATACCGTCTATTAAGTACCATAAATTAGACACGGTGCATTTGCGAGGTGATCCTTCCGGCAAATATCTGCTGATCGTGACCCATAAAGATGGTAGTGAAGAGTTCTTTAACAGTGATGGGAATGTGGTGCGATTGGAAAATGCTCGGGGTGATAGCCTGTATTTCCACTATAACGGGGTACAAACCGCCGTCCTTCTTGGGTCGATCACTGATGACAGTGGTAAAACGTTATTAAACGTTGACTATGCTAATACCGGAATACAAGTACACAGCTTGCAAGCTGATGGCAGTATGAATACAGTGAAAGTGGTTATTAGCAATGCTCATCTGCAAAATATTCTTTTTGCAGATGGCAAAACACAGGTAGCCTTCAAGTATGCTGAAATATCTGGGGTTTCCGGGTTAATAACCAATATTAATTATTCAACAGGCGCAAGTGAAGTATTACAATATACGACTATCCCTGTTCCGACAGGCGGCCCTGTTTTACAATTGCATGTAGTCAAGTCTCATTTCGTTACGCCCGGATTTAATCAGCCGATGCTCAGGACAGATTATACCTACGGGCTGGGTAACGGGCACAATTTTTCAGGTTATGCGGCAGGCATTGTGTACCAGCACGATGTTGATAACTTGTATATGCGTCCAGATAATTATACCTACCAGACCCAGGTAACAAATAATGACGGGTCAAGTGCTATCACCACGTACAATAAGTATCATCTCATTTTGAAGCAGAAGCTTTATTCACCAGGTTCACATAAGCTGATCAGTGAGGTGGATTACCAGTATCCTAACTGGCTGAACAGTACGATAAGTTCACTGCCAGCCAACTACTCTTTGGCTACAAAGATTACCACTAAGGCTTTCGGGGCTACCTCCGTCGATACGCAGGGGTTGGGTGGACAGACTCTGGCGCCGGTAGAGCACAGCAGTAGCTATGAGTATGATAATCAGGGCAACGTGTTAAAAACCACAAAAGAAGATGGCACCATCATCACGAATCAGTATGCGCCGGCCGATGCCAATGGGTTTGTGAACAATATCATCACGCAGACGACGACACCGGCGACGTTACCGGGCACCCCGGCAGTACTACCAACCCAAACGAAGATCAGCTGGCAGACATTGCCTTCAAAAGATAAAGCAATGCCGGTAGGGGTGACTCTGCCTGCCAGCAGCAGCACGCTGTATCAGAAAACCCCCGGCGTATGGACAGCCGGACTAACCGAGTCATTCACTTTTCATCACCTGCAAACGCAACCTGATTACGGTATGCCAAGTGCAATGGTGCTGACTAATGTAGCGAGCACGGCTGATTCGCTTAGTAAGTCGATTACCTATAGCGATAATCAGCAGCTGACATTATGGGGTAAACAATTCCCAGTCAACATTAAAAGTGCACAGATAACGGCGGTAACAGGTGGTATTACAACGCCTGTGGTTAAGACCTACACCAGCATGGTAACAGGGCAGACGCTGATGAGTGTGGATGCGCTGGGTAATAAAACGGCCTATGCATATGATGCCCTAGGACGGGTCATCAAAGTAGTGGCTGATTACGGCACCAGTCATCAGTTGGTTGCAAGTTATGCCTATCAGTCTGATGTCGGTGGTAACAGTGTGACGGTAACTGCGCCTAATGGTTATCAGCTTCAAAAGACATATGATGGTGCAGGACGGATGTTAACGACACAGGCTGAACAGGTGAACAGTCAGGGTAAGGCGGTACCGGGTAGCTGGGATACAGTGTCATCACAAACCTATAATGCCGATGGAAAGATTGCTCAGACGACAGCGTATGACACCAATGAAGTGGGTAAGCTACAACGTTTTATAACCACTTACCATTATGATGCCTTAGGGCGTTTCATTGGCAAGTCCAATTTCAGAGGTCAGGCCGGTATTGTTGGGGTGGATGCTCTGACACGGCGCAGTTACAGCTATGCGCTATTACCGGTGGATGCCACAGTCAGTGGTGCGAGTCTGTGTACGGTCAATGGTGTTGCACATGCCTGCCAAGCGCGGCATTTATCCGTCAGCCAGACCGATGCCCGCGGGGACAAAGTAGCCACTTATCTGTTCAGTCTGGATCCGGCCATCAGCAATGATAAGGGGCAACCACTTTATGCCGGTGACCTGAAAAGTGAGCTTCAGGCGCATCTTTCCAGCGATATTGCTGCCGGGAAACCCTTTGACACTGTTTGGTTGCAAGGCTGGTTGCGTCAGGCTATTACGGCAAAAGCTTGGTATAATGCCGGTTATGCCACCTATAATGCAGCGCATCAGGTATTAGTAGCAACGGATACTGACGGTCATGTGACGCATTTCGCTTATGATGCAAAAGGCAGAGCGATCAGCAAAACACTACCCAATGGGGCTGTGCAAACCTATCACTATGACAGTAACAATAATCTGATTAGTGTCGGTAATGCCACCTCTGGCAAGGATGTCACACTGGGACAACGTGAATATAATGCTTTTAACGAGCTGATCAAAAGCACGGATGTTTTGGGGCATAGTTGGCACTATACGTATAACAAAGTGGGTGAGCTCACAGATTATATAACACCCAATAGTGCGCATATGCATTATACGTATAATGACTGGGGCGAGGTGGTGACGCAATCGGTGGTTGATCATCCGGAGGACAAAGTTACTTTGTCTTATGATATGGTCACTAATGCATTGGTCAGCCGTCAGGATAAAACCGGAACAACGGATTACCAGTATGCGGATAACGGCCGATTATTGCAGTTATCTACCCATACTACCGGTGCGATAGCCGGCGATACTCTGCCTGCTTTTACGGAAGATTACCAGTATACGCAGGCCGGCCGTCCGGTCAGTGTCACCCGTCAGGGACAGCAACAGGCGTTGTATCATTATGATGATCTGGGACAGTTGAGCCGTGTGGATCGTCAGGGCAAGTCTTTGGAAAACTTTACTTATGATCTTGCCGGTCGGCTTATTCAGTTGGTGAAAGGGCCGGTGAAAACCGCCTATACCTACAATACTCTGGGGCAGTTATCGGCGTATCAGACCGGGGTAATGCAGAATAATCATCTGAACCAGGTGGCGGACTATCAGTTCCATTATTTGCAGGATGGTGATCTGACCTCAAGAGTGCATTCTTCAGGTGGAACAAGTACCACAGAGCAGTATCAATATGACAGTATCAACAATCTGCTGAACTATACCTGCAACGGCTCACTGTGTCCGAAGGATAATATAGGCAATACCATTAAGGATCAGCATTATACGTTTGATGAATGGAACAACATTAAAACAGTAGCCACGGATGTGCTGAGTGCGAAGGGACCACAGACCAACACTACCACCTATCACTTTGACAGCACAGACCCCATACGGTTGCGCAATTATACGAACAGTAATTCTGCCTACGGACAGAGTGCCACTTTGCGCTATGATAACGACGGAAATATTACCACTAACGAACACAACCAGTTTATTACTTATACCCCTTTTGATCAGATGGCCAGTGTCAATACTAAACAAGGCACCGTCCGTTATCTGTATAACGGTGCTCATGTTCAGGTGAAAGAGAGTGCTCCGGGTCAGGCACCGTTATATTTTGAATATGGTGCTGCAGGGCTCAGTGCGCTGGAGCAGGGAGGTAAGACTACGACCGTATTGTATGGAGCCGGACGTATTGGTGAAATTACCCCAGATGGCACCACCCATTATACGATCACCGACCAAAGTGGCAGTGTGCTGAGTGAGGCAATGGTTGATTCGGCGGGCAAAGTAAGCTTGGGGGATTCACGCCTGTATACGCCATACGGGATCGAAGGACGTGCAGGTAGTGCGTCCAAAACGGAGTCAGGGAAAGTCACGCCACTGTTAGAGCAGAACCTCTGGGGCTTTGATGGTGAGTTGAAAGATCCGGCCAGCGGTTACCAGTTTTTAGGGCAGGGATATCACCGTGCCTATAATCCGGTGATGCGACGTTTTATGAGCATGGACAGTGCCTCACCGTTCGGAAAAGGCGGGTTTAACGGCTATATCTTTGCGAAGAATAATCCGGTGATGTATGGAGATCCGTCCGGGCATATGCCGTCTTGGCTGGGATGGGCCTTGGATATTGTAGGTGAGGTTGCCGGTGTGGCCATGATCGTTGGTGGAGTCATCACAGAAAATCCTGGGCTAGTCGCACTCGGTATTGGTACGGTTACATCATCTTCGCTTGATATTGCTTCTCGTATAGAAGCTAAACAGGGGCATAATAAGGCAGCTCTGGGATTGGGTATCAGTTCAGCCGTTGTGGGAATTGCAACAGCTATCGGCGGTGATGTTGAGTCGGTAGGTTCTGCTGCTGAGAGTATTTATTCCTCAGCCAGTACACTAAGTAAGGTGGCTGCGGTTACGACAGCAGTACTGGCCATCACCGCAACAGGTACAGCCACTGCGGCGATGATTATGGGTTATGCCACAAAAGGTAATGGTCAAACCATTGATACCTTAAGTTATGTGGCGATTGGAGCAGGAGTCGGTGCCGGAATAGGTGGTTTTGGTGATGGCTTCAACACAGGAGAGTCAGCAGAAATAGGTGATGCTGAGCCTGCAACCTCAGGTTGTTTTACAGGTAAGACTCTTGTTGCTACTGCTACTGCTACTGCTACTGCTACTGCTACTGCTACTGCTACTGCAAATACTCATGGAATTACAAATAAATCAATTAAAGATATTCAGTTAGGTGAATATGTATTAACAGGCAGTGTGGATACTAAAAGTAAACATACCAAACAAAAAACATCCTATGACTCCACGGCCATTACCCCTAAAACCTGGGAAGAGGTAGACTTTATCTACACAGACGATTTTCCTTATAAGGCATCGTACGTTGATAAAAGCATCCCGGAATGCAGAAGAGCCAGTAATCGCAATGGAACGACCGTACTGCGTTGCACCGAGCACATGGACATGCTGCGCCCCAAATCGATGGTCAGGAAATGGCAACGGGAACAACAGAAGCAAGGATGGGTGCCTGTCACCATTAAGGAATTTGGAATCAATAATGTGCATAGGCATATTACTACCATTAAATCTAGGACAGTGAATACCACTTATCTTAATATCAATAAAAACCATCACAGCCCTGTGATATCTACCTTTGAACGACATGTACCAGAGGTGCGTACGTATACCTTTAAAGACCTGAAAACGGGAAAAGTCAGTAAAGTAACGGCTACCCCAAATCATAAATTTTATGTAGCTAATAAAAAGGTATTTGAGTCAATCCTGAATGTGTCACCGAAAGATCAACTGATCAGTGCTACAGGGGATCAGGTGCGATTGGTGTGTGACCTAGGAAAGGATAATCATTGCGGGATGAGTTATGGAACAAAAGATGTTCCTGTCGCCGTGTATAACTTGGAGATTTATCGGAAGCACCAGTACTTTGTGGGTAAAGATCAAGTGTTGGTGCATAATACATGCGATTCAGATTCAGAAGATAGTGATGGAGGTATGCCAGAAGGTGATCATAATTATGAGGGTGATGAATCTATCTATATTCCTCCATTACTTAATGCTATAGATTATGCTTCAACAGATCTACAGAAAGCTATAAGAGTAGATTCCAGGAGTTATTTTGAGTTAGAAGAAGATGGAGGATTTCGAATACGACCTGAAATTAGAGAAGCTTTATCAGAAAATTTTACGTCTAAAGATATAAATAAACTAATTATTGATGGTGACATGCATGCAGACAGTGTAGTTCCTTGGGCTATTTCCGCCACAGAATATATGAATAAGGATGGGATATTAAGTGCTACGGTAGCATCTACTGGTGGTGATGCACATGATATGATGAATGTTTATGGAATTGCAGCAGAGGGATTACCTGTAATTAGATTTAACTCTTTAAGCGACGATATATTAAAAGGAATAAATGCGCCTTATGATGCTAGCCAATCGGGGGAGGTGCAATTTTTATCAGAAATCCCTATGAGCAAAATAAGATGGCTTGGTCAAGTTAAAGTGTTCGAAGGTAAAATGGAATTTATTCCAGATATTTTTACACCTTTAAACCCATTTAATGAAGCATATTATCCATGGTGATTGAGGGGGTGTAATTAAAAATGTGCTATGAAGTGTTTTTGGGAGTATGTAGAATAAATTGTGTAAACGGCTATTGTTTACTTTTCCTTGGAAGGGTAAACAATGGTTGTTGAACTTGATGAAAACCTAGTCAGTCATATCACAGATCAGGTCAAACCGCAGGATGATTTAGTTGAGCTCAGCAGGCTGTTACTGAAGCTGTCGGTTGCAAAAATGCTTGCGCTGAACTGGAAGAACACCTCGGTTATGGAAAGCAGGCTCTGTTGCAACACATTGATAATAAGCCAGATTGCTTCCCAAAAATAAACTAGAGTGGTAGTACCAATAACTCTATGTCTATTCAGGATGAAAAACAGTGTTCATATGCTCTTGATCTGGATAAAAGTTTGTTACCGATCTGGAATAAGTTGTGCTTTCCAGTCGGTTAATTACCATATAAATCATATTTAAAATAGAATCTGTATTCGGAAACGAATTAACGTGCCTGCTGACTTTACGAATCTCCTTATTGAGCCGTTCTACCCAATTAGTGGTGTACAGTATTCGTTGTTCTGGTCTAATGGAACTGAACACCTTTATTGATTAACAAATATTGCCTCTTAATTTAAGTGTCCGGCTCCATTAGACCAGAGAAGTTAGTCTACCTGGTAAAGGTTCTCATTACGCAATTAGTAGAGAAAGCATAAACTTTGCCAATAACAAAATTATGGCTTGATACTCAGGTAGATTTTCTTTAAGCTTGGTAGCTTATGAGTTGGTGGCCTTCATTGCGTACTTATTGGTGGAGGTGAGATGCCGAGATTATCTCAATGGATATGTCAATTCATAGTCCAAATCTATAATTTTTTTATATAAAACTCCTCTCGTACACAGGTAAATTTCATTGAAAATATCAGTATTTATAGCATTTATATTTATGTGCTCTTCAGCGCTAGCTGCGGTCCAAGTCAGCTCTGTTGTGCCAGTTTATGGGGCTGCCGGTTGGCGGGTGACCGTTGGCGGTGGAAATCAAGGTGATACGTATGAAGTCGATTATTATCGGGGAAGCTCTTTAGTTAACCGACAACAATTATGTAAAGCAGATAGTAATGAAACTACCTGCTCTGGTGTTTACAGGCTTCCCGTCACACAAAAATCTGATAGCGATTATCTTGTTATCAATGCGTTATCTGACAGAATCTTCTCAGCGCCGGTATCAGTGAATAGCTTTTTCAAAACGCTAGCGGTTAACTCGGATGATTCTCCGTCGTGTACTAAATATGCTTCGGGAACAGACTATGCTTTTAATCAATGCGCTATTGCTGCATCAGGAAAAGATTATTTCTGCAAGGTCACTTCAGGCACTAATAATTGTTCAAATACCAGCCCGGAAAGTTCTGGTTCACCAAGCGTATGGTCATCAGAAGATCTTTATCCCTTACCAAAGGGCGTGACCGTCAGTGGCATCACAATAACTACACCAACAACAGCAGCAGGTAAGTATTATAAAATTTATGGCAATGGTTATAATGAAGCACCGCTGATGATTACAGTGAACAGTGGAGTGTCAATTTCACCAGCTGTATTAGAAAAGTCGGTATATTTGTATAACAAGAATACAGGGCTTCCTTTTACACCTTCAGGTCTTGGAGGGGTGAGTCTTAATTATACAAACAACGGATATGATACAGCGATACCGCAAACTCAGTTAGCATTAGCCTCTTTGCATTCAAAGCAGGAAGATAAAAGCAATGTGGGTGATTCAGAAAATCATCTAATTACTTATCTTACCTCAACAAAACCTAGCCCTCAAATCAGTGTGTGTGCCCGGGTTTATACCAGTGACGGTAATGTAATTGATACATGTGGTGCTGAAGTGGATGCGCCTGCTTTGATTGGCTCTATTAATGTTCCGATAGTTAAGGTAGGTGAAAGTACTGCATGCCCATTCTCTACTGGAAGTTCGATTGACAGTGATAGCGCAGGTTATTATAAGTTCACACTGAGTATTAACGGAGTTCAAGACAATATAGTTGGCCTAACATCGACTGCTGGTGACCCTGAGCACAATGTATGGTCAGTCCATCCAGATGGTCAAGACTCTTTTACTTTCAGTGGTGATCCAGTTCAACAATATTACCAATCTAGTACTTATGACGATCATGTCGAGGAATACTACGTCAAGCGTTTTAATACTTGGGCCACATTTTTTGTGCCGGCAAATAAGCATGCCAGTCTACATGTAAAAAATATAGGTGATGGTTATACATTCGACATTAATAGGTTAGATGGTAACGCTGCATTTGTTTTATTTGATAGTTCTACTGATAGTGATCAGGGTCAACTACGCCATGGAATCACCTACCTAAATTTCAAAGTAACAATGACTGATTGGTATGGCAATCAAGTCTCCCAAGATTTAAAAAATTTAAATATGTATTGTAATAATGCGTAATAGATTGTGCTTCCAACCTGCATTTATACCATGTTGAGAAATTGTTATCTAACTACAAATTGAAATTACTTCCCAGGCGCCATAAACGACTTTCTATTACTGCGATACAGTAGATGATTCTAGCTTAACAGGTTTATGGTTGCCTCCTTGTAGCGTATTTAATTGCAAGCTGTAGCTACTACTTTTTTGAGATATTAAGGCATTTTTTTTATGTTAAAAAAATAAATAGATCAACATTAGTAATCTTTACTTTACTATCCATACTACTGTCCTCGCAGTATGTGATAGCCGATCAAATTCATCAGATTGCACACGGGCTTCACGGCTCAGATCAGTTGATGAAACCTATGTCTGGGTTAAAGGGTAATGAATGTATTTATAGCGGGCAATAACCAAAAAACAAGAGACTTTCCACTTTTATCTCTCTTCTAACTGTAATCAGAAAGCAGCTAACCGCTCTCTGGGTAAGGCGTTAAATAGCATCAAACCTTATAAACATCCTAGCACTTTAAAGACCGACAAAGATAGCTCTCAGTAGAGGCTCATGTTTCTGAACGTTGCTTTGCCCTGAAAAACCATCAACACAGACAGTAGTGCTGTAGTAAACGTACTTTGTAGCTTTTATTCTGGACATTTACTTCATAATTTTGTTTACTATGTCTTACATCATTTGTCTTCTGTCTTGAATTCAAAATAGTTACAGATGATGCTCATGGAGTTCAATTAGTCATAAACTGTCCGCTGCATTGTGATACAGCATTTCCAAGAAAACGACAACTATTTTATATGCTCCCCTGCATTTTGCCCCGACTACTTTTTTGAGATAAAGGTGTTGTTTTTGATGTTTAAAAAAACAAATAGATCAATATTGGTAACCTTTACTTTACTATCCATGCTGCTGTCCTCGCAGTATGTGATGGCCGATCAAATTCATCAGATTGCACACGGGCTTCACAGCTCAGATCAGCGCCGTAAGGAGGGGAAGTCCAAGCACTTACCTTCATCAAACTCAGGCAATAATAAAGCTTTTACTGCAGGCCACACAGCAGGTGGACAAAGTACGATTACCAGTAATGCCTTTAATTTTTCTTCTATGTACAGCGGTAGTGTTGATGGAAGAACAGGGGCGTATAGTTTTAATGCCTCTTTGGGTAAAGTCTATGGCAATGGTGGTTTTGGTCCTAATTATAACTACGGCCTTCATTACAGTAGTAGTAGTCAGAAAAACAGTGGTTATGGTTTTGGTTGGAGCGGTACTTTATCTCATTATGATAAAGAGACAAAAATGTTGCAATTGTCGACAGGTGGCAATTATATGCTCACATGGTCGAGTAATATACCATCTATTAAGTACCATAAATTAGACACGGTGCATTTGCGAGGTGATCCTTCCGGCAAATATCTGCTGATCGTGACCCATAAAGATGGTAGTGAAGAGTTCTTTAACAGTGACGGGAATGTGGTGCGATTGGAAAATGCTCGGGGTGATAGCCTGTATTTCCACTATACCGGGGTACAAACCGCCGTCCTTCTTGGGTCGATCACTGATGACAGTGGTAAAACGTTATTAAACGTTGACTATGCTAATACCGGAATACAAGTACACAGCTTGCAAGCTGATGGCAGTATGAATACAGTGAAAGTGGTTATTAGCAATGCTCATCTGCAAAATATTCTTTTTGCAGATGGCAAAACACAGGTAGCCTTCAAGTATGCTGAAATATCTGGGGTTTCCGGGTTAATAACCAATATTAATTATTCAACAGGCGCAAGTGAAGTATTACAATATACGACTATCCCTGTTCCGACAGGCGGCCCTGTTTTACAATTGCATGTAGTCAAGTCTCATTTCGTTACGCCCGGATTTAATCAGCCGATGCTAAGGACAGATTATACCTACGGGCTGGGTAACGGGCACAATTTTTCAGGTTATGCGGCAGGCATTGTGTACCAGCACGATGTTGATAACTTGTATATGCGTCCGGATAATTATACCTACCAGACCCAGGTAACAAATAATGACGGGTCAAGTGCTATCACCACGTACAATAAGTATCATCTCATTTTGAAGCAGAAGCTTTATTCACCGGGTTCACATAAGCTGATCAGTGAGGTGGATTACCAGTATCCTAACTGGCTGAACAGTACGATAAGTTCACTGCCAGCCAACTACTCTTTGGCTACAAAGATTACCACTAAGGCTTACGGGGCTACCTCCGTCGATACGCAGGGGTTGGGTGGACAGACTCTGGCGCCGGTAGAGCACAGCAGTAGCTATGAGTATGATAATCAGGGCAACGTGTTAAAAACCACAAAAGAAGATGGCACCATCATCACGAATCAGTATGCGCCGGCCGATGCCAATGGGTTTGTGAACAATATCATCACGCAGACGACGACACCGGCGACGTTACCGGGCACCCCGGCAGTACTACCAACCCAAACAAAGATTAGCTGGCAGACATTGCCTTCAAAAGATAAAGCCATGCCGGTAGGGGTGACTCTGCCTGCCAGCAGCAGTACGCTGTATCAGAAAACCCCCGACGTATGGACAGCCGGACTAACCGAGTCATTCACTTTTCATCACCTGCAAACGCAACCTGATTACGGTATGCCAAGTGCAATGGTGCTGACTAATGTAGCGAGCACGGCTGATTCGCTTAATAAGTCGATTACCTATAGCGATAATCAGCAGCTGACATTATGGGGTAAACAATTTCCGGTCAACATTAAAAGTGCACAGATAACGGCGGTAACAGGTGGTATTACAACGCCTGTGGTTAAGACCTACACCAGCATGGTAACAGGGCAGACGCTGATGAGTGTGGATGCGCTGGGTAATAAAACGGCCTATGCATATGATGCCCTGGGACGGGTCATCAAAGTAGTGGCTGATTACGGCACCAGTCATCAGTTGGTTGCAAGTTATGCCTATCAGTCTGATGCTAGTGGTAACAGTGTGACGGTAACCGCGCCTAATGGTTATCAAGTTCGAAAGACGTATGATGGTGCAGGACGGGTATTAACGACACAGGCTGAACAGGTGAACAGTCAGGGTAAGGCGGTACCGGGTAGCTGGGATACAGTGTCATCACAAACCTATAATGCCGATGGAAAGATTGCTCAAACGACAGCGTATGACACCAATGAAGTGGGTAAGCTACAACGTTTTATAACCACTTACCATTATGATGCCTTAGGGCGTTTCATTGGCAAGTCCAATTTCAGAGGTCAGGCCGGTGTTGTTGGGGTGGATGCTCTGACACGGCGCAGTTACAGCTATGCGCTGTTACCGGTGGATGCCACAGTCAGTGGTGCGAGTCTGTGTACGGTCAATGGTGTTGCACATGCCTGCCAAGCGCGGCATTTATCCGTCAGCCAGACCGATGCCCGCGGGGACAAAGTAGCCACTTATCTGTTCAGTCTGGATCCGGCCATCAGCAATGATAAGGGGCAACCACTTTATACCGGTGACCTGAAAAGTGAGCTTCAGGCGCATCTTTCCAGCGATATTGCTGCCGGGAAACCCTTTGACACTGTCTGGTTGCAAGGCTGGTTGCGTCAGGCTATTACGGCAAAAGCTTGGTATAACGCCGGTTATGCCACCTATAATGCAGCGCATCAGGTGTTAGTAGCAACGGATACTGACGGTCATGTGACGCATTTCGCTTATGATGCAAAAGGCAGAGCGATCAGCAAAACACTACCCAATGGGGCTGTGCAAACCTATCACTATGACAGTAACAATAATCTGATTAGTGTCGGTAATGCCACCTCTGGCAAGGATGTCACACTGGGACAACGTGAATATAATGCTTTTAACGAGCTGATCAAAAGCACGGATGTTTTGGGGCATAGTTGGCACTATACGTATAACAAAGTGGGTGAGCTCACAGATTATATAACACCCAATAGTGCGCATATGCATTATACGTATAATGACTGGGGCGAGGTGGTGACGCAATCGGTGGTTGATCATCCGGAGGACAAAGTTACTTTGTCTTATGATATGGTCACTAATGCATTGATCAGCCGTCAGGATAAAACCGGAACAACGGATTACCAGTATGCGGATAACGGCCGATTATTGCAGTTATCTACCCATACCACCGGTGCCATAGCCGGCGATACTCTGCCTGCTTTTACGGAAGATTACCAGTATACGCAGGCCGGCCGTCCGGTCAGTGTCACCCGTCAGGGACAGCAACAGGCGTTGTATCATTATGATGATCTGGGACAGTTGAGCCGTGTGGATCGTCAGGGCAAGTCTTTGGAAAACTTTACTTATGATCTTGCCGGTCGGCTTATTCAGTTGGTGAAAGGGCCGGTGAAAACCGCCTATACCTACAATACTCTGGGGCAGTTATCGGCGTATCAGACCGGGGTAATGCAGAATAATCATCTGAACCAGGTGGCGGACTATCAGTTCCATTATTTGCAGGACGGTGATCTGACCTCAAGAGTGCGTTCTTCAGGTGGAACAAGTACCACAGAGCAGTATCAATATGACAGTATCAACAATCTGCTGAACTATACCTGCAACGGCTCACTGTGTCCGAAGGATAATATAGGCAATACCATTAAGGATCAGCATTATACGTTTGATGAATGGAACAACATTAAAACAGTAGCCACGGATGTGCTGAGTGCGAAGGGACCACAGACCAACACTACCACCTATCACTTTGACAGCACAGACCCCATACAGTTGCGCAATTATACGAACAGTAACTCTGCCTACGGACAGAGTGCCACTTTGCGCTATGATAACGACGGAAATATTACCACTAACGAACACAACCAGTTTATTACTTATACCCCTTTTGATCAGATGGCCAGTGTCAAAACTAAACAAGGCACCGTCCGTTATCTGTATAACGGTGCTCATGTTCAGGTGAAAGAGAGTGCTCCGGGTCAGGCGCCGTTATATTTTGAATATGGTGCTGCAGGGCTCAGTGCGCTGGAGCAGGGAGGTAAGACTACGACCGTATTGTATGGAGCCGGACGTATTGGTGAAATTACCCCAGATGGCACCACCCATTATACGATCACCGACCAAAGTGGCAGTGTGCTGAGTGAGGCAATGGTTGATTCGGCGGGCAAAGTAAGCTTGGGGGATTCACGCCTGTATACGCCATACGGGATCGAAGGACGTGCAGGTAGTGCGTCCAAAACGGAGTCAGGGAAAGTCACGCCACTGTTAGAGCAGAACCTCTGGGGCTTTGATGGTGAGTTGAAAGATCCGGCCAGCGGTTACCAGTTTTTAGGGCAGGGATATCACCGTGCCTATAATCCGGTGATGCGACGTTTTATGAGCATGGACAGTGCCTCACCGTTCGGAAAAGGCGGGTTTAACGGCTATATCTTTGCGAAGAATAATCCGGTGATGTATGGAGATCCGTCCGGGCATATGCCGTCTTGGCTGGGATGGGCCTTGGATATTGTAGGTGAGGTTGCCGGTGTGGCCATGATCGTTGGTGGAGTCATCACAGAAAATCCTGGGCTGGTCGCACTCGGTATTGGTACGGTTACATCATCTTCGCTTGATATTGCTTCTCGTATAGAAGCTAAACAGGGGCATAATAAGGCAGCTCTGGGATTGGGTATCAGTGCAGCCGTTGTGGGAATTGCAACAGCTATCGGCGGTGATGTTGAGTCGGTAGGTTCTGCTGCTGAGAGTATTTATTCCTCAGCCAGTACACTAAGTAAGGTGGCTGCGGTTACGACAGCAGTACTGGCCATCACCGCAACAGGTACAGCCACTGCGGCGACGATTATGGGTTATGCCACAAAAGGTAATGGTCAAACCATTGATACCTTAAGTTATGTGGCGATTGGAACAGGAGTCGGTGCCGCAATAGGTGGTTTTGGTGATAGCTTCAAGACAGGAGAGTCAGCAGAAATAGGTGATACTGAGCCTGCAACCTCAGCTTGTTTTACAGGTAAGACTCTTGTTGCTACTGCTACTGCTACTGCTACTGCTACTGCTACTGCTACTGCAAATACTCATGGAATTACAAATAAATCAATTAAAGATATTCAGTTAGGTGAATATGTATTAACAGGCAGTGTGGATACTAAAAGTAAACATACCAAACAAAAAACATCCTATGACTCCACGGCCATTACCCCTAAAACCTGGGAAGAGGTAGACTTTATCTACACAGACGATTTTCCTTATAAGGCATCGTACGTTGATAAAAGCATCCCGGAATGCAGAAGAGCCAGTAATCGCAATGGAACGACCGTACTGCGTTGCACCGAGCACATGGACATGCTGCGCCCCAAATCGATGGTCAGGAAATGGCAACGGGAACAACAGAAGCAAGGATGGGTGCCTGTCACCATTAAGGAATTTGGAATCAATAATGTGCATAGGCATATTACTACCATTAAATCTAGGACAGTGAATACCACTTATCTTAATATCAATAAAAACCATCACAGCCCTGTGATATCTACCTTTGAACGACATGTACCAGAGGTGCGTACGTATACCTTTAAAGACCTGAAAACGGGAAAAGTCAGTAAAGTAACGGCTACCCCAAATCATAAATTTTATGTAGCTAATAAAAAGGTATTTGAGTCAATCCTGAATGTGTCACCGAAAGATCAACTGATCAGTGCTACAGGGGATCAGGTGCGATTGGTGTGTGACCTAGGAAAGGATAATCATTGCGGGATGAGTTATGGAACAAAAGATGTTCCTGTCGCCGTGTATAACTTGGAGATTTATCGGAAGCACCAGTACTTTGTGGGTAAAGATCAAGTGTTGGTGCATAATACATGCGATTCAGATTCAGAAGATAGTGATGGAGGTATGCCAGAAGGTGATCATAATTATGAGGGTGATGAATCTATCTATATTCCTCCATTACTTAATGCTATAGATTATGCTTCAACAGATCTACAGAAAGCTATAAGAGTAGATTCCAGGAGTTATTTTGAGTTAGAAGAAGATGGAGGATTTCGAATACGACCTGAAATTAGAGAAGCTTTATCAGAAAATTTTACGTCTAAAGATATAAATAAACTAATTATTGATGGTGACATGCATGCAGACAGTGTAGTTCCTTGGGCTATTTCCGCCACAGAATATATGAATAAGGATGGGATATTAAGTGCTACGGTAGCATCTACTGGTGGTGATGCACATGATATGATGAATGTTTATGGAATTGCAGCAGAGGGATTACCTGTAATTAGATTTAACTCTTTAAGCGACGATGTATTAAAAGGAATAAATGCGCCTTATGATGCTAGCCAATCGGGGGAGGTGCAATTTTTATCAGAAATCCCTATGAGCAAAATAAGATGGCTTGGTCAAGTTAAAGTGTTCGAAGGTAAAATGGAATTTATTCCAGATATTTTTACACCTTTAAACCCATTTAATGAAGCATATTATCCATGGTGATTGAGGGGGTGTAATTAAAAATGTGCCATGAAGTGTTTTTGGGAGTATGTAGAATAAATTGTGTAAACGGCTATTGTTTACTTTTCCTTGGAAGGGTAAATAATGGTTGTTGAACTTGATGAAAACTTAGTCAGTCATATCACAGATCAGGTCAAACCGCAGGATGATTTAGCTGAGCTCAGCAAGCAGTTACTGAAGCTGTTGGTTGCAAAAGTGCTTGTTCTGAACTGGAAGAACACCTCGGTTATGGAAAGCAGGCTCTGTTGCAAAAAAAGGTAGTGCCAATAACTCTGTGTCTATTCAGGATGAAAAACATTGTTCATAGCTCTTGATATGGATAAAAGCTTGTTACCGATCTGGAATAAGTTGTGCTTTCCAGTCGGTCAATTACCATATAAATAATATTTAAAAACAGAATCTGTATTCGGAAACGAATTAACGTGCCTGCTGACTTTACAAATCTCCTTATTGAGTCGTTCTATCCAGTTAGTGGTGTACAGCATTTGTTGTTCTGGTCTAATGGAACTGAACACCTTTATTGATTAACAAATATTGCCTCTTAATTAAGTGTCCGGTTCCATTAGACCAAAGAAGTTCGGCTACCTGGTAAAGGTTCTTATTACGCAATTAGTAGAGAAAGCATAAATTTCGCCAATAACAAAATTATGACTTGATACCAAGGTAGATTTTCTTTAAGATTGCCAACTAATGAGTTGGCGGCCTTTATTGCGTACATATTGGGGTAGGTGAGATGCCGAGATTATCTCAATGGATATGTCAATTCATAGTCCAAATCTATAATTTTTTTATATAAAATTCCTCTTGTACACAGGTAAATTTCATTGAAAATATCAGTATTTATAGCATTTATATTTATGTGCTCTTCAGCGCTAGCTGCGGTCCAAGCCAGCTCTGTTGTGCCAATTTATGGGGCTGCCGGTTGGCGGGTGACCGTTGGCGGTGGAAATCAAGGTGATACGTATGAAGTCGATTATTATCGGGGAAGCTCTTTAGTTAACCGACAACAATTATGTAAAGCAGATAGTAATGAAACTACCTGCTCTGGTGTTTACAGGCTTCCCGTCACACAAAAATCTGATAGCGATTATCTTGTTATCAATGCGTTATCTGACAGAATCTTCTCAGCGCCGGTATCAGTGAAAAGCTTTTTCAAAACGCTAGCGGTTAGCTCAGATGATTCTCCGTCGTGTACTCAATATGCTTCGGGAACAGACTATGCTTTTAATCAATGCGCTATTGCTGCATCAGGAAAAGATTATTTCTGCAAGGTCACTTCAGGCACTAATAATTGTTCAAATACTAGCCCGGAAAGTTCTGGTTCACCAAGCGTATGGTCATCAGAAGATCTTTATCCCTTACCAAAGGGCGTGACCGTCAGTGGCATCACAATAACTACACCAACAACAGCAGCAGGTAAGTATTATAAAATTTATAGCAATGGTTATAATGAAGCACCGCTGATGATTACAGTGAACAGTGGAGTGTCAATTTCACCAGCTGTATTAGAAAAGTCGGTATATTTGTATAACAAGAATACAGGGCTTCCTTTTACACCTTCAGGTCTTGGAGGGGTGAGTCTTAATTATACAAACAACGGATATGATACAGCGATACCGCAAACTCAGTTAGCATTAGCCTCTTTACATTCAAAGCAGGAAGATAAAAGCAATGTGGGTGATTCAGAAAATCATCTGATTGCCTATCTTACCTCAACAAAAGCCAGCCCTCAAATCAGTGTGTGTGCCCGGGTTTATACCAGTGACGGTAATGTAATTGATACATGTGGTGCTGAAGTGGATGCGCCTGCTTTGATTGGCTCTATTAATGCTCTGACAGTTAAGGTAGATGAAAGTACTGCATGCCCATACTCTACTGGAAGTTCTATTGACAGTGATAGCGCAGGTTATTATAAGTTCACACTGAGTATTAACGGAGTTCAAGACAATATAGTTGGCCTAACAGCGACTGCTGGTAACCCTGAGTACAATGTATGGTCAGTCTCTATAGCGGGTCGAGACTCTTTTACTTTCAGTGATGATCCAGTTCAACAATATTACCAATCTAGTACTTATGACGATCATGTGACTTTTGAGGGAATGGTTAAGCGTTATAATACTTGGGCCTCATTTGTTGTGCCGGTAAATAAGCATGCCATTCTACATGGAAAAAATATAAGTGATGGTTATACATTCGACATTGATGGGTTAGATGGTAATGCTGGATATGTTTTTTTTGATAGTAGCACTGATTATAATAAAGATATACGGCACCATGGAATCACCTACCTAAATTTCAATGTAAAAATGATTGATTTGTATGGCAATCACGTCTCCCAAGATTTAAAAAATTTAAATATGTATTGTCATGATGCGTAATAGCTTGTGCTTCCAACCTACATTTATGCCATGTTGCGAAATTGTTATCTAACTACAAATTGAACTCACTTCCTAGGCGCCATAAACGATTTTCTGTTACTGCAATACCGTAGATAATTCTAGCTTAACAGGTTTATGGTTGCCTCCTTATAGCGTATTTAATTGCAAGCTGTAGCTACTACTTTTTTGAGATAAAGGCGTTGTTTTTGATGTTTAAAAAAACAAATAGATCAATATTGGTAACCTTTACTTTACTATCCATGCTGCTGTCCTCGCAGTATGTGATGGCCGATCAAATTCATCAGATTGCACACGGGCTTCACGGCTCAGATCAGCACCGGAAGGAGGGGGAGTCCAAGCACTTACCTTCATCAAACTCAGGCAATAATAAAGCTTTTACTGCAGGCCACACAGCAGGTGGACAAAGTACGATTACCAGTAATGCCTTTAATTTTTCTTCTATGTACAGCGGTAGTGTTGATGGAAGAACAGGGGCGTATAGTTTTAATGCCTCTTTGGGTAAAGTCTATGGCAATGGTGGTTTTGGTCCTAATTATAACTACGGCCTTCATTACAGTAGTAGTAGTCAGAGAAATAGTGGTTATGGTTTTGGTTGGAGCGGTACTTTATCTCATTATGATAAAGAGACAAAGATGTTGCAATTGTCGACAGGCGGCAATTATATGCTCACATGGTCGAGTAATATACCGTCTATTAAGTACCATAAATTAGACACGGTGCATTTGCGAGGTGATCCTTCCGGCAAATATCTGCTGATCGTGACCCATAAAGATGGTAGTGAAGAGTTCTTTAACAGTGACGGGAATGTGGTGCGATTGGAAAATGCTCGGGGTGATAGCCTGTATTTCCACTATACCGGGGTACAAACCGCCGTCCTTCTTGGGTCGATCACTGATGACAGTGGTAAAACGTTATTAAACGTTGACTATGCTAATACCGGAATACAAGTACACAGCTTGCAAGCTGATGGCAGTATGAATACAGTGAAAGTGGTTATTAGCAATGCTCATCTGCAAAATATTCTTTTTGCAGATGGCAAAACACAGGTAGCCTTCAAGTATGCTGAGATATCTGGGGTTTCCGGGTTAATAACCAATATTAATTATTCAACAGGCGCAAGTGAAGTATTACAATATACGACTATCCCTGTTCCGACAGGCGGCCCTGTTTTACAATTGCATGCAGTCAAGTCTCATTTCGTTACGCCCGGATTTAATCAGCCGATGCTAAGGACAGATTATACCTACGGGCTGGGTAACGGGCACAATTTTTCAGGTTATGCGGCAGGCATTGTGTACCAGCACGATGTTGATAACTTGTATATGCGTCCAGATAATTATACCTACCAGACCCAGGTAACAAATAATGACGGGTCAAGTGCTATCACCACGTACAATAAGTATCATCTCATTTTGAAGCAGAAGCTTTATTCACCAGGTTCACATAAGCTGATCAGTGAGGTGGATTACCAGTATCCTAACTGGCTGAACAGTACGATAAGTTCACTGCCAGCCAACTACTCTTTGGCTACAAAGATTACCACTAAGGCTTACGGGGCTACCTCCGTCGATACGCAGAGGCTGGGTGAACAGACTCTGGCGCCGGTAGAGCACAGCAGTAGCTATGAGTATGATAATCAGGGCAACGTGTTAAAAACCACAAAAGAAGATGGCACCATCATCACGAATCAGTATGCGCCGGCCGATGCCAATGGGTTTGTGAACAATATCATCACGCAGACGACGACACCGGCGACGTTACCGGGCACCCCGGCAGTACTACCAACCCAAACAAAGATTAGCTGGCAGACATTGCCTTCAAAAGATAAAGCCATGCCGGTAGGGGTGACTCTGCCTGCCAGCAGCAGTACGCTGTATCAGAAAACCCCCGACGTATGGACAGCCGGACTAACCGAGTCATTCACTTTTCATCACCTGCAAACGCAACCTGATTACGGTATGCCAAGTGCAATGGTGCTGACTAATGTAGCGAGCACGGCTGATTCGCTTAATAAGTCGATTACCTATAGCGATAATCAGCAGCTGACATTATGGGGTAAACAATTCCCAGTCAACATTAAAAGTGCACAGATAACGGCGGTAAAAGGTGGTATTACAACGCCTGTGGTTAAGACCTACACCAGCATGGTAACAGGGCAGACGCTGATGAGTGTGGATGCGCTGGGTAATAAAACGGCCTATGCATATGATGCCCTGGGACGGGTCATCAAAGTAGTGGCTGATTACGGCACCAGTCATCAGTTGGTTGCAAGTTATGCCTATCAGTCTGATGTCGGTGGTAACAGTGTGACGGTAACTGCGCCTAATGGTTATCAGTTTCAAAAGACATATGATGGTGCAGGACGGATGTTAACGACACAGGCTGAACAGGTGAACAGTCAGGGTAAGGCGGTACCGGGTAGCTGGGATACAGTGTCATCACAAACCTATAATGCCGATGGAAAGATTGCTCAGACGACAGCGTATGACACCAATGAAGTGGGTAAGCTACAACGTTTTATAACCACTTGCCATTATGATGCCTTAGGGCGTTTCATTGGCAAGTCCAATTTCAGAGGTCAGGCCGGTATTGTTGGGGTGGATGCTCTGACACGGCGCAGTTACAGCTATGCGCTGTTACCGGTGGATGCCACAGTCAGTGGTGCAAGTCTGTGTACGGTCAATGGTGTTGCACATGCCTGCCAAGCGCGGCATTTATCCGTCAGCCAGACCGATGCCCGCGGGGACAAAGTAGCCACTTATCTGTTCAGTCTGGATCCGGCCATCACCAATGATAAGGGGCAATCACTTTATACCGCTGACCTGAAAAGTGAGCTTCAGGCGCATCTTTCCAGCGATATTGCTGCGGGGAAACCCTTTGACACTGTCTGGTTGCAAGGCTGGTTGCGTCAGGCTATTACGGCAAAAGCTTGGTATAATGCCGGTTATGCCACCTATAATGCAGCGCATCAGGTGTTAGTAGCAACGGATACTGACGGTCATGTGACGCATTTCGCTTATGATGCAAAAGGCAGAGCAATCAGCAAAACACTACCCAATGGGGCTGTGCAAACCTATCACTATGACAGTAACAATAATCTGATTAGTGTCGGTAATGCCACCTCTGGCAAGGATGTCACACTGGGACAACGTGAATATAATGCTTTTAACGAGCTGATCAAAAGCACGGATGTTTTGGGGCATAGTTGGCACTATACGTATAACAAAGTGGGTGAGCTCACAGATTATATAACACCCAATAGTGCGCATATGCATTATACGTATAATGACTGGGGCGAGGTGGTGACGCAATCGGTGGTTGATCATCCGGAGGACAAAGTTACTTTGTCTTATGATATGGTCACTAATGCATTGGTCAGCCGTCAGGATAAAACCGGAACAACGGATTACCAGTATGCGGATAACGGCCGATTATTGCAGTTATCTACCCATACTACCGGTGCGATAGCCGGCGATACTCTGCCTGCTTTTACGGAAGATTACCAGTATACGCAGGCCGGCCGTCCGGTCAGTGTCACCCGTCAGGGACAGCAACAGGCGTTGTATCATTATGATGATCTGGGACAGTTGAGCCGTGTGGATCGTCAGGGCAAGTCTTTGGAAAACTTTACTTATGATCTTGCCGGTCGGCTTATTCAGTTGGTGAAAGGGCCGGTGAAAACCGCCTATACCTACAATACTCTGGGGCAGTTATCGGCGTATCAGACCGGGGTAATGCAGAATAATCATCTGAACCAGGTGGCGGACTATCAGTTCCATTATTTGCAGGACGGTGATCTGACCTCAAGAGTGCGTTCTTCAGGTGGAACAAGTACCACAGAGCAGTATCAATATGACAGTATCAACAATCTGCTGAACTATACCTGCAACGGCTCACTGTGTCCGAAGGATAATATAGGCAATACCATTAAGGATCAGCATTATACGTTTGATGAATGGAACAACATTAAAACAGTAGTCACGGATGTGCTGAGTGCGAAGGGACCACAGACCAACACTACCACCTATCACTTTGACAGCACAGACCCCATACAGTTGCGCAATTATACGAACAGTAACTCTGCCTACGGACAGAGTGCCACTTTGCGCTATGATAACGACGGAAATATTACCACTAACGAACACAACCAGTTTATTACTTATACCCCTTTTGATCAGATGGCCAGTGTCAAAACTAAACAAGGCACCGTCCGTTATCTGTATAACGGTGCTCATGTTCAGGTGAAAGAGAGTGCTCCGGGTCAGGCGCCGTTATATTTTGAATATGGTGCTGCAGGGCTCAGTGCGCTGGAGCAGGGAGGTAAGACTACGACCGTATTGTATGGAGCCGGACGTATTGGTGAAATTACCCCAGATGGCACCACCCATTATACGATCACCGACCAAAGTGGCAGTGTGCTGAGTGAGGCAATGGTTGATTCGGCGGGCAAAGTAAGATTGGGGGGTTCACGCCTGTATACGCCGTACGGGATCGAAGGACGTGCAGGTAGTGCGTCCAAAACGGAGTCAGGGAAAGTCACACCACTGTTAGAGCAGAACCTCTGGGGCTTTGATGGTGAGTTGAAAGATCCGGCCAGCGGTTACCAGTTTTTAGGGCAGGGATATCACCGTGCCTATAATCCGGTGATGCGACGTTTTATGAGCATGGACAGTGCCTCACCGTTCGGAAAAGGCGGGTTTAACGGCTATATCTTTGCGAAGAATAATCCGGTGATGTATGGAGATCCGTCCGGGCATATGCCGTCTTGGCTGGGATGGGCCTTGGATATTGTAGGTGAGGTTGCCGGTGTGGCCATGATCGTTGGTGGAGTCATCACAGAAAATCCTGGGCTAGTCGCACTCGGTATTGGTACGGTTACATCATCTTCGCTTGATATTGCTTCTCGTATAGAAGCTAAACAGGGGCATAATAAGGCAGCTCTGGGATTGGGTATCAGTTCAGCCGTTGTGGGAATTGCAACAGCTATCGGCGGTGATGTTGAGTCGGTAGGTTCTGCTGCTGAGAGTATTTATTCCTCAGCCAGTACACTAAGTAAGGTGGCTGCGGTTACGACAGCAGTACTGGCCATCACCGCAACAGGTACAGCCACTGCGGCGATGATTATGGGTTATGCCACAAAAGGTAATGGTCAAACCATTGATACCTTAAGTTATGTGGCGATTGGAGCAGGAGTCGGTGCCGGAATAGGTGGTTTTGGTGATGGCTTCAACACGGGAGAGTCAGCAGAAATAGGTGATGCTGAGCCTGCAACCTCAGGTTGTTTTACAGGTAAGACTCTTGTTGCTACTGCTACTGCTACTGCTACTGCTACTGCTACTGCAAATACTCATGGAATTACAAATAAATCAATTAAAGATATTCAGTTAGGTGAATATGTATTAACAGGCAGTGTGGATACTAAAAGTAAACATACCAAACAAAAAACATCCTATGACTCCACGGCCATTACCCCTAAAACCTGGGAAGAGGTAGACTTTATCTACACAGACGATTTTCCTTATAAGGCATCGTACGTTGATAAAAGCATCCCGGAATGCAGAAGAGCCAGTAATCGCAATGGAACGACCGTACTGCGTTGCACCGAGCACATGGACATGCTGCGCCCCAAATCGATGGTCAGGAAATGGCAACGGGAACAACAGAAGCAAGGATGGGTGCCTGTCACCATTAAGGAATTTGGAATCAATAATGTGCATAGGCATATTACTACCATTAAATCTAGGACAGTGAATACCACTTATCTTAATATCAATAAAAACCATCACAGCCCTGTGATATCTACCTTTGAACGACATGTACCAGAGGTGCGTACGTATACCTTTAAAGACCTGAAAACGGGAAAAGTCAGTAAAGTAACGGCTACCCCAAATCATAAATTTTATGTAGCTAATAAAAAGGTATTTGAGTCAATCCTGAATGTGTCACCGAAAGATCAACTGATCAGTGCTACAGGGGATCAGGTGCGATTGGTGTGTGACCTAGGAAAGGATAATCATTGCGGGATGAGTTATGGAACAAAAGATGTTCCTGTCGCCGTGTATAACTTGGAGATTTATCGGAAGCACCAGTACTTTGTGGGTAAAGATCAAGTGTTGGTGCATAATACATGCGATTCAGATTCAGAAGATAGTGATGGAGGTATGCCAGAAGGTGATCATAATTATGAGGGTGATGAATCTATCTATATTCCTCCATTACTTAATGCTATAGATTATGCTTCAACAGATCTACAGAAAGCTATAAGAGTAGATTCCAGGAGTTATTTTGAGTTAGAAGAAGATGGAGGATTTCGAATACGACCTGAAATTAGAGAAGCTTTATCAGAAAATTTTACGTCTAAAGATATAAATAAACTAATTATTGATGGTGACATGCATGCAGACAGTGTAGTTCCTTGGGCTATTTCCGCCACAGAATATATGAATAAGGATGGGATATTAAGTGCTACGGTAGCATCTACTGGTGGTGATGCACATGATATGATGAATGTTTATGGAATTGCAGCAGAGGGATTACCTGTAATTAGATTTAACTCTTTAAGCGACGATATATTAAAAGGAATAAATGCGCCTTATGATGCTAGCCAATCGGGGGAGGTGCAATTTTTATCAGAAATCCCTATGAGCAAAATAAGATGGCTTGGTCAAGTTAAAGTGTTCGAAGGTAAAATGGAATTTATTCCAGATATTTTTACACCTTTAAACCCATTTAATGAAGCATATTATCCATGGTGATTGAGGGGGTGTAATTAAAAATGTGCTATGAAGTGTTTTTGGGAGTATGTAGAATAAATTGTGTAAACGGCTATTGTTTACTTTTCCTTGGAAGGGTAAACAATGGTTGTTGAACTTGATGAAAACCTAGTCAGTCATATCACAGATCAGGTCAAACCGCAGGATGATTTAGTTGAGCTCAGCAGGCTGTTACTGAAGCTGTCGGTTGCAAAAATGCTTGCGCTGAACTGGAAGAACACCTCGGTTATGGAAAGCAGGCTCTGTTGCAACACATTGATAATAAGCCAGATTGCTTCCCAAAAATAAACTAGAGTGGTAGTACCAATAACTCTATGTCTATTCAGGATGAAAAACAGTGTTCATATGCTCTTGATCTGGATAAAAGTTTGTTACCGATCTGGAATAAGTTGTGCTTTCCAGTCGGTTAATTACCATATAAATCATATTTAAAATAGAATCTGTATTCGGAAACGAATTAACGTGCCTGCTGACTTTACGAATCTCCTTATTGAGCCGTTCTACCCAATTAGTGGTGTACAGTATTCGTTGTTCTGGTCTAATGGAACTGAACACCTTTATTGATTAACAAATATTGCCTCTTAATTTAAGTGTCCGGCTCCATTAGACCAGAGAAGTTAGTCTACCTGGTAAAGGTTCTCATTACGCAATTAGTAGAGAAAGCATAAACTTTGCCAATAACAAAATTATGGCTTGATACTCAGGTAGATTTTCTTTAAGCTTGGTAGCTTATGAGTTGGTGGCCTTCATTGCGTACTTATTGGTGGAGGTGAGATGCCGAGATTATCTCAATGGATATGTCAATTCATAGTCCAAATCTATAATTTTTTTATATAAAACTCCTCTCGTTCACAGGTAAATTTCATTGAAAATATCAGTATTTATAGCATTTATATTTATGTGCTCTTCAGCGCTAGCTGCGGTCCAAGTCAGCTCTGTTGTGCCAGTTTATGGGGCTGCCGGTTGGCGGGTGACCGTTGGCGGTGGAAATCAAGGTGATACGTATGAAGTCGATTATTATCGGGGAAGCTCTTTAGTTAACCGACAACAATTATGTAAAGCAGATAGTAATGAAACTACCTGCTCTGGTGTTTACAGGCTTCCCGTCACACAAAAATCTGATAGCGATTATCTTGTTATCAATGCGTTATCTGACAGAATCTTCTCAGCGCCGGTATCAGTGAATAGCTTTTTCAAAACGCTAGCGGTTAACTCGGATGATTCTCCGTCGTGTACTAAATATGCTTCGGGAACAGACTATGCTTTTAATCAATGCGCTATTGCTGCATCAGGAAAAGATTATTTCTGCAAGGTCACTTCAGGCACTAATAATTGTTCAAATACCAGCCCGGAAAGTTCTGGTTCACCAAGCGTATGGTCATCAGAAGATCTTTATCCCTTACCAAAGGGCGTGACCGTCAGTGGCATCACAATAACTACACCAACAACAGCAGCAGGTAAGTATTATAAAATTTATGGCAATGGTTATAATGAAGCACCGCTGATGATTACAGTGAACAGTGGAGTGTCAATTTCACCAGCTGTATTAGAAAAGTCGGTATATTTGTATAACAAGAATACAGGGCTTCCTTTTACACCTTCAGGTCTTGGAGGGGTGAGTCTTAATTATACAAACAACGGATATGATACAGCGATACCGCAAACTCAGTTAGCATTAGCCTCTTTGCATTCAAAGCAGGAAGATAAAAGCAATGTGGGTGATTCAGAAAATCATCTAATTACTTATCTTACCTCAACAAAACCTAGCCCTCAAATCAGTGTGTGTGCCCGGGTTTATACCAGTGACGGTAATGTAATTGATACATGTGGTGCTGAAGTGGATGCGCCTGCTTTGATTGGCTCTATTAATGTTCCGATAGTTAAGGTAGGTGAAAGTACTGCATGCCCATTCTCTACTGGAAGTTCGATTGACAGTGATAGCGCAGGTTATTATAAGTTCACACTGAGTATTAACGGAGTTCAAGACAATATAGTTGGCCTAACATCGACTGCTGGTGACCCTGAGCACAATGTATGGTCAGTCCATCCAGATGGTCAAGACTCTTTTACTTTCAGTGGTGATCCAGTTCAACAATATTACCAATCTAGTACTTATGACGATCATGTCGAGGAATACTACGTCAAGCGTTTTAATACTTGGGCCACATTTTTTGTGCCGGCAAATAAGCATGCCAGTCTACATGTAAAAAATATAGGTGATGGTTATACATTCGACATTAATAGGTTAGATGGTAACGCTGCATTTGTTTTATTTGATAGTTCTACTGATAGTGATCAGGGTCAACTACGCCATGGAATCACCTACCTAAATTTCAAAGTAACAATGACTGATTGGTATGGCAATCAAGTCTCCCAAGATTTAAAAAATTTAAATATGTATTGTAATAATGCGTAATAGATTGTGCTTCCAACCTGCATTTATACCATGTTGAGAAATTGTTATCTAACTACAAATTGAAATTACTTCCCAGGCGCCATAAACGACTTTCTATTACTGCGATACAGTAGATGATTCTAGCTTAACAGGTTTATGGTTGCCTCCTTGTAGCGTATTTAATTGCAAGCTGTAGCTACTACTTTTTTGAGATATTAAGGCATTTTTTTTATGTTAAAAAAATAAATAGATCAACATTAGTAATCTTTACTTTACTATCCATACTACTGTCCTCGCAGTATGTGATAGCCGATCAAATTCATCAGATTGCACACGGGCTTCACGGCTCAGATCAGTTGATGAAACCTATGTCTGGGTTAAAGGGTAATGAATGTATTTATAGCGGGCAATAACCAAAAAACAAGAGACTTTCCACTTTTATCTCTCTTCTAACTGTAATCAGAAAGCAGCTAACCGCTCTCTGGGTAAGGCGTTAAATAGCATCAAACCTTATAAACATCCTAGCACTTTAAAGACCGACAAAGATAGCTCTCAGTAGAGGCTCATGTTTCTGAACGTTGCTTTGCCCTGAAAAACCATCAACACAGACAGTAGTGCTGTAGCAAACGTACTTTGTAGCTTTTATTCTGGACATTTACTTCATAATTTTGTTTACTATGTCTTACATCATTTGTCTTCTGTATTGAATTCAAAATAGTTACAGATGATGCTCATGGAATTCAATTAGTCACAAACTGTCCGCTGTATTGTAATACAGTATTTCCAAGAAAACGACAACTATTTTATATGCTCCCCTGCATTTTACCCCGACTACTTTTTTGAGATATTAAGGTATTTTTTTTGATGTTAAAAAAAATAAATAGATCAATATTAGTAATCTTTACTGTAATATCTATGCTGCTGTCCTCGCAGTATGTGATGGCCGATCAAATTCATCAAATTGCACACGGGCTTCACAGCTCATATCAGCACCGGAAGGAGGGGGAGTCCAAGCACTTACCTTCATCAAACTCAGGCAATAATAAAGCTTTTACTGCAGGCCACACAGCAGGTGGACAAAGTACGATTACCAGTAATGCCTTTAATTTTTCTTCTATGTACAGCGGTAGTGTTGATGGAAGAACAGGGGCGTATAGTTTTAATGCCTCTTTGGGTAAAGTCTATGGCAATGGTGGTTTTGGTCCTAATTATAACTACGGCCTTCATTACAGTAGTAGTAGTCAAAAAAACAGTGGTTATGGTTTTGGTTGGAGCGGTACTTTATCTCATTATGATAAAGAGACAAAAATGTTGCAATTGTCGACAGGTGGCAATTATATGCTCACATGGTCGAGTAATATACCGTCTATTAAGTACCATAAATTAGACACGGTGCATTTGCGAGGTGATCCTTCCGGCAAATATCTGCTGATCGTGACCCATAAAGATGGTAGTGAAGAGTTCTTTAACAGTGACGGGAATGTGGTGCGATTGGAAAATGCTCGGGGTGATAGCCTGTATTTCCACTATACCGGGGTACAAACCGCCGTCCTTCTTGGGTCGATCACTGATGACAGTGGTAAAACGTTACTAAACGTTGACTATGCTAATACCGGAATACAAGTACACAGCTTGCAAGCTGATGGCAGTATGAATACAGTGAAAGTGGTTATTAGCAATGCTGATCTGCAAAATATTCTTTTTGCAGATGGTAAAACACAGGTAGCCTTCAAGTATGCTGAAATATCTGGGGTTTCCGGGTTAATATCCAATATTAATTATTCAACAGGTGCAAGTGAAGTATTGCAATATACGACTATCCCTGTTCCGACAGGCGGCCCTGTTTTACAATTGCATGTAGTCAAGTCTCATTTCGTTACGCCCGGATTTAATCAGCCGATGCTAAGGACAGATTATACCTACGGGCTGGGTAACGGGCACAATTTTTCAGGTTATGCGGCAGGCATTGTGTACCAGCACGATGTTGATAACTTGTATATGCGTCCGGATAATTATACCTACCAGACCCAGGTAACAAATAATGACGGGTCAAGTGCTATCACCACGTACAATAAGTATCATCTCATTTTGAAGCAGAAGCTTTATTCACCGGGTTCACATAAGCTGATCAGTGAGGTGGATTACCAGTATCCTAACTGGCTGAACAGTACGATAAGTTCACTGCCAGCCAACTACTCTTTGGCTACAAAGATTACCACTAAGGCTTACGGGGCTACCTCCGTCGATACGCAGGGGTTGGGTGGACAGACTCTGGCGCCGGTAGAGCACAGCAGTAGCTATGAGTATGATAATCAGGGCAACGTGTTAAAAACCACAAAAGAAGATGGCACCATCATCACGAATCAGTATGCGCCGGCCGATGCCAATGGGTTTGTGAACAATATCATCACGCAGACGACGACACCGGCGACGTTACCGGGCACCCCGGCAGTACTACCAACCCAAACAAAGATTAGCTGGCAGACATTGCCTTCAAAAGATAAAGCCATGCCGGTAGGGGTGACTCTGCCTGCCAGCAGCAGTACGCTGTATCAGAAAACCCCCGACGTATGGACAGCCGGACTAACCGAGTCATTCACTTTTCATCACCTGCAAACGCAACCTGATTACGGTATGCCAAGTGCAATGGTGCTGACTAATGTAGCGAGCACGGCTGATTCGCTTAGTAAGTCGATTACCTATAGCGATAATCAGCAGCTGACATTATGGGGTAAACAATTCCCAGTCAACATTAAAAGTGCACAGATAACGGCGGTAACAGGTGGTATTACAACGCCTGTGGTTAAGACCTACACCAGCATGGTAACAGGGCAGACGCTGATGAGTGTGGATGCGCTGGGCAATAAAACGGCCTATGCATATGATGCCCTGGGACGGGTCATCAAAGTAGTGGCTGATTACGGTACCAGTCATCAGTTAGTTGTAAGTTATGCCTATCAGTCTGATGCGGGTGGTAACAGTGTGACGGTAACCGCGCCTAATGGTTATCAAGTTCGAAAGACGTATGATGGTGCAGGACGGGCATTAACGACACAGGCTGAACAGGTGAACAGTCAGGGTAAGGCGGTACCGGGTAGCTGGGATACAGTGTCATCACAAACCTATAATGCCGATGGAAAGATTGCTCAAACGACAGCGTATGACACCAATGAAGTGGGTAAGCTACAACGTTTTATAACCACTTACCATTATGATGCCTTAGGGCGTTTCATTGGCAAGTCCAATTTCAGAGGTCAGGCCGGTGTTGTTGGGGTGGATGCTCTGACACGGCGCAGTTACAGCTATGCGCTGTTACCGGTGGATGCCACAGTCAGTGGTGCGAGTCTGTGTACGGTCAATGGTGTTGCACATGCCTGCCAAGCGCGGCATTTATCCGTCAGCCAGACCGATGCCCGCGGGGACAAAGTAGCCACTTATCTGTTCAGTCTGGATCCAGCCATCAGCAATGATAAGGGGCAACCACTTTATACCGGTGACCTGAAAAGTGAGCTTCAGGCGCATCTTTCCAGCGATATTGCTGCCGGGAAACCCTTTGACACTGTCTGGTTGCAAGGCTGGTTGCGTCAGGCTATTACGGCAAAAGCTTGGTATAACGTCGGTTATGCCACCTATAATGCAGCGCATCAGGTGTTAGTAGCAACGGATACTGACGGTCATGTGACGCATTTCGCTTATGATGCAAAAGGCAGAGCGATCAGCAAAACACTACCCAATGGGGCTGTGCAAACCTATCACTATGACAGTAACAATAATCTGATTAGTGTCGGTAATGCCACCTCTGGCAAGGATGTCACACTGGGACAACGTGAATATAATGCTTTTAACGAGCTGATCAAAAGCACGGATGTTTTGGGGCATAGTTGGCACTATACGTATAACAAAGTGGGTGAGCTCACAGATTATATAACACCCAATAGTGCGCATATGCATTATACGTATAATGACTGGGGCGAGGTGGTGACGCAATCGGTGGTTGATCATCCGGAGGACAAAGTTACTTTGTCTTATGATATGGTCACTAATGCATTGATCAGCCGTCAGGATAAAACCGGAACAACGGATTACCAGTATGCGGATAACGGCCGATTATTGCAGTTATCTACCCATACCACCGGTGCCATAGCCGGCGATACTCTGCCTGCTTTTACGGAAGATTACCAGTATACGCAGGCCGGCCGTCCGGTCAGTGTCACCCGTCAGGGACAGCAACAGGCGTTGTATCATTATGATGATCTGGGACAGTTGAGCCGTGTGGATCGTCAGGGCAAGTCTTTGGAAAACTTTACTTATGATCTTGCCGGTCGGCTTATTCAGTTGGTGAAAGGGCCGGTGAAAACCGCCTATACCTACAATACTCTGGGGCAGTTATCGGCGTATCAGACCGGGGTAATGCAGAATAATCATCTGAACCAGGTGGCGGACTATCAGTTCCATTATTTGCAGGACGGTGATCTGACCTCAAGAGTGCGTTCTTCAGGTGGAACAAGTACCACAGAGCAGTATCAATATGACAGTATCAACAATCTGCTGAACTATACCTGCAACGGCTCACTGTGTCCGAAGGATAATATAGGCAATACCATTAAGGATCAGCATTATACGTTTGATGAATGGAACAACATTAAAACAGTAGCCACGGATGTGCTGAGTGCGAAGGGACCACAGACCAACACTACCACCTATCACTTTGACAGCACAGACCCCATACAGTTGCGCAATTATACGAACAGTAACTCTGCCTACGGACAGAGTGCCACTTTGCGCTATGATAACGACGGAAATATTACCACTAACGAACACAACCAGTTTATTACTTATACCCCTTTTGATCAGATGGCCAGTGTCAAAACTAAACAAGGCACCGTCCGTTATCTGTATAACGGTGCTCATGTTCAGGTGAAAGAGAGTGCTCCGGGTCAGGCGCCGTTATATTTTGAATATGGTGCTGCAGGGCTCAGTGCGCTGGAGCAGGGAGGTAAGACTACGACCGTATTGTATGGAGCCGGACGTATTGGTGAAATTACCCCAGATGGCACCACCCATTATACGATCACCGACCAAAGTGGCAGTGTGCTGAGTGAGGCAATGGTTGATTCGGCGGGCAAAGTAAGCTTGGGGGATTCACGCCTGTATACGCCATACGGGATCGAAGGACGTGCAGGTAGTGCGTCCAAAACGGAGTCAGGGAAAGTCACGCCACTGTTAGAGCAGAACCTCTGGGGCTTTGATGGTGAGTTGAAAGATCCGGCCAGCGGTTACCAGTTTTTAGGGCAGGGATATCACCGTGCCTATAATCCGGTGATGCGACGTTTTATGAGCATGGACAGTGCCTCACCGTTCGGAAAAGGCGGGTTTAACGGCTATATCTTTGCGAAGAATAATCCGGTGATGTATGGAGATCCGTCCGGGCATATGCCGTCCTGGCTGGGATGGGCCTTGGATATTGTAGGTGAGGTTGCCGGTGTGGCTATGATCGTTGGTGGAGTCATCACAGAAAATCCTGGGCTGGTCGCACTCGGTATTGGTACGGTTACATCATCTTCGCTTGATATTGCTTCTCGTATAGAAGCTAAACAGGGGCATAATAAGGCAGCTCTGGGATTGGGTATCAGTGCAGCCGTTGTGGGAATTGCAACAGCTATCGGCGGTGATGTTGAGTCGGTAGGTTCTGCTGCTGAGAGTATTTATTCCTCAGCCAGTACACTAAGTAAGGTGGCTGCGGTTACGACAGCAGTACTGGCCATCACCGCAACAGGTACAGCCACTGCGGCGACGATTATGGGTTATGCCACAAAAGGTAATGGTCAAACCATTGATACCTTAAGTTATGTGGCGATTGGAACAGGAGTCGGTGCCGCAATAGGTGGTTTTGGTGATAGCTTCAAGACAGGAGAGTCAGCAGAAATAGGTGATACTGAGCCTGCAACCTCAGCTTGTTTTACAGGTAAGACTCTTGTTGCTACTGCAACCGCAAATACTCATGGAATTACAAATAAACCAATTAAAGATATTCAGTTAGATGAATATATATTAACAGGCAGTGTGGATACTAAAAGTAAACATACCAAACAAAAAACATCCTATGACTCCGCGGCCATTACCCCTAAAACCTGGGAAGAAATAGACTTTACTTATTATGATAACTACCCCTTTAAAGCCTCATATGCTGATAAAGTAATTTCTGGCTGTAAGAAAGCTTTTAACACTGAGGGAAAAGCTGTTTTGCGCTGTACCGAGCATATGAACCTGCTTAGGCCTAAATCAATAGTTAAGCTGTGGCAGCAGATACAACAAAAACAAGGCTGGGTGCCGGTAACGATTAAGGAATTTGGAATCAATAATGTGTATGGGCATGTCACAGCCATTAAACCCGATACAATCAATACGACCCATTTAGAAATTAAGCAGATCCATAAAAGTCCTGCCATTGCCACCTTTGAGCGGCATGTACTGGAGGTGCGCACGTATACCTTTAAAGATCTGAAAACTGGCAAATTCAACAAAATCACTGCCACGCCTAACCATAAGTTTTATGTGGCCAATAAAAAGAAATTTGAACAAATACAGAATGTGTCCCCTAAAGATCGGTTAGTGAGTGCTACTGGTGATCAGGTGCATGTAGTGTGTGAGTCAGGAAAGGAAAATCACTGTGGGGTGAGTTATGGCGTTAAGGGAGTGCCTGTAGCGGTGTATAACCTAGAAGTCTATCGACGGCACAGGTATTTTGTAGGAAAAGAGAATATACTGGTTCATAATATTTGTCCTCGCAGACTACAGGCGATTACTGATGCTCTCCCTGAAGGTGCACAACAAGAACTAGATGATTTTACGCATGAAATATCCACAAACGGTAGTAAGGATAAAATAATATCCATATCCGTTTCATCTGAATTACACCGGAGGGAAAAAGAGTCTACTTTTGAGATTGAATTTTATGAGAATAAATGGGAGTTTTTAGCTTCATTTAAGAACCCTGGTGCTAGTTTTCATGCAAATGATGTTACAAGAATGCAGTATTTAAAGGCATTAGAATATATAAAAGACAATAACCTAGATATTAACATAACTCAAAATCCTGATGTGTTAATTAGAAGACTTGTTCTGAATGAGGAAACAGAAACGAAAACTAATGGATTGAAATCAGGAACAGATGAGTTGATGCATGCATTTTTTGATACACCAAATGGAAAACATACACATCATGTTATGAAGGATTTTCAATTAGACCCAGTATCGATCAGAATAAAGAGCTATGGGAAAACTCCAGATTTCTTTATTGATGTAAAACCGAGCATGTAGAAAAGATAGTGTAAACGGCTATTGTTTATTTTTCCTTGGAAGGGTAAATAATGGTTGTTGAACTTGATGAAAACCTAGTCAGTCATATCACAGATCAGGTCAAACCGCAGGATGATTTAGTTGAGCTCAGCAGGCTGTTACTGAAGCTGTCGGTTGCAAAAATGCTTGCGCTGAACTGGAAGAACACCTCGGTTATGGAAAGCAGGCTCTGTTGCAAAACATTGATAATAAGCCAGATTGCTTTCCAAAAATAAACTAGAGTGGTAGTGCCAATAACTCTGTGTTTATTCAGGATGAAAAACATTGTTCATATGCTCTTGATCTGGATAAAAGTTTGTTACCGATCTGGAATAAGTTGTGCTTTCCAGTCGGTCAATTACCATATAAATCATATTTAAAAACAGAATCAGTATTCGGAAACGAATTAACGTGCCTGCTGACTTTACGAATCTCCTTATTGAGTCGTTCTATCCAGTTAGTGATGTACAGAATTCGTTGTTCAGGTCTAATGGAACTGAACACCTTTATTGATTAACAAATATTGCCTCTTAATTTAAGTGTCCGGTTCCATTAGACCAGAGAAGTTCGTCTACTTGGTAAAGGTTCTCATTACGCAATTAGTAGAGAAAGCATAAACTTCGCCAATAACAAAATTATGGCTTGATACCAAGGTAGGTTTTCTTTAAGCTTGGTAGCTAATGAGTTGGCGGCCTTCATTGCGTACATATTGGGGTAGGTGAAATGCCAAGATTATCTCAATGAAGATGTCAATTCATAGCTCAAACCACTAATTTTTCATATTTATAAAATTTCTCTCGTACACAGGTAAATTTCATTGAAAATATCAGTATTTATAGCATTTATATTTATGTGCTCTTCAGCGCTAGCTGCGGTCCAAGTCAGCTCTGTTGTGCCAGTTGATGGGGCTGCCGGTTGGCGGGTGACCGTTAGCGGTGGAAATCAAGGTGATACGTATGAAGTCGATTATTATCGGGGCAGCTCTTTAGTTAACCGACAACAATTATGTAAAGCAGATAGTAATGAAACTACCTGCTCTGGTGTTTACAGGCTTCCCGTCACACAAAAATCTGATAGCGATTATCTGGTTATCAATGCGTTATCTGACAGGATCTTCTCAGCGCCGGTATCAGTGAATAGCTTTTTCAAAACGCTAGCGGTTAGCTCGGATGATTCTCCGTCGTGTACTAAATATGCTTCGGGGACAGACTATGCTTTTAATCAATGCGCTATCGCTGCATCAGGAAAAGATTATTTCTGCAAGGTCACTTCAGGCACTAATAATTGTTCAAATACTAGCCCGGAAAGTTCTGGTTCACCAAGCGTATGGTCATCAGAAGATCTTTATCCCTTACCAAAGGGCATGACAGTCAATGGCATCACGATAACTACACCAACAACAGCGACAGGTAGGTATTATAAAATTTATGCCAATGCTTATAATGAAGCGCCGCTGGTAATTACAGTGAACAGTGGAGTGTCAATTTCACCGGCTGTATTAGAAAAGTCGGTACATTTGTATAACAAGCATACAGGGCTTCCTTTTACACCTTCAGGTCTTGGAGGGGTGAGTCTTAATTATACAAACAACGGATATGATGCAGCGATACCGCAAACTCAGTTAGCATTAGCCTCTTTGCATTCAAAACAGGAAGAAAAAAGCAATAAGGGTGATTCAGAAAATCATCTGGTTACTTATCTTACCTCAACAAAACCCAGCCCTCAAATCAGTGTGTGTGCCCGGGTTTATACCAGTGACGGTAATGTAATTGATACATGTGGTGCTGAAGTGGATGCGCCTGCTTTGATTGACTCTATTAATGCTCCGATAGTTAAGGTAGGTGAAAGTACTGCATGCTCATACTCTACTGGAAGTTCTATTGACAGTGATAGCGCAGGTTATTATAAGTTCACACTGAGTATTAACGGAATTCAAGACAATATAGCTGATATAACAGCGGCTGCTGGTAACCCTGAGTACAATGTATGGGCAGTCTCTCTAGTGGGTCGAGACTCTTTTATTTTCAGTGGTGATCCAGTTCAACAATATTACCAATCTAGTACTTATGACGATCATGTGGGTCACGTGGGATACGTCAAGCGTTTTAATACTTGGGCAACATTTGTTGTGCCGTCACAAGAGCAAGCCAGTCTACATGTAAAAAATATAGCTGATGGTTATACATTCGATATTAATGGGTTAGATGGTAACGCTGCATTTGTTTTATTTGATAGTTCTACTGATAGTGAACAGAGTCAACGACACCATGGAATCACCTACCTAAATTTCAATGTAAAAATGATTGATTTGTATGGCAATCACGTCTCCCAAGATTTAAAAAATTTAAATATGTATTGTCATGATGCGTAATAGGTTGTGCTTCCAACCTACATTTATGCCATGTTGCTAAATTGTTATCTAACTACAAATTGAACTCACTTCCTAGGCGCCATAAACGACTTTCTGTTACTGCAATACCGTAGATAATTCTAGCTTAACAGGTTTATGGTTGCCTCCTTATAGCGTATTTAATTGCAAGCTGTAGCTACTGCTTTTTTGAGATATTAAGGTATTTTTTTTGATGTTTAAAAAAACAAATAGATCAATATTGATAATCTTTACTTTATTATCTATGCTGCTGTCCTCGCAGTATGTGATGGCCGATCAAATTCATCAGATTGCACACGGGCTTCACGGCTCAGATGAGCACCGGAAGGAGGGGGAGTCCAAGCACTCACCTTCATCAAACTCAGGCAATAATAAAGCTTTTACTGCAGGCCACACAGCAGGTGGACAAAGTACGATTACCAGTAATGCCTTTAATTTTTCTTCTATGTACAGCGGCAGTGTTGATGGAAGAACGGGGGCGTATAGTTTTAATACCTCTTTGGGTAAAGTCTATGGCAATGGTGGTTTTGGTCCTAATTATAACTACGGCCTTCATTACAGTAGTAGTAGTCAGAGAAATAGTGGTTATGGTTTTGGTTGGAGCGGTACTTTATCTCATTATGATAAAGAGACAAAGATGTTGCAATTGTCGACAGGCGGCAATTATATGCTCACATGGTCGAGTAATATACCGTCTATTAAGTACCATAAATTAGACACGGTGCATTTGCGAGGTGATCCTTCCGGCAAATATCTGCTGATCGTGACCCATAAAGATGGTAGTGAAGAGTTCTTTAACAGTGACGGGAATGTGGTGCGATTGGAAAATGCTCGGGGTGATAGCCTGTATTTCCACTATACCGGGGTACAAACCGCCGTCCTTCTTGGGTCGATCACTGATGACAGTGGTAAAACGTTACTAAACGTTGACTATGCTAATACCGGAATACAAGTACACAGCTTGCAAGCTGATGGCAGTATGAATACAGTGAAAGTGGTTATTAGCAATGCTGATCTGCAAAATATTCTTTTTGCAGATGGTAAAACACAGGTAGCCTTCAAGTATGCTGAAATATCTGGGGTTTCCGGGTTAATATCCAATATTAATTATTCAACAGGTGCAAGTGAAGTATTGCAATATACGACTATCCCTGTTCCGACAGGCGGCCCTGTTTTACAATTGCATGTAGTCAAGTCTCATTTCGTTACGCCCGGATTTAATCAGCCGATGCTAAGGACAGATTATACCTACGGGCTGGGTAACGGGCACAATTTTTCAGGTTATGCGGCAGGCATTGTGTACCAGCACGATGTTGATAACTTGTATATGCGTCCGGATAATTATACCTACCAGACCCAGGTAACAAATAATGACGGGTCAAGTGCTATCACCACGTACAATAAGTATCATCTCATTTTGAAGCAGAAGCTTTATTCACCGGGTTCACATAAGCTGATCAGTGAGGTGGATTACCAGTATCCTAACTGGCTGAACAGTACGATAAGTTCACTGCCAGCCAACTACTCTTTGGCTACAAAGATTACCACTAAGGCTTACGGGGCTACCTCCGTCGATACGCAGGGGTTGGGTGGACAGACTCTGGCGCCGGTAGAGCACAGCAGTAGCTATGAGTATGATAATCAGGGCAACGTGTTAAAAACCACAAAAGAAGATGGCACCATCATCACGAATCAGTATGCGCCGGCCGATGCCAATGGGTTTGTGAACAATATCATCACGCAGACGACGACACCGGCGACGTTACCGGGCACCCCGGCAGTACTACCAACCCAAACAAAGATTAGCTGGCAGACATTGCCTTCAAAAGATAAAGCCATGCCGGTAGGGGTGACTCTGCCTGCCAGCAGCAGTACGCTGTATCAGAAAACCCCCGACGTATGGACAGCCGGACTAACCGAGTCATTCACTTTTCATCACCTGCAAACGCAACCTGATTACGGTATGCCAAGTGCAATGGTGCTGACTAATGTAGCGAGCACGGCTGATTCGCTTAGTAAGTCGATTACCTATAGCGATAATCAGCAGCTGACATTATGGGGTAAACAATTCCCAGTCAACATTAAAAGTGCACAGATAACGGCGGTAACAGGTGGTATTACAACGCCTGTGGTTAAGACCTACACCAGCATGGTAACAGGGCAGACGCTGATGAGTGTGGATGCGCTGGGCAATAAAACGGCCTATGCATATGATGCCCTGGGACGGGTCATCAAAGTAGTGGCTGATTACGGTACCAGTCATCAGTTAGTTGTAAGTTATGCCTATCAGTCTGATGCCGGTGGTAACAGTGTGACGGTAACCGCGCCTAATGGTTATCAAGTTCGAAAGACGTATGATGGTGCAGGACGGGCATTAACGACACAGGCTGAACAGGTGAACAGTCAGGGTAAGGCGGTACCGGGTAGCTGGGATACAGTGTCATCACAAACCTATAATGCCGATGGAAAGATTGCTCAAACGACAGCGTATGACACCAATGAAGTGGGTAAGCTACAACGTTTTATAACCACTTACCATTATGATGCCTTAGGGCGTTTCATTGGCAAGTCCAATTTCAGAGGTCAGGCCGGTGTTGTTGGGGTGGATGCTCTGACACGGCGCAGTTACAGCTATGCGCTGTTACCGGTGGATGCCACAGTCAGTGGTGCGAGTCTGTGTACGGTCAATGGTGTTGCACATGCCTGCCAAGCGCGGCATTTATCCGTCAGCCAGACCGATGCCCGCGGGGACAAAGTAGCCACTTATCTGTTCAGTCTGGATCCAGCCATCAGCAATGATAAGGGGCAACCACTTTATACCGGTGACCTGAAAAGTGAGCTTCAGGCGCATCTTTCCAGCGATATTGCTGCCGGGAAACCCTTTGACACTGTCTGGTTGCAAGGCTGGTTGCGTCAGGCTATTACGGCAAAAGCTTGGTATAACGTCGGTTATGCCACCTATAATGCAGCGCATCAGGTGTTAGTAGCAACGGATACTGACGGTCATGTGACGCATTTCGCTTATGATGCAAAAGGCAGAGCGATCAGCAAAACACTACCCAATGGGGCTGTGCAAACCTATCACTATGACAGTAACAATAATCTGATTAGTGTCGGTAATGCCACCTCTGGCAAGGATGTCACACTGGGACAACGTGAATATAATGCTTTTAACGAGCTGATCAAAAGCACGGATGTTTTGGGGCATAGTTGGCACTATACGTATAACAAAGTGGGTGAGCTCACAGATTATATAACACCCAATAGTGCGCATATGCATTATACGTATAATGACTGGGGCGAGGTGGTGACGCAATCGGTGGTTGATCATCCGGAGGACAAAGTTACTTTGTCTTATGATATGGTCACTAATGCATTGATCAGCCGTCAGGATAAAACCGGAACAACGGATTACCAGTATGCGGATAACGGCCGATTATTGCAGTTATCTACCCATACCACCGGTGCCATAGCCGGCGATACTCTGCCTGCTTTTACGGAAGATTACCAGTATACGCAGGCCGGCCGTCCGGTCAGTGTCACCCGTCAGGGACAGCAACAGGCGTTGTATCATTATGATGATCTGGGACAGTTGAGCCGTGTGGATCGTCAGGGCAAGTCTTTGGAAAACTTTACTTATGATCTTGCCGGTCGGCTTATTCAGTTGGTGAAAGGGCCGGTGAAAACCGCCTATACCTACAATACTCTGGGGCAGTTATCGGCGTATCAGACCGGGGTAATGCAGAATAATCATCTGAACCAGGTGGCGGACTATCAGTTCCATTATTTGCAGGACGGTGATCTGACCTCAAGAGTGCGTTCTTCAGGTGGAATAAGTACCACAGAGCAGTATCAATATGACAGTATCAACAATCTGCTGAACTATACCTGCAACGGCTCACTGTGTCCGAAGGATAATATAGGCAATACCATTAAGGATCAGCATTATACGTTTGATGAATGGAACAACATTAAAACAGTAGCCACGGATGTGCTGAGTGCGAAGGGGCCACAGACCAACACTACCACCTATCACTTTGACAGCACAGACCCCATACAGTTGCGCAATTATACGAACAGTAATTCTGCCTACGGACAGAGTGCCACTTTGCGCTATGATAACGACGGGAATATTACCACTAACGAACACAACCAGTTTATTACTTATACCCCTTTTGATCAGATGGCCAGTGTCAATACTAAACAAGGTACCGTCCGTTATCTGTATAACGGTGCTCATGTTCAGGTGAAAGAGAGTGCTCCGGGTCAGGCGCCGTTATATTTTGAATATGGTGCTGCAGGGCTCAGTGCGCTGGAGCAGGGAGGTAAGACTACGACCGTATTGTATGGAGCCGGACGTATTGGTGAAATTACCCCAGATGGCACCACCCATTATACGATCACCGACCAAAGTGGCAGTGTGCTGAGTGAGGCAATGGTTGATTCGGCGGGCAAAGTAAGCTTGGGGGATTCACGCCTGTATACGCCATACGGGATCGAAGGACGTGCAGGTAGTGCGTCCAAAACGGAGTCAGGGAAAGTCACGCCACTGTTAGAGCAGAACCTCTGGGGCTTTGATGGTGAGTTGAAAGATCCGGCCAGCGGTTACCAGTTTTTAGGGCAGGGATATCACCGTGCCTATAATCCGGTGATGCGACGTTTTATGAGCATGGACAGTGCCTCACCGTTCGGAAAAGGCGGGTTTAACGGCTATATCTTTGCGAAGAATAATCCGGTGATGTATGGAGATCCGTCCGGGCATATGCCGTCCTGGCTGGGATGGGCCTTGGATATTGTAGGTGAGGTTGCCGGTGTGGCTATGATCGTTGGTGGAGTCATCACAGAAAATCCTGGGCTGGTCGCACTCGGTATTGGTACGGTTACATCATCTTCGCTTGATATTGCTTCTCGTATAGAAGCTAAACAGGGGCATAATAAGGCAGCTCTGGGATTGGGTATCAGTGCAGCCGTTGTGGGAATTGCAACAGCTATCGGCGGTGATGTTGAGTCGGTAGGTTCTGCTGCTGAGAGTATTTATTCCTCAGCCAGTACACTAAGTAAGGTGGCTGCGGTTACGACAGCAGTACTGGCCATCACCGCAACAGGTACAGCCACTGCGGCGATGATTATGGGTTATACCACAAAAGGTAATGGTCAAACCATTGATACCTTAAGTTATGTGGCGATTGGAACAGGAGTCGGTGCCGCAATAGGTGGTTTTGGTGATAGCTTCAAGACAGGAGAGTCAGCAGAAATAGGTGATACTGAGCCTGCAACCTCAGCTTGTTTTACAGGTAAGACTCTTGTTGCTACTGCAACCGCAAATGCTCATGGAATTACAAATAAACCAATTAAAGATATTCAGTTAGATGAATATGTATTAACAGGCAGTGTGGATACTAAAAGTAAACATACCAAACAAAAAACATCCTATGACTCCACGGCCATTACCCCTAAAACCTGGGAAGAAATAGACTTTACTTATTATGATAACTACCCCTTTAAAGCCTCATATGCTGATAAAGTAATTTCTGGCTGTAAGAAAGCCCTTAACACTGAGGGAAAAGCTGTTTTGCGCTGTACCGAGCATATGAACCTGCTTAGGCCTAAATCAATAGTTAAGCTGTGGCAGCAGATACAACAAAAACGAGGCTGGGTGCCGGTAACGATTAAGGAATTTGGAATCAATAATGTGCATGGGCATGTCACAGCCATTAAACCCGATACAATCAATACGACCCATTTAGAGATTAAGCAGAGCCATAAAAGTCCTGCCATTGCCATCTTTGAGCGGCATGTACTGGAGGTGCGCACGTATACCTTTAAAGATTTGAAGACGGGCAAATTCAACAAAATCACTGCCACGCCTAACCATAAGTTTTATGTGGCCAATAAAAAGACATTTGAACAAATACAGAATGTGTCCCCTAAAGATCGGTTAGTGAGTGCTACTGGTGATCAGGTGCATGTAGTGTGTGAGTCAGGAAAGGAAAATCACTGTGGGGTGAGTTATGGCGTTAAGGGAGTGCCTGTAGCGGTGTATAACCTGGAAGTCTATCGACGGCACAGGTATTTTGTAGGGGAAGAGAATATACTGGTTCATAATATTTGTCCTCGCAGACTACAGGCGATTACTGATGCTCTCCCTGAAGGTGTACAACAAGAACTAAATAATTTAACGCATGAAATACACACACTGACAAGCTCGTATAAGACTGATAATGTTGACTCTAAAATACACTGCATATTCGTTTTTTCTACAAGTGAACTTGGCAATTTTGCCATTAGATTTTTTGAGAATAAATGGGAGTTTACATTTTCATATAAGAACCCTGATGCTAGTTTTTATGCAAATGATGTTACACGAACTCAGTATTTAAAGGCATTAGAATATATAAAAGATAATAATCTAGACTTTAACATGAGTAAAAATCCCGATGTGTTAGTTAGAGATTCAGTTTCGAATAGCGAAACATTAGCGAAAACTGCTAGATTAGATTCAGGAACAGATGAGTTGATGCATGCATTTTTTGATACGCCGAATGGAAAGCATACACATTATGTTATGAAGGATTTTCAATTGGACCCAGTATCGGTAAGAAAGATACACGAAAATAGACGACCAGATTTCCTTATTGATGTAAAACCGAGCATGTAGAAAAGATAGTGTAAACGACTATTATTCTCTTTTCCTTGGAAGGGTAAATAATGGTTGTTGAACTTGATGAAAACCTACTCAGTCATATCACAGATCAGGTCAAAACGCAGGATGATTTAGCTGAGCTCAGCAGGCAGTTACTGAAGCTGTCGGTTGCAAAAATGCTTGCGCTGAACTGGAAGAACACCTCGGTTATGGAAAGCAGGCTCTGTTGCAAAACATTGATAATAAGCCAGATTGCTTTCCAAAAATAAACTAGATTGGTAGTGCCAATAACTCTGTGTTTATTCAGGATGAAAAACATTGTTCATATGCTCTTGATCTGGATAAAAGTTTGTTACCGGTCTGGAATAAGTTGTGCTTTCCAGTCGGTTAATTACCATATAAATCATATTTAAAATAGAATCCGTATTCGAAAACGAATTAACGTGCCTGCTGACTTTACGAATCTCCTTATTGAGCCGTTCTACCCAATTAGTGGTGTACAGTATTCGTTGTTCTGGTCTAATGGAACTGAACACCTTTATTGATTAACAAATATTGCCTCTTAATTTAAGTGTCCGGCTCCATTAGACCAGAGAAGTTAGTCTACCTGGTAAAGGTTCTCATTACGCAATTAGTAGAGAAAGCATAAACTTTGCCAATAACAAAATTATGGCTTGATACCCAGGTAGATTTTCTTTAAGCTTGGTAGCTTATGAGTTGGTGGCCTTCATTGCGTACTTATTGGTGGAGGTGAGATGCCGAGATTATTTCAATGGATATGTCAATTCATAGTTCAAACCTCTAATTTTTCATATATATAAAATTTCTCTCGTACACAGGTGAATTTCATTGGAAATATCAGTATTTATAGCATTTATATTTATGTGCTCTTCAGCGCTAGCTGCGGTCCAAGTCAGCTCTGTTGTGCCAGTTGATGGGGCTGCGGGTTGGCGGGTGAGCGTTAGGGGTGGAAATCAAGGTGATACGTATGAAGTCGATTATTATCGGGGCAGCTCTTTAGTTAACCGACAACAATTATGTAAAGCAGATAGTAATGAAACTACCTGCTCTGGTGTTTACAGGCTTCCCGTCACACAAAAATCTGATAGCGATTATCTGGTTATCAATGCCTTATCTGACAGGATCTTCTCAGCGCCGGTATCAGTGAATAGCTTTTTCAAAACGCTAGCGGTTAGCTCGGATGATTCTCCGTCGTGTACTAAATATGCTTCGGGGACAGACTATGCTTTTAATCAATGCGCTATCGCTGCATCAGGAAAAGATTATTTCTGCAAGGTCACTTCAGGCACTAATAATTGTTCAAATACTAGCCCAGAAAGTTCTGGTTCACCAAGCGTATGGTCATCAGAAGATCTTTATCCCTTACCAAAGGGCGTGACAGTCAATGGCATCACGATAACTACACCAACAACAGCGACAGGTAGGTATTATAAAATTTATGCCAATGGTTATAATGAAGCGCCGCTGATGATTACAGTGAACAGTGGAGTGTCAATTTCACCGGCTGTATTAGAAAAGTCGGTACATTTGTATAACAAGCATACAGGGCTTCCTTTTACACCTTCAGGTCTTGGAGGGGTGAGTCTTAATTATACAAACAACGGATATGATGCAGCAATACCGCAAACTCAGTTAGCATTAGCCTCTTTGCATTCAAAGCAGGAAGATAAAAGCAATAAGGGTGATTCAGAAAATCATCTGGTTACTTATCTTACCTCAACAAAACCCAGCCCTCAAATCAGTGTGTGTGCCCGGGTTTATACCAGTGACGGTAATGTAATTGATACATGTGGTGCTGAAGTGGATGCGCCTGCTTTGATTGGCTCTATTAATGCTCCGATAGTTAACGTAGGTGAAAGTATTGCATGCTCATACTCTACTGGAAGTTCTATTGACAGTGATAGCTCAGGTTATTATAAGTTCACACTGAGTATTAACGGAATTCAAGACAATTTAGTTGGCCTAACAGTGGATGCTGGTGATCCTGAGTACAATGTATGGAAAGATAGTGGATCTTACGACGTTCTTACTTTCGGAGGTGATCCAGTTCAACAATTTCACCAGACTGCTGTATATATAGATCCGTATCAGCCATATCCAGATGGCAACCGTTTTAATAGCTGGGCCGCATTTTTTGTACCGGTAAATAAGCATGCTTGGCTACATGTAAAAAATTTTGCTGATAATTATACATTCGACATTCATGGGCTAAATGGTAACGCTGCATTTGTTTTTTTTGATAGTGCTACTGATACTGATCAAGGTGTAAAACATCATGGAATCACTTACCTAAATTTCAATGTAAAAATGATTGATTTGTATGGCAATCACGTCTCCCAAAATTTAAAAAATTTAAATATGTATTGTAATAATGCGTAATAGGTTGTGCTTCCAACCTGCATTTATGCCATGTTGCGAAAATTGTTATCTAACTACAAATTGAATTCACTTCCTAGGCGCCATAAACGACTTTCTGTTACTGCAATACCGTAGATAATGCTAGCTTAACAGGTTTATGGTTGCCTCCTTATAGCGTATTTAATTGCAAGCTGTAGCTACTGCTTTTTTGAGAGATTAAGGCATTTTTTTTATGTTAAAAAAAATAAATAGATCAATATTGGTAACCTTTACTTTACTATCTATGCTGCTGTCCTCGCAGTATGTGATGGCCGATCAAATTCATCAAATTGCACACGGGCTTCACGGCTCAGATCAGCACCGGAAGGAGGGGGAGTCCAAGCACTTACCTTCATCAAACTCAGGCAATAATAAAGCTTTTACTGCAGGCCACACAGCAGGTGGACAAAGTACGATTACCAGTAATGCCTTTAATTTTTCTTCTATGTACAGCGGTAGTGTTGATGGAAGAACAGGGGCGTATAGTTTTAATGCCTCTTTGGGTAAAGTCTATGGCAATGGTGGTTTTGGTCCTAATTATAACTACGGCCTTCATTACAGTAGTAGTAGTCAGAAAAACCGTGGTTATGGTTTTGGTTGGAGCGGTACTTTATCTCATTATGATAAAGAGACAAAAATGTTGCAATTGTCGACAGGTGGCAACTATGTGCTCACATGGTCGAGTAATATACCGTCTATTAAGTACCATAAATTAGACACGGTGCATTTGCGAGGTGATCCTTCCGGTAAATATCTGCTGATCGTGACCCATAAAGATGGTAGTGAAGAGTTCTTTAACAGTGACGGGAATGTGGTGCGATTGGAAAATGCTCGGGGTGATAGCCTGTATTTCCACTATACCGGGGTACAAACCGCCGTCCTTCTTGGGTCGGTCACTGATGACAGTGGTAAAACATTACTAAACGTTGACTATGCTAATACCGGAATACAAGTACACAGCTTGCAAGCTGATGGCAGTATGAATACAGTGAAAGTGGTTATTAGCAATGCTCATCTGCAAAATATTCTTTTTGCAGATGGCAAAACACAGGTAGCCTTCAAGTATGCTGAAATATCTGGGGTTTCCGGGTTAATAACCAATATTAATTATTCAACAGGCGCAAGTGAAGTATTACAATATACGACTATCCCTGTTCCGACAGGCGGCCCTGTTTTACAATTGCATGCAGTCAAGTCTCATTTCGTTACGCCCGGATTTAATCAGCCGATGCTAAGGACAGATTATACCTACGGGCTGGGTAACGGGCACAATTTTTCAGGTTATGCGGCAGGCATTGTGTACCAGCACGATGTTGATAACTTGTATATGCGTCCAGATAATTATACCTACCAGACCCAGGTAACAAATAATGACGGGTCAAGTGCTATCACCACGTACAATAAGTATCATCTCATTTTGAAGCAGAAGCTTTATTCACCGGGTTCACATAAGCTGATCAGTGAGGTGGATTACCAGTATCCTAACTGGCTGAACAGTACGATAAGTTCACTGCCAGCCAACTACTCTTTGGCTACAAAGATTACCACTAAGGCTTACGGGGCTACCTCCGTCGATACGCAGGGGTTGGGTGGACAGACTCTGGCGCCGGTAGAGCACAGCAGTAGCTATGAGTATGATAATCAGGGCAACGTGTTAAAAACCACAAAAGAAGATGGCACCATCATCACGAATCAGTATGCGTCGGCCGATGCCAATGGGTTTGTGAACAATATCATCACGCAGACGACGACACCGGCGACGTTACCGGGCACCCCGGCAGTACTACCAACCCAAACGAAGATCAGCTGGCAGACATTGCCTTCAAAAGATAAAGCCATGCCGGTAGGGGTGACTCTGCCTGCCAGCAGCAGTACGCTGTATCAGAAAACCCCCGACGTATGGACAGCCGGACTAACCGAGTCATTCACTTTTCATCACCTGCAAACGCAACCTGATTACGGTATGCCAAGTGCAATGGTGCTGACTAATGTAGCGAGCACGGCTGATTCGCTTAGTAAGTCGATTACCTATAGCGATAATCAGCAGCTGACATTGTGGGGTAAACAATTCCCAGTCAACATTAAAAGTGCACAGATAACGGCGGTAACAGGTGGTATTACAACGCCTGTGGTTAAGACCTACACCAGCACGGTAACAGGGCAGACGCTGATGAGTGTGGATGCGCTGGGTAATAAAACGGCCTATGCATATGATGCCCTGGGACGGGTCATCAAAGTAGTGGCTGATTACGGCACCAGTCATCAGTTGGTTGCAAGTTATGCCTATCAGTCTGATGCTAGTGGTAACAGTGTGACGGTAACCGCGCCTAATGGTTATCAATTTCGAAAGACGTATGATGGTGCAGGACGGGTATTAACGACACAGGCTGAACAGGTGAACACTCAGGGTAAGGCGGTACCGGGTAGCTGGGATACAGTGTCATCACAAACCTACAATGCCGATGGAAAGATTGCTCAGAAAACAGCGTATGACACCAATGAAGTGGGTAAGCTACAACGTTTTATAACCACTTACCATTATGATGCCTTAGGGCGTTTCATTGGCAAGTCCAATTTCAGCGGTCAGGCCGGTATTGTTGGGGTGGATGCTCTGACACGGCGCAGTTACAGCTATGCGCTATTACCGGTGGATGCCACAGTCAGTGGTGCGAGTCTGTGTACGGTCAATGGTGTTGCACACGCCTGCCAAGCGCGGCATTTATCCGTCAGCCAGACCGATGCCCGCGGGGACAAAGTAGCCACTTATCTGTTCAGTCTGGATCCAGCCATCAGCAATGATAAGGGGCAACCACTTTATGCCGGTGACCTGAAAAGTGAGCTTCAGGCGCATCTTTCCAGCGATATTGCTGCGGGGAAACCCTTTGACACTGTCTGGTTGCAAGGCTGGTTGCGTCAGGCTATTACGGCAAAAGCTTGGTATAACGCCGGTTATGCCACCTATAATTCAGCGCATCAGGTGTTAGTAGCAACGGACACTGACGGTCATGTGACACATTTCGCCTATGATGCAAAAGGCAGAGCAATCAGCAAAACACTACCCAATGGGGCTGTGCAAACCTATCACTATGACAGTAAGAATAATCTAATCAGTGTCGGTAATGCCACCTCTGGCAAGGATATCACACTGGGACAACGTGAATATAATGCTTTCAACGAGCTGATCAAAAGCACGGATGTTTTGGGGCACAGCTGGCACTATACGTATAACAAAGTGGGTGAGCTCACAGATTATATAACACCCAATAGTGCGCATATGCATTATACGTATAATGACCGGGGCGAGGTGGTGACGCAATCGGTGGTTGATCATCCGGAGGACAAAGTTACTTTGTCTTATGATCTGGTCACTAATGCATTGGTCAGCCGTCAGGATAAAACTGGAACAATGGATTACCAGTATGCGGATAACGGCCGATTATTGCAATTATCTACCCATACCACCGGTGCGATAGCCGGCGATACTCTGCCTGCTTTTACGGAAGATTACCAGTATACGCAGGCCGGCCGTCCGGTCAGTGTCACCCGTCAGGGACAGCAACAGGCGTTGTATCATTATGATGATCTGGGACAGTTGAGCCGTGTGGATCGTCAGGGCAAGTCTTTGGAAAACTTTACTTATGATCTTGCCGGTCGGCTTATTCAGTTGGTGAAAGGGCCGGTGAAAACCGCCTACACCTACAATACTCTGGGGCAGTTATCGGCGTATCAGACTGGGGTAATGCAGAATAATCACCTGAAGCCGGCGGCGGACTATCAGTTCCATTATTTGCAGGATGGTGATTTGACCTCAAGAGTGCGTTCTTCAGGTGGAATAAGTACCACAGAGCAGTATCAATATGACAGTATCAACAATCTGCTGAACTATACCTGCAACGGCTCACTGTGTCCGAAGGATAATATAGGCAATACCATTAAGGATCAGCATTATACGTTTGATGAATGGAACAACATTAAAACAGTAGCCACGGATGTGCTGAGTGCGAAGGGGCCACAGACCAACACTACCACCTATCACTTTGACAGCACAGACCCCATACGGTTGCGCAATTATACGAACAGTAATTCTGCCTACGGACAGAGTGCCACTTTGCGCTATGATAACGACGGAAATATTACCACTAACGAACACAACCAGTTTATTACTTATACCCCTTTTGATCAGATGGCCAGTGTCAATACTAAACAAGGCACCGTCCGTTATCTGTATAACGGTGCTCATGTTCAGGTGAAAGAGAGTGCTCCGGGTCAGGCACCGTTATATTTTGAATATGGTGCTGCAGGGCTCAGTGCGCTGGAGCAGGGGGGTAAGACTACGACCGTATTGTATGGAGCCGGACGTATTGGTGAAATTACCCCAGATGGCACCACCCATTATACGATCACCGACCAAAGTGGCAGTGTGCTGAGTGAGGCAATGGTTGATTCGGCGGGCAAAGTAAGCTTGGGGGATTCACGCCTGTATACGCCGTACGGGATCGAAGGACGTGCAGGTAGTGCGTCCAAAACGGAGTCAGGGAAAGTCACGCCACTGTTAGAGCAGAACCTCTGGGGCTTTGATGGTGAGTTGAAAGATCCGGCCAGCGGTTACCAGTTTTTAGGGCAGGGATATCACCGTGCCTATAATCCGGTGATGCGACGTTTTATGAGCATGGACAGTGCCTCACCGTTCGGAAAAGGCGGGTTTAACGGCTATATCTTTGCGAAGAATAATCCGGTGATGTATGGAGATCCGTCTGGGCATATGCCGTCTTGGCTGGGATGGGCCTTGGATATTGTAGGTGAGGTTGCCGGTGTGGCCATGATCGTTGGTGGAGTCATCACAGAAAATCCTGGGCTGGTCGCACTCGGTATTGGTACGGTTACATCATCTTCGCTTGATATTGCTTCTCGTATAGAAGCTAAACAGGGGCATAATAAGGCAGCTCTGGGATTGGGTATCAGTTCAGCCGTTGTGGGAATTGCAACAGCTATCGGCGGTGATGTTGAGTCGGTAGGTTCTGCTGCTGATAGTATTTATTCCGCAGCCAGTACACTAAGTAAGGTGGCTGCGGTTACGACAGCAGTACTGGCCATCACCGCAACAGGTACAGCCACTGCGGCGATGATTATGGGTTATGCCACAAAAGGTAATGGTCAAACCATTGATACCTTAAGTTATGTGGCGATTGGAGCAGGAGTCGGTGCCGGAATAGGTGGTTTTGGTGATGGCTTCAACACAGGAGAGTCAGCAGAAATAGGTGATGCTGAGCCTGCAACCTCAGGTTGTTTTACAGGTAAGACTCTTGTTGCTACTGCTACTGCTACTGCTACTGCTACTGCAAATACTCATGGAATTACAAATAAATCAATTAAAGATATTCAGTTAGGTGAATATGTATTAACAGGCAGTGTGGATACCAAAAGTAAACATACCAAACAAAAAACATCCTATGACTCCACGGCCATTACCCCTAAAACCTGGGAAGAAATAGACTTTACTTATTATGATAACTACCCCTTTAAAGCCTCATATGCTGATAAAGTAATTTCTGGCTGTAAGAAAGCTCTTAACACTGAGGGAAAAGCTGTTTTGCGCTGTACCGAGCATATGAACCTGCTTAGGCCTAAATCAATAGTTAAGCTGTGGCAGCAGATACAACAAAAACAAGGCTGGGTGCCGGTAACGATTAAGGAATTTGGAATCAATAATGTGTATGGGCATGTCACAGCCATTAAACCCGATACAATCAATACGACCCATTTAGAGATTAAGCAGAGCCATAAAAGTCCTGCCATTGCCACCTTTGAGCGGCATGTACTGGAGGTACGCACGTATACCTTTAAAGATCTGAAAACTGGCAAAATTAACAAAATCACTGCCACGCCTAACCATAAGTTTTATGTGGCCAATAAAAAAACGTTTGAACAAATACAGAATGTGTCCCCTAAAGATCGGTTAGTGAGTGCTACTGGTGATCAGGTGCGTTTAGTCTGTGAGTCAGGAAAGGAAAATCACTGTGGGGTGAGTTATCATACTAAAAAAGCACCTGTGGCGGTGTATAACCTAGAAGTCTATCGACGGCACAGGTATTTTGTAGGAAAAGAGAATATACTGGTTCATAATATTTGTGCTCGCAGACTACAGGCGATTACTGATGCTCTCCCTGAAGGTGCACAACAAGAACTAAATGATTTAGAACATAAGATAATCGTAATTTCAAGCTCGTATAAGGCTGATCATATTGACTCTGAAAGACCCGGCATATTCGTTTTTTCTAGAAGTAGACTTGCCGATTTTGACATTAGTTTTTATGAGAATACATGGGATTTTACACTTTCATCTAAGAACCCTGATGCTAGTTTTCATGCAAATGATGTTACACGAACTCAGTATTTAAAGGCTTTAGAATATATAAAAGACAATAACCTAGATATTAACATAACTCAAAATCCTGATGTGTTAATTAGAAGACTTGTTGTGAATAAGGAAGCACAAGCGAAAACTGATGGACTAAATTCAGGAACAGATGAGTTGATGAATGCATTTTTTGATACGCCGAATGGAAAGCATACACGTTATGTTATGAAGGATTTTCAATTGGACCCAGTATCGGTAAGAAAGATTGGAACCCTTCGTGATAATGATGTAACTTTCTTTGTTGATGTAAAACCAAAAATGTAGAAAAGATAGTGTTAACGGCTATTGTTTGTTTTTCCTTGGAAGGGTAAACAATGGTTGTTGAACTTGATGAAAACTTAGTCAGTCAGATCACAGATCAGGTCAAACCGCAGGATGATTTAGCTGAGCTCAGCAGGCAGTTACTGAAGTTGTTAGTTGCAAAAGTACTTGTGCTGAACTGGAAGAACACCTCGATTATGGAAAGCAGGCTCTGTTGCAAAACATTGATAATAAGCCAGATTGCTTCCCAAAAATAAACTAGAGTGGTAGTACCAATAACTCTGTGTTTATTCAGGATGAAAAACATTGTTCATATGCTCTTGATCTGGATAAAAGTTTGTTACCGATCTGGAATAAGTTGTGCTTTCCAGTCGGTTAATTACCATATAAATCATATTTAAAATAGAATCCGTATTCGAAAACGAATTAACGTGCCTGCTGACTTTACGAATCTCCTTATTGAGTCGTTCTATCCAGTTAGTGGTGTACAGCATTCGTTATTCAGGTCTAATGGAACTGAATACCTTTATTGATTAACAAATATTGCCTCTTAATTAAGTGTTCGGCTCCATTAGACCAGAGCAAATCGGGATGGTCCAGTGTTTGCCGAGCGCCCAAGTGATAGGTAGTGTTGGCCTGAAGGTCGTTAATACTGACTGAAGACAACTCAAAACCACGCTCACAAGCCCCAGTTTTACCATTATGAAACGTGGCCAGACCTTCTGGCTTTCTACCGCTTTTTTCCATAAAACCGGTATCAATAGTTGCAATCAGTATTCTTTTCCCTGCTAACTGCTCAGTAAGCAAACGGAAGTTAAAGTCTGTCACATCGAAGATTCGCCGATACCAACGACTCAGACGTTTTTCGATCATCTCACAGTAGAGGCTCATGTTTCTGAACGTTGCTTTGCCCTGAAAAACCATCAACACAGACAGTAGTGCTGTAGTAAACGTACTTTGTAGCTTTTATTCTGGACATTTACTTCATAATTTTGTTTACTATGTCTTACATCATTTGTCTTCTGTCTTGAATTAAAGATAGTTACAGATGATGCTGATGGAGTTCAATTAGTCATAAACTGTCTGCTGTATTGTAATACAGCATTCCCAAGAAAACGACAATTATTTTATATGCTCCCCTGCATTTTGCCCCGACTATTTTTTTGAGATAAAGGCGTTGTTTTTGATGTTTAAAAAAACAAATAGATCAATATTGATAATCTTTACTTTACTATCCATGCTGCTGTCCTCGCAGTATGTGATGGCCGATCAAATTCATCAGATTGCACACGGGCTTCACGGCTCAGATCAGCACCGGAAGGAGGGGGAGTCCAAGCACTTACCTTCATCAAACTCAGGCAATAATAAAGCTTTTACTGCAGGCCACACAGCAGGTGGACAAAGTACGATTACCAGTAATGCCTTTAATTTTTCTTCTATGTACAGCGGTAGTGTTGATGGAAGAACAGGGGCGTATAGTTTTAATGCCTCTTTGGGTAAAGTCTATGGCAATGGTGGTTTTGGTCCTAATTATAACTACGGCCTTCATTACAGTAGTAGTAGTCAGAAAAACAGTGGTTATGGTTTTGGTTGGAGCGGTACTTTATCTCATTATGATAAAGAGACAAAAATGTTGCAATTGTCGACAGGTGGCAACTATATGCTCACATGGTCGAGTAATATACCATCTATTAAGTACCATAAATTAGACACGGTGCATTTGCGAGGTGATCCTTCCGGCAAATATCTGCTGATCGTGACCCATAAAGATGGTAGTGAAGAGTTCTTTAACAGTGACGGGAATGTGGTGCGATTGGAAAATGCTCGGGGTGATAGCCTGTATTTCCACTATACCGGGGTACAAACCGCCGTCCTTCTTGGGTCGATCACTGATGACAGTGGTAAAACGTTATTAAACGTTGACTATGCTAATACCGGAATACAAGTACACAGCTTGCAAGCTGATGGCAGTATGAATACAGTGAAAGTGGTTATTAGCAATGCTCATCTGCAAAATATTCTTTTTGCAGATGGCAAAACACAGGTAGCCTTCAAGTATGCTGAAATATCTGGGGTTTCCGGGTTAATAACCAATATTAATTATTCAACAGGCGCAAGTGAAGTATTGCAATATACGACTATCCCTGTTCCGACAGGCGGCCCTGTTTTACAATTGCATGTAGTCAAGTCTCATTTCGTTACGCCCGGATTTAATCAGCCGATGCTCAGGACAGATTATACCTACGGGCTGGGTAACGGGCACAATTTTTCAGGTTATGCGGCAGGCATTGTGTACCAGCACGATGTTGATAACCTGTATATGCGTCCGGACAATTATACCTACCAGACCCAGGTAACAAATAATGACGGGTCAAGTGCTATCACCACGTACAATAAGTATCATCTCATTTTGAAGCAGAAGCTTTATTCACCGGGTTCACATAAGCTGATCAGTGAGGTGGATTACCAGTATCCTAACTGGCTGAACAGTACGATAAGTTCACTGCCAGCCAACTACTCTTTGGCTACAAAGATTACCACTAAGGCTTACGGGGCTACCTCCGTCGATACGCAGGGGTTGGGTGGACAGACTCTGGCGCCGGTAGAGCACAGCAGTAGCTATGAGTATGATAATCAGGGCAACGTGTTAAAAACCACAAAAGAAGATGGCACCATCATCACGAATCAGTATGCGCCGGCCGATGCCAATGGGTTTGTGAACAATATCATCACGCAGACGACGACACCGGCGACGTTACCGGGCACCCCGGCAGTACTACCAACCCAAACGAAGATCAGCTGGCAGACATTGCCTTCAAAAGATAAAGCAATGCCGGTAGGGGTGACTCTGCCTGCCAGCAGCAGCACGCTGTATCAGAAAACCTCCGGCGTATGGACAGCAGGACTAACCGAGTCATTCACTTTTCATCACCTGCAAACGCAACCTGATTACGGTATGCCAAGTGCAATGGTGCTGACTAATGTAGCGAGCACGGCTGATTCGCTTAGTAAGTCGATTACCTATAGCGATAATCAGCAGCTGACATTATGGGGTAAACAATTCCCAGTCAACATTAAAAGTGCACAGATAACGGCGGTAAAAGGTGGTATTACAACGCCTGTGGTTAAGACCTACACCAGCATGGTAACAGGGCAGACGCTGATGAGTGTGGATGCGCTGGGTAATAAAACGGCCTATGCATATGATGCCCTGGGACGGGTCATCAAAGTAGTGGCTGATTACGGCACCAGTCATCAGTTGGTTGCAAGTTATGCCTATCAGTCTGATGTCGGTGGTAACAGTGTGACGGTAACTGCGCCTAATGGTTATCAGCTTCAAAAGACATATGATGGTGCAGGACGGATGTTAACGACACAGGCTGAACAGGTGAACAGTCAGGGTAAGGCGGTACCGGGTAGCTGGGATACAGTGTCATCACAAACCTATAATGCCGATGGAAAGATTGCTCAGACGACAGCGTATGACACCAATGAAGTGGGTAAGCTACAACGTTTTATAACCACTTACCATTATGATGCCTTAGGGCGTTTCATTGGCAAGTCCAATTTCAGTGGTCAGGCCGGTATTGTTGGGGTGGATGCTCTGACACGGCGCAGTTACAGCTATGCGCTATTACCGGTGGATGCCACAGTCAGTGGTGCGAGTCTGTGTACGGTCAATGGTGTTGCACATGCCTGCCAAGCGCGGCATTTATCCGTCAGCCAGACCGATGCCCGCGGGGACAAAGTAGCCACTTATCTGTTCAGTCTGGATCCGGCCATCAGCAATGATAAGGGGCAACCACTTTATACCGGTGACCTGAAAAGTGAGCTTCAGGCGCATCTTTCCAGCGATATTGCTGCGGGGAAACCCTTTGACACTGTCTGGTTGCAAGGCTGGTTGCGTCAGGCTATTACGGCAAAAGCTTGGTATAATGCCGGTTATGCCACCTATAATGCAGCGCATCAGGTGTTAGTAGCAACGGATACTGACGGTCATGTGACGCATTTCGCTTATGATGCAAAAGGCAGAGCGATCAGCAAAACACTACCCAATGGGGCTGTGCAAACCTATCACTATGACAGTAACAATAATCTGATTAGTGTCGGTAATGCCACCTCTGGCAAGGATGTCACACTGGGACAACGTGAATATAATGCTTTTAACGAGCTGATCAAAAGCACGGATGTTTTGGGGCATAGTTGGCACTATACGTATAACAAAGTGGGTGAGCTCACAGATTATATAACACCCAATAGTGCGCATATGCATTATACGTATAATGACTGGGGCGAGGTGGTGACGCAATCGGTGGTTGATCATCCGGAGGACAAAGTTACTTTGTCTTATGATATGGTCACTAATGCATTGATCAGCCGTCAGGATAAAACCGGAACAACGGATTACCAGTATGCGGATAACGGCCGATTATTGCAGTTATCTACCCATACTACCGGTGCGATAGCCGGCGATATTCTGCCTGCTTTTACGGAAGATTACCAGTATACGCAGGCCGGCCGTCCGGTCAGTGTCACCCGTCAGGGACAGCAACAGGCGTTGTATCATTATGATGATCTGGGACAGTTGAGCCGTGTGGATCGTCAGGGCAAGTCTTTGGAAAACTTTACTTATGATCTTGCCGGTCGGCTTATTCAGTTGGTGAAAGGGCCGGTGAAAACCGCCTATACCTACAATACTCTGGGGCAGTTATCGGCGTATCAGACCGGGGTAATGCAGAATAATCATCTGAACCAGGTGGCGGACTATCAGTTCCATTATTTGCAGGACGGTGATCTGACCTCAAGAGTGCGTTCTTCAGGTGGAACAAGTACCACAGAGCAGTATCAATATGACAGTATCAACAATCTGCTGAACTATACCTGCAACGGCTCACTGTGTCCGAAGGATAATATAGGCAATACCATTAAGGATCAGCATTATACGTTTGATGAATGGAACAACATTAAAACAGTAGCCACGGATGTGCTGAGTGCGAAGGGACCACAGACCAACACTACCACCTATCACTTTGACAGCACAGACCCCATACAGTTGCGCAATTATACGAACAGTAACTCTGCCTACGGACAGAGTGCCACTTTGCGCTATGATAACGACGGAAATATTACCACTAACGAACACAACCAGTTTATTACTTATACCCCTTTTGATCAGATGGCCAGTGTCAATACTAAACAAGGCACCGTCCGTTATCTGTATAACGGTGCTCATGTTCAGGTGAAAGAGAGTGCTCCGGGTCAGGCGCCGTTATATTTTGAATATGGTGCTGCAGGGCTCAGTGCGCTGGAGCAGGGAGGTAAGACTACGACCGTATTGTATGGAGCCGGACGTATTGGTGAAATTACCCCAGATGGCACCACCCATTATACGATCACCGACCAAAGTGGCAGTGTGCTGAGTGAGGCAATGGTTGATTCGGCGGGCAAAGTAAGCTTGGGGGGTTCACGCCTGTATACGCCATACGGGATCGAAGGACGTGCAGGTAGTGCGTCCAAAACGGAGTCAGGGAAAGTCACGCCACTGTTAGAGCAGAACCTCTGGGGCTTTGATGGTGAGTTGAAAGATCCGGCCAGCGGTTACCAGTTTTTAGGGCAGGGATATCACCGTGCCTATAATCCGGTGATGCGACGTTTTATGAGCATGGACAGTGCCTCACCGTTCGGAAAAGGCGGGTTTAACGGCTATATCTTTGCGAAGAATAATCCGGTGATGTATGGAGATCCGTCCGGGCATATGCCGTCTTGGCTGGGATGGGCCTTGGATATTGTAGGTGAGGTTGCCGGTGTGGCCATGATCGTTGGTGGAGTCATCACAGAAAATCCTGGGCTGGTCGCACTCGGTATTGGTACGGTTACATCATCTTCGCTTGATATTGCTTCTCGTATAGAAGCTAAACAGGGGCATAATAAGGCAGCTCTGGGATTGGGTATCAGTTCAGCCGTTGTGGGAATTGCAACAGCTATCGGCGGTGATGTTGAGTCGGTAGGTTCTGCTGCTGAGAGTATTTATTCCTCAGCCAGTACACTAAGTAAGGTGGCTGCGGTTACGACAGCAGTACTGGCCATCACCGCAACAGGTACAGCCACTGCGGCGATGATTATGGGTTATGCCACAAAAGGTAATGGTCAAACCATTGATACCTTAAGTTATGTGGCGATTGGAGCAGGAGTCGGTGCCGGAATAGGTGGTTTTGGTGATGGCTTCAACACAGGAGAGTCAGCAGAAATAGGTGATGCTGAGCCTGCAACCTCAGGTTGTTTTACAGGTAAGACTCTTGTTGCTACTGCTACTGCTACTGCTACTGCTACTGCTACTGCTACTGCTACTGCTACTGCTAGTGCTACTGCTACTGCTACTGCTACCGCTACTGCTACTGCTACTGCTACTGCTACCGCAAATGCTCATGGAATTACAAATAAACCAATTAAAGATATTCAGTTAGGTGAATATGTATTAACAGGCAGTGTGGATACTAAAAGTAAACATACCAAACAAAAAACATCCTATGACTCCACGGCCATTACCCCTAAAACCTGGGAAGAAATAGACTTTACTTATTATGATAACTACCCCTTTAAAGCCTCATATGCTGATAAAGTAATTTCTGGCTGTAAGAAAGCTCTTAACACTGAGGGAAAAGCTGTTTTGCGCTGTACCGAGCATATGAACCTGCTTAGGCCTAAATCAATAGTTAAGCTGTGGCAGCAGATACAACAAAAACAAGGCTGGGTGCCGGTAACGATTAAGGAATTTGGAATCAATAATGTGCATGGGCATGTCACAGCCATTAAACCCGATACAATCAATACGACCCATTTAGAGATTAAGCAGAGCCATAAAAGTCCTGCCATTGCCACCTTTGAGCGGCATGTACTGGAGGTACGCACGTATACCTTTAAAGATTTGAAGACGGGCAAAATTAACAAAATCACTGCCACGCCTAACCATAAGTTTTATGTGGCCAATAAAAAAACGTTTGAACAAATACAGAATGTGTCCCCTAAAGATCGGTTAGTGAGTGCTACTGGTGATCAGGTGCATGTAGTGAGTGAGTCAGGAAAGGAAAATCACTGTGGGGTGAGTTATGGCGTTAAGGGAGTGCCTGTAGCGGTGTATAACCTGGAAGTCTATCGACGGCACAGGTACTTTGTAGGGAAAGAGAATATACTGGTTCATAATATTTGTCCTCTCAGACTACAGGCGATTACTGATGCTCTCCCTGAAGGTGTACAAAAAGAACTAAATTATGTAACACATGGCGTATTCAAAATGTTAATTAAGCAATCTGATAGTGATAGTAAAATATCCTATATACAAGTTCTTTCTTCAAGTGAAACTGCCAATTTTGGCATTAAATTTTATGAGAAGAGATGGGAGTTTATATATTCATATAAGAAAAATAAACCTAGTTTTCATGCAAATGATGTTACAAGAATGCAGTATTTAAAGGCATTAGAATATATAAAAGATAAGAATCTAGACTTTAACATAACTGAAAATCCTGATGTGTTAGTTAGAAGACATGTTCGGAATGAGGAAACACAAACGAAAACTGATGGATTAAAATCAAGAACAGATGAGTTGATGAATGCATTTTTTGATACGCCGAATGGAAAGCATACACGTTATGTTATGAAGGATTTTCAATTGGACCCAGTATCGGTAAGAAAGACTGGAACCGTTCGTAATGATGATTTAACTTTCTTTATTAATGTAAAACCGAAAATGTAGAAAAGATAGTGTAAACGGCTATTGTTTACTTTTCCTTGGAAGGGTAAATGATGGTTGCTGAACTTGATGAAAACCTAGTCAGTCAGATCACAGATAAGGTCAAACCGCAGGATGATTTAGCTGAGCTCAGCAGGCAGTTACTGAAGCTTTCGGTTGAAAAAGTGCTTGCACTGAACTGGAAGAACACCTCGGTTATGGAAAGCAGGCTCTGTTGCAAAAAAAAGGTAGTGCCAATAACTCTGTGTCTATTCAGGATGAAAAACAGTGTTCATATGCTCTTGATATGGATAAAAGCTTGTTACCGGTCTGGAATAAGTTGTGCTTTCCAGTCGGTCAATTACCATATAAATCATATTTAAAATAGAATCTGTATTCGGAAACGAATTAACGTGCCTTCTGACTTTACGAATCTCCTTATTGAGTCGTTCTACCCAATTAGTGGTGTACAGTATTCAAGACAATATTTCCTTTTCTATCAATGTTTTGAGATAGAATTTCAAGAGAGTTTATATGTAAAGGCAAGTTGATAGTGCTCATAAAATACACGACATAACTATTTGAAAGAAGTCGTTTTAGTTCTTATCCTGCCTGAGTTCTACTACCTATAGAAAGAGAAACGAGACAAAAAAACTTGGTTGAAGATATTTTTTTTTGTTTTATTTTATCTGAATTTTTATCAAATACTAGGTAGTTTCTGCATACCTTATGCTTAGTATGGACAGTAGTCCGCAAACAGCAAAAGTAGTAATTAGTGTTGTGACGTGGTTGTGATAAAGCATATTTGTAACAAAGCTGATGGCAGAACCTATAAGCATTGTGCTGCTGGCATAAAAGGTTGTACCAAAACCTGCAATGTGGCCAAGTGGTGTCATTGCCAGTGCTATTTGATTACCCCTAGTGATTCCAAGAGAAAATAGCATAACAAACATAAAGCACATGACCAGCCAAAGTGGTGGTTCATGGTGCATCCATTGAATAACACATAAAAAGGCTGTAGCGCCACCGGTGATCAAAAATACGCCAACCTTGGAAAGGCATTTTGCACCAAATTTAATAATAAGGCGCCCATTAATCAGAGCGGCGAGTCCAATAGATATAGCCATGAGAGAAAATGCCAGTGGAAAATAATGCCCAAGATTATACTCATTTTGAAAAACAGGTTGAGCGAGACTGATATAACTGATAAATGCACCCGAGATGAAGCCACTACTGACACTGTAAGCCAGTGCTTGCCTGCTTTTTAATATTTCTTTCATTGCATATGTTAAATAGGCTAGAGTGATCGCATTTCTTTTTTCTTTTGGTAGGGTTTCAGGTTGTCGTAAGAGAAACCAAGTCATAGATAATAGACCGAAAATAATAAAAATTAAAAAAAGTATGCGCCAACTGGTAAATAGTAAAATTAACTGTCCCAAAGAGGGCGCAATAACAGGTATCAGAATAAAAACGGTCATGATAAAGGAGGTAACTTTTGCTAACGTATTGCCACTATATAAATCTCTGGCGATTGTCATGCTAATGGTTCGAGGTCCTGCAAGCCCTAAGCCTTGGATAAGTCTTGCCAGCATCAGAATGTTAATGTTATGGGTTAACATTGCCAGCAGAGAGCCAATGAAAAAAAGAATGAAACCAACGATAACCGGCAATTTTCTGCCCCAGCGTTCAGAAAGTGTGCCATAAAATAAGTTGCCAATAGCTAATCCAATGAACATCCAAATAATAACCAATTGAATATTATTTTGTTGTTGTTGTACATTAAAGTCCCTAGCCATTTGAGGAAAAGCAGGCATTAATGCATCAATAGATAAAGCGACTAATGCTGTCATTATTCCCATTAAGCAGACAAACTCAGCAGTCTTTAATTGGCCATGGATAGGAGCAGTTTTTGTTAAGTTCATAGGTTAAGGTACTATTTTTATTAAAACTAATAATGAGTGGAGCTAATAGATATTCAAAAATAATCAAGCGGTGTCGTCAGATGAAATAATACCTTATACAAGATACTAAGACAAATAATAGCATATGATACGCTTTTATCGTTCTAATTGAGATATGACTGAGTTCATATAATATGAGACTTAGGTAACCAACAGAAACAGTAATTCAGAATCAGGAAAAACTGATCGAAGCAGTAACTAAGGAAAAAGAAGTTGTCTGAAAATTAGTTTAGAGAGCTATTGCAAATCGGATTTTTTCACATTTTTTTCTATAAAAGACTTTGTCTTTTAACCTGAAAGCTTATATGTCATGTATTAAACAGAAATTATTTATTTTAATAATCTAGTTACAGACTCTCATTAGTCTGATCATTTTACTGCTTTTTAGTCTGTTGAATACCTGTCAAAGCAACTAAAAAAACTGGAAAAAGATACCTGATCATACTGGGCTTAGTCGCATACGAAGTTTAATCAGAACTACGCATATTTCAAAAATATTGCATATTTACGTAAATAATTAAAACGACAAGGCTTTATGATTGAGGTGCTCAGTTTTATGGATATAGCCCACCTGATATCTAAAGCGCAGCTCTGGAAAGAGAGGGGGCTAAGGCATTAAAGAAAAAGTACAAAAAGTTGAATAATGAAGTGTTGCTTGAAGTTGTGCATTTTGAGGTTACGGACTATCAGTAATTTAGCACATTAAGCTTTACCTGTGGAAGTCGTAGTTACTATTGCAGGGTGGTAGTAATTTGTGTACGAAAAGATAAATTTTTTTTAGTCAAAAATTTTAATTTAATAAAATTATTACTTGCAATATTAGAGTTTCATGAGTAATATTTTCACCTGTTGCAAGGGTGGTGCATGCATGTATGTGGCTAGCCTGTTTTAGGGGTGGTTAGCTCAGTTGGTTAGAGCGTCGCGTTGACATCGCGGAGGTCACAGGTTCGAATCCCGTACCACCCACCATTTCTATGGTGAACCTTTTGGTTCCTCCGCAACGAGTGTCTGTAAACCCCGCCAGGCCCGGAAGGGAGCAACGGTAGCAGATTTCTTGTGTGCTGGAGTGTGGCTAAAAGGTTTGCCTCCATCAAAGAACCATTTCTCTTTTCTTTTGGTAATAAACGTTCATGTATAATAGTTTTTTTATACTTGGATTACTTGTAAGTAATTCTGACTATAGGCACAATTGCCAGCATCAGTCTAAATTCATATGATTACACTTTTATTTCTCAGGTTAGTTGTACATAATATTGAGCTTTGCTTCTAATTTACTGTTAAAAATGTTTTGATGTTCTTTTCTGTAATTAAGTTTGCTGTAATAACTGATTAAGGAAAAATTTTTAACGCATTATGCGTATGATCAGAAAACAGAGAAGTACTAAGCTAGAAACAAATTGTTGTGTAATACAAAAACTTTTGATTATTTTGTCAACGAGAATAAGTTAGCTCTTGTTATTCAGGGGTAAAATCGTTTGGAGAATTCTATGCTCATCGGCATCCCAAAGGAAATAAAAAACCACGAATACCGTGTAGGATTGACACCTGCTTCTGTTCAGGAGATTGTTGCCAGAGGGCATCGTGTCATTGTTGAACAAAATGCCGGTGCTGGTGTTGCTTTTACTGATGAAAATTACTGTAAAGTGGGTGCTGAGGTTTGTTCAGATGCAGCTGAAATATTTGCTGAAGCCGATATGATTGTTAAAGTTAAAGAGCCACAAGCTGTTGAGTATAAGATGTTACGCAAAGATCAGCTGCTATTTACTTATCTTCACCTTGCTCCGGATATTGAACAAACTCAGGGTCTGATCGAATCTGGGGCTGTCTGCATTGCTTATGAAACCGTAACGGATGATAAAGGCGGGCTGCCACTGTTGGCACCAATGTCTGAAGTTGCAGGACGTATGTCCGTTCAGGCGGGTGCACACAGTCTTGAAAAGTATAATGGTGGAAGGGGAGTGCTGCTTGGTGGTGTGCCGGGTGTTGAGCCTGCGAATGTTCTTATTATCGGAGGCGGTGTTGTTGGTATTAATGCTGCAACGATGGCTGTTGGATTAGGAGCTGATGTTACAGTTATTGATCGTTCACTTGAAGTGTTGCGTAACATTGATCGTCGTTTCTCTAACAGGGTTAAAACGATCTTTTCAACAGAGTACAGTATTTCTCAGGCAATAACTAAGGCTGATCTTGTTATTGGAGCTGTACTGATTCCGGGGGCATCTGCTCCGAAGCTTGTTACTGTTGATCATATTAATAAGATGAAGCCAGGGTCAGCAATTGTGGATGTGGCGATAGACCAAGGTGGTTGTTTTGAAACATCGCATGCTACTACTCATGAAAACCCAACATATGTAGTTGATGATGTTGTTCATTACTGTGTGGCAAATATGCCAGGTGCAGTGGCAAGAACGTCCACTCTTGCTCTTAACAATGCTACGTTGCCTTTTGTGATTCAGTTGGCTGATAAAGGTGTTTTTCATGCGCTTGAAGAAAACCATCATTTGCTTAAAGGTTTGAATGTCTGTAAAGGTAAATTAACTTGTGAACTTGTTGCAAAAGCGCAAAACCGAGAATATACGCCAGCAAAAATAGTGCTTGCAAGTATGGAGTAATCGTCTGTAACACTATGCTATTAGCGTAACCCAATACATTAGTCAGAAGTAAAAGCAGGTTGTGTAAAGATTATTCTCAATGGCAGAAATTAAGCAATTGTTTGACTAATTTATTAATCAAAATGATTTATACCAAAACTTGTTTCTAACTTTTGTTATGAGCATGCTTTCATGGCTTGCTGTTAAAGTTGATCTGCTATTGCGAGGAGTTTCAACGCATAACAGCAAGATTAAAAAAGTAGTTCAACAAGAAGTTAGAAGAAAATTTTGGTATTGAAGCTTGCACTGTCAAAAAAATTTAAAACAATAAGCTAATTCAATTTAAATTTAAGATAGCTGATATTGTTTTTTTAAAGGAGTTTGAAATCATGGAAAATACTTCAATACCTATGTTTGATTTATCTGATTTTACTAATGATAAAGATAATTTTGTTAAAAATTTGGGCGATGGTTATCGTAAGTTTGGATTTTGTAGTATTACCAATCACGGTATCCCGAATGATATGATTAATTTAGCACTTGAATCAGCTCGTGATTTTTTCGAGCTTCCTGAAAAAGTTAAACAGTCGTATTTGGTAGAAGGTATTGGTGGAGCACGTGGTTATACTGGATTTGGAATAGAAGTTGCCAAAGGGTACAATCACGCTGATTTAAAAGAATTTTGGCATGTGGGCAGAGAAGTTGACAGCACGATGCACAACAGTGATCTTTTGCCTAACTTGTGGCCAAAAGAGATACCAAGCTTTAAACGTAGTCTTTATGCGTTATATCAGGCTCTTGATAATCTTGGTAATACAATTCTTCAGGCATTAGCACTCTATCTTGGTTTGGATGAACATTACTTTGAGGACAAGGTTAATTTTGGTAACTCCGTCTTGCGTGCACTCCACTACCCCCCAATAAAAAATCAGAATACGCTTTCAGTCCGTGCCAGTGAGCATGAAGACATTAATTTAATAACATTGCTGGTGGGTTCTCATGAGCAAGGACTGGAAATTTTAACCCATGATAAAAAGTGGATTCCGGTAAGCATTATTCCAGGTGCTATTGTTGTTAATATTGGTGATATGCTACAACGTCTTACCAATCATGTTTTACGTTCAACTACGCACAGAGTGGTTAACCCGAAAGACAGTGATATTAATAAATCTCGTTTTAGCATACCATTTTTTTTGCACCCGAATTCAAATTTTCTTATAAAGACCCTGAGTCAGTGTATTTCGAAAGATAACCCAAATCGTTACCCTGAGCCAATTATAGCTGCAGATTATTTGCGTGAAAGATTGTGTGAAATTGGTTTATTAAAATAACCAGAATGGTTGAAAGTTGAAAACAAGGAAAACATTAATGGAATTATAAATAAATTTTAATTTGTTTAATTAGTTGCAAATGTTGACTGGCCTTTTATTTTAAAGGTGAGCTTTTAGTTTGCTCTGTGATGTTTAAACCTGTATCAAAACTACGGTTATGAGCATGCTTATAACCGTAGTAAAATGGAAATCAGAAGCAGATTTCCATTTTGCAGGCAGGGCAGCGTTTATAGTTTTATCATTTTAGGTTTAACACCGTGCTTTATGTAGGATTTATAGGCAATTCGTCCCATTGACCGAGGTTGATCATCATTGAGAATAATGTGAAATATCCGTTGTACCTGAGTCGAAAATGAAGAAGGTTGTCCACAAATATTAATCAGTGATGAAAATGTTTTGGCAGGTGGTGGTTTTTCGCCAATGATAACAGGATAATTTGCGATACTGGTTTGAGCTGTATACAGCTGATGAGGAATATAGCTTTCTGGATTAAAAGTCCACAGAAGCTTGTTCAACCAGGCTGATTGTTGCTCGCTTTTTGTTTGAATATAAACTTTATGGCCAGTACGAAACGCTTTTTCTGTTAAGTGACAGGTGAACAAAAAAGCATCAGAAGACCTGTTGTGAGACAATAGATAAAAATTGATACGTGGTAGTTGGCTATTGTTATGTTCCATGTGGTTTTTCCAATAGATACTGACAATCATTAAATACAAGTTAATTGTCAGTATACTTCTTTAGTTTATTGTAGATAGAAGAAAATTTAGCAGTAATGGTACAGGGCGACCTGTAGCTCCTTTGTGTGTGCCTGAAGTCCAAGCTGTTCCGGCAATGTCCAAGTGTGCCCAGGAGAATTTTTCAGCAAATTTAGCTAAGAAGCAACCTGCGGTAATGCTACCAGCTGCAGGTCCTCCTATATTAGCAAGGTCAGCAAAGTTGCTTTCAAGTTGTTTATCATAAAGTTCACCCATAGGAAGACGCCAAACTTCATCATTGATTTTCTTTCCCATGATGGTAAGTGCTTCTGCCAGTTCATCATTATTGCTGAAAAGAGCAGAGGTATGATGACCTAATGCTACAATGCATGCGCCGGTAAGAGTGGCAATATCAATGACCAGTTCAGGTTTAAACTGCTCTATGTAAGTTAATGCATCGCAAAGCACTAAACGACCTTCAGCATCTGTATTTAAAATTTCGATGGTTTTTCCAGACATGCTGGTGACTATATCACCTGGTTTACTGGCATTACCTGAGGGCATATTTTCGGCTGTGGCAATCACGCCGGTTATGTTGATGGCCGGTTTGAGTTCAGTAATAGCTTTCATTACTCCCATTACTGATGCAGCACCACACATGTCAAATTTCATTTCATCCATTTTTGCCCCAGGTTTCAGGCTAATACCACCGGAATCAAAAGTGATACCTTTACCAAGAAGTACGTAAGGTGCTGTATTTTTATCTGTGCCTTTGTATTCCATAACGATCAGCCTTCCTTCTTCAGAAGAACCTTTACTGACCGAAAGAAAAGAATGCATGCCCAGTTCATTCATCATGTCTTCATTAATTATTTTCGTGGTGATTTTACTGTCGTTAGCTAGCTCTTTAGCCATAGATGCAAGGAAAGAGGGTGTGCAAATGTTGCCAGGAAGGTTGCCTAGTTCTTTTGCCGTATTTATGCCAAGCCCTGTGGCTAGTCCTGTTTTTACGGCCTGCTCAATTGAAGTATCGCCATTATACAGAAACTTTACAGTATTAAGTTTGGGTGCATCATCCTGCTTTTTAAAACGGGTAAAACAGTAGGAAGAACTGATAAGTTGTTGGGCAAGATACTGTGAAGATGTGATAATATCTGAAGATGTTTTAAGTCCTTCCATACAAAAAACAGCTTCGGAAACAGCTATTTTTTGTAAAGCAGACACAGCACCGTTGATAACCTTGTGAGTGATTTCACAGGTTAATGGTTTGTTGCCCGTTGCAACAAGCAATATGCGTTCAATTTTTTTAATGCCAGTATAGGAAATGAAGCAGTTTTTTCCTGGTTTATTGTCCAAGTCACCACGCGAAATTACGTATTGTAGGGCATTTGATGATAGTTTATCTAAAATATCGAAAGCTTCTCCGGTTGCTTCAGTATTAATAAACAGTACGATGCAGCAGGTTTGTTGCTGGTGTATCTGACCTTGAATAACAGAAATTTCCATATTTACTCCAAGACAATTTGTTTGGTTTAAGTAATAATACGATCATCTTATAACGCACTCGGGTGCCAAAAATAGATCCTGAAACTAAATGTTCAGTCTACGCCAAATTGGCTTGTGAATACAAACCAAATACAATACGAATACAGGAAAATTGTTTTGATTATATCTCGTTATCTAACCCGTCAATTGCTTTCTGTATGGTTGGCCATTAGTGGCATTTTGCTAGTTGTATTATTGAGCGGGCGGTTTGTGGAGTATTTAAATCAGGCGGCTTTGGGTAACCTTGAAATAGGTTACCTGTTCTTTATTATTCTTTACAGGATTCCGAGCTTTTTGCAAATTATTTTTCCTCTGGCCTTTTTTTTATCCATTTTGACGGTGTATGGACGAATGTATGCTGAAAATGAGATGGTTATTCTGGAAGGCTGTGGTATGACACCCTTGCGCTTGCTAAAACACACAGCTGGTGCAGGCTTTGTTGTGCTTATGTTTACCTCTGTTCTGAGCCTTTGGCTTTCACCTTTTGGTATGAAAAAAACGGAGCAAATCTTTAACTTTCAAAATAGTCTTACTGCATTGGATATGGTGCAGGCGGGTAAGCTTGAGAAAACTGGTAATGCAACTTATTTTGTTGAAAAACTGACTCACAATAAGCAACATATGCATAATGTTTTTGTAATTCAGAAAAACAAGAAAGGTAGTGAAAACGCATTGGTGTTTTTTTCAGCTGAAAAAGGGCAGGTTGAGGTTAAAGATAATCGGCGGTTCATCGTGCTTGAAAATGGTTATCGCTATGATTTAACTCCCGGAAAGACTGGAGGAAGAGTTACTCAGTATGAGCAGTATGGTACCTTTGTTAAAAACAATCCCATAGCTCCATTGACTGATGAAGAAGCTTTGTCCATTGGTCAGCTGTTTTCTGAAAATACACTGCGAGCGGCAGCTGAGTGGCAGTGGCGTTTATCTCTGATATTTATTGTACCTGTTGTGGTGTTATTGGCAATTCCACTTTCAAGGGTTAATCCACGTCAGGGAAGGTTTTTTAAACTGTTACCAAGTTTGCTTATTTATCTGGTTTATCTTTCGTTATTGATGTCTATGCAGGGATCGCTCAAGCATGGGCACGTAAATCAATACCCTGGACTGTATGGCATTAATGTATTGTTTGCCTGTTTGGGTGTTTTTTTGTTTAACTGGAGACGAATAAAACAGTTCATCAGTCGAAGGGGGAGGATATGATACAAATGGATAAATATATCGCCAAACATGTGTTTTGGGCGATAGTGGTAGTTTTATTTGTCCTAGTAATGCTAAATAGTCTCTTTACCTTTCTTGCCGAGCTGGGCTCGTTGCGTGCAGGCTATCAATTTTTTCAGGCTGTTTTTTATATTGTTTATAGTATGCCAAATATGGCCTTGCAGGTTCTTCCGGTATCAGTTTTGTTGGGTTGTCTCATTGGTTTGGGATCACTTGCCAGCCATAGCGAGCTGGTGGTAATGAGAGTTTCAGGCATGTCTTTATTTCGTATTTCTTGGGCGGCCGTTAAACCGGTATTAGTGCTTATTATTTTTGGTATGTTGTTGGGTGAATATGTAGTGCCTGCATTGCAAACAAACGCAGATGAAACTCGTACCATTGAAAGATCTGTGAAAGGAGACTTTTCCGATGAAGGTTTTTGGTGGCGTGAAGGCAATAGTTATATTCATATAGGTAACGTCAGGGAAAACAGATTGAGAAAAGTTGATGTGCTGGTATTTAATGGTCATCACAGACTACAGCAAACCCTGCATGCGCAAAACGCTATCAAAAAAGGTAGTAACTGGCAGCTGATTAATGTAACAATAATTGATTATCGAGCGGATAACATGAAAAAAAGTTATAAAGCAGTTCAGCCATGGGATGTTCATCTTGACAGTACGTTACTTAAAATGGCGATAACACCTCCACAGAATTTATCAATACAAAGCTTATATGAATACATTCATTACATGAAGAAACAGCAGCTTGATACAAGGCTTTATGAGCTGGCCTTTTATGATAAATTGCTGTCCCCGTTAGCTATTATCTCACTGTTGCTAATTGGGGTGTCGTTTATTTTTGGGCCCTTGCGTTCTGTTACAATGGGTTACCGCCTTTTTGCAGGTGTAGTCGTTGGTGTATTATTTATGTTATTTCAAAACCTGATGGGACCTGCCAGTATTGTCTTTAATTTTCCGCCATTGCTTGCAGTGTCGCTACCAGTTATTATTTGTTTTCTTGTGGCGTATCGCTTATTGAAAAAGGCAGGTTAATTTGTAGCCAGGTCTTATAACTTTTTTACTAAAAGAGTCTCTAGTCACTCTTTCTTATGTAATTTTAGGGGGCGTTCTCCCTCCGGCGATAAGGAACGCTTTCGTGAACCTTGAGGTTGAGAGCTGAAATAATTTGTTGCTTCAGCCTCCATCGGTAAAGGAGTAGGGGGTACATCTTTGTTCTGTGTATATAAATTCGGTTTTTTTATTAGCTCCCTCGCATTTAACCGAACCAGGGCACCTTGATGAATAAAGTGCATGAAGTCATGGCTTGAAAGCAACAGCGTATTATTAATTGCAGGAAGCATCATATTATTAATGGCATGGAGAAAACCGGCATACCCATCATGGGAGATAAAATTTTTAGATTCAAGTGTCTGCCACAACTGATTAATATACTCGTTTGATTGTATTACTTCCAAAAATAAATATGATAATGGCTTCTGGCCAGTTAATAAGCATTGTTCAATTAAATCTGCGTGTTCGCCTATTAATACAACAACTGGCGGCAGGGTACCATAAAAAGTTTCCAGCACTTTCGGATTTTCTCTTTCTTGTGACAGCCAGTAAATAAATGTAACTATGGTATCCAGTAATGACAAGTGCATTTTTTCTACAAGTCTCAGTGATTGCTCATGTGCTATACGGCAGTCATATTTACAGGTTGAGACAGTTTGACATAATCCTTGATAACGGCCATTGCTTCTGGCAAGTGCAGCTACTTTATTACCCAATATTTCTTTGGTATTGGGTGAGCTGTTGTTTAATAATGACATAAAAAAAAGGTCTTCTTTTAGACCTCTATCTGTAGGTTTTTTAGAAGCCCGGGTGTGTGTAGGTAAGGATGCAAGTTGCATATTTTTGTCGCTATAAATAGCTTTTTCCAGGTCTGTCCCCTCTTTTTGTATTGATTGAGAAATTATGTTTGAATCTTCACGGTTTGCCGGTTCAATGCGATTAAGAAGCTGTTGGGAGAAAAGTAATCCGAGTTCTTTTAATCCGCCTTTTTCTTCTTTTTCCTGAGGAAGTATTCTGGTGCGTTTTTCTCTTTTACCATCAATAACGAGGTAGGGGGTGGCGCGAGAGCTTATATGCACCATTAAAATATTAGGTAGAATGTGGATACTGTCGCTTGGAAGCTGCTTTTGAAGGTAGTTATGTGATATGGCAGCCATCAGAATTCCATCTTCTTCTATTACCTCTTTAATATCAGTCTTTTCGGGGAGAATATCCATTATTCGATGTTTAAACATGCAACCAAAAAACTCACTGCGATTGTTTTTACTACGACAAACCTCATATTTTCCTTTAATAAACTGCTTTATGTCTTCATCATCAGGTAATGAAATAGAGTTTGCTCCATTAAGTCCTTCTATATCAGGTGCTGCAATATAAAACAACACGGGAGTCTGTGTGAACTTTTCTTGGCTGAATACTTGTTTTATTCGTCCTTCCCACGTTTTAAGCATATAATCAAATACTCTGAATGCACCTGCCGAACCATTGAACGCAGGAGATTGAAGCATTATTTCGGGTTCATCAGCATTATTAACAGAAAGGATAAGTTCAGAGCTGGTTTCTTTGCTATGGCCGATGGTCATGTGCATGCTGCTTTTTGTGATATACAATGCAATAACACTTTCCGCTTTTTTTTCTGGTGTTTTACCTGCGGTTTGAGACTCTTTGCTTTCAGCGGTGGCTTTAAATTCAGTTTCTTTTGAAGGTTGTTTGTTTGGATCATTTTCACCGGAAAAAACGAGCGTTGTATGGCATATCAACAATATAATAAAGAGCTTTAAAGTGACATAAAAATATTTCATGGCTTTTTCCTGTAACTTAAGACACAAAAATAGAATACGTAGTGCTTGTTCACTAAGCAGGAGCAAGCTTTGTAATACATGATAAGTCTTGCTAAAATTTTATTTTTATAAAAAATAAAGTTACCAAACCCTACCTGTGACTCTTTTTATGTATTAAACCCTTTTAAAATACTTAAACTAAAACCTGCTTCTAACTTCCTATTGAACTACTATTTTGATCTTGCTACTATGCGTTGAAACTCCTCGCAATAATAACAGACCTACTCGTCACTTCGTCTTTAATAGCAGGCTATAGAAGCATGCTCATAATCGTAGTTAGAAACAAGTTTTTGTATTATTAATTACTCACCATTTTGGTTGTTATACTGGATGTCCGTAATAATAAACAAACAGGTTTTAATATCATTCGATTGATTGAGTTACCTTTTCAGTTCTGGATTGTGCTGATGTATGCATATAATTTGTAAACTCTTGCGACGGTATCCACAGCATATCCCTGATGACTGGTTTTGCGTGTTTTACCAACCATTTTTTGAAACAGTTAATATCTTCTATAACTATCTGATTTTTTTGTAAAAGTTCGAAAAGCTTCTGCTGATGGTTTTCGTCATTAAGTATTTTTAAGAGATTGTCACTTATTGTGGTAAAATGGTGCAAAGCTAGGAACTCAAAAGTATTTATTTTTTCGCCAACCAGTATTAAACGGGGGAATTTATCAACGCTGGTATTTTCATCCATTTTGTATTGGGTATACAGGAATGTAATAATAATATCTGTCAGTGATTCGTTGCTTTGTTTCATCAGCGCAATAGCATCGTACTTTGCCTTGTCAACATCTATTTTCCAACCACTGTCAATTGAGGGAATGCTTGTCGGTAAAAGACCTTCGGCTACTTCACGTACCTTGTCACCAAAAAAATTACAACCTAACCACTGATTTGATAAGCGGTAAATCATTCGTGAAGCGCCATGAAAACCAATAGGGTCTTCTGATGTTTTTCTATAACATGCTTTATGCAGAAAGGGGTCGAGATAAAGAACGCAAATCAGATCGCTATCGGTTTGTTTTTTTAACGCTATTTCAAATCGTTCATCAGAAACAGTTATTTCTTCGTCAAGTTTTTTGTTTTTTTTCAGTTCAAGATCGGATTTAAATTTTTTTGTGAGCTCGGCAAAGTCCTTCTTTTGCGTTAGTGGCTGAAAAAATTCGGTGTTGAGATTTGCACCTGTTTGAAATGATCCACCTAACTTCCCACCATCCTGAGGTGAACTTCTACTAGTAATGTCAGGTTCAAAAGTGTTGCCAGAAAGATAATAGGGTTTACTGTAAGTGGTGGTGTGAACCATAACAACATCTTCATTATGACTTGTTTTTTTAAGTCGTTGAGTCGCCATGGTTGCCATTAAATAAGAGTCTTGTTCAATAAACACCTCTGCTTTCTTATGAATCCATGGTTCTATATCTAATGCGAACATGCACGCAAAAAATTCTTGTTTGTTGCTTGCTTTATAACAGCTTCTTGATTTTTCCCCGTAAAAATCAGCGTAATATGGCTGGCTTTCAATGGTCGGAGTTGCAGATTTTTTTGCTTTATCAGCTCCAGCAGAAGCTACGTAAATTTTTAATGGCAGGTCCGTCAGTTGTTCTTGAGTTATGATTTGTTCAAGTTTTGGGCCAAATCTTTCCATGAATGCATGAAAAAACTTTAAAGGGGAGTCGTTATAGATAATGGTTGGTGGATCACCAATGAGAGAGAAATCAGTGCTGGTGTACACTGCATCTGATAATAAGGGATAGCCTGCATTCTGACGCCCTATTGTAGATATAATACCATCATTGGTGATATAAAAAGATAAAATAAGGCCATCATTGGCGTGTGTGGCTAATGAAAAAAAAACAGATGCAACGAGTAAAATACGCATCCGCATCCTCATCCACTTACTCAAATACTTCACAGCTTAATGCCCATTGTTTTGCTTATTAAAGACGAGCAAGTATGGCATAAAATTAAGTATTAGCACGTAAATGTTGGCGCTAGGTTCTTGATTTTTCATTTTCGATGAAAATAGTGTTATTAATCAATGACTATGCAGTCGATAATATAGTCTTCCAGATTATCGGATGAAACTTTGTTTTCTGAGATGGCTTTATTTTTTACTGAGGCATTGGCTTTATGCATAGAAGTGGTGTTGTTACAGAGCAATGGATGCCAGTTTGGTAGTGGTTTGTTTTCTGCAACTCTTCGGTAAGCACAGGTTTCAGGAAGGAAGTTGAGCTGGTGAATATTATCAATAGTGATACTGGTGCATGCCGGTACTTTTTTAAACCGTTGCGGGTAAACTGTACAGCGACAGGTTGATGTGTTCAGATACTGGCATGCCACGCTTGTATAATAAACTTCCCCGTCATCAATATCTTCAAGTTTAATGAGGCAACACTTCCCACAGCCATCGCACAAAGATTCCCACTCTTGTTTGGTAAGAGTAGCAAGTGTTTTTTTTTCCCAGAAAGGCTGATCAGACAAAAGCATTTACCGCCACAAAATTACAGTGCATAGGTTATCATAGCAAATGTTTTTATTAAAGGTGTGGAGCAGGCGGAGCCAAGTAAATAAATATGCTCGTAAAAGTAGTTAGAAACATCTTTTGGTACCAGCTTGGTGTTATTAGAGTGTAATAGCTTGAATATTGTAAAGATTTTAATATTATTTTTTTCCTATATCTTCGTTTTCTCGAATATCCACGTATAATTAGCACAGATTATTTTTATTTTGCTGAACTGTAGATGATTTTTTCATGACTGTACGTACAAGAGTTGCTCCGTCACCTACTGGTGATCCGCATGTAGGAACCGCCTACATTGCTTTGTTTAATAAGATGTTTGCGCAGAGTTTGGGAGGTAAGTTTCTGCTAAGGGTGGAAGATACTGACCAAGTACGCAGCACCCCGGAATCAGAACAGGCCATTCTGGACTCACTACGCTGGTTAGGGATTAACTGGGATGAAGGCCCAGACATTGGTGGAAACTATGGTCCTTATCGTCAGAGTGAACGACGAAGCATTTATGATGAGCATGCAGGTATATTACTGGAAAAAGGTCATGCTTTTCATTGCTTTTGTACAAGTGAGCGGCTTGATGAAGTGCGCACCGAACAAATGGCTAACAAGCAAATGCCAGGATACGACGGCCATTGTTTGCATTTAAGCAAAGAGGATATTGATAAAAATATTGCAGATAATAAGCCTTATGTGCTTCGTATGAAAGTGCCGTCAGAAGGTGTTTGTCAGGTTAATGATATGTTGCGTGGAGTGATTGACATTAACTGGAGTCAAATAGATATGCAGGTGCTGGTCAAAGCTGATGGAATGCCCACTTACCACCTTGCGAATGTCGTTGATGATCATTTGATGAAAATCACGCATGTAATTCGTGGAGAAGAGTGGATTAATTCTGCACCAAAACATCAGTTGCTTTATGAATATTTTGGCTGGGAAATGCCTGTGCTGTGTCATATGCCGTTATTGCGAAATCCAGATAAAAGCAAACTGTCTAAACGCAAAAATCCCACCAGTATTACTTACTATAGAGACATGGGTTATCTGCCCGAAGCCGTTGTCAATTATCTGGGAAGAATGGGTTGGTCCATGCCAGATGAAAGAGAAAAATTCACTCTTGAAGAGATGCAGCAATCTTTTGATATAAGTCGTGTTTCGCTAGGGGGGCCGGTGTTTGACCAAGAAAAACTTTCTTGGCTTAATGGTAGTTGGATACGAGAAGACTTATCGAATGCACAATTTTATGAAGTGTTAAAAGGCTGGCTTTTAAATAAAGAGTATTTGCAACGTTTTTTACCGTTTGTTAAATCTCGTGTTAATAAATTGAGCGACTTTGCTTCAATGTCATCATTTATGTTTGAAGGTATGTTAGCGCTCAAACCAGAAGATTTCACTCATAAAAATCTTGATGCAGATGCGGTAAAAAAAGTACTTCAGTTTGTGCTTTGGTCCATGGAATCATTACAGTGTTGGAATAGCGATGCTATTTTTAATAATATTAAACAGTTAGCAAATACTCTTGGGTTTAAAATTGGCGATGTAATGGCACCTGTATTTATAGCTGTTGCTGGGACACCAAACTCTTGGTCGGTAGTTGATTCTATGGAAATACTTGGAGCTGATATTTCAAGAGCAAGACTTCGTCATGCAGTAGATATTTTAGGTGGGTTTTCTAAAAAGGCACTAAAAAAACTGGAAAAAGAGTACAGGTTATAAGTTTGAAAAACTTACTCCGTTTTTTTGCAGCTGAGCCAGAAGTATGATTTTTTAAAATGTAACTTCGTTCTCCATCGGTAAGCGTTTTTTCTGGCCTCGTCCATTCTGGTGGTAGACAGTCCCTTATACTTGTAAGGATGAATTTACTCATGGATAGCGCAGCAGTAACATTAAAAGCCAGTCTTGGTAAATGAATGTATTCACGATTAACTGTTGTTTAGCTAGTAGTAGAGTGAGATTTTTCATCCAAAAAAATGAGCGAAAGTTTTTGTGCATTAATGTTTTGTGCAATCATTATTTTGCTGTATATCATTTTGATTTTAACAGTAACCTCTGAAGCCCTGCGTATCATAGTCGCTTTAAGGTGGTGTTGGTATTGTTCAGCATCAGTTGTTTTTCTTGTCTTTGCTCCGAAGCCATTGTTGTTTTTGTTTAATCTGTATTTCAAGCCCTCGTTCATTGGGTTGATAATAACTTTTTTCGCCCAAAAGATCTGGAAAATAGGTCTGCCCTGCTGCGTAAGCATCTGGTTCATCGTGTGCATAACGGTATGTTTTACCATATCCCATCGACTCCATCAGTTGTGTTGGTGCATTGCGAAGATGGACAGGAACATTAGGTGAGGGGTGCTTTTGTACATCGGCAATTGCCCGTTTCAAAGCAAGGTATGATGCGTTGCTTTTAGCAGCCAAAGCACAATAAGTAATAGCTTGAGAAAGAGCTAACAAGCCTTCTGGCTTTCCCAAGCGCTCAAAGGCTTGCCAACTATTGATGACTAATGTTAATGCACGGGGATCGGCATTACCAATATCTTCACTGGCAATTGCAGTTAATCGTCTTAAAATGATTTGTGGATCAGCACCAGATTCAATCACCTGCATAGCCCAAAACAGAGCAGCATCAGGGTTGGAACCACGAACTGATTTGTGAAAGGCTGATAAATAGTCGTAATAAATATCACCGGATTTATCAAAGCGTCGGGCGGAGTCTCCCAGCACTTCGATAATAATGCTTTTATCAATGCATTTGTTTTCTGCAAAGTCTGCGGCAATTTCTAGCGTGTTGAGTAAGCGTCTTGCATCGCCATCGGCTCCTTGAATTAACGTATCTTTTGCATCGTCAGTTAATGTCAGGGCAAGTGAACTTAAACCGCGCTTTTGTGTGAGTGCCTGATTTAGTATCAAGCTAAGTTCATGATCGGTAAGTGGCTTAAGCCGATAAATTCTGGCTCTTGAGAGTAAAGCATTGTTTATGGAAAAGCTGGGGTTTTCGGTGGTAGCTCCCACCAAAATGATTAACCCATTCTCTATATGAGGTAAAAAAGCATCTTGTTGACTTTTATTAAAGCGGTGCACCTCATCTACAAATAATATCGAAGGTCGTTGGTGCTGTATTTTTTCCTGTTCCGCAAGAGCGATGGCTTCCCGTATTTCTTTAATACCGGAAAATACTGCTGAAATATTAATAAATTTTGCGTTACAGGTGGTTGATATTAAATGCGCTAAAGTAGTTTTTCCGGTACCTGGCTCACCCCAAAAAATTAGCGAATGTGGGTGTCCATGTAACAGCACCTGATACAAAGGTTTGTCTTTTCCTACTATGTGGGACTGCCCAATATACTCATCTAGTGATGTGGGGCGCATCCGTGTTGCTAGGGGCTGGTCAGATACGCTTGGAGTTGAAGAAAAGAGAGTGGAGTTCATGTATCAGCTCTTTGTTTCATCCAGAATATCAACCCCTTTTGGTGGTTTAAAAGTGAATAGATCATCAGAAATCGGGGCGTTTTTTTTCACATTTTTAAAGTCAATCGTGGTGTGAGTTCCGAGTGAATCTGAAAATTTCATGGTAGTCAGATGATGATTGTTAAATATTATCTGTAGTGTTTCAAACAGACTGTCTTCACTTTTTGGTGTTAATACAAATGTTTCATTATTTTGTTTATGAATCAGTTTCAGGAAGTAATTTTTGGTTAACCCAGTAATGTCACCACTTAATATAGCAGCCGGTATTGTACTGGTTTTCTGATCCGTCGCACGAATACTTACTTGTTGCAGTTGTTTATCATAAATCCAGATTTTATTACCGTTTGAAATCAATAATTGAGGAAAAGGGTCGGTTATATTCCAGCGAAACAGGGCAGAGCGCTTAACTTTCATGCTACCACTGGAGGTTTGTAAAGTTCGCCCTTTGCTATCTTGGGTCGTTTGATTAAAGTCTGCCTGAAGCGTTTTAATATGGCTTAGGTTTTGCTTGAGTGCCTGGTAGGGATCAGGTTGATTCTTTGTTAAGGTAGCCATACTTTGCGATGAAACAAGCAAGCACGATAAAACAATAAGTAATAGCTCTATAATGGATTTTCCGTATAAATTTGATAGATTCATAAAATCAAGCCACGATTGAAAAAACCTAGATATGCCTATTATACACAAACTAAATGTGAATACGAAAGGGTGAAGTAAAAAGCTTCAAATAAATAACTGATGTTACGCAAAGAAGCTTTTTATACGATTATTACAGTGTATGATGCATAAAATAAACAGGCAACTTCTAGATTTATACAGCGATTATCTCATCAGCAGCTCTAGTCAGAGAAGTGAGCCCAATTGTTTAGACTGTATTCTGCAAAGTTAAGATTCTTTTTTAACCTAAGCTACCAGTTTGATGTTAAGCGCTTCTTTTAAATTTTCAAGATACTCTTCATTTGGCGTTTTATAGTCTAATATTTCATGTAAACGTTCCTCGTTGTAAAATTTAATCCACTGACCGATTCCTTTTTTCGATTCAGACATTGATACATAAGCTTTCAGTTAGACTTCTTTATATTTCAGATTACGCCACGAACACTCGATGAATATATTATTAAACCATCGTGATTTATCGTCCATGCTGATTTGAACATCATTTCACCCCTCCCCAACAAAGCCGCGAAGGAGCATGACCACTGTGTTCCTAAACCTACGCTTCAACACTCCGAGGTGCCTTCTGGGACCGATAAAATCATCAACTCCATGCGATATAGTAGAGTCAGGATTAATAAGTTTTCCATTCGTCCTAAAAGGCTTTCGGGTTCAAATCCTACTCCCAGAGTAATCGTTACAGACAAGCTACGCAGTTATAATCAGCCCATCAAAACCACCACCAAAAAGACGGATCGCCGAATGCTGAAGTTATCGGGTATTATGCGTAACTTTCGCTCGGTGGATGTAGGTCGATACGCATCCCGCAGCACAAAGAAGAAAAGTCTTGAAGCCGTGATTTCGCTATCTGGGAGCAAGCCTCAAAGCAGGAGCTTTGCGTCTGGAAAAAGCAGGATACGACTTTTTGTTGTATAGAGAGGATAAGTTGGCAGTGCTTGGCAGAAGAAACAATAATCGATTATACCAACCGGAAAACGTTAACCTTTAGGTGATTGAGTGATCATCGCAAGTTCTTTTATCATTGGGTGAACTAACGATGACCACAAATCTTCAGATAAGTTGACGATGCCGAATTTAGCTCAAAGCTAATCTGACAGCAGCGCTAATAATTATTCAATATGTTTGTAGGAGAGTCAGGACGATGAGTATGTGTAGGATTAAGAAGCTTCCCTGTCGTGGAAAATTCGCTTGGATCCCTACTCCACACTGATCTTCCCGTTTTCTCCGTATATGCCTGGGCATGTGCAAGTGCTCTTGCCTCATCAGTTTCTACGTCAAAATTCGGCATTAGAACTCCATTCTTGTATGCAAGAGCATCAACGTTTTGTTCTTTTAGTAAACGAGAGGTTCTTGTTGGTTTATACAGTATATCCTTTTTGCCGAGGTGGAGCTCCTTAAACACTCTATTACCCTGCGTTTGATATATATTATAATGTTCACCTTCGGCTATTAGCTCTGAGTCATCAAGGATAAGATCGTGGGGTACTCCTGCTTCTCCTCCTGCTGCCGCTTCTCTTCCTCCTGCTGCTTCTCCTCCTGCTGCCGCTTCTCTTCCTCCTGCTGCTCCTCCTGCTGCTGCTCCTGCTTCTCCTCTTCCTCCTGCTGCCTCTCTTCCTGCTGCTGCTTCTCCTCCTGCTGCTTCTCCTGCTGTTTCTCCTGCTGCTTCTCCTGTTGCTCCTGCTGCTTCTCCTGCTGCTCCTGCTGCTTCTCCTGCTGCTCCTGCTGCTTGTCCTGTTGTTTCTTCTATTGCTTTTCTTGCTACAGAGCGGGCAATTGTACTGACTACTCTGTTAATGATTATACCTACCATCTCGCCACCGACCATAGCCCCGGCATCAATAGCAACACCTTCCCAGAACGAAGTAGTACTCATCATCTCACCAATTGATTGAGATGGCTTTAAGCCTTTTTGTTCCAAAACGTAATTTTCTGTAGCTTTTGCGCCTACGGTTGTTACTACACCCAGTGCCGTAAAAAAAAGAACATTAGCCAAGATACCCAGCGCCGTGCCCTCTATAAAGTCACCAGGACCTGGGATCACTAGGGCCATCAAAAGTCCTACCACCGCGAGACAAATTGCAAAAATTGTTTCCTCTTTACTTTTGTTATAGTTATCGTAAAGCTGTTTGTTTTCCGCTTTCATCGTTTTATTAACGTCATTGACATCATTTTCGGTGTAGTGACCGGTGGGGTCAGAACTATTGATGGGATCATTACCTGCATAGTTGTAAGCATTTATGCCCCCGGCTCCCCACGGAGAGGCACTGTCGTGTTTAGTGAACAGTCTCAGTGCCGGATCATAAGCACGGTAACCATTGCCCAAAAACTGCCAGCCCGTCACTTGGTCTGTATTTTTCATTTGATAGCCACGGGTGCTCTTTTGCAGAGTCAACGCCAGTGTTTTAGCCTGATTCAGGTCTGTTACCTGACCATACGGCATATACACATCATCACCTTGAACTTTGCCGTTAACGACACTGCCTGTTAACTGCTTGCCATCGGTAATAGCCGACTCGTAACGGCCATCATAAAAACTTCCTCCGGCTACATAATAACGAGATTTCCCGTTAAGCGACTGCTCTGCCAGAGAGCCATTGTAATACTGCTGTAGTGTGGTTGTTTTGCCGTAAGCGTTGGTATCACTTTCTGCAATTTGCTGTCCTGACGCATCATAGGTATAGTGAATTTTTTCACGATGATTGATAGTGACATCCGTTAAATTCTGCGCACTGTCATAGCTCATCTGGTAAGGCACTAACTTGCCCGAGGCGGTCATTTTCTGCATGGCAGTGATATTACCGTCACCATCAAAGCTAAATGTAGCTTGGCCTTTACCGGCATAATCAATACCTGATACCTGTGTCGGATCAGTGTTTTTATACTGGTAAGTAATCAGCTGTTTACTGCCACCGTTGAGCGTCTCATCCACTGTGTTTAGTGAATTAAACAAAGGTTGATAGCTGTAATCAATGGCACTGACCGGTTGTTTGAACAGATTCTGAGGGCACTCTTTTCCGTTGCAGGTAAAGTGCAATAACTGACCCTGCGGTGTATAGGTGTATGTTTGGGTACTGACACCTTTTTCAGTTGTTGCAGTACGGGTAGCCACCTGACCTTTTGTGTTATAACCATAACCATACGTTCGAACAGGTTTACCGTTCAGGTCATTGGCAATGCTGACCAAATTACCAATACTGTCATAGATATAGCTATTGGTCACTTGATGGTTAATGGTTTTATCCTTCACCGATAAATCAGGGTTGTAATCAGTTCCCAGAGATACCTGACCTGCGCTTCCCTTATAACTCATACTAACCGGCAATCCCAGCGCATCGGTTACCGCTGTTTGTGTATACACCGGCGCCGCTGGAGCACCATAGGTACTGCTCACCGGTACAAAATAATTATTCACCTCATCGGATAAGATTCGCTGACTACCGTCAGGGTGAGTGATGGTTGTGGTCAGTAACCGCTGATTCACCGGATCATAGGTGTATGCCATTTCGCTGATCAGCTTATTCTGCCCGCTCGTTTTTTTCAGATCGGTCAGGTTACCATTAGCATCGTAAGTATAGGTCAGGGTAAAATCTGTATGACCGTCTGCTGTCTCAGATACCACGGTATGTGGTTTTTTATGCCATAGCGTATCATAGGTAATAGTCATACTATTACCCAGCGGGTCTGTTATTTTGGTCGGAAAACCAGAGGTTGTGTCATATGTCATACTCACCTGATGAGATTTATCTCCCACCATCGTTGTGGCATTTAATAAAAAGCCCAGTGATGTATACGTTCTTTCACCCACCAGTACCTTTTGAGCCGAAGGGTCATAAGCGCCAGTGGCTACTTCTGTTTTGATAATATTTCCATAAGCGTCATAGGTGTTGTAGGTGGTTCTCACCGGTGCCACACTGCCATCAGTATTACGGGTCGATACCGTGGAGGCAATCACCTGATTAGGCTTGACTGTACTGTAAACATTACGGGTTTCCATTCCGGCATGATACGCATCAGAGGACAAGACCTGTCCCATTGCATTGAAATGACTCACCACAAAAGTGCTTGCCTGTGTGGCTGAAGGGTTAGCCAGTGCTTGGTTTTTAATGGTATCTGCCAGCGATTCCAGTGCCTGAGGATCAGGCGCCTGACCTTTAGCGGTACCTGCAAACACGGTCGTCATTTGTTTTTTTGTGCCACTGTCGTACAATGGTACCTTTTTACCATCAGCTGTCGTTGTGGTAAAAGCCGGATCAGTAATAAAGTTATATTTATAGCTCATATCGTGAAACAACACCGGACGACTGGCCGAGCCTTGATTGACCGAATGTGACTGTGATACCTGAACTGATGCTACCCGACAGGCGGTATTAACCCTGTGATCGGGCGTCGATTGTAACGGATCAAAGCACAGAGAATTCGAATTATTTATCACCTGACTAGTAGGTAATAACGTATAAGAAATCTTTCGCAAATGATAAGAATCTGATACAGATATACTGGTGCTACCGTTGGGGTGCTGTACAGCGGTGGGTTTGCCATAGCGGTTATAAAAATACAGGGATTGTTGCGGATGAACCTGTCCCTTTTCATCATAATAATAATGAATGGTTTTGCTGATCTGACCGGACTGATTATAAAAAGCCTCATCTGTTGCATAAAAACCACTACGGTCTTTAAGCTGTTGTAGCGTTTTGACTACATGGTTTTGCGAGTCATATTCTTTTTCTAGCTGCACGCCCTTGCCGTTACCGGTGGGCATCAGCTGTGTCATGGTCACCCGAAAACCCGCGTTTTGTGCGCCATTGAGTATATCATACTGATAACGATAAGTTTGCTTGTCATCGGCATTACCTGCAGGTAGATAACTAACCTGCACCGGACGGCCAAGAGCATCGTAACTGTCGTAGGTGATAATATCTCCGGTGACCGGATCTTCACTTTTTATTAACCCGCCATACTGATTATAGGTTTTTTGGGTTCCGGGTAACTGTTGAGGAGCTCTACCTTGTGTGTCACTGGTCAGGCTTTGTTTTGTATTACTGATCGTATAGACGTTATTGCTATTGCTGATCGTGTAGGAATTGTTGACATATTGTCCCATGGACGGCAATGTGGCAGTCGTTTTGACTGGCATGGCAAACGTCATCGCTGTGGGTTCAGTATTATAAGTTACGGTACTGCTTCTGATTATCTTGCCATTAAAGAGTATCTGATTACCGGGAATCGCTACACGGTTAACCGTATAAGCGTGTCCTCCCACTGTTATGGATTTGCTGATAACACTGGGTTTACTGTAATTTGTGGTGAGTGTGGTAGGTGCCTTTCCTTGCAGACCTGCCTGCTTTGTAGGTCTGATCTGAGCGACACTGGTTTGCAGTATAGGGTGATAAACACCAGGTAGCGTCGTGTAGCTTTCAGTATTCAGGTTACCGTGACTGTCTTGTACAATTTTTTTCGCCAGAAATCCCTTTGAGTCATAGCTGTAGTTGAAGTTTTGCACCTGCAACAGCGGGTTGTTTCCAGTGGCGTCGTACAACTGATACTGTTGCACAGAGGGAAGATTATAGTGCAGGGATAGATCAGCCACCGAAGAGGCAGAAGTAATCTTGTCACCGTAGCTAGTCTGCCCGCGGGTTAAGGTTATATTATTGACTGAAGTCGTTTGCTGATCCTTTAAATGCAGATAATTATAACTCTGGCTGATCTGTTTTGTTTCTGGCGAAGGTGTTAACGTACCGGTAAAGACTGGAATTTTCATCCCGGCAAGGGTGCTATAACGATACACGGGTGCGCCCTGATGCCGAAACCCGCATTCCATTAACCAGTCCTGTGCTGATGTCACATGGCTAAACGTATTACCATCACACTGTATATTATTACCGACAAAATTATTACCTGTACTGCTAACGCTGAACGTACGGGTAATATCCTGATCGTGACTGTTATTAAAGTGTTCTGTATAAGAGCTAACATAAGGCGTATGATTATTCACAGGCTCTGTGTAGCCGCTAACAATATAGTGAGAGCCAGAGAGCACACCATAGTTGATGGTGTAATAAGCTCCATCGGCCAGAGTGATTTTAGTGGGTTTTTTATCGGTATCAAAGGTGAGTAATGTGCTTTCGTTTAACGGGTTGGTAATGCTTACACCGTCGCTTTCGTTACGGAGTGTAAAGTGCTGAAAATGCCCCATTTTATCTTGGTAGAACAGCGTGGCAGAACCAGATTGTTTGTTAATTTTAGCCACTACTTTTTGATCAGAATTTAACAGCGTAATACTAGATTGTGTATCGCTGTGGGCATACTGAAAATAAATGGCCTTGCCATCTGGCCCTATTTTAGCCGCCACTTGATATGGAGTTGTGGCAGCAGTGCCGTTCACTTTTTTGAAGATATATGTTGAGTTGTTCCGCAGGGTGACAACAATGGTATCATCACTTTGATGGGTAATATGAATATCGGGCTTTTTATAATAAATAAACTGAAACTGTTGTTTGCTATCCATTATCATCGGATAGCTGCTGCCTCCGATAGATAGGGTATAATAAGTATGACCACTGTTGGACTCTTGTGGCTGAATATAAGGAATATTCACATCAATGGGGTAGTCATTCAACAGTTGGGTTGTCGGGTTAAAACCGGTAGAAGCCCCAAGGAAAATGCTAACTGGTAGTGTAGTTTTTGAGGTCGGTGAACTGTTTACGGAAAACAGCTTTTGTGAAAACGTCAGTGCTAGTGAAGAAGGGTTGACAGACACCGCTGCATTCATTCCCCCGTTGCTCGCCTGAGAGGTAAAATGATTATGACCTGTGGCCACCAGACGCTTGAGCTTTTTTAGCAGCGCTTTTTTGGCAGAAACCGACATGGGTGCTGCCTTGCTCGTCGATGAACGGTGTTTGACCGAAGATATATGTGCATTTGAATTTTGTGCAAAGGCAACACTGGTTGTTAAATAACTCACCAGAGTTGTTGCGGCAACAGCTAACTTAACTAGTCTTAAAAACACAAAAAATTCCTTACTGCTATGATTAATTAATTAATTAATAAATAAAAGATCTTGAAATTTATAAAATAGAGATCAACCAAATAAAAGTTTGGCTTTGATGTGGTTAAAATTGTCATTGATACGATTGAAAAAACTTGGCTTTATTTTCTCCTAAGCGGACTAAAAGTCTGCATGAATGGCGCATTAAAACGTTGTTACTGAACGGAAAAATATATCATTACTTACCCATTCATTACATTCCAACACTGCTCTGCCATATCGAAATTGGGGCTCTTATAAGGTATAAAAAAATGAATATTAATATTTTCTGCATTAACAAATGTCTCTTCTGAAGGTAAACAACCGCAGAAAGAAGTTTATAAACTATACGCTTACAGATGTAAATAAGAAACCATTAAAATACATAAAAAACATTCAGTATCGTTTAAATCAGTGAGAAGCACTGAGCAAAGCAGCCATGCATGAAGTCCGTGCTTTTGAGTTTGTCAGTTTTTCTTTTTCCGTGCGATTTGTCATCGTGATAAGCAATACCTGAATGATCTGCTTCTAAGAAAATTGCCACCTTATAAACGCCCAAGCAGGTAAATAAGCATTAATTTGGATAAGCAGCAAAGCAGTTGGTTTTGCATATATGTTGTGAAAAATATCACTGATGGTACAGAAAAAATTGCTGTTATTGTGAAGGTGGATGATGATTGCAAGATCAGCGAAAGCACCGTAAAAGCTGGATTCCGATGCAATATAAATACCCTGATCAGATAGTGTCGGAACAATCTATGAAGGCGCAAGATTGGTATTATCAGGTTTATTGCAAACAGCCAAAATTTGCTGCTCTTCAGCAGGTGTCAGTTTATTAAGTGGAGGAGGATGTTTTGCTAATGGTCTTCTGTCCTCTGCCAGTTTACGCCAGCGATTAATGGTTTTTAGTGAAATCATAAGATACTCTGCTGCTCTCTGCAGGGAAGTGCCGCTTGCTATGGCTTCATCAAACCAGCTCAGAAACTGGAGGCACTCATCAATGGGAGTTAGCTGTCCCTCGTTGTCTGCTCCGTAGAAGGCATCGAGCTTTTTTGACAGCAGCAGTAATGCCGAAGCTTCTGCCAGCGCCTTGTCTTTACGGTGCAGTTCTCTTTCCAGTTTCTGCAGCTGGGGACAACTATCTTGACACAGTGTAGGTCGGAGGTAATCAAAAGTGTCCGTCGTTTATGCCTTCTCGCAGGGTAGAAGCATCCCAATCTGACTGCGGGAAAAACGATAAAAATTCATGGCTTAAAGGAGAACTTTCACGATAAGAAATGTGAGGATCAACAAGCCATCCTGACTTGGAAAAACTACTCGCTTGTGCATTATTTACGTGTCTTTCAGTTTTATTCCAATATCTCCTGGCATGTGATATTGCTTTGTTAGCATCAGTTTCTATTTCATAATGAGGGATCTTAACTCCATTTCTGTATGCAGTAGCATCAATGCCTTGTTCTTTTAGTAAACGAGTGGTTCTTTCTGGGTTAGCTAGGTAAGCTGTATCCGGTTTGGTTATGTTGAGCTCCTTAAACACATTACCATCAGACAGACGATATGTGTGATGAAAGTTATTTTTGTCTATTAACTGAAAACCATCTAGTTGACTTTGCTCATTAAGGTCAAACTCTAACTTGCTGGGTGCTGCTTCTCCTCCTGCTGCTGCTCCTCCTGCTTCTCCTGCTTCTCCTGCTTCTCCTGCTGCTCCTCCTGCTCCTCCTGCTTCTCCTGCTGCTTCTCCTGCTGCTGCTCCTCCTGCTCCTCCTGCTGCCTCTTCTGCTGCTCTTCCTGCAGCGCTTTCAATTGCACGCTCTACTCCTTTAATGATTAGACCCACCGTCTCGCCACCGACCATAGCCACGGCATCAATACCAACACCTTCCCAGAACGAAGTAGAACTCATCATCTCACCAATTGATTGAGATGGCTTTAAGCCCTTTTGTTCCAAAACGCCATTTTCTACAAGTTTTTCGCTTACGGTTGTTACTACACCTACTGCCGTAAAAAAAGCAACATTAGCCAAGGCAGCCAGCGCCATGCCCTCTATAAAGTCACCAGGACCTGGGATCAACAAGGCCATCAAAAGTCCTGCCACCGCGAAACAAATTGCTAAAATCGTTTCCAATTGACTTTTGTGATAGTTATCGTAAATCTGTTTGTTTTCCGCTTTCATCGTTTTATTAACGTCATTGACATCATTTTCGGTGTAGTGACCGGTGGGGTCAGAACTATTGATGGGATCATTACCTGCATAGTTGTAAGCATTTATGCCACCGGCTCCCCACGGAGAGGCACTGTCGTGTTTAGTGAACAGTCTCAGTGCCGGATCATAAGCACGGTAACCATTGCCCAAAAACTGCCAGCCCGTCACTTGGTCTGTATTTTTCATTTGATAGCCACGGGTGCTTTTTTGCAGAGTCAACGCCAGTGTTTTAGCCTGATTCAGGTCTGTTACCTGACCATACGGCATATACACATCATCACCTTGAACTTTGCCATTAACGACACTGCCTGTTAACTGCTTGCCATCGGTAACAGCCGACTCGTAACGGCCATCATAAAAACTTCCTCCGGCTACATAATAACGAGATTTCCCTTTAAGCGACTGCTCTGCCAGAGAGCCATTGTAATACTGCTGTAGTGTGGTTGTTTTTCCGAAAGCGTTGGTATCACTTTCTGCAATTTGCTGTCCTGACGCATCATAGGTATAGTGAATTTTTTCACGATGATTGATAGTGACATCCGTTAAATTCTGCGCACTGTCATAGCTCATCTGGTAAGGCACTAACTTGCCCGAGGCAGTCATTTTCTGCATGGCAGTGATATTACCGTCACCATCATAGCTACATGTAGCACGGCCTTTACCGGCATAATCAATACCTGATACCTGTGTCGGATCAGTGTTTTTATACTGGTAAGTAATCAGCTGTTTACTGCCACCGTTGAGCGTCTCATCCACTGTGTTTAGTGAATTAAACAAAGGTTGATAGCTGTAATCAATGGCACTGACCGGTTGTTTGAACAGATTCTGAGGGCACTCTTTTCCGTTGCAGGTAAAGTGTAATAACTGACCCTGCGGTGTATAGGTGTATGTTTGGGTACTGACACCCTTTTCAGTTTTTGCAGTACGGGTAGCAATCTGACCTTTTGTGTTATAACCATAACCATACGTCCGAACAGGTTTACCGTTCAGGTCATTGGCAATGCTGACCAAATTACCAACACTGTCATAGATATAACTATTGCTCACCTGATGGTTAATGGTTTTATCCTTCACCGATAAATCAGGGTTGTAATCAGTTCCCAGAGATACCTGACCTGCGCTTCCTGTATAACTCATACTAACCGGCAATCCCAGGGCATCGGTTACTGGTGTTTTTGTATACACCGGCTCCGCTGGAGCACCATAGGTACTGCTTACCGGCACAAAATAATTGTTCACCTCATCGGATAAGATTCGCTGACTACCGTCAGGGTGAGTAATGGTTGTGGTCAGTAACTGCTGATTCACCGGATCATAGGTGTATGCCATTTCGCTGATCAGCTTATTCTGCCCGCTCGTTTTTTTCAAATCGGTCAGGTTACCATTAGCATCGTAAGTATAGGTCAGGGTAAAATCTGTATGACCGTCTGCTGTCTCAGATACCACGGTATGTGGTTTTTTATGCCATACCGTATCATAGGTCATGGTCATACTATTACCCAGCGGATCTGTTATTTTGGTCGGCAAACCAGAGGTTGTGTCATATGTCATGCTCAGCTGATGAGATTTATCTCCCACCATTGTTGTGGCATTTAATAAAAAGCCCAGTGATGTATACGTTCTTTCACCCACCAGTACCTTTTGAGCCGAAGGGTCATAAGCGCCAGTGGCTACTTCTGTTTTGATAATATTTCCATAAGCGTCATAGGTGTTGTAGGTGGTTCTCACCGGTGTCACACTGCCATCAGTATTACGGGTCGATACCGTGGAGGCAATCACCTGATCAGGCTTGTCTGTACTGTAAACATTACGGGTTTCCATTCCGGCATGATAGGCATCAGAGAACAAGACCTGTCCCATTGCATTGAAATGACTCACCACAAAAGTGCTTGCCTGTGTGGCTGAAGGGTTAGCCAGTGCTTGGTTTTTAATGGTATCTGCCAGCGATTCCAGTGCTTGAGAGTCAGGCGCCTGACCTTTAGCGGTACCTGCAAACACGGACGTCATTTGTTGTTTTGTGCCACTGTCGTACAATGGTACCTTTTTACCATCAGCTGTCGTTGTGGTAAAAGCCGGATCTGTAATAAAGTTATATTTATAGCTCACATCGTGAAACATCACCGGACGACTGGCCGAGCCTTGATTGACCGAATGTGACTGTGATACCTGAACTGATGCTACCCGACAGGCGGTATTAACCCTGTGATCGGGCGTCGATTGTAACGGATCAAAGCACAGAGAATCCGGATTATTTATCACCTGACTGGTAGGTAATAACGTATAAGAAATCTTTCGCAAATGATAAGAGTCTGATACAGATATACTGGTGCTACCGTTGGGGTGCTGTACGGCGGTGGGTTTGCCATAGCGGTTATAAAAATACAGGGATTGTTGCGGATGAACCTGTCCCTTTTCATCATAATAATAATGAATGGTTTTGCTGATCTGACCGGACAGATTATAAAAAGCCTCATCAGTGGCGTAAAAACCACTACGGTCTTTAAGCTGTTGTAGCGTTTTGACCACATGGTTTTGCGTGTCATATTCTTTTTCTAGCTGTACTCCCTTGCCTTTACCGGTGGGCATCAGCTGTGTCATGGTCACCCGAAAACCTGCGTTTTGTGCGCCATTGAGTATGTCATACTGATAACGATAAGTTTGCTTGTCATCGGCATTACCTGCAGGTAGATAACTAACCTGCACAGGACGGCCAAGAGCATCGTAACTGTCGTAAGTGATAATATCTCCGGTGACCGGATCTTTACTTTTTATTAACCCGCCATACAGATTATAGGTTTTTTGGGTTCCGGGTAACTGTTGAGGAGCTCTACCTTGTGTGTCACTGGTCAGGCTTTGTTTTGTGTTACTAATCGTATAGACGTTATTGCTATTGCTGATCGTATAGGTATTGTTGACATATTGTCCCATGGATGGCAATGTGGCAGTCGTTTTGACTGGCATGGCAAACGTCATCGCTGTGGGTTCAGTATTATAAGTTACGGTACTGCTTCTGATTATCTTGCCATTAAAGAGTATCTGATTACCGGGAATCGCTACACGGTTAACCGTATAAGAGTGTCCTCCCACTGTTATGGATTTGCTGATAACACTGGGTTTACTGTAAATTGTGGAGAGTGTGTCAGGTGCCTCTCCTTGCAGACCTGCCTGCTTTGTAGGTCTGATCTGAGCGACACTGGTTTGCAGTATAGGGTGATAAACACCAGGTAGCATCGTGTAGCTTTCAGTATTCAGGTTACCGTGACTGTCTTGTACAATTTTTTTCGCCAGAAATCCCTTTGAGTCATAGCTGTAGTTGAAGTTTTGCACCTGAAATAGCGAATTGTTTCCAGTGGCGTCGTACAACTGATACTTTTGCACAGAGGGAAGATTATAGTGCAGGGATAGATCAGCCACCGAAGAGGCAGAAGTAATCTTGTCACCGTAGGTAGTCTGCCCGCGGGTTAGGGTTATATTATTGACTGAAGTTGTTTGCTGATCCTTTAAATGCAGATAATTATAACTCTGGCTGATCTGTTTTGTTTCTGGCGAAGGTATTAACGTACCGGTAAAGACTGGAATTTTCATCCCGGCAAGGGTGCTATAACGATATACGGGTGCGCCCTGATGCCGAAATCCGCATTCCATTAACCAGTCCTGTGCTGATGTCACATGGGCAAACGTATTACCATCACACTGTATATTATTACCGACAAAATTATTACCTTTACTGCTAACGCTGAACGTACGGGTAATATCCTGATCGTGACTGTTATTAAAGTGTTCTGTATAAGAGCTAACATAAGGCGTATGATTATTCACAGGCTCTGTGTAACCACTAACAATATAGTGAGAGCCAGAGAGCACACCATAGTTGATGGTGTAATAAGCACCATCGGCCAGAGTGATTTTGGTGGGTTTTTTATCGGTATCAAAGGTGAGTAATGTGCTTTCGTTTAACGGGTTGGTAATGCTTACACCGTCGCTTTCGTTACGGAGTGTAAAGTGCTGAAAATGACCCATTTTATCTTGATAGAACAGCGTGGCAGAACCGGATTGTTTGTTTATTTTAGCCACTACTTTTTGATCAGAATTTAACAGCGTAATACTAGATTGTGTATCGCTGTGGGCATACTGAAAATAAATGGCCTTGCCATCTGGCCCTATTTTAGCCACCACTTGATATGGAGTTGTGGCAGCACTTCCGTTCACTTTTTTGAAGATATATGTTGAGTTGTCTCGCTGGGTGACAACAATGGTATCATCACTTTGATGGGTAATATGAATATCGGGCTTTTTATAATAAATAAACTGAAACTGTTGCTTGCTATCCATTATCATCGGATAGCTGCTGCCCCCGATAGATAGGGTATAATAAGTATGACCACTGTTGGATTCTTGTGGCTGAATATAAGGAATATTCACATCAATGGGGTAGTCATCTAACAGTTGGGTTGTCGGGTTAAAACCGGTAGGAGCGCCAAGGAAAATGCTGACTGGTAGTGTAGTTTTTGAGGTCGGTGAACTGTTGACGGAAAATAGCTTTTGTGAAAATGTCAGTCCTAGTGAAGAAGGGTTGACCGACACCGCTGCGTTCATTCCCCCATTGCTCGCCTGAGAGGTAAAATGATTATGACCTGTGGCCACCAGGCGTTGAAGCTTTTTTAGCAGTGTTTTTTTGGCAGCAACCGACATGGGTGCTGCCTTGCTCGTCGATGAACGGTGTTTGACCGAAGGAATATGCGTATTTGAATTTTGTGCAAAAGCAACACTGGTTGTTAAATAACTCACCAGAGTTGTTACGGCAACAGCTAACTTAATTAGTCTTAAAAACACAAAAAAATCCTTACTGCTATGGTTAATTAATTAATTAATTAATTAATTAATTAATAAAAGATCTTGAGAGTTGTAAAATAGAGATCAACCAAATAAAAGTTTGGCTTTGATGCGGTTAAAATTGTCATTGATCCGATTAAAAAAACAGAGCTTTATTTTCCCCTAAACGAACTAAATCCTACATAAAGGGCGCTTTGAAACGTTGTTGCTGAACGGAAGAAAATACCATTTGTTATCCATGTATTCATCACCTTCCAACACTGCTCTGCCATATCCAAATTGGGGCTCTTATAAGGTATAAACAGATGAATATTAATATTTTCTGCATTAACAGATATCTCTTATGAAGGTAAACAACCGCAGAAAGTAGTTTATAAACTATATGCTTACATATGTAAATAAGAAACCATTAAAATACATAAAAAACTTCCAGTATCGTTTAAATCAGTGAGAAGTACTGAGCAAAGCAGCCATGCATGAAGTCCGTGTTTTTGAGTTTGTCAGTTTTTCTTTTTCCGTGCGATTTGTCATTGTGATAAGCAATACCTGAATGATCTGAGTCTAAGAAAATTGCCACCTTATAAACGCCCAAGCAGGTAAATAAGCATTAATTTGGATAAGCAGCAAAGCAGTTGGTTTTGCATATATTTTGTGAAAAATATCACTGATGGTACAGAAAAAATTGCTGTTATTGTGAAGGTGGATGATGATTGCAAGATCAGCGAAAGCGCCGTAGGCTGAACTCTTACTCTCTTGAAAAAAGGGGATTGATTGTAAAATCTACTTCTGCGATACCAACTAAGCACAAGCATCAACTGAATACACTTGATAGGCCTTGAATATTTAAGCCTCATAAAGAATATCGCTGGGTGAATGCTTGCAGATTAACCAAATGAAAGCAAGTAAAAATAGTGTCACTGTTAAACATTTTCAGGCTTGGGGTCGTTGCTTGCAGTTTATGTACACTCATGTTTACAGTTTTGCTATTTGCTTCAGCATGAAACGTTTACTGATACTTAGCCCACCTGATTTGTGCCTGAGATAGGGGCATTGCACCCAAAACTTGCTAAAAACCGCATAGAAAATAAAATAGTCGGCTTATTTCTTGATATTATTTTTACATATACGTACATAGCTGTCTTTCAAATGCAAAAAAGCGTTATGCGGTTGGTTTGTAAAAGCCTCTTTAACGGTAAGCCACACAAACATGCTCATAACAGTAGTTAAAAACAGGTTTTTGTGGCTTGTTGTTAAAGCAATACTTCGGACAGTTTTTGACTGATTGTTTTCCATGAGCATTATCTGTTAATTCAACAATATGAATAGAAGATAACCCATGGAAGACACAGCAAATAAAATTCTAGTGGCAATGTCCAGCGTAAAAAAATCACTTAGGGAGTAATATTGCGGAAATGCTTTCTTAACGCAGTATTAAAATAGTCATCCCAATTTTTTGTAGCGTCCAAAAATCTCATGTACCATTTATGGTAACCTATAGCCGCCATTTTATGTGTCGGATTTAAAATATGACTATGGTGTAAAGATAGATTATCAGAGTTGCTTAACACGGACTTTATCTCATTATCTAGAGTTTTAAGTGATGTGTTTCTTTCAAGTATTCCAAGATTTCTAGTTGCAAGTGCAGAGACACTTTCTTTCCATGCTTGAAAACCTTCTGGATCCTGCCCTATTGTTGGTACAGATGATTGATCATCTATGATCCTGGCAATATTTGGCTCACCTAACTGCTCCGGATAAGCTCTAAGCATCTCATTAGAAAAAGACTGTAGAAAGTATTGTTTTTGCCATTCAGCAGAGTTCTCCAAGTCACTACTGCTGAAGCTGTCCATTAACTCGTCTCGTTTAGAGTAATATCGATTCAGATTTGTAGACTTTTCAGTCGGGGTCATTGCCGCAATATCATCACTGCTATTACCCAGTATATCTTGATCAGTCATACTGAGGCCGCCATTTTCTACTACTTCTCCTCCTGCTTCTCCTGCTTCTCCTGCTTCTCCTGCTTCTTCTCCAGCTCTCCCTGCAGAGCGGACATCTTCAATTACACGGCCTGCTTCTTTAATGACTAGACCCGCTATCTCGCCAGCGACCATAACCCCAGCATCAATACCAACACCTTCCCAGAACGAAGCAGAACTCATCATCTCACCAATTGATTGAGATGGCTTATAGCCTTTTTGTTCCAAAACACCATTTTCTATAACTTTTGTGGCTACGGATGTTGCTACAGCTATTAGCGTAAAAAAAACAACATCAGCCAAGAAACCCAGCGCCGCGCCCTCTATAAATTCACCAGGACCTGGGATCACCACGGACAGAATTAATCCTACCACCGCGGCACAAATTGCAATAATTAATTCCAATTGACTTTTGTGATAGTTATCGTAAATCTGTTTGTTTTCCGTTTTCATCGTTTTATTAACGTCATTGACATCATTTTCGGTGTAGTGACCGGTGGGGTCGGAACTATTGATGGGATCATTACCTGCATAGTTGTAAGCATTTGTGCCACCGGCTCCCCACGGAGAGGCACTGTCGTGTTTAGTGAACAGTCTCAGTGCCGGATCATAAGCACGATAACCATTGCCCAAAAACTGCCAGCCCGTCACTTGGTCTGTATTTTTCATTTGATAGCCACGGGTGCTCTTTTGCAGAGTCAACGCCAGTGTTTTAGCCTGATTCAGGTCTGTTACCTGACCATACGGCATATACACATCATCACCTTGAACTTTGCCATTAACGACACTGCCTGTTAACTGCTTGCCATCGGTAACAGCCGACTCGTAACGGCCATCATAAAAACTTCCTCCGGCTACATAATAACGAGATTTCCCGTTAAGCGACTGCTCTGCCAGAGAACCATTGTAATACTGCTGTAGTGTGGTTGTTTTTCCGAAAGCGTTGGTATCACTTTCTGCAATTTGCTGTCCTGACGCATCATAGGTATAGTGAATTTTTTCACGATGATTGATAGTGACATCCGTTAAATTCTGCGCACTGTCATAGCTCATCTGGTAAGGCACTAACTTGCCCGAGGCGGTCATTTTCTGCATGGCAGTGATATTACCGTCACCATCAAAGCTAAATGTAGCTTGGCCTTTACCGGCATAATCAATACCTGATACCTGTGTCGGATCAGTGTTTTTATACTGGTAAGTAATCAGCTGTTTACTGCCACCGTTGAGCGTCTCATCCACTGTGTTTAGTGAATTAAACAAAGGTTGATAGCTGTAATCAATGGCACTGACCGGTTGTTTGAACAGATTCTGAGGGCACTCTTTTCCGTTGCAGGTAAAGTGCATTAACTGACCCTGCGGTGTATAGGTGTATGTTTGGGTACTGACACCTTTTTCAGTTGTTGCAGTACGGGTGGAAACCTGACCTTTTGTGTTATAACCATAACCATACGTTCGAACAGGTTTACCGTTCAGGTCATTGGCAATGCTGACCAAATTACCAATACTGTCATAGATATAGCTATTGGTCACCTGATGGTTAATGGTTTTATCCTTCACCGATAAATCAGGGTTGTAATCAGTTCCCAGAGATACCTGACCTGCGCTTCCCTTATAACTCATACTAACCGGCAATCCTAGCGCATCGGTTACCGCTGTTTGTGTATACACCGGCGCAGCTGGAGCACCATAGGTACTGCTCACCGGTACAAAATAATTGTTCACCTCATCGGATAAGATTCGCTGACTACCGTCAGGGTGAGTGATGGTTGTGGTCAGTAACCGCTGATTCACCGGATCATAGGTGTATGCCATTTCGCTGATCAGCTTATTCTGCCCGCTCGTTTTTTTCAGATCGGTCAGGTTACCATTAGCATCGTAAGTATAGGTCAGGGTAAAATCTGTATGACCGTCTGCCGTCTCAGATACCACGGTATGTGGTTTTTTATGCCATACCGTATCATAGGTAATAGTCATACTATTACCCAACGGGTCTGTTATTTTGGTCGGAAAACCAGAGGTTGTGTCATATGTCATGCTCACCTGATGAGATTTATCTCTCACCATTGTTGTGGCATTTAATAAAAAGCCCAGTGATGTATACGTTCTTTCACCCACCAGTACCTTTTGAGCCGAAGGGTCATAAGCGCCAGTGGCTACTTCTGTTTTGATAATATTTCCATAAGCGTCATAGGTGTTGTAGGTGGTTCTCACCGGTGTCACATTGGCGTCAGTATTACGGGTTGATACCGTGGAGGCAATCACCTGATCAGGCTTGTCTGTACTGTAAACATTACGGGTTTCCATTCCAGCATGATACGCATCAGAGAGAAAGACCTGTCCCATTGCATTGAAATGACTCACCACAAAAGTGCTTGCCTGTGTGGCTGAAGGGTTAGCCAGTGCTTGGTTTTTAATGGTATCTGCCAGCGATTCCAGTGCTTGAGGGTCAGGCGCCTGACCTTTAGCGGTACCGGCAAACACGGTCGTCATTTGTTGTTTCGTACTACTGTCGTACAATGGTACCTTTTTACCATCAGCTGTCGTTGTGGTAAAAGCCGGATCAGTAATAAAGTTATACTGATAGCTCACATCGTGAAACATCACCGGACGACTGGCCGAGCCTTGATTGACCGAATGTGACTGTGATACCTGAACTGATGCTACCCGACAGGCGGTATTAACCCTGTGATCGGGCGTCGATTGTAACGGATCAAAGCACAGAGAATTCGAATTATTTATCACCTGACTAGTAGGTAATAACGTATAAGAAATCTTTCGCAAATGATAAGAGTCTGATACAGATATACTGGTGCTACCGTTGGGGTGCTGTACGGCAGTAGGTTTGCCATAGCGGTTATAAAAATACAGGGATTGTTGCGGATGAACCTGTCCCTTTTCATCATAATAATAATGAATGGTTTTGCTGATCTGACCGGACTGATTATAAAAAGCCTCATCTGTTGCATAAAAACCACTACGGTCTTTAAGCTGTTGTAGCGTTTTGACTACATGGTTTTGCGTGTCATATTCTTTTTCCACCTGTACGCCCTTGCCTTTACCGGTGGGCATCAGCTGTGTCATGGTCACCCGAAAACCCGCGTTTTGTGCGCCATTGAGTATGTCATACTGATAACGATAAGTTTGCTTGTCATCGGCATTACCTGCAGGTAGATAACTAACCTGCACCACACGGCCAAGAGCATCGTAACTGTCGTAAGTGATAATATCTCCGGTGACCGGATCTTCACTTTTTATTAACCCGCCATACTGATTATAGATTTTTTGGGTTCCGAGTAACTGTTGAGGAGCTCTACCTTGCGTGTCATTGGTCAGGCTGTGTGTTGTGTTACTGATCGTATAGACGTTATTGCTATTGCTGATCGTGTAGGTATAGTTGATATATTTTCCAATGGACGGCAATATACCAACCATTTTGACCGGCATGGCAAACGTCATCGCTGTGGGTTCAGTATTATAAGTTACGGTACTGCTTCTGATTGCCTTGCCATTAAAGAGTATCTGATTACTGGGAATCGCTACACGGTTAACCGTATAAGAGTGTCCTCCCACTGTTATGGATTTGCTGATAACACTGGGTTTACTGTAAATTGTTGAGAGTGTGTCAGGTGCCTCTCCCTGCAGACCTGCCTGCTTTGAAGGTCTGATCTGAGAGACACTGGTTTGCAGTATAGGGTGATAAACACCAGGTAGCGTCGTGTAGTTTTCAGTATTCAGGTTACCGTGACTGTCTTGTACAATTTTTTTCGCCAGAAATCCCTTTGAGTCATAGCTGTAGTTGAAGTTTTGCACCTGCAACAGCGCGTTGTTTCCAGTGGCGTCATACAGCTGATACTGTTGCACAGAGGGAAGATTATAGTGCTGGGATAGATCAGCCACCGAAGAGGCAGAAGTAATCTTGTCACCGTAGGTAGTCTGCCCGCGGGTTAGGGTTATATTATTGACTGAAGTCGTTTGCTGATCTTTTAAATGCAGATAATTATAACTCTGGCTGATCTGTTTTGTTTCTAGCGAAGGTGTTAACGTACCGGTAAAGACTGGAATTTTCATCCCAGCAAGGGTGCTATAACGATACACGGGTGCGCCCTGATGCCGAAATCCGCATTCCATTAACCAGTCCTGTGCTGATGTCACATGGCTAAACGTATTACCATCACACTGTATATTATTACCGACAAAATTATTACCTTTACTGCTAACGCTGAACGTACGGGTAATATCCTGATCGTGACTGTTATTAAAGTGTTCTGTATAAGAGCTAACATAAGGCGTATGATTATTCACAGGCTCTGTGTAGCCGCTAACAATATAGTGAGAGCCAGAGAGCACGCCATAGTTGATGGTGTAATAAGCACCATCGGCCAGAGTAATTTTAGTGGGTTTTTTATCGGTATCAAAGGTGAGTAATGTACTTTCGTTTAACGGGTTGGTAATGCTTACACCGTCGCTTTCATTACGGAGTGTAAAGTGCTGAAAATGACCCATTTTATCTTGGTAGAACAGCGTGGCAGAACCAGATTGTTTGTTTATTTTAGCCACTACTTTTTGATCAGAATTTAACAGCGTAATACTAGATTGAGTATCGCTGTGGGCATACTGAAAATAAATGGCCTTGCCATCTGGCCCTATTTTAGCCACCACTTGATATGGAGTTGTAGCAGCACTGCCGTTCACTTTTTTGAAGATATATGTTGAGTTGTTCCGCAGGGTGACAACAATGGTATCATCACTTTGATGGGTAATATGAATATCGGGCTTTTTATAATAAATAAACTGAAACTGTTGCTTGCTATCCATTATCATCGGATAGCTGCTGCCCCCGATAGATAGGGTATAATAAGTATGACCACTACTTGATTCTTGTGGCTGAATATAAGGAATATTCACATCAATGGGGTAGTCATTCAATAGTTGTGTTGTCGGGTTAAAACCGGTAGGAGCGCCAAGGAAAATGCTAACTGGTAGTGTAGTTTTTGAGGTTGGTGAACTGTTTACGGAAAATAGCTTTTGTGAAAATGTCAGTCCTAGTGAAGAAGGGTTGACCGACACCGCTGCGTTCATTCCCCCGTTGCTCGCCTGAGAGGTAAAATGATTTTGACCTGTGGCCACCAGGCGCTGAAGCTTTTTTAGCAGTGTTTTTTTAGCAGCAACCGACATCGGTGCTGCTTTACTCGTCGATGAACGGTATTTGACCGAAGGTATATGTATATTTGAATTTTCTGCAAAAGCAACACTGGTTGTTAAAAAGCTCACCATAGTTGTTATTGAAACAACTAACTTAACTAGTCTTAAAAACACAAAAAACCCTTACTGCTATGATTTATTTATAAATAAATAAATAAATAAAAGATCTTGAAAGTTATAAAATAGAGATCAACCAAATAAAAGTTTGGCTTTGACGCGGTTAAAATTATCAATGATTCGACTGAAAAAACTGGGCTTTATTTCCCCCTAAACGGACTAAAATCCTACATGAATGGCGCTTTAAAACTTTGTTGCTGAACGGAAGAAAATATCATTACTTACCCATGTTTTCATCACCTTCCAACACAGCTCTGCCATATCCAAATTTGGGCTGTTATAAGGTATAAAAAGGTGAATATTAATATTGAGATTTTCTGCATTAACAACTGTCTCTTCTGAAGGTAAACAACCGCAGAAAGTAGTTTATAAACTAAAAGCCTACAGATGTAAATAAGAAACCATTAAAATACATAAAAAACTTTCAGCATCATTTAAATCAGTGAGAAGCACTGAGCAAAGCAGCCATGCATGAAGTCCGTGTTTTTGAGTTTGTCGGTTTCAGAAGGGATGATGTTAACTGGTTTTTTCATCTGCATTATTGCGGAGACTAAATGCGTTTGAAAATGCAAATTAAACCATATTCTTTATTGTACACGAGTTTCGTAATTAGCCAGGAACAAGTTCTTTCAAACGCATAGCTATGGAGTCTTTGATCACTTTCCATTTTTACTGATACTGTGTGACTTTTAAATGCCACCATTTTGTCCTGAGTTCAATCCATGCAAGTACAGCAACGCAGCCATGATTTCTCTGGGCTTTTCCGGTGCGGGACTGACAACGCTAAATACCACAAGTTTGCTTCAAATCCCGGTGATAAGCTTCCACTGACCAACGTGCTTTAATGATCTTCTCAACAGTTTTTCTGGATGGGGACTCCATATTGGTACCGATATAATCAATGCGCCCGTTTTTGGCCTCAAACTTGTATATGGTGACCTAACCATAGCCACGTAACTGCAACTTTTTTTTCCATCAGGAATATTAAGGTGTTCAAGGGTTTCTTTTTTATTAACCCAGCGATTTTTTCTCAGACTGGTAACCCCTATTTTACGTGCATCACGTATTGATTTAAGATTGTTTAGGCTTGAGTACCGAGAGTCAAATACAACGATGCAAATTTGTAATGCTCTAGATAATGCAAGTTTCAGTATTTGCTGGAAGTGGTTGTTTTTGATTTTGCTATAACTTCGCTTATCGTAGACGCGAAAATAGATGGGAATATAATCCTTATTTTCAGGATCACACCAAATGGTATTAACCAAGCCTATCCCATCAATAATATCGAGATCATTACCTGGATACTGAGGATTTACCATTTCAATGCATTCACTACGATGATTATTCAAAATGGTATCGTCATAGAAAAGCAAGCCTTTTTTGTTATCAATTAAACTTTTGTTTTTTTGTAAACTTTAGCCTGTTTTACAGTGGTGGCTTTAAGTCAGTAATTTATAGCATTATGAGAAAATTTAATCGGAGCCACTTCAAATAGTTCCAGACCAGAGAGCCTGACACTACTGGCCTGAAGGTAAGACTTAAAAAAGTCTTTATTGTATTTTTTTATCATTTATTGCTATTTTGAATAGCCATAAAACGACATTGATCTATCAAAGATTAGATGCTAATGCAAAACTTGTATTATATGTCTATGAACACTTGGTAATACTACACAATGAGGTGTTTTGGCATTCAGTGCGTTATCTGTATTGACCAGAAATACTCACTTTTCCCCGACACAAAGCATTATCACACTAATGGGTTGTTATACCATTTTTTTATAGACAACCAATCGGCATGTAAATGCTTTCACCGTTATCGGTTTCCTCTTCACAGATACAGATAAAACAGTGTTTGTCAGCCCTTAGATTAACCTTGCCATCATAAAGTTTCGGATGCAGGCAAAGGCAGCTGGAATAAAAAAGTCAACAAGGCTCTGTGTTATGTAGAGGCAAAATAATTTTATGCTCTTGTTAACTTAATTATATAATGAGTCTTGTCTCCCATATCTCCTTCACCAGATAGTGTGTTATTTGAGTTAGTCAGCATCAGAGTAATTAATCGGTTTTGATCATCATTAGGGCTGGCAGAAAATACAATTGAATTGTTTGACATTTTAGCGTTGCTTATATAATTATCGGTTCTGGGGCAACTCAGGCAACCTAAAGCAGAGCAGTCGGTTCTGGTGGCATACCAGTAAACCAAGCCTGCTGATATATTTGTTTTTTGAATATTATAATCGCAAGTACTATCATTTAATTTGCTTTGGTATGTGCCATTCCAAGTTCCATAAAAAGGGTTTCCAGCAAACGCTGTGGAAGAAAACAAGCCCAATAACATGGAACTAAGTGCTAGTAATAATATTTGTTTTTGCATAATAGTTAAACCTGAGTAGTTTGCCTGCAATAGACATAATTGTTTTTGTATGAATGAGTCATTGTATAAAATGAAGTGAGATAAATAATGTAGTAATAAAAAGTCAGAAAACCAATAGATATTTGCCATTATTACTTCGAGTATAAACTGACATATTCAGTATGGTATTGTTATTGTTTTACTACTATTGCCAATATGAACCGGATAATATCACTTATTGAATTTATAATCGGTATACTTCCAATGTAACCCCCATTTAAATTTACCATACAGAAAAAATAACCACATAAACATGTTACTATTTCAGTTCGATTTATTCGTTAGCGGTAGATGTTGACTGGGCACTTAAAAGTATTGGCAATCACTGAAAAGAGGAAAGCAAGCTGCATTGGATGTTGGATGTTGGATGTTGGATGTTGGATGTTGGATGTTGGATGTTGGATGTTGGATGTTGGATGTTGGATGTTGGATGTTGGATGTTGGATGTCATGTTTGGTGAATATGCCTCAAATTTCAATCAAACAGCGAAGCTAACATGTTGAATATTTTGGTATAACAGCGTGGGTAAGAAAACATTGAGTATGAAACACAAACTCAGGAAAGAGGCACTGAGTGATGCTTTCAGAGAAAAACTGTTACAAAGCGCTATTTAAAACTAAAGTTTGGCTTGCATAAATGGTAGCTACTACTTAGAATCGCAATTTGTTTTTAATTATTGCTGAATTTGGATATCCATTATTATGGCACTGAGTGCTGAAAGAAAACGTGCTTATCGCACGATCGGACACAATTTAAAATGTGTGGTAATGCTGGCTGAAAAGGGAGTGTCAGAAGGTGTTATTGCTGAGGTATTGCGTGCACTAACAGATCATGAGCTAATCAAAGTGCGAGTAGCTGTTCATGACAGAGAAGACAGAAAAGAACAAATTGCAGATTTATGTCGTGCAACAGGTGCAGAGCTGGTTCAGACCATTGGAAAAGTAGCTCTGATTTTTAAGAAAGCTAAAGAGCCAAATCCCAAACTGTCTAACCTTACTCGGTTATAAGTGATTGTTGCCCATGTCTGAAATTATATCTTTGTGGAAACCTTCTGCTCCACTATACGAGATAAAGCGTAGGGCAAACCTTTTACGTGTTATTCGGCAATACTTTGAGGCTGAGCAGGTAACAGAGGTAGAAACGCCATTTCTTTCCGCTTCGGCAACGGTTGATCCGCATATTGAAAGTTTCGAAACAGCGTTTGTCTCATCAGACGGGAAGACTAAACATTGCTACCTGCATACTTCTCCGGAGTTTCCCATGAAACGTTTACTTGCGGCAGGAAGTGGCGATATTTATTCATTGGGCAAGGTATTTCGAAACGGCGAAGCAGGGTCTCGTCATAATCCGGAGTTCACTATGCTCGAATGGTACAGATTAGGTTTCAGCTGTCATCGCTTAATGGACGACATTACAAATTTGCTAAAGTCTGTCTTTCTCCATCAAAACAAAATGTATGAAGAGTCTCAGCGTATCACGTATAAGGCATTGTTTCAGGAAAAGTTTAATGTTGACCCTCATGCAGTTGACCTCCAAGCATTACGACAACTGGTTAATAGTAATATAGATCGGCATTTGTCGAATCTTAATCGTAATGACTGCCTTGATTTGTTGTTTTCTCATTGCATTGAACCAACGTTAGGCAGCGTAGAAGACAACAATTTTAAAGGTATATTTGTATATGATTATCCGAAAGGTATGGCAGCGCTTTCGCGAATGATTGACAACGGTGACGGTCAGGTTGTGGCTGGCCGATTTGAATTATTTATTGGCGGTGTTGAAATGGCTAACGGGTATGATGAGCTAACTGATGAGAAAGAGCAGTTATCACGCTTTCGGCACGATCAGGCTACCAGAGAAAAATCAGGCAAACCAGTCCCTGCCTTTGATCATGCTTTAATTGATGCGCTGAATAATGGTCTGCCTCGGTGTGCGGGTGTCGCCTTGGGCGTTGATCGGTTACATATGTTGCTTGCCGGTATATCAGACATTCGGAAAACTTTGGCATTTGATTTTTTCCGCGCTTAACTTGTTAATTTTTGTATGTTTTAGATGGTTGAACAGCGGTATGCTATGATGTGTATGCCATCCGTTGATGGGTTTTATTTTTAATACGGTTGTGTTTTTTATTTTGATTTATAATACATCGCTGACTAACGAAGGATATGCAGGTCAGGCTATCGTGAAAAAAAAGGAACAAGCCAACGCTGTAAAGATGTGGTTGGTAAAAGTAAAGTATTACTTAAATGAGATGGGTTTATGGCAGAGTGAAATGCCGGAGACAGTGACTATAGCGAGTACGGTCCCCTTTTCAGCCGACCAGTTAATCTTCACTGAGTGGTTGCAGTGGGTATTTATTCCGAGGCTTGCGGATATAATTGATAATCAGAAACCTCTTCCGTCAGGTTGTTGCATAACGCCTTATGCTGAAGAAGTGCTGAGGTTTGATGAAAAGGGAGCCTGCAAGGAAGTGTTTGTGAAAAAACTGATTGATCTTATAAAAGAAATTGACCAGCTATTGGCTTAGTTTTATTTTTTTAGCTTTTAAATATTCTGTCCCAGGAAATAGCTATATGTTGGAAGCCAACCTAACTGTTATCTGTTAACAGAAATAGAATAATGCAATTGTATTGCTGTAAGTGCATTTATTGCAAAGAGGGAGAGACTAATGATTACTGTGTATCGCCTGGTGGATGAACAGCTTATCATAGAAAATTTGACACTAAATGACAGCTTGCCAGGTGATGCGCTTTGGCTTGATCTTGTGGAGCCTGATCCGCAAGAACGAGTCTGGCTGGAGCAATATTACGAAGAAGACGTCCCAGACAGGGAAGACCTTAAAGAGCTGGAGTCTACCTCTCGGTTTTATCAAGATGGTGATGGTATTCATATACATAGTTTTTTTCCACACCGACAGGGAAAAGAAATTCGGCTGACAAGTATATCTTTTAATTTAAGGCCCCATTTGCTGATCACATTACGTGATGAAGACGTAGGCTTATTCCGTTTGGTGAAAAATCAGTTCAAACGATATAAAGCGAAAGTAGATTCACCAATGGAAATTTTTACTGAGCTTTTTACCGCCAAAATTGATTATTTAGCAGATATGCTGGAAGAAGTTTATTCGGTATTGGAAGAGCTAAGCCAGATTACCTTACGTGAAAATTCTGAAGATAATGACAGAGATGAAGTACTAAGAACAATCACTATTCAGGAGGATATCAATGATAAAATACGCTTGTGCCTCCTTGATACGCAACGTTCTATTCGCTACATGACTCGTAACAAAGGGATTCAACTCAGCGATGTGCATATGGACAATATGATGAATATGTTACGTGATGTAGAATCATTGTCGCCACATACGCAGTTTCTCTTTGGTAAAATGAACTTTCTTCTTGATGCCATCATGGGTTTTATCAGTCATGAGCAGAATAATGTGAATAAAATTTTTACCTTCATTGCGACTTTATTCTTACCGCCAACGTTGGTGGGCTCTATTTATGGTATGAATTTCAAAGATATGCCAGAAATTAGCTGGGCCCATGGTTATGCCTTTGCTTTGGGATTAATGGTTTTTAGCGCAGTAGTGCCTTATGTCTACTTTAAGCGAAAAGGCTGGCTCTAAATATTGATTAAAGATAGTTCAAGATCACGTTCTCGAGCTTCTATTTTACTATTATTTGACATAGCAAGTCTGCTTGTCTTCTTACCATTTTTTTCCATAAAACAGACATCGATAGCTACTATCAATATTCTTTTCTCTGGTAGTTATTCAGTTAAATCTGAGTTCAACGTAAGAAATGCGTATACATATTATTTTATAAGGGTTTTACTGACTATAGAGCTTCCTTTTCCTAAAAAGCAAAGCCTTTTATTTTTGAGTTGTTGAAATGGCGTAAAAAACACATACAATCATTGAAACATAAAGCCTCTTACATCGAACTCAGGTTCAGTTAAGCAAATGAAAGTTGAAATCTGCAAAATCAAAGCTTCGCTGGTATCCTTGACCCAGATGTTTGTCATCGTTGAGAATTAGTCTACTTTTAAATGCGATTGTTTGTAGGTGGGATTACCCTGAGTCATCCATGGATTATCTTCTGTTCGTGTTATTGAACTAACAGATAATACTCATGGAAGACAATGAGTCAAACACTGTTCAAAGTACTGTTATATTGGGTTCATGTTTTTAAAAGGTTTAGGTATTACCTGCGATCATTGCCTGTCGAACAATATTTTCAAATAATTGTGCTCGTCTGACGAGTTTATTGTCAATTTCAGTTAACAGTTCTTTTTTTTGTTTAGGTGAAGCTTTGTCGAGTTTGTTTTTTGCGTTATCCATCAGGTCTTTTTTGTGAATTTTATATTGTTTGGTTAAATTGAGTTCTTTTGCAACGGCCTCAAAGCGCTCACCTTTAATATGTTTTTGTTTGCATATTTCATTAATATTTGTGGCAAGCATATTGAGCGCCTTTGTATTGATGAGTGAGTAAATAGTTGTGATAAGCGGTTTCATTGCCTGTTGCATTTTAGGTCCCTGTGTGTAGGTGGGCATGCCTGCCATTTCAAGTAATTTTTGGTGATTTTTGCAGTGGCTACGTAACACTTGTTGCGTTAGTTCCGGGTCTTCCTGCATTTGAGTAATAAGACGTGCCAACGTAGCGGTTCTTTGCGCTGTTTGTTGTTCAGGAATTTGTGACAACATGAGTGAATGAAAAAGTATGTGGCTCATCGTGCTTTCAAATGCTTTTTGTAAAAATATTTCTTCAGGAGGGGTTAGGCTTCCATGTTCATTAGCCCACAAGGAAGCTGTTTGTTGAAGCTCTTCAGGTGATGAGCAGTGTTCAAGTGAGCTGATAAAATTCGTATCAACTTTATCTGAAGTTGTTGTGCGTTTCTGTTGCCAGTCAATACGGGAAGCTCTCTGTTCAAAGTGTTGCGCTGTTTTTCGGGCAACTTCAGTGGTTAGCAAAGGCAAACGTTCTAAAGAGACACTGTACTTGCGGGCGGCATCTATTAAACCACTTTCAATATCTGTATGAGCATCGTCATCCATCCCTTCTTCGGTGACCTCATAAGTTTTGGCTATGTGTTGATAATGCCTGATAGAAGCCTGAGGCTGTTTCCCTTCATCAATAAGATCATTTTTGTTGATGACATCTTCGTGCACCTCTTTTATTAGCATTTGTTCTATAGCTGTAAAGGTGATCGTTTCAGGCTGTTTGGACAGGTGTAAAGAATCCTGTAGGTGTCGTTTGGCCTGGTGCACTGCAACAGTATTGTTTTTTTGGGTTCTCTGTTTAATACTGAGTTTTATTTTATTAAGTTGGACGAGTTGATCCGCTAAACTCTCAGGTGCTTGCTGAGTTGATAATTTGCTGACATGTTGTGTTTTGAAGTCTGCTATATACCCATCAATATGATCGGCAATATTGTCGGATAAAATCTTTATGTTTTCCTCTGATAATGTAGGGAACTGTTCGTGAAGATTTGATAATGTTTGTGCAGAAGGTGATTGGTAATCTTGTTTTATTGCAACTAAAGCCCTATAACCACTAGTAAAATCTTTATGTTCTGGCTGGTTGGCAATTAAGGTGTCAAAGACTTGTTTTCCGAGTGATTTAACATCGGTATCTTTTGTTATTTGTAAATGAAGTTTTGGGGATACAGAGCAGATTGACCTGCTGTTTAATGCTTTTTGTGGAGGAGGTGGTGCTTTCCGCTTTGGTATAAGGCGTTTTGTTTTCATTGCTGCTTGGTTATTGCCTGATGCCTGATTCAGAGTCGAGGGCTGGATAAGAGGGTTGTTATGTGAAACAGAGGTTGGTTGTTGATCCATAATTATTCTTTTCTTTTAATAGTGAGTAATATTTATTATAGACAATCATCGTATGGAGCAATAAACAGATGATTTTTTATATGTGAATTTTGTGTTTATCGTCTAACTTTATAGACTGCTTGTAGTTTTTTATATTGTCTCTCAATTGAGTGTCTGATTCCATTAAATCAAAATAGTTACAAGCGGGAGATAAAACAATTCGTTTACTCAGGTAATTATTTAGGTTAGGATTAGCTGTTTCATTAATGTCAGTAGCAAAAAGTAAAGTGTGTTATACATAACACTTTGATTCATGTCAGATGTTAGCCTGTTCTATCTTAACAGAGTTTTTTATGTCACATCCAGATCATCGTATTGTATGCAGAAATTGTAGTCTGAGTACTCTGTGCTTGCCTGTAGGGCTGGAGCCTGAAGATCTTGATGTTTTTGATAGTATTGTAAAACGAAGTAAGCCACTGAGAAAAGGTGAGCATTTATTTTATGAAGGAGAGGTCTTTCAGAGTGTATATATTATACGTTCTGGTACCATTAAAGGCTATCACTCTACGAGTGATGGTGAGGAGCAAATTTCTGGTTTTTTTCTGCCCAGTGAATTATTAGGTATAAGTGGTGTTGAGCTTGGGACGTATCCCATCTCTGCGCAGGTGTTGGAAACGACTATTGTCTGTGAGATTCCTTATGAGAAACTTGATAACTTATGTGAGATTATTCCGAGACTTCGCAAGCAAGTATTGATGATAATGGGGCGCAGGATTAGAGAAGATCAGCAAATGAAACTTTTACTTTCACAAAAAAGCGCAAGTGAACGTATAGCAAGCTTTTTAATTGGTCTTTCTGAAAGGTATGCCCGCAGAGGATTTTCTTCCCAAGCCTTTAGGTTGGCGATGTCCCGTAATGAAATTGGTAATTATTTGGGATTGGCGCTTGAAACGGTTAGCCGAGTTTTTTCTAGGTTTCAAAAATGTGCATTGATCAACGCTAACGGTAAAGAAATAGAGATTATTAACATGCTTAAGCTACGGGAAATAGCGGATTCTTTGGATGTAGAAACGAAAAAAACTTTTCAGACTGTAAAATTACAAATAAACGATAATAGGATTGTTGTAAATCAAAAAGAGATTCTAAGAATAAAAGCCCAATGAATGTTTGTGTAATTCATTATTCTCAAGTTACGATTAAGAATGGTGTAACCTTTAGAGCTTATTTAATCTTGTGTTTCTGCAGGTAATAGTCCAGTGATGTTTGCGTATTTATGATACTAATAATTGTTTTAGCAATGAAATAGAGAAACGATGACGGAATTTAATAACGATCAACTACATTCAGTAATTCGAAGTGTTGATAACTGGCCCAGACTCGGGGTCACATTCAGGGATATAACCCCCTTGCTACAGAATCCCGAAGCAATAAATTTTGTAACTCAGTCGCTGGTTGATTTGTTTAGTGATAAGGAGTTTACTCATATCGGAGTAATTGAGGCAAGAGGTTTTCTTTTTGGTTCACTGGTTGCAGCAAAAAAGAGGCTTCCGATAGTGTTGTTTAGAAAGCCCGGAAAATTGCCAGCTCAAACAATCAGAGAGGATTATTCGCTGGAATACGGCAGTGAAGGTCTTGAGGTTCATACAGACTCTTTGAATGCTGGCGATAAAGTCTTGCTGGTGGATGATTTAATAGCTACTGGTGGAACGTTGAGTGCAGCTGTTAATCTGTGTCACCGTTTAGGTGCGGAAGTGGCGGGAGCAGCTGCAGTGATAGATTTAGCTTTTTTACCTGGGTCTAAAAACTTAATAGAATCGGGTGTCTGTACTCGTACTTTGTTATCTTATGAGAAGTAGTGCTAAACGCTCTGCTAGCCCTCTGACCCTGAAACCAACAACTCGATTAAAGGACACACTAATCTGAAACAGGCTAAAGGCACACATGAAAAATACTCTAAAAATTTACGTTGCATGCCTTTTTCCGTGTCCCTGATCAGAGTTATTCATGCAAAGAGCCTACCCTCACACGGAATATTGAGCTCAGATGTTAGGTCGCATGATGTGTGAGTAATAGGCAGATGATGAAGGTTATGCTTTTATGATTTGTTGGTGAAATGTAATAGCCAGTTATTGCAAGCTACTGCAACGCATAACAGCACGATCAGACAAGTAGCGCAATAATAAGTTAGAAGCAGGTTTTTGTAAAAGTAAAAAAAATTGTAAATACACTGTTTGTTGGAGACTAATGACAGGGTTGGGTATATTATCAAATACTTTTTTATTGGTAATTTCGTTACAGATCAAGCTTGCTGGCGCATTTTACGCAGAACTCCGTGTAAGGCATAATATTTAGTCTTTCCAAAGGAATATCACATCCGCATTTCTGGCAAACTGCATATTCGTCACTATCCATTCTATTAAGTGCTTTTTGGATTTGATTAATTTCTGTTTGTGCCTCAATGTCTAAAGTTTTAAGAACATCATCGTTACTGCGCTCCTGTGCTTGTTCAGACCAGTCTGCACTGTTCTTTTTTGTAATATCTTTTTTAAGATTTTTGACACGCTTTTCAAGCTCTCCCTGTCGTTGCAGCATTTTATTTCGTAATTCTAAAGTAATTGGGTGCTGTGAATTCATAGTAATCTTCCCTGTTGCGAATAGTAAAAATATTTTGTTTGATGGTGTCGACTAAATATTCATTTTGATTAATGTTTTTATCGGTAAATGTTGTGGAATCTATATAAGAAAAATAACCTAGTCTGACACAGACTTCTCAAAGATTATTCGTTATAATCTCAATCTGTTTTTGAAAATTATTTTATGTAGTACAGATGATAGCTTATGCTAGAAATTACAAAATGTCAGCGTGTAACCTTGAATAAATTGCAAAAAAAACTCCGCCGTGATGTGGGCCGTGCCATTGCTGATTTTTCGATGTTGGCCGATGGCGACCATGTTATGTGTTGCTTGTCTGGTGGAAAAGATAGCTACACTATGCTGGAAATATTGCTGAATCTGAAAGAGCATGCGCCTATCAACTTTACCATCACAGCAGTCAATCTTGATCAAAAACAGCCAGGATTTCCTGAGCATATTCTTCCTGATTATTTGCTTAAAAGGGGTGTAAAGCACCTGATTGTTGAAGAAGATACTTATAGTATTGTGAAAGAAAAGGTTCCGGTGGGGAAAACCACCTGTTCACTTTGTTCTCGCCTGCGTCGCGGAATACTTTACCGTACGGCAACTGAAATTGGTGCGACTAAAATTGCCCTTGGTCATCATAGGGAAGATATCCTTGAAACGCTTTTTCTGAATATGTTCTATGGTGGGAAAATGAAAGCCATGCCTCCAAAACTTGTAAGTGATGATGGAAAGCATATGATCATCAGGCCACTTGCTTATTGCCGGGAGAAAGATATTGCTCATTTTGCTGAGCTTAAGGCTTTTCCTATTATTCCCTGCAATCTTTGTGGTGGGCAGAGCCAGTTACAGCGTAAAATTATAAAACAGATGCTTTTTGAATGGGACAGGCGCTTTCCAGGACGAGTTGAGACTATGTTTAGCGCACTAAAAAATGTAGTTCCATCACATTTAGCAGATACCCATTTATTTGATTTTAATGGATTAGCAACAACAGGTAAGCCTGATTTTGATGGCGATAAGGCTTTTGATGAGCCTGAAATTATTTTGAACAAAGCCCACGTTGCAGAAACAGAGAAAGATCTTATATTTCACCGTCTAAACAACCTGTAATATCAAAATCGGACTACCGCCTTTTTTCAGGAAGCAATTTTTCATAACTACCCCTGTCATCAGTAAACCAAAGCCATCGTTGTTGTTTTTTCTTTTGCAAAAAACTTCATTGTTCATCGGCTTCAGGCAGAAAAACAATATTTTAATTGCTTTCAATATAGTATTAGCATGTTCGGGAGATAGTTATTTTAATGTGCAGATCAAAGTATTAATACTAACCTTCAGAACATGTGCAATAAACTTCCTTGTCGTATAATTTTCTCTTTACACAGAGTTAGTTCACTATCTGCAAGTCTCAGTCATGCCCTACCTTTTTATGTAACAGGCAATAATTGCTGTCAATTTTCAGAAGAAAGCCAGAGGCTTTCTTCTTTTTCTGGTTTTCTTACTGATATGTTTCAATATTTGGGCAAGAACAAATAAGATTTTTATCACCATAGACATTATCTACCCGATTTACGGATGGCCAGAACTTATTTTTACCGACTCGGAGTGAAGGAGTTACAGCCTGCTTGCGAGAGTAAGGATGTTTCCATTTTTTGAGAACATCGTGCAATGTATGTGGGGCATTGATGAGAGGATTATCATCTTTGGGCAACTCGTTATTCTCTATTGCTCGAACTTCCTCACGTATAGCTATCATCGCATCTGCAAAATGATCCAGTTCAGTTTTAGATTCACTCTCTGTTGGCTCTATCATTAATGTACCTGCTACCGGAAAGCTCATTGTAGGTGCGTGAAAACCATAATCAATAAGTCGTTTGGCAATGTCCTCTTCAGTAATGCCCGTTTTTGCTTTTATCGGACGAAGATCGATTATAAACTCATGAGCACAGAAACCACTTTGACCACGATAAAGGATTGAATAATGGGGCTCCAAGCGATGAGCCAAATAGTTGGCACTTAATATAGCTGTTGCTGTTGCTTGTCGTAAACCATGGCTTCCCATCATTTTCATGTAACTCCATGATACGGGCAAAATTGCAGCAGAACCCCATGGTGCAGCACTTACTGCATCACTATTATTCTGTGTTTTTTCATCAAATATATGACCAGGTAAGAACGGCACTAAATGTTCAGCTACACCAATAGGACCGACACCAGGTCCTCCGCCCCCATGAGGAATACAGAAGGTTTTATGTAAATTAAAGTGCATCACATCTACGCCAAATTTTGCGGGTTTGGCAATGCCAACCAACGCATTCATGTTAGCGCCATCCATGTAGACCTGCCCCCCATATTTGTGAACAACAGAGCAAATGTCTTCTATTCCATCCTCATATACACCATGTGTCGAAGGGTAGGTAATCATAAATGCCGCTAAATCTTTGGAATGCTCTTCTGCTTTTTTATGTAAATCATTCAGATCGACGTTGCCATTTTTATCACAGGAAATGACTACCACTTTCATTCCACACATAATAGCTGATGCCGGATTGGTTCCATGGGCAGATGCCGGAATCAGACAAATATCACGTGCCTGCTCGCCTCTTGCTGCATGGTAACGGCTAATAGCCAGTAAACCAGCATATTCTCCCTGTGCGCCAGAGTTGGGCTGAACACTAATTCCTGATAAGCCGGTAATCATTTTTAGCATATCTTCCAGCTCGGTGATCATTTCCATTAATCCTGTCACCTGGTTGTGCGGAACAAAAGGATGAACGTTGGCAATCTCCGGCCAGGTAACCGGAAGCATTTCAGTTACCGCATTGAGTTTCATCGTACAGGAACCCAATGGAATCATTGATTGGTTAAGAGTTAGATCTCTGTCTTCCAGACGCTTTAAATAACGCATCATTTCCGTTTCTGAATGATAACTATTAAAAACTTCGTGTGTCAGAAATGTGGTTTTACGTTGCAGTTCTTCAGGAATGGAACTGTATTTTTCAGTCAGTGAGGCTTCAACACTTTCTATGGTTAAATCATTTTTTTCACCTAAGCACACAGACCACAGAGTTTCAATATCTTCACGATTGGTCGCTTCATCTAAAGAGATTCCAACAATCTGTTTGTCAGCAGAAAGGCGAAGATTAATATTCGCTTTATCAGCTCGTTCAAGGATAGCGGATGTATCTTGTACACGGAACGTTAAAGTATCAAACCAAGTATTATTTTCAGGTTTAAGTCCTTTATTTCTTAAGCCTTTGGCTAAAATATCCGTCAAGCGATGTATGCGGGCTGCGATTGAATATATACCTTCATTACCATGATATATGGCATAACATGCGGCAATATTAGCTAGTAGTACCTGAGAAGTACAAATATTGCTGGTTGCCTTGTCACGACGAATATGTTGTTCTCTGGTTTGCAGAGCCATGCGATAAGCAGGATGTCCGTTGCTATCGACAGAAAGACCGATAATTCTTCCGGGAAGATTACGTTTATATTTATTTTTTGTGGCAAAAAATGCAGCATGAGGACCACCAAAACCCATTGGAACACCAAAACGCTGGGTTGACCCTAAAGCAATATCAGCACCTAACTCACCAGGAGATTTCAGTAATGCCAGACTCATAATATCAGAAACCATAGCTACAAGTGCTTTGTTTTCCTGTAATGTTTTAATCAATGAGTGGTAGTTTTTAACATCACCATATGTACCTGGGTATGCAAGTAGTGCTCCAAAAACATCGTGTTTTACACTGTTGGCTGCATCACCGACAATAACTTCAATTCCAAGACCACTAGCACGTGTTTTTATAACATTGATAGTTTGAGGGTGACAATGCTCGTCTACATAAAAGGATGCAGATTTTCTTTTTTTAGAAGCTCGTCTGGCAAGTCCCATAGCCTCAGCAGCAGCAGTTGCTTCATCCAGTAAGGAAGCTGATGCAACATCCAGACCAGTAAGGTCTATGGTCATCTGCTGAAAATTCATTAACATCTCCAGACGGCCTTGTGATATTTCTGCTTGATAAGGTGTATATGCCGTATACCAGCCTGGATTTTCCAATACATTACGAAGAATGACATTAGGCAATAAGGTATCGTAGTATCCCATACCAATAAAACTGCGATACTGTTTGTTTTTGTCTAACAGTTTGCGCAAATAAGCAAGCACTTGATGTTCTGTCAGAGCCTCTTTTGAGCTTTCTTCATCGTGCAAAATGCAATTAGGTACTGCCGCTTTTAATAGAGACTCCAAGCTATCTACACCTAAAACCTGTTGCATAGCCTGTTTTGCACTGGAATCAATGCCTGTGTGACGACGATAAAATGAATACTGTTGTTCTAAACTATCAAGAGATAGGTCTTTAGCAGAAGAGTGAAGACAGTTATTGCTAGCCGGTACTCTTTCAGAACCAGATGCATCTTTTGAAATAGCCATTATGTTTGGAGTTCCTTATAAAATTCTGAGCGCTTATCTTTTGCCTTTAAAACTATTGCCTTTAAAACTTATGCCTTTAAAACTTATGCCTTTAAAACATGAGGTAGCCTAAAATCAGGCTACTGTTAATTAAAGAGTAAAAAATGCTTTCTCTATAATAACCAACCAGGCACATCAAATAGTGCCATGTGTGATCTGAATGATTAGTCTGCAAGTATTTCGGCATATCCACTTGCATCGAGAAAAGAATCAAGCTCTGAGTCGGAGTGAATTTTAAATTTGAAAAACCACCCTTTGCCATAAGGGTCTTCGTTAACAATCTCTGGCGTATCAGATAATGTATCGTTAACAGCTATAACTTCCCCAGAAAAAGGGGCATATAAATCAGACGCCGCTTTTACTGATTCAACCACCGCAATGTCATCGGTTTGATTATACGTCTCACCTAATTCTGGTAATTCTACAAAAACAACCTCTCCAAGACTCTCTGCAGCATGCTCAGTAATGCCTACCGTTGCTGTGCCGTCATCTTCAAATCTAACCCATTCATGAGACTTGGTGTAGCGTAATTCAGAAGGAATATTACTCATCAAATACAACCTATACATACTTACCCGTTTAAGTTGAAAAAAATTACTTCACGGATAACAATCAAAATTTATGCGTAAAGCACCCCAAAATAAACAATCACACCAATGGTGCAAAAGCCTTAAAAATTTTTTTTCCCTTTCGGACAAATCTCGGCGATCCAATAACTACAGGTAGTAGTTTTCTGCGAATATCTACTTTAGCACTTTCTGTGATAGCATCGGCAGGAATTCTTGCTAAAGCGATAGAATACCCCAAGGTTGGCGAAAATGTACCGCTGGTTATCACGCCCTTCCTGTTATCTTGTAGACATAATTTTTGACCAGCGCGTAAAATGCCTCGCTCCTTCATGATTACTCCGACCAGTTTATCTCCGGTAAGATGCCTTGCTTTTTCAACGATGGCCCGCCCGATAAAATCACGACCTTCTGGCTTCCAGGCAATACACCAGCCAAGATTAGCTTCTAACGGGTTGATTTGTTCATCCATTTCAGAGCCGTAAAGATTGAGTCCCGCTTCCAGCCTCAGTGTGTCACGGGCTCCTAAACCACAGGGCGTTGCTCCTTTCTCAACCAGCTTATTCCAAACGCTTTCGACTTTAGTAGCTGCCATGATAAGTTCCAGCCCGTCTTCTCCGGTATAGCCTGTTCGAGCAAAAAAGATATCATCAATCATGGTACTGGTAAATGGTTTAATCGAATCAAGTTTTTTAACGTTGTTTGTCTGTAATATAGCTTTGGCAATGCTGATGGCCTCAGGACCTTGTAATGCAATAATTGCAAGCTCAGGCTGGGGTGTTATCGTTACATTAAACATGTCAGCCTGCTTTACCATCCAACTTAAATCTTTTGCTTTAGTTGCACTGTTAACCACCAGTCTGTAATGATTCTCCGACAGATAATAGACGATCAGATCATCAATGACGCCACCGTTTTCATTGAGCATAATGCTGTATTGCGCTTGTCCGGACGTGTTGAGCTTATGCACATCATTCGCCAATAGCTTTTGCAGGTAGACCATGGCCATGATACCGGAGACATCAATGACTGTCATATGGGAGACATCAAATATGCCTGCATGTTCCCGTACTGATTTATGCTCTTCTTTTTGTGAACCATAGTAAACCGGCAACTCCCACCCGGAAAAATTCACCATTTTTCCTCCCAGCTCTTTATGTGCTTTATAAAGCGGGGTTCGCCGAATTATTCCCCTTTCGTTACTATTCATTATTACTAAAACCTGTATTTTGTTTAGGATAATTATTTCATCTAAATAATTATTTAGTCCTTTTAGCAGGACAAACCAGATAAAATAGTTGCTACTGAACTGACATATTCAAGTCTTGTAGTGCGTTGTTTTTACCATAAACGAAAAAAATAAATTATCTGAGCTTTTACTTTTCACGTAGTACCTATGGATTTAAAGGTCATTTATAATTAATTACCAATAGTGCCATTCATTTGTTTCATTATGTGGTCAACCGATTGTTGCATTTTTTTCATCATGACTGAAAAACCATAGACAAGGCCTTTATGAAAAATTTTATCTGCTTCGGATGAATTGTTGTTTAATGGTGACATAGCGTTAAAGTCCTCAATATTGTGTTTACCATCTTGCATTAGTGTTTCCATAGAGGAGGGTAGTGTCATTGCAATGGTAAGACCTGATAAATATCCAAAAATAAACCTGTCCTTCAAGAGAGGGTTGCCTATGGGGCCGATATGTCGATTTTCATAGTAATTACTGGCTACACACCAGTGTTTTTCAAACTCCGTTTGCTGTTTTTTATGGTGACATGAAATATTTTTAATGCCATAAGCGTGCACTACAGATTGATAGCCTTTTTGATAACCTTGTTGATAGCTTTTTTTAGCCATCGCTCTCTGTTTGATATATTGCTCTTCCAGTGATGTCTCATTGACTGTTTTGGCCTGTTGAGCATCAAGCATCCCCTGTTCATAAGCTTTTACAAAGACTGACTTTACGTTTTGGTCGGATAAGCCACTCGTTTCCCAGGCTCGTTCACCCATACACGCAAATTGTTGCACAGGTGTTAAAGAATCAATCTTATTGCAATTTAACAATGAAGTATTGTTGGTAACCTTAGGCTCTGTCAGTATTTTAGCCGTTGGTTTAATCGGAGGTTTAGCCGCTACGATTTTCATTTTCTCTACTTTAAGCTGTTGAACCTGATTATTCTTATCTGTTGCTTTGTTTTCTTTCTTATTACACCCAAAAAGAAACATTACAGTCAGAAGTAATACACAAACCATGCTTGTTCTGTATTTTAATTTCATTAACACGCCATCACTATGCTATGTTGAAGTGGCTGTTTAACACGTTTAATTGATAGCCACAACGTATCTGAGTTTGGATAATGCATCAAAAACCTGACAATTCCCAACGCATTTTAAACGATCTTCAATGGCTAATAAAGAGCCCTGTTATTGTAAATGCAACTTTTCATCAGGTATTTATTAATTCTCCTGTTGATTTTACAGGCAATTATGACTCTGATTTAGCAAAATATATTGACCAAATACTTCCTGCTCTTGCTTGTAGTGAAAGCCAGCGATTGGGCATTTATTATGAACAATTGATGCAATACCTCCTGACACTTTTGCCTGAATATGACATTATTACCACAAATTTACAGGTAACTGATGAGTCAAATACCTTAGGCGAGTTTGATCTTGTTTACCTGAAAAATAATGCATTGATTCACCGGGAAATGGCGGTCAAATTTTACTTGGGACTACCAACGGCTACAGGGGTTACTACAACATCCCACTGGGTTGGTCCAAACAGTAATGACCGCCTTGACAAAAAACTCGATAAGTTTATGAAGCAAATTGAACTCAGTCAAACCCCGCAGGGAAGGCGTGCGCTGAAACAACAAGGCATTGAGGGTGCATTGATCAGCGCCATTAATACAGAAGCTCTTCTACAGGGTTATCTGTTTTATCCTTGGCGACAGCGCTGTTTTGCTCCTGCAAATATTAATCCCAACCATTTGCGTGAACACTGGTTGCCTTTGAATTCGTTATCGGCGTTTTTAAGTGAGCACAACTTTTCACTGGTTTATTTTATTTTGCCAAGACAGCAGTGGTTATCTCCGTTTATTGAGCCTTGTGGGCACACTACCCATGCAACAGCAACAGTACTATCTCATCAGCTGAGACAACACTTCAATAAAAGCAATAGTGCTGTGTTGGTTAGTGCTTGTGAAATAGTTAATAATATTTATCAGGAAAAGTTAAGATTTTTTGTGGTGTCAGATAGCTGGCTAAACAAGGTGCGTGACGGACAATAAAAGTAGCGTTAAAATGCTGGCCCTTTAGCGTGGTAAAAAGGCAAAATACGATGACAAAAGCTCAGACTAAACGATCAGCAATACAAGGAAAGTCATCAAATATGTTGCGAATTATTGGAGGACACTGGAGAGGTCGTCGTTTGCCTGTGGCTGATATTGATGGGCTACGGCCATCTCCTGATCATTTGCGTGAAACCTTGTTCAACTGGTTAATGTTCACAATTGAAGGTGCAACATGTCTCGATGCGTTTGCCGGCACTGGTGCACTGGGTTCTGAAGCTTTATCTCGCAGTGCAAAGGAAGTCTTTTTTCTGGAAAAATCGAGAAAAGCGACAAATATTATAAACAAAAATCTGCAAACGTTAAAGAGTGAAAATCATACCGTTATTACAACCAATACGCTTACTTGGTTGCAATCGGCTAAAGTGACACCATTTGATATAGTGTTTCTGGATCCACCATTTAGGCAATCATTATTAATTCCTGTTTGTAATTTACTTAGTCAACGTGGCTGGGTTACACCACGGAGTTATGTTTATGTAGAAGCGGAAAAAGAACTCAATTTTACGGTTCCTGAAAACTGGAGTCTTGTAAAAGAAAAAAAAACCGGACAAATTGCAAGCAGGTTATATCAGGTATTATCGGACAACTTTTTAGGTTAATACCATATATGCTACTGAGAGCAGTTAGAAGCAGGTTTTTATATGACAACAAATTCCGGCTTCTTTCAGCAAAGAAAAAACTAAATGTAGGTCTTAGGAAGAAATTTAGCTGACACTTTCCTTTTCTGATATTTCCAGAACCTGTACTGATTTATTTTTTCCGTAGAATTGAACCATCCTTCTGATGCGGTCACGACCATTAGCCATGCGGTGGTGGTTAGTATCACGAAGACTGTATACGCATCCACAATACTCTTGCTGATAGAAATTCTCTTGTTTTGCCAGCTCAATCATACGTGGTGCTCCACCTTGTTTTCGCCAGTTATATGTCCAGTAGATCACATCATCATAATTGCTTGTAGCGCGAATGCCACAATTATTAATTTGATCCATATTTTTCCAGCGAGAAATGCCCAGTGTACTGCTAATTACCCGTATTTTATGTTCATGAGCATACAAGGCTGTGCGTTCAAATCGCATGTCAAAACAGACGGTGCAGCGTTTTCCGCGCTCGGGCTCATTTTCCAAACCTTTGACCCGCTCAAACCAATTATCTTTATCGTAATCAGCATCTATAAACCCAATGCCATGCTTGTCACAAAAGCGTTTATTTTCCAACTTTCGCAACTCATATTCCTCGCGGGGATGAATATTAGGATTGTAAAAAAATACAGTTTGTTCAATACCTGAGGCTTTGATTGCCAGCATTACTTCGCCTGCACAAGGTGCACAACAGGAATGCAACAACACATTGTCCAATCCATCAGGGGCACTCAGCACTGGGCGCATGTAATTTTCCAGCGACAATAAATTATTTTTCATGACCGTATCTGCGAGTTAATAGTTTTCAGAATTCTGAAAGCGGTATATTAATGATAATTACGAACAAATCAACAACTAATTTATGTTTGAACAAGTACCATCTGATTATCTAATATATGCCTTATCAGCAGTGGGTAATCAAAAGGACTGAATCAATCTTAGTCGATATTTCGCAAAATTTATATTTTTTTGCACGTCTATCTGTTATCAGCAGATTCTGATGATCTAGGATCTTTTTCAAACGCAGTCAATTCATGTGATAAAAACGCAAGTAATGCGAATACATGTATTGCTTTCATCTTGGTTTTAGGAGGGTAATGTCCGGTGAGAATTGACCAGAACAGTTCTGAAGTTATGAAAAAACATCTCGGACTTTTCTTCGAACAAAACCATAGCCTCCATAGGTAAGGCGAGGCGATACTTCGTAAAATTTATTGTTTACCCGCACACTCAGGTGAGGTAAAGTCTTTGTCAGACTGTATCCACTCGCGTTGTGTAAATGTATGTAATGCCAATGCATGTATTTCTTTTATCTCAGCATGTAGAACCTTATAAACAGACTGATGACGTTTAACTGGAGAGTTTCCTTCAAAGTTGCTACTCACCAAAACCACTTTAAAATGCGTTTCAGAGTTTGAAGGAACACTATGCATGTGGCTTTCATTTTCAACATCAATGTAGTCGGGAGCAAAAGCATCATTCAATTTACTTTCAATCTTATTTTTCATTTTCATAGAGCAAGCTGACCTCATGAGTTTGGATACCAGTGTCTATATGTTTAATGATTAAAACTGGTTAATCATAATAACACCATATATAGACTCTCTCTATTTTCAAGGTGTTAATCTTCGAAAAAAAAGGGTTTGTTACTGTCATATATCCGGCTTGTCAGGCAGTAATACCAAAACTTGTAATGAATCAGTTTGCAGCTTTTCTGTCTGCGATTTATTTTATATAAGCATTTAGCTGTGCTTGACGCGCCTGATTTGCATTTGGCATAGGGATCCCAAAATAAGCTAAATAGCCTGAAATTTGGTCATAAGCCTGTGTTTGTTGGGTTGTTTTATCAATTTAAATATACGAATATATATAGTTATTAACTAAAACTCATGTTTTGCCTAGATCACAACAGCCTATAATGTACCCAAGCAAAAAAACAAGTCAGGCCATGGCTTTAAGAAAATTGTAAACAACCGTTTTGATAACAGCTTAAAGATTTCCTGATATGGCATTTTCCAAAATTGTCTGATATTGCGTTTGAGAAAACAATATTGGATTTGTTTGCGCAGAAGGATCTTTCATTGCCATGGCACTAATTTTATCCGCCTGATTAATATCAATGCCAATTGTCGAAAGATTTTCGGGAATACCTATTTTGGTTCGCAATGTTATTAACCATGCCATAAACCCATCAAAGCCATCCTTTACATACAGGCAGGTGGAGAGCTTTTTGATGGCGGGCTCAATTGCCGGGCGATTTGCATTTAATACATAAGGCATAAGAATGGCGTTGAGCAAACCGTGGTGAGCATCGTATACAGAGCCCAAAGGGTGAGCCAAAGCGTGCATGGCACCAAGACCTCTTTGGAAGGCAACAGCTCCCATAAGTGATGCGGTTAGCATTTGCATTCTTGCTTCAAGATTATCACCATTTTGAACAGCTTTTGGCAGATACTCTTTAACAAGCCGAATGCCTTCAATGGCAATGCTTTCAGCCATGGGGTGATAACTTGGTGCGCAGAACGCCTCAAGGCTATGTGATAATGCATCCATACCAGTGGCAGCGGTCAGGTTTGATGGTAGCATTCTGGTGGCTTCAGGGTCGAGGATTACTGCTGTGGGTAATAGTTTTGGGTGAAAAATTAATCGTTTTAATTGATGTTCTGTATCTGTTATTACCGCAATACGACCTGCTTCCGCACCTGTTCCGGCAGTAGTTGGTACAGCAATTATTGGTGCTATATCCGGGTTCGCTTTTTTGTAGTTTTCAGCAACATCTTCAAGCTCATAAAGTGAACAGGTTTGATTACTCATTAATGCAATAGCTTTTGCAGTGTCTATGGCAGAGCCTCCGCCTATCGCAATAACACTATCACTATTTTCTTCCTTAAAGATGCGAACTCCGTTAAAAACACTGGTGTCTGTTGGATTGCTTTTAATATCGGAAAAAATAGAACATTTTAAACCAGAGTTTTTACAAGTATTAATTATATTGTGAAATATTTGCATTTTGGCAAGCACCGGATCTATCACCAGTAATGGTGTTTTGATGTTTAATGACTTGCACAGTAAAGGAAGTATTGTGATTTTCCCTATGCCGGTGTAAATACTGGTTGGATAATTCCATTTCGCAGAATAATACTCATGTAAATTATTCATTGCTAGATGCCTTTGAATTAATGTTTTATATGAAAAGACTTTGGACGGGTTAAGACACCATAACCTAGAGTTGAAAGTGTACAACCTCTTCCTGAGTGTTTGACGCCTGTCCAGGCCAGCGCAGGGTCAAGATAGTCACAACGATTAATAAAGAAGGTGCCTGTTTCTATCTGACTACCAATCGCTATTCCTTGCTTAATGTCTGAAGTAAACACAGCAGCAGTTAAACCAAATTTACTGTCATTCATCAGTGCTATAGCCTCTTCATCGTTTTTGACCTTTTGAACACCTAGCACGGGCCCAAAGGATTCTTCAGTCATAATTTGCATTGAATGATTAACATCTGTTAATAGTTGAGGAGCAAGGTAAGGAGTGCCGGATTTACTCATTGGAAAGTTGTCTTCATCGATATGAGCTATTGCTCCCTGTTCAATAGCTTCACGTATTTGTTTTCGGACAAATGTTGCTGATTCTGTATTAACCATTGGTCCTAATGTAATGTCAGGATTATTTGCGGCACCAAGCTGAAATTGATTAATGATCTGAATTGCTTGGGTTACAAATGCATCGTAAAGCAGCTCATGTACATAAACACGCTCTATACTACAACAGGACTGACCAGAATTAAAAAATGCCCCGTCAACGACAGCTTTAACAGCATGGTTAATGTTTGCATCATGACGAATATAAGCCGGATCTTTACCCCCCAGTTCAAGCCCTGTGTTTGTAAAGGTTCCGACAGCATAACCTTCAAGGATTTTTCCTGCGGTTACAGAACCGGTAAATGCGGTGTGAGCTATGTTGCCAGATTGAATTAATTTTTCCGTTTGTTCATGAGTCATGTGCAGGTATTGAAAAACCCCATCAGGAAAACCTGCTTGTTGAAAAGCTTCATACAAGCGTTCAGCGCATAAAAGAGTTTGAGAAGCATGTTTTAAAATAACTGTATTACCAGCCATTAATGCCGGAATTACTGAATTAATAGCTGTTAAATAAGGGTAATTCCATGGTGCAATAACTAAAACAACACCAAGTGATTCATGAGTAATATAGCGTGTAAATCCTTTTTTTTTCGGTAACATGACAGGAGATAGTGATGTTGGTGCTTGTTCAGTCATGTATAATGCGCGCTCTTGCATACCTGTAATTTCATTCTCTGCATAACGAATAGGGCGACCCATTTGCCAAGTTATTTCCCTAGCCAGTGTTGTCTTGTTTTCAACCAGAATAGCTATGGCTTTTTCGCATAGAGCAGCCCTTTGAGTAACAGATTGTTGTTTCCACTGTGACTGGATGTTTAATGCACGGAATATAGTTTGTGAAACCTGTTTATCACTGGCATTAGAGCGCTCAGCATAAATGCGGTTATCTATAGGTGAAATTATTTTCAATGTAAGACTCATGCCGTTAGAGAGCAATTATATTGGTGAAACCATTTTTTAGATTACTTCAAAGTATCTGTCAAGCTCCCAAGTGGATACATGTCGTCGAAACTCTGTTTCTTCCCAAGCTCTTGATGTAGCAAAGTGATTAACAAAGATCTCGCCAAATAGTTCATGCGCAATTTCAGAGTCTCGGAAATATGCTACCGCTTGACCAAGAGACGAGGGCAAAATTAACTTATCATTATGTTTTTGCTCATAAGCATTACCTGAAACTGCAGGTAGTGGTTCAAGCCTGTGCTTAATGCCGTATAATCCTGCACCTAGCACCGCAGCTAACCCCAAATATGGATTACTGTCGGCTCCGCCTATTCGGCACTCCACACGTTGTGATTTATCTGAACCCGAAATAACCCGTAGAGCTGTTGTACGGTTTTCAATACCCCATGTCATACTGGTTGGAGCCCAAGAACCGGGAATAAACCGACGATAACTGTTAATATTTGGTGCCAGCATTACGAGTAGTTCTGGAAGAATGTGTTGAAGTCCGGCAATGAAGTGATGTTGAGTTTCACTCATACAATATTGTTTACTTGCATTATAAAACGATGAGCGTCCTGTTTCTTTCTCTCTAAGTGATACGTGTATATGACCACTTTGCCCCGAATAGTCAGCTGACCATTTTGCCATGAATGTTGCCATTATATTGCTGCGTTCTGCTAATACTTTCATGAAGGTTTTAAATAAAGCCGCTTTGTCTGCAGCTTCTAAGGCTTTGTCGTAACATAATGCAGCCTCAAGTACGCCCGGCCCTGTTTCTGTATGAAGCCCTTCAATAGGAAAGTTCATGGTTTCGGCCATATTCAGAATGTCATGATACAATCTGGCATGTACAGAGTTTCTTATGCCCGAATAACCAAAATTGTCTGGTGTAAATGTGTTTAATTGCTGAAACCCTTTTGCACGAATGGTCTCTGGTGTTTCATTGAAGAGAAAAAATTCATATTCAAATGATGCAAGCGGTAAAAGACCTGACTCTTCATATTTCTTAATAATTCGTTTTAAAATAACCCTGGGACAAATAGCTTCTGCTTTTCCCGTCATCTCTGCCAGAAATAACAATTGATTATTTTCGCCGACAATATTTCTTGCGCTGTCATAAATAATCCGGGCAGATGCATCAGGATAACCTGTATGCCAGCCAGTGTAATCAAGATTATCAATGATTTTATCTTTGCTGTCCCAGCCAAAAATAACATCGCAAAAACCAAAACCATCATCAAGGGCTGAAAAAAACTTATGCTTGCTTAAGTACTTGCTGAGCATAATGCCATCGTGATCAAAAAGGCCTATCTTAACGTGTGATAATTGCCGTTTATCAACAAGCGCTTTTGCTTGGGCTACAGAAGCGATGGTGTTGAGTGCTTTGTATGTGTTTATATCTGACATAAATGACCTTTTCTCTTTTTCTGAATGAATCGTTTCTGCTTTTTTAGTTGCTTTGAAGAAAAGTCAAAAGGCTGCAGGGAAATAAAACAACGGTATTTGTATGTAGCAGGAATCAGATGGTTGGGGCAAGAAATTTCTGTTTGATACATGACAGATGAAATATCTTCATTAAAAGAAAATTTCATTATAGAAAAGAAATGCTGAAAAAGCCGGTTTATAACACCAATTTCATGTGATAAAAAATTTAATAACGGCCATGGATTAACAGTGATTGAGCTTTAATGTTATTGTTTTTCTGTTGATGAAGAAAGGCAAAAAAAATAAGTGTGGTATTGAATTTGAATCGTAGTTTATACTTAGGTCGGTGGTGCTATTTTAAATATGAGTTATCGGAGGGTTGCAAATATGAAAATATTAAACTGGCTGGCTTGTTTGTTAACAATCGTTGGCGCATTAAACTGGGGGCTAATAGGCTTCTTTCATTTGAATTTAGTCGAAAGTATTTTGCACAGCATACCAATGGCCGATAGAGTTGTTTATTCTGTTGTAGGTATTGCAGGTCTATGGATGATTATTAAGTGCCTTAGGGGTGGCTGTCGTTCGTAAGTAAAAGGATCTGTAAAAAAACCTGATTAGCCACCAGGTTTTTTTTTGTGCTTTTAAAATCAGGTGGTGTACAGTTTATTGTGTTTGCCTTTGAAGCAGAAAGTATCAGCCTCTACATTAGCCTTGCCATCGTAGAGGTTCGAACATTCTCTGCCATTTCTACTATCTGTTGGCCATAACTTTCGACAAGGGAGTGGGTAGGATAATTAAGTGTTTGTCGGGTATCCAAATTATAGGAAGTGTTAGCCTGAAGGTCGACAATCCTGATTAAAGACAGCTTAAGTTCACGTTCACGAGCTCCTGCTTTACCTCTGTGGAACACAGCTAGCTTGTCTGTCTTCTTACCACTTTTTTCCATAAAGCGGGCATCGATAGCTGCAATTAATAGGCTTTTTTCTAGCAAGCCATAAAAGCATGCTCATAATCGTTGTTAGAAACAAGTTTTGGCCTTACTCCAGAGAAGGTGTTAATGCAGCAGGTTAAACACTATTGCACTAAACAATTGGAGTGTTGCAATTTACCTCGTTATTTTGTGCATAATGGCGCATCCAGTGATCCATAATAATTATGGCCATCATTGCCTCTGCAATAGGTGTTGCACGAATACCAACACAGGGATCATGGCGACCTTTCACCTGTATTTCTACAGGGTTTCCATCAATATCAATGCTTTTTCCTGATTTCATAATACTAGATGTAGGTTTGAGGGCAATGTGTGCAATGATGGGTTGACCGGACGAAATACCACCTAATATACCTCCGGCATTGTTAGAAAGAAAACCTTTCGGAGTAATTTCATCGCGATGCTCGGAACCTTTTTGTGTTATACAAGTAAATCCGGCTCCTATTTCTACACCTTTCACTGCATTAATACTCATTAATGCCTGAGCAATATCAGCGTCGAGACGGTCAAAAACCGGTTCTCCCAACCCTGGCGGAATGCCTGTTGCTATCACGGATATTTTGGCTCCAATAGAATCTCCCTCTTTCCGTAGTTTATTAATTAGCGCTTCCATTGCGGGCACTTTTTCAACGTCAGGACAAAAGAAGGGGTTATTACTGACTTCGTCAAGATCAAGATTTTGAGCGATAATATTTCCCATTTGAGAAAGATATCCGCGTATTTCCATGCCTCTAGATAAAAGATATTTTTTGGCAATCGCACCAGCGGCAACACGCATGCAGGTTTCGCGCGCAGATGATCGTCCACCACCACGATAATCACGAAATCCATATTTATGTTGATAGCTATAGTCTGCATGTGCAGGTCGAAAAACATTTTTAATAGAGGTGTAATCTTTAGAACGTTGGTCAGTATTTTCAATCAATAATCCGATAGGTGTCCCTGTAGTTTTACCATCAAAAACACCAGATAATATCCTGACCTTATCATCTTCCCGTCGTTGTGTTGTGTATTTCGAACTTCCCGGTTTACGACGATCAATGTCTTTTTGCAAATCTTTTTCTGATAACTCTACTCCCGGAGGACAGCCGTCAACTATAGCACCAAGTGCAGCACCATGGCTTTCACCGAATGTTGTGACCTGAAATAACTGACCTATAGTGTTACCTGCCATAGCTTATTTATATCCTTAGAAACAGACATTGTTTTTATTCACAGAAGTGCTTACGAAAGTCTTCTGCTTTTAAAGTAAATACACCATGGCCGCCACGTTTAAACTCAACCCAAGTAAATGGGATATACGGGAAGGCCTCTTCAAGTGCCCATTGGCTATTACCTACCTCCATTACCAGTAACCCTTTCTCATCAAGAAAGTCAATACTGCGTTTGAGGATTTTTCGCACTATATCCAAACCATCTTCCCCTGCAGCTAAGCCAAGACCTGGCTCATGGTGATATTCATCGGGCAGATTAGCCATTTCCTCTGTACCCACATAAGGAGGATTAGTGACAATTAACTGATACTTAATTTGTTGTTCTTCATTGTCAAGTGCATCAAAAAGGTCTGACTCTATTAGCTCAGCTCTGCCCCATAAATCAAAGTGATCAACATTAATGGCTGCTACTTCCAGAGCTTCTTTAGAAATATCAACCAAGTCGACTTTCGCATAAGGAAAATATTCTGCACAAGCAATACCAATACAGCCTGAGCCACAACAAAGATCCAGAATATTAGTGATTTCCACGCCATCTAACCATGGTGAAAACCGATTTTCTATCAATTCTGCAATGGGTGACCTGGGAATGAGTACTCGTTCATCTATGTAAAATGGACGGTGACAAAACCAAGCTTTATTAAGCAAGTATGGCAAGGGTTTTCTTGCCGTAATGCGCTGATTAACCAAAAAGCCTAACCGCTTGATTTCAGATGGTGTTAGTCTGGAATCATAAAAGTGAGGATCAATATCCCAAGGCAATTCAAGTGCCTGAAGCACCAGATAAACTGCTTCATCCCAACCATTGACACACCCGTGACCATAAAATAGTTCTGCTTCGTTAAAACGGCTATAAGTCCAACGCAACCAGTCACGAATGGTAATTAAACCTTCCTGATCTTTTAGGTATAAAGACACAAACTTTTTCTCTCTTTAACTGCAACTTTTGAAGTATTATACACTTTTTAATCATCAGCCTTTGATTTTTAAGGTGATTTTATTAACAAAAGTCCTTTAGGCTACAAGCAAACTTTATGGGAAGATAGTGATTATATAGTGAGTATTCCTGATATACTATTATCCAGATTGTATGGCTACATAAAGAGAGTTGTCTATGCAAAAAAAAAATAATACGTTGGATGCAGATAAGTATATAGAGGAAAAATCTGACATTTTTCGGACTGCCATTAAAGATGTAAAGCCGATGAAATCAGAAAAAAGTTTTGCTCCTTTGCAAAAAAGTGGTGAGTTAATACCTGATTTTACGTTGAAATTGCGCAGAAAACATGCAACTGAAAAGCATACGAAGGAAGAAGGGCTTTCAGATCATGAAGTAGAAATGGTTGAACCGGAGGCTTATATAAGCTTTAAACACCCCTCTGTATCACATGCTGTTTTTAAGGCGTTGAAAAATGGTAGGTATGACATTGCTTATAATCTGGACTTGCATGGCTACACGATTGAAGAGGCAAGAAAAATCATTGTTGAATTTGTTGCTTTTTCCAGAAATAAACATTTTAAATGTGTTAGAATTATTCATGGAAAGTCCTATAAAAATTACCATAATCAAAAGGCTACATTAAAAGGATTTGTGTACAACTGGTTAAAGCAATTGTCTGGAGTGCTTGCTTTTAGTTCTTGTCTGCCAAAAAATGGTGCACGAGGTGCGGTTTATGTTTTACTTAGAAAAAATAATAAACCTGGCGAACGGTGGTGAGTAGGTAGGAGGAGCATTTTTTGTCAGTCGGAACTTCAAAAATATGGCTCTGCCAGGAATGCGATGCGGTTATTTATAAGCAACCTCTAGCTTCTGGCGAAAAGGTACAGTGCGCAAACTGTCTTTATATAATTGCTGAAAATCCTCGTTATTCATTTTATTTCCCACTGATTTTCTCCGTTGCAGGGTTAGTATTACTTGTTTTGTCCTGTATTCTTCCACTTGTACACATGCAAATGTTTGCAGGAACCACTGAGCACAGTATTGTTTCAGGTATTCTCAATTTTGTCAGACAATCAGAATTTATACCCGCCGCTCTAATCTTTTTTGGTGCTATTTTTAGTCCTTTTGTTTATTTATTTCTCTGTACCATGATCCTTATTCTACTGATAAAAGGTAAAAGAAAAGCGCTGCTTATCAGAATGATAAAAGTGTTTGGCTATGTCAGACACTGGGGCATGCTTGAAGTCTATTTACTTGGTATTTTTATTGCTATTATTAAGTTGAATGATGTGGCAAGCGTTTATCCAGGTTTTGGTCTTGTGACTCTTATTCTTCTCATTCTTTGTCAACTGATGATACTCTTTACAGTAAAAGAGAGAATACTTTGGGTTGCGTTGGAAAGCTCAGCACTGTAAATATCAAGGCACTAAATCATGAAAACAGGTAGACACCTGAGAGGAATAGATGCGGGATTACTTCGATGTAACAGCTGTGGATTGACAATGCCTGTTTCTGAAACGCTGTGCCCATGTTGTAAAGAAAGAGTGTCTGTACGAACGAAACACAGTTTCAGAAATACAACAGTGTTGCTGTTTTTTGCTCTTATTTTATTTGTTTGTGCAAACTTTTTTCCCATGTTGATCTTTCATAAGTTTGGAGGCAGCACACCTAATACAATTATAGGTGGTATTAAAATATTATTTAATGCCGGGATGTATAGTATTGCTGTGATTATTTTTGTAGCAAGCATCGTGATACCTGTTTTCAAAATCACGGGTTTGAGCTTTCTATTGTTTTCTACCCGTTATTGTTCACCGGCTTATATTCGCCATCATATGGTGTTATATCGTTTTATAGAGCGCATTGGTCGTTGGTCTATGCTAGATGTATTTGTTATTAGCGTCATGCTGTCGTTGTTGCATTTTTTTCCTCTCGTCTCTATTACTATTAAATGGGGAACATCTGCTTTTGCAGCCGTGGTTATTATTACCATGCTGGCAACGATTACCTTTGACCCGCGACTGCTCTGGGATGCGGTAGAACAAAAAGAAAAGAAAGGAGAGCTGCCTCACAATGACTGACACTGCATCAGGCAATAAAAAGACAATTATTAACCCGATTATAAAGCAATCATCGCGGTTTCACGGTATATGGTTATTGCCTGTTTTGGCCATAATAGTTCTTATTGGCTTGTTTTGGGATGCGATTACCTACCAAAATCAAGATGTAACAGTGCAGTTTGATAGTGCACAAGGCATCGTTGTGGGTAAAACGGAGGTGAAATATAACGGTATTATCATCGGTAAGGTGAACAATATTCGTGCTACGAAAAATCTCAAAAAAGTAGAAGTTCAACTTCAGATTAATGAAAATTATAAAACGTGGATAAATAACAAGACATGTTTCTGGCTGGTTAAGCCCAATATTAGTTTTTCTGGTATTACGGGGCTAGATACCATTATTTCAGGAAATTATATTGCAATAAAGCCAGGTACTAATGGTAAACCGCAAAATTACTTTGTAGCGTTAAAAACACTACCTGTTGAAGCTGATACTTCTTGGCTTCATATTACCCTAGTGACAAATAAACTTCACTCTGTCACCATTGGCAGTCCAGTCTATTTTAATCAGATTGAAGTAGGGAAAATTACCGGTTATTCATTAAATACCAATACACAAAAAATTTTAATTAATTTGGCCATAGCCCCTAAATACGTTGACCTTGTTCACAATAATAGTCGTTTTTGGAGTGTTAGTGGCTTTCATATTCAAGCCAGTTTAAAAGGGGTAAAAATAAAATCAGAATCATTAGCAGCACTCATCAAAGGAGGTGTTGCTTTTTACACGCCTACTTGGGAAAGAAGTACAGCACCTGCTAGTAATGGTGATCAGTTCATTTTGCATAATTCATTTGAAGATGCACAGTTAGGCATCAGAATAAATATTCGCTTTCCCTTGCATAATAGAGCTATTACTAAAGGTACATCGGTTATGTTTCACGGACTGGAAGTTGGTAAAGTATCTGATGTTAGTATTAATAGTGATCTCGAGCACTTCACTGCACAAGTAATTATTGACCCTGACGCTAAAGATCTTTTATTGAAAAACACTCGGTTTTCGATAGTCCGGCCTCAGGTAGATTTAAGTGGTATTTCAGATGTTCCATCTCTATTCAGAGGGCCTTATATTGCTGTTGATACGTCTAAAAATAGTATTAAAAACAGTGCTAAAAAGGAAATTGAAAAAACAAATTTTATAGGGTATGAAAACAGATATTACACTCCCTCAAATCTTTCTGGGTTGAATTTTGTCTTAAAAGCAAAATCACTTGGAGGTCTTCGTGTAAAAAGCCCTGTATTATTCAAAGGTCTACCTATAGGTAAGATTGAGTATGCAAGGTTGGCCCGAGATGGAGGTTATATTTATTTATCAGTTAATATTTTTCCTGAATACCAGCACCTGATTAATCAGAGTAGCTATTTTGAGAATGTCAGTGGGTTTTCTATAAATGCTTCATTGTCTGGGCTGAAAGTCAAAAGTGAATCATTGACCTCACTGGTTTCCGGCGGTATCGTTGCCTACACACCCACACCTGATGCAAACGCTCTTAAACCTCATTCTATGGTAACTCTTCATTCAAATAAAATAGCAAATCCGGACGATCTTAAGCTATCTTTGGTCAGTCATAACCTTGGTTCAGTCACCAAAGGTATACCCATTCTTTATTTAGGTGTCCCCGTGGGTAAGGTCACAGGTTATCACATAGATAATCCGGCAAATAAGGTGGTCATTGAGGTTGTAATTAATGCCCCTTATCGCCATCTTGTGACAAAAAAAAGCCGGTTTTGGAATGTTAGTGGAGTGAAGATCAAAGGAGGGCTTCTCAGTGGTATAAGTCTTTCGGCACATTCGCTTCAAACTATTGTTAAAGGAGGGATTGCTTTTGCAACACCTGAACCTGATAAACGGATGTTACCAGTTAATACACACTTTGTGCTGCACGATAAAGCAATGCCAGAGTGGAAAACTTGGCGACCAAAAATAATGCTTAAACATTAGAAATCGTCTATAAATAAATTTGAGAAGACAGACCTATTTAAAAAGTCTGTTTAAATTGAGTAAATAAAGTGCAGCAAGTGAAAGATAAGACTATATCTATCGAGTATAAGTTCAGGTACATAGGAGTGCCTGAAGACTTTTTTACCTCAGACATTTTTTCTATCTGTTTATTATACCAACCTGAGTTCGACGTAAGAAATCTGTGCATCTTATTTTATAAGAGTTTTACTGACCAATAAGCTACCTTCTTTTGAAAAAAGAACGCTTTTTATTTTGTTAGTTGCTGAGAATTTGAAAAAAAAGCACATACTATAATTGCAGTATCAGACCTCTTTCATTCAACCTAGCACCTTATGTGTCGACTTTTTAAATGTTAGATGTGAATCTGAATGACCAAAAAGTCAACGATTTTTATACCGAGCTTAGCGAGTAGAGAACTATTACTCTGTAAAAGTATCTGAAGTATTTTTATACCAAACCCTGTTGCTCATTTATTATTGTGCTAATTTTTTGATCTTGATATTATAAGTTAAAGTTCATCACAAGAGCTATTTATTGCTTAAGATTGTGCGCTTAACTTCAGCAAGTTATAAAAGTATGCCTATAATAGCAGGTAGAAATAGATTTTGATATTGGGGTGCATATAACAACATATGATTTAGCTAACTGTATATAAAGTTAGATAAGTAAATGTTTGTATTTAAAAAATATGCGTAATCCGGTCATTTTCAAGTACATATAACCAGAGACTATAAGCTTTGTTTATCCTAGTATATCAATACAACTAATGCTTGTAACAACTGGGAATACTTGTTATCTATATGTGGACTTTTGTAGCTAAATTTCTGAAAAAGTTCAGATGCTCCTTTGGAGACTCTGAAGCATACGTAAGACGATTGAAAACAAATATAAGCAAACTCTTATTATCTGTGTCTTTACTTCCGGCATTTATTTTGCCTTTTGAACAAGTTGCGGTGGCTTCTGTAACATTTAAACACACAAGGCATAAGTCGCACTCTGCATTATCCGTGCCGGTACAATTTTCCGGTGCATCTAATACTTGGTCTGCCTATAAGACATCTTTGAGCCATAGAGGGTTAACCCTTACTCAGTCGGGGCTTCCTGCTTTGGCCGATGGCGATGTAGCTATGCCATCAAATGCCAATAATTTTCATGGCGAAATAAATGCATCGGTGGACCCGCGTACCGGGGTGGCATCATTTAGTATGCCTGTGGCCAGTACCTTATACGACAACGGGCAAGGAAAAAGAGATTTAATACTTTCCTACTCAGGCAGTGCTTTGCCACATGGTGTTAATCGTTTGGGTTTAGGTACTCAGTGGAACTTTAATGTCGGTCAGGAAACCCCTTCCACCTCTGAAGTATCCGGTCATAAAACCACTGATATTATCACGGGGGATGGTCATGGCTTCACGATGGAAAGTGATCATAATGCACAAGGGGAAACTTACTGGCATCCGCTTCGGCATAAACTGGGAGATGTCACCATCACCGGTCAACCGGGAGACTGGACGATCTCCACCGCTGGTGGCACACGGGAGCATATACAATACGGCTACGAAAGCTGGGAACAAGGACACGACGGTCAACGAGTATGGTTTTACTATGATCGCCACGGGCCACAAGACATAACAAGACGATTAACATATGTTTGTGCCCACCCGTTAACGCAAAATCAGGTGGACAGCGGGAGTAATCAATGCTCGCATAATGGAGTATGGCTAACCTATCAGGGTGATGATATTACTATACACGGGCAACAAAATATTGTACTGCACCTATATGATGTGGCAGGTGAGACAGCCGTTCAGTCGGTTAGTATGCCTGCGCTGTCGAGTGATAACGAAGGGCTTGATAGCAGTCAGGTGAAATTTGGTTATGATGAGCAGGGTCATCGCCCTTGGTTATTAACTCGTGTTACTGAGCCTTCAGGCGAAATCAATACGTTTTTATATAATGATGAATCTGATCGCCATACGTTACAGTCTCAGGGTTTACCTACAGGTTTTAATCTGGCACGCACACCCGTGGTTACCGAACAGGTCACCACTCCTGCACCTGCCAACAAAGGTATCATACCGGTACGCAGACTCTGGTATCAGTACAGCGGTGGAACGACTGACCTGCATAATTATACCGGTTATCTCAGTGGTGTCAGCAGTGAGCCGGGTAAGGATAATCTGTTTGACCGCAGTGATGATTATACATATTCCGTCGTTAAGGATAATGGTTTAACCTCGGTTAAAACCACATACAATAAATATCACCTGCCGTTAACGATTACCCAGACCGATGATTTGCACCATAGTCTGGTGGCAAAAAATGATGCGACGTATTCATCTTGGAAAGGTACTACGTTTGCTAAGCTTCCTTTGACGTATTCTTTTCCAAGAAAAACTGCAAAAACCTTATATACATTAACCAGCAAGGGGCAAGACAGCACGATTTCTCCGGCAAAAGTGCTTCAGCAGAAACAATATGATAACAATGGTCAGGTCATCTGGCAGGAAGATGCTTATGGTCGTCAGACTTTTACGCAATATTGTCCGCCACAGGGCGATAGCCATTGCCCGAAAATGGATCCGAACTGGCCACAGGTTACATTACCTGAAAAAGTGATACAATTGCCTGCAAAACAAACCCCGGCAGGCAGTAAACCGTTTATCCGCTTTGCCACCACGGATGATCCGGCACCAGCGACAGAAGTGGAGTTTAACTACCAGCTGATTCCGGTAGCCGGAACCTACAAAAACCGGATTGAAAAGTACGAGCAGTTATTAAAACAGCAATGGCAGTCAGAGAAGCAGAAGTGGAAGTTGAAAAACAAACATCAGGCCGGCCAGTTAGCTTCAGATGATTTGTTCAGTGACAGCCGTTTAGTTGATGCCATAGGAAAAGACAACTCTCCACTGGCAGGAAACTGGCAGGTGACCACCAAACAGGTTGGCACGTTGCCTGTTGAGTCTGTGGACGCTTTAATACCGGGTCAGGCACTACCGGATCTGACATCTGCGCAATTATCCACAACAACTACTTATTCGTATAATCATGACCAGAAAAGTCAGGTCTATGGTCAGCTGTCACAGTTGACTGTAACCAAATACAACCCGCCGGTACGGGTTGATTTACCTGCTAATCATATTGCCGCAAAAAAGCAAAAAGGGTTGTATTTCCAGTTACCCAATAACGGTCGCCCAGAACAGGTGACGTTTAATGTCAAGCACAGTGTTGATACGAATCATTACACGCGTACCACAGATATAGAAGTTTCCTCCGAACAACCATCGGCTGATATTCACAGCATTCATAATCTTTTGCAAGATGGTAGTGGTGCTTTATCACTGGGTAAAACCGTTTATTCTCTCACCAACGGGGTAAAACTTTCAGCAGAAGATACCTTAAAAACGCTTCATATCAACTGGACGTATGATGGTTGGCAGCGACCGGTAAAAGAAGTGATGATTCCGGCCAGTGGTGGTGATCCACAAACTATTTCATGGGCGTATATTTCAACAGATAATGAGCAGTCTGTAGTAAAAACGCTAGCCGATGGCACCCAACAAAAAACTGTGTATGCCGGTAGTGGAAATAATCAACAGGTATTGTCTTCTTGGCACCGAAATAAAGATCAGGCTGTTGCACCAATGCAAGGGACATCAAACTGGATTGAAGACGGTAGTTCCACTTATACTCAGACAGACCAACCGGCAAGCAACACGGTTTATCATGCGTCCGATAATAATGGACCGGATATTGCCCTAACAACAACGTACGGTTATGATGCACTAAACCGTCAGGTCTGGAAGCGTACGCCTGATGGGTCGGTGAGTATAGCGGTACGCAATGACCCTCAAATGTTATTAATCAGATATCAGGTGGTCACAGGCTCAGATAATCAACAGGAAAAGCTGGCTCCGGAACTCAGCGTTGTTCAATCGAACACCATAGGAAAACCTGTGGCTCAGTATAGGTTTGCATTAGATCCGAATGCTGTAGTCAACGGCAAGGCTGTTTACTCAGACAAGCTGAAAACGGTATTAACCTCCTTGGAGCATCGGTTACAGCCAGTGACAACATTAAAGGCCACTCAAAGTTATGGTTTACTGCCTTTACCGGATGAGGATGGTCTGTTTGCATTTGTGAATGATGCCATTAATGCAAAAGCCTGGTTGTCTGTTACGACTACTCGTTATGACGGTAATGGCCGGCGAACCGAACAAACACAGCCTGACGGTGCACAAACTCACTGGCAGTGGAAACAGGGTAATTTGGTGGCAACCATTGCCCCGAACGGCAGTATAATTCATGATACTTTCGATATTCAGGGAAATAAAGTATCACGATGTGTTACTCCTGTAGATCAGGCCGTCTGTCATGTGCTTGGTACCCGCCATTATGACGGTGAAGGCAACCTTGCCTGGCAGGCTGATGAATACGGTCACAAAATCAGTTACACCTATGATGCTGACGGTCGGATATTGAGTATGACCACGCCTGGCACCGATGATAACCCTCACGGACATGTCTTTACCTATACCTACAACAGTTTTGCTAAAACCAGTGCTTCGGTGGACGGGGTTATTTATGCTTCTTACAGCTACAATCAAAAAACCTGGCAACTGACCGATGCTGAGGATACGATCAGCCATTTGCATTATGAGTATGATGACAACTCTGGCCAGCTTATTAGTGTCGTGCGATCTGCCCCCAAAACCCTGCCATCGCCTGCCGGTATTTCTTATCCTGAGGGTACAGAGACCATAAGTTACGATCGTTACGGTCAGGCGACACGTATAATAGATTTTGCAGGAAACCGCTTTACAGCAACACATGACCGGTACGGCAGATTATTACAGAGCAAGGTTCTGCTCTCTGGAAGCCTCACCCCCACCGTATTATCTTCAACTACTTACGATGTTTATTTTAACCGACCGGTGAGTGTAAGTGACGGATCGGGTATTGTCAGGGAATTTACTTACAATGATCTGGGAAGGTTGGCAGGGACAACCGACAGGCAGGGCAACCACGTTTTGCAACGGTTAGGTTATAGTTATGATCCTCAGACACAAAACATTACCACCTTCACCCGGTCAGAAGACGGAGACAGTGCAACTCAGACCTACGTATATGATAAAAACACCAATAATCTAACATCAATGTCGTGTAGCGCGACAGATAAGCCGGGTAAAGTCAGTAAACTTTGTCCGAGAGACATAGATTTATCAGGCAGTCAGTTAACGGTGCCCCCTATCATCACAGCGCAACATTATACCTTTGATGACTGGAACAATATTAAAACGGTGAACGAACAGTTGATAACTGCCGATGGCAAGCCATCAGGTAAAACAACGATATACACGTATAATCAGCAGAAAAAAGATAACTACGATCCGCACCGAATGATTGCTTTTGATACACAATGGCAGGCTAATGTATCCAGTTTTAGTGCCATACCAAAAACCATCACTTACGACAGTGCAGGTCGTATTATTAAAGATGCCGATGGTAATACCCTGCATTATAATGCGTTTGGTCAGCAAGACAAGTTTACCAATGTCAACACCCATGAATACACTCAGTATACTTATGACAGTAGCGGGCATCAGGTTGCAGAACAGCCATTTGACGAGCAGGGAAGAGTATTACAGCAACCGTTATATATGATATATCAGGGTGATACGGTTGCCGAACAGATACAAAGTGATGCAAAGGGTCATCTACATACCAGTGCCGAACTGGCAGGAGTTGCTCACAGTGAAGATGGTCATGTTACCCGTTGGTATTTACACGACTATAAGGGTGATGTGATTACCACGTTGAACACATCAGGTCAGCGCACGAGTGATCATGTGTATACTCCGTACGGCATGGACTATGATCTGATGAATAAAACGACACAGGGATTACCAGCACGATTAAAACTGGCGACACAAGCTGCCTGGTGGCAAAATCATCAACCAGGGTTTGACGGTCAAATGACCGATCCTGCCACAGGGTATCAGTTTTTAGGTGGTGGTTATCGGGCTTACAATCCGGTATACCGGCATTTTATGAGCCACGACAGCTATAGTCCATTCACAAAGATTGACGGCTACGGCTTTGGAGATAACAACCCCGTCATGAAGACCGATCCCACAGGACACCTACCCAAGTGGGCAGGCTATCTGATGGGTGCCTTAAGTATAACCATGGCTATTGGCTCTGCTTTTTTGTTGCCCGTGGCTGTTGGTTCAGCAGTGGCTTCTGGCGTATTTACCGGTGCTGTTGCAGGGGGAGCGCTTGCTACTGAAGTGAGTTCCAGTGTGGCAGCAGGGGGCGCTTTAGGCTCTATTGGTATTGCTTCTGGCTCCTTGCAGATAGCAGGCACAGCTCATCCGGATAATCGTGCTTTGGCGATTACCAACCAAGTGTTTGGTATAGCTAACGGGCTTGCTGCTGTAGCTATGGGGGTTAATATCGTTATGGCAGGTATGAGTGGTCTTATGACAGGTGCTAGTCAACTGACCAGTTCTTTTATAACTTTTTCAGGTATCAATAGTGTATTCTCTGGTGAAGCAGAACAGAGTTCTTCTATTCTGTGGTTTGCCAGCATGGTGGGACATGCATACGGAAAGAAGCAGATAGAGCTGAGCAAGGCAATAAACATACTTTCCATAGTGGATACCATATTTATGGGAACTACTATTTTTTCAGAGTTTCTTGCCGGAACTCACTCGGGGTATAATGGCTACCTTCGAGGCATGGCATTGCACCCGAAAGAAGAACATGTATTTGATAATCAATCAATGGAATATTTGGCAAAAAGCACTGATGTTAGAACCAGGGCGGCTTTAGCTCATAATCCAGATCTTCCAGAGCATGTGATGAACAAGCTTGCTCATGACCGACATTTTGAAGTCAGGCGGGGTGTGGCTTCATCTAAAAATTATTCTTCAAGTCAGAGAGTTATAAATACTCTTCTGCTAGACTCAGATGTTTCTGTCCGTGTGGCACTGGCTGAAAATATTCATTCACCAATTGCCGAAGTATTAAAACCTTTAGCATCAGATCCTAGTCCGGTTGTTAGGGCTAGTGTAGCCGACAATATTCATTCCGGTCGCGAAGTTCTCGAAAGACTTGCTGTGGATACTGATAGGAGTGTGAGATCAGCCGTAGCATCAAACAGTGCAACTCATTGGAGAACGAGATCCTACATGAGACGTTTTCCTGAAAATGATGAGTTTTTTTAAGCGAGGCCTGGTAGGTCCATTCTAAAATCCCGAAAAGATTTGTTTGACGTTGATGATTAATCAATATTTACATGCGATTTTGTATTATTTTTGTTGTAAAATGGCTGAACTATTTTGAACAGCTCAGGTGCCGGCATACTGTGAATAAAATACCCAAAGATAATATAATAAACAGGTTTTTTGCTTGCCTGCAGTACATTCTTCCTCAGCACTTTTTATCTCGGTTGATGGGAAAAGTAGGGGAATGCCGATTGACAGGTTTTAAAAATACCCTGATTCGCTGGTGGATCAAAAGATATAATGTGTCTATGGAGGAGGCCGAAACCGAAGATATTACACAATACTCCTGCTTTAACGATTTTTTCACTCGGTCGCTTAAGCCTGAAGTAAGGCTTCTTCCCGATGATGAAGCGATTATTGTTTCTCCAGCAGATGGAGCAATAAGCCAGCAGGGTATGATTTCTGATGGGCGGATATTTCAGGCGAAAGGCTTTGACTTTTCGGTGAAAGAGCTGGTTGGTGGTGATAATGTTTTATCAAACCTGTTCAGTGACGGACTATTTTCAACTATTTATCTTTCTCCCAGAGATTATCATCGGGTGCATATGCCTTGCGACGGTACACTCAGAAAGATGGTTTATATTCCAGGTAATCTTTTTTCGGTTAATAAAGTAACGACTGAGCATGTTCCTCGGCTATTTGCCCGTAATGAGCGGGTGGTTTGTTTATTTGATACACCTGTTGGCGCAATGATTATGGTTTTGGTTGGCGCTATGGTTGTGGCTAGTATTGAAACTGTATGGCATGGTGAGGTTACACCTGTACGGCGAAGGGTAAACACATGGACATATGACAATAAAAAATTGCTTAAAACGTTTAAACGGGGTGATGAAATAGGCAGATTTAAATTAGGATCAACAGTCATATTGCTTTTTCAACAAAACGCTATTGAGTGGAACGATAATTTGAATATCGATGCACTTCAAATGGGGCAGTATTTAGCAAAACCTGTTGCAGGAACTGCTCATGATTGAGCAAAGGCCTATGAATTAGTATCTGTTATTTCACTGATTAGTAATTATTGGAGATTAATGCATGGTTGACCGCAATGTAGATATATACGCACTTGACCAAGAAGTTGCAAGTGCTGTGAATGCTGAAATAAAGCGTCAGGAAGCGCATATTGAACTAATTGCATCTGAAAATTACGCCAGCCCTTTGGTGATGGCGATGCAAGGTAGTGAATTGACCAACAAGTATGCCGAAGGTTATCCCCGCAAGCGTTATTATGGTGGCTGTGAGCACGTAGATGTGGTTGAACAGCTTGCCATAGATAGAGCTCGGCAACTATTTGGAGCCAAATATGCCAATGTTCAGCCTCACTCAGGGTCTCAGGCTAATGCTGCTGTATTTATGGCACTGATGAAACCAGGAGATACCTTTCTTGGTATGAGTCTTGCTCATGGTGGACACCTGACACATGGCGCTAATGTTAGTTTTTCTGGCCGTATATACAACGCTGTTCAGTATGGCATTAACGACGAAGGTCATATTGACTACCAAGCTGTTGCTATGCTGGCAAAAGAACATAAACCAAAAATGATTGTAGCAGGATTTTCTGCTTATTCAGGGGTTGTCGACTGGGGTAAGTTTCGTGAAATTGCTGACAGTGTTGGTGCATATCTTTTTGTGGATATGGCGCATGTTGCAGGTCTTGTGGCCACTGGCCTGTATCCTTCTCCGATTCCTCATGCCCATGTTATTACAACTACCACCCATAAAACTCTGGCCGGACCTCGTGGCGGTTTGATACTTTCTGGCATTGACGATGAAAAATTACACAAAAAACTTAATTTTGCGGTATTTCCTGAATCGCAGGGTGGACCCTTATGCCATGTGATTGCTGCCAAAGCCGTTTGTTTTAAAGAGGCTATGAGCGATGATTTTGTTAGTTATCAACAGCAAGTCCTAGTCAATGCCTCGTTGCTTTGCAGTCAGTTGCAAGAGCGTGGTTATAAGGTTATTTCCGGTGGAACAGAAAACCATTTGTGCTTGGTGAGTTTAATTGGTAAACAATTTACAGGTAAGGATGCTGAGGATGTCTTGGGTCAGGCACATATAACAGTGAACAAAAATTCGGTGCCGAACGACCCACGCTCTCCGTTTGTAACCAGTGGCCTACGCCTTGGAACACCTGCTATAACACGCAGAGGTTTTGGTGAGGAACAAACCTGTCAGGTAGCCAGTTGGATTGCAGATATTCTGGATAATATGGGTGATGCTACCGTTATTGAGAGAGTAAAAGGTGAGGTGGCTAAAATTTGTGCAAGATTTCCTGTGTACAAATAGCGTCGGCTCAATTTTGCTTGGAAGCAGATGGTTATGTTGTATTTGCCTGTTGAAAAGAGTAACCTGTGAGGTAGGTGTAAATTTCCGAGAATAACCTATGGATACTTCTACCTTTCATCGACTTTTCTGGGCTTTGGAAAAACTAAGTTCATGCCAGTTGCTCCTCCAAGATGAAGCCAGAGAGCAGTTACAACCGAATGATGACACGTAACGCGGTAAACAGCGTTATTGTTGCAGATGTTACAACAAAACTTTTAATGCGCTGACAAATGCACCGGCAAAGGAATGCAAACAAACTCGGTTCTAGTGTTTCGTGATTGATAGGTAAGCACAACATAGACTAGCTAATGAAGCAGCATTTGTAGCATTCACCACTAAAAAGCACACATATTCTGTTGCTGAAGAAACACAGGCAACAACATCAAAGACCACAAAAAAACAGAAAAGACAGGGGCTGTTAGCTTTCGGATCCAGTAAAACTACTGGTTCATCAGCTAGTGTTTAAAAGAGTTTTTTTTAAACGAAATAAGAATCTATCAGTTTTATGTAGAGTATTGTATTAAATGGAGGGCACTAATATAAAGCAATGATATATATCATTTTTTTCATGGCTAAAAAACCATGAAAACTGTTATAAGCTGAGTTTGTAAAACAAGCATCTATTTATTAATTAATTATCTCAATCAAGCATCTATTTATTAATTAATTATCTCAATAAGGATACAGAAAATGACTGTTCACAAGAAAACCGCATTATTTGTACTCAAAGGTATTATTGCTGGGATCATTTTCCTGCCTAGTTTACTGGAACTTAGCGGTTGTAGTGCCTTGAGTACGGCTGTAGAGCATCATAAAATGAAAATACAGAGCAAAATGTCAAACAGTGTGTTTTTAGATCCTGTGTCGGATAAAGATAAAACCATTTATGTGCAGATACGTAACACCACCAGTGAAAAATTGCCGGAATTAAAAACTAAACTAGAAACTGATTTGAAAGATGGTGGCTGGAAAGTGATACATGATGTGGCAAAAGCTCATGATATGGTGCAAATTAATGTATTACAGGCCGGTCAAGCAAAGGATCCCAAGTCGGTCTGGGTAGTGTTGACCGATGGTTATGGTAGTGCCATTGTAGCAGGTACGCTCGCTGGATTGGCTGTGGATCATGCTAGACACAATCTTGGTGTTGATCTGGTTCTCGGAGGGGTTGTAGGGCTTGGTGCTTGGTTTGTCGATGAGATGGTAAAAGATGTGACTTATTCGGTGATTACTGATGTTCAGATTTCTGTTCGGATGCATGGGAAGGTGAGGGAAAAGATCAAATCAAATTTGAAACAGGGTAGTAGTACTCATGTATTTCAGGTTTATGATCACCAGTCTCACTGGCTACGCTATCGTACGCGGGTAGCATCTTTAGCGGATAAAATGAACCTGAAATTTAAGGCGGCAAAACCGAGATTAGCCAAGCAAATAGCCACTGAAGTGAGTGGTATCTTTACAGGCTGAAACAATCATGTTGGTAGAGTACATAACGCGAAACGGCTCCATTGCAAAGAATTGTTCAAGGTAAGCTTTTTCCAGCACTTTTTCTCTCATAAAATGAACTGGGTTTATACATGATGCACTTCGTTTGCAATACCCTGTCCGTAATACCATAAGTCTATCTGTCCTTTTCTGAACATACGCATGACTTCAAATTCTTAATAGTGGTATAGGCTATGCGACTTGACTGGAATCCATGCTCAGGATTAATTATCCGTTTTAGCTTGCCATGATTTGATTCAATCAGGTTGTTCAGATACTGAACCTGCCGGTGACTGAGAGACTTAGAGCAGACGTCTTGCTGGATTAAACTAATAAGAGCAATAGGTTGATTTTAAAATATATGTCAATTGTCGTTATACTTCACAGATGAACAACCAAAAATGAAAAGAGCCTGATATGTCTAAGCAAAATAGACAGTACAAACAGTTAACTCAGGAAGAAAGGTTAGAAAATAATGCAACTTTATCCCATTCTTTGCAGCAAAAGACTGTACAGTTTCACTACAATGATAACCGGTCTGATCCAGAATAATATGTAGTGGTTGAAGAGTATGCCTATTTCAATGTGGTAAAAAACTTTAACCCTGATTTATATATTTACTGTAGTATATGTTCGGGTATTTTTATTGAGTTTAAAATATATTTGTTGTTAGCCGTGATTTATGTTTTTCTGCTTTTTTTCAGATGCTATATTTGCCTGATTAAAGTAAAAAACATATTGTTTGTTTAAAGGAATATAGCGAATATGCAGTCATATTATATTGGCGTGGATGTGGGTTCTGGCAGTGTCAGAGCTGGTCTGTTTTCAGCAACAGGTCGAAAATTGACCATGGCTGGGTTGCCGGTCAAACAGTTTCGTCCTCAGTCTAATTTTGTCGAGCAGTCCTCTTCAGACATCTGGCATCAAACCTGTAGTGTTGTTAGTCAGGTGGTTTCAGATAGTGGTATTCCTATCGGGCAAATTAAAGGCATTGGATTTGATGCGACCTGTTCGCTTGTCGTTTTAAACAAAGAAGGAAAACCTTTATCTGTCTCACCCACAGGTAATGATGATCAAAATGTCATTATGTGGATGGATCATCGTGCCATCAGGGAAGCTGCCGACATTAATGCGACAAATGATAACTGCCTCAAATATGTGGGTGGTGAAATCAGCCCTGAAATGGAATTGCCTAAATTGTTATGGCTTAAACGTCATCTACCGGAGCAGTATGATCAGGCAGGCTATTTTTTTGATTTGGCTGATTATCTGGTTTGGCAGGCCTGTGGCAATGTTTCTCATAGTGTTTGTACCAAAACTTGCAAATGGTTGTATCTTGCTCATGAAAAAAACTACAGTGAACCTTTTTTTCAGAGAATAGGATTAAGTGATTTGCTTGACGATGGTCGTATTGGTAAAAACATTAGATCATTAGGAGAGTGCGCAGGATACCTGACCGATACGGTAGCAAAGGAACTTGGCTTACATTCGCAGGTAGCAGTTGCAGTGGGTGCTATTGATGCTCATGCCGGTGGTATTGGTATTATGGGTTCTCGTCCGGAGGAGACGATTGCTGTTATTGCCGGAACGTCTACCTGTCATATGGCTGTGAGAAAAACAGCCACCTTTGTGTCAGGGGTATGGGGACCGTATTATGAAGCGATGGTGCCAGGTTACTGGCTGAATGAAGGTGGACAATCGTCAACAGGTTCGCTGATCGATCATATTATTCAGTCGTCTTCTTTTTATAAGCAGTTAGAGGCAGAGGCTTTGAAAAAAGGGTGTACTGTTTACCAATTGCTAAATGAAGAAGTATTACGTCTTGAAGAACAAAATGGTTTTATCACCAAAGATTTTCATGTGCTTGGGTATCATCTCGGCAATCGTTCGCCACGGGCAAACCCGACATTACGAGGTATGATCAGCGGTCTTTCTTTGCAAAATGGTTTTTCCGAGTTGGCGAAAACATATCTGGCTGCTTTGCAGTCCATATCTTATGGAACCCGCCATATTATTGAAACGATGAATAATGCAGGTCACAGCATATCCACGATTCACATGTGTGGTGGTGGTTCTAAAAATCCGTTATGGGTTCGTGAGCATGCTGATGCCACAGGGTGTGATGTAGTACTTTCTAAGGAATCAGATGCTGTTATTCTGGGAAGTGCTATGTTAGCCGGAACGGCAAGCGGTGACTATAATCACTTGACTGATGCAATGAGTGCAATGTCATCAACAGGAATGGTGGTGAAACCTCGTCAGTTTATGAAGTCATTTCATGAGAAAAAATATCAGATTTTTTTGCGTATGCATGATGATCAAATTAATTACCAAAATATGATGGAAATATAAAGCTTATTTATCTTGAGCAATAGTGTTTTTGCAACAATATTTTTTAATTACAAGGTCTTAATATATGAACAATGTATTGAACTTACCTGCAAATAAACCGACTCAAAGACTCGGTGACCGGGAAGTTTTTCTGATAACTAACGGTGATCTTCGCGAGTCGGCTAACCGTAATTGCTGGGCTGTAGAAAAGAAATTTGAAGATAAGCTTGCTTTGGCATTGAAGGATAAGTTTGATTATTCCTTTAAGCGTGCGCATAAAGTTGATGATCTGACAGGGCATGGTTTTATTAGCAATCAGCGTCGGGGAAGTGATATTTTTGCATCGATTGATGAGCATGCACCGGTCATTATTTTATTAACATCGTGGCAATATTCTCACCATATTGCACCGTCTATTGCGCTTCATAAGGGACCTGTTTTAATTTTGGCAAACTTTGATGGTACTTTGCCGGGGCTGGTGGGTGCACTTTGTCTGTCAGGGACATTAACCGGACTTGGACGTGAATATAGTCGTTTATGGTCTGAAAACTTTGATGATGACTTTTTTTATCAGGGTTTGCAGCAATGGCTGGAAACAGGAACCATTAATCATGATATGTCCTACCTTAAAGAGATTAGTAAAGAACACTCTTTTTACAACAGTGAAGGTGGAAAGCTTGGTCAACAGTTGGGCCGGTATATCTTAAGAAATAAAGAAATTATGGGATTATTTGACAGCTTTTGTATGGGCATGATGAATGGTGTTTTCCCGCAAAAATCACTGGTTGATATCGGTATGCCTATGGAAAGCCTTTCACAATCTGCACTGCTGTATGAGATGAGTCTGGTTTCTCAACCGCTAAGAGAAGAGTGTTTACAATGGTATATTAATCAAGGAATGACGTTTGATTTTGGTGAGGATGATAAAAATGAATTAACCCGTGATCAGGTACTAGAACAGTGTGCCATGATGATAGCGATGGCTCGTTTTGTCAAACGATTTGGGTTAACCAGCGTGGGTGTTCAATATCAACAGGGGTTAAAAGATAGTTGTCCTTCTTCTGATTTTGCCGAAGGAGCGATTGGATCAACGATGCGGTTTCCCATTCCCGATGAAAACGGTGATATTATTTGTGAAGGCAAGCCTATTCCCTGTATTAACGAGGTGGATATGGGAACAGGTATTCCGCAAACCATGTTATTTCGTTTGTTAGACAGTTTAGGGCTACCTTCTGAAACAACACTACATGATATACGCTGGGGTAGTAAGTACAATGGTACTTTTTACTGGGACTTTGAAATCTCAGGCTCGGTTCCTTTTGAGCATATTAAAGGTGGAATTAAAGGAGCAAAAGGTAACCGGCAACCTAAAATGTACTTTCCAAAAGGCGGTTCAACAATTAGCGGACAATGCAAGGCGGGTACGTTTATTTGGGCGAGAGCACATTATGAGGGCACTGATGTTCATATGCATATTGGGACAGGCATGGCAACAGAACTGCCGGAACAAGAATTTCAACGTCGTTTAAATGGTACAACCCCTGAGTGGCCATTAATGAACTGCACTCTGGATGGTGTAGGTCGGGATGATTTGATGGCATGGCATCAAAGTAACCATATAACTATTGCCTATGTACCAAAAGAAACACTTAAAATTGTGGTGCAGGCGTTTGCAGCTCAGGCACTAACACAGAATATGCGTGTTTACCTTGCAGGTAATGTAAACGTTTAATCTGAAGGAATTTAATAAATATTATGTGCGCAACATCATTGTGACATGGTGTTGTGTTTTTATTAAACATATTCAGGATATTTTTAATGGCGTTTAACAAGAAAAAACAACAAATCTCAGTGTTGCCTGTTATATTACTTATCAGTTTGTTTTTTATCTGGGGGATGCTAGAAAACTTAAACGATATTTTAATTGCTCAATTTAAGAGCGCATTTGCATTAAACGACTTTCAGTCCGGCCTGGTGCAGTTCGCATTTTTTATTGGTTATAGCATTTTTGCAATACCAGCTTCTTTGTTTATCAGTCGATACTCTTATAAAACAGCAATATTGTTTGGACTTTTGTTGGTGTGTTGTGGCTCTTATCTTTTTTATCCGGCAGCTGACCTTCTGTCTTATTATTTTTTTCTCGTGGCATTGTTTATTGCAGCTGCAGGGTGTTCATTTCTTGAAGTCTCAGCCAACCCTTATGTGGCGTTATTAAGTGATGAAGACACAGCAGCAAAGCGTCTAACCTTTGCACAGGCTTTTAATGGATTGGGCGCGATTTTTGCTGTATTGCTGGGTAAATTATTAATATTGAAACAAAGTGTTAATGTTACCAATGAGATGCGGGATACGTTGTCTGTTCATGAACTCCATAAGATTTTTACTCACTCTATTAAACAGGTAGTTGACCCTTACATGGCAATTGCTTCGATGGTTGTGGTTTTAGGCATTATTATTTTTTTTACAAAGTTTCCGGCTTCTGAGGTTACAGCGGGTTATAAACTAAGTTTAAGGGGGTATCGCCAAGCTTTAAGGGTTTTGAGTAAAAAACCTTATTTCATGTTTGGTATATTGGCACAGTTTCTTTATGTGGGTGCTCAGTTTGGTATCTGGAGTTATACTATTCGTTATTGTATGTATACCAATCATATGACAGCAGATCATGCTTCTAACTACATTCTTGTTTCATTGGTATTATTTACACTTGGGCGTTTTATTTCCTCTTATGTACTCAATTATGTTTCAGACAGATTTTTACTTGGTCTTTTTGCTTTGATTAATGTTTGTCTTTGTTTAAATGCTATCTATGGTAGTGGAATGAGTGCTGTGTCTTCCATGGTGGCTATCAGCTTTTTTATGTCGATGATGTATCCCACTATTTTTACACTCAGTATTCGTGGTCTTGGGCAATATACCGCTTATGCCTCATCATTTATTGTAACAGGTATGGCCGGGGGGGCATTTATGACAGCGATTATGGGGTTGATTTCCGATGCAACAAATATTGCCCACTCGTTTTTTGCGCCGGCTATTTGTTTTGTATACATTTTGCTATTTGCCTTTTTTCTAACAAACAGAGGTTTTGCAAAAAAATTGAATGGCTACTAGCTTTTACGCTGACAAACCGTATAATCTTGCACATGGCAAATAAACAGAAAAAGTCCGCCGGTGGCGGCTCCACTATTGTGGTCAATAAAAAAGCTCGCCACGAATACCATTTACATGATTCGTATGAAGCGGGGTTGTCTCTCACTGGGTGGGAGGTAAAGAGTTTGCGTGCGGGGAAAGTCCAGCTGGTAGATAGCTATGTATTGCTAAAAGATGGCGAAGGTTGGTTGATAGGTACCAATATTACTCCGTTGGATACTGTGTCTACGCATGTTATTGCTGATCCTCGCAGAGATCGCAAATTATTATTGAATCAAAAAGAACTGGCAAAATTATTTGGTGCTACGCAACAGCAGGGACAAACCTGTATTTGCACCCGGCTTTACTGGAAGCGTCATCTTGTAAAGGCAGAAGTCCGTGTTGCAAAAGGAAAAAAAGAGTTTGATAAACGTGCAAGTACTAAAGATCGTGAATGGAACATTGAAAAACAACGTATGGTCAGGCACAGTGTTCGTTAATAAAAGCTTTGTTTAATAATAGCAGGCAATATTTATCAGTATTGTGCCTGCATTTATACAATACACGTTTTAAAATCATTTGGCTTGAAATGCGTTTAAATTTTAAGTCCGTCGTCATTTAATTTATTTCATAGATATTACGACACAAGACGTGTCTTTTTGGTTGTATGGCATTTTTTATACGATCAAGTTTTTTTGTTAGCTCTGTTCATCGAGAAGAAACCTGAAGTTTTTAAAGCATATATATTTCAGGCTTTTTTATTGGCCCGTTATTGTTGGATAGAGGGCTTGAAAATAATCTATGGAAACATAGCATCAGCAGACTCTTGCAAAGCAACCTATTAACAGGTTATGATTAGAACTTATTTTTTAACTTGTATGTCAGGCATTTTATGCTGGGTTGTAAGATTCTCATTGAAAAAGAAATCTTTTAAAAGGTAAGTCAATTGAGAAGATCAATGCTTTGCGGTCTGCCAATGAGCATAATTACACAGTTATTACTTCGACCTTAAAATAGAAAGTCTTTTGTTCCTTTTTTTAAAAAATGTATACTACGTCAATAATATATCCGTACTTGTCTTAAATTGGATATTTCACGTTTTACAATGAAGTTGTCGCTGATATTACAAATCATAATATCATTCTGTAGCAGTGATATTTTTTTTGTGTGACCAACTCATTTTTATAAGAAAGAATAAGGTTTTTTTCTTTTATTTTTTCTTTTATTTTTTCTTTTATTTTTATTTTTATTGCACACGGGAAGGGTAATGAAAAAAATATTTATAGGCTCTAATTTTGTTTTATGGTTAGCATCATCGATGTCTGCTTTTGCCTTGGTGGCACCGACACCTGTAACATGTATCAAAGCCGATAGTAGTTCGTCGGGTTGGGTTAAGTCAATAACATTGCAAAATAATTGCGGTTCACCCGTTGATCTTCAGCAGGCTATGATTGAGTTTAAAACCAGTAAAGTTCTGGCAAAAGGTTCTTCGTTTTGGGGAGACTTTGGTGATTTATCTTACCCTGAAAATCCTGTGTTAACGGTAAATAAAGATCAGGTAAGTGCATCACTTAATTTTCCATCAGGTTCTTGGGTGAACACAAGCCTCAAGCAAGGTGGCAGAATTACAGTGAAGTTTAACGGTTCACCTGATACTAAAGTTAGTAATATAGCTGTGTATACAAACGCAGTCCCACCAGCTCCAAAACAGGGTGAAGTAGATTTTGTATTGCCAGCTAACCCAGGTGAAAAAAACTTGCACCCAGTTATTAAGGTGACGGGCGATAAAGGCTATAGTTATACTATTAAAAACGCAGCTTGGAATCAGGTCTATGCTTTAAAAGGATTGCTTTATGACCACTACCGTTTTGATGTTCCTTCTATTACTTCAAAAAATAATACATGGACAGGTAGTGCTGCACCTGGACAGTTAACCATTAATGATACCATCGCTAAACAGGTTAAAGTGAGCTATAAGTCTGTTGCTGCGACAGGTGCTTTAATGATTAAAATTGTCAATGCCAGACCAACAGGAGTTAGCACAAACCCTGTGTTTATGATAAAAGACCAAACATCCGGTAAAGTATTACCGAATTTTTCTGTTCCTTGGGGAGAACAAAAGACATTACCTGACCTGATAGCAGGAGATGAATATCAGATAAGCGCAAGTGCCATAACAGCAAAATACACGCTGTATCAACCTGAAAATCTACCATTTTCTGTAAAAATTTCAGCTAATAAGGTCAGTTCACTAAAAGCCACTTATAAAGGAACACCTGTAAAAACAGTTGTTGTCAAGGGTAGTATAAGCAGCATTCCTGCCAATGAAGCACCTGAGATAACATTTAAAGACAATAGTGGTTTTTCTTATCAATCCAGCCTGCACAATGGTTCGTATAATCTCATAAATTTGCCTGTAGGTCGTGCTTATACAGTATCGGCAGAAAGTGTAACGCATGATAATAAAGTTTATACTCCAACTGTATCTCCTCAGAAATTCAATCTGTCAACAGAACCACTTTCTTTATCTGTTGTTTATCACCAGAATACTGCAACTTTGTTTTTCTCTCCCTACAAGGATGCCAGTATTAATATGAACTGGAATACTTACGTCATTGGCACAAAGGTTAATGGACAAAATAGTTCAGTACCTTTGTTGGGAGATGATAAGACACCATCACAGCTATTACCAGGTAATAAAGCCGTTAGCCTTGCGTTTGCTACAGGTACATGTGGTAGTGAGAGTTGGGGAGGTGTTTCAGCAGAAAAACTTGCCGGTGTTAACATTCCTCTGTTTGAAAGTAAAAATATCAATTACGTTATATCTACCGGTGGGGCTAATGGTGCCTTTTTCTGTGATAGCGCTGATAAGATGCTAGCGTTTATCAAACGTTATCAGTCAAAGAATTTGGTCGGCATTGATTTTGATATAGAAGGTGGATATAACCAGAATCAATTAAATGAACTTATGCATTCTGCTGCAGAGGCTCAGAAAAAAACACATGTACGGTTTAGTTTAACGCTGGCCACATTAGGCATTAAGGGTGGTTCTTTGAATTCATTGGGTCAACAGGCTATTGAAGCAGCAAATAAAGCAGGTCTTGATTATGATGTTAATTTAATGGTTATGGATTATGGTTCTTATGGTTGCACAAAACTATCAGGTAAGAATAAATGTGACATGGGTGCATCAGCAATTACCGCTGCAAATGAAGTCAGTAAAACTTTCAAGATTCCATTTAGCAGGATAGAACTTACGCCAATGATTGCTCAAAATGATGTACTAGACGAATTTACAACCCTTGATAATATCAAAACAATTGCACAGTTTGCAGTAAGCAATCACTTGGCAGGATTGCATTATTGGTCATTTGACAGAGATACTCCATGCTCACACAGCTATGTCTCTCCTACATGTAGTAGCTCATCCATACCAGCACTTGCTTTTGATAAAGCATTTTTAAGTGTTTTAAACTAGAAAACCAAGGTTTTTGAAAAGTGAATAAAGACATGAAAATATAAAATATCGAAGCTGGATGTAAAAGTTTTAGGCTAAATGTTGTGAAATTAACTTTAGCCTTTTCATAAAGGGTGCCCGTTTTTTTTTGGCACCTTTTTTTTATTATCTTATATTAAAATTTATTTTAGGTGACTTCTCAGACTTACGTATAGTTAGTTGGTGCAGTATAAAGCTAAAACCTGCTTCTAATACTGAAATTAGCTTCATAACTATGTTATGAGCCTGTGTTTATGGCTTGCTTTAACAGGTAAATTAACAAAGAATGCAGGATGTCACTTCAGGCATGATGCTATCGCTTGCTCAGCATCTGCCAGAGTTTACAATTAAAAGCGCCCAACTAACATTTAGGTTGGTCTCTGGGTCTGGCACTGCTACAATACCGACCATTAATTATTCAGATTAGATAGTGTAAAGATGACAAAAACCACTCCACTGACTTACAAAGATGCAGGTGTCGATATTGAAGCCGGCAATTCCTTGGTTGAACGCATAAAACCAGTTGCGCATAAAACAAAGCGTCCTGAAATGTTAGGTGGTCTAGGTGGCTTTGGTGCCATGTGTGAACTGCCCAAAGGTTATCGCAAGCCTGTGCTTATTTCTGGTACAGATGGTGTTGGCAGTAAACTCAAGCTTGCTGTCATGCTTAATAAACATAATACTATCGGTATCGATCTCGTTGCTATGTGTGTTAACGATATCGTTGTTAGTGGTGCTGAACCGCTTTTTTTCCTCGATTATTATGCCACGGGTCAACTTAATGTAGATGTAGCAGAGTCTGTGATAAAAGGAATTGGCAGAGGCTGCGAACTGGCCGGATGTGCTTTAGCCGGAGGAGAAACCGCTGAAATGCCCGGTATGTATAATGGTGAAGATTACGATCTTGCAGGGTTTTGTGTTGGCGTTGCAGAAAAGGATAATATCATCAGTGGCGCTAAAGTAGCGGCAGGTGACACAATGATTGCAATGGCTTCCAGTGGCCCTCATTCCAATGGTTATTCGCTTATTCGTAAGCTTTTATCCCTTGCAACAGACAACCCGTTATCACTTGAACTTAAAGGTCAGTCGTTGGTTGAGCAATTGTTGGTTCCAACAAAAATTTATGTAAAATCTATTCTCAGATTGATTAAAGAAGTACCGGTTCATGCAATCTGTCATATTACTGGAGGGGGGTTGCAGGAAAACCTTCCCCGAACACTTCCTACAGGTATGCAGGCTGTGATAGATACAAAAAGCTGGCAACAAAGCGCTCTGTTTGACTGGATTCAACAACAAGGCAACATTGATCCTGTTGAAATGTATCGCACCTTCAACTGTGGTGTAGGCATGATTGTAACCGTGCCTAATAACTGTGCTAGTAAAACCCTTCAGCTGTTAAGTGATGCGGGGGAAAACGCATGGATTATCGGTCATGTACAAGATCAAACCACAAGTGCTCCTGTTATTCTGACTGGAATTGATAAATAAATGTCAGAAGAAATAAAAACTTCACCGTATCGGGTTGTGGTTCTGATTTCAGGCAATGGAAGCAATCTGCAAGCACTTATAGATCAACAACACATTCTCGGATATCAAGTTGTGGGGGTTATTTCCAACAAAGAAGGAGCCTATGGCTTAACTCGGGCCGGTAATGCGGGTATTTCTGTATTTACAATTAAACATAAAGACTTTAAAAGCCGTGAAGATTTTGACCGTGCTTTAAAGAATACAATCATAAATCTCAATGCCAACTTAGTTGTTCTGGCGGGTTTTATGCGCATACTAACACCTGCATTTACGAGATATTTTTCTGGTAAACTGATCAATATTCACCCATCTATTTTGCCAAACTACAAAGGGCTTGATACCCATAAGAGAGTGCTTGAGAATAACGAAAAATATCATGGTGCGACTGTACACTTTGTAACAGAAGCACTTGATGATGGAGCCATTATTATTCAGGCAAAACTGTTGATAGAAAAAGGAGATACAGAAGATACATTGCAAAAACGCATCCAGGTACTGGAGCATAAAATATTTCCTACCGCTGTTGGCTGGCTGGCAAATAAACAACTTTACTATCATAATAATCAGGTGTTTTTCGATAACAGACCACTTCCAGCAACGGGTTTTCAATACTCCACTGAAAATGATCAGATATAGGTGCCTTTATGAAATTTCGCTTATTTTTTCACTGCAAAATGCTACTGCCCGCTTTTATAGTGTTTTCTTTTTCTGCCGTTGCCAAAACCGGACTGGAACATCATCACTCATCATCTGTACAAAAACCCCAAAAAATCCAAAAAACCCAAAAAACACACTCTGCATCAGATGGTTCTACCTCTCAATTATTAAAACCTTTTGATATCACTTACATTATCAAAACAAGCAAGCTTCCTTTTAAGGTATCTGCTAAAAGCAAATTGTCTTATAGTGATAATCAGTGGTTGGTGTATTTCAAAGCCAGCGCTATGGTAATGAGTTATAAAGAAAAAAGTCGATTTATTTACAATGCTAATCATACCGTGCACCCTCTTGAATACGAGAGGGTTAAGTCTGTTCTTGGATCAAAAGAGAAAGAAAATGTCCGGTACGACTGGGCAAATAAAAAGGCCTCATACACAAAAAACGACAAAACACAGGCTATTGCGTTAAGTCAGGGAGCTCTAGACGAAATGAGTTATCAGACTCAGCTAAGACTAGATTTACTTAAACAAAAAAAATCTCCTTTATACTACAAGATTGTAGGAAAACACGGGTTATATAATTTAAAACTGCGGGCAGATGGTAAAGAAATTCTAAAAACCTCCATTGGTAACTTAAATACTTTACGCTTTAAAACAGTACGAAAAAATAACAAACGTGAAACATGGATATGGCTTGCACCTAAATGGCAATATTTACCAGTTAAAATAAAACAACGCACGGGTTCAGAAAATGATGAAATTGAAATAAGCGGTGGAACCTTTAACGGAAAAAGCATCACAGAAAAATCAATTAAAGGGTAAAGGTATTGTTGTAAGTCTGAACATTCGCTGAACAGATATGCTTATGGAACCGAAGTAAAGCTGTGTCCATTATAAAATAATACCAAAAGCTCTTTTTAACTACTATATTGAAGCAGGTTTTGGTATGAGTTGTCCAATCAGTGCTTGGAATGCCATGACGATATTGTTGGTTCATGTTCAACTGAGTGGAAAATTTACAGCGCATGGCTTGCTAAAAAGCCTCTTTTAAGGAGGCTGGGCTATTATGCAGTAGGTTGAAAAAGGAATTTTTATAAAGTGTGATTTTCTTTTGATGCAGAATTTTTTATGACAAAAAATTTTGTCAGGTGTTCATCTGTAAAGTCTATAATCTTTTGATCCTTATTTTTTTTGGAGTATGACTTTTTGTCACAGGATGAATATTGTCAGCTTCAGAGAGGTAGATCGTATGCAAAAAAATAAATTTTATAATTTTCTTGTTGTGGGGGTTGCCGCACTAGGCGGATTATTATTTGGATTTGACACTTCGATTATTGCAGGGGCAACCCCTTTTATTCAGCAACACTTTAATGCCAGTAATGCGCAAATTGAGCTAGTGGTTAGTATTAGTGTGTTGGGTGCATTGTTTGGTGCTTTATTTAGTGGAAAAACTGCAGATATTATTGGACGTAAATATACGTTAATTATTACTGGGGTTGTCTTTGTGGCTGGAACATTAATGGCTGCGTATTCGAACTCTCTGTCAGTGCTTATTATTGGAAGATTTTTATTAGGCATTGCTATTGGTATAGCTTCTTATGTGGTACCGCTGTTTATTGCCGAGATTGCTCCGGCTCACTCCAGGGGAAGTCTGGTTTTATGGAACGGGGCATTTCTTACCGGTGGGCAAGTGGTCGCATTTATTGTTGGATATGTGTTTACCGCTCAACATAACTGGCGATTAATGATTCTTTCTGGTGTGGTTCCTGCTCTACTATTGACTTTAGGTATGTTGCTGATGCCTTTTTCTCCCCGCTGGCTTATATTAAAAGGCCGTAACAAAAAAGCAGGAGAAGTACTTCGTAAAATACGTAACAGTGATCGACAGGCAGATATTGAGATCAATGGTATGAAGTATCTGACAGGTTTTCAGAGAACAGGATTCAGGCAGATTTTCCATAAAAGTATACGTCCTATGTTAGTTATTGGATTAGTATTGGGAATAACACAACAGTTTGTTGGTATTAATACGGTGATGTATTATGGTCCGTATGTGATGCAGTCGGTGGGCTTTTCTGGAGAGAGCACCCGAATTCTGGCGACACTTGGTTTGGGTGTTGTTAACTTTTTGACTACCATCTTCACCATTATTTATATTGATCGGCTCGGACGCAGATATTTTTTACTGACAGGTTTGGCGCTAATCGCTGTCAGCCTGTTTTTAATGATTTTTTTATTGCAGGGTACAGGAGCCAGTTCAATTATAGCTTTGATTTGTCTGTTTACTTATATCATTGGTTATTGTCTTAGTGTTGGTTCATTATTTTGGCTTGTTATTGCAGAGATTTTTCCGGTGTCAGTGCGAGGTTCTTGCATGAGTTTTGTGGCTGGTGTACAGTGGGGAGCTAATTTTTTGGTGTCAGCAACTTTTCTTACGGTGCTTCATGCGGTTGGGTTTTTGATTACTTTTGGTATTTATGCGATGGTTTCCGTACTTGCATTTATTTTTGTCTATCTTAAAGTCCCGGAAACGAAAGGGGTTTCACTGGAAGTGCTGGAAACAAATCTTGAAAAAGGTCTGCCAAGCAGAGAACTGGGTAATTTAAATTATTGATTAATTATATGTATTATCAGATAGATATTAAAATGGCTAGTGCTTTAGGTATTTTTGTATTACTTAGATAGAGCAAAAAAAAGGATGTATTGATCACAGCATTAATGAACTCAGTAACGGGGAAATGTGTAGTGAAAAATTCAGAACAGAATTTTGGTGAATTTCGTGACTATAAAGATAGTAAATTTCAGGATCGTGTGCGTCTTACTTATCGTTCGATGCATATGAACCAGTCTGTTGACTATGTCAGAGAGATGAAAGCCTGTTACTTTCAGCTTAATCATGGAAAAATGGATGTTTACCAAGTATTTAAATTGTTGGAAGAAGTCATCGATGAGAGCGATCCTGACACAGATCTTCCACAAATAGAGCATGCTTATCAAACGGCAGAGGCAGTAACAAATCGTTTTATTTGCAACGATAGTAAAATAAAAGGCGTACACTTTGTTAAAGGATTGTTTCGAGAATCTGAGTGGCAAAGCCTTCCGAAAGAACGACGCAGAAATTTTGAAAAACACACACTGGAATCGTTATATCCGCATATAAAAGACTGGTCGTGGTTATCATTAACTGGCTTTATTCACGATATGGGTAAAGTCATGTTGCTACCAAAGTTTGGTCAGTTAGCGCAATGGAGTGTTGTGGGTGATACATATCCTGTGGGAGCTCCTTTTTCTAAAGAAAATGTTTTTTATGATAGTGAATTTTATAAGGAATCTATTGATTACCCCAAGTATGCAAATGAAACTGAACACCGCTTCGGACGCTATGCCAAATATTGTGGTTTTGATAATATCGATATGTCTTGGGGACATGATGAATATATTTACAAAGTGATGAAAGAAGCCAGTGAACTTCCGGAAGAAAGTTTGTATCTTCTGCGTTACCATTCTTTTTATTCGTGGCATACGCCACAAACAGGAAGCATAGGTTATCAGGAACTTGCTTCTGAAAAGGATTGGTATTTATTACCCTTATTGAAGGTCTTTCAAAAAGCTGATCTTTATTCAAAGTTGCCTGAATTGTCTTCTAAAAATCTGTTAGAAGAAAAATATAAACACTTGCTGAACAAATACATTCCAGTAGAAAAGATTGCCTGGTAAGTAATTTTATTAGCTTGATTATTAACATAAGAGCAGTTAAAACAAATGACATCTTGTGACTTTAAATTATCTGTTAGATGTATTTTTTTATCTGGAGTTTTTGTAGCCTTGTTACAGGGGATATTTATTCATGGATTCATCTAAGCCTTTAGCGAAGTTTAGCACCGGTAAACCTAAGGGCTTTTTTCCGGTTTGTATTATTTTAGTGGCTGAATTTTTTAGTTATTATGGGATGCGGGGATTACTGGTTCTATTTTTTACCAGCTATCTTGCAATGTCTGATAAAAGTGCTTACAACTTATACGCTGATTATACTGCGCTTATTTGGGTGACGCCTATTATAGGTGGTTATCTGGCCGATAAGTATCTGGGTTACTACTTTAGTGTGGTAGTCGGTTCTCTTTTAATATTTTTAGGTAACGTTTTTTTGGCATTTTCTGGGCATGATATGAATATACTTTACTTTGCAATGGCCATAGTTATTTGTGGTTATGGCTTTTTTAAGGGAAATGTGTCGTGTTTGGCTGGGACTCTTTACGCAGAGCATAATGAAACCGAGCGGGAAAAAGACTTCTCCTGGTATTATATTAGTGGGAATATTGGTGCAACACTAGCATTGATTGTATGTGGTTGGGCTTATACTTATTATGGCCACCATGCCGGATTTCTGTTGTCAAGTGTCGTCTTGTTTGTAGGTATTATCCTGTTTATGAAAAATGGTAAGCACTTGAAACGGTTAAGCCCTATTAACCATAAGAAACTACATGAAAAGTCGTTTATTTTGCCTAATTCCTTCTGGATATTCGTAGGCTTTGTTTGTCTTGTGTTATTGTTAGTGGGTTTGATTGCCTCTAATAAAGCTCTCTATCTGTTGCTTCTGATTGGTTTGATTTCATTAATTTGCATGATTACCTTATTTATTAAAGCCAATTTAGGGGAAGTCAAAAGTCTGGTGATGATTTGTTGCTTTATGATTTTTGGTTTTGTTTTTTGGGTATTTGATCAGCAAAATGGTTCATCTCTTGTGTTGTTTGTTGATCGTTATGTTAACAGACATATTTTAGGTATAGTAATTCCTACCAGTTGGTTTCAGTCGATTAATTCGCTGAGCGTTATTTTTGGAGGCTTTTTAGTATCTTGGTTTTGGAATTTTCTCAAAAAAGCGAATGTTGAAATTCCATCTTTATTTAAATTGAGTCTGGGTGTCGTCTTGCTTACAGCCGGTTTTCTGTTGATTACATTGTCAGCCAAGATAGCATATGTTTCACAAACTCACTATGCATCAGCACTATGGATCGTCATTGGCATGACTTTGATTGGTATTGGTGAGCTGTTTGTTGATCCGGTTGTCATAGCTAATATTACCCGTTTAAATCCGGTTAACAGCAGAGGTTTGCTTGTGGGGATTTACCTGCTTTTTACAGGTTCTTTTGCCAATTATATTGCCGGAAAAGTAGCCATCTTTACCGATATAACTAATGTTTCTAGAGGTGCAGAAGGTGTAGCTGTGTACCTTAACGTATTTAAAGGTATCAGTTATAGTGGCATCGTGATTACTGTTGTGTTATTGCTGATGGGGTTTTACTTTCATCGATTTTTTCAGACTGAAAAAAACTGCTGATAGTGATGCAGGTTGTATGATGTCATCTGGTATTTAAAAAAAGAGTTCCTGTTACTTCTGATGATGCCTGTATTAACAGGCATCTGGCTTGCGGGCGAATACGGCCAGTCCTCCCAGGGATGTTTCGCGATATTTGCTTTGCATATCTTTACCCGTGCGATACATGGTTTCTATTACGCTATCAAGCGATACTTGGTGCTCGCCAGAGCCATGTAAAGCTAGGCGACAGGCAGTGATTGCCTTAATTGCTGCCATGCCATTTCGTTCAATACACGGAATTTGTACCAGTCCTCCAATAGGGTCGCAAGTCATACCTAAGTGGTGCTCCATGGCAATTTCAGCAGCATTTTCTATTTGTTCAATTGTACCACCTGTAACAGCGGTTAATGCTGCAGCAGACATGGAACAGGCAACACCTACTTCACCTTGGCACCCCACCTCAGCGCCAGAGATAGAGGCGTTGAGTTTGTAGAGCATGGCGATAGCGCCGGCAGTCAATAAAAAATTTCTAACACCTTGTTGATTAGCGCCATCAATAAACCGAAGGTAATACATTAATACAGCCGGTAATACACCAGCACCTCCATTTGTCGGAGCGGTAACGATACGCCCACCACAAGCGTTTTCCTCATTGACCGCCATTGCATACAGCGTTATCCAATCCATAATGAGGAAGTGATCTGTGAGCATCGCTTTCGGTTGATGGATAAGAGAGTTATACATATCTGCGGCTCTACGTTTAATGCCACTGACAGGGAGTTTTCCTTTATTCTTTAAACCGCGTTCAATGCAGTTTTTCATGACAGTCCATATTGTATCGAGTTTTTCATTAATTAGTTTTATATCGCCGTTATAAAGCGCTTTTTCGTTATCCATGACCAAATCATAGATGGGTAAATTCTTATCATTACAGCGTTTTAGCAAATCACTTGCTGTTTTAAAAGGGTGAGGAACGCTGATTGCAAGATTATTCGGAATATCAACATGGTCACCATCATAATCTTCTGCATGAACTATTACACCGCCTCCAATGGATAAATAATCTTTGGTAAAGATTACAATGTTATTTTTATCTATGGCATAGAGCCTCATGCCATTGGGGTGTTGTGGTAGCTCTTCATCGTAATGGAAAAGCATTTGTTTATCATAATCAAAAGGTGTGTCTTTAGTGTCAGCTAGCCGAATGGTTTTTGTTTTTTTTATTTTCTCAAAAGCTGTATCAGCCTCATCAGGATTAATAGTTGAGGGTTGAAATCCGGTCAGCCCCAGTAAAATGGCTTTGTCTGTTCCATGTCCAAGCCCTGTTAACGCTAATGAACCAAAAAGGCTTACTTTAATACTTGTAGTTACATCAAATAAGTTCTGGTTGTGAAGCTCATCAACAAACAGGTTTGCAGCAATCATAGGTCCTAATGTATGGGAACTGGAAGGTCCAATGCCAATTTTAAACACATCAAAAACGCTAATTGACATAATTATAACCCCTTTATAAATGAATGTTTTTGCATATCTTAATCTTAGATGAACATAAAGTTGTTTAAACTGGTAATATTATACGAAATTCATACAAACCATTTACCTGATCAGGCATATCAATATTATCTTATGTTACATATTGTTTTTTGTCCTGTCCTGTCTTTGTGATTTACAGGACGAGAGAAATTAATGAATAAAACTGATAGTTTTATTGTCTTGTTTTATTTTTACGGTTTTACCTGTTTTTTCTGTTTTACTTTTTATACTAGCCTTGTATTCTTTTTTAATAGCAGAACCGAGCTGGTACACTGCCATAGCATAAAGATCACTTCGATTATAGCGAGTGATTGCATAGAAATTATTTGTGGTCATCCAGTATTCAGCACCTTTTTTTCCATCCAGTTTTAATCCTCTGACTCTGCTTGTTGAAGGTAGCCATTTGGTATTGAGTAAACCTTGTTGTTTTGCTTGTTCTACGCTCATCGTAGTGACAGGTGATTTAGATATCACTTGCTCCCCTTTATTGGTAACTACTGCAGGTACGGCAATTTTTTCGCCTTTGGTCCAGCCGTGAACTTTTAAATAATTTGCAATACTGCCAATGGCATCAGCAGGAGTAGACCAGATGTCTGCTTGGCCTGATTTGGTAAAGTCTACAGCATAAGCTAGGTAGCTCGAAGGCATAAACTGTGGCATACCTAAGGCACCGGCATAAGAACCGGTGAGTGTCAGAGGGTTCATCTTCTCCTGGCGACTTAGAAGAAGAAGCTTGGATAACTCTTTTTTAAAGAATTTCTCCCTTGGAGGATAGCTAAACGCTAATGTTGATAGAGCATCTATGGCTTTGTAACCACCTGTGATTCGGCCAAAACGTGTTTCTACACCGAGTATACCAACAATAGCCACCGGAGATACGCCGTAAGTGTTTTCAGCTTTTATCAACGCATGATGGTTTTCTTTCCAGAATTTCACACCGTTTTTAATGTTGAAAGGCTTCATGAAAAGACTACGATACTTTTCCCAGGTCAAACGCTTTTCAGCAGGGCGCTCCATCAGTTTAATTATTTTTGGTTGATAGGTGACTTTGTCGAATAATTTAATTAATTTATTACGATTAAAGTGGTGTGTCTTAACCATTTCATCAATAAATGAGGCAACTTCAGGATTCTTTGCATTGAGAACAATTAATTTGTTGTGATGATTTTTGACAGCATCTGCGTGAACAAGTGGTGGGTTAGTATGAGCACTAATCACTGGCTGATATATGGTTAATCCCAGAAAAACTAGTGTAAGATTAAAAATAAAGCCTTTTTTCCTGAAGCAGTCGTTCATTTCTTGTTCCTTCAAAGTCTGTCACTATTATATATGTAATTCAAAACATGTTATGTTGACATCAAACGTTTGTGCGTTTGTATCGACATTAGTATGCCAAAACCAGCCATCATGCTGACTATTGAAGTTCCACCCCGACTGATCAAAGGCAAAGGTACACCGACGACAGGTAACAGTCCGCACACCATACCAATATTTACAACAACATACACAGCAAATGTTAAAGTTATACCACCTGCGGCAAGTCTGGTAAAGGTCGAACTGGCAGTCATCGCAATATACAAACCACGACCAATTAATAGAGTATAAGCAAGCAGCAATATACATACACCCACTAATCCGAATTCTTCTGCTATTACTGCAAAAATAAAGTCAGTATGGCTTTCCGGTAAAAAATTAAGGTGAGATTGTGAACCCTGAAGATAACCTTTACCAAAAACTCCGCCAGAGCCAATGGCTATTTTGGCCTGAATAATATGCCAGCCTGCACCTAGGGGGTCTCTTTCCGGATTAATAAGCGTCAGTACTCTTTGTTTTTGATAATCGTGCATAATAAAATGCCACATAACCCAGCAAGTGGGTATTATTAGAATGATCATAATAAGAATGTAGCGTATTCTAAAACCTGCCAGAAACAGTACAAACAATCCGGATGATGCAATCAATATCGATGTGCCTAAATCCGGCTGTTTAAAAACAAGCACTACGGGGACAGCGATAAGTATCAGTGTAAAAAAAACAGGTTTATAGCCACACGGCAGTGGGTAACGGTTCAGGAAGGACGCAATTGTCAGAGGCATGACCAGTTTTAATAATTCAGAAGGTTGAAACCTGAAACCAGGTAATGCTATCCAGCGTGTGGCACCTTTAGCCCCAGTTCCTGCTACCAGCACAAATAATAAAAGTATAACTCCAAAGATGTATAAAAAAGGTATCCAGTGCTGCAGTTTTGCTGGAGGGATCTGAGCCAATACAAGAGCAATACAAAGGCCTGCTCCCATGTATATTGCTTGACGAATTACTGTTGTCATATTTTTATCGCCTGCACTGTATAAGACAACTAATCCACTAAGGCAAATTCCGACAAGAATCAAAAACAACACCGGATCAATGTGCAAACGTCGCAACCATTTTGTTTTTGAATCAAGAGTTTCATTGAAACCCAATTGCCGCACAAAATCGGTGCTCATATTTTGTTACTCCTTTTGGTGCTTGGCAATTTTGTTGCTTTTGGCATTGGTGGTACTTTTGCTGCTTTTGATTTTAATGAATCAAAATAGGCCTGAAAAATTTTTTTGGCAACGGCTACAGCTGCTTTGTCCTGGTTTTCTGTCACAATGGCCAGTGCAATTTTAGGGTTTTTAACTGGGGCAAAGCCAATAAATAGACCATGGTCCCAGTCGGTTTTTTTCAGCTTTTCTTTATTGTAACGCTTACCCTGAGCAATTTGGACAACCTGAGCTGTACCTGTTTTACCAGCTACAGTAAACGGAACATTTCCCATTCGCCAACCTGTACCTTGTGGAGAAACTACATCACGCATTGCCTGAATAATAGCTTTCCAGTCGTCGGCGGAGCCATCGATAGTAAAGTTAGGTTTTACGGCTGGCACTCCCGGTCCTGGTTTTGAAATGCGGGGTGTAATGGTTTCACCTCGGTTGGCAAGCGTTGCGGCAGCAATAGCCATTTGCAAAGGTGTTACTTGCATGTAACCCTGGCCAATACCTGCAATTACTGTTTCACCAGGATACCATGGTTGGTGATAGAATTGTTTTTTCCATTTAACGGATGGGATTAACCCTGTAGACAGGGAGGGAAAATCAATATCCGGTTTTGTTCCATAGCCAAACATAGTTGAGTATTTATGTATATTGGTAATACCAAGCTTAACGGCAAGCCTGTAAAAATAAGTGTCGTTCGACTTTACAATGGCTTTATGCATATTAACCCAGCCCTGACCACCACGTTTCCAGTTGCGATACTTGTGTTTGAAACCGGGTAACTGATAGAAACCCGGGTCAAATATTTTCCATTCAGGTGTAGCGACTTTTTGGTCAAGTCCAGCTAGCGCCATAATGGGTTTGATCGTAGAAGCTGGTGGATAAGTACCTAATGTTGCACGGTTAAACAAAGGCCGTGCTGGGTTATTATTCAAAGCATTATAGGCTTTATAGCTGATACCAGTCACAAAAAGATTTGGATTAAACGACGGGGCGCTTACCATTGCCAGTATGCCACCACTGCGAGGGTCTATAGCTACGACGGAACCGCGCCGACCTTTCATTGCATCAGCAGCCGCTTTTTGTACAGTCATATTAATGTATAAATTAAAGGGCTTGCCTTTTATGGGAGGGACTTCTTTGAGTATTCTTTTTATTCTCCCACGAACATCTACTTCAGCTTCCCTGTAGCCGGGCTTACCTAAAAGAAGTGTTTCGTAAAATCGTTCTATGCCGCTTTTGCCAATAGTGTGAGTACCACTATAAAGCCTGCTATTGAGTTTGTTTTGTTCTCTATCATTAATTCTGCCAACATAGCCAACCACATCTGCAAATAAGTTGTTGTAGGGATAGTATCTGATAAGCTGAGCCTGAATCTCGACACCGGGTAATCCGAACTGATTTACCGCTATTTTTGCAGTTTCAGTTTCTGTTAACTGGTACTTTAAAGGAATGGCTTCAAAGGGACGCCTTTGTTTTTTAATACGATTAAAGTCTTTGATGTCGGCATCGGAAATTGAAATTAATTGCTGTAGTCGGGCTATTGTTTTTTTAAGTGATTGTACACGCTCAGGTACAATACTTAATGTAAAGCTGGGGGTGTTTTTGGCGATTAAATCACCTTCGCTGTCATAAATTAATCCACGTGTAGGAGGGATTGATTGAATAAATATCCTGTTATCGTTGGATTGCGTTGTAAGCTCATGGTAGTCTATTACTTGGAGATAGTAAATCCTGCCAAATAACCCAAGTCCAATGATTACAAAAATTACGACAGTAATCCATAATCTGTTACGAATTAATCGAAACTCTTTGGTTGCGTCTTTAAATGTTTCTTGTACCATCGGATACGATTACCGGTGATAAGGATGATTATTTAATATACTCCATGCCCTGTAAATTTGCTCAGCAATAATAAGTCTTACCATCGGGTGTGGCAATGTAAGCGGAGATAGAGACCACAGTTGATGGGCGCTTTGCGAAACTTCAGAAAGCATTCCTTCAGGACCACCAATAAGTAAACTAATGTTTTCCCCATTTTGGCGCCATTGCTTTAGCTGGTTGGCTAGTTGATCTGTTGTCCAAGCTTTTCCCTGTACTTCAAGGGCGACAACGTGGTTATTTTTGCCAATAGTATCCAGCATTTGTTGCGCTTCTTTTTCTTGTAAGCGCTTAGTATTGGCATGAGAACCCCGTTTCCCTAATGGTATTTCGCATAAAGAAAGAGAACAGTCCCTAGGGAGGCGTTTTGCGTATTCATGATAACCCTCCGTAACCCAGCGAGGCATTCTTGTGCCTACTGTAATAAGCTGTATGTGCATTATTGAGGACTGATTTCCAGTGTTTTGCAACTCGTCATTTCAGGTATTTCCCATAATCTTTCAAGGTTATAGAACTGTCTTGATGCTGATGTCATAATGTGAACGACCACATCACCCAAGTCTACCAAAACCCACTCTGTATTTTGCTTTCCCTCTACACCCAAAGGGATAATACCTTTCATTTTAGCGGATTTAACTACATTATCGGCCAGCGCTTGAATATGGCGTAAAGAAGTTCCTGAAGCGATAACCATGGTATCAGTTACGTTGCTTACTGATTGTACGTTAATTGAAATAATATTCTTCGCTTTTAGCTCTTCCAATGCCCCGGTAGCAAGTTTTTTTAGAGCCTTAGAGTTTAGTGCGTTTTGATTCATGGAGCAGTTTTACTTTCCTTGCCGGTTACGGCTATTAAACGAATTAACAGGAGTTGTTGATCATAACAGATCATATTACTCCAAGTGACATTTACGTACATTATACATTCTAAGTGAGTTCATATCATATTTTTTTAAGTGCAAACTTCTATTGCAACAGCCGACGTTTTAAAAAACAAAACCAGAGCTGATTCTTCCTGCGCATATTATTGTGTATTTTTAACACTAAAATCTGCTTCTAACTTCTTATCGTACTATTTTTTTGATCTTTCTGTTAGGCGTTAACGTTTTTCGCAATAAAAGACATTGCTCGTCATCTCGCCTTTAATAATGCTTCGGACAGTTTTTCAAGATGACAGGTTCTGGTATAACCTGTAAATCCATCATCAGTTTCATTATTATGATTTTCTGTAATTTGCCAAGCGCTAATATTGCAACTTTATCTGATCTCGCTAACTGGTTGTTTGTTTGTACCATGGCTTATCAGGGGTTGAATTTTATCTGTCACGACACCCTTTGACCATACAGCCAGATATTCGAATTTGGGCATAAGTACCGATCTTTGCCACCAAGAGGTTCTATGAATAGGAAGATGTTCTAAAACACCAACAATGATCGTAATAATCATAATGCCACGACATAAGCCAAAAATAACGCCTATGAGGCGATCAGTGCTGGAAAAGCCTGTAAATGATATCAGTTTACCAAGAATCATTTGGATAATAGCACCTGTTAAGAGCACACCAACAGATAAGGCTACCGCAGAAATTGCAAAACGGGCAGCGTAAGAGTCGATCACTCCATCCAGTGTAAAAGCAAGACTGTCAGCATATAACCAAGCAATAACAATGCTGAGAAGCCAAATAACTACAGACAAGCATTCTTTGATAAAGCCTCGCCACAAACTTATCACGCCAGATATCAGGATAAATGCAATAAGCAACCAGTCTATCCAAGTCCAGTTCATCTGTTCCACGTGCACACTCCGAAAAAACTATACAGACATCGGCGAAGTATATGCCAATGTTATGCAATTAAATGCGATTATGATAAAAAACTTTTTTTTCATAAGAAAGTAAAAGTGTACATTTCTTGAGGATAATAGACAACTGTTTGATTTATTTGGTCATTACCTTATCGATTAAGTCAGACAGAGGTAAAAATCAGCTTATGTTACAGTCTTTGGGTACAGAGTTAGTTCGTCGCATGATGCTTTTTATTTAGTATAATATCTCCCTTAGTCAAAGAGAATGACAATTTTACCTGCTATCTGGATTTGTTTGACCCGTAACCAAAAGTTAACCGGACAGATTTTGATTTAACAGGTTTTATGGCACCGTCAACTTATTCTGTCTGACGCCAGGAAATGGCTGATTATATAATGGCTAACGGCTTCCTCCAGCAAGGAAGAAAGTTCCGTTGCTGTGACTTGACCAAAGGAGCTGATGAGATAATCACTGTATAAATTAAGAATTTGTCTGTTCAGTCGGAATATTGTAGATATCAATCATCGCACAATACATAGTTCCTTTGCGCAACATCAATTATATAAAAATAACGAATGCTTATTTAAAGTGCATACCCTGCGTTTATCTACTTAATGACAATTCTACGTTATGACTTATTATGATAAGTATATTATAAAATCAGGTAGTTTACAGTGCAGATTATTAGAAATCTTTTTATTATAAAAAAAACCTTTTTTAAATTAAGTATTATATCTCTTATATTATTTCCTCTCCTGTCTCAGGCAGCTTACCAAATATATCTGCCAGACTGTATATATAGTAAAAGAACATCTGGGGACGTCAACAGTTTTTCTTGTGCTGTTGATAAAACTTATCACCTTACACCATGGTCTTCTCATATGCTTCACTTTCATTGTAAATATGATGGTATTGGAAATAGAACGGGGAACCTCAAATGTGATGGTGGTACGATGTCAGGCTGCGAGCCCGTTTTAACCGGGCTGGTATGGAAGAAACATTCCAGCGCTATAAGGTTTTTGACGAATACCGGAGGAAGATCGGGTTATGTGGCAGGGATAACATACTTTGGCGTTAGCTCAACCGATCTGATTCTGACAAACGAAAAGTGTCAAGCTTTTGGCAAGTTTTATCACTACTCCCCGCAGTATTCAAATCAGGTTTCATGTCAGAGCATAATAGAGGAAATGAAGACAGATCATATAAGTCACTGCTGAGATGCATATGATACAAAATCAACTTATTCTCTCTATACAGCCAAAAGCAGGATGTGATTTCCTGACGTTAGAGAGAAAAAGTTAACTGTATCAATTGTTCGACTCTATTAAACCATGAGCTGATAATTCGCAGGTGTTTTTTGAAAAGCGTAAATCATTTCAAACAATTGCAGTCCGTAGGGTCTACGGATGTCCACTGTCAGATATTCTATTTATCGCTAACTTGCTCGAGAACAAAGTCCCAAATGTCTTCTGAAAGCTCAAATGTCAACTGTTTGTTGCTCCACACCCCAGAGCTCAATGCTGAGTTATCAGGAGTGACGCCAAAAGACTCTGCATGTGATACAGGTGGTTGTAATTGTATAAGAGGCACTGTATCTAAAGGATTAGGCTGAGGTATTAATGGCAGTGCTTCTGGAGTAAAACCAGTCTTTGGCATAATACAGCCACCTTTATTAATTTTACTTTTCAAATGTTTTGTTAAGCTGCTTTTCCAATAAAAAGCTTTTTCACAGGTGTTGCATTTGAAGGGTTTTTCTTTATTATGCGTGCGCTTATGGTTCACTAGCTAGGCTCTTCGGGCTGTCTTGAAATTGCATTCTGAAAAATCGCATGCGTAGGGTTTTTCTCTAGTATGTACACGGATATGCCTATTTAATTCTGATGAGGACTTAAAACTTTTCTCGCATAATTTGCATGTGTGACATGTGTTATGCACCAGGATCTGTCCTTTTCCTACAAAATATCTGTGCCTTTGATATATCTCCAGATTATACACCTCTACAGGGACTCCCTTCACCCCATAACTCACCCCGCAGTGACTGTTTCTATTACCTTTACAGAGCAGGTGAATCAAATGGCCGGTGGTACTGATTAAGTTATCTTTGGGTGACAAATCCTGTACAGGGACAAAAGCATTGTAATTTTCTACATAAAACCTATGACCAGGGGTTGCTGAGATACTGCTGATTTTTTCCGTTATAAAATCTTTGAACTGATAGGTTCTTACTTTTAGTACATGTCGCACAAATAAGGAGATGACGGGGCTTTGATTACGCCGGTTAATATCAAGGTGAGTGGTATTTACTGTAGTGGGTTTAATAGCGGTAATATATCCATGTACATTGTTAACCCCAAACTCTCTAATTGTTATCGAGACTTGGCCTTGTTTCTGTTGTTCCTTCAACCACTGCCTAGCTATGGTTTTGGGGCGAAGCAGATTCATTTGCTCTATGCAGTGCAGTACGGTTACTCCATGGGTATTATTGTCTTTCTTGCATCCTGGAATAGTTTTATCTGAATACGAATTCTTATAAGGAAAATCATCATAATAAACAAAGTCTACCTCTTCCCAAGTCTCAGGTGTAATGGGCTGGTTATCATAGCTCGGCAAAGGAAAGATGGTTGAGGTTGGAATGACTAAACTATCCACTTGTACATGAACCATGGTGCTTAAAGCCAGTATGATTACTAGTGTCAGTGGATTTTTGGTGATCGTCATAGGGAGTTACTTATTTTTTATGCCATTTAATGGCACTGTTGCAAAAAATTGTTCGAGGTAAGTTTGTTCCAGTACCTTTTATCTTAGAAAAGGAACTGGCTTTGCACCAGAGGCACTTCACCTGCAATACTCTGTCTGTAACAGAAATTAGTTGACGGGGCATCGTCAACTAATCTGAATATTGATTATCATAGTTAACTCACCTAATAAAAGGACACCGTCAACTTATTCTCTCTAATGCTGGGAAATCACACCCTGCTTTTTCTATACACAAAGCGAGTGAGCATGGTAGGTCTTGTTTATTGCTAGGTGAACTAACTATGACAACAAACATCCTGATAAGTTGATGGTGCCATTCTATTTGTTGCTCGCTTGCTCGAGAACCATGCTAACAATGTCGTCTGGAAGCTCAAATTTCACCTCTTCGTTGCTCGATACCCCAGAGCTAAATGCTGAGTTACTAGGAATAACGCCAAAAGCCTCTGCCTGTGATGCAGGTGGTTGTAATTGTATAAGAGGCACTGTATCTAAAGGATTCGGCTGAGGTATTAATGGCCGTGCTTCTGGAGTAAAACTAGTCTTTGGCATGGTATAGTTTTCATGCTGTTTTCTTTCCAAATGTTGTTTTAAGCCGCTTTTCACAGTAAAAGTCAAGCCACAGGTGTCGCATTTGTAGGGTCTTTCTCCAGTATGCGTGCGCATATGCATCTTTAGATTGAATTTTCGGGCTGTCTTGAAATGGCATGTTGAAAAATTGCATGCGAAGGTTTTTTCTTTAGGATGCAGACGACTATGGACCCTTAATGTTTTTGATTCATTAAAACTTTTCCCGCATATTTTGCATGTATGACATATGTTATGCACTAGGATCTGTCCTTTTCCTACAAAATATCTGTGCCTTTGATATATCTCCAGATTATACACCTCTACAGGGACTCCCTTCACCCCATAACTCACCCCGCAGTGGCTGTTTCTGTTACCTTTACAGAGCAGGTGAATCAGATGACCGGTGGCACTGATTAAGTTATCTTTGGGTGACAAATCCTGTATAGGGACAAAAGCATTGTAATTTTTCACATAAAACCTATGTTCAGGGGTTGCCGAGATACTGCTGATCTTTTCCGTTATGAAATCTTTGAACTGATAGGTTCTTACTTTTAGTACATGTCGCACAAATAAGGAGATGACGGGTCTTTGATGACACCGGTTAATATCAAGGTGGGTGGTATTCACTGTAGTGGGTTTAATAGCAGTAATATACCCATGTACATTGTTAACCCCAAACTCTTTAATTGTTACCGAGACTCGGCCTTGTTTCTGTTGTTCCTTCAGCCACTGCCTGGCCATGGTTTTGGGGCGAAGCAGATTCATTTGCTCTATGCAGTGCAGTACGGTTACTCCATGGTTATTATTGTCTTTCTTGCATCCTGGAATAGTTTTATCTGAATACGAATTCTTATAAGGAAAATCATCATAATAAACAAAGTCTACCTCTTCCCAAGTTTTAGGTGTAATGGGCTGGTTATCATAGATCGGCAAAGGAACGATGGCTGAGGCAGGAATGACTAAACTATCCGCATGTACATGAACCATGGTGCTTAAAGCCAGTATGATTACTAGTGTCAGAGAGTTTTTTGTGATCGTCATAGGGAGTTGCTTATTTTTTATGCCATTTAATGGCACTGTTGAAAAAAATTGTTCGAGGTAAGTTTGTTCCAGCATCTTCTATCTTAGAAAAGGAACTGGCTTTGCACCAGAGGCACTTCACCTGCAATACTCTGTCTGTAACAGAAATTAGTTGACGGGGCATCGTCAACTAATCTGAATATTGATTATCATAGTTAACTCACCTAATAAAAGGACACCGTCAACTTATTCTCTCTAATGCTGGGAAATCACATCCTGCTTTTTCTATACACAAAGCGAGTGAGCATGGTAGGTCTTGTTTATTGCTAGGTGAACTAACTATGACAACAAACATCCTGATAAGTTGATGGTGCCATTCTATTTGTTGCTCGCTTGCTCGAGAACCATGCTAACAATGTCGTCTGGAAGCTCAAATTTCACCTCTTCGTTGCTCGATACCCCAGAGCTAAATGCTGAGTTACTAGGAATAACGCCAAAAGCCTCTGCCTGTGATGCAGGTGGTTGTAATTGTATAAGAGGCACTGTATCTAAAGGATTCGGCTGAGGTATTAATGGCCGTGCTTCTGGAGTAAAACCAGTCTTTGGCATAATACAGCCACCTTTATTAATTTTACTTTTCAAATGTTTTGTTAAGCTGCTTTTCCAATAAAAAGCTTTTTCACAGGTGTCGCATTTGAAGGGTTTTTCTTTATTATGCGTGCGCTTATGGTTCACTAGATAGGCTCTTCGGGCTGTCTTGAAATTGCATTCTAAAAAATCGCATGCGTAGGGTTTTTCTCTAGTATGTACACGGATATGCCTATTTAATTGTGATGAGGTCTTAAAACTTTTCTCGCATAATTTGCATGTGTGACATGTGTTATGCACTAGGATCTGTCCTTTTCCTACAAAATATCTGTGCCTTTGATATATCTCCAGATTATACACCTCTACAGGGACTCCCTTCACCCCATGACTCACTCCGCAGTGACTGTTTCTGTTACCTTTACAGAGCAAGTGAATCAGATGACCGGTGGCACTGATTAAGTTATCTTTGGGTGACAAATCCTGTATAGGGAGAAAAGCTTTGTAATTTTCTACATAAAACCTATGATCAGGGGTTGCCGAGATACTGCTGATTTTTTCGGTTATAAAATCTTTGAACTGATAGGTTCTTACTTTTAGTACATGTTGCACAAATAAGGAGATGACGGGGCTTTGATTACGCCGGTTAATATCAAGGTGAGTGGTATTTACTGTAGTGGGTTTAATAGCGGTAATATATCCATGTACATTGTTAACCCCCAACTCTCTAATTGTTATCGAGACTTGGCCTTGTTTCTGTTGTTCCTTCAGCCACTGCCTGGCCATGGTTTTGGGGCGAAGCAGATTCATTTGCTCTATGCAGTGCAGTACGGTTACTCCATGGGTATTATTGTCTTTCTTGCATCCTGGAATAGTTTTATCTGAATACGAATTCTTATAAGGAAAATCGTCATAATAAACAAAGTCTACCTCTTCCCAAGTTTTAGGTGTAATGGGCTGGTTATCATAGATCGGCAAAGGAACGATGGCTGAGGCAGGAATGACTAAACTATCCGCATGTACATGAACCATGGTGCTTAAAGCCAGTATGATTACTAGTGTCAGAGAGTTTTTTGTGATCGTCATAGGGAGTTGCTTATTTTTTATGCCATTTAATGGCACTGTTGAAAAAAATTGTTCGAGGTAAGTTTGTTCCAGCATCTTCTATCTTAGAAAAGGAACTGGCTTTGCACCAGAGGCACTTCACCTGCAATACTCTGTCTGTAACAGAAATTAGTTGACGGGGCATCGTCAACTAATCTGAATATTGATTATCATAGTTAACTCACCTAATAAAAGGACACCGTCAACTTATTCTCTCTAATGCTGGGAAATCACATCCTGCTTTTTCTATACACAAAGCGAGTGAGCATGGTAGGTCTTGTTTATTGCTAGGTGAACTAACTATGACAACAAACATCCTGATAAGTTGATGGTGCCATTCTATTTGTTGCTCGCTTGCTCGAGAACCATGCTAACAATGTCGTCTGGAAGCTCAAATTTCACCTCTTCGTTGCTCGATACCCCAGAGCTAAATGCTGAGTTACTAGGAATAACGCCAAAAGCCTCTGCCTGTGATGCAGGTGGTTGTAATTGTATAAGAGGCACTGTATCTAAAGGATTAGGCTGAGGTATTAATGGCAGTGCTTCTGGAGTAAAACCAGTTTTTAGCATAAAATAGTCTGCATGCAGTGTTCTTTCCAGATGTTTTTTTAAGCCGCTTCTCGCAGTAAAAGTGATGCCACAGGTTTTACATTTGAAGGGCTTTTCTCCAGTATGCGTGCGCATATGGATCTTTAGATTGAATTTTCGGGCTGTCTTGAAACGGCATTCTGCAAAAGTGCATACGTAGGGTTTTTCTTCAGCATGTATACGGGTATGGTTACTGAAGTCTGTTAATTTATTAAAGCTTTTTCCGCATACTTTGCATGTGTGACATATGTTATGCACCAGGATCTGTCCTTTTCCCACAAAATATCTGTGCCTTTGATATATCTCCAGATTATACACCTCTACAGGGACTCCCTTCACCCCATGACTCACTCCGCAGTGACTGTTTCTGTTACCTTTACAGAGCAAGTGAATCAGATGACCGGTGGCACTGATTAAGTTATCTTTGGGTGACAAATCCTGTATAGGGAGAAAAGCTTTGTAATTTTCTACATAAAACCTATGATCAGGGGTTGCCGAGATACTGCTGATTTTTTCGGTTATAAAATCTTTGAACTGATAGGTTCTTACTTTTAGTACATGTCGCACAAATAAGGAGATGACGGGGCTTTGATTACGCCGGTTAATATCAAGGTGAGTGGTATTTATTGTAGTGGGTTTAATAGCGGTAATATATCCATGTACATTGTTAACCCCAAACTCTCTAATTGTTATCGAGACTTGGCCTTGTTTCTGTTGTTCCTTCAACCACTGCCTAGCCATGGTTTTGGGGCGAAGCAGATTCATTTGCTCTATGCAGTGCAGTACGGTTACTCCATGGGTATTATTGTCTTTCTTGCATCCTGGAATAGTTTTATCTGAATACGAATTCTTATAAGGAAAATCGTCATAATAAACAAAGTCTACCTCTTCCCAAGTCTCAGGTGTAATGGGCTGGTTATCATAGCTCGGCAAAGGAAAGATGGTTGAGGTTGGAATGACTAAACTATCCACTTGTACATGAACCATGGTGCTTAAAGCCAGTATGATTACTAGTGTAAGAGGGTTTTTGGTGATCGTCATAGGGAGTTACTTATTTTTTATGCCATTTAATGGCACTGTTGAAAAAAATTGTTCGAGGTAAGTTTGTTCCAGTACCCTTTATCTTAGAAAAGGAACTGACTTTGTACCAGAGGCACTTTGCCACCGAAAAACGGTAATCTTTGGGTGATTGAGTGACTATCTAAATAGGTTTAAATACATATTCATTGCTTATCATAATAATGATATTTTTTAATAATATTTTGATTTAAGCTTCCTCCTTTTTTTTTGTTGACTGTGAAATTATGTTCTGGTCTAATGGAACCGGACACCAAATTGAGAGACAATATCCGTTAATCAATAAAGGTGTTCAGTATGAGTCAGAAACGTGCTTATAAGCAATACTCTAAGGAGTTTAAGGAAGAGGCTGTTGCTCTTGTTTTAGAACAAGGATATTCAGTGCCGGAAGCTGCAAAATCACTAGGTATAGCTAGCAATATGTTGTACAAATGGAAAGATAACGTTGAAAATCAGCTCAGTGGAAAAGCACTGGCTGAGGATGAACGAGATGAGCTGAAACGCCTGCGTAAAGATGTAAAGCAGCTACGCATGGAGAAAGAGATCTTAAAAAAGGCCAGTGCCTTCTTTGCGAAAGAAATGAAGTAAAGTTTGATTTCATCAAAAAGGAGTCTCATCATTTTCCAGTGACGACCTCATGTCGTGTGATGCAGGTAAGCACTTCTGCTTATTATGGCTGGCTGAAGCGCCCGGGAAAGCTGATTACCGCTGAGACATTACAGCTATACCGACGAATGAAAGCATTATTTGCAGAAAGTCGAGGCAGTCTGGGGAGTCGTGAGATGATGAAGAAACTACGCAAAGAAGGCTTTCAGATTGGACGTTATCGTGTTCGCAAGCACATGGCAAAACTGAACTTGTTAGTAACCCAGCGACGTGCGTATGAAATAACTACCAAGCGTAAGCACAGTGATGCGGTTGCGGAAAATTTACTGAATCAGAACTTTAACCCACTAGAGGCAAATCAGGTATGGGCTGGCGATGTGACTTATCTGAAAACAGGCGAGGGCTGGATGTATCTTGCTATTGTCATGGACTTGTACTCTCGTCGTATTGTGGGCTGGCACATTGATAAACGGATGACTACTGATTTGATCAGTAAGGCGATGATAAAGGCTTTTAACTTGCGTCAACCTCCAAAAGGATTGGTATTTCACAGTGACTGGGGCTCGCAATATACCAGTAAGCAATACAGGAAGTTGCTAAAAAGTTATGGTGTCAGAGCCAGCATGGGAGATATAGGTGCTTGTTGGGACAATGCCGTAGTGGAACGTTTTTTTGGCAGTTTAAAATATGACTGGATCTTTAAGGTGCATCAGCCAACACGCGAACATATGAAGCAGGATGTTACTGCTTATATCAAATATTACAACCTGGAAAGACTTCACTCAGCAAATGGTAATATGACACCTGCTGAGTATGAAAATTCTCTGAAAAAAGTATCCGGTAAGGGTTGACCAGAACATCAATAGGTATTATTAATTTTCTATAAAGGGTTTTATCTGAAAAATGTCAAGATTAAAAATGAGCCATCATATAGAAAATAGGCTCATTTTTTTTGAAATGAATCATTTTGGGAGGGGGATATTAATATTAAGCGGCTTTAAACTTCATGAAAAAAATTATTTCGACTTTTCCTTTGCATCCCGCACAAGAAAATGTTTATTTAGACCAGTTGGCTCATCCGAATAGCCCAATATATAATATTGGCGCTTATATGCTGATAGAAGAAGAAGTTTGTCTGAGTCGTATAAATCAGGCATGGAAAAGCATGGTTGCTCGTTATGATGCTCTGCGATTAGAAATTGTTCCTCAGAAAGCAGAGTTACCACTTCAACGAGTCTTACCTGCTGACAAAGTGACATCTATAGTTGAATATATTGATTATTCCCAAGAACATTCACCTGAAGAAACAGCACATAACTGGATGCAGTCACAGTATGAAAAATTTTTTGATATTTTTAAAAGTGAGCGTTATCAGATTGCCCTTCTGAAATTAACTAAAAATCGTTACTATATTTTTTCTAGATTCCATCATTTTTTTTGTGATGGAATCAGCGCAGTTGAAATAGCAAAAAGGGTGTACGATTTTTATCAGAACCCTTTGGCATGTCACTCATCTGAACCACCATCCTATCGTCCGGTTGCAGAAAGCGCTCATAGCTATTTACACTCAACCCGTTATGCAAAAGACTCTTCTTTCTGGAAGACTTTTTTACAGCAACATACCATTACTCGTCTGCCTCGATATTATCAACAAAAAAAAAGCGGGATACACTCAGTACCGTTGACAGCAACACTGAGTTCGACGGTAAGAAAATTTTGCCAGACCTGTAAGATTAGCCCACTTACTTTGATGTTGAGTGCCGTTACCTTGTACTTTACTCAAACGATGGATCTCAATGAATTGGTGGTTAGCACTGCCGTGCACGGAAGAAAAAGAAAAGGTGGAATGCACACAATAGGTATGCACTCAGATACCACTCTTGTCGCCTTGCACATGAATGAATGCCATGACTTTAATGAATTGCTTTTGTTGGTAAATAAGCAATTAAGGCAGAGTTTGCGATACCATCAGTTCCCACAAAGTCATGTTTCCCGTTTGTTGGATATCTTGCACGGTAATTCGAGTGACATTGATGTTAACTATGAAGTATATGCGCAAGATAATAAAGAAATACAATCGGCATACCCTTTTGCAAATTATCTCAGTGGTGAAACAAACGAACCATTGCATTTCCGTTTGATTGATTTTCAGGATGCAGATCAGCTGATACTGCGATTGAATTATCAATATGCTTATTTTCAGCCTGAAGAAATGAGTTATCTTTCAAAGCGTTTTATTCAGTTACTCAAGCGTTGTATTTGTGAGCCATCAAAACCACTCAGTAAAATCTCTTTGCTAGATAGTCAGGAACGGGATCTTTTATTGCATACTTGGAATGCAACTGATGCGCCATATCCAAAAGACTATACCCTATACCAGCTATTTGAAGCACAGGTAGATAAAACGCCGGATAATATCGCTCTGGTGTTTGAGGATCAGCAGTTAACTTACAGGCAACTAAATCTGCGAGCCAATCAGCTGGCACGACAGATCAGAGCAACTTATCAGCAACGCCACGGTGGCACATTATCACCAGATACCCTGATTGCGCTGTATCTTGACCGGTCACCGGAGATGATAATCAGTATTCTGGCCGTATTAAAAGCCGGCGGGGCATACGTGCCGGTTGCGCCAGAGTATCCTCAGTCACGAACGCTGTTTATATTGGAGGATACGAAAGCTCCCCTGCTACTGACTCAAAGTCATTACACCGGTCAGCTAGATGGCTGGATCAGTAAACTGCAAGAACAGCCCCTCGTATTAATTGCCACCGATCAGATGTCAGACATGGCAAACTATGCCACTGATAATCTATCGTCTGTAAGCAAAGCTCAGGATCTGGCTTATGTGATTTATACTTCGGGAACCACAGGAAATCCCAAAGGGGTAATGATTGAACACTGTAGCGTTGTTAATTATTTTACTATGTTTTTGGTACAAACTTCTGATCATTATAAGCGCGTAGACTTTTCATCTAATTATTGCTTCGATCTTTCTGTAACAGCTACTCTTTGTCCATTGCTAGCGGGGAGCACTATTTGTATCTATGGTGGGGATATTTTAGATTCGCTGTCATACCAAAAACATTTGAGTGTAAATAACGTTTCTCTGATAAAAACGACGCCGAGTATCGCCTGGCAAGTGTTGCCTGGCATGTCACATCAGTTAGGTATGATTATACTTGGAGGAGAAGCACTTGGCTGTCACGATGTGCTTGATTTGTGTCACTATACTAATAAGGTCGTTGATGAGTACGGTCCTACTGAAGCCACAGTTGGTTCTTACTTCTCACAGGTTTATCCAGCTATAAACAAGGGTTTAGGAAAACCTTACGGAAATGTTAAAGCGTATATTTTGTCTACACAGCTTCAGACTCTGTCTGTAGGGACTCCCGGTGAACTGTATTTAGGTGGTGCTGGTCTGGCGAGAGGCTATTTAAACCGTCCTGAATTAACTGCTGAACGTTTTATTGATAACCCTTTCGCGACAGAAGAGGATATCGCCAACGGTTATACCCGACTTTATAAAACTGGTGATCTTGTCCGCTGGTTACCCGATGGTAATCTCGAGTACTTGGGACGCAATGACTTTCAGGTAAAGATCCGTGGATACCGGATTGAGTTGGGGGAAATTGAAAAGGCGCTGACAGCTTTGCCACAAGTATCACAGGCGGTGGTGATTGACCGTGAGCGGGAAGGCACTAAATATCTGGCCGCCTATTGTATTGCTGCTGATACCCGTGCATCGAAAGACAAAAATCGTATAACTGCTCTAACTGACTCATTACGTCAACACTTGCAAGCCAGCCTGCCAGAATATATGGTGCCGTTCACGTTTACTGTGATCGAAGATATACCCTTAACCATCAATGGCAAGCTAGATCGTCACGCCTTACCTGCCCCTGAATTTATAAATACCGATAGTTATGTGGCGCCACGCACAGAAACCGAAATGCAGCTCTGTGCTGTTTGGGCTGAAGTCTTGGGACTCAAACGTGTAGGCATTCATGATAATTTTTTCAGGATTGGCGGAGATTCGATTCTCTGTATTCAGATAACTTCACGGTTACGCCAGAAAGACTTGGTATTGCAGGTGAAAGATATATTTGAAGCACCCACTGTAGCATTATTAGCGCAACGGCTGGTAGATACGACTGCAACGGTGGCTGTTGAAACTGAACAGGGCATTTTGGAAGGCCGTTTTAACCTGCTACCAATTCAGCAACAGTTTTTTGACTGGATGTTCTCTGACCCTGATCACTTTAATCAGGCCTTTATGCAAAAGATTCCAGGGTCAGTCTCTGTTCAAACCATACAGTCAGCACTGGAAAATCTGACTCTTCATCACGACAGTTTACGCCTTTATTTTACTCAAACACCGTCAGGATGGCAACAAACCTACCATCTGCAAACAGAAAATAACCCCCTTATTTCCCTTTCTATAAAAGGGCTGAGCGCTCAGTCAGTTCAGTCGAAACTGACAGAACATCAGGCAGATTTGCACATTGAAAAAGGTCCGCTGTGGAAGGTTATTCATCTGACAGGTTACAGTGATGGCAGTGCAAGGCTTTGCTTTATACTGCATCATTTAATTATTGATGCGGTCTCTTGGCGGATTCTTTCCAATGATATGCAACAACTGTTAACAGGTCACTCGTTGCCTGCAAAAACCAGCAGTTATCGTCAATGGGTGAAGACGGTAGCACTGTATGCAAATCAGCATAGCGCTCAGGTGGATTACTGGAAAGGTATTTATGAAAAAACAGACCGTTGTCATTTGCCGTTGTCACCGGTGAGTGAACATACCATACAATGGGATACAACGGTTACTCAGCAGTTACTTCGTAAAGCGCCAGAGGGTTATCACACAAAAATAAATGACTTATTACTGGCCGCATTAGGGATTGCTTTAAGTCAGACCTTTGATCAGTTGTCCCATGTTATTACACTGGAAGGACATGGGCGTGAACCGATTGCAGCGCAAATGGATACATCACGCACCGTAGGCTGGTTTACCATTGCTTATCCGGTACGCTTAGTGGACCGTGAGAACACCGCAGAAACCATCATTGCTACCAAAGAACAGTTAAGGAAAATTCCAGATAAAGGGATTGGGTTTAGTGCATTGCAACAGGCAGGCTTGCTGGAGCCGATACTTGCAGACATCAGTTTTAATTATCTGGGCCAGTTGGGTGGCACGGATAAGGAAAACATGTGGCAACTGGTGGCTGAGAGTACAGGTCAGGCTGTCTCATCTGCCAATAAAAACACCTTGCGGCTGAACATTAACGGTGCCGTACAAAACAATTGTTTATCGTTTCATGTCTTATCACAATTAAATGAAACACAAACCGGTTTATTCCTTCAGGCCTTTGAGCAGGCAGTGAAGAAAGTAACAGAATTATCTGTCAAACAAGCAAAAATTGGAAGTATCCGAACCCCTTCAGATTATCAGACAACAGGACTGAGTATTGAGCGTTTACGGCAATTACAGTCCCGTTATCAGGATAATGAAATAGAGGCCATTTACCCTGAAAGTAGTTTACAGCAGGGATTTGTTTATCATGATTTGGCTTTCCCTGACGATGATGCCTACCGAGTGCAGCTATTACTTGATTATCATCATTCTCTCAATGTTCCGCTATATAAAAAGGCTTGGCAGTTAGCTTCTGAGCGTTACCCCGTACTAAGAATGGCACTGGATACGGAAGGTGAACCATTACAGGTAATCTTGAAGAACGGTGTGCTGACAGATGATCACTTTACAGAGATTGATCTGGGTTATCTTAACGCATCTGAACGGGAAGAACGTATTGCCCTATTGCAGCAAAACGACCGGAAACAGGGATTTAACCTGAATACACCGGGTCTATTACGCCTGATGATCATTAAACATTCTAATGACCATTACACGGTAATGAAAACAGAACACCATGCTGTCAGTGATGGGTGGAGTAACCCGATACTATGGCAATTTATTCATCATACCTATCAACAACTGATCGCAAAACAGCAAGTCAATATAGCCTCTGAGACTACGTATTCTGAGGTTCAGCGATATCATCAACAGCACCAGGCAGAAACAGATACTTACTGGAAACAGCAGAAAACAAGCTGGCAGGGTGCAACTAATCTGCGTTACTTATTGGATAATCCTGTTGACTTAAATAAGCACCGGACAATCACTTTACCGAGAGAGATAGACTTACAACTCACAGGACACACGTTACACCAGTTAAAAGCGCAATGCCAGTCACAGGGTATTACCCTAAATGCAGCCGTTCAGTTTGCCTGGCACAAGGTGCTACAGGTCTACAGTAACAGCAACGAAACCATTGTGGGAACCACGGTATCGGGAAGAGATATTCCGGTACAGGGTATTGAAAACAGTGTTGGACTATACATTAATACGCTACCACTGACTGTCAATTGGGAGAAAGAGGCTTCTTGCGCTTGCGTACTCCAGTTAATTCAGCAGCAAATTGCAGCACTGAACAGCCACAGCAGCGTCTCTTTATCCTCTTTGCAATCACAGGGTGAACGTTTATTCCACAGCCTGCTGGTTTTTGAAAACTATCCTAACCCTATAGATGAAACAAAGGATAAAGAAAAGAAAACTTTGATTACTATGCGGGGATCAAAGGAAAAAACTGATTATCCCTTATCGTTGACAGCCTATGAACATGATGAGACATTAACCGTTCGGCTTTGCTATGACACTACGCTAATAAGTATTAAACAAGTTACACGTATTAAAGAGCAAATCTTCTCTATTTTAGAAAGCATCAGCACGGCTGTGGAACAACCTCATACCTCCATTAATCTGTTAAGCAACAGTGAACGTCATACCTTACTGCATACCTGGAATGCAACTGATGCACCGTACCTAAAAGACAAAACCCTATACCAGCTATTTGAAGCACAGGTAGATAAAACGCCGGATAATATCGCTCTGGTGTTTGAGGATCAGCAGTTAACTTACAGGCAACTAAATCTGCGAGCCAATCAGCTGGCACGACAGATCAGAGCAACTTATCAGCAACGCCTCGGTAGCACATTATCACCAGATACCCTGATTGCACTGTATCTTGACCGGTCACCGGAGATGATAATCAGTATTCTGGCCGTATTAAAAGCCGGTGGGGCATACGTGCCGGTTGCGCCTGAGTATCCTCAGTCACGAACACTGTTTATATTGGAGGATACGAAAGCGCCCCTGCTGCTGACTCAAAGTCATTACACCGGTCAGTTAGATGGCTGGATTAGTAAACTGAAGGAACAGCCCCCCGTATTAATTGCCACCGATCAAATGACAGACATGGAAAACTATGCCACTGATAATCTATCGCCTGTAAGCAAAGCTCAGGATCTGGCTTATGTGATTTATACCTCAGGTACCACAGGACAGCCTAAAGGTGTGATGATTAAGCACGAAAGCGTCATCAATTTGAGTCAGTTTGTTATGAGAACTCACTATTTAAGCGATGAATTACATGTGCTCTTGTTTTCTAACTATGTTTTCGATGCTTCAGTTTATGAATTATTTCCGAGCCTGTTTTCTGGGTGTCAGTTATTTATGGCAGCAGAGCGTCAGCAAAAAGATATTACCCAGCTGATAGCATTGATTAATGAACAAGCCATTAAAAAAGCATTTATTCCGACAGCCTTTATGAATCAGTTTTCCAAAGAGTTATCAAATACCTGCTTAGAAGTAGTACATACAGGTGGAGATAAGTTGAATATACTGGACAAGATTCCTGCAACAACCACATTCAATCAATACGGGCCTACAGAAACAACTGTCTGCGCCACTCACAGCTTATTGCGTGATACGGCAAGTATCTCGTTAGGTAAGGCCATTGACAATACCCGACTCTATGTACTGGATAACAACAATCGGCCTATTCCCATCGGCGTACCCGGAGAGTTATATATTGGTGGAGTCGGACTGGCTCGTGGTTATCTTAATCAACCTGAACTTACAGCTGAGCGGTTTATTGATAATCCTTTTGCCACTGACGCGGATATTGCCAACGGTTATACCCAGCTTTATAAAACCGGTGACCTTGTCCGCTGGTTGCCCGATGGTAATCTTGAGTACTTGGGACGCAATGACTTTCAGGTAAAGATCCGTGGATACCGGATTGAGTTGGGGGAAATTGAAAATGCGCTGACAGCATTGCTACAAGTATCACAGGCGGTGGTGATTGACCGTGAGCGGGAAGGCACTAAATATCTGGCCGCCTATTGTATTGCTGCTGATACCCATGCATCGAAAGACAAAGCTCGTATAACTGCTCTGACTGATGGATTGCGTCAACAATTGCAAGCCAGCCTGCCAGAATATATGGTGCCGGCCACGTTCACTGTGATTGAAGATATACCCTTAACCATCAATGGCAAGCTAGATCGTCGCGCCTTACCTGCCCCTGAATTTATAAATACCGATAGTTATGTGGCGCCACGCACAGAAACTGAAACTCAGCTCTGTGCCGTTTGGGCTGAAGTTTTAGGACTCAAACGTGTCGGCATTCATGATAATTTCTTCCGGATTGGCGGAGATTCGATTCTCTGTATTCAGATAACTTCACGGTTACGCCAGAAAGACTTGGTATTGCAGGTGAAAGATATATTTGAAGCACCCACTGTAGCATTATTAGCGCAACGGCTGGTAGATACGACTGCAACGGTGGCTGTTGAAACTGAACAGGGCATTTTGGAAGGCCGTTTTAACCTGCTACCAATTCAGCAACAGTTTTTTGACTGGACGTTCTCTGACCCTGATCACTTTAATCAGGCATTTATGCAAAAGATTCCAGGGTCAGTCTCTGTTCAAACCATACAGTCAGCACTGGAAAATCTGACTCTTCATCACGACAGTTTACGCCTTTGTTTTACTCAAACACCGTCAGGATGGCAACAAACCTACCATCTGCAAACAGAAAATAACCCCCTTATTTCCCTTTCCATAAAAGGGTTGAGCGCTCAGTCAGTTCAGTCGAAACTGACAGAACATCAGGCAGATTTGAACATTGAAAAAGGTCCGCTGTGGAAGGTCATTCACCTGACAGGTTATAGTGATGGCAGTGCAAGGCTTTGCTTTATACTGCATCATTTAATTATTGATGCCGTCTCTTGGCGGATTCTTTCCAATGATATGCAACAACTGTTAACAGGGCACTCGTTGCCTACAAAAACCAGCAGTTATCGTCAGTGGGTGAAGACGGTAGCACTGTATGCAAATCAGCATAGCAATCAGGTGGATTACTGGAAAGGTATTTATGATAAAACAGACCGTTGTCATTTGCCATTGTCACCGCTGAGTGAACATACCATACAATGGGATAAAACGGTTACTCAGCAGTTACTTCGTAAAGCGCCAGAGGGTTATTACACAAAAATAAATGACTTATTACTGGCCGCATTAGGGATTGCTTTAAGTCAGACCTTTGATCAGTTGTCTCATGTTATTACACTGGAAGGACATGGGCGTGAACCGATTGCAGCGCAAATGGATACATCACGCACCGTCGGTTGGTTTACCACCGCTTATCCGGTACGCTTAGTGGACCGTGAGAACACCGCAGAAACCATCATTGCTACCAAAGAACAGTTAAGGAAAATTCCAGATAAAGGGATTGGGTTTAGTGCATTGCAACAGGCAGGCTTGCTGGAGCCGACACTTGCAGACATCAGTTTTAATTATCTGGGCCAGTTGGGTGGCACGGATAAGGAAAACATGTGGCAACTGGTGGCTGATAGTACAGGTCAGGCTGTCTCATCTGCCAATAAAACCACCTTGCGGCTGAACATTAACGGTGCCGTACAAAACAATTGTTTATCGTTTCATGTGTTATCACAATTAAATGAAACACAAACCGGTTTATTCCTTCAGGCCTTTGAGCAGGCAGTGAAGAAAGTAACAGAATTATCTGTCAAACAAGCAAAAATTGGAAGTATCCGAACCCCTTCAGATTATCAGACAACAGGACTGAGTATTGAGCGTTTACGGCAATTACAGTCCCGTTATCAGGATAATGAAATAGAGGCCATTTACCCTGAAAGTAGTTTACAGCAGGGATTTGTTTATCATGATTTGGCTTTCCCTGACGATGATGCCTACCGAGTGCAGCTATTACTTGATTATCATCATTCTCTCAATGTTCCGCTATATAAAAAGGCTTGGCAGTTAGCTTCTGAGCGTTACCCCGTACTAAGAATGGCACTGGATACGGAAGGTGAACCATTACAGGTAATCTTGAAGAACGGTGTGCTGACAGATGATCACTTTACAGAGATTGATCTGGGTTATCTTAACGCATCTGAACGGGAAGAACGTATTGCCCTATTGCAGCAAAACGACCGGAAACAGGGATTTAACCTGAATACACCGGGTCTATTACGCCTGATGATCATTAAACATTCTAATGACCATTACACGGTAATGAAAACAGAACACCATGCTGTCAGTGATGGGTGGAGTAACCCGATACTATGGCAATTTATTCATCATACCTATCAACAACTGATCGCAAAACAGCAAGTCAATATAGCCTCTGAGACTACGTATTCTGAGGTTCAGCGATATCATCAACAGCACCAGGCAGAAACAGATACTTACTGGAAACAGCAGAAAACAAGCTGGCAGGGTGCAACTAATCTGCGTTACTTATTGGATAATCCTGTTGACTTAAATAAGCACCGGACAATCACTTTACCGAGAGAGATAGACTTACAACTCACAGGACACACGTTACACCAGTTAAAAGCGCAATGCCAGTCACAGGGTATTACCCTAAATGCAGCCGTTCAGTTTGCCTGGCACAAGGTGCTACAGGTCTACAGTAACAGCAACGAAACCATTGTGGGAACCACGGTATCGGGAAGAGATATTCCGGTACAGGGTATTGAAAACAGTGTTGGACTATACATTAATACGCTACCACTGACTGTCAATTGGGAGAAAGAGGCTTCTTGCGCTTGCGTACTCCAGTTAATTCAGCAGCAAATTGCAGCACTGAACAGCCACAGCAGCGTCTCTTTATCCTCTTTGCAATCACAGGGTGAACGTTTATTCCACAGCCTGCTGGTTTTTGAAAACTATCCTAACCCTATAGATGAAACAAAGGATAAAGAAAAGAAAACTTTGATTACTATGCGGGGATCAAAGGAAAAAACTGATTATCCCTTATCGTTGACAGCCTATGAACATGATGAGACATTAACCGTTCGGCTTTGCTATGACACTACGCTAATAAGTATTAAACAAGTTACACGTATTAAAGAGCAAATCTTCTCTATTTTAGAAAGCATCAGCACGGCTGTGGAACAACCTCATACCTCCATTAATCTGTTAAGCAACAGTGAACGTCATACCTTACTGCATACCTGGAATGCAACTGATGTACCATATCCAAAAGACAATACCCTATACCAACTATTTGAAGAGCAGGTAGATAAAACGCCGGATAATATCGCTCTGGTGTTTGAGGATCAGCAGTTAACTTACAGGCAACTAAATCTGCGAGCCAATCAGCTGGCACGACAGATCAGAGCAACTTATCAGCAACGCCACGGTAGCACATTATCACCAGATACCCTGATTGCACTGTATCTTGACCGGTCACCGGAGATGATAATCAGTATTCTGGCCGTATTAAAAGCCGGCGGGGCATACGTGCCGGTTGCGCCAGAGTATCCTCAGTCACGAACGCTGTTTATATTGGAGGATACGAAAGCGCCCCTGCTGCTGACTCAAAGTCATTATACCGATCAATTAGACGGCTGGATTAATAAACTGAAGGGAAAGCCTCCGGTAATAATTGCCACCGATCAGATGTCAGACATGGAAAACTATGTCACTGAAAATCTATCGCCTGTAAGCAAAGCTAAGGATCTAGCTTATGTTATTTATACCTCAGGTACCACCGGAAAGCCTAAAGGAGTTATGACAACTCATCAGGGAGTTGTATCACTGGCAATAAATAAATCTGTTGCTGACATTTTACCGACTGATGTATTTCTACAGTTGGCAAGCCCAAATTTTGATGCAGCTACTTTTGAAATTTGGAGTGCTCTATTACATAGAGCAAAACTGATTATTCCTAAATCAACTCATGTTGTTTCCGAACAACAAATAACTAAGTTGCTCAAGCAACATAAAATTTCAATACTCTGGGTTACCAGAGGACTTTTTGATAGTTTATACAGACAAAAACCTGATTTATTTGGTAGCTTAAAATATCTGCTAACAGGTGGAGAAGTATTAACTCCAAATATAATAAAGGCTATTGTCCGTCAGTCTCACCGCCCAAAATACATTATCAATGGCTACGGACCTACAGAAAGTACTACCTTTGCTACAACTTGGATAAGTGAGCCTTCATTTGAAGGTAGTGTGCCAATTGGACGGCCAATTAATACACGAAAGGTTTATGTGCTCAATACCAGCTTACAACTGGCCCCTATGGGGGTTGTTGGAGAGTTATATATAGGTGGTGGCGGTCTTGCCAGAGGCTATCTAAATCAACCTGAACTCACAGCAGAGCGGTTTATTGATAATCCTTTTGCCACTGAAGCGGATATTGCCAACGGTTATACCCGACTTTATAAAACAGGTGATCTTGTCCGCTGGTTACCCGATGGTAATCTTGAGTACTTGGGACGCAATGACTTTCAGGTAAAGATCCGTGGATACCGGATTGAGTTGGGGGAAATTGAAAAGGCGCTGACAGCTTTGCCACAAGTATCACAGGCGGTGGTGATTGACCGTGAGCGGGAAGGCACTAAATATCTGGCCGCCTATTGTATTGCTGCTGATACCCGTGCATCGAAAGACAAAAATCGTATAACTGCTCTAACTGACTCATTACGTCAACACTTGCAAGCCAGCCTGCCAGAATATATGGTGCCGTTCACGTTTACTGTGATCGAAGATATACCCTTAACCATCAATGGCAAGCTAGATCGTCACGCCTTACCTGCCCCTGAATTTATAAATACCGATAGTTATGTGGCGCCACGCACAGAAACCGAAATGCAGCTCTGTGCTGTTTGGGCTGAAGTCTTGGGACTCAAACGTGTAGGCATTCATGATAATTTTTTCAGGATTGGCGGAGATTCGATTCTCTGTATTCAGATAACTTCACGGTTACGCCAGAAAGACTTGGTATTGCAGGTGAAAGATATATTTGAAGCACCCACTGTAGCATTATTAGCGCAACGGCTGGTAGATACGACTGCAACGGTGGCTGTTGAAACTGAACAGGGCATTTTGGAAGGCCGTTTTAACCTGCTACCAATTCAGCAACAGTTTTTTGACTGGATGTTCTCTGACCCTGATCACTTTAATCAGGCCTTTATGCAAAAGATTCCAGGGTCAGTCTCTGTTCAAACCATACAGTCAGCACTGGAAAATCTGACTCTTCATCACGACAGTTTACGCCTTTATTTTACTCAAACACCGTCAGGATGGCAACAAACCTACCATCTGCAAACAGAAAATAACCCCCTTATTTCCCTTTCTATAAAAGGGCTGAGCGCTCAGTCAGTTCAGTCGAAACTGACAGAACATCAGGCAGATTTGCACATTGAAAAAGGTCCGCTGTGGAAGGTTATTCATCTGACAGGTTACAGTGATGGCAGTGCAAGGCTTTGCTTTATACTGCATCATTTAATTATTGATGCCGTCTCTTGGCGGATTCTTTCCAATGATATGCAACAACTGTTAACAGGTCACTCGTTGCCTACAAAAACCAGCAGTTATCGTCAGTGGGTGAAGACGGTAGCACTGTATGCAAATCAGCATAGCAATCAGGTGGATTACTGGAAAGGTATTTATGATAAAACAGACCGTTGTTATTTGCCATTGTCACCGGTGAGTGAACATACCATACAATGGGAGAAAACGGTTACTCAGCAGTTACTTCGTAAAGCGCCAGAGGGTTATCACACAAAAATAAATGACTTATTACTGGCCGCATTAGGGATTGCTTTAAGTCAGACCTTTGATCAGTTGTCTCATGTTATTACACTGGAAGGACATGGGCGTGAACCGATTGCAGCGCAAATGGATACATCACGCACCGTCGGCTGGTTTACCGCCGCTTATCCGGTACGCTTAGTGGACCGTGAGAACACCGCAGAAACCATCATTGCTACCAAAGAACAGTTAAGGAAAATTCCAGATAAAGGGATTGGGTTTAGTGCATTGCAACAGGCAGGCTTGCTGGAGCCGATACTTGCAGACATCAGTTTTAATTATCTGGGCCAGTTGGGTGGCACGGATAAGGAAAACATGTGGCAACTGGTGGCTGAGAGTACAGGTCAGGCTGTCTCATCTGCCAATAAAAACACCTTGAGGCTGAACATTAACGGTGCCGTACAAAACAATTGTTTATCGTTTCATGTGTTATCACAATTAAATGAAACACAGACCGATTTATTCCTTCAGGCCTTTGAGCAGGCAGTGAAGAAAGTAACAGAATTATCTGTCAAACAAGCAAAAATTGGAAGTATCCGAACCCCTTCAGATTATCAGACAACAGGACTGAGTATTGAGCGTTTACGGCAATTACAGTCTCGTTATCAGAATAATGAAATAGAGGCCATTTACCCTGCCAGTAGTTTACAGCAGGGGTTTGTTTATCATGATTTGGCTTTCCCTGACGATGATGCCTACCGAGTGCAGCTATTACTTGATTATCATCATTCTCTCAATGTTCCGCTATATAAAAAGGCTTGGCAGTTAGCTTCTGAGCGTTACCCCGTACTAAGAATGGCACTGGATACGGAAGGTGAGCCATTACAGGTAATCTTGAAGAACGGTGTGCTGACAGATGATCACTTTACAGAGATTGATCTGGGTTATCTTAACGCATCTGAGCGGGAAGAACGTATTGCCCTATTGCAGAAAAACGACCGGAAACAGGGATTTAAACTGAATACACCGGGTCTATTACGCCTGATGATCATTAAACATTCTAATGACCATTACACGGTAATGAAAACAGAATACCATGCTGTCAGTGATGGGTGGAGTAACCCGATACTATGGCAATTTATTCATCATACCTATCAACAACTGATCGCAAAACAGCAAGTCAATATAGCCTCTGAGACTACGTATTCTGAAGTTCAGCGATATCATCAACAGCACCAGGCAAAAACAGATACTTACTGGAAACAGCAGAAAACAAGCTGGCAGGGTACAACTAATCTGCGTTACTTACTGGATAATCCTGTTGACTTAAATAAGCACCGGACAATCACTGTACCGGGAGAGATAGACTTACAACTCACAGGACATGCGTTACACCAGTTAAAAGCGCAATGTCAGTCACAGGGTATTACCCTAAATGCAGCCGTTCAGTTTGCCTGGCACAAGGTGCTACAGGTCTACAGTAACAGCAACCAAACCATTGTGGGAACCACGGTGTCGGGAAGAGATATTCCGGTGCTGGGTATTGAAAACAGTGTTGGACTATACATTAATACGCTACCACTGACTGTCAATTGGGAGAAAGAGGCTTCTTGCGCTTGCGTACTCCAGTTAATTCAGCAGCAAATTGCCGCACTGAACAGCCACAGCAGCGTCTCTTTATCCTCTTTGCAATTACAGGGTGAACGTTTATTCCACAGCCTGCTGGTTTTTGAAAACTACCCCAACCCTGTAGATGAAACAAAGGATAAAGAAAAGAAAACTTTGATTACTATACGGGGATCAAAGGAAAAAACTGATTATCCCTTATCGTTGATAGCCTATGAACATGATAAGACATTAACCGTTCGGCTTTGCTATGACACTACGCTAATAAGTATTAAACAAGTTACACGTATTAAAGAGCAAATCTTCTCGATTTTAGAAAGCATCAGCACGGCTGTGGAACAACCTCATACTTCCATTAATCTGTTAAGTAACAGTGAACGTCATACCTTACTGCATACCTGGAATGCAACTGATGCACCATATCCAAAAGACAATACCCTATACCAGGTATTTGAAGCACAGGTAGATAAAACGCCGGATAATATCGCTCTGGTGTTTGAGAATCAGCAGTTAACTTATAGGCAATTAAATCTGCGAGCCAATCAGCTGGCACGACAGATCAGAGCAACTTATCAGCAACGCCACGGTAGCACATTATCACCAGATACCCTGATTGCACTCTATCTTGACCGGTCACCGGAGATGATAATCAGTATTCTGGCCGTATTAAAAGCCGGCGGGGCATACGTACCGGTTGCGCAAGAGTATCCTCAGTCACGAACACTGTTTATATTGGAGGATACGAAAGCTCCCCTGCTACTGACTCAAAGTCATTACACCGGTCAATTAGACGGCTGGATCAGTAAACTGCAAGAACAGCCCCCCGTATTAATTGCCACCGATCAGATGTCAGACATGGCAAACTATGCCACTGATAATCTATCGTCTGTAAGCAAAGCTCAGGATCTGGCTTATGTTATTTATACTTCGGGAACCACAGGGCAGCCTAAAGGTGTGATGATTAAGCACGAAAGCGTCATCAACCTGAGTCAGTTTATTACGAGAACTCACTGTTTAAGCGATGAATTACATGTGCTCTTGTTTTCTAACTATGTTTTCGATGCTTCAGTTTATGAATTATTTCCGAGCCTGTTTTCTGGGTGTCAGTTATTTATGGCAGCAGAGCGTCAGCAAAAAGATATTACCCAGCTGATAGCATTGATTAATGAACAAGCCATTAAAAAAGCATTTATTCCGACAGCCTTTATGAATCAGTTTTCCAAAGAGTTATCAAATACCTGCTTAGAAGTAGTACATACAGGTGGAGATAAGTTAAATATACTGGACAAGATTCCTGCAACAACCACATTCAATCAATACGGGCCTACAGAAACAACTGTCTGCGCCACTCAAAGCTTATTGCATGATACGGCAAGTATCTCGTTAGGTAAGGCCATTGACAATACCCGACTCTATGTACTGGATAACAACAACCAGCCTAGCCCCATCAGCGTACCCGGAGAATTATATATTGGTGGAGTCAGCCTGGCTCGTGGTTATCTAAATCAACCTGAACTCACAGCAGAGCGGTTTATTGATAATCCTTTTGCCACTGAAGCGGATATTGCCAACGGTTATACCCGACTTTATAAAACCGGTGACCTTGTCCGCTGGTTACCCGATGGTAATCTCGAGTACTTGGGACGCAATGACTTTCAGGTAAAGATCCGTGGATATCGGATTGAGTTGGGGGAAATTGAAAAGGCGCTGACAGCATTGTCACAAGTATCACAGGCGGTGGTAATTGACCGTGAGCGGGAAGGCACTAAATATCTGGCCGCCTATTGTATTGCTGCTGATACCCGTGCATCGAAAGACAAAGCCCGTATAACTGCTCTAACTGATGGATTACGTCAACAATTGCAAGCCAGCCTGCCAGAATTTATGGTGCCGGCTACGTTCACTGTGATTGAAGATATACCCTTAACCATCAATGGCAAACTGGATCGTCGCGCCTTACCTGCCCCTGAATTTATAAATACCGATAGTTATGTGGCGCCACGCACAGAAACTGAAGCTCAACTTTGTGCTGTTTGGGCTGACGTTTTAGGACTCGAACGTGTCGGCATTCATGATAATTTCTTCCGGATTGGCGGAAATTCAATTTCAGCGATTCGTTTAACTGCTAAAAGTCGTCAAATGCTAGATAAAGATATTGCTCTGGCATTGTTATTTGCTAATCCTACTGTTGCACGACTGGCAGAGGTTATAGGGCGATCGAATCAAGATAAACTGATAACATCTTTAACACCAGACTCTGTAAACCTTCCCCAGTTATTTATGATTCATCCTGGGATTGCAGGTGCTGAAGTTTATCAGCAACTTGCCAGTCAATTGAAGGATACATACAGCTGTATTGGTATCAATAACTATAACTTACTATATAGTAAAAAAATTTCTTGTCTGAAAAAACTGGGTAAAGTTTATCTGGAAAAAATCATGCCACTACTCAGGAAAAATGAACCAGTAAGACTTGCCGGCTGGTCATTAGGTGGTGTTATTTCATTGGAAATAGCTTCTCAGCTTGAAAAGGCTGGATGGCATGATATTAATGTTTGTTTAATAGATACATACTTGCATACCAGTAAAGATAAGCCAATTGACGAAGACATTGATACCAGGTTAACAAGACAAGAGATTGAAAATATGACTAAGTATGCCGGTATTGATTTTGAGTATATTGACTCTGATTATTTTGAAAAAATACAGGAAAATATACCTGTTGAAAATATACTAGGGCAATCTATAGTCGATCAATTGAATGCGACAACGGTTACTTTAACTGTAGCAGGGAAAGATTTGAAGGAAGGCGCGGAAATATGTAAAGATACTGATTCAATAGCCAGAAGTATCAGTGATATTCAATCAGTGATTACGAAAAAAATATATCATAACGTCGCAACACATTATAACCATTACAGTATCATCAAATCCAGAGAGGTTTTTTATACTCTGAAAGACCTGAGTTCGACGTAAAAAATCTGTGTCTTCTCCTTCAATACTTTGGACAGTTTTTGACTAATTGAACTCCATGAGTATCATCTGTAAACGTTTCAATCCAAGACAGAAGATAACTCATGGAAGACACAGTAAACAAAATTAAGCAGGCAATGTCCAGTGTAAAAAAAACAACAAAGGACGTTTGTTGAAGCACTACTGTCTGTGTTAATGGTTTTTCAGGGCAAAGTAACGTTCAGAAATATGAGTCGCTACTGTGAGATAATCGAAAAACGTCTGAGTCGTTGGTATCGGCGAATCTTTGATTTTACAGACTTTAACTTCCGTTTGCTTGCTGAGCAGTTAACAGGAAAAAGAACAATGATTGCAGTTATCGATGCTAGTTTTATGGAAAAAGCGGTAAAAAGACGGAAGGTCTGCTCAAGTTTTATAATGGTAAAATAGGGGGCTCGTGAGCGTGGTCTTGAGTTGTCTTCAGTCAGTATTATCGACCTTCAGGCCAATACTGTCTATCAACTGGACGCTCAGCAAACACTGGAAAATTCCGACCATTCTTGTGTTGAAAGGGCATCGTTAACTTATCAGGATATTTGTTGTTATGGTTAGTTCATCCAGTAATAAACAGGACTAACCATGCTCACTCATACCCCTAAAGGTTACCGTTTCCCAGCCAGCATCATCGATTATTGTATTTTCTTCTATCACAGGTTTAGCCTTAGTTACCGAGATATTGAAGAAATAATGGCTAAACGGGGCGTTAGGGTGGGCTATGAGAGCGTACGAGAATGGTGTCTGAAGTTCAGTCGTAAGTCTTACTCCGTTTTAATAAAACGAGAACATAAGCATAGTGACAAATGGCAATTGGATGAGATGAATATTCGCATTAATGGCACCAAATATATCCTTTGGCGTGCGGTCGACAGTGAAGGGTATGAGTTGGATATATTTATCCAGAATCGCCGAAATAAAAAGGCTATCACTCGTTTTTTTAAAAGGCTTATGGGGCCAAATCTTACACCCAGAGTGATCGTTATAGACAAGCTACGCAGTTATAATCAGCCCATCAAAACCCTCAGCAACAAGACGAATCATCGGCGACATAAAGGGCTGAATAACCGAGCGGAGAATGCACATCAACTCCACATGACGACAAGAAAAATCGATCATCAAAATAAAGCGGGTATCTACTGCACAGCGCATGCTGAATTTATCTGGCATTATGCGCAATTTGTTCTCGGTGGATGTTGGTCGATATACAAAGTTAACAGCACAGAGAAGAGCAATTCAGAAGCAGGCTTTTGCCATCTGGGATTAAGTTTCTCTACAAGTGCTTTGCAGCTAGAAAAAACAGGATGTGATTTCTTGATATTAGAGGAAATGAGCACATATTGTCGTATATGCTAATAGGTCGACGGTGCCGAGCAGTTCAATATCCAGAAGGTTAGGGCACGTAGTCTGTGGCATCTGACTAATAAGATTACTCGTAAGGTGTTATCTCACACGGTAGCTGTGATGATTAACAATTCATTAGATAATCCGCCATTACAATGTGAAAAATTGGCGATTATTAAAAGTAGGGCATCGCGTTAGCTACACATAAAACTGTACATACAAGATTGAGTTATTACCTAAATAGGTATTACACATATATATATTGTTTAATTATAATGATATTATTTATTGCAATTATCATTCACACCTCTTCTTTTTTTTGCAGTGTAATTAACAGCTAAAGAAAGTTAAATATCTATATGTTAAATACAAAAAAAACAATATCCTACATATCAATAGATATGAATAACTTTCTATACGGGGTTTTATCTGGAAAATGATCAAGATCAAAAAATAAGTCATTATATAGAAAGCAGGCTCATTTCTTTGAGAAAATCATTTTAAGAGGGGGGGTATTAATATTAAGCAGTTTTAGACCTCTATGAAAAAAATTATTTCGACTTTTCCTTTGCATCCCGCACAAGAAAATGTTTATTTAGACCAGTTAGCTCATCCGAATAGCCCAATATATAATATTGGCGCTTATATGCTGATAGAAGAAGAAGTTTGTCTGAGTCGTATAAATCAGGCATGGAAAAGCATGGTTGCTCGTTATGATGCTCTGCGATTAGAAATTGTTCCTCAGAAAGAAGAGTTACCACTTCAACAAGTCTTACCTGCTGATAAAGTGACAACTGTAGTTGAATATATTGATTATTCCCAAGAAAATTCACCTGAAGAAATAGCACATAACTGGATGCAGTCACAGTATGAAAAAATTTTTGATATTTCTAAAACTCAACGTTATCAGATTGCCCTTCTGAAATTAACTAAAAATCGTTACTATATTTTTTTTAGATTCCATCATTTTTTTTGTGATGGAATCAGCATATTTGAAATAGCAAGAAGGCTGTACGATTTTTATCAGAACCCTTTGGCATGTCACTCATCTGAACCATCACCCTATCGTCCGGTTGCAGACAGCGCTCATAGCTATTTACACTCAACCCGTTATGCAAAAGATGCTACTTTCTGGAAGACTTTTTTACAACAACATACCATTACTCGTCTGCCTCGATATTACCAACAAAAGAAAAGCGGGATGCATTCAGTACCGCTGACAGCAACACTGAGTTCGACAGTAAGAAAATTTTGCCAAACCTGTAGGATTAGCCCACTCACTTTGATGTTGAGTGCCGTTACCTTGTATTTTACTCAAACGATGGATCTCAATGAATTGGTGGTTAGCACTGCCGTGCACGGAAGGAAAAGAAAAGGTGGAATGCAAACAATAGGTATGCATTCAGATACCACTCTTGTCGCCTTGCACATGAATGAATGCCATGACTTTAATGAATTACTTTTGCTGGTAAATAAGCAATTAAAGCAGAGTTTGCGATACCATCAGTTCCCCCAAAGTCATGTTTCCCGTTTGTTGGGTATCTCGCACGATAATCCGAGTGATATTTATGTAAACTATGAAGTATATGCGCAAGATAATAAAGTAATACAATCGACACACCCATTTATAAATCATCTCAGTGGTGAAGCAAACGAACCATTGCATTTTCGTTTGGTTGATCGTCAGGATACAGATCAGCTGATACTGCGATTAAATTATCAATATGCTTATTTTCAGCCTGAAGAAATTAGTTATCTTTCAAAGCGTTTTGTTCAGTTACTCGAGCGTTGTATTCATGAACCATCAAACCCTCTCAGTAAAATCTCTTTGCTGGATAGTCAGGAGCGGGATCTTTTGTTGCATACTTGGAATGCAACTGATGTACCATATCCAAAAGACAATACCCTATACCAGCTATTTGAAGCACAGGTAGATAAAACGCCGGATAATATCGCTCTGGTGTTTGATAATCAGCAGTTAACTTACAGGCAACTAAATCTTCGGGCCAATCAGCTGGCACGGCGGATTAGAGCAACTTATCAGCAATGCCACGGTAGCACATTATCACCAGATACCCTGATTGCATTGTATCTTGACCGGTCACTGGAGATGATAATCAGTATATTGGCCGCATTAAAAGCCGGCGGGGCATACGTGCCGATTGCGCCAGAGTATCCTCAGTCACGAACACTGTTTATACTGGAGGATACGAAAGCTCCCCTGCTACTGACTCAAAGTCATTACACCGGTCAGTTAGACGGCTGGATTAATAAACTGAAGGGGAAGCCTCCGGTATTAATTGCCACCGATCAGATGTCAGACATGGAAAACTATGTCACTGAAAATCTATCACCTGTAAGCAAAGCTCAGGATCTGGCTTATGTGATTTATACCTCAGGTACCACAGGAAATCCCAAAGGGGTAATGATTGAACACTGTAGCGTTGTTAATTATTTTACTATGTTTTTGGTACAAACTTCTGATCATTATAAGCGCGTAGACTTTTCATCTAATTATTGCTTCGATCTTTCTGTAACAGCTAATCTTTGTCCATTGCTAGCGGGGAGCACTATTTGTATCTATGGTGGGGATATTTTAGATTCGCTGTCATACCAAAAACATTTGAGTGTAAATAACGTTTCTCTGATAAAAACGACGCCGAGTATCGCCTGGCAAGTGTTGCCTGGCATGTCGCATCAGTTAGGTATGATTATACTTGGAGGAGAAGCACTTGGCTGTCACGATGTGCTTGATTTGTGTCACTATACTAATAAGGTCGTTGATGAGTACGGTCCTACTGAAGCCACAGTTGGTTCTTACTTCTCACAGGTTTATCCAGCTATAAACAAGGGTTTAGGAAAACCTTACGGAAATGTTAAAGCGTATATTTTGTCTACACAGCTTCAGGCTCTGTCTGTAGGGACTCCCGGTGAACTGTATTTAGGTGGTGCTGGTCTGGCGAGAGGCTATTTAAACCGTCCTGAATTAACTGCTGAACGTTTTATTGATAACCCTTTCGCGACAGAAGAGGATATCGCCAACGGTTATACCCGACTTTATAAAACCGGTGACCTTGTCCGCTGGTTGCCCGATGGCAATCTTGAGTACTTGGGACGCAATGACTTTCAGGTAAAGATCCGTGGATACCGGATTGAGTTGGGAGAAATTGAAAAGGCGCTGACAGCATTGCCACAAGTATCACAGGCGGTAGTTGTTGACCGTGAGCGGGAAGGCACTAAATATCTGGCTGCCTATTGTATTGCTGCTGATACCCGTGCATCGAAAGACAAAGATCGTATAACTGCTCTAGCTGACTCATTACGTCAACAATTGCAAGCCAGCCTGCCAGAATATATGGTGCCGGCTACGTTCACTGTGATTGAAGATATACCCTTAACCATCAATGGCAAGCTAGATCGTCGCGCCTTACCTGCCCCTGAATTTATAAATACCGATAGTTATGTGGCGCCACGCACAGAAACTGAAACTCAGCTCTGTGCCGTTTGGGCTGAAGTCTTGGGACTCGAACGTGTCGGCATTCATGATAATTTTTTCAGGATCGGCGGAGATTCAATTTCAGCGATTCGTTTAACTGCTAAAAGTCGTCAAATGCTAGATAAAGATATTCCGCTAGCATTGTTATTTGCTAATCCTACTGTTGCACGACTGGCTGATAAGCTCTCAACAACAAAGGTTATTATTCCGGTTTCAAAACATCAAAATCATCTGCCACTCTCTTTTGCCCAAGAGCGGTTGTTATTTATTGAACAATATGAACAGGGTACAGCTTCTTATCATATACCTCATATGGTGACGCTGGATGAAACAGCAGATGATACATTATTGCTGAGAGCAATTAATCAGCTAGCTATGCGTCATCGGGTACTCAACAGTACATACCATCAAGATAATGAAACAGGGATGTATTATACCAAGGGATGCCAGAGCCCTTTGTCTTATCAATGCGGGTTTTTGGACAGTCATAATGAGCTAAAACTGTCTGTGCAAACAGCAATAGCTCAGCCGTTTAATTTAACTGAAGAACCACCCTTACGGTTGTGCCTGTATCGTTGTAAGCATAAGCGTCATCTGTTATTGGTATGGCATCATATTGCCTTTGATGGCTGGTCAATGGCTGTGTTTATGCAGGAACTGGCTGAAATTTATAAGTCACTGGGTGAGTTGCGTCCTTCGCAGCTTCCAGCCTTATCCATCAGTTATGGAGATTATGCCGACTGGCAGCGTCACTACCTACAGGGAGAGGTGCTGGATAAAACCTTATCGCATTGGAAACAACAGTTAGCTGGTTATGAAACATTAAACCTGCCTGCCGATTACCCGCGTCCCCAACATATTGACTACCAAGGGGCTAATGATAACTTTAACCTTACCGAAAAGTTGTCCGACCGGTTGAGGCAGTTAGCCTGCGATAAGGAAACCACGCTTTACACCATACTGCTCAGTGGATTTTACCTGTTACTGAATAAACTCAGTAACCAGTCAGACTTAGTGCTGGGAACGCCCTCGGATAACCGGCATCATCCTCAGACACAAGCGCTCATTGGTTTTTTTGTTAACGCTCTCCCATTGCGATTGCAACTTGATTCTAACGGAACGCTGAACACACTGATTGAGCAGGTACACGCTACTGTTGCCGATGCAAAAACACATCAGGAGTTGCCGTTTGAGAAACTGGTCAGTGAATTAAACATTGAGCGAGATACCTCCAAGCACCCTGTCTTTCAAGTGATGTTTAGTCTTCAGTCCTTTGACACAGATAGTGACAGTTATACCGGCCTGCCTTTTGCAGCTTTCACGGTAGAAGATGAGGTAAAATACAGTCCAGCAAAGTTTGATCTCAGTCTGTTTATGGATGACAGTGCAAAATGCATTCAGGGGCAATGGAACTATGCTGTCGGTTTATTTACCGAAGACACAATCAGGCGTTTTAATGCCATGTATCTTCGTGTTCTGACAGCACTGACAGAAAACACCACACAACACATTAATCAGATTGATGTGCTTTCTAGGCAAGAACGTCATACCTTATTACATACTTGGAATGCAACTGATGTACCATACCCAAAAGACAATACCCTATACCAGCTATTTGAAGATCAGGTAGATAAAACGCCGGATAATATCGCTCTGGTGTTTGAGAATCAGCAGTTAACTTACAGGCAACTAAATCTGCGAGCCAATCAGCTAGCACGACAGATCAGAGCAACTTATCAGCAACGCCACGGTAGCACATTATCACCAGATACCCTGATTGCACTGTATCTTGACCGGTCACCGGAAATGATAATCAGTATTCTGGCCGTATTAAAAGCCGGCGGGGCATACGTGCCTGTTGCGCCGGAGTATCCTCAGTCACGAACACTGTTTATATTGGAGGATACGAAAGCTCCCCTGCTACTGACTCAAAGTCATTACACTGGTCAGTTAGACGGCTGGATTAATAAACTGAAGGGAAAGCCTCCGGTATTAATTGCCACCGATCAGATGTCAGACATGGAAAACTATGCCACTGATAATCTGTCACCTATAAGCAAAGCTAAGGATTTGGCTTATGTGATTTATACTTCGGGAACCACAGGAAATCCCAAAGGGGTAATGATTGAACATTGTAGCGTTGTTAATTATTTTACTATGTTTTTGGCACATACTTCTGATTATTATAAGCGCGTGGACTTTTCATCTAATTATTGCTTCGATCTTTCTGTAACAGCTAATCTTTGTCCATTGCTAGCGGGGAGCACTATTTGTATCTATGGTGGGGATATTTTAGATTCGCTGTCATACCAAAAACATTTGAGTGTAAATAACGTTTCTCTGATAACAACGACGCCGAGTATCGCCTGGCAAGTGTTGCCTGGCATGTCGCATCAGTTAGGTATGATTATACTTGGAGGAGAAGCACTTGGCTGTCACGATGTGCTTGATTTGTGTCACTATACTAATAAGGTCGTTGATGAGTACGGTCCTACTGAAGCCACAGTTGGTTCTCACTTCTCACAGGTTTATCCAGCTATAAACAAGGGTTTAGGAAAACCTTACGGAAATGTTAAAGCGTATATTTTGTCTACACAGCTTCAGGCTCTGTCTGTAGGGACTCCCGGTGAACTGTATTTAGGTGGTGCTGGTCTGGCGAGAGGCTATTTAAACCGTCCTGAATTAACTGCTGAACGTTTTATTGATAACCCTTTCGCAACAGAAGAGGATATCGCCAACGGTTATACCCGACTTTATAAAACCGGTGACCTCGTTCGTTGGTTACCTGATGGCGATCTCGAGTACTTGGGGCGCAATGATTTTCAGGTAAAAATCCGTGGATACCGAATTGAGTTGGGAGAAATTGAAAATGCGCTGACAGCATTGTCACAAGTATCACAGGCGGTGGTGATTGATCGTGAGCGGGAAGGCACTAAATATCTGGCCGCCTATTGTATTGCTGCTGATACCCATGCATCGAAAGACAAAGCTCGTATAACTGCTCTGACTGATGGATTGCGTCAACAATTGCAAGCCAGCCTGCCGGAATATATGGTGCCGGCTACGTTCACTATGATTGAACACATACCTCTAACCATCAATGGCAAGCTAGATCGTCGCGCCTTACCTGCCCCTGAATTTATAAATACCGATAGTTATGTGGCGCCACGCACAGAAACGGAAACTCAACTTTGTGCTGTTTGGGCTGATGTTTTAGGACTCAAACGTGTCGGCATTCATGATAATTTTTTCAGGATTGGCGGAGATTCAATTTCAGCGATTCGTTTAACTGCTAAAAGTCGTCAAATGCTAGATAAAGATATTCCACTAGCATTGTTATTTGCTAATCCTACTGTTGCACGACTGGCTGATAAGCTATCAGCCACACAGATTATTATTCCGGTTTCAAAAAATCAAAATCATCTGCCACTCTCTTTTGCCCAAGAGCGGTTGTTATTTATTGAACAATATGAACAGGGTACAGCTTCTTATCATATACCTCATATGGTGACGCTAGATGAAACAGCAGATGATACATTATTGCTGAGAGCAATTAATCAGCTAGCTATGCGTCATCGGGTACTCAACAGTACATATCATCAAGATAATGAAACAGGGATGTATTATACCAAGGAATGTCAGAGCCCACTTTCTTATCAAAGCGGGTTTTTGGACAGTCACAATGAGCTAAAACTGTCTGTGCAAACAGCAATAGCTCAGCCGTTTAATTTAACTGAAGAACCACCCTTACGGTTGTGCCTGTATCGTTGTAAGCATGAGCGCCATCTGTTATTGGTATGGCATCATATTGCCTTTGATGGCTGGTCAATGGCTGTGTTTATGCAGGAACTGGCTGAAATTCATAAGTCACTGTGTGAGCTGCGTCCTTCGCAGCTTCCAGCCTTATCCATCAGTTATGGAGATTATGCCGATTGGCAACGTCACTACCTGCAAGGAGAGGTGCTGGATAAAACCGTAGCTCACTGGAAACAACAGTTAGCTGGGTATGAAACATTAAATCTGCCTGCCGATTACCCGCGTCCCCAACATATTGACTACCAAGGGGCTAATGATAACTTTAACCTTACCGAAAAGTTGTCCGACCGGCTGAGACAGTTAGCCTGCGATAAGGAAACCACGCTTTACAACATACTGCTCAGTGGATTCTATCTGTTACTTAATAAACTCAGTAACCAGTCAGACTTAGTGCTGGGAACCCCCTCAGATAACCGGCATCATCCTCAGACACAAGCGCTCATTGGTTTTTTTGTTAACGCTCTGCCATTACGACTGCAACTTGATTCTAACGGAACGCTGAACACACTGATTGAGCAGGTACACGCTACTGTTGCCGATGCAAAAACACATCAGGAGTTGCCGTTTGAGAAACTGGTCAGTGAATTAAACATTGAACGAGATACCTCCAGGCACCCTGTCTTTCAAGTGATGTTTAGTCTTCAGTCCTTTGACACAGATAGTGACAGTTGTACAGGCCTGCCTTTTACAACTTTCACGGCAGAAGATAAAGTAGAGTACAGTCCGGCAAAGTTTGACCTCAGTCTGTTCGTAGATGACAGTGACAACTGTATTCAGGGGCAATGGAACTATGCTGTCGGTTTATTTACCGAAGACACAATCAGGCGTTTTAATGCCATGTACCTTTGTGTTCTAACAGCGCTGGTGGAAAATACCACACAACACCTTAATCAGATTGATGTGCTTTCTAGGCAAGAACGTCATACCTTACTGCATATCTGGAATGCAACTGATGCGCCATATCCAAAAGACAATACCCTATACCAGCTATTTGAAGCACAGGTAGATAAAACGCCGGATAATATCGCTCTGGTGTTTGAGGATCAGCAGTTAACTTACAGGCAACTAAATCTGCGAGCCAATCAGCTGGCACGACAGATCAGAGCAACTTACCAGCAACGCCACGGTAGCACATTATCACCAGATACCCTGATTGCACTGTATCTTGACCGGTCACCGGAAATGATAATCAGTATTCTGGCCGTATTAAAAGCCGGCGGGGCATACGTGCCGGTTGCGCCGGAGTATCCTCAGTCACGAACACTGTTTATATTGGAGGATACAACAGCGCCCCTGCTACTGACTCAAAGTCATTATACCGATCAATTAGACGGCTGGATTAATAAACTGAAGGGAAAGCCTCCCGTATTAATTGCCACCGATCAAATGTCAGACATGGCAAACTATGCCACTGATAATCTATCGTCTGTAAGCAAAGCTCAGGATCTGGCTTATGTGATTTATACTTCGGGAACCACAGGAAATCCCAAAGGGGTGATGCTATCGCACTGTAGCGTAGTTAATAGAATGCACTGGATGCAAACTGAATGCCCATTAACAGACAAAGATAGAATTTTACAAAAAACACCTTATAGCTTTGATGCATCTGTTTGGGAGTTTTTTTGGGGGCATTGGGTTGGTGCTACGCTGGTAGTTGCTACACCAGATATGCATAAGGAACCCGCACAACTTTATAATTTAATGCAAGCGCATGAAATTACAACTGTGCACTTTGTTCCGTCAATGCTCAATGTTATTTGTGATTTTCTGCATGATAAAGACTACAAATTGCCTGAAACAGTGAGACAGGTTTTTTGTGGTGGAGAAGCTTTGACTACAAAACATCTGGAACATTTTAGAAGCATATCACCTGTCGACAGAAAGTGTCAGCTTTATAATCGGTATGGTCCAACAGAGGCAGCTATCGATGTTACTTTTTTTGATTGCTCACAGAATAACCAAGTAATAAATATACCAATCGGGAAACCTGTTCATAATACCCAGCTTTATGTTCTTGACAATAAATTAAGCCTTGCCCCGACAGGCGTACCCGGAGAATTATATATTGGTGGAGTCGGACTGGCTCGAGGTTATCTTAATCAACCTGAACTTACAGCAGAGCGGTTTATTGATAATCCTTTTGCCACTGAAGCGGATATTGCCAACGGTTATACCCGACTTTATAAAACTGGTGACCTTGTCCGCTGGTTACCCGATGGTAATCTCGAGTACTTGGGACGCAATGACTTTCAGGTAAAGATCCGTGGATACCGGATTGAGTTGGGAGAAATTGAAAAGGCGCTTACAGCATTGCCGCAAGTATCACAGGCGGTGGTTATTGACCGTGAGCGGGAAGGCAATAAATATCTGGCTGCCTATTGTATTGCTGTTGATACCTGTGCATCGAAAGACAATGATCGTATAACTGCTCTAACTGACTCATTACGTCAACAATTGCAAGCCAGCCTGCCAGAATATATGGTACCGGCTACGTTCACTGTGATTGAAGATATACCCTTAACCATCAATGGCAAGCTAGATCGTCGCGCCTTACCTGCCCCTGAATTTATAAATACCGATAGTTATGTGGCGCCACGCACAGAAACGGAAACTCAACTTTGTGCTGTTTGGGCTGACGTTTTAGGACTCAAACGTGTCGGCATTCATGATAATTTCTTCCGGATAGGCGGAAATTCAATTTCAGCGATTCGTTTAACTGCTAAAAGCCGTCAAATGCTGGATAAAGATATTGCTCTGGCATTGTTATTTGATAATCCTACCGTTGCACGACTAGCTAATAAGCTCTCAACAACAAAGGTTATTATTCCGGTTTCAAAACATCAAAATCACCTGCCACTCTCTTTTGCCCAAGAACGGTTGTTATTTATTGAACAATATGAACAGGGTACAGCTTCTTATCATATACCACATATGGTGACGCTAGATGAAACAGCAGATGATACATTATTGCTGAGAGCAATTAATCAGTTGGCTGTGCGTCATCGGGTACTCAACAGTACATATCATCAAGATAATGAAACAGGGATGCATTATACCAAGGAATGTCAGAGCCCTCTTTCTTATCAATGCGGGTTTTTGGACAGTCACAATGAGCTAAAACTGTCTGTGCAAACAGCAATAGCTCAGCCGTTTAATTTAACTGAAGAACCACCCTTACGGTTGTGCCTGTATCGTTGTAAGCATGAACGTCATCTGTTATTGGTATGGCATCATATTGCCTTTGATGGCTGGTCAATGGCTGTGTTTATGCGGGAACTGGCTGAAATGTATAAGTCACTGTGTGAGCTGCGTCCTTCGCAGCTTCCAGGCTTATCCATCAGTTATGGAGATTATGCCGATTGGCAACGTCACTACCTGCAAGGAGAGGTGCTGGATAAAACCTTATCGCATTGGAAACAACAGTTAGCTGGTTATGAAACATTAAATCTGCCTGCCGATTACCCGCGTCTCCAACATATTGACTACCAAGGGGCTAATGATAACTTTAACCTTACCGAAAAGTTATCCGACCGGCTGAGGCAGTTAGCCTGCGATAAGGAAACCACGCTTTACACCATACTGCTCAGTGGATTCTACCTGTTACTTAATAAACTCAGTAACCAGTCAGACTTAGTGCTGGGAACCCCCTCAGATAACCGGCACCATCCTCAGACACAAGCGCTCATTGGTTTTTTTGTTAACGCTCTGCCATTACGACTGCAACTTGATTCTAACGGAACGCTGAACACACTGATTGAGCAGGTACACGCCACTGTTGCCGATGCAAAAACACATCAGGAGTTGCCGTTTGAGAAACTGGTCAGTGAATTAAACATTGAACGAGATACCTCCAGGCACCCTGTCTTTCAAGTGATGTTTAGTCTTCAGTCCTTTGACACAGATAGTGACAGTTGTACAGGACTGCCTTTTACAACTTTCACGGCAGAAGATAAAGTACAGTACAGTCCGGCAAAGTTTGACCTCAGTCTGTTCGTAGATGACAGTGAAAACTGCATTCAGGGGCAATGGAACTATGCTGTCGGTTTATTTACCGAAGACACAATCAGGCGTTTTAATGCCATGTACCTTCGCGTTCTGACAGCGCTGGTGGAAAATACCACACAACACCTTAATCAGATTGATGTGCTTTCCAGACAAGAACGTCATACCTTACTGCATACTTGGAATGCAACTGATGCACCGTACCCCAAAGACAATACCCTATATCAGCTATTTGAAGCACAGGTAGATAAAACGCCGGATAATATCGCTCTGGTGTTTGAGGATCAGCAGTTAACTTACAGGCAACTAAATCTTCGGGCCAATCAGCTGGCACGACAGATCAGAGCAACTTACCAGCAACGCCACGGTAGCACATTATCACCAGATACCCTGATTGCACTGTATCTTGACCGGTCACCGGAGATGATAATCAGTATTCTGGCCGTATTAAAAGCCGGCGGGGCATACGTGCCGGTTGCGCCAGAGTATCCTCAGTCACGAACGCTGTTTATATTGGAGGATACAAAAGCTCCCCTGCTACTAACTCAAAGTCATTACACCGGTCAGTTAGATCGATGGATCAGTAAACTGAAAGAACAGCCCCCCGTATTAATTGCCACCGATCAGATGTCAGACATGGAAAGCTATGTCACTGAAAATCTATCGCCTGTAAGCAAAGCTAAGGATCTAGCTTATGTTATTTATACCTCAGGTACCACAGGACAGCCTAAAGGTGTGATGATTGAGCACGAAAGCGTCATCAATTTGAGTCAGTTTGTTATGAGAACTCACTATTTAAGCGATGAATTACATGTGCTCTTGTTTTCTAACTATGTTTTCGATGCTTCAGTTTATGAATTATTTCCGAGCCTGTTTTCTGGGTGTCAGTTATTTATGGCATCTGAGCATCAACAAAAAGATATTACCCAGCTGATAGCATTGATTAATGAACAAGCCATAAAAAAAGCATTTATTCCGACAGCCTTTATGAATCAGTTTTCCAAAGAGTTATCAAATACCTGCTTAGAAGTAGTACATACAGGTGGAGATAAGTTAAATATACTGGACAAGATTCCTGCAACAACCACATTTAATCAATACGGGCCGACAGAAACAACTGTCTGCGCCACTCAAAGCTTATTGCATGATACGGCAAGTATCTCGTTAGGTAAGGCCATTGACAATACCCGACTCTATGTACTGGATAACAACAACCAGCCTAGCCCCATCAGCGTACCCGGAGAATTATATATTGGTGGAGTCGGACTGGCTCGTGGTTATCTAAATCAACCTGAACTCACAGCTGAGTGGTTTATTGATAATCCTTTTGCCACTGACGCGGATATTGCCAACGGTTATACCCGACTTTATAAAACAGGTGATCTTGTCCGCTGGTTGCCCGATGGTAATCTTGAGTACTTGGGACGCAATGACTTTCAGGTCAAGATCCGTGGATATCGGATTGAGTTGGGGGAAATTGAAAAGGCGCTGACAGCCTTGCCACAAGTATCACAGGCGGTGGTTATTGACCGTGAGCGGGAAGGCACTAAATATCTGGCTGCCTATTGTATTGCTGCTGATACCCGTGCATCGAAAGACAAGGATCGTATAACTGCGCTGACTGATGGATTGCGTCAACAATTGCAAGCCAGCCTGCCAGAATATATGGTGCCGGCCACGTTCACTGTGATTGAAGATATACCCTTAACCATCAATGGCAAGCTAGATCGTCGCGCCTTACCTGCCCCTGAATTTATAAATACCGATAGTTATGTGGCGCCGCAGACAGAAACTGAAACTCAGCTCTGTACCGTTTGGGCTGAAGTCTTGGGACTCAAACGTGTCGGCATTCATGATAATTTTTTCAGGATTGGCGGAGATTCGATTCTCTGTATTCAGATAACTTCACGGTTACGCCAGAAAGACCTGGCATTGCAGGTGAAAGATATATTTGAAGCACCCACTGTAGCATTGTTAGCGCAACGGTTGGTAGATACGACTGCAACGGTGGCTGTTGAAACTGAACAGGGCATTTTGGAAGGCCGTTTTAACCTGCTACCAATTCAGCAACAGTTTTTTGACTGGACGTTCTCTGACCCTGATCACTTTAATCAGGCCTTTATGCAAAAGATTCCGGGGGCAGTCTCTGTTCAAACAATACAGTCAGCACTGGAAAATCTGACTCTTCATCACGACAGTTTACGCCTTTGTTTTACTCAAACACCTTCAGGATGGCAACAAACCTACCATCTGCAAACAGAAAACAACCCCCTTATTTCCCTTTCTATAAAAGGGTTGAGCGCTCAGTCAGTTCAGTCGAAACTGACAGAACATCAGGCAGATTTGAACATTGAAAAAGGTCCGCTGTGGAAGGTTATTCATTTGACAGGTTACAGTGATGGCAGTTCAAGGCTTTGCTTTATACTGCATCATTTAATTATTGATGCCGTCTCTTGGCGGATTCTTTCCAATGATATGCAACAACTGTTAACAGGTCACTCGTTGCCTGCAAAAACCAGCAGTTATCGTCAGTGGGTGAAGACGGTAGCACTGTATGCAAATCAGCATAGCGCTCAGGTGGATTACTGGAAAGGTATTTATGATAAAACAGACCGTTGTCATTTGCCATTGTCACCGCTGAGTGAACATACCATACAATGGGATAAAACGGTTACTCAGCAGTTACTTCGTAAAGCGCCAGAGGGTTATCACACAAAAATAAATGACTTATTACTGGCCGCATTAGGAATAGCTTTAAGTCAGACCTTTGATCAGTTGTCTCATGTTATTACACTGGAAGGACATGGGCGTGAACCGATTGCAGCGCAAATGGATACATCACGCACCGTCGGCTGGTTTACCACCGCTTATCCGGTACGCTTAGTGGACCGTGAGAACACCGCAGAAACCATCATTGCTACCAAAGAACAGTTAAGGAAAATTCCAGATAAAGGGATTGGGTTTAGTGCATTGCAACAGGCAGGCTTGCTAGAGCCGACACTTGCAGACATCAGTTTTAATTATCTGGGTCAGTTGGGTGGCACGGATAAGGAAAACATGTGGCAACTGGTGGCTGAGAGTACAGGTCAGGCTGTCTCATCTGCCAATAAAACCACCTTGTGGCTGAACATTAACGGTGCCGTACAAAACAATTGTTTATCGTTTCATGTGTTATCACAATTAAATGAAACACAGACCGATTTATTCCTTCAGGCCTTTGAGCAGGCAGTGAAGAAAGTAACAAAATTATCTGTCAAACAAGCAAAAATTGGAAGTATCCGAACCCCTTCAGATTATCAGACAACAGGACTGAGTATTGAGCGTTTACGGCAATTACAGTCCCGTTATCAGGATAATGAAATAGAGGCCATTTACCCTGCCAGTAGTTTACAGCAGGGATTTGTTTATCATGATTTGGCTTTCCCTGACGATGATGCCTACCGAGTGCAGCTATTACTTGATTATCATCATTCTCTCAATGTTCCGCTATATAAAAAGGCTTGGCAGTTAGCTTCTGAGCGTTACCCCGTACTAAGAATGGCACTGGATACGGAAGGTGAACCATTACAGGTAATCTTGAAGAACGGTGTGCTGACAGATGATCACTTTACAGAGATTGATCTGGGTTATCTTAACGCATCTGAACGGGAAGAACGTATTGCCCTATTGCAGCAAAACGACCGGAAACAGGGATTTAACCTGAATACACCGGGTCTATTACGCCTGATGATCATTAAACATTCTAATGACCATTACACGGTAATGAAAACAGAACACCATGCTGTCAGTGATGGGTGGAGTAACCCGATACTATGGCAATTTATTCATCATACCTATCAACAACTGATCGCAAAACATCAAGTCAATATAGCCTCTGAGACTACGTATTCTGAGGTTCAGCGATATCATCAGCAGCACCAGGCAGAAACAGATACTTACTGGAAACAGCAGAAAACAAGCTGGCAGGGTGCAACTAATCTGCGTTACTTATTGGATAATCCTGTTGACTTAAATAAGCACCGGACAATTACTGTACCGGGAGAGATAGACTTACAACTCGCAGGACATGCGTTACACCAGTTAAAAGCGCAATGTCAGTCACAGGGTATTACCCTAAATGCAGCCGTTCAGTTTGCCTGGCACAAGGTGCTACAGGTCTACAGTAACAGCAACCAAACCATTGTGGGAACCACGGTATCGGGAAGAGATATTCCGGTACAGGGTATTGAAAACAGTGTTGGACTATACATTAATACGCTACCACTGACTGTCAATTGGGAGAAAGAGGCTTCTTGCGCTTGCGTACTCCAGTTAATTCAGCAGCAAATTGCAGCACTGAACAGCCACAGCAGCGTCTCTTTATCCTCTTTGCAATCACAGGGTGAACGTTTATTCCACAGCCTGTTGGTTTTTGAAAACTATCCCAACCCTATAGATGAAACAAAGGATAAAGAAAAGAAAACTTTGATTACTATACGGGGATCAAAGGAAAAAACTGATTATCCCTTATCGTTGACAGCCTATGAACATGATGAGACATTAACCGTTCGGCTTTGCTATGACACTACGCTAATAAGTATTAAACAAGTTACACGTATTAAAGAGCAAATCTTCTCAATTTTAGAAAGCATCAGCACGGCTGTGGAACAACCTCATACCTCCATTAATCTGTTAAGCAACAGTGAACGTCATACCTTACTGCATACTTGGAATGCAACTGATGCACCGTACCCCAAAGACAATACCCTATACCAGCTATTTGAAGATCAGGTAGATAAAACGCCGGATAATATCGCTCTGGTGTTTGAGGATCAGCAGTTAACTTACAGGGAATTAAATCTGCGAGCCAATCAGCTGGCACGACAGATCAGAGCAACTTACCAGCAACTCCACGGTAGCACATTATCACCAGATACCCTGATTGCACTGTATCTTGACCGGTCACCGGAGATGATAATCAGTATTCTGGCCGTATTAAAAGCCGGCGGGGCATACGTACCGGTTGCGCCAGAGTATCCTCAGTCACGAACACTGTTTATATTGGAGGATACGAAAGCTCCCCTGCTACTGACTCAAAGTCATTATACCGGTCAGTTAGACGGCTGGATTAATAAACTAAAGGGAAAGCCTCCGGTATTAATTGCCACCGATCAAATGTCAGACATGGCAAACGATGCCACTGAAAATCTATCGCCTGTAAGTAAAGCTAAGGATCTGGCTTATGTGATTTATACTTCGGGAACCACAGGACAACCTAAGGGAGTAGTGACAGAGAACAGATCAGTGTTGAATACTTTGCTTTCAATGCGTGAGGTATATTCTTTTACTCAACAGCATTACAAAACGTCTTGTTTTAGTAATTATACTTTTGATGTTTCTGTCTCTGAAATATTTAACAGCCTTTTATTTGGTGGTCAACTACATTTGCTCGGACAAAGTATTAAAGATAATCCTTTAAAACTTATCGATTACATAAACGAGCATAAGATTCATTTTCTGTTTCTGCCTCCTGCCATTTTTGAAATTTTACCAAAACAAGAAATAAGCTCAGTGAAGGTTATTATTATTGCCGGTGATAAATGCACTCAAACTGATTGCCTTTACTGGGCTGAAAATAACGCTTTGTATAATTATTATGGTCCTACAGAAACTTCTATTTATACTACAGGTCACTTGGTGAGTGATAACTTAAATATCATAGGGTCTGCTATTAATAATGCTTCTCTTTATGTACTTAACAACAGTAAGCAGCCTATTCCCATCGGCTTACCCGGAGAGTTATATATAGGCGGTGCAGGTCTTGCCAGAGGTTATCTGAATCAACCAGAACTCACAGCAGAGCGGTTTATTGATAATCCTTTTGCCACTGACGCGGATATTGCCAACGGTTATACCCGACTTTATAAAACCGGTGATCTTGTCCGCTGGTTGCCCGATGGCAATCTTGAGTACTTGGGACGCAATGACTTTCAGGTCAAGATCCGTGGATATCGGATTGAGTTGGGGGAAATTGAAAAGGCGCTGACAGCCTTGCCACAAGTATCACAGGCGGTGGTGATTGACCGTGAGCGGGAAGGCACTAAATATCTGGCTGCCTATTGTGTTGCTGCTGATACCCGTGCATCGAAAGACAAAGCTCGTATAACTACTCTGACTGACTCATTACGTCAAAAATTGCAAGCCAGCCTGCCAGAGTATATGGTGCCGGCCACGTTCACTGTGATTGAAGATATACCCTTAACCATCAATGGCAAGCTAGATCGTCGCGCCTTACCTGCCCCTGAATTTATAAATACCGATAGTTATGTGGCGCCACGCACAGAAACTGAAACTCAACTTTGTGCTGTTTGGGCTGATGTTTTAGGACTCAAGCGTGTCGGCATTCATGATAATTTCTTCCGGATTGGCGGAAATTCAATTTCAGCGATTCGTTTAACTGCTAAAAGCCGTCAAATGCTGGATAAAGATATTGCTCTGGCATTGTTATTTGCTAATCCTACTGTTGCACGACTGGCAGAGGTTATAGGGCGATCAAATCAAGATAAACTGATAACATCTTTAACACCAGACTCTACCAATCTTCCCCAGTTGTTTATGATTCATCCTGGGATTGCAGGTGCTGAAGTTTATCAGCAAATTGCCAATCAATTGAAGGATACATACAGCTGTATTGGTATCAATAACTATAACTTACTATATAGTAAAAAAATTTCTTGTCTGAAAAAACTGGGTAAAGTTTATCTGGAAAAAATAATGCCACTACTCAGGCAAAATGAACCAGTAAGACTTGCCGGCTGGTCATTAGGTGGTCTTATTTCACTGGAAATAGCTTCTCAGCTTGAAAAGGCTGGATGGCATAATATTAATGTTTATTTAATAGATACATACTTGCATACCAGTAAAGATAAGCCAATTGACGAAGACATTGATACAAGGTTAACAAGACAAGAAATTGAAAATATGACTAAGTATGCCGGTATTGATTTTGAGTATATTGACTCTGATTATTTTGAAAAAATACAGGAAAATATACCCGTTGAAAATATACTAGCGCAATCTATAGTCGATCAATTGAATGCGACAACGGTTACTTTAACTGTAGCAGGTAAAGATTTGAAGGAAGGCTCGGAAATATGTAAAGATACTGATTCAATAGCCAGAAGTATCAGTGATATTCAATCAGTGATTACGAAAAAAATATATCATAACGTCGCAACGCATTATAACCATTACAGTATCATAAAATCCAGAGAGGTTTTTTATACTCTGAAAGACCTGAGTTCGACGTAAAAAATCTGTGTCTTCTCATTCAATACTTCGGACAGTTTTTGACTAATTGAACTCCATGAGTATCATCTGTAAACATTTCAATTCAAGACAGAAGATAACTCATGGAAGACACAGTAAACAAAATTAAACAGGCAATGTCCAGTGTAAAAAAACAACAAAGAACGTTTGTTGAAGCACTACTGTCTGTGTTAATGGTTTTTCAGGGCAAAGTAACGTTCAGAAATATGAGTCGCTACTGTGAGATGATCGAAAAGCGTCTGAGTCGTTGGTATCGGCGAATCTTTGATTTTACAGACTTTAACTTCCGTTTGCTTGCTGAGCAGTTAACAGGAAAAAGAACAATGATTGCAGCTATCGATGCTAGTTTTATGGAAAAAAGCGGTAAAAAGACGGAAGGTCTGGTCAAGTTTTATAATGGTAAAACAGGGGGCTCGTGAGCGTGGTCTTGAGTTGTCTTCAGTCAGTATTATCGACCTTCAGGCCAATACTGCCTATCAACTGGACGCTCAGCAAACGCTGGAGAATTCCGACCATTCTTGTGTTGAAAGGGCATCGTTAACTTATCAGGATATTTGTTGTTATGGTTAGTTCATCCAGTAATAAACAGGACTAACCATGCTCACTCATACCCCTAAAGGTTACCGTTTCCCAGCCAGCATCATCGATTATTGTATTTTCTTCTATCACAGGTTTAGCCTTAGTTACTGGGGTATTGAAGAAATGATGGGTAGTGTCAATAACTCTGTGTCTGATCAGGATGAGAAACATTGTTCATATGCTCTTGATATGGATAAAAGCTTGTTATCGGTTTGGAATAAGTTGTGCTTTCCAGCCGATCGATTACCATATAAATCATATTTAAAACAGCATCCGTATTCGGAAACGAATTGACGTGCCTGCTGACTTTACGAATCTCTTTGTTAAGTCTTTCTATCCAATTGGTCGTATACAACATTCGTCTTATTTGTGGTGGATAATTCAAATAAGCAATGTAATGATTCCATTTCTTTTCAGGTAGTTGACGCACAAAGTTGGGGTATTTAACCTTCCATTGTTCAATAAATGTCTGTAAGCGTAATATGGCGCAGTCAAGTGTATAGGTTGCATCATCTAAATTAAATACCTTATGAAAACTTTCGACCATAGACTTTTTTTCACTGGCTCGAACCCGAATCAGTAAATTACTTAATTTGTGAATCAGACATAACTGGTGGCGCGCTTGGGGATAGCTTATTGCTACAGCATTTTCAATGCCAGAAAGCTCATCACTGACGATCAATCCCGTATTTTTCATTCAGCGATTGAGCAAATCTTCAAACACCATTTGCCAGCCAGAAGCTGTTTCTTCCGGCAACAGGTACAATCCTAAAATTTCTCGCCGGAAGTCTTTTTTTAGCCCCATGACCAGATAAACAGACTCTTTAGCTACCGTTTGACGACGTACTGATAATTTTAATGCATCAATCATAATCACCGGATAAACAGATTCCAGTTCTCGCTGCTGCCATGCCTGACGATAAGGCTCAAACGCTTTCACCAGATTACTTAGTTTGCCCGGGCTCATTGCGCTACCCAATACGTCATTGAATATCTGCTTTACTCCTCGTTGAGACACGCCCTGACCATACAATGATAATGCCAGCTGATTCATTCGTTCTGTGTCCTGCCGAATGACCTCCAGTGTCAAAGGGGTAAATAATCCTTGCCTGTCCCGAGGTACACGAATTTCATAACGTCCCTGAAAATGATTAACAAAACGCTGATAGAATCCGTTACCTTTATTGGTTGAATCGGGTGCCGATAAAAATAAATCCCGCTCAGCCTTCATTAAACTTTCAAATACATTAGCAAGTATTGACTGGACATTGCTTTTGTCACTTGAAAGTAAGGTTTGAATGGTATTTTCAAGTAATTTTTGATAACTTGCTTCCATGGAATGGAGACCTCTTGTTAATGCTATGAATTGTTTATTACTCATATTTAAACAATGTCTTCATTCCTGCATCAGACACAATAAACTGTACACTACCACTTATCCTCTCTATACAGCCAAAAGCAGGATGTGATTTCCTGACGTTAGAGAGAAAAAGTTAACTGTATCAATTGTTCGACTCTATTAAACCATGAGCTGATAATTCGCAGGTGTTTTTTGAAAAGCGTAAATCATTTCAAACAATTGCAGTCCGTAGGGTCTACGGATGTCCACTGTCAGATATTCTATTTATCGCTATCTTGCTCGAGAACAAAGTCCCAAATGTCTTCTGAAAGCTCAAATGTCAACTGTTTGTTGCTCCACACCCCAGAGCTCAATGCTGAGTTATCAGGAGTGACGCCAAAAGACTCTGCATGTGATACAGGTGGTTGTAATTGTATAAGAGGCACTGTATCTAAAGGATTAGGCTGAGGTATTAATGGCAGTGCTTCTGGAGTAAAACCAGTCTTTGGCATAATACAGCCACCTTTATTAATTTTACTTTTCAAATGTTTTGTTAAGCTGCTTTTCCAATAAAAAGCTTTTTCACAGGTGTTGCATTTGAAGGGTTTTTCTTTATTATGCGTGCGCTTATGGTTCACTAGCTAGGCTCTTCGGGCTGTCTTGAAATTGCATTCTGAAAAATCGCATGCGTAGGGTTTTTCTCTAGTATGTACACGGATATGCCTATTTAATTCTGATGAGGACTTAAAACTTTTCTCGCATAATTTGCATGTGTGACATGTGTTATGCACCAGGATCTGTCCTTTTCCTACAAAATATCTGTGCCTTTGATATATCTCCAGATTATACACCTCTACAGGGACTCCCTTCACCCCATAACTCACCCCGCAGTGACTGTTTCTATTACCTTTACAGAGCAGGTGAATCAAATGGCCGGTGGTACTGATTAAGTTATCTTTGGGTGACAAATCTTGTACAGGGACAAAAGCATTGTAATTTTCTACATAAAACCTATGACCAGGGGTTGCTGAGATACTGCTGATTTTTTCCGTTATAAAATCTTTGAACTGATAGGTTCTTACTTTTAGTACATGTCGCACAAAGAAGGAGATGACGGGGCTTTGATTACGCCGGTTAATATCAAGGTGAGTGGTATTTATTGTAGTGGGTTTAATAGCGGTAATATATCCATGTACATTGTTAACCCCAAACTCTCTAATTGTTATCGAGACTTGGCCTTGTTTCTGTTGTTCCTTCAACCACTGCCTAGCCATGGTTTTGGGGCGAAGCAGATTCATTTGCTCTATGCAGTGCAGTACGGTTACTCCATGGGTATTATTGTCTTTCTTGCATCCTGGAATAGTTTTATCTGAATACGAATTATTATAAGGAAAATCGTCATAATAAACAAAGTCTACCTCTTCCCAAGTCTCAGGTGTAATGGGCTGGTTATCATAGCTCGGCAAAGGAAAGATGGTTGAGGTTGGAATGACTAAACTATCCACTTGTACATGAACCATGGTGCTTAAAGCCAGTATGATTACTAGTGTCAGTGGATTTTTGGTGATCGTCATAGGGAGTTACTTATTTTTTATGCCATTTAATGGCACTGTTGCAAAAAATTGTTCGAGGTAAGTTTGTTCCAGTACCCTTTATCTTAGAAAAGGAACTGACTTTGTACCAGAGGCACTTTGCCACCGAAAAACGGTAATCTTTGGGTGATTGAGTGACTATCTAAATAGGTTTAAATACATATTTATTGCTTATCATAATAATGATATTTTTTATTAATATTTTGATTTAAGCTTCCTCCTTTTTTTTTGTTGACTGTGAAATTAATACCTAAAGAAAGTAGAGATATGATAGGGATAAAAAATCATAGCCTCCTATAGATCAATAGGTATTAATAATTTTCTATAAAGGGTTTTATCTGAAAAATGTCAAGATTAAAAATGAGCCATCATATAGAAAACAGGCTCATTTTTTTTGAAATGAATCATTTTGGGAGGGGGATATTAATATTAAGCGGCTTTAAACTTTATGAAAAAAATTATTTCGACTTTTCCTTTGCATCCCGCACAAGAAAATGTTTATTTAGACCAGTTAGCTCATCCGAATAGCCCAATATATAATATTGGCGCTTATATGCTGATAGAAGAAGAAGTTTGTCTGAGTCGTATAAATCAGGCATGGAAAAGCATGGTTGCTCGTTATGATGCTCTGCGATTAGAAATTGTTCCTCAGAAAGCAGAGTTACCACTTCAACGAGTCTTACCTGCTGACAAAGTGACATCTATAGTTGAATATATTGATTATTCCCAAGAACATTCACCTGAAGAAACAGCACATAACTGGATGCAGTCACAGTATGAAAAATTTTTTGATATTTCTAAAAGTGAGCGTTATCAGATTGCCCTTCTGAAATTAACTAAAAATCGTTACTATATTTTTTCTAGATTCCATCATTTTTTTTGTGATGGAATCAGCGCAGTTGAAATAGCAAAAAGGGTGTACGATTTTTATCAGAACCCTTTGGCATGTCACTCATCTGAACCACCATCCTATCGTCCGGTTGCAGAAAGCGCTCATAGCTATTTGCACTCAACCCGTTATGCAAAAGACTCTTCTTTCTGGAAGACTTTTTTACAGCAACATACCATTACTCGTCTGCCTCGATATTATCAACAAAAAAAAAGCGGGATACACTCAGTACCGTTGACAGCAACACTGAGTTCGACGGTAAGAAAATTTTGCCAGACCTGTAAGATTAGCCCACTTACTTTGATGTTGAGTGCCGTTACCTTGTACTTTACTCAAACGATGGATCTCAATGAATTGGTGGTTAGCACTGCCGTGCACGGAAGAAAAAGAAAAGGTGGAATGCAAACAATAGGTATGCACTCAGATACCACTCTTGTCGCCTTGCACATGAATGAATGCCATGACTTTAATGAATTGCTTTTGTTGGTAAATAAGCAATTAAGGCAGAGTTTGCGATACCATCAGTTCCCACAAAGTCATGTTTCCCGTTTGTTGGATATCTTGCACGGTAATTCGAGTGACATTGATGTTAACTATGAAGTATATGCGCAAGATAATAAAGAAATACAATCGGCATACCCTTTTGCAAATTATCTCAGTGGTGAAACAAACGAACCATTGCATTTCCGTTTGATTGATTTTCAGGATGCAGATCAGCTGATACTGCGATTGAATTATCAATATGCTTATTTTCAGCCTGAAGAAATGAGTTATCTTTCAAAGCGTTTTATTCAGTTACTCAAGCGTTGTATTTGTGAGCCATCAAAACCACTCAGTAAAATCTCTTTGCTAGATAGTCAGGAACGGGATCTTTTATTGCATACTTGGAATGCAACTGATGCGCCATATCCAAAAGACAATACCCTATACCAGCTATTTGAAGCACAGGTAGATAAAACGCCGGATAATATCGCTCTGGTGTTTGAGGATCAGCAGTTAACTTACAGGCAACTAAATCTGCGAGCCAATCAGCTGGCACGACAGATCAGAGCAACTTATCAGCAACGCCACGGTGGCACATTATCACCAGATACCCTGATTGCGCTGTATCTTGACCGGTCACCGGAGATGATAATCAGTATTCTGGCCGTATTAAAAGCCGGCGGGGCATACGTACCGGTTGCGCCAGAGTATCCTCAGTCACGAACGCTGTTTATATTGGAGGATACGAAAGCTCCCCTGCTACTGACTCAAAGTCATTACACCGGTCAGCTAGATGGCTGGATCAGTAAACTGAAGGAACAGCCCCCTGTATTAATTGCCACCGATCAGATGTCAGACATGGAAAGCTATGTCACTGAAAATCTATCGCCTGTGAGCAAAGCTCAGGATCTGGCTTATGTGATTTATACCTCAGGTACCACAGGAAATCCCAAAGGGGTGATGCTATCGCACTGTAGCGCAGTAAACAGAATACACTGGATGCAAACTAAATACCCCTTAACAGACAAAGATAAAATTTTACAAAAAACACCTTATAGCTTTGATGTATCGGTTTGGGAGTTCTTTTGGGGGCATTGGGTTGGTGCTACGCTGGTAGTTGCTACACCAGCTATGCATAAGGAACCCGCACAACTTTATAATTTAATGCAAGCGTGTGAAATTACAACTGTGCACTTTGTTCCGTCAATGCTCAATGTCTTTTGTGATTTTCTGCAAGATAAACACTACAAATTGCCTGAAACAGTGAGACAGATTTTTTGTAGTGGAGAAGTACTGGCTAAAAAGCATGTAGAACATTTTAGAAACATGTCACCTGTTGATAGAAATTGTCAGGTTTATAATCTGTATGGTCCAACAGAGGCAGCTATCGATGTTACTTTTTTTGATTGCTCACAGACTAATCAGCTATTAAATATACCAATCGGGAAACCTGTTCATAATACCCAGCTTTATGTTCTTGACAATAAATTAAGCCTTGCCCCGACAGGCGTACTCGGAGAATTATATATTGGCGGAGTCGGTCTTGCTCGTGGTTATCTGAATCAACCTGAACTCACAGCTGAGCGGTTTATTGATAATCCTTTTGCCACTGAAACGGATATTGCCAACGGTTATACCCGACTTTATAAAACCGGTGACCTTGTCCGCTGGTTACCCGATGGTAATCTCGAGTACTTGGGACGCAATGACTTTCAGGTAAAGATCCGTGGATACCGGATTGAGTTGGGGGAAATTGAAAAGGCGCTGACAGCTTTGTCACAAGTATCACAGGCGGTGGTGATTGACCGTGAGCGGGAAGGCACTAAATATCTGGCCGCCTATTGTATTGCTGCTGATACCCGTGCATTGAAAGACAAAGCTCGTATAACTACTTTAACTGACTCATTACGTCAACAATTGCAAGCCAGCCTGCCAGAATATATGGTGCCGTCCACGTTCACTGTGATTGAACACATACCTCTAACCATCAATGGCAAGCTAGATCGTCGCGCCTTACCTGCCCCTGAATTTATAAATACCGATAGTTATGAGGCGCCGCAGACAGAAACTGAAACTCAGCTCTGTACCGTTTGGGCTGAAGTCTTGGGACTCAAACGTGTCGGCATTCATGATAATTTTTTCAGGATTGGCGGAGATTCGATTCTCTGTATTCAGATAACTTCACGGTTACGCCAGAAAGACCTGGCATTGCAGGTGAAAGATATATTTGAAGCACCCACTGTAGCATTGTTAGCGCAACGGTTGGTAGATACGACTGCAACGGTGGCTGTTGAAACTGAACAGGGCATTTTGGAAGGCCGTTTTAACCTGCTACCAATTCAGCAACAGTTTTTTGACTGGACGTTCTCTGACCCTGATCACTTTAATCAGGCCTTTATGCAAAAGATTCCGGGGGCAGTCTCTGTTCAAACAATACAGTCAGCACTGGAAAATCTGACTCTTCATCACGACAGTTTACGCCTTTGTTTTACTCAAACACCTTCAGGATGGCAACAAACCTACCATCTGCAAACAGAAAACAACCCCCTTATTTCCCTTTCTATAAAAGGGTTGAGCGCTCAGTCAGTTCAGTCGAAACTGACAGAACATCAGGCAGATTTGAACATTGAAAAAGGTCCGCTGTGGAAGGTTATTCATTTGACAGGTTACAGTGATGGCAGTTCAAGGCTTTGCTTTATACTGCATCATTTAATTATTGATGCCGTCTCTTGGCGGATTCTTTCCAATGATATGCAACAACTGTTAACAGGTCACTCGTTGCCTGCAAAAACCAGCAGTTATCGTCAGTGGGTGAAGACGGTAGCACTGTATGCAAATCAGCATAGCGCTCAGGTGGATTACTGGAAAGGTATTTATGATAAAACAGACCGTTGTCATTTGCCATTGTCACCGCTGAGTGAACATACCATACAATGGGATAAAACGGTTACTCAGCAGTTACTTCGTAAAGCGCCAGAGGGTTATCACACAAAAATAAATGACTTATTACTGGCCGCATTAGGGATTGCTTTAAGTCAGACCTTTGATCAGTTGTCTCATGTTATTACACTGGAAGGACATGGGCGTGAACCGATTGCAGCGCAAATGGATACATCACGCACCGTCGGCTGGTTTACCACCGCTTATCCGGTACGCTTAGTGGACCGTGAGAACACCGCAGAAACCATCATTGCTACCAAAGAACAGTTAAGAAAAATTCCAGATAAAGGGATTGGGTTTAGTGCATTGCAACAGGCAGGCTTGCTGGAGCCGACACTTGCAGACATCAGTTTTAATTATCTGGGTCAGTTGGGTGGCACGGATAAGGAAAACATGTGGCAACTGGTGGCTGAGAGTACAGGTCAGGCTGTCTCATCTGCCAATAAAAATACCTTGCGGCTGAACATTAACGGTGCCGTACAAAACAATTGTTTATCGTTTCATGTGTTATCACAATTAAATGAAACACAAACCGGTTTATTCCTTCAGGCCTTTGAGCAGGCAGTGAAGAAAGTAACAGAATTATCTGTCAAACAAGCAAAAATTGGAAGTATCCGAACCCCTTCAGATTATCAGACAACAGGACTGAGTATTGAGCGTTTACAGCAATTACAGTCCCGTTATCAGGATAATGAAATAGAGGCCATTTACCCTGCCAGTAGTTTACAGCAGGGGTTTGTTTATCATGATTTGGCTTTCCCTGACGATGATGCCTACCGAGTGCAGCTATTACTTGATTATCATCATTCTCTCAATGTTCCGCTATATAAAAAGGCTTGGCAGTTAGCTTCTGAGCGTTACCCCGTACTAAGAATGGCACTGGATACGGAAGGTGAACCATTACAGGTAATCTTGAAGAACGGTGTGCTGACAGATGATCATTTTACAGAGATTGATCTGGGTTATCTTAACGCATCTGAACGGGAAGAACGTATTGCCCTATTGCAGCAAAACGACCGGAAACAGGGATTTAACCTGAATACACCGGGACTATTACGCCTGATGATCATTAAACATTCTAATGACCATTACACGGTAATGAAAACAGAACACCATGCTGTCAGTGATGGGTGGAGTAACCCGATACTATGGCAATTTATTAATCATACCTATCAACAACTGATCGCAAAACAGCAAGTCAATATAGCCTCTGAGACTACGTATTCTGAGGTTCAGCGATATCATCAGCAGCACCAGGCAGAAACAGATACTTACTGGAAACAGCAGAAAACAAGCTGGCAGGGTGCAACTAATCTGCGTTACTTATTGGATAATCCTGTTGACTTAAATAAGCACCGGACAATCACTTTACCGGGAGAGATAGACTTACAACTCACAGGACACACGTTACACCAGTTAAAAGCGCAATGTCAGTCACAGGGTATTACCCTAAATGCAGCCGTTCAGTTTGCTTGGCACAAGGTGCTACAGGTCTACAGTAACAGCAACCAAACGATTGTGGGAACCACGGTATCGGGAAGAGATATTCCGGTACAGGGTATTGAAAACAGTGTTGGACTATACATTAATACGCTACCACTGACTGTCAATTGGGAGAAAGAGGCTTCTTGCGCTTGCGTACTCCAGTTAATTCAGCAGCAAATTGCAGCACTGAACAGCCACAGCAGCGTCTCTTTATCCTCTTTGCAATTACAGGGTGAACGTTTATTCCACAGCCTGCTGGTTTTTGAAAACTATCCTAACCCTATAGATGAAACAAAGGATAAAAAAAAGAAAACTTTGATTACTATGCGGGGATCAAAGGAAAAAACTGATTATCCCTTATCGTTGATGGCCCATGAACATGATGAGACATTAACCGTTCGGCTTTGCTATGACACTACGCTAATAAGTATTAAACAAGTTACACGTATTAAAGAGCAAATCTTCTCGATTTTAGAAAGCATCAGCACGGCTGTGGAACAACCTCATACCTCCATTAATCTGTTAAGCAACAGTGAACGTCATACCTTACTGCATACCTGGAATGCAACTGATGCACCGTACCCCAAAGACAATACCCTATACCAGCTATTTGAAGATCAGGTAGATAAAACACCGGATAATATCTCTCTGGTGTTTGAGAATCAGCAGTTAACTTACAGGGAATTAAATCTGCGAGCCAATCAGCTGGCACGACAGATCAGAGCAACTTACCAGCAACGCCACGGTAGTACATTATCACCAGATACCCTGATTGCACTGTATCTTGACCGGTCACCGGAAATGATAATCAGTATTCTGGCCGTATTAAAAGCCGGCGGGGCATACGTGCCGGTTGCGCCAGAGTATCCTCAGTCACGAACACTGTTTATACTGGAGGATACGAAAGCGCCCCTGCTACTGACTCAAAGTCATTACACCGGTCAGTTAGACGGCTGGATTAATAAACTGAAGGGGAAGCCTCCAGTATTAATTGCCACCGATCAGATGTCAGACATGGAAAACTATGTCACTGAAAATCTATCGCCTATAAGCAAAGCTCAGGATCTGGCTTATGTGATTTATACCTCAGGTACCACAGGAAATCCCAAAGGGGTGATGCTATCGCACTATAGCGTAGTAAACAGAATACACTGGATGCAAACTGAATGCCCATTAACAGACAAAGATAGAATTTTACAAAAAACACCTTATAGCTTTGATGCATCTGTTTGGGAGTTCTTTTGTGGACATTTAGTTGGTGCTACGCTGGTAGTTGCTGCACCAGATATGCATAAGGAACCCGCACAACTTTATAATTTAATGCAAGCGCATGAAATTACAACTGTGCACTTTGTTCCGTCAATGCTCAATGTTTTTTGTGATTTTCTGCATGATAAAGACTACAAATTGCCTGAAACAGTGAGACAGGTTTTTTGTGGTGGAGAAGCTTTGACTACAAAACATGTGGAACATTTTAGACACATATCACCTGTCGACAGAAAGTGTCAGCTTTATAATCGGTATGGTCCAACAGAGACAGCTATCGATACTACTTTTTTTGATTGCTCACAAAATAATCAGCTATTAAATATACCAATAGGGAAACCTGTCCATAATACCCAGCTTTATGTTCTTGACAATAAATTAAGCCTTGCCCCGACAGGTGCACCCGGAGAATTATATATTGGTGGAGTCGGACTGGCTCGTGGTTATCTAAATCAACCTAAACTCACAGCAGAGCGGTTTATTGATAATCCTTTTGCCACTGACGCGGATATCGCCAACGGTTATACCCGACTTTATAAAACCGGTGATCTTGTCCGCTGGTTACCCGATGGTAATCTTGAATACTTGGGACGCAATGACTTTCAGGTAAAGATCCGTGGATACCGGATTGAGTTGGGGGAAATTGAAAAGGCGCTGACAGCTTTGCCACAAGTATCACAGGCGGTGGTGATTGATCGTGAGCGGGAAGGCACTAAATATCTGGCCGCCTATTGTATTGCTGCTGATACCCGTGCATCGAAAGATAGCAGCCGTATAACTACTCTGACTGATGCATTGCGTCAACAATTGCAAGCCAGCCTGCCAGAATATATGGTGCCGGCCACGTTCACTGTGATTGAAGATATACCCTTAACCATCAATGGCAAGCTAGATCGTCGCGCCTTACCTGCCCCTGAATTTATAAATACCGATAGTTATGTGGCGCCACGCACAGAAACGGAAACTCAACTTTGTGCTGTTTGGGCTGATGTTTTAGGACTCAAACGTGTCGGCATTCATGATAATTTTTTCAGGATTGGCGGAGATTCGATTCTCTGTATTCAGATAACTTCACGGTTACGCCAGAAAGACCTGGCATTGCAGGTGAAAGATATATTTGAAGCACCCACTGTAGCATTGTTAGCGCAACGGTTGGTAGATACGACTGCAACGGTGGCTGTTGAAACTGAACAGGGCATTTTGGAAGGCCGTTTTAACCTGCTACCAATTCAGCAACAGTTTTTTGACTGGACGTTCTCTGACCCTGATCACTTTAATCAGGCCTTTATGCAAAAGATTCCGGGGGCAGTCTCTGTTCAAACAATACAGTCAGCACTGGAAAATCTGACTCTTCATCACGACAGTTTACGCCTTTATTTTACTCAAACACCGTCAGGATGGCAACAAACCTACCATCTGCAAACAGAAAATAACCCCCTTATTTCCCTTTCCATAAAAGGGTTGAGCGCTCAGTCAGTTCAGTCGAAACTGACAGAGCATCAGGCAGATTTGAACATTGAAAAAGGTCCACTGTGGAAGGTCATTCACCTGACAGGTTATAGTGATGGCAGTGCAAGGCTTTGCTTTATACTGCATCATTTAATTATTGATGCCGTCTCTTGGCGGATTCTTTCCAATGATATGCAACAACTGTTAACAGGTCACTCGTTGCCTACAAAAACCAGCAGTTATCGTCAGTGGGTGAAGACGGTAGCACTGTATGCAAATCAGCATAGCAATCAGGTGGATTACTGGAAAGGTGTTTATGATAAAACAGACCGTTGTCATTTGCCATTGTCACCGCTGAGTGAACATACCATACAATGGGATACAACGGTTACTCAGCAGTTACTTCGTAAAGCGCCAGAGGGTTATCACACAGAAATCAATGACTTATTACTGGCCGCATTAGCAATAGCTTTAAGTCAGACCTTTGATCAGTTGTCTCATGTTATTACACTGGAAGGACATGGGCGTGAACCGATTGCAGCGCAAATGGATACATCACGCACCGTAGGCTGGTTTACCATCGCTTACCCGGTACGCTTAGTGGATCGTGAAAATACTGCAGAAACCATCATTGCTACCAAAGAGCAGTTAAGAAAAATTCCAGATAAAGGGATTGGGTTTAGTGCATTGCAACAGGCAGGCTTGCTGGAGCCGACACTTGCAGACATCAGTTTTAATTATCTGGGTCAGTTGGGTGGCACGGATAAGGAAGACATGTGGCAACTGGTGGCTGAGAGTACAGGTCAGGCTGTCTCATCTGCCAATAAAAACACCTTGCGGCTGAACATTAACGGTGCCGTACAAAACAATTGTTTATCGTTTCATGTCTTATCACAATTAAATGAAACACAAACCGGTTTATTCCTTCAGGCCTTTGAGCAGGCAGTGAAGAAAGTAACAGAATTATCTGTCAAACAAGCAAAAATTGGAAGTATCCGAACTCCTTCAGATTATCAGACAACAGGACTGAGTATTGAGCGTTTACGGCAATTACAGTCCCGTTATCAGGATAATGAAATAGAGGCCATTTACCCTGCAAGTAGTTTACAGCAGGGATTTGTTTATCATGATTTGGCTTTCCCTGACGATGATGCCTACCGAGTGCAGCTATTACTTGATTATCATCATTCTCTCAATGTTCCGCTATATAAAAAGACTTGGCAGTTAGCTTCTGAGCGTTACCCCGTACTAAGAATGGCACTGGATACGGAAGGTGAACCATTACAGGTAATCTTGAAGAACGGTGTGCTGACAGATGATCACTTTACAGAGATTGATCTGGGTTATCTTAACGCATCTGAGCGGGAAGAACGTATTGCCCTATTGCAGCAAAACGACCGGAAACAGGGATTTAACCTGAATACATCGGGTCTATTACGCCTGATGATCATTAAACATTCTAATGACCATTACACGGTAATGAAAACAGAACACCATGCTGTCAGTGATGGGTGGAGTAACCCGATACTATGGCAATTTATTCATCATACCTATCAACAATTGATCGCAAAACAGCAAGTCAATATAGCCTCTGAGACTACGTATTCTGAGGTTCAGCGATATCATCAGCAGCACCAGGCAGAAACAGATACTTACTGGAAACAGCAGAAAACAAGCTGGCAGGGTGCAACTAATCTGCGTTACTTATTGGATAATCCTGTTGACTTAAATAAGCACCGGACAATCACTGTACCGGGAGAGATAGACTTACAACTCACAGGACATGCGTTACACCAGTTAAAAGCGCAATGTCAGTCACAGGGTATTACCCTAAATGCAGCCGTTCAGTTTGCCTGGCACAAGGTGCTACAGGTCTACAGTAACAGCAACGAAACCATTGTGGGAACCACGTTATCGGGAAGAGATATTCCGGTACAGGGTATTGAAAACAGTGTTGGACTATACATTAATACGCTACCACTGACTGTCAATTGGGAGAAAGAGGCTTCTTGCGCTTGCGTACTCCAGTTAATTCAGCAGCAAATTGCAGCACTGAACAGCCACAGCAGCGTCTCTTTATCCTCTTTGCAATCACAGGGTGAACGTTTATTCCACAGCCTGCTGGTTTTTGAAAACTATCCTAACCCTATAGATGAAACAAAGGATAAAGAAAAGAAAACTTTGATTACTATGCGGGGATCAAAGGAAAAAACTGATTATCCCTTATCGTTGATGGCCTATGAACATGATGAGACATTAACCATTCGGCTTTGCTATGACACTACGCTAATAAGTATTAAACAAGTTACACGTATTAAAGAGCAAATCTTCTCGATTTTAGAAAGCATCAGCACGGCTGTGGAACAACCTCATACCTCCATTAATCTGTTAAGCAACAGTGAACGTCATACCTTACTGCATACTTGGAATGCAACTGATGTACCGTACCCAAAAGACAAAACCCTATACCAGCTATTTGAAGAACAGGTAGATAAAACGCCGGATAATATCGCTCTGGTGTTTGAGAATCAGCGGTTAACTTACAGGCAATTAAATCTGCGAGCCAATCAGCTGGCACGACAGATCAGAGCAACTTATCAGCAATGTCACGGTAGCACATTATCACCAGATACCCTGATTGCATTGTATCTTGACCGGTCACTGGAGATGATAATCAGTATCTTAGCCGTATTAAAAACCGGCGGGGCATACGTGCCGGTTGCGCCAGAGTATCCTCAGTCACGAACATTGTTTATACTGGAGGATACGAAAGCGCCCCTGCTGCTGACTCAAAGTCATTACGCCGGTCAGTTAGATGGCTGGATTAGTAAACTGAAGGGGAAGCCTCCCGTATTAATTGCCACCGATCAGATGTCAGACATGGCAAGCTATGCCACTGATAATCTGTTACCTGTAAGCAAAGCTCAGGATCTGGCTTATGTGATTTATACCTCAGGTACCACAGGAAATCCCAAAGGGGTGATGCTTTCGCACTGTAGTGTAGTAAATAGAATACACTGGATGCAAACTGAATACCCCTTAACAGACAAAGATAAAATTTTACAAAAAACACCTTATAGCTTTGATGTATCGGTTTGGGAGTTCTTTTGGGGGCATTGGGTTGGTGCTACGCTGGTAGTTGCTACACCAGATATGCATAAGGAACCCGCACAGCTTTATAATTTAATGCAAAAGTATGACATTACAACTGTGCACTTTGTTCCGTCAATGCTCAATGTCTTTTGTGATTTTCTGCAAGATAAACACTACAAATTGCCTGAAACAGTGAGACAGATTTTTTGTAGTGGAGAAGTACTGGCTAAAAAGCATGTAGAACATTTTAGAAACATATCACCTGTTGATAGAAATTGTCAGGTTTATAATCTGTATGGTCCAACAGAGGCAGCTATCGATGTTACTTTTTTTGATTGCTCACAGACTAATCAGCTATTAAATATACCAATCGGGAAACCTGTTCATAATACCCAGCTTTATGTTCTTGACAATAAATTAAGCCTTGCCCCGACAGGCGTACTCGGAGAATTATATATTGGCGGAGTCGGTCTTGCTCGTGGTTATCTGAATCAACCTGAACTCACAGCTGAGCGGTTTATTGATAATCCTTTTGCCACTGAAGCGGATATCGCCAACGGTTATACCCGACTTTATAAAACCGGTGATCTTGTCCGCTGGTTACCCGATGGCAATCTTGAGTACTTGGGACGCAATGACTTTCAGGTAAAAATCCGTGGATACCGGATTGAGTTGGGGGAAATTGAAAAGGCGCTAACAGCTTTGCCGCAAGTATCACAGGCGGTGGTTATTGACCGTGAGCGGGAAGGCACTAAATATCTGGCTGCCTATTGTATTGCTGCTGATACCTGTGCATCGAAAGACAATGCTCGCATAACTGCTCTGACTGATGGATTGCGTCAACAATTGCAAGCCAGGCTGCCAGAGTATATGGTGCCGGCTACGTTCACTATGATTGAACACATACCTCTAACCATCAATGGTAAGCTAGATCGTCGCGCCTTACCTGCCCCTGAATTTATAAATACCGACAGTTATGTGGCGCCACGCACAGAAACTGAAACTCAGCTCTGTGCCGTTTGGGCAGATGTTTTAGGACTCAAACGTGTCGGCATTCATGATAATTTCTTCAGGATCGGCGGAGATTCAATTTCAGCGATTCGTTTAACTGCTAAAAGCCGTCAAATGCTGGATAAAGATATTGCTCTGGCATTGTTATTTGATAATCCTACCGTTGCACGACTAGCTAATAAGCTCTCAACAACAAAGGTTATTATTCCGGTTTCAAAACATCAAAATCACCTGCCACTCTCTTTTGCCCAAGAGCGGTTATTATTTATTGAACAATATGAACAGGGTACAGCTTCTTATCATATACCTCATATGGTGACGCTAGATGAAACAGCAGATGATACATTATTGCTGAGAGCAATTAATCAGCTAGCTATGCGTCATCGGGTACTCAACAGTACATACCATCAAGATAATGAAACAGGGATGTATTATACCAAGGAATGTCAGAGCCCTCTTTCTTATCAATGCGGGTTTTTGGACAGTCACAATGAGCTAAAACTGTCTGTGCAAACAGCAATAGCTCAGCCGTTTAATTTAACTGAAGAACCACCCTTACGGTTGTGCCTGTATCGTTGTAAGCATGAGCGCCATCTGTTATTGGTATGGCATCATATTGCCTTTGATGGCTGGTCAATGGCTGTGTTTATGCAGGAACTGGCTGAAATTTATAAGTCACTGTGTGAGCTGCGTCCTTCGCAGCTTCCAGCCTTATCCATCAGTTATGGAGATTATGCCTATTGGCAACGTCACTACCTGCAAGGAGAGGTGCTGGATAAAACCTTATCGCATTGGAAACAACAGTTAGCTGGTTATGAAACATTAAATCTGCCTGCCGATTACCCGCGTCCCCAACATATTGACTACCAAGGGGCTAATGATAACTTTAACCTTACCGAAAAGTTGTCCGACCGGCTGAGACAGTTAGCCTGCGATAAGGAAACCACGCTTTATACCATACTGCTCAGTGGATTTTACCTGTTGCTGAATAAACTCAGTAACCAGTCAGACTTAGTGCTTGGAACCCCCTCAGATAACCGGCACCATCCTCAGACACAAGCGCTCATTGGTTTTTTTGTTAACGCTCTGCCATTACGACTGCAACTTGATTCTAACGGAACGTTGAACACACTGATTGAGCAGGTACACGCCACTGTTGCCGATGCAAAAACACATCAGGAGTTGCCGTTTGAGAAACTGGTCAGTGAATTAAACATTGAACGAGATACCTCCAGACACCCTGTCTTTCAAGTGATGTTTAGTCTTCAGTCCTTTGACACAGATAGCGACAGTTGTACAGACCTGCCTTTTACAACTTTCACGGCAGAAGATAAAGTACAGTACAGTCCGGCAAAGTTTGACCTCAGTCTGTTCGTAGATGACAGTGACAACTGTATTCAGGGGCAATGGAACTATGCTGTCGGTTTATTTACCGAAGACACAATCAGGCGTTTTAATGCCATGTATCTTCGTGTTCTGACAGCACTGACAGAAAACACCACACAACACATTAATCAGATTGATGTGCTTTCTAGGCAAGAACGTCATACCTTATTACATACTTGGAATGCAACTGATGCACCGTACCCCAAAGACAATACCCTATATCAGCTATTTGAAGCACAGGTAGATAAAACGCCGGATAATATCGCTCTGGTGTTTGAGGGTCAGCAGTTAGCTTACAGGCAACTAAATCTTCGGGCCAATCAGCTGGCACGACAGATCAGAGCAACTTACCAGCAACGCCACGGTAGAACATTATCACCAGATACCCTGATTGCACTGTATCTTGATCGGTCACTGGAGATGATAATCAGTATTCTGGCCGTATTAAAAGCCGGCGGGGCATACGTGCCGGTTGCGCCAGAGTATCCTCAGTCACGAACGCTGTTTATATTGGAGGATACGAAAGCGCCCCTGCTACTGACTCAAAGTCATTACACCGGTCAGCTAGATAGCTGGATCAGTAAACTGAAGGAACAGCCCCCTGTATTAATTGCCACCGATCAGATGTCAGACATGGAAAGCTATGTCACTGAAAATCTATCGCCTGTGAGCAAAGCTAAGGATTTGGCTTATGTGATTTATACCTCAGGTACCACAGGAAAGCCTAAAGGAGTTATGACAACTCATCAGGGAGTTGTATCACTGGCAATAAATAAATCTGTTGCTGACATTTTACCGACTGATGTATTTCTACAGTTGGCAAGCCCAAATTTTGATGCGGCTACTTTTGAAATTTGGAGTGCTCTATTACATAGAGCAAAACTGATTATTCCTAAATCAACTCATGTTGTTTCCGAACAACAAATAACTAAGTTGCTCAAGCAACATAAAATTTCAATACTCTGGGTTACCAGAGGACTTTTTGATAGTTTATACAGACAAAAACCTGATTTATTTGGTAGCTTAAAGTATCTGCTAACAGGTGGAGAAGTATTAACTCCAAATGTAATAAGGGCTATTGTCCGTCAGTCTCACCGCCCAAAATACATTATCAATGGCTATGGACCTACAGAAAGTACTACCTTTGCTACAACTTGGATAAGTGAACGTTCATTTGAAGATAGTGTGCCAATTGGACGGCCAATTAATACACGTAAGGTTTATGTGCTCAATACTAGCTTACAACTGGCCCCTATGGGGGTTATTGGAGAGTTATATATAGGCGGTGCAGGTCTTGCCAGAGGTTATCTAAATCAACCTGAACTCACAGCTGAGCGGTTTATTGATAACCCTTTCGCTACAGAAGAGGATATCGCCAACGGTTATACCCGACTTTATAAAACTGGTGACCTTGTCCGCTGGTTACCCGATGGTAATCTCGAGTACTTGGGGCGCAATGATTTTCAGGTGAAGATCCGTGGATACCGGATTGAGTTGGGGGAAATTGAAAATGCGCTGACAGCATTGTCAGAAGTATCACAGGCAGTGGTTATTGACCGTGATCGGGAAGGCAATAAATATCTGGCTGCCTATTGTATTGCTGCTGATACCCGCGCATCGAAAGACAAGGCTCGTATAACTGCTCTGACTGATGCATTGCGCCAACAATTGCAAGCCAGCCTGCCAGAATATATGGTGCCGGCCACGTTCACTGTGATTGAAGATATACCCTTAACCATCAATGGCAAGCTAGATCGTCGCGCCTTACCTGCCCCTGAATTTATAAATACCGATAGTTATGTGGCGCCACGCACAGAAACCGAAACTCAGCTCTGTGCCGTTTGGGCTGAAGTCTTGGGACTCGAACGTGTCGGCATTCATGATAATTTTTTCAGGATCGGCGGAGATTCAATTTCAGCGATTCGTTTAACTGCTAAAAGTCGTCAAATGCTAGATAAAGATATTCCGCTAGCATTATTATTTGCTAATCCTACTGTTGCACGACTGACTGATAAGCTCTCAGCCACACAGATTATTATTCCGGTTTCAAAAAATCAAAATCATCTGCCACTCTCTTTTGCCCAAGAGCGGTTGTTATTTATTGAACAATATGAACAGGGTACAGCTTCTTATCATATACCTCATATGGTGACGCTAGATGAAACAGCAGATGATACATTATTGCTGAGAGCAATTAATCAGCTAGCTATGCATCATCGGGTACTCAACAGTACATATCATCAAGATAATGAAACAGGGATGTATTATACCAAGGGATGCCAGAGCCCTTTGTCTTATCAATGCGGGTTTTTGGACAGTCATAATGAGCTAAAACTGTCTGTGCAAACAGCAATAGCTCAGCCGTTTAATTTAACTGAAGAACCACCCTTACGGTTGTGCCTGTATCGTTGTAAGCATGAACGTCATCTGTTATTGGTATGGCATCATATTGCCTTTGATGGCTGGTCAATGGCTGTGTTTATGCAGGAACTGGCTGAAATTTATAAGTCACTGCGTGAGTTGCGTCCTTCGCAGCTTCCAGCCTTATCCATCAGTTATGGAGATTATGCCGACTGGCAGCGTCACTACCTACAGGGAGAGGTGCTGGATAAAACCTTATCGCATTGGAAACAACAGTTAGCTGGTTATGAAACATTAAACCTGCCTGCCGATTACCCGCGTCCCCAACATATTGACTACCAAGGGGCTAATGATAACTTTAACCTTACCGAAAAGTTGTCCGACCGGCTGAGGCAGTTAGCCTGCGATAAGGAAACCACGCTTTATACCATACTGCTCAGTGGATTTTACCTGTTACTTAATAAACTCAGTAACCAGTCAGACTTAGTGCTTGGAACCCCCTCAGATAACCGGCATCATCCTCAGACACAAGCGCTCATTGGTTTTTTTGTTAACGCTCTGCCATTACGACTGCAACTTGATTCTAACGGAACGCTGAACACACTGATTGAGCAGGTACACGCCACTGTTGCCGACGCAAAAACACATCAGGAGTTGCCGTTTGAGAAACTGGTCAGTGAATTAAACATTGAACGAGATACCTCTAGGCACCCTGTCTTTCAAGTGATGTTTAGTCTTCAGTCCTTTGACACAGATAGTGACAGTTGTACAGGCCTGCCTTTTACAGTTTTCACAGCAGAAGAGAAAGTAGAGTACAGTCCGGCAAAGTTTGATCTCAGTCTGTTCGTAGATGACAGTGACAACTGTATTCAGGGGCAATGGAACTATGCTGTCGGTTTATTTACCGAAGACACAATCAGGCGTTTTAATGCCATGTATCTTCGCGTTCTGACAGCGCTGGTGGAAAATACCACACAACACCTTAATCAGATTGATGTGCTTTCCAGACAAGAACGTCATACCTTACTGCATACCTGGAATGCAACTGATGCGCCATATCCAAAAGACAATACCCTATACCAGCTATTTGAAGATCAGGTAGATAAAACGCCGGATAATATCGCTCTGGTGTTTGAGGATCAGCAGTTAACTTACAGGCAACTAAATCTGCGAGCCAATCAGCTGGCACGACAGATCAGAGCAACTTACCAGCAACGCCACGGTAGCACATTATCACCAGATACCCTGATTGCACTGTATCTTGACCGGTCACCGGAGATGATAATCAGTATTCTGGCCGTATTAAAAGCCGGCGGGGCATACGTGCCGATTGCGCCAGAGTATCCTCAGTCACGAACACTGTTTATATTGGAGGATACGAAAGCGCCCCTGCTACTGACTCAAAGTCATTACACCGGTCAGTTAGATGGCTGGATCAGTAAATTGAAAGAACAGCACCCCGTATTAATTGCCACCGATCAGATGTCAGACATGGCAAACTATGCCACCGAAAATCTATCGCCTGTAAGTAAAGCTAAGGATCTAGCTTATGTGATTTATACCTCAGGTACCACAGGAAATCCCAAAGGGGTGATGCTTTCACAAAATGCTTTTGCTAATTTTATTTCAGGACAGAAAAAATATTACCAAAATAATAAAGAAAAATTATCAATACTTGGCTGCTCCCAATATGTGTTTGACATTTTTGGGTTAGAGTTTGCTCTTCCTCTGATTTGTGGAGGAATGACTGTTTTATCAAATACAGAAAGATTTCAAAACGATCTGCAAAACCACAAAAAAAATATCGATATCATACAACAAACACCATCTATGTGGCAGGTACTATTATCCGATTCAAACGAATTTTTAGATTGCTCTCATATACAGATTCTTGTGGGTGGTGAGAGCGGTTCCACAGAACTCTACGAATCTTTATCAGGTATTTTTAATACTGTTTCACAAGTGTATGGTCCAACAGAGAGCTGTATATGGAGTAGCAATGCAATGTACTCTAAAGGAAAAGAGAGCCATATTGGAAAGCCATTACCTAACGAAAAAGTTTACATTTTATCTGAGGAAAAAGAACCCGTAGCAATAGGCGTACCCGGAGAGTTATATATTGGTGGAGTCGGCCTGGCTCGTGGTTATCTAAATCAACCTGAACTCACAGCAGAGCGGTTTATTGATAACCCTTTTGCCACTGAAGCGGATATTGCCAACGGTTATACCCGACTTTATAAAACTGGTGATCTTGTCCGCTGGTTACCCGATGGTAATCTTGAATACTTGGGACGCAATGACTTTCAGGTAAAGATCCGTGGATACCGGATTGAGTTGGGGGAAATTGAAAAGGCGCTAACAGCTTTGCTGCAAGTATCACAGGCGGTGGTTATTGACCGTGAGCGGGAAGGCAGTAAATATCTGGCTGCCTATTGTATTGCTGCTGATACCCGTGCATCGAAAGACAAAGATCGTATAACTGCTCTAGCTGACTCATTACGTCAACAATTGCAAGCCAGCCTGCCAGAGTATATGGTGCCGGCCACGTTCACTGTGATTGAAGATATACCCTTAACCATCAATGGCAAGCTAGATCGTCGCGCCTTACCTGCCCCTGAATTTATAAATACCGATAATTATGTGGCGCCACGTACAGAAACTGAAACTCAGCTCTGTGCCGTTTGGGCTGAAGTCTTGGGACTCGAACGTGTCGGCATTCATGATAATTTCTTCCGGATTGGCGGAAATTCAATTTCAGCGATTCGTTTAACTGCTAAAAGCCGTCAAATGCTGGATAAAGATATTCCGTTGGCATTGTTATTTGCTAATCCTACTGTTGCACGACTGGCAGAGGTTATAGGGCGATCAAATCAAGATAAACTGATAACATCTTTAACACCAGACTCTACCAATCTTCCCCAGTTATTTATGATTCATCCTGGGATTGCAGGTGCTGAAGTTTATCAGCAACTTGCCAGTCAATTGAAGGATACATACAGCTGTATTGGTGTCAATAACTATAACTTACTATATAGTAAAAAAATTTCTTGTCTGAAAAAACTGGGTAAAGTTTATCTGGAAAAAATCATGCCACTACTCAGGAAAAATGAACCAGTAAGACTTGCCGGTTGGTCATTAGGTGGTCTTATTTCACTGGAAATAGCTTCTCAGCTTGAAAAGGCTGGATGGCATGATATTAATGTTTGTTTAATAGATACATACTTGCATACCAGTAAAGATAAGCCAATTGACGAAGACTTTGATACAAGGTTAACAAGACAAGAGATTGAAAATATGACTAAGTATGCCGGTATTGATTTTGAGTATATTGACTCTGATTATTTTGAAAAAATACAGGAAAACATACCCGTTGAAAATATACTAGTGCAATCTAAAGTAGATCAATTGAATACGACAACGGTTACTTTAACTGTAGCAGGGAAAGATTTGAAGGAAGGCTCGGAAATATGTAAAGATACTGATTCAATAGCCAGAAGTATCAGTGATATTCAATCAGTGATTACGAAAAAAATATATCATAACGTCGCAACGCATTATAACCATTACAGTATCATCAAATCCAGAGAGGTTCTTTATACTCTGAAAGACCTGAGTTCGACGTAAAAAATCTGTGTCTTCTCATTCAATACTTCGGACAGTTTTTGACTAATTGAACTCCATGAGTATCATCTGTAAACGTTTCAATTCAAGACAGAAGATAACTCATGGAAGACACAGTAAACAAAATTATGAAGGCAATGTCCAGTGTAAAAAAACAACAAAGAACATTTGTTGAAGCACTACTGTCTGTGTTAATGGTTTTTCAGGGCAAAGTAACGTTTAGAAATATGAGTCGCTACTGTGAGATGATCGAAAAACGTCTGACTCGTTGGTATCGGAGAATCTTTGATTTTACAGACTTTAACTTCCGTTTGCTTGCTGAGCAGTTAACAGGAAAAAGAACAATGATTGCAGTTATCGATGCTAGTTTTATGGAAAAAAGCGGTAAAAAGACGGAAGGTCTGGTCAAGTTTTATAATGGTAAAACAGGGGGCTCGTGAGCGTGGTCTTGAGTTGTCTTCAGTCAGTATTATCGACCTTCAGGCCAATACTGCCTATCAACTGGACGCTCAGCAAACACCGGAGAATTCCGACCATTCTTGTGTTGAAAGGGCATCGTTAACTTATCAGGATATTTGTTGTTATGGTTAGTTCATCCAGTAATAAACAGGACTAACCATGCTCACTCATACCCCTAAAGGTTACCGTTTCCCAGCCAGCATCATCGATTATTGTATTTTCTTCTATCACAGGTTTAGCCTTAGTTACTGGGATATTGAAGAAATGATGGCTAAACGGGGCGTTAGGGTGGGCTATGAGAGCGTACGAGAATGGTGTCTGAAATTCAGTCGTAAGTCTTACTCCGTTTTAATAAAACGAGAACATAAGCATAGTGACAAATGGCAATTGGATGAGATGAATATTCGCATTAATAGCACCAAATATATCCTTTGGCGTGCGGTCGACAGTTAAGGGTATGAGTTGGATATATTTATCCAGAATCGCCGAAATAAAAAGGCTATCACTCGTTTTTTTAAAAGGCTTATGGGGCCAAATCCTGCACATAGAGTGATCGTTACAGACAAGCTACGCAGTTATAATCAGTCCATCAAATTCCTATGAAAAAAGACGGATCATCGGCGACATAAAGGGCTTAACAATCGGGTAGAGAATGCACATCAGCCTACTCAGAGACAAGAGAAGTCGCTGATTGAGATCAAGAGAATCTTCACCGCCCAGCGAATGCTGAAGTTATCGGGTATTATGCGTAATTTTTTCTCGGTGGATTTAGGTCGATATACGCATCCCGCAGCTCAAAGAAGAGAAGACCAGAAGCAGGCTTTTGCCATCTGGGATTAAGTTTCTCTACAAGTGCTTTGCAGCTAGAAAAAACAGGATGTGATTTCTTGACATTAGAGGGAATGAAAATATATTGTCGTATATACTAATAGGTCGACGGTGCCGAGCAGTTTAATATCTAGAAGGTTAGGGTACGTAGTCTGTGGCATCTGACTAATAAGGTTACTCGTAAGGTGTTATCTCACACGGTAGCTGTGATGATTAACAATTCATTAGATAATCCGCCATTACAATGTGAAAAATTGGCGATTATGAAAAGTAGGGCATCGCGTTAACTACATATAAAACTGTACATACAAGATTGAGTTATTACCTAAATAGGTATTAATACATATATATATTGTTTAATTATAATGATATTATTTATTGCAATTATCATTCACACCTCTTCTTTTTTTTGCAGTGTAATTAACAGCTAAAGAAAGTTAAATATCTATATGTTAAATATCTATATGTTAAATACAAAAAAAAACAATATCCTACATATCAATAGATATGAATAACTTTCTATACGGGGTTTTATCTGGAAAATGATCAAGATCAAAAAATGAGTCATTATATAGAAAGCAGGCTCATTTCTTTGAGAAAATCATTTTAAGAGGGGGGTATTAATATTAAGCAGTTTTAGACCTCTATGAAAAAAATTATTTCGACTTTTCCTTTGCATCCCGCACAAGAAAATGTTTATTTAGACCAGTTAGCTCATCCGAATAGCCCAATATATAATATTGGCGCTTATATGCTGATAGAAGAAGAAGTTTGTCTGAGTCGTATAAATCAGGCATGGAAAAGCATTGTTGCTCGTTATGATGCTCTGCGATTAGAAATCGTTCCTCAGAAAGAAGGATTGCCACTTCAACGAGTCTTACCTGCTGACAAAGTAGCAGCTATAGTTGAATATCTTGATTATTCCCAAGAACATTCACCCGAAGAAACAGCACATAACTGGATGCAGTCACAGTATGAAAAAATTTTTGATATTTCTAAAAGTGAGCGTTATCAGATTGCCCTTCTGAAATTAACTAAAAATCGTTACTATATTTTTTTTAGATTCCATCATTTTTTTTGTGATGGAATCAGCACAGTTGAAATAATAAAAAGGGTGTACGATTTTTATCAGAACCCTTTGGCATGTCACTCATCTGAACCATCATCCTATCGTCCGGTTGCAGACAGCGCTCATAGCTATTTACACTCAACCCGTTATGCAAAAGATGCTGCTTTCTGGAAGACTTTTTTACAACAACATACCATTACTCGTCTGCCTCGATATTATCAACAAAAAAACAGCGGGATACACTCAGTACCGCTGACAGCAACACTGAGTTCGACAGTAAAAGAATTTTGCCAGACCTGTAAGATTAGCCCACTCACTTTGATGTTGAGTGCCGTTACCTTGTACTTTACTCAAACGATGGATCTCAATGAATTGGTGGTTAGCACTGCCGTGCACGGAAGAAAAAGAAAAGGTGGAATGCAAACAATAGGTATGCATTCAGATACAACTCTTGCCGCCTTGCACATGAATGAATGCCATGACTTTAATGAATTACTTTTGCTGGTAAATAAGCAATTAAAGCAGAGTTTGCGATACCATCAGTTCCCACAAAGTCATGTTTCCCGTTTGTTGGGTATCTCGCACGATAATCTGAGTGATATTTATGTAAACTATGAAGTATATGCGCAAGATAATAAAGTAATACAATCGACACACCCTTTTATAAATCATCTCAGTGGTGAAGCAAACGAACCATTGCATTTTCGTTTGGTTGATTTTCAGGATACAGACCAGCTGATACTGCGATTAAATTATCAATATGCTTATTTTCAGCCTGAAGAAATGAGTTATCTTTCAAAGCGTTTTGTTCAGTTACTCGAGCGTTGTATTTGTGAACCATCAAACCCTCTCAGTAAAATCTCTTTGCTGAATAGTCAGGAGCGGGATCTTTTGTTGCATACCTGGAATGCAACTGATGTACCATATCCAAAAGACAATACCCTATACCAGCTATTTGAAGCACAGGTAGATAAAACGCCGGATAATATCGCTCTGGTGTTTGAGGATCAGCAGTTAACTTACAGGCAACTAAATCTTCGGGCCAATCAGCTGGCACGACAGATCAGAGCAATTTATCAGCAACGCCACGATAGCACATTATCACCAGATACCCTGATTGCGCTGTATCTTGACCGGTCACCGGAGATGATAATCAGTATTCTGGCCGTATTAAAAGCCGGCGGGGCATACGTGCCGGTTGCGCCGGAGTATCCTCAGTCACGAACACTGTTTATATTGGAGGATACAAAAGCGCCCCTGCTACTGACTCAAAGTCATTATACCGATCAATTAGACGGCTGGATTAGTAAACTGCAAGAACAGCCCCCCGTATTAATTGCCACCGATCAAATGTCAGACATGGCAAACTATGCTACGGACAATCTGTCACCTATAAGCAAAGCTAAGGATTTGGCTTATGTGATTTATACTTCGGGAACCACAGGAAATCCCAAAGGGGTAATGATTGAACATTGTAGCGTTGTTAATTATTTTACTATGTTTTTGGCACATACTTCTGATTATTATAAGCGCGTGGACTTTTCATCTAATTATTGCTTCGATCTTTCTGTAACAGCTACTCTTTGTCCATTGCTAGCGGGGAGCACTATTTGTATCTATGGTGGGGATATTTTAGATTCGCTGTCATACCAAAAACATTTGAGTGTAAATAACGTTTCTCTGATAACAACGACGCCGAGTATCGCCAGGCAAGTGTTGCCTGGCATGTCGCATCAGTTAGGTATGATTATACTTGGAGGAGAAGCACTTGGCTGTCACGATGTGCTTGATTTGTGTCACTATACTAATAAGGTCGTTGATGAGTACGGTCCTACTGAAGCCACAGTTGGTTCTCACTTCTCACAGGTTTATCCAGCTATAAACAAGGGTTTAGGAAAACCTTACGGAAATGTTAAAGCGTATGTTTTGTCTACACAGCTTCAGGCTCTGTCTGTAGGGACTCCCGGTGAACTGTATTTAGGTGGTGCTGGTCTGGCGAGAGGCTATTTAAACCGTCCTGAATTAACTGCTGAACGTTTTATTGATAACCCTTTCGCGACAGAAGAGGATATCGCCAACGGTTATACCCGACTTTATAAAACCGGTGACCTCGTTCGTTGGTTACCTGATGGCGATCTCGAGTACTTGGGGCGCAATGATTTTCAGGTAAAAATCCGTGGATACCGGATTGAGTTGGGGGAAATTGAAAAGGCGCTGACAGCATTGTCACAAGTATCACAGGCGGTGGTGATTGACCGTGAGCGGGAAGGCACTAAATATCTGGCCGCCTATTGTATTGCTGCTGATACCCGTGCATTGAAAGACAAAGCTCGTATAACTACTCTAACTGACTCATTACGTCAACAATTGCAAGCCAGCCTGCCAGAATATATGGTGCCGTCCACGTTCACTGTGATTGAACACATACCTCTAACCATCAATGGCAAGCTAGATCGTCGCGCCTTACCTGCCCCAGAATTTATAAATACCGATAGTTATGTGGCGCCACGCACAGAAATGGAAACTCAACTTTGTGCTGTTTGGGCTGAAGTCTTGGGACTCGAACGTGTAGGAATTCATGATAATTTCTTTCGGATCGGCGGAGATTCGATTCTCTGTATTCAGATAACTTCACGGTTACGCCAGAAAGACCTGGCATTGCAGGTGAAAGATATATTTGAAGCACCCACTGTAGCATTATTAGCGCAACGACTGGTAGATACGACTGCAACGGTGGCTGTTGAAACTGAACAGGGCATTTTGGAAGGCCGTTTTAACCTGCTACCAATTCAGCAACAGTTTTTTGACTGGACGTTCTCTGACCCTGATCACTTTAATCAGGCCTTTATGCAAAAGATTCCAGGGTCAGTCTCTGTTCAAACCATACAGTCAGCACTGGAAAATCTGACTCTTCATCACGACAGTTTACGCCTTTATTTTACTCAAACACCGTCAGGATGGCAACAAACCTACCATCTGCAAACAGAAAACAACCCCCTTATTTCCCTTTCCATGAAAGGGTTGAGCGTTCAGTCAGTTCAGTCGAAACTGACAGAACATCAGGCAGATTTGAACATTGAAAAAGGTCCACTGTGGAAGGTTATTCATTTGACAGGTTACAGTGATGGCAGTGCAAGGCTTTGCTTTATACTGCATCATTTAATTATTGATGCCGTCTCTTGGCGGATTCTTTCCAATGATATGCAACAACTGTTAACGGGGCACTCGTTGCCTGCAAAAACTAGCAGTTATCGTCAGTGGGTGAAGACGGTAGCACTGTATGCAAATCAGCATAGCGCTCAGGTGGATTACTGGAAAGGTATTTATGATAAAACAGACCGTTGTCATTTGCCATTGTCACCGGTGAGTGAACATACCATACAATGGGATAAGACGGTTACTCAGCAGTTACTTCGTAAAGCGCCAGAGGGTTATCACACAGAAATCAATGACTTATTACTGGCCGCATTAGCAATAGCTTTAAGTCAGACCTTTGATCAGTTGTCTCATGTTATTACACTGGAAGGACATGGGCGTGAACCGATTGCAGCGCAAATGGATACATCACGCACCGTCGGCTGGTTTACCATCGCTTATCCGGTACGCTTAGTGGACCGTGAGAACACCGCAGAAACCATCATTGCTACCAAAGAACAGTTAAGGAAAATTCCAGATAAAGGGATTGGGTTTAGTGCATTGCAACAGGCAGGGTTGCTAGAGCCGACACTTGCAGACATCAGTTTTAATTATCTGGGTCAGTTGGGTGGCGCGGATAAGGAAAACATGTGGCAACTGGTGGCTGAGAGTACAGGTCAGGCTGTCTCACCTGCCAATAAAAACACCTTGCGGCTGAACATTAACGGTGCCGTACAAAACAATTGTTTATCGTTTCATGTGTTATCACAATTAAATGAAACACAGACCGGTTTATTCCTTCAGGCCTTTGAGCAGGCAGTGAAGAAAGTGACGAAAGTATCTGTTAAACGAGCGAAAACTGGAGGTATCCGAACCCCTTCAGATTATCAGACAACAGGACTGAGTATTGAGCGTTTACGGCAATTACAGTCCCGTTATCAGGATAATGAAATAGAGGCCATTTACCCTGCAAGTAGTTTACAGCAGGGATTTGTTTATCATGATTTGGCTTTCCCTGACGATGATGCCTACCGAGTGCAGCTATTGCTTGATTATCATCATTCTCTCAATGTTCCGCTATATAAAAAGGCTTGGCAGTTAGCTTCTGAGCGTTACCCCGTACTAAGAATGGCACTGGATACGGAAGGTGAGCCATTACAGGTAATCTTGAAGAATGGTGTGCTGACAGATGATCACTTTACAGAGATTGATCTGGGTTATCTTAACGCATCTGAGCGGGAAGAACGTATTGCCCTATTGCAGCAAAACGACCGGAAACAGGGATTTAACCTGAATACACCGGGTCTATTACGCCTGATGATCATTAAACATTCTAATGACCATTACACGGTAATGAAAACAGAACACCATGCTGTCAGTGATGGGTGGAGTAACCCGATACTATGGCAATTTATTCATCATACCTATCAACAACTGATCGCAAAACAGCAAGTCAATATAGCCTCTGAGACTACGTATTCTGAGGTTCAGCGATATCATCAACAGCACCAGGCAGAAACAGATACTTACTGGAAACAGCAGAAAACAAGCTGGCAGGGTACAACTAATCTGCGTTACTTATTGGATAATCCTGTTGACTTAAATAAGCACCGGACAATCACTGTACCGAGAGAAATAGACTTACAACTCACAGGACACACGTTACACCAGTTAAAAGCACAATGTCAGTCACAGGGTATTACCCTAAATGCAGCCGTTCAGTTTGCCTGGCACAAGGTGCTACAGGTCTACAGTAACAGCAATCAAACCATTGTGGGAACCACGGTATCGGGAAGAGATATTCCGGTACAGGGTATTGAAAACAGTGTTGGACTATACATTAATACGCTACCACTGACTGTCAATTGGGAGAAAGAGGCTTCTTGCGCTTGCGTACTCCAGTTAATTCAGCAGCAAATTGCAGCACTGAACAGCCACAGCAGCGTCTCTTTATCCTCTTTGCAATCACAGGGTGAACGTTTATTCCACAGCCTGCTGGTTTTTGAAAACTATCCCAACCCTATAGATCAAGACAAGAAAACCCAGATTACTATGCGGGGATCAAAGGAAAAAACTGATTATCCCTTATCGTTAATGGCCCATGAACATGATGAGACATTAACCGTTCGGCTTTGCTATGACACTACACTAATAAGTATTAAACAAGTTACACGTATTAAAGAGCAAATCTTCTCGATTTTAGAAAGCATCAGCACGGCTGTGGAACAACCTCATACCTCCATTAATCTGTTAAGTAACAGTGAACGTCATACCTTACTGCATACCTGGAATGCAACTGATGTACCATATCCAAAAGACAATACCCTATACCAACTATTTGAAGAGCAGGTAAATAAAACGCCGGATAATATCGCTCTGGTGTTTGAGGATCAGCAGTTAACTTACAGGCAATTAAATCTGCGAGCCAATCAGCTAGCACGACAGATCAGAGCAACTTACCAGCAACGCCACGGTAGCTCATTATCACCAGATACCCTGATTGCGCTGTATCTTGACCGGTCACCGGAGATGATAATCAGTATTCTGGCCGTATTAAAAGCCGGCGGGGCATACGTGCCGGTTGCGCCAGAGTATCCTCAGTCACGAACGCTGTTTATACTGGAGGATACGAAAGCTCCCCTGTTACTGACTCAAAGTCATTATACCGATCAATTAGACGGCTGGATTAATAAACTGAAGGGAAAGCCTCCCGTATTAGTTGCCACCGATCAAATGTCAGACATGGCAAACTATGCCACTGATAATCTATCGCCTGTAAGCAAAGCTAAGGATCTGGCTTATGTGATTTATACCTCAGGTACCACCGGAAAGCCTAAAGGAGTTATGACAACTCATCAGGGAGTTGTATCACTGGCAATAAATAAATCTGTTGCTGACATTTTACCGACTGATGTATTTCTACAGTTGGCAAGCCCAAATTTTGATGCGGCTACTTTTGAAATTTGGAGTGCTCTATTACATAGAGCAAAACTGATTATTCCTAAATCAACTCATGTTGTTTCGGAACAACAAATAACTAAGTTGATCAAGCAACATAAAATTTCAATACTCTGGGTTACTAGGGGACTTTTTGATAGTTTATACAGACAAAAACCTGATTTATTTGGTAGCTTAAAGTATCTGCTAACAGGTGGAGAAGTATTAACTCCAAATATAATAAGGGCTATTGTCCGTCAGTCTCACCGCCCAACATATATTATCAATGGCTACGGACCTACAGAAAGTACTACCTTTACTACAACTTGGATAAGTGAACCTTCATTTGAAGGTAGTGTGCCAATTGGACGGCCAATTAATACACGTAAGATTTATGTGCTCAATACCAGCTTGCAACTGGCCCCTATGGGGGTTATTGGAGAGTTGTATATAGGCGGTGCAGGTCTTGCTCGTGGTTATCTTAATCAACCTGAACTCACAGCAGAGCGGTTTATTGATAATCCTTTTGCCACTGACGCAGATATCGCCAACGGTTATACCCGACTTTATAAAACCGGTGACCTTGTCCGCTGGTTGCCCGATGGCAATCTTGAGTACTTGGGACGCAATGACTTTCAGGTAAAGATCCGTGGATACCGGATTGAGTTGGGAGAAATTGAAAAGGCGCTGACAGCATTGCCACAAGTATCACAGGCGGTAGTTGTTGACCGTGAGCGGGAAGGCACTAAATATCTGGCTGCCTATTGTATTGCTGCTGATACCCGTGCATCGAAAGACAAAGATCGTATAACTGCTCTAGCTGACTCATTACGTCAACAATTGCAAGCCAGCCTGCCAGAATATATGGTGCCGGCTACGTTCACTGTGATTGAAGATATACCCTTAACCATCAATGGCAAGCTAGATCGTCGCGCCTTACCTGCCCCTGAATTTATAAATACCGATAGTTATGTGGCGTCACGCACAGAAACTGAAACTCAGCTCTGTGCCGTTTGGGCTGAAGTCTTGGGACTCGAACGTGTCGGCATTCATGATAATTTCTTCAGGATCGGCGGAGATTCAATTTCAGCGATTCGTTTAACTGCTAAAAGTCGTCAAATGCTAGATAAAGATATTCCGCTAGCATTGTTATTTGCTAATCCTACTGTTGCACGACTGGCTGATAAGCTCTCAGCCACACAGATTATTATTCCGGTTTCAAAAAATCAAAATCATCTGCCACTCTCTTTTGCCCAAGAGCGGTTGTTATTTATTGAACAATATGAACAGGGTACAGCTTCTTATCATATACCTCATATGGTGACGCTAGATGAAACAGCAGATGATACATTATTGCTGAGAGCAATTAATCAGCTAGCTATGCGTCATCGGGTACTCAACAGTACATATCATCAAGATAATGAAACAGGGATGTATTATACCAAGGGATGCCAGAGCCCTTTGTCTTATCAATGCGGGTTTTTGGACAGTCATAATGAGCTAAAACTGTCTGTGCAAACAGCAATAGCTCAGCCGTTTAATTTAACTGAAGAACCACCCTTACGGTTGTGCCTGTATCGTTGTAAGCATGAGCGCCATCTGTTATTGGTATGGCATCATATTGCCTTTGATGGCTGGTCAATGGCTGTGTTTATGCAGGAACTGGCTGAAATTTATAAGTCATTGCGAGAGTTGCGTCCTTCGCAGCTTCCAGCCTTATCCATCAGTTATGGAGATTATGCCGACTGGCAGCGTCACTACCTACAGGGAGAGGTGCTGGATAAAACCTTATCGCATTGGAAACAACAGTTAGCTGGTTATGAAACATTAAACCTGCCTGCTGATTACCCGCGTCCCCAACATATTGACTACCAAGGGGCTAATGATAACTTTAACCTTACCGAAAAGTTGTCCGACCGGCTGAGACAGTTAGCCTGCGATAAGGAAACCACACTTTACACCATACTGCTCAGTGGATTTTACCTGTTGCTGAACAAACTCAGTAACCAGTCAGACTTAGTGCTTGGAACCCCCTCAGATAACCGGCATCATCCTCAGACGCAAGCGCTCATTGGTTTTTTTGTTAACGCTCTGCCATTACGACTGCAACTTGATTCTAACGGAACGCTGAACACACTGATTGAGCAGGTACACGCCACTGTTGCCGATGCAAAAACACATCAGGAGTTGCCGTTTGAGAAACTGGTCAGTGAATTAAACATTGAACGAGATACCTCCAGGCACCCTGTCTTTCAAGTGATGTTTAGTCTTCAGTCCTTTGACACAGATAGTGACAGTTATACCAGCCTGCCTTTTACAGCTTTCACGGCAGAAGATGAGGTAAAATACAGTCCAGCAAAGTTTGATCTCAGTCTGTTTATGGATGACAGTGCAAAATGCATTCAGGGGCAATGGAACTATGCTGTCGGTTTATTTACCGAAGACACAATCAGGCGTTTTAATGCCATGTATCTTCGTGTTCTGACAGCACTGACAGAAAACACCACACAACACCTTAATCAGATTGATGTGCTTTCTAGGCAAGAACGTCATACCTTATTACATACTTGGAATGCAACTGATGCGCCATATCCAAAAGACAATACCCTATACCAGCTATTTGAAGATCAGGTAGATAAAACGCCGGATAATATCGCTCTGGTGTTTGAGAATCAGCAGTTAACTTACCGACAACTAAATCTGCGGGCCAATCAGCTAGCACGACAGATCAGAGCAACTTACCAGCAACGCCATGGTAGCTCATTATCACCAGATACCCTGATTGCGCTGTATCTTGACCGGTCACCGGAGATGATAATCAGTATTCTGGCCGTATTAAAAGCCGGCGGGGCATACGTGCCGGTTGCGCCAGAGTATCCTCAGTCACGAACGCTGTTTATACTGGAGGATACGAAAGCTCCCCTGCTACTAACTCAAAGTCATTACACTGGACAGTTAAACGGCTGGATCAGTAAACTTCAAGAACAGCAGCCCCCCGTATTAATTGCCACCGATCAGATGTCAGACATGGAAAACTATGTCACTGAAAATCTATCGCCTGTAAGCAAAGCTCAGGATCTGGCTTATGTGATTTATACCTCAGGTACCACAGGACAGCCTAAAGGTGTGATGATTGAGCACGAAAGCGTCATCAATTTGAGTCAGTTTGTTATGAGAACTCACTATTTAAGCGATGAATTACATGTGCTCTTGTTTTCTAACTATGTTTTCGATGCTTCAGTTTATGAATTATTTCCGAGCCTGTTTTCTGGGTGTCAGTTATTTATGGCATCTGAGCATCAACAAAAAGATATTACCCAGCTGATAGCATTGATTAATGAACAAGCCATAAAAAAAGCATTTATTCCGACGGCTCTGATGAAGCAACACTCTTGGGAGTTATCAAATTCTTGCTTGGAAGTGATAGGTATCGCTGGGGAGAATCTGAATATACTGGACAATATTCCTGCAACAATCACATTTAATCTATACGGACTTACAGAAACAACTGTCTGCGCCACTCACAGCTTATTGCGCAATACGGCAAGTATCTCGTTAGGTAAGGCCATTGACAATACCCGACTCTATGTACTGGATAACAACAACCAGCCTAGCCCCATCAGCGTACCCGGAGAGTTATATATTGGTGGAGTCAGCCTGGCTCGTGGTTATCTGAATCAACCTGAACTCACAGCAGAGCGGTTTATTGATAATCCTTTTGCCACTGACGCAGATATCGCCAACGGTTATACCCGACTTTATAAAACCGGTGACCTTGTCCGCTGGTTGCCCGATGGTAATCTTGAGTACTTGGGACGCAATGACTTTCAGGTAAAGATCCGTGGATACCGGATTGAGTTGGGAGAAATTGAAAAGGCGCTGACAGCATTGTCACAAGTATCACAGGCGGTGGTTATTGACCGTGAGCGGGAAGGCAATAAATATCTGGCTGCCTATTGTATTGCTACTGATACCAGCATATCGAAAGACAAAGCTCGCATAACTGCTTTGACTGACTTATTACGTCAACAATTGCAAGCCAGCCTGCCAGAATATATGGTGCCGGCCACGTTCACTGTGATTGAAGATATACCTCTAACCATCAATGGCAAACTGGATCGTCGTGCCTTACCTGCCCCTGAATTTATAAATACCGATAGCTATGTGGCGCCACGTACAGAAACTGAAACTCAGCTCTGTACCGTTTGGGCTGAAGTCTTGGGACTCAAACGTGTCGGCATTCATGATAATTTCTTCCGGATTGGCGGAAATTCAATTTCAGCGATTCGTTTAACTGCTAAAAGCCGTCAAATGCTGGATAAAGATATTGCTCTGGCATTGTTATTTGCTAATCCTACTGTTGCACGACTGGCTGATAAGCTCTCAACAACAAAGGTTATTATTCCGGTTTCAAAAAATCAAAATCATCTGCCACTCTCTTTTGCCCAAGAACGGTTGTTATTTATTGAACAATATGAACAGGGTACAGCTTCTTATCATATACCTCATATGGTGACGCTGGATGAAACAGTAGATGATACATTATTGCTGTCAGCAATTAATCAGCTGGCTATGCGTCATCGGGTACTCAACAGTACATACCATCAAGATAATGAAACAGGGATGTATTATACCAAGGAATGTCAGAGTCCTCTTTCTTATCAATGCGGGTTTTTGGACAGTCACAATGAGCTAAAACTGTCTGTGCAAACAGCAATAGCTCAGCCGTTTAATTTAACTGAAGAACCACCCTTACGGTTGTGCCTGTATCGTTGTAAGCATGAGCGCCATCTGTTATTGGTATGGCATCATATTGCCTTTGATGGCTGGTCAATGGCTGTGTTTATGCAGGAACTGGCTGAAATTTATAAGTCACTGTGTAAGTTGCGTCCTTCGCAGCTTCCAGCCTTATCCATCAGTTATGGAGATTATGCCGACTGGCAACGTCACTACCTGCAAGGAGAGGTGCTGGATAAAACCGTAGCTCACTGGAAACAACAGTTAGCTGGGTATGAAACATTAAATCTGCCTGCCGATTACCCGCGTCCCCAACATATTGACTACCAAGGGGCTAATGATAACTTTAACCTTACCGAAAAGTTGTCCGACCGGCTGAGGCAGTTAGCCGGCGATAAGGAAACCACGCTTTACACCATACTGCTCAGTGGATTCTATCTGTTACTGAATAAACTCAGTAACCAGTCAGACTTAGTGCTTGGAACCCCCTCAGATAACCGGCATCATCCTCAGACACAAGCGCTCATTGGTTTTTTTGTTAACGCTCTGCCATTACGACTGCAACTTGATTCTAACGGAACGCTGAACACACTGATTGAGCAGGTACACGCCACTGTTGCCGACGCAAAAACACATCAGGAGTTGCCGTTTGAGAAATTGGTCAGTGAATTAAACATTGAACGAGATACCTCCAGGCACCCTGTCTTTCAAGTGATGTTTAGTCTTCAGTCCTTTGACACAGATGGTGACAGTTGTACAGGACTGCCTTTTACAGCTTTCACGGCAGAAGATAAAGTACAGTACAGTCCAGCAAAGTTTGATCTCAGCCTGTTCGTAGATGACAGTGACAACTGCATTCAGGGGCAATGGAACTATGCTGTCGGTTTATTTACCGAAGACACAATCAGGCGTTTTAATGCCATGTATCTTTGTGTTCTAACAGCACTGGCGGAAAATACCACACAACACCTTAATCAGATTGATGTGCTTTCCAGACAAGAACGTCATACCTTATTACATACTTGGAATGCAACTGATGTACCGTATCCCAAAGACAATACCCTATACCAGCTATTTGAAGAGCAGGTAGATAAAACGCCGGATAATATCGCTCTGGTGTTTGAGAATCAGCAGTTAACTTACAGGGAACTAAATCTTCGGGCCAATCAGCTGGCACGACAGATCAGAGCAACTTACCAGCAACGCCACGGTAGCACATTATCACCAGATACCCTGATTGCACTGTATCTTGACCGGTCACCGGAAATGATAATCAGTATTCTGGCCGTATTAAAAGCCGGTGGGGCATACGTGCCGGTTGCGCCAGAGTATCCTCAGTCACGAACACTGTTTATATTGGAGGATACAAAAGCTCCCCTGCTACTGACTCAAAGTCATTACACCGGTCAATTAGACGGCTGGATCAGTAAACTGCAAGAACAGCCCCCCGTATTAATTGCCACCGATCAAATGACAGACATGGCAAACGATGCCACTGATAATCTGTTACCTGTAAGCAAAGCTCAGGATCTGGCTTATGTGATTTATACTTCGGGAACCACAGGAAATCCCAAAGGGGTGATGTTATCGCACTGTAGCGTAGTTAATAGAATGCACTGGATGCAAACTGAATGCCCATTAACAGACAAAGATAGAATTTTACAAAAAACACCTTATAGCTTTGATGCATCTGTTTGGGAGTTCTTTTGTGGACATTTGGTTGGTGCTACGCTGGTAGTTGCTACACCAGATATGCATAAGGAACCCGCACAACTTTATAATTTAATGCAAGCGCATGAAATTACAACTGTGCACTTTGTTCCGTCAATGCTCAATGTTTTTTGTGATTTTCTGCATGATAAAGACTACAAATTGCCTGAAGCAGTGAGACAGGTTTTTTGTGGTGGAGAAGCTTTGACTACAAAACATGTGGAACATTTTAGACACATATCACCTGTCGACAGAAAGTGTCAGCTTTATAATCGGTATGGTCCAACAGAGACAGCTATCGATACTACTTTTTTTGATTGCTCACAAAATAATCAGCTATTAAATATACCAATAGGGAAACCTGTCCATAATACCCAGCTTTATGTTCTTGACAATAAATTAAGTCTTGCCCCGACAGGCGCACCCGGAGAATTATATATTGGTGGAGTCGGACTGGCTCGTGGTTATCTAAATCAACCTAAACTCACAGCAGAGCGGTTTATTGATAATCCTTTTGCCACTGAAGCGGATATTGCCAACGGTTATACCCGACTTTATAAAACAGGTGATCTTGTCCGCTGGTTGCCCGATGGTAATCTTGAGTACTTGGGACGCAATGACTTTCAGGTAAAGATCCGTGGATACCGGATTGAGTTAGGGGAAATTGAAAAGGCGCTGACAGCATTGCCACAAGTATCACAGGCGGTGGTTATTGACCGTGAGCGGGAAGGCACTAAATATCTGGCTGCCTATTGTATTGCTGCTGATACCCGTGCATCGAAAGATAACAGTCGTATAACTACTCTGACTGATGCATTGCGTCAACAATTGCAAGCCAGCCTGCCAGAATATATGGTGCCGGCCACGTTCACTGTGATTGAAGATATACCCTTAACCATCAATGGCAAACTGGATCGTCACGCCTTACCTGCCCCTGAATTTATAAATACCGATAGTTATGTGGCGCCACGCACAGAAACTGAAACTCAACTTTGTGCTGTTTGGGCTGATGTTTTAGGACTCAAACGTGTCGGCATTCATGATAATTTCTTTCGGATCGGCGGAGATTCGATTCTCTGTATTCAGATAACTTCACGGTTACGCCAGAAAGACCTGGCATTGCAGGTGAAAGATATATTTGAAGCACCCACTGTAGCATTATTAGCGCAACGGCTGATAGATACGACTGCAACGGTGGCTGTTGAAACTGAACAGGGCATTTTGGAAGGCCGTTTTAACCTGCTACCAATTCAGCAACAGTTTTTTGACTGGACGTTCTCTGACCCTGATCACTTTAATCAGGCCTTTATGCAAAATATTCCGGGGGCAGTCGCTGTTCAAACCATACAGTCAGCACTGGAAAATCTGACTCTTCATCACGACAGTTTACGCCTTTGTTTTACTCAAACACCGTCAGGATGGCAACAAACCTACCATCTGCAAACAGAAAACAACCCCCTTATTTCCCTTTCTATAAAAGGGTTGAGCGCTCAGTCAGTTCAGTCGAAACTGACAGAACATCAGGCAGATTTGAACATTGAAAAAGGTCCACTGTGGAAGGTTATTCATTTGACAGGTTACAGTGATGGCAGTGCAAGGCTTTGCTTTATACTGCATCATTTAATTATTGATGCCGTCTCTTGGCGGATTCTTTCCAATGATATGCAACAACTGTTAACGGGGCACTCGTTGCCTGCAAAAACTAGCAGTTATCGTCAGTGGGTGAAGACGGTAGCACTGTATGCAAATCAGCATAGCGCTCAGGTGGATTACTGGAAAGGTATTTATGATAAAACAGACCGTTGTCATTTGCCATTGTCACCGGTGAGTGAACATACCATACAATGGGATAAGACGGTTACTCAGCAGTTACTTCGTAAAGCGCCAGAGGGTTATCACACAGAAATCAATGACTTATTACTGGCCGCATTAGCAATAGCTTTAAGTCAGACCTTTGATCAGTTGTCTCATGTTATTACACTGGAAGGACATGGGCGTGAACCGATTGCAGCGCAAATGGATACATCACGCACCGTCGGCTGGTTTACCATCGCTTATCCGGTACGCTTAGTGGACCGTGAGAACACCGCAGAAACCATCATTGCTACCAAAGAACAGTTAAGGAAAATTCCAGATAAAGGGATTGGGTTTAGTGCATTGCAACAGGCAGGGTTGCTAGAGCCGACACTTGCAGACATCAGTTTTAATTATCTGGGTCAGTTGGGTGGCGCGGATAAGGAAAACATGTGGCAACTGGTGGCTGAGAGTACAGGTCAGGCTGTCTCACCTGCCAATAAAAACACCTTGCGGCTGAACATTAACGGTGCCGTACAAAACAATTGTTTATCGTTTCATGTGTTATCACAATTAAATGAAACACAGACCGGTTTATTCCTTCAGGCCTTTGAGCAGGCAGTGAAGAAAGTGACGAAAGTATCTGTTAAACGAGCGAAAACTGGAGGTATCCGAACCCCTTCAGATTATCAGACAACAGGACTGAGTATTGAGCGTTTACGGCAATTACAGTCCCGTTATCAGGATAATGAAATAGAGGCCATTTACCCTGCAAGTAGTTTACAGCAGGGATTTGTTTATCATGATTTGGCTTTCCCTGACGATGATGCCTACCGAGTGCAGCTATTACTTGATTATCATCATTCTCTCAATGTTCCGCTATATAAAAAGGCTTGGCAGTTAGCTTCTGAGCGTTACCCCGTACTAAGAATGGCACTGGATACGGAAGGTGAACCATTACAGGTAATCTTGAAGAACGGTGTGCTGACAGATGATCACTTTACAGAGATTGATCTGGGTTATCTTAACGCATCTGAGCGGGAAGAACGTATTGCCCTATTGCAGCAAAACGACCGGAAACAGGGATTTAACCTGAATACACCGGGTCTATTACGCCTGATGATCATTAAACATTCTAATGACCATTACACGGTAATGAAAACAGAACACCATGCTGTCAGTGATGGGTGGAGTAACCCGATACTATGGCAATTTATTCATCATGCCTATCAACAATTGATCGCAAAACAGCAAGTCAATATAGCCTCTGAGACTACGTATTCTGAGGTTCAGCGATATCATCAGCAGCACCAGGCAGAAACAGATACTTACTGGAAACAGCAGAAAACAAGCTGGCAGGGTACAACTAATCTGCGTTACTTATTGGATAATCCTGTTGACTTAAATAAGCACCGGACAATCACTGTACCGGGAGAGATAGACTTACAACTCACAGGACACAGGTTACACCAGTTAAAAGCGCAATGTCAGTCACAGGGTATTACCCTAAATGCAGCCGCTCAGTTTGCCTGGCACAAGGTGCTACAGGTCTACAGTAACAGCAACGAAACCATTGTGGGAACCACGGTATCGGGAAGAGATATTCCGGTACAGGGTATTGAAAACAGTGTTGGACTATACATTAATACGCTACCACTGACTGTCAATTGGGAGAAAGAGGCTTCTTGCGCTTGCGTACTCCAGTTAATTCAGCAGCAAATTGCAGCACTGAACAGCCACAGCAGCATCTCTTTATCCTCTTTGCAATTACAGGGTGAACGTTTATTCCACAGCCTGCTGGTTTTTGAAAACTATCCCAACCCTATAGATCAAGAAAAGAAAACCCAGATTACTATGCGGGGATCAAAGGAAAAAACTGATTATCCCTTATCGTTGATGGCCCATGAACATGATGAGACATTAACCGTTCGGCTTTGCTATGACACTACGCTAATAAGTATTAAACAAGTTACACGTATTAAAGAGCAAATCTTCTCGATTTTAGAAAGCATCAGCACGGCTGTGGAACAACCTCATACCTCCATTAATCTGTTAAGCAACAGTGAACGTCATACCTTACTGCATACTTGGAATGCAACTGATGCGCCGTACCCAAAAGACAATACTCTATACCAGCTATTTGAAGCACAGGTAGATAAAACGCCGGATAATATCGCTCTGGTGTTTGAGAATCAGCAGTTAACTTACAGGGAATTCAATCTGCGAGCCAATCAGCTGGCACGACAGATCAGAGCAACTTACCAGCAACTCCACGGTAGCACATTATCACCAGATACCCTGATTGCACTGTATCTTGACCGGTCACTGGAGATGATAATCAGTATATTGGCCGTATTAAAAGCCGGCGGGGCATACGTGCCGGTTGCGCCAGAGTATCCTCAGTCACGAACGCTGTTTATATTGGAGGATACGAAAGCGCCCCTGCTACTGACTCAAAGTCATTACACCGGTCAGCTAGATGGCTGGATCAGTAAACTGAAGGAACAGCCCCCTGTATTAATTGCCACCGATCAGATGTCAGACATGGAAAACTATGTCACTGAAAATCTATCGCCTGTGAGCAAAGCTAAGGATTTGGCTTATGTGATTTATACCTCAGGTACCACAGGAAATCCCAAAGGGGTGATGCTATCGCACTGTAGCGCAGTAAACAGAATACACTGGATGCAAACTGAATACCCCTTAACAGACAAAGATAAAATTTTACAAAAAACACCTTATAGCTTTGATGTATCTGTTTGGGAGTTCTTTTGGGGACATTGGGTTGGTGCTACGCTGGTAATTGCTGCACCAGATATGCATAAGGAACCTGCACAGCTTTATAATTTAATGCAAAAGTATAAAATTACAACTGTGCACTTTGTTCCGTCAATGCTCAATGTCTTTTGTGATTTTCTGCAAGATAAACACTACAAATTGCCTGAAACAGTGAGACAGATTTTTTGTAGTGGAGAAGTACTGGCTAAAAAGCATGTAGAACATTTTAGAAACATATCACCTGTTGATAGAAATTGTCAGCTTTATAATCTGTATGGTCCAACAGAGGCAGCTATCGATGTTACTTTTTTTGATTGTTCACAGAATAACCAAGTAATAAATATACCAATCGGGAAACCTGTTCATAATACCCAACTTTATGTTCTTGACAATAAATTAAGCCTTGCCCCGACAGGCGTACTCGGAGAATTATATATTGGTGGAGTCGGACTGGCTCGAGGTTATCTTAATCAACCTGAACTCACAGCTGAGCGGTTTATTGATAATCCTTTTGCCACTGACGCGGATATTGCCAACGGTTATACCCGACTTTATAAAACTGGTGACCTTGTCCGCTGGTTACCCGATGGTAATCTCGAGTACTTGGGACGCAATGACTTTCAGGTAAAGATCCGTGGATACCGGATTGAGTTGGGGGAAATTGAAAAGGCGCTGACAGCTTTGTCACAAGTATCACAGGCGGTGGTGATTGACCGTGAGCGGGAAGGCACTAAATATCTGGCCGCCTATTGTATTGCTGCTGATACCCGTGCATTGAAAGACAAAGCTCGTATAACTACTCTAACTGACTCATTACGTCAACAATTGCAAGCCAGCCTGCCAGAATATATGGTGCCGTCCACGTTCACTGTGATTGAACACATACCTCTAACCATCAATGGCAAGCTAGATCGTCGCGCCTTACCTGCCCCTGAATTTATAAATACCGATAGTTATGAGGCGCCACGCACAGAAACTGAAACTCAACTTTGTGCTGTTTGGGCTAAAGTCTTGGGACTCGAACGTGTAGGCATTCATGATAACTTCTTTCGGATCGGCGGAGATTCGATTCTCTGTATTCAGATAACTTCACGGTTACGCCAGAAAGACCTGGCATTGCAGGTGAAAGATATATTTGAAGCACCCACTGTAGCATTATTAGCGCAACGACTGGTAGATACGACTGCAACGGTGGCTGTTGAAACTGAACAGGGCATTTTGGAAGGCCGTTTTAACCTGCTACCAATTCAGCAACAGTTTTTTGACTGGACGTTCTCTGACCCTGATCACTTTAATCAGGCCTTTATGCAAAAGATTCCAGGGTCAGTCTCTGTTCAAACCATACAGTCAGCACTGGAAAATCTGACTCTTCATCACGACAGTTTACGCCTTTGTTTTACTCAAACACCGTCAGGATGGCAACAAACCTACCATCTGCAAATAGAAAACAACCCCCTTATTTCCCTTTCCATAAAAGGGTTGAGCGCTCAGTCAGTTCAGTCGAAACTGACAGAACATCAGGCAGGTTTGAACATTGAAAAAGGTCCGCTGTGGAAGGTCATTCACCTGACAGACTACAGTGATGGCAGTGCAAGGCTTTGCTTTATACTGCATCATTTAATTATTGATGCCGTCTCTTGGCGGATTCTTTCCAATGATATGCAACAACTGTTAACGGGGCACTCGTTGCCTGCAAAAACTAGCAGTTATCGTCAGTGGGTGAAGACGGTAGCACTGTATGCAAATCAGCATAGCGCTCAGGTGGATTACTGGAAAGGTATTTATGATAAAACAGACCGTTGTCATTTGCCATTGTCACCGGTGAGTGAACATACCATACAATGGGATAAAACGGTTACTCAGCAGTTACTTCGTAAAGCGCCAGAGGGTTATCACACAGAAATCAATGACTTATTACTGGCCGCATTAGCAATAGCTTTAAGTCAGACCTTTGATCAGTTGTCTCATGTTATTACACTGGAAGGACATGGGCGTGAACCGATTGCAGCGCAAATGGATACATCACGCACCGTCGGCTGGTTTACCATCGCTTATCCGGTACGCTTAGTGGACCGTGAGAACACCGCAGAAACCATCATTGCTACCAAAGAACAGTTAAGGAAAATTCCAGATAAAGGGATTGGGTTTAGTGCATTGCAACAGGCAGGGTTGCTAGAGCCGACACTTGCAGACATCAGTTTTAATTATCTGGGTCAGTTGGGTGGCGCGGATAAGGAAAACATGTGGCAACTGGTGGCTGAGAGTACAGGTCAGGCTGTCTCATCTGCCAATAAAACCACCTTGCGGCTGAACATTAACGGTGCCGTACAAAACAATTGTTTATCGTTTCATGTGTTATCACAATTAAATGAAACACAGACCGATTTATTCCTTCAGGCCTTTGAGCAGGCAGTGAAGAAAGTGACGAAAGTATCTGTTAAACGAGCGAAAACTGGAGGTATCCGAACCCCTTCAGATTATCAGACAACAGGACTGAGTATTGAGCGTTTACGGCAATTACAGTCCCGTTATCAGGATAATGAAATAGAGGCCATTTACCCTGCAAGTAGTTTACAGCAGGGATTTGTTTATCATGATTTGGCTTTCCCTGACGATGATGCCTACCGAGTGCAGCTATTACTTGATTATCATCATTCTCTCAATGTTCCGCTATATAAAAAGACTTGGCAGTTAGCTTCTGAGCGTTACCCCGTACTAAGAATGGCACTGGATACGGAAGGTGAACCATTACAGGTAATCTTGAAGAACGGTGTGCTGACAGATGATCACTTTACAGAGATTGATCTGGGTTATCTTAACGCATCTGAACGGGAAGAACGTATTGCCCTATTGCAGCAAAACGACCGGAAACAGGGATTTAACCTGAATACACCGGGTCTATTACGCCTGATGATCATTAAACATTCTAATGACCATTACACGGTAATGAAAACAGAACACCATGCTGTCAGTGATGGGTGGAGTAACCCGATACTATGGCAATTTATTCATCATACCTATCAACAACTGATCGCAAAACAGCAAGTCAATATAGCCTCTGAGACTACGTATTCTGAGGTTCAGCAATATCATCAGCAGCACCAGGCAGAAACAGATACTTACTGGAAACAGCAGAAAACAAGCTGGCAGGGTGCAACTAATCTGCGTTACTTATTGGATAATCCTGTTGACTTAAATAAGCACCGGACAATCACTGTACCGGGAGAGATAGACTTACAACTCACAGGACACACGTTACACCAGTTAAAAGCGCAATGCCAGTCACAGGGTATTACCCTAAATGCAGCCGTTCAGTTTGCCTGGCACAAGGTGCTACAGGTCTACAGTAACAGCAACCAAACCATTGTGGGAACCACGGTATCGGGAAGAGATATTCCGGTACAGGGTATTGAAAACAGTGTTGGACTATACATTAATACGCTACCATTGACTGTCAATTGGGAGAAAGAGGCTTCTTGCGCTTGCGTACTCCAGTTAATTCAGCAGCAAATTGCAGCACTGAACAGCCACAGCAGCGTCTCTTTATCCTCTTTGCAATTACAGGGTGAACGTTTATTCCACAGCCTGCTGGTTTTTGAAAACTATCCTAACCCTATAGATGAAACAAAGGATAAAAAAAAGAAAACTTTGATTACTATGCGGGGATCAAAGGAAAAAACTGATTATCCCTTATCGTTGATGACCCATGAACATGATGAGACATTAACCGTTCGGCTTTGCTATGACACTACGCTAATAAGTATTAAACAAGTTACACGTATTAAAGAGCAAATCTTCTCGATTTTAGAAAGCATCAGCACGGCTGTGGAACAACCTCATACCTCCATTAATCTGTTAAGCAACAGTGAACGTCATACCTTACTGCATACTTGGAATGCAACTGATGTACCATACCCCAAAGACAATACCCTATATCAGCTATTTGAAGAGCAGGTAGATAAAACGCCGGATAATATCGCTCTGGTGTTTGAGGATCAGCAGTTAACTTACAGGCAACTAAATCTGCGGGCCAATCAGCTGGCACGACAGATCAGAGCAACTTACCAGCAACGCCACGGTAGCACATTATCACCAGATACCCTGATTGCACTGTATCTTGACCGGTCACCGGAAATGATAATCAGTATTCTGGCCGTATTAAAAGCCGGTGGGGCATACGTGCCGGTTGCGCCAGAGTATCCTCAGTCACGAACGCTGTTTATATTGGAGGATACGAAAGCGCCCCTGCTGCTGACTCAAAGTCATTATACCGGTCAGTTAGACGGCTGGATTAATAAACTGAAGGGAAAGCCTCCCGTATTAGTTGCCACCGATCAAATGTCAGACATGGCAAACTATGCCACTGATAATCTATCGCCTGTAAGCAAAGCTAAGGATCTGGCTTATGTGATTTATACCTCAGGTACCACCGGAAAGCCTAAAGGGGTGATGCTATCGCACTGTAGCGTAGTTAATAGAATGCACTGGATACAAACTGAATGCCCATTAACAGACAAAGATAGAATTTTACAAAAAACACCTTATAGCTTTGATGCATCTGTTTGGGAGTTCTTTTGTGGACATTTGGTTGGTGCTACGCTGGTAGTTGCTACACCAGATATGCATAAGGAACCCGCACAACTTTATAATTTAATGCAAGCGCATGAAATTACAACTGTGCACTTTGTTCCGTCAATGCTCAATGTTTTTTGTGATTTTCTGCATGATAAAGACTACAAATTGCCTGAAACAGTGAGACAGGTTTTTTGTGGTGGAGAAGCTTTGACTACAAAACATGTGGAACATTTTAGACACATATCACCTGTCGACAGAAAGTGTCAGCTTTATAATCGGTATGGTCCAACAGAGACAGCTATCGATACTACTTTTTTTGATTGCTCACAAAATAATCAGCTATTAAATATACCAATAGGGAAACCTGTCCATAATACCCAGCTTTATGTTCTTGACAATAAATTAAGCCTTGCCCCGACAGGTGCACCCGGAGAATTATATATTGGTGGAGTCGGACTGGCTCGTGGTTATCTAAATCAACCTAAACTCACAGCAGAGCGGTTTATTGATAATCCTTTTGCCACTGACGCGGATATCGCCAACGGTTATACCCGACTTTATAAAACCGGTGATCTTGTCCGCTGGTTACCCGATGGTAATCTTGAATACTTGGGACGCAATGACTTTCAGGTAAAGATCCGTGGATACCGGATTGAGTTGGGGGAAATTGAAAAGGCGCTGACAGCTTTGCCACAAGTATCACAGGCGGTGGTGATTGATCGTGAGCGGGAAGGCACTAAATATCTGGCCGCCTATTGTATTGCTGCTGATACCCGTGCATCGAAAGATAGCAGCCGTATAACTACTCTGACTGATGCATTGCGTCAACAATTGCAAGCCAGCCTGCCAGAATATATGGTGCCGGCCACGTTCACTGTGATTGAAGATATACCCTTAACCATCAATGGCAAGCTAGATCGTCGCGCCTTACCTGCCCCTGAATTTATAAATACCGATAGTTATGTGGCGCCACGCACAGAAACGGAAACTCAACTTTGTGCTGTTTGGGCTGATGTTTTAGGACTCAAACGTGTCGGCATTCATGATAATTTTTTCAGGATTGGCGGAGATTCGATTCTCTGTATTCAGATAACTTCACGGTTACGCCAGAAAGACCTGGCATTGCAGGTGAAAGATATATTTGAAGCACCCACTGTAGCATTGTTAGCGCAACGGTTGGTAGATACGACTGCAACGGTGGCTGTTGAAACTGAACAGGGCATTTTGGAAGGCCGTTTTAACCTGCTACCAATTCAGCAACAGTTTTTTGACTGGACGTTCTCTGACCCTGATCACTTTAATCAGGCCTTTATGCAAAAGATTCCGGGGGCAGTCTCTGTTCAAACAATACAGTCAGCACTGGAAAATCTGACTCTTCATCACGACAGTTTACGCCTTTGTTTTACTCAAACACCGTCAGGATGGCAACAAACCTACCATCTGCAAACAGAAAACAACCCCCTTATTTCCCTTTCTATAAAAGGGTTGAGCGCTCAGTCAGTTCAGTCGAAACTGACAGAACATCAGGCAGATTTGAACATTGAAAAAGGTCCGCTGTGGAAGGTTATTCATTTGACAGGTTACAGTGATGGCAGTTCAAGGCTTTGCTTTATACTGCATCATTTAATTATTGATGCCGTCTCTTGGCGGATTCTTTCCAATGATATGCAACAACTGTTAACAGGTCACTCGTTGCCTGCAAAAACCAGCAGTTATCGTCAATGGGTGAAGACGGTAGCACTGTATGCAAATCAGCATAGCGCTCAGGTGGATTACTGGAAAGGTATTTATGAAAAAACAGACCGTTGTCATTTGCCGTTGTCACCGGTGAGTGAACATACCATACAATGGGATACAACGGTTACTCAGCAGTTACTTCGTAAAGCGCCAGAGGGTTATCACACAAAAATAAATGACTTATTACTGGCCGCATTAGGGATTGCTTTAAGTCAGACCTTTGATCAGTTGTCTCATGTTATTACACTGGAAGGACATGGGCGTGAACCGATTGCAGCGCAAATGGATACATCACGCACCGTAGGCTGGTTTACCATTGCTTACCCGGTACGCTTAGTGGATCGTGAAAACACCGCAGAAACCATCATTGCTACCAAAGAACAGTTAAGAAAAATTCCAGATAAAGGGATTGGGTTTAGTGCATTGCAACAGGCAGGCTTGCTGGAGCCGACACTTGCAGACATCAGTTTTAATTATCTGGGTCAGTTGGGTGGAACGGATAAGGAAAACATGTGGCAGCTGGTGGCTGAGAGTACAGGTCAGGCTGTCTCATCTGCCAATAAAAATACCTTGCGGCTGAACATTAACGGTGCCGTACAAAACAATTGTTTATCGTTTCATGTGTTATCACAATTAAATGAAACACAAACCGGTTTATTCCTTCAGGCCTTTGAGCAGGCAGTGAAGAAAGTAACAGAATTATCTGTCAAACAAGCAAAAATTGGAAGTATCCGAACCCCTTCAGATTATCAGACAACAGGACTGAGTATTGAGCGTTTACGGCAATTACAGTCCCGTTATCAGAATAATGAAATAGAGGCCATTTACCCTGCCAGTAGTTTACAGCAGGGGTTTGTTTATCATGATTTGGCTTTCCCTGACGATGATGCCTACCGAGTGCAGCTATTACTTGATTATCATCATTCTCTCAATGTTCCGCTATATAAAAAGGCTTGGCAGTTAGCTTCTGAGCGTTACCCCGTACTAAGAATGGCACTGGATACGGAAGGTGAGCCATTACAGGTAATCTTGAAGAACGGTGTACTGACAGATGATCATTTTACAGAGATTGATCTGGGTTATCTTAACGCATCTGAGCGGGAAGAACGTATTGCCCTATTGCAGAAAAACGACCGGAAACAGGGATTTAAACTGAATACACCGGGTCTATTACGCCTGATGATCATTAAACATTCTAATGACCATTACACGGTAATGAAAACAGAACACCATGCTGTCAGTGATGGGTGGAGTAACCCGATACTATGGCAATTTATTCATCATACCTATCAACAATTGATCGCAAAACAGCAAGTCAATATAGCCTCTGAGACTACGTATTCTGAAGTTCAGCGATATCATCAGCAGCACCAGGCAGAAACAGATACTTACTGGAAACAGCAGAAAACAAGCTGGCAGGGTACAACTAATCTGCGTTACTTATTGGATAATCCTGTTGACTTAAATAAGCACCGGACAATCACTGTACTGGGAGAGATAGACTTACAACTCGCAGGACATGCGTTACACCAGTTAAAAGCGCAATGTCAGTCACAGGGTATTACCCTAAATGCAGCCGTTCAGTTTGCCTGGCACAAGGTGCTACAGGTCTACAGTAACAGCAACGAAACCATTGTGGGAACCACGGTATCGGGAAGAGATATTCCGGTACAGGGTATTGAAAACAGTGTTGGACTATACATTAATACGCTACCACTGACTGTCAATTGGGAGAAAGAGGCTTCTTGCGCTTGCGTACTCCAGTTAATTCAGCAGCAAATTGCAGCACTGAACAGCCACAGCAGCGTCTCTTTATCCTCTTTGCAATCACAGGGTGAACGTTTATTCCACAGCCTGCTGGTTTTTGAAAACTATCCCAACCCTATAGATCAAGAAAAGAAAACCCAGATTACTATGCGGGGATCAAAGGAAAAAACTGATTATCCCTTATCGTTGATAGCCTATGAACATGATGAGACATTAACCGTTCGGCTTTGCTATGACACTACGCTAATAAGTATTAAACAAGTTACACGTATTAAAGAGCAAATCTTCTCGATTTTAGAAAGCATCAGCACGGCTGTGGAACAACCTCAGACCTCCATTAATCTGTTAAGCAACAGTGAACGTCATACCTTACTGCATACTTGGAATGCAACTGATGTACCATATCCAAAAGACAATACCCTATACCAACTATTTGAAGAGCAGGTAGATAAAACGCCGGATAATATCGCTCTGGTGTTTGAGAATCAGCAGTTAACTTACAGGCAACTAAATCTGCGAGCCAATCAGCTGGCACGACAGATCAGAGCAACTTATCAGCAACGCCACGGTAGCACATTATCACCAGATACCCTGATTGCACTGTATCTTGACCGGTCACCGGAGATGATAATCAGTATTCTGGCCGTATTAAAAGCCGGTGGGGCATACGTGCCGGTTGCGCCAGAGTATCCTCAGTCACGAACACTGTTTATACTGAAGGATACGAAAGCGCCCCTGCTGCTGACTCAAAGCCGTTACACCGGTCAATTAGATGGCTGGATCAGTAAACTGCAAGAACAGCCCCCCGTATTAATTGCCACCGATCAGATGTCAGACATGGAAAACTATGTCACTGAAAATCTATCGCCTGTAAGTAAAGCTAAGGATCTAGCTTATGTGATTTATACCTCAGGTACCACAGGGCAACCTAAGGGTGTAATGATTAAGCATAAAAGCGTCATCAATCTGAGTCAGTTTGTTATGAAAACTCACCATTTAAGTGATGAATTACATGTACTCTTGTTTTCTAACTATGTTTTCGATGCTTTAGTTTATGAATTATTTCCTACCCTATTTTCTGGGTGTCAGTTATTTATGGCATCTGAGCATCAGCAAAAAGATATTATCCAGCTGATAGCATTGATTAATGAACAAGCCATAAAAAAAGCATTTATTCCGACGGCTCTGATGAAGCAATACTCTTGGGAATTATCAAATTCTTGCTTGGAAGTAATAGCTATCGCTGGGGAGAATCTGAATACACTGGGCAATATTCCTGCAACACTCACATTCAATCAATACGGGCCTACAGAAACAACTGTCTACGTCACTCAAAGCTTATTGCATGATACGGCAAGTATCTCGTTAGGTAAGGCCATTGACAATACCCGACTCTATGTACTGGATAACAACAATCGGCCTATTCCCATCGGCGTACCCGGAGAGTTATATATAGGCGGTGCAGGTCTTGCCAGAGGTTATCTAAATCAACCTAAACTCACAGCAGAGCGATTTATTAATAACCCTTTTGCCACTGAAGCGGATATTGCCAACGGTTATACCCGACTTTATAAAACCGGTGACCTTGTCCGCTGGTTACCCGATGGTAATCTTGAGTACTTGGGACGCAATGACTTTCAGGTAAAGATCCGTGGATACCGGATTGAGTTGGGGGAAATTGAAAAGGCGCTGACAGCTTTGCCACAAGTATCACAGGCGGTGGTTATTGACCGTGAGCGGGAAGGCAATAAATATCTGGCTGCCTATTGTATTGCTGCTGATACCCGTGCATCGAAAGACAAAGCTCGTATAACTGCGCTGACTGACTCATTACGTCAACAATTGCAAGCCAGCCTGCCAGAATATATGGTGCCGGCCACGTTCACTGTGATTGAAGATATACCCTTAACCATCAATGGCAAGCTAGATCGTCGCGCCTTACCTGCCCCTGAATTTATAAATACCGATAGTTATGTGGCGCCACGCACAGAAACTGAAGCTCAACTTTGTGCTGTTTGGGCTGACGTTTTAGGACTCGAACGTGTCGGCATTCATGATAATTTCTTCCGGATTGGCGGAAATTCAATTTCAGCGATTCGTTTAACTGCTAAAAGTCGTGAAATGCTGGATAAAGATATTGCTCTGGCATTGTTATTTGCTAATCCTACTGTTGCACGACTGGCAGAGGTTATAGGGCGATCGAACCAAGATAAACTGATAACATCTTTAACACCAGACTCTACCAATCTTCCCCAGTTATTTATGATTCATCCTGGGTTTGCAGGTGCTGAAGTTTATCAGCAAATTGCCAATCAATTGAAGGATACATACAGCTGTATTGGTATCAATAACTATAACTTATTACATAGTAAAAAAATTTCTTGTCTGAAAAAACTGGGTAAAGTTTATCTGGAAAAAATAATACCACTACTCAGGAAAAATGAACCAGTAAGACTTGCCGGCTGGTCATTAGGTGGTGTTATTTCACTGGAAATAGCTTCTCAGCTTGAAAAGGCTGGATGGCATGATATTAATGTTTATTTAATAGATACATACTTGCATACCAGTAAAGATAAGCCAATTGATGCAGACATTGGTAAAAAGTTAACAAGACAAGAAATTGAAAATATGACTAAGTATGCCGGTATTGATTTTGAGTATATTGAATCTGATTATTTTGAAAAAATACAGGAAAATATACCCGTTGAAAATATACTAGCGCAATCTATAGTCGATCAATTGAATACGACAACAGTTACTTTAACTGTAGCAGGTAAAGATTTGAAGGAAGGCTCGGAAATATGTAAAGATACTGATTCAATAGCCAGAAGTATCAGTGATATTCAATCAGTGATTACGAAAAAAATATATCATAACGTCGCAACGCATTATAACCATTACAGTATCATAAAATCCAGAGAGGTTTTTTATACTCTGAAAGACCTGAGTTCGACGTAAAAAATCTGTGTCTTCTCATTCAATACTTCGGACAGTTTTTGACTAATTGAACTCCATGAGTATCATCTGTCAACGTTTCAATTCAAGACAGAAGATAGCTCATGGAAGACACAGTAAACAAAATTATGAAGGCAATGTCCAGTGTAAAAAAACAACAAAGGACGTTTGTTGAAGCACTACTGTCTGTGTTAATGGTTTTTCAGGGCAAAGTAACGTTCAGAAATATGAGTCGCTACTGTGAGATGATCGAAAAGCGTCTGAGTCGTTGGTATCGGCGAATCTTTGATTTTACAGACTTTAACTTCCGTTTGCTTGCTGAGCAGTTAACAGAAAAAAAAACAATGATTGCAGTTATCGATGCTAGTTTTATGGAAAAAAGCGGTAAAAAGACGGAAGGTCTGGTCAAGTTTTATAATGGTAAAACAGGGGGCTCGTGAGCGTGGTCTTGAGTTGTCTTCAGTCAGTATTATCGACCTTCAGGCCAATACTGCCTATCAACTGGACGCTCAGCAAACACCGGAGAATTCCGACCATTCTTGTGTTGAAAGGGCATCGTTAACTTATCAGGATATTTGTTGTTATGGTTAGTTCATCCAGTAATAAACAGGACTAACCATGCTCACTCATACCCCTAAAGGTTACCGTTTCCCAGCCAGCATCATCGATTATTGTATTTTCTTCTATCACAGGTTTAGCCTTAGTTACTGGGGTATTGAAGAAATAATGGCTAAACGGGGCGTTAGGGTGGGCTATGAGAGCGTACGAGAATGGTGTTTGAAGTTTAGTCGTAAGTCTTACTCCGTTTTAATAAAACGAGAACATAAGCATAGTGACAAATGGCAATTGGATGAGATGAATATTCGCATTAATGGCACCAAATATATCCTTTGGCGTGCGGTCGAGAGTGAAGGGTATGAGTTGGATATATTTATCCAGAATCGCCGAAATAAAAAGGCTATCACTCGTTTTTTTAAAAGGCTTATGGGGCCAAATCCTGCACCCAGAGTGATCGTTACAGACAAGCTACGCAGTTATAATCAGCCCATCAAAACCCTCAGCAAAAAGACGAATCACCGGCGACATAAAGGGCTGAATAACCGAGCGGAGAATGCACATCAACTCCACATGACGGCAAGAAAAATCGATCATCAAAATGAAGCGGGTATCTACTGCACAGCGCATGCTGGATTTATCTGGCATTATGCGCAATTTGTTCTCGGTGGATATTGGTCGATATACAAAGTCAGCAGCACAGAGAAGAGCAATTCAGAAGCAGGCTTTTGCCATCTGGGATTAAGTTTCTCTACAAGTGCTTTGCAGCTAGAAAAAACAGGATGTGATTTCTTGACATTAGAGGGAATGAAAATATATTGTCGTATATGCTAATAGGTCGACGGTGCCGAGCAGTTCAATATCTAGAAGGTTAGGGTACGTAGTCTGTGGCATCTGACTAATAAGGTTACTCGTAAGGTGTTATCTCACACGGTAGCTGTGATGATTAACAATTCATTAGATAATCCGCCATTACAATGTGAAAAATTGGCGATTATTAAAAGTAGGGCATCGCGTTAGCTACACATAAAACTGTACATACAAGATTGAGTTATTACCTAAATAGGTATTAACACATATATATATTGTTTAATTATAATGATATTATTTATTGCAATTATCATTCACACCTCTTCTTTTTTTTGCAGTGTAATTAACAGCTAAAGAAAGTTAAATATCTATATGTTAAATACAAAAAAAACAATATCCTACATATCAATAGGTATGAATAGCTTTCTATACGGGGTTTTATCTGGAAAATGATCAAGATCAAAAAATGAGTCATTATATAGAAAGCAGGCTCATTTCTTTGAAAAAATCATTTTAAGAGGGGGGGGGATTAATATTAAGCAGTTTTAGACCTCTATGAAAAAAATTATTTCGACTTTTCCTTTGCATCCCGCACAAGAAAATGTTTATTTAGACCAGTTAGCTCATCCGAATAGCCCAATATATAATATTGGCGCTTATATGCTGATAGAAGAAGTTTGTCTGAGTCGTATAAATCAGGCATGGAAAAGCATTGTTTCTCGTTATGATGCTCTGCGATTAGAAATCGTTCCTCAGAAAGAAGGATTGCCACTTCAACGAGTCTTACCTGCTGACAAAGTGACAACTGTAGTTGAATATATTGATTATTCCCAAGAAAATTCACCTGAAGAAATAGCACATAACTGGATGCAGTCACAGTATGAAAAAATTTTTGATATTTCTAAAAGTCAACGTTATCAGATTGCCCTTCTGAAATTAACTAAAAATCGTTACTATATTTTTTTTAGATTCCATCATTTTTTTTGTGATGGAATCAGCGCAGTAGAAATAGTAAAAAGGGTGTACGATTTTTATCAGAACCCTTTGGCATGTCACTCATCTGAACCACCATCCTATCGTCCGGTTGCAGACAGCGCTCATAGCTATTTACACTCAACCCGTTATGCAAAAGATGCAGCTTTCTGGAAGACTTTTTTACAACAACATACCATTACTCGTCTGCCTCGATATTATCAACAAAAAAAAAGCGGGATACACTCAGTACCGCTGACAGCAACACTGAGTTCGACAGTAAGAAAATTTTGTCAGACCTGTAAGATTAGCCCACTTACTTTGATGTTGAGTGCCGTTACCTTGTACTTTACTCAAACGATGGATCTCAATGAATTGGTGGTTAGCACTGCCGTGCACGGAAGGAAAAGAAAAGGTGGAATGCAAACAATAGGTATGCACTCAGATACCACTCTTGTCGCCTTGCACATGAATGAATGCCATGACTTTAATGAATTACTTTTGTTGGTAAATAAGCAATTAAAGCAGAGTTTGCGATACCATCAGTTCCCCCAAAGTCATGTTTCCCGTTTGTTGGGTATCTCGCACAGTAATTTGAGTGATATTTACGTTAACTATCAAGTATATGCGCAAGATAATAAAGTAATACAATCGACACACCCTTTTATAAATCATCTCAGTGGTGAAGCAAACGAACCGTTGCATTTTAATTTGATTGATTTTCAGGATACAGATCAGCTGATACTGCGATTAAATTATCAAGATGCTTATTTTCAGCCTGAAGAAATGAGTTATCTTTCAAAGCGTTTTGTTCGGTTACTCGAGCGTTGTATTTGTGAACCATCAAACCCTCTCAGTAAAATCTCTTTGCTAGATAGTCAGGAGCGGGATCTTTTGTTGCATACCTGGAATGCAACTGATGTACCATATCCAAAAGACAATACCCTATACCAGCTATTTGAAGAGCAGGTAGATAAAACGCCGGATAATATCGCTCTGGTGTTTGAGAATCAGCAGTTAGCTTACAGGCAACTAAATCTTCGGGCCAATCAGCTGGCACGACAGATCAGAGCAACTTACCAGCAACGCCACGGTAGAACATTATCACCAGATACCCTGATTGCACTGTATCTTGATCGGTCACTGGAGATGATAATCAGTATTCTGGCCGTATTAAAAGCCGGTGGGGCATACGTTCCGATTGCGCCAGAGTATCCTCAGTCACGAACGCTGTTTATATTGGAGGATACGAAAGCGCCCCTGCTGCTGACTCAAAGTCATTATACCGATCAATTAGACGGCTGGATTAATAAACTGGAGGGGAAGCCTCCGGTATTAATTGCCACCGATCAAATGTCAGACATGGAAAACTATGTCATTGAAAATCTGTTACCTGTAAGCAAAGCTCAGGATCTGGCTTATGTGATTTATACTTCAGGTACCACCGGAAATCCCAAAGGGGTGATGCTTTCACAAAATGCTTTTGCTAATTTTATTTCAGGACAGAAAAAATATTACCAAAATAATAAAGAAAAATTATCAATACTTGGCTGCTCCCAATATGTGTTTGACATTTTTGGGTTAGAGTTTGCTCTTCCTCTGATTTGTGGAGGACTGACTGTTTTATCAAATACAGAAAGATTTCAAAACGATCTGCAAAACCACAAAAAAAATATCGATATTATACAACAAACACCATCTATGTGGCAGGTGCTATTATCCGATTCAAACGAATTTTTAGATTGCTCTCATATACAAATTCTTGTGGGTGGTGAGAGCGGTTCCACAGAACTCTACGAATCTTTATCAGGTATTTTTAATACTGTTTCACAAGTGTATGGTCCAACAGAGAGCTGTATATGGAGTAGCAATGCAATGTACTCTAAAGGAAAAGAGAGTCATATTGGAAAGCCATTACCTAACGAAAAAGTTTACATCTTATCTAAGGAAAAAGAACCCGTAGCAATAGGCGTACCCGGAGAGTTATATATAGGCGGTGCAGGTCTTGCCAGAGGTTATCTAAATCAACCTGAACTCACAGCTGAGCGGTTTATTGATAATCCTTTTGCCACTGAAGCGGATATTGCCAACGGTTATACCCGACTTTATAAAACCGGTGATCTTGTTCGCTGGTTACCCGATGGTAATCTTGAATACTTGGGACGCAATGACTTTCAGGTAAAGATCCGTGGATACCGGATTGAGTTGGGAGAAATTGAAAATGCGCTGACAGCATTGCCACAAGTATCACAGGCGGTGGTTATTGACCGTGAGCAGGAAGGCACTAAATATCTGGCCGCCTATTGTATTGCTGCTGATACCCGTGCATTGAAAGATAAAGCTCGTATAACTACTCTGACTGACTCATTGCGTCAACAATTGCAAGCCAGCCTGCCAGAATATATGGTGCCGGCCACGTTCACTGTGATTGAAGATATACCCTTAACCATCAATGGCAAGCTAGATCGTCGCGCCTTACCTGCCCCTGAATTTATAAATACCGATAGTTATGTGGCGCCGCAGACAGAAACTGAAACTCAGCTCTGTGCCGTTTGGGCTGAAGTCATGGGACTCGAACGTGTCGGCATTCATGATAATTTCTTCCGGATCGGCGGAAATTCAATTTCAGCGATTCGTTTAACTGCTAAAAGCCGTCAAATGCTGGATAAAGATATTGCTCTGGCATTGTTATTTGATAATCCTACCGTTGCACGACTAGCTAATAAGCTCTCAACAACAAAGGTTATTATTCCGGTTTCAAAACATCAAAATCACCTGCCACTCTCTTTTGCCCAAGAACGGTTGTTATTTATTGAACAATATGAACAGGGTACAGCTTCTTATCATATACCTCATATGGTGACGCTAGATGAAACAGCAGATGATACATTATTGCTGAGAGCAATTAATCAGTTGGCTGTGCGTCATCGGGTACTCAACAGTACATATCATCAAGATAATGAAACAGGGATGTATTATACCAAGGAATGTCAGAGCCCTCTTTCTTATCAATGCGGGTTTTTGGACAGTCACAATGAGCTAAAACTGTCTGTGCAAACAGCAATAGCTCAGCCGTTTAATTTAACTGAAGAACCACCCTTACGGTTGTGCCTGTATCGTTGTAAGCATGAACGTCATCTGTTATTGGTATGGCATCATATTGCCTTTGATGGCTGGTCAATGGCTGTGTTTATGCAGGAACTGGCTGAAATTTATAAGTCACTGCGTGAGTTGCGTCCTTCGCAGCTTCCAGCCTTATCCATCAGTTATGGAGATTATGCCGACTGGCAGCGTCACTACCTACAGGGAGAGGTGCTGGATAAAACCTTATCGCATTGGAAACAACAGTTAGCTGGTTATGAAACATTAAACCTGCCTGCCGATTACCCGCGTCCCCAACATATTGACTACCAAGGGGCTAATGATAATTTTAATCTTACCGAAAAGTTGTCCGACCAACTGAGGCAGTTAGCCTGCGATAAGGAAACCACGCTTTACACCATACTGCTCAGTGGATTTTACCTATTGCTGAATAAACTCAGTAACCAGTCAGACTTAGTGCTTGGAACCCCCTCAGATAACCGGCATCATCCTCAGACACAAGCGCTCATTGGTTTTTTTGTTAACGCTCTCCCATTGCGATTGCAACTTGATTCTAACGGAACGCTGAACACACTGATTGAGCAGGTACACGCTACTGTTGCCGATGCAAAAACACATCAGGAGTTGCCGTTTGAGAAACTGGTCAGTGAATTAAACATTGAACGAGATACCTCCAGACACCCTGTCTTTCAAGTGATGTTTAGTCTTCAGTCCTTTGACACAGATAGTGACAGTTATACCGGCCTGCCTTTTACAACTTTCACGGCAGAAGATAAAGTAGAGTACAGTCCGGCAAAGTTTGACCTCAGTCTGTTCGTAGATGACAGTGACAACTGTATTCAGGGGCAATGGAACTATGCTGTCGGTTTATTTACCGAAGACACAATCAGGCGTTTTAATGCCATGTATCTTCGCGTTCTGACAGCGCTGGTGGAAAATACCACACAACACATTAATCAGATTGATGTGCTTTCCAGACAAGAACGTCATACCTTATTACATACTTGGAATGCAACTGATGCGCCATATCCAAAAGACAATACCCTATACCAGCTATTTGAAGAGCAGGTAGATAAAACGCCGGATAATATCGCTCTGGTGTTTGAGGATCAGCAGTTAACTTACAGGCAATTAAATCTGCGAGCCAATCAGCTGGCACGACAGATCAGAGCAACTTATCAGCAACGCCACGGTAGCGCATTATCACCAGATACCCTGATTGCACTGTATCTTGACCGGTCACCGGAGATGATAATCAGTATTCTGGCCGTATTAAAAGCCGGTGGGGCATACGTGCCGGTTGCGCCAGAGTATCCTCAGTCACGAACACTGTTTATACTGGAGGATACGAAAGCGCCCTTGCTGCTGACTCAAAGTCATTATACCGATCAATTAGACGGCTGGATTAATAAACTGAAGGGAAAGCCTCCCGTATTAATTGCCACCGATCAAATGTCAGACATGGCAAACTATGCCACTGAAAATCTGTTACCTGTAAGCAAAGCTAAGGATCTGGCTTATGTGATTTATACTTCGGGAACCACAGGAAATCCCAAAGGGGTAATGATTGAACACTGTAGCGTTGTTAATTATTTTACTATGTTTTTGGTACAAACTTCTGATCATTATAAGCGCGTAGACTTTTCATCTAATTATTGCTTCGATCTTTCTGTAACAGCTACTCTTTGTCCATTGCTAGCGGGGAGCACTATTTGTATCTATGGTGGGGATATTTTAGATTCGCTGTCATACCAAAAACATTTGAGTGTAAATAACGTTTCTCTGATAAAAACGACGCCGAGTATCGCCTGGCAAGTGTTGCCTGGCATGTCGCATCAGTTAGGTATGATTATACTTGGAGGAGAAGCACTTGGCTGTCACGATGTGCTTGATTTGTGTCACTATACTAATAAGGTCGTTGATGAGTACGGTCCTACTGAAGCCACAGTTGGTTCTTACTTCTCACAGGTTTATCCAGCTATAAACAAGGGTTTAGGAAAACCTTACGGAAATGTTAAAGCGTATATTTTGTCTACACAGCTTCAGGCTCTGTCTGTAGGGACTCCCGGTGAACTGTATTTAGGTGGTGCTGGTCTGGCGAGAGGCTATTTAAACCGTCCTGAATTAACTGCTGAACGTTTTATTAATAACCCTTTTGCCACTGAAGCGGATATTGCCAACGGTTATACCCGACTTTATAAAACCGGTGACCTTGTCCGCTGGTTACCCGATGGTAATCTTGAGTACTTGGGACGCAATGACTTTCAGGTAAAGATCCGTGGATACCGGATTGAGTTGGGAGAAATTGAAAAGGCGCTGACAGCATTGCCACAAGTATCACAGGCGGTGGTAATTGACCGTGAGCGGGAAGGCACTAAATATCTGGCTGCCTATTGTATTGCTGCTGATACTCGTGCATCGAAAGATAACAGTCGTATAACTACTCTGGCTGATGCATTGCGTCAACAATTGCAAGCCAGCCTGCCAGAATATATGGTGCCGGCCACGTTCACTGTGATTGAAGATATACCCTTAACCATCAATGGCAAGCTAGATCGTCGCGCCTTACCTGCCCCTGAATTTATAAATACCGATAGTTATGTGGCGCCACGCACAGAAACCGAAACTCAGCTCTGTACCGTTTGGGCTGAAGTCTTGGGACTCGAACGTGTCGGCATTCATGATAATTTCTTCAGGATTGGCGGAGATTCGATTCTCTGTATTCAGATAACTTCACGGTTACGCCAGAAAGACTTGGTATTGCAGGTGAAAGATATATTTGAAGCACCCACTGTAGCATTATTAGCGCAACGGCTGGTAGATACGACTGCAACGGTGGCTGTTGAAACTGAACAGGGCATTTTGGAAGGCCGTTTTAACCTGCTGCCAATTCAGCAACAGTTTTTTGACTGGACGTTCTCTGACCCTGATCACTTTAATCAGGCCTTTATGCAAAAGATTCCAGGGTCAGTCTCTGTTCAAACCATACAGTCAGCACTGGAAAATCTGACTCTTCATCACGACAGTTTACGCCTTTGTTTTACTCAAACACCGTCAGGATGGCAACAAACCTACCATCTGCAAACAGAAAACAACCCCCTTATTTCCCTTTCTATAAAAGGGTTGAGCGCTCAGTCAGTTCAGTCGAAACTGACAGAACATCAGGCAGATTTGAACATTGAAAAAGGTCCGCTGTGGAAGGTTATTCATTTGACAGGTTACAGTGATGGCAGTGCAAGGCTTTGCTTTATACTGCATCATTTAATTATTGATGCCGTTTCTTGGCGGATTCTTTCCAATGATATGCAACAACTGTTAACGGGGCACTCGTTGCCTACAAAAACCAGCAGTTATCGTCAGTGGGTGAAGACGGTAGCACTATATGCAAATCAGCATAGCGCTCAGGTGGATTACTGGAAAGGTATTTATGATAAAACAGACCGTTGTCATTTGCCATTGTCACCGGTGAGTGAACATACCATACAATGGGATAAAACGGTTACTCAGCAGTTACTTCGTAAAGCGCCAGAGGGTTATCACACACAAATCAATGACTTATTACTGGCCGCATTAGGAATTGCTTTAAGTCAGACCTTTGATCAGTTGTCTCATGTTATTACACTGGAAGGACATGGGCGTGAACCGATTGCAGCGCAAATGGATACATCACGCACCGTCGGCTGGTTTACCACCGTTTATCCGGTACGCTTAGTGGACCGTGAGAACACCGCAGAAACCATCATTGCTACCAAAGAACAGTTAAGGAAAATTCCAGATAAAGGGATTGGGTTTAGTGCATTGCAACAGGCAGGCTTGCTGGAGCCGACACTTGCAGACATCAGTTTTAATTATCTGGGTCAGTTGGGTGGCACGGATAAGGAAGACATGTGGCAACTGGTGGCTGAGAGTACAGGTCAGGCTGTCTCATCTGCCAATAAAAACACCTTGCGGCTGAACATTAACGGTGCCGTACAAAACAATTGTTTATCGTTTCATGTCTTATCACAATTAAATGAAACACAAACCGGTTTATTCCTTCAGGCCTTTGAGCAGGCAGTGAAGAAAGTAACAGAATTATCTGTCAAACAAGCAAAAATTGGAAGTATCCGAACCCCTTCAGATTATCAGACAACAGGACTGAGTATTGAACGTTTACGGCAATTACAGTCCCGTTATCAGGATAATGAAATAGAGGCCATTTACCCTGCAAGTAGTTTACAGCAGGGATTTGTTTATCATGATTTGGCTTTCCCTGACGATGATGCCTACCGAGTGCAGCTATTACTTGATTATCATCATTCTCTCAATATTCCGCTATATAAAAAGGCTTGGCAGTTAGCTTCTGAGCGTTACCCCGTACTAAGAATGGCACTGGATACGGAAGGTGAACCATTACAGGTAATCTTGAAGAACGGTGTGCTGACAGATGATCACTTTACAGAGATTGATCTGGGTTATCTTAACGCATCTGAACGGGAAGAACGTATTGCCCTATTGCAGCAAAACGACCGGAAACAGGGATTTAACCTGAATACACCGAGTCTATTACGCCTGATGATCATTAAACATTCTAATGACCATTACACGGTAATGAAAACAGAACACCATGCTGTCAGTGATGGGTGGAGTAACCCGATACTATGGCAATTTATTCATCATACCTATCAACAACTGATCGCAAAACAGCAAGTCAATATAGCCTCTGAGACTACGTATTCTGAGGTTCAGCAATATCATCAGCAGCACCAAGCAGAAACAGATACTTACTGGAAACAGCAGAAAACAAGCTGGCAGGGTGCAACTAATCTGCGTTACTTATTGGATAATCCTGTTGACTTAAATAAGCACCGGACAATCACTGTACCGGGAGAGATAGACTTACAACTCACAGGACACACGTTACACCAGTTAAAAGCGCAATGCCAGTCACAAGGTATTACCCTAAATGCAGCCGTTCAGTTTGCCTGGCACAAGGTGCTACAGGTCTACAGTAACAGCAACCAAACCATTGTGGGAACCACGGTATCGGGAAGAGATATTCCGGTACAGGGTATTGAAAACAGTGTTGGACTATACATTAATACGCTACCACTGACTGTCAATTGGGAGAAAGAGGCTTCTTGCGCTTGCGTACTCAAGTTAATTCAGCAGCAAATTGCAGCACTGAACAGCCACAGCAGCGTCTCTTTATCCTCTTTGCAATCACAGGGTGAACGTTTATTCCACAGCCTGCTAGTTTTTGAAAACTATCCCAACCCTATAGATCAAGACAAGAAAACCCAGATTACTATGCGGGGATCAAAGGAAAAAAATGATTATCCCTTATCGTTGATAGCCTATGAACATGATGAGATATTAACCGTTCGGCTTTGCTATGACACTACGCTAATAAGTATTAAACAAGTTACACGTATTAAAGAGCAAATCTTCTCGATTTTAGAAAGCATCAGCACGGCTGTGGAACAACCTCATACCTCCATTAATCTGTTAAGCAACAGTGAACGTCATACCTTACTGCATACTTGGAATGCAACTGATGCACCGTACCTAAAAGACAATACCCTATACCAAGTATTTGAAGCACAGGTAGATAAAACGCCGGATAATATCGCTCTGGTGTTTGAGAATCAGCAGTTAACTTACAGGCAATTAAATCTGCGAGCCAATCAGCTGGCACGACAGATCAGAGCAACTTACCAGCAACGCCACGGTAGCACATTATCACCAGATACCCTGATTGCACTGTATCTTGACCGGTCACCGGAGATGATAATCAGTATTCTGGCCGTATTAAAAGCCGGCGGGGCATACGTGCCGGTTGCACCGGAGTATCCTCAGTCACGAACACTGTTCATATTAGAGGATACGAAAGCGCCCCTGTTACTGACTCAAAGTCATTATACCGGTCAGTTAGACGGCTGGATTAATAAACTGAAGGGAAAGCCTCCGGTATTAATTGCCACCGATCAGATGTCAGACATGGAAAACTATGTCACTAAAAATCTATCGCCTGTAAGCAAAGCTCAGGATCTGGCTTATGTGATTTATACCTCAGGTACCACAGGACAGCCTAAAGGTGTGATGATTGAGCACGAAAGCGTCATCAATTTGAGTCAGTTTGTTATGAGAACTCACTATTTAAGCGATGAATTACATGTACTCTTGTTTTCTAACTATGTTTTCGATGCTTTAGTTTATGAATTATTTCCTACCCTATTTTCTGGGTGTCAGTTATTTATGGCATCTGAGCATCAGCAAAAAGATATTATCCAGCTGATAGCATTGATTAGTGAACAAGCCATAAAAAAAGCATTTATTCCGACGGCTCTGATGAAGCAATACTCTTGGGAATTATCAAATTCTTGCTTGGAAGTAATAGCTATCGCTGGGGAGAATCTGAATATACTGGGCAATATTCCTGCAACACTCACATTCAATCAATACGGGCCTACAGAAACAACTGTCTACGTCACTCAAAGCTTATTGCATGATACGGCAAGTATCTCGTTAGGTAAGGCCATTGACAATACCCGACTCTATGTACTGGATAACAACAATCGGCCTATTCCCATCGGTGTACCCGGAGAGTTATATATAGGCGGTGCAGGTCTTGCCAGAGGTTATCTAAATCAACCTGAACTCACAGCAGAGCGGTTTATTGATAACCCTTTTGCCACTGACGCGGATATCGCCAACGGTTATACCCGACTTTATAAAACAGGTGATCTTGTCCGCTGGTTGCCCGATGGTAATCTTGAGTACTTGGGACGCAATGACTTTCAGGTCAAGATCCGTGGATATCGGATTGAGTTGGGGGAAATTGAAAAGGCGCTAACAGCTTTGCCGCAAGTATCACAGGCGGTGGTGATTGACCGTGAGCGGGAAGGCACTAAATATCTGGCTGCCTATTGTATTGCTGCTGATACCCGCGAATCGAAAGACAAGAATCGTATAACTACTCTGACTGATGGATTGCGTCAACAATTGCAAGCCAGCCTGCCAGAATATATGGTGCCGGCTACGTTCACTATGATTGAACACATACCTCTAACCATCAATGGCAAGCTAGATCGTCGCGCCTTACCTGCCCCTGAATTTATAAATACCGATAGTTATGTGGCACCACGCACAGAAACCGAAATGCAGCTCTGTGCTGTTTGGGCTGAAGTCTTGGGACTCGAACGTGTAGGCATTCATGATAATTTCTTTCGGATCGGCGGAGATTCGATTCTCTGTATTCAGATAACTTCACGGTTACGCCAGAAAGACTTGGCATTGCAGGTGAAAGATATATTTGAAGCACCCACTGTAGCATTATTAGCGCAACGGCTGGTAGATACGACTGCAACGGTGGCTGTTGAAACTGAACAGGGCATTTTGGAAGGCCGTTTTAACCTGCTACCAATTCAGCAACAGTTTTTTGACTGGACGTTCTCTGACCCTGATCACTTTAATCAGGCCTTTATGCAAAAGATTCCAGGGTCAGTCTCTGTTCAAACCATACAGTCAGCACTGGAAAATCTGACTCTTCATCACGACAGTTTACGCCTTTGTTTTACTCAAACACCGTCAGGATGGCAACAAACCTACCATCTGCAAACAGAAAACAACCCCCTTATTTCTCTTTCCATGAAAGGGCTGAGTGCTCAGTCAGTTCAGTCGAAACTGACAGAACATCAGGCAGATTTGAACATTGAAAAAGGTCCGCTGTGGAAGGTTATTCATTTGACAGGTTACAGTGATGGCAGTGCAAGGCTTTGCTTTATACTGCATCATTTAATTATTGATGCCGTCTCTTGGCGGATTCTTTCCAATGATATGCAACAACTGTTAACAGGTCATTCGTTGCCTGCAAAAACCAGCAGTTATCGTCAGTGGGTGAAGACGGTAGCACTGTATGCAAATCAGCATAGCGCTCAGGTGGATTACTGGAAAGGTATTTATGATAAAACAGACCGTTGTCATTTGCCATTGTCACCGGTGAGTGAACATACCATACAATGGGATGAAACGGTTACTCAGCAGTTACTTCGTAAAGCGCCAGAGGGTTATCACACAAAAATCAATGACTTATTACTGGCCGCATTAGGGATTGCTTTAAGTCAGGCCTTTGATCAGTTATCTCATGTTATTACACTGGAAGGACATGGGCGTGAACCGATTGCAGCGCAAATGGATACATCACGCACCGTAGGCTGGTTTACCATCGCTTACCCTGTACGCTTAGTGGATCGTGAAAACACCGCAGAAACCATCATTGCTACCAAAGAACAGTTAAGAAAAATTCCAGATAAAGGGATTGGGTTTAGTGCATTGCAACAGGCAGGCTTGCTGGAGCCGACACTTGCAGACATCAGTTTTAATTATCTGGGCCAGTTGGGTGGCACGGATAAGGAAGACATGTGGCAACTAGTGGCTGAGAGTACAGGTCAGGCTGTCTCATCTGCCAATAAAACCACCTTGCGGCTGAACATTAACGGTGCCGTACAAAACAATTGTTTATCGTTTCATGTCTTATCACAATTAAATGAAACACAGACCGGTTTATTCCTTCAGGCCTTTGAGCAGGCAGTGAAGAAAGTGACGAAAGTATCTGTTAAACGAGCGAAAACTGGAGGTATCCGAACCCCTTCAGATTATCAGACAACAGGACTGAGTATTGAGCGTTTACGGCAATTACAGTCCCGTTATCAGGATAATGAAATAGAGGCCATTTACCCTGCAAGTAGTTTACAGCAGGGATTTGTTTATCATGATTTGGCTTTCCCTGACGATGATGCCTACCGAGTGCAGCTATTACTTGATTATCATGATTCTCTCAATGTTCCGCTATATAAAAAGGCTTGGCAGTTAGCTTCTGAGCGTTACCCCGTACTAAGAATGGCACTGGATACGGAAGGTGAACCATTACAGGTAATCTTGAAGAACGGTGTGCTGACAGATGATCACTTTACAGAGATTGATCTGGGTTATCTTAACGCATCTGAGCGGGAAGAACGTATTGCCCTATTGCAGCAAAACGACCGGAAACAGGGATTTAACCTGAATACACCGGGTCTATTACGCCTGATGATCATTAAACATTCTAATGACCATTACACGGTAATGAAAACAGAATACCATGCTGTCAGTGATGGGTGGAGTAACCCGATACTATGGCAATTTATTCATCATACCTATCAACAACTGATCGCAAAACAGCAAGTCAATATAGCCTTTGAGACTACGTATTCTGAGGTTCAGCGATATCATCAGCAGCACCAGGCAGAAACAGATACTTACTGGAAACAGCAGAAAACAAGCTGGCAGGGTGCAACTAATCTGCGTTACTTATTGGATAATCCTGTTGACTTAAATAAGCACCGAACAATTACTGTACCGGGAGAGATAGACTTACAACTCACAGGACACACGTTACACCAGTTAAAAGCGCAATGTCAGTCACAGGGTATTACCCTAAATGCAGCCGTTCAGTTTGCCTGGCACAAGGTGCTACAGGTCTACAGTAACAGCAACCAAACCATTGTGGGAACCACGGTATCGGGAAGAGATATTCCGGTACAGGGTATTGAAAACAGTGTTGGACTATACATTAATACGCTACCACTGACTGTCAATTGGGAGAAAGAGGCTTCTTGCGCTTGCGTACTCCAGTTAATTCAGCAGCAAATTGCAGCACTGAACAGCCACAGCAGCGTCTCTTTATCCTCTCTGCAATCACAGGGTGAACGTTTATTCCACAGCCTGCTAGTTTTTGAAAACTATCCCAACCCTATAGATGAAACAAAGGATAAAGAAAAGAAAACTTTGATTACTATGCGGGGATCAAAGGAAAAAACTGATTATCCCTTATCGTTGACAGCCTATGAACATGATGAGACATTAACCGTTCGGCTTTGCTATGACACTAAGCTAATAAGTATTAAACAAGTTACACGTATTAAAGAGCAAATCTTCTCGATTTTAGAAAGCATCAGCACGGCTGTGGAACAACCTCATACCTCCATTAATCTGTTAAGCAACAGTGAACGTCATACCTTACTGCATACCTGGAATGCAACTGATGTACCATATCCAAAAGACAATACCCTATATCAGCTATTTGAAGATCAGGTAGATAAAACGCCGGATAATATCGCTCTGGTGTTTGAGGATCAGCAGTTAACTTACAGGCAACTAAATCTGCGGGCCAATCAGCTGGCACGACAGATCAGAGCAACTTATCAGCAACGCCACGGTAGCACATTATCACCAGATACCCTGATTGCACTGTATCTTGACCGGTCACCGGAGATGATAATCAGTATTTTGGCCGTATTAAAAGCCGGTGGGGCATACGTGCCGGTTGCGCCAGAGTATCCTCAGTCACGAACACTGTTTATATTGGAGGATACGAAAGCGCCCCTGCTGCTGACTCAAAGTCATTACACCGGTCAGTTAGATCGCTGGATCAGTAAACTGCAAGAACAGCCCCCCGTATTAATTGCCACCGATCAGATGTCAGACATGGCAAACTATGCCACTGATAATCTATCACCTGTAAGCAAAGCTAAGGATCTGGCTTATGTGATTTATACATCAGGTACCACCGGAAAGCCTAAAGGAGTTATGACAACTCATCAGGGAGTTGTATCACTGGCAATAAATAAATCTGTTGCTGACATTTTACCGACTGATGTATTTCTACAGTTGGCAAGCCCAAATTTTGATGCAGCTACTTTTGAAATTTGGAGTGCTCTATTACATAGAGCAAAACTGATTATTCCTAAATCAACTCATGTTGTTTCCGAACAACAAATAACTAAGTTGCTCAAGCAACATAAAATTTCAATACTCTGGGTTACCAGAGGACTTTTTGATAGTTTATACAGACAAAAACCTGATTTATTTGGTAGCTTAAAATATCTGTTAACAGGTGGAGAAGTATTAACTCCAAATATAATAAAGGCTATTGTCCGTCAGTCTCATCGCCCAAAATACATTATCAATGGCTACGGACCTACAGAAAGTACTACCTTTGCTACAACTTGGATAAGTAAACCTTCATTTGAAGGTAGTGTGCCAATTGGACGGCCAATTAATACACGTAAGATTTATGTGCTCAATACCAACTTACAACTGGCCCCTATGGGGGTTATTGGAGAGTTATATATAGGCGGTGCAGGTCTTGCTCGTGGTTATCTGAATCAACCTGAACTCACAGCAGAGCGGTTTATTGATAATTCTTTTGCCACTGACGCGGATATCGCCAACGGTTATACCCGACTTTATAAAACCGGTGACCTTGTCCGCTGGTTACCCGATGGTAATCTCGAGTACTTAGGACGCAATGACTTTCAGGTAAAGATCCGTGGATACCGGATTGAGTTGGGGGAAATTGAAAAGGCGCTAACAGCTTTGCCACAAGTATCACAGGCGGTGGTGATTGACCGTGAGCGGGAAGGCACTAAATATCTGGCCGCCTATTGTATTGCTGCTGATACCCGTGCATCGAAAGACAAAAATCGTATAACTGCTCTGATTGATGGATTGCGTCAACAATTGCAAGCCACTTTGCCAGAGTATATGGTGCCGGCCACGTTCACTGTAATTGAACACATACCCTTAACCATCAATGGCAAGCTAGATCGTCGCGCCTTACCTGCCCCTGAATTTATAAATACCGATAGTTATGTGGCGCCACGCACAGAAACTGAAACTCAGCTCTGTGCCGTTTGGGCTGAAGTTTTAGGACTCGAACGTGTCGGCATTCATGATAATTTCTTCCGGATCGGCGGAAATTCAATTTCAGCGATTCGTTTAACTGCTAAAAGCCGTCAAATGCTGGATAAAGATATTGCTCTGGCATTGTTATTTGATAATCCTACCGTTGCACGACTAGCTAATAAGCTCTCAACAACAAAGGTTATTATTCCGGTTTCAAAACATCAAAATCACCTGCCACTCTCTTTTGCCCAAGAACGGTTGTTATTTATTGAACAATATGAACAGGGTACAGCTTCTTATCATATACCTCATATGGTGACGCTAGATGAAACAGCAGATGATACATTATTGCTGAGAGCAATTAATCAGTTGGCTGTGCGTCATCGGGTACTCAACAGTACATATCATCAAGATAATGAAACAGGGATGTATTATACCAAGGAATGTCAGAGCCCTCTTTCTTATCAATGCGGGTTTTTGGACAGTCACAATGAGCTAAAACTGTCTGTGCAAACAGCAATAGCTCAGCCGTTTAATTTAACTGAAGAACCACCCTTACGGTTGTGCCTGTATCGTTGTAAGCATGAACGTCATCTGTTATTGGTATGGCATCATATTGCCTTTGATGGCTGGTCAATGGCTGTGTTTATGCGGGAACTGGCTGAAATGTATAAGTCACTGTGTGAGCTGCGTCCTTCGCAGCTTCCAGGCTTATCCATCAGTTATGGAGATTATGCCGATTGGCAACGTCACTACCTGCAAGGAGAGGTGCTGGATAAAACCTTATCGCATTGGAAACAACAGTTAGCTGGTTATGAAACATTAAATCTGCCTGCCGATTACCCGCGTCTCCAACATATTGACTACCAAGGGGCTAATGATAACTTTAACCTTACCGAAAAGTTATCCGACCGGCTGAGGCAGTTAGCCTGCGATAAGGAAACCACGCTTTACACCATACTGCTCAGTGGATTCTACCTGTTACTTAATAAACTCAGTAACCAGTCAGACTTAGTGCTTGGAACCCCCTCAGATAACCGGCACCATCCTCAGACACAAGCGCTCATTGGTTTTTTTGTTAACGCTCTGCCATTACGACTGCAACTTGATTCTAACGGAACGCTGAACACACTGATTGAGCAGGTACACGCCACTGTTGCCGATGCAAAAACACATCAGGAGTTGCCGTTTGAGAAACTGGTCAGTGAATTAAACATTGAACGAGATACCTCCAGGCACCCTGTCTTTCAAGTGATGTTTAGTCTTCAGTCCTTTGACACAGATAGTGACAGTTGTACAGGACTGCCTTTTACAACTTTCACGGCAGAAGATAAAGTACAGTACAGTCCGGCAAAGTTTGACCTCAGTCTGTTCGTAGATGACAGTGAAAACTGCATTCAGGGGCAATGGAACTATGCTGTCGGTTTATTTACCGAAGACACAATCAGGCGTTTTAATGCCATGTACCTTCGCGTTCTGACAGCGCTGGTGGAAAATACCACACAACACCTTAATCAGATTGATGTGCTTTCCAGACAAGAACGTCATACCTTACTGCATACTTGGAATGCAACTGATGCACCGTACCCCAAAGACAATACCCTATATCAGCTATTTGAAGCACAGGTAGATAAAACGCCGGATAATATCGCTCTGGTGTTTGAGGATCAGCAGTTAACTTACAGGCAACTAAATCTTCGGGCCAATCAGCTGGCACGACAGATCAGAGCAACTTACCAGCAACGCCACGGTAGCACATTATCACCAGATACCCTGATTGCACTGTATCTTGACCGGTCACCGGAGATGATAATCAGTATTCTGGCCGTATTAAAAGCCGGCGGGGCATACGTGCCGGTTGCGCCAGAGTATCCTCAGTCACGAACGCTGTTTATATTGGAGGATACAAAAGCTCCCCTGCTACTAACTCAAAGTCATTACACCGGTCAGTTAGATCGATGGATCAGTAAACTGAAAGAACAGCCCCCCGTATTAATTGCCACCGATCAGATGTCAGACATGGAAAGCTATGTCACTGAAAATCTATCGCCTGTAAGCAAAGCTAAGGATCTAGCTTATGTTATTTATACCTCAGGTACCACCGGAAAGCCTAAAGGAGTTATGACAACTCATCAGGGAGTTGTATCACTGGCAATAAATAAATCTGTTGCTGACATTTTACCGACTGATGTATTTCTACAGTTGGCAAGCCCAAATTTTGATGCAGCTACTTTTGAAATTTGGAGTGCTCTATTACATAGAGCAAAACTGGTTATTCCTAAATCAACTCATGTTGTTTCCGAACAACAAATAACTAAGTTGCTCAAGCAACATAAAATTTCAATACTCTGGGTTACCAGAGGACTTTTTGATAGTTTATACAGACAAAAACCTAATTTATTTGGTAGCTTAAAGTATCTGCTAACAGGTGGAGAAGTATTAACTCCAAATATAATAAAGGCTATTGTCCGTCAGTCTCACCGCCCAAAATACATTATCAATGGCTACGGACCTACAGAAAGTACTACCTTTGCTACAACTTGGATAAGTGAACCTTCATTTGAAGGTAGTGTGCCAATTGGACGGCCAATTAATACACGTAAGATTTATGTACTCAATACCAGCTTACAACTGGCCCCTATGGGGGTTATTGGAGAGTTATATATAGGCGGTGCAGGTCTTGCCAGAGGTTATCTAAATCAACCTGAACTCACAGCTGAGCGGTTTATTGATAACCCTTTCGCTACAGAAGAGGATATCGCCAACGGTTATACCCGACTTTATAAAACTGGTGACCTTGTCCGCTGGTTACCCGATGGTAATCTCGAGTACTTGGGGCGCAATGATTTTCAGGTGAAGATCCGTGGATACCGGATTGAGTTGGGGGAAATTGAAAAGGCGCTAACAGCTTTGCCGCAAGTATCACAGGCGGTGGTTATTGACCGTGAGCGGGAAGGCACTAAATATCTGGCTGCCTATTGTATTGCTGCTGATACCTGTGCATCGAAAGACAATGCTCGCATAACTGCTCTGACTGATGGATTGCGTCAACAATTGCAAGCCAGGCTGCCAGAGTATATGGTGCCGGCTACGTTCACTATGATTGAACACATACCTCTAACCATCAATGGCAAGCTAGATCGTCGCGCCTTACCTGCCCCTGAATTTATAAATACCGACAGTTATGTGGCGCCACGCACAGAAACTGAAACTCAGCTCTGTGCCGTTTGGGCAGATGTTTTAGGACTCAAACGTGTCGGCATTCATGATAATTTCTTCAGGATCGGCGGAGATTCGATTCTCTGTATTCAGATAACTTCACGGTTACGCCAGAAAGACTTGGTATTGCAGGTGAAAGATATATTTGAAGCACCCACTGTAGCATTATTAGCGCAACGGCTGGTAGATACGACTGCAACGGTGGCTGTTGAAACTGAACAGGGTATTTTGGAAGGCCGTTTTAACCTGCTACCAATTCAGCAACAGTTTTTTGACTGGATGTTCTCTGACCCTGATCACTTTAATCAGGCCTTTATGCAAAAGATTCCAGGGTCAGTCTCTGTTCAAACCATACAGTCAGCACTGGAAAATCTGACTCTTCATCACGACAGTTTACGCCTTTATTTTACTCAAACACCGTCAGGATGGCAACAAACCTACCATCTGCAAACAGAAAATAACCCCCTTATTTCCCTTTCTATAAAAGGGCTGAGCGCTCAGTCAGTTCAGTCGAAACTGACAGAACATCAGGCAGATTTGCACATTGAAAAAGGTCCGCTGTGGAAGGTTATTCATCTGACAGGTTACAGTGATGGCAGTGCAAGGCTTTGCTTTATACTGCATCATTTAATTATTGATGCCGTCTCTTGGCGGATTCTTTCCAATGATATGCAACAACTGTTAACAGGTCACTCGTTGCCTACAAAAACCAGCAGTTATCGTCAGTGGGTGAAGACGGTAGCACTGTATGCAAATCAGCATAGCAATCAGGTGGATTACTGGAAAGGTATTTATGATAAAACAGACCGTTGTTATTTGCCATTGTCACCGGTGAGTGAACATACCATACAATGGGAGAAAACGGTTACTCAGCAGTTACTTCGTAAAGCGCCAGAGGGTTATCACACAAAAATAAATGACTTATTACTGGCCGCATTAGGGATTGCTTTAAGTCAGACCTTTGATCAGTTGTCTCATGTTATTACACTGGAAGGACATGGGCGTGAACCGATTGCAGCGCAAATGGATACATCACGCACCGTCGGTTGGTTTACCACCGCTTATCCGGTACGCTTAGTGGACCGTGAGAATACCGCAGAAACCATCATTGCTACCAAAGAACAGTTAAGGAAAATTCCAGATAAAGGGATTGGGTTTAGTGCATTGCAACAGGCAGGCTTACTGGAGCCGACACTTGCAGACATCAGTTTTAATTATCTGGGTCAGTTGGGTGGTACGGATAAGGAAGACATGTGGCAACTGGTGGCTGAGAGTACAGGTCAGGCTGTCTCACCTGCCAATAAAAATACCTTGCGGCTGAACATTAACGGTGCCGTACAAAACAATTGTTTATCGTTTCATGTGTTATCACAATTAAATGAAACACAGACCGGTTTATTCCTTCAGGCCTTTGAGCAGGCAGTGAAGAAAGTAACAGAATTATCTGTCAAACAAGCAAAAATTGGAAGTATCCGAACCCCTTCAGATTATCAGACAACAGGACTGAGTATTGAGCGTTTACGGCAATTACAGTCCCGTTATCAGAATAATGAAATAGAGGCCATTTACCCTGCCAGTAGTTTACAGCAGGGGTTTGTTTATCATGATTTGGCTTTCCCTGACGATGATGCCTACCGAGTGCAGCTATTACTTGATTATCATCATTCTCTCAATGTTCCGCTATATAAAAAGGCTTGGCAGTTAGCTTCTGAGCGTTACCTCGTACTAAGAATGGCACTGGATACGGAAGGTGAACCATTACAGGTAATCTTGAAGAACGGTGTGCTGACAGATGATCACTTTACAGAGATTGATCTGGGTTATCTTAACGCATCTGAACGGGAAGAACGTATTGCCCTATTGCAGCAAAACGACCGGAAACAGGGATTTAACCTGAATACACCGGGTCTATTACGCCTGATGATCATAAAACATTCTAATGACCATTACACGATAATGAAAACAGAACACCATGCTGTCAGTGATGGGTGGAGTAACCCGATACTATGGCAATTTATTCATCATACCTATCAACAACTGATCGCAAAACAGCAAGTCAATATAGCCTCTGAGACTACGTATTCTGAGGTTCAGCGATATCATCAGCAGCACCAGGCAGAAACAGATACTTACTGGAAACAGCAGAAAACAAGCTGGCAGGGTGCAACTAATCTGCGTTACTTATTGGATAATCCTGTTGACTTAAATAAGCACCGGACAATCACTGTACAGGGAGAGATAGACTTACAACTCACAGGACATGCGTTACACCAGTTAAAAGCGCAATGTCAGTCACAGGGTATTACCCTAAATGCAGCCGTTCAGTTTGCTTGGCACAAGGTGCTACAGGTCTACAGTAACAGCAACCAAACGATTGTGGGAACCACGGTATCGGGAAGAGATATTCCGGTACAGGGTATTGAAAACAGTGTTGGACTATACATTAATACGCTACCACTGACTGTCAATTGGGAGAAAGAGGCTTCTTGCGCTTGCGTACTCCAGTTAATTCAGCAGCAAATTGCAGCACTGAACAGCCACAGCAGCGTCTCTTTATCCTCTCTGCAATCACAGGGTGAACGTTTATTCCACAGCCTGCTGGTTTTTGAAAACTACCCCAACCCTGTAGATGAAACAAAGGATAAAGAAAAGAAAACTTTGATTACTATACGGGGATCAAAGGAAAAAACTGATTATCCCTTATCGTTGATAGCCTATGAACATGATGAGACATTAACCGTTCGGCTTTGCTATGACACTACGCTAATAAGTATTAAACAAGTTACACGTATTAAAGAGCAAATCTTCTCGATTTTAGAAAGCATCAGCACGGCTGTGGAACAACCTCATACCTCCATTAATCTGTTAAGCAACAGTGAACGTCATACCTTACTGAATACTTGGAATGCAACTGATGCACCGTACCCGAAAGACAATACCCTATACCAGCTATTTGAAGCACAGGTAGATAAAACGCCGGATAATATCGCTCTGGTGTTTGAGAATCAGCAGTTAACTTACAGGGAACTGAATCTTCGGGCCAATCAGCTGGCACGACAGATCAGAGCAACTTATCAGCAACGCCACGGTAGCACATTATCACCAGATACCCTGATTGCGCTGTATCTTGACCGGTCACCGGAAATGATAATCAGTATCTTAGCCGTATTAAAAGCCGGCGGGGCATACGTGCCGGTTGCGCCAGAGTATCCTCAGTCACGAACGCTGTTTATATTGGAGGATACGAAAGCGCCCCTGCTACTGACTCAAAGTCATTACACTGAACAGTTAAACGGCTGGATCAGTAAACTGAAAGAACAGCCTCCCGTATTAATTGCCACTGATCAGATGTCAGACATGGCAAGCTATGCCACTGATAATCTGTTACCTGTAAGCAAAGCTCAGGATCTGGCTTATGTGATTTATACCTCAGGTACCACAGGAAATCCCAAAGGGGTGATGCTTTCGCACTGTAGTGTAGTAAATAGAATACACTGGATGCAAACTGAATACCCCTTAACAGACAAAGATAAACTTTTACAAAAAACACCTTATAGCTTTGATGTATCGGTTTGGGAGTTCTTTTGGGGACATTGGGTTGGTGCTACGCTAGTAATTGCTGCACCAGATATGCATAAGGAACCTGCACAGCTTTATAATTTAATGCAAAAGTATGACATTACAACTGTGCACTTTGTTCCGTCAATGCTCAATGTCTTTTGTGATTTTCTGCAAGATAAACACTACAAATTGTCTGAAACAGTGAGACAGATTTTTTGTAGTGGAGAAGTACTGGCTAAAAAGCATGTAGAACATTTTAGAAACATATCACCTGTTGATAGAAATTGTCAGGTTTATAATTTGTATGGTCCAACAGAGGCAGCTATCGATGTTACTTTTTTTGATTGCTCACAGACTAATCAGCTATTAAATATACCAATCGGGAAACCTGTTCATAATACCCAGCTTTATGTTCTTGACAATAAATTAAGCCTTGCCCCGACAGGCGTATCCGGAGAATTATATATTGGTGGAGTCGGACTGGCTCGAGGTTATCTTAATCAACCTGAACTTACAGCAGAGCGGTTTATTGATAATCCTTTTGCCACTGAAGCGGATATTGCCAACGGTTATACCCGACTTTATAAAACCGGTGATCTTGTTCGCTGGTTACCCGATGGTAATCTTGAGTACTTGGGACGCAATGACTTTCAGGTAAAGATCCGTGGATACCGGATTGAGTTGGGGGAAATTGAAAATGCGCTGACAGCATTGCCACAAGTATCACAGGCGGTGGTGATTGACCGTGAGCGGGAAGGCACTAAATATCTGGCTGCCTATTGTATTGCTGCTGATACCCGTGCATCGAAAGATAGCAGTCGTATAACTACTCTGACTGATGAATTGCGTCAACAATTGCAAGCCAGCCTGCCAGAATATATGGTGCCGGCCACGTTCACTGTGATTGAAGATATACCCTTAACCATCAATGGCAAACTGGATCGTCACGCCTTACCTGCCCCTGAATTTATAAATACCGATAGTTATGTGGCGCCACGCACAGAAACTGAAACTCAACTTTGTACCGTTTGGGCTGATGTTTTAGGACTCAAACGTGTCGGCATTCATGATAATTTCTTCCGGATTGGCGGAAATTCAATTTCAGCGATTCGTTTAACTGCTAAAAGTCGGCAAATGCTGGATAAAGATATTGCTCTGGCATTGTTATTTGCTAATCCTACTGTTGCACGACTAGCAGAGGTTATAGGGCGATCAAATCAAGATAAACTGATAACATCTTTAACACCAGATTCTACCAATCTTCCCCAGTTATTTATGATTCATCCTGGGTTTGCAGGTGCTGAAGTTTATCAGCAAATTGCCAATCAATTGAAGGATACATACAGCTGTATTGGTATCAATAACTATAACTTACTATATAGTAAAAAAATTTCTTGCCTGAAAAAACTGGGTAAAGTTTATCTGGAAAAAATCATGCCACTTCTCAGGAAAAATGAACCAGTAAGAATTGCAGGCTGGTCATTAGGTGGTCTTATTTCACTGGAAATAGCTTCTCAGCTTGAAAAGGCTGGATGGCATGATATTAATGTTTATTTAATAGATACATACTTGCATGCCTATAAAGATAAGCCAATTGATAAAGACATTGGTAAAAAGTTAACAAGAAAAGAGATTGAGAATATGACTAAGTATGCTGGTATTGATTTTGAGCATGTTGACTCTGATTATTTTGAAAAAATACAGGAAAATATACCCGTTGAAAATATCTTAATGCACTCTAAAGTCGATCAATTGAATACGACAACGGTTACTTTAACTGTAGCAGGTAAAGATTGGAAGGAAGGTTCTGAAATATATAAAAATACTGATTCAATAGCCAGAAGTGTCAGTGATATTCAACCAGTGATTACGAGAAAATTATACCATAACGTCGCAACCAACTATAACCATTATAGTATTCTCAAATCCAGAGAGGTTTTTTATACTCTGAAAGACCTGAGTTCGACGTAAAAAATCTGTGTCTTCTCCTTCAATACTTTGGACAGTTTTGACTAATTGAACTCCATGAGTATCATCTGTAAACGTTTCAATTCAAGACAGAAGATAACTCATGGAAGACACAGTAAACAAAATTATGAAGGCAATGTCCAGTGTAAAAAAACAACAAAGAACGTTTGTTGAAGCACTACTGTTTGTGTTAATGGTTTTGGGTCTTTTCCTGATAAGTTGACGGTGCCTAAATAAACTCTAAAGGTTGTTTGTTATGGGTAACTCTCATCAAAAACCATGATGCGATCCACATTAAAAATGTATTTAAGCAAGGCTGGATTAAACTAATTAAGTGCAACAGTCTAATTTTGAAATATAAATCAAATGTCGTTACCCTTTACAGCTGACCCATCAAAAATAAAGAGAGTCTGATATGTCTAAGCAAAACAGACAATACGCACAGTTGACTCCAAAAGGAATGTATACAATACAAGCACTCAATGATACGGGCTTTTCTCAGTTGGTGATTGCAGACACTATTTGCAAGCATAAAAGCACAGTCTCTAGAGGGTTAAGCCGTAACTGCTGTGTTGATGGGTATAAAGTTGAGCACAGCACTTAATATGCCAGCGATAAAAATCTTTATCCAAGCATAAAAAGTGTACAGCTAAGCATGAGGCTATCATTCTGTATTACGCTGGACATTACCTTCAGGATTTTATTTACTATGTTTTTGTGATCTGTTTTCTGTTTGTTTTATTGGACTAACAGATGATACGCATGAAAGCTGACAAGTGAAAGGCTGTTTGAAGTATTATTTTAATAATGGCTTCAGTTATTGACTTCGCATATTGTTTATTTGGAAAATAATACTGGGAAATGAGAGTCTAAAACGACAGAGATAATAATATCTGTTAAAAAGAAATAACAAAAATGGATCACATTATGGGTCAAGATATAAGAGAATTAAGCTTTATTGTAGTGGAAGACAACGAATTTCAGAGAAGTATTTCTATAAAAATTCTTGAAGCTATGGGCAGCCCTCTTGTGTTGGGAGCTGAAGATGGTCAGGATGCACTGGAAAAACTGGTGGCCTGTGAAAAGCCTGTGGACATTGCGGTCAGTGATCTCGATATGCCTGGTATGGATGGCGTTGAATTTATACGCCACTTGTCTTGTCAAGGGTTATGTGAAGCGGTTGTTATTGCCAGCGGTATGGATGAAGCTTTGGTTAGAACAGTAGAAGAGCTTGCTGGAGAGCATGGTTTAATTGTCTTGGGTCATATTGCCAAGCCTTTAAACAAAGATAAAATTAATACAATGCTTAATACTTACATGGCCAGAAAAAAGCAGAGATACCCCGATACGTATTCCAGTGAAATTACACTCGATGATGTTAAAGCCGCTTTGTATGAAAAACAGTTTAAAGTATGGTATCAGCCAAAAGTAGAGTTTAAAAATGGAAACTGGAGTGCTGTTGAAGCATTAGCCCGTTGGGAGCATCCTGTAATGGGTATGGTTTCACCGGATCGTTTTATTCCATTGTTGGAAAAGGAAAACCTGGTGCATGAATTAACCTGGCAACAAATGCATATTCTGATTAAAGATATTCAGCAATGGATAAAAAGGGGCAAAAAAATTGTTGTATCTACCAATCTTTCATCAACAATGCTCGATGATGTGACACTGCCTGAAAAACTCACTGAAATTATACAGTACCATAAGGTGCCACCAGCAAATATTGTTCTGGAAATTACAGAAAGTGTAGTTATCCAAAATATGGCAAAAAGCCTGGAAACCATTGCACGCCTCAAACTAAAAGGGTTTTCACTTTCTATTGATGATTTTGGTACTGGTTACTCTAGTTTAAAACAGCTTAGCCGTATTCCTTTCTCAGAGCTTAAAATTGATCAGTCATTTGTGAAAAATGCCCCAAGTAATAACACCGGAAAAGCTATCATTGAAGCAAATATTGCGCTGGCAAAAAAGTTGGATTTAAAAACAGTGGCAGAAGGTGTTGAAACAATAGAAGAATGGAAACTTTTGCAAGAAGCAGGGTGTGATATGGCACAAGGTTATTTTGTAGCCAAAGCTATGCCGGAAAATGATCTGGAAAATTGGCATGAACGGTGGAAAAAACAGATTAAACAGTTGAATGCATATTCAGACTAGCTGTTAATGTCGTATGCCTAATATGTTTATCCGGATACATCGGAAGAAAAGGGCGACAGAAACGAATTATTACCTGCTTTTCGTAATGTATTTTAGCCTAATCGATGTTAAACACACTCCTATGGTTAGCAGTGTGTTTTTTTGAGTAGTTATTGATTTTTAATTGTGTAGCAGGGGGTATAGCCTTCCGGGCTAGGTAGTTTCATTCGGTCGCTACTGATAAAACCGGATAGTAGTTCATCTATTTTGTGCATGAGTAAAGGGTTACCTTTGAGCACATAAGGCCCAGATTTTTTAATAGCTTCTATACCTTCTTGCTTAATGTTGCCACATACAATGCCAGACATTGTACGCCGAAGTACTGCTGCAAGCTGATCAACAGGTAAATCAGTAGAGAGTGAAAGTGCTGCCATGCTCTCATGGGTAGGAACAAAGGGTTGTTGAAACTGCTCGTCGATGGTCAGATTCCAGTTAAAGTGGTAAGCATCTTTTGTCTCTTTACGATAATATTTAACACCCTCAAGACCTTTTGACATTTTTTGAGCAACCAAAAGAGGATTATCAATTATTATCTCATAGCGCTCCTGTGCCTCTGAACCTAATGTTTGACCAATAAAGTGGTCGATCTTTTCAAAGTAGTTTTTTGACTCTTTTGGACCAGTAAATATAAGCGGGAAAGGAATACTTCTATTTTTAGGATGAAGTAATACTCCCAGAATATACAGAATCTCTTCAGCAGTACCGGCACCACCAGGAAAGACAATAATGCCATGAGTTAGTCGTACAAAAGCCTCCAGTCGTTTTTCAATGTCCGGCATAATGATGAGTTGATTGACAATAGGATTAGGTGTTTCTGCGGCGATAATACCCGGCTCAGAAATACCAATTAGTCGTGTCTTTTTCATGCGTTGCTTTGCATGACCTAAATGAGCACCTTTCATGGGGCCTTTCATTGCGCCAGGTCCGCAACCGGTACAAATATCCATTCTTCTCAAACCCAACTGATAGCCTACCTGTTTGCAATAGTCATATTCTGTTCGGTTAATAGAGTGCCCCCCCCAACAGACAACAATATTTGGTTCTTTGCCCGGTATAAAAACATTAGTATTTCGCAGACTTTCAAAAATAAAATTAGTTATATTCTCTCTTTTATTAAATTCGTTAGCGACATAGAGAATATCTCTCAGAACAGAAAAAAGATTCTCTCGTACGGCCTCAACCAGTTTTCCGTCGACAAACCCGTCATTTGGTGCATTAATTAGCTCAAGTTTTAATCCGCGTGGTTCCTGATGCAGGTGAATATCGAAACTTTTGTTAATTTTCATGAGGTGATGAGCGTTATCATTGATGGCATTACAGTGTAAAACTGCCAGAGCACATTTTCTGAATACATTATATAATCCTGTATGGCTCGCATCATGAAGGCGTTCTACTTCTTGGTTAGAGAGAATATTCATATTACCGGTAGGGGTGACGAATGTGGTGAGCCTCGTTTTCATTATTAAACTCCTTAATACCCGAAAGGGTTTGAAAAAACACCCGGGCTTTTATTTTGTTTTTCTTACTTTTTCTACTTTTCTTACTTTTCCGCTTTTTTATCATATCAAACTTAAACATTATGGTGTGTAATCATTTTTGAGCTGAAAATATAGCAATAAAAAAAAATAAAAAAATTAATCTACTTGTTTTTCTGTAAGTTCAAACAGGGTGTGTGTTTCAGGTTTGTGAGCACTTACCCTTACTGTTTTTAGCTAATTAAAAGAGTTTGACGTGTTAAACTAAATACATTATCTTGTGCTAATAAGAACAAGGAGCCACTACATATAGTATTTTTATTGTTGAGCATTATTGAGAATAATTGTAGCGTGTGACGTGAGGATCGCTTACAGAGAAAGTGCAAAACAACTGAAAACGGACAAATCGCAGAAGATAACATAAATGCTGGTTGAATTGGAGACATCACTGATGATTCATTTACTGCTGCGTTATCTGTAGATTTTGTATTTCTGTAGAAAGGTCAGGTTATATGATTAAAGATTACTCTCACAGCAAGGCTGTGTTTCATGCAACATTTGCTGGGTTTGTGGTTAAACGGGTTTTCTGAGCTAACTAAAGCTACAAAACAGATTGCCCATCCTGGATTTTAGATTAACGGCGGTTGGGGAATATGAATAAAAGCTTACTGGTAACAAAGCGTGATGGTACGCAAGAGCCACTTGATCTGGAGAAAATTCATCGTGTGGTGACTTGGGCGGCAGAATCACTTGATAATGTTTCTGTATCTGAGGTTGAGTTAAAGGCTCATTTGCAGTTTTTTGATGGAATGCCAACAACAGATATTCACGAAACACTAATCAAATCTGCAGCTGACCTGATTTCCGAAAACGCACCAAGTTACCAGTATCTTGCAGCACGGTTAGCAATATTTCATCTACGTAAAAAAGCATACGGAAAATTTGAGCCACCTGCGCTTGTCGATCATGTTCAGCGCCAAATTGATGCAGGTAAATATGATAAACATTTGCTCGAAGATTATACGGTTGCCGAACTGGAAATGCTGGACAGGACGATCGATCATAATCGTGATATGAATTTTAGCTATGCTGCGGTTAAACAACTTGAAGGTAAATATTTAGTACAAAACCGTGTGACCGGTGAGTACCATGAAAGCCCACAGTTTTTATACATGCTGATAGGTGCATGCCTGTTTGCGAAATACCCTCACAAAACACGATTGAATTATGTTACTCGTTTTTATGATGCAGTTTCTACATTCAGACTTTCTCTGCCAACACCGATCATGTCAGGTGTTCGTACACCAACACGACAATTTAGTTCTTGTGTGCTTATTGAGTGTGATGATTCGCTAGACTCTATTAATGCCACATCCAGCGCTATTGTAAAGTATGTTAGTCAACGTGCAGGTATTGGCATAAACGCCGGAAGAATTCGCGCACTTGGCAGCCCTATTCGAAATGGTGAAGCTTTTCACACCGGATGCATACCTTTTTACAAACACTTTCAAACGGCAGTAAAATCTTGTTCACAAGGTGGTGTTCGTGGTGGTGCTGCAACGCTATTTTACCCTTTGTGGCATCGGGAAGTGGAGTCTTTACTGGTACTAAAAAATAATAGAGGTGTTGAGGAAAATCGTGTAAGACAGTTGGATTATGGCGTTCAATTCAATCGACTAATGTATCAACGTCTTATAGAGGGTGGGGTAATCACTCTCTTTTCACCCAGTGATGTACCCAAGCTTTATGATGCATTTTTTGAAGACCAGAATGAGTTTGAGCGCCTATACAAACAGTATGAGAAAGATGAGAGTATAAAAAAAGAGTCAATAAAAGCGGTTGATTTATTTTCTTTGTTTGCCAGAGAAAGAGCCAATACTGGCCGGATTTATCTGCAAAATGTGGATCATTGTAATACACATAGTCCTTTTAATGAAAAGCTGGCACCTGTACGTCAGAGTAATCTTTGTCTGGAAATAGCACTACCAACAAAGCCTTTGAAAAATATTAATGACCCTGACGGTGAAATTGCATTGTGTACACTGGCAGCATTTAATCTTGGTGTTATTACTGATTTGGATGAGCTTGAGGGGCTGGCAGATCTTATCGTTCGTGCACTGGACAGTCTGCTAGATTATCAGGATTACCCGGTCGCGGCGGCACAAAACTCTACAATGGCTCGTCGTCCTTTAGGGGTTGGGGTTATAAACTATGCCTGCTATCTCGCAAAGCATAAGAAAAAGTATTCAGATGGCTCAGCTAATGCATTAACACACCAGACCTTTGAAGCTATTCAATACTATTTGCTAAAGGCGTCATGTTCGCTGGCTCAGGAAAAAGGTGCGTGTCCGGCCTTTTCTGAGACCAAGTATAGTGAAGGCCTTTTGCCAACAGACACCTACAAAAAAGATGTGGATGCTATCTGTGATGAACCTTTGCGTCATGACTGGCAAAGCCTGCGTGAACAGATAAAGCAAACCGGTTTACGTAATTCTACATTAACAGCGATTATGCCTTCAGAAACATCATCACAAATATCAAATGCAACCAATGGTATTGAGCCACCACGTGGTTTTATTAGTGTTAAGGCGAGTAAAGATGGTATCTTGAAGCAGGTTGTTCCAGAGTTTGAAACTCTCAAAGACAGCTACGAATTACTGTGGAACATACCAAACAATAATGGCTACCTTCAGCTAGTCAGTATTATGCAAAAGTTTATTGATCAGACAATTTCAGCCAATACCAATTATGATCCAACGCACTTTGAAGGTGGAAAAGTACCCGTCAAATTATTGCTTAAAGATATTCTGACAGCCTATAAGCTGGGCGTAAAAACATTATATTACCACAATACACGTGATGGTTCCGGAGAGTTGGAATCGGTAGAAGATGAATGTGCTGGTGGCGCATGCAAAATATAAAAATTTTTTGCTCAAAAATAAATCAAAATGACAATATATACATTATATTAAGCAGGATTAATCATGACTTACACGACATTTAATAAAGCTAGTTTTGACTCAACCAAGGAACCTATGTTCTTTGGTCATCATGTCAATGTGTCTCGTTATGATGTTCAAAAATATCCTGTTTTTGAAAAACTTATAGAAAAACAACTGTCTTTTTTTTGGCGTCCAGAAGAAGTAGATTTAGCTAATGACCGAAAGGATTTTGCTGCATTACCTGAGCATGAAAGACATATTTTTCTTAGTAATCTGCAATATCAGACTTTGCTTGACTCTGTACAGGGACGATCACCCAATGTTGCATTGCTACCATTAGTGTCGTTACCAGAGCTTGAAACATGGATAGAAACTTGGGCATTTAGTGAAACTATTCATTCACGCTCTTATACACACATTATTCGCAATATACTTCAAGAGCCATCTGTTACATTCAATGGAATCATTGATAACAAAGCTATTGTGGAGCGTGCAGGTGATATTACAAAATATTATGACCGTCTGATTATGATGACACAGCTCTATCAAACTCAAGGTGAGGGGGTGTATATTGTTGATAATGAAAATATTGAAATAACCCGTCGAACCATGAAGAGACAGCTGTATCTTACTCTGGTGTCGGTGAACGTGCTAGAAGCTATTCGCTTTTATGTTAGCTTTGCCTGTAGTTTTGCTTTTGCAGAGCGAGCTACTATGGAAGGCAATGCTAAAATTATAAAATTGATAGCCCGTGATGAAGCGTTACATTTAACGGGGACTCAACATATTCTCAATATGATGGCATCCGGTAACGATGACGCTGAAATGGGAGCGGTAGCGATGGAGTGTTATTCAGAAGCAAGGCAGATTTTCCTTAATGCCGTGGAACAGGAAAAATCGTGGGCTCAGTACTTGTTTAAAGATGGTTCGATGATTGGGCTAAATAAAGAAATCCTTTCCCAGTATGTAGAGTATATTGCAGCACAACGTATGGATAGCCTTAAGTTTGAGCATGATTTTAAACAAAGCCAAAATCCGTTACCGTGGATGAATGCGTGGTTAAACAGTGATAATGTACAGGTTGCACCACAAGAAGTAGAAGTCAGTTCCTATTTGGTTGGTCAGGTAAACAGTGACTTGGAAGGCGATGATTTCAGCGACTTTTCATTATAGTAATTTGAAGGCAGGGTATAGGGTATAGTATGGACTGCAATTACATACCTTCTTTGAAGACAGTTGTCGGTGGAATATAGCTGGCATTTGTGTATTAAAAGGATCTTTTGATGAGCTTTGTAATCAAGGTTGATGACTATAGTTTTATTTGCACTGATGAACAGGTGAGTTTGCTTGAGGTGCTTGAAAGAGAATCTATAGAGGTAGACTATCAGTGTCGCCAGGGGTTTTGTGGTTCCTGTCGGGTTAAGCTGATTGAAGGAAAAGTAAGATATTTTGAGGAACCAATAGCATTTATTCCTGAAAATCATATCCTTACATGTTGCTGTCGTGCAAAAAGTGATCTGTCTGTAGAGTTGTCTGATAATGGTTCTGAAATACCACACAAACAAAACAACGCTGGTTTATCTTGAGCTAATAAACAAAAAATGTGAACTTTTTGTGTTGTTATAGAAATTTTATATCTGAAATGTGTCTTATACCAGAACCTGTTTTTTACTACTGTTATGAGCATGCTTTTATTAAAGGCAAAGTGACTAATAGCGAGTTGTTTCGAGGAGCTTCAACGCATAACAGCAAGATTAGAAAAGTAGCGTAATAAGAAGTTAGAAGCAGGTTTTTGTATGACAGCCTTTTTACAGGCGGGTGTTTTCTTCATAAATACGGTTGATCATTCGCCATTTGCAACTGATGATCTGCTTGAGTTTATCATCTGAAAAATTTTTGCTGTTTTGTTCAGTGAGACCTGCTTTGCTTAATAGTATTTCTCTGTTTAGAGTATCAAGTTTGTCAGGATGATACTGAAGACAGAGATTTTTATAAACGCCAGATAAATCTTTCGGGGCAACATCAGCTAGCATAGCCTTGGCTTTTTGGTATTGTTCCTGTTCCAGAGGGCTCATTTGACGATAATCTCTGGCAAGCTCGGTTTCTAAAGGACTATGAACGTCGACACCTGTTACAATACTGCATACTCTTCTGCCTAGACGACTAAAAAAACTGTCCGGAGAAACAACACTATATCCGATACCACCAATGAGTAATGATGCACCTGCAAAAGCTATCGGTACGCCGATAGCATGTTTCATACTGGTAGAAGATAATTCTCTTATAGTCGGAGAAATAACATGCATTAAGCCCAAGGAAGCAACACCTGCGACAATAGCGCTTTCTCCTTTGAGATTTACCGGTGGAATGGTTGTAAAATCTGTTTTTATTACAATATCCATAACCACCTCCCCATAATTGATAATATTAAAATTATAGATATTTCATATTGTTTAACAATAATACGTTGGTCTGATGTTATGTTGTTTTTATGTTTCATGAGAGCTTATGCAAATTGTATCCTTAAGGGACTGTTGTAAACCGGATTTTTTTGTACATTTTTTCTATAATCATTTTGTCTTTTATCTCAAAAGCTCATATGCTTTGGTTCAAGCAGAAACTATTTATCTTAATAGCCTGGTTTTAGAGCCTTATCACTCTTCTTGTTTTCTGTTTTATAGCCTTTTAAATATCCGTTAAAGCAACAAAAAAAACTTGAAAAAGATAACCTCCATAAGGGTTTTGGTTTATTGCAACTATTTAAATACCTGTTGTTGCTGTTTATGAAAGATTTCACCAGCTGGATTCAACCTATAAATATATGGCTTTTTTTGTTTAGTTTTTTGCTTGATTGTGTTAGATTGCCACCTTCTTGAAAGATTAAAAAATGGTTGATAAGAAACAATCACGCTGTACGACATTAAGCTTTAGTTGGTGGGCGGTAGCGTAGAAAAAAATTGCTATTTATTTCACACATGAAAGACTGCAGAAATGAAATCAGTTATTTTAGCCGGAGGGCTTGGTACTCGCATAAGTGAAGAGACAGATACCAAGCCAAAGCCAATGGTTGAAATAGGTGGTAAGCCTATTCTCTGGCATATTATGAAAATGTACTCTTTTCACGGAGTCAATGAGTTTATTATCTGTTGTGGGTATAAGGGATATGTAATCAAAGAATATTTCGCCAATTATTTTTTGCATATGTCAGATGTTACTTTTGATATGCGTGATAATCAAATGCAGGTGCATCGTAAAAAAGCGGAGCCTTGGCGAGTAACGCTTGTTGATACAGGTGATGACTCTATGACAGGTGGTCGTTTGAAGCGAGTGAAGGAATACATAAAAAATGAAGAGGCATTTTGCTTTACCTATGGAGATGGGGTTAGTGATGTTGATATTGGTGAATTGATTAAGTTCCACAAAAAAGAAAACAGATTAGCAACATTAATGGCAGCTTACCCTCCCGGTCGTTTTGGCGCTTTGAAAATAGAAGACAATCAGGTTAAAGCTTTTCAGGAAAAACCTAAAGGTGATGGCGCTATGATTAACGGTGGTTTCTTCGTTCTGTCTCCGAAAGTAATTGATTTAATTAAAGGCGATTCAACGATTTGGGAGCAAACTCCTTTAGAAATGCTTGCAAAAGAAAACCAGCTTGCATCTTTCAGACATAAAGGGTTCTGGCAGCCTATGGATACATTGCGTGATAAAAAACATCTTGAATCATTATGGCAGAATAAAAAAGCGCCTTGGAAAATATGGTAATGAATAAGTGCTTTTGGGAAGGAAAAAAAGTTTTTTTAACAGGTCATACCGGTTTTAAGGGAAGCTGGCTAGCCTTATGGTTGCAGTCATTGGGAGCAAAAGTCACTGGTTATTCTTTGCCTGCACCTACAGAACCATCTTTATTTGAAAGTGCTTCTGTTCAGCAAGGTATAGAGCATATCATAGGAGATATACGCGATAGTAATACGTTGTCTGAGGCGATAAACCAATGTCAGCCTGAGATTGTGCTGCATTTGGCTGCGCAGCCATTGGTACGCTACTCCTACGACAATCCTGTTGAAACGTATGCAACTAATGTTATGGGTTCATTGAACTTGCTTGAAGCTATTCGCAAGGTGAGTTGTGTGCATGCTTGTGTGATGGTCACCACTGACAAATGTTATGAAAATAAAGAGTGGGATTGGGGATACCGTGAATGCGAGCCTATGGGTGGTTTTGACCCCTATAGTAGCAGTAAAGGCTGTATGGAACTGCTGGTGGCCTCTTACCGAAACTCATATTTTCCCGCAGAGTTACATCATCAGCATGGCACAGCAGTTGCCACAGTGAGGGCCGGTAATGTTATTGGCGGTGGAGATTGGGCTACAGACCGATTAATTCCTGACATGTTAAAAGCTTTTAGTAATGGAAAGTGTACGTTTATTCGTAATCCTCAATCCATAAGGCCGTGGCAGCATGTATTAGAGCCATTGGCAGGTTATCTAGAAATAGCAGAATGTTTATATGAACAGGGCTCTGATTATGCAGAAGCGTGGAATCTGGGTCCTGAGCAAAAAGATGCAAAATCTGTAGAATGGATTGCAAATAAATTATGTGATCTTTGGGGGCAGGGTGCTTCATGGCAATGTGATAACTCGCAGAGTCATCCACACGAAGCACATTACCTAAAATTAGACTGTTCAAAAGTCTGGTCAAGACTTAAGTGGCGGCCTCAATGGACATTAGAAAAGGCTCTGGAGCAGATTGTTGAGTGGCATAAGTCTGTAACAGGAGGCTTAAGTGCCCGACAAATAACGCTTCAGCAGATTCTCAAATATTCCCAGTTAATTAAGTGAAGAATGTAATAATGGCAGAACAGTGTAAAGAAGATTTTCTGTATGTACCTTACGGCTGTACGGTTCATGGTGAGGAAGAAATACAGGCCGTAGAAAAGGTACTGCGAACCTCTACTCAAATGGGTCCACATGTTCGTGAGTTTGAAGCCAAAGTAGCTAAAACCTTTGATAAGCCTCACGGTATTATGGTTAATTCCGGCTCCTCTGCATTGTACCTTGCTGTTGAAATATTAGGGCTACCTAAGGGAAGCGAAGTTATTACACCGGCACTCACCTTTGCGACAACAGTGGGTTGTCTGGTTAAAAATGATTTGATTCCTGTATTTATCGATGTAAAAGAAGGTACATACTGTATCAATGCAGATAACATTGAACGATTGATTACAGAACGTACCCGTGCGGTATGTATTCCTAATCTCATTGGTAATATTTGTGAATGGAAAAAAATTGCAGCATTGTGCGAAAAGTATGATCTGAAAATTATTGAAGATTCTGCTGACACCTTAGGTGGTACACTGGGTGAGCATTCCAGTGGTCATTGGTCTGATATTAGTATTACCAGTTTTTATGGATCTCACGTTATTAATGGTGCCGGTAACGGTGGCATGCTTTGCGTGAAAACAGAAGCCATGGATAAAAAAGCAAGACTTTTACGCTCCTGGGGTAGAAGCTCTTCTCTGTTTGTAGAAAGTGAAGCCATTGAAAACCGTTTTAATGTTGATGTAGATGGTTATGAGTATGATGCCAAGTTTGTGTTTGAAAGTATTGGTTATCAGCTGGAACCTTCTGAAATAAGTGCCGCTTTTGCTTTAGAGCAGTTTAAAAAACTGGAGCATAATATTTCAAGGCGTGAAAAGTGGTTTAACAAACAGTTGGATTTTTTCTCTCAGTATGAAGACTGGTTTATTCTACCTGAGCAAACAGAAAGTTCGCGCACAGGTTGGCTAGCGTTTCCGTTGACTATTCGTGATGACGCACCATTTAAACGACGTGACATGCAAATATTTTTAGAAAACCGAAACATACAGACACGTGTTGTATTCACCGGTAATATTACCCGCCAGCCTGGTTTTAAGGATGTAGAAATGGTCAAAGACCCGCAAGGGTATCCGGTGGCAGATCACGTTATGCGTGGCGGTGTATTGCTGGCGTGTCATCATGGTTTGACGGATGAGATGCTTGAGCATGTACATGCGAGTTTTAAAGTCTTCGCAGCGAAATATAAGTAAATTTAAATCAATTTAGATAGGCATGAAGTAGTTATTATGTCTGGTGTTTAGTTCCTTATGACAAATAAAGCAGATAATATTCTAGAAGGTAGTAAGTATACAAGCACTCAACTTGCTAAAAATATAAGAATCAATACCATTAATATGGTGAATAGAGGAGGGAGTTCTCATATTGGTGCAGTGCTTTCTATTTCTGATATAGTTGCTGTGTTATATGCTGATATCATGAAGTATAAACCAGATAATCCTGAGTGGGTGTTGAGAGATCGGTTCATATTAAGCAAAGGCCATGCAGGTGCCTGTGTTTATGCAGCCTTAGCAGAAGTAGGTTTTTTTTCAAAAAATAAGTTATTAGAACATTATAGTAATGGTTCGATTTTTAGCGGCCATGTTTCACATAAAAATGTACCTGGTGTAGAAGTCTCTACTGGTTCTTTAGGTCATGGACTGCCGATAGCAACAGGATTAGCACTAGCTGCAAAATTAGATAAAAGAAATAATAGAGTATTTGTTTTGTTAGGTGATGGAGAGATTGCTGAAGGTTCTAACTGGGAAGCAATGTTATTTGCCGCACATAATAAATTAAATAATCTTGTAATGATTATAGATCGTAATCAATTGCAGAGTTTAACTACTACTGAAAAAACACTTGCTTTAGAGCCTCTGGATAAGAAGTTTGAAGCTTTCAACTGGGAAGTGTGTGTTATTGATGGGCACTCTCATGGCGAACTAAGGAATGCCTTATCACAAGCCTCAGAAAACAAACCGCTAGCAGTAATCGCTAATACAACTAAGGGTAAAGGTGTTAGCTATATGGAAAATAGTGTGGAGTGGCATTATAAGACACCTAAAGATAATTTATTTATTCAGGCGATAGAAGAGCTGGAGGCTAAAGTATGAGAGCAGGGATGATAAAATCCTTGATGGATCTTGCTTCCAGAGATAAGGATGTTGTGTTGTTGACTGGGGATTTAGGATTTGGCTTATTTGAGGACTTTTTAGCTACTTTTCCTGAGCAGTTTTTCAATATTGGTATTGCTGAACAGAACATGATGGGCATTGCTTCTGGTCTAGCAATGGATGGTAAAAAGGTTTTTGTATATTCAATTGGAAATTTTCCAACATTAAGGTGTTTAGAGCAAATTAGAAATGATGCCTGCTATCATGAGCTAAATGTGAATATTATTAGTCAAGGAGGTGGGTTTAGTTATGGTGGTTTGGGCATGTCTCATCATGCTACTGAAGATATAGCTATTATGCGTGCATTGCCAAATGTTACCGTTGCTGTGCCTTCATGCCGTGAAGAAGCAGCAGATATGTTGGAACAACTCTATTGGGAAAAAGAAAGAGTAGGTTATATCAGGCTGGAAAAAACGGATATTGATTCTAGAGGGTATGGTGAAATTACACTAGGTAAAGCTAAGTTTATAGAGCAAGGAGAAGATTTCTCTATTATTGCTACAGGTGGTTTAGTTTCAGAAGCTATAAAAGCAGCAGGGATTTTAAAGCAAGAGCATAATGCATATTGCAACGTTGTTAATATGCATACAATCAAGCCTATAGACAAAGAAGCTATTCAGCAATGCCTAAAGGATAATAAAAATATTCTAACGTTAGAAGAGCATAATATTATTGGAGGCTTAGGAGGTGCAGTTGCGGAAGTTATGGCTGAATCTGGCTGTTCCTCCAAACTAATTAGGTTGGGGCTGAATGATATGTATTCTTCTGTGGTAGGTGATCAACAGTTTCTGAGAAATTACTACAAAATGGTTAGTAAAGATGTAGTGAATAGCGTTATTCAATTTTTATAAGCGCAGGTAAATTTTATTATGATTAGTGAAAAAGGCTTCGAGGAAAGATCAGTAAATATTATAGAAGAACTAAAAAAATCGAAGTATGGTGAAAATAGAATACCTATTCAAGATAGTCAATATTTTATGTTGCCTATAAGTTACGATTGTTGTGATAATAAAGATCTTATTAAAAAATTGGCTAATTGGAGAAAAGCTTCCCAACATGCATTTACAAAAATATTTAATATTACTTTTGAAGGCACAGCTAGATGGTTAAATAAAGGAGTGCTTGAACGCAGAGACAGAATCTTATTTCTCGTTGTTGACAACAAAAATCAATTTTTAGGGCATATAGGAATTTCTAGTTTTGATTTTGAAAATGAAAGTTGCGAAATTGATAATGTTGTGAAAAAACCAAGTGTGAATATAAAAGCACTTTTTTATAATACATCGAAATCACTTATTCAATGGATTCAAAAAAATATAGAGCCAAAATCTATTAACCTTAGAGTACTACATGACAATACTAAAGCTTTGGCTTTGTATCACAGGCTTAATTTTATTCCAACTAAGTTTATCCCTTTACAGAAAATAGAGTCTGAAAATAAAGTGGAGTGGGTTGATAGTAAATCTTCGCAAATTGATCGTTTCTTCATTTTAATGACTCTTCAATAAGGATAAAGCATATGATTGATAAATTAATATTAACAGCCGGACCAAGTATTACTGAAAAAGAAATTACTTATGTAAATGATGCAGTTACTAACGGTTGGAATAATGAATGGAATAAATACCTTTTAAAATTCCAGGATACATTTGCAAAATACATTGATGTAAAACATGCAATGTGTACATCAAGTTGTACTGGCGCATTACACCTTGCATTATTGGCATGCGGAATAGGACCTGGTGATGAAGTTATTGTACCTGAAATTACATGGGTCGCAACAGCTTCGGCTGTGGCATATACAGGCGCTAAACCTGTCTTTTGTGATATTGAAGAAGATTCCTGGTGTATAGATATAAAATCGGCTGAAAGCTTAATTAATAGCAAAACGAAAGCAATTATGCCTGTTCATCTATATGGGCATCCTGCAAATATGCCAGGGGTCATGAAGCTATCAGAAAAATATGGTTTATATGTTATAGAAGATGCAGCACCTTCTGTTGGAGCTGAGATTGCAGGTAAAAGAACCGGATCATTTGGTCATATTAGTGGCTTTAGCTTTCAAGGTGCAAAAGTATTAGTAACTGGCGAAGGTGGTATGCTGGTTTCTAATGACGATGAGTTATTCCAGAAAGCAACCTTCCTTAATGATCATGGCCGCGACCCAAGAAAGCCTTTATCAGCCGTAGAAGTTGGTTATAAATATAAAATGTCTAATTTACAGGCAGCTATAGGCTTAGCCCAAATAGAAAGAGCCAATGATTTAGTGGATAGGAAGCGTGAAATTAACAAATATTATCAGGAACTATTGAAAGATTGTAATGTTGTTCGTGTAACCGATGAAAAAGAAGGATGTAAAAGTATACATTGGATGACATCGGTTGAGTTAGTAAATGCTGATGATGCTATGCGTAGCGAGTTTATGAGAAAGCTGAAAGAGAGATTCGTTGATACAAGACCTGTTTTTAGTCCTATGAGTTCACTTCCTATGTTCGAACGTAGTCTTGAAAATCCAGTAGCTTATCACATTGGTAGTAGTGCTATTAATTTACCAAGTGGGCATAACCTAACTGTAGAGCAAATTGAGCATGTTGCTAACATGGTGTCTGAGATTGCAGAAAAAACAACAGGATAGTAAGTTTATTTTTAACCACTTTATCTTAAAGTAAGTAGAATGGTTTTTATATTTTAACTAAACGTCATATGACCTTATATAAGACATCAATTTTATCAGCGTTTGAAACGAGTCTCAAATTAGGGTGTGGTTTTCTCATTATTAAGTATTTGTCTTTAGAAATAGGGCCAGAGGGAGTGGCTAAATTTAGCCAGTTCCAAAACTTTATAACAATAGTTCTAATGTCTGTTACTGGCGTTTTTTCGACTGGTGTCGTTAGGTATGTATCTGAGTATGAGTCAAGTAATATAGAGCAAAACAGGTTTATTCAAGCCGCCAGTTTTTGGTCAATTTTCGTTAGTATCATTATTTCCATCCTGATAGCAGTGTTTTCAACATGGTTAGCGACAACCCTACTTCAGAGAGAAAAATATTCTTTTATACTGTACGTTTTTGCTTTTGTGCTCATTTTTATTTCATATAATCAATTAATACAAGCTGTTTTAAATGGTAAAGGTTTTAGTAAGTTATTAATTACTTGTCGAATGTATAATAGCTTAATGATGCTATTATTAACAGTGTTACTGATTTACTTCTTTAACTTAAGCGGAGCTTTAATATCTTTAGCTATAGTGCAAGCAATTGTTCTTCCTTTTACCATTGTCATTGTTTTTAAAAACAATGTTTGTAAAATAAAAGAATTTATTCCTATTTTTCATAAAAAAGAATTAAAAAATATTAGTGGATATTTTATAATGTCTATTATAAGTGCAGCTGTTATTCCTGTTTCTATGATTGTTGTAAGGAGTTATATTGTTAAAAGCTTAGGTTGGGAGCAAGCTGGTTTCTGGGACTCAGCCTGGAAAATTGCAGAGTTGTATACTCTAGTCATCACAACAGGTCTTTCTGTCTATTATCTTCCAGTGATTTCAAAAAAAATGCCAATCAAAGAGCTTCAAGCTGAAGTAAAAAAGATGATGGTTTTTGGTGTTTGTTTTTCAATAATATTTGGTTTTTGTGTTTATATTTTTCGTAATTTTATTTTATATGCCTTATTTTCACCTGAGTTTAAACCAATGTTGACGCTTTTTCCCTTTATGATCATTGGTAGTGTTATAAAAATAGCTTCTTGGGTTTATGGCTATCTTATGATTGCAAAAGCAATGGTGAAAATGTTTATAATTGGTGAAATATTATTTGCATTTGTTTTTATTTTTTCTGTGATCTTTGGTATAAAAAACTATGGTTTAGTTGGAGCAAGCATTTCTTTTTCCTTATCTTATTTTATATATTATACTTTTACATATTTTTTTGTGTACAAAAAAATATGTAAAAGTATAATAGTCGGCTAGAGTCTTTATAAAAATTTATGTGTAACAAGGAACTTATTTACCCTAATCAAAATGTACCATTTCGTTTGATTGTTGGGAAGAAAAATAGCGTGCCTCCAGAGATTTCAATTGCTATCCCTACTTATAAAAGACCTAGTCTCTTGTTTGATACGATAAAATCTGTTCTAAATCAAAAAAAATACGATGATTTTGAAATAGTGGTGATTGATAATGATTCTGATCAAGAGTTTGATATAGAAAGTGTGATAAGAAAATTCAATGACGATAGGGTGCTGTATTATAGAAATGAAGAGAATATTGGTGGATTCTCAAATTGGAATAGATGTTTTGAGCTAGCTAAAGGAGAGTGGATTTCTATATTAAATGATGATGATTATTTATCTGAAGATTTTATTCTTAATTGGAAAAAAATAAAAAACAAGATAAAGGTGGATTATTATTTTTTTGGTGTTTTTATGATTGGTTCTTTTAGAAAAAGCAAAGATAGAATACTTTTTAAAATAATAAGGGAATTTTTTAAAAAAATAATAAGATTCAATGAAAATGATAGAGAGTTAAAAAAAATAGATTTTTTATCTAAAAGTTATGGCCATGGTACACTGGCTGTTGTTATGAATAGAAAAAAAGCTATTAGTGTCGGAGGATTTGATAATACTTTTTATCCAATTTCAGATCATGCTTTTTGGATTAATTCTTTGAATAGTGGGTGTTCTATATATAGGTCAAGAATCAAACTTGGTTTTTGTCGGGTGGGACATAATTCAAGCTTAGAAAAAAACACAATATGGGGGTTTGTAAAAAAATTTGATTCAGTTGCTCGCCTAGTGTTTAATCATAACGGTCAGAAGTGTGGATTTTTGAAACAAATTTTAATTAAAAACTTAAGTGGTTTTTCTTCGTGGAGGTTATATAGAAGGGGGTCTTTGTCTAAAGATGAATTTAAAGACTTAGGTGTCTCAGTATTATCATGTATGACTGTAACTACATTATTTTATTTTTTTTATTCTTTTTATAAGATCCACTTGTACTGGAAAAAAACCAAATAAACACTTATGTTAATTTGTTAATTTGTTAATTGATTTAAAGGATTCATTTTGTTTTTTTTAGTATATTTTTTTTCTTGGGTTATGGCTATATCTTTTTGTTTTGTTCCTTTATCAAGAATAGTTATTCAACCATCCCCTAAACTAGTTTTATTTATTTTTTTTAGTAGTATTATATTTTTAATATTCGGTGTGTTGTTAGAGACATTATTCCCGTTAAGAAAATATCATGACAAAATAAACAGATGTTTGAATGTTCGAGTATTCTATTTTTTCTTATTTTTATTTATGACTTTATTTTTAATTGATTCGGCACATAGTGACTTTATGTTTCCAGGATTAAAAATTATCGGTATAAAAACTAATGGTTATTTTGATTTTGGAATTAAAGGGCTTCAAGGTTTTTTGAATGCCTTCTATCTTGCCATGATGTTAATTCTTATGGTATCTAACACTAAATTCAAAAAGTATTTTTTCGTTTTTCTTTTTTTCTATCCTATTCTTATTTTTTCTAGACAAGTTTTGATCTCTTTTCTTTTACAAACTATGGTTTGTGGTCTTATTTTTTATCCTAAAGTAATTTTAAAAAATAAGAAAAAAGTAATTTTTATTATAATATCACTTGTTATTATGTTTGGTGTGCTGGGTAATATAAGAAGCAAATCCAGTGAAATGTCAGGTCAAGATTATTTTAAAAATGTTGCTCAGATTAATACAGCAGGTAATAATGTACCATCTATTCTTTTATGGGGGTATATGTATATTGCTTCACCTTTGAGTAATTTACAGTATAATTTAGATAATACATCACCGTCATATAAGGTTATAGGTTTTTTTGATAAAATGATTCCTAATATTTTTAGAGATTATTTTAAAGACACAAGTAACAAAATTAAATTAATTTCACCTAATTTCAATGTATCTACAGCTTATATTAATTCTTATGTTACATTTGGTTGGTTGGGTATTTATATATACTTTGCTATTCTGTTATTTGCTGTTATTTTTTTTAGAATTTTAGCATATTTTAACTTATATTTTCTTTTTTGTTATGTGGTTATTGTACCAATTGTCGCTTTAACAATATTTGATAATCTTTTATTTTACTTGCCAGTTATTTTTCAAATATTCATATTCTTTTTTGTTATTTTATGTGGCAATATTTTTCCGAGATTAAATAATGATTAAATATGTATGATTTTATATTGCCTGAATTTTTCATTATTTTCACTTAATTGTAATTTTACAAGATTATTTTATGATTTCTTATAATGAATACGCTGTTTTATTGGCGACTTACAATGGAGCTCATTTTTTGAATGAGCAAATTGATTCAATAATGAGTGATCTTCCTTTTGGAACTGTTTATATTAACGATGATTTCTCTGTAGATGGAACTATGGAAGTTATAATCTCTGCGCATAAGAAATATAATGATAGAATAAAGTTGATGAGTAGTGGAATTCATCATGGTTCAGCCTGTAAAAACTTTAATTACCTGTTAAATAATATTCTTTCAGATTATTATTTTTTAAGTGATCAGGATGATGTATGGTTAAAAGGTAGGTCTAAAGTACTTATTGATAAAATGAAAGAAGCTGAGGGTATCGCTGGAAAAGACTGTCCAATATTAATATGTTCAGATATGAAAGTTGTTGATGTTAGATTAAACGTGATCTCTAATTCTTTTTGGAAGTACGCAGGGACTAACCCACGGAAGAAAATAAGCATTAATAAATGCTTGGTTGAAAATTTATTTCCAGGGTGTGGAATGCTTGCTAATAAGGCCCTTATTGATTTAGCTACACCTATTCCAGAAGAAGCGATTATGCATGATTGGTGGCTTGTTTTAGTAAGTTTATTTTTTGGAAGATTAGAGTATGTTTCTGAACCAACTCTTTTATATAGACAGCATGATAATAATGATACAGGAGCTAAAAAATATTCTATATACCATGCTTTGAGTTTATGTAGCTGTGGAAATATTCGGGCGTCATTATTTAAATATCTAAGACAAGCCATAGCCTTTGAAAAAAAATATGGTTTTATGATTGACGGTGACAAAAAAATAGTAGATAACTTTATTCAAATGTTTTCATGTGACCCTTTTACAAAAAGGTACATTATGCTAAAAAACAAATATTTTAAAAGTTCTTTTTTAAAAAACATGGGTATGTTTTTGTTTTTATGAAAAATATTGTATGTGTTATTCCAACGCTCAATCCTGAAAATGAATTAAATAAACTTGTTTTAAGTTTAAAATCATGTATTTTTTTATATGATCTGGATTTTTCTATTTTATTTATAGATAGTGATAGTGATGATGGTTATATAGAGACTATCCAAGAAAAAAATGTGTCGGTGGTTAAAATTAATAGGAAAGACTTTAATCATGGCGGCACTCGTCAAATGGCTGCTGAGAAATGTGAAGATGCAGATATCCTAATCTACATGACGCAAGATGCTTATTTAGCCACTTCTGATTCTATAAGTAATATCCTTAAATTTTTTGATGATTCTAAAGTGGGTGCTGTCTGTGGAAGACAATTACCCCATAAAAATGCTAACCCATTAGCTAGGCATGCACGTGTGTTTAACTACCCTGAAAAGACAGAGATAAAAGATGAGTCCGATATTTCCAAACAGGGGATTAAAGTACCTTTTATTTCTAATTCATTTTCTGCATATCGTCGTTCCGTTCTAATGGAAGTAGGTGGGTTTCCTGCTGATACTATTTTGTCAGAGGATATGTATGTGGCTGCTAAAATGGTTTTAGCAGGATATAAAATTGTCTATAGTGGTGAGGCAACTTGTTATCATTCTCACAACTATACGCCGCTTAGTGAGTTTAAGCGTTACTTTGACATAGGCGTATTTCATGCCCGAGAGCCATGGATACGTGAAAATTTTGGGGGGGCAGGTGATGAAGGCCTTCGATTTGTTAAATCTGAATTGAAATATGTATGGCCTAATCTTTATTGGTTGTGTCGTTCCTGTGTTACTTCTGCATTGAAACTTGTTGGTTATAAGCTTGGTCAGAAAGAAAGGTGGATGCCATTATGGCTAAAGAAAAAACTGAGTATGCATCACCGTTTTTGGGATAAGTTTGGCTGATTTTTTAGGGGAAAATAATGATTGTTATGGTTACGGGTGGAGCTGGGTTTATTGGCTCTGCCCTTATTCGATTTCTGATTAATGAAACATCATTCACCGTAATAAATATCGATAAATTAACTTATGCTGGAAGCCTATCTTCTCTGGCAAGTATTGAGAGTTCTTCCAGATATCAGTTTGAACAAGTGGACATATGTAATAGTGAAGCTTTAGATCGAGTTTTTTCTAAATATCAGCCTGATTTTGTGATGCATCTTGCGGCAGAGAGTCATGTTGATCGTTCCATTGACGGGCCTGCTGATTTTATTCAAACAAATGTAGTCGGTACATTCACGTTATTAGAATCTTCCAGAAGATACTGGGAAACCCTATCCGCGGTAAAACAGGCTGGATTTCGTTTTCATCATGTCTCGACGGATGAGGTTTTTGGTGACTTACATGGTTGTGAGAAACTATTTAGTGAAAACACACCTTATGCGCCAAGCTCACCTTATTCTGCCAGTAAAGCAGGTGCAGACCATCTAGTAAGAGCGTGGTATCGTACTTATGGTTTTCCTGTTGTTATTACAAACTGTTCAAATAATTATGGCCCATTTCACTACCCGGAAAAGTTTATTCCTCACATGATTTTAAATGCATTGAGTGGTGAGGTGTTGCCAGTCTATGGTAATGGTCATCAGGTAAGAGATTGGCTGTATGTGGAAGATCATGTTCGGGCTTTATATGCCATCATTATGCAGGGAAATATCGGAGAGACTTATAATATTGGCGGACACAATGAAAAAAGAAATATAGATGTTGTACTGGCTGTCTGTACACTATTAGAAGATATTATGCCTAAAAAACCAAAAGGGATAGCTCGATATGAAGAGCTGATTACTTTTGTTCAGGACAGGCCAGGTCATGATCAGCGTTATGCCATTGATGCATCAAAAATAGAGAAAGTGCTGGGGTGGAGACCGCAAGAGACATTTGAATCTGGTCTTAGAAAAACTGTGTTGTGGTATCTGGAAAACCAAGGCTGGTGGCAAGCAATACTTTCAGGCTCTTATCAGCTTGATCGCATAGGAAAAGGTAGTGAATAAATATAAAGGAATTATTCTTGCCGGTGGATCGGGAACCCGGTTGCATCCAATTACCTTGGGTGTTTCAAAGCAGTTGTTACCTGTTTATGATAAGCCCATGATCTATTATCCTTTGTCAGTACTCATGTTGTCAGGTATTCGGGATATTCTGATTATAACTACGCCTGAAGATCTGTCTTATTTTCAGCGTTTGCTGAGGTGTGGCAGTCAGTTTGGTGTGAGCTTTACTTATGCAGTACAACCAAAGCCTGAAGGTTTGGCTCAGGCATTTACCATCGGTGCGGACTTTATTGGGAACGATAACATATGTCTCGTGTTGGGAGACAATATTTTCTACGGACAGCACTTTACAGAGCGATTAAAATCTGCAACTTCCTGTCATCAGGGTGCAACAATTTTTGGTTATCACGTGCCAGATCCTCAACGTTTTGGTATTGTTGAGTTTGATGAAAACCAAAAGGTAGTCAGTATAGAAGAAAAGCCTGAGTATCCTAAATCTAATTATGCAGTGACAGGCCTATATTTTTATGACAATGACGTTTTAGAGATTGCGCATAATCTTCAGCCTTCAGTGCGTGGTGAGTTAGAAATTACAGACGTGAATCTGGCTTATCTGCGCAAAAAATCTTTAAACGTAAGTCTTTTAGGGAGGGGGTTTGCATGGCTTGACACAGGAACGCATGACTCATTGCTTGAAGCAAGTCAGTTCGTCCAGACAATTGAGCACAGACAGGGATTAAAAATAGCCTGTCCTGAAGAAATCGCTTACAACCAAAGATGGATTTCTCGTGAAGAGTTATTGCTTCAGGCTGAAGCTTTCATCAAAACAGGTTATGGAAAGTATCTTAAGCAAATTTCAGGAAGTCTTACATGAATGTCATACAAACGTCACTGGAAGGATGCGTTGTTATTGAACCGAAAGTTTTTGATGACAGCCGTGGTTTTTTCATGGAAACCTTTCAGGTGAAACGTTATGCACAGCTTGCCGGAATTAATTTGCCTTTTGTGCAGGATAATCATTCAAGGTCAGCGAAGGGTATATTAAGAGGACTTCATTTTCAAAAGACACGGCCTCAGGGAAAGCTTGTGAGGGTTAGTAAAGGTTGTGTGTATGATGTTGCCGTAGATATTAATCCTGAATCTTTGACATATGGTGATTATGTTGGGGTTGAGCTAAGCGAAGAAAATCAGCGACAATTTTATATTCCGCCTGGGTATGCACATGGATTTTTTGTCGTAAGTGATACTGCAGATTTCCAATACAAATGCACAGATTATTATCGTCCTGAAGATGAAGCGGGTATTATATGGAATGACCCTGATATTAATATCAACTGGCCTGGTACACAACCACTACTTTCAGAAAAAGATAAAAACTTTCCTACATTAAAGGAACTGCATTTATGCCAAAAAAAGTAATGGTTACAGGTGCTCAGGGGCAGGTTGGTCGTCATTTGACAGACTTGTTCGGAAATAAAGGGTTTGAGGTGATAGCACTTAATCACAATCTATTAGATATTACCTCTAAGGAAGAAGTTTTTAAAAAGGTTTCTTTGGTCAACCCAGATGTGCTTATTAATGCTGCAGCGTATACTGCTGTAGAAAAAGCTGAAGATGAAGAAATGCTTGCTTATAACATAAATTGTTTAGGTGCTAAATATTTAGCACTGGCTGCAAAGAATGCTAATGCGAGATTTTTTCATCTTTCCACCGACTATGTCTTTGATGGAGAAAAAGAGACTCCCTATGTTGAAACAGATTGCCCAAATCCTAAAACTTCTTATGGGCGAACAAAGTTGGCTGGAGAGCAGGCTGTGTTAGCAGTGAATCCAGAATCACTCGTGCTCAGAGTTAGTTGGGTGTTCAGCCAGTATGGGAATAATTTTATAAAAACTATTCTTCGGCTGGCTAGGGAGAAAGATGAATTACGAATTGTGAATGATCAGTATGGTGGACCTACTTGGGCAGGACATATCGCAGAAGTGTTATTGAGCTTGATAGACAAAACGAGTGCCAATAATATTCATGGTATTTATCACTTTAGTGGTCAGCCTTATTGCTCCTGGTATGAGTTTGCACAGTTTTTTGTGGAAAAAGCCTCTTTTATTGATCCGCTGATAAAAAAAGAAAGATTATACCCTGTTCCTTCTTCCAGCTACCCTGTTAAAGTTTTCCGCCCTAAAAATTCCAGATTAAAAAGTATGCATTCTGATTTACTTTTGTCAGATGATGATTTTTCATGGTGTAAGGGGGTGGATGAAGTGCTTAAAAAAATTATTGAATAACCTTTGAATGGAGACACTATAATGGAACTACTTGTTAATGATAAATCCCTAAAAAATATAAAAGAAAAATTCTGGGAGGCATCGCCTTTTCCCCATATTGTAATCGATAATTTTTTTAATGAAAAAATTGCAGATAAATTATCAGAAGAATTCCCTTCTTATGAGAGTGATGTTTGGTATCAGTATGATAATGCCATTGAAGTAAAAAAAGCATGTAACAACTGGAATGTATTTCCTCCTCTTACTTATAAAGTATTTTCTTATTTGAATTCATCGCAGTTTATAAACCAGCTTGAACAAAATATGGAGCTTGATAAGCTTTATGCTGATTTTGGTTTAAATGGAGGTGGTTGGCATATTCACAGACCTGGAGGGAAACTAAATACACATCTTGATTACTCTCTACACCCTAAACTAGGACAGCAAAGAAAGTTGAATCTTATTGTTTATCTTGAAAAGAACTGGAAAGAGTCATGGGGGGGGTGCTTGGGGTTGTGGAAACATGATGAAAAAAATAATTCAGTAGGGGATCTCTCAAAGCAGGTGATACCAATGTTCAATCGGGCAGTACTATTTGATACCACCAGAAATAGCTGGCATGGGTTACCAGAGCCTGTTACTTGCCCTGTTGGTAATAACCGTAAATCATTGGCAGTTTACTATCTTGTGGATGCACCAGAAAATGTAGATGAAAGAGGGAAGGCATTATTTGTGCCTTATAAAGAGCAGAAAGATGATGAGGATGTTCTTGAGCTGATAAAAAAAAGAAGCTCTGTTAAAACAGCAAGAGATATTTATAGGAAGAGGTTAGGGGGAAAGATAAGAGGGTAATAAGTAAGGAAAAGTCATGAAAACCCTAGGGATCTCCATGTCATTTCGGGAAGTAAAAGGCGAGATGCCCGTTTGAACAATATTTATATCCGTTATTATATCAGTTCTACTGAACTGACTGCGGAGAAGCAGGCACAAGCGACCAGAGCGCACTGGTTTATTAAGAATAAGCTTCACTGGAAATTCGATGTTAAAATGAGAGAAGACAGTTGCAGAGTACGGCGGGGAGATGCAGCAGAATTACTAGCAGGCTTCCGACATATAGCAATGAATTTACTGAATAAGGTTATCGGTTTTAAAGGTAGCTTGAAAAGAAAACAGAAAAAGGCTTCTAGGAATACAAGGTTTTTATCTGAAGTCCTTGCAGACCGAGAGTTTTTATGATCTTTCCGTGCCTTTCAGGTGAAACGTTATGCACAGCCTGCATGAATTAATTTGCCTTTTGTGCAGGATAATCATTCAAGGTCAGCAAAGAGTATATTAAGAGGACTTCATTTTTAAAAGACACGGCCTCAGTGAAAGCTTGTGAGGGTTAGTAAAGGTTGTGTGTATGATGTTGCCGTAGTTATTAATCCTGAATCTTTGACATATGGTGATTATGCTGGGGTTGAGCTAAGCGAACAAAATCAGCGACAATTTTATATTCCGCCTAGGTATGCACATTTCCTCTTCTGATTATCCTGTTAAAGTGTTACGTCCCAAAAATTCCAAATTAAAAAGTATATACTCTGATGTTATCTCGTCAGATGGTGAGTATTCATGGCACAAAGGCGTGAATGCAGTGCTAAAAGAAGCGAACACTTGGAGTTCACACCCCCAATCTTCGATAAAATAAATGTTTATCAATGCATACTGATACCGACGGGGTTAACAGTGTGTTAAGTGCGATTTGTCGCTCTGTATAGTTATCCGCAGACCTTAACACTTCCCTGACTTTCGAACTTCGTACCTGTACATTTTCTTTAGCCGTAAATAGTTTCCAGTGGTTTTCGATATCCTGAAACCGGTAAAACCGTTGCCAGATATCAGGCATTGCATTATCTGGGCCACGAATAAATACAAGCTCAACATCTTCATTTCTTTGTCTGAAGTCCGCTTGCAATGCATTTAATACATCATAGGTGTAAATCGGTTTTTCTTTTTGCATATTGAATAATGTTTGCTCTATATCAGAGACTTGAACACGGCAGGCAAGATTAGACAAATCTTCTAAAAAAGCATTCAGTAGTAATAAACGTGCTGAAAAGTCTAATGATTTTTTTCCAAAAGCATGATAAATAGAAGGTACCAGCAAAATCGCGTCACAAACGACACTAGCTTGCTCTAAAACATTTTTATGACCTGCTGTTGGAGGATCGAATGCCGATCCGAAAACACCTATACGAAGGGACATATGGAAAGAAATCCAGTTTTATTAAACCTCTCATTTTATACTTCTTTTAACAAAAAAAACAAATCATAAAGAGCTATAGCACAGTAAAAAAAACAAAAAATTAAAGCCAGCACTGGTGGTGCTCTTATCTTGAAACTAATGCCTTAAATACCCCGGAAGTGATCCGGTATTTTGGTTTTGCTCTGACCGTAGCTCATAATCTTCACAAATAGCGAGATAGCGTTCCAATACCTCTTGCGGTAATTCCCGCCAGTTAAAAGGGGTGTTTTCAAGAGCGTATTTAAGTAACACCTGACCGATAAGTGCTTTTTTTCCACTGGAAGCATCTGCCGGAAAAAGGGCTTCAATACCATCCAAAACCCGTTGTTTGTCATTTTTATTTGCCATACACGTTCCTTGAGTTTGGCTTTAAAATAAAGAGCGGATGTCATATCCGCATGTATTTTTGTACTTTCTTATTATTGGCTTATTTTTTTAACCAGTGCAAGCTTTGTTATCAATTATTGTCTTTCAGTGAAATCTTCAGCAATTGTGAAATTCTGTTGCCTCAGTCCTTTTCGAATATTCCCATAACCTGTCCCAAAATCTTTTTTTCATGTAAGTTGCCATTTCAGGTGAATCAACAATATAACCAAAGTTTTGCAACCCTGTAGGATAAAAATTTTGGGAACCATAATAGAACAAACGACTATCTGTCATCATAAATTTATAGTGATCAAATATTTTTTTACCATTTTGCCATGTATTATCATTCAGGTTAAATCTGATGGTTGCTATGTGTAAATGGCCACACAGAAGTTTTGTTGCATTTTTTTGTGTTGAGGGCAACAGTGCTGTTGTTTCGGCTTTAATTTTATTCCATATTTTTTTAGGAGATGCCAGTGATCTATAGCCAAGCTCTAAAGGTATGTATGAGTAAGGAGATGTAACGATATACACACTACCACCACGTATTAGTAGCCGTGCGAGCGCACTGATAAAGTTTGTATGAGGTATCAAACGGCCAGAAGCGTTTTTTACGGTATTAAATGGCCAGATATTAAATGATGCATTCAGGCTTTGTTGCGCAAGGAATATACTGTGTCTGGCCTGAGATAGTAACAAATAAAGTGCAAGGTCTGATGAATTTTGCTCTTTGCCATTGGGTAAGATTCCTGCTCCGGTACGACCGACACTCAATATTTCTGCATTTCCGGAATTGGTGGGAGCGTCTGTCGTAAAATAAGGGGCAGTTGTATTTCGATAAATTGCGCCATGTGTATAACTGTATTTAATAATATTTATAGGGTATTTAGCCATATTATCATTAACATACTTCCAGAGCATATTAGTAAAACCGAGAGTCTTTTGTGCTGCAGAGCCAGATATTGTTACCATAAGGTCAAAAATGGGGTTATTTTTTAAGTAAGTTTCTGAATACATATTGACCCCTCCTGTCATTACTGATGCACCATCGACATCAATGATTTTGGAATGATTCAATGACAGACTCATATATATATCAGGCGCACCTTTAGCGCAGTGATTCATTGGATAAAAGCCTATGCAGGTTCTCATGCCAGCGAGATGAATAGATAAACGAGAGCCAGGAATATTTGTAACGCCTTTGGTAACACTTTCAAGCCAGCTTTTCGTTGTTTTAGCTTTGGATTGCACAGTTGTGCTTAGCGACTGAGCATCACCTTTAGAGGTAGACATTGGATGTAAACCATAAAGGATTCTCACCATTATAGGTTTTCCTGATTTAGCCAGTGTTGTTAAGGAATCTCTTATCGCAGACTTAAATTTTTGATTAGGCAGGTGCGACATAGTGGTAATATCTACAAACTTCTTTGCAGATGTTATTAAGTTATAGATCTTGTCTAAATTATTGTCAGCTATACCAGTGCATAATTTTTGAGTTTCGGATATGGCATTATCAAAGACACTCAGATGCTGACATGTTGCACCAGAGCTTTTGCAATCCAGATTTTTACGACAATAAGGTAAGCCAAAATCTGAACTAAATCCAGGTCCTGTCTGAAATTGATAAGTTGCTACGTTTTTTGCCTGTAAGCCCCAAACATTGCCAGGATATAATGTAAGAAAGCCTCCCTCAGGATCAAATGAGTTCTTGTAGGTTAAACCATAAGTAATGTTTTCTAAAGGGTGTCCCTGACTATCTGCTCGTTGTAACTGATTATAGATGGTGGCTAATACATCAGTTTCTGTTGCAAAAGCGGTCGCTGACAGGCTGAAACATATAAGAAGTAGGATTTTTTCCATATATAAATACTCAAGCGTAAGCTTTTATTTTGATCTAATATTTTGCGAATGTTTTTTTCAGAGGATTTGATCTCTTAATGGCCATGTCTCTGATTGAGACGTCTTTGATTGAAAAATCTTTGACTGCAAAGTATAGGCTTTTCTGGTGGCGATAATGGAGTAATTTATCGTCAACTAGGCAGTATTAAATTTACTTTTTTAAGTGGTTGTACTCAATTATTATAAAAAAATTACATGTTTAGCCTGAGTAAAGTCATGCTGAAAACTGTTTCTAACTACTGTTATGAGCATGTTTTTTATCGTTTACTGTTAAAGGCGAAGTGACGAGTAGTAGCCAGCTATTGCAAGTCCCTTCAACAGGTAACGGCAAGATCAGAAAAGTAGCGTAAGTAAGAAGTTAGAAACAGGTTTTGGTATTAGTGGTGAGTAATCAACCTCTGATATTGACAATGTTGTGGCAAATTATATTACTGTTTTTAAAGAAGAGAATACAATATCCCCCCGTTCTTTTGATGGTAGTTATTCTATTAAGTTTTTTTTGATATTGAGTAATAAAATTGATCGGTGCTTTCAGATATATCCGTTAGAATACATTAGATATAAAATAATCACAGCCGGAGTTTTTATGACACCAGACAGGCTAAAACTATTGGCATCGAAGGGTTATAATCGCGTGCCTCTTATCAGAAATGTGATGGCAGACTTTGAAACCCCTTTGTCGACTTACCTCAAGCTAGCTAACGAGCCTTACTCTTATTTGTTTGAATCAGTTGAAGGTGGTGAGAAATGGGGACGCTACTCTATCATCGGTCTAGGTAGTAAAACCGTAATAAAGGTTTACAGTCATCGTGTGATTTATGAGGTTGATGGGAAGCAAATTAGCGAGGAAAGTGTTGACTGCCCTCTTAAGTATATTGCAACTTTTCACCGACGTTACAAAGTGGCAAACCAAGAAAATAACGCAAGATTTAATGGTGGGCTTGTGGGTTATTTTGGTTATGATGCGGTTCGTTTTGTGGAAAAAAAGCTCAGACACTCCACGCCTGAAAATACACTTGATGTACCTGATATCTTATTGATGCTTTCAGAAAATTTTGTGATTTTTGATGATTTCTCAAAAAAGGTTCAGTTTGTTAGCCTCGTTGATCCTGGCGTAAAAAATATTATTCAACAGACAGAAGCGACATTTGATCAATGGTTAGATAAATTACGTAAAACATCTTCTGCTGAGTTAGAAAATCATTTAAATCATGCAGTTTGCAGTGAACCGGTTAAACCTATTTCATCAATCGGCAAAATAAATTATGAAAAAAAGGTTGAAAAAATTAAGGATTACACGTGTTCTGGAGATGTGATGCAGGTGGTGCTTTCTCATCGGTTAAGTACCAGTTTTAAGGGCGAACCAATTAATGTTTATCGTTCCTTGCGTACACTAAACCCTTCACCTTATATGTACTTTTTAAATGTTAAAGACTTTTACATTGTCGGTTCGTCACCAGAGATATTAGTTCGCCTTGAAAATAAAGAGGTTACACTTCGCCCTCTCGCCGGTACTCGAAAGCGAGGACAAGATGAAAAAGAAGATATGATGTTGGAAAAAGAATTATTAAGTGATCCTAAAGAGATTGCCGAACACCTTATGCTGATTGATTTAGGACGAAACGATGTAGGTAAAGTCTGTGAAACAGGCAGTGTAAAGGTGACACAGCAGATGGTAGTTGAACGTTATTCTCATGTTATGCATATTTCATCGAATGTAACAGGTAAAATCAAACCTGAACTTAGCGCAATGGATGTATTATCCTCAGCCTTACCAGCGGGTACATTAAGTGGCTCTCCAAAAGTTCGGGCAATGGAGATCATAGATGAGCTTGAACCTGTGAAGCGGGGTGTTTATGGTGGTGCTGTTGGCTATTTAGGTTTCAATGGTAATATGGATATGGCTATTGCCTTGCGAACGGCTGTAATTAAGGACGGAATGTTGCATAATCAGGTAGGTGCAGGTGTTGTTAATGACTCAGTTTCTGAAGCAGAGTGGGAAGAAACCATCAATAAAAGTAAAGCTATTTTCAGCGCCCTTGAAATAGCTCAGAAGGGATTTTGATAAGGCGTTTCATATGATTATAATGATCGATAATTATGACTCTTTCACCTATAACATTGTTCAGTATTTGGGCGAATTAGGGGAAGAGGTCAAGGTATTTCGCAACGATGAAATCACTTCCGCTGAAATCAACATGCTCAAGCCTGACCATATTGTTATTTCCCCCGGCCCATGTACCCCCAATGAGTCGGGCATCTCACCCGAAGTGATAAAAATCTTTGGAGGGAAAGTACCTATTCTTGGAGTGTGTCTTGGACACCAAGGTATTGGTCAGGTATTTGGTGCTTCGGTGGTTCGGGCGCGAAAAGTTTATCATGGCAAGCTTTCTTCTGTGTATCACAACAATAGCGGGGTTTTTCAAGATTTGAATAATCCGTTAACAGTAACACGCTATCATTCATTAATTGTAGATAAACAAACCTTGCCGGATTGTCTGGAAATCACGGCATGGACACAGAAAAAAAACGGGTTGGTGGATGAGATAATGGGGCTTCGTCACAAAACGTTAAGCATTGAAGGTGTACAGTTTCACCCAGAATCTGTAATGACAGAACAGGGTCACAAGTTATTTGCTAATTTTCTACACAATAGCCGAGGTTTGATTAAAAAGTGAAACAAAGCATATTGCAACAGGTATTGCCGCGGTTGGTTGAGAAAAATAATCTGAATGAAGCCGAGATTATTGCGGTTATGCAAGAAATTATGGCTGGTAAGTGTATGCCGGAGCAATTGGGCTCGTTTTTTACAGCTATGCACATGAAAGGTGAAACGGTGGAAGAAATTTCAGGTGTAGTTAAAGTCATGAAAGAGCTGGCTACCGGCGTGCAAATTGAAGATGAATCAGCCGTAGACATTGTTGGAACAGGTGGTGATGGTGCCAGCTTGTTCAATGTCTCTACTGCTGCGGCACTGGTTTGTGCCGGTGCTGGTATACCAATAGCCAAACATGGCAACCATGGTTTTTCCAGCAGTAGTGGCAGTGCCAGTCTACTGAAAGAAGCAGGTGTAAATATCGGGCTGAATGCCAGCCAAGTAAAACTGTGTGTTGATCAGCTTTGCATAGGATTTATGTTTGCGCCACATTATCATTCAGCGATGAAAAATGTGAATGAAATTCGAAAAAACTTAGGATTTCGTACTCTGATGAATCTGATTGGGCCTTTGATCAATCCTGCCGGAGTAAAAAAACAACTTACTGGCGTGTACAATCAATCGCTCTGTAAAATTATCGCAAAGGTATTGGCTAATACTGGTAGTAAACATGTCATGATTGTGCACTCAGAAGAAGGTCTTGATGAAATAAGTCCTGTTAAGTCAACATTCATTGTTGAATATAAAGCAGGGCAATTTAATGAGCGCTGGTTAGACCCTAAGTTGTTTGGTGTACACTATTCGTCATTAGATGGTCTTCAGGTCGATAGCCCCAAAGCGTCTTTAGCATTAATACAAGAAGCATTGGGTGGAGGAGTGTTATCTAAAAGCGCTAAAAAAGCAGCTGATATGATTATGCTAAATGCAGGAGTTGCTATCTATATATCAGGCAAAGAAGTATCGTTAGATGCAAGTATCAAGCTTGCCCGTTCAGTGATTAGAAGCGGTAAGGCCATCACATTATTGACTTCACTGGCAAAACTTTCACAATCATTTGCCTGATGAATAATTAACTGAGAAATAACGTTGAATACGTCCACTATTTTAAAAAAAATTTTATCTGTTAAAGCAGAAGAAGTGAAAGAAAGGTCTGAAAAACTTTCTTTGGAAGCATTAAAACAACAAGTACCAAACAGCCCTGAATGCAGAGGTTTTAAGAAGGCGCTAGAGTATCAGTTTGCAAAAGGTGAGGCTGGTGTTATTGCAGAAATTAAAAAAGCATCGCCAAGCAGAGGTGTAATCAGACCAGATTTTCACCCTGTCGAACTAGCCAAAAGTTATGAGAAAGGTGGTGCAACGTGTCTTTCAGTGTTGACGGATGTATCTTTTTTTCAGGGTTGTGACGCTTATTTGCAAAAGGCTAAAAAAGCCTGTCGTTTACCTGTATTGCGAAAAGATTTTACTATCTCGCCCTGGCAGATTTATGAGTCCAGAGTATTGGGTGCCGATTGTGTATTGCTCATTGTTGCTGCGCTCGAAAAAAATCAGTTGGAAGCGCTTTATCACTTATCAGTTGACATAGGTTTAGATGTATTGGTAGAAGTCCATAACAAAGAAGAATTATTGCTTGCACTGCCATTAAAGAATGCATTGCTTGGTATAAATAATCGTAATCTGCATACATTTGAAACCACACTGCAAACCACTTGGGATTTGTTGCCATTAATACCAGATAATCGTTTAGTAGTTACTGAAAGTGGTATATCTTCCAGATCAGATATCCAGGCAATGTTTGACCATAACGTTAAAACATTTCTCATTGGCGAAAGTTTCATGCGAGTAAAAAATCCAGGTGACAAAATAAAAGAATTTTTTGGGAAATAATACTAAAATCTGCAGTATAAATACTGTTATTACACTAGTTTTCTAATCTTGCCATTATGCGTTGAACCTGATCGAAACAGCAGGTTGCTAGTCCCTTCGCATTTAACAGCAAGATTAAAAAGCAAAAAACATAACAAATCAGAAGCAAATTTTAATATAAGTTTAAATGCATGCCTGGTTTCATCTGACAAACCATTTCTGTATATGTCACGACTGGCCTAAAATCGCCTGATTCAGGCTACAAGGCATTGTTCTTCGGTTGGCACCCCGCTATGAAAACGAAATTTTTCATCTTTCATGCAGACAGCCTCTCGCTCAGCTTCAGCAAAAACAGCAATGCGGGCCCTGATTTCATCTTCACTACCCTCGTTTGTGGCTAACGCTAAATAATCTTGAAAGTGCCTTGCTTCTGACTTACATAAACGATAATAATAGCGCGCAAGCGCTTCATCAGATTCTTCAATGTAAGGTGCAAACGAAAAAAAACGTTCACAGGAACGAGCTTCTATTATTGCACCTACAATAAGGGAATCGATCAGTCGAAATGGCTCAGAAGTGCGTATAGGCTTGCGAAGTTTCTCAGCATAGCCAGAAGCTGATAACGGACGATAAACAATGTTGCGTTTTTCCATTAGCCTCATTACCTGCTCATAATGGTGTAGCTCTTCTCTTGCTAAACGAGACATTTTATACTGGAGTGGTGAATTGTTCACATAACGAAACATTAAGTTCATTGCTGTTGCAGCTGCTTTTTTTTCACAATTTGCATGATCTGTCAAGATAATATCAATATTATCAACGGCTTTTTTCAGCCATTTTTCAGGTGTAGAACACAATAAAATATCGTTATAAGACAAAAATTCTTCTGCCAGTGTAGTCATATATTCAATCCGGGTTCGCTTAACTTTCAAATATATATAGTGTATAATTTTGCCACCTAAAAGTTAAACTCTTTTTGGGAGCCAGTGTTGTTATCATTTACTGCATATGAATATAGAGTTAATTCATTGTCCCGCATCACTATCAACGAGGTCCTGCTCCCTTTTACAAAAAAATAAGGAACCGATGATGTTAAACGATTATCGAAAACATGTTACTGAACGAGAAAAACAGGGTATTCCGCCAAAACCACTAAGGCCTCAACAAACAACTGAATTGGTTGAACTATTAAAAAAACCACCTGCCGGTGAAGAAGCGTTTCTTTTGCAGTTGCTTGAAAATCGTATTCCTCCGGGTGTAGATGAAGCCGCTTACGTAAAGGCAGGCTTTTTGAGCGCTATAATTAAAGAAGAGTGTTCCTCTCCTGTGATCAGCAAAGAAAAAGCCATTCAAATGTTGGGTATGATGCAGGGGGGCTATAATATTTCGACGTTAGTTCAGCTACTTGATAATGAAAATTATGCAGTACTTGCCGCCACTCAACTCAAAAAAACGCTTCTGATTTTTGAAGCCTTTCATGATGTTGAAGAGCGTGCTAAAGCCGGCAATATAAATGCACAAGATATCATGAAATCCTGGGCCAGTGGTGAATGGTTTCTTACTCGTCCCGCAGTGCCTGAAAAACTTACCGTTACTGTTTTTAAGGTGCCAGGAGAAACCAACACTGACGATCTTTCTCCGGCTCCAGATGCTTGGAGTCGCCCTGATATTCCTCTGCATGCGCTAGCTATGTACAAAATGCCAAGAGAAGGCGTAACAGATCCACTGGGTACAATTGCCAAACTCAAAGAAAAAGGTCACCCTGTCGCTATTGTTGGTGATGTGATGGGCACGGGTTCTTCACGTAAGTCTGCCACAAACTCAGTACTTTGGTGGACAGGTGAGGATATCCCCGGCGTTCCCAATAAGCGTAGTGGTGGTATTTGCATTGGCGGAAAAATTGCCCCGATTTTTTTCAATACGATGGAAGATGCCGGTGCCCTTCCTTTTGAGTGTGACGTTGAAAACATGAATACTGGTGATGTCATTGATATTATGCCTTATGAAGGTAAGGTATTGAATCATAATACCGGAGAGTTGCTTTCAACATTTGAACTGAAAAGCGATGTAATACTTGATGAAGTTCGTGCAGGTGGCCGTATTCCTTTGATGATTGGCAGAGGCCTGACTCAGCGTGCTTGTGAAGCACTGGGTTTAGCTGCCTCTACTATTTTCCGTCAGCCACATAAAGTGGCCGATACCGGAAAAGGTTATACACTGGCGCAAAAAATGGTCGGGAAAGCTTGTGGCACAGAAGGTATTCGCCCTGGTCGGTATTGTGAGCCTCGAATGACAACCGTCGGTTCTCAGGATACCACAGGCCCCATGACACGAGACGAATTAAAAGATCTTGCATGTCTTGGATTTTCAGCAGATCTTGTCATGCAGTCTTTTTGTCATACAGCAGCGTACCCAAAACCCGTTGATATAGATACGCAACACACATTGCCCGATTTTATTATGAACCGTGGTGGTGTTTCACTTCGTCCTGGTGACGGCATTATTCATAGTTGGTTAAACCGTATGTTACTGCCGGATACAGTGGGCACAGGTGGCGACTCACACACACGCTTTCCCATGGGTATTTCATTTCCAGCAGGCTCTGGTTTAGTCGCCTTTGCAGCAGCGGCTGGTGTTATGCCTCTCGATATGCCTGAATCCGTACTTGTTCGTTTTAAAGGAAAGATGAAATCAGGCATTACCTTGCGGGATTTAGTGCATGCCATTCCTTACTATGCAATTAAAGAAGGATTGCTGACCGTTGAAAAGAAAGGCAAGAAAAATATTTTTTCGGGCCGAATTCTTGAGATTGAAGGGTTAGAAAATTTAACGGTGGAGCAAGCCTTTGAGCTTTCTGATGCTTCTGCCGAGCGTTCCTGTGCTGGTTGTACCATTAAACTTTCTGAAAACTCTGTTTCAGAATATCTGAAGTCTAATATTACCATGCTACGCTGGATGATAAACGAAGGCTATGGTGATGAACGCACTCTTGAACGCCGAGCAAGGAAAATGGAAGAATGGCTTGTTAATCCAGAACAGATGCAAGCAGATAAAGATGCTGAGTACAAAGCGGTTATTGACATTGATCTTAATGAAATCGATCAGCCAATTCTTTGCGCTCCGAATGATCCTGATGATGCTAGACTACTTTCTGATGTAGCAGGTGACAAAATTGATGAGGTCTTTTTGGGGTCATGTATGACCAATATTGGTCACTTTCGTGCAGCTGGAAAACTATTGGAAAAGAATACAAAAGAGCTTGCAACACGTTTTTGGATAGCACCGCCCACTAAAATGGATGAACAACAGCTAAGAGAAGAAGGCTACTATAGCATTTATGGAAAAAGTGGTGTGCGCACCGAGATGCCAGGATGCTCTTTATGTATGGGCAATCAAGCGCGCGTGGAACCTGGCGCGACAGTGCTGTCTACCTCTACTCGAAATTTCCCTAATCGTTTAGGTGATGGTGCAAATGTTTATCTCTGTTCAGCAGAATTGGCTGCTGTAGGTGCTATTTTAGGCAGTATTCCAACCAAAGATGAGTATATGGCATATGCAGGACAAATCGATAGTTTAAGCACAGAAATTTATCGCTATCTTAACTTTGATAAAATGCCTTCTTTTCAGAAAGCTGCCGAAAAAGTAATAGCCCGTGCCTCCTAATAGTTGGCATAAGGCAATGAGCATAAGGCAATGAGCAACCTATATATAGTGCCTGCTTTTGCAGAGTAATAATATTGGCGAAAGTCAGTAGTGTTATGGTGCCTTTTCCCCTGCATTGCATGGGAAAAGGCTTCTAATCAAACTTAAAACAATAGACATCTTTTTTTGACTTTTTCGTGAAAAAAGATTTTTTTCATGATAGAAATAGTTATCTGTAGCCATCTGAAAACTTCCTGTTTGTGGACTATTGCATTTGAACTAAAGACGTAAATTAATACATACAATGGAAAACATACTGAAAAACTCCAACAAAGATCAAAAGGCAGCTTTTGATAGGAAGCATTATTTACTAAAAGATGCCCCTGTACTCAAAAGTTTGATCTTTATGATTATCCCCACACTTTTTACGGCTATTGTCGCAGAACTCAACAGCGCTATTAGTGCATTTTTTTTGAAGCATGTCAGTATATATGCCTCTTCTTCTGTAACTATTAGCTGGCCTATTATGTGTATTATGTTAGCGATCTCTTACACACTGAGTTTAGGTTCAAGCATCAAAATCGGGCATTATTTAGGTAAAAAAAATATAGATAAAGCACGAACAATGGCATCCACCACAGTATGGTTAACTCTGTGGATTAATATTTTGGCTGTGTTTTTGTTAATGATTAAACTTAAAACAGTTATTTTATTTTTCGGTGCAGATAAAAACACCCTGTTAAATACTTACAATTATCTCAAAATAATGCTTCCAGGTATGATTTTTGAAGATCTAGCCTATATTGCTGCTATGTATTTGCGGGCAGAAGGTAATGTTTATCCTGTAGTTGGCGCTATGGTAGTACAAACCATCATCAGTATTTTATTGAATATTTTACTGGTGTTGCACTTGAACTGGGGTTTATCAGGTGCGGCATTGGCCAGTGCAATAAGCTTTATTTTACAGGCAGTTATCCTTTATTTCTTTTTATGTCAGCCTAAAAGTATGCTTAAGATTTCGTTTCGGATGATAAAGATTAATACAAATTATTTTAAAGTAATTCTCTCATATGGAGCTTCCGGATTTTGCATTCTGACTTTATTTGCTGTTGGGCAGTTTGTTCTTAACCGTGAGGCAAGCCATCTCAGTACTGACTATCTCACTGCTAATACGGTATTACTTTTCCTTTTGAGCCTTGCTTTCTCATTTAATGTAGGTATTACTGATGGTGCTTCACCTTTATTATCATATTCTTACGGTGCAAAAGATAAATTACGATTGCTGAATATTGCCAAATGGCAGGGTGTTCTTACTACAATTATAAGCATCATAGTCGCCTTTTTTTTATTTTTCTTTACACATCAAGTCTCTTCTTTATTTACCAGTAACGAAAAAGGTATCCAGTTGGCTAGCACAAGCATTCATCTTGCTGGAATTGCCATATTGCTTACTCCGATGATTAGCGTTATCTCATCGTTAGCTATTTCAATAGGGCGAGGGATAATGGCTGCAGTAATGAATACTATTCGCCAGTTTCTGGTGATCATTTTTGCCATAGTTTTATCGTACTACTTTGGCGGAAGTGGTTTGATTCTTTCTCAGCCACTAGCTCTTATAGTTGGGGGTATTGGTATGATTATATTTGTGCCTGCTCTGATAACTCATATTAAGCGTATTGACTCTGTTGCTAACCCATAGCCTCTCGCAAAAAAACCTACAACATTGACTATACACAAATCAAATCAGCACTTTGACTTGGTTTGTGTATAGATACTCTCAGTCTGACTCTTAAACTAGCCCAGATAGTTATTAGTTTATTTTTTCTAAAAGGTTATATTTTTTGATAAGGGGGCAATGCATTAATCAATGCTTTGCCATAACGTTTAGTCATCAACCTGTTATCTAGGATGGTGATCGTACCTTTATCTGTCTCTGTTCTCAATAAGCGACCACTAGCCTGTATTAAGCGAACCGATGCGTCAGGGATTGTTATCTCCATAAAAGGATTACCACCTTTTGCGACTACCCACTCGGCACAGCTGGCCTCAACCGGATCGTCAGGAACAGCAAACGGGATTTTTGTAATAATTACATGCTCACAATAACGTCCGGGTAAATCGATACCCTCTGCCAGCCCAGCCAGTCCAAAAATAGAACTCGGCTTATCGTTATCAATATTGTGTCGGTGTGTTTTGAGTAGTAGCTGTTTGGAGTGTTGACCTTGTATAAGAATTTGTTTCTTAATTTCAGTATCCAGTTCTTTAAAAACTTCCCACATCTGGCGACGTGATGCAAACAGTACTAAAGTTCCAAGAGCCTTGCTTAAAAGTTCAGGTAATATTTTAACTATTTCACTGGTGTGCTCAACGGTGTTTTTAGGATCAGTTTTAAGAGAGGGAATATTTAGTTTTGCTACCTCAGCATAGCGAAACGGACCGGGGAACTGAAAGCATTTTGACTCATCTGGAATACCTGCTTTTTTATTAAAGTGAGAAAATGTACCCAGTGCAGTCAGTGTTGCTGATGTTACAATTGTCGCACCAGCCTTGGACCATAGCCGGTCATATAAGGTTTCTCCCGGCTCAATCATACTGCTATGCACGTAAAACTCTTCATTATTATGGAGTAAAATTCGTTTGATCCATCGCGCATAAGGGGCTTTCTCTTTATTATCCCTATTTGCATACAATTCCCAGAGCTTTGCACTGTTACTAAAACGCAGGCTGATCGTGCCCATTTGTGATAAAAATTGTTCGGCAAAAAGTGCATCGATACCCGGAATATCCCCATTCATTGCTTTTTTCAAAAAATCACTCATCTTTTCACAAAGGCCGGCACATTTGCGATAACCAGAATATAAGCATTGTGCCAGTGTTATCAAATTATCTGGCACAACACCCAGTGGAAAACGGTGTGACCAAACTGTGCCCCTCTCTGTGGTTTCTTCCTGCTTAAAGCTAACGAACTCACTAATTGCCTTGGTGATATGCAAATGTGGCTCAATCAACTCAAGTGCATTCTGGCAAAGCTCTTCTAGCCACCTTCCTGCAGAATCAACAAACTGGTGTTGTGCATGCAGCTTAATTAAATATTTACGGGTTTTTTCCAGCCATCGTTCACTATCCTTAAGGCGGGTTGAATATGAGAAATGTTCCAGAGTTTTTGCTGGCAGATGATGACCTTCATCAAAGATATACACAGTTTTTTCCGGTGACGGTAATATAGCACCACCTCCTAGATGCAGATCAGCCAATACCATGTCGTGATTTGTAACAATCACATCAGCCTTATCAATGTCGGCGCGCAACCGAAAAAATGGACATTGACTGAAGTAACTGCATTTTCTGTTGGTGCATTGTGCATGTGTTGCTGTCAGAGGTCGCCACTGGGTTTCTTCTACGGAGTCTTCCCAACTATCTCTGTCACCATTCCACTTTTTTGTAGCAAAGCTTTCAAGCATTTTATTGTAAAGAGCCAGATCTTCTTTTTCCGCAGAAGCATTTTCTTCATTCAGAAAATCAAAATTCATTACAGGGCTTGTCGAGTTCTGTAAAATATTATCTAGTTTGCTCAGACAAACGTAACGTCTACGACCTTTTGCTAAAATAAAATTAAATTCCAGTGCACTATGTTGTTTTATATCAGGCAGATCTCGGTAAATAATTTGTTCCTGAAGTGCAACTGTTGCTGTTGCAATAATTAATTTTTTATTTAGTGCTTTTGCAACAGGAATAGTTGCAAGTGTGTATCCCAGTGTTTTTCCTGTACCAGTGCCGGCTTCTACAACAGTCACAGATGGTTTGGATGTTCGCTCACCCTCGTTGTTCCAAGTTACATTGCCTAACTCTTTTGCTATGGCTGCAATCATATATCTCTGACCATAACGAGCCTTGAGAGATTTACCCTCAAGAAATGCGCGATAGGCTTTTTGAATAGTCTGTTGTTCTTTATTTGATAACATGATCTAAGTTTACAGAAGAAATGAGGGGGAGTGTAACACAGGTTATGATTATACAAGATGATATTATTTACCCTGCAGGATTAAACAATTCAGTAATCAACTGTTCGCCAGAGCCTGCAATAGCCAACATACCATGCCCGTTAAGAGTTGCTTTACATGCTGAAGGAATAAGGCATGACTCTCCCTGTTCAAAGCTTTCTTCAATGCCAGCACCGGTAATGGTTACCTTTCCTTTTATACAAAAAATTACATGTGGAAAACCTACTTGGCGCTCCCAACTTTCGTTAATATCCAACAATCCAAATGAAAAATCTTTCATCGGAATATTAAACTGTTTAAGACGTTCATTATACGCTATTGAAGGACATAGCGGAGAAATAGCTGTGGATTTAAAATTAGTGACACTGCAAAGTTCTGAAATATCAATGTGCTTTTCTGTGAGCCCTCCACGCAAAACATTGTCTGAACACGCCATAATTTCAAAGCCGGTTCCATGTAGATAAGCATGCGGACAGCCTGCCTCGAGAAACAGCGCTTCACCAGGTTTTAGGTCTATCAGGTTTAACCAAAAAGGCGCGATTATTGCACTGTCATGGGGATAGTGCTCGTAAAGAAGACGTACGGCATCAAATATCTGATTACCTGAGTTTTTGTCTGCGATGTTTAACACCTGCTCTATCACATGCTCTTTTTCACTATTTGTCATGCTTAGCATCCATGCAAAAATCAGTCGGATCTCTTGTTTACTTTCACCGAAGTCAGATAAGAAATCCGGCAATGACACGCCATGACTATTTAGCAACTGAATGTGATGACTTATTTCATGCTTGGGACGAAAACCACACATTGCTCTAAAAGGTGTGTAAGCATAAATCAATTCAGGTTTATGATTATTATCGTGATAATTACGGGAAAAGTCATTCAGTGGTATGTTTTCCATGTTTTCACGGTTAAAACCTTCAATGGCCTGCTTTTTGTTGGGATGTACCTGAATGGACAGTGGCTTGTCAGCAGATAATAATTTAAACAAAAATGAAAGTTCTCCTGTTTTTTTACCAAGAAGATCCTGACAGTTTTGTTGAATCAATTTATGTAGTGCTATGGGCTGACGATCTGAACCCGAAAACATGACTGTTGAAGATGCTTTAGGATGTGCTCCTATCCACATTTCTGCCTGTGGTTTTCCTTTCTCAGCAGGTATGGAAAAAAGCCGTTGTAATGTATCTGTTGATCCCCATTTATAGTTCATATGAACATTTTGCAAACGTAAGGGATAATTCAGATGCATGCCTATTTCTCCAAGTTATAGAACGGTATATTATAAGCCATATTGTATTAACGGCAATAAAACAGACCTAACTTTTTTATAAGCTTTTCCATAACTGGTATTTATCACTAATATTTATAAATTTTAGTAAAGAAAAAACAGCAAAAAACTTGCTTTCATGTTATATGATTGTATTTATTTTATTATTTTTCAGATTATCAAACTTGGGAGTATGCATGTATAATAACTCACCATTAATGACACCAACAGGTATTTTAAGTTAACATGGAAAGTCTTTTTCATCAAATAGCCAAAGAGCTAAATATAGGTACTCAACAAGTGAGTGCTACTGTCGCATTATTAGACGATGGATCAACAGTTCCTTTTATTGCCCGTTACAGAAAGGAAGCAACAGACTCTCTAGATGACACACAGCTCAGAAAACTGGAAGAGAGACTTCATTATTTAAGAGAATTAGAAGATCGTCGCACAACAATTATCAATAGTATTAAAGATCAAGATAAGCTGACACCTGCTCTTGAAAAGTCCATTTTAAACGCAGAGACAAAAACAGCACTTGAAGATTTATACCTCCCTTATAAACCTAAGCGCAAAACAAAAGGGCAAATTGCCATAAAAGCGGGTCTTGAACCTTTAGCTGATACTCTGCTAAACGACCGTTCTCTGAATCCGGAGACGGAAGCAGAAAAATACCTCAATCAGGAGCACAATATTTCTGATGTCAAGGTAGCACTTGAAGGCGCAAAATATATATTAATGGAGCGTTTTGTTGAGTCTGCCGAGCTTTTGGGAAAAGTTCGTCGTTTTTTATGGGATAACTCATATTTAAGTAGTCGGTTAGTAACGGATAAAAAAATGGATAAAAAAAAGGAGGCTCAAAAGTTTTCTGACTATTTTTCCTACAATGAGCTTTTAAAGCGTGTGCCTTCTCATCGTGCGCTTGCCGTATTGCGTGGACGCAAGGAAGGCTTTCTGACATTATCGCTTTCTTTGCCTGGTATTGAAGTAACAGATACGCATCCTTGTCAGTCTATGGTGGCCGATCACTGGAATATACACAACGAAGGTCAACCGGCTGATTTGTGGTTATCAGAGGTGGTGCGATGGACTTGGCGTATCAAGCTTTTGCCACAAATGGAAACGGATCTAATTGGTGATGTAAGACAAAGTGCTGAAGATGAAGCCATTCGCGTATTTGCAGAAAACCTGAAAGATCTGCTGCTGGCTTCGCCGGCAGGCCCCCGTGTTACGATGGGGCTTGACCCTGGATTACGTACCGGTGTTAAAGTAGCGATTGTTGATGCTACTGGTAAGTTGACTGATCACACGACGATTTATCCCCATGCACCACAAAACAGAACAACCGAAGCTCAAGGCCTGCTCGTAAAGTTAATACTGAAACATCAGGTGGAACTAGTTGCAATTGGCAATGGTACCGCTTCGCGAGAGACCGATCGTTTAATGAGCGATCTGATGAAACAGCTTCCTAAATTATCTCTTAAAAAAATTATGGTGAGTGAATCAGGCGCATCAGTTTATTCTGCATCAGAATTAGCCTCTAAAGAGTTTCCAGATCTTGATGTTGTATTCCGTGGAGCAGTGTCTATTGCAAGACGATTACAGGATCCGCTTGCAGAGTTGGTGAAGATAGAGCCAAAATCCATAGGGGTAGGGCAGTATCAACATGATGTAAGTCAGTCTCACCTTGCAAGAACACTAGAGGCGACAGTTGAAGACTGTGTTAATGCTGTAGGTGTGGATATAAATATGGCTTCAACAGCCTTGCTTCGTCGTGTGGCTGGATTAAATACAACTATTGCTGAAAATATTGTCAAGTGGCGGGATACCAACGGTGTTTTTATCAACAGATCACAACTTCTCAACGTTGAACGTATGGGTAATAAATCTTTCGAACAGTCTGCCGGTTTTTTAAAAATCATGAATGGTGAAAATGCTCTTGATAGTTCAGCTGTGCATCCTGAGGCCTATACTGTTGTAGAAAAAATTGCAGAAAAAAAACAGTGTAAAGTTGAAGAACTTATTGGTGATACCACTTTTTTAGCAAATGTAAAGGCGGCTGATTTTACAAATGATGCATTTGGGTTGCCTACAGTAATTGATATAATTTCTGAGTTGAAGAAACCAGGCCGAGATCCACGCCCTGAATTTAAAACAGCTAATTTCAGAGAAGGTGTTGAAGCTATTTCTGATCTTAAGCCAGATATGGTGCTTGAAGGTGTCATTTCTAATGTTACAAACTTTGGCGCTTTTGTGGATGTTGGTGTCCACCAAGATGGTTTAGTGCACATTTCTTCGCTTTGTAATCATTTTGTGAAAGATCCAAGAAAGGTTGTTAAAGCTGGGGACGTGGTTAAAGTGAAAGTGCTTGAAGTCGATGCTGATCGTCGCCGTATATCTTTAAGCATGCGTCTTGATGAAGCTGCATTTAAAGACAAATCAGCACCTGCCAGTAAAAAGGCTGCCAGTAAAAAGCCTACCAATAGAAAACAAGCTAAAAATGTGCGTCACAAAAAATCTCAAGAATCTAAAAAGCCTGAAAAAGTGGGAACCTTCGCTGACCTTTTCGCTAATGCCAAGCAGTTGAGAAAATAATTGATGATACTAAAATCTGTTGCTAGCTATTGTTCTGAGCACGCTTTCATAGCTTTATACTAAAGGCGAAATGACGAGTAATAGCTAGCTATTTCGTGGAACTTTACCGAATAGTAGCCAAATAGGAAAGTAGCGCAAACTAAGAGGTCAGAAACAGATTTTAGTATTACTCTGAATACTATTAAAAGTACAGGAAACCTTGCCAGTTTGGTATTTAAATAATTGTTATTAATTGTCTTTACCAGTTATACTACGTAGTATTTATAATCATACATTCACATACATGGGTGATTTTTTTGCATAATAATACCCGACTCAGCCTTTCCAGTCTTCAGTTGCCGGAAATTACCGAGAATTTTCGTCTGATTCGCCACGGTATTGAAAAAGAGGGGTTACGGATTACCCCTTGTGGAAAGTTATCTCAATCAATGCATCCGATAGGTCTTGGATCGGCATTGAGACATCCCTATATTACTACCGATTACTCAGAAGCATTATTGGAATTTATCACGCCAGTATTTACCAGTATTGACGATACAGTAGCTTTTTTGAAGGAGCTTCATCAGTTCACACTTGAACATATCAATAATGATATTATCTGGGCCAGTAGTATGCCTGCTCGCTTGGAGGGTAATGAAAAAATTCCTGTCGCCCGTTACGGTACATCCAATGCAGGTAAGATGAAGCATATATATCGTCTTGGGTTATGGCATCGTTATGGCAAGCCGATGCAAACTATTGCCGGTATTCATTATAATTTTTCACTGCCTTCAAAGTTATGGGAAAATCAGGATAAAGATATTTCAGATGGTTATTTTGGTTTGATTCGAAATTTTAACCGTTACTCTTGGTTATTGATGTATCTGTTTGGAGCTTCTCCTGCAATAGACAAAAGTTTTCTGCCTGAAGGTCAGATTCAACCACTGGAAGTATTATCAGAGAACACGCTTTATCTGCCTTTTGCTACCTCGCTTCGAATGAGTGATTTAGGCTATAGCAATAAAATTCAGGGGCAGTTAAATATTTGTTATAACGGACTGAAGGAGTATATTTCCAGTTTATCTGATGCTATACATACACCCAATAAAGAATATGAAAGAATTGGTCTAAAAACAGCTTCCGGAGAGTATCAGCAACTAAACACCAATATTTTGCAGATAGAAAATGAATATTACAGCACCATTCGCCCCAAGCGGGTTGCTCTGAAAGGAGAAAAGCCGTTAGAGGCACTTAAAAACCGTGGAGTTGAGTATATTGAAGTCAGATGTCTGGATATTAATCCGTTGCAACAATTAGGTATTGATTGTGACACAGCTGGATTTATGGATACTTTTTTAACTTTCTGTCACTTAAAAGATAGTCCTTATTTAGAAGAAGATGAATGCAATATTATTAAGTCAAATTTTAGTAAGACTGTTCAAGAGGGTCGAAAGCCGGATTTACAACTTGATGTGATCAGGAAAAATGGCAGACGTATAGAGTCAATAACATTGCAGGCATATGGTTTGTTGCTAATAGAACAAATGCAGGAAGTTGCGGGAATATTAGATGAAACTAACAAAACGACGATTTACAGTAATTCACTTTTTCTTGCTAAGCAAAAGTTAAAAAACCCTGACCTTACTCCTTCAGCACAAGTATTAAACAAGATTAAAGAGTATGACAACTGTTTTATTTCTGCTATGCAGGCTCTATCACAGAAACACAGTAATCAATTGCGTACTTCTCCACTTAACAGTGACCGAAAAAAATACTTTCAGCAATTGGTGACACAATCACACGATGACCAGTTAAACGAAGAGCAGACAGATACAAGTGATTTTGATACGTACCTGAGAGAGTATTTTAATACTTGTCCTGGCTCAGGTAGCAGTTAGAGAGACAAAATATTATACCAATTTTCTGTGTAACGATGAGACATTTCGGGGGCTTGACCTCGAGTTATATAAAAACCTGCTTCTAGCTATTGTTATGAGGGTAGTGCTTCCAATTTTCAGCTATCCTAAAATCCATACTACTCAATGTAAGTCCCGATTACTTTATTATGCAGTTCTGAAAACAATTTTTGGTAGTGTCAATAGCACTGTGTCTGCTCAGAATGAAAAACATTGCTCATATGCTCTTGATATTAATCAATCTTACTACTCGCTTAAGGCAAAGTATTTTTCTGTTGCTCTTGCAAGACTATTAACGTCATCATGGGGGTTCCTTTATTTGATATTACAGCTGATTTCACACTGGGATCAGGATCTCGGGAAAGCTGTGTGATTAATTCACCGCCGGCACTCATATTGCTGGCCACACCCCTTCTAACAGCAGTAACAGGGTCATTTGCTAAAGGTCGTAATACTTCGGTAATTGGTGAATGAATATTTTCAGCCAGTGCCACACGGACAGAAGTATTTGGGTCTTGCACAAGAGTATTTATAACTCTATGACTTGAAGAATAATTTTTAGAAGAAGCCACACTCCGCCTGACTGCAAAATGTTGGTCATTAGCAAGGTTGTTCATCACATGTTCTGGAAGGTCTGGATTATGAGCTACAGTCGCCCTGATTCTAACATCAGTGCTTTTTGCCAAATATTCCATTGCTTGATCATCAAATACATGTTCTTCTTTCGGGTGCAATGCCATGGTTCGAAGGTATCCATTATGCCCCGAGTGAGTTCCGGCAAGAAACTCTGAAAAAATAGTAGCTCCCATAAACATGGTATTCAATATGGAAAGTATGTTTATTGCCTTGCTCAGCTCTATCTCTACCCCCCGTTTTCTGTATGCATGTGCCACTATGCTGGCAAGCCCCAGAATAGAAAAACCCTGTCCTGTTTCACCAGACAATACATTATTGATACCTGAAAAAGTTATAAAAGAACTGGTTAGTTGACTAACACCTGTCATAAGACTACTCATACCTGCCATAATGATATTAGCCCCCATACCTACAGCAGTAAGCCCGTTAGCTATACCAAACACTTGGTTGGTAATCGCCAAAGCCTGATTATCCGGATGAGCTGTGCCTGCTATCTGCAAGGAGCCAGAAGCAATACCAATAGAGCCTAAAGCGCCCCCTGTTGCCACACTGGAACCCACTTCAGTAGCAAGCGTTCCCCCTGCAACAGCACCAGTAAATATCCAGAAGCCACTGCTGAACCAACAGCCACGGGCAACAAAAAAGCAGAGCCAATAGCCATGGTTATACTTAAGGCACCCATCAGATAGCCTGCCCACTTGGGTATGTGTCCTGTGGGATCAGTGTTCATGACGGGGTTGTTATCTCCAAAGCCAAAGCCGTCAATCTTTGTGAATGGACTATAGCTGTCGTGGCTCATAAAATGCCGGTATACCGGATTGTAAGCCCGATAACCACCACCTAAAAACTGATACCCTGTGGCAGGATCGGTCATTTGACCGTCAAACCCTGGCTGATGACTTTGCCACCAGGCAGGTTGTGTCGCCAGTTTTAATCGTGCTGGTAATCCCTGTGTCGTTTTATTCATCAGATCACAGTCCATGCCGTACGGACTATACACATGATCACTCGTGCGCTGACCTGATGTGTTCAACGTGGTAATCACGTCACCCTTATAGTCGTGTAAATACCAACGGGTAACATGACCATCTTCACTGTGAGCAACCCCTGCCAGTTCGGCACTGGTATGTAGATGACCCTTTGCATCACTTTGTATCTGTTGGGCAACCGTGTCACCCTGATATATCATATATAACGGGTGCTGTAATACTCTTCCCTGCTCGTCAAATGGCTGTTCTGCAACCTGATGCCCGCTACTGTCATAAGTATACTGAGTGTATTCATGGGTGTGCACATTGGTAAACTTGTCTTGCTGACCAAACGCATTGTAATGCAGGGTATTACCATCGGCATCTTTAATGATGCGACCTGCACTGTCGTAAGTGATGGTTTTCGGTATGGCATTAAAACTGGATACATTAGCCTGCCATTGTGTATCAAAAGCAATCATTCGGTGCGGATCGTAGTTATCTTTTTTCTGCTGATTATACGTGTATATCGTTGTTTTACCTGATGGCTTGCCATCGGCAGTTATCAACTGTTCGCTCACCGTTTTAATATTGTTCCAGTCATCAAAGGTATAATGTTGCGCTGTGATGATAGGGGGCACCGTTAACTGACTGCCTGATAAATCTATGTCTCTCGGACAAAGTTTACTGACTTTACCCGGCTTATCTGTCGCGCTACACGACATTGATGTTAGATTATTGGTGTTTTTATCATATACGTAGGTCTGAGTTGCACTGTCTCCGTTTTCTGATCGGGTGAAGGTGGTAATGTTTTGTGTCTGAGGATCGTAACCATAACCTAACCGTTGCAAAACGTGATTGCCCTGTCTGTCGGTTGTCCCTGCCAGCCCTCCCAGATCATTGTAGGTAAATTCTCTGACAGTACCTGACCCGTTAGTCATGGTCACTGGCCGGTTAAAATAAACATCGTAAGTAGTTGAAGATAATACGGTGGGGGTGAGGCTTCCAGAGAGCAGAACCTTGCTCTGTAATAATCTGCCGTAACGGTCATGTGTTGCTGTAAAGCGGTTTCCTGCAAAATCTATTATACGTGTCGCCTCACCATAACGATCGTAACTTATAGTCTCTGTACCCTCAGGATAAGAGATACCGGCAGGCGATGGCAGGGTTTTGGGGGCAGATCGCACGACACTAATAAGCTGGCCAGAGTTGTCATCATACTCATAATGCAAATGGCTGATCGTATCCTCAGCATCGGTCAGTTGCCAAGTTTTTTGATTGTAGCTGTAAGAAGCATAAATAACCCCGTCCACCGAAGCACTGGTTTTAGCAAAACTGTTGTAGGTATAGGTAAAGACATGTCCGTGAGGGTTATCATCGGTGCTAGGCGTGGTCATACTCAATATCCGACCGTCAGCATCATAGGTGTAACTGATTTTGTGACCGTATTCATCAGCCTGCCAGGCAAGGTTGCCTTCACCGTCATAATGGCGGGTACCAAGCACATGACAGACGGCCTGATCTACAGGAGTAACACATCGTGATACTTTATTTCCCTGAATATCGAAAGTATCATGAATTATACTGCCGTTCGGTGCAATGGTTGCCACCAAATTACCCTGTTTCCACTGCCAGTGAGTTTGTGCACCGTCAGGCTGTGTTTGTTCGGTTCGCCGGCCATTACCGTCATAACGAGTAGTCGTAACAGACAACCATGCTTTTGCATTAATGGCATCATTCACAAACGCAAATAGACCATCCTCATCCGGTAAAGGCAGTAAACCATAACTTTGAGTGGCCTTTAATGTTGTCACTGGCTGTAGCCGATGTTCCAGGGAGGTTAATACCGTTTTCAGCTTGTCTGAGTAAACAGCCTTGCCGTTGACTACAGCATTCGGATCTAATGCAAACCTATACTGAGCCACAGGTTTTCCTATGGTGTTCGATTGAACAACGCTGAGTTCCGGAGCCAGCTTTTCCTGTTGATTGTCTGAGCCTGTGACCACCTGATATCTGATTAATAACATTTGAGGGTCATTGCGTACCGCTATACTCACCGACCCATCAGGCGTACGCTTCCAGACCTGACGGTTTAGTGCGTCATAACCGTACGTTGTTGTTAGGGCAATATCCGGTCCATTATTATCGGACGCATGATAAACCGTGTTGCTTGCCGGTTGGTCTGTCTGAGTATAAGTGGAACTACCGTCTTCAATCCAGTTTGATGTCCCTTGCATTGGTGCAACAGCCTGATCTTTATTTCGGTGCCAAGAAGACAATACCTGTTGATTATTTCCACTACCGGCATACACAGTTTTTTGTTGGGTGCCATCGGCTAGCGTTTTTACTACAGACTGCTCATTATCTGTTGAAATATACGCCCATGAAATAGTTTGTGGATCACCACCACTGGCCGGAATCATCACTTCTTTTACCGGTCGCTGCCAACCATCATACGTCCAGTTGATATGAAGCGTTTTTAAGGTATCTTCTGCTGAAAGTTTTACCCCGTTGGTGAGAGAATAAACGGTTTTACCCAGTGATAAAGCACCACTACCATCTTGCAAAAGATTATGAATGCTGTGAATATCAGCCGATGGTTGTTCGGGGGAAACTTCTATATCTGTGGTACGCGTGTAATGATTCGTATCAACACTGTGCGTGACATTAAACGTCACCTGTTCTGGGCGACCGTTATTGGGTAACTGGAAATACAACCCTTTTTGCTTTTTTGCGGCAATATGATTAGCAGGTAAATCAACCCGTACCGGCGGGTTGTATTTGGTTACAGTCAACTGTGACAGCTGACCATAGACCTGACTTTTCTGGTCATGATTATACGAATAAGTAGTTGTCGTGGATAATTGCGCAGATGTCAGATCCGGTAGTGCCTGACCCGGTATTAAAGCGCCCACAGTCTCAACAGGCAACGTGCCAACCTGTTTGGTGGTCACCTGCCAGTTTCCTGCCAGTGAAGAGTTGTCTTTTCCTATGGCATCAACTAAACGACTGTCACTGAACAAATCATCTGAAGCTAACTGGCCGGCCTGATATTTTTTTTTCAACTTCCGCTTCTGCTTCTCTGACTGCCACTGCTGTTTTAATAACTGCTCGTACTTTTCAATCCGGTTTTTGTAGGTTCCGGCTACCGGAATCAGCTGGTAGTTAAACTCCACTTCTGTCGCTGGTGCCGGATCATCCGTGGTGGCAAAGCGGATAAACGGTTTACTGCCTGCCGGGGTTTGTTTTGCAGGCAATTGTATCACTTTTTCAGGTAATGTAACCTGTGGCCAGTTCGGATCCATTTTTGGGCAATGGCTATCGCCCTGTGGCGGACAATATTGCGTAAAAGTCTGACGACCATAAGCATCTTCCTGCCAGATGACCTGACCATTGTTATCATATTGTTTCTGCTGAAGCACTTTTGCCGGAGAAATCGTGCTGTCTTGCCCCTTGCTGGTTAATGTATATAAGGTTTTTGCAGTTTTTCTTGGAAAAGAATACGTCAAAGGAAGCTTAGCAAACGTAGTACCTTTCCAAGATGAATACGTCGCATCATTTTTTGCCACCAGACTATGGTGCAAATCATCGGTCTGGGTAATCGTTAACGGCAGGTGATATTTATTGTATGTGGTTTTAACCGAGGTTAAACCATTATCCTTAACGACGGAATATGTATAATCATCACTGCGGTCAAACAGATTATCCTTACCCGGCTCACTGCTGACACCACTGAGATAACCGGTATAATTATGCAGGTCAGTCGTTCCACCGCTGTACTGATACCAGAGTCTGCGTACCGGTATGATACCTTTGTTGGCAGGTGCAGGAGTGGTGACCTGTTCGGTAACCACGGGTGTGCGTGCCAGATTAAAACCTGTAGGTAAACCCTGAGACTGTAACGTATGGCGATCAGATTCATCATTATATAAAAACGTATTGATTTCGCCTGAAGGCTCAGTAACACGAGTTAATAACCAAGGGCGATGACCCTGCTCATCATAACCAAATTTCACCCGACTGCTATCAAGCCCTTCATTACCACTGGACAGCGCAGGCATACTGACCGACTGAATGGTTGTCTCACCTGCCACATCATATAGGTGCAGTACAATATTTTGTTGCCCGTGTATAGTAATATCATGACTCTGATAGGTTAGCCATACTCCATTATGCGAGCATTGATTACTCCTGCTGTCCACCTGATTTTGCGTTAACGGGTGGGCACAAACATATGTTAATCGTCTTGTTGTGTCTTGAGGCCCGTGGCGGTCATAGTAAAACCATACTCGTTGACCATCGTGTCCTTGTTCCCAGCTTTCGTAGCCGTATTGTAAATTCTCCTGTGTGCCACCGGCGGTGGAGATCGTCCAGTCTCCCGGTTGACCGGTGATGGTGACATCTTTTTGTTTATGCCGAAGCGGATGCCAGTAAGTTTCCCCTTGTGCATTATGATCACTTTCCATCGTGAAACCATGACCGTCCCCCGTGATAATATCAGTGGTTTTATGACCGGATACTTCAGAGGTGGAAGGGGTTTCCTGACCGACATTAAAGTTCCACTGAGTACCTAAACCCAAACGATTAACACCATGTGGCAAAGCACTGCCTGAGTAGGAAAGTATTAAATCTCTCTTTCCTTGCCCGTTGTCGTATAAAGTACTGGCCACAGGCATACTAAATGATGCCACCCCTGTACGCGGGTCCACCGATGAATTTATTTCTCCATGAAAATTGTTGGCATTTGACGGCATAGCCACATCGCCATTGGCCAAAGCAGGAAGCCCAGACTGAGTAAGGGTTAACCCTCTATGGGTCAAAGATGTCTTATAGGCAGACCAAGTATTAGATGCACCGGAAAATTGTACCGGCACGGATAATGCAGAGTGCAACTTATGTCTGGTGTGTTTAAATGCTACAGAAGCCACCGCAACTTGTTCAAAAGGCAAAATAAATGCCGGAAGAAAAGACACAGATAACAAGAGTTTACTTATGTTTTTTTGCAGTCGTCTTACGTATGTTTCAGAGTCTCCAAAGGAGCATCTGAACTTTTTCAGAAATTTAGCTACAAAAGTCCACATATAAATAACCAGTATTCCTAGTTGTTACAAGCTTCAGTTGAATTGAAATACTAGAATGAAAAAAGCTGATGATCTCTGGTTAGATGTACTTGAAAATGACCGGATTACGCATAATTTATTTGAAGATAAAACCATTAATATTCTAATGAACTAAGTTTTTTTATATTCATTATTAAAGCTTATACAAAAATCTGATTATAACTTCTTATTGTACTGCTTTTTTGATTTTACTCTTATGAGTTGAATTTCCATGCAATGGGTGTCTATTATTCGTTATTTCACCTTTAACAGCAAGCTGTCAAAGCATGCTTGTAACAGTAGTTATGAAACATATTTTGGTATTTGTTGAAAACTAAAAAATACATTTTATAAATAAAAAAGCAAAAGACAATTATATAATAGTTATCAATAAAAGACATATGTGATTTATAGTTATGTCGTTTATTTGATACTATTTTAGTCTGAAAAAATCACATTAATGAAGACACAAAAAAAATGCAGGTGTAAAATTTATTGTGTCAGTTCGGAGTAAAAAACCTTGTTAATAAAAACCTTGTTAATATTACAGACCTCTGCTTTCGAGAGAATCAGACTTACGTAGGTTTGTATCATTACAACACTTAACTTCCACTGTTCTGATCGATGGTGCAAGTTTATCTAAAATGCCATTAATGTACTTATGAGAATCTTGTGCCCCAAATCGTTTTGCCATTTCAATACCTTCGTTGATAATAACTTTATAAGGAACATCGGGCCGATGCATTAATTCGTAACAGCCTAGACGCAACAAAGCAACTTCTACCGGATCTAGTTTGTGAAAAGGGCGATCAAGTACTTTATCGATGACATTATCAATGGCATCTATATTTTTGTTTACACCTTTCAGTAATTCTTTAAAATAGCCAGCATCTACTCTGCTCATGTCATTAGCCAACACAAACTGTTTTTCAACAGTAGCAATGCTTCCACCGGACAGAATCATCTGATACAAAGCCTGCATTGCTAATTCTCTGGCTTTTCTGCGAGCCCGTCCGGATATTTTTTTTGCCTGACTCAAGACCTTACTCCAATTAATTTTTTACTAAACAGGGGACTGGTCAATTTGTGAATTGATTTCATGTGTTAAATTTACCATTTCAAAAGCTGCCATTGCTGCCTCAGCACCTTTATTACCCATTTTGGTGCCGGCTCTTTCTATCGCTTGTTCTATAGTATCCACGGTTAAAATACCGAAAGTGACAGAGATGTCAAACTCAAGCATGACTGAAGATAAACCTTTAACCGCTTCATTTGCCACATACTCAAAATGAGGAGTTCCACCACGAATAACCGCACCTAACGCAATAATGGCATCAAACTGTTTAGTTGCAGCCAGTTTTTTTACAACTAAAGGTACTTCAAATGCACCAGGACACTCCACAAGAGTTATATTTTTCTCAGGTATGCCCAGTCTTTGCAAAGAGCCCTTGGCACCATCGACCAAGCTGTTAACAATATATGAATTCCAGTGCGTTGCTACCAATGCATAACGACCATTATTTGGTGTTAAACCTGCCCTTATTGTTTTAATAGATGACATTTTCCCACCTTTTATCTTTGTAGCGAATAATATGGACGTTGACCATCATTAAAATGTGATATATATAAAACTAACGTTTCATCCAGACTTTCATTTAGAAAAAACATAGGCTATCTAGCCTTTGCACTGAGCTATTGTTGATTACCTGACGGTTTTATCGTAGCAACAAAACGCCAGTCGTTACCGACGGCCCGTAAATCTTTAATCGTTAGAGAGAGATTTTCGGCCATGGTTGTTAACGGTAAATTCAATAAAGGTCTTGCTGATGACCCCATCAATACCGGAGCCATGTAAACCCATAACTCATCAATACATCCTGTCTTTATAGCTGCTCCGGCTAAGGTTGCGCCACATTCCAGCAATACTTCGTTACAACCTAGCTGACCAAGATGGTTAAATAACGCAACAAGGTCTGTTTTTCCATCATGACTCGGCAATTCTATCACTTTAACATTGGTTTCTCCAGACTTATTCACTTGATGCTGATACTGAAAAGTATTAACTTTCATTAAAAAGTTTTGGCGGTCCGTTTCTGAAACTTTGTTACATACCAACAGGACATTTCCTGGATGTAAAAAGAGTTGCGCATTCGAAGGTGTTGCTAATGATGAGTCCACAATGACTCTTAAAGGCTGTTGATTTGGTAGTATCGGTTCAGAAATGGTGGTTTCATCAGGTCTGAACGTCATTGACGGGTCATCGTTAATGACAGATGAAACACTTGTTATAATAGCGCATGAACGCCCTCGAAGGCGCTGAACATCTGCTCTAGCAGCGGGGCCTGTAATCCACTTTGATTCGCCTGAGGCCATGGCTGTTCTGCCATCCATACTGGCCGCCATTTTACAACGGATAAATGGTTGTCCTGTTTTCATGCGCTTGATAAAACCGGGATTTATAGAACGTGCTTCTGCTTCCATTAAGCCTGAATAAACTTCAACTCCTGCCTTTTTAAGCAGACTGATTCCTTTACCAGATACTTGTGGATTCGGATCGATCATACCAATAAAAACTCTGCGGATACCTGCATTTATTAATGTTTTTGCACAAGGAGGTGTTCGGCCGTAATAGCTACAAGGTTCCAACGTAACATAAACGGTTGCATCTCTGGCTTTACTACCTGCCATCAATAGCGCATTAACTTCAGCATGAGCCTCACCCGGTCTTTGATGCCAGCCTTCACCGACGATCTCGCCGTTTTTGACAATAACACAACCTACCCGAGGATTAGGTGCAGTTGTATACAGCCCTTTTTTAGCCAACTCGATGGCTCTGGCCATTTTGTGATAGTTTGAAGCAGAAAAAAGGACATTGTCCATAAAATTATATTACCTTTACATGCAAACAATAAAATCATATTGATCTTATTATCTGAAACAAATAAATTAGTGTTAAGATTTTTTTTCTAAACGGTCTATTTCTTCACGAAACTCGTCTAAATCCTGAAAACATCTATAGACTGAAGCAAAGCGAATGTAGGCTACTTCATCCAGGTTTTTCAATGCCTCCATAACTAAATCTCCCACAAATCTGGCACCTATTTCTTTCTCACCCGATGCCCGTAACTGAGCCATAATATGATGGATAGCATTTTCAGTGGCATCCATGCTGACCGGACGTTTTTCCAAAGCTCTAAGAATTCCATTTCTGAGCTTTTCTTCTAAAAACAGTTCACGCATTCCATCCCGCTTTACAATACGGGGCATCATTAACTCGACTCTCTCAAATGTAGTAAACCTTTCACCACAGGATGTACAAGTGCGGCGCCTTCGCACTTGTACACCATCGTTTACCAGTCGAGAATCTACAACTTTAGTGTCTTCTGTGTTACAAAAAGGGCAATGCATATCAGCCTCTGTTGTTTAACTACATGAACAGATAGTAGCGCTTTTAGAAAACCTGACACAATCTTTTTTAAAGGTTTTATGAGCTTTTCTTTTAATGGTCACATACCCAAGAATTTCAGTCATTAAAAATTAATGAGATCAGACAAACATCAATTTCTGATTTTTCGTTGCATTGGCTTTTCGATCATGCGTTAAGTCTCTTTCCTATGCCCGCTATACAAAAAACCAGTTGAAAGTGCAGGTGCTATAAAAAACAAATGTCGGTTTTTAACTGTAGCGGTTAGCAGTGATAAAAAAGGTCATCTAATGATGACCTTTGAAAGCACATGACCATTTTGGGTTGTAATAAAAAAAGGTGCTTAAAAAATTAATGCATTGTAGTTAGCATAAACACGTGTATCTCTTAAACGGTTGGCCTTGACCATAGAGCCGGCAAGGTTACGACTAACATACCAAGCCTGTTCCAGTTTTAAGGACAGACCTTTAAGCTGTGATTGCTGAAACTCATAGGTTACACCTAGATCCGTTTCCTGCTCATTTTTCAAACCGATGGCTTTGTTCATTCCAGAGCCATAAGTATGAGAAAGACTACTGCTTAGACCAGAAAGACCAGCTTTAGTAAAATCGTATCCAGCCATTAGTTGATAAGCGCCTTCCTTATCGTAGTTAAAATTTGAAACCTGACGTGATGTCCAGGAAGCAGTTTTACCATAATCATTTGCTATTAGCTCATAGTTAAACTGGTGGCTTTTTAAGCCCGTGATATTATTTTTGTTGTTTTTAGCATTAGTATGACTGTATGAAAAACCGACTTTTATGTCGCTGAAAGCACCAAGAATATTAGCATTCACCTGGCTGGCTTTTTTATCATAGCCGTTAATTTTGCCATCCCATAATTTTCCTGCTTTCTGCCCCAAGCGATACTGAAGATTTGCTAAAAAGTTCACATCCTGATTTGCCTTGAAGTTATAAGAAATTTGCCCAAAGTAATGCTTGGTATAGTTTTTACTTTTACCTGCTTCTCCATTTACGTATACAAAATTTTCCAGGTCTTCCAAGCTTTTAAAGGTGTAAGCTGCACCTGCAATCTGAATATCATCTATCTTCTTACCATTTTTTGCTATGAAACGGTCATAACTATTTCCACTGCGATGAGCAATTCTGTCAAGGAAAAAACCATAAATTTTCAGTCCATTAAACTCTGATAGCACCGCATCTACACTACCTCCACGAAAAGAGCTTTCTAACAAACGGGACTGACTGTCTGCCAAAATAGAGGTGTTAACACCGATAAAACCATAACGTAACACAACATTGTTATCGTTATCGCCCAGAAAAAATTTGGTATTTAGCCGGCCAATTCGTGAATAACTGTCACTGAATTTAGTACCTTTTTTTATAGTATGTAAAAGCTCATCAACGCCATTTTGCGGGTGCTTACCAGCAAGTTTAAGTGCACCATAAAGAGAGGTGTCTATACCTGCAAAACCAAAAGCATAACCAGAGATGTAATCAAGACTAATGCTTTGTCCCCATTGTGAACGATCTGCCGGCTTCTCCAGACCACTCTTTTCTGCATGGCTGTATTTTCGTGATATATACTGATTTCGCAAATTGACAGAAAAATGCGAATCTTTGAGAAAACGACTTTCAAACCTTGAAAACCCAAGAGTAAATCGTTCTGCCTTCGTTGCAGGCTGTTTCTTTAAGTCTTTTGTTAGGTAATCTTGTGCTGATAGGTCTTCCTGATTGTTTTCCGGAAGAGCTTCAGATGAGTTAAAAAGATCTCCGTTGTAAGAATTGTTGTCGGCCAATGCTATCCTATAACCTGAAAAAAAAACAGCTACCGCAATTACCATCAGTGCAAATTTATTCATCGACAATACTACTCCGAATAATAGTACTAATTACTTAGTGCTTTGTGAATTATTTTTATTTGCTAAATATACAAAGCTTGGTTATTTGTGTTATGAATTTTTCTTTAAATCATATTGAGATTGCCTGTCACAATTACAGCTATTGTTGATCAGTTTGTAGTTATTTGCCTGCATTAACCAAGATCAAACAAAGCACTTGCTAACACAGTAATTCCTGACGTGAAGAAGTATGAGGTAAATCATAGTAATGTCACATGAAATATGGATATACACTTATTTATTTTTGTTGTATTAAGAAAGAATAAAAGTTTTAGTTGTAGTTGCTATATAAATGATGAAAGTAGTAACTATGGTTAGTATAATTATAATGAAAAGTTTGCTAATAACTCCAGGGAGTGGATTAACCAATGTTAAGAAAAAAATCATGGTGCAAGATAAAAACAGGTATAATGATATCAGTCTTATCTGTTGCCTTTTTACCAACATTTTTGCATGCAGCTTTTATAAGCAATGGTAAGAATAACTTTTGTAGTAACATTCGGGAACAAAGAAAGGTACAAATAGAGGGTGGAGCTGAAATTATTCTTGACGTGCCTTTGCGCTTATCAGATCGTGCTACTTGCTTTTCACCATCTGAAAATCTGTTTTTAATTTCATTAATTGAATCACAAAAAGCTCTGGGTTTGAATGCATTTTGGTATACAGAAATTAGTAATGCCAATAAGGAAAAGTCTGAACATGCCTGTGAAATACTTGAATTTGGAAAAAATCGGGTGAACAAAAGCTTTGAACAGTGTGTAAAGGAACGATACACAGAACTAATGCAACCCTATGCAAAAAAATATGAACATGAGACTTCTGCCTATATTCAAAAGCGAAATATGTTGGGTGAAAAATTAATGAAACAATGTTTAACTGCGTTTTATAGCCAGCTACCCAAGCTTCCACGCACTATTAATTTTCCGTTGGCTTATTATAATAAACAGATTCATTCGTTTCCGGACTGGTATATTGAAGAGAAACTTGATGATGATGCCTGGCTACAAAATATGAGAACCATTCAAGCCAGTGATATTGTAAGCAAGTTAGTGGGAGAATCTTGCCCCAGTGATATGATCTGGTGGCTTTATATGCAAAGCTGACCATTGTGCCTGTTGTTTTGATTTATCAGCTTGTTCGGTTAATATGTTCGACTACCTGTTCTTTTCCTTGGCAAGAAGGGAAAACGATAGATTATTTTGTGAGTGTTAAATAGTATTTTATGGATAAACTGAGAAATATATTCAAAAACTGGTTGAGCTTGTTTTCAGGCAAACTTTCTTCAAAGCAAAGCTCCTGCGCTCAGGAATGTACAGAGAAAGATGTTGATGATAACTTTATTGATATTCCCTTACACTCAATTAGTAGTAATGCTCTTAAAGTGGTTCACAGACTGAATGACTTTGGCTATGAGGCGTACCTTGTTGGAGGGTGTATTCGGGATCTTTTACTGGGTCTTCATCCTAAAGACTTTGACATAGCAACCAATGCCCGCCCCGAACAAGTGCGCTCGATTTTTCGTAACTCTCGCATAATAGGTCGTCGTTTTAAGTTAATACACGTATTATTCGGGCGTGAAGTTATCGAAGTAGCGACCTTTCGGGCAAGCCATGAAGGGAGGGAAAAGAAAGAAGCAACACGTGATAATCGTGGACGAATATTGCGTGATAATGTCTACGGATCATTAGAAGATGATGCAGAGCGCCGAGATTTTACAATTAATGCCTTTTATTTCTCACCGGGAACTGAAGGTAAAAGCTCTCCACAATTGATTGATTTTTCAACAGGCATGACAGACCTTAAGATGAAGACCATTCGATTACTTGGTAATCCCCGCATGCGATACAGTGAAGACCCTGTACGAATGTTGAGGGCGGCCAGATTTGCCGCCAAACTTAATTTTTCTATAGAGCCCGAAACCGAATCACCTATATTTGAACTTGCCTCGTTACTTGACGGCATTCCATCAGCTCGGCTATTTGATGAATCTTTGAAGTTGCTGTTAAATGGCAATGGTCTCAATACCATGGAAGAACTTCAGCGCTTACAACTCTTCGAACATCTTTTTCCGGAAGCGTCATCCGTTATGAAAGACCACCTTCAGGCAGAACAATTATTTAAGGCAGCACTTAAGAGCAGCGATTTAAGAATTCAGCAAAACCGTCCTGTTACACCCGCATTTATCTATGCAGCCCTATTGTGGCATCCTATGCAGCTGAGACAGCAGGCATTGATCAGCAATGGCACTCATTATGCCATAGCTCTGGAAGAAGCATCCAATGAAACGATCCGAAAGCAATGTCTACGAATAGCTGTGCCTAAACGATTCACTTTTGCAGTTAGGGAAATCTGGTTTTTACAAGATAGATTGGTTAAACATTCACCCAGAAAGATTGAAAGTATTGTCTCTCAGCCTCGTTTCAGAGCTGCATATGATTTTTTATTATTGCGTGAGAAGACAGGTGAATACCTTAACAACGCAGGCTCATGGTGGACAGACTACCAAAAAGAACATCCGGTTGAATCAGGAAAACAATTTTCATATACCCAGCGCAATAAACAACATGCTTATGCTAAAAGCAGAAAAAAACCAGGTTACTTTAATCGATAAACAAGAGTTGTTTCATGAGCGATAAAACGCAGGTTTTATGTTATATAGCCATGGGAAGTAATCTCAATGATCCTTTGCGACAGTTGTTTTGTGCAGTTGAATCAATAGCCAGCCTAGGCAATACAAATATTTTATCTGTTTCAGATATATACAAAAGTCTCCCCTTGGGCCCAAAGAATCAGCCTGTTTATTATAATGGTGTACTTGCTATAAAAACAGACAGTAACCCAGATCAACTTTTGGATCGTTTGCAATCGATTGAAAATGCCCAGGGAAGAGTCAGAAAAGAGCGTTGGGGAGCAAGGACACTGGATTTAGATATTTTGCTATATGGAGATGAAATAATTACTAAAAACCATCTAAAAATTCCTCACCCGCAAATGCACCTTCGTAACTTTGTGATCGTTCCTCTGTGTGATATAGCGCCTGAACTTATTTTACCAAGCGGACAGAAGATTGTTGATATTAAAGCACAACTGGGTACAAAAGGGCTTGATAATCTGCATATCCGGCCGGTCAGCTAAAAGCATTTTAATTGTTTTAAAGCCCATTTAAGCGACTCCTAAAGAGATTTTAGCTACTGACTACTGACTTCTGACTACTGAAATATACACAAACCAGATGAGATGAATAAACTGGTAAGAAATAATGTATTCTTCCATTGCGCAGTGGGGTTTAAAAGCACATTAATGAATTTCTTGAACCCATCCAGGAGAAAATAAAATCAGGATTATTTGGTCGGGTTATGGATGATTATTCAACGAATAAAACCCGCAATTTGATTTGATTTATGTATAAGATACACGATCATAGTCATACACTGAAACTCATAATTTTGATACTATCGGTTTTTCTATTTCCATAGTATCATGTGGCATAAATAATTTGTTGTTTTGATTATTTATGTTTGCTTTTGTGAGTAAGGCATATAAGTAAAGAGATGTGAAATTGTGATAATAAGGTGGTAGATGAGTATGAAAAAGGAATTCTCAGTTTCCAGGGAAACCTTTGATGAAGTCATGGTTCCCAATTATAACCCTCAGACAGTGGTGCCAGTTAAGGGCAAGGGAACACGCATTTGGGACCAACAGGGAATTGAGTATGTTGATTTTAGCAGTGGAATTGCTGTAAATGTTTTAGGGCACTCTCACCCAAAGCTTATGCAGGCACTTGATGAGCAAAGCCAAAAAGTTTGGCACTTAAGTAATGTTTTTACCAACGAGCCTGCGTTAGAATTGGCTAAAATTTTGGTGAATCGCACTTTTGCTGATAAAGTGTTTTTTTGTAATTCTGGCTCAGAAGCCAATGAGGCAGCTTTTAAACTTGCCCGTAAATATGCGTATGATCATTTCGGCGCTGAGAAGCATGAAATTATTGCATTTAATAAAGCATTTCATGGCCGGTCACTCTTTACTGTTAGTGTAGGTGGTCAGCCCAAATACTGCGAAGGGTTTGAGCCAACACCGGCGGGTATTACTCACCTCCCTTTTAATGATATTGTAGCGTTAGAATCTTCCATTTCTGATAAAACATGCGCTGTTGTTTTAGAGCCTATTCAGGGTGAAGGTGGGGTCGTTCCGGCAGACTTGGAATTTATTCAGGCTGTCCGTAAGCTTTGTGATAAGCATAATGCCCTGATGGTTTTAGATGAAGTGCAAACAGGTGTTGGTCGTACTGGTAAATTGTATGCATATATGCATACAGAGGTAGTACCGGATATTCTGACAACTGCGAAAGCTCTTGGTGGAGGTTTCCCTATTGGTGCAATGCTCACCACCACTAAAATTGCTAAAAGTTTAGGCTTTGGTACGCATGGAAGCACCTACGGTGGTAATCCACTTGCCTGCTCTGTGGCTAAAGCAGTGTTGAATGAAGTAGATGACCAACTCTTGACTGGTGTCGCTCATCGTCATGACTTGTTTATTGATGGCCTCAATGTCATTAACAGTAAATTTGGTGTTTTTAAAGAGATTAGGGGCAAAGGTTTGTTGATTGGCTGCCAGCTGGCAGGTGAATGGAGCGGAAAATCAAAGCAATTTTTGCAGGCTGCAGTACGACAGAAAGTGATCTGTCTGGTGGCAGGTCCTGATGTGTTACGTATTGCCCCGGCTCTTAATATTGCAGAATCAGACATAAAAGAGGGTTTACATCGTTTGGAAGCGGCGGTTTCTGACGTTGTTAATGGGTGATTATTTGCTGGAGAATAATTAGTGTTAAGTTTTCTCTGGAATGATAACGCACTGATTTTTCTTCATTTTATAAAGCTTATTCTCAAGAGAAAATCATTTTATAGTTTTTAAACTATAAAATGATTTATGCCTTTTAAATTGATTACAGATAAGAAAAGACCAAAATTATGGAGCGATATTTATGATGGTGATTCGTCCCATTGAGCAACAGGATTGGGATAGCTTGTGGGATATGGCTCATAAAACAGGACCTGGGCTTTCTACATTGCAACCTGTGAAAGAACAGGTAAAAGAACGGCTAAATCGCGCAGTTGCATCGTTCAAAAAAAACATTGATAAAAAAGAGGCATTGTATTTTTTTGTCCTTGAAGATATAAAAACAAAGCAGTTAATGGGTGTTTGTGGTATTGAAGCCGCCTTGGGGCTTGATGCACCTTGGTATAACTTTCGTGTTAATACTGTTGTACATGCATCGCAACGATTTAATGTATTTAATCAGGTAGAAACCCTTACATTATGCAATGATTATACGGGCTGTTCTGAACTTTGCAGTATTTTTCTTCTGCCTGAATACCGTAAAATCAAAGGAGCTGGCCACTTGTTGTCCAAGTCGCGTTTTTTGTTTATGGCTGCTCAGCGAGAGCTTTTTCATGAGCGTTTGATTGCTGAAATGCGTGGTTATTCAGGAGAAGACGGACACTCGCCATTTTGGGAATCTATTGGTCGCAAGTTTATTGGAACAGATTTTATAGAAGCGGATCAGGCGTTGAGTCAGGATCGCTCCTTTATCATAGAGTTAATGCCTCGCCATACTATTTACGTCAATATGTTACCCGAAGAGGCTCAGACGGTGATAGGTAAAGTACACAAAGAAACAGTGCCTGCTGTCAAACTGTTAGAGCGTGAGGGTTTGATATATCGTAATTACGTAGCTCCCTTTGATGCAGGTCCGGTTCTTGAAGCATATGTCAAAGATGTGCGGGCGATAAAAGAAAGCTTTATTGCAAGGGTTCGAGTTGCGCCCGAAACAAGCTCCGTGTCAGACGAACAATGGCTGATTAGTAATGACGGATTTGCAGATTTTCGCTGCGCTGTTGCGTCAGTGAATCCTGATAAAGAAAGTGTAACCCTATCCTCTGAGATAGCGGAAGTCTTACAGGTTGAAGATGGTGGTTTTGTGCGCCTTGTGACACAATACCCGGAACTGGAGGCATAAAATGTCAGGAAGTTTATTTTATAACCAGGGCTGGTTTGCCGGGCATGGTGAGTCGTTTAACTCTGTGAATCCTGCTGACGAATCTGTCGTATGGACAGGTAATTGTGCAACAGAAGAGGATGTTAATGTTGCCATTGAAAGTGCTCGTCAGGCTTTTTCTGGCTGGGCAGCTTTATCATTTGAAGCCAGAGAGAAGTTTGTTATTTCCTACCTGGAAAAGTTAAAATCTGAAGAAGCGGCTATGGGAGAGCTCATTGCACGTGAAACCGGAAAGCCTTTATGGGAGTCACTCATTGAAGCAAAAACCATGCAGGGAAAGATAGCAACTTCTATTAACTCGTTTCACGAAAGAACATCCATAAGAGTTGCTGAGGCACCTACTGGTGGTCGTACAGTTTTAAAACATCGGCCTCATGGTGTGCTAGCAGTATTTGGTCCGTATAACTTTCCAGGCCACCTACCTAATGGTCATATTATTCCTGCATTACTTGCGGGCAATGTGGTAGTGTTTAAACCAAGCGATCAAACCCCGGCAGTGGGTGAGTTTATGGTCAGGTTATGGGAGCAGGCAGGGCTACCTTCTGGTGTTGTAAACCTTGTTCAGGGACAGGTTAATACGGGTAAAGTATTGTCGACGCATCCGAATATTGATGGTTTGCTTTTTACTGGAAGTTCTCAAACAGGACAATTATTGCATAGGCTGTTTGCTGGTCAGCCAGAAAAAATACTTGCCCTTGAAATGGGGGGTAATAATCCACTTATTGTCGATGACTCTGTTGAAATTGATGCGACTGTTTACGGAATAATTCAATCGTCGTTTATTACTTCTGGTCAGCGTTGTACCTGTGCCAGACGTGTATTTATTCCTGCAGGAAAGCAGGGTGATAAATTGGTTGATACATTAACGTGTGCAACAAGTAAGCTGAAAATAGGAGCTTGGGATGATGAAGATAAACCGTTTATGGGGCCTGTGATATCAGCTTCTGCAGCAAAAATGATTCTGAATGCACAACAAAAGTTAAAATCTTTGGGTGGTAAGGTGTTACTGCCAAGCAAGCAATTGCCACAGGGTAAAGCATGGATTTCTCCGGGCATCATTGATGTGACCGCCATTAATGACTTGCCGGACGAAGAGTATTTCGGGCCTTTAGTTCAGGTTATTCGTTATGATGATTTTGAGGAGGCAGTTAAGATGGCAAATAACACGCGTTTTGGTTTATCAGCCGGATTATTCAGCCTCAATGCAGACCGTTATTCTTATTTTGAACAATATATTCGTGCAGGTATTGTTAACTGGAACAAGCAAACTACTGGTGCAGCTGGTACAGCGCCTTTTGGCGGAGTGGGAGCCAGTGGAAATCATCGCCCGAGTGCCTGGTATGCAGCCGATTATTGTGCCTATCCTGTAGCCAGCGTTCAAGCTGATACTTTAACATTGCCTGAGGTGTTATCGCCAGGCATTACTTTTTAAATTTTGTGTAACAATATGAAATAACCTTATGTTCTTTTTATAAAGCCATAAGGTTTAATATGTTATCACCGGAACCGTTTATTTCGTTAACCATTTCGATTACAACTGGGTTATTTGATATTTTTATGATCGATAAGCAAATAGTGCATAGATTGTCACAGATGCTCTGCCCACCAGGTGAGGGTGTGTTTACTGTTAACACTGCAAAGTCACGTAAAGTTGCTTTGCAAAAACATCTTTATGCTGGCGTTGAGAATATCCGTAATGCTTGGAAAGCATCTCTTACACAAGTGGGTGATAAGAATACACCTTTACTTCTTGGTGTTTGCTCTGATACCGGAGGAGGTATACTTCGTGGTGCAAACTGGGGACCTCTGTTTGTCCGTGAAGCACTAATGAAAGCCTATCCTTCATTGCATTACTTGGACGTTGGCGATGTCCGAGTCATTCCGCACTTTCATCATGACAAGTATTTAAACAAGCAAACCATAAGTCTTTGCAGAGATGCTTTGTATGGTGATAATAATGGTAATAACTTACCAGTTTCAGCTCTTTCAATTACTGAAGAGGTTTTAACTGATATTTACGCTAATTGTTCAGACCAGCGTGTTTTTGCTATTGGTGGTGATCATTCCGTCAGCTATCCGTTGACAAAAACGTACCTTAAGGCGAAGAAAAAATCAGGTACAAAAGTAGCTATTATTCATTTTGATGCGCACACTGATTTACTCGAATCTCGGCTTGGCGTGGATATATGTTTTGGTTCCTGGTGTACCCATATACTCAAATATCTTCCAGATCCTTCTTGTCTTATTCAACTGGGTATACGTTCTAGCAACAAAAATAAAAAACACTGGGAGTCTGTATATGGCATTCAACAATACTGGGCTAATGAAATCAGTGAACAGGGAGCGGAAGGTGTTGCAAATCGTATAGTAGAGTTTATCGAAAGAAATAATATTGAAGAGTTGTATATAAGTTTTGATATTGATGCGCTTGATGATAGTGTCGCCTCTGCAACAGGTACACCGGAGCCAAATGGTTTAATGCCGGTTGATGCCCTGAATATTATTACCACTCTATCTGGAAGCGTTCCCATTACTGGCGGTGATCTTGCAGAGGTTGCACCGTTTGTTAAAACTGAAAAAGATATAGATGGCAAAGGCATCGAAAAAACCTTATCTGTTTCTGCAGAAATTGCTTATAAGATAATGACATCTTTTGCGGGTAATTGAATCTGATTTAAAAAAATACGGGCTTGTAAGTTAAGTCAGTTACCAATATATTTAAGTTTAAGATATAGTCTGTGAAAAAATGAAAGCTAAGGTAGTTAATTATATACAATTGTCTTGATAATTCCATCATGGTCAGGATTTCAATTCAAAGGGTATGATTATAAATCAAAACAGCTGTTTTCTTCTTTTTTTCATGAGGTGAAAGTTTTCCAAGTTTGGATTCTGGCAATAAAAATTGCTTTTCAGGTGCACGATATCCTAACTATTGATATTTTAACGATCTCTTTATTAATGTTGGGGATATAAAAAAATCAAACGGTGTAACATATCAACTAACTGGTGTAGTTACGGAATATAGAGTGATTGTGTAAAATTTTTTTGGATATATCATTTGCACAGCTGATATTTTAATTCAATAGTTAATATATCTGGGTAGTGACTGATAAATCCTATACTTTTAAGGAGTCTGAGTATATGAGTGCAAGGGGATTTGTCACAGTAGCGTTTATGACATTTGCATTCTTTTTTGGAGCTGGAAATCTTATTTTTCCTCCTTTTTCCGGTTCTCAAACCGGCCATGCTTATGGGTTGGCATATACTGGTTACATTCTTGTTGATATTGGTTTATCGATTCTTGCTATCATTGCTGTATCCATTGCAGGTCGTGCCTCCTTTTTAACGGTTGACTTACCAAAATGGATGGGTCTTGTCTTTTGGTTAGCAATTTATCTCATTATTGGCCCAATATTTGCTATTCCAAGAGTTTCTGTTGTCTCATATGATATAGGAATTTCACCATTTCTTAATGGCTCATCATCTCCGCTGTTGTTTGTTTTTACAGCACTTTTTTTTACAGTGTCATTGGTGCTGGTGTTTTTTCCAGGAAGGCTGGTTAATATTATTGGAGGAGTTTTGACGCCTTTGCTGTTGTTGTTTTTAATTGTACTTTATGTGGTAATGATGGTGACTCCACATGCAGCTATTTCTTCCACACCACCCATTTCAGAGCATAAGGCTTTTGGTTATGGTTTGTTGCAAGGTTATCTCACAATGGATGCATTGGCAGCGCTAGCCTTTGGAGCCATCATTATAAAATCAGTACATAATTTTGGTGTAAAATCTCATGACAAGGCGCTGAAAATGACGGTTTACACTTCAATACTTGCAGGCATATTGTTAGCTCTTGTTTATTTTGGTCTGTTCTATATGGGGGCAATTAACTCAAATATGGCAGGTAGCGTCAGCAATGGAGGGCAGATTCTTACCAGTTTTGTTAAAATGCATTTAGGAGTAACAGGGCAGGTTATTCTGTCGTTAATTATTATTCTTGCCTGTCTTACAACAGCCGTTGGCTTGATAGCAGCGTGTGCAGAATATTTTAACTTTTTGTATAAAGCTATTCCTTATAGAGTCTGGGCTTTTTTGTTAACGCTTATCTCTTTATTTTTGGCAAATCTCGGATTGAACAATATTATCAGTTTATCTGTACCTGTGGTTGTCTCCCTTTATCCGGTGGCTATCATAGTTGTTTTTGCTGCTTTAGTCAGAAAGTTCATTCATATAAATCATAATTTTGTAGTTGTTAATATTATTATCGCCTTTGCTTTAGGTGTCTTGGATGCCATTCATTCTGTGAGCCCAAGCTTGTTTGCTCATACTTGGCTGATTAATTTACCCTTTTTTGATGAAGGGGTTACGTGGTTAGTGCCGTGTACAATTGTATTTGTGCTTAATATGATTATTACCAATATATTTTTTAAACAACAAGATAGCGTACATAACTGATTTGGCTCTTTCTTGATGTCGGAGTAATAAGAAACCATAGTGTTATACTGAGCTATGGTTGAATAATACAAAAATGTGTTTCTAACTACTATTTATGAGCATGCTTTTATGGCTGGCTATTAAAGTAATACATCAACCATTTTTACGCAGCAATAGTCCAGTCTGAGCTAAATTTGGTATAGGTGTTGTTGACTTTTTGGTCATTCATGTTTAAATCTGACCTTTTAAAAACGTCAGCTCTATAATAGCTCTTCTATTGCTTTAAACAGACAAACCTGTAAAGTCAATATAAGAAATACAGCTAGGTTGTGCATAACGATTTTTCATAAAGGTGCATACAGCTAATAAAGCTTTTGGTATTAGCTCCAAAAAAATGATGGTAACTAATCAATGCCTGAAAATCAGAAAAATAGTGCAATAAGAAGCTAGCAGTAGATGTTTGTATAACCACATTCTCCGAGTAAAACGATGGCATACCCACTTTCATCAAGACAAATAAAATCTCGTCAGGCTTTTGTGTATTGTGCCATGGATTCTCGGGAAGCTTCTCTTTTCTTCTCTGAAGCTTTTGGCTTAAGTGCTCTGACAGTTGTTATTTTGACAACAGCCTGAACAGCTGATCTTTCAGTTGTACTCGTCGTAATTTTAGCGATTCGTAATATTCATCACTGGCAGGAATACCGTTGGAATGTAGTCCTGATATTCGATGATCGAGAGAGTGGTATTCTTTAGCAAGCATTTTAAACGTTTCATCATGGTCTTTTAACTCATGAATACGTTCTTCCTGCTCTGGAAATTCTTTAATCAGGTTATGCTTATATTTTTGTAACATGTAAAGAACCTCTGTTTTGTAAAAAAGTACGACTTTTTATTTGATAATTGATTTTATTCTGCAAGAAGTATTATTTTTTTTATGTTAGTTTTCTCTGGTTGAAAATCTTTAAATACATGTTCCTTATATTACGCAAAAACTGTACTGTCAGCTTTACCTTCCCTTATAATCTCGGGATAGTCTTCTACAAGACTAACAATAGTTGTGGGCTCCTGGCAACAAAAACCGCCATCTAAAATAATATCAACATGCCCGAATAAGGTTCTTTCAATATCTTCAATATCATTTAAAGGCTCTTCATCATCAGGTAGAATCAGGCTGGTGCTGATCATTGGTTGTCCTAATAAGGCAAGTAGAGATTGGGTGATTGTGAAAGCAGGTACACGTAATCCAATGCTTCGTCGCTTTGGATGAAGCAACAGGCGCGGTACTTCATTGGTTGCCTTCATGATGAATGTATAAGAGCCGGGGAGATGTGATTTTAATAGTCTGTAACCTGGGTTATCAATCTTTGCATAAGTTGCAAGCTCTGATAATCCACTGCACATTAGCGTGAAATTATGATTTTTGTTCAGTTTTCTTATTTTCCGAATACGATCGATCACTTTTTTGTGGCCAAGACACCCGCCTAATGCATATCCTGAATCAGTAGGATAAACAATCACTCCGCCCTTTTTAAGGCAGTCTACCGTCTTTAAAAGCAGTCTTTCCTGAGGGTTATCCGAATGTATCCTGAATATTAAAGTCATGGGTATCTCATTCTTATACTTCTAAAGTTTGATCTTTGCGTACCATTGTAACTTATACCTTTGATAAAGTGGAGATTAATTGCCAGTGAATTGCATGTTGTAAGGCTGCATCATAAGGGTCAGAACACAAAAAACAAACTATCAACACAAACTAAAAAAAGCACCCCTGTACGATAATTTCAGACAACAGCACTTGGAAAGTATTATGTGAATGCGTTTGTTTTGCAAGTATAAATCTCTTTTGTTTTTTTGCCCTTGACATGAAGCATTAGTATCTGTAGAGTACTCCCCATTGTTCCAGTGCGCCCGTAGCTCAGCTGGATAGAGTACCTGGCTACGAACCAGGTGGTCGGAGGTTCGAATCCTTCCGGGCGTGCCATTTTTCATATTTATTTTGTTGTTTCTGTAGTTAACTAATGATAATTTTCCAGTTAATTTAGTTTGCAGACTACGGCAATATTTTCCACTGAAACATATTCAAGTTAATAGCTTTTATAAACTGTTATAAGGCAACCATTTTTATATCAACCACTAAAGCATGTTCGCGATAATGTTTAAAAAAGGTTGGGGCGCTATTTCACCCAGGTAATAAAAAGTATAATATTTTTGGTGGATTTACAGAGCATGATAGTTGTCGAAAGGGCATTTTTTTGTTTAAATCTTTCATTTTCTCATATAATAAGTTTTAATTACGCATTCAAAATGTTTTGATGGTTTATAACGATGAATACAACAGAACTGATTAAAGATCAAATTACCTCTAACACAATATTGCTCTACATGAAGGGATCTCCTCGGATGCCACAGTGTGGTTTTTCCTCGCAAGCAGTTCAGGCGTTAGTAAGTTGTGGAGAACCTTTTGCCTATGTGGATGTATTGTCTCACCCAGAAATCAGGAAAAAACTACCTGAGTATGCTGAGTGGCCAACCTTTCCTCAATTATGGGTTGATGGTGAGCTAGTTGGTGGATGCGATATTATTACCGATCTTTTTCAGACGGGTGAGTTAAAAAAGTTAATTGATGCGGCTGTTAAGTCGAAAAAAGAGAGAGAACAGATATAACTCAGGTGTTAATATAAAAAAATTGAGTAATTTCTCTGAAAAAATATACAATATCACAGATTTTCATCGTGATAATTTCACACAATAAAATAAGTAGTTAAACAACAGTTTTCGAGAGGTTGATTATGGCTGTATTAGTAGGCAAACAGGCACCTGATTTTACAGTGCCCGCTGTTCTTGCAGATGGTTCTATTTCAGATAATTTTAGTTTATCTGAAGCAATAAAAGGTAAGTATGGTTTAGTTTTTTTCTATCCTTTGGACTTTACGTTTGTTTGTCCTTCTGAGCTGATTGCACTTGATCATCGCATGAATCAGTTTAAAGACAAAGGTGTTGAAGTGATTGGTGTTTCCATCGATTCACATTTCACGCATAATGCATGGCGTAATACTCCGGTAAATAAAGGAGGGATCGGCCAAGTAAGTTATACTTTAGCCGCTGATTTAACTCATAGTATCGCTAAAGACTATGATGTTGAATCCGAAGGTGGAGTGGCTTTTCGTGGTGCATTTCTGATTGACAGAGAAGGTAAGGTTCGTTCACAGATTATCAATGATTTACCTTTAGGCCGTAACATTGATGAACTGCTTCGGTTGGTTGATGCACTTCAGTTTCATGAAGAACATGGTGAAGTTTGCCCTGCCGGTTGGAACCGTGGTGATGCTGGCATGAAGGCAGATACTGAAGGTGTTGCTCAATATCTTTCCAGTAATGCTGATAAGTTGTAAATGTCTCAGTAAGTTATAGCGAAAAAGGCACTCTGTTGAAGTGCCTTTTTTTATGCGATATTTATGACCTTATGAGACTGAAGATTTAGCTGCCATTTTGGGTGGCTCAGGCAGTAGCTGATTGTTTCTTTAGTGATATTATTCCTGTAGAGATTGGGATCATCAATGACCATTGCGTCTGCCATAGGTGTTAAGTAATAATATCTAGCCTTAATATGGTTGAATTTTTCTGGCATGGCATTTAGTTGTGGATAGACAAGTTTAAGTTCATCGCATACTGTCAACACAACCTCTGCGTTACCTTTAGGGCTGACAGTAATCCAGTCGATATTATTTGGTGGAAGTTTTGTGCCGTTGGTCTCTACCGCAACTTCAAACCCTGATTCATGAAATGCATCCACGAGAGGCTGATCAAGCTGAAGCAAAGGTTCTCCACCCGTACAAACAACAAACGGACAGCACCCGGATTTTTCCGGCCAAAATGATAGCACATGCTTTACTAAGCTCTGCGGAGTTTTAAATTTCCCACCACCTCTACCATTAGTTCCACGAAAATCGGTATCACAAAAGGTGCATGCAGCACTTTGTCGGTGTTTTTCCAGACCAGACCATAAGTTGCAGCCACTGAAGCGGCAAAAGACAGCTGCACGCCCAGTGTGAGCACCTTCACCCTGTAATGTATAAAATGTTTCTTTGATACTGTACATATTCTTTGTGGTTACAGATAAACAAGAGACTATAGAGAGAGTGCCTGATGATTACAACCTGAATTTTCTTATCTGCTCAAGTGTAAAGGTTTTTTGCTGTACACACACTAAAAATTTTATGGTTTGTCTTTATATCAAAAAATGCTTCTAATTTCTTATTATGCTATTTATGTGACCTTGCTTTTATGTGTTTAGGTTCGAAAAAATAGCAGGGTTACTCGTTACTTAGCCTTTAACAGTAAGTGATAAAAGCATATTTTTAACAGTAGTTAGAAACAGGGGTTATATAATATTGTCAATCTGACAGATGTTGAGTTCAAATAGCGTATGCATGAAGGTGTATCACTTCCTCTTACTAATAGTTACCGATACCTGTAATGCAACAAATAAATAGTATGTATTATATTTTTATGTATATGCATATGATTTTTTTGGTTAAAGATTATAAATAAGGATTAAGTGCTTATTTTATTTGCAGATGTTTTGTTGTATTTTTTTGAGTCCGATGTTTTGTATTTTGAGTAGGTAGGTTTTAATGAATTATTTTGCGCTTTTTATTGCATTGCTTTCTTTATCTGCATTGAATGCGATGGCATATACCACAACTGAAACTCAGGGAAAAACTCTCACGATGACGTGTGAAAAGTCTATTCCCTGTGACTTGATGGGTAATTGTCATGGTAATATTTATGTAGATAACCAACAACCCCATCAGTTTCAAATGAAAAACCCACAAGGGAGCTCTATGATGCCTGTACTTCTTAAGTATGCTGATTCGAGTTATTCTAAAGCTATAACAAATCCACTTACCATTAATTTAACTATCAGGTGTGAATATGCTGATAAATGGGTGGCTTTTACTGTTTCAAAACCTACTACTTTGAAAGATAAATGCAATGGTTTTTGTTTAAATCCACACGTTACAATGACATTTAACAAAATGACTTTTTCCTGTTAAGAATCTGGTTATAATCAATTCTAAAGGCCTTATGATAACCTGAACTGGACATAAAAAAGGTCTTAAAATGCATAGCCTTTCATGCATGATATCTATTGTATTAACAACAATGCAAGATCATGTAAGTGGCTATGCTGATCACTATATTTCTGCGATACTGTTGCTTTTTGCCAGACCTTTGAACTTGAGCGTTTTTTGCTGATTTCTGGTCACTCCCGTCATCGTCAGCCTAATAAATTTATGGTTAATCTGAACAGAGTGCTGCTAGCTTGTATCTATCAGGAAAAAAGCCTTTGCTCAATATTGAACATGCCGAGCTTATTGCTGTGTAATTATATCGAACTGAGGTGAATATTAGATTTTAACTTTTTATTGCGGTGCTTTTCTTATCTTGCTGTTATGAATTAAAGCTCCTTGCAATAGCAGGCTTACTTGTCAATTTATCTTTATCAGTAAGCGATAAAGGCGTGGTCATAACAGTAGTTAGAAGCAGGATTTTATGTAAACCTTTAGTCAGCCTTTTGCACCTTCGTCTTGCAAGTGTCATAGTGGTTGTCTTGGTAAACCGGAGGTTCTGCTAGGAAAATAAAGGTTCTGGCTGTTGCGTTGATTGGTCTCTCTATGGGTTCGAGATACTGGAGTTAACCTATCTGGCGTTTTAATGATCTTTTTTTTTGGCGTTTTGTCTTCTTTGGTAAGGTCTACTACATGCTCATCCAGATACTTTTTAATATAAGAAATCTGTGTTTTTGAAGGAAAAAACCGGCATAACGGGCAACTAACGTTTATCTCATTTTGTTCCTGTTTAAGGACCCATGACGAAAGGCAGGGTGCGCAAAAATTGTGCATGCAGGTGAATCTAGCTATTTGCCTTTCATGTAATGATTTAAAGCAGATAGGGCATTCTTGCTTGATTATGTCTAATTTTTTTTTTTGAATCGGACGATCATAAGGTGTGCTATTGTGAGTACTGGTTATTCTAGACCCGTGCCTGGCGCTAAGAGTGTGTTGGGAAAGATCAATTGTTCCAAGTTGCAATGGCTGGTGGATAGGATCCACAGGATTTGTATTGTTTGGTATGTTATTCATATGTCACCTGCGTGTTTATTTTATAATAATTGGATGACGGTGGTGAGAAAAAGTTTTAACCAGTTTGTTTTAATTATTAACCTGCCTTAACTGTTAATACAGACTGTTCTTGTCCACCCTTACCAGATACTTTTTTCAAATAATTTTCATACTTAGCAGGTGTCATATTTTTATTTGCTGAGTAAATTCTTTTCAAGTTGTTATATTTTATATAAGTGGCCATATCTTACTTCATATGTGGGTTTTGGCTGATGTGCCTTAAAAATCCAGTCATATTTTAAACGTCCAAAAAAAACGATCAACCACGGCATTGACGTTCCTATGTCAAATCCAAGCAGATAAATCTTGCAAGATAATAGGAAATAGTTCTCTTTCTATATATCGTTTCAAGCATCGAATAAGTTCTTTATGAGAGCGTCCCTCAGAGATTCGTTGCGCAGCATAGTCTTGGATTTCGGGATCACTTTGCATTCTAACCATGGCAATAATGCAAAGAGCATTATTTGCACTACGGCACTCGCTACGATTCAGCCTATGTCGGGTTCTCTTTCCTGAAGATACAGAAATGGGGTTAACGCCACACAGTGCAGCAAAAAAAGGTTTTCTTCTTAAGCACTGAGGGTTGTCGCCTGCAGCAACTAATAAAGTTTCAGCAGCATTAGATACAACATTAAACTGTGATAATAAGTTTTTAGCTGTATTGGATGTTTGCTTTTCCAGTTGTTTGTCAAGCCCTTGGATTTATTTATGCAGAAAAAACCATCTTTCAGCTAATATCATCAACTATATAATTAATGGATCAGCATTGTTTGAACATAAACGAAGGCACGTTCAAGCGCATGCAGAACTCTTCATTTATCGAAAAGAGCTTTGTAAGCTTCATTAAATTGTTTGATCAACAGATTAACATCTGCATTCTCATGAATTTCTGGAAGAGGAGAAAAAGGGGATTTCATTTCTGTTACAGTGGCGCCAGAGTGTTGATTCGACATATTTTTTTCTAGATCAAGGTGGTTCTTACTCTCTTCAGGATCAAGGTGGTTCTTACTCTCTTCAGTGTATGATAAGTACTGATAAGACATTTCTTCAGCAAGCTTGCGCATATGGCTACTTAGGTCATCTGTTTGGGTAACCATGTCGTCGTTGCTTATTACAAGACGTTTAGATACAACAGGTTTGTTTCCCTTATGCAAGCGTGTATGGCGAGTTAGATTGCCTTTGATGCTAGACCTGAATGTGCATTCTGGAAAATCGCACTTAAAAGGTTTTTCTCCAGTATGGATACGCATATGGATTCTTAAATTTGCTGGTCGGCTAAAACTTTTCCCGCATGTTTTGCATATGTGGCATATGTTATGCACCAGGATCTGTCCTTCTCCCACAAAATATCTGTGCCTTTGATATATCTCCAAATTATACACCTCTACTGGGACTCCCTTTACCCCATAACTCACCCCGCAGTGACTGTTTCTGTTACCTTTACAGAACAGGTGAACCTGATGGCCGGTGGCACTGATTAAGTTATCTTTGGGTGACAAATCCTGTATTGGGACAAAAGCATTGTAATTTTTTACATAAAAGCTATGTTCAGGGGTTGCCGAGACGCGGCTGATCTTTTCCGTGTTGAAATCTTTGAACTGATAAGTTCGTACTTTTAGCACATGTCGACTAAAGAAGGAGATTGCGGGGCTTTGATGGCTCCTGTTAATATCAAGGTGGGTGGTATTCACTGTAGTGGGTTTAATAGCGGTAATATATCCATGTACATTGTAAACCCCAAACTCTTTAATTGTTACAGAGACTCGGCCTTGTTTCTTTTGTTCCTGCTGCCACTGCCTGACCATGGTTTTGGGGCGTAGCAGGTTCATATGCTCTGTACAGCGCAGAACAGCTTTGCCACGATCATTATTGGCTTTTCTGCAGCCGGGGATTATCTTATCAATACAGGTCGCCTTACAAGGAAAATCATGGTAGTAAACAAAGTCCACTTCTTCCCATGTTTTGGGGGTGATGGGTTGGCTGTCATAGCTCGGTAGAAAGGTGGATGAGGAAGCAATAATCAGGTTAGAAATTTGAGCGTAGCACGTTGCGCTTAGGGTTAGAGTGATGGTTAATATCAGAGAGCATTTGGTTATATTCATGGGGTATAGGTTGGTATTCGAGTACTATTTTATTTCCTATAATTCAAAATTTTTTGGGGAGGAGAGAAAATTTTTTATCGTCTGAATGGTACTTTAATAAGCACAATTTGACCGACCTGTATAAACTCTCGTAAAAACCATATAATTGAGCATTTACTGTTTTGCTACTTAAAAATAGTATAAATTATCTCAGTGAATAATTTTTTTTCATAATTTAAGCTTATCTTAAACATGATCTATTTTTTGATGGAGGGAATGTTGAATCTATGCTTCAATAGTCTGCTAGCTTCGGTAATACATGCAAATTTTAGATCCATAGCTCTTCTCATACTTAGAGTTTAATGAATAAAAAATCATGCAGGTTTTGGTATAATCTATCAATCAAGTGTTCGGCTCTATTAAACCATAAGCTAATAATTGCAGGTGTTTTTTGAAAAGCGCAAATCATTTCAAATAATTTCAGTCCGTAGGGTCTACGAATCTCCATCGTCAGATATTCTTTTTATTGCTTGCTCGCCTGCTCCATAATCATGTCTATAATGTCCTTTGGAACATCAAATGTTGAATCTTTGTTGCTTAGAATAACACCTGAAGCCTCTGCCTGTGATACAGGTGGCTGTAATTGTATAAGGGGCGCTTTATCTATAGGCTGAGGCTGAGGTGTTAATGGGAGTGCTTCTGGAGTAAAACTGGTCTGTTTGATAACAAAGCGATGTTTATAAGTATTACTTTTCAAATGTTCTTTTAAGCTAAATTTCCTAGTAAAAGAGGTGCCGCATATCTTGCAGTTGTAGGGTTTGTCTCCAGAATGCTCGCGAATATGGCGAGTTAGAGAGGGTTTTTGGGCTGAACGGTAATCGCATCCTGGAAAATCACATACAAAGGGTCTTTCTTTCGTATGCACACGCATATGGACCTTTAATTTTGATGGCCGATCATAAACTTTCCCGCATAGATCGCATTTGTTATATGTGTTATGCACTAGAATCTGTCCTTTTCCTACAAAATATCTGTGCCTTTGATATATCTCTAGATTATACACCTCTACTGGGACTCCCTTTACCCCATAACTCACCCCGCAGTGACTGTTTCTGTTACCTTTACAGAGCAGGTGAATCTGATGGCCTGTGGCACTGATTAAGTTATCTTTGGGTGACAAATCTTGTATTGGGACAAAAGCATTGTAATTTTCTACATAAAACCTATGTTCAGGGGTTGCTGAGACGCGGCTGATCTTTTCCGTGTTGAAATCTTTGAACTGATAAGTTCGTACTTTTAGCACATGTCGACCAAACAAGGAGATGGCGGGGCTTTGATGGCTCCTGTTAATATCAAGGTGGGTGGTATTTACTGTAGTGGGTTTAATAGCGGTAATATATCCATGTACATTGTTAACTCCAAACTCTTTAATTGTTACCGAGACCCAGCCTTGTTTCTTTTGTTCCTGTAGCCATTTCCTGACCATGGTTTTGGGGCGTAGCAGATTCATATGTTCAGTACAACGCAGAACAACTTTCCCACGATCATTCTTAGCTTTCCTGCAGCAGGGGATTACCTTATCAAGACAGGTCACCTTACAAGTAAAATCATGGTAGTAAACAAAGTCCACTTCTTCCCATGTTTTTGGGGTGATGGGTTGGCTGTCATAGCTTGGTAGAAAGGTGGGTGAGGAAGCAATAATCAGGTTAGAAATTTGAGCGTGACCTGTTGCACTTAGGGTTGGGATAATGGCTAGTATCAGAGGAATTTTGGTTATATTCATGGAGTACATGATTGGTATTCTAGTACTGGTTGGTTGCCTATAATATAACATTTTTCTGAGAAGGAGATAAAATTTTTTTATCGTCTGAATGGTGCTTTATAAGCACAATTTGACCGACCTGTATAAATTTTCGTAAAAAATCATATAATTAACCATTTACTGTTTTGCTACTTAAAAATAGTATAAATCATCTCAGCGAATAATTTTTTTTCATAATTTAAGCTTATCTTAAACATGATCTATTTTTTGATGGAGGCGATGTTTAATCTATGTTTCAAGAGTCTGCTAGTTCGGTAATACATGCAAATTTTAGATCCATAGCACTTCTCATACTTAGAGTTTAATTAATAACAAACCATGCAGGTTTTGGTATAATCTCTCAATCAAGTGTTAGGCTCTATTAAACCATAGGTTGATAAGCTGAGGATGATTTTTAAAAGCGTAAATCATTTCAAACAATTTCTGTCCATAGGATCCATGGATGTCCTACATCAGATATTCGATTTATCGCATGCTTTCGACAACTTAGTCAACAATGAACCCTAGAAGATTGAGTGTCTAATCTTCGCTGCTTCATACCCCAGTGCTCAATGCTGAGTTACCAGGAATAATGCCAGAAGCCTCTGCCTGTGATACAGATGGTTGTAATTGTATAACAGGCGCTCTATCTAAAGGATAAGGATAACAATAAGGAGAAGGAGAAGGAGAAGGATAATAATAAGAAGGAGAAGGAGAAGGATAATAATAAGAAGGAGAAGGCTGAGTTATTAATGGCGGTTCTTTTGTTGTAGAATCAGCCTCTGGCATAATATAATCACCTTTATGAGTTTTACTTTCCATATGTTTTTTTAAGCTATTTTTCCAAAAAAAAGATCTGTTACACATTGTGCACTTAAAGGGTTTCTCTCCAGTGTGCATGCGCATATGGCGATTTAGATTGGATTTTTGGGATGCCCTGTAATCACATCCTGAAAAATTGCACACATAGGGTTTTTCTTTAGTATGCACACGCATATGGATTTTTAATTTTGTTGATGTCTTAAAATTTTTCCTGCATGTTTCGCACATGTGATATAAGTTATGCACTAGGATCTGTCCTTCTCCCACAAAATATCTGTGCTTTTGATATATCTCCAAATTATACACCTCTACAGGGACTCCCTTTACCCCATAACTCACCCCGCAGTGACTGTTTTTGTTACCTTTACAGAGCAGGTGAATCAGATGGCCGGTGGCACTGATTAAGTTATCTTTGGGTGACAAATCCTGTATATGGACAAAAGCATTGTAATTTTTTACATAAAACCTATGTTCAGGGGTTGCCGAGATGCTGCTGATCTTTTTTGTTATGAAATCTTTGAACTTATAGGTTCTTACTTTTAGTACATGTCGCACAAATAAGGAGATGACGGGGGTTTGATGACACAGGTTAATATCAAGGTGACTGGTATTTACTGTAGTGGGTTTAATAGCAGTAATATACCCATGTACATTATTAACCCCAAACTCTTTAATTGTTACCGAGACTCGACCTTGTTTATTTTGTTCCTGTAGCCAATGCCTGACCATGGTTTTGGGGCGTAGCAGGTTCATATGCTCCGTACAACGCAGAACAACTTTTCCACGATCACTATGGGCTTTCCTGCAGCCCGGGATTACCTTATCAATGCAGGTCGTCTTATAAGAAAAATCATGGTAATAAACAAAGTCCACTTCTTCCCATGTTTTGGGGGTGATGGGTTGGCTGTCATAGCTTGGTAGAAAGGTGGATGAGGAAGCAAGAATCAGGTTAGAAATTTGAGCGTGACCTGTTGCACTTAGGGTTAGAGTGATGGCTAATGTCAGAGGGATTTTGGTTATGTTCATGGGACAAAGGTTGGAATTTTGGGGCTCTGTTGCAAAAAATTGTTCGAGGTAAGATTTTTTCAGCATCTTTTATATTAGAAAACAAACTGGCTTTATACCAGGTGTATTTTACCTGCAATACCCTGTCCGTAATACTATAAAGCCATCTGTCCTTTTTTGAAGATACGCATGACTTGAAACAGACCAGTAACAAGCTTTTAGCCATATCAAGAGTATATGAACAGTGTTTTTCATCCTTAACAGACACAGAGTTATCAGTGATACCATCGAATTCAATGAAGTGTCGAACTTTTCATTTATCGAAAAAAAATTTGTAAGCCGTATTAAATTCTTTGATGAGCAGATTAACACCTGCATTCTCACGGGTTTCTGGAAGAGGAGAAAGAAGGGGTCTCATTTCTGTTTCAGTGGCATCGGAGTGTTGATTCGACATATATCTATCTAGATCAAGCTGGTTTTCACTCTTTTCAGGATATGATAAGTCCTGATAAGGTTCTTCTTCAGTGTGTCTATCCATATAACTACTTAGATCGTTTGTTTTGCCCGCCTTATCATAACTGTATACAACAGGTGTGTTTCTACTATGCGAGCGCATATGGCGATTTAGATTGGATTTTTGGGATGAACGGTAATCGCATCCTGAAAAATTGCACACATAGGGTTTTTCTTTAGTATGCACACGCCTATGGACTTTTAATTGTGTTACTGTCTTAAAAGTTCTCCCGCATGTTTCGCACATGTTATATAAGTTATGCACCAGGATCTGTGCTTTTCCTACAAAATATCTGTGCCTTTGATATATCTCCAAATTATATACCTCTACTGGGACTCCCTTTACCCCATAACTCACCCCGCAGTGACTGTTTTTGTTACCCTTACAGAGCAGGTGAATCTGATGGCCGGTGGCACTGATTAAGTTATCTTTGGGTGATAAATCCTGTATAGGGACAAAAGCATTGTAATTTTTTACATAAAACCTATGTTCAGGGGTTGCCCCGATGCTGCTGATCTTTTTCGTGTTGACATCTTTGAACTGATAGGTTCTCACTTTTAGCACATGTCGACCAAAGAAGGAGATGGCGGGGCTTTGATGGCTCCTGTTAATATCAAGGTGACTGGTATTCACTGTAGTGGGTTTAATAGCGGTAATATATCCATATACATTATTAACCCCAAACTCTTTAATTGTTACCGAGACTAGGCCTTTTTTCTTTTGTTCCTGCAGCCACTGCCTGACCATAGTTTTGGGGCGCAGCAGGTTCATATGCTCCGTACAACGCAGAACAACTTTTCCACGATCACTATTGGCTTTCCTGCAGTCGGGGATTATCTTATCAATACAGGTCGCCTTACAAGGAAAATCATGGTAGTAAACAAAGTCAACTTCTTCCCATGTTTGGGGGGTGATGGGTTGACTGTCATAGCTTGGTAGAAAGGTGGATGAGGAAGCAAGAATCAGGTTAGAAATTTGAGCGTGACCTGTTGCACTTAGGGTTAGAGTGATGGCTAATGTTAGAGGGATTTTGGTTATGTTCATGGGATAAAGGTTGGAATTTTGGGGCTCTGTTGCAAAAAATTGTTCGAGGTAAGATTTTTTCAGCATCTTTTATATTAGAAAACAAACTGGCTTTATACCAGGTGTATTTTACCTGCAATACCCTGTCCGTAATACTATAAATCCATCTGTCCTTTTTTGAAGATACGCATGACTTGAAACAGACCAGTAACAAGCTTTTATCCAGATCTAGAGTATATGAACAATGTTTTTCATCCTTAACAGACACAGAGTTATCAGTGATACCATCGAATTCAATGAAGTGTCGAACTTTTCATTTATCGAAAAAAAATTTGTAAGCCGTATTAAATTCTTTGATGAGCAGATTAATACCTGCATTCTCACGGGTTTCTGGAAGAGGAGAAAGAAGGGGTCTCATTTCTGTTTCAGTGGTGTCGGAGTGTTGATTCGACATATATCTATCTAGATCAAGCTGGTTTTCACTCTTTTCAGGATATGATAAGTCCTGATAAGGTTCTTCTTCAGTGTGTCTATCCATATAACTACTTAGATCGTTTGTTTTGCTCGCCTTATAATAACTGTATACAACAGGTCTGTTTCCACTATGCGCGCGCATATGGCGATTTAGATTGGATTTTTGGGATGAACTGTAATCGCATCCTAAAAAATTGCACACATAGGGTTTTTCTTTAGTATGAATACGTATATGGACCTTTAATTTTGTTGGCCTATCAAAAACTTTCCCGCATAATTCGCATTTGTGATATGTATTATGCACCAAGATCTGTGCTTTTCCTACAAAATATCTGTGCCTTTGATATATCTCCAAATTATATACCTCTACTGGGACTCCCTTTACCCCATAACTCACCCCGCAGTGACTGTTTTTGTTACCCTTACAGAGCAGGTGAATCTGATGGCCGGTGGCACTGATTAAGTTATCTTTGGGTGATAAATCCTGTATAGGGACAAAAGCATTGTAATTTTTTACATAAAACCTATGTTCAGGGGTTGCCCCGATGCTGCTGATCTTTTTCGTGTTGACATCTTTGAACTGATAGGTTCTCACTTTTAGCACATGTCGACCAAAGAAGGAGATGGCGGGGCTTTGATGGCTCCTGTTAATATCAAGGTGACTGGTATTCACTGTAGTGGGTTTAATAGCGGTAATATATCCATATACATTATTAACCCCAAACTCTTTAATTGTTACCGAGACTAGGCCTTTTTTCTTTTGTTCCTGCAGCCACTGCCTGACCATAGTTTTGGGGCGCAGCAGGTTCATATGCTCCGTACAACGCAGAACAACTTTTCCACGATCACTATTGGCTTTCCTGCAGCCGGGGATTATCTTATCAATACAGGTCGCCTTACAAGGAAAATCATGGTAGTAAACAAAGTCCACTTCTTCCCATGTTTTGGGGGTGATGGGTTGGCTGTCATAGCTCGGTAGAAAGGTGGATGAGGAAGCAATAATCAGGTTGGAAATTTGAGCGTAGCCCGTTGCGCTTAGGGTTAGGATAATGGCTAGCATCAGAGGGATTTTGGTTATGCTCATGGGGTACAGATTGATATTCCAGTACTGTTTGGTTGCTTATAATACAAATTTTTTTGAGGAGGCGAGAAAATTTTTTATCGTCTGAATGGTACTTTATAAGAACAATTTAACCGACCTGTATAAACTCACGTAAAAACCATATTCGTAAGGCATTATAAACACCATTACACAAAATAATTTAATGTCAACTGAAACGATTTTATAATCTAACTTTCAAAAGCGCTGAAGCGCTTTAAATATGCGTAATATCAGTAAATAATTAATATACACAGGTAGAGTGCAACGTGCTGAAAAAATAGCGCAATAAAAAGTTAAAAGCAGGATCTTTTGTGTTATCTCTTAATCAAGTGTTCGAGTCTATTAAACCATAAGCTGATAATTCGTAGGTGTTTTTTGAAAAGTGTAAATTATTTCAAACAATTTCTGTCCGTAGGGTCCGCGGATACCCATCGTCAGGTATTCGATTTATCGCATGCTTTCGACAGCCTAGTCAGCAAGAAACTCTGGAAGCTCGAATGTCAAATCTTCTTTGTTCCATACCCCAAAGTTCAATGCTCAATTATCAGAAATAGCGCCAGAAGCCTCTGCCTGTGATAGAGATGGTTGTAATTGTATAACAGGCCTATCTAATAGATAAGGGGAAAGAACATTATAAAAATAAAGCTGAGACTGAGGAAGAGACTGAGGAAGAGGCAGAGGCAGAGGCTGAGGCTGAGGCTGAGGTTGAGGCTGAGGCTGAGTTATTAATGGCGGTGCTTCTGGAATAGAATCAGCCTCTGGCATAATATAATCACCTTTATGAATTTTACTTTCCATATGTTTTTTTAAGCTATTTTTCCAAACAAAAGAGGTGTCACAGAAATAGCACTTGAAGCGTTTTTCTCGGGTATGCTTGCGCATATGGGCATTTAGATTGGATTTTTGGGTTGTCCTGTAATGGCATTCTGGAACACTGCACACAAACGGTTTTTCTCCAGTATGAGTACGCATATGGATCTTTAATTTTGCTGGCCGTTTAAAAACTTTGTCGCATACTTTGCATTTGTGACATATATTATGCACCAGGATCTGTCCTTTTCCCACAAAATATCTGTGCCTTTGATATATCTCCAAATTATACACCTCTACAGGAACTCCCTTTACCCCATAACTCACCCCGCAGTGACTGTTTCTGTTACCTTTACAGAGCAGGTGAATCTGATGGCCGGTGGCACTGATTAAGTTATCTTTGGGTGATAAATCCTGTATAGGGATAAAAGCATTATAATTTTTTACATAAAACCTATGTTCAGGGGTTGCCGAGATGCTGCTGATCTTTTTCGTGTTGACATCTTTGAACTGATAGGTTCTCACTTTTAGCACATGTCGACCAAACAAGGAGATGGCGGGGCTTTGATGGCTCCTTTTAATATCAAGGTGACTGGTATTTACTATAGTGGGTTTAATAGCAGTAATATACCCATGTACATTATTAACCCCGAACTCTTTAATTGTTACCGAGACCCGACCTTGTTTATTTTGTTCCTGCAGCCACTGCCTGACCATGGTTTTGGGGCGTAGCAGGTTCATATGCTCCGTACAACGCAGAACAACTTTTCCACGATCATTATTGGCTTTCCTGCAGCCGGGGATTATCTTATCAATACAGGTCGCCTTACAAGGAAAATCATGGTAATAAACAAAGTCAACTTCTTCCCATGTTTGGGGGGTAATGGGTTGGCTGTCATAGCTTGGAAGAAAGGTGGATGAGGAAGCAATAATCAGGTTAGAAATTTGAGCGTAACCTATTGCACTTAGGGTTAGAGTGATGGCTAGTGTCAGAGGGATTTTGGTTATGTTCATGGAATAAAGGTTGGAGTTTTGGGGCTCTGTTGCAAAAAATTGTTCAAGGTAAGATTTTTCTAGCATCTTCTATATTAGAAAACAAACTGGCTTTATACTAGGTGTATTTTACCTATAATACCCTGTCCGTAATACTATAAAGCCATCTGTCCTTTTTTGAAGATACGCATGACTTGAAACAGACCAATAACAAGCTTTTATCCATATCAAGAGTATATGAACAATGTTTTTCAACCTTAACAGACACAGAGTTATCAGTGATACCATCGAATTCAATGAAGTGTCGAACTTTTCATTTATCGAAAAAAAATTTGTAAGCCGTATTAAATTCTTTGATGAGCAGATTAATATCTGCATTCTCACAGATTTCTGGAAGAGGAGAAACAAGGGGTCTCATTTCTGTTTCAGTGGCGCCGGAGTGTTGATTTGACATATTTTTTTCTAGATCAAGTTGGTTATTACTCTCTTCAGTATCTTCAGTATCTTCAGTATCTTCAGTATCTTCAGTATATGAAAAGTACTGATAAGGTATTTCTTTAGTATGCCTGTGCATATGGCTACTTGGATCCTCTGGTTGGAAAGCCTTGTCATTGTCAACTGTATGCAATAGGTTTGTTTTCCCTATGCGCTCTTATATGGCGAGTTAGATTGTGTCTGTAGCTAGACCTATATTTGCATTCTGGAAAATTGCACGTATATGGTTTTTCTCCATTATGCATACGGATATGCCTATTTAATCCTGATCGGTACTTAAAACTTCTCCCGCATACTTCGCATTTGTGACATGTGTTATGCACCAGGATCTGTCCTTTTCCTACAAAATATCTGTGCCTTTGATATATCTCCAGATTATACACCTCTACAGGAACTCCCTTCACCCCATAACTCACTCCGCAGTGACTGTTTCTATTACCTTTACAGAGTAGGTGAATCTGATGGCCGGTGGCACTGATTAAGTTATCTTTAGGTGACAAATTCTGTATAGGGACGAAAGCATTGTAATTTTTTACATAAAACCTATGTTCAGGGGTTGCCGAGACGTAGCTGATCTTTTCCGTGTTGAAATCTTTGAACTGATAGGTTCTCACTTTTAGCACATGTCGACCAAAGAAGGAGATGGCGGGGCTTTGATGGCTCCTATTAATATCAAGGTGACTGGTATTTACTGTAGTGGGTTTAATAGTAGTAATATACCCATGTACATTATTAACCCCAAACTCTTTAATTGTTAACGAGACTCGGCCTTGTTTCTTTTGTTCCTGCTGCCATTGGCTGACCATGGTTTTGGGGCGAAGCAGGTTCATATGCTCCGTACAACGCAGAACAACTTTTCCACGATCATTATTGGCTTTCCTGCAACCGGGGATTATCTTATCAATACAGGTCGCCTTACAAGGAAAATCATGGTAATAAACAAAGTCAACTTCTTCCCATGTTTGGGGGGTAATGGGTTGGCTGTCATAGCTTGGAAGAAAGGTGGATGAGGAATCAATAATCAGGTTAGAAATTTGAGCGTAGCCCATTGCGCTTAGGATTAGAGTGATGGCTAGTGTCAGAGGGATTTTGGTGATGTTCATGGGGTACAGATTGATATTCCAGTACTGTTTGGTTGCCTATAATACAAATTTTTTGAAAAGGAGAGATGAATTTTTTATCGTCTGAATGGTACTTTATAAGCACAATTTAACCGACCTGTATAAACTCTAGTAAAAACCATATAATTGACCATTTACTGTTTTGCTACTTAAAAATAGTATAAATTATCTCAGTGAATAATTTATTTTCATAATTTAAGCTTATTTTAAACATGATCTATTTTTTGATGGAGGCTATGTTGAATCTATGCTTCAAGAGTCTGCTAGCTTCGGCAATACATGCAAATTTTAGATCCATAGCTCTTCTCATACTTAAAGTTTAATTAATAAAAAACCATGCAGATTTTGGTACAATCTCTCAATCAAGTGTTCGGCTCTATTAAACCATAAGCTAATAATTGCAGGTGTTTTTTGAAAAGCGTAAATCATTTCAAATAATTTCAGTCCATAGGGTCTACGAATGTCCATCGTCAGATATTCTTTTTAATGCTTGCTCGAGAACCAAGTCCACAATATCCTTTGGAAGATCTAATACCGGATCTTCCTTGCTCCATACCCCAGAGCTCAATGCTGAGTTATCTGGAACAACACCTGAAGCCTCTGCCTGTGATACAGGTGGTTGTAATTGTATAAGGGGCACTCTATCTATAGGATTAGGCTGAGGTATTAATGGGAGTGCTTCTGGAGTAAAACCGGTCTGGTTGATAATAAAACGATGGTTATTAGTATTGCTTTTCATATGTCTATTTAAGCTAGATTTCCTAGTAAAATAGGTGCCGCAGATATGGCAGTTGAAGAGTTTTTCTCTAGAATGCTTGCGCATATGGCGAGTTAGACTGCCTTTGTGGGCTGTACGGAAATCGCATCCTGGAAAATTGCACGGAAAAGGTTTTTCTCCAGTATGCACACGTATATGGTTTCTTAAATTTGCTGGTCCTTTAACACTTATCCCGCATGTTTTGCACTTGTAATATAAGTTATGCACTAGGATCTGTTCTTCTCCCACAAAATATCTGTGCCTTTGATATATCTCCAGATTATACACCTCTACAGGAACTCCCTTCACCCCATAACTCACTCCGCAGTGACTGTTTCTATTACCTTTACAGAGTAGGTGAATCTGATGGCCGGTGGCACTGATTAAGTTATCTTTAGGTGACAAATTCTGTATAGGGACAAAAGCATTGTAATTTTTTACATAAACCCTATGTTCAGGGGTTGCCGAGACGTAGCTGATCTGTTCCGTGTTGACATCTTTGAACTGATAGGTTCTCACTTTTAGCACATGTCGACCAAATAAGGAGATGGCGGGGCTTTGATAGCTCCTATTAATATCAAGGTGGGTGGTATTTACTATAGTGGGTTTAATAGCGGTAATATATCCATGTACATTGTTAACCCCAAACTCTTTAATTGTTAACGAGACTCGGCCTTGTTTCTTTTGTTCCTGCAGCCACTGCCTGACCATGGTTTTGGGGCGAAGCAGGTTCATATGCTCCGTACAACGCAGAACAACTTTTCGACGATCACTATTGGCTTTTCTGCAACTGGGGATTATCTTATCAATACAGGTCGCCTTACAAGGAAAATCATGGTAATAAACAAAGTCAACTTCTTCCCATGTTTGGGGGGTAATGGGTTGGCTGTCATAGCTTGGAAGAAAGGTGGATGAGGAATCAATATTCAGGTTAGAAATTTGAGCGTAGCCCATTGCGCTTAGGATTAGAGTGATGGCTAGTGTCAGAGGGATTTTGGTGATGTTCATGGGATAAAGATTGGAACTTTGGGGCTCCGTTGCAAAAAATTGTTTGAGGTGAGCTTTTTTCAGCATCCTATATTAGAAAACAAACTGGCTTTGTACCAGCATATTAGAAAACAAACTGGCTTTGTACCAGCATATTAGAAAACAAACTGGCTTTGTACCAGGTGCATTTTACCTGCAATACCCTGTCCGTAATACCATAAATCCATCTGTCCTTTTTTTAAGATACGCATGACTTCAAACAGACCTGTAACAAGCTTTTATCCATATCAAGAGCATATGAACAATGTTTTTCATCCTGAACAGACACAAAGTTATTGAGAATGCCCTCGAATTCAATGAAGTGTTGAACTTTTCATTTATCGAAAAAAAATTTGTAAGCTGTATTAAATTCTTTGATGAGCAGATTAACACCTGCATTCTCATGAATTTCTGGAAGAGGAGAAAAAGGGGATTTCATTTCTGTTACAGTGGCGCCGGAGTGTTGATTCGACATATATCTATCTTGATCAAGCTGGTTTTCACTCTTTTCAGGATATGATAAGTCCTGATCAGGTTCTTCTTCAGTGTGCCTGTCCATATAACTACTGAGATCGTTTGTTTTTATCTTCTTATAACTGTATGCAATAGGTTTGTCTCCTCTATGCGCGCGTGAATGGCGATTTAAATTGTATTTTTTGGTAGCCCTGTATTTGCAACCTGGAAAACTGCACGCAAACGGTCTTTCTCCAGTATGAATACGCATATGGATGTCTAATTTTGATGGCCGATTAAAACCTTTGTCGCATATTTTGCATATGTGACATATGTTATGCACTAGGATCTGTCCTTTTCCTACAAAATATCTGTGCCTTTGATATATCTCCAGATTATACACCTCTACAGGAACTCCCTTCACCCCATAACTCACCCCGCAGTGACTGTTTTTGTTACCTTTACAGAGCAGGTGAATCTGATGGCCTGTGGCACTGATTAAGTTATCTTTGGGTGACAAATCCTGTATAGGGACAAAAGCATTGTAGTCTTCTACATAAAACCTATGTTCAGGGGTTGCCGAGATACTGCTGATCTGTTCCGTGTTGACATCTTTGAACTGATAGGTTCTCACTTTTAGCACATGTCGACCAAAGAAGGAGATGGCGGGGCTTTGATGGCTCCTGTTAATATCAAGGTGGGTGGTATTCACTGTAGTGGGTTTAATAGCGGTAATATATCCATGTACATTGTTAACCCCAAACTCTTTAATTGTTACCGAGACTCGGCCTTGTTTCTTTTGTTCCTGCAGCCATTGGCTGACCATGGTTTTGGGGCGCAGCAGGTTCATTTGTTCCGTACAACGCAGAACAACTTTTCCACTATCATTATTGGCTTTCCTGCAACCGGGGATTATCTTATCAACACAGGTCGCCTTACAAGGAAAATCATGGTAGTAAACAAAGTCCACTTCTTCCCATGTTTTGGGGGTGATGGGTTGGCTGTCATAGCTCGGTAGAAAGGTGGATGAGGAAGCAATAATCAGGTTGGAAATTTGAGTGTGACCTGTTGCGTTTAGGGTTAGAGTTAGAGTGATGGCTAGTGTCAGAGTGGTTTTGGTTATGTTCATGAGATAAAGATTTGTATTTTGGGTCCTAGTTGCAAAAAATTGTTCAAGGTGAGTTTTTCTAGCATCTTCTATCTTAGAAAAGGAACTGACTTTGTACCAGAGGCACTTCGCCTGGAATACCCTGTCCGTAATACCAAGAAATCATCTGTCCTTTTCTGAACATACGCATGGCTTTAAAGGTAGTGTCAATAACTCTGCGTCTGTTCAGGATTAATAACATTGTTCATATGCTTTTGATATGGATAAAACTTTGTATTGGGAAGTTGCTCGTAAATATTTTATACCAAACAAAACACAGTGATGATAAAGTTTTCCAATGGCACAGGTTTACTCTCTTATTTGATGGTTCTTCGTAAAACAAAAATAAAGGAGTAGGTTGCGTCATTCAATTATCTAAAAAATTGAGCATCGCGTTACATTGAAATAATCTAGTTACGATGCCGTAGTTTCTTCGGGCAAGATTCAGCTATGTAATCACCGGAGGTGTGCTAGCTGAAATAAATGCCACAGGCAGGTTTTCCTTATCGACAAGTATGTAAGTTTGAAAGACAGTTGTTTTGATGCAGGCAGATTAAATAATACAAAAACGGCTTCATAATCACTATTATTAAGCATGTTTTTATAGCTTTTTGTTAAAGGCAAACAGACAAGTAATAAGATAAGTTATAAACATCTATTGCCGAGAGTTTCAGTGTACAACAGCAAGATCAGCAAGTAGAACCACAAGCAGTTAGAAATACGTTTTTGTATAATGCACTGTAACCCCCTGTAAGAAACAAAAAAATCTATTCTGGATACGTTTTTTTTATATTTTATATAACTAATTAATGTTTTTTCTGTCAAGCTTCAAATTAATTACATTTAACTATTGGAACAAATCATTAAATAAGGTAAAGTACGGTCGCTTTGTTGTTAATTTTTTTGTTAGTTGCAGCAGAGTTGTTGAGGTAAATTTTGTGCATAAAATTTTTATTATGTATAATCTGATTTTTCCTCACAAAGGATATAAAATACAAGGTGGATTTCAAACTGTTTTAAGAGGAAGAGTTCCCTTGTATTTCATTTGAGCGCAGTTTATGTTCACCTCTTAAAGGTGGTTTATGCATAAGCTGATTTTTGGTGTTTCAACCCATAAACTTTAAACAGGAAAGCATCATACTCATGTCACAGAGCCTGTTACGTTATACGAATATCCTCAGCATTGTTGGCGATATCATACGTGTGGAGGTACCTGCACTCGATGGAGGAAAAGCTAGCGCATTAAATGGAGATCTGGCGCTTGTTGAGCAGGATGGTCAGGTATACTCTCTCGCCCAAATTATTAAGCTTGACCATAATGAAGTATCTTTGCAGGTGTTTTCAGGGTGTAAAGGTCTGTCGACCAACGCAGTTATCTGCTTTTTAAATGAACCTATGAAGGCAGTTTACTCGCCTAATATCCTAGGGCGTATATTTAGTGGTGCGGGTAAGCCTATTGATGGTGGCCCTTCATTAGATCAGGAGCCACGGGTTGAAATAGATGGCCCGTCAGTAAACCCTGTGCGTCGCTTAATACCATCGAGAATGGTGCGTACTAATGTTCCTATGATCGACGTATTTAATACGTTAGTTGAATCGCAGAAAATCCCTATTTTTTCAGTATCTGGTGAGCCGTACAATAAGCTATTAGCTCAGATAGCTGTTGAGGCAGAAGCAGATGTTGTTGTGTTTTCCGGCATGGGCTTAATGTTTGATGATTATCATTTTTTCCGTAATGTTTTTGAAGAAGCAGGTGTTTCTTCCCGCACGGTTATGTTTGCAAACCAAGCGGTTGATCCTACAGTAGAGCGTTTGACAACCCCGGACTTGGCGCTGTCTGTTGCTGAACATTTTGCTACTGAAGAAGGAAAGCGTGTACTGGTTCTCATGACGGATATGACCTCATATGCGGATGCCATGAAAGAAATTGGTGTGGCAATGGATAAAATTCCTGCCAATCGTGGTTATATGGGTGATCTCTATTCACAACTTGCCAAGCGCTATGAAAAAGCTGCAGATTATAAAGGTGCAGGTTCAGTTACCATTCTTGCTGTAACTACTATGCCTGGTAATGATGTGACCCACCCTGTACCGGATAATACAGGTTATATTACAGAAGGTCAGTTCTACTTGCATGACGGTATGATAGATCCGTTTGGATCATTATCTCGTCTGAAGCAAATGGTAGCTGGTAAGCAAACCCGTGAAGATCATTCACAAATTATGAACGTGATGATTCGCTTCTATTCAGATTCTGTGAGTGCAAAGCAGAAGAAAGCGATGGCTTTTGAGTTGTCAAAGTACGATTATAAAGTACTGAAGTTTGGTGAGCTTTTTGTTGAACGATTTATGAAGCTTGATGTGGTTATGCCTCTTGAGGAAGCTTTGGATTTAGCGTGGGAAACCATGGCTGAATGTTTTGAACCTGAAGAAACATTGTTAAAACAAAGTTTGCTGGATAAGTTCTGGCCAAAAGATGCCAAACTGGCTTCAACCGAAAAAGCTGTGACTTCCGGAGCGTGATCCATGGCGAAAATTGCGCTGAACAAGAGTTCGCTTAATAATGAAAAGCGGAGTTTAAAGACGTTTAACCGGTATTTGCCTGCGCTAGAGCTAAAACGTCAGCAATTGATGTTAGAGCGTCGTAAGGCGAAAGCGCGTGTTCTTGAGGTGCGAGAACAACTTAAAGAACTGTTGGGTTCGGTAGGTGAGAGTTTGCCTATGCTTGCTTATGAGAATATTGATGTAGATAATCTTGTAAAGGCGACAAGTATAAAAGTAATTCAACAAAACATTGTTGGTGTAAATGTGCCTGTGCTTGATCACGTAGATATTGAGGTGGCACCATATAGTTTCTTAATCAGACCACACTGGGTTGATAATCTCGTTGAGTATCTGAAAGAAATGATTCGTTTGCGTATAGAGTCTCAAGTGAGAGAAAAACGTTATGCCTTGATTGACAAGGCCGCACGTATTACAGCACAACGTGTAAACCTTTTCTCTAAAATCCTGATCCCGCAGGCAGAAAATAATATAGCGAAAATTAAGATTTTTCTTTCAGATCAAGACAGAGCCAGTGTTGTTAACGCTAAAATTTCAAAAAGTAAGATAGAGTCTGCGAGCTGAATGTATGAGCATTAAAAGGCTGAAAAAGATTACACTTTATGGGCTGGCTGATGAAAAAAAATCAGTCTTGGCCGGGTTACAAAAATTAGGTTGTTTACACCTTATTCCACTGAAGGAGAGTGAAGTTTCTTTTCATTCAGAGGTAAGCGTAACCGATGCAACGAAGGAAGCATTGGCTTATCTTCAGAGTTGCCCAAATAAACGTCGTATTGTTCGTACTACAGATGAGTCTGTTAAACATTTAGTTAAACAAGTGTTGGCAAATAAACATGAAATGCGTCAAATTTCAGATGAGCGAGATGAACTTATAGAGCGTATTAATACTGTACGTCCTTGGGGTGACTTTAAACTTGCTCCTCTGGAAGACCGAGATAATGTACATGTTTGGTTCTATAAAATTCCAGAAAGTGATATTGGTGTAATGCATGATTTGGATTACCCCTTTAAAATTGTTCATCAGGATAATAAGTTCTGTTACGTGGTTGTCTTATCAGAGGAAGAACCTGAATCTGAAGAAATTCCGGTGAAGCGAAGTCATATTGGGTCACATTCCCTTTTTGAGCTTAGGGCGATGAAAGAAAATGCCGAACAACGTCTTGATGAGAATCAACTTGAACGTGAGCGTTTGACTCGCTGGCTCTATGTAATTGATCAGGCTGTTGCTCGAATAGAAGATGGTAAATCGTTACGCGATGCATGTTCAATTACATTAAATGCAGATCAAATGTTTCTGGTTTCTGGCTGGATGCCAACAGATAAGGAAAAAGAAGTAACATCTTTTATAAAAAATCTGGAAATAGCAGCAACGATTGAAGAGCCGAAAAAAGGTGAGCTTCCGCCATCACTGGTTTCCCATGCAAAGAAAACAGGAGGTGGCTCTGATGCCATGCTCTTTTTTACCACACCAGACTATAGAGCGTGGGATCCTGGTACAGTATTGTTTTTTTCTTTTTCACTGTTTTTCGCTATGATCATGAATGATGCGATGTACTCCGTAATTTTTGGATTGATTATTGTACTTTTGCATAAGAAAATGGGTTTAAGCAAATTGGGACGACGCCTTAGAGGGTTGTTCTATTTCATGTCCGTTGTAGGTTTTGTCTGGGGTGTCCTTGCCGGCAGTTACTTTGGTGTTGAACCTGAAAATGGAACTTTTTGGGCAACCCTGCACGTGATTAACATGAATGATTATGCTGATATGATGAAGATGTCTGTAGTGATTGGATCATTACACCTGTTTATTGCAAATGCAGTAGTTGCATGGAATAACCGTCGAACTAGTAATAGCTTGGCTAGTCTTGGGTGGTGTTCTCTGATTGTCGGAGGAACAACACTTTGGCTAGGATATACAAATGACTTGCCAACTGTGTGGTTCAAATCTATTGGACCAGCATTGATGATTACAGGCGCTTTATTCATTTTGCTTTTTGAAAGTCATCGGCCTGTTGACGGATTAAAAAATATTTTATTGCGTATCAAAGATGGAGTTGGTTCATTGTGGCATATTACTGGTGCTTTCGGTGATATTTTAAGTTATATGCGTTTGTTTGCACTTGGACTTGCTGGTGCATCACTTGCAATGACTTTTAACTCTATGGCAATGCAGGTATTGCATTCCCTTCCTGGTGTGGGTGTTTTCTTCTGCATCATTATATTACTTGTTGGTCATTTATTAAATTTGCTTTTGTCATTGATGGCGGCTTTCGTGCATGGAATTCGCTTGAATGTGATCGAATTTTTAAAGTGGGCATTATCTGGAGAAGGGTATCCTTTTAAACCTTTCAAAAAACTTGAGGAGTCAAACTAAATGGATCAGTTTATCATTCTGCTCGGTTGGGCGGGTGTACTAGCCCCAATGGCACTGGGTTGTATTGGTAGTGGAGTTGGTGTTTCTGTGTCAGGTCAGGCAGCTTGTGGTGCAATGCTGGATGTGGAAAGTGGTTACGGTAAGTATATTGGTTTATCTGCTCTACCTTCAACTCAGGGTATTCTTGGTATTGTGTTGATGTTTATGATGATGAATCATATGAACAGTGGTATGACTATAATGGTTGCTCCTGCTTTCTTTGGTATAGGACTTTTAGCTGGTTTTGGATTGCTGTTCACCGCAGTTTATCAGGGTTACTCTATCGCTGGTGCTATCAATGCCTCTAAGAACAAGCCTGAAGTATTTGGTCTGTCAATTGCGCCTATGGCCATAGTAGAGGGCTTTTCTGTATTTGTATTTGTTTTTGCTTTGGTTTTGGCAGGTCACATTCCAAGTTGATAAAATTGCGGGAGAGGTTTGAATAATGAGTAATACTGCAAACGATGTCTCCATTGGTGTTGAAGAACTAATTGAGAGATTGCGTACCAAAGGAGTTAATTCAGGGCGTATTGAAGGGGATAAAATCCTCGCAGAGGCACGCGCTCAAGCTCAGGTTATACTTACTGAGGCAAATAAGGAAGCTGGTGAAATAATTGCCAAAGCTAAAAAAGAAGCTGTATTTACAGAGTCTGCAGGCAAAGATTCACTAGAAATGGCGGCAAGAAATACCATTCTTGACCTCAAGAGTTATTTACTTGAAAAGTTTTCTAATCAGATCCGTGGTACGATTGCGGCAGAGCTGAAAGATCAGGGGCTGCTTCAAAAGATGATTATTGAAGTAGCAGGTCGTTCTGGCATTTCAAATGAAGATAATCTTGAGGTAATATTGCCTTCAACTGTTGTTGGGGTAGAAGATCTTCGGGAACATCCTGAAAAGTTACAAAATGGTACGTTGCTTTATTTTGTAGTTGAAACAGCTCGGGAAGTACTAAAAGAAGGTGTAACATTCAGAGTGGATAATAATTCACAATCTGGTATTAGATTCCGGTTGAAAGATAAGGATATTCAGGTTGATCTGGATGAAGATGCTATAAGTGAAATATTGCTTAGACATTTACAGCCTCGTTTCAGAGCCTTGCTTGAAGGGATCATCCACTAATTACGCAAACATAGTTGCTTATCATTATAATCAATGGTCGTGTTTAAAATGAAATGCAGGCATGATGATCGATTCATCAATTGGTAAGCCTCTTGTTTTGTAGGTAAGGAATGAAATATGGCGGAAAGTCCTTATTATACGCTAATTACATCGCTACCCCATATCAACTCTCTGTTTGATAATAGGGTGACTCCTTTGTCTCGTTACCAGCTTGATAAAAGATTGGCTATGCTTCCTGAGCAAGAACAATCTTTGTTGGCGAGCATAGAATCGCTGATGTTTTGGGAATACTTAGCAGATGATGTAAATGATCAGGTGTTGATCCGTCTTGCAACCCAGACAGTGAATTCTATAAAAAGCCGTTCCCTGAGGGATTTAATTAATCGGGGGCTGGACAGAAAAACCATGCTTGCAGCACTACGTCGTAAGAATAAAGGTGAAAGCATGCCAACCCAAAACTGTTGGAGTTATGGTACCCGTTATGAGTATATTCGTCGGAACTGGAACTCTCCGATACTTGGATTGGGCGGTGCCTTTCCTCGAGTGCATGCCATTGTTGAAGCAATGGACAAACAGAATCCGCTGGAAGTTGAGAAAATTATCCTCCAATGCATGTGGGATAATCTTGATGAAATGTCGGTGAGACATCAATTTGATTTTGAATCCATTGTTGTTTATGTGATGCGATGGAATTTGGTTCAGCGTTGGGTGTCGCACGACAAAGAGCGAGCAAGTCAGCGGTTCGATGAGCTGGTAAACCATGGGCTTGGTGAGTTTTTAGAAGAACTGCCTGAATAGGTAACTATTTTTAAAACGAAAATGGTAAATAATTGTGAGTTTAGCCGAGAGTGTTATTTAAAAAACGCTCTTATTCCTGGTTTCAGGGCGGGTAGTCTTTGGAGCATGAGATATTTGGAGAGTCAGGTGAATACCTGTTCAATCCTGTTCAATATAGTGTGAGCATATGAGTATAGAATCTCAGATGAAAGCAACCGCTAGAGTCGTTGCGGTCAATGGTGATGTTCTTACCATCGAGACATTAAATCAAGAAAACAGTCTTGTTAAAAATGAGGTTGTTTATGTAAAACCTAGTCGCGCTCAGAGTCCTGGCGTTGATGAAATGTTGATGTCTGAAGTGTTGCGGGTGCATGGTAATAAGGCAGATATTCAGGTGTTTGAAGACACTCGTGGTGTAGCGGTAGGTGATGAGGTTACTCAAACCGGAGAACTGTTATCTGTGGAGCTCGGTCCTGGTATATTAAGTCAGATTTATGATGGACTTCAAAATCCTTTAGAAAGCATTGCTGACAAATACGGAATGTTTTTGCAGCGTGGTGTTAAAGAATCCGCCTTGGATCGCCAAAAAGAATGGTCTTTTGTGGCTAAAGCCCGTGTAGGGGACCGCCTGATGGCAGGCCAGACATTGGGAACCGTTCAGGAAGGAAGATTTACCCACCGGATTATGGTGCCTTTTAACCAGAAAGGTGTTGTGACTGTTAAGTCCATTCAGGAAGGAAGTTTTAATGTTAATACGGTAATAGCAAAAGTTCTTGATGATAAAGGTAATGAAAAAGATCTTAATATGATTCAGCGGTGGCCTGTGCGTTATTCCATTTCTGAAACATTGCTAAAAAACAATGGTGGGGCTGAGCGGCTATTTCCAAGTGAACCCTTGATTACCCAGCAGCGTATTGTTGACACTTTTTTGCCAGTTGCCCGAGGTGGTACTGCTTGTGTTCCGGGTCCTTTTGGGGCAGGTAAAACAGTTTTGCAGCATCAGCTATCTAAATATTCCTCTGTGGATATGGTGTTAGTTGTTGCCTGTGGAGAGCGTGCTGGTGAAGTGGTAGAAACCATTGATGAATTTCCGAAATTACCAGATCCCAGTGGTGAAGGCAAGCTGATGGATCGTACCACTATTATTTGTAATACATCTTCCATGCCTGTAGCAGCACGTGAAGCATCCATTTACACAGGTCTTACTCTTGGAGAGTATTATCGTCAGATGGGATATAATGTGCTTTTATTGGCTGATTCGACTTCTCGTTGGGCTCAGGCTATGCGTGAAACCTCTAATCGTATGGAAGAGATTCCTGGTGAAGAAGGTTTTCCTGCTTATATTGATTCTTCGATCAAAGGTCTTTACGAGCGTTCAGGTGTTATTCGTAATGAAGATGGTGATACCGGCTCGTTAACCATGGTGGGTTCTGTTTCTCCTGCCGGCGGAAACTTTGAAGAGCCTGTTACTCAATCGACATTGGCCACGGTTAAATGCTTTTTGGGTTTATCTTATGATCGGGCTTATAAGCGGTTTTTTCCAGCGATTGATCCCTTGATTTCATGGTCTCGCTATCTGGATCAGTTAAAGCCTTGGTATGATAAACACATGTCGCCTAATTGGGTGGATATGGTAAATGAAATGCAGTCACTCATTGTACGAGGTGATGACATTAATCAGATGATGCAGGTGACTGGTGAAGAAGGCGTTTCTCTGGATGATTTTGTGGAGTTTCAGAAAGCGTTCTTTCTTGATATGGTCTACCTTCAGCAGGATGCATTTGATGATGAAGATGCAGCATGTCCATTTGAACGCCAGAAAGTGACACTGGAAATAATTGTTAATCTTGTTCGTCAGGAATACAATTTTGCTGATAAAGATGAAGCAAAAAGCTTTTTCTTAAAGTTAACGGGTTTGCTTAAAAACTTTAACTATGCAGTGTATGGATCTGTGAATTATAATGATTGCATGGAAAAAATAGAAGGGTTACGCGAAGAATATGCTGCTGATACAATCGCTGCATAATTAATTTGGCTGACCTGAGTATTGAAAGAGCCACATATAAGTGGCTCTTTTTTTATGATTGAATTTTAATTGTAATGATTAATACCAGAACCTGTTTTATAACTACTGTTAAGAGCATGCTTTGATGGCTTGCCGTTCAAGGAGAAGTGATGGATAGCCTCAGCTATTGCAAGAGCTTCAACGCATAACAGCGAGATCAGCAAAGTAGTGCCATAAAATTTGAAGCAAGGTTTTATATAACAGTAAATCAAAATTGATAACACAGCTATAAGTGAAAGAAGCACATCATGAAATATCAACCTACATTCTATTGGTATGATTATGAAACCTTTGGAAGCAGACCTGCGAGAGACTGGCCGGCTCAATTTGCAGGGGTTCGTACAGATGCAGAGTTTAACGAGGTGGGTAATCCATTAGAGGTATTTTGTCGTTTGCCTGACGATCAGCTTCCTCAGCCTCAGGCTTGCCTGATAACAGGTATTACACCCCAGAAAGCAAATGAGAAAGGGTTGTGTGAGGCAGAATTTATCTGTCGTATTAATAAAGAGTTCTTACAGCCTTCAACCTGTGTCGTTGGGTATAATAGTTTGAGCTTTGATGACGAAGTTACACGTTTCAGTTTATATAGGAATTTTTTTGATCCTTATGAGCGCGAATGGAAAAACGGAAACAGTCGATGGGATTTGATTAACACAGTTCGTGCGTGTGCAGCTTTACGACCAGAGGGGATTAACTGGCCTGAGCGTGAAGATGGGGCAGTTAGTTTTAAACTTGAAGCATTAACTCAGGCAAATGAACTGATTCATTCACAGGCGCATGATGCAGTGTCTGATGTGCGTGCAACAATTGCACTGGCTAAGTTGATCCGAAAAAAGCAACCTAAAATGTTTGATTACATTTTGAGTCATAAAGATAAACTATCAGCCTCAATGTTATTGAATATTTCAGAACAAAAACCAGTTATTCATATTTCCTCTCATTTTTCAGCACATAGCGCTTGTATGGCAGTTGTGATACCTGTTGCAGTGCATCCGGTTAACAAAAATGAGGTTATAGTTTATGATCTTTCTGAAAATCCAGAAACTTGGTTATCTTTAAGTACTGATGAGCTTAAAGAGAGGGTATTTACTGCTAATAATAAATTACAGGAAAAGGGATTGAGACGTATTCCTCTAAAAACGGTTTGGCTTAATCGTTGTCCGGTACTAATACCTTTCAACGCATTAAGACAACAAGACATAGAGAGATTGAGCATTGATCAGAAATCACTGGAAAGACATTATTCCATGTTAAAAGGTAGGTCTGATATATCGCTGAAAATTCAGGCAATTTTTGCAGATAGAGTTTATAAAGAAATAACTGATCCTGATTATATGCTATACAGTGGTGGTTTTTTTAATGCGCATGATAAAGCACTAATAAAAAAAGTATCCGAGACTTCACCAAAATCTCTAATTGAAAAACAGTGGGGATTTAGTGACAAGCGCTTATTTGAAATGTTATTTCGATACCGTGCAAGAAATTGGCCGGAAACACTGTCAGACAAAGAAAAGCAGGATTGGCTGGCATTTTGTCGTCAGAAGCTCAATGGTCAAAATGATGATGACAATCATGTTAAAACTGAGACAATAACCAGTTGTAAAGAAGAAATTAACTCACTATTAGCAAATGATAATATTGGTGAAAAACAGATAAAAATATTGAAAGAGTTGTTAATTTATATTGAGAAAAAAGAAGTGTTTTTGGGAAAATAAAAAAATGATTTTGGTTCAGTTTTTGAGAGGTTGAACCAATTATTAAGCCTATAAAAAAATAGGGCTCTTTTATTGTTGAATAAGTGAGACTACAACTAATCAGTTGTGAAATGTTTTGATTTGATATAGTCAGATACCCAAGAATAAACCACCTGAATGGTCAGCCGCATTATAAGATAGTACAATATATGCTAAACCCGTCACCATATTTTATTCGCCCAAAGAGCAAATAAGGCATTTTCAGACGATCTCTTAGAAAAGGTGTGATTAGCTAAGAATAAGATCTTGCGTTCTGGAGATGATTTTTGTGTTTGCTCTTTGCAGTTCATCCAGAGCTTTCGAAGAGTTGGCTTCTGTCAGCCCCTTAGTTGCTGCAAGATTAATCACGACATGGAAACCATTATCTAAAAGTTGCATGGCTGTCGTTTTTACGCAAAATTCCAGTGCCAGACCACCCAACAGCACCACCTTAATCAGGCGATCACGCAAAAATTCAATCACACCGGTGCTGCACCTGCCTGCTAGATCATGAAAGCAGGCTCCGTAAGGGTGCATATCTGGTTCAACTCCTTTCCACACGAAGAAGTCATAGTCTGATATTTCGGGCAAACCATCCAGCAATTCAAAGCCCAAGGTACCTGGCACGCCATGACGTGGCCAGCGAATATCAACATTTTTGCCAGCCACAGGAGTTAGGCTGGGAGCTTCAGCAGTTGCCTCCCAGATGGCTCCCGCAGGGTGAGCATCTTTTGACCCTAGTCGTACACAGCCCAATTCAGCCTGAGCATTTAGCTCGTCAACTATAGTGTTACCTCCTGGAACCGGAAGCTCATCAGGGCATAGTGGTGTGAAGCACTTCTGAGCATCTACATCAAATGTCGCAATGTGCTTTTTGGAATACGGATAAGGCATTCTCTTAATCTACACCTTCACAAAGTGAATGACTTTGTCCTAGCATAGTGAATCTGATTCTCAAAGTAACCAAGGTAGCCATTCAAACATGAAATATTAAATTTAAGAAAAGAGGCTGATATTATCAACGTAATATGCTTTTTATTTTTACAAATAAAAAAGCGTAAAAATCTAACCTTTCAAAGTGTTAGATTTTTTCACGAATAGTCTTGTAAAGACTGTAAAATCACTTAAACAAGCTGTTTTCCTGCACATAAGTAAACTTATTGCTTGTCATACGGTTTAGAAATGACACAGGCATTAATACCACCGACTCCCATAGAAAGCTTACCGGCATAACCATTTTTTGGCGCTGGAACAGCGGAATCGAATACAAAATTTGTATGAATTTTTTTAATTTGCTCATTCAGTTCAGACTTTGCAAGTGGAGTGGGAAAGATCTTGTTTTTTTCATAACCCATATACTGGGCTGTTAACTCCCAGCCTCCGCAGGCTCCAAGACCATGCCCAAATGTACCTTTTCTTGCAGAGAAAAGTGCAGATTCGGTAAGAATATTCTGAAGATTACTTACTTCCATATAATCTCCGGGGGTTGCTGTAGCATGAAGATCCCATGTGACAATCTCTTCTGGTGATATCCCTGCAAGATCAATCGCTTGTTCAATGGCTAATTTAGGTCCTTCTTCAGAAGGGGTAATAATATGCCCTGCATCTGAACTGGTGCCAACTGATAAAGGCTCAAGACCTAATGGTTTAAACCCTTTTTTTACCATATAGTCATAATCACCCACGACCCATACTGCTGCACCACCGGATACATGAGTACCTCTGAGACCTGTCAGTGGTTTAGACACATCTTTACCAGATGCTGCTACCCGTGCACTTGCAAAAGCACCCACTGAATGTGGCATGGGGTCAGATTCTGTTGCACCTATAACAACAGCTTTTGCCTCACCTGATTTAATGGCATCAATTGCAAGTTTCAGACAAATGTTGAAAGTAGCACAAGCTGCAACTGGAGCCATTGACAAGCCATGGATTTTTCCAAGCATAGTAATTTGTGCTGCAGGAGTATTGTGTATATTCCACAGAACGTTGGCAGATATACAATCCCATGGAGGAACCGGAGCTTTCCATTTTTCTAAAAGTTGAGCTTTGCGTTTTTGCTTATCTTTGATTAGCTTAAGCTTGCCTGCCTCAACAGTGCCCTGGACAGTCATTTCATCAATTTCAGCCAACTCTTTAAGAAATATTTTCAGATCAGGGTTGTGTTTTGTCCAGAAAGCACGCCAGGTTTCTTCGGCTTCTTCTCGGTCGGATGGAGTTGTATCTACCGGGTTTATTGGAATTTCTTCTTCTATATTTTTTGTTTCGCCTTTGTTCAGGTAGTGCTGAAGAGGTGTGTTATTTTCTTCACTACCCCAAAAACAGTTCCAGCGACGCTGTGCTTTGTCTATTTCAAGCGATACTTTGTGAACTTCAGAAACGCTACCAATACCCGTGGATACGTAAACATGGGCTTTTGTTCCCAGTTGTTGTAATACTTGCTCCAGACCTGAGTTTTGTTGTAGTGACTGAATAAAAGCACCAATAGCGAAAAGACTGGTTTGATCCATTTTATCGGTGAGCTGAAAAAAACGGCTGGGCGGAAATCTTTTGTCTATCCATGACTTATAATCATTAAAGTCAAAATTTGGCTTTCCTACTAAAAAGTTGCTCGGACCAAAGCCTTCATATGGCTCCAGCCAACTTTGTGGTTTTTCAAGATTTTCAGCGAATGCATCAATATTTTTTGTTTGAGGTGCCACGATACCCCACCCAAAAACGCCAACTCTATGCAAGGAAAACCTCCTCTAAAATATAATATCTGCTAAAAATGTGTGAATACTGCTGTTTTAAAAACAGTTTGTTTTGACATGTGATGCTACTTTACAGTTTGAAGTATAAAAAAAACTTTGCGTATCATGACACTATCAATAAGTACTACATTATAGTTGCGTAGTATAATCTTTATAGATGCTATTGCAACGATCTTTATTGCAAGGGCACTAGTTTTGATAATACCTTTTTGGTCACCTGTGTTAAGTCCGTATATATTCCAGTGGCTCTGCGTGCTATTGCAGGCTTTATTGGCAGCAAGTCCGGTATTATAATGGTATTGCAACCGGCTTCTATTGCCGCTTGGGCTCCATGATTGGAGTCTTCTATGGCTATTGTGTGAGCAGGACTAACATTCAACAACTGGCAGGCGTAATGGTAAGGAGCAGGTAGTGGTTTATGCTCATTTGTTGACTCAAATGTCACTATTTCATTGAATATATCTGCGCTGTTGGTATTTTCAAGAAATGTTTCAACAGATACATAAGTAGAAGATGTCACTAAAGCAGTTGGAAAATCATGTTTTTTGATGAATGCAAACAGTGACTTCACGCCTTGTTTTGTACTGATATTTTGCCCTTTATTCAGCTGTTGTGAATTCTGCAATTGTTTAAGAAAAGTATCTATGTTAATGCCTGCGGGTAAAAACTGCTCCATCATGGTAATACATTGAGAAAATGGGCGACCAACAAACTGAATATAGTCACTGTCTTTCAGAGTGAATCCCAGTTGTTTTGCAGCCATTTTCCATCCAGCTTTATAATGTTTTTCTGTATCAAGTAGCGTGCCATCAAGATCAAGCAAGATAGCGTTCAGGTTAATGGAGGAGCAGGGCATAAGATCTCTTTTATTTATCCATTGATCACATATTATCTCGTCAAGTATACGCTTTCTTACTTGTACAAGCGAGAGTCTTTGCTATGCTTGCGCGGGTTTTATTTTAATAAGAAGCTCACACAAAGAGACATCAGAGAGACATCAATGTCATTAGCCATTATTTATACCCGTGCAAGCTTAGGTGTTGATGCCCCAGAAGTTACTGTTGAGGTCCATATCTCCAGTGGACTTCCAGCATTAAATATTGTTGGATTACCCGAGGTAACCGTTAAAGAAAGCCGAGATCGTGTCCGTTGTGCATTAATTAATGCAGGGTTTGAGTTTCCTGTGCGACGGATAACTGTTAACCTTGCGCCGGCAGACTTACCTAAAGAGGGTGGACGTTTTGATTTGCCTATTGCTCTGGGTATACTTGTAGCTTCCGGCCAGCTTCCGACAGATGCTGTAAAAAATACAGAATTTTTAGGAGAGTTATCGTTAACAGGAAAACTGCGGTCTGTCCGTGGATTATTATCAGCAATCATCGCCACTAAAAAAGTAAAACGTGCATTGGTTATTCCAGCACAACAGGAAAATACTGAAATTTATAACGGGGCAGTTGTGTACCTTGCAACTTCTTTGCTAATGGTAACTTCGCATTTGCTCGGGCAAAATCCATTATCGCCAGAGGTCTCCAGACCACTGCCCAAGAGCGAAGTAAAGGGACGAGATCTTTCAGAGGTGATTGGTCAGTTTAAAGCACGAAGAGCGTTGGAGATTACGGCAGCAGGTGGACATGGGTTGTTAATGTTTGGTCCTCCGGGAACAGGAAAAACATTGTTAGCTGAATGTTTAGCTAACATTCAGCCTGAATTAACCGAAGATGAGCGTTTTCAGGTTGGTGCTGTTTATTCTTTATTAAGTGCAGGCAGTAGCAATAACCTTATGTACAACCGCCCATTCAGGGCGCCACATCATACTGCTTCGGCTGTTGCAATGGTGGGAGGAGGCAGTATTCCTAAACCAGGAGAGGTGTCGCTAGCTCATAACGGGGTACTGTTTTTAGATGAATTGCCAGAGTTTGATCGCAAGGTATTAGAGGTTCTCAGGCAACCCATGGAAGGAGGAGAAGTGACGATATCAAGAGCTGCCCTTCAGATTACCTTTCCCGCTCGTTTTCAGCTTATTGCGGCGATGAATCCATGCCCCTGCGGTTATTCTGGTGATAAAATAAAGCCTTGCCACTGTACTTCCATGCAGATTCAGCGTTACAAAAATAAAATTTCAGGTCCACTGCTAGATCGCATTGATATGCATGTGGAGGTATCAAGAATTCCGGCAAACGAGATTATTGACAAAAAATATCAGCCTGAGTCATCAGTTGAAGTCAGGAAAAGAGTGACAAAAGCTGTAAATATACAAATTATGCGTCAGAAAAAATTAAACGCTAGGTTAACGCATGCGGAGTTGAATAAGTTTGCCATATTAACAAAAGAGTCGACAGCACTGTTGAAAGTAATGATTGATAAATTATCACTTTCTATGCGGATAGTGCACCGACTTACAAAAGTTGCCAGAACTATTGCTGATTTGGAAAAGTCACCGCATATTGGTGTAAAGCACCTGAGTGAAGCGTTAAGTTTCCGGGAGCTGACAGAAAAAAAATAATACAAGATACCTGTAATATAAAAGTGGCTTATAACTCTTTATTGCGCAGCTTTTCTTATCTGATCTGATCTGATCTGATCTGATCTTGCTGTTATATTGGGCTATTACTCGTCACCTCATCGTTAACAGAAAATTATTGTTCAAGCCTGTCAATTATTCCCGAAGTTCGTTGAGTATGCTGCCCGATTGTGTGAGCAATGAGTTTAGGGTGTCCAAAAAGGGTCAGTTTTTTCTTTGCTCTTGTCACGCCGGTGTAAAGTAGTTCGCGAGTTAACAGTGGTGAATCTGATTCAGGGAGAACGATTGTTGTATGATCAAACTCAGAGCCCTGACTTTTATGGATGGTCATTGCGTAAACGGTTTCGTGTTCAGGCAGGCGGTTAGGAAGTAATTTTTGAATAGTGCCATCGGGCATAATAAACACTACGCGTAGCTTATCGTCGTCATCTTTTACTGTAATGCCAATATCACCATTAAAAAGACCAAGAGAGTAATCGTTTCGGCTAATCATGACAGGTCGCCCGCAATACCAGGTATGATTTGTTGCCGGTATTAGTCCTGATTTCTGTAATCCTTTTTTGATAAATTCATTGAGTCCTGACACACCGTATTCATCATCACGGAGTGCGCATAAAATCTGAAAGTGATTAAATTTGGAGAAAATGGTGTTAATGTCAGCATTTGAGTTAATAGCCTTCAGATAATTGGCATATCCTTTCGTTGCTGTTTCTAATAGTACAGATTTGTAGGAAGAGCTTGGTATTACAAGGGTAATGTCAGTAAATGACTTATGCCAGGCAGCTTCAGCCCGATCAGTATCACCACTATTTATAGCCGTAGCAAGATACCCTATGCCCGAATCATCTCTAAACCGATAGCTTTTTCTGAGCACGCATAAGTGGTTGTTCACAGGTATGTACTTATTGGTTGTTTTTTCCGAAAATTTCTTTGCAATTGGTTCGTTGGTAATGCTCTCTAGCTGTGTTAAAAGATCTTTGCTGTATGGTATGCCAGAAAAGTAGCAAATATCGCCTAAAACATGGCCAGCTTCTACAGAGGCCAGCTGGTAGTGGTCTCCCAGCAAAATGAGTTTTGTTTCTGGTTTTAGTGCTTGCAACAAGCGAGCCATCATTGAAATATCAATCATGGAGGCTTCATCAACAATCAATATGTCTGTGTGTAATTGATTTTCGGCATTAAAACGATAGGCACTTTTGTGAGGGTGTGCACCTAGTAGCTGATGAATCGTTACTGCTTGTTTAGGAATGAGGTGTTTAATCTGCGATGAACAGTTAAGCTTTTCTGTTGCTTGCTGAACAGATTGACTCAGTCGTGCGCTTGCTTTTCCAGTTGGTGCGGCAAGCGTAATTATTAAGGGTGATTGCTGTGTGGAAGATAGTTCAATCAGTAGCGCCATCAACCGGGTTACAGTTGTTGTTTTCCCTGTGCCAGGTCCTCCCGTTATTACTGAAAAACTGGTAAGTACAGCCAAGGCTGCCGCCACTTTTTGCCAGTTAGTTTCATTGCTTTTCTCTGTAAAAAGCCGATCAATGATAGCTTTGCACTCACTGTTATTCATATTAAGAGGTGGGATATATTGTTTTTTTAACCAGTTGACAATGGTTGTTTCAAAAAGCCAGTATCGATGCAGGTAAAGTCTGTTTCTCCAGCATACAAAAGGTGTTGGTGAAGAGCCGTCACCCACAGGTGGCAATGCGGATAAATGGGTAATCCATTGTCGTGGTGGAATAGTTAGAGTATCAAGTAGCGACTGATGCTTTTTATCAGAAAGGTCAAAGCAGGTTGCTCTGTTTCGTGGTGCATAAATCGTACTTACATCCACACAGCTGTTACCTTTGCCCGATTCTGAACTTGCCCATGCACTGACCAACACTAACACATCATCTTCGCAAATTTGATAAATAAATAAGGAAAAATGATAATCAATCAGGCGAATAACTCCATCCTCTTTCAGTGTGAATAGATGAGAAAGTATATGGTTTGGGTCTTTTTTTGGGGATTGCACTAACATGCTTTTGTATCCTCTGTATATATTTCTCCCTGAAACATTTGGTCTAGCGCATTAATTAATTTAAAACGAGGTCTCGTATAAAAGACACCAGTTTTATTTTTTTCAGGGTTCATGCCTCGAAGATACAGATAATAAACGCCACCGATATGTGTTTCATAATGGTAATCTGGTAGCCGTTGTTGTAGCAGGCGATGAAGTGCGAGAGTATAGAGTTGATATTGAAAATCATACCGATGTTTTACCATGACCTCTTCAAGACAGTTTTGCCCGTAATCTTCAAGTGAATCGCCTAGATGATTGGACTTGTAATCGGCTATATAATACTTGTTATTATGAATAAATATGAGGTCAATGAAACCTTTTAACATACCTTGTATTGTTGGAAATGAAAGCTGCTCAGCCTGACCCGATAAGGGATCGTACTGCTGTAGAAGTTGATTAAGAGGTTTGGCACTCAGAGGTGATAAGGGTAAGTAAAACTCCATTTCAGCATATTTGCAATTATCTTTAATATCACCAAGAGAAAATAGTTGTGGATATAAGGGCGTATTAAGTACATCAATTACAAGTTTTTCGAGCGTTTCTTGCCATATAGGTTCAAATCCTTCGTGTAGTAATGCTTTCTTAATAGCCTTTTCAGGAGGCGTTGTTTTGGCTTTGGAAAAGCTCATGGCTTCAAACAGGGCATGTAAAAATACGCCGGTACTTGCACCTTTGGGAAATGTAAAGATATTATATTCAGGTTCTGTATCTGTTTTTGCGGTGACAGGGCAACTGATTAAATCATCCTCTAACCCCGGTCGTTCATAAAACGCAATGTGTTGGCTCTTTGCACTGAGTGAGCTGTAGCTTGTGACTGTCCAGTTACGTTCAACAGGCAGGCTAAATGTTTTTGTCTGTAGCGTACTGTCTGTTGGTAAAATTTTGTGGTAAGCATTTTCCGTATTTAATGGCGGTCCAGATAATTGTATCATTTGATCGTTTTTAGACCAGCGATCGCTGATCAATTGATTCAGCGTATTTGCCGGTATTTCACATCCGTCATTTAATAAGTACCCAAGTGCGGTTTTATGCAAGTGATTTTTAGTTGCATTCTTGCCGATTTTGCCTTTGATAACGGGTGCAATACCAAGGTAACATTTATAAATGGCGCGTGTTATACCCACATAAAAAAGACGAATATCTTCTGCAAGATTTTCTTTTTCCATATAACTTTTATTGGCATCATCCAGAGTTAAATCAAGGGTTGGGCGGTTATTGGGTTGTGCATGAAAGAAATAACCTTTTTTTTGACCCGATTCTATGAGTTCACAAATATATGGCATAAATATGATAGGGTATTCCAGACCTTTTGATTTATGAATGGTAATGATTTTCACAAGGTTTTTATCGCTTTCAAAATGTAGCTGGAAAGTTTCATCTTTGTCGTTTTGCTGGATATGCTGTAATAACCAGTTTGATAACGCCTGAGGGGTTTCAATGGTTTCTGAAATGACAGACAGCGTCTCACCCAAATGAATAATATCTGTCAATCTTCGCTCACCTAAAGGTAGGTGAAGTAATTTCTGTGTAATTTTACGATTAAACATAAGGGTTCGTAAAAGAGAGAGTACTCCTTGTTTTTGCCATATTTGTGAGTAGCTAACAAACTCTTCAATAACCTGTTCCCACGCTGCTTCATTCTCTCTTAGCGCTTCAATAGCGGGTGCTGTCATGTTTAATAATGAGGTTGATAAAGCAGTACGAAGTAAGCGTTCATTTTCCGGAAAAAGACAAGCCTGTAAAATACGATAAATATCTAATGCTTCTCTGGTGTTAAAGACAGAGTCCCGCTCACTCATATAAACAGAGGCAATACCCGCATTAGCCAACGCAGTTTTTATTTTCTTTGCTTGAGCCCCCGTTCTCACAAGAACAGCAATATCGCTGCCTTTAATATTTCGCGATGTATTATTGTTAGTCAGTGTACACTTATTTTCATCAGAGAGTTTGAGTAAATATTTAATTTCTGCAACGGTGTTTTCTGTCATTGTTGTTTTGTATTGTTCTTTGCTGACAGCTTGGAGGTAATTGTCTTTCTGGGACCAAAGTTCAAGCGCTGAGGTCGGCTTGTTATTGATCATCAAAAATCGATCATTAGCTTGTGGTGAAGCATTAACAGGAGAAAAAGGAATGTCAGCATCAAATATAAAAGGTTTTAAAGCTGTTGTGAATATGTGATTGCATGCCTTGATAATTTCTTCGCTAGAACGCCAGTTAGTTGGTAATGTGTATCTGTCAGGTGTATTTCGCCTGACATTGATGTAGGTAAAAATATCTCCGCCTCTGAATGCATAAATAGCCTGTTTAGGGTCTCCGATCATCAACAGCGCCAGTGTGTTGTCATTATTTGGGTAAAGTGTTTTAAATATTCTGTACTGCAACGAGTCAGTGTCTTGAAACTCATCAATGAGAGCAACAGGATAACAGTGGCGAAGTTGCTGCCTTAATCGAATATTGTCAGGATGTAGGAGAGCTGCATCAAAAGCGGTTAGCAGGTCATTAAAGCCTGTCACATGGTGTTGAAGCTTTAATTTAGATAAGTGTTGTTTAATACCCTGTATTGCTTCTTTTATCAGGATATCCTTAAAATCCAGTGGGTTGTCAAGTAGCTCTTGTACGGCATTAAAAAAACTGTGTTCAGGTAAAGTGCCTTTACTTGTTTTTTTCTTTTGAATGAAAGAGCTGGAAAATTTTTCCAGATTTTTTGGTATCGTTAAGACCTGTTTGTTTGCCCAGTCAGTAATCTCGCGGGCATATTTGTCAATTTGTTCCGGTTTAAAACTGCCTTTGTGGAGGCCGGCCTTATTCAATGAGTCAACAACTTCATTGCAGCAGTCAAGCCATAGTTGCTTGATAAACCTAACCTTTTTTAGAACCTGCCTGCAACGTTCTGAAAAAGAAAGATTATCATGAGTGAGGATGGTTGCATTCTGATGATTCAACCATGCCTGAAGATGGCTGAGAAGGGCTGAAGGCGTTTTCCAGTAACCATACAAAATATCAGTCTCGTAACTTGGAGCTTCATAAAACCTGGTTCGCCAGTAATTGTTTACAGCTTGCTTAAGTAATTGTGACTCATCGGTCACTAATGTTGTATTAAATAATGATCCACTTTCAAAAGCATGCTGGCTCAGCATGCGATTACAAAACCCGTGAATGGTATAAATGGACGCTTCATCCATGTGACGCTCAGCTATCAACAATTGTTTGGCTGTTTTTTTGTGATCTGGCAGTTCGATGTAAAGCTGTTGCAAAAAAGGGTCATTAGGTACAGGTTTTTTACCTGCAAAAATATTTTGAGCAAGGTGTATACGACTACGAATTCTTTCCCGTAACTCCTGAGTCGCAGCTTCGGTAAAGGTTACTACCAATATTTCTTTGGGAGTGACGGGTTTTGATGCTTTGTTCTGTTCGTCACCGTGACCGGTAAGCAATCGAAGATACAGATTGGCTATTGTGTATGTTTTGCCAGTCCCGGCACTAGCTTCGATAAGCCGATGACCATGTAGCGGGAATGATATAACGTCTAACCTCTTTGGTGAATGATCAAAAGTATCAAAACTGTTTTGGGTCACAACACTATTCCCGCTACCGGTTAAAAATTGTTGGTTATTGTATCACGATTTTTTTATCTTTTTGTTCGAAAGCCAACTGAGCCTTGCATAAGAAAAAAACTTTTTTTCTACAAATGTTGGCTTTAAGTCAACGTCCTTTCTAGCCACTAAAAGAACTGTACTCTACGCATTACTATGTGATGTAAGAAATGGCCGTTAAAACCGTTAGTTATATTAAAATATCAGGGTTGTTTCTAGAATAAAATAATAGATTGATTTTTATTGTCATACTCTATTTAGAGTATATGGGAATCTAATAGTGTTCTTGTCCACCCTTATCGGATACCCCAGTAACTTTAAGGATTGTTGCTTTATAGGTAAATATTTAGTGATTTTTTCTACGGTTTATACAACCATTAGAGGATGCTCTAATCTCTCTAGTTTTTTAGCACTATTTCTCGGGTAGTTTTTTTCTCAATGAGTCACAATTTATATGTTGAGTCTTTAAAAGATCTAATAAGAGAGCATATGAGCCGTCTTTACTAGGTAGTTGTTGTAACATGTTAAATGTGTTGGAAGGGAGTTTTTTCTCAAGAAAGTCTTCTGTTAAAGCCAGAGTCTCTCGGTATGAAGATTTATTCCCATAATTTATATATGCATTAGCCATGGCTAATGGGAAAAATGCAAATGCATACTTAAACATACCGGGTATTGTTTCATCTCTATATGCCATAAGGGACATCGCAATACTCGAGAAAGCCCCTGCTAAACTTATATAAAAATCTAGGCTAACCCTGGAATTATTTTTCCTACATTGAATATATCTATAAGCAACCATTGGTAAGTCACAGCTTTCAACTTCAGTAATCGATCTATTTTTTATATAGGCCGCTTTTTTCTGGCAGGGAAATGCAAAAAAGAAAAATTTCTTAGGCTCTACACCTTTAAGATGTAGGGCTTTAATATTATCTTCAGTATTATCGAGTTCTTTTCGCATTAGAACATGAGCTCTGGTTCCACCAATCATTGACATTTTCCTTGCGTGCATTACGTAAATATTTTGACTTTTTTTAAGCTTAAAGTTTCAATAAAATGACTAACACCAAAGACAGCGTACATAACAAAAAATTCCAAAAGACTATCTTTGGAGGCCACTGAATGTAGCGTTTTATGTGGCGAGTTCAGATGCCGGAATGTGTATATATATCGTTATGGCAAAACGTGAGATTGTAGTTGCACATAAAAGTAATATCAGTTAATAACCTATGGCATAATATTTAGTTCTTTTTCTGAACATTATGCAGGCGCATTTACCCAATTGCACAAGAAAAGGTCAGAGCAATATAAGGATAAATTACATTGAAGCTCTATAAAGACGTTATAATATATCTTATTTCTTTTAGTATGAGTACTTAGGTGGTTTTGGTGTGCTAAAAAAGGCGGAATAAGTCTGGGCTAGTTACTTTCATATTTTTCATGTGGGGTGTTATGGTGGGTAAAAAAATTATTGACCAGTCGGGCAATAAGACCGTTGGAGAATGGTCTTTTATCTCAAACCGCCTTAGAGAACTGTTGAGTTTATTTATTGCATTTATATTAATCTATCTTTGCATGTCTCTTGGTAGCTTCGATCATGGTGATTCTGCATGGAGTGTGTTAAACAGCAGCACCACCAAAAATAATGGTGGTGCTGTGGGGGCATGGATTTCAGATTTTTTATTTTCAGTTTTTGGCATTATGGCTTGGGTTTATGTTGCGCTTTTTACGGGGATATTAATTAAGCTAATCACTGGCAGAGGTGAACCACTTCGCTGGAAGTTTTCGTTTTTATATCTTTATACACCTGCATTTATTGTAACTTTGCTGGCTTGCTGTGGATTGTCGTCGCTATATTGGAATAGCTTTTCTGCATCAGCAACATCAGGAGGAGGGATTACTGGTAGTCTGGTATTGGAATTTCTTTTGCCCGCTTTTGGAATATATGGTACGGCGTTATTTCTGATTGCTTTCTTTTTATCAGGGTTTACATTACTTACACATTTTTCATGGTTTTTGTTAATCGATTACCTGACTCGTTTTTTTGTAATTATATTTCATAAAGTGACCGATTTTTTATCTCATTTTTGCCGTCTTATTTTGCAGGGTATCATTAAAGGCATAAAAAAAGTTTCATCAATTGAGTTTCGAAGAAAAGCTGATGTATCAGAGCAAAATAGTTATAGGTTTGTGAAAAGAGATGAAGTTGTTACTCCGGCAAAAGATAAACCAAAGAAAAGTGAAATAACAAGCACCTCTGTGATTACCGTGCACCCCGTGGATAAGGCCTCTCTTTCTACATTATTACTAGATAGACCCGACCCAAAAATAGCGGGTGAAAAATCCATTGAAGAGCAACAGGTTAGAGCGCAACTGCTGGAAGAAAAACTCAAAGATTACGGTGTAGAAGCAAAAGTGGTGGCTATTCAGCCCGGACCTGTTGTTACAAGATATGAAATACAGCCGGCACCCGGATTAAAAGTGAGTAAAATATCGGGGTTGGCTACTGATCTTGCCCGTTCTCTGGCGGTGGTTCGGGTGCGTGTAGTGGAGGTTATTCCCGGTAAGTCGGTGGTTGGTATTGAGGTGCCAAACACAGAACGTCAAATGGTTGTATTAAGTGAAGTGATGGAGTCGAAGGAATTTGTGAATGCAAAGTCGCCATTATCTTTGGCTCTAGGTCAATTGATTAACGGTGATGCAATGGTGGCAAATTTGGCTAAAATGCCACATTTACTTGTGGCAGGCACAACAGGTTCAGGTAAATCAGTTGGTGTGAATGCCATGATATTGAGCTTACTGTATAAAGCATCCCCGGCAGAGGTTCGCTTAATTATGGTTGACCCTAAAATGCTTGAGCTTTCGGTTTATGAAGGCATACCCCACTTGCTGACACCTGTTGTTACTGATATGAAAGAAGCAGCTGGAGCCTTGCGTTGGTGTGTAATGGAAATGGAACGTCGTTATAAATTGATGGCATCATTGGGTGTGAGAAATATTTCTGGCTACAACGCTAAAGTGAAACAGTTGAAAGAAAATGGTTTTACCGGTGAGAATACTACAGACACAGACGAATCGAGCGAGTTACTTCCGTTTATTGTTGTGGTAATTGATGAATTTGCAGACATGATGATGATTGTGGGCAAAAAAGTAGAAGAGCTGATTGCCAGAATTGCGCAAAAAGCGAGAGCAGCAGGTATACACTTAATTCTCGCCACTCAGCGCCCTTCGGTAGATGTTATTACAGGCCTTATTAAAGCAAATGTACCGGCGAGAATAAGTTTTCAGGTGTCATCTAAAGTGGATTCGCGCACAATTATTGATCAGGGGGGAGCAGAACAGTTACTCGGTCATGGTGATATGTTGTATCTTCCACCAGGCACTGGGTTGCCTGTTCGTGTACATGGCGCCTTTGTCAGTGATCAGGAAGTACATCGGGTAGTTGCAGACTGGAAACTACGAGGCAAACCAGAATATATTGATGATATTGTTAATTGCGGAGCCTCTGACTCACAGGCTGGGAATGCGTTTAGTGATGAGGCCAGTGAAGAGGATGAGTTGTATGATCAGGCTGTTGCCTTTGTAACAGAAGCTCGAAGAGTTTCAGTATCGTTTGTTCAAAGACAGTTTCGCATTGGATATAACAGAGCAGCTAATCTGGTAGAAACGATGGAAAGAGAAGGCGTAGTTTCTTCGGCAGCTAGCAATGGTGCTCGAGAAGTTTTGGTGGCACCACCACCAAAATAATAAGGTCACATATTCGTTTTATTAAATGCGCTGGTGCAAAATGTGTCGGCTATGAGAAGGGTATAAATAATCAGTATGAGTTATCAGGTTCTGGCACGAAAGTGGCGACCACGCAATTTCAAGGATTTGGTCGGGCAGTCGCATGTACTTAAAGCACTGATGAATGCTCTTGATACAAACAAACTCCATCATGCCTACTTATTTTCGGGTACTCGTGGTGTAGGTAAAACAACTATTGCCCGTATTCTGGCTAAATGTCTCAATTGTGAAGTGGCTGTCAGTTCAGAACCGTGTGAAAAGTGTTCCTCTTGTAAAGAAATTGATGAAGGGCGTTTTGTCGACTTAATTGAAGTTGATGCTGCCTCACGTACTAAAGTTGAAGATACGCGTGAATTGCTAGACAATGTGCATTATGCGCCCACCCGAGGTAGATTTAAGGTTTACCTTATCGATGAAGTGCATATGTTATCTCAGCATAGCTTTAATGCGTTGCTGAAAACACTGGAAGAACCGCCACCTCATGTGAAATTTTTGTTGGCAACAACAGATCCTCAGCGACTACCTGTTACGGTACTGTCTCGGTGTTTACAATTTAGTCTTAAAAATATGCCTGCTGAAAAAATTGTCGGGCATTTGGAAAGTGTGTTAAGTCACGAAAATGTAAACTTTGAAACGGCAGCTCTGTGGTTATTAGCGCGTGCCGCCGAGGGAAGTATGCGTGATGCTTTAAGTTTGACCGAGCAGGCAATTGCTTATTGTGGAGAAAAGCTTTTATCTGAAGAGGTGGGTAATATGCTTGGCTCCGTAGATCATAGTCGTGTTCTTTCTCTTGTCGAAGCCATAATGGCAGGAGATGCTAAATCATTACTCACGCAGGTGAGCGAACTATCAGAACACTCTCCGGATTATCACACTGTGCTCGGTGAAATTCTTTCTGTTTTTCATCAGATCGCTATTGCGCAAATGGTGCCGGGTGCTATTGATCATAGCAGGGGGTATGCAGAGCAGGTTGCTTTATTGGCCAGCCAAACGTCAGCAGAAGATATACAGTTGTTTTATCAGTCAGGGTTGATAGGTCGTAAAGACCTTGCATTAGCGCCGGATATTCGTTCCGGGTTCGAAATGATCTTGTTACGTATGCTGGCATTCAGACCTGATGTTGCAATACGCCCTGAATCAAAACTCGCTGATTCTCAGCCTGTTTTTGGTACAAAAGATGCATCTGGCTCAGGCCATTTGGCATCAGATATGAGTGAGGATATTGTTGTTTCGGGTACAAACAATAACCCTGTGCAGGAGGGACCCCCAGTAAAAAAGTAAATGTTGTAACTTCTGATCAGGGAGAGTTTCCCAAACCTATAAATAACGGTGAGGTTGAATATCAGAAAGTTACAAGCAATACCGAGTCTGTGGAACAAAGTATACAATCCGAGAACAATTGTTCGACTGTTGACAACAAAATTCAGTATGTAGAACCTGCAGAGGTTGTGCCAAAGTTATTATCAGATTGCGATGCCGGTGGTTGGATTAAGCTGGTGACACAGCTGGAATTTTCAGGTGTTGCGAAAGCGCTGGCCTGTCATTGTGCGTTTGAGCGTGTTTCGGGAAATCAAATATGGCTGGTGCTTGATCATTCATATGATACTTTATTTAATGAAATGAATGAAAAACGGATAGCCACAGCTCTCAGCCAGTATTTTACAACAGAGTGCGTTCTTAATATAAAAGTTGGTGATGTTGTCGTAGAAACACCCGCTATGCAGAGTGAGAGATATCAGCAAGAACTTCTGGAAGAGGCAAAACGTTCTATTTATAACGATAAGAATGTTAAAAAGCTTATCTCGTTATTTTCAGCTGTAGTTAATGATGCATCGATAAGGCCTTGTGCAGAATAAAAACGAAAGGTGTAAAAAAGCACCTTTCGTTTTATACGTTATTTTGTTTAAATAGCACTCTGGTGTGGTGTTGATAGCTTAAATGCAGGAAATTTTATATGTTTGGTAGTGATATGGGCGAGTTGATGAAGCAGGCAAAGGATATGCAAAAAAAGCTTCAGGACGCTCAAAAGCAAGTGGTTAATATTGAGGTGACAGGTGAGTCAGGTGCTGGACTCGTAAAGGTTAGTATGAATGGAAAGTGCGATGTCAAGAAAGTTGATATTGACACTGAACTGCTAACAGGAGAAAAGGCAGTGCTTGAAGAACTTATTGCTTTCGCTATTAACGATGCTGTGCGCAAGGTTGAAAGAGAGAAGAAGGAAAAACTGGGTAAATTATCGGGAAATCTAGGACTTCCTGAAGGTATGAAAATGCCTTTTTAATGAATGTTACATATGAGAGGTAAAAGCCTGTAATGGCTATATTTACTCCCTTAATAGATGATCTCATCAAGGCATTCAAGTGTTTGCCGGGAGTGGGAACCAAGTCAGCACAAAGGATGGTGCTTCACTTGTTAGACAAAGATCGCAACGGTGGGGCATGCTTGGCAAAAGCATTACTTGATGCAATGAAAAATGTCACTTCCTGTGTGAAGTGCAGAAACTTGACTGAAGGTAAATTTTGCCCTCTTTGTTTGGATGAAAGCAGAAGCCGTACAACATTATGTGTTGTAGAGACACCTGCTGATCTGCTGTCTCTTGAGCAGTCGGGAGGGGGGTTCAATGGGCAGTACTTTGTTTTATTCGGGCGTTTGTCACCCATTGATGGTATAGGGCCTGAGGAGCTGGGTATTGATTGTTTACTGGAGCGTTTAGCAGAAGGTGAAGTCAACGAAGTTATTCTTGCAACCAACCCTACAGTAGAAGGTGAAGCTACGGCTTATTATCTTATTGATCAGATTAAGGCGCTAAATATCAAAGTTTCACGTATTGCGCATGGCGTTCCCGTCGGTGGCGAGCTGGAATATATCGACGGTAATACACTAGCTTATGCGCTTGAAGGAAGAAGGTTGTGTTGAACAGATGCCTGCTTTTTTCAGTAGGGTCTGTTGATGTTTCATAATGGCAGCCATATAAAACCGAAGATCATCGCTACAGTTCCCACGTTGTTTTTTTTCAGCTTATCTCATAACAATGGCAATACCACTGAAATGCTTTAGACGTATAAAAATATGTTCGGTAGTGCCAATAATGTTGTATCTGTTTAAAATTAAAAACATTGTTCATAGGCTCCTTGCAAAGGAACGTGTTATGCACAGATGTTAACCAGCGTTTAAACAGAAGTTGTTATTACTGCTCCGCCAGCCATGGGTGAGTAAATTTTAAGTGTCCTCAATTGTGCAGTAGTGAAAGGATATGAGCCATGCAGGTTGCCATCAACGTAGTAACTGGTCAGTTTTGCTATAAAAGGCATATGAGAAACAATCAGCGTATTATCATTGAGTTCAACCTCTGAAAACCACTTGCTTACAGAAGATTCAGGGGTAACAAGCTCTGTTTTTTTCAATGTTGAGTGGGGAAGACCTAAACGCGAGATAAGGATTTCAGCTGTTTGTATCGTCCTCACATAAGGACTGCAGATTATTTGTGAGACAGAAATATCAGCCCTACTAATATAGTCAGCAGTACTAATAACCTGAGTCCTGCCTTTGTTCGTTAACTCATTCAGATAATCAGACGAAGCATTAGTAGTTGCTTCGCCATGACGCATGATAAGTAAATGCATGAATCTGCCTGTACATCAGGGTGGGATTATTTATCATCTTCTTGGTTAACGTCGATAGGTTGATGCCTTTTTGCTGGCCAGTCCGAAAAAGGAAAAGGTTTTTCTTCACTACGAAAGGTAAGAAAATCAAAAATTTGCAACATATAAGCATTTAAGGTGAAAGTAAATTCCCAAACTGGCTCTATTACTTTACCTGTAACCAAGCTGGCTAAGGCCTGAACAACTGCAATCAAGATAATCAATAACCAGAGCACTTTACTCACCAAGTAAAAAATAACCATATAAACAATACGTAGCCATAACTCCTTGGATAAAAAGTTTTGCTTAATTTCTTGCATTTATCACCCCTCATTTTTTAGCAAATTTTCGTAGACTAACCATAACAGAGATTGATAAAACAGTAGCATTAAATTGTAAACATCACTCATCTATTGATGATAAGTTTGTGTTGTGTCAGTTTATACCAAATGAGACTCAAGTAGCCTTCTGCTTGGATTTTTCACTATACTCCATAAGTATTAATCTTTTCAAGCCGTGCAGAGGGGTAATCTTCTCAGACACCTAACGCAAATTCCAGTAGACTTCGCAATAGGTACAGTCCACTGGAATTTTTTGTTAAGGCTTGTTTTATACAAATCTGAGATTTCATAAAACTTCTTGAAGTTCTTTATACTCTGTTGATTCTTTATCCATTTTTTTTAATAGAAGGCTTTCGTTCATGTCTGTTAGTTGCTTACGTTCAAAGGTGAAAACATCTTGATGCTTTCCTAGAAGATAGCTTGCTAAATGTCGGGGTATACCAATATTTTGTAACTCAGTAATTCTATAATCATTCGTTCCATACTCTAGGTAATCAGCCCAATTTGGTCCTGCAAGCTTTTTACCTAATTTTTGAACCAACAACTCATGATAATTACCAAAATAATTCTTTAATTTAAATCTTAAAATATTATCAATATCAGAAACAATATCATTGATGACTAGGTTAATACAATATTGACTTTTGTTAAAGTCAATTGATTTATTTGTGTCCCGTTCCCATATTTTCCCTTTTTTATCATAATATTTTAATGAATTAAGAATCATTCTATTTATTGGAGTGGAATTCATCCAATTAGTCATCAAGACTGCGTAATATTTTAGGGTATCACTAGACTTATACATAGGTTTTATACCTGATGATTCTTCAGTTTCCCATGCATATACCTTGCTAAGAAATACAAGTTTATCTAATACTGACTCATAGCTAATATTATCTGTGAATAATTTAAGTTTTTTACCGCAAGTAGATAAGATATCATTTTGATATCTTGCTTTAATTGATGAATATGCTGAAAGTATTCTGTTTTCTACACGATTGTTTTTTTGCAAATCGTTTAAAATTCTTTTAGCCTTACTGTTGTTTTTCAAAAAGTTGCATCTCAATACTGAATCATCTGATCGTAATTCATGTATTAACATAATATTCGCATAGTGATTCCATATGCTTACTTCTTTTGATCCTGGATTTTTTTTTGTGAAACGTGAGTTAGTTAGCGATGCTTCTATATTTTTAAAAAAGTTATTTTGCCCATTAGTTACCAAGGAGCGAACAGGTTTAATAGTCTTCTCTTTTATAACATTCAAATCAGTTTCTGGATTATACCATCTATTTTTCTTATTCTCTATTCGTGCACAAATAATATTTCCCGATAATTCTTTTGTAAGTCTTCCAGCACGGCCTGATAAATTCCAAAAGTCAATATTAGAAAACTTGGTTAGTCCTATCGCATTGCTCAAAATAAATATATTTTTAGCAGGAAGGTTAACCCCTTCTAATAATGTTGAGGTACAGAAAACATAGTCTATGATTTTTTCACCAAAAAGAAGTTCGATCTTTGTTCTTATTCTCTGTGGCAAATTACCAAAGTGAAAGGCAACACCTTTCTTTAAGCAATCAATAAGATAATACTTTTCATGCAAATGCTCTTTAATTACAGATATAACTTCATTAATTCTGGGGTCTTCTTTATTTTTTCGAGTTTTTGAAAACTCTAGTGCATGCTCAATTGTATCCGCTTTAGTATTACAATATACAAGACTGCCATGATTACCACTTAATTTATCAAGCCACTTATAAAAATGATCTAAATTAAGGTCGACTTGTATGCTGGATTCCTCTTGAACATCAGAAAAAAGGAGGCAACGCTTCTCAATAAAATCTATAAAATATCTATTCTGAGCAACAGGTGAGCTAGTAACGCTAAACACTTCATCGGTACTTTTTTCAAAAAGGCTTAGAAAAACATCAGGGTTTGGGATGTTCGGAGAAGAGAAGTAAAGCTTTATATTTTTTCTTTCAGCCTGAAGGATTGAGTGATAGTAAAGAGGGCTTCTTGAGTCTTTCTCTGCAATAATTTTTTGTGCTTCATCAACAAATAAATATCCAATTTCTGGGTTTTCACTGTCAGCCAAATATGAAATTAACCTTTCTGGAGTAAATACAAAGATATAGTTATTAAAACTCCTTTTATATATCACTGGCACTGTTGGGTGCGATATTATCATATGATTTTCCAGTGCTGAAAACTCTGCTTTGAGTTGTCGTAAAGTCTGATTTATAAGGGCTCTGGTTGGTACTAGTATAATAATATTTTCATTGCATTTTTTGATAAATATTAAATGATATATAAACGCATTTAATATAAATGACTTACCAAGAGAAGTTGGTCCTGAGAAACTAAAATGGTTACTATTTGTTATTCTCTCGAAAATTTCATATTGTGAATCCGTGAAAATCAGATCACCCTTTGGTGTTTTTTGAAATTCTTCTTTCATTATTTTTTCAAAAACTAATTCAAGTGATTGAGAATCTTCTTTTTTATTGAATTCATTTAAGTATTTAATTGCTGGGAAATTTCCCAACTTTGTAAAAACTGATTCTGCAAAAGACCTAAAAATAGGATTATTCTTATAATCATCAACAAGCAAGCTAATGATTTTATATGCCTTGTTTTGTGAGTTTGAATTGGATGACCTAGATAAAATATCTGAAAATCTCAGTAAATCAATAAACTGCTTTTCGCTAAGCGTATATTCCCTTATACCAAACAGATTTGAAGCTGATAGGACTTCTGCCTTATGATAAAGCTCCAAAAAATATGGGTCGTTTAGTGTTTTTTTGGATAACTCTTCAAAAATACTCATTCAGAGATACCCTTCTGAATTTTACTTCTACTTTGGTCTAAGTCTGTAAATGGTAGTACATATATGTAAAAATTATGTCCATGAAGGCGATATCTATCTATATTTTGCAAGATTTTTTTAAAAGTTTTCTCTACTTCAGCTTTTATTTTTTGTTTTATTATCCCTCTAAACTGATTGTTTGGAAGCTTTTTATCCTCAGTAGTGACCTTTAATTCATAGCCAACAAAAATACCAAAAGCATCATCAGAGTTAAATTTATTATTTCTTTTTGGATAAATAATGTTTTCAATAAATTTCTTTTCTTCATCAGAAAAGACTTCTTTTTCTAAGTGGTCGCTGATAAGCGATTTCTCATAAGTTATCCCACTTTTTTTATTGCCCATAGAATTTTTTGAATTCTTAAATTGATTTATTGAATTGAATGCATCACTAATTGCAGCAGTGATCTTTACTATTGTTTTAGACTCTCCAAATATTAACTGATAGTTTCCATCTTTATCCTTAAGAAAATGAACCCCATCAGCTCCATTAACATACAGACTCGTTGATGTTTTTAACTCAAGTTTGGAAAGTATCTTTGGAGCTTTTAAATGTGACTCTAGAAAGCAAAATAGTAGCAACTCTCCTAACTCACCTGTATTGTGTATGTGCGCAATAAATTTCTCTTTTGCCCTTTTTGTGAGGGTTGCTGGTTTTTTTTTATATTTCTCCTTTACTTTTCTAGATAAAGAAAAATCAATCATCGGGTCAATAAGTTTGTCTATCAGATATTCATAATCAAATTCATTCGAATTTATTTGTATTACAAATAAATCTAACTTATTCTTTCCAAAGTCATCTAAGTTATAACTTCCTAGATGCTCGAAGCTATCTAAAAAATCAGAATCCTGTATACTTAGCTCCACAAGTCAAATCCTAGTATGTTTTAAAAATAATTAATATTTGATTTTTACTTTAATGCATGATAAGCGACTACGTAAATTCAGTACCATAACACCCTATAACAAGCTGATTTTTGTGAAGTAGCTTGTGTGATACTGACGCACAATGGCAACACAAATTACGTAGCTAAAATTTATCCTTGTTTATAGACCTGTTAGTAGCGGAACCCAACCCATTGATAACTATTCAGTCATAGTAAAACAGATATATTCAATTTACGAGACTAATCATCATCGTACATATGATTCTGCTTTTGATTCTCACAACTTTGACATAGCTCACCAGCTGTTCTACTTAAACCATTTTAACCAGTAAAATAAAGCGTGCAATAACAATTTGCACATTGAATGTGGTTGCTCATTGAATGCTCCTTATTAGATTCTATTGGTGGTCAGCTTCAATTAGCTAACATTGCCTATAATTTCAGCGATCGATAAAATTTAAATGCCTGCTAACGCTTGGGTAACCTGCGCTGCTTGTGGAGCGTTTTTTTGCGTTAAAATGGCAAAGCCATTGCAAAAAAGCAGCGTAGCATGCTGCGTCAAGTTGACCCACTTGTTAGCTCTTGTGCCCTAATAAACTTGGACTTCATAAATTCTTAATTGGTGTGTCCGGTACTCTGCATCTGCCAAATTCATTAACTTCGCCTATTCGCTCCAGGCGTTCTTCTTGGTAGAAATCAAAGTTATCCAAGTCAAGTATACTGTTTAGCGTTTCCAAGAATACAAGATACTCACTGAAGCATGTATTAATCCCATGACCTAACACCCTGAGGTAGGAGTGGTTCTCCAGACCTCCTGGTATAGAGTGTACTGAATAAAGATAGAGTCGTATATTTTGGTTTAGTCCAGAGTTCAAATATTTGGATATAGAATCTTCTAGCTCTTCCCAGCCTACGGTAAATGCCAATACATTTATTTTCTTCAGCTCTTTTTCAAAAGTATCGAAGCTAGAAAATAGATACTCCCTCCAAGTTATGTCTCCTAATACTGGGGCACCGCATTCCAAATCTAAGTATTTGCATATTTCAATTTTATATTCTTCCGAAAAGACATTTTTATTGGTACCCATTATTTGTCTCATTGAGTGATATGCCATTTCGAACCACAATTCATGCATCTTTTTAAATATTGGGCGTAGAGTTTGTCTTAATCTTCGTTTTGATCGCTCCTTCTTTTTCCATTCATAAGCGTACATGGTTCCGTCGAACACTACGATTGCGAAAATGAGGCTTATTGTTGAAAAAAATATATTTTTCCAGTCGCTATCGGGAAGCGCAGATAAAGATATAGACGAATTAAGATATGAGACCACCGCTGTGATTAGCAGAATTCCATAAAAACTGATTCTTATCCAAACTTGCAATGACTTCTCCGATTTTATGAGCTAACAGTAGATTACACACCCTCAATTCGCATAATATACTATAGAAAACGGGCACTATAAATTTAAATATTACGCTAAAACTAATAATTAGATTTATTTAGCATTATCTTGCCATATAGTCATCAGTTTGTAATAGCTTATTTTGTATAAACTTCACTTAACTTTACTTTTACTATATTTTTACAGGATAATAAAAGTACTGGTTTTTATAGCATAATGGATTATTTCGCATAGGAAAACTACTTTTTGTTATTGCCTTGCACGATTAACTAATAGACAGTTGTTTTTTATATAAGTTTACAACAACAATATCCAACAAATTATTCTCACTAAATACTATTTACTCAAAACTGAGCAATCCCTCTCTGTTGTAAAAAAATGATAATCAGCCAGATTATTTCCAAAAATTAAACTTGTAATAATCATGTCTTACTTTAAATGGCATCATTTTCGGTGAATATTATTCTGTTGGTAGTTCGCTGGTACTGTGAATATGGTATCGGCTACCGTGCAGTGATAGAGATGCTGGGTAATCCCCCCATTATTAACCGCTTTCAAAAGTAGAATTCAATTGCTCAAGTTTCTGTTTTGGGGTTATTCCGCCTAAAGCCATATTAGGCCTTTCATTGTTGTATTGCCAGAGCCATTGTGTTGCCGTTTCTCTGGCGTGATCCAGTGATTCAAACAAATGTTGATTCAGCCATTCATGTCTGACAGTTCTGTTGTATCTTTCCACATAAGCATTTTGTTGTGGCTTGCCCGGTTGAATATATTGCAGCACAATACCTTTTTTCTTTGCCCATTGACGTATCTCAACACTGATATACTCCGGACCATTGTCGCATCGAATCCTTGATGGCTGACCTCGCCATGTCATAATACGTTCCAACGTTCGAATAACTCTTAAAGAAGGTAATGAATGATCCACTTCAATACCCAAACCTTCACGGTTGCAGTCATCCAGAACATTAAACGTCCTGAAGTTTTTTCCTGTTGCCAGTGTATCCTGCATAAAGTCCATTGACCAGGAATTATTGATATTTGCAGGGACCTCTAATCTTTCTGGCTTATCTCGTTTTAATCGCCGTTTAGGTTTGATCCGTAGATTCAATGCAAGCTCGCAATAAATACGGTAAACCCGCTTATGATTATATGGACAGCCTTGAACATTACGCAGATATAAAAAGCACAAACCAAAACCCCATGTGCGGTGTTCATTAATCAGGCGCATTAGTTCATTGGCTATGAGTTCATTATCTGAACTCAGTACAGACTTGTACCGATAGCAGGTTTCACTGATTTTAAAGCAGCAACATGCCGTTCGTATACTGATGTGACGTTTGTTTACTGCCCTTTGTGCCAGTACCTTTCTTTGACAGGGCTTTACCACTTTTTTTCGATAGCCTCCTGAAGAATATCTGCTTTCAATCGCTCTTCAGCATACATCTTTTTTAAACGCCGGTTTTCTTCTTCCAGTGTCTTAAACTGCTTCATCAGCGAAACATCCATACCACCGTATTTTGCTCGCCATTTATAAAATGTTGCTTCGCTCATCCCATGTTTGCGACATATTTCAGCCACTGGCAAACCATTTTCACTTTCTTTCAGGATGTTAATAATCTGTGTTTCAGTAAAACGTGACTTCTTCATCGCAGACCTCTTTTCTCATTTCTTAACAGTCTACTTTTAAATACGGTTATTTTCTGGGGGGATTACCGCTGGATGAGCAGGGTATTAAGGCTAATCGTACAACCATCTGCCGTTGAATCAGATCATGGCAAATTGAAGCGATTAATCAAGCCTGTTCTTGGTTTTAAGTCAAAGCGCACAGCCTATGCCACCATCAAAGGATTTGAAGTGATGCGTATCTTCAGAAAAGGATAGAAGGTCTTATGGTCTTATGGTCTTATGGTCTTATGGTCTTATGGTCTTATGGTCTTATGGTCTTATGGTATTACGGTATAACTGTATAACTGTATAACGGAGAAGGTATTGTAGGCGAAGTGCGTCTGCTACAAAGCCAGTTCATTTTCTGAAGGGGATTACGATACCTTTTCAAACTATATATAAATATTTGACTTGTCTGTATTTTAATATCATTTAAAATGAACCCCAGAAGGATTTGATAGGTTTAAAATACTATTGATAACCATAGAGGTAATAAAGAATGAATGGCGTAAAATTAATTTATACTATCGCTTTTGTAAAGCTATTATGTTTTTTCTCTGTCGTGTATGCGCAGCCATATTATCAATGCCCGAAATCGGTTGTTTGTGATTCTAGGGAGGGTGATTATCCTGTTTGTGTCATTGTAGACAATCCGTTAAAACTTGAGTTTTTATCTCAATCATCAGTTCCGGCTAACACTTTTGAAAACCGAGAATATAATTTTACTAAGGCCAGCCTGCCAATCGCTCATAAAAATATAACTGGCTACAATAATCATGTTGAATGTGACTATACAAATTCGAAATACCCATATGATTCTTTAACATTTTCTAGCACTTCATCAAAGCAAGGAGCTACATATTCAACAGCATATAATGATAGTTGGAGTGTAACGTATGATAGAAAAGAGTGTAACCAAGACTTTATCCATTGTAGCTTCGCAATCAAGAATGACTAATTATCAAACTTTTTAGCTCATGTTTTTCATTACTCTGATGCTAAGCGATAAAATGAATATCAATCCTTTAAAAAACTAGAAACTAAACCTATAAAGCTAACGCTTGGTTAAGGTGCGCCGCAGGCATTACCTAGAACCAACGCCATGCTCAACTTTTTAGATGATTGAATGACACAGCCCACTCCTGTATTTTGGCTTTGCGAAGAACCATCAAATAAGGGAGCAGGCCTGTGCCATTGGAAGGCTTTATTATCACTGTGTTTTTCTGGTAGCTAATATTTACGAGCAACTTCCCAATACAAGTTAAGTTTCGTGGTTGTGGTTTTGCACTAGCCTGAGTAATGAAAAAATAATAACGATGGAAGTCATTGGCTAATCCGCCATTACAATATGACAACTGGTGCTTATGAGAAGTTGAGCATCGCGTGAATAAAAGTAATGCTAAGCTTATTTTGAATATATCGGATAGAATAAATATGGAAAGTGTCGCTTTCCAGTTGGTGTAGGCATAATTATAATAAGGAAGGTATATGACAAAAATATCACAGACACCACCGATTGATAGAAGTAATTATAGCCGGCTGAAAGAAGAAGATTCACAAGATGGGAAGAGTGTGAAGGTTGTTCCATCTCAGAAAAACTTTTGGCCACACAAAATCCTGCTTAGGATGTTTAAATCAATTATTAATTATGTGATTTCAAATGCTTCCAATGAGCAGAACAGTGTAAAAGATGTAAAAGATGTAAAAGATACAAAAGATGTAAGGCCAAATTATCACTTAGGTGACGCAGGTACGGCCCATAAAGTTAATCTTGGTGAGATTGATCATACAAAAACACCAGAAGAAAAAGCTCATTATGAAATAACGCACCAAAGTGTTGGGAATTCACCATATGTTTATAATGCAAAAAATCATAGTCGAGCAATTGTATTGCTTGGTTTATCAGGTTCAGGAAAATCGTACTTAATGAATAGTATTAGTCGTAAACATAGTACTGATAAAAAAAATGTTGAACAAGAGCGTGAATCACAGATAGAACAAAATTCAAGTAAACTCGAATGTTCTCCCGTGCCTAGTCATGCGGGAGGACATAAAATAGGAAAAAATAAATATGTAGAATTAATGCATCCTGACTTTGCTAACACAATTTGGCAGCCCACAGTAGAAACCTGTGATCATCCTACAAAGATAAGCAAGGCAAAACTATGCGTTCTATGTATGAAGGCAACTAATTCTCGTTTTACTCCTCGATCAGATAATGAAAATGTATTTTTATTTTCAGTAAGGCATTTACCTAAAGATTCGCAGGGAAAACCAGATCTTTCAAAGCTTAAGATTATTATGACGTTCGGTAACCTACAACTATTAATTATGCAGGGTCAGGCGTTGAGTGATATTGAGATAATTAAAAATATAAAAAAAAATTGGCTTAATGTTTTCAATGGCGTATTAGAAAAGGAATACGGTAAAGGTCTTCAACTGAAAGAAGAAAATCTTGAATGCCCTTATATGGATCCTAAAAATCCAGCAGAAGAACTTACACTTTGAAGCCAAAATATTTAACATCAGGTAATTGCTCAGGCCTTACGCATGAGCAAGACAGCTGACTAATTGGGGGTTGTTATACAGGGTTTTGGTAGACTCAGTTCGATATAATCTATAGTATGCACGGAACACTAAGCTGTTTAAAGGTTTTTTACATCGAACTGAGGTTACTTAATAGTCTACTTTTAAATACGATTATTTTTCAGGGAGATTACCTTTGCAACGGAGCCGTATTTAGGCATGAGCGTTATAATGCAACAATAGCTAAAAAACGACAATTATTATTTATAGCGCTCGCACTTTCATCTGGTTTGTATATATATCGTAGTTTGAAACAGTTTTGTATAACGTCGACAAAATCTTCATTTTAGAAATGTTAAATAAGATTCCTTAATCCAAGTTGGTCTGGATAAGGGTCAAGATAGTACTGTTGTTTGACATAGTCACTGCCATATTGCAATAAATAATGCCTGAGAATCCTGATAGGTGCAATCAGTGGGTGGAGACCTGTTCTGTATGCTTCAATTTCAACTAGCAGGCTTTGTTTGGCAGAAGAGTCAAGATGATTTTTTAAGTAGCCCAGCAAATGCAACATCACGTTTGTGTGAGATTTTCTTCCGGCATGTTTTCCAAGCATCGCCATGAAACGAATACCAAAGCCTTCGGCAAGTGTTTTTGGTGACGCTTTAGACTGTCTCGCTAAAAAGTTTCCTAAAATACTATACCCGCCAGGGTCGTGTGCCATCAATACATACTTATAACGGGCATAATAATTTTCAATAGTTTTGTAGTTGTAATTTGTGTTAAGTAATTTTTGCCATCGGTACCAAGCATAAATACGGGTAAAAAAATTTTCTTTAAGGACGGGGTCGTGAAGTCTTCCTTCTTCCTCTACAGGAAGAAGAGGTAATGTTTCCATCAGGGCTTTAGCAAATATACCTGAACCTGTATCACCACTCGGAACTCCCTGATCATTATATATTTTCACCCGCTCCATGCCACAGCTAGGTGACTTTTGCATTAAAATGTAACCGCTGATAGGCTCTTTTGTGGCACCTAAAGCACTTGCTCGCTTTTGACCATATTCATAAAGGGGTTGAGTCACAATCAGATTAGCATCTTCCACGCCTACAGCACCGTAATCACTTGCTGTGCCTGTAAGTCTTACAGGTTTTCTTGGAACGCCAAGACCAATAGCAACTTCTGGGCAAATGGGGATAAAAGTAAAATAGTCAGAGAGTACATTAACACAAAAGCCGGAGCGTTTATGTCCACCATTATACCGCACTTTCTCACCCATGAGGCATGCACTTATACCCAAGCTGGGTTTGTCAGTGACTGTTTGTAGACGAATAATAGTCATCAGCTATTCTCTGCTTTATTTGGTCCTGCATTGATCTTAACATTTAAAATGGTATGATGACCTCCTTTTGGTTTGATTAATTACTCAGTAGTTGGTGCATTGACTAAAACATATGAACCTGTAGAGCAGGCTGAACATTATTTGGACGCATCAGGACTTTACTGCCCTGAGCCTGTGATGCTTTTGCATAAAAAAGTGCGTGAAATGAAGGCCGGAGACGTGGTGAAGGTGTTAACTACAGATCCTTCTACTTGGCGGGATATTCCAAAGTTTTGCCAGTTTTTGAACCATAACCTCCTTTTAAAAGAACGCAATGAAACAACCTACCTTTATCTTATAAAAAAAAGATTGAAGTAAGCGGGGGGGGTAAAACCCTGAGCAGGCTTGACCAGTTGCTGATTTTTTTCGGTTATATATCAAGTAACTGTGCAAAAGCATCCATGGTATTGGAATCACCATTTTTCAATTTGTTGGCGATAGCATGATGAAAAAAGTATTTAAACCCTTCAATTTCTTGTGCTACTTCTAGGCACTCATCACCTGGTAACACTGGAGTTTTGGTGACTTTATCTGGGTCAGCCACTAACGCATGAATTGTGCCGGAAGCATGTAGTCTCCAGCTGATAACATACATAAGTTTCATCGTTTTAAAATTATCAGTGGTAAAGATAGCATGAGTACCAATATTGTCCGGAATTTCCTGAATGACAGAGTCTTTGTCACAAGTATTGCTAAAGGAGTGAGAAGCACTTATGAGCTCTTTGGTTTTATGATCCGGAGCTTCAAAGAAGATATTATGACGAGCGCCGTCAAAAAAGCCTTCCCAGTGACCATTAAGTGGGTCATTCAGTTCTTTGCAACTTTGTAGTTTACCTAACCAAGGGACCATGGCGTCAACTTCACCTTTTTTATTAATACCCCAGCATAATATTTTTATGCTAAACATCCGTGATGGATCAGAGTCATTACTGTATAGCATTTCCAGACCGTCTATCTCTGGAGAGAGACGAATAATCTGTTGATCATTTTCCGGTTGCCACGCATTGCGCGTAAAAAGGTTAACAACGTTATTAGCCTTAGACTGTTCATTGTCGCTCATGGATCACATCCTGTGCTGGCTATTGGATAGAAGCAATTTATTTGTTTTTTTGTATTTGCCTCAGGTGTAAACAATTTATCGGCAAATTGCTACGGATTTGTACCCAGCTGTCTGAATGCTCAATTGCTGTTATGAGAAAAACCACTGTTGACTTGCCAGAGTGTTTATAGCTGAAGTAGACTTTTGTGCGTAGCGGTCAATGTTATTTAACATGGAATTGAATATATGAAGTTAGTGGTGGATGAAAATATTGCTGGGGTGGATGAATTTTTGTCTTCATTTGGTCAGGTAATCAAACGACCAGGTCGGTTCATTGGGCGAGAAGATCTTATTGATGCGGATGTGTTGCTTGTTAGGTCAGTGACACCAGTTAATGCTGCGCTACTTGAAGATACTCCCGTTAGATTCGTTGCCAGTGCAACGGCGGGTATTGATCATATTGATTGTGGGTGGTTGCAACAACAGGGTATTACCTTTGCTTATGCACCCGGTTGTAATGCAACGGCAGTTCAAGAGTATGTGCTTGCTGCCATCATTGCCGTATTTGCTGATAGAAATGAAGACTGGCGTACCAAAACAGTTGGTATTGTTGGGCGGGGTCAGGTAGGTAAGCGTTTGCATCAGTGTTTGCTCAATGTGGGAGTTAACTGCCTTATTTATGATCCTTATGCGCCTGCTAATGATGGTAGCGACTGTACTCTTTCTGTATTATTACAACGAGCCGATATTATTACTTTGCACACACCGCTAACCAGCAGAGGCGATTTTCCTACCTATCACTTACTGGGCAAAAAGGCTCTCGCAATGATGAAACCCGATGCATTGTTGATTAACACCTCGCGTGGAGCTGTTATCGATACAAAAGGATTATCTGAACATCTGAAAAAATCCCCGTTATTTCAGGTAGTACTGGATGTTTGGGAACAAGAGCCAAACATTGACATGGGACTACTTAAACAGATTACCCTTGGAACAGGGCATATAGCAGGGTACAGCCTAGAAGGAAAAATCAGAGGTACGCAAATAGTTTATGAAGCGTTGTGCAATTTTCTTGGTCAGACATCAGTCGTGGATATGGAAACATTTTTGCCACAGTTTGGTATTCAATCGGGTGTAGTTAGTGATAAAAATGAGCTTCAGCAAATTAAGGCGTTGATTAAACAGATTTACGATATACAAGCTGATGACAAAGCGTTTAGAAAAGTTGTTGAAAATGGTTTAAAAGTATCTTCATCGTTTGATCATTACCGAAAAACTTACCCTTTACGCAGAGAATTCGGACATACTTTATTGAGCAAAATTCATGAATCCTGCACTTTTTCGTTATCATGTAGAAACTATTTGTCGGCATTGGGTTTCAATTGGTAATGGTCGTTTTTAAAACCGACAAGCTCAGCGACTTCTCCCATCTTTATAAGGCTGTTACTGTCTTTTTTTATTTGAACAATGATGTCTACTGTTTCGGCGATTAATTGTCTGGGAGGGTCGGTTGATACTTCATACATAAAATTGTAAGATGCTGAAGCACGGCATTTTAATACGGCGGATTTTAAAAAACTAGCCGTTTAAGCGGAGATATTACTATTTTTAATCCAATCATCCAGCGTTATTTTTGGATAAACTTGTTTTCTGATACAAAAAAATGACTGCAAAGTGATGGTGGGTAGCCAACCCTGAAATCGGTCATGGTCAAAACAAGGCATATTGGTATAAATTAGTGGTAGTGTGACCGCGACTGGCTCGAAGGAGAGGCGTTAAGAGTTATAAGTCGTGTTGTAAATAAAGGGGGAATAACTGGTTGGAGTGTAACAAAAGAAGTGCAGTGTCGGTTTAGAGTGTTACCGACACTGTTTTAACGATGCTGACTTAGTCAACCTGACTTTTTGTTAAAACAAAAGTTGAGTACCCACCAGTGGTGCAAGTGTATTGGCCTGAGTAAGCTACATTTTTGTTGTCTATAATGTCTCCAGTGCCGGTAAACCTGCACCCATTACCATTGCTGCTCCATATGCTTTGAGCTGTGATCTTTTGTGGAGTTTCACTAGTAATTTTAAGATGATATGCAGGAATGTGAGCATTAGGGGCTATGAATAAGTCGTGGTCAGATATTTGTTCTACATCTGTCTGTTCCCACCCCCATGGATCCTGCTTATAAGACCAGTTATTTTTGAAAGGTGCTATTTGCTGAGAGACATCAATAAGCGATGCCTCCGCACTGGATTTCACAGAGATACACTGTGATGCATCGGTGAAACACTGAACCCCTGCATCCTGAAGTATACTGGAGTTTTTGGCTAATTTACTTCTTAAGTCCATCAGATATTTTGCTAAGGCGGAATCACCACTAGTCAGCTGAATGAGATTATCGACATGATTAAGTTGCTTTTTCGACAGCAAATATTCATCAGTAAGTGTGTTGCGGGCTTTTTGTATTTCGGGAGTTACCGTGTTGTCAGATTGAACAATAACACCTGCATAGCCGTAAGGCTTAAGTGTGTAGTCAATCATAGTTGCATTTTGTGGAAGTTTTCCATCCTTCATTTTTACTTGATTTGCAAATGAACCAGCACTGTATTGAAGAATCTTATTTAGCACACTCTGACAAGCTTGTAGGTTGGTAAAAGAACATTCAACGACAGGGGCTGTAGTCGAATTTGGAGGTGCACCAACAATACTACCTAGTTGGGATGGATCACCACCCATCTGATAGGCATAAATAGAAATGGAACCTTTCAAATTTAATTTATTAATAATGGCTTGCATGGATGCAGAAAGACCTCCAAAGGCTACAGAGGCGCTACCTTCTTGGTCGTATTCCATCTTTTCAGTATGGGTTTTAAAGTAAATTTTTACGGTAACAAACAAATTGGCTCCTGGGGTAACTTGATAAACAAACCGATCACCACAGAATTGCCTAAATAGACTGGGCGAAGACTGATAAATTTGGCCCAGATTATTAAGTGAATCATTGGCTTTTGTTACATTAGCAGGTAGTGTATATGTAGCAGTAGGGTATTTTATTGATTCTTTGTATAAAAATGAGCGTGAATAATCATCATCTTTTGAGCGGTAATAAAAACTGGAAGAGCTGCTACCACTAAATATATCAATAGAGCCATGGCCCGAAACCTTTATACTTAGGCTTTTTTCTAGCTCTGAAAAACTTATTTGATCACTTAAATTCACTATAGACTTGCTGCCACCTTCATATTTAACCGGACCTGAATTTATGCAGTTAGCAACAAAAGCTGTTTGATCAGATGAATAACCGGTTCCAATTGTTCCAGTACCCTCGTCTGTCGAGGTGTTGAAATTGAGTTTGGGTGTGAATTGGTAAGTTTGTATGGTTGCATGTACACAGCTTGCGGTCAGCAGTATGCTTGTTATACCCAAAGGTAATAGATTTTTAATCATGGTAATAAGTAATTTCTCTTTTTTTCAGTCAATCTATTTTTGAAATGTTGTCAGTTAGAGTAGATGTTGGCCAATTATACAAAAAATTCTAAATTCGTAGTACTGAATAGCTAGGCACATAAATGAGTCTAATCTTTCTGCAGCAGGCCAGCAACTTATTTCATAAAAAGTACGCTTATAGAAGTGTTAACCTAAACTGGGTGTAATTAGTTTTGGTATTAAAAGTCTGACCTGCACCGGATGTTTGAGATTTCTCCTCAGTCGTACACACAAACCTACAAGGCTTGTACTGAGTCGACATATCAAGTGTGACAGGATGGACGGTGAGGTGTTGGTGGTGGTTGGAAAAGTGGTGAGGAAAGAGAGCTGATGTCTGTAGTTGTCAAAAATATTTTTATTTTCTTACTAAATAAGAGCAGGTGCCGTTAAAGTTTGTACGTTAAAATGCAGTTACAGGTATTCATAATGAAAAAAGCGGGTTTACTCATTCTTCTCTTAGTATTGTGTTCTTCTTTTGTTTCCATTAATGCGTTACTGTGTTTACTTTCAGGAAAATGGAAAGAGAAGTTAAATGACATAGACAGTCAAATTACAATTGGTAAAGACGGTTCAGTAAAGGGGATTATTATCTTCGGATAACTAACCCCACTCTCTAACCTGTTACAGGTCATTTATTAGACAATTATTAAATAATATTTTCTTAAATTGGAACAGAAAGTTATCCAGAGTCTGCAATTGATTATTGTTGAGCACAAGCTAAAACTGTCATTGTCTCTTCTAGCCATATTAAGCTTCAGGGAAAGGAAAAGTGTCGCTACAGATCAAACACTTCAGGATGAAATTATTCTTACATAAAATAGTTATGGGTTGATTACACGTTGCCTGATAACTGCTGTTCATAGCTCATCAGAAAGTCTCTTTTGCAGACTATATTAAGGAATAAAAGAATTTATAAATTTTATGGCTACTCAGCTAAACAAAATATCGTAGAAGTACATACAAAAAAGATCAAGCAGGAGGTTGTGTGAGTCTTATATGCTATGAACTTATACAGAAACTATAGAAATATTGACATAAAAGCAACAGATGGTTAAAGTACTGTCAGTAAGCTATGTGCAATAGTAAAAAGTGGTGGTTTATACATAAAGAGTATGAACGATAGTAGTAAAAAATAAAGGATTAATAGTACATATTATTGCTACTCTAATATGTTGAAAACTTGTTGTTTTTGTAGTGAATTCAGAGGTGGTTTTGTGTTTTTTTCCTGCTAAACCACTGGACTGTCAGCTGACAAGAGATGAGCTTATTATTAATATACTACCACAGGATATTAGAATTTTTTCCCTCATTTATACTTATGCTTTAAGGTAACGTCTTGTGTCTAAAATTATGGTGTTCACTGGTAACGCAAACCCCGGACTTTTCAAAAAAGTTATCGATCATCTCCACGTGCCTGTGGGAAAAGCTGATGTAGGTCAGTTTAGTGATGGTGAAATTGCTGTTGAAATTAAAGAAAATGTCAGAGGAAAAGATGTTTTTATCATCCAGTCTACATCGGCACCTACTAATAATCATTTGATGGAGCTAATGGTTTTAGGTGATGCGCTTCGTCGGTCTTCAGCTAGTCGTGTTACGGCTGTTATGCCTTATTTTGGGTATGCACGTCAGGATAGGAGACCACGTTCAGCCAGAGTCGCTATTTCTGCAAAAGTGGTTGCTGATATGTTGGCCAGTGTGGGTATTAACCGTGTACTGACTGTTGACCTTCATGCTGATCAAATTCAGGGGTTTTTCGATATTCCTGTAGATAATATTTATTCTTCACCAATTTTTCTTGATGATATTGAAGGTCGTCGATTAGAAAACATGACTATTGTTTCTCCAGATCATGGTGGTGTTGTTCGTGCAAGAGCTATTGCTAAACGTTTGCATACCGATTTAGCAATTATCGACAAACGTCGTCCTAAAGCTAACAAGGCTGAGGTCATGAATATAATTGGTGACGTTGATGGTCGTAATTGTATTCTGATCGATGATATGGTAGATACTGCTGGAACACTGGGGCAGGCGGCTAAAGCGCTTAAAGATCATGGAGCGACGTGTGTGTATGCTTATTGTACACACCCTGTTCTTTCAGGGCGTTCTCTGGAAAATTTGATTAACTCCGAGCTAGATGAGCTGGTAGTTACTAATACTATTCCCTTAACTCCGTCAGCAGAGGCTATTGATAAAATTCGTCAGCTTGATATGTCTTCTCTGGTAGCTGAGTCTATTCGCAGAATAAGTAATGAAGAGTCTATCAGTGCGATGTTCCGATGGTAATTCTCTTCTGATAATTTAAATATACTCCCACACCCGGGTCCTCTTTCATTAGAGGATTTCCGGATAGTGGGGATGTGCTCACTTTTTTGGTATTATAGCCAGCTTTTCAGGCTAACCTTCAGTTTTCCTGTTGCTTGGCTATGTATCTGACTTACTCTGGACTCACTGACACCGAGCATCCCGCCAATTTCTTTTAAGTTCATTTCTCGTCTGTAATACAGAATAAGCACCATACGTTCTCGTTCTGGCAGACTGTTGATAGCCACCGACAAGTCCGTCTTGAACTTTTGATCTACCAATTGCATGTCCGGAGAAATAGAGCCCCTTGAGCTTGGAAGACGCACCTCTTCACTTTCATATATTTCTTCAAAGCTAAACAGGCGACAACCGCGCATATCTTTGAGGATCTTAAAATACTCCTTGAGGTTTATATCCATTTCTTTGGCAATTTCTCCGTCTCTGGCATCTCTGCCAAATTTTGCCTCTACAGTACGCATGGCCTCATTCATTTTTCGGTTATTTCTATATACAGAGCGAGGTCCCCAGTCACCACGACGGATTTCATCTAGCATAGAGCCACGAATACGAATACCTGCAAAGGTTTCAAAGCTTGCGCCTTTTGTTTCATCATACTTTCCTGCTACTTCTAACAATCCAACCATGCCAGCCTGAATTAAGTCGTCCAGTTGAACGCACGATGGCATTTTAGAAGATAAGTGTTTTGCAATCCGAACAACAAGTGAAGTGTATTTTTCTACCAGTGAGGTAAAATTGTTCTTATCGGCTTTGGCTTTTTTGTTTATTATACTCTGTCCATGAGCGATTGAATCCATTTTTAAACATCTCCTGATTTTATTTTGTTTTCGTAAAAAAATGAAAGCCCACCGTGCTTATTGTTGTTCAAGTCTTCTTTTTTTAACTTGTCCGCTATTGTTGTTACAAGTTTAGCTACTTTGGACTCTGGTTCTGACTCCAAAGTTGACGACATTGATTCTACAGAGCGAATAACACTGTCATCTTTTGGGAGATAACCTAATGGTTTCAGGACTACATCTACGTCGAACCCTACAAGGTTTTGAAGTTTTTCCATAAGATTTTGGGCTTCGCGTTGGTTTTTTGTCATATTTGAAATGATAAAAAACCGTTGCAATCCATGGTGTATATTTATTTGTCGTATATACTCAGCTGCATCTTGTAGTGATAAAAGATCAGGTGTAATTACAACAATTATTTCCTCTGCGGCAGCGACTAGTTGAAGTTCTTCATTACTGACACTTCCGGCGGTATCTATAAGAAAAACATCTGGCTTGGTTTCTAATGAGTCAATCGCTGAAATGAGCCCGGATAACTGAAAAAAACTTAGGTTGGCCATTAAAGGTTTTCCCCTTTCACCGGGAATAATAGAAAAACCTTCTGCTGTTGGAATCAGTGCATCATCTATCTTATGTTGTCCTGACAAGACCATATCAAGATTAATATCCGCTTTTTCACCTAGTAATAAATGAATATTTCCCAAGCCAAAATCAGCATCTAACAGTAAAGTTTGTTTACCTTGGCGATGAAGTGCAGAAGCTAGATTAATTGCAACAAATGTTTTGCCTACACCCCCTTTTCCACTGACAATTGCCATTACTGCTGGGGCTTTATTTTTGTTAAAGTCCTTATTGTTAAATTCCTTCATACTTTTATTTCTCTCTCTTATCCATTTAAAAAACTTCTTTTTAAATTACTTATTATTTATAAATGCAAGATTCGTGCCATTGGCAGAAAAAAAAGATAATTTTTTTTTCTTGTTTTAAGTCAGTATGGGAGTGGGGTTTGTACAGTGTCGTATTTATGACAAAATCTGATACAAAATAATTCATAACAAATAGGGCAAGTATTTGACTTTTTTGACAAAATCTCGACTTTATGTTGTGCACCTACAGGTGAAAGAAGGTGCAGGAAAAATACCAAAAACAAAAGTTATTATTAGTATTTTCTATTAGTGCTTCAGTAAATGTTTGAATAATTTGCCGGCTGATGATGGAGGGTTGGTATTATCGGTATTTTCATCTTTCCCAAGTTGGTCTGTTAAATCTTTAATAAGGTTTACATTGCTTGTGGTTACACCCAACAATAGGCGTTGGTTTTGAAAATCAATCACAATTAAACGTTCCCGATTACCCAGTGCACAAGTTGAAATGATTTTTCCGCTCCTGAGAGAAGTGCCTCCTATTCGGGAATTGAGGCGTTTAATAACCCAGCTACTGGCAAATATGGCTACTATAACCAAAATAAGAGCTAGCAATGTTTGTAAAATAGTGCCGGTAGTTACACTGTTGTAAGCAGGTTCAGTGCTACTTTCTGCCACAGCTTGAGCAAAGCTATGGCTACTAAAAGAAAGCACGCTTGTAGCTATCACACAGATCAATATAAATATTTTGGTCATTCCTGTGCGCCTGTTTTTTCATAGCGGTTAAGAAGATATTTACGCATTTTTTCAACCAATGTGGTACGGCGTATTTGCAGTTTTTCAGCAGCTCGTGCCACCACGTTATTACAGTTATGTAATGCTTGGCGAATTAATTGTTTTTCAAGATTGGATAAAAACTCTTTGAGATTAAGCCCGTTAACGGGTAATAGTGATAAGTCTTCAAGACTTGTGGCATTTTCAACAATACTGCTGCTGATTGGAGTGCCGGTTAAGTTCTTTAAGTTCAGTTTATCAGCATGTCTGTGAAATCTGTCCGGTAATTCCTTTGAGCCTATGATGCCCATAGGATACATGATAGCTAGTCGTTCTATCAGGTTTGCCAACTCCCTGATATTGCCAGGCCAGTCGTAATGACATAAAGTTGAGATGGCTGAAGAGCTAAACCTTATTGATCCTCTGCTTTCCTTTTCGATACGTGACACAATATCATTGAGTAGTAAAGGGATATCTTCTGTACGCTCTTGCAATGAAGGCAATTTGATAGGAAATACATTTAGTCGGTAATAGAGATCTTCCCTGAACTCCCCGCTGGCAATCATTTCTTCCAAGTTTTGATGTGTTGCAGCAATAATTCTGACATCTGACGACATTGAAGTATTGCCACCTACTCGCTCAAAACAGCGTTCTTGTAATACGCGCAAAAGCTTTACTTGCATGGAAAGAGGCATATCGCCGATTTCATCAAGAAATAACGTACCACCATCTGCCAGTTCAAAACGCCCCTTACGTGTATTAATTGCACCCGTGAAAGCGCCTTTCTCATGACCAAACAGCTCACTCTCGAGCAAGTCTGCCGGAATAGCACCACAGTTAATTGGTACAAATGGCCTATCACGACGGTTTGAATTTTGATGAAGCTCTCTGGCTACCACCTCTTTACCTGTTCCGGAGTCACCGGTTAAAAGCACATTCACCTCTTTATCCATTACTTGGGCCATCAGGCTTCTCACTTGGCGAATACGGCGACCGTTTCCGGCAATGCTTTTAAACATATTATGATTATTTGGTGAGATTTTAGAGTGACGACAACTTGCACGATATGACTGTGCACGATGCATACCATCCAATAATTTATCGTAGGTTAATGGGTCAGATAACTCGCATACTACCTGTTGTTTAACGCCACCTCTGAGTTCAATGCCCAAACGCCCCGTTATCACGATTGGTAGTTGAGAGTAATGTCTGTTCAGTTCTGATAATGTTTCCAAGCGACGATCAGCACGCCCTAATAAAATCACATGGTAATCTGCAGCGTTATGTCTTAAGGTTTCTTTCCACTCTCTGCCCGAAACCAGAAATGGTTTAAATCCCATAAACCCAAAGACAGTTGATAATAATTGTTTTTGATGTGAATCATCCTCAATTACTAACACACGATAGCGGTTTGCCATAATAATGTTCTTCCCTGATCAGTCATTGGGCTTCATAGTTTGTTATTTTTTTTTTGAAGCCGGATATTACTCTAAAACTTTATTATTATAATTTTATCTGCTTACTTTTCAGTTAAGGCACTGGATAAATATCCGTCAAATTACTTTTGCATTTGACCCGTCTGACTATGAACTTTGCAGTTGAAAAATATTTTATAAGGCTACTATAAACCAAGCGAAAAACATTTTTTTGAATTTAAAAAAACAACTATACACAAGCCAGATGAAAGTGTGGGTGCCATAAAAAATAACTGTCGGTTTTTCATTGTTGTTGCATTATAACGTTGGTGCATAAATTCTTATTGGTCTGCCGAGCGAACATCACTGTTAAAACGTCATAGTTCTGAACTAGACCAAAAGATAGGTGAATGCATCAATGTGATTTTTTTGGACGATGATGACTTGAGTTCCCGTGAAATTGACCGTTTACTATTTATTGATGAGAAGACCTTCTGCCATTATTTTATTTGGCGACGTAGGGCATCCGACGATGGCAACCAAACTCTCAAGCACCTAGATAAGAATCATAACTTCACGCATGCAGGTAAACCTGTTAAGTGTGATTAATCTGACCTGAAACTAACCAACAAGACATACGAAATAATCAACAGTGACTCCGTTGCGGATTTCATGAATGTATTAAAACAGGCTTATCTGGAATAAGAAAATTCGCTCTATTTTCAATCGAGGGCCTCGCAACCGGAGTGCAGAGATATTTACCAATGCAGATAAGCTCAATATTAGTATTCACCTTTTACCGCCTATAGCCCGAATCTGAATCAATAGAACGAAGCTGGAAGGTAATGAATGAACTGGTAAGAAATAATGTATTTTCCGTTCAGCGCTTAAGAGGCCAGCCACCCAGTTTTTTCCACCGATTAACAATCGTATAAAATAGCTCTGCAGTTTTGGCGGCATCATACCTGGCAGAATGAGCATTGTCTGGATTAAAATCTATTTCAGCAGTTTCACAGGCTCTTGCTAGCACTGTTTGACCATAAGCTAAACCTGATAGTGTTGCGGTATCAAAACAGGAAAAAGGGTGAAATGGATTCCGCTTTGCTTTAATGCGCTCAGCACAGGCATTCACAAATCCTAAATCAAAATTAGCGTTGTGACCAACTAATATTGCCTTGGTGCAGCCGTGACGTCTGACTTCAGTTCTGATCATAGAAAAAATTTCATTCAGCGCTTTCTCTTCTGTATGGTCAATACGCAGGGGGTGGTAAGGGTCAATGCCTATAAAGTCTATGGCAGATTGCTCAATTTGAGCGCCTTTGAAAGGCTTTATATGATATGACATTGTGTTTCCGGAAACTAAATTGCCGTCGTTGTCTACTTCAGTGCATACAGCCGAAATTTCAAGCAAGGCGTCTGTTTTTGCGTTGAAACCGCCGGTTTCAACATCAACAATAACAGGGAGATAGCCCCGAAAGCGAGAAGCGATTAATGAGGTGGGATTTTCACTCACGTTATTTTTGCCTTATGCATTGTTGAAAACAGACCATTGTAAAGAATGACCGGCACATAATGGAGAAACCATATGGTTTCCCAGTGGAAGCTCTTTGGGTATTTTAGCAGGAGTTTTATGTAACACTACTTTTTTCGTGTTACGGGGTAGTCGATAAAAGTCTGCTCCATGATGGCTGGTAAACCCTTCCAGTTTATCCAGAGCACCAGCATGTTCGAATACTTCGGCATACATTTCCAAAGCATAACAGGCAGAAAAGCATCCTGCACAGCCACAGGCAGATTCTTTTTTGTTTGTGGAGTGTGGAGCTGAATCTGTCCCCAAAAAAAAGCAGGGATTGCCGGAGGTGGCAGCTTTGATTAGTGCTTTTTGATGTTCGAATCTTTTTAGAATGGGTAAACAATAAAGATGCGGACGAATGCCTCCCACAAGCATATCATTTCGGTTAAACAGCAAATGCTGAGGAGTAATGGTAGCTGCAATATTTGCGGAGCTTTCTGATATAAATTCAACAGCATCTTGTGTGGTGATATGCTCCATTACTACTCTTAATTCAGGGTAGCGTTCGATCAAAGGTTTAAGATGCTTATCAATAAATACTTTTTCACGGGCAAAAATATCAATATCACTGGTAGTAACTTCACCATGAATTAGCAAAGGAAAATCTGCATCAATCATCGCTTCAATCGTAGGATAAATTTTTTCTATCGCAGTAACACCATCATCAGAGTTGGTGGTTGCACCAGCAGGGTAGAGTTTTAATGCGCTGACAATACCTATATCTTTGGCTTCCTTAATGTGCTCGGGATAAGTATGATCGGTAAGATAAAGTGTCATTAGCGGAGTGAAGTTGCTATTATCCGGAATATGTTCAAGGATACGTTGCATATAGTCCTGCGCCATACTTGAAGTGGTTACCGGAGGTACTAGATTGGGCATAATAATAGCCCGAGAAAAATAACGTGCGCTGGCGGCGACAGTATCTTTTAACACATCGTTATCACGCAAGTGCAAGTGAAAATCATCTGGCTGTGTAATTGTTAACTCGGTAATCATTTATCTGATAGCTTTTTTTGAAAGATTTACGGTCATCTGATATTAGTATAACCTGGGCTTATTTAGCGAACAAAGAAAGCACTTGATCATAAAAGACTACATAACGTGCTTTCATCATGACGGGTTTTCATCGATACAATAGTATAATTATCATATCATTTTGAAGAGAGTTAGCAATTTTAAAGACCTGCATCACCGCGTTCAATCAGTTCGATGCTGTAGCCATCCGGATCAGCGATGAAGGCGATAACTGTTGTACCACCTTTTACTGGTCCCGGTTCCCGAGTGACATTGCCCCCGCAGGCCTTAATCTTTTGACAACTGGCGTGAATGTCTTTTACACCGATGGCAAGGTGACCGAAAGCATCACCATGATTATAGGTGGTTCTTCCCCAATTGTAGGTTAGTTCCAGAACGGTGTTCGTGCTTTCATCACCATAGCCCAGAAAAGCCAGTGTGTATTCATAGTCTTTATTTTCGGAAGTACGGAGAAGCTTCATTCCAAGAATATTTGTGTAAAATTCAACTGAACGATCAAGGTTTCCGACTCGGAGCATTGTATGTAGAAATTCCATAAAAATTGTGACTCACTGTTTCCGTTGCCAAGCAGACAAGACAATAACTTATTTGTGTAGAAATTAAAATTGATTTTTAGGTTTTTATCAAGTATTGAGCAGAGCATTGCTGATTGCGATAGAGGTTTGAAATTATCATTCTATCTATAAAAATGATTCTTAACTTACATGAGTCTTTTAATCCTGGCAATTAATTATTAGTAAATAATAATGTAAGTGATCGATGGTTGTTTAGCTTATGTAGCGTTAATTTTTGTGTCTTTCACGCAAGAGGCAGAGGGCAGTTGCATTGGTTCAGGGTATAGAAGAGGCTACTCAACATCATATTACCAGAGCCGTTCCAAACAAACGTTAGTGAGCCATACCTTACGACAGCAAACGAGATTTTATGTAGCAAAGCGTTCTTTCACTAGTGTCGAAGTTACTGTTTATCTAGCCGGTAATGCTGTGGTATCTGATAAAGATTATCAAAAACAACAAGATTATACTTCAGTTTCCGAGTATAGTCATAATCAAGACTTTTGTTATCTGAGATTATGTATTCTAGTTGCTTTTGCTTTAATCATTTATCGTTTTTTATCAGACGAAAAATCAGAAAACATGAACTGAATTGTGATCCTGATACATTGCCCGATGGTACCAATAGTAACGTATTTATAGTTAAGGCAATGAATGTTTTTATGCAGGTGAAACAAAATACTACACCGGATAAAATATATTTACTAAAAGATTGCTTAATGCCGGAGATGTTTCAATACGTAATTGGTAATGTGAAAGGCTGTAATATACAACTATCAGAATATTCGTAATATGCGTTTTGAGCTTTTAAGTGTAAAAAAAGAGAAATGTTTTATAGTTTCTATTCGCTTTGTCGGACAAAAGAAGAGATAAGTAAAACATCTTCAGATTGTAAAAATCTGCAATGAATTATTTCATTGCTCAAAAGCGCCAAGTGAATATATTTGGCGTGTTACGGGAATGGAACTGGGTTAATAACTGAATTACTCTTGCTGATTTGTTCATATTAGCTTACATTCATGGATTTCAATGAAAAAGATAGAAATTGAGGAAATAGTTTTATGGGAGTATGGAGTCCTGATAGTTGGAGAACATTTCCTGCACATCAGCAACCGGTATACAGAGACAACAAGGCGTTGATTGATGTAGAAAAAGAGCTGGCAAAGCAACCACCTTTGGTTTTTGCCGGAGAAGCTCAGAGTCTGAAAAAAAAACTGGGTGAGATAGCCTCTGGAAATGGATTTTTATTGCAAGGTGGTGATTGCGCAGAAAGTTTTTCAGAGTTTAGTACGACGATGATTCGGGATACTTTTAAAGTCCTGATGCAAATGGCAGTTGTTCTTACTTTTGGGGGGGGTAAGCAGGTTATTAAAGTTGGTCGTATTGGAGGTCAGTTTGCCAAGCCACGCTCTAGTGATACGGAAGCAAGAGGAGCGGTTAAGTTGCCTTCCTATCGTGGTGATATTATAAACAGCAGTGAATTTACACCAGAAGCAAGAGAGCCGGATCCTGAGCGTATGTTAAAGGCTTATCATCAGTCTTCTGCAACAATGAACATTGTGCGTGCCTTTGCCCAAGGTGGTTTGGCTTCACTTGATAAGGTGCATGCTTGGAATCTGGATTTTGTGAAAGGTCCGGCAACAGAACAGTTTGAAAAAACGGCCACACGTATTGATGAGGCTATAAACTTCATGAGAGCTTGTGGAATCAGGGTTGACAATACACTACAACTTAAAACAACGACTTTATTTACCTCCCACGAAGCGTTGCTTTTGCCTTATGAAGAAGCATTAACTCGTTGTGATCACCTCTCTAATGACTGGTTTGATTGCTCAGCTCATATGCTCTGGATTGGTGATAGAACACGTCAGCCAGATGGTGCTCATGTGGAGTTTTTAAGTGGTGTTAAAAACCCTGTTGGTATTAAAGCGGGTCTCTCGTTAAAAGTTGATGACTTAAGTCGTCTTTTAGAAAAGCTTAATCCCCATAACGAGGCAGGAAGAATTACATTAATTATTCGTATGGGGGCAGATAATGTCGAAAAAGGTTTGCCACCACTGATTGAGCGGGTAAAAAAAGAAGGGCATAATGTTGTCTGGAGCTGTGACCCCATGCACGGCAATACGATTAAAACTAATTCAGGTTATAAAACGCGAGAGGTTGGGCGTATTCTTCAGGAAGTTCAGCGGTTTTTTGCCGTACATAAAGCTGAAGGTTCTTATGCCGGTGGAATTCATTTTGAAATGACTGGTGCAAATGTTACCGAGTGTATGGGAGGCGAGCGATTTACGGTGACGGAGAAATGTTTAGGTAATCGTTACCATACGCAGTGTGATCCACGCTTAAATGCTGTTCAATCGCTTGAGCTGGCTTTTATGATTGCAGAAATACTTAAAAAGTGCAGATAATCCAGTTCGTAATTTTGGTTTTTTTGTTGAATTAAGGGTTGAGCGTCAATAATTAAACTTTTTCAGGAAAAATTCTTGTTAAGCCTTGGAAAGGTTTTACCAGAAGCGACAGTAAATTTTCACTAAAGTCGAAAAAACAAAAAGTTGTATGATGGCCTGATGATGAGCATAGGTAGCCCATGATGAATCAATGTAATGAATCAAAAAAAGGTATGTTGCGTTTACGTATAATACTTCCTTTTATTATTTTTATTTTCGTGTTGGTTATAATGTATAAACAGATACATAAGCCCTCTACAGAGAAACTATCGCTTGGCATGATGGGCAAACCTTTTCCCCAGTTTGCCTTGCCAGACTTAAACTCTGAAAAAACTGTGCTCACAAAAAAAGACATTACCGGAACCCCTGCATTGATTAACATATGGGCGTCCAAATGTTTTGATTGTAAAATTGAGGCGTCATTACTGAGTGAGCTGATGAAAGAGAAGGTTCCTATTTATGGTATTAATTATAAAGACAGCCGTAAGGATGCGCTAAGTTGGTTAAAAAAATATGGAAATCCTTTTACCCATTCCATTAGCGATAAGGAAGGTACGTTGACTGCCATCTTGAATGTAACAGATTTGCCGGAGACTTTTTTGGTGGATGCTGACGGCATTATTCGTTTTCAATATGCAGGGTCCTTAGACGACCGTGTATGGAGTGATGTGTTATTGCCAAAATATAAGTCATTATTAAGACAAAGCGAGCAGGGGAAGTCATATAATAACATGCAAATTCATTCACTTGATAAAGTAAAATAACAACATGTATATCTGACTTTTCATCATGTCGAATAAAAGGTCAGGTTAAGACAATGGTCAAAAATTCATTTAGTTAAGCTTTGCAGAGCTTTATGAGAATAAGTGATTAAATCTTGCATTATTCATGCGGTGGCTGTTGTAATAAAAAGATGCTAGCTAACTCTCTGCCACTTTATTAAAAATATATTACTGGGATGCCAAATGCGTCTGAAATGTATCAAACTGGTTGGATTCAAATCTTTTGTTGATACAACCTCTGTTAATTTTCCTAGCAACATGTGTGGGGTTGTAGGACCAAACGGATGTGGCAAATCAAATATTATTGATGCTGTAAGATGGGTAATGGGTGAGTCGTCAGCAAAAAACCTTCGTGGTGAATCTATGACAGATGTCATTTTCAAAGGTTCAAAAGCGAGAAAAGCTGCTGGATTTGCCCAAGTGGAACTGATATTTGATAATCACCAAGGCAGAATTACCGGTGAATATGCAGCGTATTCTGAGATTTCCGTGAAGCGTCGTTTGGGGAGTGATAGTCAGAATACGTATTATCTGAATGGTACAAAGTGTCGTCGTAAAGACATTATGGATATCTTTCTTGGTACAGGCTTAGGACCGCGAAGCTACTCTATTATCAGTCAGGGTATGGTATCTAATCTAATTGAATCCAAGCCTGAAGATCTGCGAGTTTTTATTGAAGAAGCTGCAGGTATTTCAAAGTATAAAGGCCGCCGTCGTGAGACTGAAAACAGAATTCGGCGCACAAAAGAAAATCTTGAACGTTTAACTGATCTACGTGAAGAGCTTGATCGTCGTTTGTCTCATTTGAAAAGACAGGCTGAAGCGGCTGAAAAATATAAATCCTATAAGGAAGAAGAACGGTACAAGCGTGCTCAATTGTGTGCACTCCGCTGGCGGGATCTGAGTACAAAACTTCAAAAGCATGAAAGTAATATTCGTGATTATGAAATAAAAATGGAAGCAGCTGTCTCTAAGCAGGTGTCCGAAGACGTACAAATAGAAAAGTTAAGAATAGAGAAAGAAGAGAGTAATGATAATCTACAGCTAATTCAGTCACGGTATTACAAAGCAGGTAATGATATTACCCGTTTAGAGCAGGCTATTGCTCATCAGATTGAAAAACATGAACATTTGTCAGCAGATTTACAGGAATGTGAAGCATTAAAACAGGAAAGTGAAACGCAAAAGCTGCTTGATAAAGAAGATCTGACTGTTATTGAAGAAGATATTCAGGTGTTGTTGCCTGAAATTGAAATAATGGCTGTGTCGGAAGAAGAGTGTAGTGAACAATTGTTGCTAGCAGAAGAAAAAATGGCAAGCTGGCAAAATACGTGGGATATCTTTAATGAAAAGGCGGGTGATGCGCGGCGTAATGCTGAAGTGGCGCAGTCAGGTATTCAGCATGTTGAACAGATTTTAGTCCGCCTTGGCGAGCAAATTAAAAGAGAGCAGGAAGAACTGTCTGGTTTGCAGGACCTCGGGAAAGATGATGAGAAACAGTACAGATCGTTATTATTTGAACAGGAAGCGGTTTGTGAATCATTAACTGAGCAGTTGGGTCAGTCATCCGAAGCTGTACATTATGCGCGCCACCAAATAGATGATCTAATGAATCAAAGGCAGGTGTTGCATCAACAGTTGAATGAAGCGCAAGGAAAAAAATCGTCGCTTGAAGCACTACAAAAAGCATCGCTGCATCAAGGTGAAAATAGTCAGCAATGGTTGGAGGTTAATAATTTAATTAGTGCGCCACGGTTGGCAGAAACGCTGAAAGTATCTGAGGGCTGGAGTTTTGCTGTTGAAACAGTGCTGGGAGACTTTCTTCAGTCTGTCAGTATCGATGATTTGAATGCATTGGCGGATAGTTTGCTCAACGCAGAGGGTGTTAGTCTTTGTTTAACTGACAAGTCAGAAAAAGAGTCTGAAGCAGATAGTGCGGTTATAAAACTTCCGAAATTGTCTTCGTTTGTAAAAGGTGTTGACCTGAATTTGCTTGATGGGGTATTTGCGGCAAAAACACTGGAAGAAGCCTTGTCGGTCAGACAATATTTAGTGGCTGGGGAGTCGGTAGTTACTCCAGAGGGTTTATGGATAGGTATTAACTGGATGCGGGTATCCAGGGAGTCAGCGGGCTCTATAGGCGTTTTAGACAGACAAAAGGCGCTTGAGAAAACCTGTCAAACGATTGATATGGTTTTTTGTCGTATTGAAAATATTCAGCAGGCACTGAGTGAAATGCAGCAAAAGCTGTCTGACAGCGAACAGTTACAGCAAAATTTCTCGCAACAACTTGCCGAAAACAAGCAAAAACTAGGTGAATATAAAGCACAACTGAGAGCAGAGGAAGCTCGCTTGGAACAGGATAATAGTCGTAGGGTTCGCCTAGAAAAAAGTCTGGCCAAACATAATCAATTGTTGTTGACTGAGCAAGCTTCACTTGCTGAACATCGTGCTGTTTTGCAGGAATCACTTGATAAAATGGAAAACGACAACAATGAGCAGAATCAGTTGCGTCAAGAGCAGGAGATTTTTCGCGAGGCGTTAGAAAAAAGTCGTCAGACGTTGCAGGGGGTGAAAGAAAAGTCTCATGTTGTTGCATTGAGTAAGCAGACACTTGATGCTCGGCGCCAGGCAAAAGTTCAAGCCATTGAAAGGATAGATGAACAGAATAAAAAGCTTGACAGGAGAGTGAAGCAATTAAAAGACACGCTGGCAGATAATAGTGATGATGCAACGAAAGGGTTACAAAAAGATCTGAATGTATTGCTTGAAGAGCAAGTTGCTGAAGAACGTCAAATGCAAGAGGCACGGCAAATGCTCGAAGCTGTTAATGAAAAGTTGGTTTTACTTGAGCGACAGCGTAGTGTAGCGGAAACTGATGTACAAAACATTCGTACGCATTTGGAAACATTACGCATGGATGGTCAGTCTATGCGCATTCGTAAAACTACACTGGAGGAACAGTTGGGTGATGATCATTATGATTTGACTACGGTGGTTAGTAATCTTCCAAAAGATTCCAGTGAAAACGAACTTGAACAAACAATTATCAGGCTTGAGTCACGTATAAATCAGTTGGGAGCAATCAATCTTGCTGCAATTGATGAATATGACCAACAGTCGGAACGGCTCAGTTATTTAAATCGCCAGAACGAAGATTTAGAAGAGGCACTAAATACTCTTAATCAGGCAATGGAACGTATAGATAAAGAAACATGCGAACGTTTTGAAATGACTTTCAGTCAGATTAATAATGGTTTAAAAGAATTATTCCCCCGTGTTTTTGGCGGTGGTAATGCTTACCTGGAGAAAATAGGTGATGATCTTTTAAGCACTGGTGTTGCTATTATGGCGCAGCCTCCTGGTAAAAAGAACAGCACTATACATCTTTTATCTGGTGGAGAGAAAGCGTTAACGGCTATCGCGCTGGTTTTTGCTATTTTTCGTCTGAATCCTTCACCTTTTTGTTTGCTTGATGAGGTGGATGCGCCGTTGGATGATGCTAATGTTGATCGCTATACATGTATGGTGAAGGAAATGTCATCGCAGGTTCAGTTTATTTATATTACTCACAATAAAATTGCAATGGAAGCTGCAAAACAACTTATAGGTGTCACTATGCATGAGCCGGGTGTCTCTCGTCCTGTGTCTGTTGACATTGAAGCAGCTGCTGAAATGGCTTTAATGTAGCATTTTTGTTTTTTTTAGTCTTGTTGTCGTGTTAAAAATTATCTTACCATAGGTTTCTTATATTCTGACTTGTATTTTTTGATTACATAATTATACTTATTCAGTCTGAATATTTTGTTAATAGTATTTTTTTGTTAATTGTATATAGGTATATCCTTCTGTATTAATATCTTCTGTATTAATATTTGCTTTTTTTTAGAAAATAATACGTACAGATATAGCAGGGTATTCTGATTGTAGAAAAATCCGTTAGGCAGAATGTTTCACCTCTGGAAAGTCTAAGTTGCACGTAGTAAAGAAAATGGTGTGAAAAAGTTTTGCTTATTTCTTGTCAAAAGTATTAACAGGTAAACTAGTGGGGTTTTATAGCTATTGGAGTATAAAGGTTTCTGACGACCTTGTAAGTTTGGATTACACTATTAATTAATAGCTATGCGCAGTTGTTTAATACGCTGAACTCACAGAAGGGACAGGTTATAATGAATTTTCGTGACTGGTTGATTGTTATAGGGCTAATCATTATTGTAGCTTTGATTGCAGATGTTATTCGTCGCTTATGGTCACAGCGACGAATGAATAGTAATATTAAATTTGGTCTTGAATCGGTAAAAGGAATTGAGGATGATTATCTAAGTGAATTACCTAATGGTGGAGCTCGTTTAAAAACAGATCAGCACAATGAGAAAAGAGATAAACGTGATTGTAATACTTCAAAACAACGCATAGAGCCGACTTTTACTCATTCAGGAGTTTCCCCGCATACCTCTGAGTTGCCAACTCATGTTGAACAGACTACGCCTCAACAAGTTGAAAATACTGATAATATGTCACAGCAGTATGGGGAAATAGATTCAAATCCTGAAGATCATAATCAGCATCATAAACAAAGCGGGAAACAGGGCAATTTCCTTCATAAAGCACCATTAGAGTTTGCTCCGGTTCCAGAGCCTGTGGTTTCATCTGCAGTGCGCACACCGAGCAACGATGAGCTAATGATACCAAAGCATGAACAGACCGAAGAAATTGTGCAGCCATGTGACAGGAAAGAGTTTGTGGAAGTGGCTAGTGCTTCTGGGTCCCCACCTGTGTCTGCTGGTTTGCATGCACACACCGATTCTGTTTTGAAAGAGAATGTCAGGAGTGAATTGGTGGATTCTACTTTCAAAAGTGCTCAGTCGTTTGATGCTTCAGATACTTTTGAAGTTATTTATAACAGAAACCCTGAGGAAGTAATTGTTATCAATCTGGAAGCACCAAAAGGGCAGTATTTTTCCGGTGAGATAGTGTTTAAAATGTTGCTGGACAATGGTTTGCGTCTTGGTGATATGGATGTGTTTCACTACGCTTGTTCAGGAGAAAAACACAAAAAAGATGTATTATTTAGTGTCGTTAACGGGTTGGAGCCAGGTACATTTAACCTGACAACTATCCGTGATGAGCATTTTTCAGTACTCACATTTATTATGCCATTGCCAGGTAGCGAAAAACCTGTGGATGTTTTTAAAACCATGCTTCATACCATTGATCTCATGAGTTGCGAACTTAAAGCAAACATTTCCGACGAGCAGCATTGTGCCATGACGATGCGGATGCTGGAATATTATCGTGAAAAAGTTTCCAGGTATCAGCGATTGCAAAAACTTGAATGCTCTTTTGGCTAATATTATCATTACTTCTGTAATAAACCGGAAGCCTGACAGCTTTCGGTTTTTTTTGTCTTCTGTAAGTGCTTCAGGCATACTTTTTGTTATAATGGTCGATCATTACGAGGAGCTTCAACAGATAACAGCAAGGTCAGAAAAGTGGTGCAACCAGAAATTAGAAGCAGATTTTTGTATTATTTAACTAACCAGGTACGGATAACACGCAATGCATAATAGCTCTGATTTAAGTTCTGATTTAAGTTCTGAGGTAAGGCAAAAGGCACAGATGCTACGTCAGGAAATTAATGAAGCTAATTATGCTTATTATGTATTAGATGACCCTGTGTTGCCTGATAGCGAGTATGACCGGCTTTTTAGAACACTTCAGGTGCTTGAGCAAGAATATCCGCAATTGATTTCTAAAGACTCACCAACCCAGCGGGTAGGTGATACGCCTTTGAGTGACTTTTCTCAAGTAACTCATGAACTTCTGATGTTGTCATTAGATAATGCTTTCAGTGATCAGGAGCTTCAGGATTTTGACCGGCGGATAAAAGAAAGGCTTAAAGTATCAGAAATTGAATATGCTTGTGAACCCAAGCTTGATGGTGTTGCTGTTAGTTTATTATACGAAAACGGTGAGTTTGTTCGAGGTGCTACGCGTGGCGATGGAACAACTGGGGAAGATATTACCTTAAACCTGAGGACCATTCCTTCAATTCCATTAATGCTGTTGAGCAAAGGTTGGCCGGCTCAACTGGAGGTGCGGGGTGAGGTGTATATGCCAAGAAAAGGGTTTGAAGCGCTGAATGAGCGACTGCGAGCTAAAGGCTTAAAACCTTTTGTTAATCCACGCAATGCTGCAGCAGGTAGCTTAAGGCAGCTTGACCCTTCTGTAACAGCAAAACGCCCATTGCAAATGTGTTGCTATAGTGTTGGGAGTTTTCGTGGCGAGCTACCGGAGCATCATTATGCAGTATTACAGCAGCTTCAGTTATGGGGGCTACGGATTAACAGGTTAATGCAGGTGGTAGACAGCATTGAAAATTGTATTGAATATTATAAAAAAATTTCAACGCAAAGAGATGATCTCCCATACGATATTGATGGTATTGTGTTTAAGGTGAATAGCTTTGGTCTTCAGCGACAGTTAGGCTTTTTAACTCGGGTTCCGCGCTGGGCTATTGCTAGAAAATTTCCGGCACAGGAGGAAATAACTGTTGTTAATGATATTGAATTTCAAGTAGGGCGAACCGGTGCAATTACACCCGTTGCAAGGCTTGAGCCTGTATTTGTTGGTGGTGTGACGGTAAGTAATGCCTCTTTGCATAATATGGATGAGATTGAGCGTTTAGATGTGCGAAAAGGCGACTCTGTTATTGTTCGTCGTGCAGGTGATGTCATCCCGCAGGTGGTCAAGGTTATTCTTTCTGGGCGCCCTCAAAATATTAAACGGGTGATAGCTCCTGTTCATTGTCCGGTATGTGGTTCTGAAACTGAGCGTTTATCAGGTGAGGCTGTGGTTCGTTGTACAGGTGGGTTGTTTTGTTCTGCACAACGAAAAGAAGCCATTAAACATTTTTCTTCACGCAAGGCCCTGAATATTAACGGGTTTGGTGATAAATTAATCGATCAACTTGTTGAGCGCAGGTTGGTTAAGTCTGTTTCGGATATATTTGACTTATCTGAGGTAGAGTTAGCTGAATGTGATCGTATGGGTAAAAAATCGGCTGGTAATCTAATTCTTGCACTGGAACGCTGCAAAAAAACAACACTGGCAAAATTTATATATGCCCTAGGTATCAGAGAAGTAGGTGAGTCAACCGCACAATCTCTAGCATCTGCTTTTGGAGATTTATCACCTATTATAGAGGCTGATATTGATAAACTAAAACAAATTGATGATGTTGGGCCCGTGGTAGCTAGCCACATTAATATTTTCTTTCGACAGTCGCATAATATTGATATTATCAAGTCATTAAAAGAAAAAGGAGTTTGCTGGTCACAGGTGAAAGTAGCGATAAAAGAAAACCTTCCTCTTAAAGGGCAAACTTGGGTGTTTACAGGCGCTTTAACAGCTTTGACAAAAGATGAAAGTAAGGCGCATGTGGTAACTCTCGGTGCAAAAGTGGCAGGTTCAGTATCGGTGAAAACGACGAAAGTTGTTGCTGGTAATAAAGCTGGCTCTAAATTAACTAAAGCTAATGATCTTGGAATTGAAGTGATTAATGAAAAGATGTTTATAGATTTTCTTGAAGAATACAAACGACTGTAACATCTTTGTTCATTCTGGTCTCTGTCATCTCTGTCAGATAAATTATTGAACAAATATAGCTTAACGTAGTTTTGTGATTTGCTGTAATTTTTGAATAATAAAAAAGGGAGATTTTTTTGAAAAGACTATGGTTTATGGTCATTGTGGCAATTTTTTGTCTTGCATTAACTGGATGTGCTTCACTGGAACCTCCGGCTAATCCAAACAATTTATGCAATATTTTTCAGGACCGGCCTGGTTGGTATAAAGCCGCTTATAAAGCGAGTAAACGATGGGGAGTTCCTATTCAGGTGTTGATGTCTATCATGAAGCAGGAGTCGCATTTTCGGGCTGATGCCCAACCTGATCGTCCTTGGTTTCTGTTTATTCCTTTGCCCCGAACTTCCTCTGCTTATGGTTATGCACAAGCTCAAGATCCCGTGTGGGATGAATACAAGAATGAGGGTAGCAATTCCTGGTTTCCCTCGCGTAGTAATTTTGCAGATTCTATTGATTTCATTGGCTGGTATGTGCGTAAAACAAATAAAGTTAATGGTATTTCACCGTGGAGGGCTGATCTTGTTTACCTTAACTACCATGAAGGCTGGGGAGGATATCGACGGGGAACCTGGAAAAAGAAAAGGTGGCTGCCGGGTGTTGCCAAGAAGGTGGAGCGTTTAGCCTCTACCTACGGATGGCAACTTAAAAACTGTCGTTTGCCGTCTCCTGGCTGGTTTTGGTGATTCTATTGATAATAAACTCTATACCAAAACCTGTTTTGGGCTATTAAAACTTTTTTAAGTGAATGCTTTTAAATGAAAAATGACGGGCTATAGATCAGCATTTGCGATGAGATTTAATGCATGAAACAGTAACGGCATATTCTGTTTGAAAGATGGTTAATGCATTTTTTTACAAGTTTGTAATGTAATAGCACAAGCAGCTTCTAACTTCTGGTGGTGCTATTATTCTGATCTTGCTGTTATGACTTGAAGCTCCTCGTAATAGCTAGCTATTACAAGTCACTTTATCTATAACAGCAAACCAGAAAAAGACGCTCGCAACAGAAGTTACAAGCAACCTTTGGCATGATTCATGCGGATTGTCATTTTAACTATGTTCAGCTTGGCTGACTAAAGTGACTTCACATTCGTTGCGCAGGGACCTTTTTGCCCTTGACCGACAGCATATTCAACATGTTGTCCTTCATCAAGTGATTTGTAGCCAGTTGCCAGAATTTCTGAGTGATGGACAAATAAGTCTTTACTACCGTCTTCAGGGGTAATAAAACCAAATCCTTTGTCTGCATTAAACCACTTAACTATACCTTTATCTTTACTCATATTCTCAATCTTTAATTGGTGATATTTGGAATACTAATATCGTTATCACCATTACGAGATTAGCTTATGCATTCTATATTAATACAGCGAAAAAATAATCTGTGATAATAAAATATCTTAGATTCAAGCAATATAACTATTTTAAGTAGCTAAAATTAGTGTGATTATTTTAAGCTTCTTCTTTTCTATACTGGCTACCATCTTTCCGACAGTAACGCAGTATACCTTAATAAGGTGCTCTTATCAACAAATTCAGTCTTCTATTTTTAATTCGTTTACAGATTTAAATTCTTGTGTATTATTTGTGACTAAAACTAATCTGTACAGGTTCGTTCGATATGAGACTCAGGCCACCTTCTGCTTGAGTTGTTCAATATACCCTATTGTGGTTTGTTCATGCAAACTAAAATGAGGGGCGTAAGTGTGTATTTATTAACCAACTTTAGGGTGGATTAATTTTGTCCTCAATCACATAAGTACTTTCAATGAAATTGGCATTAGCTCTTATTTTTATGCGAGTCATTGTTTTCCTGTTTGTTCTATCAGATTTATGTCGTTTGATTTTTCATCAAATATAAGAAAAAATTATAAATCGTTAAAAATCAATGAAAAGAGTTAGGTAGTCTTATTTAAAAAATATGTTTTTATTGGAATCATTTCTATTTCTTTTTTGTATGCAGGTGATTCTTTTGCTTGTTCATGTAGTGATGATATCAGCCAGATGTTAAATTAAATATCGAAATTTGGTCAGATAGATATTATTAAAGGAAGCTACTCAGGAGGCGTAATCATTAAAATTTCAACCCGTTAAAAAAGATTATTAGAAATAATTTCTGTCAAAACTGAGTCTATGATATGTCTAGAAGAAAGCATGCAAATATAGGTCGGAAAAAAGGAGACTGTGGAAATACTACTTATGTGTTTGAGATAGATTAAATTTTGGGTATGTAGAAGAAATCATGTAAACAGTAAGGAATATGTACGAAATAACTTGGACAAATTCAGTTGTATTCATATGAATATCTCGGCTGGAAAAGTAAAAGTCGATCGTTTTACCTTCTTTGGTAATCTCTCGGTACAGATACATCTATTTTTCTTTAACCAAGATATTGATTTTATCGACTCTTCAGCTAGAGTTTTAGCTGGGCTTTCAATATCGGTGCAGGAGCTTTTCTATTTCCGGTGTATACTTCTGTACGTAGCAGTAGATGGTTATATGATTAATCTCTACATTCCGTTTATCTAGAATTTCATTCAGTTCAGGGTGGGCGATACCATAGTTGTACTACCAACGCATTGCTCGGTGAATAATCTCTCTTGTAAAATGACTCCATTTAAAGTGAGACATAGCCATTGAGTATCGTTTTTTTAAATAAACTGGGCTACTTGGAAAATTTTTGCAACAAAACCTTATTTTTTCGCTGTATTAATATAGAATACAGAAGCTGATCTCGTAATGGTGATAACGATATTAGTATCCCAAAGATCACCAACTAAAGATTGAGAATATGAGTAAAGATAAAGGTATAGTTAAGTGGTTTAATGCAGACAAAGGGTTTGGTTTTATTACCCCTGAAGACGGTAGTAAAGACTTATTTGTCCATCATTCAGAAATTCAGGCAGGTGGTTATAAATCACTTGATGAAGGACAACATGTTGAATATGTTGTTGGTCAAGGGCAAAAAGGTCCTTGTGCAACAAATGTGACGCCACTTTAGCCAGCTAAGCTGGATGTAGTTAAAAGAATAAACTGCATGAGTGATACAAAACCTACTTCTAAGCACTGTTCTGAGCATGCTTTTATGGCTTGCTGTTAAAGGCGAAGTGACGAGGAGTAGTCAGCTATTGCGAGGAACTTCAACGAATAACAGCAAGTTCAGAAAAGTAGCGCAAAAATAATTAGAGGTGGGTTTTTGCATAATAGTAAGTTATACAGCCTGAATCGGTAAAACGTATTATTAAAAATAGTGTATTGAAAATACACTATCCTTGCTTATTTCAATCAATTGGATTTGCGTATTAATGTCTGAATATGTGGTGATAAATTCACGATGTGGTATTTTGTAGAGTATTCGATTAGTACCATTTTTATCATATTCTGCCAGCAAAGATATTGCTTACAGTGTCCCCCGCTGATTTTTAACATGCAAAAAGCTTCTTGTTATTACACATTCAAGTAGCAAAGGCTAAAATCTATCACCGTTAGTAGATAACCTTTGCCTTCTGCATTTTTGCAAGCTGATATTTCCGGTACAAGACGTAGAAGGTCTGGAGGCTAAACAACAATCTAGAGGAATAGAATTTCTGATGGTAGATAAATAGCATCAATATTGATTTTACTTACATGATATTGGCATTAGCAAAATATTACAGGCTCGTTAGTGAGTGCCTTAATGGAGTAAAATATGCATAAAATTTATTTAATGATTACTGGGGGCTTATATAATTATAATTCAAGTATAATAACTTTGTTTATGATAGATATATTGTATTCTACTTTTTTGTCAGGAGGATGAAGTAGAAAATAGGTGTCAATATTGTTTAATGGAGGAGTTATGAAAGGGATAGTGAAACGCGGATTATTTCTGCTCTGTCTGAATCTTTTACTGGTCGGGAATGTTGCGTGGGCAAAAAGTACTAGTGTGGTCTCTTTTGATGATCCCTGGGAAAGTTTCAATCGCTCCGTTTTTGATTTTAATGATAAAGTAGATAGTTATGTGTTAAGACCGGTTGCTTTGAAGTATGAAACCTATACGCCAAATACTGTTAAGGGGTTGGTGGGTAATTTTTTTAGTAATCTTGGTGATATTCGTAACTTTGCCAATGCGTTATTGCAGCTTAAACTTGAAGATGCAGGAGTCTCTTTGCTGAGATTTGCACTTAATTCTACTATTGGACAGTTAGGGCTAGTTGATTTAGCTACTCCTCTCGGTATAAAAAAACATTATCAGGATTTTGGTATAACGCTTGCTCGCTGGGGCTTGCCTTCGGGGCCTTATCTGGTGTTGCCTTTTTTGGGACCATCAACCCTCAGGTCGGCAACTGGCTTAGTGCCGGATAGTTACACGTACCCACCAAATTATGCTGATTTTAAAGTAGATTTTTCCTTGACAGCTTTGCATGTTACTCATTTGCGGGCGAATGCATTAAAAAGTGAGCAACTTATAGCAGGTGATAAATACACCTTCATGAGAGATGCTTACCTGCAACAGCGACAGTTTCAGATTACTGGAAAGCAGCCACAAGATGACTTTTAAGAAAGAGAAATTCTGGGGGTTTGCCCCAGGTTGTGGCGTTGCTCTGAAAAATTCCGGTTAGACAAAGGCTAATAAAATCAGCTAAAACTCAGTCCCTTGAGACTGACTAGTTGATTTTAAGAAATGTTTTTACATGTTTGGATAATTTGGTCCGCCACCGCTCTCTGGCGGGACCCATGTAATGTTTTGTGCCGGATCTTTGATGTCACAGGTTTTGCAGTGTACGCAGTTTTGAGCATTAATGACAAAGCGCTTTTTGTTATTTTCTTCCACTATTTCATAAACTCCTGCAGGGCAATAGCGCTGTGCCGGTTCATCGTATACGGGAAGATTTTCTTTAATCGGTATATTACTGTCAGTTAACTTTAAATGACAGGGCTGATCTTCTTCATGAGAAGTGTTTGAGAGAAATACTGAAGACATACGATCAAAGGTTACTACACCATCTGGTTTAGGGTAGGTGATAGGTTTTGCGTCTTTCAGAGTTTTTAAACGTGTGTAATCAGGGGCTTTATCTCTTAATGTATAGGGAATAAGACAATTATTGCATTTCATGTTCAGCAGGCTTACAGCAGCACCCATAACAGTACCATATTTATGTATTAGTGGTGCAAAGTTTCTTTGTTCGTAGAGCTCTTTGTAAATCCATGATTTTTTAAAGGCGTGGGTGTAACTGTTAAGGCTGACATCCTTATCGTTTTTACGAATAGAGTCATAAATACATTCAGCTGCCAGCATGCCACTTTTCATTGCTGTATGAGAGCCTTTGATTTTTGCACTGTTGAGAGTGCCTGCATCGCAGCCTATTAACAAACCACCCGGAAAATTCATTTTAGGCAAAGACTGTATGCCACCTTTTGAGATAGCACGGGCACCATAAGAAATTCGTTTGCCTTTTTCTAAAATTTTTCTTATTACCGAGTGTGTTTTGAATTGCTGAAATTCTTGGTAGGGATCTAAATATGGATGAGAATAGTTAAGGTCCGTTACCAGTCCAACGACTACTTCGTTATTGTCGAGGTGATACATAAAACCACCACCTGTTGTTTTTGTTAACGATAGTGGCCAGCCTATCGTATGAACAACGCGCCCTGGCTGGTAAACTTCTTCAGGTACTTGCCATATTTCCTTTATGCCTATGCCATAATGTTGGGGGTCTTTGCCTTTATCAAGACAAAAGTGGTTTATTAATTGTTTTCCCAGGTGCCCTCTGCTACCTTCTGCAAAAACAGTGTATCTGGCTCTGAGCTCCATGCCCGGCATAAACTCTGCTTTGTGTTCTCCTGTTTTGCTTATACCCATATCACCTGTAATCACACCTTTAACAGTGTTGTTTTCAAGAAGTAGTGAGCTTGCACTAAAACCTGGAAAGATTTCAACACCTAAAGCTTCGGCCTGCTTTGCAAGCCAGCGACAAAAGTTTCCCAGACTAATAATATAATTTCCTTTATTTTGCATTGTTGGTGGTATTAGTGTTGAAGGCATCCGAAGACACTTATCAGGCGTTGTTAAATAATAAAAATCGTCCTGAGAAACAGCGGTTGTAATCGGCGCATCTGTTTCTTTCCAGTCACTGAATAGTTCGTTTAAAGCTTTAGTGTCTAACACTGCACCTGAAAGAATGTGGGCTCCGACTTCGGAGCCTTTTTCAATAACACAAACACTTGGTTTTTTTTCTTCTTTTTGGAATAACTGCATCAGTCGGCAAGCGGCTGACAGACCTGCTGGGCCTGCGCCAATTATAATAACGTCAAACTCCATGGTTTCCCTGTCCATTATAAGCCTCCGCGACAAAATAGCATGATTCTGATTAAAATAGTGGTGATAGTATACGATGATTTTGCTGTTTAGTCAGGAAGTTGTGTTGCTAGTTAAAGTTCCTTTTTTTTTAGATTTAGCATGATCTTATTTTTTTAAAAAATATTTTTTAGGAATGAGAAACCTGTCTGATATTTGAGCAGAGCATCAATCTGTACCACAAAATACAAAAGCCAGTTGTTTTTTTAGGGGATTTGTTAATACAATACTTCGGATAGTAATTTGTATTACCAGTTGGATACAGCACAAACGTAACCAA